>CAWKAF010000032.1:0-8880 GCA_963847465.1 uncultured delta proteobacterium | reverse complement strand
CTGGTCGATGATGCGTTTTACGAGCGGAAGAAAGTGCGAAAGCGTGGCGACGAAGCCGAGGGCCCCGCGGCGCGTGAGAATCCGCGAGCGCCGTCTCCGCCGCCCCCACGGTCTTGTGCGTGATCTTGAGCAGGTCCTTGTAGAGCGGAACACGCTTCGTCATGGTCCCCGCCTGGGATCGCTATGGCGCGTCGCTTCGCCCGTCGTCGATGATTGCAGGTGACCGTGCCGTACTCCTCGTGCGCCCGCAGGAGCGTGCGCGAGAGCACGCGTACGCCGTCAAACAAGAGCGATGAGTCGAGGGGATGGTGGATGTTCGACTCGACCACGGTGGTGTCGGTGCGCATCCATCGGCCGTCCTCGAGCTTGCGTTCGCGCGCCCTCAACACGAGTGCCTTGTTCATCGCCTCCCACGTTTCGTGGCGAATCGACGCAATGTTCGCCTGCAACGCAGACTTCTTCGGCGGTGCCGCCGACGGCGAAAGGCGACAGAAGCCGCGAAGCACGAGCGAGTCACTGAGCTGAAAGGCAGACTCCTGGTCACTTAGACCCAAACATCTGCTTCACCAGCGCCGCACGCACGACCTGCTCGGCCGTCATCCCCCTCGCGTCCCCTCTTCGCGTCGGCCTTTCTTTGGCGAAGCAGGTCAGCCTGAACGCGTCGGAGCACCCCAACGCTCGCATCGAGCAAGGCGCTCATCTCGCAGAGTTCCGCCGCGCGGGGGTGCGGGTTCGCGGACGTCAAAGGTAGCTGCGCGTGGTAGGTTTTCCGCATCGAGGGCTCCGAGGGTTTTTCGAGGGGAATTGGCGTTTTCCTCGATAAAACAGCGGAACCCTCGGTCCTATTTCCATGACGCGCGGACCAAAGGCCCTTTGTTTTCGCGCAGCTACCGTTCCCGGACGAGAACTAGCTAAGCTAGTAGGCACCTGGCGCCTAGGTGCTCGTCCTCCCAGCCTTCCACGGCGCGCAGCAACCCCTCGGCCCGGAGCTTGCGCCGGGCCGCATCGGCGAGCCAGGAGGACGTTGCCGCGAGCTCCCCGTCAAATCAACCGGGCTGCTTCTCCCACAGCCACGGGGTCGGGGCGACTGGCCAGACGGTCGCGTAGATGCGATCGTTCCAGATCAACGGCCATGACGACCGACAAGTTCGCGGCTGGCGAGTACGAATCATCCGAGAACATCCTGCATTTGTGGTTCCCGCGCCGGATTGAAACTGGCCGACGAGGAAACGATCCGCGCGTTCTTCGATGAGGTGATGACCGAGTGGATTCAGCCATGCCCAAGCAAACCGTACCTCCTCGTAAACTTCAGCAATCTTCACATTCGCGCGAAAGCATCCGCACCCTGGTCGGCGCCGGTGAGGTGAGGACTTCGCGTACCGGTCGAGTGCGGGCGAGGCGCTGTCGAACACCGAGGTATCGTGGGCCAACGGGAGCTTGGCGATCTGCGGTTTGACATCCCTGCCCGATCGCCAGGCTCAATCAAGAACGGTCGGGTCGCCGAGCAAGCGCTTCATACGAGGATGCTTGCGCGGCGGGGCGTCGAGCGCGGACGTGAATGCCGCCCAGTCTTCGGCCGTCAGGCCAATGCGGTTGCGCTCGGCGAGCGTATCGCTGGCGGCGCTCATGATGCGAATGTCGAGCTTCTCGGAGCGCGGCGATGACAGCGGCATATGCAGTTCCTCTGATTTGTAGAGATGTTACGGCATGTCATGACGTTGTCGAGACGCCGTTGGGAAGCGCGGCTCGACCGTCGCGGACCCCGGCCGTACGTAGATCCTTCATGAAGAGTACGTACTCTGTCAGCGAGGCGCAGAGCCAGCTCCCACGAATCCTCAAGGAGGTCCAGAAGGGCGGGCCCGTCTCGATTCGCAGGCACGACGAGACGGTGGCGTATCTGGTCTCGCGCGAGCGCATGGAGGCCATCGTCGAGACACTCGAGATCCTCGGTAGCCGCTCTGCCATGCGGGCCATCGAGCAACACAGAGCTGGAAAGACGAAGTTCTTGCCGCTCTCCGCGATTGGCCAACTCGTCCCACCCGAGCCCCGCCGGGCGGCTGCGGCGCGCCCTTCGGGACCTCGAGAAGGAGAAGGGCGACATCAAGCCCCTGGAAGGACCGCTCGACGTATTCACGGCGGATTGCGACTACGAGGCCATCCGCTCGGTCATCGACGTAGGCGTCGAAATGGTGAAGTAGTCTCTCTCTCCCCGGCCGTCGGCGGAGGTTGCCGTGGGCCCATGGCCATCAGCAGCGAACGATCACGGGACTTCGCTGGCCGCAGGCCGGAATGAGCCTTCGCATGTCTGCCGGATCGCTCGTGTACAGCGCATCCGCGTGCCTTGCCGCGACCAACGCGACGTGCGCGTCGCGAATGTCATTCGTGCGGGTCCTCCCTGACAGTTCGCCGACCTCACGAGCGAGGTTGTAGACGGACGTGCGAATCCGCCGGAAGCGCGACGTGAAACGTCAAACGAGGAGAGGACCGTGCCTCCACGGGCGCCACGTCCACTCCTGGCCTCGCAGCGCGGCCACGCGACGGAGATTCTCACGGGGGCCGGGCGACGGTGGCGGCCGTGGTCGGAGCGGGACAGACTCGTCGGACTCACTCACCCCGAGCCTGCGTCCGCAACGTACCCACCGCACCAGCAGACGTTTTCGCAGAGACAAGTGCATCCCGGACCGCAATGAACGTGACCACAACTCTGATCTCTGGACGCGGCGGGGGTAGAATTACAGGCGCCTTGAACCCCGGGCGGTGGCCAGACACAGTGATCAAATATCGGCTGGCCATCATCGGATTGAGATATCGGGCACAAGTCGACCTCTTTGGCCGAAAGGCACATCCCAAAGGACATGTAGTCCGAATCACACATGGCTCCGCTAAAGCTAAATCCATACATATTACATAAACCGTATGTGCACCCATCGGCTCGCACACAGGCCCACGGCCCCGAGCAAGTGTGTTCCGCTGGGCACGGTGGGCAAGCAAGGAGAGAAACGGTGCTTGCACCGGACCCGCCATTGGCGCCTCCCGTCGTGGTATTGAATGCTGATGAATCCGGCGTGTCCACCTCCAATCCCGTGCGCGCGCCACATTCGAGGAGCGGCACGACAAGGATCATCTGGCAGAGGCGAGCAACTCGTGGAGTGAACGACCCTCTATGGGTGACGCCTACCGTCGCAATCGACGCCGGCTCTTTCCCATCGTCGATTCCCATCGCCGATCTCCTTTCCGCGGCCCCCCCCACCGCGGTCGCCGCAGGCCCAGGAGACCGGCAGCCGCCCCCAGCGCCTACGGGCGTGCCGGCAGCCACGACTTCACGACTCGCCGCGCAGCGGTTCGCTCAACCGTCATTCACCGCTCGCTTCGCTCTGACACTCGGTGATGTCCGCCACAGGCCCTACCGGGAATACCGGACCCGGAGCATACCCCTCCCACGATGGCTCGAGGCCGTCTGGACAGGTCGATGTGGTGAGCAGACCCCCATCACAGGAACAGTAGAACGTGACGTTGGCGCACCCGTTTGGGCCAGACGGGATCTGCACGCACGTGGCGCTCGCGGTGCAGCCCGCCGATACCAAAAAGCGACACCCGAGGCCCGTGTCACAGTCCGCATCGCTCTTACACGCCCCGCCGAGCGGTGTGGCATCTCGCCGTGCCTCCGCATCGAGCACAGGCGAATCGTCCACAGCATCCCGTCCATTCAACGGGCCGTCCTGAGCACCAGCCATCGAATCGCACTCAGCATCGAGCTGGCAGTTCGCTACCGGTGCTTCGGGCGCTCCTCCAGACGCGCATCCATAGGCCCCAGAAGTTGTGAGGCCAAGAATAACCGCGGCTCCTATTTGAGAACCCGCACAAGATCTGTAACAGCCGCGCGCCCGCCGCAATCGATCCATCAGAATCCGCCCGTATTCTCGACCGTTAGCAGTGCTTGGAAGTTGTTAAATGGGCAGCTCTGTTCTTGATCTTGGCCACTAGGTGGGCAACCGCTTGGGCTGCAGGTGCTTCCCGGATTGGAGCACGATTCGATGCCCAAGG
Source organism: uncultured delta proteobacterium (assembly GCA_963847465.1). Classification (GTDB taxonomy): domain Bacteria; phylum Myxococcota_A; class Polyangia; order Polyangiales; family Polyangiaceae; genus Palsa-1150. The sequence continues at coordinate 4,836 of CAWKAF010000032.1, read as the reverse complement.
GGCTAGTGGAAGAGAGATATGGGAAGGGATTGCATGCCGCCCCAAAGCAGTTAGGAAACTGCGCGGCACCGGGAAGTAGATCGGCGAACGTGAACGTCGACACGTTGCATGGGTCGATCTGATTTGTTCCGCACTGATCGCTGACAGAGAGTGCAACGCTGCCGCTGAGACCAATATTCCCCACCTGTCCAGTGCCTTGGCACGTTACCTGCACGACAGCGCCATGTCCGTTTCCGCACCCGTACTGCTGAGGCGGGACGGTCACGATACTCTGTGAGATACTCCCGTCGGGGTTCGGTGTCGGATTGCAGGGAATGATGATATCCGTGATGCTCTGAGAGTTGCATGAAGGACTCAGGCAATTGAACAAGTTGCCGCCCGACGTGCAGAGCGAAACCGTTGAAAGCACCACGGTAACGGCAGGCTTTTGTTGACCAATTGCGCTAAGCTCGCTGATGAGGCCGCACCGAGGGCTTCCGAGGCCTGTTGCCAAGTCGTAGCCCATGACCGCAGTGTATCCAAAGCCGCATGTGTTTGTATTGCTGCTGTTGTCTTGAATGTCGTTGAAATACTGGCTGCTGTAGCCGGGGAAGGTCGCGAGCGTATAAAGCGTTTGGTTCGCAAAGCCAACTGAGGGCAGTGAGGGGCTCTGCATTTGACGCTGCTGGTTCGCGAGGGCCATGAACCCCGCCCATTCGGGCGCGGCCGCGCTTGTGCCGGCAAAGGAGCTTTTTTTGCCATTGACGAAGCTAAACAGGCTCGTTGCTACCACGGAGACGTCGGGGGCATTGCGCACCGTGGATGATGCTTGCCCGCTTGCCAAGTTCTGCTGAATGAGGTTCAGTTGATAGTCTGGAGTAACTTCACTGGGAAGCTGGCCTCCGGCACCTGTACCCCCGGCACCCTGGGACCAAGTTGTTTCGCTGACGTACGCGGCCCCGCCGTCGCTCATCGTTAGCGCTGTCCCACCGACAAGGGTGAGTCCCGGCAGAGCCCGTATGTCGGTCGGTGCTGCGGGGGCCTGGGCACTTGCGTCTGGAGAACAACCCGCGTCCGGCGGCTGGTATGCGCCAAAGTCACCGGCTGCCTGAAAGTACGACTGCCCGTTTGCGACGATTTCTGAGACGAATTGCGATGTATTGGGGCAACCAAACAGCAAGCCGCCATCGGCGGCATCGTTGATGCAGGCAGAATTATTGCCTCCGAACCAAGAAGAGCTGAGCTGGTTAAGAGGTGGGACTCCGGCGCCACCCGCGTCGTAGGTGGCGATCGCGCTTAAGATGGAATTGATGCTTTTGCCTTCAAAGAAAACGATCTGCGCTCCGGGTGCCATCCCCATCAACACGTCGACGTCGCCCGTAGCCTCCCCGTTGAAGATGGGGCCGGCGTCGCCGCCATCGGTGACGGTCAGTCCGCCGGCGTCGATGCCGTTAAGGAGCACTTCGACTGGCATTGGTGGCAGCGGTGAAGCGTCCGCGAGATTTGTGCTGGCAATGTAGTTGGTAATGTCGCTGGGATTAAAGCCATCGAATTCGACCAAGCCGACGGATTGACCAGCACCGGTGAGGTTAAGAGCGCACGATACGTAAGCATTGCGAATATCGCTGGATTGGTAAAGGCCACGGAATGGCGCTGTACCGCCCGCGGGCTGTGGAAGGAGAAAATTGTCCAACCCGTCGATACCAACAACCGGTGGGACTCCAGTCACGGAGGGTATACGATCAGGCTCATAGAACTGAGTTCCGTCGGCGCGAAAGCAATAGCGGAGATTGACGTTGAACGCCTGCTCGACGAGTCCGGCCGTGCCGCCGACGTCGATCAGAAGGTTGTTCGGGTACGAAACGACGGACAGTCCAGCCGTCCGAGCCCACGTCCTCAGCATGCTGTACGCGGATGGATCGCTGTATGCCGCTGCAAAGGCGCTCGCGCCGATGTATGTCCCGTATAGCGGGTTCGTCGGGTCGGAGACGCTGTTCACAAATGCCTGTAACCCCTGAGGGTTTGTTACGGGCAGGAACATCGCCAGATTGATCGGTGTGGATTGAGGCACGACTCCGGCCAAAGAGCACGGGGGCGGCACGTAACCCCGTGCGGGCTGCGAGCCAGTCGCCGATGTGGGCGGCATTCCGCTTTGGAACGTGAGAGCAACGTTGTTGCCCGCGGTGATGTTGAATGCCGCGAAAGCACCCGTGGCTTGCACGTTATTGCCGAGCGACACCGTGCCGTTCGGAGCCGCCAAGAGAGCGATGACCTGGCTGTTCGCGCCGATGGACACGGCGGGCCCGCTCGGTCCGTCGCTCCCGGAGACGGATATCGTGAGTGCGTTTGCCAGTTGACCGGCGGGAAAGATCTGCGCGGGAGTGCCGCCGGTCGACAGCGTCCCCTCGATGAGAACGCTTGTGGAACCGCCTTGGAGCGCTTGTAGCTGAGCGTTGTTTCCGAGCGTGACGCTCGAAAAGGAATATGTTCCAGGGTTGAGGAAGACGATGCCGTTGTCGGTCAGTGTGCCGTAGGGGCCGGGACTCAGCGTCGCGTGTTGTCCCTGAGCAACCGAGACGTTCGTGGTGTTGGGGGTGCTCGCAAGAGCCAGCGGCAGGAGAGGCATCGCCGAGGCCGGGTAGGGAGCTTGCGTGCCGAAGGAGCCCCCGCTGTTCGTCAGCGTGGTCGCTTCCACGTCACCGACGACCGCCTGGCTCCCCAGGGAGACGGACGGAGCGTAGAGGGTATGCTGGGCGTCGAGCTGCGTCTGACTTCCGACGTTCAACTGCGTGCCGACATTCGGCGCCCCCGTGGCCGCAACACCGATATCGCCCCCGAGGGAGTGGTCACCCGTCCCGAGGGTGATGCTCAGCTCGGCGTACGCGACGAACGTGCTGATCGTCGGGCTGCTGTTTGGAAACCCGCTCTGGAAGTTCATCTGAACGTTGGTGCCGGCGACGAAGTTCACGCCGGCGAAAGCACCTGTGGCTTGCACGTTATTGCCAAGCGACACCGTGCCGTTCGGAGCCGCCAAGAGAGCGATGACCAGGCTGTTCGCGCCGATGGACACGGCGGGCCCGCTCGGTCCGTCGTTCCCGGAAACCGATATCGTGAGTGCATTTGCCAGTTGACCGGCGGGAAAGATCTGCGCGGGGGTGCCGCCGGTCGACAGCGTCCCCGCGATGAGAACGCTCGTGGAACCGCCTTGGAGCGCTTGTAACTGAGCGCTGTTCCCGAGCGTGACGCTCGAAAAGGAATACGTTCCAGGGTTGAGGAAGACGATGCCGTTGTCGGTCAGTGCGCCATAGGGGCCCGGGCTCAAGGTCTGCTGCTGACCCTGGGCAACCGTGACGTTCGTGGTCCCAGGCGTCCGCGCGAAGACGGCCGGCAGTGGCGGCATCGACGCGGGGTAAGAACTCTGCGTGCCGACTTGCCCTCCGTTGTTCGTCAACGCATTCGTATCGACCGGGCCCGCGATGGCGAGGTTCCCCACCGAGATCGACGGCGCGAACAAGGTGTGCAGATTGTCGAGGAGATCACCACTGCCCACCGTGAGCTGCGGGCTCGCGCCGGCAGTCGTCCCGACGCCGATGTCCCCCCCAAGCGAGTGATCTCCCGCTCCGAGCGTGACGTTGTTTGCGGCGTAGACGACGAAGGTGTTGATCGTCGGGGTGTTGGGCGCGCTCAAGTCGGCAGATGTCTTGCCCGTGCTTTCTGGCGCCGGAGCCTTGGCGCATGCGGCTGCGAGGACGCACGCAGCACCGGCACAGAACAGACCAAGTCGCTTCTGCATTCGCATCGCGCCCTCCTCCCAGATGATCCCCGCGGCGTGCGTGGGCCCCCCACGCACTCGACGGGCGAGCGTGCCTGCGATCGGGCTCGGTCGCCAGCACCATATTTCCGTCGTGACCAAAATGAGTAGGGTGACGTGAGCCTTGGGCCTCTTTCCAGACCAGGGCGCACGTGCAATCTGCTCTTCGAGGAGGTTCAATGGCCGAGGCCTCAACTGGGTCGGGGATAGTCGCCTACATCCGACGGGGCCCGTCTTCCGCCGCACCCGGCGAGGCCAGTCAGCGGCGAGCACCTCAGCGGTGGGCGGGACGCGAGGGAGCGCGGATCGCCCAGTGGCACGTGGAGGAGGACGGCCCGTCCGACCTCGCGGGTCGCCCAGCCCTCATGGTCGCTCTTTCGTCGCTCGCGGGCTCCGGTTCGAGGGTCCTCTGCGTGTCCGCCTCGGAGGTGCTCGATGACGCTCCCTGGGCGCGGCTCGTCGTCGAGCATCTGTAAGCGTCAAGAGCCACGGCAATCTCTGGCCACGCCCCAGCCGTCACCTCGCCGGCCGCGTAGACGACTCGCCCGCCCACGTGGGCTGCCTTACGAGCCCATGCTGCTCCGACTTCGGGCGATGACGGCGGCGGAACTCAAAAAGCCACGGGGTGCACTCTGGGGACGCTGTCCGTGGGGCTATCACGTCTCCCCTGACGGCATGCGCCTCGAACCCTACGAGCCCGAGCAGGCCGTAAAGTTCGTCGTGCGCGACCTGCGCCTGCGAGGACTCAAGCTGCGCGAGATCACCGAGGAGCTGAAAAAGATGGGGATCGTCAGCCGCAGGGGGAAACCGATGAGCATCACGCGCATCTACGAGCTGCTCGACGAGGGGGAAGGTAGCCGGCGGGACGTGCTCATCAAGCGGACCCGTGAGGTCGAGGACAATCAGCCTCCCGAGTCGAGCGTCGTGGAACGGTCCCCCTACGACCGCGCCCGAACGGGACCGCGGGGTGGATCGGCGGCGAAGTAGGCCCACGCCGACCAGCGCGGGCTCGATGCCAAGCGCCGGGGGTAGAGAAGGCCAGGTCA
>CAWKAF010000031.1:0-157989 GCA_963847465.1 uncultured delta proteobacterium | reverse complement strand
ATTCCCTGAAGGCCTCGCGGTCGTCCTCGCCCTGAAGACGAAGCATGCCCGTTCCCCGATACGCGTCCGCTGAGAAACGCGCAGAACTTGTGACAGCGGCGAAGCTGCTGCTTCACGAGCAAGGGCTTCACCGCACTACGCTTGCAGACGTGGCCAGGGGCCGCAACGTCGCCCGCCATCCGAATAAATGACTACGACGTGGGGCGGCACGTGCTCGGCGGAGCTTGCCCTTCTGACCGCAGCGATGCTGAGGCGTCGGACATTGTGGAGCCATCGCGACGCACTTGCACTTCGCGAAATCGCTCGCCATTTCTGCGACGGCTTCGTCGACCATACTGGTCGGCTTGACCATGGTCTGATCGCCACATGAGCCATCGCTCGCGCCGCGCCTACGACCACCGAATTAAGGAGGAGATCATCCGCGCGGGGGACCCGGAGCTCTACCCGGAATTGGAGATCCCCCGCTCGACGGCGGTGAGCTGGATCCGCCGCGGGCTCGGGGAGATCGTCTCGCTCGCCCAGGCAGACGGTGGCGAGCCCGCCTTGCGGAAGCGCATCGCCAAGCTGGAGGGGCGGGTGGCAATGTTGACCGCGGTCCTGCGGCTGGTGCTCGCCCTGCTGCGAGTCTCCGGCTTCTCGCTCGAACGGTCGCGAGTCCCCGACGCGGCCGGAAAGAGACGCTTGCTCGGCGCGGTCGAGCGAGCCCGGCAGGCCATGCCGCTGTCGGCGGCTCTCCGAGTGCTGCGGCTGTCGTCGGCTCGGTTCCACATCTGGGTCCGGGCCGAGGAAGTCTGCACGCTCGATGATCGACCGAGTTGTCCGCGATCCATGCCGCAGCGGTTGACGTACAGCGAGGTCGAGGCGATCGGCGGCATGGTCCAGTCGACCGAGCACCGCCACCTGTCCATCCGGAGCCTCGCGCTCCACGCCCAGCGCATCGGCAAGGTCTTCGCGCACCCCGCGACTTGGGGCAAGCTGATCCGCGAGCGAGGCTGGGGACGCCCCAGGCTTCGACTGTATCCGGCCAAGCCGAAGGTCGGACTCCGCACCACGGCACCGAACGAGGCCTGGCACATTGACGTCACGATCCTCCGGTTGCTCGACGGCACGAAGGCGTACGTGCACGCCGTCATCGACAACTTCTCACGGAAGATACTCGCGTGGACGGTTGCCAGCCGCCTCGATCCGATGAACACGCACGAGGTGCTGACCCGGGCGGCGGGCCACCTCGCGGCCTCCACGAAGTCGGACGTGTTTATGGACTCGGGCGTCGAGAACCTCAACGGCGACGTGGACCCGCTGTTCGAGGGGAGCGCTTTGCATCGCGTCATCGCGCAGATCGACGTGAGCTTCTCGAATTCGCTGATCGAGGCATGGTGGCGCTCGCTCAAACATCGGTGGCTGTTTCTGCACCCGCTCGACAACATCGCGACGGTGAAGAGGCTCGTCGAGTTCTACGTGGCGGAGCACAACGAGCGGATCCCCCACGCCGCGTTCGAGGGCCAGACACCGGACGAGGTCTACTTCGGTCGGGGCGACCAGATCCCCGGTGAGCTCGCGGCTCGGCGACGCGACGCGCGCCGGGAGCGCGTGGCACGCAACCGTGCGATGGCGTGCGCGGCCTGTTCGCGCGGGGCGCCACCGCCGACCGAACACCTCGCCGCATGAACCGTACGATGGATTCAGCGAGAAATTGCAGCGAAACGCAATTGCGTCGCGCCGCCTCCCGAATGTCCGACGCCGCAGCAGGGCAATCCAAAGTGGCTCGTGGCAGGAAGGTAGTTAGCTCATCGGTCGGGTCTCGCCGACCGTAACGACGGTTGCTCGTCGTGTTTGTAGCGCGTCCTGCCTCTACCGCTGCCGCCGATCGCGACGTTGAAAGCGCTGCTGTCGAAGGCGCTTCGACGCGCTACTGGCCTATTCGCCGAAGCCGTCTTCCGCGTCCATGTCCGGCTTAAGCGAAGCGGCGGCGTACGACTTCGCGACGCTGTAGATTCCGCACCCACTTCCACTGGTGAGTCCGCTGTTGGCGGAAAAATAGACGCACTCGTCGTTCACGGCGACGTAGTCTGCCTGGGCCATCGTGACTGCCGGCGCGCCGGAAGACGGAATGCGCACAAGACTCCCCGAAAAAGTGCATCCGTCACAAACCGTCTCGAAAAAGTTAGACCCATCAAAGACCAGGCCAGTAGGGAAGCCGGGTGCGGAGATCGTCGTCACGTTGCCGCTCGCCAAGCGGGCGATGTATCCGGTCGAAGGAGATGTGCCGGTCCACCAGCAGATATCCGCTCCGCATGCGAGCGGAAACGAAGCATTGGGTTGGCTCATGGCGAGGGTCGTCCACATGCCTCCATCCAGCGGTACGCTCAGGATGTTGCCTTCGGTCGATCCGACGCTCGACTGGGTGCAACACGGCACGATGAGCTTCGAGCCGATGACGACGCCCTCACCCACATTGTTTGAGGTCGTGATGTCGCCTGTGATGAGGCGTACCTCTCCGCCTGCCAGCGGGACGCTTTTCGTTCCTTCGCCATCGATAAAATAGACGTTTTGATCGTCCACGGCGACGCTGGTGAACACGTTGGACGATGAGGCAAGCGTGATGACACTGCCCCCGCCAATGGGAACGCTCAGGAGCGTTTCATTGAACTCGTTGCCCGTGCGATCTGGAAAGACGATGTAAGAGGGCGTGACCAAGATCTCATCTGGATCCGAGGCGAGCCGTGCAAGCGTCCGAATCGCACCGCCCTGAATCGGAGCGCTCATGAGCATGCTGTCGTAACCGAAGTACACGTTCGTCGCGTCGATTGCGAGCTGCACTCCGTACAGACTAGCTCCGGTTTCGGCGGACAAGATCGTAAGATCAACAATTTGCGTCGGCGTGGGGCCGCACTTCGCGTCCAATGACGAGCTGCTGACTGCCGCGTCGGACGCGTCGCCGTCAACAGAAGTGATCGAGGCCGCCTCCGGTTGGTTACCGTCTACGGAAGTAACCGAGGCCGCCTCAGGTTGGCCACCGTCTACAGAAGTGATCGAGGTCGATTGGTTCACACGCCCGCTGCAGCTGGCGATACCGAGCACTAGGCCGAGTGAAAGTCTGCGCCGACGCAGGCGAGTCAACTCCGGCCCTCTCCCGCGCTTTTCACCCAAGCCGCGTGCCTGTCGCCTATCGCTGTGCCGCGCCACGGATAACGAGCGTCGGACTGCTGCGGAATCACCTAGCACCATCCCCCCGGTTGTCGTCGCAAGTGGCCTCGTTTCGTGAGAGTGATTTCGACGGCGAGTCGTTGGACGAGCAGTTCGTCGACGTCGCCGTCGAGGCGTTCGTCGCGGCGTAGCCTGGCCGCGCGCTCGGCCACAGTGGCGCGAAGCTGCGCGCGATCCTCGCACGGGACGCCACGAGTGGCCCACTTTTCGGCGGCCGTCATCCACCCGAGAGTACGCCTGGGCCAGGCCTCGTTCAACGCGTGACGCATGCGCTCGCACGCCTCGGGCAGCTCGCCCAACGGCACCGGTACGCACCGGGCAAGCCACCCACGGTGCTCGCGATTCTGGCGTTCGAGCTGCCCGTAGAAGCGGGCGAGGTGCGCGGGACCGTGCAGGCGCAGCACGCCCCAGGCACTCAGCACCTCGTCGACTTCGTCGGTCCGGTGGCAACTGGCTCGGTCGGCGCGCCACGCCAAGGGGGCGCCGTGCTGTCGGAAGTCGTCGTCGATCGCCTTGGCCACCCAGGCGCTGCTGTAACGCTCGGCCACCACGAGACTTGTCCGGTAGGGCACGCAGGCGTCCGCCGACACCAGCACCGGCACCTGGCCGCACGGCGTGGGCACCCAGAGCTGGTCGAAACCGCGCACGATGCCGGGCTCCGTGACGATCACCGCCGTACAGCGCGCCCGGCGTTCGCGCTCGATCTCCGTGATCGTCTCGCTCTTGATGTGCGCCGCCGCTCGACGCGAGACGCCGGCCACCCGGTGCGACAGGGCCTCGGCGCCGACCAGGCCGTGCGTGCTGCGTACCAGATCCTCGACCTGCGCGGCGGCGTGCGCCTCGATCGAACGGCTCGAGCCGTATGGACCGGGCCTGCGCCGCAGCGCAAGCCCGGCCCGATGTCGCCTCATCCAGCGCCGCAACGTCGGGGGGCTCGTGCCGAGCACCGCCGCCGTCAGCTTCACCGTCAGTCCGATCGCGCGCATCTGGTTGGCCCTCTCGACCCGCGTGTCAGGTGGTTCCTCGGAGGTCGGCTTCGTCCCTTTGGCCCTCTTGGGACGCGGCGTCCGTCCGCTCGCCTGCACTCGTCCCCGGAGCAGCCCACTGGCCACTTCCAGGAGGCGGTCGGTCGTCTCCGTCCGCTCCGACAACCGCGCGTTCTCCCGGCGCAGTCGTTCGTTCTCCCGGAGCAGCTCCTGCTCGCGCTCCGGCACCGACGGTCGGCCCGCGGGCTTCGGTGCCAGCGCTTCGATCATCGCCGCCAAGCCTCGATGCATCACCGTCTGGAAGTGGTTGCGTGACAGCCCCACCTGCCGCGCCGCCTCGCTCACCTTCGTCGCCCCGCTGAGCACCCCCACCACCGCCTCGTATCGTCCCCGAAGCTCCTCCGGCACCGAGGGCATCGGCGTGTACGTCGCCTTGTTCCCTGCCATCGTGGTCCTCCGGGCCCCGACCTTCGATCGGAGCGTCGGCACCGGCCAACTTCCTCTCCCATGTCATGCTCCGCCCTCGCCATCCGGCGTCGGCGTCGAAGGCGCCTCGCTCGTCGACGGCGTCGGCGCTCTCTTCGGCAAGGCACGCGAGCGTCTGCGCCCACCGGTCGTCGAGCTCGCAGACGCCTGGTTCTTGCGTGGGCGGCCCACCGCCATCTTCATCGGGCCCTTGAGCACCTTGCGGGTCAAGAGCAGCAGCCTGTCGCCTCGACGCTTCTCCGTCTCGAGCTGCCCGACCTTCTGCTCCAGCTCCGCGATCCGCTTCGCCGGCTCCGTCGCCCCAGGCTCGCTCGCCCCCGGCGTCAGCGCCAAGAGCATCGCCCGCAGCGCCCGCTCTTCGAGCTGGTAGTACATCGGCCGCGAGATCTGCGCCTCCTCGATCACATCGCTGACCGGCCGCTCCCCACTGAGCACGCTCAGCACCAGCAGGCATCGGCGCTTGGCCATCTCGTCCAGGTCGGTCCGCCGCGTCAGCCAGCGCGGAGTCGGGCGCGCGCGACGTCGCCTCCTCTTCGGTTCGTCGTGTCTCGCGGATGCGGGCGGGGACCTCTTGGGCTTCTTCATCGACTGCCTCCTTCGGTAACCGGATTGTCTGCGGTTGCTCGTTTCCCATCTGCACGCGCAGCCCGCTGCCGGCCGCCGCGATCGTCAGGTCCCGGTCACCCAGCCGACCGACCAGGTAAAAGGGCTGTCGCGCCGGCTGCTCGAGCGCCAGCCGCTGCGCGTTCTCGCGGACGCTCTTCTCGATCGCCTCGCGCACCTGCGGCGCCGACCGGAAGAAACGGTCCGCCGGCACCAGCCCCTCGATGCCCTGGTGTGGGCGCTGAAAGTTGTACGCGTCCACGAAAAGCCCCAGCCGCCGTTCACAGTCGGCGAAGTCGGCAAACACCGTCCGACTCAGGAATTCCTCCCAAAGCGTCTTCCAGAATCGCTCCACCTTGCCAAGCGTCTGCGGGTGCTGGGGCCGGCTCTTGACGTGCCGGATGCCCTGCCGCCTCAGCTCCTGCTCGAATTCCGTCTCCCCCCGCCACGCCGTGTACTGTCGCCCCTGGTCGGTCAGCACCTCCTGCGGCGTCCCGTACGCCGCGATGCCGCGCGCCAGCGCCTCCATCACCAGCGTCGACCGCTGGTTGTGCGCCAGCGCCCACGACACCAGGAAGCGCGAGTGGTCGTCCATGAAGGCTGTCAGGTACAGCCGCTCGTGGCGTCGCAAGAGAAACGTGAAGATGTCCGACTGCCACATCTGGTTGGGCGCCGCCCGCTCGAAGCGCCTCGGGCCGTGTTCGCGCGCCGCCGTCGGCTCGCGCGCCTCGAGGAGACCCGCGTCGTGCAGGATCCCCCGCACCTGCGTCTCGCTCACCCCCAGCCCCTCGAAGCGCGCCAGCACGTCGCGGATGCGCCGCGTGCCGTACTCCGGGTGCTGCTCGCGCAGCCCCACCACCGCCTCCTGTTTGGCCTGCGCGGCCACCGTCTGCCGGCGCGGCGGCGGCTTCGGCGGCTTGGGCACCAGTGCGTCCACGCCCCCTCTCTCGTACGCGTTCACCCAGTTGACGATCGCTGTCACGCTCGGACCGAAGAGCCGAGACAGCTTGCCGAGACTCACCCCTCCCCCCAGCGCCTGCTCCACCACCCGCAGCCGCAGCACCAACGGGTACGCCCTGCCGCGTCCTGTCAGCTCCCCAGGGCTGCCGCCGCCTTGTTCGGGGGCCCTCCGCCCTCCGCCTCTTCCTCTGCGTTTGCTCATGACCGTCTCTCCTTTCCCTTCTCCGCTGTCAGCGGGAATGGGGGGGACGGTGCTAGGAGATTTCGAGAGAGATCAGACGCTCACGTAGTGGCGCGCGGCACATAGGCGAGCGGTACGCATCCCCCACGAGCGCGATCCTGGCACGGCGGAGGCCTTCGCTACAATAATCGTTTCGCCAAATCGCGCGCCGTGATTGCGCCAGCTGGTGCGCGGGCGGCCGCACGGCTGGAACTCGGAGAAAGTAAGGGACGAGACAAGGAAGAGACGCGCCCACATCCCAACCTCAGTCGCAAAGTACAGAGTCCGAGTCGCGGCCTAACTCGTCTCGCCCGGCGGCAGTCCGCCTGCGTGGAGACGAGCTCTCATGACCGCGGCGCATCGAACTCGCCCGATTGGCAGATAACTCAAGGCCGCCGCGATGCTTTTCGGTGGTTGAAAGCGCGATTGATGCGCGGCACTTTCCGGAGCTCGTCTCCACGTGAGACATGCGCTAGAGTGGGAAGCGCTCCTGGCCGATGCTGCGGCAGTGGCGTCGCGGGAGACGCCGCGGCTGGGCTGCCGCTCGCTCGACGTGCTCCATTGCGTTGCAGCGCGGGCTCTATCGCTCGGCACCTTCGTGACGAGCGACGCACGCCAACGTGCGCTGGCGACCCGGCGCGGGATGAAGTGCCCGGTCCCGTGAGCACTCCAAAAGGGTCTCCTCGGCGTGGTCTTTGGGGGTGAGCGTCTCCATGAAGATGGCAACCTTTCCGCGCCCCCCTCTCTCGGGCGGCGCACGACGGTTGCTACGCGGGCGCCGTGTTTCTGCCGTGGGATCGCGGGTGGCGGGACTCACCGGATCGGACGATCGGGATCATCGAAAGTGCCGAGCGGCACCGGCGAAGGCCGCAGCGTCGAGGGCAAGCCCGGGGGGAGCGAGGGCCACGAGCGCGGCGGCGGTGCGCTCGGCGTGCTGCCGCCGCACAAAGCCCGCAGGGGGCGCGCGCGCGGTGCTCAGCAGCCGGCCCGCTCCGGCGTCGGTCGCCCAACGCCGCAGCGTCATCCAGCGACCATGAGACGCCACGCCGACGATCACGAACGGACTGACCCGCGCGCGCGTGGCCGCTTCGGTCGCGCCCATCAGGGCCCAAACCGCCAGGGCCAATCCAATCGCGCAAGCGGTGTACAGCCGCCGCGGTAAAAGCTCCCGAGGCACCACGACCATGCAGGCGCGGCACCGCTGACACTCGAAGCGGCGTACGCGCACGGTGCCCAGCTCCGGTGCCGCCGTCGCACTCGGGGGGCCGCGCACCTGGCGCTCGCGCGTGCCGTCGCCGTGAACGACGAGCGTTGCGCCGTGCGGTCGACTTGCGGCCCCGCACCCCAGGCAGCGCGGGGGACGAGCCTCCGTGGTCGATGGCATCTTCGCTCGCCACGACTTGACGTCGAGCAAGCTCCGGTAAATCCTGTCCTCGCTCCGCTTCTCCAACGTTGTCGGAGCACGACGCGAAGGATGGTCCGGTCAAAGATCCCTCCTTCGCGTCGCCCTTTTTGTAGGGCCGGCCTCCTCGCTGCTGCTCCGCCTCCTGGCAGCAACCCCTACACGATCACGCCTCCGGTGAGCGCCCCCGGTGTCCGTGATCCCAATCGCCGCTCTGCGCGATCCTCGGGATCAGAGAGCGTGCGTGAACTCGGCCTCGGATCGATCAACCAGTGCTGGCGGCAACAGGAGGCCGCGCACCTTCATCGTCCTTCAGTCCTACCTGCATCGACACTCGTCGCTTAGCGACGCCGCCTCCAGAGCGAGGGACGCCGCCGCCCATGGAACACAGCCGTAATGACCACGACGTCGGCCGTGATGCGATAGAAGACCGAATAGGCTGGGAATGCGCGAACGGGGCACCGCCGAACGTCGCGGTGGATTTCGGCGGAGGCGCGCGGCGATTCGGCGATGAGTTCGAAGGTCGCTCGCACCTCGAGGAGGAAAAGGAGCGGTATGCGCGGTTCGTTCGCGTTCTCGCGATACCAGCTCGCTGCCTCGTCGAGGTCGCGCTCCGCGGCAGCGCGGATCTTGTACTTCACGCGGACTGGCGACGCGGGCTGTGCTTCGCGAGGAGGCGCGCCATCACCACGTCGCCGTCTTCTTCCGTAGCCGCGTCCTCGCGATCGCGACGGTCGAGCTCCTCAGCCATCCACCGCGGGAGAGGGCCCTCATTCGCCTCGATGGCTGCCAGGTCCTCGGGGTGCCGCGCCATGTCGTCCGCGAGGGCGTCCGCGAGCTCGGGTGCTAGGGCCTCACCGCGCTCGACGCGCTCGGCGGCGAGACGAAGCGCGGCGGCCTGGAGACGGGGATCACGCGGAAACATGCGAAAACCATAGCCCACCAAGGCATGCGCGGCATCCCCCACCTGCCAGGGTCGGCAAGACGCTCCGGACGCAGGTGCGACGGCGGCATTGGTCGCCTGGAAATTGACCACCGAGTGACCCGCGCCCGCGTCCTTGGTCGCACAGGTGGTGCTCCGACTTTCGGAGCACCACCTGGAGCACCACTTGATCGTCACGGCTGGACCGCCTGAGTCACGCCCATAGATGGAATTCTCGATACTTGTCACACGCTGTCACGGCCAGAAACGCCGTTTTTCTTCTTGCCAAGGTGGACGTCGAGGGTTCAAATCCCTTCTACCGCTTCGTTCCCCCCCGCGGCCGCTCGTCGTCGAGCCTCACCACCCGTGCGTCCCCCTCGCGCACTTCGCGGAGTTCCTCACGTAGCGCGCGCCGCTCGTCGACGAGCCCGGGGATCGCGTCGTCGGCCGCCTTGGCAAGCGCGCGCGTCAGCCGATCGATCGCCGCTTGGATAGTGGCCTCGTCGACGCCCGGACGATGCGGCAGCGTAGCGGCAGCAGACCCCCCAGGTAGTGGCAGCGTAGCGGCAGCAGCAGGTCCCGAGGCGTCTCCAGGCGTACCGTGCATGCTCACGCCGCGGCTTTTTTCGTGCCTCTCGCGGCGAGCCGCAACCTGGTTACTGCTCTGGGGGTCAAGGGGTCGCTGGTTCGAATCCAGTCGCCCCGACAAGCGAGTAGCGAATCGTAGCGCCTTTCGAGAGGGATGAGGGGGCGGGATGCGGGCCTGGTTCGCGCCGAAGGTGCTTTATGAGAACTTGCCGACCCAATTGGGAATCTTTCTGACCCATCGCAGCGAGAGCGAGCGCGAGTACGCGCGCCCGCTCTTGACCCCGGCCGAGGTCAACCAGCTCTCCCAAGACGAGGGCATCCTTTTGATGGGGGCCTCCTGCCCTACCGGGCGCGCAAGGTCCGCTACTTCCTCGATCCTCGCTTCAAGGGGCGGGCCGGCCGGCCGCCTCCCGACAGCCCCGGCGAACAGGCGCGCGAACTCCCCGCTCGCGTCGTCAGCGATTGGGAGGGGCTCGTCGTCGCGGCGCCGGTCCTCGCCGGCCCAGGCGGTCCCGCTGTGCCGCGAGACGAACGCGGCGACCCGCATGTTAACGGCCGTCTAGATCCGGAGCAATCGCTGCATCGAGGTATTGGCCGAGAAGTGGCCGCGGCTGAGGGTATGGCGTAGGCGATCGCCCTCGGACCGCGAAAGATGAAGGCCCAGGGTTGCAGCCCTGAGCCCTCGTGCCGCGCGTGGACGCTGACCCGGGAGAAGGTGCCCGAGGGCGGACGTGCGGGGCAACTTCCAGGAGCGCGGGCCGTCGCGGCGGGCGCGTGGAAGTTGTCGAGGTTCTTGTGCGAGTTCGCTGCGCTGGATGCGCGGGGCTCGTCTACTTCTGCGAGTCGGAGTACCGGGGCCAGATCTACTGCGGCGAGGGCTGTCAGGGAGACGGGGTGCGGAAGTCGAAGGCTCGGCATCAGCGCAGCAAGGAGGGGCGTCGCGACCATGCGGACCGCAACTTCGACTACCGCGAGCGTCGGCGAGCCGCGAAGTCTGCGGAGAAGTTCGTGACGGATACCCGTTCCAGTAACTTGGCCGGCGAGGCCTCCTCGTGCGTGCACGACGACGCGTCCGCCTCCGCGATGGGGGCGCATGCCGTCGCCGCGGAAAGCACGGACGATGGACCGAATGACGGTGACGATGCAGCCCCTGCCGCACGAGACGCGGCTCTTGGCGATGGCGGGCAGGGACGAGGTGATGCGGGCGATCTTGGGGCCGACGACGGCGAGCCACCCGCGGGCCGTCGCGACGCTGCTGGAGGGGCTGAGTCTGTGGCATCAGCAGGCGCTGTCTGTTGTCGTTTGTGCGGACGTCGAGGCCTCTTCATCCGCGACGCGGATGTTCGACGACCTCGGCTTCGGGGTCAGGACCGTGCACTACGGCGTCGAGGTCGCGCTCCTCGCCCGCCCTCGGCGAGGGCGCCGGATCCAGGGGTTCGGCAACTTCGGTGATCTGCGCCAGCTCTGCCTCGAAGGGGTGTCGTCGTGACGATCGACAACGCCAAGGAGCACGAGATCCGGCGCCTTCACGACGTCGAGAAGTGGAAGCGAGGCACGATCGCCGCCGAGCTGGGCGTGCATCCGGACGTCGTCGACCGCGTGCTCGATCGGGGCGCCGACCGCGCGCTGGTCGTGGCCCCCAGGCCCAGCCTGGTCGACCCCTATGGGGCGTTCATCGACGAGACGCTCAAGGCCCATCCGCGCCTTCGTGCGACCCGCCTCTTCGACATGCTCCGCGTGCCTGGCTACGAGGGCGGGATCGCGATCTTGCGCCGTCACGTGGCCGAGGTGCGGCCGGTCCCTCGCGGCGAGGTGTACCTGTGGACCGAGCGGCTCATCGGCGAGCAGGCGCAGGTCGACTGGGCTCACGTGGGCTCGCTCCCCGTCGCCGGGGCGTATGCGCCCGCTCTGGGTCTTCGTCATGGTGCTCGCCTACTCGCGCGCGATGTGGGCCGAGCTGGTCTTCGACCTGACGGTCGAATCTCTGCGACGGTCCCTGGTGCGCGCCGCCAGGTTTTTCGACGGCGTGACACGGCAATGGCTCTTCGACAACCCGAAGACCGTCGTGCTCGCGCGCCACGGAGATGCCGTGCGCTATCACCCCGGGTTGCTCGAGATTGCCGGGGCGCTCCGGGTCCAGCCGCGCCTGTGCAGGCCACGGCGGCCGACCGACAAGGGCGGTGTCGAGCGCGCCAACCGCTTCCTTCACGACCGCTTCTTCGCCGCTCGCTCGATCACCAGCCTCGAAGACGGCAACCGGCAACTGCTCGACTTCATCCGGGACATCGCGGACGTTCGCCCCCATCCTCGCTTCCGAGATCGCACCGTCGCCGAGGTCTTCGCCGAGGAGAAGGAGCGACTTCTGGCGCTGCCGAGAGGCCGTGGATGAGGGCTTCGGCGGTTTCTTCGAGATACCACTGCAGGTGGCAGCAGAGTCGGGAGCGGTCGTCGAGAACGCCGAGCAGTTGCGGCTTTTGCCACTGTCCGTCCGGGCCGAGTACGGGGCGTGAACCCTCGTGGAAGTCCAGGTGCCAGAGCCCGTGCACGTGGGAGACCTCGTAGGAGCGGGTCTCGCGCGCCGCGAACGGCTCGCCGTCGGCGTGTTCCCTGTGGCGACGTTTGCGGGCGTGCACGACGCCATGCCCTCTCATGAACCTGCACACGGTGGGGTAGCTGGGCATGGGCCCCAGGCGTGGGTCTTCGCGGGCGAGCGCGACGAGGTTGTCGTGGTGAAGCTGCCAGGTCCATCGCGGGTGGTCGCGGTGCTGCGCTGCGATCGCCTCGGCGAGCGCGGGGCCGAGTGCTCGGATGCGTGCCGGCGTGGCTGGGGACCTTGCGCGCGAGGGCGGCGAAGGGATCCTTGGCGTCGCGGGCGATGTACCACCAGCGCTCGATTGTCTTGAACGAGAAGCGGATCGATTCACCGGTGGTCGGGTGACGCCAGGCACGGGCGGCGAGCGCCTCGATGCGCGCCTTGAGCTCGCCGTCGTCGGCGGGGGCGGCCATCAGGGTCCCGAGGATTTGAAAGCGCAAGCGTGCCCATCGCACGCGCGCGCTCGGCGCGTGGTCGTCGTTGGCCATGAGTCTCCGGGCGGCGCGGTCGACACGGACCGCAGCGGCGCGATGGACCCTACGCCGACGGGGAAAACGCGGGCAGCGCCATCTTCTGCGCGAACCGCGTCAGGCCGCGCGGCTACATCACGGCCCTCACCCAGCGCGATCCGTCCGGGCTGCTCGTCGTGGTGATGGGAGCCAGCCACGCCAGCAGCTTCGCCACGGCAACGGGCGGATCTCCGACGAGACGATCGAGTAGCGCGAGGGGGAGCCGTCGACGCTCGGGCGCCGGCACAAGGCGCGCCGACAGCTCCACGAACGGCGCGCTGGTCGTGAACGGACCTCGCCACCAGCGCAGCCATCGGCGTGTGGTGCGAGGCGGTACGCCCGTCGCCCGGACGACGGCGCTCGCCGCCATTGTCGTGAGCGCGATCGCGCTCGCCACGACCACGACGGCGCCGACGTAGACGCACAGCAGAGACTGAAGCGGCGGTCGAATGCCTCCGCCGCCAGGGCCAGTAGCCCCCCTCGCGGCTTGCGCGGGTGGTCGCCACGATACAGCGGTCCCCCGCAATCTCGGCACGGCTCCTGCGCCGCCCGCTCGACGATCGCTTCGTCGATCGCCCTGAGCCCCTCAAAAAACTCGATTCCCATCTCGAACGGATCGAACATCGCCGCCTCCTTGTCTCGCAACTCGGAGGCGAACCCCTCGGAACGACTTTGAACAAGTTTTCTGAGGGGCTTCGTTTGTCCGACCCTCGAAAAACTCGATCGGAACCGGGGCCCGGACCCTTTAACTCACGCGGGGCTGCTCACCTGCCGCGGGAGGTCGTGGCCAACGACGTGGAGCTCAACGCGATCATCGAGCGTTCCGCGGGCCCGGCTGACACGCAGTGAGCATTCGCGCGGTGCGGTGGCTCGCCAAAGGCGGTTGCCCCACGAGTCACGCGCGCCTGGCTGCGGTAAACTCTTTCCCTTGTGGACCATGGGACCGCGACGCCCTTGCTCGCGCGTGCCCGCTACCACCACCCAGCTCGCCGACGTTGGCGGTCATCCGCCACACGCGAACACAAGACCCCCGTCACCGGGGCCACTGCCTCCTTCGCCGGTAACGATGACGGTTGTCTGTTGGCATGTACACCCCATGGTCACACAACATGGCTCTGTGCACCCAAATGTGGGCCGCATCAGAACGCATCCTTCAGGATAGATGGAGTTCGGATCCCCTTCCGGTGATCGACATCCGATCGAGCCCGGCGGCCCCGCTTCACACGAATAGACGCCCGCCGCATCGGAGGGAATCGAGAACGGTGGGCACGAAGAGTCCTGGCTCGCGTCCATGCTCTCGGCATCGCTGGCGACACCGCCACTGCTGCTGCTCGCCGAGTCAATGCCCACGCCATCCCGGTTTGCGTCAGCTGCAGAGGTCACTGTAGTCCCACCACCACACGCCAACAGAGGCGGCACACAACACAACCCGCCAACAACTGGCCACCGAATGTGCCTCACAACAATCCGTCCTTCCTTCGCCACGCGGCCCCGTGCGCCTCGCCGAACTCCAGATCCCGTTGCCCGTCTTCCCCAACGTACCACGACTTAGGACGAGCGTCATCCGGTCTCTGGAGCACTGGGCGCCAGGCGGGTCTCGATGCCATCAAGGGCCTGGCCGCTGTGGAACCGCTCGGTCGCTCGCCCACCCGACGCATCCTGGGCCGCTCGGCCGGCGCCATGTGCCCAGGATGGATGCAAGACCTCACGGAATAACCATTACGTTGAATGCCGCGCTCGTCGGCATCGAAGCGCTATCTTGATTGAAGACGGCCCATTGGCTGCCAGTGTAGTATACTCCGATAGGATGGTTGTCGTACGTCCCTCCGCTACCACCCGGGTTCCAATTAGGTGTGACAAAGACCTTGGCACCCGGCTGCCCGTTGAGATTTGGGTTGCTCAGAAGCGTGACGTTCCCACTGGTGTTGGAGGTGGTAGCCTGATGCACGTAAGCGCCGTCGGTGGGATCTGCAATCTGCACGACAAATGAAGCCGTGCTGGTCATTGATGTCCCATCTTGATTGAAGACCAACCACGTGCTCCCGTTGAACCAAACGCCAGTCGCATGATTGTTATAGGTCGCGGTGCCGCCGGGCGGGTTCCATACAGGCGTCTCGATCAGGATCGTATTGGCTCCTCCAATACTCGTATTCATCGAATCACCTGAAACGCTACCGCCGATGCATCCGGTGCACGTCCCAACAAAGAAGGCGCCGGTACCCGACGCCGTCACGTTGAACGACTCCCCTGTAGGCATCGAAGCGGTATCTTGATTGAATATCTCCCACTCGGAGCCGTTGTACCACGTGCCAATGTTGTGATCGAGGTAGGCGCCAGACTGGCCAGGAGGATTCCAGTTTGGTGTGACCGTCAGCTTGGCCGCAGAATTGCCATTCGTAACATAGTAGTTCAGGGACATGCTGTCGCCCGATACATTGGACGAATTGCTCGTAGTGGTGAAGCTGGCGCCGACCTGTGAGATGTAGCTCGTAACGTCCGGTCCGACTACTTGTGGCCCAGTCCCAATGACGCTTACAGGGCAACCTGTCGTGGTCGTTTTAGACGTAACAAACGTATACGCACCGTCGGTCAAGAAGCACGTGCTTCCCGAGTCACCCGTCCACTGAATCTGGCCGGAAGAGTTGACGCCAAACGTTATGCTCGTCGTCGTCGACGCCACTACGTTAAGGCCTGCGGTTCGCAGCGTCCCGAAACCTGTACCCGAGCATGTATTGTTACCGTAGCCGTAGCAAGTGAGGGCGCTGCCCACCAGCGAGGCATCCGTTCCGGTATAGTAGTCGTTCCAGGCGGTCCAGCCGTATGCCTGGGTGCCCGGAAAGCCACTCGTGAGGAAAAACGGCGTCACGACAATATACGCGAAGTCGAAACTACCGCTGGTAGGGTCGAGGATTTTGGATCCTTGGACTGTTTGACCGTCCATGAAGAGGGTGAAGTCGGCCGCCGTCGTGTCGATGGGCCCTCCGGGCGTGCCGTCCGTTGTTACACAGTGTCGTGCTGTAATGACGAAATCGTTTCGTAGGAGTTCCGCCGTGCAGTTATCAGACTGTATGGGACTCTGCCCAGGGAACATTGGCTGATGTTGCGTTCGGACTATTCCCAAGGCGGTTGCCTTTCCGGACTTACGGAGTTGCCACCGATAATTTCGCTTTGCTCCTGGGCGGTGTGCTCGGACGCCGGGTTCGCAGCGGAGCAGCCTGGAGTGGTCAGCGTGGCAGCGAGCAAAATGCAAGCGCCGAGGGCGCCGTACTCAGTAAACGTGGTCATGCGAGTAGCGAATCGTAGCGCCTTTCGAGAGGGATGAGGGGGCGGGATGCGGGCCTGGTTCGCGCCGAAGGTGCTTTATGAGAACTTGCCGACCCAATTGATCAATTTCAACGCGCACGTCGACCTCCCGGCGCATCACCGCCGGCTGGTCGGCGAGTCCAGCAGCCAGACCCTCTACGCGAGGCCGAGGGCGAGCTGGGTCGCGGGCTCGTCGTCGTCTCCGCCTCGGTCGGGTCGCGTGCGCGGGCGACGGGCGGAGCGTCGGTCGGCATCCCCAGGTGCGCGAGGATGCGGCGCACGGGCTCGCGCTCGGTGATGACGGCGACGCACGCGCAGCCGGCCGTGACACTTCGGGCATTCGAGAACGTCCACGGAGAGACTGCGGCGGAGCAGCGTCGCCCAGTCCACGCGCGGCTGCACCGCGTAGAGCAGGCCCCCGAGCAGCCGATCCCAGTGCTTGACCGAGATGATGTTCGGCGCGAGCCGGATGACGTCGCCGGGAAGCGGCGCACGCGAGGACGGCAGCGATCGTCGCGACGTCGTTTGCCGGCGTGGCGGGCCGCGTGGTCCCGGCGCCGCCGGCGCCGTCCTTCGGCGAGGAAGCGAGCGCGGCGCATCGGCCGCGCTCGTGCGCGTCGCCTTTGCGCCGTCGGCGTTCGCCTTGGGCTTGCCGGCCTTGTCTGCGGCCGGCGCGGGCTTCTCGGCGCGCGCGGGGTCGCAGGCATCGCGTCGCTCGCGCGGCTTGGGTACGACCTCGCGCCGCCAGGCGCTGCGCGGTGCCAGCACCCCCGCGAACCTCGACAAGGGGTACCGTGGGGGGCAATGATCGCCGCCAGCCGGGCCAGAAACTCGACGCCGGTCATCACGCGATACTTGCCGCGCCGTCCGCGGGCGACGTACTTGAGCCGGTACGCCACGCGCCCGCCGGGCAGCCGCCGCAGCCGTTCGAGCGACAGCGGCGGGCGAGCTCGCGTACCTCAGCAAGTCGCTCGCGACCCGAGATCGTCGCCCGCCTCGATGCGCACGCCCGCGTGCACGTTGAAGCCGTCACGTTCGACGGCGAGCGCGGGCTTGTCGGGGCGCTCTTCGCGCCGCGCCGTGCCCGTCGTCGTCCTGCGTGCTGTCGCGTGGCATGCGTCGCCACGTTGCCGCGCCCCATCGCGATGGCAGCGCAGGCGTCGAGCGCCGTCTGCGCCGGCCGCTCGTTCGAGCGCGCTTCGAGTGGCGAGTCGTCGAGGTAGCCGTGCCTGCGCAGCCAGGCGATCGACGCGGCGCGCGGTCCGAGCGACGATCGCGTCCAGGTCCGCGGCCGTCGGCGCCGCTGCCGGGTGGAAGAGCAGCTCGCCCTGGGCGTCGCGCGCGAACACGCCGTCGAGAGCGACCAAGTGAAATGGACGTGGAGGTTCAGACGAACCGAAGCGCTGAACGAAGTTGACCGAGCCGCACTGCGGAGTCTCGATCGCCGTCGCGCTTGGCGCGCGTGCGGTAGCTCGCGAA
This sequence comes from uncultured delta proteobacterium, assembly GCA_963847465.1. Taxonomy (GTDB): domain Bacteria; phylum Myxococcota_A; class Polyangia; order Polyangiales; family Polyangiaceae; genus Palsa-1150. Next base: position 140,731 of record CAWKAF010000031.1, on the reverse strand, counting down.
GACGCCTCGACGAAGATGCGCGCGATCGCCGTCAGCACGTCGGCCTTGAACGCGACGAGCTTGCGAAGCTCGTAGGGCAGCGTGAGCACGTACTGCCTCACGGGAACGTCGGGCAAGACTCGATCGACCAAGAATGCGCGGCGACGTTCGCCATGCGCCTGCCGCATGCAGCTCGGGCAGATGCTCCGACGCTGGCAGGCGAACGCGACGAGCAGATCGTGGCCACACGCGTCGCACGACGAGCCGAGTGAAGCCCTCGCAGAATCACCGCACTTCAGAATATGCGCGAAACTCCTGCTCGACGTAGCGAGGCAGCCTCACGCTCGTAGTTCTCGCGCGCGTAGGCGAGGAACGCTTTCGAGATTCTGCCGGACGAGCTTGTAGAGGACGGTCTCCGTCGGTTGCGCGGGACGTATGGCGGGCGCGAGGGAGGCCACGAAGACCGCCCCGCTTCACGGGGTTCGTGCCAATGCCGGGGCCGAGCGATCGCGCGAGGTTGCGTGAGGCTCCGGGTGTCACGGACATACCGCGGCCTGTCCCGGGCCGGCTGGGCGCCGTGTGTCGCGCGCGGTCTACGTCGCGCCAGCGTGAAAGCCGGCGGTCGGGGTGCGGCCGCCGACGCTCATGGCCTGCGAACGCTCTGCGTGGTTCTCTTGTCATCGACGTTGGGCAGGTCGTGAAGGAAGCGGTGGCCCCGCTGGAAGTACTCGGCGATCTTCGCGGCGAACTTCTCGTACATGGACTCGGCGGCCTCCTGGGTGGCAGGTTGTTTGAAAGTCGCCGCATGCACGAACATCCAGAGCCTCAAAAACCGCCCAAAGGCCTCGGAGAGAACCTCGATGGCTCGGTGCACCTCACGGTGCGCTCCCTCTCGCCGCTCCCGCTCGGCATCGATCGCCAGCGCCAGCCGTTCCAGTTGCGCGAGGACCTTGGCGTTATCCCCGGTGCCGTCGAGGTACTGCCGGATGGCCTCTTCGATGATATCGCGCTCGGTGAGGCCCTTGCGGGCGCAATACTCGGTCAGGCGCTTTCGAACCTCAAGCGTCAGCCGGGGGTAAACGCGGACGCGCCGCAGCTTGGGTACGGCCTTGGCGTTGATGAGGGTCAAGTTCATGGCGCGGACCTCGTTCGGGGGAAGGGTGGAATCTCAGTTCGGCGAATGGCTCGCAAAAGGATCGGGGGGGCGCGGCGTCATCGTCCGAGGTCGTGATCGCGATCGCGCGGACGCAGCCCGACGAAGCGTCCCTGGGCATCGCGAGACACATCGACGGTTTGGCCGGAGAGAGCCCGCGCTTCGGGCGACGACGGGATCAGGATGAACCGCACGCCGTCGGAGACCTCCAGGTACGGCGTGGCGGCGGGGCCCGGTTGGACCCAGCCGCGGAAGTGCGGTGGGACGGTCTCCAAGAATGTCCGCCCGGTCTCGCGTGCGAGCGTCTCGCCGGCTGCCCGCCGGGCGAGCTCCTGGCGCTCGGCGGCGCGCGCGGGGCTGTCGGGAACGACCACAACGCGTCCGGAGGCGTCCCGCGACACGTCGACGATGCGTCCCACTGAGAAGCGCCCCTCGCGGGTGGCGGGCACCAGGACGAACTGCCGCCCGTCGGAGACGGCCAGGTAGGGAGCGTCCTGCGGCATCGGATGGAGCCTTCCGCGAAAGCCGCCCGGGATCGGCTCGACAAAGGTCCAGCCGGTCGCCCGCTCTATCTCTTTTCCTACCGCCCGCTGTTCCAGAGTGCGGAGCTTGGCGACGCGCCGTGGGTCGTCAGCGGCGATGCCGAGCTCGTGGAGCGTCCGCCGACGGCGCTCCGCGGCGGCGAGCACCTCGGCACCGAAGCCCTGCCTGGTCAGGGTCCCCCGATCGACGGTGTCGAGCCAGACAGGTCCTGGGTGACGGACCTGGGCGTCCAGCGACAAGCGTTCCGGTTGCACCGACAGCCGGCAACGTGCCGGCTGCTCGCGATGCCGCGTCTCGAGCTGCTCGAGCAGGTCGGAGGGCACGTTCCACCCGTCGGGCGCTCGCGCGGCGACCATTCCGAGGCGCTCAAGCTCGCGAAGACGAGCGGCCGCCGCGTGCCGCTCGCCCTCTTGCCCCCCATCGCGGTCGAGCGCGTAGACGCCGTCTCGGGCCGCGACCTCGGCGATGTGCCGGTCCACGGGACGGACGGCCGCCTCGCGCTTCGTCCCGAAGGTGACGAGGTCCCCCGTACAGGTGATCTCCGCCTGTCGGGCGCTGAGGCGCACGTGGTACGCCGCACCCGTCGGCGTCTCGAGCACGGCGTACCAGATGCCCTTGGATTCGTCCTCGAGACCCTTGGCCGCCACGCGGCCCACGAGCGGACGCTCCTCGACGCCACTGCGGCCATCGGGCAATCCCTGGCCCGGTCGAACGGCGTAGAAGCGCGCCGGGTCGCCCGCACGCATCGCGCGGTGCATCTGCTTCACGATGTCGCCTCGCTCGCCAAGATCGCGCAGGTGCTTCTGCCAGCCCGGGGTGACCTGCCAGCGTCCGGAGGACACCCGCTCGGCGACACCCAGGCGCTCGAGGTGCTCGAGCCGGTCGAAGAGGTGCTGCGCTTCCCGGTCGTCGCGCGATTGCCCGCGCACCGCGTCGGTGTCGATCCGGTGGTCGGTCGCGCAGCGGTCGAGCTCGCGGTCGAGCGAAGTAAGCCGCTCCTGAATGACTTCCCGCTCGCGCGTGCGCTGGATCTCGGACTCGAGCCGCGGTCCCAGAAACTCGTTCGCGAGCTCCTGGGCCGTCCCGCGCATGCCGTGGGAGATGTACTGGCGGGATATGAGCACGCGGCGGCCCTGCAGGTCGACGCCGCGCACGACGACGTGAGCGTGCGGATGGTCGGTGTCCCAATGGTTGACCGCCGCCCACTCGAGCGACCGTCCGAGCTCGCGCTCAACTCGCTGCATCAACTCGCGGACGTACTTCTCGAGGTCGAGCGCGTTGCCGTCCTCGGGCGACACCATGAACCGAAACTGATGCGACTCGCCTACGCGTGGCTGCTCGAACCGCGCGCGCGGCACGGGCCCATCCGGGCCGTAGAGGACCGCCGGCGAGCCGTCCTTCGCCGCTCCGTCGCGCTCGATGTACGCCAAGTGCAAAGCGGCGGCCTTGGCACCGTGCGCCGTCATGCGCTGCACGTGTGCCTGAATGACGACGCGCCGCGCGTAACGACGAGCCCCGAGCGTGCCCACCTTGCCCAGAGCCGGGGCGTGCCGACCATGGCCGCGGAGCACTAGCCGAGCGATGCCGGGCGAACCGCTCGCAAGCCGCGCGCGTCGGCCCATCCTGGGCCGCACGCGGCTCCGGTCATCTTCGGCTTCGCGCACCCTGGTCTGGGGCGGCGAGCCACGGGGATCGTCGTCACCCTGGGGCACGATGGAACCTCCGGGAGCCGCGGCCTGGCGCGAATGTCAGGCAAACGCCGCGTGAATTGGCCAAACGGCCGGCCACCGAAAATACGTTTGCAATACGCGGTCCAACACAATCGAGGTGGCTCCTCTTTATCTTGCCCTCCGGCTTTCGCCTCCGGGTCCGCTGCGCTCGATGCATGCGGGATGCACGCGGTGACCGCAGCAAGGCTTTCTCGGAGATAAACCGGAGACACGCGAGAGGTACAACGAGAGGTACCCGCGTGTATGTCGGCGAGTGCGACGAGGGCGGCTGCGTGGATGAGGCGAAGGCGTGCCTGCATATTCGGCGAGTGCAAACGAGTGACGCAGCGAAGGCATCCCCGTGAAAGAGACCGTCTACGCCGAATGACGATCCGAAAGGCACATTATGATGCCGGCGGTGACGAGACGTCCACGACTCGAGATGTGGCGCTGCGGGGTCCGAAGGCAAACCTCGGTCGATACCGAATCGATCGGATGAGTGTGACCGCGTACGCCGGAGGGCCACGCCGGTGACGGTGGCGAGGCGGTGACCGTGCGGTGACCGATCCTGAATTCGAACTGTGATCGGAACGCTCCGAAGGCAAGCGCGAGGCGGCCTCGTGGACGGCTGGAGCGGCGCCGGGGTGTCAGAATCGACAACCCGAGGGTTACGCACGCACGATGAGGTGAAAGACAAACCGGGGCCCGTCGAGGAGACAGATGACAGCACGGCGCGAGGACCGAAGCGGGATCAACCGCCAATGAGCGCAGTGACGGAGTCGTCGCAACCGCGTGGATCGTACGGAGGATGTCCTGGAAGCAAGCGGGTGAGCGCGTCCTCGACGACCGCCGACGCGCGCAGTGAACAAGTCGCTGCAGCCCCGCGAATCATCCGGGAGGGCGTTTCGGAGGCCAGTTCGGCGGTGCGGGCGGGGAGCCGCTTGGTGAGCGACCACGTGAATGCGAATGGGGAGACCCGAGAGGATGCCGAGTGGATATCCGAGAATGCGTTACAGGGCGTTACTGGGCGTTACGGGAAATGACTTGGGGATGCACTTGGATGGATCCAATGAGGATCCAATCAATGCTCCGGAGCCTAAAAAAGGAAAGGGTTGGCTGACCGCTCGGCGCCCAGCCGATCGCCTTCGTCGTCATGCGAAAGAGTGCTATCCAAAAATAAATCGCGGGACCGGGATTGACGACTACCGATTCGCGCCGTACCCAAAGGATCACTAGTCGGCGCTTGCGCTCTCACCCCATCCGGCTAGGGCCACGGCACCGCGCTCGTCGCGGCGTGCGCGGGGGGAGGCTGGCGCGTGGCGGACGCACTGAGCGTCGGGAGCACGGCAGTGCCGTCTCCACCTTCTCGGGGACGCGCAGCAGCAAGGAGCCGAGCGCCCAGTGCCGCCGAAACACTCCGCCAAGATCCCACTTTCCGAAATCGCCAAGCTCGAACACCTGATCGACCAAGAGCCCGCCCGCGCGCCGAGCGAGGTGAGCAAGCGGCAAGCCGTCGCGATGCTGGCCCCGAAGCTCTACGAGATGCGCCGCAAAGGCTACGCGTGGCGCGACGTCGCGGCGTGGTTGAGCGGCCACGGCCTGACCATGACCGCGGCCGCCCTGCAGCGGCACCTGCGCGGCGTCAAAGACGCGAGCGTGCGCGGCGGGCCGCGGGTGCGCGGTAAGGGGCCCGGCGACGGCAAGGCGGACGCTTCGTCTGCGCTTGCCGCGTCCACCCCTGCGGCGGCCGCCGCGACGGCCCCGCCGCCGAAGGTTTCTCCACCACCTGGACCGCCGCCCGTCGAGCCGAAGGCGCGTGACCTCGAGCCGCCGAAGGGCGCTTCTGGCTTCACCGTTCGACCGGACCGCAGGATCATATGACCGATCGCGCGGCGACCGGTCGAAGTGCATCGCGGCCGTCCGTGCGGGCAGCGCAAGGCGGGTGCACGCCCGTGCACGGTGTCGCTTGCGTCCGACGGACGGGCCATCGCCCGCCCCGGCGCGCTGCCGATGGACACTCGACTCGCGTGCCGGAGGTCACGCCGACGCGCGCTGAGCCCGCGCCCGAGGGCATCGACGGGAAGCCCCCCCGATCGGTGACGGACGGGCGTTTCCCCGGTGGATCCGAACGAACGCACGACTCTTCGAAGGACTGGAGAACCGATGCCTCCTAGCGACCTCCTCTCGGCCCTGCTCGACCTCGTACGTGCGGCCGCACGTGAACACAGCACGCAAGCGCTCGATCATCGGGACGCGCCGGCAACCCGATCTGCACCTCCCCTTGTCGACAAGCGGGCGCTCGCCCACGCCCACGGCGCGTCCAGGGCCACCGTCGATCGGCTGTGCCCCCAGGGGCGCATCCCCTATGTCCACGTCGGCGACGTCCGGCGGTTCGACATCGAGACCGTCCGCGCGGCCCTTCGGGCGACCGGTCCCGGCCCCGTCAACGTACTCTGCGCGGCTCCGCGCGCGGACACGGGACCACGCCGCTCGATCGGACCATGCAACGCCGTCGCAAACGCCTCGTGCTGGCTTCGAGGTTCGGCCCGACACAAAGAACATATGAGGGAGGGTGCGGGCGCGCGAGATGGACGGCGGAGCCGGCGCGGCATCGGGACCGCAGGCTCCGCGCCGATCAGCACGGACCCCAACGGCTGCGAGGCGCGACGGTCGCCGCAGCCATCATGACGGACGACTTGAAGGACTCGTACCTCGCGCCGCCCATCATTCCGTACGGAGAGCCTTCGCCTCCTCAGTGCGTGGACTACTGGGCCGCGTTCTGGGCTGACTTCGACGCGCGCGAGGCACAGAAGGCGCACAGCACACAACAGGGTCTCGTCCCCCGCGCGCCGAGCCGCCCTCGGGGACCGATGAACAATAACCATCCCCCGCCAGGTTTGACGGCCAGGGCTCTCCGACAACGCGGAGCCGCCGAATCGACGATGGCGCCGTCCCACGTGACGTCTCAAGGGTCAACCGGAGACTCTATCTCCGGACCTCAGTCTCCGTACCTGACGACGGCAGAGGCCGCCGAGTACCTCCGGTACCGGTCCGCCTCGGCGATCCGCACGCTCAAAATGAAAGGACTTCTTCGTCCGGCGGGCCGCCGGGGCGGCGTCGATCTGTACCGCCGCGATGATCTCGACCGCTTCGTCGCTGAGGGTGCCTCGGGTAAGCTCCGCGCAGGACGACCCGAGGCATCCAGGAAGGACCATGCTGAACATGACCTGGATGCAGGGATGCACGAAGACCCGATACGCGGGGATCTTCAAAACAAAGAGCGGCTATCGCGTACGCGTGCGCGCGATGGATCCGAGGACCGGCACGCTCAAGGAGGCGAACCGCGAATACGACGGCGTCGATCTGCGCCAAGCGCTTCTCAACCAGACGCAGATGCGGGACGAGATCCAAAGTGCCTCGATCGTCGCCGCAAGGCTTCGCGTTGGGGAATACGCGAAGCACTGGATCGAGTCCAAGGCACCGACGGTGGACCCCGGAACCGCTGAACGCTACGCAGCGGCTCTCGAGGATCACGTTCTTCCAGCGCTCGGTCTCCTCTTCTACGATCAGCTCACGGCCCTCGACGTTCAGAAATGGGTCAACGCTGAGCGGCGGAAGGGGTACCGCGCCGAGACGATCAAGGGATGGTTCCGCGTCCTGCGGACCATGACGCGCGACGCGATGGAGCCTCTCGATCTGCCGAGAGATCCAACGCTTCGCATCACCTTTCCCGAGGACGAGGAAAAGGACGACAACGCCCTGATGCCCGACATCCTCGGGACCTTCCTTTTGAACATGGAACGGCTCTCGCCGCAGCACTTCGCATTGGTGGCCGTGCTTGCCTTCACGGGCTTGCGCTTCTGCCACGCGTCGGCTCTGCGCTGGGAGGACGTGGATGCGGACAACGGCGTGCTGCGCGTCGTCCGCAAGAACATCCGCGGTCGCGTCGGTCCCGTCTCTCGAAAGAAGCGAGCGCCGCGCGAGTACCCGCTCCATCCCACGCTCGCGGAGATCTTACGCGACCACCGGCGCAGACTCCTGGAGCGGCAAGCTCCGGGCGTGGACTCCGGCTGGCTCTTCCCTTCCGAGGCGGGCGGTCTCCGCACTCCGGGAGGGCTCTGGAAGGCCTGGCAGGCTTGCTTGAAGGCGTCGAAGATCGGGGAGCGCTTCACGGTCCACGGGCTACGGCGCACCTTCAACGACCTCACGCGTCGCGCTGGCGTCGATGGGGTCGTGATCAAGAGCCTCACCGGCCACGTCACGGAGAAGATGCGGACCCACTACTCGACGGTCGGCATGGACGAGAAGCTCGTCGCCGTTTCGAGCGTGCATCGCCTCGTTCCCCTCGGAAGTGGTGATGGAGGTGGTGATGCGAACGCAGCGCAAGAAAAAGCCGGTGAGGGGTAGCGTCCCTAACCGGCGGTCACGCCTTAGCTTTTTCTTGAGCGGGAGAAGGGATTCGAACCCTCGACGTCCACCTTGGCAAGGTGGCACTCTACCACTGAGTTACTCCCGCAAATGCCCGGAAGCACGTAGCTTCCTCGCGCGGCCAAGTCAAGCGGCGCGCCTCTTCACGCGTAGAATCCCACGGCCGCGTGGCTCACGATGGACCCGTCCTCCCCGTCCACCGTTTGCTCGTAGTGCAGCACGCGACCGCGTGCGCCGCTCGACCCGAGGGACCGCAGGAGCGACCAGATGGGCGCGAGCCCGCACACGCGGCGCGACTCGAGATCTCCGACGACGTGCGACCAGAAGCCGCTCGCGTCGAGGGAGGCCGCGCGATCGAGCGATTCCCGGTCCGCATCCTCCAGGACCCGCCGCTGCTCGCCATCGTATGCTCGGCCGTCCCCGAAGCGGGGTCCGACGTGCGCCATGTCCGCGCCTGCTACGACGACGACGCGCCCCGGACGCGACTCGACGAGCGCGCGAACGCCGTCGAGGAAGCGAACGACCCGCGCATCGCTCGCGGGATCTTCCCCGCTCGCCTGGTGAATCCCCAGGCCCGCCAGCACGGGCACGATGCGAACGCCCCGATCGGCGAGCAGGTGCTTGAGGAACACCGCCTGGAACTCGAGCGAGTGTTCGCGCTTGTGGTTGAACTGATCGGCGTAGGGGTCGAATCCATCGGCCACCGCCGCGAGGGCGTCGATGCCGGCCTCGTCGGCACCCACCGGGCCGAGGGGCGTGGCGAACGCCTTGCGGCAGAGGGCGAAGGGCTCGCGCATGGGGGCATGCGAGGTGCCGAAGAGGACGAACGTGTCCGCCTCGGGAGGTACGGCGGCAGCCAAGGCGCCGTAGGCGTGACCGTAACCGAGGGCGCCACGCCACGGGTCGATGTGCGGTGCGACGAGCGCCACCATGCGTCCCTTGGGCCCGCCGCCGATGTTCGCCTTCGCGAGGCACGACTGGTCGATGTAGCTCTCGAGCTTCTGACGCTCCCCGTGGTACGCCCCGCCCGCGTGAGATGCCGGGCGCACGCTCGCCTCGGCGAACTCGCGCTCCACGCGCCCGCGAGCCTCCCGGTACACGGCGCCCTCGAGGAATAGCCCGCGCTCGAGCTCATCGGCGAGACGCACGACCACCTCCACCGGGACCTCGGCACCCAGCTCGCCCGAGACCTCGCGTGCGATCTCCTCGCACGTCGATCGCCCGGTGAATCGCGCGACCACGGGAACGAGGACGGGCGGCAATGCGGCCTGCGCGTCGGTCACGCCTTGCGTGTCGCGAAGGACGAGCAGACGTCCGTTTTCCTTGTCCGGGACGACGACCGACTCCACGGCGCGAAGCGCGGGGCGAGAGCGAGCATCCATCCCCCCACTCTAAGCGAACTGGAAGCGCCCGTAGCGAAGGTGCGAGACTCTCTTTATCCCATGGGCTCACGCAAGACCAAGCCTGCGCGGTCCTGGGCGCGTTCCGCCGAACGGGCAGAGCTCCTCGCGCTCTATGCCGAGGCCGATGCGCTGCTCGAGGGCTGGACGTGCGCGTGCTCGTCGGCCACGGGCAAGGCGCCCGACTGCTGCGACGTGGCGGTCATCGGGCGCGAACCCTATCCGACGGCCGTCGAGCTCGAGGAGGTCCGCCTCGCGATGCGGAGCGCCTCGGTGACCGCGCGCGATCCCCGCAAGCTGCCTCTCGTGGACTCCCGTCCGTGCCCCCTTCTCTCGGGTGACGGACGCTGCCACATCTATGCATCGCGCCCCCTCGGCTGCCGCACGTTCTTCTGTGACGACGCTTCGGCCCCCTCCGGCCGTCGGGGCAAGCTGCCGCGGAGCGCTCTCAATGCCTTGGGCCGGCGCATCGCGGATTCTGTCCGCCCGCTTCGACCCGCGTGATCCTTGGCCTCGGTCCCTCGTGGGCGCCCTCTTCCGTGGCCGGCCCTGAGCTCCCGTCTTTCCTGACCGAAGTTCTGGCCCCGTGGACCAGGGCTGACTAGTCTGGCGCGGGCACTCGTGCGTCTCGCCTCCCTGCTCGGCCCGGACATCAAGCAGATCCTCAAAGAGGATCCGGATCAGGTGCGCGCGCTCTTCGACGAGATCCACGCCGAAGACCTCGCGGACATCGTCGGCGACCTCGAGCCGGACGAAGCCGCCGAGCTGCTCGCCCGGCTGCCGGCGGAGGACGCCGCGCCCATCTTCGAGCGTCTGGACGAGCAGGAGCAGGAAGAGCTCGTCGAGCAGATGCCACCCGAGTCCGTCGCCGAGATCGCCAGCGAGATGGCGGCCGACAACCGGGCAGACCTCTTCAGCTTGCTCCCGCCGAAGATGGGCGAGCAGCTCTTCGAGGCCCTGCAGAAGGTCGACCCGGCGGCGGCCCAGGAAGTTCGCGACATCGAGAAGTGGCCCGAAACGAGCGCCGGCCACCTGATGACGACCGACTTCGTCGCGGTGTCGCCGCGCATTCGCGTGTCCGACGCCCTCGACATGGTGCGAAGCCGTGGACGCGAGCGCGAGGAGTTCGTTTACGTCGTCTACGTCATCGACCAGGAAAAGCTGGCCGGAGTGGCGAGCCTGCGCGATCTGCTGGTCGCCGAACCGGACCAGGGGATCGCCGAGGTGATGCGCACGAACATCATCTCCGTATTGCCGACGATGGACCAGGAAGACGTCGCGCGGCGCATGGCGAAGTACGACCTGAACGTGATGCCGGTGGTCGGCGACGACGGTCGGCTCCTCGGCGTCATCACGATCGACGACATCATCGACGTCCTCGTCCAGGAGCAGACGGAGGACGTGCAGCGGATCGGCGGCATCGAGCCCCTCGACGTCCCGTACTTCCAAACGAGCTTTCTCACGTTCATCAAGAAGCGAGCCGGCTGGCTCATCGTCCTCTTCGTCGAGGAGTTCTTCACGCAGACGGCGCTTCGCCACTACGACCCCGTGATGGAGGCGGTGAAGGGCGCGCTCCTCTACGTCCCCCTCCTCATCTCCGCGGGCGGCAACTCGGGGTCGCAGTCGTCCACCCTCGTCATCCGCGGGCTCGCGCTGGGCGAGATCCACCTGACCGACTGGTGGAGAATCCTCGTGCGCGAGCTCGGGATGGGGATCTTCCTAGGCCTCATGATCGCCGTCATCGCGATGGGGCGCGTGATGATGTACCCGGACCAGACATTTCTCTTCGCGGTCACGGTCGGCCTCACGGTGCTCGCGATCATCGTCAGCGGATGCACGGTCGGGTCGATGTTGCCCATCGTGCTCAAGCGCCTCGGAATCGATCCCGCGACGAGCTCGACGCCGTTCATCGCCAGCCTCGTCGACACCCTCGGTGTCGTCATCTACGCGCACGTCGCGATGCTGGTCATGCACCGGGTCATCGAGCAAGCAGTGGCGCACCCGCTCCCCTGAGCCCGGGCTTCGGGCCGCTCACTCGAGCACGCGAGCGCAGGTGCCGCACTTTGCGCGGGCCGGTCGTCGCTCGCTGCGAGCCAGAGGCTCTCCGCACTCGCAGGCCCAGCCGACGACCCGCGCGGGGTTGCCGACGACTACGGCGTTGGCAGGGACATCGTGCGTGACGACGGCACCCGCGCCGATGACGGCGTATTTGCCGACGCGCACGGGGGCGACCAGGGTCGCGTTGGCGCCCACGGTGGCCCCGTCTTCGACGATGGTGATTTCCCAGTTCGGGGAGCGGGGGAAGGCCGCGCGGGGGTGGTGCATGTTCGTGAACTGAGCGCCCGGCCCGACGAAGACGTCTTCTCCGAGCACGACGCCGTCCCAGACGCTCGTGTGGCTCTGGATCCTCGTCCCGCGGCCCACGACCGCCCCGCTGGCGACGAAGCAGAAGGCCCCGACGACGACGTCCGTGCCGAGCTGCGCGCCCGACAGGACCACGGTCGGCGCGTGCACCTGCGGCGGAGCTCCACTGCGCGGGCGACGCTGCATCGGGCGACAGTATAGTGCTAGCGTTCCACCCCGATGTCCCGCGTTTCGCCGCCCCCTTCCCCGGATCGCGGACACATCACGTACAAGCAGGCCGGCGTCGACATCGATGCCGGCGACGAGCTCGTCGAGAGAATCAAACCGCTCGCGCGGGCCACGCGCATCGCGGAGGTGATGGGCGACGTCGGTGGGTTCGCGGGCCTGTGTCGCGTCCCGCCGGACATCGACGAGCCGGTGCTCGTCAGCGGCACCGACGGCGTCGGCACCAAGCTCAAGGTCGCGTTCGCGACGGGGGTGCACGACACGATTGGCTTCGACCTCGTGGGCATGTGCGTCAACGACGTCATCACCTGCGGCGCGAGGCCTCTCTTTTTCCTGGACTACTTCGGGACGGGAAAGCTCGACGTCGGTGTCGCGGAAAAAGTCGTCGCGGGTATCGCGGCGGCTTGCAAGGAGAGCGGCTGCGCTCTCCTTGGGGGGGAGACCGCGGAGCTGCCTGGCATGTACGCCCCTGGCGAATACGACCTCGCGGGGTTCTCCGTGGGCGTGGTCGCTCGAGCGCGGATCGTCGACGGCTCGAAGGCACAGCCGGGCGACGTCGTGATTGGCTTGCCGTCGAGCGGATTGCATTCGAACGGTTACTCGCTCGCGCGAAAAGTCCTCCTCGAGGCCATGAAGCTCTCGTACGGCGACCGTCCGGACGTCCTTCGAGGCAAGACCGTGGGCGAGGCGCTCCTCTCCCCCACGCGCCTCTACGCGCGACATGTCGCGGCCGTGATCGGAGCCGTCGATGTCCACGCGATGTGCCACGTCACCGGTGGCGGAATCCCCGGAAACCTTCCGCGCGTCCTGCCGGAGGGGCTGGGCGTGCGGATCGGAGCGCGCTGGCCGCGTCCGCCGGTCTTCGAACTCGTCGAGCGCGGCGGCGGTATCGAAGAGAGCGAGATGCGGCGCACGTTCAACGATGGCCTGGGCTTTCTCTTCGTGGTCGCTGCCGGGCAGGCGGAGAGCGCCCGCGCCGCCCTCCGTTCCCTGGGAGAGGCCCCTGTGACGGTGGGGGAAGTCGTTCGCGTCCCTGCCGATCGGGCGTTCGAAGAGCGGGTGGAGTGGCCCGTATGATCGTGCTGGGCGTGCTCGTCTCCGGGAGCGGGACGAATCTTCAAGCAATCCTCGACGCGATCGCCGCGCGAACCCTCGATGCGCGGGTGGCCGTGGTGGTGTCCAACGTCGCCGGCGCGGCCGCTCTCGGGCGCGCGCGCGCGGCGGGGGTCGATACCCTCGTGGTCGACCACAAGCGATTCGCGGATTGGAGCGCGTTCGACGAGGCCGTCGTGCTCGCGCTGCACGAGCGCGGCGTCCAGGCGGTCGTCCTCGCCGGGTTCATGCGTCTCGTGACGAGCGTTCTTCTGGACGCGTTCCCGATGCGGGTCGTCAACGTTCATCCAGGTCTCTTGCCCTCGTTTCCGGGCATCCACGCCCAGCGCCAAGCCCTCGAGTACGGCGTCCGCGTGGCCGGGTGCACGGTTCACTTCGTCGACTCCGGGACGGACACCGGACCGATCATCGCGCAGGCTGCCGTTGCCGTGCAGGACGACGACGACGAGGCCTCCCTCGGAGCGCGCATCCTCGAAAGGGAGCACGACCTCTTGCCCCGCGTCCTTCAGTGGATCGCCGAGGGGCGCGTCAGTATCGATCCCCCGTCCTTGCCGGGCGGCCGGGCTCGTGTGCGTGTGCGAGGCCATGTCCAAGCACTATGACGTCGCGATTCTCGGCGCCGGCATCGGCGCACTGACGACGGCGGCGCTGCTTGCGCGGCGCTCGTGGCGCGTGCTGGTCCTCGGACAGGGCTGGCGACCGGCGACCTACGCGTACGACGGCGTGAAGCTGGCGCGGAGGCCGTTTACCTTCCTCGCCGGGTCGTCGCCGGCGTGGGGCCGCGTCCTCGTCGAGCTCGCGCAGTCGCAGACGTTCCGCAGGCGCACGACGCCGCTCGATCCGATGTTCCAGGTGCTGGCGCCCAAGCTGCGCCTCGAGGTCCCCCCCGACATCCAGCTCTTCGCGAAGGAGCTCGACCGGACGTACCCTGAGGTACGACGCGTCGTGGACGAGCTATACGCCGAGCTCGCACGGACCAACGCCGCCGCCGACGCCGCCTTCGAGCGGGACCTCGTATGGCCGCCCGGAACCTTCTGGGAGCGGCGCGAGACCGATCGCGCCGCCGACCCCTTGCCTCACTTCCGCACCAAGGGCACGCCTCCTTTGCTCGCCGAGTTTCCCCGCGATCACGACTACCGCGCCATCGTCGACCTCCCTGCCCGCTTCTCGAGCCATGCCGTCGATCTGCCGGAGTTCGCCCTGGCCCGCCTGCACGGCGCGTGGACGCGCGGAATCGCGCGCCTCGAGAAAGGCGAGACCGAGCTTGTCGACTTTCTCGTCGATCGCGTGCGCGCGCACGGCGGAGAGGCGCGGCTCGACGAGCGCGCGGTGCGTGTGGAACACAAGCGCGGGCGGGTCACGGGGGTCGTCGTCGATGGAGACGAAGCCGCCACGGGGGTCGAGTTCGTGGTGACGGATCACACGACGCGCGCGCTTCTCGACCTGACGAGCGACTTCGACCCACCCCGCCGCGCCCTGGCCGAGTTGCCGCACCTCATTCCCGCGGAGCGACGCTTCGTCGTCTCCATCGTCCTTCGAAACGAGGGGCTCCCCTCGCCTCTGGGCGACGAGTCCTTCCTCCTCCCTGCGTGGCCGCACCGGCGCCGGGACGCCTCGATGCCACTCGTCCACCTGCAACGATGGCGAGGGAGCGCGGGCCTCGACGGGGCGACGCTGCTCGTGGCCGAGGCGACGTTCCCCGAGGGTGCATCGCTCCCGCTTTCACAAGCACGCGAAGCCGTGCTCTCGGCCATCCAGTCGCTGCTCCCGTACGTCGAGCGCCACTATCTGGTCGTCGACTCCCCGCACGATGGCCGACCGCTCTGGGACTGGCGCGGGGGCTCGCGCGTCGAGGTTGCCCGCGCGGGGCTTCGCTCGGGAGGAGGCTCGCTGGAGGCCGAGCCGATGGCGCCGCGATGGCATATCGACGCCCCCGGCTTTTTCGGTCTGAGCGCCGAACCCATCCGCACGCCCCTGGCAGGCGCGTTCATCGCTGGCCCGAGCGCCCTTCCGCCCCTCGGACAGGAGGGCGAGCTGCTCGCGGCGTGGAGCGCGGCGCGCCTCATCACCCGGACCGACCGTCGTAAAGAGCGAATGCGCCGCGACATGTGGAGCAAGATCGAGCTCGGATGATCGGCTCGAGCCCGGCCGATCAGCCCGTCTTCAGGCTCGACAGCCATCGCAGTGTGATCGCATACCCCTCGTGAACGAGGGCGAGCGACGTCGACTCGTCCTTCTGGTGCGCCTGGGCGTTCTCCCCCGGTCCGAAGTTGACCGCGGCGATCCCGAGCGCCGCGAAGCGAGCGACGTCCGTCCACGCCTGTTTCGGCTCGACGCCGCGCACCCCCGCCGCGACGAGCGCCTGTACGAGCGGGTGTCCTCTGCTCGGGCGCGCCGCCGGAGAGAGATCCGTGAACTCGACGCGAGCGCGGCCTCCGACGAGCGCGAGCAGATTGGCCTGCGCTTGCTCGAGCGTGCGGTCCGGCGCGAATCGATGGTTGACGTTGAGCACGAAGCGATCGGGAACCACGTTGCGTCCTCGCCCGCCGTCCTTGGCCTGCGTGACGGTCGTCACGGATCGGTACGTAAGTCCCTCGATCACGCTCTCGGTCGCCTGCGAGGCGCGCAACTCGCGAAGAAACTCCGCCGCGCGCGTGATGGCGTTGTCGCCCTCCCATGGCCGCGCGCTGTGCGCCGTTCGCCCTTCGAACGACACGGTCGCGTGGATCGACCCGACGCATCCGAGGTGCAGCTTGTTGTCGGAGGGCTCCATGCACACAGCAAGGTCCACACGGCCGAGGTCCGGATCCCGTTCGAGCACCGGCCCAAGCTCGTTCTCGGCGAAGGGCCCTTCTTCGCGCGCATAGAAGACCAGCGTCAGCTCGCAGCCGAGATCCGCGGAAGGCACCGTCTCGGCCAGGGCGATCATGACCGCGAGGCCGCTCTTCATGTCGCTGGCTCCAGCGCCGAAGCAGCGGTCGCCGGCGAGGCGAGCGGGACCGTTTTCCGTGCGCACCGTGTCCAGATGGCCGACGAGCGCCACCCGAGGGCCGCGGCCACGGGCGACGGGGACGACAATCGAGTCCCCGTAGCGCCGGATGGGCGCGGCGAGGGGTAGCTTCGCCAGCCGCGCCTGGACCGAATCGCAGAGGGCCTTCTCCTCGCCGATGGGCGACGCCGTAGCGCAGAGATCGAGGAGCGTCGTATCCAGCAGCCCCGCGACGTCCATCAAACGGGGACTCCGAAGTCGCGCAGCGCGGCGTTGAGGCTGACCTTTCGATCCGTGTTCGCGGTGCGCTGGCCGATGATGAGCGCGCAGGGGGTGCCGAAGTCGCCCGCCGGGAACTTCTTCGTACGAACACCGGGAATGACGACGCTGCGCGGCGGTACGCGACCGCGATGTTCGACGGGAGTCGGCCCGGTCACGTCCAGGATCGGCGTCGAAGACGTCAGGACGACGCCCGCGCCGATGACAGCCTCGCGCCCGACGAACATCCCTTCGACCAGGACCGCCCGCGAGCCCACGAAGACGCCGTCTTCCACGATCACGGGCTGCGCACCGGGCGGCTCGAGCACCCCGCCGATGCCGACCCCCCCCGCCAGGTGACAGTCTTGCCCGATCTGCGCGCACGAACCGACCGTCGCCCATGTATCGACCATGGTGCGGGCCCCCACGCGGGCTCCGATGTTGACGTAGCAGGGCATCAGGATGGCGCCCGCCTCGATGAACGAGCCGAAGCGGGCAACGGCAGGGGGGACGACACGGACGCCCGCAACCTCGTACTCGGTCTTGAGGGGGATCTTGTCGTTGAACTCGAGCGGCCCGGCACAGCTCGTCTCCATCTTGCGTAGCCCAAAGTAGAGGAGGATGGCCTGCTTGACCCAGGCGTGCGTCGTCCATTCGCCGTCGTCGCCTGCAGGGGGTGAAGCGACCCGGATCTCCCCACGATCGAGCGCGGTCAGAGTGCCCTCGACGGCGTATCGATGGTCGGGCCCGCCCAGGAGCTCGCGATTGGCGAAGGCCTCCTCGACGCGGGGGCGGAGCTGTTCTTCCGGATTCATGGCCTCGGGCTCGCGTATCGAACCACGGGCGTGTCGTCAATCGATGGCTTGCCCGAGAGTGATCGAACCTCGACCTCCCGCCAGTTCGATCTCGGCGCCCATGTTGGCGGCCACGCGGCGTGCGACCGACTCTGCCGGGGGCACGCTGGGAAGCATGCGCATCGAAAGCGTCGGTAGGTCCTTGTCGGTCTCTCGAGCGGCTTCGACGATGAACCCCGCCTGGGGTGCCGACCGGGCCCGGACCACGATGTCGGTCGCACCGGCATCGTGCACGACGGCAACGACCAGCGACAGGAGCGGCCCGAGGATGACCGGGTCCGTGGCAACCGGCCGGTCGGGAGCACCCTCGTCGAACTTCACGAGCCGCTCTCGACCGCGCCAGGGGCCCGGCATCCGACCGGCCTCCCGTGCGACCAGAGCCAGGCTCACGTCGGTGGGACTGGGAGCGCCCGAACGGTCAATCAGTGCGACCAGATCGGCAGAAGCTTCCAGCTCGTCGGCGAGCGTGCCCGCTTTGGTTGCGAGCGAGTCTCTGTCCGGGTCGCCCGCCTCGACGGCATCGAGAACGGCGTCCAACTCGCCCAGGCGCTGGCGGCCGTAGGTGCATACGCCTGAGCTGACGGGATCCTGTTGCGCCTCGGGGTCGAATGCCTCGCGCAAGAGGGTAGCGCTCGTACGAAGCTCCGGAAGAAGCTCGAGGAGCGTGTCTGGGGAGAACGCCTTGTTGCGAAGCAGCACCTCGAGATTGAAGATCGCGGCCAACGCGTCACGTGCCGAGCCCCACACCGTCGGAGCCCTGGAGCTCGACCGTTGCCCTCTACCCGAAAGTGGATTGGGTTCTATCGAATCCGTTTTCTTGTTGTTGTCTTCCGACGACATCGGCCCTCGACTGCTGTACGGCCCGGCTGCGCGCTGGCTACAGCGCTCACCGCCGGACCGACGCGCCGCCCCCGCGCCGTGCACGACTCTCGCTTGCGCGCTGCCGGCGCGCCCCGCAAAGGGTTACTTCGTCGGCGAGACCTCGGCCCCCGAAAAGAAGTACCCGATTTCTCGCCGGGCGTTTTCCGGCGAGTCCGACCCGTGGGTCGCGTTCTCGCCGACGTTCGAGCCAAACTGCTTGCGGATGGTGCCCGGCTGAGCCTTGGCCGGGTCTGTCGCGCCCATGAGGTCTCGCCACGCACCGACCGCGCTGTCGCGCTCGAGAACGGCGATGACGACAGGGGAGCGTGTCATGAACTGGACGAGCTCACCGAAGAAAGGGCGCGCCCGATGAACGTCGTAGAAGCCTTCGGCCTCTTCGCGAGTAAGGCGCTTCATCCTAAGGGCGAGAATCCGGAAGCCGCTCTCTTCGACGCGCTGCAGGATGGCGCCGCTCTTGTGCTTCTCGACGGCATCCGGCTTGACGATGCAGAGGGTGCGTTCGACGGACATGATCCTCGCTTCTCTAGTGTGCCGCGCGCTTTTAGGGGAATTTCAGACGTCACGCAAGATCACGGAAGTTAGCCATCCGCCTGCGGGCTATTTCATCATACCCACGAGCGTGCTCGCCATCGCGCTCGGGTTCGGGGCCACGCGCGCTCCGGCGGCTTCGAGCGCCCGGATCTTCTCCGCGGCGGTCCCCTTCCCGCCCGCGATGATCGCACCGGCGTGGCCCATGCGCTTGCCAGGCGGTGCCGTCGTCCCGGCGATGAAGGCTGCCACCGGCTTGTTCATCTTCGCGCGAATGAACGTGGCCGCCCGCTCTTCGGCACCACCCCCGATCTCTCCGATGAGGATGACACCTTGGGTGTTCGGATCCGCCTGGAAGAGCTCGAGCACGTCGACGAAGTTCATCCCGCCGACGGGGTCTCCCCCGATGCCGATGCAGGTAGACTGGCCGACGCCGAGCGCGGAAAGCTGCCCCACCGCCTCGTAAGTCAGCGTGCCGGACCTCGAGACGACCCCGATGTGGCCCGGCAAGTGGATGTGACCGGGCATGATGCCGATCTTGCAACCCACCCGGGCGCTACCCTTGGTCCCCGGTGTGATGATGCCGGGGCAGTTCGGGCCGATGAGGCGGGTTCTCCCCGTCAGCCCTTCGAGGGCCCGCCGCACCCGCAACATATCGATGACGGGGATTCCCTCGGTGATGCACACGACGAGCGCGATCCCCGCGTCGAACGCCTCGAGGATGGCATCGGCGGCGCCCGGCGGCGGCACGAAGATGCACGTCGCGTTCGCGCCTGTCGCCTTGACCGCCTGGGCGACGGTGTCGAACACCGGGACGCTCGCACTTCCCGCCTCGAACTTTTCGCCGCCGCGGCCAGGAGTGACACCGGACACGACCTTCGTGCCATACTCGACCATCTGCTTTGCGTGAAACCCACCCGCGCTGCCGGTGATGCCCTGCACGAGGAGCCGCGTCTCTTCGCCGACCAGGACGCTCATCGCGCACCTCCGATGGCGCGCACGATCTTCTCGGCACCGTCTGCCATCGTCGACGCCGCCTCGATCGCGAGACCGCTCTCCCCGAGGATCTTGCGACCGAGGTCCACGTTGGTCCCCTCGAGTCGGACGACAAGCGGCACCCTGAGGCCGAGGTCTTTGGCCGCCGCGACGACGCCGCTCGCTACGACGTCGCACTTCATGATGCCACCGAAAATGTTCACGAAGATGGCCTTCACCTTGGGGCTCTTGAGGATGATCTTGAAGGCCTTGGTAACCTGCTGCTGGTTGGCGCCGCCGCCCACGTCGAGGAAATTCGCGGGGGCGACACCGTGGCCAGCGCCGAAGTGCTTGATGATGTCCATCGTGGCCATCGCGAGGCCGGCGCCATTGACCAGACAGCCGACGTTGCCGTCGAGCGACACGTAGTTGAGGCCCACCGCCTTCGCCTCGAGCTCGACCGCGTCCTCTTCGTCCTTGTCCTCGAGCTCGCGCCATTCCGGGTGCCGGAACTCGGCGTTGTCGTCGAGGTTGATCTTGGCATCGAGAGCGACGACGTCGTTGCCCTTCGTGACGACGAGCGGATTGATTTCGCAGAGCGAGCAATCCTCTCGCACGACGACCTCGTAGAGCGCGCTCATCAGCTTCACGAACTTGGCAAGGGTCTCCTTCGCCCCGATCCCGAGGGCGAAGGCGAGGTCGCGTGCCTGGTACGCGGCGAAACCGACGGCGGGATCGACGTGCACCGTCAGGATCTTGTCGGGCGTCTCGGCGGCGACCTTCTCGATCTCGACGCCCCCCTCGGTCGACGCCATGAACGCGATTCGGCGCCGATCGCGATCCACGACAGCGCCCATGTAGAGCTCACGCCCGATGTCGAGCCCCTGCTCCACGTAGAGGCGCCGCACCTTCTGGCCCTCGGGCCCCGTCTGGTGGGTCACGAGCTGCATGCCGAGCATCGCATGGGCGACGTCACGCACGTCGGTGGCTCCCGGCTTCATGCGGACGACCTTCACGCCGCCCCCCTTGCCGCGGCCCCCGGCGTGGATCTGCGCTTTGACGACGACGACCGAACCACCGGTCTCCTGCGCGAGCCTCGCGGCGGCGGCCTCGGCTTCGGGCACCGTCATGGCGGGATAGCCCCGCGGGATCGGTACGCCGTAGCGGGCGAACATCTGCTTCGCCTGGTACTCGTGGATCTTCATGGGTGCGCCACGCTAGCACGGGTTCGCAGGCGCGTGAGTCGGCTCCACGACTGCAAATCCGCGATTGTAGGGCGCGGCGGCGAGCGTGTAAGAAGGCAAACGGGGTCGTCCGGAGGGGACGACTCTGCGGATCGCTCCCCAGACGAGGTTTCACTCCCGTGGTCAGCTCACGCCGGAAACTCGGACCGCCTTCGACGGGCCACTTGAGCAGGCGCTGGGCGGCATTCGCCTTGGCCCTGATCGGCGCGGTGGCCACGGCAAGCTCCGCGTTTGCGCTTCCGGGTGCTGCGAAGGATCCGGATCCCGTCCAAACGGAGCTCGACAGGCTGTGGGCCGAGCAGGAAGCCAACCTCGCGAGGATGCAGGCCGTGCGGGACGAGGCAGAGGCCATGCTGGCCAAGGCGCGAGCCGAACAAGAAGCCGCACTCGCCGAGCTTCGGGCCAAGCAGGCAGAGTTGGCTCGCGAGCAGGCGAGGCTCGCCGCCCAGCAGGCCCAGCTCATCGCGCAGCAAGCCCAGCTGGTAGCGGGCGAGGAAGCGGAAAAGAAGAGGCGGGACACCGAGCCTGCACCCGGTGTTGCGCTATCCCTTCTGGGAGTGCCGGTGCACATCTTCGGCAACGCCACCCTTCGCTACGACTACTCCGTGAACTCGAACCTCACCGAGTCGCTGACCAACGGCATCCAGGCCAACTGGCTCCTCGCGCGCATCCGCTTTGGCGCCGAACTCGGCGACAAGGGCCCGGTCACCGGCGGCTTTCGCCTGTCGAGCGGGGAAACCCCGAACCCCACGGTCCCCTTCGTGGCGCTCTCCGACGCGTTCAGGCCCGGCGCGTTCGGCATCGACCAGGCATGGGGCGCGGTGCGCCCTCTGGAGGACCGAGATCGCCTTCAGTTGACCTTCGGCCGGATGAAAAACCCATTCTGGCGTGGTTCGGTCGGCACCCTTCGTACTCAACTGGTGTGGGACGACGACGTGAACCCCGCAGGGGCCGCTCTCACCGCGCAGTTTTACAAGTCGACGAATGCCTCGGCCCCGTTCCGGATCGAAAACACGATCGCGTACATGCAGATCACCTCGCTGCTCGACCAGGCCTTCGTCGGCCTCACGGGCACCGTCAGCGGCCTTGGTGAGCAACTCCGGTTCCTCAGCAAGTACGTCGACGGCGCGGTCTCGTACTACGAGTGGATCAATCTCAACACGGGACTGAGCGTACCCACCGCGCAGCCCGCCATGGGCTTCGTCAGCGCGCAGACCCCCACGTCCGCGTTCTTGCTCTCGACCGGGCTGCAACAGACCAACAGCGTGGTCAACTACGGGCCCGCCGGGGGCACGGCCACGGGCTTCCTCGACCCAACCTACAAGACACTGAACCCGACGCTGCAGTTCCACGTCCCGCTAAAGAACGAGATGGCGGGCGACCCCGACGCCTACGTGCTCTTCGACTACGCCCACAACTTCCTCCCCAGCCACCCTGTGACGTCGCAGGGGAATCTGCCGACGCCGGCGCCGGCGACCTGCACGAGCTGCACGCCGGTCAAGACGGCCAGCAGCGCGCCCAGGGACGCGCCGCGCTACGACGACGGCTTCGGCGTCACTGTCGGCACGAGGGTCGGCGACAAGGCCTACAAGAGCTCGTTTCACCCGATGAACGTGTGGGTCACCTATCGGTTCGTTCAGAGCGACGCCGTGCTGTCGACGTTCGCCGACTCCGACCTCGGCGCGGGCAGCGGCTACCACGGCTTCGCGCTCGGCACGAACTACCGTGTCTTCCCGAACCTGATGGCGGTAGTGCAATATTTCGACTTCATGGGATATCCGCTCATGGAAAACCATGTGCAGCGATTGTTCCTCGACCTCATGGGAGACTTCTAAGCGCCCGCGCGCGCTGCGGAGGGTACGATGAGATACGGCACGACATTTCGCAGGGGCCGACGTGCCCTCTACTCGGGTGCGCTGACCGCGTGCCTCGCGGCCGCCGTCCACGGTTGCCAGTATGGCGCGATGACGGAGACGATCGACATCGAGGACGAGCGTGACTTCTCCGGCATCGCGACGCCCGGCAGCGGCGTCCCCCAGCACCCCAATCTTCACGACCGTGCGACCTGGGGACAAGACGAATCGTATGCTTCTCTCGGTTACGAGGGGGCGTCCACCCAGATCCAGGCGCTCTACGACTTTGCCGACCCGGCCGTGGTGGCTCCGCCGTCGATCGAAGACCAGTCGCCCCTGCAGTTCTTCTCCACCCCGCACACAGACGTCGAGGGCGTCGGCCCGCTCTTCAATCAGCGGGCGTGCATCGGCTGCCACAACAACTCGGGGCAGAACCAGGACAACCACCTCATGGGCAACGTCACCGACGACTCCCTCGCGGCGGTGAACACGCAGAACACGCCCGTGTCGCGCGGCGGACGGCAGGGGCTTACCGATTACTCGCTGATCACCAAGACGGCCGGGAACCCGCCCACCGCATCCTTCACGCTCTACGGCGACTACTACCCTGCGAACGGCGCGTTCGACCCGCTCTCGATCTTCGGCGGCCCCCTGCAGCACGACGAAGCCATCGGCGAGTGCGCGATCAACAACATGCCCCCGCTCAACATCGACCCGGATCTACAGGGTGGGCTCGACCCCGTCACGGGACTCAGCCCGCTCGGCGCCCGCCGCGCGACCGGTGAGCGCGCGGCGCCGCCTTACGTGGCTCGCGGTCTGATGGAAGCCATCTACTTCGGCGACATCGTTGCCAACGAAGACCCGTTCGACACGATCAACACCACGTCGTCGCTTCCCCCCCAGCCCGATCCCAACATCTGCCCGAACGACTGCATCTCGGGCCGGCACAACGAGAGCGCGGCCTCGCTCAGCTTCGTTGGGGGCGACCCTGTCATCCGCGTCGGGCGATTCGGTCTGCGCGGCGCCGGCACCACCCTACTGCAGTTCGACGTCGGCGGAACGCAAGGCGAGCTCGGCCTCACCAGCCCGTTCTCCCCCTTCGAACAACCCAACCTCGACACGGTCGACCCGGAAGAGTGCAACGCGGGCGCGCCGACCCCGAACATCACCGCCGCGCGAGTGGAGAGCCTGCGCGACATGGTCCGCAACATCGCGCCTCCGATGCAGGCGAGCACGCTCTACGAGAATCCGCCGACGAGCGCGGGCGGCATTGCCGTGCAGCAGGGCGCGGCCCTCTTCGGGCTCGATCTGGACGCGTTCCGCGCCAGGATGACCTCGGACAACGTCGACCCCGCGAGCTTCAGCGACGACACGAACCACGCCCTTGCCGCGGATCGACAGCTCGGCTGCGCGACCTGCCACATCCCGGTCTTTCGCACCGGAGTCTCGCCCGCCCAGATCGGTGGCCAGGAGAACCTGTCGAACCGCTGGGCGCCGATCTTCTCCGACCTTCTGATCCACCAGAATCCAGAGGTGCCCTATTACTTCCAGCAGCAGTGGAACGTGGCGCAGCCCACGATGACGAATCCAGCCACCTGCAATCCGGGGCCGTGCGACCCGACGCAGACCATCGCGGCACCCTTTCCCATTCAGGGCAACATCAACCGCAGCCTCGCGGACTACGCCATCATCCCGGCGGTCACCGGCCTCGCGGAAGGCAACGAATTCCGCACCCCGCCGCTCATGGGCCTCGGCAAGGTCGGGCCGCCCTTCGGGCACGACGCGCGCGTGTATTTGAACATCATCGGCGAGGGCAACTACCCCGGCCAGCCGCCGAACCCACCGGCCGAGACGGTATTCACCAACGCAGACGAAGGCACGGTGCTGAAGCAGATCACCACGATGGACCTCGCGGTGCTCGCCGCCATCGAGATTCACGATCTGCCGGCGCCCCCCATCAACCCGGGGACCATGGCGCCCGACTACACGTTGTGCCCCAAGGTGGCGTCGACGCTGGACATATGCAGCCGAGCGAGTGGGTTCCGTAGCGAAGCGCGTAACACGATGGAGAAGTTCCACGCGTTGACGCTCGCGCAACAAATGACGGTCGTGCAGTTCCTCGAGTCGCTCTGAGTCACGACTCCGGGCCGGTGGCGACCCGGATGGCTCGCGCAGAGAAGCCTGCGCGCCCGAGCGCGGTCGTCAGCTCGACCACGTCGACCACGGCGTTCAGGCGCGCGTAGACGACGACCGTCTTCTTCACGTGGTTCACGGTCAGGCTATCGAGCCAGCGGCGCTGCTCCTCTTTCCTGAGGAGGCGCTCCAGCTGCTCGTCGGCCGCCCGGGAGCACACCGTGCAACAGAGGTGCGGTAGCTCCACTTCCAGGCGAAAATGGCCCATGCCGTAGATTTCGATCTTGTCGGCGGTGAGGCCGGCTTCCTCGAGCGCCTTTGCCAGCGCGACGAAGTCGACCCTCGAAAGATCGACGATCTCGACGTCGAGCTCGTTCGCATTGGCGATGTCGGGTGGGGCGGCCTCGGCGTTCTCGATCGAGGGCGGCTCCGAAGCAACGGTCGGTGCGCGAAGCCATGTGAGCGGCTCGAGCGCCGTGCGGAGGTCACTCAAGCAACCGCTGCAACAGAGGTGCGGCATGGACAGCTTCAGCCGCGGGGTGTCGTCCTTCGACGTCACGACGGGACGCGTCGAGCTGCCCTTGAACTCCGCCCAGTAGGCGGCGAAAGGTCGAGGGTTCGCGTGCTGGTCGTAGCCGACGAGGAGCACGGCCCAGACGATGGCAATGACGATCAACTGTCGGGCGGTGGCGAAGTGCATGGCTGTCCCGCTAGCGGAGGTTGCCGCGATCGCTGAAGGTGAGCGCGAAGAGCAGCGGGAAGATCGCGACGAACGCGACGCCGATAGCGGTCCCGCCGATGATGGCGATTTGCTTGATGCTTCCCCCTTCGCGCCCGGCGCGTTCCTCCAGTGCCTCGATGGGATCGAGCTCCCCCGTCAATCGATTGGAGAAGGCCACAGCGGCCAATGCGCCGATGGGGAAGAGGTGCGGGATCTCGTTCCAGCCGAAGTCCGCCAGCATCAGTTTCGTGAAGACAATGGCCATGATCGTGCCCCAGACGCGCGAGAACGTGCCCGTCATGAGCATGAAGCCGCTCAACACCTCCGCCAACGCGAAGGAGACGACCCAGCATTCTCGGCTGAAGTAGGGGTCGGTGCCGAACGCGAGCATCTTGACCATCGGGTCGTTTCGCACCGACGGGTATTGGTCGGCAACGCCGGCAACCAGATCGTGGTTATAGACCTTCAACCACCCGAGGACGAGGAACCCGAACCCGAGCGTGAGCCGCACCCAGCGCATCTGCGTCTCGCTCAGCTCCGTGATCGCGAGCTTGTGCGACTCCCACGGTGAGGTGAGATAAACGACGGCCACGCTCACCACGGGCAGCGCGTCGGCCGCGACCATCCAGCCCCAGCGGTTCAGGTAGATCCACGTACCCATGAGCAGCGCTCCGCACAGCGGCAGCAGCGTCTGCGTCAGGATGAGCACCGCGAGAATCGCTTGCGCCATCTTGAAGAAGAACTCGGTCTTGGGGTCGAGGGGGTAGCTCGGCATCACGAGCGAGTTGTTCGACGCGGAATACATGAGGACGAGCCCCGGCACGCGGAGGAACATGATGACCGCCCACTCGCCGACCACGTGGAAAACCCTGTTTCTGACGGGGCGGTCCGTCAAAAAGCACGCGAGTTTGTGCACGGCGCGCTGAACTGTCCCTCCCGCGGGCGTGATCAGTCGCTCGACCGCTTCGTCCAGGGGCTGACGGACGAACCAGATGATGACGAAGGCTGCGAAGACGACGAACGCGTTGATGCCGACCCGGAGCATGTTCGGGTTCATCCCGAGGAACGACCCGGGGTGGCGGAGAAAGAAATCGTCGTGGAGCGGTCGCTTCAGCTGATGCCGGACGAAGCGCTCATGGGCGAACGCCACCGCCGGCACGAGGAGGATGAGGAGCGCGAGAGCGTACGAAGCCCGACGAGCGGGCGCGGGAGCCTCGTTCACCGCGAACCCATGTATTCGATCGCCCGCTTGAGCGCCGCGAGGTCCGGGACCACGAGGTCGTCCTTGCCGGTCCGGATCAGCCCGTCGTCCTCGAGCTTCTCCAGGACGCGGCTGACGCGAGCGGGGGTCGTCGCCGCCATGTCGGCAAGGTTCCTCACGCCGAACGACTCTCGCACCCGCCAGCCATCGTCCGTTTTCTCGCCGTGCTTGTCGGCGAGCTTGATGACGGCCTTGGCGATTCGATACGGGGTGTCCTGAAACGCGACGTCGAGCTGGAGGTCGTTGAGCGATCGAAGGCGATCGCAGAGGCCTTCCAGCACGCCCCAAAGGATGCTCGGGGTGGCCGTTGCGAGTTCCCGGAAGTCGCTGCGGGCCATGACGATGAGCTCGGCCGCCTCGATCGTCTCGACAGACGCCGATCGGGGCTTGCCGTCGAGCATCGCGAGCTCACCGAAGATCTCGCCGGGGCCCATCGTGTTCAGGACCTTTTCACGACCGTCCTGGGTCGTCTGGTAGACCTTGAGCGACCCTGACACGACGATATAGAACGCGTCGGCGCGATCGCCCTCGAAGAAGACGACCGTCTTCGCGGGCAAGTCCTTCCGCTTGGCGATCTGTTCGAGCTTCGCCAGGTCTTCCTTCGCGACGTTCTCGAAGATGGGCACCCACGCCAGATCTTGGATCATTGGGATGGCATTAGCGCGTGAGGCCCGGCAAAACAATCCACAGAAATCCCACCCCGGCCCGGCGACTCCAGCGATGCGCCAACGGGCGCCCCGTTCATCTTCTTCTCTCGATGGACCGAGCCTCGCTCTTGCGAGCGAACCATGTGCTGGCCAGATGCCGCGGCAGCGCGGACGCAAAAAGACAGTCGCGCAGCGCGTTCGTCTCCCAGGTCACGTTCGAGTGCCAGAGGCCCGTGCGCACGAAGACCGCGTCCGCGTGGGAAATATCATGGCGGGAGAGCTCCCCTTCCTTCATCTCCTCGGCACACGTCATTCCGGCGCGATCCAGGCTGGCTCGGAGAGCGGCATCGTTCGCCTCGGTGGTGCCCCCCTCGGTGAAGAAAGTCACGAGCTTGTGTCTGCGATGCAACGGTTCGCCGCGACGCGCCACGACCCAGTCGCGAAAGGTGTCGACCTCCGCGTACAGAGCATCGAAGAGATACGTCTCGCGCACGTCGACTCCGCCCAGTCGCAGGCAGGACGCCGCGGCGTGGTAGCCCCCGGAGTGCGCCGAGAGACACACCGTGCCGAGGCCAGCGCCTCTTGGGACGCTGGTGTCGCCGAGCGTGACCTGCCCTTCGCGCGCGACGACGTCGAGAGCCTCCTCGAGGAGCCGCGCGAAACCCCCTTGCGACTCGAGCTTGCCGCACGACGAGTCCGCAGCGAACATCGCAAGCTGGGGGACGACGAGGATCGCGTTCTGCTTGCTGTCGACGACCTGCTCTCGCAGCTGGTGAGCCACGAGGGCGCGCTCGGCCGACGTGTTGTGACCGTGGAAGTGCACGAGCGCCGCCACGCCCTCGTCCGGGCGAAAGCGGTAGTGCGCAGGTACGAAGACGATGACGGTGTCGTCCCGGTAGCCCGCATCGGGCGACGGGAAGGGCGCGTGGTCGAGGGCGAGCCACAGCGTCGTCCCCCGGGAATCGCGAGCGATCGATTTGAGGTTTCTCGATGGCGTCTGGCCGCGAGCCTCGCGCGCGAAGGATGCGAGAACCGGTGCTGCCCCGAGGGCCGCGAGAAAGCTGCGGCGATGCATCGTAGGAACCCGAACGTGGCGTCAGAGGCGCGGTCCGGTCAAGTTTCCGGCGTCTCGACGGGGTCCTTCGCTGCGCTCAGGACACGCCTTTCTTGCAGATGTCGACCACGGCCTGGACGCTCTTCGCGCTCTTGGCCAGCATGCCCTTCTCCTCGTCCGTCAGCGGAATCTCGACGATCTTCTCGACGCCCTTGCCGCCCACAATGCACGGAACTCCCATGAAGAGGTCCTTGTAGCCGTACTCGCCCTCGAGATACGCGGCACAGGCGAGGAGGCGCTTCTCGTCGCGCAAATAGGCCTTCGCCATGGCGACGGCGCTCGACGCGGGCGCGTAGTAGGCGCTCGTCCCCATCAGGTTGACGATCTCGCCGCCCCCCTTGCGCGTCCTGTCGATGATCTTGTCGAGTTTGTCCTTCGCGATGAGGGTCGACACCGGAACGCCGTTGATGGTCGTCATCGACAGGACCGGCACCATGTCGTCACCGTGCCCGCCGAGCACCATCGAGCGCACGTCCTTGACGCTGACGTTGGCCTCGCGCGCGAGAAAGAGCTGGAAACGGGAGCTGTCGAGCACCCCGGCCATCCCGACGACGTGGCTCTTCGGCGCCCCGACGACGCGCTTGTACTCGTAGACCATGGCATCGAGCGGATTGCTGATGACGATGACGAACGCGTCCGGGCAAGACTTCTTCGCGTTCTGCGCCACGTCGCGGATGATCGGCAGGTTGGTCGCGACGAGGTCGTCGCGCGACTGGCCCGGCTTGCGCGGAATGCCTGCGGTCACGATGAGGACGTCGGCACCCTCGACGTCGCCCCAGCTGGCCGTGCCGCGGATGTGCGAGTCGTAGCCCAGCACGGCGCCGTTTTGCTCGAGGTCGAGCGCCTTGCCCTTGGCGAAGTTCTCTTTTGGAGCGATGTCGAAGAGAAAGACGTCGCCAAGCTCCTCGTTCGCGCAGAGTCGCGCGAGCTCTCCCCCGATGTTGCCAGCGCCAATGAGACCGATCTTCTTGCGGGTAGGCATGGCGGACTCCTTAGCGCGACGGCCGCCGAACCGGAAGGCCTGACGCAATCGTCAGCGGCGGGATGAGGGGGGCCCCCGGCATGCCGGGGTCCTCATCCCACCGCTGTCACATGTGGGCGATGAGGTTGTCTCCGAACTCCGAGCACTTGATCTCGGTCGCGCCCTCCATCAGGCGCGCGAAGTCGTACGTCACGCGCTTGCTCGCGATGGCGCCGTTCATGCCCTTGATGACCAGCGCGGCGGCCTCGTTCCACCCCAGGTGCCGCAGCATCATCTCGCCGCTGAGGACGACCGACCCCGGGTTGACCTTGTCGAGGTCCGCGTACTTCGGCGCGGTGCCGTGGGTGGCCTCGAAGATCGCGTGGCCCGTGACGTAGTTGATGTTGCCGCCGGGAGCGATCCCGATGCCGCCGACCTGCGCCGCGAGGGCGTCGCTCAGGTAGTCGCCGTTCAGGTTCAACGTCGCGATGACGTCGAACTCTTTCGCGCGCGTGAGGACCTGCTGGAGCGTGATGTCGGCGATCGCGTCCTTGACGAGCACCTTGCCCTTGTCGAGCGCCGCTTTCTGCTCGGCATTGGCGGCGGGCTCACCCTTCGCCGCCTTGGTCCTTTCCCACTGGTCCCACGTGTACACCGCGTCGGCAAACTCGCGCTGGGCGAGCACATAGCCCCATCGCATGAACGCCCCTTCGGTGAACTTCATGATGTTGCCTTTGTGCACGAAGGTGACGCTCTTTCGCTTCTGGTCGATGGCGTAGAGGATCGCGGCGCGAACGAGGCGCTCGGTCCCCTCGCGGCTCACCGGCTTGATGCCGATGCCGGTCGACGCCGGGAAGCGGATCTTGCGGAAGTCCGTCGGGAACTCCTTCTCGATGAAGGCGATGATCTTCTTCGCCTCCGCGCTCTCCGCCTCGAACTCGATCCCCGCGTAGATGTCCTCCGTGTTCTCCCGGAAGATGACCATGTCGACGTCCTGCGGGCGCTTGACGGGGCTCGGCACACCGTCGAACCAGCGCACCGGGCGCAGGCACACGTAAAGATCGAGCAGCTGCCGAAGGGCGACGTTGAGCGACCGGATGCCGCCGCCGATGGGCGTCGTCAGCGGACCCTTGATACCGACGAGATACTGGCGGAAGGCCGCGACCGTCTCGTCGGGGAGCCAGTTCTTGAAGAGGCCGTGCGCCTTCTCCCCCGCGTACACCTCGTACCACGCGATCTTGCGCTTGCCTCCGTAGGCCTTGGTCACGGCCGCGTCGATCACGCGAACCGAGGCGCGCCAGATGTCTCGACCGGTCCCGTCGCCCTCGATGAAAGGAAGGATGGGATTGTCCGGAACGGAGAGCACGTGATTGGCGCCCATCGTGATGGGCTTTCCGTCGGCGGGGGGCGTGAAGGGCGCGGTCATGTTGGGCCGAGTATCCCGCCGCAGCCGTCAGTCCACAACCCTGAAGGGCCGCCCCGCGGGGGCGCTGTCACACGGTCTTTCCCATCGCGTGGTACCCCTTGTCGACGTGGATGACGCACCCGGTGATCCCGCTCGCCAGTGGGGAGCACAGAAAGGCCGCCGCGCCACCCACCTCACGGGCCAGAAGGGCCTCGGGCAGAGGTGAGTTCACGCGCGTGAAGTCGATGATCTGCTCGATGAACGGTTTGCCCCGCGCGCCGCTCTCCCCGGCCTCGGGTTGATCCCGGCCGATGGCGCTGGCCGCTCGCGACGCCAGGGGTCCCGCGCTGATGCAGTTGACCCTGTGGCCCCAACGGCGACCCGCTTCCCACGCAAGGACGCGCGTGTCGCTCTCCAGCGCCGCCTTCGCACTGGACATGCCGCCCCCGTAGCCGGGAATGACGCGTTCGGCCGCAAGGTACGACAGGCTGAGGAACGCGCCGCCGCTGCGCATGAGCGGGCCGAAGCGCTGGACGAGAGACACCATCGAGTACGCGCTGACGCCCACCGCGCCGAGGTACCCCCTGCGGCTCGTGGCCAGCAGGTCCCTCGTCACCTCCGGACCGTTCGCCAGCGAGTGCACGACGACGTCCACGCAGCCATCGCCGAAGTCGGCCCGCAAGCGCTCGGCGCATCCCTGGACGCTGAAGTCACCCTGGTCCTTGTAACGCTTGGTCTCCCGCACGTCCGAGGGGGCGTCGCTCAGCACGTCGTATTCGGCGTCGAGCGGCAGGATCCGCTCGAACTCGAGCTTGCGCCCGTCCGAGAGCAGGAGAGAGGCGTCGAGCTTGCCCCGGCGAAGCAGCGTCTGGAAAATGCCTAGCGCCGGTGGCCAGGTGCCGACGCAGACACTCGCCCCCGCCTCGGCGAGGGCCTTCGCGATCGCGAACCCAAAGCCTCCATCGTCGGCGACGCCGGCGACGAAGGCGCGTTTGCCTCGTAGATCGATGGGGAGCATGGTGGACGCCGAACCGCCAGACAATCGGGCAAAGGGCCGGTGAGTCAAGGGGGAGTGCGCGCCAGTGCCTGCGGAAAGGGCGCGAGCGTGCTAACGATGCACGGCGTCGCATGGGCCGCGTCCACGCCCTCCTGCTCCTCGCCTGGGCCCTCGTGCGCTCGCTTCTCGCACCCCTCCTCGGCACGCGACGGGGGCTGGCCGACTTCCGCCGAAGCTACGCGCCCGATCGCCTCCCTCCCGTGAGCCCCGACGAGCGTCGCCTCTTGCCCCTGCTGTCGGGCTGCATCGCGTGCGGTCTGTGCGACGTGGGCGAAGGGGCGGCAATGGCGCGCTCCGGCGGGACGTATGCGGGCGTGATGGACCTGATGCTGGCAAGCTCGCGCAGCATGCCTGACTACGATGCGGCGGTCCGATCGTTCGACGCCGTGACCGACGAGCGACTGGCCGAGCTCGAGACGCGGTGCCCGGCGCGGGTGCCCATGCGTCGCCTGGCAAGCTTCGTCCGCGCGAAAGCCGCCGAGGTGGCGGCCCCCGTGAGAAGCCCACGGTGACGCACGCGGGGGGGGCACGCGCCGTCGTGCTCGCCGCGTCGGTCGCGGCGCTCGGTTGCGGCGCGGGCCCGCACGTAGCCCCTTCCAGCAGTCCGTCGCGCGGACTGTCGGGAGCACGATCCACGGGCGACGGACGGCCCCCGCTCGACGTTGTCCTGCGCGAAGGAGACGGGCTCGGCGCGCTCTCCGTCGCCGTGACGACCGACGGAATCGCGACCGATCGAGGCGCCCTTGCCGGCGTCGCCCTGGCTGCGCTGGTCGAAGCTCGCCTGGCGGCTCGGGGGATCGAGACGACCGTGGCCGGCGGGTGGAATGGCTGGAGGCTGCGTGCCCTGGTCGGCTCCGTCGCCGAAGCGACGCGCGTGATCGACGGCGCGCGGGCTGCCCTGCTCGCCCCCGTCGTCGCGGACGAGCCGGCGCTCTCCGCCGTCGCTCGCAAGGCCACAGCGCTCGCGCGGCGTCCCCTGCCCGACCGCGCGCTCGCGGATGCCGCTCGCTGCACGGGCGACGCCTACGGAACCGGCAGTGACGCCCCCCCGACGACGGCCGAACTCGAGTCGTGGCGATTGGCCGCGCACGGCCTGGGACGTATCGCATTCGCCGCCGCGGGGGAGGCGTGGCTGGCCGACGCTGCCGCACGGGCGCTGGCCATGGCCCCGGCGTGGCCACGCGCTGCTCCAATCCTTTCGTCCGCCTGGGCAGCCCCCGACACCCGGGCCGTCGTGTACGACGCGTCAGGCGAGATCGCGCTGGGGTCGGCCCGAGTCATCGTGATCGCGCGCACAGCCGCACCGGAGCGGGCGGTCGGCGCCGCGCCCCCGCTCGGGGATCCACGGGGACCTCTGGCCACGCGCCTGGCGGCTCTCGAAGCACCGGCCGAGGTCCGCTCGGTCGTCGCCACGTCCCACGGCGACGGGGGCTGCCTCGCGGCCACCATCGACCTCGACGCCCGGGTCCTTGGCTCCGACGCGCCTGCCCGCATCGCGACGGTCGCGGCGCTGGCGCGTCAGGAGATCGCGGTCGACATCGCCGAGGCGAGCGCCCCGTCCGACCTGGGGCGGTCCCTAGCCACCCGGGCTGCCGACCCGCGCGATGCTGCCGAAAGGGCCGCGTGGTGGTCACTCGCGGGACGGTACGGCGCCGGGTCCGAAGACGGCGTGCACGTCACGATCACCGTGGGCGTCGCCGCAGGCCGGGAGAGTGGCGACACGTCGATGTCCGCATCGGCCGATGCGATTCGGTCCGAAATCGATCGCGCCAGCCTCGCCTGGCACGCGCCCGTCGTCGAGGCGCGTACGCGGGTCGAGCGCGGTCAGGGGGAGACGTGGGTCTTGCTCGCGTCGACGTGCGGGACGCTCGCCGAGACGAGCGGCGATGCGGGCGTGGGGGCCGCCGTAGCGACAGCGGCTTCCACGCTGGCGGCCGCGGGCGGCGGAGGAGACGTAAGCGTCGAGCCGTTCGTGGCGGTCGACGGGATCGGCGTCCTCGTCCACGGGCCTGCCCGCACCGGCGAGTCGCCCGACGCCTACGCGCGTCGTCTCGCGGACGTGGCCGCCCGATCATTCGCCGCGGATCCGTTGCCCGCGGGTCCCCTTGCGCGAGCCCGGACCGCGCTGCTCGCCCACTCGGCGGGCATCGACGAACGGGCCATCGGCGTTCTTGCGGCGGCGGTGTCGCCGGGTCATCCGTCGTGGGTGGACGCCACGGGGACGGCCTTCGCGCTCTCCAGCACGTCGGACGAGACCGTCTCGATGAAGGCGACCGCGATCCGGGAGGGCCCGTTGCGGGTCGCCGTCCTCGCAAACGTCGATGCAGCACAGGCAGGCGCAGCGGCCCGCGCGGTCGACCGGTGGATCGCCCGACGTCCCGGCGAGGCCCGCACGTGCCCCGTGACACCGTCGACACCGGGGCCGCGCGCGGGGACGTACGCCGTCGACGTGCCGCCGGGAGCGTCCTCCGAGGCGCTCATCGCCGTACCCGTCGCAGCCGGCGACGACGAGACCTCGACGGCAGCCGTGTGGGTCGCCGCGGCACTCGACGGCCCCGACGGACTGCTGGCGCACGCCCTCGCCGGATCGGGCGATGGTCCCCAGGCTCCCCTCGCCCGCCGCTGGAGCGCGACGGTGCTCGGCTTGCCGAGAGCACCCACGCTGGTCGTCCGGGTCGAAGCGGCCGATCCGTCCCTCGACGCCGCCGTGGCCCAGACGCGCGCGCTTCTCGATCGCGTACGACAGGGGGCAATCGACGAAGCGGACCGGAATCGCGTCGTCGTGACCTTCACGCGCGCTCGCGCCATCGGCGATCTGGACCCGCGTGCCCGCGCGATCGCGCTCTGGCGCGGGAAGACCGCATCGCCGGGGCCGTCGCTCGAGAAGATACGCGCATTCGCTGCGGCGACGATCCGGGACGACGCGCTCGTCATCGTGGCCGCGCGGGCACCTCGCACCGATCCGCGAGGCCCCCTATCTCCAGGGCGGGAGACCAGAACCAAGAGTCGAGACTAGGTGGAGGCCGCCCTGACCATCCCTCCCCCCCACGCGCCCATCGATCCGATCCCGGCCATAGATCCCGGCTTGGGCCCGCCATGGTTCCCGGTAGGGGAAGACTCGGTGCGCCTCCTCCGCGACGGAGCCCAGGCGTTCCCTGCCATGCTTGCAGCCATCGCCGGCGCGCAGCACGAGGTGCTCCTCGAGATGTACTGGATCGGTGCGGACGCGGTGGGAACGCGGTTTCGCGAGGCCCTCTCCAGCGTGGCCCGCCGAGGCGTCAGGGTCTGCGTGATCCACGACGCGGTGGGCAGCCTCGGCATCGACCGGGGATGGTGGGAGCCGTTCACCACGGCAGGCGGTCAGGTCGCGCAGTACCACTCGATCTCGCCGTTCGACCCGCGCTTTCGCCTCGAGCGCGTCGAGCAGCGCGACCACCGCAAGCTGCTCGTGGTCGATTCCCTCCACGGGTTCACCGGGGGCATCAACCTCGCCGCGCCGTGGCTGGACCCTGCCGACGGCGGCTCAGGCTGGCGCGACGACGTGATCGAGGTCCGCGGCGACGCGGCCCACGAGCTTCGCACGCTCTTCTACCGGACCTGGCGGCACCTGACGAGCGAGGCGCCGCCGCCCGATTCTGCGGCCGCTCTCACGCCGGCACACGAGGCCCGTCTGGGTGCTCGCGAGCCAGTGGCGCAACCGTCGCAGCGTGCACCGCGAGTACCTCGTCCGCATCAAGAAGGCGCGGGGACGCGTCGACATCGCCAACTCGTACTTCGTGCCCGATCGACCCCTACGCGCCGCTCTTTTCCACGCGGTCGACCAGGGGGTGCGCGTTCGCGTGCTCGTACCCTTCACCGGTGACGTCCCCGTGGTGCAGTTCGCCGTCGAAGCGCTCTTCGACACCCTGCTTCGGCACGGCGTCGAGATCTGGACCCTCCCCGAGCGGATGCTCCACGCCAAGACGGCGATCATCGACGACTCCTTCGCGACCATCGGCAGCTACAACCTCGACGAACGTTCGTGGCGCAAGAACCTCGAGGTCAACCTCGCCGTGGAAGACACGGCATTCGCGCAGTACGTCCGCGGTTGGTTCGAGCGCGACCTGCAGCTCGCGACCCGCGTCGACCTCGACGGGTGGCGGAAGCGCTCGATCGTCCGGCGAGGTCTGGAGTGGGCCGCGTACGGCATGAGGAGGCTCTGGTGAGCGCCCGCCAAGACGTGCGGCGGGCGGCGCGGGCAGCGGGATTCGGCGCGCTGACGGCCGCGATGCTTCCGGCCTTCCTCGTGCGGGCCGCCCTTGCGCCGTCCGAAGAGCGCGAAGACCTGCGGGGGCGATGGGTCGGTGCCTGGTGCTCGGCCCTCCTCACGATGTTCGGCGTGCGTGTCCTCGTGCGCGGGGACATGCCGGCCCGGGGACTCGGCCACCTCGTGGTCGCCAATCATCGCTCGACGGCCGACGTTCTCGTCTTGCTCCGCGCCTTCGGCGGCCGGATGGTGAGCCGGAAGGACCTCGCGAGCTGGCCGCTGGTCGGGGTCGCGGCCCGAGCCGCGGGCACGGTGTTCGTCGATTGGGCGGACGCGGCGAGCGGTGCCACCGCGGTGCGGTCCATCGCCAGCCATCTGGCCGAGCCATCGACCGTCATCGTCTTCCCCGAGGGGACGACGTTTTCCGGCGACGAGGTTCGCCCGTTCCGGGCCGGGGCGTTCGTGTCCGCCCTTCGCTCGGGCGCGGACGTCGTCCCCGTGGGTCTGGCCTACGCCAAGGATTCGGAAGCCGCGTTCGTGGGCGAGTCGTTCCCAGCGCATCTCTCCCGCGTGGCCGCCGCGGAGCCGTCGCGCGTCGCGATGTGCGTCGGATCGCCCATCGTCATCGACCCCGAGACCCGATCCACCACCCTCCGCGATCTCGCGCAAACCGAGGTCCAGCGGCTCGTGAACGAGGCCCGTCGGCTGGTCGACGCGTAACGCCTTACTTGGCATCGAGATCGGTCGGAATGTCGGCCCGCGCCACGCAGCCGCGCTCTGCCAGCATGCGAAGGGCCCGTATGGCGAGGACGCGGCGAGCCCTCGGTCGATCGGGCGCGCGTGCGAGGGCGAGCAGGGCGCCGCACCCCGAGTGCAGCTCGTCGGCGTCCTCGGGATCGGTCGCGTGGCGCGGACGGGCCGCGAGGTCGACGATCGCATCCAGAGCCGCGATCGCATCGTCGTCGCGACCACCCGCCGCGACACCGGCAAGCCACGGGAGCTCCGAGAAGTCCGGGCAGTAGGCCATCGCGCGGATGGCCGAGGTCCGGAGCGCGGGAACCGCCGCGCGCTCCTGCAGCGTCTCGCAACCGAGGAGATCCGAAAGCCGCATGAGCTCCTGCGGCTCGCCCGCGTCCGCCTGCGCCCAGGCCTCCTCCTCCCGCTCGTCCATCGGCCCCGCATCGGCCCCGGTGCCGCCAGCCGCCTGCACGAGAGCCCCCGAGGTGGCGGCGGCCGAAGACGCCGTCGCGCCGGGCGTCGTGCCCTTGCCGCAGTGCAAGGACGCAAGGACGACGAAGAGCGCCGGCGCGCAAGCCCCCGCAGAGCCCCTCACGGAGTGAACAGAATCCAGCGTCCGGCGGCCGGCCTTCTTGTCCTCTTCCACCTGCTTGTTGAACTCCTCGACGGCGCGGTTGATGTGCATGCTGCAGAACTTCGGGCCGCACATCGAGCAGAACTCGGCGCTCTTGAAGTACGCGTCGGGGAGGGTCTCGTCGTGCATGCGCCGCGCAGTCTCGGGATCGAGCGACAGACGGAACTGCTCGTTCCAGTCGAAGGCGTAACGAGCGCGCGACAGCGCGTCGTCCCGGTCCCGCGCGCCGGGGCGCTTGCGGGCGACGTCCGAGGCGTGGGCCGCGATCTTGTAGGCGATGAGCCCCTGGCGGACGTCGTCTTCGTCGGGCAGGCCGAGGTGCTCCTTCGGGGTGACGTAGCAGAGCATGGCCGCCCCGGCGGTCCCGGCCATCGTCGCGCCGATGGCGCTCGTGATGTGGTCGTACCCCGGGGCGATGTCGGTCACGAGCGGACCGAGGACGTAGAAGGGAGCCTCGTGGCAGAGGTCCATCTCCTTTTTCACGTTCATCTCGATCTGGTCGAAGGGCACGTGTCCCGGGCCCTCGATCATGACCTGCACGTCCTTCTCCCACGCCTTGATCGTCAACTCGCCCAGGGTCTTGAGCTCCGCGAATTGCGCCGCGTCGCTCGCGTCGGCGAGACACCCCGGCCGAAGCCCGTCGCCCGCGCTGATGGTCACGTCGTAACGGGCGCAGATCTCGAGCACCTTGTCCCAGTGCGTGTAGAAGGGGTTCTCTTTCTTGTGCTCGATCATCCACTGCGCCATGATCGAGCCGCCCCGGGAGACGATGCCCGTGATGCGGTGCTGCACGAGCGGCAGGTGCGCGGCCAGCACGCCCGCGTGAATGGTGAAATAGTCCACCCCCTGCTTGGCCTGATGCTCGAGCATGTCGATGAGATCGTCTGCGCGGACGTCGGACACGTTCTTCCGCTCTTTGAGCACCTGGTAGACGGGCACCGTGCCTATCGGCACCGGGGAGTTCTGGATGATGGCGGCGCGGATCTGGTCGATGTCGCCGCCGGTCGACAGGTCCATCACGGTGTCGGCGCCGTACTTGAGCGCCACCGACAGCTTGCGAAGCTCGCCTTCGACCCCGCTCGTGACAGCGCTGTTGCCGATGTTCGCGTTGACCTTGCACGAAAGGGCGATGCCGATCCCCATCGGCTCGAGGTTCGTATGGTGCACGTTCGCGGGAATGATCATCCGCCCGCGCGCCACCTCGGCGCGCACGAGATCGGGCCCGATGGCCTCTCGTTTGGCCACGTGGGCCATCTCCTCGGTCACGACCCCCGCGCGGGCGTAGTGCATCTGCGTCTTGTTGCGATCGTTACCGCGCCTCGACACCCACTCGGTTCGCATGGGTCAAGTTGTTAGGCCGAAGCAGGACCAGCGGCAAGGCGCGCCCACGCGACCGGGTCACTTCGCGCAGCGAAAGCCGATGCCGTAGCTGCGTTTGCTGGGTGCGTCTTTGTACCGGAACGTCGGGCGCACCCAGGACGCGTACGACCCGTTCCAGGCGCCCCCGCGGATGACCCTCTCGTCGCCGCTCTCGGGCCCCTTCGGGGCCTTCACCTCGCCGGCGGTGTACTCGCCGTACCAGTCGGCCACCCACTCCCACACGTTTCCGACCACATCCTGCACGCCGTAGCGCGAGGCTCCCTTGGGGAAGCTGCCGACAGGCGCCGTATTGGGGAAGCCGTCGTCCACGTCGTACATCGCCTTCTCTTCGACGCCGTTCTTGGCGCCCCAGGCGACGCACTCCTTGCCGCAGGCATTGAGGTGCATGGCCGCGGGATCGTCGTCGCCCCACGGGTATTTGCGCCCGTCGGGCCCGCGCGCCGCGAACTCCCACTCGGCCTCCGTGGGAAGGCGGCCGCTCTGCTCACGACAGAACTTGTCGGCCATCTCCCAGTCGACGCAGTTGACGGGGTGCTTTGCCCGGCCCTCGGGGTCGCGGATGTTGCACAGCGGATCGAACGCCTTGCGGTCTTTGTCGGTGATCGACGACCACACGTTCGTCGTCCCTGCGCGCTTGCACGAGCCCGCGTCGCTGCACGCCTTGTAGCGGGCGACGGTCACTTCGAACTCGTCGATGCAGAAGGGCTCGAGCTTGACCTGGTGCGCCGGCTTCTCGAAGGGCAGGCCTTCGTCGCTTCCCATGAAGAAGCTGCCGCCGGGGATCTGGATCATCCCCTCGGGACAGCCCTTGGCGGCGGGCGCCATAGCAGCGCTGGCGCTCGCAGCCGGTGCCGCCACACTCGCGATGGGCGCGATGGGCGTGGGAGCGCCGGACGGGGGCGAACCGTGCCGGGGGCCCAGGAAGAAGGCCGCCCCCCCGATGAGAGCGACGGCGCCGGCCCCGAGACCCACGAAGAGCCCCATCTTGCTCGCACCGGGCTTGCGTCCCGTCGTGGACGTGGAGTCGCGGCTGCTCGGAGGAAGCCCCAGCGCCGCGGGCTCTGGATCCGACGGCGAGACGACGGTGGCCGCCGTCCCGATGACGTGGCTGGCAGGCGCGGTGACGGCACGCACCGACACGGGAGACATGTCCGTGATGGCGCGCATGGGAGCCATCGCGAGCGCGCGGCGCAGCGCGGCCCAGAACTCCCCCGCCGTTTGCCACCGGTCGATCGGCTTGATGGCAACGGCCTTCTTCAGCACGCTCTCGACCGAGTCGCTCACGACCGCGCCGAGCGCGCGCGGCGTGGGGCGACTCGCGGGATTCGCAGAGGCCACCGCGAGCTGCAAGTAGTCGTCCCCTTCGAGCGGGTCCCTCCCCGTCACCACCTCGGCGACGATGAGCGCGAGCGCGAAGACGTCGGTCCACGGGCCCGTCGCGCCGTTCGAGCGCGAGAACTGCTCTGGCGCGCCATAGGCCGGAGTGAAGCTCGTCACCTGACCGCTCGTCTTCGCGAATGTCCCCGCCATCTTCTGCGCGTCCTGCACGACCTTCGCGATGCCGAAGTCGAGGAGCTTGAGGGTGGCCTCGCCGCGCGGATCGCCGATGACGAAGATGTTCTGCGGCTTCACGTCGCGGTGCGCGATGCCCTTGCGATGGGCGAGGGCGAGCGCCTCGGCCACCGGCTCGAGCAAGTGCACCGCCTCGTCGATCGTACGGTGCGGAAGCGATTGCGCCCGGTCGTCCGTGAGCACGGCCTCGAGGGTGGCCCCCTCGAGCCACTCGAGCACCATGTAGGGAACGAACGTGCCCTTGCTCGCCTCGAGCATCCCGATGTCGCGAGCCTGGACGATGGCCGCGGTGCGCGCCGATAGGTCGGCGAGCAGCGCACCTTCCTGGATGAACTCGTCGAGGAGCCGCTGCCGATCCTTCTCGGAGAAATCCGCAAGCGACTTGAACACCTTGAGCGCCACGGGACGCTTCCAGATAAGGTGCGTCGCCTTGTAGACGGTCGCGAACCCACCTTCTCCGACGAGACCCTCGACCGCGTACTTCTCCGCGATGGTGCGTCCTACGAGCTTGAGCGTGTCGCCTTCCGCCACGAACATCCCCTTCCGCCCGGCCTTCGAGTTTGGGGTCGATGATACTCTACGCATGGCGTAGCTCGCAGTTTCGAGCGTTTCGCGCGACGGGCAGACGAGAGCCGGACGGCTTGACAGGGAAACGGCCCGTCGCTTAGCTCCCTTCCCCCCGCTCCGGGCGGCCGCTGCGCCGGGAGCCGAGGGGCACGCGCAGGTAGCTCAGTCGGTAGAGCAGGGGACTGAAAAGCCCGAAGCCGACGTAGACGCGGCCCTGGTATTCGCGCTGCGCGCCGCGACGGCGAGCGGGCAGTGGACGGCGGTCACCGAACTGGCGCGCGCCCTCGCATCGCGGCGGGTGCAGCCGTGACGCCGCACGGCGAGAAGGTGCGCGCCGGGCAGGACCGCGCCCGCGCTCGCAACATCCGCATCGGCCGTC
This sequence comes from uncultured delta proteobacterium, assembly GCA_963847465.1. GTDB lineage: Bacteria > Myxococcota_A > Polyangia > Polyangiales > Polyangiaceae > Palsa-1150. The sequence goes on along the minus strand of CAWKAF010000031.1, from coordinate 99,419 downwards.
CGATGAATCCGAAGCTGACGCCGGAGACGCTCGACCGCGCCCGCGCGATGCGCGCCGCGAAGATGTGCCTGCGCGACATCGCGGCGGAGCTGCACGTGCCGACGACGACGCTGCATCGGGCGCTGACGCGCGAGGCGACGCCGTGAGCCTCCGCCGAATCGACAAGAGCGACGAGAGGTCGGCGCGCCGCGCGCTCTTGTTCGTCTACGGCTACGCGTATGCGACCGACGAGGTCACGCAGGCGCCGTTGCCGGCTCTGAGCCGCGCGGAGCACCGTCGGTTCAGGCCATTGGGGAGCCCAGTGCCAGCGCGCGAATTGCGTCCGGGCTTCCGTGCGGCCTTCCGTGCTGTCCATCGCCCCGTCTACGTGCGTGCGCCGGTGCGGCGCACGCCGCGACGACGCGCTACCGTCAGACGGCGCGCAGTCCGCTCCGCTGCGGACCCGCCACCACCACCACCACCACCACGGCTCGCCCGCAGTAGCCTCGGCCGTCTCACCAACGGCCCGGGGACCCCCCGGCCGGCTCACGCCGACCGAGGCTACTGCGGGCGAGCGGCGCGGGACGTCGCCGAGGGGCGCCGCCAGGCGCCCGCGCGCGCCACCAGCCTTGGGAGGCGTAGACCGGCCGGGGGGTCGGGGGGTGAGCCACGAGGCCCCGAAGGGGCCGAGGGGCGAGGGGGGCCGAAGGCCCCCCTGGTGCGGGGGGGTCGGGGGGGCCGGAGGCCCCCCTCTGCGGCCCGCGGAGCGGGCGCCCTCGGAAGAGAGAGGAGATTAGCGTCCCGCCGCGGGACTACTCGGGTTTTCGCGGCTCGGCCGTAGTCGGTCTCGCGGAGCTCCGCCGTGGGTGAGGCCGCCCGGCGGGGTACCTACGAGGAGCGACAGGCAGCGGCGATTGCGCCGCCGCCGCGCCGCCCGCCCCCTCCACCGGCACCGCCGCCGCCCCCACCGCCCCCGGATGCGGAGGCGCAGGCGGTCTCCCGCCGGATTGCCTACCGGCGCGAGATTTACAGGATCAAGGTGGGCATCGCGCCGATCCTGTTCGCGGAGCGCCCGGCGCTCGCGTGCTGCGGGCGCTACGGCCGGGTGAACTACCAGGATGCCCTGGACCCTCGAAACGGGACCATCGATCTCGTGAAGCGCCCTCGGGAGATCGAGGGACCGAACGGCGAAGTCCACATCGAGTGGCGCGCGGGCCTCGCCCACGTCGCGACGTGCAAGAACCCGCATGTCTGCGCCACGTGCAGCAACTTCCTGCGTATCCACCGCGCCGAGGAGGTCAACGCGGCGCTCAAGGCGCACGGCATCAAACGGACGTTGATGCTCACCCTCACCACGCGTCACTTCGCGAACGATTCGGCGGCGTGGCTCTTCGTGCAGTGGCGGCGTGCCTGCAAGCTCGCATTCAGCGGGCGGGAGTGGAAGGAGGTCAAGAAGCTGATTGGGTTCGTCGGCCAGATCCGGGCGATGGAGCCGACGCACGGTTTCGCGAACGGCTGGCACATTCACCAACATCGCGTCATCTTTCTGGAGGGGACGCCCGACGACGAGACGATCGCGGACATCGAGGCGTGGTTTCACATCCGGTGGTGCCGCTACGTCGCCAAGACGTTCGGCGAGCGGTACGTGCCGGACGCCGAGCACGGCGTGAAGGTCACCCGGACACCGCCGGGCGATTACCTCTGCAAGCTCGGTCTGGAGATAGTCGACGTGGGGACGAAGCAGCCCAAGGAGGCCAACGGCGAGACGCGCCGCACGTTCTTTCAGATCGCGGCCGATGCCGCGAGCGGTGATGTCCCGTCCATGGCGCTCGTGCGGGAGTACGCGGCGGCCGTCCGCAACGAGAAGCAGATCCACTGGAGTGCGGGCCTGAAGGCGATGTTCGGGATCGGCGAGGAGGAGCCGGAGACCGGCACGGAGAGCGTGGACGACGAGGACGCGCCGAAGGCGCTCGACGACGAGGAGGACTGGCGCCGGTTCGCGAACGAAGAGGGCAAGGTCATCGTGACGTTGCCGCGCGAGTACGTGCAGACCGTCTGGAGTCGGCTCTACGGGATGAAGACGCCGTTCGGGGTGCCGACGGTGCCCGCCGTGTTCGAGGCGCTGGAGGCGCACGAGGACGACGCGACGGCGGAGCTCGCGGCCCTGGAGGTGCTCGCCCAGGTCGAGCACCACGGGATCGCCATGAACGAGGCGAGCGCCGCCGCGGCGGACGAGCAGCTCCGGGAGTGGGGGCGTCCCGTCGAGTCTGCGAGGGATGCGCACCGTAAGGCGTGTCGGCATCCTAAGACGTGCCGGCGCTGCCGTCGTGACCACGAGCACGAGTGCGCCGAGGGGATGCTGCGGTCGCTCCGGTCGGTTGGACACGAGGGGGCTAGCTCACGGCCGTCCCCCACTTGGAGAAACGATGGACGAGGCTCGGAGGGGGGGCTTGCCCTTGGAGGCCCGGAGTGGACGGTGACCGCGAGCACCTCGAAGGACACCGCGAGCAGGGTCGCAGAGCTTATCGAGACGGTCGCGATGCGCGGCCGGCTAGCGCGCCAGCGGGCGCGGAACGGGGGGCCCGGAGGCAATGCGGGTGCTCCAGGCACCCGGTAAACAAGGCCGCGCCCGTGCAGCGCCGTCATGGTGCCACAACGCTACCTGTACATTTTGATGCTGAGCAAGATGAGCAGTTCATCAGCGAAGAGAAGTACGTCGTCACATCGAGGAGGTCTTCGGCTGGATCAAGACCGTCGGCACCTTCCGCAAGACTCGCTACATCGGCCTCGGGGCCAACCAGCTCGCAGCTCACCTCCTTGCCTCGGCCTACAACCTCTTGCGAATCGCGAAGCTCACGGCAGCCGCGTGACGGTGGTGCCCAAGGCGACCGCATCCGACGTCAGGCGAAGGGCTAAGGCAGCGCCCACGAAGACGACTTCTTCAGCAGCCTGCTAGGGTACCACGTCTGTGGTCAGGCAACAAAGCGCGCTCCAAATGACCTGAGGGACAGACCGTCCGCCTAGCCGGGAGTCCACCCGCCTCTCAGCCACAAGCCTAGCGCACCGACGACGACTCCAAATACAATCCCATACTTATCATTCCAAGGTAAATATCGGACCCGGATGAACCTCTGCGAAGCCGACACGAGCACGACTGCGACGCCTAACCATTGCAACATATGACACACGTCTTTGAATAGCATATTGTGTGCCTGCAATTGCCGATTGTTTATTGGGAACTATCCCTCTGAACAACATTCTATCGAACCATTGCATGGCGGAGGCGTAGGGGTGGGTTCGGGAGGCTCCGGTTCACCGCAAACTTGGCCACATTCATTCGCTAGCTGCCTCGCCTGGCCTTGACACAATTGAGAAGCCGCGGGGCCCAGTTCGGGAGCCGCTAGGGCGCATGCGGCCGCATATGCGACCGCAGCAACTATGCACGCCTGGCACTGGGCTCCTTGTCCACCTTTGTCTATGGCATTGACGGGATCATTTACAACATATCCGTACAGATTAAGGCTTCCGCCACCGAACCTTATCGGATCCTTAGTCGTCCAGGGTCCACATCCGTCGCGGGCATGATCACGCGGCCTGCTGCACGCGCGCCTCGTAGGTGGCGCCAAGCTCGCGATGCAGTGCCGCGAAGCGCTGGCTGAGGATCGAGGTGCGGAAGAGCATGACGGTCTGTCCGCCGTGTTGCGAGAAGCGGGCGCCGGCGCGCTTCATGCGAGAGCCGACTACGGTCTTGGCCGCGGCTTCGGTGACGCCAGTGCCGATTGGATATCCGCGACGTTGCGCCTCTACGTACTTCATTCGTCCGAGACTGTTCTGACGAGCGATGTAGTCGATGGCCTCGCGCAGTTCCTTGCGCCCGCTGGCGGTGCGTGGCGTACGGAGACGGGCCCGCATCGAGCGAAGGACCTCGACAGGGCCGTCGCGCTTGCTCTTGATCGTCTCTCGCCAGGTCGCCGCTTGGACCTGAGCGTCGCCGGTTCCGGGTCCCCAGATCGCGTTGGCAGCCTTCTGCACGTACTCGGCGATGTGGAACGCGTCGACGAGCTTCATGCGGTCGCCGCTGCACTTGGCCGGCAGTCGACTCTCGATACCTTCGAGGGCTCGCCACTGCGGATCGGCTCCGTCGCTTGCAAACACGATGTTCAGGGTCGGGCGCTCGCGCAACACGCTTTGCAGCTCTGCCTCCAGCTCTTCCACTAGCGTCTTCTTGTAGGGCTCGGGCATGCGCGCCAGGTAGATCGTGTCCAGCCGCTCGCCGTCCGCGTCGTAGAAGGCGAGTGTTCCGACGGCCCCTTCGTGCCACGCGCGGCCCATCGTGCCGTCGTGGGCCGCGGGGCCCGGATCGCACACCACGCCGTAACGTGTCTCATGCCGTGGAGGCTCCGGCGAGCGCGTCTTTCTGCCACGCGGACGAGCATGCTCGCCGTCCTGCGGCACCATCACGCCGTCGATGCCCACCTGCACCGTGACCGCCTGCTCGGCAATGGCGTGCGCCTCGCGTACCGCTGTCGCGATGACCTCGCGACCTTGCTCGTAGCGCGCCGCCATGGCGCGAGACAACCGGCCAATCGTGGAGTTGCTGAGCGTCGCGGTCCCCACCTCGCCGAGCAGATCGGCCGCCTCCTGCTCGGGCATGCTCGCAAGCGCTCGCGTCGCGACGCGCGCGAGCCGAGGCGTGTACGTGCCCTCGACCATCCCCAGCCGAAGATCGAGCGGCACCGCGACCCGTCCGCGACCCGACTGCTGATAGACCGCGCGCTCCAGCGATACCGTGCCGAAAACCGTCTCGTAGTCGTGCGGCGTCTCGCGACGATTCCCCCAGCGCTCGCCGTTGATGTCCACCTCGGGCGCGTCCGCGTCGGCGCGTTTCATCGCGATGGCCATCTGCGCTCGACCCCACGCCTTGGCCATCTCCAGCACCCGACCCTCGACCACGTCTACGTCCACCTCGTGCGCCTTCAACCTCCCAAGTTCCTCGCCCAGTTCGAGCATGCGCCGCTCGATGCCCTCGACATCTTCCCGGTTCGTCATGCTCGCCTTGTCACAGACCGACCACCGGCGCTGCAAGCAAAGACCGACGCGCGCCGGGCGCTTTGCAGTCAGGCGATCAATTCACGCCGTGGATGGATGTGGACCCAGTCGTCCACCTCCCCACGCTCGCATCGTAGTCCCTCGTCCCAAACCGCACGAGCCCCGTGTCCTTGTCGTACAGCCCACCCGCGAACCCAAACGGTGTCAATCCCGGGTTCGTATCGTTCGTCACGTTCCCGAACTCGTCGTAGTCGATCTCCTCGACGAGACTGCCCGTCGAGGTGTTCACGACTAGCCTCGGGCTACCGAGGTGGTCGCTCAAGATCCGGAACGTCCCGGGCGAGCTGGTGAAGTAGTCGGGCACGTTTTGTTTGCTCCCGAACACGAATCGATTAACCACGTTTCCGCTCCCATCGAGCTGCACGAGGACGTTGAGCGCGTCCTTGTACAGGAACCCCGTCGTCAGCGTCCCGCCGACCTGCTTTCCGACCCGCCGGTTCTCACCGTCTGGCGCATTGGACGCGGGTTCGTACGTCGAGGCCAAAAATCCCCGGTGCGTTCGCTGGTTCCGAGGGGATCGAGCCCGGCGAACATGCCCACGTCGAGGTCGAGATCCCCGGTGCGGTTCCCGGCGCCAGGGAGAGTTCAGCTCGTGGGCGGACGGTGAACCCCGAGAGCATGGTGAGGATCGTACCGCTCCTGCGGCGGGCGTCACTCGTGTTCGTCCTCGGCCTCGTGGTCGAGTGTCGAGAAGAGCGTCTCGGCGGCGGCCGTCGCCTTGCCCCTGCCCTTGGCCTCGGGCTTGCCGAGCATGGCGCCGGGGTGCGTTCGCTCGTGGACTTCCTTGAGCGTGCGGATGGCGACGTGGGTGTAGAGGGCCGTCGTCTCCAGCGAGGCATGCCCGAGCATCGCCTGGATCATCCGCACGTCGGCCCCGCCTTCGAGCATCAAGGTCGCCATAGCGTGCCGGAAGAGATGGCACGCCCCCGTCTTGCCGATGCCCGACGCCTCGACAAGCTGGCGCGTGAGGAGCGTGAGGTGGCTCGGGGTCATGCCCTCGCCGAGCCGGGAGATGAAGAGCGTTGAATCGTTCGGATCGGTGAGCAGGCGGGGGCGCACGGTGTCCTGGTACTTGGCCACCCACGCGAGAGCTCTCTCCCCGATAGGCACGATCCTGTCCTTGCTCCTCTTGCCCTCTCGGATGAGCACCGTCCCGCGTTCCACGTCCACGTCGAACACCGACAGCTTCACCAGTTCGCTCCGGCGCATCCCGGTCGAGTAAAGGACTTCGAGGATGGCTCGGTCACGCAGGCCGAGCGGATCGTTCACGTCGGGGACGGCGAGCACGGCCTCGACCTCGGCGGCGGTGAGCACGTGCCGTGGGAGGCGTCGTCCAAGCCGAGGCAGCTCGATCTCGGACGCCGGGTTGTAGAGCAAGACGTTCGACCTCGTGAGCCACTGGAAGAGCCTCTTCACGGCGACGAGCGAGCCGTACTGCGTACCGAAGCTCAGGGGCTTGCCGCTCGACTGCCTGCGGTGGAACAGGTGCCGCTGGTACGCCTCGACGATGGGCTTGGTCACCTCGGCGGGCCTGGTGATCGACCTGGCCGCGCACCACTCGATGAACTGCCCGAGCCGGTGGCGGCGGTGATCGACCGTCTGGGCGGACATGCCCCGCACCTCCAGCGAGCGCAGGAACCTCTGCGTCCAAACGTGCATGCCATCGGGGTCGTTGGGGTCGCCGGGAAATGGGCGCTTCACCGGCCCGCCCCGTTCGTCGGGGACGACGTACGCCGCGATCTCGGGCGAGGGGGCCTATCTTGCGAATCTGGCCGAGACCGAACGATGAGGTTTCGCAGCCTGTTTCTCGGGCAGGGGGCTCTCTTTGGGGGGCCGAACATCCCCCGAACGCACCCCCGAACATGGGGCCGCAGCCCCCGAATCTGGCGTCGTAGGTGCAGGTTCGAGGGCGAGTTCGTAGACGACGCCACGCCCGCGCCGGGAGGGGTGGACGACGAGGTACTCGCCCTCGATCAGGCGTCGAAGGTGCGTCCACGCCTGCGTGGCCCCGAGCCCGAGCCGTTCTCGAACCTCGCGGCGGGTGAACCGCACGTCCACAGGTTCGAGGTCCCGTCGCCCCGCCGTCTCCCTCACCATGAGGTCGAGCCGGGCCAGCACACCCTGGGTGGTCGGCGGCAGATCGTCGAGCCCTCGGGAGACGACGGCGGCGGCGAGCCTGTCGGCCACGGCCACGTCCTGCTTGCCGACTTCGACGTACTCGACGGTGAGGCCGTCGCGCTCGGCGGTCTTCACGGGCCGCTGGTACTGGTGCAGCAAGGCGAGGGCCTCGATGATGCCGAGGTACTTCCGGTGGTCGCGCCGAGCCCGTACCCGGTGGTCTGGGAACGTCAACTCGGTGGCGAAGGGGTTCACTACGCCGAGGGGGCGCAGGAGCCGCTGGGCGTTCCTATGAAGATGCAGGACGTGCTCCCGGCCCCCTCGGGCGAAGAGGCCATCGAGGGTCTGCGCGTGCCGCTGCCGGTCGTGGATGGCCCTGGTCTGCTCGGGCCGCTCGTCCACGGTGAGCACGATGCACCGGGAGAGAAGCTCCTCGTCCACGTCGATGCTGGTCGTCGTCGTGAAGATCGCCACCGGCCCCTGCACGCTGTACTCGTGGCTCACCAACCGGCCCGTACCGGGCTCCTTGCCGGTGCTGGCGATGCTGAGCCGCCCCTCGGACTGCAAGACCTTGAGCGCGTAGGCCGCACGCTCGGCCCCTTGTTGCTCGGCGATGGACAGCACCTTGTGCCCGATGTCCGTCTCGCCCATGTAGAAGATGCTCTGCGGGGTCATGGCCGAGAACGAGAACCTGTCCTCGGGCGGCACGAAGTCGATGACCGCCTCCATGAGCGACGACTTCCCCGCCGCGCTCGACGACTGGATCATGACGGCGAGCGGCTGCCGCAGCTTCCTCGACGTGGCCGCGAGGTAGCCCACGAGCTTGTTGTCGTCCTCGCCGACGACGCCGCAGCGGTCGAAGTCCGACAGGATGCGGTCGAGCAGGTGGGGATCACGCAGGAGGTCGAGGGCCGCCGTCTTCTCGGGCTCGGTCATTGGCGGCGTCGTCGGTTTGGTCTCCAGAGCGGCGCGGATGGCCTCGTCCTGGCGGGCTTCCAGGACAAGCAGGACGTGGCCGAGGTCGCGCTTCACCACGTCCCGGTCGAGGCCGAGTTCGTCGGCGGCCTGCTCGACGAACGAGCTGCGCTGCCGGGCCGAGTACAGCTCGACGGTATCCACAAAGAATCCCGACGTTCGAGGGTCTCCGGTCTCCCTCGAAACGAACAGGTGAACCCGCAGCCGCTCGTAGCTCGTGTTGACCGAGAGGCCCAGCACCCGCCAACGGCGATCCCCGTGCTCGATGACGATCTCGTCGGCCCTCGTGCTCGGCGGGGAGGCCGCGCTTTCCGACGATCCCTCGACAACGGTCCTCGGAAGCGCGGGCTTGGGGATCGTCCTGGGCCGTACGCCACCGATCCACTCGGCTGCCCGAACCAGGTTAAGGAGGGCCTGGGGCTCCGCCGACGACACGAACTGCTCCACGTTCATGTCCGTGGGCAACAGGGCCTTGAACACCTCGACACCCTTGAGCCTGTCCTTGATGTTCGAGACGGCCCTGTCGCCCTGGGGCGTACGCGGGAACAGCAGCGTGACTTTGCTCGTGCCGTTGGCCGAGATGGCGTCGAGCATCCCGTCCAACTCCCCGCCGTCGAGCCGGTGGATGGACGTCACGTTGCGGACGCCGCAGCTCCACATGATGAGGGCATCGAAGACCGTCGAGCACACGACGATCTCCCGGCTTGCGGTGAGGGCCTGCTGGTTCCACACGCCGTGGCGACCCACGTACACGTGAGGGTCGTCCACCGCTCGATCATCGAGCCTGCGACCGTAGACGCCGACGACGACACCGTTGGCGCTCGGCAGGGGCAAGGTGACGCAGCCGCGCAGCATCTCGTGCCCGGTGTCTCGAAGGACGCCAAGGGCTTGCAACCTACCCCTCATCTCGGCCCCGCCCTTGCGGTTGGCCTTCGGGATGCGGTAGCCGAGCGTGCGGTCGCATAGGCCGACCTGGAACCGCTGGACGGCCTCGCCCGTGACGCCGTGGGTCTTGAGCCAGGCCAGGGTCTGGGGATTCCTCCCGAGGCTGTCGTGGTAGTAGGCCACCACCTGGGCGAGCAGGGCGGCGTCGCCCGCGTTGGCCGTGAACGCGCCCGGCAGCTTCGTCACCGTTGACTGCTTGACGATCTTGGCTGGGCCGCCGACGCCGTGATCGGTTTGCAGTAGCTCGACTGCGTGCCTGCGAGAGATGCCCTCGGTCCTCATGACGAAGTCGACGACCGTCCCCCTGGTGGTCTTGCAGCTCGGGCAGGCCCACGTGTTCGCCCGCGCGTCGATGGTGAAGGTGGGCCTCGATCTCCTGTGGAACGGGCACGTGCCCGCCAGGACGTGGCCCTTCCTCTTGAGTGAGATGCCGCGAGCTACGGCGAGACCTTCGAGCGAGACTTCGTGTTCGAGGAGGGCAACGTCGTCTTTGGGGGTGTCGGGCACGGCGAGAGGACACCGTTCTCGAGCCACGACCATCAGTCAACGTGGGAGCCACGTCGTGGCCCATGCCGAAATCGTTCCCGCCAGAGGCTGACGCCGCAGCCATTTTCAAGGGGTGCGAGAAGGGCTCTGGGGTCACCCGAATTCGTAGGAATACGGGTTGATCCGAAATCGGGTCAGCTCGTAGTAACGGCATGGCTCCTGCCGTTGTTCGCGTCTGCCGGTACCTGCGGGTCTCGAAGCTGGATCAGAACCCGCGCCTGCAAGACGACGAGACCAAGGAGTTTATCGCCCGGCGCGGGTGGGAACTCGGAGCCACGTACATCGATCACGGGGTGAGCGGGTCCAAGGAGCGCAGACCCGAACTTGACAAGATGCTTGCCGAGGTTCGACGGAAGAAACTCAGCATCGTCGTGTGGCGGGCGGACCGCATGTTTCGATCCCTCAAGCACATGGTGAACACGCTCGACGAGCTGAACGCGCTGGGGGTTAACTTCGTCAGCGTGACCGAGCCGTTCGACACGACGACCCCAAGTGGACGCCTGCTCTTGCACTTGGTGTCGGCCATGGCCGAGTTCGAGATATCCATCCTCATCGAGCGCACCCGAGCTGGGGTGGCTGCCGCGCGGCGCCGGGGAGCCCGCCTCGGACGGCCACGTGCCCGTCTTGATGAAGATCGTCTCCGTGAACTCCGCCAGAAGGGGTGGCCAGTCAAGAAGCTCGCCGACGAGATGGGCGTCGGCACGTCCACGATCCAACGTCACCTGGTGTCGGGGACGAAGTCGTGAAGCTCCCCAAGCTGACCGCCAAGATCGTCGCCGACAACGCGGCCCTGCACGACGCGAGCATCGAGGCGCTCTCGAAGTCCAAGGACTGGAAGAAGGCGTCCAGGAGGATTGTGCGGGCGCAGGACAAGCTCCGGCGCCACGCCAACGTGGACGCATGGCTGGCCTACCTCCGCGTCGAGGAAGTCGTGAACGAACGTGCCGCCGTCGAGACGGACATCCTGGTCAAGTGGGCGTTCGAGCAGGGGCGGCAGTCAAGGCGGTAGGGGCTGGAGAAAACTTCCAGACCCTTGGCCTACACGGTGTCCACGAGCACCTCGCCCCATGACGTGATCACGTAGTCGGCGACGGTGCTGGCGGTGACATCCGTACGAGCTGCCAGCGGCTGGGAGACCACCTGTAGATGCACCGGCTGCCCTGCCGAACTCGGACGGCCAGGCCCGCCTGCACGAGCACGGCGAGGTGGTGGTAGGCCGTGGCCGGGGCGACGCAGGCCTCTCGGGCTACGTCGGACAGGGAGAGCCCGTCGTCCCCGAGCAAGCGCAGGATCTCCAGCCTCGTGGCGCACGCGAGCGCTTGAGCGACCTCGACGATCTCTTCCATCAGCGTACGAGGAGAATCGAAACTTCATCGGGGCGGCTCCCGCTGCGGGCATCGGCGGGTGTCCGAGTGATTTTCATCTCCTCGGGCCTGCCCCGAGCGCCGTGCGGTTCTCCATTAATCCCGCTTGTGGACGGAGCTGGCGGGCCGGTGGCCTGCGGCGGGAGATGGGAGATGGAGGAGACGTTCCTGACCCTCCCGGCCACATCCGAAAATATGTGAGTGCTCCCCCCATCCCGATTTATTCTCCTTTTCCCCTATAGGTAGGAAGCATCTCCCGTATCTCCCGTGCAGCGACGAAGCACTGGAAGTTCAAGGGGATTCGTGAACGGGAGATGCGACGGGAGATGGCGGGAGGTGACATCGATCTCCCGCCGCCTGGGAATCGACAAGGAACCCCTGCGTGAGCGTGCCGCTCACCTGCTTGCCGACGCGACGGTTCTCGCCATCGACGACGTAGGCGATGGGACCGCCAACCGGAGGCGACACGTTGAGCAGGTTGCCCAGCGGGTCGTACGTGTAGTTCGTCGTCCCCGAGCCGTTCGTCTTGCTCGCCAGCTCGCCGTTCGCCGTATACGTGTAGCTCGCGCTCCCATACGTGAGCAACCGGTCCTGCGCGTCATACGTGGGATTGACCGTGCCGCCGGTATTCGTGAACGTCGTCCGGTTGTCGTCCGCGTCGTACCCGTAGTGGGACGCGAAGCTCCCGTCCTCCGTTACGTCGGTCAGCCGCCCGTTCACGTCATAAGTGTATCCCCAGACGTGCGTCGCCCCTCCGATGGTCTCGGTCTTCTGCGTGATGCGTCCGTTGGGGTCGCGGACGAGGCTCTCGGTGAAGATGGCGCTGCCGCTGTAGCTCGCCACGTAGCTCGCGAGCAGCCCGTTGGCGTCGTAGCTGTACGCGTCGGTCACGGCTCCGAGCGTTGTCGCCGTCAGTCGTCCGTTGTTCGGGTCGAACGTCATGGCGAGCGTTCCTGCCGTCGTGAGCAGCCCGTCGGCGTGGTACGCAAACAGGAGCGTAGACGTCCCGTTGACCGCCTGCGACGTCATTCGGAAGTTGTTGTTCCTGGAGGGCTGGAGGCGTTACCTTCGGGAATCCTTACGATGGGGCGCAGTGCCACCGCAGCTAGCGCTAGCAACAACGCCAGAGCCCCGCAAACCGCAGTGAGAGCAAGTCCGCGTCGATACCGTGTCAGCGTCATGCGCTCCTGCTTTGCCATATTTGCGGGCCACTCGCCACGGAGGACCTCGAATACCCCAATGTGGATCCGCTTCCTGCCGAGCACGAACGCCACGTAGACCGACATTGCGAGCGCCACGGCAGTGGCGAGAACGGACACTCCCAAAGAACCGAAGATCAAGGCGATCAGCCATTGCCAGGGCATGAACACGCCTTTCGCGCCGTACCTGTCGTCATGGCTCCGGCAAGCCAAAAGCCGGTCCGGTCGCGAGCAAGCAAGCTGCAGCTAGCGCAGAGCATCCGGCGCCAATCAAAGCGCCTTTTAGCGCCGTACTAATCGCATCATCGTAACACTGTTGTGCCGTTCGTGCTAAAGCCTTCGCATCATTCTGCGGGCAGTTCGGATCACTAGGACTATTTTGGTTCATTTCGTTTTGGGCATCTTTCGCATGTTCGAGGCAACTTTCCAGATTCTCGTTGAACGCAGAAAGAGCCTCTTTCAATTCGTGCGCGGCGCAGCCCAGGGCGGCGGCATCGCATAGCAAGGCCGCCCCCCCTGCTAACAGCCCGTGGCCGTTGGGGTCGATCGAATTGACTGGATCGTTGACCATATACCCATAAAGGTTCATCCCGCCGGCGAACCGTATGGGGTCCTTGCTTGTCCACTGCCCGACACTCGCGTCGTAGTCCCTCGCCCCGAACCGCACGAGCCCCGTGTCCTTGTCGTACAGCCCCCCCGCAAACCCGAATGGCGTCAGCCCGGGACTTGAATCGTTGGTGACGTTCCCGAACTCGTCGTAATCGATCTCCTCGACCGTCGCGCCGGTTGCGGTATTCACGATGAGTCGCGGGCTGCCGAGATGATCACTCAAAATACGGAACGTTCCCGCCGAGCTGGTGAAGTAGTCGGGCACGTTCGGCTTGCTCCCGAAGACGAACCTCGCCACGACGCTCCCGCTCGCATTGAGCTGCGCGACGACGTTGAGCCGGTCCTTGTAAAGGAACCCTGTCGTAAGGCTCCCGCCGATCTCTTTGCCGACGCGCCTGTTCTCACCGTCCACAACGTAGGCGACGGGGCCGCCGACCGGGAGTGTCACGCTGAGCAGATTGCCGAGCGGGTCGTACGAATAGCTCGTCGTCCCCGAGCCGTTCGTCTTGCTCGTCAGCTCGCCGTTGGCTGTATACGTGTAGCTCGCGCTGCCGTAGGTCAGGAGCCTGTCCTGCGCGTCGTAGGTCGGGTTGAGGGTGCCGCTCGTGTTCGTGAACGTCGTCCGGTTGTCGTCGGGGTCGTAAGCGTAGTGGCTCGCGAAGTTGCCGTCCTCGCTGACGTCGGTGAGCCGCCCATTGGCGTCGTAGGTGTAGCCCCAGACGTGCGTCGTGCTGCCGATGGTCTCGGTCTTCTGGGTGATGCGGCCATTGAGGTCGCGAAGGACGCTCTCCGAGTAAAGCGCACTTCCGCTGTAGCTCGCGACGTAAGTCGCGAAGAGGCCGTTGGCGTCGTAGGTGTACGCATCCGTCACGGACCCCAGGGTGGTTCCCGTGAGCCGGCCGTTGCTCGGGTCGAGCGCCAGGGTGAGGGCGGCTGCGGTCGTAAGCAGCCCATCGGTGTCGTAGCCGAAGGACAGCGCGGCGCCGTTGACGCTCTGCGAGGTGACGCGGAAGTTGTTGTCGAAGGCGAGCATGACCGTGCCGGCGACCGGGCCGCTCCAGGCGACGCCCGTCTTGAGGAAGCCATCGTAGGTGTACGCGGTCGTTTCGCCGCTCGGGGCCACAAGCGAGGCAAGTCGGCCCGTCGTCGGGTTGTAGGTCCGGGTTAGGGTGCCCTGCGGGATCGTCGTCGTCTGAAGCCTGCCGGCCGAATCGTAGCCGTAGGTCACGGAGATCCCATCGGGTCGGATCATTGTCGTCAGCTCGCGATCCACGTCGTAAGTGTACCCCGTCGACGGCGACCCGCTGCTCAGGCTCGGCGGGGTGTACGACGCCAGGAGGTCTACCGGCGTGAAGGAGAAGTCATGGACCTCGGTGCTCGGCAAGGTGAGGCTCGTCGTGTTGCTGTCGCCGTCGTACGTCGCGCCAAGGATGCGGCCGTCCGCGAACGTTGTCACGTTCGGCCGTCCGATAGGGTCATTCGTGAAGGAGACCGTGTGGCTCAGAGGGTCGGTCGTCGACGCGAGGAACCCGTTCGCGTCGTAGCTTTGCGTCCAGACGCGCGAGCCTTGCGTCGTCGAGACGAGGCGGCCGTGCGAGTCGTAGGCGAAGGTGAAGGGCGTGACGTTCGGCACGGAGGTCTGCGTGGGCCGGCCTGCCGCGTCCATCGTCATGGTCGACGTCCGGCCCACGGGGCTCGTCGTCGTCCAGGTCTGGGTGCTCGCGTTGAAGACGCGCGTCCAGGTATTGCCGTTGATGTTCGTCGTGTCGGTCTGCGTGGCCAGGCTGCCGCTCGCCAGAGTCACGGCGCGCGCGACGGTCTGGGCGAGCGTGAGGCCCGATGGGGTTTTCGTGGTCGTCGAAGCCACCGGCGCGAGCATCCCGAAGCGAGGATCGGGCGAGTCGGTCTCGGTCGTCGTCGTCCCGTCGGGCACGGTGGTCGTCGTGACCTCGCTCGGGGTGAACTGCGTCGACGCCTTGGTTCCGTCGGGGAAGGTGTTGTTACGGCTGAAGGTGTTGTTGGTCGACAGGCTCGTCGAGAAGGAGCTTTCTCGGCCCAGGGCGGTCGTCTTGTCCACGGTGAAGCCCGTGCCGCCGCTCGTGAAGCTCGTGCGCGCGAGAGTCTTCGAGCCTCCCGCCGGGTCCTGGTCCTCTTGCAGGCGGCCCAGCGAGTCGTAGGTGAACTGGTGCAGCCCCCCGCGGGCGTCCGTCATCGTCGCCATCAGGCCCGTTGCCGAATAGGTGAACGGGCCCGCAACCTCTGCTCGGCGACGGCGTCCATTGCCTGATGGTCTCCCGATTTCCGTTCCGATAGTACCGTGTTCCGTTTGCTCTACTTACGGAACGTGGCCAGAGTTACACCTATTCCCATACTAGTATGGGAGCCGCATGGGCACACACGATCATCTGAGCTGCATCGTGTGTGGGTCGCGGCTCCCGAAGGGGTGGCTCACGCGCGCCCGCGGCCGTCCCCGCCGCTGGGCCTATCGTCTGGAGTCCTTCGGGTGGGGCAGGGTTCGCAAGGTGGGGGAGTTCCACGTCGAGATCACGCCTCCCAAGGACGCTCGCAAGTGGTGGGGCCAGGACGCCGTCGAGCTGGCTGAGCTTGTCTTCGTCACTGCGGCGCAACTGATGAAGGCCGGGTGGCCGTGCCGCAACCTGATGAGCACGGCCGAGGCGCTCGAACGCGAGCGGGCGTACGTTGCGACGTGTGACGCTTTTCAGCGCCAGCTCGCCGTCTCGGACGCGCTTGTCGCTCAGTACGCCGAGCAGGCGCGGTTGCTGCCGGGTCGAATCGGCGACGGGCAAGGCGGCACCACGACGCGCGACTACACGGGACGCGGCGTCGGCGGGACGACAATTCAGACACGATTGGAGGATCTGTGATGGCAAAGCCGAGAAGGTCGGGAGCAATCGAGCGTATCGGGCCTGGGGGCATCGAGCCGACCGATTCGGGCGTCACGTTGCCGATCGACGCATACGTCCGCGAGCGTCTCACGCGCGACTACGAAGAGGCAGCAATCGCGAGGGTACAGACGAAAGCCGGCGCAACGAAGGACCTGCATGGGCCTCTTGCGGTGATTCGTGACCCGAAGACAAATCGCCTGCGTTGCGTCGTGGCAACGAGCGACGACGAATTGTCTGCGCTGATCACCGAGGCGCGTGAGCAAGAGGGTGGCTTTGCGATCGACACCGTTCTTTTGCCGAAGCCGGATGACGAGACGTTGCAGCGTCTGACGACGGCGCGCACGTCGTTTCTCTCGCCTGCGCCCGCGAGACTGCCCGCGCGCGCTCGCGAGCTGCCGCCGCGTGCTCGCGACATCGCGTCACGGGCGCGTGTGGCTGAGGAAGCGCCGCCGGCCAGCGTTCGTTTGCTTGCGTCCCGCGGTGGTGGTCTGAGCGAGGGGCGCGTGCGGGGACTCGCCTCGCTCGAGGCCGGCGAGGATGACGACGACGGCGCGCGTCCCGGCCGCGGCGCACACCGCCGCTCGACACGGGAGGAGTAGAGGGTAAAGTCACAAAACGCGAACGGCGGCCCTTCGACAAGCCGCCGTCGCGAGGGTGTTGGAGCACCCGCCGGTATGGACCATCTTACTGCATCTACGCCGACTGACAACGTCGTCCCGCTGCGCCAGGTAGCGGCGCCAGCCAAGGGGGGGCCGGAGACTGCTGCTCCGCTCACCCACGATCCGCGGTACCGGTACCCAGGCATTTTTGCCGACGAATTGCGGGCGGAGGCCGAGCAAGAGGCTTTCGCGACGGCCATCGCTGTGAAGCTCGCGCCCGCAACGCCTGCGGCTACGTCGAACGACTACACGACCGAACGCCTGCTCACGGACTATCGCGACGAACGCAAAGGGCGCGGTCGTGCGGGCAAGACGATCGAGTTCATCGAGAGCAAGTCGAAGCCGCTCGTCCGTTTGCTTCCGAAGTACGCTCGCGACCTCACGCACGCGGTGCTCGCTGGGTACGTTCAGGCGCGGCGCGAGCAGGGCGCCGGGGAATCGATCCGCAAGGAGGTCGTGAGTGTCCTCGGACCGGCGCTCAAGCTCGCCTACAGAAACGACCTGTTTGAGCGCGACCCGCGCAAGGTGCTTCCGCAGATCGACTCCATGGCCAAGGCGCGCGAGCGGACTCTCACGCCGGCGGAGGCGTGGAACGTCATCCACACCATGGCTGCCAAGCCCCGGATGCGGCACCGCGCGGCGAACGCAGCCTTCGCGATTGCGACCGGCGCTGAGCTTGCGGCCTGGCCGAGAGCGAAGCGCGAAGACGCTCGCGCCGATGGTATGGGTGCCCGTGTTCGGGGCAGCAAGAGGTCGACTCGTGATTGGTTCGCGCCCACGCCCCTGCTCGAGCAACAGAAGTTTCTCCGATACGCGCTCGAAAACGCGAAGGCCGCGCCGGACGGAACGCTATTCGCGCCGTGGGCGAACGCGCGCCGGGATCTCACCGAGACCTGCGACGAACTGGGCCTAGCTCCGTGCTCCCCGAACGATCTTCGCCGCACGTACGCGACCTGGCTCGGCCAGCATGGCGTCCGCGACGAGCTAATCGCGAAGGCGATGGGGCACGCCGGCAAGACGATGGTCGAGCGGCACTACCGCAAGCTCACCGCCGAAGACCTGCTGCGGCTCATGCTGGAGGACATCGCGAAGAGCACCCCGCCCTCGGGCGGCCCAGGAACCGGGTTGCCATCGGGTGGCGGTTGTTCTACCTCTTCGCCCCCCCCAGACACGCGGACGAGCCCCCCGGACACGGGGACGCGCCCGCATGACACGGGGACTGCGCAGGTAGCTCAGTCGGTAGAGCAGGGGACTGAAAATCCCCGTGTCGGCGGTTCGATTCCGCCCCTGCGCACGGGCAGAAATCGCGACACCTCGGAAAAACAAGTGGTTCGAGAGAACGCGCCAGAGTGCCATGGGTCCCGCCGCGTCCCATGTTTCCCACATGGACTGTCCCACCGGCGTCCCAGTCTCAGCGCGCCGTGAGCTTGCGCGGCTGCCGCGCCGATGCATCTTCCCTGCATCATGGCTGACCCCGCAGTCCCCGAAATCCCCGACACGCACACGCTTCGCCGGATTGCCGTCGAGGCGCACCGTGATCCGAGAGTCGTTCGCAGCGTGCTGCTCGGCCGCGAGGTGACCGCAACCTCGCGAGCCGCTGTGAGCGACGCGGTCCGCCGACTCGGCCTCGCGATCGTCGTCCCCTCCCCCACCCGCCCGGAGCCCCCGCCCGCCGCATAAGGGACCTCCTGTCGCGCCTGCCGACCAGGACCGCGCGACGAGGAGGGAGACACCGCCGACCCCGGAAGGAGATCTCTCGTGTCCGCCACCAGCGTAACTGATTCTGCGCTCCCGCGCCCGCTCGATGCGCTCGTCGTCCCCGATCCTCCCGACCATGAGGTGCGCGTCGTCGCACCGGTGCCGCCGCCCTGGATAGCCGAGTACCTGGCGGCCCACCCGGTCGACGTGGCGCGCGCCGCCGAGCAGGCCGCAAGTCCAGCGGCGCGATGGTGGAGCGAGCAGCTCGCCGCCGTCCTGATCGCACTCGAGCCGATGTTCACGGCGGCGCGCGCAGGCGCCCCCCGCCGTCGCCGCCGTCGCCTGCCGCAGCGCCGATATCGCCGACGCCGTCCACGGCGGGCGGTACGAGCACCGGGTCTGCCCCCGCCGCCGGCAGTGATGCCAGGGGTGCTGCGTATACGGGGTCGCGCTCCGCAGCGGTCGCGTGCGCCACGTCGGTCGACCCGCCCCGCGACGACGACGCGCACATCGACGCGACCGACGCCGTCCTCGGACGGTCCGCCAGCGGCCGAAGACGATCCAGAGCATCCACACGACGCGGTCCGCGCGCCCCGTGACTGGGGTCACCCGGCGCCTCGGCCCGCGGTCCTCGCCGAGCTGCGCGAGAGCTGCCGGCCTGCGGGCCCTGACCTTGCACTCGCCCGTCGCGCGACGCGGCTCGTGGCGACCATCTACGAGCGATTCCGCTGGGCGCCGCCCTACGAGTGGATGCTGGCCCGTCTTCGAGCGCCGGGGCGGCGATGACGGCGCCCGTGCATGCCAACGGCGCGTCCACGAATGGACTGGCCACCACGCCCGTGGAGGCACTCGCTCTCCCCGACGGGAACTGTCTCGCGATAGAGCGAGTCCCGGCGGCCGATCACGACTGCCACCAGGCTAGGGTCGGCGTCTTCCTCGACGAAACCCACCGCTACATCTCGACGCGGGCCGCGCACTCGCTGTCGTTGTCGCTGGCGTGGCGGGAGAGCTGCGCATTAGAGGGAGTCGCCGTGTGGCGACGCGCTGCGCGAAACGCTCATGAGGATCCCTCAGGGGTGTGGCTCGTCATTCGGCGTGGGGATGGCCAGGAGGTCGGGGTTCGTCTCCTCGGATCCCACGCTGACGCTGTCGCAAAGATGTTCTCTCGTGCGGAGGTCCCGACCGCAGAGGAGGCCGCCGAGTCCCGCCGGCGCGAGCAGGCCGATCGGCTGGCCAACGAGGAGCGGCAGCGCGAGGCGGAGGAACGCCGCCAAGCGGAGGCGCGCATGCTTGCGGAGCGCATGCTCAGGAGGCGCGAGACCTGGAGAGCAGTCTACGGCGATCTACCGATGCCTGATGGTGATGACGATGACGACGGACCCGGGCTCGACACCGAGGATGGCGTCGACGAGACGCCGCGAATCGTTGTTCCTCGTTTTGGTATCGCGGCGGGTGGCCGGCCGATCCTCGTCTGCGGCCTGCCTGGGAGCCAGAAGTCCTGGCTTCTTCACGACCTCGGTCTGGCGATCGCTCGCGGCGAGGGCGCCGCGTGGGGTGGGATCCCGATCGAGATCGAGGGCGAGTTTCTTTTTCTCGAATACGAGAATCCGCCGGCAACGACGCGCGCCCGCGTCGATCGGCTCTGCCGCGCTCGCGGTCTTCGGGGTCGCGACGATGTGGACGCTTACCGCCTTGTCAAGCCCACCACTCTGCTGATCGACAGCGACGCGAAGGAGCGACTGACGCGCGAGTGCTGGGGAGTTCGGGCGTGCGGGATAGACTCGCTCCAGACCGCGTGCGGCGAGCAGAAGGAGAAGTTCGACCGAGTGCTCGCGATGCTCCCGCACGTGACCATGCGGACGGGGACGACGTTCTTCGTAATCGTTCACTGTGTGAAGCATCCCGGGCGGGTCAAGGATCTGCTCGCGCGCCTGGAGTTCATCTCCGGTCGGAATTGCGACTCCGCTCTCTGGGTCGAGCGGAAGAGCGGGAATGATACGGTAAGGATTGACGTCTCGAAGGCGTCGAACGTGCCCGAGGACTCCGTGCAGCCGGCGCTCGTGCGGCTCGTCGGAGGGGTCGACGAGCCCGTGCGCTTCGAGCCGACGAGCGATGGTCAAGCGAAGGTGTCGATGCGGGTGACGCCGGAGGACAAGATCCGCCGCCGCGTACTCAGCGCGCTCACCAAGCAGAGCCTCAGCTACCGGGGCCTCCGCGAGGAGGTGACGGGAAAAAACGAGACCATCCAGCGCGTGCTGGTTGACCTCGTGGCGGCCGGAGAGGTGGTGCTCGATCCGGAGACCCGGCTCTACAAGCTGGCCGGCGGGCGGTCCCCGGTGGTCGCCTCGCGACCGACCGCGACCCCAAAAACCCCAAGAAATAAGCGGTCCCCGAGAACGGCTGTAGGCGGTCCCCTCGATGGCACTCGGGGACCGCCTGCGGTCCCCACGATCGATCGGAAAAGCCGCGGTCCCCAGCGGTCCCCAGCGGTCCCCGGGACCACCGGTCCCCTTGCCCCCGCCCCCCGTAAGGGGGCGGGGCAGGGACAACGGGAACCCAGCGACGACTCCAACGGCACCCCCAAGACGGGAAGGCTCTCGTGAGCCCCGTCAACCGACGCCTCCGCCTCCGCCGCGCGTGGGGCTGCTGGCGGATGACCATCGGCACCGGCCTCGATCGCGTCGAGGTCACGTGCATGCGCGACGAGCTAGCCGCCGTCGCAGATTGGCTCGACGCTCACGGCTCGGCAGCTCAGCGGCAACCGCTGCCCGTGCCCGAGCACGATCTGCGCTCTGCGGGCCCGGACTACCGCTGGAGCGCGCGAGCGTGGGACGACCTGCAGCGTAGGACGGTGCACCAGCTCGCGCTGCTACTGGCCGACCGACGCGTCGCGCGAGGTGTCGCATGAGCACGTCGCCGCTCGACCCGCCTCCGCCGAGCGGTGGTTCGCCCGAACAAGTCTGCGACGACGGTGATCCCCGCGTCGTCGTAATGGAGTGGAAGTCGGCCAACGCATACCCCAAGCCCCAGAACAACGTTCAGGTCGCCCTACTACCACTGAGCGAAGTGCTCACTACTCGGTATCCGACCGATGCACACTTCCAGGCCGTCACGTCGAACATCGCCCGACGTCTCAACAACGACGCGATCGGCAAGGCGCCGATCTCGGTCGTGTACTACGTCGGCGACGTCGACGATCCGGTTGCCCACCTGCTCGACGTGCCTGCGCGCGCGAGCTGGAGAGAGGCCGAGCTAGAGAAGATCACGCGGCTCCGGAGAAAACACCCCCGAGTCATCCTCTACGACACGCGAGGTGGCTACCGGATCATCTTCTCTTGCGCCGAGCCGTTCGCAATCTGCACCGACGCCGATCGCGAGACGTGGTGGGCGCGGTACCTCGCCTTCCGCCGGTACGTCTTCAATGTCTCCGGCATCATTGTTGACAAAACTTGCAAGGACTTCGGACGACTTTACCGGCTTCCGTACGTACGACGCGACGGCCAGGACACCCCATGGGGGATGCTCGGCGACCCGATCGGGATCGAAGCGCTGTGAACACGTCCGCGTTCTCCTCGGCGACGGAGCCTCCCGACGACCCGATCGCGAAGCTCCACAAGTTCGTGCGGGCTGCGCTGGAGTCCGCGGGCAAAGCCGTCCTCTCTGCGCCCAACGGCAGTCGAAACGACGTTCTCAACAGGGAAACGTTCGCCCTCGCCGGCTTCGTCCCGAAGTATCTCGACCGCGAGTTGCTTCGCGAAGTGATGCTCGCAGCGATACTCGCCAACGGAGGCGACGAGAGCAAGGACGGGCAGAAGATCAACGACGCGATCGAGGCGGGCAGCAAGAAGCCGCGCGCCATCCCGGAGAAGGCGGGCAAGGCCCGTTCTTCTTCGGGCGCGCGCTCGGCTGAGGAGCCGAGGGCGCCGGGAGGCGAAGGGCAATCGGCCACCGCGGGCGTGTTCGTGGTGGGCGATCAAACCGAGATGTCGCTCGGCCTACTGGCGACTCTGCAAGGGGGCGGGCCGGCGCTTGTTCAGGACGAGGGCGCGCTCTATCGTTTTACGCCGGACACGAAGACGTGGGACGCCGTCGACGAGGGCGAGCAGTCGCGGATCGTCCAAGCCTTCTCGGGTATGCCGATTGAGGACAGCAATAAACTCGTCAAGGTTCAGGCTACAGATGTCAGCGGCGCTCGAAAGCTCGCGGGCCACCGCGTAAAACGAGACGGTTTCTTTGCTGAGGGAGGCGGAAGGTTCAACATGAGGCATGCTCGCAAGCGCTCGCGTCGCGACGCGCGCGAGCCGAGGCGTGTACGTGCCCTCGACCATCCCCAGCCGAAGATCGAGCGGCACCGCGACCCGTCCGCGACCCGACTGCTGATAGACCGCGCGCTCCAGCGATACCGTGCCGAAAACCGTCTCGTAGTCGTGCGGCGTCTCGCGACGATTCCCCCAGCGCTCGCCGTTGATGTCCACCTCGGGCGCGTCCGCGTCGGCGCGTTTCATCGCGATGGCCATCTGCGCTCGACCCCACGCCTTGGCCATCTCCAGCACCCGACCCTCGACCACGTCTACGTCCACCTCGTGCGCCTTCAACCTCCCAAGTTCCTCGCCCAGTTCGAGCATGCGCCGCTCGATGCCCTCGACATCTTCCCGGTTCGTCATGCTCGCCTTGTCACAGACCGACCACCGGCGCTGCAAGCAAAGACCGACGCGCGCCGGGCGCTTTGCAGTCAGGCGATCAATTCACGCCGTGGATGGATGTGGACCCATGCGATGTTCCCCGCGGACTTCCAGACGAACTACAAGCCGCGCCGAGTTCGGCTGAGCCACGACGACGCACGCCGTCTGCTCGCGCACTTCGATGACCTTCCACACCGCCGGGCGCAGATCGCGTTCGCGCTCGCGACTGGGGCTGAGACGAGCGCCATCCTGCGCGCGTATCGGACGGACCTCGACGCGACCCCGGTCCCTCTTCACGGGACGAAGACGGACGATCGAGAGCGTGCATGCTTCCGCGCATTGCCCTGGCAAGAGGGGTACCTCAAGATCGCCAAGGCCGGCCTCGACGGCGAGAAGGGTCTCGCCTTCACGCGATGGCGCAACTCGACCCACGATCTGGCAGCGGCGTGCACACTGCTGGAGCTTCCCCGCCTGTCGCTCCACAGCTTGCGGCACGTCTTTGGCGCGTGGGCGCTCGACGATGAAATCGATCCGCACCTGCTCGCGATGTCGCTCGGCCACCGCGACACCCGCATGGTCATGCTCACCTACGACGCCCGTGACGCCGCGGGGATCCAGCGGCGGGCTGTGGAGCAGGCCCAGCAACGCGCCCAGCTTCGGGTCATCCAGGGTGGCAGGAGCCCCCGCCCGAAAAAAAACGCATCGCGATAGCGGTGCACTCAGTTCTCTCCTGGTTCTCACCACGCCGCGGGTACAGGGTTTTTCTCGGGCGATAGGCACCTGACTTGGGGACTGAAATCCCCGTGTCGGCGGTTCGATTCCGCCCCTGCGCACGGGATCGGCCGGGGAAATAGCGGCTTCCGTGTTCGCGTCGTTCTGCCAGGGGTGCCGCGGAGCGCCACTTCCGCCACCGTTGCCGTACCAAAACCGCCCCATGAACTGCGCCGCGATCGCGCTGCGCGCGTCCTCCGGGTTGTCGAGGCGACCGTAGATGCGCTCCACCATGCGCCCGTCGGCGTGACCCAAGAGCGCGCCCGTCGTCGCGCTGTCGACACCGCCCGCGCGGAGCCACTTGCCGAGGGTGTGCCTCATCGTGTGGGGCGAGAAACGCTTCACGCTCGCGCGGTCGGCCGCCAGGTGCATGTCGCGGCGGATGTTGCCCAGGGTGGGGAACATGGTCTCGCCCGTGCCGGGTGCGTGGCGAAGCGCGAAGTCGAGCAAGAGCGCTTGTTCGAGCGTGGCGATGGGTACGAGCCGATCCCGGTGCTCGTTCTTCGTCCCGCGCACGTGAACGACCGAGCGCCCCGGGTCGTCGGGGTACCACGATACGTCGGACCAACGGGCGCGACTCAGCGCCGCGAACTCGGCGGCGCAGGCGATCCCGAACGCCACGACGGCGAGCTTGCCCATCGTCCGGTGGTACGTCTCGCGCTCGAGTGCGGGGGCATCCGGGGCAGGCTCGCGGGGGGCAGCAGCGAAAAGCCGGGCGACGTCCTCCCGCGACAGCGCCTTCGCGCCGCTCTTGCGCGGGTCGTAGCCGGGGGCGAACTCGCCCGTCGACGGAAACACCGCGTCGAGGTCGCCGAAGAACTTGCCGAGGCGCTTCGCGCGCTGCAACGCGGAGCGAAGCACGGCCAGCTCCTTCGAGAATCGTGTGGTCGGTCACGCGCTCGCCGCGCTGGGTCATGTCACTGCGACGCGCCTTCAGGTAGGCGTCGATCGCGGCGGCGTCGACCTTGGACGCGAGCGTGTCTTCGCCGAGCACCGCCGCGACCATCGACGCTTTCGCTTGGTAGAACTCGAGCGTGTCTTTCGACAGCGGCCGGCCGTCGTTCTTCGTGTGGGCCGCGCGGGACTCGAGGAAGTCGTTCAGGACGTCGCGCAACGTGACGGTCCCCGCCGCTTCACCGGCCGGATCCTGATCCGCTTTGAGGTAGCGTCGGCGCCATGCGATGGCATCGCCCTGCGTTCGGCACCCCGTCGACTTGCGGACGCTGCGCCCCGTGCGCGGGTCGGGGACGGTCCGCAGCGGGCAAGACCAATCCGGCCGGCAAGGCCGCCCGGCGGACGGCCGTGTGCACTGCGCGCCCGTGTAGGTTACAGCCGGTCCGAAAGGGTCCCCCTCTCGGCCTTCTCCGGCGGCATTTTGCCTTGAGTACCCTCTCTCTTGGAGGCGCGCACGCGGTGCAACCGGCTGGCACCATCGCCATTGTCTCGTTGGCGGAGCGGTCGTCGTCAACGGCCAAGGCCCCGTCGTCGGACGTCAGGGCGCTTACAGCTCGCGGTTCCTCGACAGGTGCTTGCGGAACCTCTCCCCGATGGCCCCGTCGTCGACCAGCTTGCCGTACTCGCCGGTGAGGCGCTCTCGCTCTCCTCCGTCTCTTCCTCGTTGCTGGCGGCTTCGAGAAGGTCGGCGACCCCCACGAACCCGAAGTAGCTGAAGCCCGCGCACGAAGCTCCTAGCTCGGTCTCCGTGACCCCCTCGACGGCCTGGAAGACGCCGCTGTTCATCACGAGCCCACGGACGAGGAGGATGGCGCTGAGCTCCAGGTCTCTCCCCCACGGGGCGACGGCCCGCCCGACTGCATCGCGGCCCGGTTCAAGACGGCGATCTCGTCGGGGTTCACGTCGAAACCGGGTCCCAGGTGGTGGAGCGAGCCTCGCCGCGCAAACGCAGGATCCCTTCCATTGTGGATTGCGCCCGTTGCTTGCGCTTCGGCGAGGAGCGCTCGCGCAGCCTACCCCTCGTCCAGCCCCAATACATGAACGACGGCTCCCTTGACCTCGGACCATCGGTGGACGGGAAATGTCGCGATCCGAGGCCCGATGGACGTACGGTCGACCGCACGGATCCACTCGATTTTAAGCGTGGAATGGACGGCGAGGCCGTCACGCTCGTCGAGGACGACTTCACCGGCGAGCCCCCGGATTGTCGTCGAGAACGGGACGACGACGATCTGCGAGAGGGCGGGCAGGGCGGCCGACCGACCCAGTACGAGCACAGGCCTTCGCTTGTCGGGGCGCTCGAACCGGAACCAGCGGATGTCACCCCGCGCAATCACGGAGCTTCCGGGAAGTCCTCATCGTCGTCGATGGGGCCCTGCGGCCCGCGCTGCGCCCAGTCTCGGAGCAGCACGGCATTTTGGTCGGGCGACAGCTCGCGGTCCTTGCCGCTCTCGGTCTCTGGCTCGATGACGACCCGCACGCGCCGCCCATCGAGGGGAGGGATGGGGGCGTCGAGCGTGATTGTCGCGCCATGCAGGACGCCTCGAACCGCGTTGGCCATCGTGCCCAAAGCGTAGTGCCCCAGAGGCCCGCTCGCTAGCCCTTCGCGCGCAGGCGAGCGACGAACTCGTCCTTGCCTGCCCTCTCCCCGGGTTGAACCCGGGCGCGTGCGCGGTCGAGCGCTGCGTGCAATCGCGCACGATCCGCTTCGTCGGGATCGTCCTCCTCGCGCGCGAGCACAAGCTCGACCTCGCTGCCTTCAGGCAGGTCGATCGGCTCATCAAGGACGAGCCGGCCGCCACGAACCCGGGCGCGCAGCGTCAACGTCATGCCTCGCAGGCCAGCACTGCAACTCGTGGGGTGCTCAGTACCTCACCGGTACATGCGACGGGCCGCATGAGCGCGCACGGGTTGATCGCCAGGACAGGGTAGTGTAGGCGCCTTCGCCTATTGGCACCCCACGCGGTATTCTGAGAGAGGGGTGCCATGTGAGGATCCTCGCTGGAGGCTCGTTCGGTTTGGTGATGGGCGTCGCGGCATGCGGCTCCCACAGCAGCGTGCAAGGGCGGACCGAGACGAACGACGGGAGCGCGGTGGACCAGGCTTCCTTCCCAGCCGACGCCTCCAACGACGACACCGAAGGAGGTACGTGCGGGCTCGCAGGCCAGCCGGACCATCCGCCGACACCTGTCTGCGGCGCGTCTGCGTGTGGGAATGGCCTGCGCGACAGTTGCACCGTGTGCTCCCCTGAGCCCGTAGTGGGCCCTGGGGCTGCGGGCACGGCGGGAGGCACCGCGGAAGACGCAGGCTGCGCGCTGCTGGGTGACGTCGCGAACGTCGCGACTGAACGTGGATTTCGCTCCACCCTCGAAGATCGTGCGAGAGGACGTGGGCACCGTCGGATGACAGGGGCGAGTACTCGTGTGTGCATCGAGAAGCCAGTCGGCAGGCACACCTCCCCCTTTCCCCCACGCGAGCGAATCGTGCTGGCGTGCGTGGTCAGCACCGCATGGACATCGCCACCGGCTGCGCACGGAGCACACGCATGCGCCCGGGTCCACGCAGCAATCGGCCTGCGCGCGTGATGAGCACCCGCCGGATCCAAGCCGTGCGCCAGCGAGTCAGCGCGACGTAGCGGTCGTCGATGAAGCGACGCAACAGGTTGAAGGCGAGCAGCTTGAGCAGCAGCGCGGCATGGTTGGCATCGAAGCCGGCGGTGGGCACCTTGCCGATGGCCCAGGGCCCCTTCAGCTCCGCGATGAGCGGCTCGATGCCCGCGCGGTCGTTGTATTCGCGAGCCAGGTCGTCTTCGTGTTCCAGCCAGTCGTTGGTCAGAAACGCCTGCACCGTCCAGTCCTGATCGGCCCAGAGGTAGATCTGTTTGCCGGTGTCGCGGTCGCGACTACGCACGGCCACCACGCGGACGCCCAGCTCGTGCCTATTCCACACGTCGCGCCTGAACGTGATCGTGGCGACCTGTCGAGTCGGCTCGCCGAAGGCATCGATGTCGACGGTGTGCCACCGGGTGTGCGTCGCCAGCGCGCCGATCAAGTCGGCGGTCATCTTGGCCTTGGTCAGATAGAACGCGCCCTCGTGCTCGACCGCAGCCATCAGCTCGGCGCAGTCGCCGGCCGCGTCGATACGCACGCGCAGCACGCACCCGGCGCCGAGAGCGCTGCGTGCTCGGCGAATCCAGCCGACCACGGTCGGCACATCCTGGTCGCCGAAGCCCGTGTCGCCGGGCCGCAGTTTCGCGCCGACGATGGCGTCCACTTCGGCCACCCGCATCAGGATAGGGTGGTAGCTGGGGCGGGCGTGGTAGTGCGGATTGGGTCCCGGGACCGCGCCCTCTTGCAAGCCGAAGAGGCATTCGACTGTGGTATCGACGTCCAGATGCGCGCTGCGAAGTCGAGCCGCCTTCGCTCGTGCCAATCCGTGCGCGCTCATCATCGTTTCGAGCTGCGAGAGGGCGGTCGCGTCGAAGCGTGCCAGGTCGTCGTAGAAGACATCGACGCTGGGCATGCAGCCGCCGGCCAGGTGGACGAAGAGCGCGTCGGCGGCCAGTGACTCCAAGCCCAAGACCCGACCTTCGCCCGCAATGAACGCGTCCACCAGCAGCCGAAGCTGCGCGCCCATCGGGTAGACGACGCCATGGCCGGTCTTGAGCCGACTGAACGCAACCGCCAGCTCGCGATCCACACCCAGCCCCCGCGCCCATGCGCCGAACTCCACCAGCCCAGCGACATTCGTGAGCGACGTGTCGCTGGCGCCGACGCGGATCGCGCTTGGGTCAGGCCGGCGGATACGACGCCCTTGCTTCTGCAACTCCCAGCCCTGCGCCCTCTTGCCTTCTCGTGCCCGCCGTCGCACCTTCCAGGTGCTCGGCGTGTCTGTTGGTTTTTTCATGGCTGACGAAACTCATGGACACGCCGAGTGCTTCTTTCAAGCCCTCGGCGCGCTCGGACTCGCGTCCGTCGCCGTCACGCCATCGCGGATGGAGCGAAATCCACGCTGAATCATGCGACGGAACCGATCTCGGAGGCGCGACTTGCGCGTCGAATGGGTTCTCGGGCGGCACACTCGCATGCACCTCGCTGTGCACCTTCGACACCAATGGGTGCACGACCTGCCTGACCGACCCCCACATTCTTGCCTGCGAGACCACCGCGCTCCCGGCGGACACGCCGAGCTCTCTCGCGCTGGCCGCAACGGGTCAGGACATCGTGGTGGCCTGGGTCGCGGGCCCAGGCGAAAATGGAGACGCTCCAGGAGTCGCGGGTGCCGTCCGGGTTGCACGCTTCAGCGCGGACCTGACGCTTCTTGCACAATACGACTGTCTCGGCCCCCTTCACGCAGGACGGGTTGCGCTTGCCCGCTCCACTACGGGATACATGCTCGCGGCCGATGGCGATGGTGGAGTCACCGTCCAGCCACTTGACGCCAACGGGGCACCGCGCGGCACGCCGCACGTCGTGCCCAACGCCGAGTTTCCGATGCTCGCCGCCCGAGATCAGGGCGGGACAGTCTCCGATGGGCCGCTCCTGGCCTGGTCGGTGTGGCCTCAGACGACGCCCAACGCGGGTGGCCTGCAAGTGGAAGCCGTTCTTCTCGACGACAACGGCGTGGACGAGATCGCCCCGGTCACGGTCTTTCCGGTCGCCGTTCAGCAGCCGCGCGGCAACTACAACGCGGTCTTCACCGGCGATGGGTACCTCATAGCTGCGGAGGGATCCGAGCTGATCGCGCGAATGGCGCTGGATGGCACCATCACCCTACCGTCGACGGCCGCCCTGGGTAGCGCGGAGTTCGGTAGGCTCGCGTGGACCGGCACCGAGGCGCGGTTCGTGTATCTCGGCATTGGCTCGTCTGCGTCGTCACCGGGGGTTTCAAGCTGGGTTTCCGTCGACGCAACGGGCGCCCTCCTGGGAGAGCCCGTCGCATTGGCTGGCGCAATTTACCTCGCCCCGCCGCTCGCCACGCTGGGTCAGGACACCGTGATCGTCTACGGAACGCCCACCGGCATCATCGACCAAGCCACCACTCTCTCGGTGACCCGTATCTCCGCAACAGGAACGGTGGTTACGTCAGCGTTCGGTGTCGTGACGGACCCGCAGGGCCTTCACCAGGCGCAAATGGCCGTTAGCGGGTCAGACGTCGTGCTTGCGTGGGTCGGAGGCGGATACCCAGGTCGCATTGCCTTGGCCCAACTCGCGCCGTAGTCACTGCCGCGCGTAGAAATCCGCGCGCGTGCCCCCGTTCTGACTGATGTACAGGGTCAACGTGCCGGCCGTCCCGTCGTACGACCATGTTTGCGGCTGAGCGGACGAGAGCGGCCACGTGCAGGTCGCAGTCGCGTGAGCCTCAGTCCCCCTGAGCGTGACGTCGGCAGTCACGCGCTCCAGCTCGAGCCCGGCATCAGCGCCCGCAACGGTCACCGGAACCTCCTGCGCCGTCTGCCACGTGGAGCCGCACACGGCCCACACCGCGCGCGACTGGTCCGGGGCCGCCGGGCACGCGTCGAAGTAGGTCATGCTCTCGAGGACGTAGAGACCGTCGGTCACGCTGCCCCCCGTCGGCTGAGGCATCGGCGACGACGAGCAGGTCGAATCGATGGTAGGGCCTTCCAGCGAAAGCGAATTGCAACTGCTCGCCACGGCGGCCACACAGCCCGACGCCGCCGCCCCGTCGCCCGAGTCGGCGACGACGTTCGATCCTTCGGCGAAGGGCCCGTCCTGCGTAGTGCCGTCCGGCACGAACGTGCCGGCGCCGTCGGTTCCCGGTGAAGCCGCGACGTCCGAGATCGCGCCGTCGTCGCCCTGCGCGCCTGCCTCGCCGCCGGAGACAGGCCCCGCGTGGCTCCCGCCGCAGCAGGGAAGAGCCGTCGCGACAGCGAGCCAAGGCGAAGCAGCGATGTAGGAACGCAGCAATGAGCCCGTCGAGCACTCCCCGAAGCGGCCCATGGCGCGTGCTCAGCGTAGTCGAGCGAGGGCCCATGTGCCATTTGCCCTCGCGGCAGATCGCTCGTCCGGCATAATTACGTCACGGCGATACCCATGAACATCGGTCAATCACTCGCCTGCGCATCGTGCCTGGGTGCCCTCGTGTGTCTCTCCCTCGGATGCGGCTCCAGCAGCCGCGCCGCGAGCACCGATGGCGGAGGAGCAGATCAATCCGCGCCGTCAACCTCGGACGACGGCGGCCAGCAGCCCCCGAACACGGGCGGAGCTCCCGATTGCGCGGGTCCCTGTTGCCCGACCCCGCAGACGGGTGCTGCCTGCGGCGCCGGCGAGGAGGATGCCTCGTGCCCCACCTCGGTGAGCTGCGGGGGCGGGAGCGGCGCGACCCTGACGTTGCCTTTCAACGTGGTGTGCGACGGCCAGAAGTGGGTCGCCGTCGGAGGCGATTGCGGCGACGGCGGCGTGGCCGACAACGCCTGTCCGACCGGCCAGCCGCAGAACGGCGCCACAAGCGCGCTCGACAGCGGAACCTCGTGCCAGTACGGACTCGTGTGCAACACGATGTGCGACGCGGGCGCCGTGATGCCAGCCGCAGACGCCGGCGCGCAGCCGACGGGAGACGGAGCAGCGTCGTCGGGTTCCGCCATGGCGGGCACGGCCTGCACGACGGTCTTCGGACGCGTCGGCCCCGCCATCTGTCAATCAGGCCAGTGGCAAACGCAGTCCCTCGGGACGTGTCCGTAGCGACGACGCAGCCCCCCGCTCGTGGCATCCGGGATGAGTCGCGTGCAAGTCGCCGCGACGATCAAATCGCGTGGCGACGGGCGCTCACTGCATCTTCACATAGTCCGCGTACCAGGGATCGATGAGGAGCTCCATCCCCGTGCCGGGACCCGAGCACGCGTCGTAGAAGACGGGTGCGTTGTTGCCCGGGATGCTCGGCGTGCCGTTGGCAAACGTGAGGCCGATGGGCTGCGCGAGGTTCTGAACGCCCTGCACCGATCCGTCGCTGGCTCTGACGAGCGGCATCCACGTTTCCTGCGCCGTGATCTCGATGCCGAGCTCCTCGCACTCCATCTCGGCCTCGCCGGCGGTGCGCCACCAGCGACCCACGGCGATCGCGTCGAACTCCGACATGCTCGAGTACGGCGTCACCGGCCCTGGAGGCGGGCTGAGCGCGTAGGTCAGCTGCTGCCCGGCGGCGTTGCAGGGGGCGGGTGGGAGGTCGGCCGAGGAGCACGTGCACGTCAGGCCCGCGTCGCCGCACGGGTACGTGGGGCCGATGGTTCCCCCGCTGCTCCCCGACGCGCACGGGCCGATGCCGTTCGCGCACAGGCCGCCGCCGCCGCCACCGCCCGCGTCGCCCACGGGCACGGTCGACGCATCCGGAGCCGACCCCGCTGCGGGAGGCGGGCAGTTGTAGACGAGCACGCACGCGCCGTTGTTGGCAACGTACGTCCCTGTGATGGTTGTGCCGGAGGGACACACGTACGCGGTCTGCGGCACCGGGATGCTCGCGCAGTCTGGGGCACCCCCCTCCGGGGATGGCTGTCCGCCCGACGAGGAGCTTGGGACGTTCGGGCTCGCCGCACCGGACTTGGAACCGGACGTCGTGCGCTGCGGTTCGTTCGTCACGCTGCCCGAGCAGCCGGCCCAAGTGCAGACACCGGCGGCACCGAGCGCAACGACAAGGACATGGCCAAGGCGACGAAATGCCATCGCGGGTCCTCTTCTTTCACGAAGCGTACCTTGCTCGTCTCCAGCATGTTTCGCCGCCAATGAGCCGGTGGAACCTGATCGAAATGACCGACACGGCACACTCTGACGCATCCGGGAGGCCTGCTGCCACCGAGGACCCCGTGGACTTGGCACTGGCGCGCGCGCTATCACGAGGCTCCGATGCTGATCGCTTCGATGTAGTAATTCATCGTAGGGGAGCCGAACGCGAAGTTCGTGCTCCGGGGCGAGCGCCATGAGTAATCGAAGGAACGCGGTATCCCCGACGAGGGCGAGCCGAAGCCCAACCTCCATCTCGTCGATGGCCGTGCGCGTCTTCGAGCCCAGCGACCAGTTCCTGGATGCGCTGTAGCTTGGCTTCCCAGCCGAAAGTCGTCCCGTCCGGGAACGTCATGGCGAACGGAGGAGGGGCCTCCTGCGCAACGGAGGAGAACCAAGCGGCGACCTCGGTCAGCGTCTTGGCGTCGACCTGGCTCCGTGACACGAGTTCACGTTCGAGCGCCGGTACATCGAGGGCATCTCGAAGAAAGGTCGCGGTCTCCAGGGATACGTCTGACAAGTCCTCGGTGTTCCAGAACTGGCCGGCGGCAGCGTCCGAGCCCTGAACCCCCGCTACAACGCCGATCCGGTCGAGAAGATAGGCAACCTGCGACTTGGGCACGGCGCAATCGTACCCCGGCCACGAGCCGGTCAGCTCGCCGTCCGCCCCTTCGTCACCTCGTCATCCTTCTCGACCCGCGCCACGGCGTCGGCGGCACGCTCCCCGGCTCCGGCGAAGGTGACGACGTTCCGAGCCTCGGCGAGGTGCTCAGGCAAGAAGTGGCTGTACAGCTCCGTGACGCGTGTGTGGGAATGGCCGAGGATGCGTCCGAGCAGGAAGAGGTCGGGCTTGGACTGCAAGAAGTGGGAGGCGATCCTCGCGCTTGACCTCTGGCTTGCTTCCCCAATGGTTCAACTTGGAGTGGTAAGCGCAAAGCACGTCGAATAAGGCGCTTTCGGCCAGGTCGGGTGTCCCGCACTCGATGTGCGCATGCCATCCGTCCTTGGCCATCGTGTAACAAGGCTTTGCGGCGGCCAACGCCGAGGCCGTCGGGCTCGCGGAGGGAAGGGTCTGGACGGCTACCGTCGGTGTCGTCGCTGATGGCATCGCAATCGAATTTCCCGAAGAAGACGTGCTCGTTGGGGACGGCACCGACTGTCGATTGTTAATGGCCAACCAGAGCGCGGGGTGGAGGGTCTGGCCCCCGTGGGATCGGGCGGGGCCCAGCGCTCGTTCAAGCCGGACGTGAGCGCAGGTTGTGCGTGTCTGCGCAAAACACAATGTGTCGACGACGCCTCAGACGTCCGAAAAGGCCAACGGTCGCGTATGGCTCGATACGTGCTCAGTGTTGTCCCCAGAGACGGGGGGACCATGACGCTGAACCACGACGGCGAAGTTATCGAGATCGAATTGCACGAGACGAAGTGGCATGCGGTGGTGTGCGTCGCCACGTTCGGCTGCAATAGAACGGTCGCCCAGGTCGGCACCGACCGCAGCGAGGTCACACGGATGCTTATTCAGCACATCTGCGCGGCGATGGCAGGTGCTGGGCGCCCGACGCTCTCGGTCCAGCAGGCGACCGTCGTCGTTGAGTCCCTGCAGGCTGCCTGAAAGGACACCGCGATGGCGAAGCGAGAGAGCGGCATACACGCGATTTGGGAAGACCGTGAAGACCTCGGCCGCGTCATCCACGCCATCATCAGCGCTGCATCGGCGCTTACGCTCAACGTCGAATGCCTCATCGCCAAGAGCGTAGGCAACGACGACCAGGCGCTTCGCGACGACACGCGAAGCGCCCTTGATCGAGTCGTCATACTTGCTCGGGAGGCGCAGAGTCTCCAACGGAGATAGGAAGGCCGAGACGGCGGTCGCATTGACCGAGGAACAGATGTCGTCGGCTCAGGCTTTCTCCTCGGGGGCCGGTCCGACGACGCGGTTGAGCGAGACCCCGTACTCGTGCAACTTGTACTGGATCTTGCGGACGCTGATGTCCAGCATCTGAGCCGCCTGCGTCGTCCTACCCCCGCAGGCCTCGAGCGTCGTCAGGATCGCGTGTTGCTCGATTTCACCCATGGTCGACCCAGGGATTCGCACTCCACCGCGGCTCACCGCTCCGACGCCCGCTGGCAAATACTTCGCCGTCAGCTTGGACCCCTCGCACAGCACGACGGATCGCTCGATGACGTTCTCCAGTTCCCGCACGTTGCCCGGCCAACGGTAGGCCGTGATGCGTTCAATCGCGTCGTCCGCGAAGCCATCGATGGGCTTGCCGTTCTCGTTCGCGAAGCGGCGAAGGAAGTGAGTGGCGAGCGGGAGGAGATCGCTCGGCCGGGCCCGCAGAGGGGGCATCTCGACGTTCACGACGTTCAGTCGGTAGTAAAGGTCCTCCCGGAACTTCCCAGATGCGGCCTCGGTGGCGAGGTCCCGGTTGGTCGCCGCGATGATACGTACGTCGACTTTCACTGTCTCGTTGCCGCCGACGCGCTCGAACGTCTTCTCTTGAAGGAACCGGAGGAGCTTGACCTGGATGGCGGGGGAGATTTCGCCGATTTCGTCAAGGAAGAGCGTTCCTCCGTCCGCCTGCTTGAAGCGACCCTCCCGCCGTCCAACGGCGCCCGTGAAGGCACCGCGCTCGTGCCCGAACAGTTCGCTCTCGAGGAGCGTTTCGGCGAGGGCTGCGCAGTGGAGCTTCACGAAAGGGGCCGATGCCCGTGGGCCGTTCTCGTGGATCGCCTCGGCGATGAGCTCCTTGCCGGTTCCGCTTTCGCCCGTGATGAGAACCGTTGCTTTCGTCCGTGCGACCTGCTCGACCACGTCGAACACCGCTTGCATCGCGGGGCTCGAGCCAACAATGCTCTCGAAGCGCAGCTTTTCCTTGAGGCGGGTACGGAGCTCCGTCGCCTCGTCGCGGAGCTTTCGGCGGTCGAGCGCCCGGCGGATGACGAGGAGGAGCTCGTCGACCTGGAGCGGCTTCGAGAGGTAGTGCTCCGCGCCTTCCTGCATCGCCCGAACGGCCGTCTCTATGTCGGCGAACGCCGTCATCAGGATGACGATGAGGTCCGGGTGGGACTCGCGCGCGCGCCGCAACAGCTCGATGCCGTCGATCCCCGGCATCTGAAGGTCGGTCACGAGGATGTCGGGCGCGACTTCCTGGACGCGCGCCAGGCCCGCGAGGCCATCCTCTGCGAGAGTGACCTCGAAGCCCTCTGCACGGAGGAGTGTAGCCAACGCGTTGCGGGACGCCGCCTCGTCATCCGCAACGACGACGCGATGGCGGACGGTCGATGTCTTGGGTTCGTTCACGTCGCTGGTCTCCCGCGCAGAGTTTGCGCTTCGATGCAGGGCATTCGCAACAGGACCGTCGGGGATCGTCGGATTTCTCGACATTCTTGAACTCCGCGAAGGCACAAGAGCAGGGAGCGGGCCGCGGCCACGTCCTTGCTACGTGGTGTCCTCATGAGCCCCAAGCCAGCCCAGGTCGAGCCGCACCCGCGTGCGGCCCGTCCGATCCGGCAGTACATGACCGCCGCTCCCCACTCGATCGGCCGCGATCAATCTCTTTCGGTTGCCCAGGAGCGCATGCGGGCCTGGGGATCCGGCATTTGCCGGTTCTCGACGGCGGCAAGCTCGTGGGGATCCTGTCCCAGCGCGATGCGCTCTTCGTGGAGACGTTGCGGGACGTCGATCCTACGAAGGTGCCAGTGGAGGATGCCATGTCCTGCGATGTGTACGTCGTGGAGCCGGACGCGCCACTCATGGACGTGGCCAATGCGATGGCCGACCACAAGTACGGCTGCGCCGTCATCACGGACGGTCCTCGGATCGTCGGCATCTTCACCACCGTCGACGCGACGCGCGCCCTGGCGGGAATCGTCGAGGGCAAGCGGTTTGGTTGAAATGCCCCGGTCCCCGGTCGACCTCCTGCACGAGGGTACACATGACAACCGCACCTCTGATCAAACACATTCTCGTTCCCCACGACTTC
Source organism: uncultured delta proteobacterium (assembly GCA_963847465.1). Taxonomy (GTDB): domain Bacteria; phylum Myxococcota_A; class Polyangia; order Polyangiales; family Polyangiaceae; genus Palsa-1150. The sequence continues at coordinate 63,186 of CAWKAF010000031.1, read as the reverse complement.
AGCGAGACCGCGCAGTGCGCGCTCGACTACGCTCTGGCGTTCGCCGAGAAGCTCGGCGCCAGCATCACCGTCGTGCACGCCTACGAGTTCCCGGTTCTCGGCTTTCCGGAGGTCCCGACGATCACCCCGGACCTCATACGTGAGATTCAAGACGCCGCCGCAGCCGCGCTTACAGCGGCTCTCAGTGACATGGAACGTGGAAGCCGCAGTGTGAAAACCAGCCATGCGCATCGTCACCGGTGATCTCCAGCAGTGCCCACCGAAGGGCACGGGTCAGCTTACGTACGGTCCGTGCGCCTGCCTTTCGGAGCAGTGCCTTCAACTTCGACCAGGCATGCTCGATTGGGTTGAAGTCCGGCGAGTAGCCGGGCAGGTACACGAGGCGGGCGCCCGTGGCCTCGACCAGCTCGCGGACTCGGTCGGTCTTGTGGGCGTTGAGCCTGTCGAGGACGACCACGTCGCCGGGGAGCAGTTCCGGTGCCAGGCACTGTTCCACGTACGCCTCGAACGCCCGCGCGTTCATCGCGCCGTACAGCATCATGGGCGCGATGATTCCATCGAGCGTGAGCGCTGCCGTCACGGTGATGTTGTCGCCCCAGTTCTTCGGGACAGCATCCACCGCCCGCATCCCGGCAGGCGCACGCGCGTAGGTACGGGTCATCGACAGGTTGATGCCCGTTTCGTCGATGAAAATCAGCCGCGCAGCTCGCTGGATGATGCTTCGACGCAGGAAGCGCTCCCGTTCTTGCTGGATCTCCGGGCGCTCGGCTTCGGTGGCGTGGAGAGTCTTTTTTTGCGCGTCAGCCCCAGCTCGATGAGGCGACGCGACATGGTCGCGATGCTCACGCGCACCTTCAGGTGCTTGGCCACCAGCTCGACCAACTCCTCCAAGGTCGCGTCCGGCTTGTCGAAGACCAAGTGGCACAGCTCCTCCTCGTGGGCTTCGGTCAGTTTCCGCTCCTTGCCGGGCGGTGAACCGGGCATCAGATGCCCGAGAGCGTCGCGTCGCAGCCGCATCTTGCGCACCCAGCTATCGCTCACCCCGAGCATCTCGGCGGCCTCCAAGCTGGTTGCACCCTCATCGACCAGGGCGACAGCACGTTCACGCAGGTCCAACGAGTACGGTTCGATCATGCACTCCGCCGTTAACACGGTTCGCGGCGGACAAACAGCCACTTTCGTTCCGAGTCATGGAGAACCGCTGTAGCGGCGTCGTGGCCCGCGCAAAGAGACCAGGCGTCGCCATCGACTCCACGCTCCGCCAGGGGCCCGTGTGGTCCGAGATCCTCGCCGCGGCCAAGAGCCCCAAGGCCGATCTCATCGTGATCGGGACGCACGGACGGCGCGGGTTGTCGCGTGCCCTCCTCGGGAGCGTCGCCGAAAGGATCGTGCGAACCGCTCCCTGTCCCGTGCTGACGGTGCACGGGCCGGAGAGCGACCGCTAACGTGCGGGCATAGGCGGTGCCCTGACGATGGCAGCCGTCGGCCTCGATACGTTGTTGCCCAATGCTGAGATTGCGACATGCGCAGACGAATCACTCTTGTCCTGACGATGCTGCCGGCGCTCGCGCAGTCAGGCTGTCCAGCGGCGTCCTCGGCCGCGGCCATGACAACGCCGAACGGGCGTCCCGGATACGCCGTCGAGTGCGGCACCGCGGTGTCAGATGAGTGTCATGAGGAAGCTCACGACCGTTGCCCCAAGGGCTACGACGTGATCGCGAGGTACGACGCCGGCTACCGCTCCAAGATGTTCGTCGAGTGCCACTGAGCTGAGGAGACCCCGCGAACGCGATGTTGAGAGCGTTGGGTGGGACCACGAGAGGTCAGGCCAACGTTGCCTCGTGAGGGCCTATTTCTTCGAATGAACCACCGTGACGGGGATGCTCGCCGACGCGCGAGCCACGCCTTCGGCCACGCTGCCGAGCAGCGCACGAGCAAGCCCCCGGCGACCATGCGAGCCCACGACGAGCAGGCCTGCGCCCATCGAAGTGGCGATCGCCGGCAGCACGTCACGCGCGTCGCCTTGACGGAGGACGGCCTCGACGGGGACTCCGCGGTCGCACACGCGCGCCACCTCGGCGTCAAGTCCCCGCTGCGCGTCCTCCAACATGCGGACGGCTGCCTCAGGGCCGACGACGAATGATGCGTCCGGAAAGCCCACGATGGGTAAATCGAACACGTGGGCCACAACGACGCGCGCGTGCAGCGCGCGCCCGAGCTCGATCGCCCAATCGATGGCGTCATGTGCGAGGTCGCTGAAGTCCGTTCCTACGAGGATTGTATCAACGAACATGGCTTCACCCGGTTGTCGGATGGGGCTCGCGCGCCACCACCACGGAGCACGGAGCATGGTTCACTACCTTGGCGGCGGTCGTTCCGAGAAGTCGATCGAGCCCCCCGTACCCATGCGAGCCGATGACGATGAGATCGGCGTCGGTGCGGCGCGCAGCGTCACAGATGGCTTGCCATGGAACGCCGACGGTTACCTGGGATTCAGCCTGGATGCCCTTTGGAACCTTCGCAGCACACTCGGCAAGGTAGGTATCCGCTCGGCGTTCGAGCACACCGAGGAGCGGCTCTTCGGTGGTCTTCCAGAAGTCCTGCGGTACCTCGGGCGGCAGCCCAACGGACCTGAACAGGATGAGCTCCGCGTCGTGGGCACGTGCTGCCTCAACGGCCGCCGCCAGCACACCCGGCCCCTGCGGCGACCCATCCAGACAGACCAGGATACGCTTCATGGCGACGACCTTTCGTTCCATGGGTTTGTCAAAGCATGGTGCATGCCGTGCGTGGAGTAACGGTGAAGAAGCGCTACGGACGCGCAGCCCCTGCGCTGCTGGGCAAAAGGGCATCGTTTCTCCGATGGCACGAAGACTGCTCTCGCGCGGGCCCATGACCGACCTCGAGGCAGAGGGGCTCGCCACTTCCGAAGCGCAGGACCTGCTCGCTCGCTTCGGACCGAACGAGCCAGCGCGCGAGCGACGCTCGCCACTCGCGCAGATTGCGCCGTTTCTCGGCAACCCGCTCGCGATCGTCCTTCTCGTGGCGAGTGGCCTCTCGGCCCTTCTCGGCGATACCGTCGACGCGGTGCTCATCGCGGGACTCGTTCTTCTGAGCGTGGTCATCAACTTCGTCCAGACCTGGCGCTCGCAGCGCGCCGCCGAACAGCTCCGCGCGCGTGTGGCGCCGACGGCGACAGTGCTTCGCGACGGCGCCTGGCGCGAGATCCCGCGTCGCGAGGTGGTCCCGGGAGACATCATTCGCCTTGGCGCGGGCGATCTCGTGCCAGCGGACGCTCGCCTGCTCGCGGCGAACGACCTGCACGTCCACGAGGCGGCTCTGACAGGCGAGTCCTTGCCAGCGGAGAAGGAGGTGTCGGCGGTCAACGACGACAGGCGAGGGACCGTGTGGCTCGGAACATCCATCGTGAGCGGCAGCGCCACCGCACGTGTCACCGCCACCGGCAGTGCCACACAGTTCGGAGACGTCGTGGTACGCCTCTCGGCCCGCCCGCCGGAGACCGAGTTCGAGCGCGGGCTTCGGCACTTCGGGATGCTCATCACGCGCACGGTGCTCGTGCTGGTACTGGTTCTTTTGGCCGTCAGTGTGGCTATGCACAAGCCGGCCTTCGAGTCGCTCCTCTTCGCGGTGGCCCTTGCGGTCGGACTGACGCCCGAGTTTCTCCCGATGATCACCACCGTGACGCTCGCTCAGGGGGCCTCGCGCATGGCGCGTGAGCACGTGATCGTCAAGCACCTGTCGGCGATCCAGAACCTCGGCAGCATCGATGTCCTCTGCAGCGACAAGACCGGGACGTTGACTGCGGGAGAGATGGGTGTCGCCGGCTCGTACGACGCGAACGGCCAGGAAAGCCCACGTGCATTGGGACTCGCGCGCCTGAACAGTCGCCTGGAAACGGGCATCAAGAGCCCCCTCGACGTGGCCATCCTGGCCGCCGTCGCGCCGGACGAGGAGGGGTGGACGAAGCTCGACGAGGTGCCCTTCGACTTCCAACGCCGCCGCCTTTCCGTCGTCGTCGGACGAGGCACCGAGCGGCTGATGATCACCAAGGGCGCTCCCGACGCGCTCTGCGAGTTGGTCAAAGCCTTTGACACCGCGCAGGGCGTAAGCCAACCGGCGGACGACGCGGCGCGGACTCGGTGGCGCCAATGGCTCGCGCGCATGGGTGAGCAAGGGATGCGCGTGCTCGCCGTTGCCTGGAAGGACGCGGGCGAACAGGTCGCATGGCGCGCCAGCGACGAGCACGACATGGTGCTCGCCGGCTTCTTGACGTTCTCCGACCCTCCGTTGTCAGAGGCCGCCGCGGCGGTCGACGGGCTGAGAAACGACGGCGTTGCCGTGAAGGTCCTCACGGGTGACGACGCAGCCGTGGCCTGTCACGTGTGCGAGGCGGTGGGCATCGATGTCGGCACGCCCCTTCTCGGAGTGGACATCGACCGAATGTCGGACTCTGCCCTGGCGCCCGTCGCCGAGCGCACCGCCGTCTTCGCGCGGATCTCGCCCTCACAGAAGACCCGGATCCTCCTGGCTCTCAAGCGCCGCGGACACGTGGTCGGCTTCATTGGCGACGGGATCAACGACGCGCCGTCGCTGCATGCCGCCGACGTTGGCATCTCGGTCCCGCACGCCGTCGACATTGCACGCGAGGCGGCGGACATCATCCTGACCGAACGCGGGCTCGACGTCCTACACGGAGGGATCCTCGCCGGGCGGCGCGCCTTCGGCAACGTCACCAAGTACCTGCTCATGGGCACGAGCTCGAACTTTGGCAACATGCTGAGCATGGCGGCAGCTTCGCTGCTCTTGCCCTTCCTGCCCATGCTGCCGACGCAGATCCTGCTCAACAACCTCCTCTACGACGTCTCGCAGATCTCGATTCCCACCGACGATGTCGACCCGAGCTGGCTGCGCCGGCCGCATCGCTCGGACATCGCGCTCGTCCGGCGCTTCATGCTGTTCGTCGGGCCCATCAGCTCGATCTTCGATTTTCTCACGTTCTATGTGCTCCTCCATTTCTTTCACGCGAAAGAGGCCCTTTTTCATACAGGCTGGTTCGTCGAGTCGCTGTGCACGCAGACCCTCGTTCTCTTCGTCATCCGTACGTTCGAGCGACCGTGGAAGAGTCGCCCAAGCGTTCCGCTGACGGTCACGGTGTTCGCCGTCGTCGGGTTCGGAGCAGCGCTCCCTGCGATGCCCTTCGCCAAGGTGCTCGGTTTTGTGCCGATGCCCCTGAGCTATATCGGCTTCGTCGCGGCGGCGACCGTCGCGTATCTCGGGGTGGTCGAGCTTGTGAAAGAGGCGCTCGTCCGGCGCGGCGCCTTCGTGACCAGTCCTTTGTAGCGCGAGGGGAACGGAAAACGGTGTGCGTCAACGCACTCTTTGCGCCATGCGCAGTCCGGCCTCTCGCGCGTCCGAGCACTTTCGACGGATTTCATTACTTGTGCGGTGGCTCGCGTTTCGCAGTGCCAAATGCGGACGACTCTATCCGCCCTCTGCGAGAGGTCGGCGAGGATGCAGCGTCTCTCAGGGATACGCGACCCACCCTTCCAGCATTGGAAAACCCCAAGGAGTAGACCATGGTAGAAACCGCCAAAGTGAAACTCGTGACGGTCATCGCGTCGTCCGAGTTGCTTGACCGTCTTACGGAAGCCCTCAGGGCGTTGGGAGCCGCGGGCTACACGACCGCCAGCGTGAACGGACGTGGACTTCATGGAACGCGCAAGCGAAGCCTCTTCGATTCCGGGAATGTGCGGCTCGAGACGATCGCACTGCCCCTCGTCGCAGAGAAGATTCTCGAACATGTGGCGATGCACTACCCCGGGTTCGAAATCGTCGCCTTCGCCCAGGACGTCGAGGCGGTTCCGCGAGCGAACTTCAGCTGATCGGGAATGGTTATGCGGGCTGCCGCCTCTGGCGGCCCCCGCGAGGATCAGCGGTTCTCTGTCGAATCCGAGCGGTCCTTGATGCCCTCGCAGAGAGCCCCGATCTCGCGTCCGAGAAGGGCAAGCAATGCGTCGGAGGTCACGATGCCCACGGCTTTCCCGTCGTCGTCGACCACAGGAAGGCGCCCCACGCCGTGCCAGCGCATCCGCTCCGCGGTCGTCTCGAAGCTGTCATGCACCGACACGGTGACCGGGTCGAAGGTGACGAAGTCGTGGAGGCGTGCCGATGCGGGGTCGAGCCCCTCGGCCAGGACGCGGCAGACCAGATCGCGGTCTGTGACGATTCCGATGGGGCGGCCTTCGCGGGTAACAACCACGCAGCCCACGCCGTGGTCGCGCATCGTGCGTGCCGCCGCTTGCACCGTGTCCTCCATCGCCGTAGTGACTACCGGAAGCCGGCGATGCGCGAAACTGCTGCAGCTCGCATGCCATGTCCGCCTCGAAGGCCTGCAGCAAAGACTTCTGGCCCGTTGCACGTGGTGTGCGCAGGGACTGAGTCGCGGCTCGTCCACGCTGCTATACCGAGGGGGCGATGGGGGTTGGTGACCTTTCAGTTCAACCGTTCGGCCAAGGTGTCGCTCATGGGCCTCCGACCATTCTGGTCGTGGACGACAACGAGGCCAACCGTTCGCTGGCTCTCAGCACGCTCGAGGACGAAGGGCACCGGGTCGTGCTGGCGAGCGGAGGGGCCGAGGGCATCGCCGCGTTCGAACGGGAGGCGCCCGATTGTGTCCTTCTCGACGTGCGCATGCCGGACGTCGACGGGTTCGAGGTCTGTCGACGAATCCGCGCGCTGCCGAGAGGCGTGGACACTCCGGTTCTTTTTCTGACCGCCCAGCGAGATGTGGACACCTTCGATGAGGCGATTCGCTCCGGTGGCAACGACTTCCTGACCAAACCCATTCGTCCCACAGAGCTCGTCGTCCGCATTCAAACGGCATTGAAGGTCCGGCGCCTAGGGGCCGAAGTTCGTGAGTACTACGACATCCTCAGGAGGCAGCGGGACGAGCTTTTGCGCCTTCAGTTACAAAAGGAACGGCTCACGGCGTTCGTCGTCCACGACCTCAAGAACCCCGTCAGTGCGATCGATCTGAACGCGCAGATGCTGCTGCGGGACGCCGGGCTGCCCGAGAGCGGCCGCGAGTTCGCCAAGCAGATTCGCGCGGAAGCGCAGCAACTCAACCGTATGATCCTGAACCTGCTCGATCTGAGTAAGGCGGATGAGGGCAAGCTCGCCGCGAAGATCTCGAGGGTCGACGTTCGAACAACCGTAGCGAACGTCTTCGCCGAGCTCCAAGCAGAGGCCCAGTCCCGTGAGGTCAGCCTTTGCTCCGATGTCCGGATCGACCACTTGAACGCCGACCCCGACCTCCTCCGCCGCCTGCTCGCCAACTTGGTCGAGAACGCCATCCGCCATGCGTCGCGAGGGACGATCGTGTCCGTCACGGCATCGCAGGCCGACAAGGATGTCGAGCTTCGCATTGCCGATGCCGGTGTCGGGATTCCCGTCGAGATGCGCGAAAGGGTCTTCGATCCCTTCGTGCAGGTCGAGTCGGGCGAACGCTCTCGCTCGCGCGGAAGCCGCGGACTCGGTCTTGCGTTCTGCAAAAGCGCGGTGATGGCGCATGGCGGTCGAATCTGGATCGAAGACGCGGCGCCGGGCGCAGTATTCTGCGTGCGACTACCCCATGTCAGTTGACCAGTCCAAAGCTGCTGCAGGGTCCTCTCCGGCCGCGAGCTACGAGCAGGTCCTCGACGCGGCTCCCGACGCCATGGTCTTGGTCTCTTCTGATGGGCTCATGGCGTTCGTCAACCTGCAGACGGAGAAGCTCTTCGGGTACCAGCGGTCGGAGCTGCTCGGCCGGTCGTTCGAACTCTTGATCCCCGATCGATTCCACGCCCGCCACAAGATCCACGTGGCACGCTTCAACGAGAAGCCCGCCGCCCGCTCGATGGGATCTGGGCTCGAGCTCTTCGCTCGACGAAAAGACGGGACCGAGGTGCCGGTCGAAGTCAGCCTCGGCCCCGTGCAGGGGCCGGAGGGTCTGCAGACCTGTGTGGCGATCCGTGACGTCACGGAGCGCAAGCGCATCGAGGCTTTAGCGAAGGTCAACGCCGACCGCCTCGCGAGCGCCGTCGAAACGGTTCAAGACGCCTTTGCGCTATTCGATTCCGCCGATCGCCTCCTTCTCTGCAACAGCGTCTACCGGCGGCTTCTCGGAGAGCACTCACGCGGACCTCTCGTCGGGAGAACCTACGAGGAGATTCTCTCGACATGGGTGAAGGATCTCGCGTTCGACAGCGACGAGGCGCGCACTCGTTTCACGTCCGAACGAATGGCCAGGCGTCGGGATCCCGAGAGCACATTCGACGTACGGACGCGTGACGGACGAAGCTTGCGGGTAACCGACCGGCACACCGCCGAGGGCGGCATCGTCAAGACGATCTGGGACCTGACGCAAGACGTACGGCTCGCCGACGAGCTGCGGGAGGCGCGTCAGGCGGCCGATGCGGCGAGCACCGCCAAGAGCGAATTCCTCGCGTCGATGAGTCACGAGCTGCGTACGCCTCTCAACGCCATCCTCGGTTTCGCGCAGCTCTTGCAGCGAGACCGAAGAGAACCGCTCTCGGATCGCCACAAGGAGAGGGCCTCGCAGATAATGAAAGGCGGCGAGCACCTCTTGCGTCTCATTGACGACATCCTCGACCTGTCGCGCATCGAAGCAGGCGGCATCTCGATCTCGACGGAGCCCGTGAACGTCGGCGAGGTGATCGACGAGGTGAGGGCGACCCTCGAGCCCATGGCGGAGCGCGCGGGTATCCGCCTCGAGGTGGAAAAGGTGCCCGCCCTTCCGCCAGCCTCGGCAGACCGCACGCGCTTCGCTCAGATCCTGATGAACCTCGCGTCGAACGCGCTCAAGTACAACCGCCCTGGGGGCGCGGCCACGCTCCGGGTCATGATGCCCGAGGAGAGGCGCATACGCGTCTCGGTCATCGACACGGGGATCGGGATTCCCGCCGACCAGCAGGACAAGCTCTTTCAACCGTTCCAGCGCGCAGGCCAGGAGACAGGGCCGATCGAGGGGACGGGCATTGGCCTCGTCATCACCAAGCGCCTCGCCGAATTGATGGGAGGCCGCGTGGGCTTTCAGAGCACGCCCGGTGTCGGCTCGGAGTTCTGGGTGGAGCTGGACGTCCGTTCGCCAACGTCGGCGCCGCCGACGTCGACGGCGGTAGACAAGCGAGAGGGCGCGGCGCTCCGCGGCCAGGGGCACCGGCTCGTTGTCTATGTCGAAGACAACCCTGCCAACGTGACGTTCATGAGGGACGTTCTCGGCGAGTTCGAGGCGCTCGAGCTCGTGACGGCGCCCACGGCCGAGATGGGGATTGAGCTAGTGCGCGGGCGCCTGCCGGACGTCGTCATCATGGACATCAACCTCCCGGGCATCAGCGGGTTCGAAGCTCTCCGCGTACTCCGTGAAGACCCTTCGACCAAGGACGTCCCCGTCATTGCCCTTACCGCGGCCGCTGCCGAGCGGGAGAGGGAGCGAGGGCTCCAGGCCGGCTTCTATCGATATCTGACCAAACCTGTGAACGTCGACGAGCTCGTGGTCGCCCTCGAGGCGCTGCTTGCACCAAAGAGCTAGACGTCACCTTTCCCGGACGTCCGCACTTTTGCGTTGAAGAGGGGTCGCGCGGTGGGGGTGACGGCTCGGAGCACCGCGTCGCGGTCGGACTCTTCGAGTTCGTCGTCCGCCCACTCGTAAAGGACGGCGGTCTCGCGGCGGACGTGCGCGGACAGTTCGTCAGCGAAGCCCCGTAGGGTATCCGCGTTCAACGTCCCCTTCCCGATATGATTGTCGAGATCGACCGCACGGCTTCGGATGTGCCGGTGCTCCTGCAGCAACGACCGCGCGTCCCGCGGCCGGCAGGCAAAGAGGGCAGGGATAAGATACCGGTCCTCAGCGTCGAGATGAGTACTCAGCGCGCGGTGGAACTCCGCCCATTCGGTCGCTACCCGGTCCGGATCGACAGCCTCCAGGGCCACGAGGATCCGCGTTAACACGTCGTCAATCCGGCGGTGGTCGGCGAGGAGAACATCCCGCAGTGTCGAGGCAGCGTCTTCCTGGCGGGCGACCATGGGCAGTTGCGTGGAGCAGAGCAATCGACGTGCCGGCACCATCCGGAGGCGACCCTCTCTATGGCCGGAAGACCCCCGCCGTCGGGCGCGCAGTCCTTGCAGGGCAACGCAGATTCGACGTCTTCACCGCCGTCGCAACTCTTTAGCCTGGAGTTCGCTCCATCCCGACGTGTGCGCGCGTGACGGCGTGACGCAGAATCGTGCGCGGAGGGCTTGAAAAGTCGCGCGGCGTGTCCATCCCTTGGGCACTTGCGATGACCAAACCGACTGACACGCCGCGCACCCGCAAGGTGCGACGAAGAAGCGCCGGAGGCAAGCCCGCCCGAGGCTGGGAATTGCAACGAGCAGGTCGCAAGATTCGCCGTGCGGACGTGCGCAAGCTGCGTATCGGCGAGCCGGATGCGAAGTTGGGGTCGCGGTCGCGGCCCCGCAACGAAGACAGGGCAAGCGGCCACGGCCATCACGCGCTCCGCTGTCGTACTGAGGAAGAGGTTCTTCACGGGTGCCTTGTGCGAGCCGACGACGATCACGTCCGCGGTGACCTCGACCGCGAGCTGAGCGATCTCTCTCGCGGCATCTCCCCGCCGCACATGAATCCCGACGCGTGCAGGCGCTGCCGCGCCGAGCACGACCGCCTTCTCAGAGACGTACAGACGCAGCAGCCCAGCGCTCTCCGGCGCCGATGCGGTGGCCGCTTCCGGAGCCAGGACATGCAAGACGTGCAACACGGCATCCGGGATGCGCCCGACCATTCGCGCGGCCTGGTCGAAGGCGAAGCCGCTCGATTCGGTGTCGGTGAGGTCGAGACCTAGGACGACCACAAAGGGGCCCGCGTTGTCGCTTGTGATGGTGCTGGACATGACGATCTCTCCTGAGCTGAATTTGTGTATCGAAGGAACACCGTCTCTTACGATCAGTGCGCAGCCTCTCCCTCTTTCGGGGCGGTCAAGGTTTTCGATTTCGCAAAAGCATTGGCGCGGGTCAGAACCTGGCGTGCGTCGCTCGCCGAGTAAGCGCTGACAGCAACGTCGAACCCGTCCTTGGCCGAGCGAACGTCGATGTCAATGGAGGAACCAGGCAGCCAGAACGGATCGTCCGACGTCGCGGTCGTATGTCCAAGCGCTTCTTTGGCGCCGTGGCACTCGAGGGCACGATCGAGCCATTCGGCGGTGATGCCCGGGAGAGCTTCCACGACCACGGTGGCGCCGCGGAGCTCGGCCTGCAGGCCCCCCTTCGCGTTATCGACGGTGCTGTAGAGCGGTTGCACGCGTTGCACCGCACTGCCGCCGAGCACAGCCCCAAGAGCCTTGTCATCGTCGTCCGCCGCACACCGCGTGCGTTCCATGAACGCCGCCTGGTCGGCCGGGCTCTTCACCCCCTGGGCGGACGATTCTCCGCACGCGGCTGCCGCCAGCGCGAGGAGGACAGCCGTCGCCACGCCGGCGCGACCACTTCGTGAAGCAAACCGGTTCTTCGTTCGGTCCGTAGTCATCGTTGCCTCCATTCGCGGAGGAGCCCGTAGCATCAGCCGAGCCAAGTGCGATTCTCCGGCAAAGCGCGTGTCCCATCGGCTTCGCCCCAAACGGGAGCGCATCGGCGTCGCTCACGCGCAAAGTTCGCGTCATGGGGCGACGGAGACTCGGAGCGGCTGCAACGTCGCGCCCCGTTCTTGCTACCAGGTGGGACGTCCTCTCCTCCCGGTCGAATGGGTTGGCAGTGAACCACGAGAGGCCCTCCGTCATCCGCGCGCGGCAGCTCGTGAAGACCTACCAGATGGGAGAGGTCGAGGTGCAGGCGCTGCGCGGCGTGGACTTCGACTTGATTCAGGGCGAGTTAGTGGTCTTGCTCGGCCCGTCCGGGAGCGGGAAATCGACCCTGCTCAATATCCTCGGAGGTCTCGACGTCCCGACCTCCGGCACGCTCGCCTATGTTGGCCACGACCTCTCGCACCCGACCGAGGAAGCGCTCACGCAGTATCGGCGCGGGCACATCGGCTTCATTTTCCAGTTCTACAACTTGATTCCGAGCCTGACGGCCCGAGAGAACGTGGCCCTCGTGGCCGATTTGGCTCCCAAGGCCATGCCCCCGGACGACGCCTTGGACCTCGTAGGCCTGTCCGCGCGGCGCGACCACTATCCGTCGCAGATGTCCGGCGGCGAGCAGCAGCGGGTGGCCATTGCGCGCGCCGCGGTGAAAAAACCGGACATCCTGCTCTGCGATGAGCCCACCGGCGCCCTCGACGCGGCGACGGGGCGCATCGTTCTCGAAGTGCTCGACCGGGTGAACCGCGATCTCGAGACGAGCATCGCCGTGGTCACCCACAACGCTCCCATCGCGCAGATGGCGGATCGGGTCGTCACCCTCGCGGACGGGAAGATCGCGACCGATCTCGGCAACCCGAACCGCAAGGCACCGAGCGAGGTCTCCTGGTGAAGACGCTCCAGCACAAGCTCGTCCGGGATCTCTGGCGCTTGCGGTACCAGTGCATGACCATCGCCTTGGTCGTCGGCTGCGGCATCGCGAGTTTCGTGGCCGCGGTGTCCGCGGCTGGGCATCGCCGAGGGCATGGATCTGCACCGCCTCCTCGGGTGGATCACCACCCGCTCCACCTTCCCGCAGCCGGCCTTTCATTGTCGCAACCTCTTGGCGAATCGCTCGGCGTCCAGGCCGGGGACGACGTCGACATCGAGGTGCTCGAGGCCGATCGCCGAAAAGTCAGCGTACCTGTTGCGGCGCTGGTCGATGACTTCCTCGGGATCGCAGCGTACATGGACGCCGCGGAGCTCTCGCATTTCATGGGAGAGACACCGCGAGCCAACGTCATGCTCCTCGCGGTAGACCCTCGCGACATCGACGAGGTCACGCGGCGGCTGGTCGATTTGCCGGCGGTGGCCTCGGTCAGTCGCCCCAGCATTGACCGAGGGCTCGAGCGCGCCGAGGAGGGCGACGTCCTCGTCGTGATGCGAGTCATCCTGGCGCTCTTCTCGGCCGCGATCGCGGTCGGAGTTGTCTACAACAACGCGCGCATCGCGTTCGAGCTGCGGAGTCGTGACCTGGCAACGTTGCGGATCCTCGGGTTCACGAGAGGCGAGCTCGCCTTCGTTCTCCTTGGAGAGCAGGCGATTCAGGTCGTGCTCGGAGTGGGGCCGGGCTTGTACGTAGGCCGGGCCATCGGTGCCCTTTCGCTGAAGACCGTCGATCGTGAACTTCTCCGGATCCCTCTCTCCGTGTCGCCCGCGTCCTACGTCGGCGCCGCATGCGTCGTCTTGCTCGCCGCCCTGCTGAGCGCACTTGTCGTCCGCAGCCAGTCGGATCGGCTCGATCTCGTGGCTGTCCTCAAGGCTCGCGACTGAAGGTGGAACCATGAAATGGCCTTTTCGAATCGTCGTGATTCTCCTCGCCGCCGCCCTCCTCGCAGGGGTGCACTTCGCGCTGCGCACGCAGCCGGTGGACGTCGATGTGGCCCGCGCCGTCCGCGCCCCGATGGACTTGAAGGTGATTGATGACGGTCGCGCGCGTGTTCGCGAGCGATACACCGTATCGGGCCCCGTCGCAGGGACCCTTGCGCGCATCGATCTTCACGAGGGAGACGTGGTCGAGCCGGGGATGGTGCTCGCTCGACTCCTCCCGCTCCCGAGCCCGCTCCTCGACCCTCGATCGCGCCAGGTCGCGGTGGAGCATCTGGCCTCCACCATCGACACGCAGCGGCAAGCGGAAGCCACGGTGACGCGCGCCGAGGCGGCTGACGGTCAGGCTCGGCGCGATCTTGCCCGAGTGGACGCCTTGGCCAAGGAGGGATCCCTACCGCCAGCCCAGCTCGATCAGACAGCGGCGGACGCTCGCATGCGCGAGGCCGAGCTTGCGTCCGCTCGATTCTCCGAGAGGGTCGCTGCGCACGAGATCGAGCAGGCCCGGGCCGCTCTCGAACGCTTCTCGCCGGGCGCCCGCGCCTCCGAGCAGTTCGAGGTCACTTCGCCTGTGCACGGTCAGGTCCTTCACGTCCTTCGCAAGAGCGAGGGCGTCGTCGAGGCGGGCACCGCGCTCCTCGAGGTGGGCGATCCGTCCGCGCTGGAGCTCGTCGTGGACCTCCTGTCGCCGGACGCCGTGGCGGTCCGACCCGGGATGGCCGCTCGCATCCTGCATTGGGGAGGCGAGCCGGCACTCACGGCAAAGGTGCGCCGCGTAGAGCCGTCTGCGTTCACCAAGACGTCGGCGCTGGGCGTCGACGAGCAGCGGGGCAACATCCTCCTGGACCCCGCGGGACCGGTGGAGGCTTGGCGGTCCCTCGGTAATGGCTTCGCCGCCGAGATCGAGATCACGGTGTGGTCGAAGCCGGACGTCCTGCAGGTTCCGACCAGCGCGCTCTTCCGCCAGGGCGCGGGCTGGGCGGTCTTTACCGTGACGAGTGGACGCGCCATGACGCGCGTTGTGGAGATTGGTCATCGCGGCACGCCCCAGACCGAGATCACCCGAGGGCTGGACGTTGACGACATCGTCATCATCCACCCGGCTGCTTCGGTCCACGAAGGGGCAAAAGTGACCTTTCGGCAGGTTCGCTTGGGCGAACGCGTCACGGCGCTTCATACGTCCGGGGCGGGACCGAGCATGCGTGAAGGCGCCTCTTGACGCTGTCCACGACCCGGACCGCCCGGATGAGCCGTTCGGCGGCGCGGAGTCGGACCGAGAGTTCGTCCACATCGATGGGTTTTGGCAGGAAGTCGTCGACCCCGCTGCGAACTCCATCGAGTAACCGCGCCCTCTCATGGGCGGACACGAGGATGACGTAGGCGTGAGGGTCGAGGCCTTTGACGGCTTTGCAGAGATCAAGGCCGCTCAACCCGGGCATGTTCCAGTCCGAGAGGACGATGGTGGCGGGCCGCCGCTCGTACGTACGCAGGGCCTCCTCTGCGCTGGCCGCCGTGCGGCACGGGTGGGCTCACGTGGAACACGCGGGCCTGCTCGTGGTCGATCCAGACAGCGGAACCGGAATGAAGGGTCATTCGAGTTCTTTCCTCGCGCGCTTGTCTAAAAGTGCCTGCACATGGTTTGCGAGACGCAGCTTCGAAAGGCGTCGATCGTGACCAAGACGTGTCTCACGAGCACGCGTTGACGCGCACCCGAACGCGCGCATCGACGGCGACGACCCCGTGGCCCGGCCCCAGCGCGACGAGCGGATTCAGGTCGAGCTCGACGATCTCGGGTACGCTTTCGATGAGGCGCGATACACGCTGGATGGCGTCGGCGAGCGCATCCTGATCCGCGCGTGGACCCCCGCGGAAGCCATCGAAGAGTCGGCGTCCGCGGATGGCGTCGAGCATCCGGTAGGCTTCAGCGTCCGCGATCGGCGCCAGCCGGAGGACCACGTCGTTCCAGAGCTCGAGCGCGACGCCTCCGGTGCCGAAGGCGACGACGGGCCCGAAAGTCGCGTCTCGTGTCGCGCCAAGGAACATCTCGATGCCGCGCGGCACCATCGGCTGCACGAGAAACCCCTCGAGGTCCGCGCGATGGCCTGCCGCCGCCATGTGTCGCTCGAGCGTGGCAACCCCTTCGCGGACCGCTCCCTTGTCCTTCAGATTGAGAAGCACCCCGCCGACGTCGCTCTTGTGCTGGACGGTCCGGGAGACGATCTTGAGCGCGACCGGGTACCCAAGCGTCGAGGCCGCGCGCGCCGCGGCCTCTGCGTCGGGTGCTTGCACCGAAGGGAGGCACCGGATGCCGCACGCGTCGAGCAGCGCCGAGGTCTCATGCGGCGCAAGCCAACGGCCCTCGACGCAGTCGCCACCGCCCGTGCTGGCGTGGATTCGCGCCTGCGCCGCCGCGACGGCCGCGCCCTCTCGCAAAACCGTGCCTTCCGCCCTGCTTGCATATTCGGCGTAGCTCGCGGCCGCCGCCAGTGCCGATGCTGCCGATTCCGGCAGCGAATAGACGGGCACGTGCGCGTCGCGGAGGATGGCGCGTGCCTCCTCGACGCCGCGCTTGCCCATGATGCATGCGACCACAGGTTTGGTGGCGTACCTTCGCGTTTTGGCGACGACGCGTGCGACATCCCGGACGTCGGCGCCCGTTGTCGGCACACACGCGACGAGGAGCGCGTTGGTGCTGTGATCACCGTGCGCGATAGGAACAGCTACGTCGAACGTCTCGGCTTGTGCGCTGGCGAGCAGGTCGACGGGATTCTTCACGGAAGCTTCGGGCACGGCTCCGGCCAGCGCACGGGCCGTCGCGCCGTCGAACGC
Organism: uncultured delta proteobacterium; assembly: GCA_963847465.1. Lineage (GTDB taxonomy): Bacteria > Myxococcota_A > Polyangia > Polyangiales > Polyangiaceae > Palsa-1150. Next base: position 46,846 of record CAWKAF010000031.1, on the reverse strand, counting down.
GGGAACGGAGAGGCCGCGCGCTTCGCAGGCGTCGGCGGCGAGGATCCCTGGGCCACCGGCGTTGGTGACGATCGCCACACGTTTGCCCGTCGGTACGCATCCGGCGGCCAGCACCGTCGCAGCATCGAATAGGTCTTCCAACGTCGCCGCACGGACGATGCCCGCTTGCGTCAGGAGCGCATCGACGACCGCGTCACGAGTCGCGAGCGCACCCGTGTGCGATCCTGCGGCGCGCGCTCCCGCCGAACTTCGCCCGCTCTTGACGGCGACGATGGGCTTCGCGCGCGATACGCGGCGAGCCACGTCGAGGAACCGTCGCGGATCGCGAAAGCTCTCGAGATACAGCACGATGACGCGAGTCTCGGCGTCGCCCTCCCAGTACTCGAGGAGGTCCTCGGCCGAGACGTCGGCCTCGTTGCCGAGGCTGACGAAGTGACGAATGCCAATCCCATGATCGCGCGCCTCGTCGAGGAGCGCGATGCCGAGGGCACCCGATTGCGACGCGATCGACACGTTTCCCCGAGGCGGCCACCCCGTCGAGAACGTCGCGTGCAGCGCGACATCCGGGTCGGTGCTCAAGACCCCCAGACAATTGGGGCCGACGAGCCGCATCCCGGTCTGGCGGGCCCTCGCGACGATCGCCGCCTGCGCACGCGTTCCTTCGTCACACGACTCGCCGAACCCCGCCGTGATGATGACGGCCGCCTTAACGCCGCCCTCTGAGCATTCGACAAGGACCTGGGGCACCTTCGATGCGGGGACGGCGATGACGGCCAAATCGACCGTGTCGGGCACTGCCGCGACGCATGGGTATGCGCGGACACCCTGCACGTGCGAGGCCGTCGTGTTCACCGGATACACGGGGCCGGCGAAGGGACGGCCGACCAGGTTGGCAAAGATCTCACCGCCGACGCTGGTCCGCGACCGTGAAGCACCGACGACGGCCACCGTTTTTGGCGCCAGCAGCGCCCCAAGAGATGCGTCCGACATGATGCGGAGAGTGCTCAGCACGCCGCGTGCCGCGCGGGACACTCGCGTGCCCCGGCCTATCCATTGTCGTCCCCACGGCGGACCGAGACGAAGTCTTGCGCGAGCGCGCACCTTCTGCGCTGCCCACGACGCGAGTGGCCGCGGCTGGCGAGAAGTCGCCGGGATAGGCGAGCGGCAATGGCGGTGATGGGCGACCTCGACGAGGCGCCGTGATGGGGACGGCGTGCGCGAGGCTCGAGCGCGCTCAGCGGAAGCAGCAGCGTCAGCGCTGCCTTCGGGTCCGTACGCCGCCGACGAGAACTACTGGGCTGGAACCCGCGACCCTGACGAATCAATGCTTGCGGGCTCGGGATCCTCACGGGGTATCGAGGGCGGTAGTTTGCCTCGCGGCTTGACTACGAGGATCGACGGAAAGGGGAGTAGCTTGCGACGTTCCTCTCTCGCGTCTCGTTCCCTTGGCGCCGTTCGGATCAGCCACTGGCTGTCGACGTCAATCGTGTCGGGGCATGGGCCCTTGGACTGCCCTGTCAGTTTCCGAGGCGACACCTTGTTGACGCGCTTGCTTGGCGAGCTCGGCTTCCCAAGGAGCGGGCCGAGCCACTCCACGTCGACCACTGTCGTGCTGTGCACGCGCGGCAAGGAACGCTTCGACGCAGGACCCGTTTTCGCTGACATGAGTGCCCAAAGAGCAACTCCCGGACCGTAAAGGGCGATCTCGAAATGACGCCCGTGCGCCACGTTTCACGCAATCCGCCGCGGAAAGCTTGCGCGCGCACGCATTGTCTGCGCGCCGATTCGCTCATGGGCGGCGCGGGCTTTCTGCACCGGGCCCCTTTGCACACACCCATCCGCTTCCCCGTAGACCGCCACTCCTCAAAGAGCCGCTCGCATCGGCCGGGCAAGTGCGATCCTTCGGCAAAAGCTCTTTCACCTTTCCGTTGGGTGATGCGTTGGACTTGATCATCCAGCATCGCCTTGCAGGGTGCCAAGGGCACGGACGGGAGCGTCGAGCGGCTGTCATGCCGCAGCACGAACTGGCCCACGGGGGGCCCGCTTGTCACCACGCAAAAGGTCGTCGGGCGGGCGCGAGAAGCGCCGCTTCTCGCGCAGCAAGAGCCTTCACGGCATTGGCGGCCTCCAAAAACGTGGTTCCCCGTGCCGTCGAAGGATACTGCGAGCCACGACGGGCACTTGCTCCTTATGCTCGACGAGCAGGATGGTCTCCGCCCGGTAAGTGGATGTGGCCGTCGGCGGCTGCGAGACTTCAACGGCCGCGTCCACGCGCGGAGGATAGACCTTGAACGTCGTCCCCTTTCGAAGCGCGTCGATGACGTGGTCAGCGCGTTCGCGCGTGGCTTTGTCGTCCAGCGCCTCGCACGGCTTACGGGGTTGGCGTCGTTGCCGCGCCGTAGGCCGAGCGCGACGCGCCGAGATCGCCACGCGGAGTCGATCGTCGCCGCGAGCCGACCAGGGCGAAGGACGGGAACAGCGAACGAGCGGAACTGCCGGGCCGCTCGTCGGCAGGGCAGTTGCCCTGCACCTCGGGTCCACGGTTTGGTGCTGACGACCGCTCTACCGTCACTTTGGCCCTCAGTCGGAGGCTAGACCGATCCGACGAAGGACGGCGACGAGTTCGTCGCATGCCCCCCTGTCGCCGAGTGGCTTCGTGAAGAACGGGAGGCCTTGCTCTTCGATGAACCGACGCTCGTCCTCCGGAAGGCCACCCGAGAGGAAGACGATCCGGTGATGAAGCTCGGGCCAGGACTGGAGCGCACGTTGGTAGAAGCCGACGCCGTCGAGATCCGGCATTTGGCCATCCGATAGCACGACATCGAAGCGCTCTCCCTTCGCGACGCGCTCGAGAGCGGCCGCCGGCGAAGTAAAGATCTCGACGTGCTGGAGCCCGGCGCGCTTCAGCAAGAGCGCGTGCGCCGTCGCCACAGCGGCATCATCGTCGAGCAAGAGAATGCGCGGCACGCAACCCGTCCATAGCGTGTCTCGTGCCAGCGGTCGACGGATCACCGACGAGGCCAAGACGTACCCAACGACCCGCCCCGGGCCCGTCCGCAACCCGTCGCGCGGGGTCGAGTTTTGCGCGAAGGCGCACTTTCTACGGTCCGCGCGCCGATTCGATCACCCCGTCCACGTGCAGCACCTTGCCGCTTGCGGATATGTGCGGCGCGCCGCTCTCGTCGAGTGTGATCTCGCCGCCGTGGCAATCGGATCGATCGCAAGACGTGGAGGCCGTGTGCTGCGACGGCGGAATGCCGTGGCACGCGCCGCAGGCGGCCTGCATGCCCGACGTGTCGTTCCAAGCCGGGACGGCCGCAGGGTCCGCGAGGTTCGCGCCGTGGCAGGCGACATTCGTGCAGCGCGCGCCATCCCAGACGGGCGAGGAGCCACGCGCCGTTGCCAGCTCGGAGAAGGTCACGTGCACAGTGCCGTCGAGGTGCACCGGGTCGAGGATCGTGCTCGGGACGACGTGGCAGTTTGCGCAGTCGAGCGGCACCGTGAGCGTCGGGTTCTGGTGCCCGGAGTGAGCGCCGGTGCTCGGCCACGGACTGCTGCCGCTACCGTGGCACGCTCCGCATAGGCCGCTCCCGTCGCCGAGATCGATCTTGCCATTCAGGTGCAGCGGCCCGCCGCTCAGGGCCGTGCCGGTGGCGTTGGCCTCGGCGTGGCATCCGGTGCAAGGGCCCACGTAGTGACCGGCGGGAGGGGAGCCATGGCAGTCTCCGCACCCGACGGGGAAGGGCGCCTCCGTCCAGGTGACGTTCGGCTTGGCGCCGCCCTGGGCATGGCAATACACGGCGCAGGCGCCCGTGGTGGGGTTGTAGGTGGGCGTACCAGGAACCAGCGTCGAATCGAACGTGACCTCGACGACGCCATCACCGTGCAGTCCGCTGATGACAGGCGTGCCGGGCACCGGGTGGCACGTCGAGCAGGGCACACCGCCCGTGCGCTCGGGGGAAGACTCGACGTGCACGGCGTGAGCCCCGCCGACGTCACCGGGGAAGAAGCACGGATTGCGCGGCGGGTACACCTTGTCTCCCGATCCGTGGCACGTCGGGCACGCGAGCACGCCCCCGGGCTGGTCGTGGCAACTCGTGCACGAAGGCGCACCCGGTGCCGCCTCGGTCACCCCCGCCGGACGCGAGAAGGTCCCATCGTGGCAGCGCCCGCACGCGTTCGGATCGTCGGGGCTGAGCATCTGTGACCATCGCGACGCGCGGAGAATGGCGCCGTGAAACCCGGGCGAGCGAGGGTCGACGATGCTGGGGTCATGCACGCTGGCCTGATACGCGGGCGTTCCGCCACCCACCCAGGACACGAGGGTCGCTCGCTCGGAGGCATCGACCAGGCCGCGGTGCGGATCGATATCGAGGGCCGACAGGATGGGCGCCCGGTCGTCCGGGGGCAGCGTGGCCGGCGCGTTCGAAGGGGTAACGCACGCGATCGCCCCGAGATAAGACGTCGCGCTCCATCCTGCGGCAGGGCTCGTGTCGCCGTGGCACTGAACGCAGTGAGCCTGAAGGATGGGCGCGACGTCCGCGTCGTAGACCGGCGCAGCCGGTGCGGTCGCTCGATCCTGCGAGCACCCCGCGGCGAGCGCCAGGATCGCGCTCGCGCAGAGCGCCTGCGCCGACGCGCTCACCTCACCCTGCTCTCACTGCGGGCGCTCGGGGAATGCAGCAAGAGGCAGCCCCGACAGTGCGTAGTACGAATCGTAGAGGAGCTGCGCGATGTATTTCGGGTTGTGGACCCCGGAGGCGCCGCCGCGCGCGACGAGGATATAGTCGTAGAGCGCGCCTGCCTGCGCCTGCGTGAGCAACCCGCCGTCGATCGTAGCGCCTGGCACGGGATTGTCCTCGGCCCAGTTGCCGTCGCCCAGCTGCGCCGTCGTGAGCGGCGCATAGGGCGCCGCCGTGGCGCGAGTCAAATACCCCTGGGCATTGAACCATGTCTCGATCTGGGTGAGCGCCGCCTGAATCTGCGACTGAAACCCGTTCACGTTGAAGTTCGTCGCGGTCGCATGACACGAGAGGCACGCGGACAGGTTCGGGTTGAAGGAGTGATCCGGGACGTTGCTGTTGTCCGCGACGTTGACCATATGGCAGTCCACGCACGAGAGCTTCTGTTCGTGCGTCGATTCCCCGTAGGTCTGACCCGCGAAGTGGTAGCCACCCACGCCCGTGAAGAGATCTGCCTGCGGCCCCTCGTGGGGCCCCCAAAACGCGCTCGTAATCTTGTTTCCGGTCGGCGTGATGTAGTTCGTGATGTCGACGCGCGACCGGTGGCACCACATGCACGTGTCGCCGGGGCCGAAGTTTCCAGCGTTCGTTCCCGTCACCGCGGCCGTACTGGGGCTCTTCTCGACGAACACCGTGCCTGCGTCCTCCGCGATCTCGAGCGGGAAGGAACCCGGCGTCCAGGGAATCCCTGTCTTGTGCGGGTCGTTGGCGTTCGTCACGTTGTGGCAGGTCGTGCAGTAGACCTCGGCGACCGTCGCGCTGCCGGCGTAGTTCGCGCTCGATAGGGCGCCCGTCACCGGATCGCGGTACTGGAGCTCACCGCTGGCGAGGTTGACGACGCCGCCGTCGTCGCTCGTCGTGACGTTGCCGGTGACGCGTTGCTGGAGCGCGTCGATTGCGTGGCAGTTGCCGCACGGGTCTCCGGTCGTCGTCCACGCGGTCTCGGGCGTCGCGGACGAGACGTTGACCAGGTATTCGGTGTAGTGGACGCTCGTCTGGAACTGCGCGACTACCCCATTGAATCCGTGGCATGGGGACAGGCACGCGACCGGGATCGTGACGCCACCGTCGACGCCAAAGTCGGCGGAGCCCGGAGGGCCCATGCTTCCCATGGCTCCGGAGAGGCCGGGGGCTCCGGCTTCCCCCTGCTCTCCGGCGGGTCCGCCCGGTCCGGTCGGGCCGCTGCAGCCAACGAGGAGGAGAGCGAGTGCGACGGCGATCGATCTTCCCTGGACCATAAGCGGCAGCTTTGCACGCGACGTGCCTTGCGCAAACGGATGGCCCGGCCCCGACGGTGTGAAAGGCGAAGCGCAGGTTTTGCGTCGACCAGAAGAAATCACGCCGCGGGAGTTTCAGAGGGGCGTGATGCCGTCGACGAGGCGATTGAACGCGGAGCGCGCCGCACGAACAGCCGCCGCTGGCCCGGTCATCTTGAAGAAGTACGAAGGGCTAGGGCCTTCGACGACTGCGCCCACCATGGCCCAGTCGTGTTTCGGCTCCGCCGGCCCCCCCGTCATTGCGCCGCCACCCACGTAGGTGCCCGCGACGTCGACCGTGACGACGTGAAGGCCGTGCAACGTCTTCTCAACGCGGCCCTCGCGCCCGACATCGTCGAACTGCGAGATCCAGCGTTGGACGTTGGCTTCGGTCACGCCGCCGGCGCGTGACACACTCACCTCGACCCCGCCGGGAGCGCGGTACGTCGCCAGTCGCATCGCGTTTGGGCTGGGCACTTCCTGCCAGGCTGGAGGCATCTTCCAGGCGATCGCCGGCGCTTCGCTGGTGGGCGGCGGCATCGATCCGTGCGGCGATATCGCCGCTCCGACCGGAGGGTGATCGGGGGGCAGCGCCGTGCTCCTCTCGAGCGGCACCACCTCATTGGCGGTGGTTGGCGACGCCGAAATCCCACGGGGAGTCGCCGCGGTTGCGTCGGCCACGTGGTCCGTTCCCTGAAGCGCCAAGACGCCGGCCAAGAGCACCACCGGAATCAACACGAACGATGCGAGCCGGATCGACATGAGATGAGACCTACTGTAACGCAGGATGCATGCCTAGAGCGGGGCGAGCGACGTCACTCTGGCATGACTTGCTTGGAGTCGCCTTCGGCGCGGCGCTTGGCCCGAAAGTCGGCGAAGACAACGTAGCCGAACGCGGCAAGCGACGCGGTGCCGAGCACCTGCCCGAACGACATCGCAACCATGACGGGCCATACGCTCGGGTCGAAGAGCTGCCAGGTCATGAGCGCCAATGCGGCCAGGGCGCAGGCGCAGGCGACGACGAGCCATCGGCGGATACGGAGAGGGCTCATCGATTTTCGCTTTCGACAGGCGGCCGGAAAAAGGGGTGGGCAAGGCCGTGGCAGCCCTCGCTTGCGCATCCGATGCGCCCGGTGCGTACGTCCTTCAGCAGCGCCTTGTGGTCAGGGACCTTCAGCCAGAGCGTGTCCTCGGTCGAATGACAGTGCTTGCAGTTCTCGTTCATTTCCGCGGGAGCTCGCAGCCGAATGCTCTTCTTGGCTTCCTCGATCGACGTGTTGCGGTACTCCGTGAGGTACAGCCACACGTGCCGCAACCCGCCGGCCTTGGTCACGATCGTACCGAACATGCCGTAGTTCGCGTGGCACGCGTAACAGTTCTCGCTACCGAACATCGCGTTTCGCGCGTGGCGGGACGCCAACGATCCGCTTGTGCGGTCATCGGAGTCTTCCCGGTGCGGCGCCATCACGTGACACGAGCCGCAGAATTCGCGCTTTTTGGTCGCCTCGAAGCCTTGTACGTTGCCCGAGAAGGCGGCTCCGACGGGGAACACTCCGAGCCCGAACAGCAGCCAAAGCTTGGTCGCATGCACGAGCGGCGGACGGAAAACGACGTAGGCGATCAGGATACTGGCGGCTAGCGCCGCGCATGCGATCTCGACCACCGCCAGAGGCGAAGAGACGACGCTCACGCGACCATCTTGAGAGGTGCGCCTGGGACTTGCAAAGGGGCCACGATTTCGATGTGGTGCAAGACGACGGCCAAGGATCGCGTCGGGCGACGCTTCATCGCATGCGCGGCCGCCGCCGCGAGTGCGATAGGGCTCGCGTCCCGGGCGAGGGCCGATCCGCTTCGTCTGCGAGCGGACGCTCTTGCGGAAACGCAAGGCGCAGCCTCGCCGACCGGGCTCGTCGTCCTTCAGGGAGAGGACGCGATGCGGCCATGGGTTAGCGCCGAGGCCCTCGTCTGGGCGGGCGCGGGCGCGGCATCGGTGACCGGCGATGTCCTCGTGCTGAGTCTTCGCGTCCACGAACCGCACGGGTACGCGGAGGCACGCGTCGGGCGATTCGTGCTGGCCACGGGCGCCGTGCACCCGGTGCAGATCGACGGGGCCCACGTGACCGCGCGGGCTCCGTGGGGGTCCACGGTGGAGACCTTTGGGGGTCTTCCCGTGGTGCCGCGATTCGGGACGCGCAGTTACGACTGGCTCGCCGGAGGTCGCGTCGCGCAGAGGGTCGCGAATGCGATGACCCTTGGCGTCTCTTACGTGCAACGGCGGGAGGATGGAGAGATCTCGAACGAAGAGGTTGGGGCGGACCTCGCGACGGCTCCCGCTCGCTGGCTCGACCTGGCGGCATTCGGTGCGTACGACGTGACGAGTCCTGGCCTTGCGGAGGCGCGCGCGTCGGCCGCGGCACGCTGGAGCGACTGGCGGTTCGAACTCTTCGCGTCGCAGCTTTCCCCTGGCAGGCTGTTGCCGGCGACGTCGCTGTTCTCGGTGCTCGGCGACCTGCCGTCGCAGACGCTCGGGGCGACCGTTCGCTGGCGCGCGGCCCCGCGGCTGGACCTGCTCGCGAGCGGCGCCGGTCAGGACGTCGCGGCCGGTCTCGGAGGCAACGGATGGTTGCGCGCCACGCTCAGGCTCGACGACCGAGGCAGCGGCAGCCTTGGGCTCGAAATGCGCCGCGTGGATATCCCTGAGACTCAGTGGACGGGCGCACGCGCCATCGCGGCACTGCCGCTCGGCAGGGGCTTTCGCTACTCGTCCGAGATTGAGATCGTCGTTCCCGACCACCCCGACGGGCGGGGCGCCGCGTGGCCGTGGGGCCTGTCGTCGCTCTCGTGGCGGTCTCCCAAGGGGTGGGAGGTGGCCGGCGCCTTGGAGGCGTCTTCGACGCCCGTTCACCGCTACGAGGCCGACGCTCTCGTACGCCTGTCGTGTGCTCTGGACAGCGGGCCCGCGAACCCGGCCACGCCCGGCCAGCCAACGGCGATCCGATGAGGACGCGTCTCACGCTGTTCATGATGTTGTCGCTCGCTCTGGCGGCTTGCGCCAGTGTGCTCGGCCTCCGCCACGACCCGCCGTCGCACCCGTTCGAGCATCGTGCGCACGTCCTCAAGGGCATCAACTGCGTGGAGTGCCACGCCGACGTATCGTCCGCAGGGGAGACAGGGCCGCTTCATTTCCCGACCGACACCGTGTGCCGACGCTGCCACGAGAAGCCCCACGACGAACGCTCGTGCAACGGTTGCCACGGTGAGCCCTACGTACGGCAGGTGGCGGAGCTCGCGCGAGCGCAACTGCGTTTCGAGCACCCGACCCACATGGTCGCCGTTCGTGGGGACTGCGTGCGCTGTCATTCCGAGGTGACCGAGGTGCGTCCGCAGACGGTCTTGCCGAAGATGGCGAGCTGCTTCGGCTGCCACGAGCACCGGGACCAGTGGGCGCTTCGGGACTGCGACGGTTGCCACGTCGATCTGGCTGCCGAGGGCACGGCGCCGGACGATCATCTCATCCACGACGGCGACTTCATCCGCGAGCACGGGGTGCGCGCGGCGAGCGCGCGCGACCTCTGCGCGAGCTGCCACACCGAGCGGCAGTGCGCGTCGTGCCACGGCGAGGGCACGGTCGCGGCGTTGCCGTGGAAGCTGGCCCTCGGCGACGTGAGTCTGTCGGGGCTTCATCGTGCGGGCTTCGCGGCGCGTCACGCCGACGAAGCACGGGCCGATCCGGGGCTCTGCACGACGTGCCACACCGAGAGCTCTTGCGTCGACTGCCACACCCGCGAGAACGTTGCCGGAGCGACGGTTCGCAGCCCGCACCCGCCGGGGTGGGCGAACGGCGAGCACGGTGTGCAAGCGCGCATTGATCCCGTCTCGTGCGCCGGCTGCCATGGCGGCGCGGGGGAGCAGCTCTGCGTCGGCTGCCATAGCGTCGGCGGGCCGGGCGGCAACCCGCACGGCCCCGGCTTCACGAGCCACAAGGACATGCACCATGACCTTCCGTGTCGTCTTTGCCACGGGGTCGGTCGATGACCCGGGTGGTCCGATGGACCCTCTGGAGCGCTTCGGTCGCGGCCTTGGTTGTGGCGGGCTGTGTCGCCGCGTTCCTGAAGTTCTGGCCGCATGGCGCGAAGGGCGTTCCGCCCGACTTGATTCCCGCTTCGTGGGCACAGTATCGCGAGACGCCGGGACACCAGTGGCATGTCGGAAAGGGGAAGGTCGAGTGTCGCGATTGCCACGACTTCGAGCGGGACGGATTCAAGAACCCGGGGACGGCCGTGTGCCAGAAATGCCACGCCGGGGAAATGGGGGTCGGCCATCACCGAAGCGCATCCAGTTCGACGGACTGCCTGACCTGCCACGCGTTCGCGCTCGGTCACACCGAGCCGACATGCATCGACTGCCACGCGCGCCCGGAAGGAGATTTGCCGGCCGTCGTGCAGCACGCCACCGTCGATTGCGAGACTTGCCATCACCTGCACGAGACCCCTTCCATCGTTCCCGCGGCATGCACAGGCTGCCACGACGAGCGCGCCTTGAAGCACGCCGAGCACGCAGGTTCGAAGAACTGCCTCGACTGCCATCACGCCCACGAGCCCGCATCGGTGGCGAAGGTCGTTTGCGCATCGTGTCACGCGCAAGCGGCCCAACCGCACCCGCCTGCTCACGACGCGTGCGTCAGCTGTCACGAGCCTCACGGCTTCACCGCGAGCAACAGCGGGTGCATCGACTGCCACGGGGCCAAGACGACGCTTGTTGACCGGGAGGTACCCGCTCACGGCGTTTGCAGCAACTGCCACACGCCGCACGCTCCAGGCCAAGCCGCCGGCGCATGCGTGCGGTGCCACGAGGATGTCCGGGTTAGTCATGGTAGCGGCGGAGCATGCGTCAGCTGTCACTTGCCTCACGGCGACGACCCGGTCGTCGTCGCCGCCGCCTGCACCAGTTGCCATGCGAAGGTGGCCACCTCCGACACGAACGCGCACGCTGGAGGCGTCGCCTGCGAGGGTTGTCACAAGCCCCACGCCTTCGGGGGACTCGACGAGAAGACCTTGTGCCGAAACTGCCACGAGCGCCAGACCACGCTCGTCGCCTCGAACCCGGGTCACGCCGACTGCACCACGTGCCATGGGGCCTCCGTCGTGCATACGATTTCGGCGCCCGCAGCGTGCGGGACTTGCCACGTCGCCGACCAGAGATCCGCGTCCTCCGGCCACCAGCGCTGCGTCGGCTGCCACGAGCCGCACGCCGGAAAACCGACGCCCACCTGCGGCACGTGCCACGCGGACAAGATTGGCGAGCCGCACGCGTCGATTCAGGGCGGATGCGGGACCTGCCATCGCCCCCACGGCCCTAGTAGTGGCGTTGCCGCACCACCTGGCTGCAAGACCTGCCACGCCTCCGCCACCCTGCCAGCGCTCCACGCGGTCCAGGGCCATGCTTCGTGCGCCAGTTGCCACGCGTCGCCGCACGAACGGCCAGGCGAAGACCGAGCGGCGTGCACGGGGACTTGCCACGCGGACAAGCGCGATCATCAGCCCGGTGCGACGATTTGCACCGGGTGCCACGTCTTCCGGCGATGAGTCGAGTCGAGCCTGGAGCGGGATCTCGAGTTGACCGCTTCCGGCGTGCTCCCACAGGGCTCAGTGCCCCAGCTCGCGCACCCTTTGCGTGGAGGCGCACGCCTTGCTTCGGCCGATTGGCCGGCGGACGGGATAGCGTCTCGCAAAGTCGATGATCTCGTGTTGTCTGGTGATGGCCTGAGCCGTGCAGAAGCAGTGCGGAGAGGTCTTGGGACGCACTCTGACGGGGGGGAAGCCGTGAATTCACGACTATCGTTTTGGCCGCCGAACCTCGAGAACGAGGCCCAGACGCTTCGACCTTCTGAGATCGCCGACGTGCGTTCGAGCGTCTGCGAGGCCCTCGCGCGCCAGTCGGTGCCGGGGATTTTCGCCAACTGGGTCCTTGTTGCGGTCATTCTCGCGACCTCCGCGGTCGCGCGCGCGCACCCTGCCGGTATCGTCGCGGCGGCGACCTGGATGGGAACCTTGGGTGCGTGGCGTCTTGCGATCGCGAAGGCGTTCCCCCGCCTTTACCCCTCTCGCCCCACCTTGTGGGTTCGACTCTTCAGCGCGGGAGTCCTCCTCTCTTCAGCCACGTGGGGCCTTGGCGGCGCGGTGCTCATCACAGCCAGCGGAGGGGACCGGGACTCCTGGCTGGTCTTGCTCACCGTCGCGGGCATCTGTGCGGGGGGACTGACCTCGCTTTCTCCCGATGTCGGTCTTCTGCGACTCCACATCGCCTGCCTCATGGTGCCCACCCTGGCTGCCGGCCTGCTCTTCCCCGGGCCAGCGGCCGATTCGCTGGGCTTTGGGGTTGTTGTGATCGCCTTCGCCTCGTACCTGTGGAATCAAGGTGGCCATGTCAACGCGTCCTTCACCGGGGCGCTGACCAACACGCAGCTGCTCGAGCGGCAGGCGGTGGATCTGGAGGCAGCGCGCCTCGAGAGCCTCGAGGCAAGCCGCGTGAAGTCCGAGTTCCTGGCCAACATGAGCCACGAGATCCGCACCCCTTTGGGCGCGGTCATCGGCTACGCGGACCTCCTCCTCGATCCGTCGATTGGTGCGAGCGACGGGGTCAACCATGTTCAGACGATCCGCCGAAACGGGGAGCACCTCCTGTCGCTCATCAACGACATCCTGGACATCTCGAAGATCGAGGCGGGCAAGATGACCGTCGAGAGCATCGCAACGTCCCCACTCCAGGTCATCGCGGACGTCGCGTCGCTGATGCGCGTGCGGGCGGTGGAGAAGAAGATCTCATTCGACGTCAAGTTCGCAGGCCCCATCCCGAAGACCATTCAAAGCGACCCTATGAGGCTTCGGCAAATTGTCCTTAACCTCGTGGGCAACGCGATCAAGTTCACGGAAGCGGGGGGGATCACCGTCACGGTGCGATGCCAAGCTCCCGACTCGCAGGACTCCACGCTCGTCGTCGAGGTGGCTGACACGGGCATCGGGATGACCGAGGCGCAGATCCGAGGACTCTTCGCCGCATTCGCCCAAGCCGATGCCTCGACAACACGCAGGTTCGGTGGATTGGGGTTGGGGCTCGCCATCAGCAAACGCTTGGCCGGCCTGCTCGGAGGCGACATCGTCGTGCAAAGCTCGCCCGGCCAAGGCAGCCTCTTTCGCCTCACGGTCGCCACCGGTCCTCTCGCCGGGGTCCCGATGGCGATCGACTTCGGCGAAGCGCTTCTCGAGGCGCGCGGACCGTCCAACTTTGCGGGACGATCGGTCAAGCCAGTCGTTGGGTTGCCGCCCTCCTGCCGGGTGCTTTTGGCGGAGGACGGCCCAGACAACCAGGTGCTCATCTCGGCCCTGCTCGTCAACGCCGGCGCCAACGTGAAAATCGTAGCGGACGGCCAGCTCGCCGTGCAGGAAGCCACCGCTGCTGCGGCTGCCGGACAGCCTTACGACGTCGTACTCATGGACATGCAGATGCCGGTGCTCGACGGCTACGGCGCTACGTCGAAGCTCCGGGCTATGGGGTACAAGGGCGCCGTCGTGGCGCTGACGGCGCACGCCATGGCGGGCGACCGCGAGCGATGCGAGAGCGCCGGATGCGACGACTACCTGACCAAACCCGTGGACCGTGCGCAACTCACGTCGACGGTTGCGCGCTTCGCGGCAAGCCACGGCTGCTCCCATGTCCTGGTGAGCACCCTCATCGACGACGAAGGCATGAAGGATCTGGTTCGACGGTATGCACTTGACCTCCCGAAGCGATCCTCGGCGATCGTCGACGCGGCGGAGGGATCCCAGCTCGAGGTCCTTGCGCGGCTCGTGCACCAGCTCAGCGGGTCGGCAGGCAGCTACGGGTTCCCCAGCATCACCGAGGCTGCGCGGGCGGTGGAGCGGGGCGTCTCGGGCGGCGTGGACCGGCTCACTTTGCGCTCTCGCGTGCAGGCCCTCGCCACCCTGTGCCGTAGCGCGCGGGCTGCCTGAGCCCCTTCCTCACCCTGGCGCGCCGGCGATCGCCTGCGGCTTGCGGCTGGACCTCGGGGGCTCGAGCTCGCGCGCGAGCTTTACTGCGGCCGGCAAGTCGTCGACGATCCGGACCCTTCCGTCGTACTTGCCGTCGAGCCCCGCGCGCTCGAAGATCGATCTGCGGCCGCGGCAGCGGGCCCGCGAGGATCACCGTCTTCTTTTGCCGGACGAGGACCTCGACGGCGTTCTCGAGCGCGGCGAACCCCGTCGCGTCGATCACCGGCACCTTCCCGAGATGGAGGATCAGCGCGTGGAAGGCGTCCGACTGGCTGGAGTGCAGCGCCGCCATCGCGCTCTGGGCGGCCCCGAAGAAGAGCGGGCCGTTCACCTCGTAGAAGCTGACGCCGGGCGGCATGTCGATGCGCCGGTGCTCCTCGGTATTGTCCACCGAGAGCCTCGACTCGGTGATCTCCGCCATTCGCCGCATGAAGAGGACGGCGGCGAGGACGAAGCCGACGGAGACGGCGACGACCATGTCGAAGAAGACCGTCAGAAAGAAGCACGTGAGGAGCACGAAGACGTCGCTCCGGGGAGCGATCTTTATCAGGCCCACGAAGTGAGGGACCTCCGACATGTTCCACGCGACGAGCAGGAGCAGCGCCGCGAGGGACGCCATCGGTACGAAGGCGACGAGCGGAGCCAGGACGAGGATCGCGAGCAGAACGACGACCGAATGCGTCGCGCACGCGATGGGCGACCGCGCGCCCGACCGGATGTTCGTTGCGGTGCGGGCGAGTGCGCCGGTCGCGGCGATGCCTCCGAACAGGGGGGCGACGAGGTTGCCGATGCCCAGGCCGACGAGCTCGGAGTTGGGATCGTGCTTCGTGCCCGTCATGCCGTCGGCGATGACGGCGGAGAGCAGCGACTCGATCGCGCCGAGCATCGCGATGGCGAAAGCCGACGGGACGAGCTCGCGGACGAGCGCGAACGAGAGCGAGTGCCCCCAGGGCCACGATGGAGACGGAACGGCCTGCGGGATTCCGGCGACGCGAACGCCCCCGACGACCGTCTGGAACCGCGTGCCGATCGTGGCGATCGTGAACGCCGGGACGAGGCGGTGCAGGAGCGCGGCCGCGCAGGAGACGGCGCCGATTGCCACGAGCGGAGCGGGAACGCGTTTGGCCACGCGCGGTACGCCGAGGAGGAGCGCCAGCGTCGCGGCGGCCACGGCGACCTCGTGCCAGCTCGCCGACGCGCGCGCCTCCCACATCGCCGCGATCTTCTCGACGTAGTGCTCGGGCATCCTGGGCACGGAGAGGCCGAAGACGTCCTTGACCTGCAAGGTCGCGATCACCGCGGCGATGCCTGTCGTGAAGCCGGTCGTCACCGGATACGGGATGTACTTGATGAGGTCCCCGAGCCGGAAGGCCCCCATCGCGACGAGCAGGCCTCCGGCCATGAACCCGGCGGTCAGCAGCCCCGAGAGGCCGTACTTAGTCACGATCGGCGCGAGGATGACGACGAACGCCGCGGTGGGGCCCGTGACCTGGAACTTGCAGCCCCCGAGGAGCGAGACCGAGAAACCCGCGAAGATGGCGGTGTAAAGGCCATACTGCGGCGGCGCGCCGACGGCGATCGCCAGCGCCATCGAGAGCGGGAGCGCGACGATGCCGACGACGATGCCGGCGAGGATGTCGGCGCGGAGATCCTTGGCCCCATAGCCCTTTCGCATCGCACGCCGTAGTGCGTACGCCAGCGGGAAGTCCTCTGGAATCTTCGCGTCGAGGGCGTGCGTTCGACTCACCGCACGCTCTGCAATACCAGAAATCGCAGCCATGTTTGCGCGCCGGCGTCCTTCCCAGGCGTGATCGAGGAAACGTACGGGGCGGCGTGCCGACGAAAACGGGCGGAGAGCCTTCCGGCTTCCTCCGAACACCGCCGGACGGCCCCGGCGTGGAGCTCCGGACGGCGCTCGTAGCGGTCGTTCCCCTGTGAGTGTCTACTCGTCGACGAATGCCTTCCGGGCAGTGGTGATCGGCAAGAACATCCGCCTCGGCCAAGGGTCCGCAGCCACCGTCACGAAGTCATACCTCGTGTAGAACCGCTCGGCGTCCTCGTCCTTGGCGTCGACAACGATGCCCAGACACCCGAGCACGCTCGCGACATCGACCACGCGCCGCAGGGCGTCCATCAGGAGCGCTTCCCCGAGCCGGCGACGTGTCGCCCGCTGATCGATCGCGAGACGCCCAATCAGCGCCACGGGCATAGGGTATTTCGGCAACTTCGCTTGGAGCGCCGGCGCGAGCTGCGCGGACTCAGCGGCTGCCATGCTGAGCGTGTAGAAACCGAGAACCGACGGGAGCTCCGGAGGATCATCGGCCGCGCGCCGCAGGATGTATGCGCGGCCGATGCCCGCCCGATCATTCGCGACCGCGTGCCGAGCCAAGTAGTCGTCGAGCGCGTGCTTGCCGCAAGAGAAGCCAGACTTGGCGTCGGCGTCCTCGATGCGGCTCGTCCTGTAGGCCGGTTCCGGTTCGCTCATCCCCGCTGACGCCCCGCCGCCGCCCGCAACCGCGGGCTCGGTCGAGGTGCAGCTTCAACGAGCTTACCCATCTTCGCAAGCGCTTCAGCCGGAAGCTCAAGCTTCTCGGGCGCGAGGGCCCATTCGAGCGCAGACAGCGTCGGCGTCGCGAGTTCGCATGCTGGCTCGGAGGAGGAGCGGCTGGCCATCGTGACCAACCGTCGTCCACGACGAACCTCGACCACGGCCTTGAGGAAGAGCGCGAGCGCCTCGTCGACGATCTGGCTGCGGCTCAGCCCGAGCTCGTCGGCTAGCTTGACCACCGCATTCGCGCGGCTGTCCGGGATTGTTGCTTCGAGGCGCATGGGAGGCTCCTCCTCAGAAATGAGGGACATTTGAGGGATAGCTCACAACGCGTCACTCGGCAAGCCGACGTCGAGGCGTCGATTCGCACCTGCGCTGTCCGCCCCTTGTCCCTTCGAGTACTCCCCGGCTGCCTCCAGCACATCGTCCGTTCCATCCACGCGCCTCTAACGACCGTTACCCCTTGAACTCCCTCCATCATCATCCGGTCGTATGGCCTCTCCTAACGCACGTACAGCACGCAGAACCGGCCGGTGACGGCGTGGGCCGACGTGCCCCCGTCGACGTCCATCACGAACGTGCCCGCGTACGTGCCCTCGACTGGGCCGCCGTCGAGCGGAACGGGGCTGATCTGGATCTCCCCCGGTCCGAAGCTCCGCCCACCCTCGCCCCCGACGAAATTCGCGTACATGTCGCAGCTCGCGATGCCGCACACCCCGCACCCAGTCGAGAGCGAGAGCGACGCAGAGTCATCGCAGGCCGTGAGGACTTGCGTCGGGCAGTCTTCCCCGTAGGTGCGGACACCCGTGAGGGTCGGTACGTCCGGCCCGGCGTCCCCACAGCCGGACGTCAGGAGTCGAGCTCCCCCGTCGTCGTCCAGCTCGAAAAAGTAACCTCCGTCACAGCTCACGGGTTGCGGAGGCGGCGCTGCGCCATCGCCTGGTGTGACGTCGGGACCTGGCGGAGACGCCTCGGACAACGCGGCGACCGCTGCTTCGTAAACCTTGTAGAGATTCGGACAACCTCACGACAACCTCTGGTCGAACGGACGCTGGCGCCTTCGCGTACGGCTGCACGCTCCGCGACGCGCACACCTGCAGCGCGAACGAGATCGCATCGGGCGACTGAGGCCTCGCGGTCAGCATCGGGCGCCGAACGCCTTCGCTGAACGGGGCTCGTTCGAGTCCGGCCTGTGGATCATCACGATCCCCGCGAGGGCGCATATGCGCCGAGCCGCACCCTCCTACAAGCCCGCCTCCTGCCCACAATGGCACCCCAACGCGCAAGAGGGACAGCTGGTTGGCGGCACGTCCCGTGCGTTCGAAATGTCCGATCATGGCGAGCGGACACGCGGGCGGTCAACGGGGAACGAGCCGATGCAACGATCGGTGATGCTGATCGATGACGACGCCGAAGCACGCGCCCTCGTCGGGATGACGCTGCGTGATCGCGGCTACGACGTCGTCGAATCTTCCGACGGTCTCGATGCCCTTGAGCAGCTGCGCGGAGCATACAAGCCCGATGTGATCGTGCTCGATCTGCGGATGCCGGTCATGGACGGTTGGCAATTTAGGGTCGAGCAGAAGGGCGACCCCGCGTTGGCGTGCATCCCGGTCATCGCCTTGTCGGGCGACCGCAGCTCCAAAGCGGCAGCCATCGACGCCGAAGCCTACTTGGCCAAGCCCGTCGATCCCGCAACGGTCGTCGCCACGGTGGATCGGTTAACCATCGAGCTTGATCGGCGTGCGCTCGACGCCCACTTGGCGCAAGTCAGCCGTCTGGCCTCGCTGGGGACGCTGGCTGCAGGGATGGCTCACGAGATCAACAACCCACTCGCCTTCATCTTGCTCAATCTGGAGTTCGTGCAACGAGAGCTGACCCGATGGAACCCGGAGCTCGATCCGAGGTCTTTCGGCGACGGAATACGGCGCGCGACCGAGGTGCTTGGCGAAGCCCAGAAGGGCGCCCAGCGGATTCGCGACATCGTGCACGGGCTCAAGACGTTTGCGCGACCCGAACTCGAGGCTCGCGGGCCCGTGGACGTGCTTGCCACCGTCGAGGCGTCGATCGCGATGGTCGCCCACGAGATCCGATGCCGCGCAACCTTGCGCACGAAAGTGGACACGGCGTTGCCCCCTGTCTTGGGCAACGCTGCACGCCTGGGGCAGGTTTTCCTCAACCTCTTGCTGAACGCCGTGCAAGCCTTTGCCAACGACGACGCCGCGTGCAACGAGATTCTTGTCGTTCTCGCGCACGATGAGCGCAGCGTCCTCATCGAAGTGCACGACACCGGTGCGGGGATTGCACCCGAGATTCGCGGGCGCATCTTCGAGCCCTTCTTCACGACCAAACCCGTCGGCAGCGGAACCGGACTCGGTCTCGCGATCTGCCACGGTATCGTCACGGCGCATGGCGGGACTCTTTCGGTCGACAGCGAACCCGGCAAGGGAAGTTGCTTTCGCGTGCGCTTGCCCTCGATGCATGCGGTCGAAGGCTCGTTGCAGCCGGCCGGCTTTCACGGCCCGAGAAGCCTGCGCGGGTGCTCGTCGTGGACGACGAACCGAACGTCGGCACCAGCCTTCGGCAGCTGCTCGTGCCCGAGCACCGAGTCGAGACGCTGACCGACGCACGAGAGGCCCTCTCGCGCATCGAGCGGGGCGAGCTCTACGACCTCGTTCTTTGCGACGTCATGATGCCCGTCATGGACGGCCAAGCGCTCTACGAGGCGGTCCTCGAGTGCGCGCCAGAGCAGGCCCGCCGTATCGCGTTCGTGACCGGTGGCGCCTTCACCGAACGCGCACAAAGGTTTCTCACCTCGGTGCCGAATCCGACCCTGGAGAAGCCATTCACCGTCGAGCAGTTGCTGGAGGTCCTTCGCGCGATGCGGTCTTCCTCCCAAGAAGGCTGACGGCTCCGCAGCACCGCTTCCCCGCCCCGTCCGTCCGCCGCTATTCCATCGGATCGGATGGACCTCGGTTTCTGGCCAAGCTCTCGACCAGCACCCGCAAGTCCTCGGGTGGACAGGGCTTGGTGACGAATGCGCTGCACCCCGCGTTCTTCGCTTCCGCCTCGGCACGGTCAAGCGCGCTGCATGCCACGATGGGAATGTGTCTCGTGAGCTCTGTCTCCTTGAGGCGCCGCGTTGCCTCGATGCCGTCGAGGACGGGAAGGCGCAGATCCATGACGATGACGTCCGGCTCGAACAGCGCCGCCGCGTACAGTGCAGCTTCGCCGTTGGCCGCTTCTTCGACGAGCCAGCCGGCAGCGCGCATGGACCAGGCGTACATCTCGCGCGTTGTGTCGTTGTCCTCGACGATGAGCACCCGGGGCTGCAGGCGGAACCCGCTCTTCGGGCTGTCGGAGAAGCGCCCCGGTCCGGAGCCGTGCTTGCGGGGGGGGCCCGAGGAGTCGGGCACGGCCGTGGCCGGGCGCTGAGACACGAGAGACCCAAAGGGGGCGACGCACCGCACAGGTAGGCACGGACCACGAGCAACAATTGGACCGGCCTCTGCATGACGCGACTGGGCCTTTGAGCGCAAACGGCTTGTGGCGTTGGTGCCCGGCTTGAGGCGAAATAGCACGCATCCGGAGCCGTAAGGCGCAACGCGCCGCAGGAGCTCGCGGACGTCGAACGCCATCGATGCCGCCCTGCGGCGTCCGGCTTCGCTGTCGAGGTGGACGATCACGCCCGAAGCGCTCGACCCTGGAACGCTGCATGACCTTGGTACGTTGCCTGCGTACTGAACCTCAACCCCATGCCATCCATCCATTCCACGACTCGGTCAGCCACCCGCGTGCGACGCCCCGGACGGATTCTCGTCGTCGACGATGAGGCTTCGCTCGGCGAAGCTTTGCAGCGCCTGCTGTCGGATGAAAACGAAGTCGTCGTCGTCCACGATGCTACATCGGCATTGGCGCGGCTCGCCGGTGGGAAGCGTGGGGAGCGCTTCGACGTCGTGCTCTGCGATCTGATGATGCCCATCATGGATGGCATCGAGCTGCATCGCCGCTTGAGCCTGACGTGCCCAGAAGAAGCCGAGCGCATGGTGTTCATGACGGGGGGAGCGATGACCGCGCGGGTCGAGGCCTTCTTTCGGCGCGTCCCGAACCTCTTGCTGGACAAGCCCATCGACCTCGATGGTCTTCACGCTCTCATCGAGCGAAGAGTGGGGGCCCCCTTCTTGGCGGCGTCCGCCTGATCGCGGGGAGCGGGCGGCCTTCCGCTCGACGGCTGTGGCTTGCCGCCCGACCCTTTCGAGTTCTCGAGGGCCCCGCGCTCTTGACCGAGGGGTGCACTCGCGGCACTTTGTCCGATTCGTGACGAGTTCCGTACTCGAGCCGCCCCCCGCGATCCTGGCGGTCGATGACAACGAGTCCAATCTGCTCGCCCTGGAAGCCGTGCTCGATCCGTTGGGGTGTCGGATCGTCCGGGCGAAGTCGGGCGCGGAGGCGCTCAAGCGCATCGTCGAGCACGACTTCGTGCTCATCGTCATGGACGTTCATATGCCGGAGCTGGATGGGTACCAGACCACGGCTCTCATCCGGCAGCTCGAACGCTGTCGAGATATCCCCATCATCTTTCTCACGGCCGTCTCCCATCAACCCGAGCACACGCATCGCGGGTACGCTCTTGGCGCGGTCGACTACATCGCGAAGCCGTTCGACCCCGAGGTGCTGCGTGGGAAGGTCCGCGCCCTCGTCTCGCTTTACACGCGCGCGCTGCGCTCGGAGCGCCAGCGCAACGAAGAAGCCCAGCGGATCAAGGACTTATTTCTTGGGCTCTTCCGCAGGATCTGTGGGCGTGAAACGCGTGGCACGGCGCTCGTCACGTAGCTGGCAACGCGGGATCGAGTTGCGCGTCCGCCCGCGAGCCCCGCGCCGAGCGCCGGTCGTGGCTGAGAGAGGGTGCATCGTGCGAGAAGCCAGGTTGTTCAGGCCACGACAACCCACACGATGCACATCGAATCTATCCTGCGCCGCCTCCACCCGCTGCCCGGTTTCGTTTACGAGAAGGTGCGCTGGGAGGGCACGCGAGTCCGCCCGTCGCTCTGGGTCCACGTTCGCCCACGCCGGGGTACACGCGGCGTCTGCTCGACCTGCTTCCAGAAGCGGTCCGGCTACGACGTGCTCGACTCGCGCTTCTTCGGCTTCGTGCCGCTCTGGGGACTGCCCGTGTTCCTGGTCTACGCCATGCGCCGGGTCGATTGCCGGCGCTGCGGCGTCACCGTCGAGGCGGTTCCGTGGGCGGCGGGCAAGATGCAGACGACCCACGCGCTGGCCTGGTTTCTCGCGAGCTGGGCGAAGGTGCTGTCGTGGCGCGAGGTGGCCAAGCGCTTCCACTCGACCTGGGACACGGTCTTCCGCTGCGTCGAGCACGCCGTTCGCTGGGGACTTGCGCACCGCACGCCCAACGACGGGATATCCATACGAAGGATCTCGTCGTCGGACGCGACCTTCCAAGGCGCCGCTCGATACAGGAGCGCTGCCGCCTCGAACATTCGGGCGACGACGTGCTCGGGCACGCGACCGCCTTCGAGGTAGCTCGCCTTGTCGTCGCCGTGAGGCATCGACTGGACGAACTGCTCGAAGATGGCGTCGAGCTCGGGGGTGGGCGCAACGTCGATCGCGAATCGCTCTCCGAACGCGTTGCGCAGCTCCGCGGCCATCCCGTGGTCGGCAACGCGAAGCCTTGCCGGTATGCGGGCCGCGCCCCGTGTCGGCCGCACGAGCGCGTCTCGGAGCGCCTCTGCGAGAGTCCCCTCGACGTTCTTGTCGCTGTTGATGCCGTGTCCGACCACCAGCCCCGCGGGCACCTCGAGCCAAAGAGCGAGTTCGGGCCGGTAGGGGTCGTCCTCCATGACGTACGCGGGCATGAGAAAGCGGCCGCCGACCCATTCGGCGCTCACGGTCCCCCTTCTCCGCCTTCCGCCCGTGTCCAGCTTCGCCATCCGCCAATCTGGTGCGAACATACGCGCCTCGTCAAGCGTCGGGTCGAACCCCTCCCGGTCGGGCACTCCGTACCCTCTGGGGGGCACAGAGGCTACGAAAGAGGAACGGCGCGCCAGTCCAAGGCCGTTGCGGAGAGCAACTCGAAGTGCCTGCTGTTCGTCGTCAGAATCGCGGCGCCTTGCAATGCCTGGGTGGCTACGAGGACGTCGCCGTCCAGCGCCTCGGGCGGTGCCGTCACATTGCCGCTGTTGCGCGCCACCGCCCAGAGCGCCGCGGCGCGCCGCCAAGTCGTGGTCGTGATCGGAACGTACCGAAGTTCGCGCGCGAGCTCATCGAGTCGACCGAGACTGCGCGCGGCGCCGAGCCGGAGCAGCTCTCGGCGAAGCTCGTAGTCGGCGAGCTCCGAGACGAGGAAGGTGTGATCGCGCACCGCGCGACGCAGCCAGACGCGAACGTCGAGGTGCCGACGCGGATGGCAAATCTGCCCCAGGACCCCTGTGTCGAGGAGCAGCTTCACGTGGGAGGCGTGCGGAGCGTCAGCCGATCCACGTCGTCTACGTCCCAGTCCGGTTCGTCGACGATTTCCTCGTGCTCCCAGCGGTCGAGCATGGCTGCGATACGCTGCGCGCGGTCGATCTGCGGCAAGACGTGCGCTCGTTGCGCGTCACCGGGGGGTGCGCTGCTAGGACTCGAGCTACGCGGTGCCACGTACGCCACTGTAGCATCCTGGTGGCGCATCCGCTCAAGCCCTCGCGGAGGTTGCCCAAGTTGCCTCGAGGTTTACTCAGCCGTTCGAACCCGTCGATGGACGCTGTCCATCATGCTGTCCATCGCGGGACCGTTGAGCGTAACGAGCTGGACGCGCGCGAAACGCCTCGGGGCCGTTTTTCTCGACATTTTTGCTTCAATGCGGTTTGCGGGTAACGATCCGTAACGCCTCGAAACCACGTGACGGCTGCCGTGACACGGTAGGGGTCGGAGGTTCGAAACCTCTCGCGCCTACAAGATTCTACGAACGACTCCGAGTACTTGCAGAATCGGACGCCGTCGTCTCCACCATCTCTCCAAAAAACCGCGCCTCCTCGCGCGTGTTGAGCAGGCCGATCGCGTCCTGCCTCGCTGCCGGCGACAGGTGCATGTAACGCATCGTCGTCGTCAGGTTGGCGTGACCGGCCAGCTCCTGGATGGCCTTCGCCGGCGCGCCGCGCATCGCCAGATGCGAGCAGAACGTGTGGCGGAGGATGTGCAGGCCCCCCGTCGCGCGAAGGCCCGCTCGTTTCTGCGCCGACTCGAGCAGCCGGCGCAAGAAGAAGCTCACCGCGGGACGACCATCATCCCCGAAGAGCACCTGCTCGCCGCGCAGGTGACGGTGCGTCTGCAGAGCGTGCAAGAGGGCGTGGGTCAGTGGCACGACGCGCGACCGACCGCCCTTGGGCGTGTCGGTGACGCGATCGTATCCCTGGCCGTCGCTTCGCTTGCGCTCCCACACCGCCTCCTCGATCTTGAGCTGACGTCGCTTGAAGTCGACGTCGGTCCATCGCAGCGCCATCATCTCGCCGCGACGCAGGCCGGCATCTCCACCCAAGAGGACCACGACGTGCGTGCGTGCATCGAGCGCACGCGCGGCCTCGACGAGGCGCTTGTACTCGTCGAAGTCGTAGAACTTGGGTAGTGGCATACCTGCCTTCAGCATCGTCACGGCGCACGGAACGCGATCGATAACCTCCCACCGCGCCGCGGTCTTGAGCGTGTGCCCAAGGATCCCGAGGACGTTGTTGACGGTCTTGCGGTTGCAGTCCGAGAGCCGCGCTTTGAGGCGCTGCACGTCTTCGTCGTCGATGGTGTCGAGCCGCTTGTCACCGAGCTCGGGGTACAAGTGGTTCCTGAACGTCTTCTCGATCCAATCGACCGTGCTCGCCTTGAGACGATCCGCCTTCGCGTGGTTGTCGATGTAGCGCGGGCCGAACTCGCGCAACGTGGGCACCTCGTTGTGTTGTCGTTCCTCTTCGGCATGCGCTTTCGGCGACGGAGCCTTCAAGAGCTCCGCCTCGCGTGCCTCGCCCCAGCGCTTCGCCGCGGACTTGGATTCGACCGGCGCCTTGACGCGCTGCCGCAGCGGCGTGCCGTCCGGATGCGTGAATCGGATGTCTACCTCGAAGCCCATTCGTTTGCCTTTGCGCCACTCTCTCACTTTGACCGTCATCGCCGTGTACCTCCCGGCGATGCCGCTCGTCTTTCGTCAAGCCATGAGAGTAGGTCATCGCGGCGGACGAGCAAGCGACGGCCGACGCGTGTGACTCCCGGCAGCTGCGCGCGCTCGGCCATCGCGTACACCGCCTTGCGTGACGTTCGCAGGACGGAGGCAACCTCGCTCGCCGTCAGTAGGGGCGGCCACCCCTCTTGAAGTGCTCCAGCGCGACCTGGCGCGCTCAAGCGCACGCGACCGATCGCGTGAAGGGCCGCGCGGACGACCTCGACGTCGAACCGCCAGACGTCGCGGACGTGGCTGTAAGGGTTGACCCTCCTGTGTCTCCGCCGATCGGACCCGGCACCGGACTCGCCAGGCGCTCGCCCAATGACAACGGAAGAGGCGCGGATCCGGTTACGAGGGCGTCACGCGGGCCGACGGCTTGTGTGCTGTGTTCACGTGCGGCGGTAGGTACGAGCTTGAGCAGGGCCGAGAGGAGGTCGCTAGGAGGCATCGGTTCTCCAGTCCTTCGAAGAGTCGTTGCGGTCATTCGGATCCACCCGGGTACGCCCAGCCGTTGGGTCACCGAACAGGGGAACCTCCCCCGTCGGTGCCTCGAGCCGGGCTCAGTGCGTGTCCGCGTGACCTCCCGCACGCTCGTCGAATGTCGGTCCCCCAGCAAGGCGCCGTGGCGGGCAAGGGGGCGTCGCGCGAACAGCGGCGCACACGTACATAGCCGCGCACCCGCTTCGTGGGGCACGCATGGACGACGGCGTTGGTCTGCGACGGGTCGCCGCGCGACCCGTCATATGACCTTGCGGTCCGGTCGTACCGTGAGGCCCGGAGCGACCTTCGGCGCCTCGAGTTCACGCGCCTTCGGCTCCACGACTGGCGGTCCGAGGGGCATCGATGCCTTCGGCGGCGGGGCCGTTGGGTTGGCTGGCGTGGGGATGCACGCGGCACGCGCCCGCGGAGCGTTTCCGTAAACGTCTCCTGGACCCTTGCCGCGGCCGCGCCCGCTGCCGCGGGCGGTCGCGTCTTTGACGGATCGCAGGTGCCGCTGCAGGGCGGCCGCGCTCATGGTCATGCCGTGGCCACTCAACCACGCCGCGACGTCGCTCCACGCGTAGCCTTTGTGGCGCATCTCGTAGAGCTTCGGAGCCAGCATCGCGACGGCTTGCCGCCTGCTCACCGCGCTCTGCTCGCGGGCGGGCTCTTGGTCGATCAGTTGTTCGAGTTTTGCGACTTCAGAGAGGGGGATCTTGGCGGAGTGTTTCGGCGGCACTGGGCGCTCGGCTCCTTGCTGGCTGTCGTCCCCGAGAAGGTGGAGGCGGCACCGCCGTGCTCCCGACGCTCAGTCCGTCCGCCTGCGCCAACCTCCCCCCGCGCACGCCGCGACGAGCGCGGTGCCGTGGCCCTAGTCGGATGAGGTGAAGAGCGCAAGCGCCGACCAGTAATTCTTCCGATACGGCGCGAATTGGTAGTCGTCAATACCGATCCAGCGATTTATTTTTCGGTCGACACTTTTTCAGATGACGTTGGTGCAGTGCCGGCCGCGCGCGTGGCGCCACAATAACCCATCCTTTTCCGGCTCCTAAGCATTCGTGGGATCCACCCAAGTGGACCCCACGTCACTCGGCGTAACGCTCTGTAACGCATTCTCATATATGCAGTGCGGCGTCCCCTGAGGATCCCTATCGGAGGCGAGGACGGCCTGATCATCGAGCGGCTCCTTGTTCGCGCCGCCCACCTTCGTCAAGACGTCTTCCGGATGGTCCGCGGAGTCGCAACGATTCACTCGCTACGCGCGTTGGCGGTCGTCGAGGACGTGCTCACCCGGGGTGCCTCCAGGACGTCTTCAGGACAATCCGCGCTGCTGCGGCGTCTCCTCCGTCGCTGCGCTCACCGGCGAAGGTCGCGGAAATGCTTACCGCCTGCCTTCCCGACCTCCTCCGTTCCACCTACGTGTCTGCGACGTCTCGGTCGCCTGGCCGGTCCGGTGCCACGGAGGTTGTGGTCTCCGATTGCCTCGCGGACATCTTCGGGACCGTCATCGTGGCTGCGGCGTCTCGGTCGCCTGGCCGGTCCTGTGCCATCGAGGTTGTGATCGCCGGTTGCGTCGCCGATGTCCTCGGGACCGTCGACGCGCCTGCGACGCTTCCTTCACTTCGCATATCGGGCCGTCGCCAAGAATTGCCCGCCGGCCACCCTCTCGATCATCTCCTCGATCATCTCCTCGATCACCTTCTCGATCATCTCCGGATCATCATCGCGCGTGTAGCTCCGGTGGTTCGCGAAACATCAATGCGACATACTCCGCTTTATCCGCGCCGCATCTTCGCGAGTATCGGGAATCTCGGAACCGGACGTCGAAGACGGACGGCAAGATAAAGAGGAGCCACCTCGATTTCGTAGGATCGGGTATTGCAAACACATTTTCGGTGGCTAGCCATTGGGTCAAATCACGCGGCGTTTGCCGCGTGTTCCTGCCAGACGGAGCATCGCGGAGGTTCCCTCGTGCCCCACGGTGACGACGATTCTCGCGGCACGCCGCCCCGGACGGGGGGCAGCCAAGTCGAAGAAGACCGGACCCGCTTGCGGCCGAGGATGGGCCGACGCGAACGGCTTGCGAGCAGTTCGCCCGGCGTCGCTCGGCTGGTGCTCCGCGGCCATGGCCGGCGCGCTCCGGCGCTCGGCAAGGTGGGCACCGGCGTCGGGAGTCGTCGCTACGCGCGGCGCGTCGTCATTCAGGCGCACGTGCAGCGGATGACGGCGCACGGTGCCAAGGCGGCCGCTTTGCACCTGGCGTACATCGATCGCGACGGAGCGGGGAGGGACGGGTCGCCGGCGGTCCTCTACGGCCCGGATGGGCCCGTGCCCCGCGCGCGCTTCGAGCAGCCACGCATAGGCGAGTCGCACCAGTTTCGGTTCGTGGTCTCGCCGGAGGACGGCAGCGCGCTCGACCTCGAGAAGTACGTCCGGGAGCTGATGCAGCGAGTCGAGCGCGAGCTCGGACGGTCGCTCGAGTGGGCGGCGGCCAACCACTGGGATGAACCGGCTCCAACCGGTGCACCCATGACGCCCGCACAAAATAGAAAGACCGACCTCCCGCCGGCAGCCGAAACTGCCGGCGCCCCCGCGTGCTCAGAGGCACAAGTGGTTGCCCGAAGGCTGGGGGCCCAAGGGAGGTCAGTCGTGAGGAACGTAGGATTGGATTTGGGCGCGCGCCACATCGCGTACTGCGAGGTGGCGGACGGGCAGGTGGTGGAGCGAGCGACCTTTCGCAGCCTTGCAGAGCTCGAGCGCAAGGTGGGTCCGGGGACGCCGGATGCGCGCGTCGCGTTCGAGGCGTGCCGCGAAGGCTGGCACGTCCACGACACGCTCCGGCGGTGGGGGAAGGAGCCCGTGATGCTCGACACCACGCGCGTACGCCGAGATCGGCGTTGGGCAGCATGGCCGCAAGAACGACGCGCTCGATGCGGAGGCCATGGCGCGGGCGCTGGATGCGGGTCGTGTTCCCCTGGCGCATGTCCTGAGCCCGGAACGGCGCGCATTGCGCGCGAAGCTGAGCATTCGAGGTGAGCTCGTCGACATGCGGGCGCGACAAGTCACGATCCTCCGCGGCCTGGCTCGCGCCGCGGGAGTGTTGTTGCCGACGGGACGCACCGGGCATTTCCTCGCGGTGCTTGAGTGCGCGCCTCTGGACGCGGCAACGCGTGCCCTCGTGGCGCCGATCGTCGCGACGCTCACGACGGCCAATGAGCAGATCGCTCTGGTCGAGGACGAGCTGGCGCAGATGGCCAAGGCGGATCCGATGATCCGCTTGTGCGCAAGTGCTCCAAGCGTCGGGCTCATCGTGGGCGCGACCTTCATCTCCGTCCTCGACGACGCCAAGCGGTTTCGCAATGCCCATGCCGTGGGCGCCTATCTGGGATTGGTGCCCGGAGAGAACACGACGGGAGGCAAACAGCGGTTGGGAAGCATCACCAAACACGGAAATTCCCATGCTCGCGCGATGCTCGTGCAGTCCGCCTGGCAGATGCTTCGCTCGGGTGCGAAAGACGACCCGCTTTACCGTTGGGCGAGTCACCTCGCACAGGTGCGCGGCAAGAAGATTGCCGTCGTCGCGCTGGCCCGAAAGCTCGCCGGCGTGCTCTGGGCGATGTGCCGGGACGGCACGGTCTACGACGCGGCCCTCCAGGCGCGCGAGAGCAGCAAAGGACTGAAACAGGACGCCCAATCCACGGAGCTTCGCGCGCAAGCGATGGCGCGAGCCGCCGCGAAGTTTCAACGCCGTGAGCGCAAACGGACGACCGCATCCACGTCCGCGTCGCCGCGTGCAAAGACCTCGAGGGTGAACGGCATGTAGCCCGCAAGCCGCAAGCCGCAGGCCCCTGCACCCTCGTCATGCGCCTCGGAGCGCGACGCCAAGGAGCACCGTATTGGAAGCGATGACCGCGTGTGTCGTGGAGGCCCGGGCCGTGACGCGCTCCGCGCGCTGCGACTCGAATGCCGTACCACAAATTGCGGCTCGCCCCGTTTTCGAACTCCCCCTATTGCGTCTTGGATCCAGCGTGCCCATGCGGCCATCCAATGAACGCGAAGAGTTAATTGAAAGGTAGCTCGCAGCGTAGGTCACGAGGGAACACACCCCGGGCGAATTCACTGTCGCCCACAGGAGACATCCATGCGCACGCGAACGATGAGCGCTACGACCGCTGGCATATCGAAAACAAAGACGAGAAAAGCGCCGTCGCACGCATTGACCGCGACGCCGGTACAGAGTTACGACAGCGACCATCCCCACGCCCACGTCGTCGTGCGCGGCGTCGACCTTCACGGCCGCCGCGTGCTGATGTCGCGTCAGTACATCTCCCACGGCATGCGCGAGACGGCCCAGGAGCTCGCGAACGAGTTCCTTGGACCGCGTCTCGAATCCGAGATCCAGCGCACGCGCGAGCGAGAGGTCATTCAGGAGCGGCTGACCTCGCTCGACCGCGAGCTCGACCGCTGCGCGACCGACCACCAGGTCGGAGCCGACGCTGTGCGCGAGCGAACGCGCGACGACCGGGAAGCACAGCACCTCTTGGACCGCCTCGAGCACCTCGAGCGATTGGGCGTCGCCGACCGGGTATCGCCCGGTGGCTGGAGGCTCACGCCGGGCTGGCAGGCGCAGCTGCGCGAGCTCGGCGAACGCGGCGACATCGTCAAGCAGCTGCACCGCACGATGCGTGCGGGCGACCCGGCGCGCTTCTACGCGGTCCGACCGGGCCAGGCGTTGCCCGATGGTCGCGGTGGCGTCGAGGAGGGCGCGATGGTGGGGCGCGTCGCGGCCAAGGGTCTCGAGGACGAATCCAAGGGCGTTTGGTACGCAGTGCTCGAGACGCCAACGGGGGCCGCATACCACCTGCGGCTCAGCGCCCGGCAGGCGGAGGTCACGCGCACGGGCGACCTTGTCACCTTCGGGACAAGGCGGGACGCCGCCGTCCGCCCCATTGACCGCCACATCGCCGAAGTCGCGGCACCGACCGGCGTCTATGCGCTCGGCGCCGACCGGGGGCGGGAGGGGGAGGCGCGCGCGGCGGCCGTTCGTCTGCGTGAGCTTGAGCGCCTCGGCATGGTCACCGCGCGATCACCCGACGCGTGGAACGTGCCTGGCGACCTGCTCCAGCGGCTCGAGATGCGGCATCGCGAGCAGCCGGGACGCTTCCATCTCGTGGTGCAGCCGGCCCCCTTGTCGCTGGACGACCAGGTCGGTCACCAAGGGCCCGTCTGGCTCGACAGTGTCGATCCAGCGACCGTCGCCCGGCAGGGCTTCGGCGCCGAGGTGCTCGCCGCGCTCGAACACCGTCAGCAGGCGCTCCACGCACTCGGCATCCGCGCGGACGATCCCCAGCGTCTCGCCAAGCTGCGCGATCTCCAAGAGCGGGCGGTAGGAAAGAAAATAGAGCGAGAGACCGGCTGGACCTTTGTCGCGGCAATCCCGAGCGGCTTTCGGGGACGGGTACACCCGATGGCGCAGGGAGACGCTCCCTACCTTGCCGTCTCCGACGGGCAGAGGTTCGTGCTCGTGCCCGCCACCCGGGAGGCGCGCGGCTGGGTGGGACGCGACGTGGAGGTGTCGCGCGACGCGTCCGGTCGCGCCGTGGTCCACACCCCACCGCCTGCTCATGAGAGGCAAGAGCTCGCCCGACGGGCAGCCGGCGAGGTGTTCGCGCGCGCGACGGGACGCACGTTCTTGGAGACCGTCCCCGTGCAGTTCAGGGGCCGCGTCCAACAGGGACCCCCGGGCACGCCTTACCTGGAGGTCTCCGACGGCCGACGGTTCATCCTTATTCCGGCGTCGATTGAGACGGTGGCGCTCTCCGGCAAGACCGTCGACGTGTCGCGCGATGCCCAGGGCCGCTTCGTTGGGCTGCGTCCGCTCGACCGCGATCACGACCGGGGACGATGACATCCCTCACGACCCTTTTGCGAACCATTCGCCGAGCCGACCTTCCGCCCGAACGAGGTACCGCGCCATGAACTCGCCCCTGCTCACCCCCAAGGCCGTGCTCAAACCGCGGCGCGTGCGCGTCTACCCCCGGCTGACCCTGGAGGTTCGGAAGCGCCTGTCCGAGTATGGCGCCCGCAAAGGTCTCACCGAACGCGACCTCATCGAGGAGGCCGTCCGGCAGTACCTCGACGGCACCAGCGACAGCGCCAAGGTTCTCGCGCAACTGGAACGGCTCACCCTCGCCATCGATGCCGAGCGGGAGCGGCGAGAGAGCGCGCACCGTGAGATGCACCGAGCCATCGAGGTGCTTTCCGAGGCCTTCGGGCGGTTTGTGCGGCTCTGGATCTTCGTACACGCGGCGACCTTCAAGGTACCTGCCACCCCGGAGGCCGCCGACTCTCTGTACGAGAAGTTCGCCGCGAAGGTCGCCGAGTACTTCCGCCGCGGCCACCGCTTCCTTCACGACCTGCCCAACGTCGACGACATGAGATCCACGGAGACCGTTCCCAAGTGAGCGGGGCTGGGGACACTCAGTTCCCGGGCAATAGATGGAACCGTTCTCGAATTTCCGCTGCGGTTCGAACGCCCTCGCCGCAATCTCCGTGCTTGACGGGCCCCTTCGAAGTCACCGCGAAACCGCGGCCACCGTCGGAGCGACCCGAAAGGAGGCCTCGGGTCGCTGTAGTTCCCTGTCCCGGGGACACCCGGAACCGGCCCGCGCCATTCACGAGGACCACGCAACCGCGCGATATCGCGCGATCCGCCTCTAGCACCCCGCGCCGTGGACGCCCCCCTGTGGCCTCGCTCGCGCCTGCGTGCACGCCTCGCCGCCCAGCTGAGACCGCAGCTCGTCATGGCCAACCTCGAAACGCTCCGTGCCCACGTGGCTTCTCGTTCGACAGCGGGCTAGACCTTGCCGAGCCCCGCTGATGACCCGGAGCCTGCACCTCGCCTAACATCACGAGCTCGTGAGCAAGGGACAGCAGATTGGCTTTGCGCGTCGCGGCTGCCATGTCGGAGGTCGTCGAGCGACTGGCAAGTCGGCGGCATGCGATGGGAGAAGGGTCCCGCACCCAGGTGGTACATGACGCTATCTAGTGCTCCTGAGCACCGCTCCGCGAGTGGTCGTCAGCGAGCCGGCGACGGCGGCTGGAACCCATCAACTTCGAGTGAATCTTGGCCCCGACGAGGCTGACTGTCTCGAACAACTCCGCGGTCGGGCCACGGACGTCCACGGCAGACCAGTCGTGCGCGTCTTCGTCTTGCGTGAGTGCTTGCTGCGCGGTCTGCAAGAAGTCGAAAAAGGCCTCGCGCGGTGAAGTCGGAATGAGGTGGACCCCGGATTTCGGACCAGGGGTTAAGGTGGTACGGGGAGCCTGCTCCAAAAGGAGCAGGAGCGATGAAGAAGAATACCCGTACGAAGTACACCCCGGAGTTCAAGGCGAAGGTCGCGATTGCGTCGCTACGCGAGCAGGCGACGGTGCCGGAGCTGGCCAAGCAGTTCGGCGTGCACCCCAACCAGATCTACACCTGGAAGCGGGAGTTCATCGAGAAGGCAGCCCGCGCGTTCCGCAGCGGGCCGGAGACCGCGAGCGAAAGCGGCAGCAGCGAGCGCGAGGAGCAACTGCTCAGGAAGATCGGGGAGCTGACGGTCGAGCGCGATTTTTTAGCCAGGGGGCTCGGGCGTCTTCGTTGAAGGAGCGCCGGGCGATGATCGTCCATGATCAGCCCGAGCCGTCGGTGCGTCGCCAGTGCGAGCTTTTGCGGGTGTCGCGCTCCGGTCTGTACTACGAGCCCGAGCCCACGAGCCCCGAGCAGCTCGCGCTGATGCGGCGGATCGACGAGCTGCATCTGAAGTACCCGTTCTACGGCAGCCGCAAGCTGGCCGACGCGCTGCGGCGCGAGGGCCGAGAGGTCAATCGCAAGCGCGTCCAGCGGCTGATGCGCTTGATGGGGCTGGAGGCGATGGCGCCGAAGCCCAAGACCAGCGAGCCTCACCCCGAGCACGTCGTGTATCCGTACCTGCTGCGCGGCCTCACGATCGCCCGCGTGAATCAGGTCTGGGCGACCGACATCACGTACATCCCGATGAAGGCCGGCTTCGTGTACCTGGTCGCGATCATGGACTGGTACTCGCGTCGGGTGCTGTCGTGGCGGCTGTCGAACACGCTCGACTCCAGCTTCTGCGTCGAGGCGCTCGAAGAGGCGCTCGCCCGCTTCGGCAAGCCGGAGATCTTCAACACCGACCAGGGGGCGCAATTCACGGCCGAGGCCTTCACCACGCCGCTTCGCGACCGCGGCATCGCGATCAGCATGGATGGCAAGGGCCGCTGCCTGGACAACGTGTTCGTCGAGCGGCTCTGGCGCTCGGTCAAGTACGAGGAGGTCTACCTGCACGTCTACGACGGCATGACCCAGGCCCGAGCGGGTATCGGTCGCTACCTCGGCTTCTACAACGACGAGCGCTCGCACCAGGCGCTCGGCTACCAGACCCCTGCCGCGTTCTACGACGGACAGGCGAAGAAGGCGGCATGACGATGCACTCCGCCGTCCACAGCCTCGTCCCCAACTTGCCAGTCTCCCCCCTCGCGCTGCCCCCTCCTGCGCTTCGCATCGAGGGTGGGGTCACCTTGGATGACCACACGCAGATCGCGACGGAGAAGAGACTGCCGTTTTGTTATATGCATGATACAGAGAGATCGAGAGACGCAGGCTCCACCGTAACCACCCGCCTCCGTGGTCCGAAGAATGGGGTCCACCTCAGAAGTCGGCCGGCTAGCGCTGGCGCACGAAGGTGTTCAACCAGTAGACTTCCTTGCTGCGATCTGCACGAGTGGTCTTGACGTGCGCCAACCGCTGAAACCAACGACGGTCGGCCTGCCGCAGAGTGCGCACGAGAAACTGAAAGAGCTCAAAGAGAGCGGCGAGTTTGGTGAGATGTCGGACGCATACCGCTTTGCAATCGCATTGGCACTATTCCGTGGCGCGGATCCTGGCGGCGGTCGGGAGGGCACATGGACGACCGTTTTCAATGTAGGATCGCTGGATCCGGACGGTAGCCTCTTCACTGCGGTTCAAACGCTCCGTGGCGCCACCTTGGAGGAGCCGGTTTGGCGCACTGCCGAGCGATTGGCGTACTGGGGGATCGAAGTGCTGCACGGAATGCTTCAGAAGGGCAACCTCCCCATCGCCGATCTGCTGCGCGACGCGGCTGCGCGCGCCTCCTAGAGGATGTGGCTCTGTCGCGATGTCACAGGCCCGGTTCTTCCTGTTTATCGCAGTCCCCGGCGACAATCCTGATCTGTCAGTGCATCGGTCACTCGACGAGGTGAGGGCGCGGTGGGAGGAGCTCACGGTATTGTTTACGAGCGCCTCAGCGCTCGTTCATTTGGGGTGCGCACGCCCGAGGATGGATGACGTACGCGTGGCAATAGCGGCATTCCCCGGACGGGTACTATTCTCCGCGTCCACGAAATGGGCCGTAGCTGCCGAGTATCCGTCGTCCGAGCGCCCCGTCGGGCAGTGTGTCTTCCGCGACGGCGCGGGCCGCCGAGAGCAGCGGGTGTTCTACGGAGCAGATTGGCGCACGGAGAACCCTTCCGCACCTTGGAGGATGTGGGTTCTGCGTTAGGAGTCACGCGGGAGCGAGCCCGGCAGCTGGAACAGCGCGGGTGGAAGGTGTTACTCGCGACGGCATTCTCCGACGGTAAACTGCTGCGTGAGATCCGCGGGCACGTTGATCGAGCAACCTGTCCGGTCTTCCTGGATCTGCTCTGCGCCACAGAACCATGGTTTGTGGGTGTCTCGGAGGAAACGGTTGAGAGGCTCGTAGAGACCATGACGGATGGGGAGTTTGACGTGCTTCGTGAGGGAGAACGACGCATCCTCACCCGAATTCATCGTGATGCATGGGATAGCCTAAAGCGCGACCTTCTGGAGTACCTCCGGCAGAACATTGGTCTGCCCCGTGAGGACGTGGAGATGCATGTGTCGAGTGTCGCTCACGCGGCTCGGGCGCCAGAACTGACCGGCCTCCTACGCACCTTCTTGCAACCGCGCCTGCATTACGCCCTAAGGCCCGGCGATGGAGCAGAAACGCTCGCGGGGGTTGGTGTGGAAGGTCGGAACTTGGCCGCCACCGTGCTCATGGAGGCGGAGGGGCCGCTCCACGTCTTGGAGATCACCCGGCGTGTGTCAGCCTTGCGCGGCGAACAAGTGGCACGGGGAGCCGTGGCGAGGTGGCTGACGGATCTTGATGCCCGGCTCTTCGGCCCAGGCACGTACGGGTTGGAGTCTCACATCTCGCGCGAAGTGAAACAGAAAGAAATACTTCAAGTGGTCGACGAGTTGCTAAGGGGCGAAGGCAGCGATCGGCAGTGGCATGTGTGGGAGATCTTCGACGCCATCGTCGCCGAACAACCAGCGCTCTCTGAGGGTCTTGATCCGTACATTCTCAACATGCTGATGCGGAGGCTTCCGTCGGAGAGCTACGAGTACCACGGTCGGTTCGTCTGGACGACAAAAGGTCGCGGACTCGACGAAAGGCAGCGAATAGACGTCGCCGATGCTTTCGTGGCCGCCTTGCCGGTTCGCAGGGTCATGGGGCCACCTTGCGGGCAGTTTCGCAGGATCATGGGGCCACCCCCTTCGCAGCATGATGGGGCCACCCGCAAGGGAGGCGTGACCCGACTTTCGCAGGGTCATGGGGCCAGCTCCGACGAGGTTTTCGCAGCCTCATGGGGCCACCACGGACTGAGCGACCTGAAGTGAGCCAGGGTTTCTCTCGATGACGGCGCGGGTCGCCGTCGGGAGGACTCGATGCCCTACAGGGAGCTAACCATGATTGACGTGAAGGAAGTGCTTCGCCGCTGGTCGGCGGGACAGAGTGATAGAAGGATTGGTCGCGAGGCCGGCATCGATTGCAAGACCGTTGCCCGATACACCGATGCCGCGGCGAGTCTCGGACTCGCGCGCGGCCACGATCTTGCGGACGACGAAGTGCACGGCGTCGCGCAGTGCGTGCAATCGCGACCGCTGGTGGCGCCGAGCGACGAGTGGAACGAGGTCACGCAACACCGTGAGCGCATCGAGCGATGGCTTGCCGGTGCCGCGGACACTCGCCCTCTGCGTTTGACCAAGGTCCACACGCTGCTGGTGCGCGATTACGGCTTGCGCGCGAGCTACGACACGCTCTGGCGTTTCGCCACCCAGCAGCTCGGGTGGCGCAAGAAGACCGAAACGGTGCGGGTCGACGACCCCCCGCCGGGACAGGAGGCGCAGGTCGACTTCGGCGAGATGGGCCGGCTCGTCGACCCCGAGACGGGCAAGCGTCGCGCGCTCTGGGTGCTCATCGTCACGCTCTCGTTCAGCCGCTTGCAGTTCGTCTGGCCGACGTTCCGACAGACCACCGAAGCGGTGTGCGAGGCGCTCGACCGCGCGTGGTGGTTTTTCGGGGCAATGCCGGTCTCGATCATCCCGGACAACACCAAGGCGATGATCAAGGACCCCGACGCGCTCAACCCGACGCTCGTCGCATCCTTCCTCGACTACGCGCAGGCACGCGGGCTGTTCGTCGATCCGGCGCGCGTTCGCTCCCCCAAGGACAAGCCCCGTGTCGAAAACCAGGTGCCGTACGTGCGCGAGAGTTGGTTCGACGGCGAGACATTCGTCGATCTCGACGACGCTCGCCGAAGTGCGGAGGTCTGGTCCCGCGAGATTGCCGGCGCACGCGTGCACGGCACCACACGCCGCGTCCCACGCGAGCTGTTCGAGTCGGTCGAGAAACTCGCGATGCGCGCCCCGCCCGACTCACCGTTCGACGTTCCGATGTGGATCGACCAGGCGAAGGTCCATCCCGACCATCACATCCAAGTCGCTCACGCACTCTATTCGGTGCCCAACTTGTACCTGCGCAAGCACGTGCGCGTGAGAGCCGACAAGACCCAAGTGAAAATCTATTTCGGCACCGAGCTCATTAAGGTGCACCCGCGCAAGGGACCCGGCGGTCGATCCACCGACCCGAGCGACTACCCCGCGGGCAAAGCGATCTACGCCCTGCGCGACGTGGATGCGCTCGTCGCCAAGAGCAAAGAAAAAGGCGTTCACATCGGCCTCTACGCCGAGCGCCTTCTCGGCGGTCCGCTGCCGTGGACCAAGATGCGCCAAGCGTACGCGCTGCTCGGGCTCTGCCAGAAGTACGGCGAGGGGCGCGTCGAGGCGATCTGCCAGAGCGCCCTCGCGTTCGACGTCGTGAGCATCCCGCGCATCGCTGGCATGCTCAAGTCGGCGGCCAAACCCATCTCGCCCACCGACATGCATGGCAAGGTCGTGCAGCTGCCCTTGCCTCGCTTCGCACGTTCCGCCGATTGCTTTGGGACGCGTACACCCTCGAGCAAGAAAGAGGGCGTCTGATGCCGACTCCGCAGATCAACCCGGAGCTCGTCGACGCTCTCAAGCGCCTGCGCCTCGGCCGCATCGCGCTCTCGCTCCCCGAGCGGCTCGTCCTCGCCGACAAGCAGGAAATGTCGTTCGACGATCTGCTCTTGATGATCCTCACCGACGAGATTGCGCGGCGCGACAACACCGCCGCCGACAATCGCGCCGCCGAGGCCGGCATCGACCCCACCATGCGTCTCGAGCTCTGGGACAAGGCGGCGAAGGTCACCTTCGACAAACGGATGCTCTCCGAGCTCGTCAGCTTGCGCTTCCTCGAAACCCACCGTCACGTCTGCGTTCTCGGTCCCGTCGGCGTCGGCAAGACGTTCATTGCCCAAGCCCTCGGCCATATCGCCTGCCGGCACGGCTACCACGTGCGCTTTACACGCGCCGACGAGATGCTTCGCACCCTCAAGCAGAGCCGCTTCGACAACTCGCGCGACGCGCAGATGACCGCGCTCACCTCCGTCGACCTTCTCCTGGTCGACGACTTCGCCCTCGAGCCGATGAGCAAGGAGGAGAGCAGAGATGTCTACCAACTCTTTCTCGAGCGCACGGGTCGCGCCTCGATGATTGTCACCAGCAATCGCGACACGGCCGAGTGGCTCGCGATGTTCGACGATGTGCTGCTCGCGCAGAGCGCCGTCGATTGGTTCCGAAACGCAGCCTACGACTTCGTCATCGAGGGCGAGTCGTACAGGCCCAGGCTCAAACCCCAACTCGATGCGGCTGACCCGCCGCCGGCCACGCCCGCCACCAAGCCACGACTTCATCCTCGAGCGCGAACGCGTCGCCGACCCTGACCTGCTCGGGACCACCCGGCAGCCGGTCACGCCCCCGTGACGCGGCCCGGGTGGCCCCATGACCCTGCGAAACTGTCAAACCCGGGGTTGTTCGAAACGGCAATTTCAACCCGTGGACGCCGACGCCATTTCGAGGCACCCTCCGACTCGGTTGTTCAATCCGTTTCCCTGGCCCCATGACCCTGCGAAGGGGTGGCCCCATGGGCCTGCGAACTGGCACCGCCTTATTGGCGGCAGGAAGGCCCCTGTCGACTGAAGAGCTTCACGTGGCCGTATCAAAGGCGCGCGGTCTTCATCCGCAGATGATGATCTTTGGAACCAGCAGGATGATCCGTGTCGCCCCTGGAGTATGGGGACTTCGCGAGCGAGACACGGCGATGACTTCCGAAGCCCAGCAAGTCGCTCTGGACGTGTTGGCCGACGTACTCGAATCGCGCCAGCGCGAGCTGCATGCCTCTGAAGTGCTCGAAGCACTGCGGTCCGCGGGCGCGACCCTTCCCAGTACAGCAAGCGCGTACCTAATCTGCAACTTAGCTCTAGCGGACACACGCTTTCGCTGGAGTCGAGGTCAACTGCTAGGCCTGAAAGAGTGGGGGACCGTCAGGCGTATGTCGATGTCGCGGGCCGCGCGTGAGGTGACGCAAACCGTTACCGGCCCGACGCCATTTGAGGAGATTTGGCGACGTGTGTGCGAGCGTATCGAGCGCCAGATCCCCAGGCTTCAGCTCTCCGCGTATCTTCAGGGTTCGAACCTCGCCTACGACGAGGAAACTGGGTTGTGGGCGCCTCGACGTGGGGCACAGGCGCGCACGGCCGGCCTCGAAGGCGACGACGGCGAGTCGGACGCGGCCTTGGTGTCCGAGGGCTAGGGGGGAAGAAGGATGCTTAGGGCTGTCTTCGAGCGCGGTGCCCACGAGTGCCCCGGCGCAGACATAGATGCATAGCGCCCGCTCCGGCAGACGGCAGCCGTCCGCCCTTTCGATGCGTGGGTCAGCCGTCGTGCTGTCGGACTCGCCAGGCCGCCTTTGGCAGGCAGGGTGAGGGGTCCGGCGAAGCGCTCGTCGGGCCGGACGCGTCGGGTCAGATCTGGCGCGCGGGATCGAGCGCCCTGGATAGCGTCAGAAGCGCCAGTCTTGCAGAAAGTGAGGCGTCATCGCGCGTCTTGCCCGGGAGCCAACCTCACTCGGTGAATGCTTGGCGCCGCTTGAGACACGGTCGAGCGATTGGCTCACCTGCTCAGCGGAGATTTCGCCTGGGTCGGCACGCCTGCTTATAGCTTGCACCTCGGATCGGCCTCAAGCTATCAGAGGAGGTGCCGATGAGCGCTACAGGCATCGAGCTCGGGCTAGACCCCGCAGTCGGTCGCGTCCTCGACGCGCTTGAAAAGGGCCGCCGGGCCTGGGTGGCTGGGCAGCCTGGAGCGGGGCGGTCAACCGTGGCGCAGCGAATCGCGAGCGTTCTCCGAGACAAGGGTCGGCAAGTGGCGGTCGTCGATGTACTCGATCGCGAGGAGGAGGACGCGGCAATTGGCGTGCTCTACGCGATCGCCGCTGAGCTCCCGGGCACCGAGGGTCGCAGCCGCTGCTTTCGCGACTGGTCAACCCTCGCGAAGGGGATCGCGGAGCTCGAGGCCAGCGCGCCCGAGGAGTTCACCGCCATCGTCTCGCTCCATTCCTCTTGGGAACTCCGGGGCGGTGATGTCGTTGACGACTGGAGCGAGAGTTCTGCGCGTCGATGCGCCGAGCTACTCGCGGCGTTGAGCCGCAGCTCGGTCCTTAATGTGGTCTGGATCACGTCGCGGCTCGCTCGGCCCGAGACGGTTGGGTGCGAGGAGGTTACTGCGAGTCTACCAGCGCCGAGGAACACCCCTGCGCTACTCGAGACGGCCGACTGGGGACCCTACGCGCCGGCCGCGAAGGCCGTTCTGGGCCAGCTCGGGGCTCACGCTGGCGACCCGTCGCCCGTCGCGCTGAGGCTGGCGGTGGGCGTTGTTGCGTTGGGGGGTAACGCCAAGCGCGCTACTGCCGCACTGCGCGAGGGTTCGAGCGCCGTGGGTGAGCTGGCAAGCGACCTCGCCGATCGGCTTGGCACCGCAGGGTTCGAACGCTGCCGCAGCGCGGTCGGGCGTCTCCTTTTGGCGCGCCGCTCCCTCCCGGTAGACAAGCTCGCCGAGCTTACCGGTATCACCTCCGAGCACGCGACGCTCCTTCGTCAGTGCGTCGGATACCCGAGCACCGACGCCCCAGGAATGGTCAAAGTCTCCTCGTCGGTCCGGCGCTCCAGCCTGGCTAGGCTTGCCGTCGCGGAGGATGTCGAGACAAATCAATTGGCTCTTGCTGAGCATTTCAAGTCTTTCGACGGCGCGCCGCGCATCTCGGCGACCTATGGTGGGCGGACAACGGCCTGGCTCGAGAAGGAGCACCATCTCGCGCAGACGGCCTCTGATGCAACCGTTGATCTGCCTTGCCGGGAGCTTTATTGGGCGCGAGGTCGGTTTCTCAGCATTCGAAGGCAGGCCTACGCACGCGCGGCTCGAGTCTATCGAGAGTGCGCGGAGCGGTTCCCTGACGACGCCTACTCGTGGCACTACCTGGGCTTCAATCTCGAGCGTGCGGGAGAGGACCGGCAGGGCGCGTTGCGGGCCTATGAACGGGCCGTCGAACTCGAACCGTCCAACCCGTGGTGGAACAGCAGAAAGATCAGCTTCTTGCTCGGCCAAGGGCGCATCCGAAGCGCCAAGGAGGCGTGGCGCCAGGCCCTCGACAACATCGACCCCGACGGCGATTGGGTCTCGACCGAGCACTGGCTGCCCGAGCACCTGCACAACTGGGTAGCACGCGGCTGGCTCTCGGCTGGTTATGCGGCTGAGGCCTTCGATGTGGTTCGCGCGATCCCCAAGGCGGCGTTCGCCGCGTCGCCGCGACTCGAGCGGCTCCGTCAGAGCGTCCTCGACGCCGTCGAGGCTGATGCCCTGGGCGAATCCGTGTACCCCGCCGGGTATCCGGTCGACCAACGGTGGAAGGAGCCCTCGACCGCCCTCGGTGGCTGGGGCGACCGGACGCTCGTTCGTTGGTTCCCAGGTCGCGTCGCTCGCGCTGATGCGCACACAGTTCGCGTCGTCTATGCGAGCCGCCTTGAAGGCGGCTCGTACGAGACGAACGTCACCGAAATCGATGCGGCGACTTGGAGCCAGGTCGGCTTCGGTCGTCCCGACCAGGCCCGAGGTTTCGTCCAACTCGGGGTCTACGACGACGGCTCACGTCGCGTGGTCCCCGTAGACGACCGGCCCACGCCTCCCAACGTGGGGCTTCTCCCGCTCGCGTACTTCGATCGATGGCGCTCCCGGGCGTAGGCGCACTCGCGGATCTCGCAACACTCGACCGGCGCTTCCTGCATCTCTTCGTCGCGGGCCCGGGCGAGGGGGAGGGCCTCGCCATAGCTCTCCCCGGGGCGGGATGGGTGCTCGTGGACGGGTGTCGCTCGGTCTACGAGAAGCAACCTGACGGGCTGCCCCTCGAGCAGATCCTTGCGACCTTCTCCAACGAGGCGGAGGCGGTCGAGCTGATGGTCCTGACGCATCCACATCGCGACCATTTTCACGGTTTCGCCGAAATGCTTGAGGCTCGTCCGCCGAAGGCCGTCGCGATCGTCGGGATCGACGGCCCCCAACGTACCCTCGTCGGGGAGGTAGACGTCCTGGCCGCAGCGCTGAAGAAACCGTCTTCCACGGCGGCCACCCTTCGCGAGAGCGCTGTGCTGGGTGTCCTTCGCGCCATCGATGCCTTCGTGGATGCTGGAGGAAGGCTGATTCCCGTCCATGGAGGGCTCAACCTGCTCGCGCGCTCAGACGTTTCCATCGATGCGCGCGCGCCCGACGAGGAGTTCCTGCGCAGGTGGTTCGAGGCAGGAGAGATGGTCGAGATGATTCGCCATCGCGCTAATTGGCTGAGCGCCGTACTGGAAATCGATTTCGGGCAGGCCAAGCTTGTCCTCGGCGCCGACATGCCCGTTCGGGACGGTGGTGTACACGTACCGACTGGTTGGGACTTGATCATCAGGACGCACCCGAGCGTGACTTATCATCTGGCGCTCAAGATTCCTCACCATGGCTCTCGAGATGCGCTCCACGATGACCTGGTCGGCCCCTACGAGGTGCCTCGTGCCTGGTGCCTAACGCCGTTCAACTCGTCGTCCCTACCGCGGACGGACGACGACGACGGGCTCGACATTCTCCTGCGTGGTCAGAGCCCCATCATGCTCACAGCCATGTCCCTCTCCAAGAAGCTACAGGCGGCGCACGACGAGGGCCGCACGACGCCGGCCTTACTCCATGCCGGCACTCGTGAGCTTCGTAAGGGGGGAACTTTCCGCGCTGACGACACGTTGTGGCGGAGCGGCTCAGCCATCGAACCTTTGGACGCCGTGTGGTGCCTCGCCTTCGACTCGAACGGCTCAGTCGCTGGCCGATGGCGAGGTCGAGCCGCGTTCGAGGTGGCTTCGGAAACACTTGCTTGAAACTGTCACCGAGCTTCCGGTTCAAAGTGTCAACCACAGATCCTGGTTGCAACATATCGGCGTGACCTCGGGGACGTGCTGCGCGGCTCCCCTCGCGTCAAACGGCCTTGACCAAGGCGGCCGTCACGGCTCGCTCGCGGCTGAAGCAATCGCAGTCAGAACGTTACGCCCACTTGCGCATTTCCCATGAACGCGGCCTTCGAATTATCCATGCCCGGCGTCAAGAAGACGTCCGCGTCCGCGCCGACGAACCATGTGCCAAAGCCGATCAGCGCCGTGACGCCCGGCTCGATGTACAGGTTGTGAATATCCTGGTTGCCGCTGGGCGAAAGCGAGTAGTGAAGCGTGTAACTGCCCATCTGGACCGTGGGTCGCAGCGTCAGGAGCTGCATCTTGATGCCATAGCCGCCCTCGAAGCCAAACAGCCACGACGATTCCGACTCTATCGGACCGGGAGGAGGGGTGACGTCAGTGGAGGGGGGTGCCTTCTCTGTGTTGCTTCCGCCCAGGTAGTACATCGCTGAAACGCCCCCGTAGATGCCGGAGATCGAGACGCCGGCACGACCCCCTAGGCCCAACCCGAGGGCACCCCAGGCCCCGTTCACGTCGTATTTGATGGGGGTCGATGCGGCCCCGACCCGCGCGGCCGCCTCAATATCGACCGGACCGAGGGCCCAGGCCGGGCGCCCGACGCTCAAGCCACCCACGGCAATGAACAGGATCGAAGCAGCCTTCATCAGGCTCGACAGTGTCCCCGGATCGGGGGCCGAGAACAAGGTAAGCCCCTCCCTGACGTCGCTCGCAAGGGGCTTACCCTTCGGCTTCGCGGCCTCACGCGCGGGATAGCCGGATCGCGGTTCGTTGGGATGGAGGACCGCCGTCGGAAGTGTGAAGGTCTATTTTGCGGGCGTGGGCGCAATCGCTAACGTCCCCGCGACAGACGGCCGCGGGGCCGCGCGTCGGGCGATCGCTTGCAGCCGCGTCGCGAGTCGCTATGGATAAGCCTTGGATGCATTGCCGAACGCGTCGGCCGGTGCACGGGACGCGTGATGGACGAATTCGAGCGCGATGCGGGACCACACGCGCGACACGACTACCCAGAACGCTCGGTCGACCGGCCTCAGGCGGGCCGCCGACCGACCTTCAGCACGGCGAGCTGCTGACGCAGCACGAGATTCTCCGCAACCAGGCTCGCTCGGGAGCGGAACGCGGAGAGCAGGGCTCCGACGATGGCGTCGAGGACGACCGGCACGGCGCTGACCATCCCGCAACTGGCCGACCTTGTCACCGGCGAATCGCCGGGCAGAAACCGCTACCCTCCCCATCCAGCCCAACGCTCGATCGCCCCATGAATTCCTGCGGAACTCGTTCCTCGCCACCAGTGGGGCCTGCGAGTCAGCCGGGCGATCCGCTCTGCTCGTGCCTCTACAGTAGGTGCGCCCCCCGCGCCATTTAGCGTCGAGGTCCGCGATGCTCGCCCACCGCGTCCACGGTACACTGAGCTCACTGATGTCTGGTGTCTGGCCACCTCGACCTTACGGACCTTCCTGAGGCTGTCGCACGCTTTCCGCAGGCCGAAGTGGCAGCGGGGCACTACGCCAGCATCGAGGAGGTGCCGACCGCCGGCGTTGAAGCACTGCGCGAGCGCGCCGAGGCCGAGCAGGAGTGGCCCGACTATGCCAGGGACCTCTGGAGGGACCGGACGGCCGCCGCGGACCGTGGCGAGTTTTCGGTGGGGACGTCGACGGAGATGATGGCGCACATTCGCGCTCGCGTCGAACGTGGC
This sequence comes from uncultured delta proteobacterium, assembly GCA_963847465.1. GTDB lineage: Bacteria > Myxococcota_A > Polyangia > Polyangiales > Polyangiaceae > Palsa-1150. The sequence continues at coordinate 2,080 of CAWKAF010000031.1, read as the reverse complement.
GCGCCCTGACGGATGGCCCACGTTCGCTGGCTGTTCGCTGTCGAAGCGGACATCGAGCAAGTGCTCGCGTTCACCCTGAGGCGGTTCGGCTCGCGCAAGTACGACGAGTACGGTTCGCTGATCCTCGAAGCGCTGCAGACGCTCGAGGTCGACCCACAGGCGGGCAAGCGGCGGCCGGAATCGCTCTCGAAGCATGGACCTACCACATCGCCCAGCCAGGAAGGCGCGCACGCCACCTGTTCATCTACCGGCTTCCGCGGGCCGATTTCGTCGAGGTGCTTGCGCTCGCGTACGACGGCATGGACCTGCCCCGGATGTGGCGTATTCGCGAGGGCGAGGAGTAGGGTCCCGGCCAGCTCGACCCGGTGCGAAGAGGCAGGCCGTCTCCAAAACCGTCTCCATGAACCGGGTCGACGGCGGGGGAAGTCAGTGGACTGGAGAGGACTGCACGCTCGGCCGAAAGCACCGAGATTGTCGAACCTTAGCAACGAAAGACGAGCGGCAGCGCCTTGTTACGAAAGACCGCTTGCCAAGGTTCGAAACCTCTCGCGCCTATGGATTCGACGAGGGGGGAGTTGCACTGCCCCCCTCGAGCTCCCCCAGGCGGAGACGGTGCGGGGGTACCTTCGGGAAACGAGGCCCCAGCCTCAACGACCTCTCTGCGCGCGCGGAGACCCAGCAGTTGTGCGCCCGATGTCGGAGCCTGGTGAGGAACATTCAACGGGACTTGGGCCGCTAAACGGCCTCGCGCGTGGAAGCGCCTCGCAGCCGTTCCGGCGGTCCGGGACATCCAGTCACCCCGTCGGTTTCGCTACTCTCCGAAGTCTCGGCCGAGTCACTCCGGAAGTTCTGTCGCCCTTCAAGCTTCGCCGGGCTCTGCCCGCCCAGCGCTCCTCGCGATGGCGGTAGCGACATCGGTTTTGCATCCTCGCGCCGCAATCGACGGGCGACCCCGTGGCCGAGAAGCGCTGCTAGGCACAGCCAGCCGACCCAGTCGCCGAACCGCGCCGCGAGCGGGAGCCCGGAGTGAAGGGCCACGTCGGCGACGAGTACAGTCACACTCCCTTGCGGCGTGATCGCGCTCGCCACGATGGCACCCGAACCATCGACGATGACGGAATCGCGCGAATACTCGGACTTCACCACAGCGGCACCCGTCTCGAGCGCGCGGAACACGGCATTCACATAGTGCGTCTGCGCGATCGCGGGCCAGTCCGCGCAAGGAACCGCGAGCAGCCGCGCGCCGCGACGTGCCATCTCCCTGGCGGTGTCGGTAAAGTCGATGTCCGCGCAAATGATGGCCCCCACCCTTCCGAAGGGCGTGTCGTACGTCGGGTACGTGCCACGCGAAACGCTCGTTCCCCCGAGGAACACGACCGGGTGGGCCTTGCCGTACATGCCCAGAAATACTCCATCGGGACCCACGGTCGCCACCTCGTTTCGCGTTCCGACGGGCGTATCAACGCGGTAACCGACGAACAGGTACGCTCCCGCCTCCCGCGCGAGGTTTGCGATCTCGTCGTGATATGCAAACCGCGGGTCCGCGCGCAGCACCGCCTCGGGCCACACGACCATGCGAGCCCCCTGCAAGGACGCGCGACGCGTCTGCTCCGCGAGGACCGCGATCCACGCGCGATCGCGCGCCTCTGGTGTAGAGCCGAACTGTCCGCGATTGCGCCCAGGCTGCAGCGCTGCAACGCGAACGGTCGGGCCGTCGTGCTGGCGCATCGCAATGCTCGAGGCCGACCAAGTCACGAGCGCTAGTATCGTAAAGCCGCACCAACGCGCCGCCACAGGCAGCGCGATGCCAGCGCCCTCGTCGACGACGTTGCGGCGATCGATCATGGCAATGACGAGCATGGCGATGGCGTAGTTGGTGAGGACGATGAGCACGTCGAGACCGAACATGCCCACGGCAGCAACCGGCTGGATGAACCAGGTCTGGCGGTACATGGCGTAGCCGACGAATCCCCATGTCCCCAGCGCGGGAATGAACGAGCGAAGGAACTCGCCCGCCACCCATCCGATTGCCACCTGCAGCGGCCAGCCCGCATAACCCAAGCGTTCGCGCCGTGCGCGC
>CAWKAF010000030.1:0-6229 GCA_963847465.1 uncultured delta proteobacterium | reverse complement strand
TCGTCAACGCATGCGACGCGGATCGAAGCCGAGTCGTGGTGGTCAACACCGCGGCTCGCGACAACGACGGCGTGAGTCAGTACGGCCGAACGCTCGAGGCGATCTCTCGACGAGCTCGACGCGAAGCTTGTGGCCTTCTGGATGATCAACCGACAGCGCGACAGCCTCGAGCTGCTCGCGGACTTCATGGACGCGATGCCGAAGGCCGACGTGCACGTCGTACGCAACGGCTACTTCGGCGATGAAGGCAAGTTCGAGCTGTACAACGGGTCGGACATACGCAAGTCGGTCGAAGGTCGGGGAGGCAAGTCGGTCACACTTCCGGATCTGGCCGACCGAGTGGCCGACGATATCTATTCGCAACGTCTGACGCTGAGCCGCGCAGCCAAGGCGCTACCCATTGGCAACCGGGCCGAGCTCGGGCGATGGCGCGGAGAGGTGCGCAAGATGCTCGCCCGGGTGCTCTCGTGACGGTGGAGGACACCTTCGCCAAGCTGGTGGGGCGTCAGGCGTCCGAAGCGGAGCGCACCCGGCTCTACCGCGTGCGCGATGCCTTGGGGCTTCGGGACAACGACGCCTTCTGGAGCATCGTGATGGCGCTCGAGCATTACGACTGCGTTCTTTCGGCAGTACCCGGCGCAGCTGGCCGAGCAGACCGGCGTGTCACGCGAGAAGTGCGCGCGCGGCGTTCGCGGTGGCGGCCGAAAAGGAGGCCGCGCAGGTCGAGCGCCGGCTCTCCGAGAGGGTGGCCGAGACGAGCGTGCAGATCGCCCGCAAGCTCGCCGAAAGGCCCGTGGGCCTGCACCGCGTGACGACCGTGCTGGCCGCGGTGGTGGCCTTTGGAGCGTTGTGCACGGCGGCCGGCTACAGCCTCGCGGCGGCCCCGAGGCCCTTTCATCGCGACCGAGAGCGGGCCGGGGGCCGAGCAGGTGCTCGCGGTGGTGCTTGCGATGCCGGCGGGCTGGATGGTCTTCGCGCTTCTCCTTCCGGTCGCAGGGGTAGGCGCGAAGGCGGGCTGGACGGTGGCCACCGACGGACTGGCGGAGCGGCGAGAACGGATCCTCGGGAGGCGTCTCCTTCGCATCTCGGCGGTCGAAAGCGAGAACCTTTTTTGCGATGAGCGCCATTGGCGCGTTTGGGGCCGGACGCCCCCGCACACCCGTCAGCAATGCCATTCTCGATCGCTTCACGCGCCCCGGAAGTCTCGGGAGGCCGGGCCATGGGCCCGCGAAGTGCGCCGCTGCGGCCTAGGAGATATCGCCTTCTCCTTATAGAGGCCCCACGAGCCAGGCCGGTCCAAGAAAAAATCGACGCGGCAACGTCGATTTTAGGAACGGTTTTACGCGAATTGATCGATGTCCTCGGGTGCGGTCGCAGTCCTCATTCTCCAAGAGAGCCAGCCTCAGCCAGACGTCTCCGCGGTCGAGGAAGCGGACCCCGCCGAGCAAACGAGAAAAAAGCGGCGCACGAAAAATGCGGCGCCGGATGCTCGACCTAGCAGCGCCATAGGAGACGACCGAAGCGCTCGTTCAGCTCCGGCGGAAACCCACTGGCGGGAGGTGCCTCGTGAGCGCCGCCCCGGTCATCGACATCACGCCGCTGGCGACGGTTCTGACGGCGGACGAACTCGCCGAGCTTCTGCGGGTCAACCGCAAGACCGTCTACGCGATGGTCGCGCGAGGCGAAATCCCCGGCGTTCGCCGGATCGGCGGCCGTCCGGATCCGCCGCGACGCGGTGCTAGAGTGGCTGGCCTAAGGCCAAGTCCGCGTCGCGCGCTCACGGAGGTTCCATGAGCGTTCGACGCATAACGCCGCGACCCGAAGACGGGCGCGAAGCGGCAGTTCTGGATGGTGGATATTGTGTTCGAACATGCCGATGGACGGATGGAGCGCATGCGCAAGGTCTCGCCGGTGCAGACCCGGCGCGGCGCGGAGGAGTACGAGCGAAAGCTGCGCGAGGAGCTCCTGAACCCGTCCCCGAAGCAGAAGGAGGTGCCGACGCTCGCCGAGTTCGCCCCGCAGTTCATCGAAGGCTACGCGAAGGCGAACCGCCTGAAGGCAAGCGGCATTCTAGACCAAACAGAGCATCCTCCGGAGCGCACCTGCTGCCCCTGTTCGGGGCGACGAGGCTCGACCAGATCACCGACCTGCGCATGGCCCAGCTCAAGGGCGCGGCTGCGCGACGAGCCGCAAGACCGTCAACAACGTGCTGACCGTCTCGAACAAGCTCTTGAAGGTGGCGGTCAAATGGAAGGTGCTCGACGCGATGCCGTGCGCGATCGAGCTCGTGAAGATCTCGAACGCCAGCCCCGAGTTCTACGAGTTCGAGGACTACGCCCGGCTGGTCGAAGCCGCGGCGAAGATCGGGACGAGGGAGCTTCTTGTCGTCCTTCTCGGCGGCGACGCGGGGCTTCGCCGTGGCGAAATGATCGGCCTGCGCTGGAGCGACGTGGATTTCCGGCGCGGACAGCATGCGCATCGAGCAGGCGGCCTGGAAACGGAGCCGGCGAGAGGCGCGGCGAACGAACGAGCCCGAATGGACCGTCGACACCCCCAAGAGCGGCAAGGGCGCATCGTGCCGATGACGAAGGCGCTTCGCGACGCGTCTGCACGAAGCACCGGCATCTTCGAGGCGAGCGCGTGCTCACGCTCGAAGACGGCTCACCCGTGCCGGGCCATGTCCTTCGCGACTGGCTGGAGGCGGCTCAGCGACGCGCGGGCCTTCACGTCATGGGGAGGCTGCACAAGCTCCGCCACACCTTCTGCTCGCACCTCGCGATGCGCGGCGCGCCGCCGAAGGCGATCCAGGAGCTCGCGGGGCACGAGAGCCTGACGACGACGTGGCCATTTCCAAAAAACCGAGTGTGGACGCGGTCTTGGCTGAGAAGTCGCTGGAAACACTGGGAAAGGCCGCTGCCGTTGCGTCCCGCCTGATACCGCTCTGTTCCACCCGTCGGTGCAGAGTCGCGGCAACCTGACGGCAACACGGCAAGCCCGGTGCGGCGTTGGGCAAACCGAGCGAAACGACTTACCCTCCCCTCATGGCGACCGGAGCACACGACCTGGAGCAAGCGCTCGCAGCACTGCGGGGCGACCCGACCCACCCCGTACGCGCCCGCGTCGGTGACATGACGGTCGAGCTACGGTCGGTAACCGAGCCCACGGCGACACCGCCATCGGTCCTCGGCCTTTTCGCGGACGAGCCGGAGCTCATCGACGAGGTCTGCGAGCAAGCGATGCAGGCGCGTGGGCGCGATCCGCTGAGGCCGACGAATGCGTAGAGCGTTGCTCGACACGGACATCCTCTCAGAAATCCTCAAAGACAAGAACGAAACGGTCAGGCAGCGCGCTGCGGCCTATCAAGCCCAATTCGGGCAGCTGAGGATCAGCACGATCACCAGTCATGGAGGTCGTCAAGGGACTGCACCGACTCGGACGCGAGGAGGCCATCGGTCGATTTCTTTCGGGGCTCCAGTCTCTCGAGATCGTCCCGGTCGACGTCTCGGTCGCGACGCTGGCCGGGCGCATTTACGCGGATCTCGAGCGCACCGGACGACCGATTGGCCGTGCGGACCCGTTCATCGCAGCGGCTGCGCTAGTCAACGACTGCGATTTGGTCACAGGCAATGGGAGCCACTTCGAGTCCGTTCGGGCGGCGGGATATGCACTGACCGTCGACAACTGGAGGGTGGCGCCGGCGGGGTGAGCCGGCTCGTGGCGGGCGGCGGGGCGCAGATGGGAGCCTGCCGATCGACAGCACCAGAGGCTACCCTCAATTGTCCCTCAGTTGTGAGTGGAGGTTCCCATGCGCCTCGAAGCAACCATCCCCGAGAGCCGTGCCAGCGCGGTTGTCAAGCTCGCGGAAGAACTCGGCCTCAGCCGGAGCCAGATCGTCGACGAGGCGCTCTCGCTGTTCATAAAAGCCATCCTCGAGGTCCGACGCGGACGCAGGCTGGTGACTCTGGATACCAGGTCGTCACAGCCCGCCTGCGAGATCGCGACACCGACGCTCTCCGCCCTCGAGTGGGCGCTCTCTTTCGAGAAGCTCGAATCTGTCTCCCGCGGCACTGGCGAAGCTGACCCAGCTCGCTGAAGCTGCGCCTCGCCCAGGCCCGCGACTTCGGGGGGCGGCGAAGCGTCAGCGCGGATGAGCGACCAGAAAGCGACCTACTCCACAGGGCCGATCGACTGCGTGTAGGCATCATGGGGAGGTGGCGTTCTGGGATGGCCCCATAGCTGACGCGCGGAGCGATCGCCCGTCACGCCGCTCGCAGCTCGGAATCATCGCTGGGGCGTCTCGAGGCGAGCGTCGCGCCGGGCTTGCGTTGTCGAGCCGGTACACGCGGGCGGTGGCCGAAATGAAGTGGCGTCCTCCGAGCTCGCCGAGCGAGCGTTGCGTTGTCGAGCGAAACGCACTCACGAAGGAGGGCGCCGATGGAGAAGTATATTGGATTGGATGTTCATGCCACGAGCTGCACGGCCGGGGTCATCGATGACCGGGGCAAGCGCCTGGGACGCACGTGGTGGAGACCAACGGCCAGGCGCTGGTCGAGTTCTTCAAGGCGATCCCGGGGAAACGGCATGTCTGCCTGGAGGAGGGGACGCAGAGCGCGTGGCTGTCGAGATCCTGTCGCCGCACGCGGAGGATCGTCGTGTGCGGTGGTCACGGACAGCCGCGGCCAGAAGAACGACAAGCGCGACGCATTCGGTCTCGCGGAGCAGTTGCGTACGGGCGCGATCGAGCGGAAGGTGTTCAAGGAGGTGGGCGCTTCAAGACGCTGCGCGAGTTCGCCCGGACGCACAGATGATCGTGCAGGACTCGGTGCGCGTTCAGAACCGTATCAAGGCGCTGTTCCGTTCGCGCGGCGTGGCGTCTCGGGCAAGGCGTCTACTCGAAGAAGGGCCGCGACGAGTACCTGGTGCAACTGCCCGAGCGTCGCGCGCAGCCGCGACTGACGCTGTACGAGCAGTACGACGCGGTGGAAGAGATGCGCAAGCAGGCGGAGAAGGAGCTCGTCACAGAGTCGCACCGGCACCCGATCAGCCGGGTGCTCGAGAGCGGCCCCGGGCTCGGCCCGATCCGCGTCGCGCAACTGATCCCGATCGTGGTGTCGCCCGTTCGGTTTCGCACCAAGCGGCAGTTCTGGTCGTACTGTGGCCTCGGCATCGTGATGCGCTCGTCGTCGGACTGGGTGCGGACGAAGGACGGCGGCTGGTACGCGCGCCGACGTGCAGCAGACGCGGGGCCTGAACCAGAACCACAACCACGTGCTGAAGCACGTCTTCAAGGGCGCGGCGACGACCGTGATCATGCAGCTCCAGACCGAGCCCCTGCACCAGGACTACGAGCGGCTGACTCGCCGCGGGCACGAAGCCGACCCTCGCGAAGCTGACGATCGCCCGGAAGATCGCCGCCATCACTCTTTCGATGTGGAAGAGCAAGAAGGAGTACGACCCGACGAAAGACCAAGCAGAAGTAGAGACTCGTCTCACGTGTGCAAACGGCGGTCCTCGATCGAGGCCGATCGCTCGCGCAGTACCCGGAGACGAGCAATCGAGGGTGAGTATCCATGGTTTCTGGCGCGGTCACCGTTATGCGCGGCCCGAAGTCCCACGGGTAGGCTATGCCCCCTCGGAGTACCGAACGAAGCCATGGCCGAAAGAGGCCCTGATAGAAGGATGGTTCCCGCTCTCTGCGCGCGAACACGAACGGCTTCGAGGTCCAACGCGGGTTTGCGAACCATACGCGAGACTCGGACCACGTCACGTCATGCGTCGCGATCGGTGCCTTCGCCAATCGCTGCGCACGCGCCCATGCGACCTGCGCGGCTGTCGCGAGACTGGAAGCGAACGCCCGACGTCCAAACAGACATCTCGGGTGCGAGGGAAATGTTTTTCTTGACGTCTCCTCCATAGCAGGCAGTCCAAGCGCCTCCGCAACCGAAGCGCTCGTCGGCTCGCTTCGACCGTCACACGGGGGACCCGCGAGACGCATCGCCCCGCACGAGGGCGAACTGCCGCTTCGGAAAATCGAGGAGCCTTCGTCGCGTGAGCTCTCGCGGATTATCCGCGGCTCTTATCGACCCCTCGGTCAATCGAGAGGGGGCGAACGGGGCTTATGCTCGCACGCGCATGGGTAGTACGAGCGCGTACTGCGGGGGTGCAGGCCTGGAATCGAGCCCCATCCGGGTGGACTTCATCCCGCGCAGGTGCTGGGCCTCCCGGGCTG
>CAWKAF010000029.1:0-23411 GCA_963847465.1 uncultured delta proteobacterium | reverse complement strand
TCTGCCCCTCGAGCGTGCTGGCGATGAGCGTGCGGGCGAAGCGCTTGCCGACCCGCGCCGCCTGCGTGAGGTAGAAGTCCCCTCCCGGGCTCGTGGACGACGGCCGCGATGCGTTTGAGCTCGGCGTCGTACGCCGTCGAGAGCTCCGGGCGCGTCAGCGCTCCCACGTCGTGAAGCCGCCGCAGCACCACGAGCGAGCTCACCTTGAACGCTCGCGCGAGACGGCGGGTCTCGTCTTCTGACGGAACGTACAAGGGAGAGTGCCTTTCCTATCAAGAGAGCCCCATCAACTCGAAGTCGATATGGCAGGACGCGATCCTCAGTTTTGCGCTCGGTGGCACCCGAATAATCGGCGCCACCGCTTCAAGCGCCTTTCGTCTTCACCGAGAGCCGAATGCTGCGGATGAAGGCGGAACGTGAGCGATCAAGCACCACACCGTTCAGGACCAGTTCGAGTTGCGTGCCGAAGATGCGACGATCGTCGGCACCCTCGGGGACGCCGAGCACGACGCCGTATTTCAACTCGTCCGACCCCAAGGGGGTGGTCCCCTCGTGGACGACCCTCTGGTTCTCTCCAAGAAGCTTGAAGCGAAGTTCCGGTCGGTTGCTCGGCACGAAACTCCACCCCAAGGTCCCAAGCGTGAGGCTTATCGTGACCTGCTCCGTTCGCTCGCCCACCTGACGGAGGCGACCCTGCCCAAGGCAGATCAGATCTTGTTTGAGCCTGACCGTGGCAAACGGCATGAGCGCGACAGTTCCGTTTGACAGACGTCCTTCGGCGAGCAACTCGCCGGGCACCAACGGCGGACCGCCACGAGCCCCCGGCGGTCCTTCGGCGCTGACTTCGTGATCAGAAGCGACGACGCACGACCAAATCGGCCACGAGTTTCCCGGATCAAGCCAGTAGTTCCAGTCGCCCGTGAGCAGGCCCGCGCAGGAATACCAGTGCCGACGCTCGGAATAGCGTCGAGCTTTCTGTCGCGGAGGAAGGCCATAATGGTGTGGGCGTCCGCAAGTCCTCGCCGGAAACGAGTCCAGGTGTCCGTTCGGACGCTCGTCAACCCTTCGACGCCTTTCACGACCGTCGTTTTCTCGAACTCACCTGCTATGTCGGAGCTTTCGAGGTCGACAACGAGCCGGTCAAGCGGCGGCTTGCCGCCACCACGAATCGATTCGCGTGTGATGAATAGCGACATACGCGGAGGGAAGACCGGAGGAACGGGCATCGCCAAGTACTCCAGCGATGGCCTCGACGGGAGAGGCCCCTCCGAGCTTCCGAAACGGGAGGACGTCGTCTGGGTTCTGGACATCCTCTACCCGCTGCGCCGGAGAGGGCTCGCTCGTTGATGCCGGAGGAACCGCTGGCGATTCCGCACTCTCGGCTGGCGAAGGGAGCCCTTGTAGCATCCGAAAGAGGGCTTCCTCGTACCAATCGATCTTCGCCTCGGCTACGACCTCCTCCCCCAGTTTCAGCACCAAGTTGACCCTGTTGACGGGTTCGCCAAGCTCGATTTGTTGAGTCGTCGGCGCATCCAGGGCGATCGACTTCTGTACGCTGGCGCCTGCCGCGATTCCGACAAGCCGCAGCCCGCTCGCATTCGGCGGACTAACGGCGATGCGGACGGACGTGCCATCGATCTCACATCGGTCAATGCGCCCACGGTAGTCCCAGATCAGTAGTTGGAACTGACTGAACCGGACGTCGCGCCCGCGATGCCCCGGGGTGGGAATCATGTCTGAAATGTGATCGAGCAACTGGTCGAGCCCGTCAAAGACCTGACCGTCTGCCTCGATGGGCTCTCGGACATGCGGGCGTGGGCGGATTTGAACTTGGGGAGCGGCGACGATGCAGGGCCATTGCGTGCCGTAGTCTCGCCAGTCATCGGTGTGCTGGTAGGCTTCCCAGCCTCCCTCCATCCCGTGATTGCGTAGGTCCACACCGCCGACCCGGAGCGGCTCTCCGCGAAGTGCCGGCTCCAGCTTCGCGAGGAAGCCATCGCCGGACAGCACTTCGTCGACCAGAATCACCTTGTCCTTCGGGTGTACATCGCCTGGCCTCAGGTCAGCCTGTTTCGCCAAGTCGAATCGGCCAAAGGCGGACTTCCAGACTCCATTGGTATCCTTGACACCGACTGCGCGGAGGCGAACCGCGAGCCCCGGCTTGAGACAGCCCCGCACGAGATCTACGACAGCACCGTGGGACGAAACGACCCCAGACGGAAAGTTGATCTCACGCATCTACGCCACCACGATCTCGGAGACGGCCACCTCGGCGAGCGTCGCCTCCGTCACGAGACCAGCTCCAGGAACTCGGCCAACGGAGCGCCCGAGTCACTCATCGTCGACGTCATGAACGGCTACGGGCAGGCCGTCTACGGGGCTGCCTCACAGGTTCTCGTCGACTACATCCGCGCGTGGCAGTGACCATCGCAGACGGCGCTCCGCGGTCGGCGGGCCCAATGAAGAAATGGCTATGGACGGCGGATAGATTCGATGGCTATTCGGGAGGGGGCGCGGTTGCGGAGGGTAGCCAGTCCAAGAGGGATCGGGCGAGGGCGTCGAGTTCTCCGATCGCCCGTTAGCGGCGTTTCCCCTCGTTCGTTCCGTTGTCAACGGAAACGCGGACCTACGTTGAGCAGGCGGCATGCCCCATGCTTCCGTAGCGCTGTTGGGAGCAGGATCATAGTGCGCATAGTCATACTGCTTGTCGCGGTCTGCACTTGCGGGTGCTCGCCCCAATACACCGCCGGTCGGGCATGGGACACGTTGTCCGGTGACTACGGCGCCGAGCTGGCGCGGTGTCGCGCTACTGGAAACACGCGAGAGCAGTGCTGCGCCGACCATGTGAACATCTCCGGCTGCGACTCAAACTGACCCACTACCAAGCCCTTGGGAAAGCGCGAGAAGGGGCGCCCTGCCCGCATGCTGGGCCCGTCCCTGGGCCGTAGGCCCGTCGCCTATCGGGGAGCTCGAAAGTACTCCCGATACCAAGGGCGCTCGTGGTGATCGGCCCGGTCGGTGAGGAGCGCATCGGCGGGGGCCGCCCCGAGCTTGGCGAAAAGGAGCGCGAGTGTCCGCTCGTCCCGCTGGCTCACGACGGGAATTCCCGAGCGCATCAGGACGGCCGCCGCGACCCCTGGCCCCCGGCGGTACACCTGGAGCCGGCGCGGGTAGTGTCCTAATTTGCCCGCGCGCCGCTCCGCGTCATGGCTGGCGGTGGCACGGCGTGTGGCTAAGCTCTCGGAGGACATGGTTCGCCCACTCGTCAACGCCATCGTGCTCATTGTTGTCGGGTGCGGAGGCCAAGGCCCGTCAGACCAAGAGTCTGCAAGCGCATGCGCGCCCTACGCCGCGTGTGCGGCAGCTGGCTCTAGAGGGGGTGACCGAAGCGCGACGGTGCCCGAGGGGAATGCGCGGACGGGCGAGGTGGACGTACGCCACGTGTCGCCATAGCTTCATGGCAGGCATGGTCTGGAACCGGAGAAACGACGTCGGGCCGTCAGAGCGCTGCTACGTCGGCGTCGACAAGGCCGGGCGCACGTTCGGCTACGTTCAGGACTACGAAGACGGCACCGCGTCGCTTTGGTTCGAGCTGATGGGGAAAGGCATCGCCACCCCGTCACCTGACGCGGCCAGACGGCGTGCCGCCGAGCGGGCCGAGCCGCTCGAGATCATTGCCATCGACTCCTTCGGCGGCCGGCACCTCAGCGGCCGATACGGGAAGGACGATCCGGGGTTCGGCTACTTGGAGGAGAGCAAGCTTTTGGCGCGCGCCCTTCTCAAGAACCTGAGAGCCCACGGCGGCATTGGAAATTTCGGCCATCCTGCGCTCGCCTTGAACACGTCGCACAAGATTGAGAGCGTGCAGATCGTGGCCAACGACGACACGGTCCTCCTGGACGAAGGCGTCGCCACATAGCCGAGCGTCACCGCGTCGACGACCGAGCGCTCCAATTCCGCGTCGGGGCTCTCGGGTCGTTCGATCTATCTCGGAGGCACGCCGCAGCGCTTGCAGAACGCGGCATCGGCGTCCTGCTTGACGCCACACTTAGCGCATGTGAGAGCGCCCAGCGCGTGGCCGCACGCCGCGCAAAACGTGGCGTCCGGGTCATTGGCCTTGCCGCATTTCGCGCACGGTCGGCGCGCGGGGGCGTGCGGCGCAGCGGACCCGCCTCCGTGCTTCGCTTGATGTGATGCGAGGCTTTGCTTTGCAAGCGCAAGCATCGTCCTGGCTTGGTCAGCGGAGTATTTCTTGGAACGAGGCACCGGGCGCTCGGCGAACCAGCGGAGCGCCGTCTCGACTTTCGGAATGGCACGCTCGAGGGGCATAGCCGCAAGGCTCGGCATTGTCCTGTCGTTGAGTTGCTCCAAGCCCCCGGTCAGCTCTTCTATCGAAGTGTCGAAGAAGGCCGTGCGAGCGTTCGTCTGAGTCTCCTCAGACCACCTTCCCGAAGAAAAAAGACTCGCATAGGACAGGGACTCGCCGAGCTGATGCATCAATCGCGCATCACCCAGATCCTTCTCGGCGGTGGTCTCAATGTGGGCGGTCAGTTCTTCCAGTTCCAGACCCAGCGCCTGGTGGAATTCGATCGGAATGCTCTCGGCCGTATCCTGACAGCGTTCCACGACCGCTCGTGCCTCTGCGAGCGCGCGTCGATGCGCTTCCTGTTTCTTCGCCCGGCTGTCGAAGAGCCCCACCGAGGCCGAGGTTATCGCTGTCCGCCGGGCGCGTCGACGTGCGGCTCGCCCTGCACGCTGGCCTCGTCGATCACGGACGCAATCGTCTCGGTCACCTTCATCGCAAAGCACTGGATCATAACTGCGGCGCATTGCGTGCTGCAGAACATGCCACCATTCACCGATGCGAACGGCAACGCTGTTAACAACGATGGCACATCGGACGCGGGCGGATCGCGTGACTGGCTATACAACATCACGATTGACTGGGCCCACGCTTCCGGCCAGGGGGCCGGCACCGGTACTGCGATCCAGGAAGTCGCAACGCTCGGTCTCTTTGATTCGGGCGCTTAACTCCCGGCGACGGATCGAACGTTGCCGGCGAGCTCAATACTCTCGGCTTGGCCTACGTCCACCCGAACTTCTTAGGCTACAGCGGAGCGACGGCCACAGCACCCCCGGATACTTTGCATGACGTAGCGCTCTTTTACGTTCCTTCGTTCGACGACGGCTTTCTTCCTTCCGACCCGAACACGGGGAGCGCGATGCCCGTCAGCTTGATCGCGCCAACGGACAATGACACCCCGATCTTTTACGGCTGGGGGGGGCCGACGCGCGGCATTCTCAACGAGGGCACCTTTACTGGCATGGTGTTCGTACCGAACACGGACGATTTGACGCTCAACCTCAACTACGCCCCGACCTGGCCGGGGCCTTTTCTGTGCGGAGGCGACTCGGGGGGTCCCGGCGTGCGGCTACTCGCCGTCAACATGGGCGGCGGTGCCGCGCAAGCGACCGCCATCGTCGGGACCGAGTCGATTGGATCCAAGATCAATGGCACTTCATGCTCAGGCCCTGCGGCAGGAATGCCTAACCTGTTTGACACGCTAGTTCGGACTGACACACTTGTAACAAGCTTCATCGAGCCGAGTATGCGGGATTACGAGGGCGACAATTTTTCGTGCACTCGCGAGACCGAAGACACGAGCAACGGCGTACAGACCTATGCCGAATGTTGGAAGAAGGCGTGCTCGACGGACAGCGACTGTGCCCTCCCGAACCCGAACGCCTTCCTCGGCAGCGATGCGGGCCCGAGCACGAGAGTTCCGGACGGCGACGGGGGCGTGACAGTGTACTTTTGCGCCGGTGCCTCGACCAGCGCGCCGCCGCGGCGGTACTCGGTCCGAACGTAGCTCGCGGGCACGAGGAGTTCGGCGGCAACGCGGTTGCACCACCCCTCCACGTCGTTGGTCGTCGACGGGAGGGGGCCCTGATCGGAGAGCGCGGACTGACCGACCCAGACGTGCGCCAGCTCGTGCGCCAGCGTGAACATCTGTGCCGCCTTCGAGTCGGCGCCGTTGATGAACACGAGCGGCGCCAGCGGGTCGGAGAGAGCGAAGCCGCGGAATTCGGAGGCGTCGAGCTTGCGTCGCGTGTTGTTGCCGACGACACCATTGACCATGACGAGCACCCCGGAGTCGTCGGCCTGCTGGATGAACCGGCGAAGCGCATCGGTCCAGGTCGGCATCGCCCGCCGCTCCTCTATCTCGAAACCCAGCGCCGCGCGCATCCCCGCAGCGGCTTCGACGACGTCGCTGCCCACGCGCAGCGACCCGACGAACGCCAGGGGCCGCTCGCCGGCGGCGCGGGCGGCGTCCCGGAACCATTCCTGGCGCTGCTGGCAGAGAAAGAGGGTGTCGAGGAGATTGGGGCTCGGCCGGACGACGCCGCGGTCTCGCACGGTCCGTAGATTGGGGATCGGAATCCGCTCCACAGGCGGCTCCTCGAGCAGCAGGTACCCGATCGGCGCGTGGGTGACGTAAGCGAAGCGCTCGAGTTGCCTGAGCGTTGGCCGCCCTTCGCGTCGCTCCCAGGCGCGAAGCTTGGGGAACGCGCGCGTGAGCGCCGCGGCCTTGAGCCCTGCACGCTCGTAGGCCCAGCGCAGCAGCTCGGGCTTCACTTCGACTCGCAGCATCGTCGCTCGGCGGGTGGGCGGGGCGCGACAGCGCGCACGCGCCAACCCATAGTAAGACGCCGCAGGCCCGCGTGTCGCCGGCGCTTTCGCCTACGATCGGGCCCGGCGCTCCGGCCAGGCCCGTCCGCCCGGACCGGCTGGACGTAGAACGGATGAGCCCGTCCGTGTCCCACGTCTAGACGACGGGCGGCAGCCCTCGCGGCAGCCCGGCCAGTGGTGACGAGGCGCGCGTGCGTCTGCGTCGCCAGCGTCTACGTGGCCGTGTACGTGGTCGCACGCTTCCGCCCCTTGGCCTTGAGCTTCTTCTTCGCCAGGCCCTCCTGGAGCACACGGGGCATCTCCTTGCTCTGCATCTTGAGCGCGGCGCGAATCTGCTCGGCGCGGAGGCCGTCCTTCTTCGTCTTCACGAGCGCGACCACCCGGTCGAGCGCCTTCGCGATCTGCTCGGGGGAGCGCCGAGGCAGTCGACCGGCCTTGTGCGCGCGCGGTGTTGCCGATGCCGTCGGAACCCCTGTCGACTTCGGAGGACGACCCGGCCCTCGCCGTGCGCCGCCACCGGCCTGACCGAGCAGCTCCTCGAGCGAGGCGCCCCGGATGGCTTGCAGGACGGCGGAGGCGAACGAGTCGGCGAGGTCGTGGAGAGCGCTGCGGAGCGTCGGCATGATCCGCGATCAAAGCGTGGCGGCCGGCGAACGGTCAAGTTCGTGGGCTCATGTCCTGAGCAGCGCCGTCGGGCGCGCGGCGAGGCGGTCGCCGCGACCGCTAGCGCGCACGGGCTAGAGGAAAGGCCCCCGGGCAACATTCGCTGCGAGGTCTGGCCCCGACGACGCCTCGCCGCTAGCGTCTCGGCCGTGGTGAGGCTCCGCTTCGTCCAGGAGTACCGAGGACGGCGCATCGTCACCGACGGCAAGCTTTACGGCATCGAAGGAGAGCTCATCACCGACTGCCGATACCTGACCGTGCTGGGGGCACGCGCGGCCATCAACTCGGAGGCGGGCATCGAGGACCGCAGGAAATCCAGAAATCCCGCGCGCGGCGACGGCGCGTGAAGCCGGCGTGCCCGCGGATTAGGCGAGCTTGCGGTAGACAACCCCCAAGATGGCCCCAGTGCCCGGGACTCTCGAGCCGCAGTCATTCCCCGGTCTGCGGCGTGCCCTCCGCGGGCTGCCGAAGCTGGGCGCACGTCGGGGGCCGCGCTATGAGCGCCCCCCCTCATGACTCCGCTGCAGACCAAGATCGTCCGCGCCCTGCGCAAGCGCGTGGACCTGCGCAACCGGGTGACGGGCTTCTACGAGGAGATCGCCGGGGAGCTGGGCGTGAACACGCTCGACGTTCGCGAGGCACTCATCGAGCTCAAGGACGATGGCTTCTTCCCCGGCAAGCCGTCCTTCTCGACCGAGCAGTTCCGCGCGCGCTTGCCGGCGTAGGGGCGGCGGGCCACCTCGCCGATCGCGGGAGGATTCGCCCTTTACCCGCGAGGCTCCCGGCCACAGGCTTCGGCCTTCTGAATGGAGTCTTGAAGTCCGAAACACGACGCCCGGAGCCCGAGCCTGAAGCCCCAGCGAGTTCATCTCCCCACCGGCCGCGTGGTCGAGCTGAAGGCGCGCGGGGACCTTCGGCCTCGTCGCAGGGCTCCGGGTGGCCTGCTCTTCTCGGAGCTCACGGACCTCGTGGCCAGCGGAGACGTGGCCGTGGTCGAGCAGAGCGAGGCCGTGGACCCCGGTAATCTGCAGCTGCGGGACTTTCACGCTCTGCGCGCCATCGCCGCACGCGTCGGGTGGCTGGCCGAAGAACCGATCATTATTCAGTGCCACAACTGCGGCGAGCCCATGCGCCACGTGCCCTGCGCTCATCTCGAGCTCGGCCCCTTCCTGGATGGAGAGCTCCACGACCCGCACGTGAGCAGTCGCCGAGGTCGCGATCGGCGTCATCTCAGCCCTCTGATGCACTCTTCCGCCAGACGCCAGTCCTCTTCGGCGCCCGGGCGACGCCCGCGTGCTTCCCAGTTGGAATGGGCAAACGTGCGGCGGATCGCCTCCAGAAGGAAGTCTCGAAGCATTTCGACCCGAGTGACGACCAGGCTCTGCGCGTTCTTATGGTCCCATCGCTGAACGATGCCAATGAGCCGGCTTGACTCCGGGGTCCACGCGGTGAGGTCTCCGGCGAGGCGCCAGACGCCGCAGCCGCTCAGGCCGTGCGCCGGCGGAAGAGCCGCCTCGCCACCGCCTTCGCGCACTTGGGCGTACGCTGGGCCTGGGTACTCAATCGCGAAGTGCTTCGCAGGGTCGAAGCCGGCCCAGGTCGTTGTGTGAGTCTGCGTGACGTAGGGGAGCGTTTCTGAGACCACGGCAGGCGGGTTTGCCAGACGGGTGTAGTGACTGCGCGCCTGCGGAAAGCCGTGGACGAAGAGGTGGTGCTCGTCGACGTCGGAGGAGGACCCCGCGAGCTGGTCGATCGTCAGTGCCGTTATCGAAGGGACGTAGGCTGAGAGCCCCATCTCGGCAACAGCGAGGTCGAAGGCGGGGTGGCTGATCTTCCAGTTAGGAGCCAACCCGACGGTGCCTCCGTCGGGTACACACACAACCTCGGCGTAGTTCGCCCACCCTTCGTGAACGACGTGGCCGGCGGTCACGAGAAATGCTTTCCCGTTTGCTCTCAGGTAGAGGCCCGAGCCGATCATGTCGCCGGTGCCGTCGGAGAGTGCTCCGTAGATCGCCGTCATGAACTGCTTCGTCCAGGACTTGGCAGACGCGGTGGTCGTGTCGAGAACGTCCTGCCCAGCCGGTATGCGTGTAGAGCGACGTGCAAATCCGCGGCAAGCGCGACGTGAAACGTGGGGCGCAACCACCGCGGCACCGGCGCTGCTCGACGGGCTCGCGGCTCACGACACCGCCGCGCCTCCGTGCCACCGTCTTCGACCACGTCGGGCAGCTCGTGAACAAGGCGGGTCAGCACGAAAAGCTCCCGCCCCCGGCCATTCTTGTCGTCGACACCAGCCAGAACCCCAACCTGAGGGGCGGCCCCCCTGTGCCATCTCCTGATGATCCGGGACGGATGTAACGATTGGGCCGCGAACCTCGACTGCATCGTGCTCGTCGCCCCCACCGGGCCTGGTTTCGCTCTCGCCATCGTCATCGGACCCGCACACGAGTACAATACGGGTGGCGCATGCGCGGGGGACTCTCCATGAATAGCCGACTTGTTTGGTTCACAATGGCGCTCGGAACGACATTGCTCGGAGCCGCCTGCTCGGGCTCTGGGGCAGGGATGAGTGCGACTTCCTCGTCGTCAGGCGGGTCGAGCGGAGCGGGAAGCAGCGGCGCACCGTCGAGCAGCGGGTCTGCCTTCGTGGACGGCTCCGGAAGCAGCTCCGGGCCCATCAGCCCGACTTACTTCATCGAAGGGATACACCTCATGGGCGTCTGCCCGGGCACGACGTGCGAGTGCCTGCCGCAGACGTTGCCCGTCGATGCGACCGGGCAGACGTCCTGCCGGATCTTCTTCGAGCTGGCGTCCGGGGACACGTGCAACGCCCATGACCTCTCCGCGGCGACGCCCGACGTCGTCGCATCCATCGTCGGCCAGCAGGGGAGCCCCCCGGCGGGGCCCATCTGCGTCCTTCCGCAGGTGCCGAGCGCGGACTGGGTGGACGGGTCATGCGCCACGTCGCTCCAGGCCGGCTGGTGTTACGTCACGGGCGCGGCAGCGGGGGAATGCCCGCAGACCATCGTCACGTCCCCGTCCGGGGCACTGCCCAGCGGGGACTTTGCCATTCTCGGCTGCGGAGACGCCCCGGCATCCAGCGGCTCGGCGCCCACGTCGGCGGCGTCGGCGGGAGTCGCTTGCACTCCGTCCATCGAGCTTTCGGCGGCGTTCGGAGGGTTCAACTATCATGAGGTTACCCTTGACCAGGGCAATGCCTCCTGCAACGGAGGCGTCTGCCTCGTGAATCACTTCCAGGGACTCACGTCCTGCCCGTACGGCCAGGACCAGAACGGCAATCCGCCCCCCGGCGCGCCCTCCGGCTGCACCGTGCCCGGCACGAGCATGCCGGTCCAACCCAACCTTCCCGTGTCCGGGGGAGGCGTGGCCCAAACCGTCGATCCCTGGTGCACGGACCGTCCTTCGAGCCAGACCGTTTACTGCTCGTGCCGCTGCGAAAACGCGGAGGGTAGCACCGACGACGGCGCCTCGTACTGCACGTGCCCCTCGGGTTACTCCTGCACCCAAGTCGTTCCGGCCGTCCAGTCCGGTGACCCGAACGCGGGTGCCTACTGCATCAAGAGCGGAACGGCGTACGACTCGAACGCCGTCTGTCCGGCTCTGTGCGATCCGCGCAGCAATCCCTGTCCGTGATCGGGATGTGCGAGCGACGTCGCCGGCACGACGTGCCAAGGTCTCCGCTGGAGGAGCGCGCACTCATTCGGCTCGCGTAGCGCTTCGCCGCCTTCGAACGGCAAGCACGCAAGCTCCGGCAAGCACGACCAGCGCAAGCGCCAGCACTCCGTGCTTGGCGCGGCCGTCGGGGTCGGCCGCGAGCACCGCCCGCAGCCAATCCATTTGCGGGTGCAACGGAACGGCTCGTGCCGGGCTGCCGCAGATGACGCCTTGGGCTCCTTCGATGATGCCGGTCACGCCGAAGGCGCCGCCGCGTTCGACCAACACGGGACCGCCGGAGTCACCCCGGCAGGCCGTGGCGGTCGTCGTTCCGATTTCGAGGTGGTCCTCGTCGGCGCGAACGATCGACGTGGACACCATTCTCAACGTCGGCTTCTCTCGCGCCCTGGGTCCGGATGCGCCGAAGCCGGCGAGGCTGACGCTCTCGCCTGGGGAAAGCTCGAACGCCGTATCGATCGGCAGGGCCCCCGCGACGCGTGCGGCCAGACGACAGTAGCCGATGTCGTGCGCTGCCTGTCCGGGCTGGTACGCGGGATGCCGTTCGCATGACGTGACGGCCACATCCTTCCTGTCCATCATCACGCGATCGATGGGACCGTCCAGGCAGTGCGCGCTAGTGAGGATTACGGTAGGGCCGACCAAGGTCGCGGAGCATCGACCCACCTGGGCGACGGCGGCGACGACGGGTGACGGCGCTTCGTGCCCCCCCACGATCGCTAAAACCCGAAGCGGAAAGCCTAAGCCACTCATCACGCATGCGGGCGCGCCGCTTCACTCCAAGCTGCCGGTATCCGCGATCGTGAGGTCGCCGGAGCCGGCATCGGAGGCACACCAGTACGCATCCACGCCCCACCCATCGGCGCCCCCGTCGAGGTCGTCCGGGGCCCCGCCGTCCCACATACAGAACTGCTGCTCCCAGAACGAGGCTACGCCCGGTGCCTCCGCGTCGGTCGCCAAGCCGCCTGCGAACTCGCGCTCCGCTTGCTCGATCGCGACCTGGTCCGTCTCGTGGCGGGCCGCCGTCGCCTGGGCCGAAAGGTCTCCGGGTAGTTGCCCGGCGCACGCCTGCCCGCTCTGCAAGCAGGTGATCGTCACGCGCGGATCGGTTGGCATCCGGATGGCGCGCTGGAGCAGGCACTCCTCCAGCAGCACCACGTGGCACGTCGCCACGCCGGGGCCCTGCGCGCGCGCAACGCAATCGTCCTGGCTCATCGGAAGGCCGCTGCAGTCCGCACTTCCATCGCACACCCGGCATTGCTCCCAGCCCGCGTCAGCGACGTAGCAAATGTGCCCGTATCCGTTCGTTCGAAGGCAAGCTTCCCAATCGCAGAGGGCGCCCAAGTCCGCTGGTGCCAGATCCGCCACGCGGGCGCCCGCGTCGATCCCCGGGCGCGTACCGGCGAGCCGCTCCGCGTTGGCGACCGCGTAGTCGCGCATGGCGGTCACGTGCAGCGCCGACACGCAGTCCACCCAGTTCGGCGGAGAGCCAGCGGCGGCAGGCGCAGGATTGTCGAGGAGCTGAAGAGCCGGCGCCAGATCCGGCGCGTTGGCCTCATTCGAGGCCACGGTGGCGGCAACGTCGCGACTGCCGCTCGCGCTCGACGGCGTGTGGCATGCGATCGACGCGAGCGCGGCAGAAACCGCGCACCGGTAGGCGGTCCGACGCGTCAGTCCGAGGGGAGATCGCATAGAGCGTTGAGCTCCGCGCAATCGGGAGTAGCTCGACCTGCAAACGAGGGCATGCTCTCTCTCGTACAATCCTCGTACGGTCCAACATGGCAATTTGACAACAATGAACTACGGTACAATGACATTGCGTCCTCACGAGACCGTCACGGGTCCTCGGCCATCAGAGATCGTGTAACATGTGGTCCATTCATTTGCAAGCAGCGGAGTCGTTTCAAGCCGAAATGGGCCGGGAGGAGGGCCGTCGATGCTCGAGCCGGGACACTCGTGTATCTGAGCAGCAACTCGTGCGCATAGCCCCCCATCCATGCATGCTTCCCAGTCCGCAAACCTGCGAGCTCAGCATCCGTGAGGTCCCCGATACGAACGTCGCGCGGGACTCCTGCTGGCGGCGCTACTGCAGCTAGTGGTGTTTGGCCCGACGGGGTTGGAATGCCGAGGACGCTCACGCAGTCGATCTTCCACGTGAGCGATGCAGGCGGGGCCGCGGTACTGCACGCCGCGACGACCATTCCGAGGGGAGCCAGAGCACGGACGACCTGCACAGCCCGCCTGCGCATCACGGACAAATGGGCGGCAGGCTGGAGTCCGCGCAGCAGAAATCGCCGATCAGGGTCGCGGCCGGCGCGTTAGGGCACCAAGAAAGCGCGGATTCCGTGAACGTTGCGACTTGGCCGGTCAACTGGTCTGTAACGCTGATAGTCACGTTCTGCCCCTCGCCGCAATTCGTGGGGAATATGACTCCTGATTGCTCCGACCAATGTGGATCTGAAAATTCGGTCAGTGTGCCGTCGGGCAGCACCTGCACCTGGGCCGAGGTCTCTATGGAGGCTGGCGGCGGCGGTTGCCCGGGTATGTTCGAATAGCTCAACGTGGCGAAGCTCGTGGCGGGGCTGAAGCCCGATCCTTGAACGCAGACGATGGGCCCCCCCATTGTCGTCTGTATTGCCACGTCGATGGTCGGAACGGACGTGCACACGCCGCTATTGCACGTTTGCTGCGTGCCCGCGCAGTCCGCATCGCTCTGGCAGAGCTGCGTGCAGGACGTATTCGGGACGCCGTTGGCGCAGGTGGTGCAGAGCGTCAGCTCGAAGCTGACGCTGCCACCCGAGGGCACGGTAACGAGGTGGTCCGCAGTAAGCTCCACCTCGCACGATAGCTGAGGCGTCGGAGGCGGGAAGCAGGCACATATCTCCGTGAATCCGAAATGGTTGCCTGTTGCGGTGCTGCTGTGGGGGAGGCACTCTTCGCCCAGGAAGTCGGAGGGGCAACTCGGACCGATGTCGCCCGACCCGGCCGCGCCGCCGATCACGGAACAGGTGGCGGAGCCGAATGCCGAGCTCGACGCCGAGCAGGACGGCAGCGCCTCCATGGCGCTTTCCGTCAGAGGTGTCAGCGGCTGGATGCCACCGTCGCCCGTATATTCCCCCGCCTGAAGATCGTGACTGCCAGCGGTGACACTATCGAGAACCAGCGCACCGGAGCTATTGGTGGTGCCGGCGGGCACGCTGTCGACCACGACGGTGGCCTGAGCAACCGGATTGCCACTTCCGTCGACCACATTCACCGTCACTTGAGCCGCGCCCGTCGTGGCTACCCACGCATATTGGTGCCGGAACGCGCTCTCGACATAGATCGCGGGCTCGCTGTACCCGTAGGTGCCGCCGTTCGGCCCAGGCGTGGCCCAGGTCCTCCGAATGTCGTCGGGGCTGACGGCGATACCGGGGCCGACGTTGTGCCACGCGTTGGACGAATCCCCGCAGCCATCCGTGGAAAAGCAGTTGACGACTTGATTGCCGACTGAGTCGGCAAGCTGATCCAAGCTGCCACCAAAGAGAATGTTAGCACCGGGGAAACCCTTCGCCTCAACCATGTTGTAGAGGTTGGAGAATAGCTCCCAGGCCGCGGCTGTTCTCAGGGAGACGTCATAGTAGACCATCCCGTCGGGAATGCTGACGCCGAGTCCAGGGGCAATGGGCAGAGTACGACCCGAAGGCCCCTGCAGGGGCAAAGGCCCTCCGCCGGAGCCGGCCTTCAAGGTGGACTCGTAGTCGAACAGCGAGCACACGCTCTCCTGGGTTCCGACGGCCCAGGACGGCCCCGAGGTGGCAGTCGAGTGCTGGTCCGCTCGGCTGTACATGTAGAAACGGTAGTGCCCCGTGATGCCGGTGGCCTGATCACCTACCGGCGTGACGGCGGCCAGCTGCGTTGGGGTTGCGTCGGGCGGCGGCCGCAGGACGAGCGGATACACGATGTTGATGTCGGAGGTGCATACGGCCGGATCCGGGTGGAGCTGTGTGGGCATCTGCCATCCAGGCAGCCGAGGTTCGAGCACTCGGTATTAGTATCTCCACTCGGTGCCGGCACGCAATAGCCGTTGACCATCTGATCGATACTGTACGCTGTCGTACCAGCAGTCCCAGGAAACCCAAATTGTAGCGTGTTCGGATCGATTGGCACACTTGGTCCGCCGATGACGCCGCCGAAGGGGAGCCGTTGATCGTGGCCTCCATACGGCTCTCGCTCGCCGTCGAATGACGGATCTCGACCTGATTCTTGCTGACCGTCATCGAGTGCGAATACTCCTGCTGCACTGTCTTGAGCAGGGCTGCAATCATGCCTGTGCACGCGTGGGAAATGATGAAGTCACCTTTGAAGGCGTTGATGACCGCCCCCGGATTTTCAACCCAGTCCGCCGTCGGCTGGCACGCCAGAGCAATCCCGCTCGGGGCGACCTGGCCCGGCTGGCAGGTGCAGCCGACGGCCAACCCGGCGCAGCTGCCGCCGTAGGTCGAACCGGCGGGCACGGGCGCCGGCAGCTGGGTTAGGATGCCCTGCACATAAAGTTGACGGAGTTCGTCGAGGTTGAAGTTGTTCGGATCTGCCGTGTAGGCCGAGGCCTGATTCAGGACCGCGATGCTGGTCGGATCGGTGACCGGCTGCTGGATGAGCGTGTTCTCTTGCACGAGCGCGTAGGTGTCGGAGTAAACGGCGCCAGCCGCCGCGGTGCCGAAGAGGTGAATGCCCATCGCGCAGGTGTCCGCGGAGAACGCCTGGGGCTGGGGGATGTTGACCGTCGACGTGGTAGACGCCGGCACGGTAGTAGAGAGGGACGTGACCGGTTGCTGGACCGGGTCGAGCGAAGGATCGCACGGCAACAGGTCGACGCGCGCTCCCGTGATCGACAGCGGCGTCGTCTCGTAGTTGGTCACAGTCAGCACCAGATTGTTGCCGGATGGGGCCGCCGTGCTCGGGGGCTGAACGATTCCTCGGGACCGATTGTCCGCGTATACGCTGAAGATAGGTACGACCTTCTGGGCACTCGTCGAACCGCCGCTTGCCGTGACCGTCACCGAGGCCTGGAAGTAATTGTACGCCAGCATCGGATTGATCGACGCGGAATAGTTGTGCGACACCAGGGGCGAAGAGGTCGTCGCAGTCTGGCCGTCGCCGAAGGTCCACGCGTAGGTCGCCGACACCGTCGGCAGCACTTCTTGGCCGTTGGAGTTGTAGTCGTGGACCATGAACGCGACCTGGTTCGGCAGAGTGGGGTCGGGCCAGAAGTGCAGGGCAACGGGCGGCAGCGCGCCGGTCGCGAGCGTGCAGGATTGCATCGTCACGGGGACCGAAGCGAAGTCGGCTTGGCCGTTCGGTGTCACGACGCTCGCGTACACGACGCGCGACCCCGATAGCCCTGGGTACTCCACGAATTGATGCGCTCCTGGCACGCCATTGATCCCCACCCTTGCGCCGGCGCCTGCGTCGGCCGCGTCGACGGTGACCTCCGTCTGCTGACCCGTGCACAGGGTCGTGGTGGAGAGCGTCAGTGAGGCGATGAGCAGGGGCGTCGCGATCTCTTGAACCGTGACCCCGCTGGCCACCGCGACCTGCTGACCATAGAAGTTGCCGCTGTACGACGTAGGCAGCGGTCCGAGGTTGATAAGGGCGTTCGGGGCGAGCGCCGTCCCGGTAAACTTGCCGGCGAACGTGAGCGGCAGGATTCCAAGATACGAAAAAACGAACTGGGTTCCGTCCCCCGTCACCTGACCGTTCCACAGGGCGGTGCTCATGACGAAGACGTTGACGGCTCCCGCCGACGTGTCGAGGTTGAGCGTCGAGAGGGGCGATAGGATGAAGTTGTTGATCACGTAGTTGCCGGCGGTGAGCGTCACAGTGGCGCCGGAAAGGATGTTGACGTTGTCATAGAGGCCGGGCGCAAGCGTCGTGGATCCCGGCGCCGCAAGGACTTCGGCCGGCGTCCCCGGCAGCTGCGGCACCGTGATCGTCCGATACGCGAGAGGGGTCAGCGTCGCGTTCTGGGCTACGGAGCCGACATGGTCGCCGAGGCCCACGTTGACTGTGCCTGCCGACTGTGCGCTGCTGGCGCTGACCCCGGATGGCACGAGGAGGATGTTGCCGACGCTGACGATGCTGCCCGTTGTGGTCCCGCTTCCGACGGTGACCAGTCCAGAGCCTGCGTTCGTGACGGTGCCGGGAGAGCCGTTGGTCGCGAGGACCTTGTCGTTTACCCCGAGCAGCATTCCTTGACTTGCCGCGATAGCGACCCTCGAGATGCCGTACCCTGCGGGGTAGACGAGGTTGAACGTCGCGTTAGCAAATCCGCTCTGGAAGTTCAGAACAACGTTGTTGCCGGCGGTGCAGTTCAAACCGGAATAAGCCCCGGTCGCCTGCACGTTGTTGCTGAGGGATACGGTGCCGTTCGGAGCCGCCAGGAGCGAGATGACCTGGGTGTTCGCGCCAAGGGACACCGCGGGACCGCCCGTCCCGTCGCTTCCAGACACGGAGATCGTGAGTGCGTTCGCCGGCTGACCCACGGGTTGGATCTGCGCGAACGTGCCGGTCGACAGCGTCCCCGCAATGAGAACACTCGTAAACCCATTCGGTTGAGCGATGAGCTGAGCGTTGTTTCCAAGCGTGACGCTCGCGAAGGAGTACGTTCCGGGATTGAGGAAGACTTGGCCATCGTCGGTCAGCGTGCCGAAGCTGCCCGGACTCAAGGTCGTCTGGTGACCCTGCGCAACCGTGACGTTCGTGGAGCCCGGCGTGGAGGCGAAGACCGCCGGAAGGGGCGGCATTGGCGAGGGGTAAGAACTCTGCGTGCCGACTTGGCCGCCGTTGTTGGTGAGCGAGTTCGTGTCTACTGCGCCAACCTGGGCGAGGTTCCCGACGGAGATCGACGGCGCGAAGAGCGTATGATTGATGTCGAGCTGGTCCTGGCTGCCCACCGTGAGCTGAGGGCTTGACCCGTTCGAAGTAGCGACCCCGATGTTGCCACCCACGGAGTGATCTCCTGCTCCGAGTATGACGTTGTTGGCGGCATAGACGACGAACGTGTTGATTGTCGGCGTGGGGGACGCACTCGACCTGGGCCGCCGTCTTGCCCGTGAGTTCGGGACCCGGCGGGGTATCGGTACAAGAGGCCGCAAGCACCAACGCGGCGGCACCGGCACAGAACAGACCAAGTCGCTTCTGCATTCGCATCGCGCCCTCCTCCCAGATGATCCCCTCGGCGTGCGTGGGCCCCCCACGCACTCGACGGACGAGCCTGCGTGCGGTCGGGCTCTGCCGCAAGCGTCATTTTCCGCCGTTGCTAAAATGAGTCGGGAGACGTGGGCCTTGGGCCTCCTTTGCAGACCGAAGCGCACGTGCAACGTCGTAATGTCCCAATTCTCGATTGCGGCGGAATCACGCGGCGATTCGCGCGTAGAAGGAAAGCACGCCGCCGAGCCTTTCGCGTCGGCAGACGCGTCCGACGGCCGAGGCCGAATCGCGGGAGGGGAAGGGGATGACGTTGCCCAGGCCCTGGTGGTTGCGCTCGGCGTGGTAGTGCTCCACGAACTCGCGCACGACGGCGCGCAGATGACGTTCGCCGAGGGGAATGATGTGCCGGAGGCACTCCTGCTTGATCGACCGAACAAACCTCTCGGCGTAGGCGTTGAGGTTCGGGCTCCTCGACGGCAGGCGCAGCAGTTGCACGCCCGCGGCTTCGAGCAGGCTCCGGAAGTGCGCCGTATAGAGGGGATCTCGATCGACGATCAAGTGCCCGAAGCCCGTCAGCGGGCCCGCCACGGCGTCGGTGAGGTTGCGGGCGACCTGCGCCATCCAAGCGCCGTCGGCCTGCGCAGGTGACGCCGGCGATGTGAACGCGTCGGGTCTTGAGGTCGATGACGAACAGCACGAGGTAGCGTACGAGGCCCCCGCGCGTGAGCACCTCCACGCTGAAGAAGTCCGCCGCGGCGATGGCGCCCCAGTGCGCCTTGAGAAAGGTCTTCCAGGGCATCGTCCTTCCCCGGAGCGGAGCGGGCTCGATGCCGTGCTCCTTGAGGATGCGCTGGATGGTCGACCGACCGAGGTCCAAGCCCAGGTTCTCGAGTGCGCCGCGAAGCCGCGTGTAGCCCCACGACGGATTCTCGCGCGCCATCGTCAGCAGCTGCTCGACCTTGTCGCCTCGGGCGGGCTGGACGGCCGGGACCGCGGGTACGACTGCCCGTCGTACTTCGCGGCGACCTGCTCGCGGTACCAACGAAGGATCGTCTCCGGCGTCGCGAGCGACGCGATCTCGGCCAGTAGCTTTCGGCCGAGCGGCTTTCCCTTCTCGGCAAGCAACCGTCGCTCGGCGTCGGCGAATCGAAGGCGCTTGGGCCCGAGCCGCGCGCGCAGCACGCGGTTCTCGGCGCGCAAGTACTCGATCGCTTCGCCCTGCCGGCGACCGATCCAGCTGGCGACCAGCAGAATGAGGAACTGAAGCGGAGCGGCGGATGTCACGCTCGGCGGACGATAGCCCAACCCGATCGCGGAGAGACGCACGGCCGAAAATCGGGCGCGATCGACTTCTGGAACACTGCGGGTCAAATTGGCGATGAATCCGCTGGCGAAGCCCGAAGGACGGCACGCGTGGCAGAGCTCCCTCATCGCCCGCGCTGCCAGATCGGCGACCGTGGCCGCAAGCCGGGAGACGGGGGCGCGGAACACGGCGCGATCCGAGCGGATCCGAGGACGATCATCAAGGCTTGTTCCAACGAGAATCTTGAGCGATCGTGCGGCGGAGGAGGGGAGTAGCCAGCACAGGGGTTCGGGTCGACGACGCCTTCGCGGTCGTCTTCCCGGCCGGCGCGCGCACGATGCGGGACGTGGGCGCGGGCGTGGGCGCGGACATCACGCTGCCGCTGGGAGCGTCTCCGCAACGAAGGCGCTACTCGACGGAGTCCACTCCCGCATCGAGCTGGTCACCGCCGTAGGTCTTCACCACGCTGAAGATCCCGGACTGAGTCGAGTAGTAGACGCACGTGTCATCGACGGCGGCGTACGCCCCATTAGCCATCATAACGATTGGAGCACCGGAGGCAGGGATTCGAAGCAGCGGTCCGCCCCCGCACCCCTCGCAGAGGACGGTCTCAAAGAAGTCGGTCCCGTCGAACAGGAAGCTCGTCGGGATGGAAGGAGCATTTGGCAGAGTCGTCAGCCCACCGTCCGGCGCTAGCCGCGCGACAGCACCCTGGCCGGGGCGGGCCCATATCCGAAGGCGCGGCGCCGGTCCACCAGCAGATGTCTGCTCCACACGCCAGGGGGAAGGCGGCGTTCTGGCCGCCCCGTCGCGATTGTCGTCGGCGATCCGCCGTCGATCGGGATGTTCTCGATATATCCCTCGCCGGTCTGTAGCGTCATGGTGCTTCCCCCGAAGGGATGCCATCTCGGTAGTGAACCCCGCCACGATAAGGTTCCCCCCGACTACCGCGATTGGACCGCTCGCATTGGCCGAAGTGACTTGGGTCCGGCTCCATGGTGACGAGCGTGTAGCCGCGTGATTTCGGCGACTTGAGGCCGACGGGAGGTACACGAAGGGGCTCCAACTGGTAGAGCGGTGTTTGCGAGACCCCACCCCAGCCAAAAGGAGCCCCCCGTGAGCGCAGCCTACGCGAAGTCGAGCAGCCCCGACGAGATGTTCTCGTCGGCGCACGAGCAGATGGAGAAGATGGTCGCCGAGCTTCGGTCCACCAAGATGCTGTCGGCCGAGCACAGCGAGGTGGAGTCGTTCGTTCAAGAGCAGGGACGAGAGCTGGAGCGGCAGCTCTACCAGGCGCACCTGGGTGCTCCGATGGTCGCATCCGGATTTCGGAGGCACAAGGCAATGCAGCGGGGGTAGTGCGCCGTTCAGCAAGTGCGGCGCGGTACGACGCCCACTTGAGGTTCGCTTGGCACATCGTCGTATGGCACACGACCTCTTCTATCGAAAAGGTACCTTGTTTTTCGGTTTCAGAGAGATGTCCTCTGATCACGCCTGCCGCCTGACTCGACCATCGCGGATCCGACGGTTCTTCCCGATATCTGCGTCGAAGGCGCCCGTCGACCTCCGCCGAATGCTCTTCGGCCCGCCGCAAATTGTCCTCTGCAGAGCTGGTATGCGCCGGCTCTGCGATTGACGGGTCGGGGTCTTGCACCACCGCGGGGTGAGCCTCCAGTTGCGACTCGGCTTCGATCCACGTCGCATGCGTTGACGAGACGGATCCGATCCGTCGGCCTCGTCCAGGTTGATGAGCTCTCCTTCCATCTCGTTGCTGTAGGCTTTCCACACGTCTGGATTGGACGTGTCGCACTCGACCAGCAGCACCTTCTCGCCTTGTTCAAGGAGGTAGTCGAGAATCACCACGGTCATCATCGACTTTCCGACTCCGCCCTTGCTTCCGCCAATCCAGTAGATGCGACTGGGCCCGTGCGGTTTGCCATTGGTCTCACTCATGGGTCATCTCTCCTGTT
Organism: uncultured delta proteobacterium; assembly: GCA_963847465.1. GTDB lineage: Bacteria > Myxococcota_A > Polyangia > Polyangiales > Polyangiaceae > Palsa-1150. Next base: position 1,900 of record CAWKAF010000029.1, on the reverse strand, counting down.
GTCTCGCGTCTCACTTCGGTATTCGTCCGGTGACTGGTTCGTCTCGTGTCGGTCGCCGTACGGGTACACATCTCGTGACGACGACGGTGCTCCCGTTGCGCGCTTTCAAACCGGTTCATGGTGTCCACAGGTCTCACTCTGGGCTCGCACGTCGATGGGCCCCGTCGCAGCCCTAGATATTCTTCCTGTCGGGTCGGACTACGAAACCAGATCGGGGAGGGGTCAGCCCTTGTGGCGGCGACGCGAGCGAGACCGAGGCTGTCCCGGTGCCGCTTCGAGGAGGCATCGTCACACCCGCGTCCGTGTCCGATGGCTGGCTTCTCGCCGGCATAGTTGCAGCCGCGTCTGTGTGCGATGGCTGGCTTCTCGCCGGCGTAGTGGCAGCCACGTCGGAGGACCTCGAGCTGTGACCGAGCGGCTTCGCAGGTGAACTGATGGCCACGCGGTCGCGCCTTCCGACGCGCGACGACTCCGTGACCTTCCTCGAACCGAGCCGATGCATGTACTGCCTCAGTGACGCCTCCGTCACGGCGATCCCCCTGTCACAGAGAAGCTTGGTGATGTGAGGCACTCCGTATCCCTTGGCCTGCATGGTCTTGATGGCAGGCACGAGACGTCGCATGGCCTCTACTTTGGCAACTTCGGTTTCGTCGCAGTCCGGTGCCTCTTCCACCGCACGCAATACATCTTGAATGGTGGATATCGCGATTTTGGGCTGCTGCATGCCTCGTCCTCCAGCGGTCGTATGCGCGTCTCCGTGTTCCATCTGCCAAGAAGCCTTGACACTGGTGGACCGTATGTCAAACGAGAATGTGCAATCCCGGAGCGAAGCGGAGGGCAAGATAAATAGGTGGATCCTCGCGGTGCGTATTTGGCTAAAACGATTCATCAAAAGTGGGATCCACCGACACCCCTGTTGGATCCTCGATGTGGATAAGCACTGGAATGCTCAAATCAAAAGTGGGATCCACCCGTGAACGATCTTGACGATCTCCCGATATTTCAGCCTCGGATGGGCCGCGACCACCGGGCGTCGTCCCGCAGCGCAAGCGGCTCCTTCCGCCATGCCCTGCTCAGCGCGGCGCGCCGCGGGGCCTGGGGCGCCAGGCGCAAGGTCGGTGGCGCGCGCTCGCGGGTGGCGGTTGCGAGGCCGGGACAAGGCGCTCGCCGTGTGGTCATCAAGGCTCACGTGGCGCGGATGAGCGCGGGGGGCGCCAAGGCCGCGGCGCTGCACCTGCGGTACATCGAGCGCGACGGGGTCGAGAAGGACGGCTCGAAGGGTCGGTCTATACGGCCGAGGGGCCTGCGCGTGTCGAGACGCTCGACAGCCTCGCCGCGGCGAGCGACATCAGTTCCGGCTCATCGTGTCGCCCGAGGACGCCGGCGAGCTCGACCTCACCGACTACGTCCGGCGGCTGATGGCCACGGTCGAGCACGACCTCGGGCGCAAGCTCGAGTGGGCCGCGGTCAACCACTACGACACCGGCCACCCCCACGCGCACCCGGTCATCCGCGGCGTCGACCGCGAGGGGCGGGAGGTGCGCCTGGACCGCGCGTACATCTCGCAAAAGGCTTGCGGCGGCGCGCGCAGGAGCTGGCCACCGAGGAGTCCGGGCCCCGCCTCGCCCGTCGACGTCCAGCGCGCGCACGCCAAGGAGGTCACCCAGAACCGCTTCACCTCCCTCCACGGCGAGCTGGAGCGGCGGGCCGAAGGCAATGAGGTCGCAGGTCCACGCGCGAAGCCCGACCGGGACTCATCGACACGTCCACGCTCCTGGCCCGTCTCGAGCACCTCGAAGGGCTCCGGCTCGCCGAGCGCGTCTCGCCCACGTCGTGGAGACTCGCCGAGGGCTGGCAAGAGCCGCTGCGCGCGCTCGGTGCGCGCGGCGACATCCTCAAG
>CAWKAF010000028.1:0-231820 GCA_963847465.1 uncultured delta proteobacterium | reverse complement strand
TGTTATGTAGCTTGCTCGACTACAGCATATGCTGAATCTTCTCTCCCTTGGGCGTACCGAGCAGCATCGAAAGCCACGGGCGGTCCTTCTCCGGCAGTTGCGCGGCGCGCACGAGCGCGAGCCGGAAGCTCGCGCGGTCGAGCGCGCGGTCGTACTGGCGCGACATCTGCTTCTGCGCCGCCCGTGCCCGTGCCATGTCGCGGTCCTGGTAGCCGGGCTTGCGATCCGCGTCTTTCTTGGCCCGCTCCTCGGCCCAGCGCGTGAAGGAGATGGCGTTCGCGAGCAGCGCCGATCCGCGCGAACGCGAAGACGCGGTCGAAGTCGGCGCGCTGGGTGCGCTCCCGGTCGGCGACGATCGCCTCGAGCTTCGAGATGCCTTTCGCATACTCGTCGTGCCCAGGCTGCGCCGCCCAGCCCTTGGCCTTCTCGTCGAGAGCGTCCTTCTGCGCGAGCAGCTCCGGGTTCTTCTGCATTCCCTGCAGGATCCCCTGGTACTTCTCGAGCCCGTTCTGCACGCCCTGCTTGAGGACCGTCGCCTTGATTGAGGTCTCGCCCCCGTCGTTCAGGTGGGCCTCGGCGACCTTGTAGCGGTCCTCGTAATACCGGATGAGATAGGGGTAGAAGACCTCCACCTCGTTGTGCAGCTCGCGTGCGGTGACGCTGCGGTTGGTCACGCCCGGGTAGCCCGCGACCATCACGAAGTCGCCGGCCTCCAGCCGCGTCCGTCGATACCTGCAGCCAGTGCTTCGGGCCGGTAGGGCACGTTGTCGGGCGAGTAGTCGGCGGGGTGCCGTCCTTGCCGACGTACGCGCGGTAGAAGGACCAGTCGCCCGTGTGGCGAGGCCACTCCCAGTTGTCGATCTCGCCGCCGTAGTCGCCGACCGAGCGCGCCGGCGCGTAGACCGGCGAACTCACCAATACCTCGTGGTCGAGCACTTGACGGTAGCGCTGTTCGCACGTCAAGTCCGGGCGCGGGCCAGCGCCCGCCGCAACGTGGCCTCCGCGAACCCAAGCCGGCGCGCAGTCTCTCTCGGGATACCCCGGCTTTCGATGATTGCCCGCGCCTTGTCGATGTCCAGGCGAGGGCCCTTCTGGTCGGGGTGTCGGCGTTCGGCGCGCGGGCGGCCGAGGCGCTTGCCCTTGCGCCGCGCCGTCGCAAGGCCGGCCTTGGTCCGCTCGATGAGGCGAGCGCGCTCTTGCTCGGCGCACCACGAGAAGATCGCGATCAAGAGCGCCCGCACGGGCCCGCCCGTGTCCAGCCAGCTCTCGCGCACGCTCACGACCGTCACGCCGATCCGATCCAGTTCGAGCACGTCGGCGATGTTGCCGACCATCGATCGTCCGAACCTGTCGAGGGCCCAAATCACCAGCACGTCGAAGGCGCCCCGCTTGGCGTCCTTCATCAGCCGTTCGTGCTCTGGTCGGTGCTTCGCCGCGGATGCCTGCTCCTCGTAGACGTGCGACACCTCGAAGCCGCGGGCGCGCGCGAGCTGTTCGACCTCGGGCCGCTGGTTGTCGACGGACTGCGAGCCGTCCGTCTTGCTGACGCGGAGGTAAATCGCACACTTCTTCGACCCGCTCATCCTCCTTCGTCTTCGTCTTCGTCTTCGTCCGCTCCTCATCCTCGTCGTCCTCGTCTTCGTCGTCGAGCATTTCGGCCATTTCCGCCACGTCCTCGATCGTGGGCTGGCCTTCGATTCCAAGCTCGTCCGCCAGATTGAGGACGTCGTCTTCGGGAATCCCCAGAATCGTCGCTGCTGTTTCGATGTTCATGATGGGCTAAAGCCTGCGCGCGCACGCGTCTGATGGCCAGCGCGATCGGACATTCGACATGACGAATAGTGCTGCACTAATTGTGCAGCACAATGACCATCAGCGGGACTTGTCCGGCGTCGGCGTCGGCGGCACAACGGGCGGCTCCGATTGCTCCGATCGTGCCCTATCTAGCTCGGCCTGAATCAGCTCCCCAGCCACAAGTGACACCGACACGTTGCGTACCTCCGCCTGATGTTGAAGCCTGATGTGAGCGACTTTGGAGAGCGCGACAGAAATACGGACTTGACCTGTTCGCGCCCGGCGGCGCCGGGTGTTACGCTTGCTGCCGCCGCCGTCGGGTGTAGCGGAAGCCGAGTTCTGGCCCGGTGTGGCGCCGGCCCTGCCCCCTTCGATGGCGTGCGCTTCGCCGTCGGCGGCCGGCGACGTCGCGCCGAGCAGCTCGACGGGGGCGGTGGCGGTGCAGCGGGGGCCTGCGCGGGGGCTCGATCTTCGCCCTCGACGAATGAGTGTCGCCTTACCGTCCTTATCAGGCACGAACTCCACGATGATCTCCTTCGGCAGCAACATCTCTCCGCCAGGCGCGGGCGGCGCGGTACCTGGCGGCGGCAAGCATCCCAGTAAGACTCGTCAGTGCTCCCGATTCATGTCGCTCTCCTCGACATGGTCGACCTCGTCGAGCGGGCCAACGCCTAGCCAGCACGCAAGGCAGTAGTCCTGCACCTTGCCAGTACAGGTGCGGGGCGTAGACGTAGCTCGGTGAAGCGTCCATCTCCTCGTCGGGCGAGTAGCTGGATCCCGCACTCTATGCACCTGCGTATGTCGGTAAGAACAGTGCTCATGGATTTGCCTCCTTCTTTGTTGCGGGACTCATGCAGACTTTCCGGGGGTGTTCTGGGATTGCTTGCCGGGGCCGATGGGGGTGATGGGGGCGATGTTCCGATCCGCTACCCCCCCCCGGAAACACACCACTTTCTCCGATCGAGAGAGCACTCTCTCTTCCCTCGCGGGCGTAGGGTTGGGAACATCGCCCCCATCGCCCCCATCCCCCCGTGTGGGGACTACCTGACTGTCCATCGGAGACTCCCGTGGGTGGTTCCGGCTTCGACGAGACGCTTGCCATCGATCGGGCGGTTCTTCGCGCCCCGCAGTACGTAACCGAGACGGGTAACGTTCACGCGATCGCGCCCGCGCCCCGGCGCGAGCGCCTCCAGTGCTGCCGCGACGTCGGCAAGCTTTTTCTTGTCGGCGGACCTTTCCGGATTGATGCGAGCCGCGCCGTGGTCGACCCGCAAGAAAATTTCGCGAATGTCGCCGCTGGGATCAAAAACTGTCTCCACCAAGTGTCGCGCCGTCAGGCTCGTTACCGATTCGGATGCCTCGATGTCACGCCAGGCGGCGAGCAAAACGCGCAACGCCACGTCGGCGGGGTCGTCGGCCGCAATGTCCATGCGGGTGCTCAACGGGTTTAGGGACGTAAGCCATCGCACCATCTGAGGGACGACGGAGGTCCAGCCCTCGAAAGACCCCCACGTCATATCTGGGCACTTCTCTTGCCCGGCGGCAAACCATGCACGAGCGATCGTGAGGAGGTCAGCGAGACGCTCGAGACGGTGGTGGCGGACGTGCCCGAGGAGATCAGCAATCTTGAAGTCCTTCCTGGCTCTCGGATTCTCAAGATCGCTCATCAGGCGAACGGGAAGGACACGGTCCACCAGGTCTCCGACGTACGAGACATTGTTTCCGGAGACAGCCATCGCCGTGGTGATGGGAGCGTCGATGGTCTCGGAGACACCGAGCAATCGGTCCTTCCACCTTTCAGCCGTGAACCACGCGTCGAACTTGCCGTTCCCGATGGGACGGTCAGCATTGTCGAGCAAGACGAGCGGGTCGCCTTCGAGGGCAATCGCCGTCAGGATCTTGCCCGTCTCGGCCTCGTCGTGCGGCAGCGTTGCACGCGATGCGGGTCGGCCCGTGACGATGATCGACGCGACGTCCACCAAGCGGCTCTTTCCAGCGCCTCGGATGTTCGCGGTGATGGCGAAGAGGGGGCTCGGCCACCGGAACGCGTCTCGGCAGATCAACGTGAGCGCCAAGCAGAGCCAGGCGGCAAAGTCGGCAAGCGTCTCCCAGGGGAAATCACTCAGGAGGTCCAATAGTCGCGCCGCACGTGCTCGCGCATCGTCGATGCTCGGGTTCTCGGGGATCGCAGGCATCCCGGGAGGGATTCTGAGCACATAGCCCGTGCCCGGGTCGTAGCCGTCCGTCTGCGCAATCGTTCCGTCGCCACGGATGAGCGGATGCGCGGCGACACCCACGAGGACAGGCACGCCCGGCCATTCGCCGTCCTCCAGAACGCACTGGAGGACATCTGGCGGGGGGCCGCATGGCACCCACCCGTCATTTAGTAGGTCCCAGTGCACGAAACTCACGACCTCAGATAGGGCGCGCTTCAGCATCGACTGCGAATACGAGCGGATCGCCAGCGACCCGACCGGCCGTTCGACGAAGCCGCGCGGACGAAGAGCGTCGAGGTCTGCGTTCGGGTCGGCTTCGAGCGCCGCCTGGCGTGCGGCGTCCAGGGCACGCTGCCGTGGGTCGAGTTCGCGCTCAACGACACGTTCGAGCCTTGGGCCGCGCTTGTAGAGATTCTTGACCCTCGGCAGTGCGGCGAGCACTTCGTCGACGACTCGATGGGTGTCGAGGCCGAGCTGGATGACCGGCAGGTCGTCGTCATTATCGGGCGATGGGTCGCGTTCCGCAGTCGCCTCCTCAGCCTCGGATTCCGCCTGCGCGGCCTCCTTGACCGCAGCTTCGAGCGAGCTTCCCAAGGCTCTCGCCGTCGGGGCCGAGAGTTTTTGCAGGCGCTTGGCCTCTGCCACGAGCTCGGTGCGTTGCACCCGTGTGCAGTTCCGCGCGAGCGGCAGAAGCTCGCCGGTGAACACCGCCTCGACCTGGGACGGCGTCGACCCCGCCGGGATGCGGCCGACCACCTCCTTCGCTGGCGTGAAGGAATCCGTTGCCCGCACTCTCGCGGCGACCAGTTCCTCCTTCGTGAAGGTGTCGAGTACGTCTCGACTCGTCCTTATCGTGCAGTGCGCATGCGAGCAATGGAGGTATCCGAGCGTCTCCCCTTCCTCCGAATGTGGGGCAAACAGCACGGTGCTCGTGTCGTAGCGCTGCCCCTTTGTGTGCGCGTCCTCCCATGGGCACTTGACCGCCCACTTTCCCGGCTCGACCTCGGGGCCGAGGTCGCCGCGTGCATCGATCGCGCAGTAGAGGACCCCGCGCTTCGTGCTCGCGAGAGCCTGGCCGGGACGGCGCGGCAGCTTCTTGCGAGTGGTCCTTTCGGAGGCCGTCTTCTTCTTGGCGGCGAGCGTATCCGCTAGCGCGATAATCTCCGGCGACGGCTCGAAGTCCAGCGTGCCGAGCTGGCGCGGTTCGCCGATTGTCTCGCGTTCCTCGGGCGCGGACGCACCGATTCGCGTCGCGTGCGGAAGCCGAAACAGGCGTCCGAAATTCTTGCAGGCCGGATCCGCGAATATCTGGAACGAGAGTTGAAGGTAGGAGAGTCGTTCCAGGTATCCACGCGACCATAGGTCCTCGTCTGCGTGCGTCCTGAGCAGGATGGGTTGAGGTAAACGCGCGACGATCCGGTAGCCCCCTCGTGTTCGATACGCAAACACGTTGCCGTGCTTGAGGCGCAGAGCCGCGAGCTTCGGAATTTCGTTTGCCCACCACTCGTCGGGCGCGGGCGTGTCTCCGGTCCCGCCACTCGCCCGGTGGGAGGTCTCGCAATCGACGTCGAAGAGGTCGAGCACCATGCGAACCTCTCCCCCAATCTCCGCAAGCGCCTCGGCGTCGTCGAAGACGTCCTTGCCAATTCGTCGATCGACCTCCGGGTTGCAGTGCGCGATGAAGTGGGCGTCGTACGGGAAGCGCTTCGTCAGCGTGTCCTCCAACGCCATGTACTCGGCGAGGTGCCTCGATGCGGTATACGGGTACTTGGGGAAGCCCTGGATCTCTTGTCCCTGAAGGACGGGCACGTACTGCTCGGCGAGGGCTTGTTTCAGGCCCTTGACTTCGTCGGCTAGCAGGAGCCCGTGCTCGCCGGCCTGGTCTCGCCAGAAAGCCTCCTCAGCGTCGAGGGCGCAGTTCGAGTTCGTGCCGTTGGTCGCGGGCGATCCGGAACCGTTCGCGGCCGGAGCACTGTTGGTCCGCTCGAGGTCGATGAGCGGCACGGTGCCCTCGATCCACCAGCCGTCCGGCTCGTTCGGGTCCTGGCTGCCGCACATCGCTCGTTGCTCGGGCGTGATATCCGCGTCGGGCACGACCTCGTAGGTCGTCGACATATCGCCTTTGGCGCCGTGACGGGCGATCCTGAAGAGGCACCGGCTGAGCCCGCGTTCGACCCGGAGCGCAAGGATTCGCCTCATCGTGGGTTGGGACATATCCCACACGCGCATTTCGTTGAAAATGCGACTCGCCAATCTAACGACAAAAACGTTTATCGCGAAACGATGTTTCTTTTCTTGGCCTGTGGCCTCGACGGCTTCGCTCCAAGCCACGTAGCGCTTGGTCTTCTCGTCGAAATAGACATCTCGTCGCAGCGGCGCCCCGCAGAACGCGACGAGCGCGCTGTCCCCGTCGTTCTCGAGCCGCAGGAAGGTGCTGGTGAACGTGTTGGTGACGCCTTTGCTCGGTGAGGTCCGCGACCGACGTCGCCGGTGCCCGTGGGGACTCATGCCGCGTCTCCGCCGCTCGGTGATCCCTTGGTCCCATCTCCGCCGACGTCATCGCCGTCGATCGAGTCGTCGTCGCGTGGGCCCAGCCGCCGCTCCGCCATGCGCTCGCGAAGCTCCGCCACGCGGACGTCATCGACCGGCGTGGATCCGGTGGCATCGAACTTGACTAGTTCGCCGCGCTGAATGCGTCGGGCGAGGTCGTCATCGTCGAGTAGCTCGACGACGGTGGGCGGCACGTGCGGGCGCGGACGACGCGGGGCGCTCATCGGGAACCCTCGTCGCTGCACGCGAGGGTCACGACCTCGTCCTCGGACAGTCCTGGCCCGGTCGACGGTGGCGTCGCCGACGACGCGCCGCTGAGACCAAGGGCGGCCAGCAGGTCGTCGACCCTGACGTAGACGTTTCGGCCGGGCCGGGTGTGCCGGATGCCGCGCTCGGCGATCAGCTCACGGAGCTGCCGCGGCGTTAGCCCGACCGCCGCCGCTAGGATGGCGGCCATCGCCGGCGCGTCCGTGACCAGGACCGGCGCTACAGACGCGGATCCTCCGGCCGGGCGAGGTGGAGGTTCTGATGGTGGTGGGGGGTCCGTGGCCCTCGACGTGGTGCTTGCCGCCGATCTGTTGGTCGCTTTGCGCGCGACTCGGGCGCGCGCACGTCGCGGCGTCCGTACAGTAGTAGTAGTAGTACGCCTCATTGCGGCGCGGACCGAGGGTCCCCACACGACCTTCTCGTGAGAAGGTGGCGTATTCCCGATCGGGAGCCAGACAGAGTTGCCATCGTTGATTTTGGAGATCGCGTTGAAGGCGTCGATGAGTGGGCGGAATTTGCGGGGGACCTTGCCGCTCGTCGTCAACCGTTGGAGGCATTGGTAGGCGGGGTCAACGCCTGTATACTTCTTCCTGAGGCTCATCGGCGATCTCCGAGCCTCCCCTCTTCCCTTCGTCGAGCGGCGCCAACCGCGATGACACGTAGTGGGGGGAGGTGTTGTCGGAAGGGTGCGCTACGACGTCCGAGCGCGCAAGTCTTACTGACGCTTCGCACGCTCTGCGGCGAGGTCCACCACATTGCCGAGTGCCCGTCTGCCTTCGAGCCGCGTGGCGAGCGTTCGAGCCACGTCTACCAGGCCGATTCGCATGGCGTCGAGGATGCCGCGCTCCAACTCCACGTCGGTCGGTTCCGTACCGGGTTCGGCATCGGCTCGTGTCGGCTCGTCGCGGCTCGTGTTGAGCCGGGGCGATTCGACGGCTGGCTCGGATGCAGATCGCTCGGCGAATCCAGGGGTCTCGTCGAGGTCCGGTCTCGCCTTTCGAGTCCCGTCCACCCCGCCAGAAATCCGGTCCGATGACGCGAGCTTAGACGGACTGTTGGAAGGATTGTAGGAAGCTCCGTCGCCGGCGTTCAGGTCGGTGCACCGCCGGCGGCACGTCCTGCGCTGGACCGTCGCGCTAAGCGCGATCTAGCGCGCCGCGCGCCCGCTTCTAGCGCCTGAGGAAGTGAGATGACGGCCGGGGGCATATGCTCCCCGCCCTGGAGGAACAGCCATGACCGACGCCCACGATCCTTTCGCGCAGTTCAAGGCCACGCAGCGGGAGGGCTGGAACCTCTTTCTGCCGCTCGAGCAGTTCATGATGATCCCGGCCGGCAAGCTCGTCGCCTTCGCCAAGATCGCGCCCGGGCAGGCCGTGCTCGACGTGGCGTGCGGCACGGGCGTCGTCGCGATCACCGCGGCGCGCGTGGGGGCGAGGGTGCGCGCGCTCGATCTGTCGCCGACCCTGCTCGAACGCGCGCGAGAAAACGCGCGCGTCACGGGCGCAGAGGTCGATTTCGTCGCCGGCGACGCGGAGGCGCTCCCATACCCCGACTCTTCGTTCGACGTAGTGCTCAGCCAGTGCGGGCACATGTTCGCTCCGCGGCCGGAGGTCGCCGTCGCCGAGATGATGCGCGTGCTCAAGCCGGGCGGGCGCGTGGCGTTCACGACGTGGCCGCCGGATCACTTCACCGGCCGCATGTTCGCCCTCGTCGGCAAGTACATGCCGCCGCCGCCCCCGGGCGCGCCCGCGCCCGCGCCGCCGCCGCAGTGGGGCGATCCGAACATCGTGCGAGAGCGCCTCGGCGCTCGGGTGAAGGACCTCGTCTTCGAGCGCGACACGCTCGTCGTGCCGACGCTCGGCCCGACCTACTCACTCCACCTCCTGGAGACGACGCTCGGCCCCCTGGCGAAGCTCGTGTCCGCCCTCCAGGGCGATCCGCCTCGGCTGGCGCAGCTACGCGCGGAGCTCGAAGGGCTCTGCGGGGAGATCATCCACGGCAACGAGCAGCGCCAGCACTTCTTGATGTCGCGCGCGACGAAGGTCTGAGCACCGGAGGTAGGCGCGTAGCTCGTTCTCAACGTGGCGAGGCAGGCCGCCTCGGCCGCGCGGGGCGGTCGCTCCTGCTGACGGGCCGGGCGTCACGCAGGTATAAGGACGGGCTGGTCGATGACAGGCCCCGCCCGCGCTCCCTCCCCGGCGGTGCGCGCGTTCGTGCTGTGGACGCTGCGCCACGGCCGCCTGTTGTGGACCCTGGCGCTGCTCGCCGCGTTCCCCGCTGCCGTGCGCACGGCCAGTCTGTATCTTCACCTGCGAAGTGAGGTGGAGCAGCTCCTGCCCCGCGAGGCGCCGAGCGTGCGCGCGCTTGACGAGATGCGCGCCCGGGGCATCGGGTTGCACTTTCTCGGCGTCGTCGCCGAGGTCCCCGATGCCGCAGAGCTCCCGGCGGCCGAGCGCTTCCTCGACGACCTCGCCGCGCGCATCCGCGCGTACCCGCCAGGCGTGGCGCGCGACGTGCGTTCGAACAGGGCCGCCGAGAGGGCGTTCGTCGAGAAGCACGCACCGCTCTACGTCGATCTGCCCGATCTGCACGAGCTCCTGCGTCGCATCGAGGCCCGTCGAGACATCGTCGACATCGAGAAGCGCTACGAGCGCAAGGTCGCGGCAGAAGAGGGCGACAGCATGGCCAGCGCGGAGCTGCGGGCCGCGGTGCTCACCATCGAGGCGGGGGACCTCACGACGAGCGCGGAAGGCGACCGCCGGCTGCTCGGCCGGGTGAAGGACGACGTCGCGGCGCTGAGTCCGGACAGGTACGCGCGCGGGCTGCGTGTCGGCTACGCGTCGGACGTCGCCATCGACGTGGAGGAGCTCGATGGCCTAAAGGCCGATCTCTCGTACGCTTCGGTCCTGGTGGTGCTCGCGGTGATGGCCGCGATCGTCATCTACTTCCGGTGGTGGCCGAGCGTGGCGGTGGTCATGCTGCCGCTCTTTCTGGCGATCGTGTACGCGTTCGCGATCGCCTCGCTGCCGCCCACGAGCGTCACGGAGCTCAACTCGAGCACGGCGTTTCTGGGCTCGATCATCGCGGGCAACGGCGTGAACGTCGGCCTCGTCTTGCTCGCACGCTACCGGGAGGAGCGCCTGCGCGGAGCGGCCGTAGAGGACGCGATCGTCGTCGGCGTGTGGGGAGCGCGCCTGGGGACCCTGGCCGCCGCCGCGGCCGCGGGCGTCGCGTACGCGTCCCTCGGCGTGACCGAGTTCCGGGGCTTCCGGCAGTTCGGCTGCATCGGGGGGATCGGCATGCTCGCCTCGTGGTGCACGGCGTTCCTGCTCATCCCGCCGTTGCTCCGCTGGCTCGACGAGGGCAAGCCGGCCCCGTCCCCCGGGAAGGCCCGGGGTTGGGTCATGCGCGGCCTCGTCGGCGTCGTGCAGCGCCGTGCGCCGGTGATCCTCGCGGCGACGGCGGCGATCACCGTCGCGTCGGCCGTCGAGGCGACGCGGTTCGACGCGTCGCGCCTGGAGTACGACTTCAGCAAGCTGCGCCGCGTCGACACCTGGAAGAGCGGCGAAGGTCTGTGGGGCCGCAAGATGGACGCGATCCTCGGCCACTACCTGACGCCGACCGTCGTCCTCTGCGCGTCGCCCGAGCAGGCCCTCGCCGTCGGGAGGCGCGTGCGCGACTCGGTCGACCACGGGGTCCTCCGGCCCATGGTGGCCCGGGTCCTGAGCGCCGAGGACGTCCTCCCGGCCGGGCAGGAGGCCAAGATCGCCGAGGTTCACAAGCTCCGTGAGGCCCTTACGCCGGAGATGCGGTCGCGCCTCTTGCCCGCCGATCGCGAGAGGCTCGACGAGATGCTGGGGGACGATCGCCTCGCACCCTTCCGCGCGGAGGACCTGCCCTCGTCGTTCACGACGGGGATGCGGGAGAAGGACGGGTCCATCGGGCGCGCGATCCTGGTCTACCCGCGGCCGTCCGACACGCTCTGGAAGGCCGACTCGATGCACCGGTTCGTCGAGACGCTGCGCGACCTGGGGTCCCTCGAATCGGACGGCGGCCCGGTGCTCGTAGCCGGGTCGATACCTCTGTCCAGCGACATCCTCGCGTCGATCCGGCGTGACGCGCCCATCGCGAGCCTTGTGTCGCTCCTGGGCGTCGTCGCCGTCGTCGTCGTCGCTCTTCGCGCCAGCACGGCGTCGATCCACGTCATCGGCTCGCTGCTGCTCGGCGTGGTCTGGCTCGCGGGCGCGACGATGGCCCTCGGGATCAAGATAAACTTCGCGAATTTCATCGCCTTCTCGATCACCTTCGGTATCGGCGTGGACTACGCGGTCAACGTCATGACCCGGTACCTGCAAGACGGCGAGCACGACGTGTGCGGCGCGGTCCGGTCGACCGGGAGCGCGGTCGCGCTCTGCTCGCTCACCACCATCATCGGCTACTCGTCGCTCTTGCTCTCGCGAAACCGCGCGCTCTTCCTATTTGGTCTGCTCGCGGTCCTCGGCGAGGTCGCATGCCTCGCGGCGGCGGTTGTGGCGTTGCCGGCATGGCTCTTGGTCACTCGAGCGTCCCGGCGAGCGCGACCTCGGAGTGGAAATCTTGGAGCCGCGCCAGCGCGCTCAGGCGAGGAATGATCAGCACGTCGTCCGGGTCGAGCGCGATCGGCACCTCCCAGCCCGCCCGCGCGGCGCCGAGCGCCTCGAGCCAGGGCCGCTGCGGCGCGTCCGGGGCGAGGTGCGCCAGCGCCCGGCGGGCCTGCACGCGGAGCAGGTCGAGCTCCTCCTCGTCGAGCGCGCCCCTTGGCGTGTCGAAGACCAGCGCGATCGTGCCCGACCCCCGGGCCTGCGCTCTTCGTAGCGATCGGAGCATCGCCGCTCGCGACCCCGCGGGGACACGGACCAGGGCAGCGTTGCCGAGGGTCCACGCGAGGGCGCGCCCGCGCCGGACCAGCGCGTCCTCGCCGTCGACGGCCGGCGCGAAGAGCGGCACGCAGCGGGTGGCGGCGGGGTCGCAGGCCGGCCCGAGCTTCACGGTGAGCCCGGGGGCGATCCAGGGAGCGGCCAGGACATTCGCGGCGGCGGTCAACGCGGGGAGGTCCGGGAGCGCCTGGCGCAGCGGGTCGGGCGCGGCGGCGGCGCCGTCCCGGGCGGGCTCCACGTCGTCGAACAGCCTCGCCGTCGTGCGGCGCACGGCCGCATCGGTCAACGCCTCCAGGACTTCGCGCAGGCGAGTCAGCTCCCCGGGCGGGAGGCCGCCGAGCGCCAGCGCGATTGACCCGGGAGGGACGGCGCCGTGCGCGACGGTCGCGCCCTCCTCTTGCGAGATGGAGAGGAACGGGCCCCGATGTTCCGCCTTCGGGCGGCCCGGGCAACCGGCGAGCGCGAGAAGACCGGCGACCCCCAGCGCCCGCGCGAGCGCCGATGCGCCGGGGCGGCGAGTCCTCACCGTGTCGCGGAGTACTCGGCCCAGCCCTGCGCCGCGCCGCTCACGGTGTTCGCCCCGTCGTAGGTGAACGTGATGCCTGCCAGGGGCGATCCGTTGAAGTCCGTCGCTCCGCCGTCGCAGGTCGTGATGCTGTTCCCGGTGAACTCGAGCGCGCAGGGGTAGGTGCCGCCCATCGTCCCTGCCCACGTCCAGGCGTTGGTCCACGTGCCGCCGAAGTCGCCGAGGCTCGACGCGGTCGGGCTCGTCTTCCGGGTGGTGAAGTTGAACCAGGGACCGGCGGGCGAGACGTTCTGGCAGGCGCCGTCAATCTCCGTGGCGCTCACGGTGAGCGTGCAGGTCACCGTCGCGCTTCCCCCCTTCGGACCCGCCTGCATCGTCCAGGAGCCGCCCAGGTCGAAGGGCAAGATGCCCGCGTTGAAGTTGGCCGCTGTCTGCGTGGCGGTAAGCACCGCGGCGCTGGCGGGGAAATTGGGGGGAGCGTTGTCCGTGAAGGCCAGCACGTTGCCGGTGCGGGTCGCGGTGAGGGTGAACGAGGGCGACGTGATGCTGAGCGAATCCTGGCCGATGGTCACCGTCGTGAGGACACCTGCGCCGCCTCCCATCTCGGTGGTCGTCAGATTCCAGGTCCCCACGAGGCTGCCCGCTTCGGGTCCGGTCGAGACGCCCGTGGGCGCGTCCGGGCCCCCCGCCTCGGGTCCCGGCGAAGTGCCCGGGGACGCGTCCGGACTCCCGGAGGCGCTGTTGGTACAGCCGCCCGATAGCGCTCCGCAGAGGCCACACACCCACACGGCTCGCTTGCTCATCTTCGAGGTCCCTCCCCGTCGTTTCCGACCACGGGTGCGGCCCCGTCCGCGACCCGCTGAGGAAACGGTACGCAGCCGTCAGAGCGCCGGTCAAGGAAGAAGACGGGTGACCCTCCGTGGGAGTCGGCGATGTACACTCAACAGGGCAGATTCATGATCAAGACTCCTCTCGGACCCTGTCCCGTGTGCGCGCGCCACGTGCGGGTCAGCGAGCCCTCGTGCCCCTTCTGCCGAGCGGAGTTGCCGTCCTCGTTCCAGAAGCGGACGATGCCCTTGCCCCCGGCCGTGCGCCTCAGTCGCGCCGCCCTCTATGCCCTCGGCGTGGGGACGCTCTCGGCCACGACCGCGGCATGCGGCGGCGGTCAGGCTGCAGGCGCTCCTGGCAACGCGTCGCCGGACGGAAGCGCGCCTTCCCCCGACGGAAGCATGGACGGAGGCCAGGACGACGCCCCGTTCCTGATGGGAGCCGCCCCGTATGGGTTGGCCCCGATCCAGACCTGCGACTCGTCGGCCGACTGCGTGTCGGGCGACACGTGCGGTCCCCAAGGCGGAGACCCGTCGATCATGGTGTGCCACAGCTGCACCAGCGCGGCAGGCTGTCTGCCGGGCCAGGTCTGCTGCGGTGAAAGCGGGCTGACGACGAGCTGCCAGACGGGTCCGTGTCCGAACGTGGCAGGCCTGGGTGCCGTGCAGCTTTGCGCCACAGCGGCCGAGTGCCTCACGGTGGGCGACGTCTGCACGAGCACTCCATCGATTGGAGTCGGCTCGATGGGATTCGGCGGCGTCAACGAGGTGGATGGCGGGTCCAGCAGCGTCTGCAACGCCCCCTCCTCCGACGGTGGCACCGAGTCCGGTCGCGCGGACGGTGGCGACGAATCCGACGGCGCGCCGGATTGACCTGATTCGCCGTCGTTCGATAATCTGGCCGGCCATCGCGCATGAAGCTCATGCTGCCGCTTACGGCCGTCCTTGGTCTCCTGCTCTGGGGCTGCGTTCACCGTTCCGCTCAGTTCGCCGCGACGGCGTACGTGCAGTCGGACTACGGCTACAAGGTCGCGTACAGCGATCCGGGCGGCAAGTCGTTCGCCAGTGGCGACTGGACGCTCGACAACTACTTCGTCGACGAGATGGGGGATCTGAAGGCGAAGAAGGGCAACAACTACGAAGCCAAGCGCGAGTTCGACGAAGACGGCGACGGACAGATTTCGTCGAGCGAGACCTCCCAGGAAAACATCTACGATTTACGCCTCTTGAATCGGCGCGACAACGGCGTCATCTGGGTCAAGGCGCACCCGCTCTTGCCCGACGACGCCCACCGTGACCTCGAAGTTACCTTGAACGACTACGCGGACGGGCTGTCCGGGGCGGGGCTCTACGCGCAGTCGAACCTGTTCAGCGTCGAGCGTGTGCACGAGCGCCACTTCACCACCTTCGTCACCGCCAAGAACCAAGTGACGGTCGGCGACGTCCCCGGTCTCGCGGGCACGGTCGAGCTGGCCGAGGTCGAGAAGCTGCGTCTCGACCCGTCGTTTCGTTCGGCCAAGATCCGCATCGTCCTGGTCAAGTTCTACTTCTACGACTGCGGCTCGCAATTCGGGAGGCACCCGTGGCCGACCGTGACCCACGACGGCAGCTCCTGCTTCAAGCGCCCCGGGCTCCTGGTCGTGGGCTACTACAACACGGTCGACCGGTTCGACGAAGACCTGCCCGAGTTCGAGCACATGGTCCAGCGGATCTCGTTCTCCCCGGGAAGCCTGATGGACGACGTGAAGCCGCCCTCCGTGGCGGCCGAACCGAAGCCGGCCGACGCCCCGGCGGCGCCCCCCAAATAGCGCTCCGCGTGGCGTGGGGCTCGTCGCGGGGGTACGCTTCGATCATGGCGAAGTGTGGGCTCTTCGCGATGTCGAGCGTGCTCGCGCTGGGCTTCGCCGCGCTTGGCTGCGCGCAATCACAGCCGGAGCCAAGCGTGCCGCCGCCCCCCGCCTCGTGGGCCCTCGTCTACGTGACGGGGACCGAGGCCACCCTCGAACGCCGCGACGACAGCACGCTCGACTGGAGCGCGGCGTGCTCCAGCACGTGCGGGCAGTACGTGTCCGTGTCCGGCACGTACCGGCTGCGCGGAGCCGACGCGACCAGCGCCCCCTTCGCGTTGCCCGCCCCCGACCTCGGTCGCGTCGTCCTTCGGTTCGACGGCAACGGGCACGTCTGGACGCAGCGCGCGCCCGGGATGCCTCGCCAGCCGTTCGCCCCGCTCGTCCTCTTCCTGCAAGTCCGCTGAGTCCGCGTCACGCCGCGCCGACCACGCGTGCGAGCACGAAGCCGTCGTGGCCCTTGCTCCCCACGGTCTGCACCGCGGTCGCGTTCAGGCGCGGCTCGCGGCCGAGCGCCTCGTAGAGACGGCGCGTTCCCTGGACCCGCGGGTCGTCGCTCGACGCGTCGAGGATGCCTCCCGCGCGCACGACGTTGTCCACGATGATGACGCTGCCGGGCCGCGTGAGCTTGAGCGCCCACTCCACGTAGTCCGCGTTGCTGGGCTTGTCGGCGTCGATGAAGACCAAGTCGAACGGCCCGCGGCCCTCTTTGGCAAGCAAGGGCAGCGTGTCGAGCGCCCTCCCCACCCGCACTTCGACGACGCCCGCGAGACCGGCGCGCGCCACGTTCGCACGGGCGACCTCGGCGTGCTTCGCCTCGGCCTCGAGCGTGACCAGCCGCCCACCGGGAGGGAGAGCGCGCGCGAGCCAGATCGTGCTGTAGCCGCCGAGCGTGCCGATCTCGAGGATCGATCGGGCCCCCAGCATCTGGGCCATCAGGTGAAGCAGCTTCCCCTGGTTGGGTGCGACGTCGATGGCCGGAAGCCCGGCGGCGGCGTTCGCGCGCAGCGCTTCTTCGAGCGCGCTGTCAGCGGGCAGGAGAGCGCTGATGATGTATCGGTCGACCGCGTTCCATTGGTCTTGGGGCATGGCCCAGTTTCTACACTGGAGCGGGCTTCTCGCTGAGCTTCTTGATGTGGGAGAGGACGCGACCGTGAATGGCGTGGAGAAGCGCCTCCGCGAACGGCGCCCAGTAGGCCTCGGGGTAAATCGCGATGGTGTAGTGCGTCGTCCCCTCGAGGCGAGTACGCCCCCCGGGCAGCCGCGCGAGGTCGAACTCGCCCCCCTTCGACGTCATGTAGCCCTCGAGGTGGGGCGCATGAATCGCGCCGTACGGGCTCCACTCGGTCATCGACGGCGGTTGAGAGGCCACGTCGAACGCGAGGCGATTCGGAGGTGACCACGCCGTGATCGGCTCGACGAACGCCCCCGTCGAGAACTCGCAGCGTCGCACCGCGCCGACCCCTTCGCCGGCAATGCGAGCCCGCTTGGGATACGCGATGCCGAGCCGGAAGAACCAGGCCGGCGGCTCATCGAGCTCGGTGAAGGCCACGACGTTGGGCCAGACCTTCTCCGGCGGCGCGTCGATCTCGACCGCCGTCGTCACGTCGCGCGGCGTCGGTGCCTCGAGGTGCGACTCGCCGAACGCCACGCCGGGTATCCACAGGACGAACGCGGGGGCGGCAAGGCCACGACCGCGCGACGCGTTCATGATGGCGCGCCCCACCAGGCAACCGAGGATGGCCATCACCATCGCGATCGGCGCGGCCATCGCCAGGCACAGCAGCCCCTCCATCGCGAACAGCAGGATCGCGCTCCCCGAGAGCAGCACGCCCGCGAGAGTGACGGTAATCGTGGCACCGGCGCTCCTCGGGCGGTCGCGGTTGTACGTGGCGCCGCTCGCCGCGCCCATGGCGAAGGGCGTCAAGAAGAAGAGGGCCAGCCCGTAGGCTCCGAGGCCGTACACGCAGAAGGCGAACATCGGCAGCCCGATCGCGATGGTCGTGAGGACCGCCGTCACGGCGGCGCGTGGCCCGGGCTCGAATCCGCGCGGTACCGGGTGCCGCCGGGGGCCCCGGGAAAGGGGCACGATAAGGCGACGCGGCAGGTAACTCCCATTGCGCATCGCTGCTCGAAGGCCGGATGCACAGGGTCGCGATGACCGCGTAGTTGACGAGCGGCACCAGGAACAGCGTGCCCAGCCACGGCCAGGCGCCCGCGTCCGCAGCGCGCCGCACGCTCATCGTCAGGCCGACCCATAGAAATGGCAGGGCGAAGACGACCAGCAGCACGTACATCGCGTCGGGCCCGCGACCGACCGCGCCCTCCCGAAGGAGAAGGCTCGGCACGATGTATCCGATAGGCGACCAGACCTTGTGCGTGAACGCGTAGACCAGCGCGGTATCGACTGCGAACTTGAGAATCGCGAGCCCGAGCCCCCAGGCCACGTAAGTCCGCCGAGGGACCCTCTGCCGCAGGCCGATGAGAAGCGCGAAGGTCTTCACGGGGCCAGGATACGCCACACGCGAGTATTGCCGGCCGCGTCGGCTACAATCAACCCGTGCGATTCGCCGTTCTCTCCGTCGTCGCTATTGCGTGCGCGTCGCTCGCGTGCGGCGCCGGGGTGTACCCAAGCAACGGCGCCAAGCTCGGCGAAGCGCTCGCCTTCGCCACGGTCGCGGCGGCCGCCCAGGTGGCGCAGACCGCCGCAGAGCAGCACGCGCGCAACAACGCCCCCATCCGGTCGTCGACGGGAATGCGCGTCTCCCCCAACTGCGACAACGAAGGCCAGTACGGCTGCGTGAACGTCACGACGTCGCCGTCGGACCCCGCCGCCAACGCTGCGCCGCAAGAGATGAGCATCGACGAAGCCCACGACTACGTCCTCGGCTACGTGAACGGCGTGCGCAAACTCAACAACGTTGGCCCGCTCGTTCGCGACGAATCGCTCGACGCCTTCACCCAGGAGGCGAGCGAAGAGCTCTCGCAGGACCACCGGCAGAATCAGCACATGATCGACCACGCCCGCGACCTGCGCGCCCGGAGCACCGAAGTGCAAGGCTCCCCCGACGGCTCGCCCCCCGGGCCCCTTCAGGATCAGATAGGCGACGTGCTCGTCCGCTGGATGGGCGAGGGCCCCGGCGGGATGCACCACGACGCCATCCTACGGCCCGAGTGGCGCAGGCTCGGCGTGGGCATCGTGAGCCGCGACGGCCGGACGTACTTCACGGTCGACTTCATGGCCGAGTGAGGTTGCGGAACGCCGCCTTGCCCGCCCGCCGGATGACGCTCGTCGCGCTCGTGGGCGCCCTGTACTTCATGGTCTCGGGCGGTCCGTACGGGCTCGAAGACCTCGTACGCAAGGTCGGCTTCGGCGTCGCGATCGTCATCCTCCTCGCGACGCCGGTGGTCTGGAGCCTCCCCACGGCCCTCATGGTGGGCGAGCTCGCCGCGGCGCTCCCCGAGGAGGGCGGTTACTACGCGTGGGTACGCCGCGCGCTCGGGCGCTTCTGGGGATACGAAGAGGCGTGGCTGTCGCTCGCGGCGAGTGTCTTCGACATGGCCATCTACCCCACGCTCTTCGTCCTCTACCTCGGGCGTCTCTCCCCAGCGCTCGGCGCGTCGCCGATCGTCATCGGCGTCCTCTTCGTCGCGGTCGGCGCGGCGTACAACCTGGCCGGCGCGCGGGCCGTCGGCGAGGGGTCGGTCGCCATGACCGCGCTGCTCCTCGCGCCGTTCGCGGTGCTCGCCGCGATCGGGCTGTTCGGCCACGGGGGCGCCGCTTCCGCGACCGCCACGCACGTCGTCGCGGTCCCCGATCTCGCCGGAGGCGTGCTCGTCGCGATGTGGAACTTCATGGGATGGGACAACGCATCGACCGTCGCGGGCGAGGTCGACCGCCCGCAGCGCACGTATCCCATCGCCGTCCTGGTCGCCGTCGCGCTGGTCGCGCTCACCTACGTCGTCCCCGTCGCGGCAATGTGGAAGGCCGGCGTCGATCCGTCGGGATGGGACACAGGATCGTGGGTCGACGCCGCCCGCGCGTGCGGCGGGCCGGCGCTCGCCGTGGCCGTCGTTGCCGGCGGCATGGTGAGCGCGTTCGGGATGTACAGCGCGCTCTGTCTCTCGTATTCGCGCCTCCCCGCCGTGCTCGCCGACGACGGCTACCTCCCGCGCATCTTCACCCGCCGCTTCGCGAAGAGCGGAACGCCGTGGGTCGCGGTGCTGGCGTGCTCGGTGGCGTGGACGCTCTCGCTCGGTCTCTCGTTCGAGCGCCTCGTCAGCCTCGACATCCTCCTCTACGGGACCAGCCTCGTCCTCGAGTTCGTCGCGCTCGTGGTCCTACGCGTCCGCGAACCGCACCTTCCCCGGCCGTTCCGCGTCCCGGGCGGCACCGCCGGCGTGGCGGCGCTGGGCGTCGGCCCCGTCCTGCTCCTCGGGTTCGCGCTGGTCAAAAACGTCCACGAAGAGGTCGCCGGGGTGAACGCCCTCGTCTTCGGAGCCGGCGTGATCCTCCTCGGCCCGCTGGCCTATGCGATGACGCGCCCTTCGGCGAGTCCGGCAGGGAGGTCCTGAAATAACGCTCATTGCACTTTCGTGTGCTTCGGCGGCATCCTCGGCGTCGAAAGGTAACGACCCCATGCGCCCGACGGTCCGTGTTCTCGCCCTTGCAGGCTTGCTTCCCCTCGTGGCCTGCAGCCGCACGTCCGAGACGAAGAGCGAGCCGCCAGCGCCGGCTGCTCCAGAGGTCAACGCCGCCCGCCTCGTCGCCGCCGATCACGACCACGACAACTGGCTCACGCACGGCCGCACCTACGACGAGCAGCGCTTCTCCCCGCTGAACCAGATCTCCGCGGCCAACGTGGGCACCCTCGGCCTCGCGTGGTCGCTCGACCTCGACACCGCGCGCGGGCAGGAGGCGACCCCGCTCGTCGTCGACGGCGTGATGTACTCGACCAGCGCCTGGAGCAAGGTGCAGGCGATCGACGCGGCGACCGGGAAGCTACTCTGGCAGTACGACCCGAAGGTGCCCGGCGAGACGGGCGCCAAGGCCTGCTGCGACGTCGTCAACCGCGGGGTCGCGATGTGGAAGGGGCGCGTCTACGTCGGCACGCTCGACGGGCGCCTCGTCGCCCTCGACGCGAAGACCGGCAAGGAAGCCTGGTCGGTCGTGACCGTGGACCAGACGAAGAAGTACACCATCACCGGCGCGCCCCGCATCGTGAAGGGCAAGGTGCTCGTCGGCAACGGCGGCGCCGAGTTCGGCGTGCGCGGGTACATCTCTGCGTACGACGCGGACAACGGCAAGCAAGTGTGGCGCTTCTACACCGTGCCTGGCGATCCGTCGCAGCCCGTCGAAGCGCCCATCCTCCAGCAGGCCGCGGCCACCTGGAAAGGCGAATACTGGAAGCTCGGCGGGGGAGGGACCGTGTGGGACTCGATGGCCTACGACCCGGACCTCGACCTTCTCTACATCGGCGTCGGCAACGGCTCGCCGTGGAACCAGCGGCTCCGCAGCCCGGGCGGCGGCGACAACCTGTTCCTCTCGTCCATCGTCGCGCTCAAGCCGGACACCGGCGAGTACGTCTGGCACTACCAGACGACGCCCGGCGAATCCTGGGACTACACCGCGACCCAGCACATCGTCCTCGCCGACCTCACGCTCGAGGGGCAGCCGCGCAAGGTGCTGATGCAGGCGCCGAAGAACGGCTTTTTCTACGTGCTCGATCGAACGAACGGCAAGCTCATCTCGGCCCAGCCGTTCACGACCGTCAACTGGGCGAGCGGCGTCGACATGAAGACCGGCCGCCCGCTGATGAACCCCGCGGCGCAATACGGCGAGACCGGCAAGCCGTGGATCGCGATGCCGGGGCCGTTCGGCTCGCACAACTGGCAGCCGATGTCGTTCAGTCCCGAGACGCACCTGGTCTACATCCCGGCGCAGGACGTCCCCTTCGTCTACGGGGACCCGAAGACGTTCGCGCCCAACCCGATCGCCTACAACACGGGCATCGACGTGAGCATCGTCGGCATGCCTGACGACCCGCACGCCAAGGCGCAGGTGCTGGCGTCGGTCCGCGGGTACCTCAAGGCGTGGGACCCCGTCACGCAGAAGGAAGTGTGGCGCGTCGAGCAACCGGGCGCGTGGAACGGCGGTGTCCTGTCGACCGCGGGAGGCCTGGTGTTCGAAGGGAACGCCGCCGGCTCGTTCAGCGCCTACTCGGCCGACAAGGGCGCGCCGCTGTGGTCGTTCGCGGCGCAGACGGGGGTCATCGCGGCGCCCATCTCGTACGCGGTCGGCGGGCAGCAGTACATCGCGGTCGTTGTCGGCGCGGGCGGGGCGTACCCGCTCGCGGCCGGGGAGCTCGCGCACAAGGGCGCGGTCGCGCGGAACCTCAGCCGCGTGCTCGCGTTTCGCATCGGCGGCACGGCCAAGCTGCCGCCCCCGCCGCCGCCTCCTCCCATCCCCAAGCCGCCCGAGCGCTTCGCCGACGCGAGCAAGCTTCCGACGGGCAAGCTCGTGTACCAGGCCTTCTGCAGCGTGTGCCACGGCGACTCGGCGGTCGGTGGAGGCGTCCTGCCCGACCTGCGCTGGTCGCCGCTGCTCCCCTCGGCCGACGGATGGCGCAACGTCGTGCTCGACGGCTCGCGCTCGAAGAACGGTATGGTCAGCTTCGCCCAGGTCCTGAGCCCCCCCCTCGCCGAGCTCGTCCGCGCCTACGTCGTCGCCCGCGCGAACGACACCTACCAAGAGGCGCAGGCCCCAGCGGCCCACTGACGCGTCAGTCCGGGACCTTCGTCGCCTTGAATCGCAATCGTACGTAGTCCGCGATCCACGTGCCCGAGGGGTCGCGGAGCTGGGGTTCGAGGGATGCGCGGACCTCTTGCAAGTACGCGGCGCGGTCGCCGGGCGGGAGGGCGTTCGTGAAGCTTTCGCCGAACGTCTCGAGCCAGCCGACGACGTCGCCGGGCAAGGGCGTGGGCCTCGGGAACAGCGCGACGGAGTCGACGCGGAAACCGCCGCGCTCGAGCCGCGTCGCGTAGTCGCCCGGGGTGGGGAAGTACCACGGCACGCGCGCCTCGCCATCGATGCCGCGTCGCCCGAGGGCGGCGACGAGGGCGCTCCGGATCATGTGCACGCAACCGTGTCCCCCGAGCTCGCCGACGAAGCGGCCACCGGGCTTGAGGGCCGCACGGACGCCCGCGATGACGTCGTCGGGCCGCTTCATCCAGTGCAGGGCCGCGTTGCTGAAGACGGCGTCGAACTCGTTCGCGAACTCGAGGCGCTCGCCGCTGGCGACGCGTGCGTCGAGCCCGTGCCGCCGCGCGGCCGCGATCTGCTCGGGGCTCGAATCGACGCCGACGACGTCGCAGCCGAGGCGAGAGAGCTCGAGGGTCAACGCGCCGTCGCCGCAACCGAGGTCCAGGATGCGCTCACCCGGCTTCGGCGCGAGCAGCTCGACGACCGGCGCCCCGAGCTCGGCGACGAAGCGGGCGTTCTTGGCGTAACGATCCGGGTCCCACGACTGGGCGGCCATGACGGTTGGTAGCTCGTACGGGGCGGGGCGGCCACAGGCTCTCCTCCAGATCCCGCACGCGCACGGTGGTACACTGAAGCCCGTGGACGTCCTGGAGCGCGACGATCTCGACGGATGACGGCCTTGGTCGGCGCGAGCCAGGAGGTCGAGGCGACACTCAAGTTCGCGCGGGAGAGCGTCGAGGCCGAGATCGCCCGCTACCGGATCGGCGTCTTCGCCACGCTGGTCGTGCTGGTCGTCGTGGCCAATCTGGTCGGCGGGGCGCAGGGCCGGCCGACGACCTTCGTCCCGGCGCTCTGGTTTGCGGCGTGCACGCTGTACGCGATCGCCATGCAACGGATCGTCGCGCGCGTCGGTGCACCCGACTGGGTCGTCTACGCCTCGATCGCCCTCGACATGATCGCGATGGTCGCCAACTTCGGCGTCATCGCGCTGACCGGAACGAAGGAGGTCCGCGCGGGGTCCTACGTCTTTGGCGCACACCTCGTGGGCGTGGGCATCCTTCTCATCATGCTCGTCGGATCGCTGCGGGCCCACCGGGGAGCGTCCATCTTCGCCGGGCTCTTCGGCTCCGTGTGCGTCGTCGCCACCCTTCTCCCGCTCGAGGGTTTTCATCCCGCGCTGATCCCGCTCTCGCTCGGCATGTGGATCGCGGGAGTCGTGTGCATCGCGGCCGCCCGCCAGGCGCGCACCAACCTCGACGACTTCGCGCGCCTGCGCCTCCTTCGTCGGTACCTCTCTCCGGCCGCGGTCGAACGCGTCATGCGGGAGAACCCCGACGCCGCCCTCGCGCTCGGGGGCCGCCTCCTCACGGTGACGCTTCTCGCCGCGGACCTGCGCGGGTTCACGGCGATGAGCGAGAAGATGTCACCCGACGAAGTCGTGCGGCAGCTCAACGCGTACCACGGGACGATGCTCGAACGGATCGAGGACCACGGCGGCGCGCTCGACAAGTTCATCGGCGACGGGATCCTCGTCGTCTTCGGCCTGGACCGCGAAACAGGGACCGCGGACGACGGTGCCGCCGCCGCCGTGGCCTGCGCCCGCGACATGCTCGTTGCCCTCGATCGCCACAACGCCGAGCGCGCGCGCGAAGGCAACCCGGCGCTGCGCATGGGCATCGGCGTGCACACGGGGCCGGTGGTGGCCGGCAACATCGGAGCGCCTGGACGGCGCCTCGAGTTCACCGTCATCGGCGACGCGGTGAACACGGCGTCCCGCCTCGAAGGGCTCACCAAGGAGGCCGCCACGCCCGTACTCATCTCCTCGGACACGGTCGGTCGGTTGAAGGGCCGCGACGGCCTGCGCGAGCTGCCCGCGATGCAGGCAAAGGGTCGCTCCGAGAAGACGCGAGTCTTCGCGCTCGATGCCGCCGAGCCCTAGGCGACCGGGACGTTGACCGGCGATCAGACCGACGTCTGCCGATTGGCGGACGGAAACGAACGTTCGCCATAGCTGCGACCGCAAGGTCATAGGCCTGGCCACGGCGAGAGGCCGGTCGCGCGCAAATGTCACGGTTTCCTCGGGCGGTACGGCCATTGCTGAGACTGTGCAACGTGGGGATGACGCCTACTCGCCGTACGCTCGTTGTCGCCGCGCTCGGACTCTGCGGCTGCTACCTCGTGACCGAACCTGTCCGAGAGGAGGAGGGCGCGCTTGGCAACGGGGAGTTCGTTTACACGTGCGTCAGCCCCCAGGATCCAGCGTGCGCCCCCGGAAACGGGCAGCCAAGTTTCCCATCTGAGATCGCCCTCGGCGGGCATTTCGGGCTTGCCTACTCTGGCGGCCTCACCGTGCAGCCCGCGTCGACCGACTGGCTGGTCCAAGAGGGCTTCTTCTCTCCACTTCGCGTTGGCCAACCGTGGGTATTGGCGGTCGATTCCCTCGGCTTTCTCAACGACATGCTCTCTTTGACGATCGCGCCCATCGCTTCGATCGCGGTGAGCGCGGTTCAGCCGTCAGCCTCCTCGCAATCGACGGCACCCACGCAGACGTTCGTTGCCACGGCGCTCGACGCGAACGGAACGCCCATGGGCGGAGATGTCCTGTACTCATGGGCGTCCTCCGACCCGACCGTAGTGGCCCTCGCGGGTGGTGGCGTCGAGCCCTCGGACACGATCACAGTGCAGTACGTCGCTCCCGGGACCGCCACGCTCTACGCGTGGACGTTGACGGCGCAGGGATCGACGACGGTGACGGTCCCGGCCCCGGCCCCGGCCGATGCGACTCCAGGGTACATCGACGGTGGCGACAGCGGGCAGGCGGTCGCTTGCTGCCTAGAAGAAAGCGACGCCGCCGACGATGGGGGTGCACAATGAGAATACCTCTCATCGTGGTCGCCACGGCGCTCGCCCTCGCCTCAGGCTGTCAGAAGGCCAAAGACAACAGCTTCTGGTATGTAGCCGCAGCAGGTCCGTACGGGGACCCCTCGGCTACGGTGGAGTTTGGCGGACCTTATGGGCCTGCGACCCCGGAAATACGCATCCGCGAAGGTTCTGCGGTCGCTCGCGACATTGTCTTCTTTTCTCACAGCAGCGGTCACCTTCCGGGCACACTCCAGAGCCAGAACTCCAGCGTCCTGCAGGTGATACCCCTCTCCAGCCCCGACGCGGGCTATGGCTTCATCGGCGTCGCTGCCGGCGCGACAAGCGTCGTGGCCACTCTCGACGGCCAGACGGTCGAAACGGTCGCCGCGATTGTGGAGGCGCCGCCCCCATCGAGCATCCCGCCCAGCATCGATGCCGGAGCGCTTGTCGCCCTGCAGAACCTCGACGAGGAAGACGCGAATGCGCAGGACGGCGGTGCCTTGGACGCGTCGGTGCCCGACGCGAACCCGATGGATGCCACCATGAACGATGCCCCGTACGACGCGCCTACCGTCCGCGCGACTGGCTCCGACTAGTTGCGCGCGCGTTCGCGCTCGATGACGGGGCCGCGTAGGCCGAGCCGCCGCGTGGTAGGCTTTTTCAATGCGAAGGGTGGTCGCGGGCCTCGCGTGCGCACTCCTCGGCTGCGGTGGCTCGAGCGGCACCAAAACTCCCTCGTCGGGTCCCGTCGTCGACGCCACGGTGGGGCCGGACGGGACCGCGGTCGACGACGGCAGCGCGTCCAGTGACTCCGGATTCGAGCGGCTCGTTCATGGCCGACGCTCCGGGGCCCGGGCGCGACTACGGGCCGGACGCCACCACCTCGAGGTCGTGCGACGCGGGTGCCGGTGTGGGCACCAACCAGTGCGGGACCCTCCCGCCCGTCTGCATCGAGGGTCGCTACGCCGTCAACTACTTCGACGGGGTGTGCACGGCCTCCAGGCTTTGCGCGTGGACCAAGTACGACTTCGATTGCTTCGAGTTCGAAGGAGGCACCTGCGTGGGTGTCGTCGATGCAGGGTTCTTTCCTTCGTCGCCGGAGGCGGGCCTCTTCGCGAACGCGAACGGGTGCCAGGTGCCGGTCGACCCGTCGTTGGCACCGCCTGCCATCGGCTGCGACATGGACGCAGGCTTGGACGCCGCGCTTTGCCCACCGCCCCATTCCGTTTGCACGGGCGCCCGCGGATCCGGTGAGAGCGTCACGACGGAGATGCTCTATTACGACGATGGCGAGTGCGTGGGTGGGCAGTGCTTCTGGCAACTTGGACTCGTGAAGTGTGCGGACGGTTGCGGCAACGGCGGATGCGTCTTCCCGTCGACGACGCCGCCCCCACCGAATCCGTGAGCGATGCGATTCGGCGATCGGTTCTCGCTCGTCGCCCTGCCGGCGGCGTGCATTGGCGCGTCGATGGCCACCGGGTGCCGTTCGTTCTCCCCATCGAACGTCGAGCCCGCACCCGAGGCCGAGCTGACGTTCGTCTACGACGCGCCCGCCGGGGGCGAGGCGTACGAGTGCTTCGGTTTCGACGCGTCTCCGATGGCGGGCGCGTACATCACGCGCATCGACTGGGCCACGCCCGACGGCGGCACCGGAGCCGTGCTTCATCACGCGGGACTCTACGCGTACCCCGAGGACTACGCCGACGGCCCGGTGTCGTGCGACGCGATGCCCGTCGGGTGGACGATGCACATCTGGTACCCCGGCGGCGACTCGCTGACTCTTCCTGCCGGCGTGGCGCTCGCATTGCCCGAGGGCACCCGCCGGTTCGTCGTTCAGGCGCACGTGCTGCGCATCGCGGGCGGGCCCGCGGGCGTCGCGACGGTGACGCTGCACGCGACGGCAGCATCACCCGAGCACGTGGCCACGTGGTTGCCCGCGGCAGGCACCGTGCCGGCCCTCAGCCCTCAGCAGACGCTCACGAGCTCCTTCACGTGCGTGGCCGCCGCTCCGATGCACATCGTCAGCACGACGCCGCACATGCACGAGCTCGGGAGGGCCTTCCAGGGCGCGGTGACGGCGCCGGACGGCTCCAGCGCGGCGATTGTCGACGTGCCCGACTGGAGCTTCGACGAGCAGAAGACGTACGCCGTCGACCGTGACGTCGCTCCCGGCGACGGAATCGAGACCACGTGCACGTGGACGAACTTCACCGACAGCGTTGTCTTGCCCGGGGCGGCGAGCGACGAGGAAATGTGCGCGCAGGCGCTCATCGTCTGGCCGGCTCAGACGGCGGCCTGGACTGCCGGCCCGTGCCTCTAGTGCAGCGCCGTCGAGATGCGGTCAACGCTCCCCGTTGCTGTCATCCTGAGGCCGAAGGCCGAAGGACCCCACATCGCCCGAGGATCCGTTGGCGCCGTGGGGTCCTTCGCTTCGCTCAGCATGACAGCAACCTTCCTTCACAGCCTCTCAGCAAGGATGACAGCAACCATCGATCGCATCTCGACGGCGCTGCACTAGCGGGTCGTCGGCGCTACGATAAGAGGAGGGTTCATGCTCCACGGTCGCCCCGCGCACATGGCGCTGCCGCTCCTGGCCGCCATCGCGTGCGGCGGACAGCTGCACGCGAGCGCCGACGGAGCAGCGGATGATGCTTCCGCCGCAGCGTCCGGCGCGGACACGTCTGCGGACACTTCCGCTGGCACCGCGACGGGCACCTCGGGGGACGCGACGACCGCGGGGGGCGGCGAGGGAAGCGACGACGCCGGCGACGCGGAGACGCCCGCGGCCGGCGACGGATCCGCGGCGTCGTCGTGCGCGCCCTATCTCGTCGACGGGGGTATCCATCCCAGTTGTTTCGGCGGGGATTGTCCCGCGGGCCTCGTCTGCTGCGGTTGCTTCAGCCTCCCCGAGGTCGCGGCGACGAGCCTCTGCGCGTTGCCGTCGTGCGTGACGGGCAACGTCCAGCTTTGTGCCTCAGACTCGGAGTGCCTTACGGGCACCTGCCAGACGGTCGTGGAGAACATCCGCCTCTGCATGCTGCCCCCGGACGCGGGCGATGCTTCGGGGGTCGACGGCGGCGAAGACGCCGGCGAAGGCATGTGCCCGGCACCGAGCTCGGGTCCGTGTGCCGGACAAGTCGCCATGTGCGCCACTGGTCCCTGCGGAGGCACTTGCTACTGCAGTCAGACGGGATGGATCTGCGCGCCGGCCGTGTGCCCCCATTGAGGGACCCCGCCGACCGGAGGCGGGCTCACGGGATGGCGGTGCAGCTGTCGTCGATCGGCGGGACGCAGCAGGCGGGGGTCGGGTTCCAGTCGCAGGAGGGGTACGCGGCGGGGCAGACGTTGCCGCAGCCGCCGCAGTTGTCGTCGCTGTCCGGGTCCGTGCAGACCCCGTTGCATATGTACTGCGGGCGCTGCACCCCCGACGGCGGATCCGGGCAGCACGCGCCCATTGCGCATTGAGTCGGCAGGTTGTTGTACGGGAAGAGCCCGCAGAAGTTCCCGCAAGTCCCGCAGTTGTTGGGGTCGGTCTGCGTGTTCGTGCAGACGCCGTTGCACACGGTCTCGCCGGCCGGGCATTCACAGATGCCGTTCGAACAGGTGTCACCGGTGTCGCTGCACGCTACGGCGGTCTCCCACGTGTAGCTCGAGCTGCACGTCTCGGTGTGCGTCGAGTCGGTGCACGCGGCGCTGCCGGGCGTGCATACCGCGCCGCACTGGCCGACCGTGGTCGTTCCGTTCACCCAGGCTCCCGCCGAGCTGCATGTCTGGGGAACCAGGCCGCTGCACCCGGTGGTGCCCGGCGTGCACGCCGCGCCGCACTGGCCCGACGTGACGGAGCCGGCGATCCAGGCCGTGCCCGTCGAATTGCATGTCTGGGGAGTGGAGCCGTTGCACCCCGTGCTGCCGGGCGTGCAGAGCGCGCCGCACTGCCCGCCGGCGATCGAGCCGCTGACCCACATGCCCGATGAGTTGCAGGTCTGCGGGATGGTGCCGCCGCACTCCGTGGCGTTGGGCGCGCACTCGCCGGTGCATACCCCGTTCGTACAGACGTACGGGCACGCGGTGCCGCTCTGCCATGCCCCGGTGGAGTCGCACGTCTGCGGCGTGTTCCCGGCGGCGCACTGCTTTGCCTGAGGCGTGCAGGCCCCCGCGCACATCCCGGCGCTGCAGACGTTCGCGCACGCGGTCCCGTTTTGCCACGTGCCGGTGCTGTCGCAGGTCTGCGGGACGTTCCCCGTCGCAGCACACTGGATCGAGTTCGGCGTGCACGTCCCGGTGCACATCCCCCCGTCCGAGCACACGTACGCGCAGGGCGCGCCCGTCACCCACTGGCCGCTCGTGCACGTCTGCGGCGCGTTGCCCAGGCATTGCGTGCCCGTCGTGCAAGCGGCCGATGCATCCGCCGCGTCAGGGGATCCCGCGGCTCCGTCTGCGCCCCCGTCCGCGGCGCCCGTCGGGCCGGTCGCGTCATCGCCGGGGCTCGAATCGCCCTGGCCCGTCGAACCGTCGTGCGCGGTCGTCGATGCGTCGGAGCCACCGTCCACGGTCGTGAAGTTCGTCCCGAGGCCGGCCAGGAGCCCGCATCCGCTCAGCCCGACGACGCACAAGCCAATCCGAATCGGTTGCATCCGCAGGGCTCCCCTCGCGCTCAAAATGTCCCGTCCAGGGAAAGTCCGCCACCGTAGAGCCCCATCGTCGGAGTCACACGCAGCCCCGCCGTCGCCGGAGGCACCGGCTCGGAGTGCGATCCCCCCGTGAAGACGAGGTACGCGCCCGCGGCCACGGCGGCGATGCCGACGCCGATCGCGACCGTCGAGACGAGGGCGCTCGTCCGCGCGGCGTCGAGGTCCTTCTGCGCCGCCTGGGTCTGGGCGACCGTGGGGCACGCGCCCTTCGACCCGCCGCATGCGCTGTCGGCGTCGCTCTTCTCACCCAGCGTGTGGACGCCGAAGTACGCGCCGACACCGAGCGCCACGACGCCGGCCCCCGCGAGGGCGAACCCGATGGCCCGCGTGGGCTTGCCGCCGGTGGAAGACGGCGCCGCCGTGGCCACTTCGGGCGTCGCGGCGGGCGCCGCGGCAGCCGGGGACGCGGCGGGCGCGGGCACGAGCACGGGCACGTCGACCTTGGCGACGCTCGCGTCGCTGCCCGTCGTGACGGACCGCGTGGACCCGACAGCCCCCGGCGCCTGGAACTCGATCGTGTGCGCGCCGGGCTCGGCGGGGATCGGCTTGTCCCACAGCTCGTGCGCCAGCGGGACGCCGTCGAAGGAAATCGCCGCGACGTTGCTCTGCGGCGGGAAGACGAGCGCCACCCTGGGCAGCTGCTGCTCGATCGCGGCGACCCGGTCGGCCGCGGGCTTGGCCTTGTCGGCCTTGCCGGCCTTGGTCGCGCGGTCGACGAAGTCCATGAACTCGCTGCGCGCCTGCCAGAGCAGGCCCTCCTTCTCGTGGCACGCCGCGAGGTTGAACAGCGTGCCGGGCGCCGCATCCATCTTGTAGCTCGTCGCGAAGCGCTCGCACGCCGCCTTGATCTCGCCGCGCGCGAAGAGCTGCGACCCCTCGCGAAAGAGGTCGTCGGCCGACCGCGCCTGCCCGGCCGCCCCGCCCGCGACGGAGAGAACGAAGAGAACGACGACCGGCAGCTGCGCTCGCATGGACACTCGGCTCTGTCCTCTCGTCCTAAAACGCGTTTCGGTCCTTGAGGAGCCCCGGATCCTTGGCGGCCGGTTCTTTGGGAGCGGCCGGGGGCGCCGTCGAAGCCTCGCTCTTGCGGGGACGATCGGCGCCCTTCGGCGGACGCGCAGGGGCGACGTTGGCGGAGGGCGGCGGCGCCGCGGGGGCCACGGTCGCAACGGCAAGGCCTTCGAGGACCGGTGGGGGCGGCGCCGCAGGGACGACCGGCATGGGCGCTACAGACTGGGTCGGAGCCGGGCCCGCGGACGCCGCGGCCGACGGACCCGCCACGGGCGACGACCCGTGCGACCGCGCGAGCGAGACCACGAGGATCGCAATCGCTCCCAGCGCCGTGACCCCGCCCGCGGCAAGGACCACCGGGAGGCGCGAGGACTTCGGTACGCCCGCCGTCGCCCCGCTCTGCGCCCACGAGCCGTTCGTCTGGGCGGGGCGGGCCATCGGGGCCGAGATCGCGCCGGCCATTCCCTGCGACGAATCGGAAAACGCGGGAGGCCCGATGGCGGGAGAAGACGCCGCGCCCGAGACGCCCGCACCACGGGCGCTGGCCCGGTCGAACACCGACGCGATGCGGTCGACCTCGAGCGCTCCCGCGGGCGAGGCAAAGGGCCGCAGGGCCTGCGCGAGCTCGACGACCGTCTTCACGCGCTTCGCCTTGTCGCGCTCGAGGCATCGCGCGATGACCTCGCTGAGGCCCGGGGGCACGCCCGGCGCGCGCGTGTGGAGCGGCGGCGGCGTCTGCTCGGCGATGGCGAAGAAGAGTTCGCCGACCGACTCCCCGTTGAAGGGCGGCGCGCCCGTGACAAGCTCGTAGGCGATGACGCCGAGCGCCCAGAGATCCGCCTGGGGGTCGACAGTCTTCGAGCTCCGGATCTGCTCGGGAGACATGTAGAGCGGAGAGCCCATCATCGCCCGGGTGCTCGTCATGGCCTGATTCGCCACGGCGCCTGTGGCCTTGGCGATGCCGAAGTCCAGCACCTTGACGATTCGCGACCCGTCGGGCCGCGTGGCGAGAAAGAAGTTGGACGGCTTCAGATCGCGGTGCACGACGCCGAGCGCGTGCGCCTGCGCGATCGCCTCCATCCCCTGCAGCAGGTAGTCGACGGTCACCGTGGCCGGCAGCCGACCGCCCCTCTCCAGAAGCTGGCCCAGGTCTTCCCCCTCCATGAGCTCCATCGAGATGTACGGGCGCCCGTCGTCGAGCACCCCGACGTCGAGCACCCGCACGACGTGCTCGCCCCGAATCTTCGCCGCCGCGCGCGCCTCGTTGACGAAGCGCTTCACCGCCTCCGGCTCGCGCATCGCCTCGGCCAGCATCAGCTTGACCGCCACCTCCTCGCCGAGCATCTCGTGCTGCGCGGCGAAGACGGCCCCCATCCCTCCGCGGCCGAGGACGCGCGTGATCCGGTACTTGCCCGCCAGGACAGACCCGATCTCCGGGAGACCGTCGCCGACGAAACCGCTCATCCACGCCAAATTACCGTGGATCAGACCGTTAGGGAAGGCAGGGGTCCATGCAGAGGGCCTGCACCTCTGGCGCGCTCAGTGCGCGGTCGTGGGCGAGATGCCCGCGCACACCGCGACCTCTCCGTACGTGCACCCCGTTCGGCTCATGATCTCGAGCGCGCGCTGCACGCAGCTCTCCCGCATCACTGCGCAATGCAGTACTGCTGCATCGCCTGCCATACGAGGTTCGCTATCACCTGCGAGCCCATCGCATTGGGGTGAACGTCGTCCGAGAGGAAGTACGACACCGAGTCCGTATTCAAGTGCCCCACGAACGAAGGAATCGTGTCGATCATCACGCAGTCCGTACCGGGGCCGTTCCCGCGACACGAAAAATTCGTAGTCGAGGACGTAAAGCTCGCGCCGCAGCAAAAGGTCTCTTGTTTGGCAAGGGCGTAGTCGTCCACCGTGTTGACGTCCGTGGCGGGCGTCGGCAAGAGACCGCCGCCGGCGGTGGTCAGATGCGGATAGTAGAAGTAGACGATGTGCTGCACGCCCTTGCTGGCCATGGTCATCATGAGGCTGTCGGCCGTTGAAATCGCCATATCGACCGTGGTCATGCAGGTGGAGTCGAAGTCGGTCAGACACTGGCGGTTGTCGATCAGCACGTCGTTGCCGCCGCCGTCCATGATGACGACCTTGATGTCCGTGGACGCCCCCTCAGCCTCTGTATTGAACTGGTACGGGATATTGAGATCGCCTGAGCCGTAAGCCATGGCGGCTCCGGGAAAGTAATAAAGACGCGTCCAGTTTTGCATCGAGTTCGTCACGATGTCCTGACCCACCACGCCATACGGCGCGCCGGACATGTACGAGTCCCCGACCATGACGACCTCGTTGTCCGTGACCTGACCTTTCGCGCAGGCTGCACCGCCCGAGCTTCCACCGGAGCTGCTCCCCGAGCCGGCGCCCGAGCTGCCCCCGGAGCTCGTTCCCGAGCTCCCGCCGGAGCTTCCACTGGAGCTCACGCCCGAGCTTCCACCGCCGGAGCCGCCCCCGGAAGTCGCACCAGAGCTTCCACTGGAGCCGGCGCCATTGCTGCCCCCCGAGCTGCCCCCTCCCGATCCGCCCGACCCTCCACCCGAGACGCCGCTGGATCCGCCGCCGCTCGAGCTCTCGCCGGTGAAGCCGGTGTTCGTGGGAGAAGAGCCGCACGCGAGCGTCGTGAGCGCTGCTGTCAAGAACCCGATCGTTAGGCCAAAGCGCGAGTGCATCGACGTACCCTCCGAATTAAAACCCCATTTGGACGACGACATCCTTATCGTCCTACGGCTGTGGCATGGGCGACGGGAACAGCGCGACGACGTCGTCGCAGCCAGGCTCTCCTCCGTCGCCAGCGGTCACTTGCTTCGCGTCAAAGGTTCCTGTGATGGTCGATTTGCTGCCGCCGGAACCGGCGTAAATGGTGGCGTTCTCGTCGATGAACTGCCACTCGTCCGACACGCATGACGCGCTGGCCGGGGTCCCATGGTCGTGGCATCCGATGACGTGAACTACGTACTCTGGGACTGTGGCCGTCCCGGTCATTTCAGAGCAGCTGGTGCTCGTCCCGTGAAGACTGACTTGCGTCCTCTTTACGATGTAGAGCTGGTCCGCAACCTCGGTTGGCATCGAGCCGTTGCCGGATGTCCCCCCCAGTGACGTGGCCGGGAGATAGTAGCCCATGCTGTTGTCGTCGACCGGGAACGCGGTGATGCCGGGGTTCCCGTCGTGATCGTCGTCAGAGAAGTCGCTCGTCTGAAAGGACGTTGCCGACGGCGGCCAGGGTGTGGTGGGCTCCGAGAACGTGCTCGTCGGGGCCAGGCCGGCGACGGTCACCGACGTGTCGAGCGCGAGCGAACTGCCGACGTTCCATGCCCCCAGGGCGCCCATCGTCTGCGCCGTTCGTGTGTCGTCGTCCCAGGTCTTCTTCGTGGGCAACTCGTCGAGGACGTCGACGGTTCCCCCGTTTGCCGGCGCGCTGACGACCATCCTTCCGGTGGCGTTGAGCGCGAGCGGTGGCACCTGATCTCCGCACGTGCGCACTGTCCCGGTGATTACCGTGCCGTTGAAGGTGAAATGGTAAAGGTGCCAGATGTAGATGGTGCCGGATCCGAGATCGGCGGCCAAAACCGGCAACCAGGTCACGTTGAGCGTGAGGAGGGCGCCGACCCAAGCGTCGGTCATCACGGGGCAGAGAGCCCCGGTGCCGACCACGGTGCCAAGCAATCCACTGCCGTCTCCTCCAGGGCCATCGTCTCCGGCGTCGGCCGACGTCGTCATCGAGCCGTCGCCAGGTCCCTCCGACACCGGGCCCGTCGAGCTACCGCTGCACGCGGCGGCCGCACCGACGAGGACCAACCCAAGACGGCACGATGCCCGACTCGTTGGCAATCCAATTACCATCTTCCGCGTCTCGTACTCTCGGCTCCTTTTCTCTTCAACGGAGAGCTGGAATCTTGAGCGCGCGGGACCGAAATCCGAGCGCTAATACCTGGAAGGTGCCGCGTCCCCCCGCATGATGTTTGACCCGATCGGAGGGATATCTGGCCCGAAATGATGGGCTCAGTGCCCCGAGTCCTGGTGTACGCGCGCGAAGATCCACAGAAGCCTCGTGGAGACGCGTGCCTCTTTCCGGTCAACAGCGACCATGAAGCCCCGCGGCCGACTTCGCACGCGCCCTCACGGCTGCTGGCCGGAGGCTCGGGCGACGATCTGCATCAGGTTCTGGAGAGCTGGCAGCACGTTGGCCTTTAGCCTCTTGCGCGCGTTCTGCACCTGGGGGTCTTCGCTCCGTCCCTTTAGGCCGCGAGAGATGTTGAGTCGGGATCGTTCGAGCCAGTCGGCGATGTCAGGCTCCTGAGACCACGACCGATCGGCATTCATGCTCGTCAGAGTCCCTCGCGCCCAATCCACAGGGACGTCGGGCATGGGATTCGGCGGACACAGTGCGTTCTGGACGGCTGGGTCGCGGCCGCGCGTCGCCTCGACGAAGCCGGCCAGCGCGGCGTTGAACGGGACGAGGCCCATCCGGACGGGCTGCAAGGTGATCCGATCCGATGTGAAGACCGGTATGCCAGGGGCAAGGGTCAGCCCGGGGGCCGCGCAGTGCACGTGGACGTGCCGCGGGCTCGTGGGGATCGACCCTTCGTCGAGGACGATGCGATCGCGCTCGATGCGGCGGACCCGCCCGAGGCGCACGACCCCGTCGATGCGCCGGAGCGCCTCGACCTCCGCGACGCTGGTGGTCGCCGCCGTGAACATGGTCGGGGTGACGCTCTCGTCGACGCGCAGGACCTGCCCCGCCGCGGACAGGCGAGTGAACAGGTCGTCGATGGAGCTCGCCTGGGCGGCGGCCTCGACCTGCAGCGAGAAGCCCTCGTACAGCGCGCCCACGAGCGTGCCGCCCTGCGCGTACGCCCGGTTCAGATACGCGATCTCTCGCGGCTTGATCCACCGGATGTCCTCCTGCGGCACTCCGTGGGCGAGGAGCCACACGCAGGTGTCGGCGGACGTCTTGCCCCCACCGATGACGACGTAGCCGTCGGCGCGCTCGGTCACGCGGGGGAGATCGTTCGGGGGCATGCAGCGCGCCCCGGGGCTCACCTCGAACGGCGGCAAGTACGTCGCCGGGATCGACGGCTCGAGGTACCGACCATCGACCTCCTTGCGCCGCACGTTGACTTCGTATTCGTTGCCCGAGAGGCGCGACACGAACCGGCGGCTCCCCGCGTATTCGCACAGGGGGAAGTACCGCACCCGCCCGGATGGCAGGAGGCGCTCGTTCATGACGCGCTCGTAGTACGCGCGGATTTCGGGCGCGCCTGCCTGGGCGTAGAAGCCCTCGTTCGGCCCGAACCGGTCGATCGTTTCGCTGCCGAGGGGCAACGAGTTGACTCCGTAGTACGCCGCCGGCTGATGCAGACGCACGAAGGGGTATGCGTCGTTCCAGTGGCCACCGGGAGCGTGGCGGCGATCGACGATGATGACGTCGGCGTCGGAGTCCGCGATCAAAGCGTCCGCGAACGCCATTCCGCTCGCCCCGGCGCCAACGACCAGGTAGTCGGTCTCCAGGGTCCGGAGCCCCATGCGGGGTTCTTACCACTCACGGGGAATCATCTCAACGAAGCGTCCGCCGCAGACCCCACCCGTCACTTCCCGTGCGGCTTCGCCTCCGGGTCCGGCAGGTGCGAGCGCGCCGCGCTGAGTAGCTTCTGAACGTCGGGAGCGAGGTTGCCTTCGGGGTCTTCCATGTGCGCGCGCTCCAGGTCCTCCATGCAGCGCTCCCACTCTCCGGCGCCGCACTCGCGGGCCGCGTCGTCGCGCAATTGTCGCGCGAACTCCTGGGGCGTGGGCACAGGAGGCAGCGGCGTCGGGGGCGCGAGGGTCGGGAGCGCGGAAGGAGCGGGAGCCTGGTGGGCGCGCTCGTCCTCCGGGTTGCGTCCGTAGAGGCCGCGCAGGAGGAAGAAGAGGAGGACGGCGGCCGCGGCGGTGATCCAGGTGGCGTGGAGGTGGCGCTTCAGGCGTGCGACCGAATGCTGGACCGTCTCCGCCTTCACGCCTTCGTCGAGCGCGATGTCCTCGTAGTCCTCGCCGCGAAGGTGGAGCATGAGCCAGCGCGCGCCGCGCCGGGTTGTCGGGTCGGTGGCTCGCTCGTCGATGCGCGCTCCGATGAAGCGAAGGGCCTCGGTCGCGTCGTGCGCGGCGGCGGCGCTGGCCATCGGGCCATCCACGACCGCATCGACGTCGCCTTCGGGGGCATCCGTGAGGACGTTGTCGCGGCGCCGTCTCGAGCGCAGATGGTCGATGGCCCTCGAGCGTCCCTTGGTCAGGAGCCACGGAACGAAGACCTCATGCTTTTCGGGGTAGTTGGGATCGGCGAGCGCCGCGACGACCGCGTTCTGCACGATGTCGTCGACTTCGGCCCGCGGCACGAGCTTGCTGACCTCCTTGCGGAGCATGTCGAGGACCGCGGGGTCCGCGAGCAGCACGGCGCGAAGATCGGCGGAGGCCTTCGCGAGATGCGGCGTCGAGGGGGCGGGACGAGGTAAGTCCAGGTGGGGAAACAAGGTGCACCATCGGGGAAGCCTGGTCAACGGAGACACGAGAAAGCGGGCCGGGGGGCGCCGCGCACGCTTTTACGGCGCGGGCCCCCCTTCCCTGGTTGTGCCCGCGGGCTAGGCGGGGTGCGGCGTCGTACCGGCCGTCGTGACGGAGCTCGTGGCTCCGGCAGTCGGGCTGGCCGGCGTCGCGATGGGCGGCCCTGCAGTGATGGGGGTCACGGTGACGCCGATGACGGCGCCCTTAACCTCCTTCTTCTGCTTCGACCCCATCGTGCCGCGCGCAGTGCGAGTCGCCTTGCGCTTGGCAGCGGCGGCCGTCTTGGCGGCGACCGTCAGCGGTGCACGCACCTTCGGATGCACTCCGAAGTCTGCGAGCACGTCAGGCGCGTTGCCGTAGGCGGCCTTCACGTACGTCACCAGTGCACCCATCAGGGTGCGCAGTGCCGGCATGTCGGCCGTCTCGGCAGCGAGCTTCGCCTGGGTCGTCGCCTTGGCGGCGTCCACGTCGGCGCGAAGGCTCACGACCTCTTGCAACTTGGTCGTGATTTGCGCCGGCGTGTACGAGCCTCCCGCGAGCGTTACCGTCGTGACGCTCGCGAGGTGCTTGGCCGTCCCCGCGATCAACTGCTGCGCGAGGGCGACCACCGTGGCCTTTCCAGTGTTCTTAGCCATAACTGTATCTCTCCTCTCCGAAGGACGCGCCGACTCGGCAAACCCGCCGTGGCCGAGACTGACCGAGCGACGCGGGGCCTCGTTGCCCTGCTGCACCCGTCGACTGCCTTCACTGGGTTAAGCCGCTCGAGGAGGCGATTCCGGACAGGCAGAGGGCGAAATAAACGTCCCGACGTGTCGATTTCTTGCAAGTGCGCGAAATTCTGCTGGATGAACGCGGGCGTCTCGTGGTCGCGCCGGTCTCTCCTCCGCACGGGCAAGTGGATCTCGCTGAATCGTGGACCTCCCTTCGGAACGGGCGCGGGCGTCGCGCTCAGTCGCGGGTCTCCCTTCGGAAGGGGCGTGGGCCTGACGCTCAGTCGTGGACGTCCCTTCGGAAGGGGTGCAGGCATTGCGCCCGGTGGTCGGTCTCCCCGCGCGAGGGGCGTGGGCATTGCGCTCAGTCATGGACGTCCCTGCGGAAGGGGCCAAGGCATTGCGCTCAGTCATGGACGTCCCCGTGGAAGGGGCCAAGGCATTGCGCTCAGTCGTGGGCGTCTCCGTGGAAGGGGCCAAGGCGTTGCGCTCAATCGCAGGTCTCCCTGTGGAAGGGGCGTGGCCGTGCCGCTCAGTCGTGGGTGTCCCCTCGGAAGGGACGTGACCATGACGCTCATTCATCGGCGTCCCTTCGGAAGGGGCGTGGGCGTTGCGCTCAATCGTGGGTGTCCCCTCGGAAAGATCGTGGGCATCCAGCTCGGTCGCGGCCGTCCCCTCGGAAAGGACGGGTCGCTCGTGCTCATTCATGGGCGCGTCCGCGGAAGGGATGCCCGGATCGCGCTCATTCGCCGGCGTCCCCTCGGCAGGGATGCCCGCCTTACGCACGTTCGTGGGCGCCTCGATTCAGGACAGGACGTGGCTTACAGGTTTGCCAGCGCCTCGTCGGCCAGCTTCTCGATCGCCCGCAGACGTCCGTCACGGTTCGGGGGGCGCCACGTGCCGCGCGCGGGTAGTGGGTCAGTTTGAGTTTAGCCGGATCCCGGCGAGTCCGACGTCGATGCGTCGAAGGGTGGAGACGTGCACGGGCCGGCAGGCGGACAGACCCATTGACCTTGCTGGCAGTTCGGAACGATGGGCGGGGACCCCATGCAAGAAGAACACTGCGACTGCGGCTCCGCGCACATGGCAGCGTCCCCGGTATTGAGCGCGCACGATGCGTCCGTTTTCACCCATGTACCGTCTTCCAAGCATGTGAACCAGATGTCCGGCGGGTCTGAGGTTAATCCGCAAACCGAGGTACCCGGGCACGAACATCGTTCTCCGCCATCTGGCGTGGCGAGGCAGCCGGAAGGGAACTCTCGGATTGTGTTATTGCAGGCCGCGAGCGCCATGAGCAACGGAAGCGCGAAGCGGGTGGCCATAACCACAGCGTACTATCGCCGCGCGGCGTCGTCGCCCTTCGCGGCCGCGCTCGTCTTCGCGAGCGGCGCTTCGGCCATCGCTTCCGCACGCTTCACCGAGCCCCACGGACGCGCGATTGGCTTCGGCATGAGCGCGATAAGGTCCGCCAACTCCCACACGTGGTCGGTGAGGCCAGCGGCCATCGCCGGGGTCACGCGAAGCGTCTGGTGAACGCGGCAAAAGTTGTAGTGCATGAACGTGATCGCGACCGAGTGCTGGAGGTTCTCCACCTTCTTTGAGAAGGCGTTCGTCAGCCGCGTGAAGCGACGGTTCTGCATTCGGATCGTGAGGTTCGCGCGCTCGACGTACGAGGTCGAAATGTGCTCGGCCTCGGGGGCGCCCATGATGGGGCGCATCTCGATCCCGATGCACGCGGGCGGGCCGTAGCGTCCCGGGCCGGCGGGCGTCTCGCCGAAGAGCTTCACGAGCATCGCGTAATCGATGTTCGCTGGGCCGAAGGCGTCGGCAACCGCGTTGATGTACGCCTTGTGCCCGTCCGTCGTGAGCTGGACGCGCGTGGTGATACGCGAGGCCAGATCCTGCATGAACTCGTAGGCGCAGCCCGCGTCGCGCGTGCCGACGTGGTACGCGGCGATGAGCTTCGTCTCGGCGTCGAGCGCGATCCACGTCCAGATCGAGCCGCGCCCGAAGCCCTGCTCATCGGGGAGGACGTTCTTGTCCTTCGCGCCGCAGAAGGACCAGAGCTCGTCGCACTGCACGCGCTGCGACCGAAGACCCCGCGCTCCATCGCGTCGCGCTCGACGCGGAACAGCTCGAGGATCATGTCGAGGGCGTCGCGCGCCTCGGGGGCTCGCTCGAGCGCGCGGAACAGGTACCGCCTCGCGTGACTCCAGCATCCTGTGCGTGTGCGTCCGTCGACGTCGGTGACGTCGTTGTACCCGGTGTACGCATCGACGACGAGCGAGCCCGTGGTGCCGCCGAGCACACGCGAAGGAGTCAGCCCGCTGCGGTCGCCGCTGAATACGTACGCGACGCGGTGAAAAGAGTAACAGACGGCGTCGCAGCTGAACGTTGTGTGCAAGGCTCCAGCCTCAATTGGTGGACACGGCTCCGCTTCGGCATATTGCTTGCTCGGAACGCACAGCGCACTCGGCGTACCGAAAGCGCCGTCGCCCTCACCGTCTTCAGCCGCGCCGTTGACATCCGCGGAACTGTCCGGAGGTGTGCCTTCCGAGGAGGCGTCCATTGGCGACAACGTCTCCGCGGCGGAGCAGCTGTCATCTTCGAGCATCCGATGACGTAGGCGATCGCCGAGACCATTGAGAGCAAACCGCCCGACCACCGCATCACGCTGAAACTGTACGTCAGGCAGGGGAAAGGTTGCTCGATTCGTGCGCATCGGCGCCCCCGGCGGTCCGCCGGACGACAGCACGCTCTCAACCATCGGGCCGGTCTTCTCGAGCGGAAACGCCTTGCTCACTTCAGCGCCGTACAGGGCCGCGAGTGCAGGACTCTCGCCCGCGTTGATGTCACGAACGATCTTGGAGGCGAGTCGGTCCACGGATGGCCCGGATGAATCTGGCCCCGGGAACGTAGGTGTTCCGAGCCCGACGCGGCGAGCCTGCGATGCCGAGCAGCACTCCCTGCCGCGTGTTAAGGTCAAATGGATGAAGCGCAACCGGAGGCTGGAGGTTTGCGGGCCGCTTCTTGTGATGTCGCTCGTGGGGTGCGGAGGCGGGATCACGTCGACCGCTACGCCCGACGCGGGTTCCGATGGTGCGAGTAGTGGCGGATCGGGCGCAGCGAGCAGTGGGGGCGCATCAGCCTCTGTAAGTGGCAGCAGCGGGTCTATGTCGGGAAGCAGCGGTGCGTCTGGCTCTGGAGGCAGCGGCTCAAGCTCTGGAGGTAGCAGTGGTGGACCTGCGTCGGGGAGCAGCAGCGGTGGAAGCTCCTCCGGCGGGTGCGGCGTGTCGGGCAAGCCGTGCTGCGGCACTGATTGCAACGCTGGCAACATCTGTATCGCGGTCGGCTCGGTGTCCACGTGCTCGGCGTGCGGCGGGCCTGGGCAACCCTCTTGCGGGACGATGCCCGCGTGCGCGGATGAGCCCGACTTTCCCACCCTCCTCGGCTCGCTCGAGTATTGCGTCAACAACGAGGCCGGCACGACGGGCCAACCTGGAGAGAAGTGCACCACGACGTGCGTGGACGCGACCGACGCCTGCTACGGACCTCCGGGGAACGGG
This sequence comes from uncultured delta proteobacterium, assembly GCA_963847465.1. Taxonomy (GTDB): domain Bacteria; phylum Myxococcota_A; class Polyangia; order Polyangiales; family Polyangiaceae; genus Palsa-1150. The sequence continues at coordinate 190,473 of CAWKAF010000028.1, read as the reverse complement.
AGCAACTCGTTTTGTGTCGTGTGCGGCGGTCTCGATGGCCCGTGCTGTGGCGCGACGTGCGAGACGGGTCTGCGCTGCATGTCCGGTACCTGTCAGTAGTATATGGATCGCAAGGTAGCCGTCTTGACGGTGACCCTACCCGCCGAACCGCGTCTCCACCGCCGTGAGGCGTCGCTCGTGATTGGCGACGCGGTCGCGAAGCTGCCGGTCTTCGCGAAGCAGGTCGCGCACCTCGTGTACGGCGTCGACGACGGCGACGAGCTCGGTCGCCAGTCGGACCTCCGTGTCCGCCTGCCGTCGCTCCACCCGGTCGAGGCGCGCGTTGGTGCCGCGCACCTCGTCACGGATGCCCTTCAGGACTTCGATGGTCACGTCGGTGGGTTCCATGCGAGGCGGGTTCTCCCGAAGTATGGAGCCAGGGGAAAGCAAAGGCCAGACCGGCCGCTAAAGCACTGAGTCCTGCGGGCATATCGAGAGGGCAGGGGTGTCCCGGCCACGGGAGCCCCTGGCGAGGTGCCATATGACCCTCAGCCGCAATCATCATCATTCGGGTCCTTGTGCGGCCCCTTCGCGAGAATCTCGCTGCCCGTAGGATTCGACCACTTCGTAAGCAACGGGCTCGAACGTCGCGAGGGCGAGGGCCTCTCTCAGCTCGGCGGCCGGGGCCGGATCCTTGCGCATCACCTCGTAATCCTCGAGCGATCGCCACTGCGCGTACATGGCCACTTTCTTGCCATCGAGGCTTCGATGCAGGCTCGCGGATACGAACCCGGGAGCGTGGCGCACCGACTTCTCGGTGACTCGAGCGAGGATCTCGACGAGGCGCGACTGGTCCGCCGGCTTGACGGTGAAGACGTTGATGAACGTCACGAGCGTGGAGCCCTTGGGGACTTGCGTCAGGGCCCTCGCCGCTTCCCGCCCGAGCGTCCAGGAGGGCGCGTCACTTGCCGGGAAGGATTCACGACTCGCCTCGTCGACGAGCTCGTCGTTCTCCGCGTCCACCTGCCTCTTCTTTGCAGCCATGGCCCCTCATTCGGCGACGAGCTTCACTTCGATGTTGCCGCGGGTCTCACGTCTTGCTCCTTACGCGCAGTCTCCACCGCCCGGAAGGCCCACCAGCTCCCAGACGTCGCCGCACTCCAGACCGGTTGTCCGATGAAGGACGAGCGCGGCGGACTCGAGCCTTGCGCTGCGATGTTCGGGAGGGGCCTCGTACGCCGCCCGGATCGCGTCGCGGGCCTCCGCAGGAACCTGCGGGCTGTGCATCAGCAGTGGCGCCATCGACAGACTCATGTTGTTGGCCTCCTGTCATCGGATGCGCCGCGTCGAGGTGTCGTTGCTGCGTTGGCCGCGGCGGGGAGATTCCCGGCGGGGCAGTAGTCGGTGCCCTAAAGCCGCGAAGCGAGCGGATGCTGAAGCTGCCTGGTTGAGCACGTGATTCCTGCACATGAGGCGCTGGAGCGTGGCTTCACGGGCCGATGACACCGCTGCTGCTGCCGCATACCTCGACCGTGTTGATGCATCCGCCGCTGCAGCACTGGCCGTCGATGCCGCTGCACGCGCGCCCCAGCGAACCGCAGTAGCAATACTCGCCGTCGACACAGGTGCTGGACGACCCGCTGCAAGTGACGGTCGGGCACGTGATGGTCGCTCCGCAGTTCGTGGTCGCCGTGCCGCCGCAGCGGCCGTAGCACGCGGTGCCGTCGTAGGTGCAGCCGCACCCGTTCGCGCCGGCGCCGCCGCCGCCGCAGGTGTTGGGCGGCGTGCACGTGTTGGTGCAGGTGATCGCCTGGCTGCAGTTGTTCGTGGCCGGGCCGCACGCAAGGCCGGAGCACGCCGTCGTGTTGTTCGGGGTGCAGCACGTGCCGTTCGACATGCACACGCCGGCGTTCGGGCAGGTGCTCGGGCACGTGATCGACTGACCGCAGTTGTTGGTGACGACGGTGTTGCACGCGCTCGCGCACGGCGTCGTATCGTCGGGCGTGCAGCACGTCGTCCCGACGCAGACGTCGGCGGACGAGCTGCAGTTTTCTGTGCCCCCACTGCCACAGGGCACCATCTGGCCGCAGTTGTTCATGACGGCGCCGCAGGTCGCGCCGTTGCACGTCGTCGCGACGGGCTCGGGCACGCAACCGCACGCACCGTTGCTGCAGGTTGCGCCGGCCTCGCAGTCGGGGCAGGTGACGCTCTGGCCGCAGCTGTCCATGACCTGCTGGCAGCGGTTCGCGCACCACGTCGATAGCGGCTGGGGGATGCAGCACGAGCTGGCGTTGGTGCACACGCCGCCGTCGCCGCAGCCACCGCATGACACGCTCTGGCCGCAGTTGTTCGTGGCCGTGGTGTTGCACTGCCCCGCGCATGCCGCGCCGTCGTCCGGCGTGCAGCACGTCCCGGCCGAGAGGCAGGTGGCCCCCGAGGCGCACGTCGTCGTCCCGTTCGCGCCGCATGCGACGACCTGGCCGCAGTTGTTCGTGGCCGCGCCGCAGTTCATGCCGGCGCACGTCGTCTCGGCCGATTCGGGGTTGCATCCGCACGAGCTGGCGACGCAGGCCACGCCGCCGTCGCACTGGCCGCAGTTCGTGGGGTTGCCGCAGTTGTCGTAGACGGCGCCGCAGCGGTTGCCGCAGAACTCGGGGAGCGGGACGCAGCCCGAGTCGTTCGCCGACCCGTCGCTCGACGAGCTGCCATCGCCCGCTCCGCCGTCGCTGATCGCGCTCTGGTCGCCGGGCGCGTCGAGGAAGGCCGCGTCGGAGCCGCCGGCCCGCCCGGCCTCGGTCGTGGCGTCCGGGCCGCCGTCGCCTGCTCCCCCGGAGAAGTCGCCGAGGATGGCATCGCAGCCCGCGAACGCGACCAGCGCGCATGCCAAGAAGGCGACCGCCCGTGTGGCCTGGACCTTCACAGGTTCCCATGGTCGCCTCTCAGCTCATCGTGTCAAGCATGCGTTGCTCGTCCGCGTCCTCGCGCCCGTGCACGTACGCGCCCAGGCGTGCTCGTCACGCCTTTTTCCGCAGCCTGCATGCACGGGCTCGACGACGACGGGGACGAGCTGTGCCCCAGGCGGCCCAGGGATGACCAACTGCGGAGCCAGCAGCGAGAACGGCCCCGGGCTCTCCGGCCGCGTCAATCTCGCGATGAGCTCCCGATCGATTGCGCGTCCGGGCAAAGCGGGGGCGCTCCTACCGGAACACGACGTGGAACGGCGTGCGCTTCCGGACGGGGTGCAGCGCCCGCCACAGCGGATCGGGCAGGAAGGAGTCCTGCTGACAGTACGCGCACCGGAGCACACGAGCAGACTCCTGCGTCACCTTGAGGTTGGCGCCGCAGTCGGGGCAGGCGAAGGAGACGAGGCGCGGCGCGCTCTCCCCGACCTTCGAAGCGCCCGACGCCGACCGGGCGACCCGCGGAGCGCCGAAGATCTGCATGATGCTGGGGTCGTCCTTCGCGAGCCAGGGCGGCGGCGGGAACGTCGGCGTCGTCTTCCCGCAGTCGCACGGCACGTCGCCGTCGGTCCCGGGCGGTGCCGTGTCGAGAGCGACCGGAGCGGCGCACGAGGCGCACACGGGTCGTTGCGGTCCCCAGCTCACCAGAAACCTTCGCTCTCCCTGGCTCAGCGAGCTGCCCCGCGTCTGGCCTTCGGCGAGGCCGAGCCGCCCCGCGTTCTCCCGGAAGCTGAACATGGCCTTCCAGTCCTGCCCGGGCACCGGGAGGACCGACTGGCAGCTCTCGCAGGTCACCTCGGGCTGCGGCCCCTCGAGAACGATCCCTTCGCCGCACTCGGTGCACGAGGTCCGGATCTTGAAGACGAAGAACGACGCCATACCGCCGACCCGTATCGTAGTGCTTCTATGAGCGCCGCAGGCCCGTCGAAGGCCGTTCTCGGCCCTTCGGGTCGCCGTTGCACGGCCGCTCACCTTCACTTCCATCTTCGTTCGATAGCCGATGCCCGTCCGCCGTGGACGCCGCGGGCGTCTACGTGGCCAGGCTCGCAGCGGTGCTACGATCCCCGCGATGGTTCGCGATCCGGTGACCGGCGAGGAGTTCATCGAGGTCGTGGGGAAAAGAGCGCAGCGTGCGCTCGACGAGCCTCCGTCCGCTCACGCACGCGAGATGCTCGCGGCGATGGCGCAGTACCGGACGCGCGCGCCGAAGGGGGTCTTCCTCTACCGGAGCCACGCCGAGATGGACGCGGATCGACTGCGCTGGACCGTGGAGGCGATGGTCGAGAGAGCGCGGAATGCCTGAATACACGCGGCCGGCGACGTGGGAAGACGTCAAGCTGGTCGCGCGTCTGCTGGATGCGGAAGGGGCCCGGTGGATGCTCATCGGCGGCTATGCGCTCGCCGCTCACGGGTTCGTGCGCTTGTCCGAAGACGTGGACATCCTCGTCGATCCTTCGCGCGAGAACGCGAAACGGTGGATCGCCGCGCTCGCGCAACTGCCCGACGGCGCGACGCGCGAGCTCGCGGGGCGAGAGGATCTGTTCGAGAAGGAGGGGCCCTACGCGGTCCGCGTGAACGACGAGTTCACGATCGACGTGATGCCGTCGGCGTGCGGACGAGGATGGAGGGAGCTCGAGCCGTATGCCGAGGAGCGCGTCTTCGACGGAGTACGGGTTCGCGTGCTCGGACTCGAGGGCCTGCTCCTGACGAAGGAAGGGATGCGCGACAAGGACCGGGCCGACGCTGCCGTCCTGCGCAGCGCCATCGCGGCGATCCGGAGCAGTGGAGGGTAGGACGCCCCGAAGGGGGGCGGGTGGACGCTTCCCCCGCCCGCTTCGCTCACGCGATGATCGTAACGTCATTCCTACCCTCGCGAGGGTCGCTTCACGGCGCGCACGACGGGCGTCTTGACGCCGCCGCCGCAGAAGAAGAGGTTCCCCCTCGCCTCCAGGCCCGACACACCGGTGGGCGTCTCGAGCGTCTCGAGCACGCGGCCCGTGGCAGGGTCGACGCGCCGTAGCTCCGTCGTGTCCTCTTCCCAGGCGCCGTGCCACAGGTCGCCGTCGACGAACGATACGCCCGTCACGAAGCGATCGGAGCGCAGCGTTTTGAGCACCTTGCCGGTGGTCGCGTCGATCCGATGGATCGCGCGTCCCTTGTACTGCCCGACCCAGAGCGTGCCCCCCTCCCAGGCGAGGCCCGAGTTGTCTTTCGTCATGCCCGGCGTCGCGAGCGTGGCGACCACGCGGCCGGTCTTCGGGTCCACCTTCCGGATCTTGTCTTCGCCGATCTGATAGAGATGCTCGCCGTCGAACGCGGTGCCAGCCTGGGCGGAGACCTCGATTTCCTTCTCGATCGCGCCCGTCTCGGGATTCATCGCGGCAAGCTTCTTTCCGTGGGCGAACCAGACGTGCGTGCCGTCGTGGGTGACGCCGTGGACTCCTTCGACGGGGAACGGTCCGTACTCGCGGACGACGGTGGCCTTCTGACGGGTCGACGGGGGCTGGGTAAACGACGCGGTGTTCATGGTGAGCTCCTTCGCGGGCGCGTCCTCGCGCACCGACGAGTCTTGATCTACGGCGTGGGGCGCCTCGGCGGGAGTAACAAGTCTGTCGGGATTTCGAAGAGCCGCACCCATCGCCGCCCGCGGCCGTTGCCCGTCGGGCCCACTTTTCCGGCGTTCTGCAGCTCACCGAGGCTCCGCTGGACGGTCCGCTCGCTGACGTCGAGGGCCAGTGCGAGCGACGATGCGCTCCACGCTTCGCCGCCGTGCATGAGCGACAGGAGGCGCGAATCGGGGCTCTCTTCGAGCGGCATGACGAGCACGACCTCGCCTGTCGCGGACAGCGCGTAGCCCGGCCCCTCGGCGACGACTCCGAGCCGCGGCCGCACCATCTTGCGCAGGCGGCCGATCTCGACGCGCAGCCGGATGCGGTGGGATTCGTTTGGGCGGCGCGCGCCGAACGCCCGCGCGATGAGGACGTCCCGCGGGACGGCGTCGGGCCACGCTTCGGCGAGCACGCGCAGCACGTCGAAGAGGACCGGCCTCCGCGCGAACGGGACGCACTCGCCCGAAGAGCGCACCTCGCGCCCACCGCCGTCGATGACCACGTCTACCGAGCGCCCGAGCGCGCAGACCTCGCAGAACGACGCGGTCCGCGCTTTGCCGCGCGACGTAAGCACGGCGGTGGGGCCTTCGTAGCGATCACGAATGCGCGCCACTTCCGAGACGAGGGCCGGGATCGCGGCTTTCTCGGCGGCCGTGCCGGCGCTCGCGAGGGCCGACGTCAGCAAGGCCGGGTCGCCGCGTTTGGCCGCCAGCTCGACGCGGACGAGCTCCGCGAACGTGCGCTCCAGCGGCGCGGCGGGGGCAAACTTGGCGTGCCGGAGCAGGCGCTCCGCATCGGCGGGTCGACCGAGGCGCAGCGCCGCGCGGGCCGCGACCAGCTGCAGATAGGCCGCGTTGCGAGCGTCGCCTGCGGCCTGGAGCTCCGCGACGGCCCGCGCGACCGGCTCGGCGCTCCAGCGCAGATCGCCGAGCGCGAGCGCGATCTCGGCTTCCGCTGCGAGGCAGCGCGCGCGGAGCAGGCCGTCGGCGGGGCCGAGCGCACGCAGCGCCGCTCGAAGCTGCGCCTTGGCGCTCGCGAATTCGCCGAGCTGCGACAGCGCGGCGCCGCGCATGGCCCGAGCCGGCGCATCGGTCCGCCGACCGAGCCACTTCAGCGCGGAGAGCGCATCCCCGAGGGAGAGCGCGTGGGCCGCAGCGGTGAGAGGCGCCTCCAAGGCCACCTCATACCTCGAGTCCACGCCGCCGACGACGGCGGCGAGCCCGGTCGCCAGTCGGCACTCGACGCGCTCGAGCCGATGTCTCAAAGCTTGAGCGCTCGCGCGAGATGCACTGTAATGGTGCGGGTAGGCTCGTGGAGCAAGCGACACCTGGAACGTCGTGGGCTCACCCGGAGCAGACGGGCGCGTTACTCGATGCGTGGCGCGTGTACGACGACCACTACGACCGCATCACTGTCGAGACACGCGACCTTCTTGATAAGCGTCTCGAGAGCGGAATCGGTCCTCGCTCCGAGTCGGCTGCCGGCATTGCAGCAACCCGCGAGCTTCTCCGGCGGGCGATCGAGGATGGTGACTGGAGCCCGTACGAGGACCATCTTCGAGCACGTGTCGAGTCGTACACGCAACACGGTCTCACTCTGGCGGGTTGGCATGCAACGGCGTACGTCGTGACAGGCTTCGTCACACTTCTTGTCCTGCAAACCTATCGCGACGACCCGCCGCGAGCTGAGGCTGCCGTCGTGGCCATCCAGCGACTCCATGACTGGCGAGCCGCCGTCCTCGGCGAGCACTTCCTATCGGCAAATGAGAACAGGCTTCATCAGGCGGAGAGTGCGCTTCGGCGAAGCGAACGGGATCTCCAACGCGCGGAGAAGCTCGCGTCCGTCGGCAAGCTCGCGGGGGGAGTGGCTCACGACTTCAATAACCTACTGACCATTATTTTGAGCAACATGGACCTCCTCCACCGACGCGTGGCACACGACGGGCACGCCCTCGATAACCTGGAAGAGGTCCGGAAAACCTGCGCCAGAGCCGCCGAGCTCGCCCGACAACTCATGATCGTGAGCCGAGAACAGACCGTGAAACCAACGCTCGTCGATTTCAACCAGGTCGTCGAAGATTCGGAGCGAACGCTCACCCCAGTCCTTGGTGTCGGAGTGTCATTGGTGTTGCAAACGACCCGTCCACTCGGTGGTGTGAAGATGGATCGCGGAAGCCTGGAACGCGTCATCACGAACCTCGTCTTCAATGCGCGCGATGCCATGCCTGAGGGTGGCCGGGTCATGCTCATGACGAAAGCGGTTTTCCTCGAGCGCGGCCGTCACCGCAAATCCTACGGCGACCATGCGATGCTCTCCGTGAAGGACGACGGGGTCGGCATGGACACGTCTACGCTTGCCCGCGTCTTCGAGCCATTCTTCACGACCAAGGAACCAGGAAAAGGGACGGGGCTCGGACTCGCCATCGTTCACGGCATCGTCGAGCAAGCTCGCGGCTTCGTCGAGGTGCGGAGCAAGCCAGGTCACGGGACGACGTTCGACGTGTACGTCCCGTGCGTCGGGACGTCCCCTCGTGTCCCCCGCCGTCGTGGGCGAGTACGCTCCTCGACCAAGCGGCGATGAGCGTCTAAAGCCCCATGCGGGCGACGATCTCACGGGCTGGCATCGCGCCTGCCTCGCGATGCACCTCGCGGCCGTCGCGGAACAGCAAGAGAGAAGGGATGCTCCGGATGCCGAAGCGTGTCGCCAAGTCGGGCAGTACCTCCGTGTCGATCTTGGCGACGACGAGGTGTCCTGCGCGATCGCGAGCGAGCGCCTCGAGCTCCGGGGCAACGGCGCGGCAGGGACCGCACCACGCGGCCCAGAAGTCGACCAACACCGGCAAGGCGCTGTCCCGCACCAACTCGTTGAAGTCGGCGGCGCTGCGCACCGGGAGAGGAGCATTCGCCGGCAGCAGGTGTGCCTTGCACGCCGCGCAGCGTGCCCGGTCGGCGAGCCGCGCCGCCGGGAGCCTGTTCAGCTTCGTGCAAGAGCGGCATTCGACGACCACATGAACAACGTGCATTCGGAGGCGAAGTCGTCAAGGCCTTGTACCCCTGCGATCGCGGCGTTGTCGGATCAACGACACTTCCGCCGCGCTGCGGGGTGATTACCGTGACTCGTTGCCGGGCTGTCTCGTCTTCGTTGGGTGAGGCTCGAACGCATGCCTATTCCCCTATCCATCCTCGATCTCGCGCTCATCCCCTCCGGGGGCGCTGCCCGCGATGCCTACGTCGGTAGCGTGGTACTGGCCAGGCGCGCCGAGGCGCTCGGCTATCGCCGCATCTGGTACGCCGAGCACCACAACATCGCCACCATCGCCTCGTCCGCCACCAGCGTGCTTATCGCCCACGTGGCCGCCCACACGAGCACGATCCGTCTGGGGGCCGGCGGGATCATGCTCCCGAATCACGCGCCGCTGCTGGTCGCAGAGCAGTTCGGCACGCTCGAGACGCTTCATCCCGGGCGCATCGACCTCGGCCTGGGCCGCGCTCCCGGGACCGACCCCGTCACCTCGCGCGCGCTGCGCGTCTCGCCGTCCGACGCCGATGCCTTCCCGGGCGACGTCCTCGAGCTCCAAGGGTACCTCGGCAAGGAGACGCGTGTGGCGGGCGTGGAGGCGACTCCCGGCAAGGGCACGCATGTCCCGCTCTATATTCTGGGCTCCTCGCTCTTCGGCGCACAACTCGCCGCGCGCTACGGTCTTCCCTACGCCTTCGCGTCGCACTTCGCCCCTCATGCGCTGGAGGAGGCCGTAGAGGTCTACCGGCGCGACTTCCGTCCCTCGCAGCAGCTCGAGACGCCCTACGTGATAGCGGGCATGAACGTGCTCGCGGCCGACACCAGGGCCGAGGCCGAGGCGCAGTTCCAGCAGGTGAAGCGGTCGCGTGTGAAGATCCTCCTCGGACGCGGGCTCGATCTGACCGACGACGACGCACAGGCCATCCTGGAGTCGCCCGCCGGGCAGAGCATCCAGGCCATGTCGAAGTACTCGGCGGTCGGCGAAGAGGCGGAGGTGAGGGCCTATCTCGAGCGCTCGCGAAGCTGGCACGGGCCGACGAGGTCATGACCGTCCACCCGGCGCCGACGCTCGCCGCCCGCGTGCGCTCGGTCGAGATACTCGCCGCGACCCAGGTCGACGCGCCATCCCTCGCACGCGGATGACCGACAATGGCCCGGGGACGGTCGCCGTCACGCGAGACCTTCCGCCCGGGTGCACGAATGGCCGTCCGATCCACCCGCCTCGGATCCCGTCTTGCGCTCTTCCGGAGAGGGGGCACGATCGCGTGTATGCGAAAAGACATCGTCGTGGGCGCGACGTTTACCGACTACGAGCTTCCCGATCAGACCGGAACGCACAGAAAGCTCTCCGAGCTTCAACGGGCGACCCCATGATCGTCGTCCTGAGCCGAGGCGGGTTCTGTCCGAAGGACCGCCGCCAGCACGAGGGACTCGTCCGGCTCTTTCACGAGATGGAAGTGGGCTACTGCCGCCTGGTCACGATCAGCACGGACAATCTGCTCGAGACCAACGAGTTTCGCTCGGCGGCGGGCGCGCACTGGCCGTTCCTCTCGGACCCCGGCAGGAAGGTGCAGAAGGATCTCGACATCGCCGAGTACACCGACCCCACGCACAACCCGATGGTGCCTCACACGATGGTGCTCGAGCCTGGGCTCGTCGTGCACAAGATCTACATGGGCTACTGGTTCTTCGGGCGGCCCACCGTCGAGGAGCTGCGTCAGGACCTCCGCGTCGTGACCCGGAAGTGCCGACCCGACTGGGACCTGTCGGACCCCGACGCTTCGCGAGGGCTGGGCCCGGGGCGACAAGGCTCGCTTCTACCCGTACGGCAAGAGCTACGCCGCCGTCTTCAAGGAACAGGATTGATGCCTGCAGGCTGAACGTGGAACTGCGCGGATCCCCACCTTCGCGACGTTCTCGGTCCGGTGCCGGCCGGAGCGGCCAGGCGCTGCCGCTCAGAAACAGGCGCCGTGAACACGGGTGAGCTCGTGGGCCACGATCGGTACGGCCATCACGGCGCCCGTCATCGTCGGAGGCCACCCGATCCCCGACGCCCGAAGGCACGCTGCACTGGCCGTGATGGTCACGTTGGCGGTGCCGGGCCGGATGCCAAAGACGAGCCCTCCGTGGCCCGCGGTGGCCATGAGGGAGGGATTCGGCTGGCCTGAGCTGTCCATGTATACGGTGGTGCCCGCCGGTGACGTCGAGACGGTTGCCCCGGTCAGGTCGTTGCCCGAGCCGTCGTCGACGGCAAAGACGATCGCTCCGGTCGACGTGTCGAAGCTCGCCCCGACGTCCTCTGCATCCGTTGTGAGGAGCGTCGACTGCCAGATGGAGACGCCGTAGTTGGCGTTCGAGTCGAGGTAGATGGGGAAGTTCTCGGTGACGTACCCCGAAAGGGACACGACGAACCCTGACCCTTGCGCGGCCACGTCCTGCAGCGAGAAGGCTCCGGTCGCGTCGGTCGTGGCGCACGACGCGGAGCTGCCGAGCACGCACCCGGTGGCTCCGGTCAGGGGACTGGCCGTCGTGTGGTCCTGGACCGTGACGCTCACCGTGTACTCGAGCTCGAGCTGCCCTCGATGGGTGGCTGGTCGGCCTGTCCCCCGCATCCGACGAAAGCGAGCACCGGGATCGCGAGTGTGAAACGATTCATGGCTGCCTAGGCTCGCCTCAGGACTTCGTGTAGACGCTGATGACGTACGGCGTTTCTTTGGTGCTCGGGAGCGCCTCTCGGCAGGTGAGCTTCTTGCCTGTCCTCGCACAGGTCACGGTGACGCCCTCGGGCATGAGGATGGTGATGTCATCGCGGTCCTGCGTCCACGTCCCCTCCTGATGTGTCGTGGTGCCCTTGCCGGGAATCGTCGTCAGCGTGGAAGTGCCTCCCGGGCTCAGCACGAGCGTGGCGTCCCAGACGCCCTGAAAGCCGAGCGGGTTCCACATCGCCGTCTGCTTCCAGGCCGCGATCGTCTCCGCCTTGTCGAGCGTGTACGTGCCCTCGGCCCCGCCGCAGGATACGAGCGCCACCGCCACGAGGACGAGCACGAGCATGGTCACCGCCTTCGGGAAACGCATGAACAAGGGAGGGGGGAGGGCATTGGTCGTACCTCAGGATCGTATGCCTAGACGTCTACTGGTTATTGGGCCCCTCGGCTGTCTTTGCCAGGTTGAAATCCCCTCCGACTTCGACCAGCTTCCAGCCCCCGGTTGCGTATACGTCGATCGTAGCATCCGGCCTACTGGCGGCAGGCGACGATGCCGGCAGGCGCGAGTATCAGGGCGATGAGCCCGAGCCGTCCCACCCAGCGCCACATCCGAGGGCCGCGAGTGTATCGCGTGGCCGGGGCGGCCAGAAGGAGGAAAGGAGACGGAGGACGCAGCAAGGGCGGCGATCGACCGCTCGCCCCCGCGGCAACGCAGCGCGCGCTCGGCCTCCCCTTGCATGCCGCCAATCCGTGCGTTACATACTGAACCTCATGGTTCAGTATACGAGCGCCCGCCTCGATGCCTCGTTCGCCGCGCTCTCGGACGCCACCCGACGCGGCGTTCTGGAGCAGCTCGGGCGGGCAGACGCTTCGATCACGGACCTTGCCGAGAAGTTCCACATGACCCTCACGGGCATGAAGAAGCACGTCGGCGTCTTGGAGGAGGCCGGGCTCGTCACCACGGAGAAGGTCGGGCGCGTGCGGACCTGCAAGCTCGGCGCGCGCCGACTGGAGGAAGAGACGGCATGGATCGCGAGGTACCGCCAGCTCTGGGCCTCACGCTTCGACGAGTTGGACAAGGTTGTCGAGGAACTGAAACGGAAGGAGAAGGTCGATGGACGCAAGAAGAGAGAGTGAGCCCACCCCCATGAAGAACCGCACGACGGTGGAACGGAAGTCCGAGCGTGAGCTAGTCGTCACGCGAACCTTCAACGGCCCGGCGCGCATCGTGTTCGAGGCGTGGACCAAGCCCGAGCTGCTCAAGCGGTGGTGGGCACCGAAGTCGGCGGGCATGTCCCTGCTTTCCTGCGAGGCGGATGTTCGTGTCGGGGGCAGGTACCGTTTCGTGTTCGGCCACGATGCCTCGAAGCCTATTGCGTTCTTCGGTAAGTACATCGAAGTAACGCCGCACTCGCGCCTCGTATGGACTAATGAGGAAAGTGATCAGGGTGCCGTCACCACGGTGACCTTCGAGGAAAAAGGCGGCAAGACGCTGCTGGTCATGCACGAACTCTATCCCTCGAAGGAAGCTCGAGACGGTGCCATCGCCTCCGGGGAGGGGATGCGCGAGACGTTCGAGCAACTGGACGAGCTTCTCGTCACCCTGGGCGCGAGCGTGGGACGGTCATGAAGTCGTCGATCTCGCGATCGCGCCGGTCACATGCAAGCCGGTAAGCCGGCCGCCTTGCCGCTCTGGAGTTGCGCTTCGCAGGTCGAGATGTAGGCGCTCTGGTCGGAGGCGGACGGGGCGAGCTGGCACGTGGAGCTCGAGAAATTCGAACACGTGCTCGCGTCGCCCATCATCGCAGCGCAGCATGTCTGGGCCTTGTCGCACTCGGTGCAATCCGCGCCGGCATCGCCGCTGCTCGACCCTCCTGACGACGAGCCGCTGCTCGAGGATCCGCCGCTCGAAGAGCCGCTACTCGACGACCCGCTCGACGACCCACCGTCCGTGGTGCCCTGGGTCGAGCCGCCTCCCCCGGATGAACTACTGCTGCACGCGACGCCCGCGGCGAGAGCGACAAGACCAAGAAGAACGCATATGCGCATGGCCCCAACCTAACACAGCCGCTGGCCCCGCCACTCAGACCGCTTGCCGACGCGACGATCTGCAGCGCGCCGCTTTGGGCGGCTCTGCAGCGCGCCCATGATGCCGACGAGGGCGAGCGGCCTTCCTGCTGCCCGTTGAGCAGGCCTCACCGCAGGCGAAATTGCATCGACCAGACCATGCGCACGCGAACGGGGTACCCCGCTTTGAGGGCGGGCGCGAACCGGTACTGGCGCACGGCGCGAAGCGCCGCCTCGTCGAGCCCGTGGCCGATCCCCAGGACGACGCGTGCGCTCTCGACCGCGCCCGAGACGCCGACGACGAGCTCGAGGCGCACGTCCCCTTCGATACCGTCGGCGCGCGCCGCGTCCGAGTAGGCTGGGGACACGCCAGCGACGAGCTGCGCCCTGCCGTCGACCGACGCCTCGGGCATCGGTGCCGCGTTGATGTCCCCCTCGTGCGGAGGGGCGCTGCCAAGCGAGGACACCGCGCCGTACGCGCTCGTGGCCTCGCCGACCGCGATCGTAAAGTGCGGCATGTCGTCGTTCGTCGCCTCCGCCGGTGCCGCTTGCGCAGGAGCGTTCGTCGCCGGCGCGTACGGATGAACGAGGTTCGGGTCGCGCGGGACCAGCCAGTTCCGGGCGAGAGCTGCGGGAGGGGTCGCGATGGGCTCGGGCGCAGGGGTCTCCCGAGAGTCCGCTGGATCGATCGCGACTTCGGCGGCGACCGCGGGGTCGCCCATCCCCCGCAAAGCGCTCGCGTGTCCCAGCGGCACGAGGAGCAATGCCGCGTGCAGCATCGCGGACGTGCCGAGCGCCGCGAGGCTCACTCCGATGGACGTCATGCGGATCATCGAGTCACGGGACAAATGGGTAGCACATGAATAAATAATCGTGCTACTGCGGCGCGACGTCAAGCCGAGAGGCCCGATGAGACCATTCCTTCCGCTCTCGATCGCCGCAGCCGTCGTGCTCGTCTCGCCCGCCGCGCGAGCGCAGCCCGACCCGGCAGGCGGAGGAGGCGTCACGGCTCTGCCGACGGAGGCGGTCACGCCCCCCGTGCTTCGTAGCCGCGCCGAGGCGACCTATCCGGCCGATGCCCTGCGCGACGGGTTGGGAGCGACCGTCGGCCTCGAGGTGGTCGTCGACGAGACCGGCGCGGTCACCGACGCGCGCGTGACCGCGCCTGCCGGCCACGGCTTCGACGAGGCCGCGCTCGCCGCAGTCCGCAAGTTCACGTTCGAGCCCGCCCGCCGCAACGGCGCTTCCGTCAAGTCGACGGTCCAGCTCGCGTACGAGTTTCACCCGCCGGCGCCGGCGCCTCCGCGGGCGACGATGGACCTGCCCCCTCCCGCGCCCCCTGCTTCTCCTCCGCCGCCGCTTCCGATGCAGCAAGGCCCCGATCAGTCGACCCTCGTGCTCGCCGATCGCCCACAGGTGCCCATCGGCGCACCGCCCGAGCGCAACGCGGCGTCCGACTCGAGCACCAACCAGGACGAGCTCGCCCTCCGCCCGCGCTTCCGCGCCGAGGGGCTGCTCGAGGTCGTGCCCGGCCTCTTCTCCGTGCAGCACGCCGGCGGCGGCAAGGCGCAGCAGGACTTCGCGCGCGGCTTCAACCTCGACCACGGCACCGACATGGCGTTCTTCGTCGACGACGTGCCCATCAACGCCGTGAGCCACGCGCACGGCCAGGGCTTCTCGGACCTGCACTTCATCATCCCCGAGACGGTCGCGCGCGTCGACTCGACCAAGGGCACCTACGCGGCGGACGTCGGCGACTTCGGAACGGCGGGATCGACGAGCTTCCGCATGGCCGACCACACCGACGAGAGCGTGGCCAGGCTCGAGCTCGCGCCGTCGGTCGGCCACGAGCGCCTCGTCGTCGTCGAGTCGCCCGACTTCGGCGACAAGTGGCGCATGGCCGTGGCGGCCGAGGTGTTCTACGAGAACGGGCCCTTCATCCACCCCGAGGACTACGGGCGCATCAACGGCTACGCGAAGGCGACGCGCGTGCTCGACGAGCGAAGCGAGATCTCGTTCATGGCGACGGCGTACAGCGGCACGTGGAACATGTCGGGCGTCCTCCCGGCGAGGGCGGTCTGCGGCGAGGGCGACGGGACGCCGAGGCCCGCGGCCTACTCGGGGTCGAACTGCATCAGCCGGTGGGACTCGGTCGACCCGACGCAAGGCGGGGCGAGCCAGCGCGTGATGGCGTGGACGGAGTACCGGCGGCAGATGGACGCCCACTGGGACGTCAAGGCGACCCTCTACACGCTGCACTCGAACCTCGCAGCTCTTCCCGAACGACGGCATCGCCGCGTCCTTCCAGCCGGACGGCATCGAGTACGGCTCGCAGGTCGAGCAGGACGACACGCGCACCGAGTCGGGGGCCGACTTGCGCCTCACGAATCGCACGGAGCTCGGCGGCATGCCGATGCGCACCACCCTCGGCCTTCAGATCCGCGACGACAGCATCGAGAGCCAGCTGCACCGCACCGAGGGCCGCGTGCGTCTCGACGGCATCGACCCGGTACACATCCCCGGGCCCATCTTCGACGGGCACATCAACGAGCTGGAGACCAGCGTCTTCGCCGACGAGGAAGTGAAGCCCGCGCGCTGGCTGCGGTTCGTGCTGGGCGTGCGCGGTGACCGCGTCGACGCCGCCGTGAACAACGAGAGCACCGTGGCCGCGGACCAGCTCGACGGCTACAAGGGCGCCGCGCAGCTCTCGCCGAAGGCGACGGCGATCGCCTCGCCCGTGGACGCGTGGGACCTCTTCGCGAACTACGGGCGCGGCTTCCACTCGAACGACATACGGAGCATGTTCATCAACGCGCCCATCGGCGCGCTGCCGCACGCCGAGGCCCCCTCGCCCGCGGGCGTGCTCATGGCGCCGGCCTCCGGCTACGAGCTCGGCACCACCGTGCGCCCTGTCCCGGAGCTCTCTCTCTCCGCGATGGCCTTCCTCATCGACGTCTCATCCGAGCTGCTCATCGACGGCGACACCGCGTCGACCACCCCCGCCGGCCCCACGCGCCGCTACGGCGCCGAGCTCGCGGGGCGCTACAACTTCGTGGGGCAAAGCGACACGCGGCAGCGCGTGTACGCCGACGTGTCGTTCACGGCAGCGCACGGGCGATTCACCGATGCCGCGGACGTGGCTGCGGGGACCGTGTACCTGCCCGACGCCCCGATCCGCACCTTCAGCGCGGGCCTCGGCGGGCGCCAGCCCGTCAACCGCGACTGGACGCTGCAGAGCGAGGTCACCGTGCGCTCGATGTCCAACCGCTACGGCGACCAGGGACCGACGCCGCTCATCGAGACAGGCTGGACGGTCGTCAACGCCGGCATCGGCGCTCGGTGGAGGTTTCTCGAGATGGGCGCGGATCTGCTCAACGTCGCCGACGTGAAATGGCGCGAGGGCCAGTTCGAGGTTCAATCCCGCCTTCCCCTCGAGGGGAGCAATACCACGTGCACGGCACCGCCCCCGCGGTGCATCCCCGCGCCGGGAATCAGCTTCACTCCGGGCCTGCCGCGGACGCTCATGACGCACGCGGCTTTGTATTGGTGAATGGAGATTCCCGTGAAGACGCGATTCGTGCCCTCTCCCCGCATTGCTGCCTTCGCCACGCTGGTGGCGCTCTCGCTCGTGCCGCTGCCCGCGATGGCCGACCCTCCGACGCCGCCCGCCACGGCCCTTCCGCCATCCGCTCTTCCTTCACCTGCCGTCGCACCCCCTTCGCCTCCTCCTGCTCCTTCTCCACCACCTACATCTCTCGCGCCAGCGTCGCCGCCCCTAGGGCCCGCGGTGGCTCTAGCCCCGCCCCTGCATCCCACTATCTCGCGAAGGAGCGTCGCCCTTGGGGCCGCCGGCGTCGCCGTCGCTGGCGCCGTCGGGGCCACCGTTTTCGGCGTCCTCGCGCTGCACGAGAAGAACGCCTACGAGCAAACCCCTACGTACGCGAACACCGACAACGGCAATAACTTCGCCGCCTACGCCGACGGATGCATCGCGCTTGCTGCAGCCGCTGGCGTCACGAGCCTCGTGCTCTACCTGACGAACACCAACATCGCCGACGACGGAACTGTGGCACCACCGAAGCGCTCCGGCGCCTTCTCGGCGTCCCCCATCGTGACCGCGCACGGTGGCGGCGTGGGCGCTGTCTTGCGCTTCTAGGCCCCCGCCATGAGCACCCGAACGATCTGCGCCCTCGCTGCCGTGACCTCTATGAGCGTCGCTCTCGTGACACTGACCCGGTGCGAGCTGATGGTGAATCTCGACCGCGGCGCCGTGGTCGTGGACGGGGCCATCGAGGACGGGTGCTCCAGACCAACGCCGTGGACTGCGAGTCCAACTGCGCGTCGCCCGAGCACTGACCAAGGCGCCTCGCGGGTAGGGTACTCTACCTGCCCTATGAAGGACGAGCTGGTACGCTTCGGCGTGGCGATGGAGCAGTCGCTGCTCGCCGATTTCGACGCGATCGTCGAGGCGCGGGGCGTGACCCGCTCCGAGGTGCTGCGCGATCTGGTGCGCGCGGAGATTGTCCGCGCGCGGGTCGAGAAGAACGTCCGCGTTGTCGGCACTCTCACCCTTGTCTACGACCACCACGTCCGAGAGCTGACAGAGCGCCTCACGGAGTTCCAGCACCGCCTCGGCGATCAGGTGCGGGCAACGTTGCACATCCACCTCGATGCGGAGCGGTGCCTGGAAGTCATCGTCCTGCGAGGACGTAGCAATGACCTGCAGAGCGTCGCAGAACGCCTGCTCGCGACGCGCGGCGTGACGCACGGGCGGCTCGAGATCGTGACGAATGAACCGAGCAGTGCCACGCCGCACGGTCACAGTCACCACGCCCACGAGCCAGCTCGGCGCCGCCGTGGCGGATAGGCGCACGTGGGTCCTCGCGAGGACTACGCAAGCGGTGATATGGTTCGACGTTCAAGGTACCATGCGTCGAAGCGTCCGATGATGACGACGAACCGGCTGGGGGCGGCGCTGGCGATGGGCCTTTGCCTGGTCACGTCTCCGGCCTGGGCCGTCGACATCGGCTCCGAGGACGGTCTGACGTCGGTGGAGGTTCACGCGTTCGTGAGCCAAGGCTTCATTTTCACGAAGGACAACAACTACCTCGACCCCGACACCACTCACGGAAGCTTCCAGTTCTCCGAGCTCGGGGTCAATCTCACCAAGAATCTGACCGACCGGTTTCGCGTCGGCCTCCAGCTTTTCGCCCAAGACCTGGGCCCCACTGGAAGCTACGACGTCAAGGCCGACTGGTTCTACCTCGACTATCGATTCGCCAACTGGCTGGGAGTTCGGGCCGGCCGGGTCAAGATTCCATTTGGATTGTACAACGACACTGCGGACATCGATTCCGCCCGCGTCGCGGTTCTTCTCCCTCAATCGGTGTACCCCGAAGAGAACCGCAATTTCCTCCTCGCCCAAACCGGTGGAGAGCTCTACGGGTACGCCCGTCTGCAGGCCGCGGGTGCGCTCGACTACCGCGCCTACGCCGGCACGATATTCCTCGACACGACGACGATGGGCGCCAGCCCGTTCCAGGTGCAGAACTTCAACGTCCCCTACCTGGTCGGCGGGCGCCTGCTCTGGGAGGCACCGCTCGAGGGGCTTCGCCTTGGGGGCAGCGTGCAGGCGCTCCGCCTCGATGCCACGATCGTTCCCAACGCTCCGGCGACGACCGCCGCCGCGGCCGCGGCTCCGCTCTCGGCAAACATCCAGATTCCCGCGGTGCTCTCGGTGGCGTCCGCGGAATACGTCGCGGGCGACCTGCTTCTCGCCGCAGAGTACAGTCGCTGGTACACCGGCCAAAATACCAGCAACGCGATGGTTTTCCCGGCGGGTCCTACCGTCGTCAGCGAGCGAGCCTACGGAATGGTGACGTATCGAGCCGGCAAGTTTCTCCAGCCGGGCATGTACTACTCCGTCATGTTTCCCAACGTCGACGATCGGAGCGGTCGCCAGAACATGCAACACGACGTGGCGACGACTCTTCGCTTCGATGTCAACGCGTGGTGGCTAATCAAAGCGGAGGCCCACTACATGATCGGGACGGCGGGGCTCGATTCGACCTTGAATAATGGGACGCCGCTCTCCGCGCTCGAACAGACCTGGGGGGTCTTTTTGCTGAAGACGACCGCGTACTTCTGAGCGAGGCAATGTCCGCACGGCTGGCACTCTCGGTGGCTCTGATCGTCGCGGCGGTCGCACTTTGCGCGACCGTCTTCGGGCAGCAGCACCCTCGGTCGGCTCCTCCGCCTTACCAGGTCATCGTCCATCCGCAGAACACGATCGGCAGCGTCGAGCGCAAGTTTCTGGAGGACGCGTTCCTGAAGAAGGTCACCGCCTGGCCCAACGACGAGGTGATCCGGCCGGCCGATCTAGCGCCGGACTCCCCGGTCCGGCGTGCATTCACCCGCGACGTTCTCAATCGGTCGGTGGAGGCCGTCAAGGGCTATTGGCAGCAACGGATCTTTTCGGGTCGCGACGTGCCGCCGCCGGAGTTTCAGCGAGACGAGGAAGTCGTGCAGTTCGTCCTCAAGCACGAGGGGGGCGTCGGATACGTGTCGGGAACCGCCAGCGTCGACGGTTGCAACGTGCTCGTCGTGAGGTAGGCCGCCCATGCGGATCACGTTTCGCACAAGGCTGCTCAGCATCGTGGGGATCGCCGCCGTCGCGTTCCTTCTCATCATCGTGGCAAGCTCCGTCGTCGCCGGGCGGGTCGAGCGTCAGCTCGCCTTCATTCAGCGGCGGTATGTTCCGAAGGTCGAGCTGGAACCCCAGCTCCAGGGCCAGCTCGAGCGTCTGGAGCGTGGCTTCCAGGACGCCGTGGCTGCGCACGATACCGACGCGCTGGAGGCGACGCGGGACCTCAAGAGCGATCTCCTCGCGCGACTCGCGGACGCGAAGGATGCCACGGAGCCCTCCGACGCCGCGGAGCTGAGCGGCGCCGTCGAGGCCTATTGGGCCAGAGCGTACGACGTATCCCGCCGCCTGCTCGCCGGGGAGACTGGGGAGGCGGTCCTCGACGCTATCGCAACGATGCAGGCAAACCAGGCTCGCGCCGCGGCGCTCGTCAAGAAGACCGCCGCTCTCGATCGTGGTGAGATGGCGGCTGCCTTCGAGGCGGCGTTTAAGGCTGAGACCACGGCCAGGAGCTACCAGATCTGGGCGAGCGTCGCGTGCCTCGGCTCCGTCCTTCTGCTCTCGCTTGGATTGAGCCGTGGCCTCGTGCGATCCGTGTCGGCGCTGACGAGAGGCTTCGCGCGTTTCGGTCGTGGGGAGTTCGGGGAACCCATCCCGACCGCCGGCCGCGACGAGCTCGCCGATCTCGCTCGGGACGCCAACGCGATGGCCGCCAGCCTCGACCGGCACATCAGCGACCGCATGCGGATCGAGAGCGCGCTCAAGGCCTCCAACCAGGAGCTGGAGGCGTTCAGCTACTCGGTGGCGCACGACCTGCGAGCACCGCTTCGCGGCATCAACGGCTACAGCCGCGCGCTCGTGGAAGACTACGGCACGCTGCTCGACGCCGAGGCGCACGACTACCTCGATCGCATCGTGGCGGCGACCGAGCGGATGGGAGAGCTCATCGACGCGCTCCTCTCGCTCTCTCGCGTGACGAGGGTGGATTTCCGGCGGGAGGCCGTGAACCTGAGTCGCCTCGCCGACGCCGTCGTGACGCAGCTCCGCGCAAGCCAGCCGGAGCGTGCCATCGACTTCGTCAACGAGGAGAAGGTCGTCGCCCAGGGCGACGCCCCTCTGCTGCGTGCGCTGCTCGAGAACCTCATCGGGAACGCCTGGAAGTTCACAGGTGCGCGACCGGGCGCCCGCATCTCTTTCGGGGTGGAGGACCGCGACGGCACGCCCGTCTACTACGTGCGGGACAACGGAGCCGGCTTCGATATGGCCTACGCCCAAAAGCTCTTCGCGCCGTTCCAGCGGCTTCATACCGAGAGGGAGTTCGCGGGCACCGGCATTGGCCTCGCGACCGTCCAGCGAATCGTGAACCGTCACGGAGGCCGCGTCTGGGCCGACGGGAGGGTCGGACAAGGCGCCACATTCCACTTCACGCTAACGAACACCGTTCAAGGAGCCGTGCCATGAAGAGCAGCAACCCGATCCTTCTCGTCGAGGACAACCAGGACGACGAAGCCCTCACGCGTCGTGCGTTCAAGAAGAATCACATCATGAACGAGGTGGTGGTCGCGCACGACGGCGCCGAGGCGCTCGACTATCTCTTCGGCACCGGAAGTCATGCCGGACGGGACCTCAGCAGCATGCCGCAGGTCGTGCTTCTCGATCTGAACCTACCCCGCGTCGGAGGGTTGGACGTGCTACGGCGGATCCGTGAGGACGAGCGGACGAAGTTTCTCGCGGTGGTCGTGCTCACTTCCTCCAAGGAGGACGAGGACCTCATCCGGAGCTATTCGCTCGGAGCCAACAGCTACGTCCGGAAGCCGGTCGACTTCTCCCAGTTCAGCGAAGCGGTCAAGACGCTCGGACTCTACTGGCTCCTCTTGAACGAGACGGCGCCGCAACAGCGATAGCCCATCTTGCGGCCGGATTGGGGATCGGAGAGAGTGCCGCGGATGCGTTCGTGGAGCCGGCCTCTCGGGTTCTCGGTGGTCGGCGTGGTCGCGATGGGCGCGGTGGCTTCGCAAGCCCGCGCCGCCGACGACCCGATGGCTCAGTGCATCGCCGCGAGCGACAAAGGGCTAGACTTGCGCAAGCAAGGCAAGCTGATCGAGGCCCGCCGGGTGCTGGCCTCGTGCGCGTCGGCGACGTGCGGCGCGGCCATCAGCGGCGTGTGCGAGAAGCGCCTCGCGGAGATAAGCGCGACCCTGCCGAGCATCATCTTCTTGCCCAAGGACGCGGCCGGGAACGACGTCGCCGGCGTCCGGATGTCCACGGACGGTGCGCCCGTCGGCGGCACCCTGGCCGGACGACCCGTGACTCTCGACCCGGGCCCGCACACGTTCAGGTTCGAGGTCGCGGGGCGACCGCCCGTCGATCGGTCGTTCGTCCTCGTGGAAGGAACGAAGGACCGGCAAGAGCGGATCGACCTGGACCCCGCGACCGCGGCGGCTCCGCACCCGAATGCGGACGGATCTTCGACCGCGCGACCCACGGCGGGGGGAGCCACCGGCGACGGCCAGCGGGTCGCGGGGTTGGTCGTTGCCGCAGCGGGAGTCGTTGCGCTTGGGGTCGGCGGCGTCCTCGGCCTGTCCGCGAGGTCATCGTACGATGGCGTGCCAGGGTGCAGCGGGAGCGTGTGTCAGACTCAGCAGGGCATCAGCGCCCGCAACTCGGCGATCGGTACGGGCAACGTCGCCACCGTGGTCTTCATCGCAGGCGCTGCAGTTGCTGCGAGTGGAGGCGTCATCTGGCTCACGGCACCGAAGGCTTCGAGGTCGGAGGGCGCGAGCACCCTGCGTGAGTGGCGGTTGGGAGTCGCCCCCGGCACGCTCGTCCTGGGCGGAAGGTTCTGACCGATGCGCCGGCTGCTCGCGGGCTGCGTCGTCCTGGCGATGATCGGGTGCAATGCCATCCTCGGTCTCGAGGCGAGCACCCTCGCGCCGGACGCGGGAACCTCGAATGGAGACTCTGGCGTCGAGATCCCCGACGGGGGCAGTAACGCGACCACGCCCGACTCGCAAGTCGGGCCCATGGGCGCGCTCGACGCCGGCGGGGGAGACTCGAGCGGGGCCAGCACAAGGGATGCCGGTGGCGGCGACTCCGGGTTGGGCGACAGCCAGGGCGCGTGCGCGACGACGTGCACCGGTACGTGCGCCGGAGACCAGTGCCTGCTCGTCCTCGCGGATGCGTCCGATCCGGTGAACGAATTCGCACTTGGCGGTTCGGTCGTCTACATCACCGAATCGAGCGGCAATGACACCGTGCTGAGCGTGTCCGTGAACGGCGGCACGATAAGCACCTTCGCCTCGGGGCAATACAATCCGAATTCGATCGCGGTGGAGGGCGCAAACGTTTACTGGGCGAACAGCAGCACGCTGGTTTCGATGCCCCAGGACGGCGGCGCCGTCACGACGCTCGCGTCCGGGCAGAACCCCTGGGCGATTGCGGTCGATCAGACGAGCATCTACTGGACGGACAGCACGGACGGCGTCGTACTGAAGGCGCCGGCGGGTGTGGCCGGCCCCATCAGCACACTGGCTTCGGGGGACGACACCAGCAATGCCTACGCCATTGCCGTCGACGACAAGAGCGTCTACTGGACGAACGACATCCTCAATACCGTCGTTGGCGCCGTGATGAGTGTTCCCCTGGACGGCGGCGCCCACGTCACGCTGGCCGCGGGGCAGAGCTCTCCGAGCGCCGTCGCCGTGGATTCCACCCGCATCTACTGGACGAACAACGGCAACGGCGGCGGCGGTACGGTGATGAGTGCGCTGCTCGACGGTGGCGACCCGATAATGATCGCTTCCGGGCCTGCTCCGTATGGCATCGCCATCGACGGCACCGCCGTCTACTGGACGAACAACGTGACCAGCGTCGAGGGAGGCAACGTGATGAAGGCCTCCCTGGATGGCGGGGGGGCCACGACGCTCGCTTCCGCGCAGGAGAACCCCTTCGCGATCGCCGTGGACAGCACGAGCGTCTACTGGGCTACTTACGACAGCCTGATGAAGTTGACGCCCAAGTGATCGCGGCGTCTCGGATCGGGCCGGGCGTGGCTTTTGGCTCCGTCTTGCCCACACGAGCCCCCAGAAGTGTCGTCGAGAGCGGACAGAACGCTCCTGACGCAGTACCCTAGGCATGGGTGTGGCCATGCGCTTGAAGTTCGGTTTGGCGATCGCGGGCATCATGATTGCCGTCGGAGCGCCCCAGTGCGGGGGTTCACCGTTCAGCGCTTCGGGCGATCCCGACGGCGGCGGGATGGCGAGCAGCGGGGCGGGCGGGAACGGCGGCAGCAGCACCGGATCGAGCAGCAGCGGCGCGGGCACGTCGAGCGGTCCGAGCGGCGGCGCCTCCGGTAGCAGCGGCGCCGGCAGCAGTGGCAGCAGCGGCTCCATCGGTCCCGGCGGCTCCGGCGGCAGCGGTGCGAGCAGCGGTGCCGTCAGCGGCGACGGAGGCCAGAGCAGTAGCGGCGGAAGCGGTAACGGGGCCAGCGCCAGCAGTAGCGGCAGCGGGAGCAGCGGCGGCAGCGCGAGCGGGAGCGCGAGCGGCAGCGCGAGTAGCAGCGGCAGCGCGAGCAGCAGCGGCAGCGCGAGCAGCAGCGGTAGCGCGAGCAGCAGCGGTAGCGCGAGCAGCAGCGGTAGCGCGAGCAGCAGCGGCAGCAGCGCCAGCAGCAGCGGCATCACGAGCAGCAGCAGCGGCTGCGGGTGCTCTTCTGGCGTCGTGATGCCCGAGAGCCCCGACATCATCTGTCCGCAAATCGTCTGCGAGTGACGAGCGCTCTCGGGCACGCGGCGGCGCACCGCATCGGGCGGCTTGTCTTGCGATCAATCCAGCGGAGAGGACCCCCGACGATGGACTGCAAGCGACTCAATCGAGTGATCCCTGTTCTGCCCGTTGTGCTGCTTTTCGCTGTCAGCAGCTGCAGCAGCGGTAGCTCAAACTCCAACGAAGGGGACGCGGCCGCCGGCGTCGACGGCAGTGGCTCCGGTTCGAGCAGCGGAAGCGTCTCCGGCTCGAACGGCGGCTCGTCCTCGGGAGGCAGCTCGGGTGGTCGAGCGGTTCGTCCCCGGGAGGTAGCTCGGGTAGCGCCAGCGGCTCGTCTTCGGGAAGCAGCTCGGGTGGTTCCAGCGGCTCGTCCTCGGGCAGCTCGAGTGGCTCCAGCGGCTCGTCCTCGGAAGGCGGCTCCTCAACTGTAAGCAGTTGCACGAACCCTGTCTGGTCGACCAGCGAGGCGACCGGAACGGACAGCCTGGATAGTTCCGGCACGTGGTGGATCGACAACGACGCCTGGTCCGGGTCGCACGGCCCGCAGACAATCTACGCCTGCAACCAGTCCAGCTGGTACGCGGTGTCGGACCAGACGAATAATGGGGGCGCGGTCGAGACCTATCCGGACACCGAGTACGACGTCGGTGGGCGGAACAACGGATCGCCGACAAAGACCATTGCCCAGTACAGCTCGATCACTTCGACGTTCTCCGAGGCCTTCCCGTCCGCAGGTTCGTGGGACGCGGCTTACGACCTGTGGCTGAACAACTGGGGCACCGAGATCATGATCTGGAACGAGTGGACCGGAACCCAACTGTACTGGCCACCGTCCGGCGCTCAGGCGGTCACCCTCGACAGCGTGCCGTACCATTTCTTGAACAATGGTGGAGAGTTGATGTTCTTCCGCGACACGATGGTCAAGTCCGGATCGGTCGACATACTGGCCGCGATGAACTGGCTCGTGTCACAGGGTCTGGTGAAGTCGACCGATGTGCCGACGCAGTTGGAGTACGGCGTCGAGATTTGCGCGACCAGCGGCTCCGAGACCTTCCCGTTGACCGGTCTGACGTTCAACTTGAACTGAGCCTCCGGCGCGATGCCTAACGGGTAATATGTCCGCCATGTGTCGTAGATGAGTCCGCGAATCATCTCGCCTGTATCAATGGCATTCGATCGTCCATATTGATGAGGAACACCTCGGTATTGATATTTTTTTGATGAGTTGCGGGCCTAGGATGCGCGGCAATGAAGTCTGCCGTCGTCCTCCGACGTTTGTTCCTTTCGGCCCTTAGGCTCTTGCCGACGGCCTGTCGAAGCTCCGAGGCCGCGACCGAGCACAGCGATGTCTCCTCTCATCCGGAAGAAGTGTGGCTGACGCCGGATCAGGCGAACGCGGCGAAGATTGACACTGCCGTGGCCCAAGACAGGGAGGTCGACGACACGATGCTCACCTCGGGCCAGATCATGTTCGACGAGGCGCGCGTAGGCCATGTGTTCTCGCCCGTCACGGGGCGCGCTCTTCGCATTGAGGCTCAGCTCGGGCAGCACGTGAAGAAGGGGGCGTCTCTCGCCACGCTCGAATCCCCCGACCTGGGCGACGCGCTGAGCGATCTCAACAAGGCGCAGGCGGACGTCATCGCCGCGGAGCACGATTTCAATCGACAGAAGGTTCTACGCGAAGACCATGCGGCCTCCGAGGCCACAGTCGAGCGCTCCGAGGACAACTGGCGCCGTGCCCGCGCCGAGGTGGACCGGGCGCGCCAGAAGGCAAACCTCTTCCATTCGGGCCGCGTCGACACCGTTTCGCAGACCTACACGCTGACCTCCCCCATCGAGGGCGAGGTGCTGGCCCGGAACATCAATCCGGGGATCGAGATTCAGGGGCAGTACGGCGGCGGGTCTGCGCAGGAGCTCTTCACCGTCGGCGATCTCGACAAGGTGTGGGCGCTGGGGGACGTCTACGAGAGCGATCTCGCACGGGTGCGCGTCGGGGCCGAGGCGGCGATTACGGTTCCGGCTCACGACGATTGCGTCTTCGCCGGAACCGTCGACTGGGTCAGCGGCGCGTTCGACTCGGCGACCCGTACGACCAAGGTTCGCTGCGTGCTGGACAATCGCGATCGCGCCCTGACGCCGGGGATGTACGCGACGATGAAAGTATCCGTTGACCCAAGGCGAGCCCTGTCTATTCCGCGCGACGCCCTCGTGCAGCTCGGTGAATACGGCGTCGTCTTCGTGGAGAAAGGCAAGGCCGACGCGCGCGTGCGCTTTGCGCGAGTTCCGGTCGAGGTCGACGTGAGCGTACCGGGCGCCTGGCTTCCCGTGACCCGAGGGATCGAAGCGGGACAGCGCGTCGTCGTCCACGGAGCCGCGCTGCTCCAGCAGCGCCTCTGAGGCCACGGGCTCCCCGAATACGATCCTCCAAAAAGGGGAGAGGCGTACCATCGCGCGCAGGATGCGACGGCGGGGACTCACGCTTGGAGTCGGTCTTGCTTTGGCGCTGGCCACTGTCCTTGG
Source organism: uncultured delta proteobacterium (assembly GCA_963847465.1). Lineage (GTDB taxonomy): Bacteria > Myxococcota_A > Polyangia > Polyangiales > Polyangiaceae > Palsa-1150. Next base: position 163,211 of record CAWKAF010000028.1, on the reverse strand, counting down.
CGCAGGGTGCTCGAGCTCCTCGTCCTCCTCGCCCTGCTGCGTGGCGAGCATGGGCAACCTGTCTCTCTGCGCGTGCGCGGGGGCAGAGTGCTCGGTGAGCACGAGCGGCTCGAGCTGCACGATCTCCTGCACGCAGGGCAGCACGATGGATACGGTCAGGGGGACGGTCGCTTCGAGCTGTCCCGAGACGGCCGTCGACGGCGGTGCGGGCACCGGCCCGGAGGGCGGCGACGCGGCGCCTTGCGGCGATGCGGGCGAGGCGTGCTGCGCCTCCAGTGCACCCTGCCCGAGCGGCTGCTGCGATCCCACGAGCAACACCTGCGTCTCCGCCGGTTCGGAGTGCACCGCGGCCCACACCATCTGCCAGGCCGCGGCGTGCACGTCCTGCGGAGCGCCCGGGGAGCCGTGCTGCCCGGGAGATGCGTGCGCCTCCGGTTGCTGCGACAAGCTCGGGACGCCGAGCCTCTGCGTCGCCATGGGAGGCTCGTGCACCGGAAACGGCACTGACGTGTGCTTCGCCAGCGGCTCGTGCACGCTGTGCGGCTCCGACTCCCAGCCGTGCTGCCCGGGAAACGTGTGCAACGAGCCGTACACCCTTTGCATGACGGGCACGACTCCGCAGTGCGTCGCTTGCGGGATCACCGGGCTTCCGTGCTGCACGACGGGTGTGGCCTGCATGAGCGGGCAGGCCTGCAACGGGGCGATGTGCCCGTGACCCGAGGTCTCCCTCCCTCCAATTCTCTCGCGATACTACAGCTCAACGCGACCCAGAGGAGGCCCCCCAATGCGCCTGACGAGACCGCGAATCGAACCGCTTCCCGAGTCCGAATGGACCGACGAAGTGCGCGACATCTTGCCCCGAAGCGTGGGGTCGGAGGGGGTGGCCAACGTCTTCACGACGTTCGCGAGGCATCCGAAGCTCCTGAAGCGCTGGCTGGTCTTCGGAGCGCACATCCTCGGCAAGTCGACGCTTCTCCCACGCGAGCGCGAGATCGCGATCCTGCGAATCGGGTGGCTTTGCCGTTGTGAATACGAGTGGGGCCAGCATGTCATCATCGGCCGGAAGGCGGGCCTCTCGGAAGACGAGATTCGCCGGATCCCCCAAGGTCCTTCGGCGCCCGGGTGGGATCCCTTCGAGGCAACCCTGCTGGCGGCCGTCGACGAGCTTCACGCCGATTCGATGATTGGCGACGCGACGTGGAACGCCTTGGCAACCCGCTACGACTCGAAGCACCTGCTCGACCTCGTCTTCACCGTCGGCCAGTACACACTCGTGTCCATGGCGCTCAACACCCTGGGCGTTCAGCTCGACGACGGCCTTGCGGGGTTCCCCGAATGAGACTCGAGGGCAAGACGGCGATCGTCGTCGGGGCAGGGCAGACGCCGGGCGACACCATCGGGAACGGACGGGCGATCGCGATCCTCTTCGCGCGGGAAGGCGCGCGCGTTCTCGCCGTCGATCGCAACCTCGCGTCGGCCGAGGAGACGGCCGCGATCATTCGCGCGGAGGGGGGCGTGTGCCATCCCCACGCGGCCGATGCCACCCGCGACGCCGACTGCCGGGGCTTCGCGGAAGCGTGCACGGCCGCATTCGGGAGGGTCGACGTCCTCGTGAACAACGTCGGCACGGGAGCGGGCGATTCCAGTCTGTCGCGTCTATCGGAGGAGAGCTGGGACCGCATCTTCAACGTGAACCTGAAGAGCGTGTTTCTCGCTTGCAAGCACGTACTGCGCATCATGAAAGAGCAGCGAAATGGGGTCGTCGTGAACATCTCGTCGATTGCGTCGGTCTGCTCGACGCCGCTCATGGCGTACAAGACGTCCAAGGCGGGGGTGAACGCGCTGACGCTCGGTCTCGCCTCCGGAAGCGCGAAGTACGGTATCCGCGTGAATGCCATCCTGCCCGGCCTGATGAACACACCGATGGCCATCGAAGGGATCTCCCAGGCCCGAGGCGTGGACAAGGGCGAGCTCATTCGAATGCGTGACGCCATGGTGCCGCTCGGCGGCAAGATGGGAACGGCGTGGGACGTCGCGTACGCGGCCCTGTTTCTCGCGTCCGAAGAGGCGAAGTTCATCACGGGAGTTCTCTTGCCCGTCGACGGCGGTCAGAGCGCGCGGATAGGGTGACGTCGGACGAGAGTCCGGGGCTACTTGCTCTCCGCGGGTGCTGGCGGCAGAGGGACGACCTCGTGCGTCCTGTGGAGAACGGCGGCCGCCCGGGCCTTGTCGGGCAGATACGCGTCGAGCTGGCCCACGAACCAGGTGACGCCGAGGCCGAGCACCAAGAGCACGAAGGCGTAGAAGCGCCACGGGCGTTTCTTCTCCGCGAACGGATCTCGCAGGGAGCGCGACGTGCCTTTGGGCAAACTCGCGACACCCGTGAGCGCCTCGCCGAATGGGAGGTTGATCCGCGCGAGGGCGTTCACCGCCCAGCCGTTGGCGTCGAGCAGGGGACCGATGTTGCGGCGCCGGAGCTTGAGCCAGGCGATGAGCATCGACGGGCCCGAGACGGCCAGCATGATGACGAGGACGCCGACGGGCATCCAGATACCGAGGTCGACGAACTTCGAGACGAGCACCGTGAGGAACGTCGCGATGCCGCCCACGGCGACGCCGATGGCCGCGACCGTCCCCACGTCGATGCCTTTCTTCTCGGGCTTCTCCTTGGCGGCGGGTTCGGGGCTGGCTTTGTCGGCGCTGGCGGCCTCCGCGGCGGCGTGGTCCATCGCTTGCTTGGACTCTGCGTCCGCCGCCGCGGCGCGCTTCTGGACCTGCTCCTCGATGAGTCGGACGAAGCGCTTGTAGGGCGCCCAGAACGCCTGCCGGATGCTGATCGGGTTCTCGACGATCTTGGTGATCGTCGCGTCCCAGTCCGCGCCGGCGCGGTCGTAGAAGACGCCATTTCGTCCAGCCATCAGGTTGTCGGTGTCGCCGCCGGTGAACGCCGCGACGATGGACCGCTTCTCTGCCGGGTCGGAGCGGCGCACGCAATCGCAATAAGCCAGGTACGCTTCGGAGAGCCCCGCGAGGAGTGCGTGGCGTCCGCCGTCCTCGACCCCGATGCACAGGTCGCAGCTCCGGCCGTCGAGGTAGAGCGTGCCGACCTGGAAGATGCCCCGGCGCTTGCCGTAGAAGTCCGCGAAGTTCACGAAGTTCTTGAGCAAGGGCACGAGGTCGTGGCGGTATCGAATCAGGCGCTCGATGGACTCGATCTGATTGCTCTCGGTTGCGAGCGCTGCGTCCTTCGCAAGGAGCGCGTCGATCTTGCCTCGAGCCTCGCTGCGCGCCAGAGCGAGGACTCGCTCGTCTCCCAGCTTGCCGACCTCGGTCGCCGGACGCGCGGCGAGCCAGGCGTCGAAGGGAGCGAGCTTCTCCTTGATCGCTCTCCAGTCGGCCTCGGTCAGCGAGGCCCGCGCGCCGCCCAAGATCGGAACGACCGTCGCGTCGACGAACGTGGTCATGCGCTCGGCCCAGGCCGGGTTCACCCCCTCCCGCAGGGGCAGCGGGCGCGACGCCTCGACGCGGCAGAGCGGCAGCTTCGCGGCTTCGTCGGACTGCGCCGAGAGCAGCTGCGTCCCCAGCAAGAGCAGGTCGGCCTCGGAGGGGTTGAGCGCCGCGGCCGCGCGCGGATCGAACGCCGCCAGGCGGCAGCGAGCGAAGCAGTCGTCGACCTTCGCGCGGACCGCCGACAGCGCGGCGGCGGCGGCGTCGGTCGCGTCCCCCAGCACCCGCGGCGAGCCCGGAGCCCTGCCGGCTTCGACCCAGTCGGCCAGGAGCCGCGCCTGATTGAAGAACGCGGTCACCCGGGCCTGATCGACGCCCGGCTTCCCGCTGCGGTCGGGGACCGACCCGAGGGTCGCGACGACGTCCTCGATCGCCTTCCTCGCCTCCTCGTCGTCGGCCGAGTCGGCGGGGACCACGCCGTCGCCGTTGAACTTCGTCTCGACGAAGATCTTCGCCGTGTCGGACACGTCGGCCAGCGAGATCTCGGTGGCGTCGGCCTTGCCGAGGTTCGAAAGGACCAGCTTCGCGCCAGCCAACACCTGTCTGCCCGCATCGGACTTCGTGCCGATCGAAGCAAGGGGTACGGCCTCGGACGGATCGAAGAGGACCCCGAGATCCGAGAGGACTTGCTCTGTCCAGGCGATGGCCGCGAGGATCTCGGGAGGCCGGATGCGCCCGTCGTGATCGGTGTCGAGCAGGGCGAGCGTACGCGCATCGAACTCGAGCCCCTTCGTCGGACACGCGAGGGCTACCCAGAGCTTCTGATCGAGGGTGTGCAGGTTGGCTAGGTCCGCACCGTCGGCGAGGACGACCTGGTCGACCCCGCCGGCGCGGAAGAACTTCCACCTGTGCGTCCCGCGCGCCACGGGCGTCAGGGAGTCACGGGTGCTGGGGTGGGCGCAGGCGCGGGTGCTGGTGCGGGTGCAGGCGCGACCGCGGGCGGCGGGGAAGGGGGTGGAGCGAGAGGGGGTGCAGGGGAGGGCACGGATGCAAGCGCCGGGGCGCAGGGCGGGGGAGGGGGCGGCGGGGGAGGGGGCGCCGAGGTGAGCGCGTAGATGAGCGACACGGTCCCGGTCGAGTCGAGCTTCTCCTTGCCAGCGAGGGGCGCGCTGTTGAACCTCTCCGAGAGGCCGACGCCGAGTGAGAACCCGCTCCCGAGCTTCGAGGTGAATAGAGCGTCTCCGTTGATGCGCGAGCCGGTCACGCTGATGGCCACCGGATCGACCTGCGCGGCGGTGTAGCCGTTCGGTACGGCCGGGGTTCCGGTGCCGGTGCCGCCGACCCCTTGCAGGTACTCGAGCCCGAGGTAAAGCTGCACGGCGTCGTTGAAGCTCTGCTTGAACCCGGCGAAGAGGCGCGTCGACTCGATCGTATTCTGCCGCGTGATCACGTACGGCAGGTTCATCGTATCGAGGGCGGTGCCGCCGGCGCCGGCCTCCTCGATCCCGTCCGTGTACGTGTAGTTGTCGTCGAACTCGAAGTCGTAGCCGAGCTCGCCCCAGAACTTGGTCGCGGGCTCGTCGACGAAGAACAGCTTGACGCCCGGGTCGACGTTGAGGCGGAACGTGATGGCCTGGAAGGGGTTGTTCGTCCCGGTCACCTGGAGGAACGCGCCGAACGCCGGCGTGAAGTACCGGTCGTAGCGGAGCTTGCCCTGCAGGTTATCGGTCGTGGCCTTCAACGTCGTGGCAGGGGCCGTCGCGCTTTCGGCGTAGTTGCCCACCAGTTGGGCGCCGAAGCCGTCGTTGCCGCGCCGGATATCGAACTTGCCGAGGCCCGTCGCGGCGAACAGCTTCGAGTTGCCGGCCGCGTACTGTCCGCCGGCCGATATGGCTGCGTTCAGCGAGTCGGTTGCCGGGGCGGCGATTTTCGGTGCGTCGGCGATCTTGGGCGCGGCGACGGCCTGAGCGAGGTCCGCGGCCGGCGTGCCGGACTGCGACGGAGGCGGGGCCTGCGCGAGAGCGGTCGCGGTCCACGCGGTGACGGCGGCCGGCAGCAGCGCGATCGCAAAGGAACGAGAGGATGAAGGGGTGGGTGTCATGGTTCAGGTCGGGCTGCCATAACACGCATGCCGGGAGGCTGGTGTGGGTTTCGGCCACACTCTGCCCGCTTGCCTATCCCGAGGATCGAGTCGCACCGTCACTACGTAGGCGAATTGCAGTTGGTGCTTGGAACACGTCGGGACGCAGGCGTGCGCCGTGAGCTGCACGTGGGGCGGCTGATTGTGCGGGTCACCTTGGTCCGCGTTCCAGCCACCATCGAAATACCTCCCGGCGTTACTCGTCTGGCAAAAGCCGAATAAGGGCCACGCATACCACCACGCCGACCACACCACGAACGACGCCATGTAGTAGCCGAGTCGCAGCAGCTCGATCCCCCGATCGCGCAGCCACCTTGCTCCGAATCTCAGTCGTCACGCGACCCGCTGCTCATTGGGTTCGCGGACGTCACGGGCGCTGAGGCGGGGGACCTGGGTCTGACTGTCACCACTCGTCCGCCACGGGCGGGTAGACCTCGACCTTCGGCGCGGCGTCCCGCAGGAGGCGCACGAAGAGGAAGGGATGGGGAAGACGATAGAGTCGGACAGTCTTCCAGGGCAAGACAGAGTTCGATCGAAAGAAGGCGACGCGGCCGGGCAGCATTCGAACCAGGCGAATCCGGGTCCAAGGGAGACGGAGCCTCCCGAACGTGACGCTGTCCCGATCGAAATGCACCGGCCCGAGCGTCAGCGTTTCGCCGGCGCGACAAGCGGCTCGTGCATCCGTCATCAGACACGCGGAACAGTGCCGCTCCACCCAACGCATGACTTCGTCCTGGCGCTCGACCTGAAGAGGCAGGCGGTGGGCGCGGCCCCCTTCGTCAACCCTTGGTCCGCGGGCTCCACGTAAGAGAGTGGGCCCTGGTTGCCGACCGCGCGTCAATGGCTAGGCTAGTTCTCGTCCGGAAAGGCCGGATGCGGGCATCCGCAGGCCGGTGGCGCTCCTCAGTGCGGTCGCGTTGGGTCGAATCTGCGCGTGACCGCCGTTCGAAGTTGGCGTCGTGCGGGAGGAGGCTGGACTGCGGACAAACGAGCACATCATCGGCGTAGATCGTCGACTGCGAGGATGGCGATCGCGATGCGATGGGTCAGGTCGACGCGGTTCGCGCGAGGAGGGTGCGCGCCATCGTCAACAAGTTGTGAGCTACGGTGGAGCACCAGCAGTACGCGCGAAAACGAATGAGCCCGGTCCACGTACATCTGGAGAGTCCAAATGAGCGCTTGAGAAACGAGATCGTGGCTTCGATGCCGGCGCGAAAGCTCTTCAGGATGCGACGCACGCGAGGCGTGGAAGTCTGCTCGTCGATCGGCACACCGGCGGGCTTCGAGAAACAGACTTCGCGCGTCCCGGACTGGCGAAGCGCTTCGAGATTCTTCTTCGCGGCGAAACCGCCATCGAAGGCCGCGCGCTCGGGAGCTTCGCCGAAGAGCGCAGCGTGTCGTTCGGCCGAGCGCACCGTCAGCGTGGAATCAGCGGGGTTGCCTTTCTCGATGACGAGGTCGAGGACGATGCCGCTACGCCCTGTCGAGAGCGTCACCTTGTGCCCATAATGAGTGTCTCGCCGATCTTTGACGATGATGTCGGTATGCGGCTCGAAGAGGCTGACGAGCTTCTCGGACGCCGGGACCGACTCGCCCCTCAGGACGCGTCGCTCGGTCTGGTCGATGATGCGTTTTACGAGCGGAAGAAAGTGCGAAAGCGTGGCGACGAAGCCGAGGGCCCCGCGGCGCGTGAGATCCGCGAGCGCCGTCTCCGCCGCGCGCACGGTCTTGTGCGTGATCTTGAGCAGGTCCTTGTAGAGCGGAACACGCTTCGTCATGGTGCCCGCATGGAGAATCGCTATGGCGCGTCGCTTCGCCCGTCGTCGATGATTGCAGGTGACCGTGCCGTACTCCTCGTGCGCCCGCAGGAGCGTGCGCGAAAGCACGCGTACGCCGTCAAACAAGAGCGATGAGTCGAGGGGATGGTGGATGTTCGACTCGACCACGGTGGTGTCGGTGCGCATCCATCGGCCGTCCTCGAGCTTGCGTTCGCGCGCCCTCAACACGAGTGCCTTGTTCATCGCCTCCCACGTTTCGTGGCGAATCGACGCAATGTTCGCCTGCAACGCAGACTTCTTCGGCGGTGCCGCCGACGGCGAAAGGCGACAGAAGCCGCGAAGCACGAGCGAGTCACTGAGCTGAAAGGCAAGCTCCTCGTAGCTGGACCCAAACATCTGCTTCACCAGCGCCGCACGCACGACCTGCTCGGCCGTCATGCCCTCGCGTCCCCTCTTCGCGTCGGCCTTTCTTTGGCGAAGCAGGTCAGCCTGAACGCGTCGGAGCACCCCAACGCTCGCATCGAGCAAGGCGCTCATCTCGCAGAGTTCCGCCGCGCGGGGGTGCGGGTTCGCGGACGTCAAAGGTAGCTGCGCGTGGTAGGTTTTCCGCATCGAGGGCTCCGAGGTTTTTCGAGGGGAATTGGCGTTTTCCTCGATAAAACAGCGGAACCCTCGGTCCTATTTCCATGACGCGCGGACCAAAGGCCCTTTGTTTTCGCGCAGCTACCGTTCCCGGACGAGAACTAGGCTAAGGCTAGCCTGAGGCGCATGTCGATCACGCTCTACCATCACCCGTTCTCGCGCGCGGCGAACGTCGTCTGGGTCCTTCGAGGAGCTCGGCGTTCCGTACGAGCTCCACTTCGTCGACATCCTGAAGGGCGCGCAGAAGGCGCCCGATATCGTCGCGCTCAACCCCATGGGCAAGGTGCCCATCCTGACGGACGGCGATCTCGTCGTGACCGAGGCAGCCGCGATCGGCCTCTACCTGGCCGACCGGTACTCGCTCGGCAAGCTCGCGCCGTCGCCCGACGACGCGGCACGCGCCGCGTACCTTCGCTGGTCCTTGTTCTCGCCGTCGGTGATTGAGCCGGCCGTTTCGGCCAAGACCTCGGGCGGGCAGTTCAAGCCGGGCCAGGTCGGCTGGGGCACGTACGAGAGCGTAATCGCCTCGATGGAGAGCGCCATCGCGGGAAGAAGCTACGTGCTCGGCGATCGCTTCTCGATGGCCGACTGCATCTTTGGCGGTGCGGTCCGGTACCTGCTTCGCTTCAAGCTGCTCGAGGCGACGCCCACGTTCACCGCGTACGCCGAGCGGCTCGCGGTTCGGCCGGCCGCGCAGCGGGCTGACGCCAAGAACGCGGCGATCGCCAAGGAGCACGGTCTCGGCGGTTAGGGCGGCTTCCCGGTTCTGCTGCACGGTGACCCTACGTGCTCGCGAGAGCGAAGGCGCGGGGGCAGCTCCCCAGCACCCCCACGGCCTGCCGCGAGGCGTTCGCGCGCCGATCTCAGTCGCCAGCGGCTTCCGAATCGGGGGATCCACCATCTCCTCCCGAGTCCGACCCTTCGGTGGATGCGTCCCGCTGCGAGCCGGCACCATCGGCCATGCTTCCGTCCTCGCTCGCCTCGCTGCCGCCGTCCATGACCGGACGACCGGCCTCCGAGTCCTCCGGCCAGGCGTCCTCGCCGGGGAGTGGCGGGCACACGGGGTCCCCGCAGAGCGTGGCCACCATGGGGATCCCGGTGCCCGGGCTGCCGGTCGATGAACCGGAGATGGCGCCGGAGCTGCTCCCGCCGAACCCGCCGCCGGCGCTGCTCCCGAAACCTCCGGCGCTGCTGCTGCCGGTGGACCCGCCGCCGCAGCTCCACCCTATCAGCGCGCCGTAGAGCACAGCAGCGCCCCGGATCGCGTGCATGCGGCTACCCGCGGTGGTGCTCACGCTGGCCATCGCCGGGCTCTCCTTTGACGAAGACCCGAGACCGGGCCCAGGAAGGAAGAAGCGAGACAAGAGACGATCGCGTGCCGTTGCATGAAAACGCCGCCTTTACGCCGCAGGCTACCGCGAACGGCTACACGCGGAAAGCGAGCGCAAGAAAGGAGAGACCCCTCTGGTGCTTCTGTGTCCTATGGCGTCGCCGTCTGCGCGATGATTGCGACGGGGAGCGTCGTCGGGTCGGCGTTGTCCCCGGCGAGGGCGTGCAGAGTGGTGGAGCCCGGAGAGAGGCCGACAAGCACGTAGGTCCCGGGGATGCTGCTCGCGATCAGCGAGACGTGTGTCGAATCGTCGATGGTGGCGGTCGCGACTCCGCTGGTGGACCCGGAGGCGACCACCGAGAAGCCGACGACGACCCCGACCGGAACGACCGCGCTCTCCGCAATTCCCCCGATCGGAGGCTGACCCACGGGAACGATCTGCGTCGTGGCGGCATTCGGCGCCTGGGAGCACGTCACCATCGAGAGCGCCAGAAAGGCGGCGCGGCAAGAGTGGCTCGTCAGCACGGTCACCCTCCTTCCCCTGCGTCGTCGATCAAGACGTCGGTCGAAGCGTCGTTCACGCTCGCGTTGGGGGCGGCGCTCCCACTCTTCCGATTGACGTACTCTGGCAGCCTCCATTCGAGGTTCCGGCGCTGACAGCGTACGGTTGACTGCAGTCATTCGGGTCGCAGCCGAAGAAGAGCGAAAGGACGAGTGCGCCGCGTGCGATCCTTGCCCCCTTCACGGCGTACGACGGTCGCAACGAGCATGCCTGCCCGAAGGGCACGTCATCTCCGTCTCTTCCGGTCGGACCTGCTCGTTGTGTCTGACAATGACGACACGGCGGTGTGAACGCACGCATACACAGGCACGCGAGAGAATCGGTGCGCCGAGGTGACGGGGGCGACGGGCCCTCGGCAAATCCCGCAGAGTCGTGCGAGACTCGCTATCGTGCCGTTCCCCCTCTGCCGCATCGCACGGCAACTGTTCGAGGTCGGTCGTGTCGGCGTCGCCTGCCAGGTGCTCGTCGCTTGCGGTTCGACCGGCTCCCCGTCGGCGCCGGGCGTCGACGGGTCGTCCGCCGTAGATGCCGCACAAGCCGTCGACGATGCGGGAGACGAGGGGCACGCCGTCGACGCCACGGACGCTACGGACGCCACGGGAGGACAACCCGGCGACGGCGGTACCTCGCTCGACGGCTCGATGGCGTTCGGGGTCCACTACTCCGTCGTCTACGCGCAGAACCTGCAGGTGTCGTGCGGGTACGCGCCAAGCCCTCCGACCGGGTACGGGGACCTGGTCGTCTTGCTGACGGACGTCGACCTGTCGAGCACGTGCTCCAGCGGGACGGCTCCCCCTTCGGCCGGCGGCCATCCTGCCGTTCGCATCGAAGTGGAGAGCCCCAGCTACGCGACGGGCGGGGACGGGCTCGCTGCCGACGGAGGGCCTGTCGCCGCCCTCACCCCGGGGTCGTACGCGATCGGGTTCGAGAATCAGTTAGACGACGACGTCTGCATGCTCTCGCAAACCAGCGGAACGGCGCTCGTGGACGTGCTGGACTTCGGCGACGCCGGGTGTTGCAGCAAGGTGGTGGGCACGTCGGTCTCGGGGACGGTCACCCTGACAACGGTCGTAACGGGGCACGTAGTTGGCCACTTCCAGGTGTCGCTCGCGCCGCTCCAGGGCTCGACGATCACCACGGCATCCGCCGCACCCTTCGGCGGAGAGTTCGACACGACGTCGTGTCCGGGCACGACGCAATGAACTGTTGACCATCGCCCTCGGTCGCGCCGCGCGGTAGCGTTCGTGGGATGCTCCGGCGCGGTCTCGCCGCCTTCAGCGTGGCCTGCGCGTGCGCCTTGGTGGGGGCCGCGTGCGACGTCTTCGTCGGCCGAGAGGCGCCAGCCCTGCTGCGCGATGCCGGGTCGGACACGAGCGAGGTCGTCGTCGAAGCCTCCACGGACGCTGGAGCGCTCGCCGACGCCACGGCGGCGATGGACGGAGGCGCGGCGACCCTCGACGGAGGCGACGCGACCCTCGGCAGCGGCGACGCGACGGCACCCGATGACGCCGAGGCGCTGGACGCCCCGGCCCCCATCGCCCTCGCCATCGGCCCAGAGGCCTCGTGCGGCCGGGTCGCGATCGACTTCCCGGACGCCGAGTCGTGCGAGCAAGCGGTCGAAGCGGGCTGCGCTCCCGATCCCTACCTTGGCAGCGGCGGGCCGAGCTTCGACCTCGCCTATCAGCCGCCCGTGCAGGTCGCCGCGTGCGCGGACGCGGAGATCGATCAGCTCTACCAGCACTGCATCTCCAACGGGCTCACGACCCTCGATGCCTGCGTGGCGGTGCTGCCCGCGATCACGGGCGATGCCTGCGCCGAGTGCGTGTTCGGCGCGAACGGACCCTTTCAGAGCGACGATGACTACCCCACGTACTACTACGTCAACGTGCCGGGGTGCGTCGCCCTCGCGGAGCCGTGCAACCCGAGCTGCGCGTCGGATGTCGCGGCGACGCGGAGCTGCGTCGCTGGCTCGTGCGCGTACAAATGCGAAGGGTACGCCGCCTCGCTCGACGAGATCCGGGCGTGCGAGGCGGCCGCCGAATCGTGCACTTGCGTCAATCAGGCAGCGCTGTCGAATGCCTGCGAGGCCGCGATCCAGGAAGGCGGTAATCGGGCGCCGTTCTGTCTGGGCCTCAGCCCGGCCATCCAGCCTGTGGAGATGCCGCCGTCGTTGACGGCCACGCAGCTCGTCACCCTGATGACGCTCTTCTGCGGCAACCTCTGACGACGGCACTTCACTACGCGACACGTCGACCTTCGCACCTACCTTCTCCGCTTCCGAAGACGGTGGGCCGGCTCGACGGCGCATGCGATGCTGCATGGACTGGGATGCAAAGCCGCTACGGTCTGCTCGTCATCTCCCTCGCGGTCGCGTGCTCCAGTGGGCCATCCAGCTCGAGCGCCGCGCGAGTCGAGGGGGGAGCGGAGGTCGAGGGCGGCACAGGATCCGACGCCGGCACTGGACCGGGCGACGGCATCGGGCCCGACGGCGGCGCGTCGAGCGACGCCGGCTCATCGGTGGGTGCCGACGGCGGAAGTGCCGGCGACGCTGGCGGCGTGCTGGAGGCAGGGACGACCGTGAAGCCCGGCAACGGGTGCGCCGCGGCCCTCGGAATCGACGCAGGGTTCTACACCTGTTCGACTCAATACTTCGTGTCAGCGACCGGGAGCGACTCGAACGGTGGGACGTCGATGGCCGATGCGCTGCAGACCATCGGAGCCGCCACGAAGCTCTCGCTGCATGGGGGCGACTGCGTGACGGTGGCGAACGGCACGTACAACGAGACTGTGCTGATCTCCAGCTCCGGATCCGCCGACGCGTGCACGGGGTACGTCGTCTTCCGGGCGGCGTCGCCCGGCGGGGCAAAGGTGGTCAGCACCGACGCGTACAACGGATTCATGGTCAACGCGAACTACGTCATGGTCGACGGCTTCGACCTGCAGGACACGAGCACCGGGAGCGCCTTCACCGCGGGCACGAACACCGTCAGCAACGGGAAGGTCATCGTCTACCACCACATCGCCGCGGTGCGGAACATCGCGCACGACAGCGGGGGCGCGGGCTTGGGCGCCCTTCATTCGGACTACGTGAGGTTCGAGGGCAACACCGTCTACAACAATTCATCGCGGAGCGACTACGGCGACAGCGGCATCGACCTCTGGGAGATGCAGGCATCGGACACGCTGCCCGGCTTTCACATCGTCATCCGCAACAATCTTTCGTATTCGAACGTGGAGTCGGACATTCCCGCCGATCTCCAGACCGACGGCGAGGGGATCATCCTCGATTCGTTCGACTACGCCGACCCGACGTACGGCTCCACGCCGTACGCGCAAGAGACGCTCGTCGAGAACAACGTAATCTGGGGCAACGGAGGGCGCGGTATCGAGGCATCCGGCGGACAACCGACCAGCCACGTCACCATCCGCAACAACACGCTCTTCAACGACAACACGCAGCAGCAACAGTACGGAGGCGCCGAGATCGTGAGCTGGGGCAATGGCAATTCGGTCGCCAACAACCTCGTGATCCTCGGGCCGGACGCGCAGAACGGCACCGCCGCCAACCAGACGACCGTGGCGATCGCGGATCGCTGCGGTCCGTCGTCGGCGGGCGTGCAGATCACCGGGGGCTCGGTGTGGGCGAACAACCTCGTGTACTCGATGAAGTCGGGTGCTCCGCTCTCGAGCAGCGATTGCGTCACCGCGCCGTCGAATTACACCACCATCCCTGTGGGCTCGAACCTCATGGGCGTCGACCCCGGTCTGGCCGCGGAGGCGTCTTCGACGACGCTGACCGTCCAGGACTTCGCCATCGAGGCCGGCAGCCCGGCGACGCATGCGGGGACGAGCACCGACGTCGCGCCATTCGACTACGCGTACGTCACGCGTCCCGCCACGCCGTCCATCGGCGCATTCGAGCCGTAGCACCTTCTAGGCTGGCTGTGACGCTCCGGTCCAGGCGCCGGAGCGAATGTCCGCCACGAGGCTTGACGCCGGCGGCGTCCGGGCACCTAGTACGTGCCGGCTTGGAGGTCGAAGATGAAGCTCTATTACAATCCGATGTCCCCCAACGTTCGCCGGGTTCGACTGACCGCGGCGGTTCTTGGTATCGAGCTCGAGGAGAAGAAGCTCGACTTTGCCAAGGGGGAGCACAAGAACCCGGAGTACCTAGCTCTCAACCCGAACGGCGCGGTGCCGACGCTGGTGGACGGCGACTTCGTGCTCACCGAGTCGCGGGCCATCATGCAGTACCTTGCCTCCAAGAAACCGGAGGCGGGGCTGCTTCCCCGCGATGAAGCGGCCCGCGCCGACGTTACTCGCTGGCAGTTCTGGGATGCGGCGCACTTCTCGCCTCAGATGGGCACGCTCGGATTCGAGAAAGTCTTCAAGGGGATGATGGGGCTCGGCGAACCGGATGCCGGCAAGATCCAAGAAGCTCTCGCCAACTTTCGCCGATTCGCCGCCGTGCTGAACAAGCGCCTGGAAGGGAAGTCGTACGTCGTCGGCAACGCGCTCACCGTCGCCGATCTGACGCTCGCGTCGTCGTTGATGTACGCGAAGCAGCTCGAGCTCCCTCTGGCGGAGTTCCCCAACGTCCAGGCCTGGTTCTCGCGCGTCAGCGATATGGACGGGTGGAAGAAGACCAGCGCTTGACTACTTCGCGACGAGGCTAGCCTACGAACCGTAGCTTCATCACCTCCCGCACCCGGCCGAGCGTCTCGGCCGCGGCCGTGTTCGCACGCGTCGAATGCGTCCGGATGATGTCGTAGAGAATGTCCTCCCCGCCCGGCGCGTCGAACCGCGCGCGGCGTTCCCGCATCGGCGCCAGCAGCGCGTCGATAGCGGCCGCGACCTCGACCTTCACGTGCCCGTCGCCGATGGCGTCGCCCCGTCGGTAACGGTCTTCCAGATCCGCGACCCGAGCAGGATCGGTGATGAAGCTGCGGACGTACTGGAAGAGAGCGTTGTCCGTGTCGCCCCGCGCGTTCATGTCGACGCGGCCGGTGTAGATCTGAGCCACCTTCTTCTTGATCTGCGCCGTCGTGTCGGTGAGGTAGATCGCGTTGCCGAGGCTCTTCGACATCTTCTGCGTTCCGTCGACACCGACCAGGCGGCCCACCCGTCCCACGAGCCCCTCGGGGATCGGGAGCAGCCCGCCCGCCGCGACGTGCTCGGCGTCGGGCGTCGCCGGATCCACGCCGCAGTAGGTGTGATTGAAGCGCCGGGCCACCTCGCGGCACATCTCGATGTGCGCGAGCTGGTCCTCGCCGACGGGGACGAGCGCCGGACGGAACGTGAGGATGTCGGCACACTGCCCGACCGCGTAGAGGGGAAACCCGAAGCTGTACTTGTCGCCCAGTCCCTTCACGTCGAGCTCGTCCTTCAGCGTCGGGTTGCGCATGACCCGGTTGAAGGGGAGCAGCATCGACAGGTGCCACGTGAGCTCCGTGATCGCCGGCACGTCGCTCTGCACGACGACCGTGGCGCGCTCGGGATCGATGCCCGCGGCGAGCCAGTCTTTGAGGATCTCGAGCGTGTCACGCGCGATCTCGGAGGGCTGATCGGCGCGCGTCGTGAAGGCGTGCAGGTTGGCGATGAGGAAGTAGCACTCGTACGCGTCCTGCAGCCGCACGCGGTTCTCGAGCGATCCGACCCAGTGGCCGATATGGAGCTTCCCCGAAGGGGTGTCGCCGGTGAGGATGCGCGCGCGCGGCGCGGCGGGAGTGCTCGTCGAGGGCATGCGCGTACGCTAGCGTACACCGGTCGCCGTGACGCCGAACGAAGCGGCGAGCGTGGCGCGCGCTCCCGGTTGCCCGCTAGGACCGCGACTGCGAGCGGCGCCGGCGGACTAGGGCGGTCAGGCCGAGGAGCGTGAAGAGCGAAGCAGCGCCGGGGGCCGCGCCCGGGGCGACGACCTGGCAGCCACCGGTGGCGCCCGTGGGCGCCGCGCTCGAGCCCGACGCGCCGGCATCCGCGCCGGCGCCGTTCTGCGCGAGGGCAGGCGCGGGAGCACTGCCCCCGGCCGAAAGCGACGCCCCGCCAGGGCTCGCGCCGAGACCTTCGTACGGCGGCTCGCAGAGCATCTGCGCGGGCGCAGGGTCAGGGGAGCCGCAGGGGGGAACGGCGCCGTCGAAGCTTGCGGGACCCGCGCAGATGTTGCTGACGGCCGTGGGTTGCGAGACGCAGGTCCAGGTCGACGGGCAGTCGGAGCTCGTCGTGCACGGGATCGTGTTGACCTGGCACGACGAGGTCGAGCCAGTCGTGGTGGTGCAGGTCGGTGGCGGCGACGGCGATGCGTCGATCGTTCCGACGGTGACCGTTCCTGCATCGACCAGAATGGCCGGACCCGACCCCGGTGCCGGCGCGCCACCCGAGGCCCCGGACCCGGCCGAACCACCACCCGAACAGGCCCTGCTGGTGTCAGGCACGCAGGTGAAGCCGTCGCCACAGTCGCTGGAGACGGTGCATGGCAACTCGTAGCGGGGCACGCAAGACTTTACCGTCGTCGTCGTGCACGGGCCCGCGTCGAACTCGGCGGGCTCGGCGCAGTCGGCTCCCGGTCCGGCGCAGCTCGGTGACGGGGCCGGTGCGGGCGGACAGCTCGTGTACGTGTCGGCGTAACAGACCATCCCGGTCGCGCAGTCGGAGTCGGTGCTGCAGGGCCCGGGCAGGCAGCCCATGATCACCTGCGGGTCGCACGCCGGGGGCGGCGGGCAAGCCTGGGCGTCGACGTCGGTGCCGGTCGTCGCGGGGCACGCGTACGCAGTGCACGCGGACGCGCCGACGACCTGACAGGTGAACCCCTTCGAGCAGTCGCTGTTCTGGGTGCACGAGGTCGGGTCGGCCGAGGCCGTCCTGGATGCGCCGAGCGCGCCGAGCGCGAACAGCAGGGCGATAGAACCGCGCAGTGGCAGATGAGAGGTCATGGTGGGGCTCCTCGCCAGCCAGCAATCGCACGGGTCGTGCCACGGCGAACATCGCTGTTTCAAGCTCGTCAGCACCTCGGCGTGTGCCGATATGTGCCGCACGCGAGGGCGCCCACGACCCTGTCGTCGCACGCTCCCGTGGGTGACCGGCGCGACTACCGTACCGCAGGACCGGCCGCGCTACTCGAAGGTGACGGCGGGTGAGTCCGCCGAGGTCCGGCGGAGACTGCGATTCGAGGCTTGCGTGCGGCGGCTGGGCCCTGGCAAATGGGCAAGCGCTGTCCACATAAGGAGCTTTTCGACATGAACCGCACACGATTGGTGTTCCTTGCTCTGGCGGCGACGACCGCAGCCTGTATCGTCGAGCCGGGGCCGCCGCCGCCCCCGCGCGCGTACGTCGTCGTCGCGGCCCCTCCGCCTCCACCGCCTAGACCGGCACCTCCCGCTCCTGCGCCTCCTGCTCCCGTGCCCTCTCCTGCGCCCCCGGTGCGCGTGGGCATCGTCGCCCTCGGCTGCTTCAAGGACCAGGGGGATCCCGGAGGGACCCATGGCCGCGACCTCGACGGCGCGATGCTGACCCAGTCGGACATGACCACCGAGGCGTGCGCTTCGATGTGCGCGAGCCGCAGCTTCGCGTACGCGGGGACACAGGACTCGACACAGTGCTTCTGCGGCAACGGCTACGGCCGATCGGGCCCCTCCGACGCGTGCAACTACAAGTGCGGCGGTAACCCGAACCAGACGTGCGGCGGCTTCTGGGCGAATTCGGTCTATCAGGTCCGGCCCTAAGAGCTCAAGGGCAGGCGGAAGCGTCGAGGTGGCACACCCCGGCGTCGCAGTGCACGCCCGGGGCGCAGGCGTTGAGGCCCGTGCAGGTCGTCGTGCAGGAGCCGCCTCCACACGACACGCCGCCGGCGCACGCGGTGATGCCGGCGCAGCAGGCCGTTGTCTGCGATGCGTTGCTCGTGATCGCGCCCGCGCACGAGCTGACGTTGCCGCAGTTGATGTCGCACGGTCCGGGGCCCGCGCAGTGGATGGTATTCGCGCACGCGGCCATGCCGGAGCAGTTGACCGAGCAGCTGCTACCGCCGCACGCGATCGCACCCTGACAGGCACTCGTGCCCACGCAATCGATGGTGCACGAGCTCGCGCCCGTGCAGTCGATGCCGGCGGCGCATCCGCTCACGCCGCACGAGACCTGGCACGCCACTCCCGGAGGGCAGACGACGCGTGCCGCACAGGAGGCGGCCCCGGAGCAGTCGAACGCGCATACGCCCGCCTCGGTGCACGCCGCTCCCGAGGGACACGCTTGCGCACAGTTGCCGGCCGCGTCGGCGCCTCCCGCAGCGTCCGTGCCGGAGTCCCCTGCGCCCGCCTCGGCGGTGCCCCCGTCCAGAGCGCCGTCTTGGGCAGGGCTCGCGTCGGACGAGGCACCGTCGGCCATCGCGTCCTCAGGGCCGCTCCCGTCCGATTCAGGACGGCCCTCCCCGGGCGTGCCATCGTTCGATGTACCGTCTGCCGTCGCGTCCAGGCGCCCGTGAGACGTCGTCGATTGCCCGCCGCCGCAGCTCGCGAGCGAAATCCCGAGCATGGTTACTGTCAGGCGAAGAGAGGCCATTCTCATGGGCCACCAATGTATCATGAGCCGAGGAATACCGGGTCGGCGAGCGTGCCTTACGCCGTCCCCTCGACGGGGTACACTGGAAGCATGGTGAGAGGCTACGGGATGGCGGCGGCCGGGGCGGTCGCTACGTCCGCCTGCGCCATGGCGTTGACGTTTTGCGGTGGGCCCAGCTTCACGGCCGGTGGTTCCGACGCGAGTATCGACGCGGCGACCGCGACGTCCGAGGCGAGTATCGAAGCGGCGACCGGGACGCCCGAGGCGAGCGCGGTGGGCGATTCTGCCCATTTGGCCGATAGCGGGTCGTCCACCGATGGCGGGAGCTGGTGCAGCGGGCAAACAGCGAACACGTTCTGCGAAGACTTCGACGAATACTCCGACGTCACGGCTCTCTTGGGCGCGTGGTCCACCTTCGAGCAAACGGGCGGGGGCAGCTTCGCCTTCGACACTGTGAACGCTCCTTCACCTCCGAACGCGCTCGAAGTCATGGGACCCAACGGCGCAAAAGTCGTCGTCATCAAGACATTCCCTCTCGCCAAGCAACCAGCCGTCTTGCGCCTCGACTTCGACCTTCGCCTCGACTCGAGTGGCAGCGTGGCGTTTCTGTCAGCCGTCGGGCTCGCCGCCATCGCGTTCGGGAACGATCTCTCCAACGGCTATGCGGCCCTCGCGATTACCAGCGGCCCCACCTTGAGCGGGGCCTGGACTGACGCGACCGATGCCGGAGTCAGCGACGCGGGGACCTTCAAGACGTCGAATGCAACAGGGACATTCCCTGCGGGCGGGGTCTGGGCAGCCCGTTACGCGATCGAGGTTGACTACACCTCGACGGCGGGCTGCGTGCAAATCTACGAGGGGATCACCCCGCTGCTCTCGCCATGCCTGGCCTTGCCCCCCCACTTGCTCCATCCCGCCACCGTCTCGATCGCCCTGGGCGACTACGCGGGTGGCCTCGAGAGCACGGGCGTCATCAGTGTCGAGTTCGACAACGTGACCTTCGACGTCCAGTAGGGGTCGGGTACTCGTCAGAAGCCGTCGTCGATCGTCGGCGCGGGCTTCGGTTTCGGTTTGGCTCGCACGATTGGGATGCCTATAGGTACCGGGCTGGGTGCGCGAGTGGCTGGCGTGGGCTTCGGCGTCGGCGCTGCAGTGGGGACCACGATTGCCGGCGGCGAAGTGCTCGTCATCGGGGGCACTTCGACCTCTACGGGCGGCGTCGCGGCCGGTGCCGTGTCGGGTGGAGCCTCTGCCTTGGGCCGGTCCAGCACCGGCGCGGTCTCCGCGGACGGCGTGGGGGCCGCGGCCGAGGTCGCCCCGCCGACGATCGCCGAGGCGGGCTCCGCCGTCGTCAATGAACGGAACCAGCGCGTGGAACGCACCGCCAGTGCGAGCGCCACCGTGGCGAAGAAGCCCAAGGCCACCCATGAACCCGACCGGGCCCACTGCGGTAGCTCGAACCGCGAGGACGACTGCCGCCGCGTCACCGTCGTTTTCACGCTGGGCTCACGCGCGGACCCCTGCTGGGCAGTGGCGATCACCGGACGCGCGGACGCGACCGGGACCAGCGAGGCCGATCCTATTTGCTCGGATGGCTCGTGGTCCCAAACGACGGTGTCGTCTTCGCCCTCGTTCTCCTCGTAGGCCGCAGGCACGGGTAGCGTCGACCGAACCTTCGGCGGTGGCGGTGTGGGAATCGGAGGCAGCGACGCCGGGCGGGGCAGGGCAGGGAGCGTCGCCGGGGCCGTGAGCTCGATCAAAGTCGCTTCCTGCGCGGATGCGGCCGGGGCTTCGTCCCATACGACGGTGGCCTCGTCCGCGTCGGTCTCCGGTTGCTCGTCCAACGCCTTGCCTGGCGGGGGCGGCACGGACCGAGCCCGCGGTGGCGGCGGTGTGGGAATCGGAGGCAGCGACGCCAAGCTCGGGCGGGGCGGCAACGTCGTCGGCGCGGTGATTCCCGTCAGCGTGGCTTTGAGCCTGTGTGGAGCCGGGACCGGTGGGGGGGGCAAGGACGCAGCCTTCGGCGGCGGCGGTGTGGGAATCGGAGGCAAGGACGACAACCGGGGCCTCGCGGGGGGCATCGCCGGGGCCGTGATCCCGACGAGCGTCGCTCGGAGCCGGGGCGCAGCCGCTGCGGGCGGGGCTGTTGCTTCCTGCACCTGCACCGATTGCGCGGGCTTCTCCACGACGGGGGCGTCCGCCTCTTTCTCCGCGTGCTCCTCGTACGCCATGCCCGCATCGGCCCTGGCGCTCGTCAGCTTTTCGATGAACGCCTTGGAGGGCTCGTCGATCTGAATGAACTTGATCCACAAGCCCGCAGGTCGCGTGCCGCTCGCCTGCTCCCGATCGCGGTTCCAGACGACGGTCCCGGCCCCCTTGATGACCACCTCCTCGTTCGCGAGCCGGATCTCGAGCTTGACCAGCGTGCCCACCGCCAGCGGTCTTGCAATATTGACGTAGATTCCGCGCGGGCTGACGTCGAGCGCATACTTCTCGATGAACTCGTCGACCGTGGCGCTCTTGTAGCGCAGCTTCAGCCGGACGACCCGGGGTCGCGCCGCGTCCGCATCTCCCGCGTCATCGCTCGCCATCTCCGTCGAATCTACTTCGGATAGGCGTTCGCGGGTTGTGTCGGCACCATGACCGATGTGGGACGTTTCCCGCACGACAGGGACGACTCCGACCGGTTGCGCTTTCCCTATGTCGGTGATTCGCGGAACCACGCCGGGAACGGATTGCCCTCCACCACGGGCGCCTTGAACGTCTGGCGCGCGAGGCATCCGGCCGCAAGGAGAATCAGCGTCTCCCTCGAGACGCCCGAGCTCGCCGATTCGAACGTCCGTCTCTCGGGCGCCGACGGCACTCGCGCGTGAACGAGCGCCCGTATCTGAGCGTCATTCAACGTGGAGAGCGTCTCCAGGTACTCGTCGAGAATCGCGTCTTTTGCTTCGCCGGACTCCATGCCTTGCCTCTCGCCGTCGGGCATGCGTCCGACCCGCGCTCGCGTCAAGCCACAGCGAGCCGCGCTTCATAGTCATTTGTTCGACGCAGGCTCGACGGCTGGGCGAACTGCGCCCCGCTCGATCCCGCTTCTCTACCGGAAGATCCCTTCTATCTGCCCGACACCTGGGGCGCCATCGACGCGAGGGAGGAGCAGGGGACGCGAGACACCATTATTGTGACAGATCGACGCCCTTGAACCAAAGTAGGCAGCATGAGTACTGATCGTGGCCTCGTCTCGCGTTTGGGGGGTTCGTGGTTCTTGGTCGGGGTTCTTCCGGGTCTCCTGTCCTGTAGTTCTTCCTCCTCTGTGGCTTCGAATGCGGGAGAGAGCCGGCCGGACGCGTCGCTGGACGGTGGGGGCTCGGGCAGCCTCCCCGTCGTGACCGGGCCCATCACGGGAGGCAGCACCGGCAAGCCGTTCACCGCCTCACCCCTCGATCTGGCGTCGTATGGATACGTCGAGGAGGAGTACTTCTTCGCGGGCACCGCCACCGCGTACGACTGGGTGACTCCGCCGGGCGAAGACGGCGTCTGGTCGGTCAAGACGACGACGACGGCCAGCTACAAGACGCGCATGCTGGTCCGGCGTCCGACGGATCCGACGAAGTTCAACGGGACGGTGATCGTCGAATGGTTCAACGACACGGGCGGCATCGACGCCGACCCGGAGTTCGGCTTCGCGCACGCCGAGCTGCTGAGGAGCGGGTTCGGGTACGTCGGGGTCTCCGCCCAGGCGCAGGGCGTGGTGGGCGGAGGGTTCTCGCTCAGCGCCCTTACCGGAATCACTGTGAAGCCCCTCGTCCAAGAGGACCCCGAGCGTTACGGGTCCCTGCACCATCCGGGGGACGACTACGCGTACGACATCTACACGCAGGCGGCGCGGGCGCTGCGTCACCCCGCGGCCGTCGACCCGCTCGGCGGCCTCACGCCGGCGCGCTTCATCGGGGACGGGGAGTCGCAGTCGGCCATCCGCATGGTCACGTACGTCAACGCGATCCATCCGATCGAAAATGTCTTCGACGGCTTCTTCATCCACAGTCGTTTCAGCGGAGGTGCGCTCATCAGCGGCTTCGCGGACGCGGGGGTAAACGCGATCTTGGCCGGTCCAAGCCCTGCGCACATCCGAGGTGACCTCACCGTTCCGGTCTTTCAGTTCGAGACGGAGACCGACGTCCCTGGCCTCACCTCGGGGCTCCTCGGGCAGGGGTTCGCCGTCTCTCGCCAGCCCGACACGGCCCGCCTTCGGACGTGGGAGGTCGCCGGAACCGCGCACGCCGACCAGTACCTGATCGACTACGAGGAGGGGCCGGACGGCGGAGACGCGGGGGACTCCGTCGCGAGCGTGGTCGGGTCGTGCGGCGACATCAACGCGGGGCCGCAGCACTGGGTCGAAGACACCGCGATGAACGCCGTGCAGGCGTGGACCGCGAACGGCCAGCTTCCGCCTACCGGCGAGCCCTTCACACTGACCGACGCAGGCACCGCGATCGCGCAAGACTCCTACGGCAACGCCCTCGGTGGAGTGAGGACGGCGGCGGTCGACGTTCCCATCGCGACCTACAGCGGCCAGCCCAGCAGCTCGGTCGGGGGAGGCCTCACTTGCTCCTTCTTCGGTCAGACGACGCCCTTTGCCTCGGCGCAGCTCGCGATGCTCTATTCGAGCCACGACGACTACGTGAGCAAGGTGACGACGGCGACGGTTGCCGCTCAGCAGGCGGGGTTCATTCTCGCAGCCGACGCCCCGCTCATCGAGCAGGAGGCCCAGTCCGCACCCGTTCCGCAGTAGCCTTCGGCGAGCGCACCGACCGCCTCGCATCGAACGCCGCGGCGACGAAGTCGCGAAACGCGGTAACGCGCGCGGGGACGTGAGACGCCGACGGATACAGCATGTAGAGCCCCGCGCCTTTGGCCTCGAAACCTGGCAGCACACGGACGAGGCGGCCAGCCGCTTCGTCCTTCGCGCAGACGAGGCTCGGCATGAGCGCGATGCCGCCCCCGGCGAGCACCGCCGCGCGCAGGTAGCTGAAATCGTCGCCGCCCATGTGTGCGTGGACAAGGACGTCGATTGTCTCCTTGTCGTTGAAGAGCCTCCACGTCTTCGCCAGGTCTTTGGCGCGGAAGACGATGCAGCGGTGAGCGCCGAGGTTGCCCGGCGACGACGGCGCACCGTGCCGCTCGATGTAGCGCGGCGAGGCGTAAAGCGCGTGCTCGAGCTCCCCGAGCCTTTTCGCTACGAGCGACGAATCGGCGAGCCGCGTCGCCGCGCGCACGGCTAAGTCGAACCCCTCGTCGACGAGGTTCACCGCGCGGTTGGTGAGGGCGAGATCGATCTGCACGAGCGGATAACGCTCGCCGAAGGCGACCGCGACGTCCGCGAGGAACGAGCCGCCGATGTCTGTGGGTGCCGTCACGCGGAGGACGCCCTTGGGTCGTCGCGTCGCCGGCTCGAGCGCGCGGGTAGCTCGTTCGAGCGTCCCTACGGCTTCGCTGACACTCGCATAGATCGCACGCCCATCGCTCGTCGCGTGCACGCTCCGGGGCGTGCGATGAAGGAGCCGCGTCCCGGTAGTCTCTTCGAGCCGCGCGATCGCGCGGCTCACCGTGGAGGTGGGGATCCCGAGCTCGCGCGCGGCGACGGCGAACCCGCCGCGATCGACGACGCGCACGAACACCCGCAGATCGTTCAGGTCGAGGTCCCTCACCCAAGCGAGACTATCGAGCTTCGGCGCTACGGGGCGTCGAGAGTCTTACGTCGCCTTCACGAGCGACACGTCGAGCGCGATCGTGACCACATCGCCGACGACCACGCCGCCGGTCTCGAGGGCCTTGTTCCACGTCATCCCGAAGTCCGATCGCTTGATCTCGGTCGAAGCCGTTGCGCCGATGCGGGGATTGCCGTGCATGTCCGTCGCGGAGCTGACGTCACGGATGGACAACGTCATTTGGCGCGTGATTCCCCGTATGGTGAGATCTCCGGTCACCTCCAGGTTGCCGTCCCCCGTGGCGCGCGCGCTCTTCGAGACGAACGTCATCTCCGGATGGTTCTCGACGTCGAAGAAGAGGGCGCTCCGGAGGTCTGCGTCGCGCTTCGTTTCGCGGGTGTTCAGCGACGCGACGTCGATCGTCGCCGCGATACGCGTCGCCTCGGGGTGGGCCGCGTCGTAGGTTACGTCGCCGCGGAACTTCTCGAACTCTCCGCGAACATTGGTGATCATCAGGTGGCGGACGGAAAACCCGACGGCGGAGTGCCCCGGGTCGAGGGTCCATCGGGTGGCGGTGGTGGGGGTGGTGCTGCTGCTGGCGGATGCGGTCGGGCTTGCATTCATGCCCGGTACGATGCCGTCATTCGTGCGCCGCGTCTCGCACTCGCGGAGGAACTCTGCGTTGCGCGAACGCAACGAGGGGCGTCGCTCCCCGTGTCACGACACCCGTTCCGAAGATGGCTCCAGCGCCTTCGCATCACATCGTGACCGTCAGGGAGTAGTCGGTGAAGGTCCACGTTGCGTTCTTCGCGTTCGTCGAGCAGACCTCGACCCCCATGTCGAATTGGTCCACGGTGGAGTCGGCCGGGAGCCAGCCGTGCTGGGATGCGTACTGAAAGAGCTGGAGGAGATCCAAGGTGCCGGTCGTGATGTTGGTGGTCAAAACGAAATACACGGTGCCATTCGTGCCGCCGTTGTTGGACCACCATATGTCGTAGGTCTTTCCTCCTAGCGATACGTTCGTCGCGACCTGATTCCCGCCCGGCGTCTGCCCGTTGTTGTACACCCAGACCATGAATTCATTCGCGTTGTTGGCGTTGAACCAGAGGTCATAGGCGACTTCCCAGTCATTGTTCGACCCCGTCGGGGGCGCCACCGTGAACGTGCTTACGACGCTCTTGAGCGAGCTGAGCGCCGGATTGCCGGAAACATTCAGCTGCATCGCCGGGTACGTCAAAACAGCAGTGTTTCCGGTTGGCTGGCTCGAGTTGATGACAAAGTCCACGGTACCGTCGCTGTTGAGGCAACCATAGGCCGACTCCGGACCGCAGTGGTTTCCTCCGCAGTTCCACTGGTTGTCGTAGAGGTCGTAGGTGTTCCCCACGTTGCAGGCCTGATTGTCCGAGACGCACGTGGCGTTGGCCATGGTGCAGGAGCTCGCGGCTCCGCCGCTGCTGCTGCCGGTTCCGCTGTCACCGCCGGGGCCACCGGATCCGCTTCCGCTGGCCGTTCCACTGCTGGAGCCGCTACCGCCGCTGGCTGTTCCACCGCTGGATCCACTTCCGCTGGCCGTTCCGCTACTGGACCCGCCACTGCCGCTGGCAGTTCCACCGCTGGATCCGCTTCCGCTGGTCGTTCCGCCGCTGGACCCGCTCCCGCCGGTCGTCCCTCCACCGGAGCCGCTTCCGCCGTACGTTCCGCTACTGGTTCCGCCGCCGTCTTCCGCCGAACCAGTGGAACCCGT
The DNA here is from genome assembly GCA_963847465.1 of uncultured delta proteobacterium. Classification (GTDB taxonomy): domain Bacteria; phylum Myxococcota_A; class Polyangia; order Polyangiales; family Polyangiaceae; genus Palsa-1150. Next base: position 137,316 of record CAWKAF010000028.1, on the reverse strand, counting down.
GGAACTCGAGGAGCAGCCTGCAACGACGATTAGGGTGGCGGGCAGAATGGGGATCGCTCGGTTGAGGAGCTTGGACATATGTCTGCGTCTCATCGTGGGGTAGGCGCCGGCTCCGGTGATCATGGGTCAAATATTTTCGTGCGCTGGAGCTGAGAGGCCGACCCGCACTTACCTTGGGGCGCCGCGGATGCGGAGTACGATGGCTTCGTGGCTCGATCGCAGACGGTGGAGAAGAGCGCGCGCGTCGCGATCCATCGCAATGGTTCCTTGCGGTTGGCTGTCGTGGCCGACACGCATTCTGCGCCTCATCCCGCGGCGATGACGCTGGTCCGCTCGCTCTCTCCCGACGCGATCCTGCATGCGGGCGACATCGGCGATCTCGGCGTGATCGACGAGCTCGCGGCGATCGCCCCGGTCTTCGCGGTTCGCGGCAACATCGACGTTCGGGCGCCGGGTCTCCCGGACCACCTGACGCTCGACGTGGTTTCCGGCGACACGTCGCTGCTGCGCATCTTCCTCGTGCACATCGCCGTCGACGGGCCGAGGCTGCGCTCCGACGCCTACCGCCTTGCGCGCACGCGGGATGCCGCGCTTGTGGTGTGCGGGCATTCGCACGTGCCGCTCGTCGCACGAGACCGCGATCTCTCGGTGTTCAACCCCGGTTCGGTTGGTCCACGGCGGTTCAGGTTGCCGATCGTCTTCGGCACCATTGACGTCACGCCGACCGCCGTTCACCTCGCGCATCACGACTGCGAGACCGGACAACGCTGGGAGCCCGCACGCCGCGGAGCGGGCGCGTAGGCGGGGCGAGACCAACTGCCTCGCGCGTCACAGAGTCTCGAGGAACGCGACCAGGTCCGAGACGTTCTGTTGCGAAAGAGCGCCGGTCGCCCCGTGCTGTGGCGTCGCGCAGGCGCCAAAGCGATCGGCGAGGGTCGTGGCACAGCCGTTGTGCATGAGCGGCGTGCGCCATCCGACGCCGACGAGCGGCGGTACTTGGAACGCGCCTCCGGTGCCGACGTCCACAGTGAGGTTGTTGGTGAACTTCGGCCCCGAGTGACACGTTGCGCAACCGGTGGACGCGCTCTCGAAGAGCGCTTGCCCGCGGCCGCGGATGCGGTGTCGACCCAGGAGGGAGGCGGCGGCGCGGCGACGTTCTGCACCCAGCCGTTGATGGCGCCCATCTGCTCGGTGGTCAAGGACGCGCCGTTCATCCGGACCGTGTACACGTCGTTCACCAGCACGTTCAGATTCGGCTCGTCGCCGGGCCAGTGGTAGGGCGCCGTTCCGGCGATCGTGCCGCGCAGCGACGGCGTACGGCGCTTGTTGCCGTCGAGGATCCATACGTGCCCGTCGTCCCGCCCCTCGGGGTGGCACGACGCGCATGCGATCATGCCGCCGGCTTGCGCGTGGAAGATGTCGAAACTGGTGTCCGCTCTCGTGGTGGTCGACAGCGCTACCTTCGCGTCGCTCGTAGACCCGAGGATCCATAGCGATGCGGGCTCGCGTGTCTGGACGATCAACTCGCCGACGGGGTCATAGGCGACGGCGATCGGCTGCTCGCTCACGCCGCCCGTGCCGACGACCTGCCCTGGCCCCGCGCTGTTGCCGCACTGGTCGAACGTGAGCACCGTGTTGAGGTTCGTCGACACGAACGCGTTGCCCGCGGCGACGACGGCGTACTTCGATCCGTCGGGCGAGGCGGCCACGTCGACCGGGAGCACGGCGGGGATCGACGCATTGACGAGGACCGTCCCGTCGTTGCCCAGCACCGTCAAGACGCCCAGGACGGCGCCCGACTCGCCTCCCTGGCAGCCGCCGACGGGAACAGGGGGCGGGGGAGGGGTGCCGACGGGACAGGCGATGAATCCGCCGTCACTGCCTTCGGTCACTCCGCCGGAGTCGACGCCAGCCTCCTCGTCCGACCCGAGCGGCGACGAGATCCCACTGGCCGCGTCGAATGCCACCCCGAGGGCCAGACCAACGCCCCCGCCACCGCCTCCGCTTCCACCTCCGCACCCGTACCCGCCTTGCATCGTGGTCACGAGCGAGGTCGTCGACTCGGCCTGGTGCAGCGTCACGATGGTTCCCGACGGACCAGGCACTGCTCGCCACGCGACGTGCGGCAGGAAGCCCGCCGTCGGGGACGGGAGCGCGTCTCGCCGGGTGATCGTTCCGTTGCCGGCAACGCGAAGGACTTCGGCCAATCGAAACTCGCTGACGGCGAGCAATCCATTGGAAGCGATGACGTCGCGAAGGTCTCGCTCGACCGTAAGAGAGGTGGTAGCCGCGCCGCCCGCCGAAGGGAGCGCAACCAGCTCTCCCGTGGCACACGCGACCCAAACGAGGTCTGTCGACGAGTCCCATGCGACCCCGCGAGGGGCGGGACAGACGGAGCGGCGGGCGAGAATCGAGCCGCTCGTGGGATCGATCGTCACGAGCGCCCCGCCCGCCCGCAGCGCGACGTGCACGCGTCCGGCGCCGTCTTGCGCGAGCCGACCGGGTTCGTCGCCAGCGTGCAGGGCAATCGTGAACTCGACCGCCTTCGCATGCAGGTCGACGACATAGAGGTTGTCGCGGTCGGGATCCGAAGCGACCGCGTGCGTGCCATCCTTCGTAACGAGGAGCGTTCCGCCGGAGATGGGGGGTGGAGGCTCGCTCGCCGTGACCACGCCGTTGAACGTGGGACTGATCGCCGAGCCCCCGAAATTGCCATTCGTGGGACCCACGAAGGCGCCTCCTCCGTCGAAGTCGGCTCCCGCATCGACGCCCGTCGCACCGAGGCCAGCCCCGGAATCGGAGCGCGAGATGCAGCCACTTGCCGCAAGAGCGCCGGCCACAAGGAGCGAGAACCTCGCTGCGAACGATGGGCGAAGGACAGGGATGCACGTCATGCCGAGCCTGGGTGCAAACGCCTAACCACGCTGGTGTAGGCAAGATCCAGCAGGAAGCCGGGGGGTACGACAGGGCCAGAGTGTGCCACCCCTGACTTCTGCGGCAGCGCAGCACGAGCGCTCAGCGAGGGGCGACGAACAGCGTCTGAAGAGCGGTCCCTATGTAGCCGGCCTCGTCGAATAGGTCGGCGTGGGTGTGGCCGATGCCGTCCGGGTCGATCGTGGTTCGGGCCTGCATGCCGACCCACTCCGTCCGTGGATGCCGCCGCACGCTCACAGTGAGCTCGACCGGGACGAACGTGAAGCGAGTGGGCAGCAGTTCGGCGCTGATTCCGTTCGCCGAATCGACCATGAGGAGCAAGCGACCCATCGGAGACGTGTTCTCCCCTGCGATCAGGGGGATCCGTGGACGCGAGTACACCGCTGCGGGTCCGAGCTCGCTGAAAGACCCCTCTAGGAAGCGCCACTCGATGGCCTCCCCGTATCCGAACGACCCAACGTCCGGGAAGAGCGTCTGCGCCTGAGGTCCTGGCAGCTTCGGGGCTTTGCGCGGGTCCGGCACCTCGGGCACGCGCGCTGGCGCTGCAGCGATCCGCCACGCGGAGGCCTCCATGGCGACTTTGCCGCTTGTCGTTAGGCGCGCCTTGGAGAGCTCGATGCGCGCGCCCGGCCGCACGACGTCGGTGGACAGCGTCACTTCGCCAACCGCGACGGGGCCGAAGAAGTCGAAGGCAATCCGGGCGACCCGTACATCGTCGCGTGGATGACCGCGCTCGATCGAGCGAAGAAGAAGCGCTGCCGGAGGGCTACCGTGCGACAGCTGCGGCCCCCAAGGCCCTACGGTGGCAGCGGTCGCGAGAAAGCGGTCGGGGGCGAGGGCCTCGTAAAAAGCCGTGGTCATGTCTGACGAGCGTAGGGTCGCCCGGGCCTCGCGGGAAGGTTTGCCCGGGGCATCTGGCCCGTGCGAGCCTCATCCAGGAGGGGATCTCATGAGCCGAGCCTCGATTGCGTGCGCTTCGCTCTGTTCACTGGCCACGGGCTTGCTCCTCGTGCACTGTTCGAGCGGTGGCACCTCCGGTAGCCGTGCGACAGGCGCCTCCGACGGCGGCACCGACGTAACGACGATCGGCAGCGGTGGCCCCGGCCCGGGAAGCGAAGCCGCTGCCGATGGCAGCGCGGCGGGCGACTCGGGCAACCAGCCAGTGAATGACGCTGGGCACGACTCCGGCGAGGCCACCGGCGACGGCTCCAGCGGTCCAACTCTCGGCGGCTGCCCCCTCTTCCAGCCCAGCTTCGCGTACAACCAGGACATCTCGCAGGCCCCCCTCGACACCGGGTCGGCGACGTACCTTGCGGCGCTCAAGAGCAGCGCGCCCGTCATTGGCCTCGATTACCCCGGCGGCGAGGCCTACAACATCGTCCCGGCCTCGCAGGCGGCCGTTGCCGTTCAGACATCGAGCTTCTACGGATTCGATCGGACCGACACGTTCTTCTACGAGGCCGATGCCGGTGGTGCGACGGCGCCCATTCCCTCGAACGTCCAGTACGAGAACATGAACACCCCGAACGCCGATCATCACATGATGATCTTGCAGCAGGGCACGTGTCAGCTCTTCGAGCTTTACGCCTGGAATCCCACGGGTCCGACGACGGGCTGGTCCGTCCTGGTCGAGTGGGACCTGAACGGAACCAACGAACAGATCCCAGGCAACCTGGAGGTCGGCAGCACGACCGCCGCGGGGACGCCCCTCTTGCCGGGGGTCATCTGGATGGATGAAGTGGCAGCCGGGGAGATCCAGCACGCGGTCGACATCGTCATGCCGGCCGCGGCGATCTCGCGCTGCACCTACGTTCACCCCGCTTCCGACGGCGCGTGGAGTGCAACCGGCACGTTCCCGTACGGAGGAAGGCTTCGCCTAAAGGCGAGCTACGATACGTCGAAGGTCACCGGCACCCAAGCGCTCGTCGTCCTTCGCGCGTTGCAGAGGTACGGCATGTTCAACACGGACATCAGCGGCGAGACACGGTCGTCGTTTCGTCTGGGCGGCCTCGGCAACAACCAGGGATGGAACCAGGCCGATATCGAGCAACTCGGGAACCTGACGTGGGACGACTTCGACGTCGTCGATCTCGGTACGGTGCAGACGATGGCCGGCTGCCACTGAGCAAGTCAGCCTAGAGCGGTAGCAGCACACGGCGCAGGAAGACTCCCACACCCTCGATGACGCTGGGAGGGATGCCGTGTCCGCCGCGAAAAGGCACCCAGTCCACCGATAGCCCGTGCTCGACGAGGATCGCGCGCAAGCCATCTGAGACAGCGAAGGGAAGGATTTCGTCTTCCCGTCCGTGGCTCATGAAGACCGGCAGCGCACGGCGGGCCTCGAAGCGAGGTGCCCACTCGTTCGCGGCGACGTGCGTTCCCGACAGCAGCACGAGCCCGGCGAGGGGGCGTGTCGAACGCAGCGCCGTGTCGAGGGCGAGCATCGCCCCCTGGGAGAACCCACCGAGCACGATCTTGCCGGGCGGCGGCCGGAGCGTCCGCTCGACGTCGTCGAGCATCGCGTCGACCAGGCCTCGCGCGGCGTCGAGGCCGTCGGGGACCTCGGAGAGGTCGCGCTGGTCACCGAGTGCCTGCCGGCGCATGCGTTCCTCCATATCGATTCGCCACCACGCCCGTCCGCCCATGTACTGGCGCCCGAGGTCTACGGGAGCGGCCGGAAAGACGAAGCGTGTCCCCGTTGGACAGGCGAGCACTCGCCAGAGCGGCACGAGGTCATCCCCCGGTGCACCGAAGCCGTGAAGGAGTACGACGACAGGGCCGTCGCCGCCGCCTTCGCGATCGGTCCCCCCGGCAATGCGTGCATCGAGATCGCCGAGCTTGGTGGTCTTCATCGAGAGGGCAACTTATCGCATCAAGGCAGCGCACTCGGCTCGCGCCCCGCGCGTCGCCATCTGCACGCAGCTTAAAAAGCAGCGCCGGGCCTTCGCGAAGTTCCCCTTCTGCATGTAGGCCGCGCCGAGGATCGACCACGCCTCCGCATCGCCGGCGTCGAGCGCCACGGACCGCTCCCCCTGCTCGATAGCGATTGCCGCCTTCCCCTTGTCGAGCGCCTTTTGCGCCAACTGCTTCGCGTCCGCCGCTTCGAGGGCATCGCGCTCGGCATCGGGTGACTCGCTCGGAGCCGGGTCCGAGGCTGCGGCCGAGGTTGGGGTTGTGGTCGGGGTCGCGGTCGCGGTCGGGGTCGAAATCGCCGTCACTTCCGACCGGCCTTCCGAATCCCGCGCAAGCACTCGTGCGCAGATCGCCACGGCCATCGCTCCCGACACCCCCACGGCGAACACGAGATACGCCATGCGCCAGCGATCCGCCGCCCCCGCTCTGGCCCGGGCCGCGACTGGGAACGCGACATGCGCTGGGGGCGCGTCCGAAGGCCCTGCGAAGACCACGTCAGACTCGTCCTCGATCACGAACTCTTCGTCGAGAAACGCCGCACTCTCGTCCATGACCACGAACTCGTCCGGCAGAAACTCGGCGCGGAGGTGCATCGGCGGAGGCACCCTCCGGTGACTGCCGGAGGGCCGTACCTTGCGGCGCATGAGCGGAGGAGGTGTCGAACGTGCGACCATCGCGGGGAGGAGCATCTCCCACACTGGTTGTGCCTGCAAACCCGCAGAATGGATCATGTCCGTGGTAATCCGGGTCGTTCCGTCTTGAGTGGATAAATTCGAGAGAGGTTTGCCTTCTCAAGGTCCGGTTTCCGGAGGCCAATCTCCGATAATCGGAGGGTGTCACATGCCAATGCCCTGAAATGAGCTGAAATCCACATAGCCGCCCCGGGCACAGTATTCGCTCTCGTGTGGCTCAAGTGGTTACGCGAAGGGGATGGTTTGGCGACGCCCTGGCCGTGGCGATTGTCTTGTGGGGGGCCTCCTGCTCCAGTCATGGCGACGTGACGGGCGGGCAGGCCCCCAACTCGGGACCGGACCTGGGCACGATCAGCGGGTCTCCGAATGGCACGGACACCGGGGCGGTCGGTCTCCACCTGACGATCGCCAACGGCGTCCACGTCAACCAGCTCGCTTGGACCCTGTCGAACGGCACGAACAGCTACAGCGGGACCGTCTTCATCACCGACGACGCGGGCCACGAAGCGCAATCCGTCGAGTTCGTCGCCGGGGGAATCCTCGCGGGCAGCGGCTACGTCGTCACGCTCTACGGCTCCGACAGCAACGGGGATCCGTGCGAGGGGATCTCCGCCACGGTCACGGTCACGGCGGGAGCGACGAGCAGCGCGATCGTCCCTGTCACGTGCACGGCCCCGACCGATGCCGCCATCACGGCGGACGTGGTCAACGGGGCCATCGCCGTCAACGCGCCCGTCGTCTACGCGATGCAGGCGCCGTTCCAGTGTCCGGGGATCACGGGCGTCGGGGTCAGCCCGGCGGAGCTCATGCCGCCCGAGACCGCGTCATTGACGGCGATGGAGACGGGCGGAGACGGCGGGACGACCACGCTGCTGTGGACTTCGACGTGCGGCACGATCACCAATCCGACGCAGGCCAGCGCCACGTTCTCGTGCGGCGCGACGACCGGAGTCTGCACGGTGACACTCACTGTGGGCCTCGACGGAACCGGCCTCGACGGCGGCAGCGTCGGACAGGTATGCACAGGCATCGCCAACACGACCGCGTCGGAGACAATCAACTGCGAAGCGCAGTGCACCACGTCGGCAAACTGCGGGACGCCTTCCCTCTGCCTTGTGCCTTCCTGCGTCTCGAACCGATGCGTCCTCAGCAACGCGCCCCAAGGGACGGCCTGTTCGGACAGCGGCGGGAGCATTTGCGACGGCGGCGGGAACTGCGTCGTCCCCTCGTTCGACGTCGTTCGCGTCGGCAGCGGTTCCGACGCCGGCGCCGGGCTGACCGCGGCGGTCTTCATCGATCAGTACAACCTAAGCGGCGGTCTCGTATCGACGATCGCGCTGCCGACGGTGGCGGGGGCGAGCGGTACCAACCAGGCGCTCACGTTGATCGACAACGACGTCGCCGAGGGCGACCTGACGACGTCCGCCGACGGACGATTCGTCGTGATGGCCGGGCACAATTACGCGCCGGGCATGACCATCTCGAGTGGAAATTGCGTCGGAGCGTTCATCAATTCCTCCGGGACCGTCAACACGGCGACCGTGCTCCCGAACGCCCTCGCCGCGGGGGGCAGCATCCAAACGGCAGTTTCGAACGACGGCGCCGAGCTGTGGGTTGGCGGAACAGCGACCGACACGACCGGAGGCCTCTGGTACCAGGCGACGGGCACCTCGGGCAATGTGCAGCTCGTGTCTGCGACGAGCTCGACACAGCTGGCGCGGTGGCTCGGAATCGCTGGAGGGCAGCTCTACGGGGACTCGAGTGGCACTTCGGCGGGCAATGGTCTCTTCACGGTGGGAAGCGGGCTACCCACCAGTGGTTCTCCGACGCTGGCCCTTCTGCCTGGGTTGCCATCCGGTAACAAGGTGAGCCCCTTCGGGTTCGTCTTTTTCGACCTGAACCCAGCCGTGCCGGGTCTCGACACCGTGTACATCGCGGACGATCGGACCAGCACGGGCGGAGGGGATCGGCAAGTTCACGCTCGCCCCCGGCGACGGCGGAGCGTTGACCTGGTCGGTAAGCTGGACGGTCGGGGGTTCGAACAAGAGTCCGGACGGTGGAGCGGGGCTCACCGGGTGCCGCGGGCTGGCGGGCTACGCCACGGGGAATACGGTCACGCTGGTGGCGTCGACCGGGATGGGCGGGGACTTGCCGGACTCGCTCGTCATGCTTGTCGATACGGGATCGGGGACGCCGTCGCCCACTGTCCTCGCGACCGCCGCCACCAACGAAACCTTCCGCGGCGTCGCGGTGCCCCCTCACCCGTGACGGCCACGGTTTCTGCGGTATTCTCCATGACGTAACGTGGACGCACCCCGGCCCGGTTCCAAGAAGCCCCCGATCCCGGCCGCCAGCTTCACGCCTCCCCCCGTTCCCTCCGATCGCGGCGAGCCCGCCCACGACGACGATCCGCTCATCGGTGCGGTCCTGCTCGATCGGGTGCGGATCGTGCGAGCCATTGCACGGGGCGGGATGGGGAAAGTGTACCTCGGCGAGCAGACACGTCTGAATCGCCGGTGTGCGGTCAAAGTGCTGGATCCGAGGCTCGTCGCCGGCGACGACGCGGCCGAGTTCACCGGACGCTTTCTGCTCGAGGCGAGCATCGCCGCGAAGCTTACCCACCCCAACGCCGTCGCGATCTTCGACTACGGCGACACCCCCGAAGGCAGCTGCTTCATCGCCATGGAGTACCTCGAGGGGCGTTCGCTCTCCGACGAGCTGAGAGCCCTTGGTCGGCTCTCGCCGGAACGCACGATTCACGTCGCCCTGCAGGTAGGGCGCGCGCTTACGCGAGGCGCACGAGGCGGGCGCGGTGCACCGGGACATGAAGCCCGGCAACGTCTTTCTCGATCCGACGGGACGACGACGACGACTTCGTGAAGGTGCTCGATTTCGGCCTGGTCAAGGAGACGCGCGCGGACGGCGGAACCAGATCCGGCCCCGTCGGCTCAGATCATCGGCTCACCGCGCTACATGGCGCCCGAGCAGGTCCAGGGCAAGACCGTCGATGCTCGCACCGATGTCTACGCGCTGGGCGCGATGATGTACGCGATGCTCACCGGGCGCCCTCCGTTCGAGAGGGCAACCGAGCTTGCAACGATGATGGCACAGGTGTCCGACGCTGCCCCCGGCGTTTGCCACGGCTGCGCCCGACGTCGCCGTTGTCGCGAGGGCTCGAAGAGGTGGTCATGAAGTGCCTCTCGAAGAACCCAGATCATCGATTCGCATCGATGGCGGCGCTCGTCCTGGCACTGAAGGCGGAAGCCGCCACGGCAGCGGTCGACTCCGGGCACCTGACCCCCGCGCTCGTCGAGCCGGTGATTTCGTCGCGGACCTTCGCTGTGCAGCTCGACCCGCGCGAAACGCCCAAGCGGCGCGGGATCGCCGCGGCCGTGGTGGTCGGGCTCGGCGTTGTTCTCGCGGCAACGGCAATCGGCAGAGCCGTCCTTTCGCAGCGCGCCTCCGGCTCGGTCCCGGGGGTCGCGATCTCGCCCGCCCCGCAGGTCGCGGCGGTCGTGCCGCAGCCGTCGGCGTCCACGCCCCGGCTCACCGCGACGCTGCACGTGGAGACGACGCCGGACGGGGCGCGCGTCAAGGAAGAAGGAGACACCGTCTGCGACGCTACGCCCTGCGATATCGCTTACGTCGGGGCGAGCGCTTCGTCCGGTTTCGAGCACTTGCTCGTGTTCATGAAGGCCGACCACAAGGTCGAGCGAAAGCTCGTCTCGGTCGGCGCTTCGCCGGTCCGTGTGAAGCTGACTCACGCAAGGTGCGCGTGACTACCAGCGCCCCTCGTCGACGGAGAGCACCGTTTCTTCCAAGGGCACGCGCGGGGCGAAGCCGAGCACTTCGCGCGCGCGGCGGTCGTCGACCATGCAGACGAAGCGGATGTGATCGAGCTCCGGCACGGGGAATGTCGTCAGCCGCAACGCCCACATGCGGCGCAGGACCACCTTGGCGAGCGAATAGGGGACGCTGAGCCTCTTGCGGCCGAGAATCTTGATGAGCCGCGAGAGCGGCACGGGCTCGGGCCCGGCGATGTTGAAGATGCCGCGGATGCCGGGACGCAGCGCCAGCTCGATCGCGTGGACCACGTCCGCCTCGTTGGACCACCTGCGCCATCGGGTCGAACCCCATCACGGTGGTGACCGGGTTGAGGCGGAGGAAGTTCGACGGCGCGTTGTGGACGCGTCCCGAGGATGTGCACCGGCCGCAGGATCACCGTCTCGGTCTCGGGCAGCTTCCAGAAGAAGCTCTGCGCGAGCATGTCGACCTCGACCAGATCGCGGATGTCGCTGAAGTTCTGCCCGCCGAGCAGCGGCGCCTCCTCGGTCAGAAACTGCGGGTTGCTCGGCCTGCGGGCCGTAGACGTTCGCGCTCGAGAGGACGACGAGCTTGGGCACCTGGAACTGCGCGACGTACTCGAGCAGCTTGCCGAAGCCCGCGACGTTCCACGAGTGGTGCTCGGCCGCCGAGGCGCGCGGGTCGTGCATGACGCCGAGGTGGACGACGGCCTCGATGTCGTCCGTGCGGAAGACGTCCTTGAGCTTCTTCCGGCGGATGTCGACCTGGACGTGGTCGATGTCCTTCGGCTTGTCGAGGAACGGCCGGCGGTCGACGCCGACGACCGGTCGCTCGCGGTGCAGGACGCGCGCGAGCCGCTTGCCGAGGCGGCCGCAGATGCCGGTGACGAGCACGGCCGGGCCCTCGGTCGCGGACACCATCGACGGCGTGCGACTACGCGGCGCAGAAGAAGGCGGCGGCTGGGTCTGGCTCTCTATCATCGGTCGGCGCTCACGTTCCCGCTCACCAGAAGATGTGCTTCCGCTCCTTCAGGCCGCGGTTGAGCATCGACTGGATGGTCTGCTTCACCAGCCATACCTTCTCCTCGATGACCGCGTCGTCGTCGTCCGGGTCCCCGGAGAAGCTGCATCGGCTCGCCGAACCAGATCCGGTACTTCGTCGGCAACGGGAGCTGACCGCCGGGCAAGAAGAGCTGGGGGATGATCGGGAAAGGCGGGCAGGCGCAGCAGCTTGGCGAGACCGTCGACGTTGGCGACCGAGATGTACTGCTCCTCGCCGCCGACGACGGCGACGGGGACGATCGGCGTACCGGTCTCGATGGCGAGGCGCATGAAGCCGAGGCCGAAGTCGGTGAGCTGGTAGCGCTGGTCGAAGGTCTTCGAGATGCCGCGCGACGCCCTCGGGGAAGACGAGCAACGCCTCGCCCTGCGTGAGTAGTCGCGTCGCGTTCTCGGGCACTCCGACGACCTGACCGACCCGGGTGAAGAGCAGGGATACGAACGGGAGGCCGACCGCCCACTTCTCTACCATCGCGCGCACGATCCGCGGCGGCTCGGCGTCCATGAACATCGCGGCGGCGACGAGGGCCCCGTCGATGGGAATCTGGCCGGAGTGGTTCGCGATGAGAAGGACTCGTCCCGTGGGCACCCGATCGACTCCGTGCACCTCGGTCCGGAAGTACTTGCGGTGCATCATGCCGATGGACATGAGGACGTACTTGGCCCACTGCGGATCGAGGCCGAAGGGGTCGACGCCCGAGGTTCCCAGCGCGAGAGGCACCCGCGAGATCCGGTCGCGAAAGGGCTCGCCCATGAGACGATCGAGGACGTCGTCCAGGGCGTCTTCGGCGGTACCGAGCACGCGTCTGAGGAGTGCCGAAGGCCCCCACGGCGCAACCGGGAGACGGGCAAGGGCGGCCGTGCTCTTGCCACGCGGAGCCCGCGAGTGGCGGTCTATCGAGGGTGGTTGAGCGGAAGACACCGAGCTGTCCATTCTGGACGGCATGCTGCCGGTCTTGCAACGGCGTTATGCTTCGCGCGGTGCCCCTCGTCTTCCCCCCGCCACTTGCGCCAGGGGACCTTGTCGCTGTGGTCGCGCCGTCGAGCCCGGTGCCGACCTCGCGCCTGTGGCCCGGGCTTGCATGGTTGCGAACGCGGTACCGCATCCGGATGTCGGCGGGCGCACTGTCGCGAGACGGCTTCCTGGCGGGCAGCGACAGGAGGCGCCGCGACGAACTCGCGTGGGCGCTGACGGACTCCGAGGTGCGGGCCATCGTTGCCGCGCGCGGCGGATACGGCGCCATGCGCATCGTCCACGACCTGCCCTGGGACGAGTTCGTCCAACGCCCAAGGTGGCTCGTCGGCTTCAGCGACGTGACGGCCCTTCACGCGATGGCATGGCGCGCCGGAGTGGCGTCCGTGCACGGACCCAACGTGAGCGGTCTCGGCGGCGAGGCCACGCCAGCCGTTCGCGCGGCTTGGCTCAGGTCGATTGAGGGAGCCTCTCCGGGTCGCGCCTGGAAGGGCCTCAAGGTCTTGCAGTCGGGAGAGGCGCGTGGCGTCGTCGTCGGGGGCAACCTGGCGTTGGTGCACGCGATGGCGGCGGCGGGATGCCTCGCGGTCCCCGAGGGGGCCGTGCTCGTGCTGGAGGATGTCTCGGAGGCGCCGTATCGCGTCGATCGGATGCTGACGTCGCTCCATCTGGGCGGACACCTTGCCCGAGCATCGGCGATCGTCTTCGGCGGCTTCGATCGCTGCGATCCCGGCCCGGACGGCCGCCAGGTGGAGGACGTGCTCGAAGAGAGGACGCGCGCGCTGGGGATCCCGGTACTCGCAGGGGCCCCGTTCGGCCACCAGGCGCCTAACGAGGCCTTCGTCCTCGGCAGCGAGGTCAGGGTGACTGGCGACGAGGTCCGATTCGGGACGCGCTGACGGTCACCCGCGCGGAAGAGGCGGCGGAATGCTGCGCTTCGGCGGGGGTACCGTCTTCTTCTGCTCTTCCGGAGGGAGGACGGCCTGTTCCTCCACCTCGACGATCATGTCGTCGGCGGGCTCGGACTCGTCGTCGAACAAGACGTCTTCTCCCGAGTCTTCGTCGTCACCGACGGCGCCCTCGTCGGCCAGAGCTGCCATCGTGGAGGGCCCCTCTTCGGGCTCCGAGGGAGTGGGTAGCGCTTCGCGGGCCACTGCCGCCGCGTGGGCCGGCGGAGGGACGGTCGGCTTTTCGTCCTGATCCGTCACCGGCGCCGCGGACGGCTCGCTCGGTGCCCGGGCGCGTACTTCCTCCTGCGCCTCCGTCTCGTCCTCGTCCTCGTCCTCGAACTCGGACTCGACAGCCGGCAGGGCAGGGGCCTCCTCGACGTGCAGTGGAGGCGGAGCCACTGCAGCTTCGGGCTTGGACGCCGGTGCGGGCATGTGAGGCTCGGAGCCCGGCTCGGGTCTCTTCAGCATGTTTGACTTGGCGCGCTCGAGGCCCGCAGTAGCGTCGGGGTCGCCCTGTTTGAGCCGGAGGACGCGGCGCCATGCGTCAGCCGCCTCGCGGGGGTCCGCGAGCTCTTCTTCCCACATGCGGGCCACCTTGCGCGCAAGGTCCACGCGCATCGCGACGTCCTTGCCGCGGAGGATCTGGTCCTCGAAGAGCTGCACGAGACCACGGTAATCGCCCAGGCCCGTGAGCAGCGCCGACAGCTCGTCGACCACGGCCTGATCGCTCGGCGAGAGGTCATGAAGCTTCTTCAGGTCCGTCGCAGCGCCGGGGGCGTCGCCGAGATCGTCGCGCCGCAGCTTCGCCCGGCGGGCGAGGAGCAGGCGAACCAGGGGCCCGTCGAACACTTCTTCCAGGGCCCGCGACAACGTGGCTTCCGCGCGGCGCAAGTCGCCCACGTCGCGTGCGAGAGCTTCGAGGGCATCGAGCGTGGGAGGCTCGACGTGTGCGACGAGCGCGTCTCCGAGCCAGGCGAAGGCCTGTTCGAGGTCGTCGAGGTCTCGCTTCGCGATACTGGCAGCGCGCCGCAACATCGACCCACGCGTGCGCCCGCCGTCCCGTGCGCCCTGGCCCGCGGCGGCGAGCGCGTCGCAGAGCACGCGACGCAGGCGCACGCTTCCCTCGCGCGCGTCCGCCTCCGTCGCGGCCTTCTCGAGCGCAGAGAGAGCGTCTTCGCTGGGCGTTCCGCCGAGCGCGATGTCGAAGAACGCGCGTGCGCGGTCGAGCTGGCCGTGGGAGCCTGCCACCTGAGCCGCTCGAGCTAGCGCTCTGGCGCGATCGGCGGGCGCCTTCGAGCGAGAGACCTGGCGTTCGTAGAGATCGACCACGTCAGTTGGCTGTTCGGCCAGTGCAGCCAGCCGCCCGAGCAGCTCTTCCACCTCGTCGGGAAGAACGCTCGTCAGGCCCGATTCCCCGTGTTGGATAGCCTCGGATCTGAGGCGCCCCCGCGTTCGCGCGCCCCTCGGCTTGACGGACGAGCTCTCTCGCGCGGTCCAACCCTGTCAGCTCGCGGGCGATGAGATCGTGCGCGATGGAAAGGGCGTCGAGGTTCTTGGTCTTGATGGATAGCTCTTCGAGCCGCTCCGCCAGCGCACGGTCGGCTCCCTTGCTCCTGACGACCTCGCATGCGACGCGCACCGCGTCCTCGTCGCGGCCGACCTCGGCGAACCGATCGAACGCGCCGCGCAGGTGGCCGGTTCGTTGCGGATCGGGCTTCGCTCCGGACCACCACTCGACGAGCTTCGTAGCGACGATGCCGCTCCAGCCCAGCTTGTCGCCGAGCGCCACGTACGCTGCGCGGACGGCTTCATCCCCCTGATCGGCGAGCTCCGTCAGCGCAGCGAGGCCCTCGTCGCCGCGATTCAGTTTCTCGGCGAGGATGCTGCTGAGCTTAAGTGTCAACGCTCTCATCTCGGCATCGTCGGCTTCGACCTCGATGCGCTGAGCGAGCAGCTCCGCGACGCGATCCCACTGCTCGGTCTCTTCGCAGAGCACGGACAGTCGAGCGAGCGAGTCGAAGTCGTCGGGGTCCGCCTTGCACACGACCTCGAGGGCGCGCACTGCGCTCTTCGGATCGCTGAGCTGCTCGTAAAGACGCGCGAGGCGTCCGGCAATCTGGCCGCGATCGGCCGGGTCGCTTACGAGCTTCAGCTCCTTCTCGAGGGCCTCGGCAGCCGCGCCCTGGTTGTCGCGCGCCTCCTGGAGATCGGCGATGGCTTGGAGCGCGAGGCGGCAGGTCGGATCGAGCTCGGCGACGATGCGCTCGTAGCGCGTGATCGCAGAGTCGACGTCGCCGACGTTCTCCGCGAGAAGCTCGGCCTCGCGAAGGGCGATACGTGCCCGCTCGGCAGGTTCGGTGGCGGTCTCCTCGAGGCGCCTCAGGAGCGTGCTGGCCTCGACGTAGTCTTCGCGCTCGACGGAGTCGTCGACGAGCCGATCGAGGGTCTCCTTGTCGTCGCCGTCCTCGAGCACCTTCTGCCAGGTGGCGCGCGCCGAGTCCTTGTCTCCTAGCTCCGTTGCGTAGATGCCCGCGACCTGTTTGCGTGCGGCAACGCGCTTCGCCTTGTCCGTGCTCCGCTCGGCGCGCTTCAAGAGGACCTTGACGAGCTCATCCCAGCGCGACGCTTCTCGGTGCCGGTCGGCCAAGAGGTTGCCGTAAGCGTCGTTCTCGGGGTCGAGATCCATCGCTCGCTCGATGTTGGCCAGCGCACCGGCGTCGTCGCCGGTGCGGCCCAGGTGCTCTGCGCTACGCGCGAGGTGCTCCGACTGTTTCGTCGGTGCCGTCTCGAGCTCAGCGCGCTGGGCGGCCGCGCGTCCGGCGTCATCCCACCGCTCGATTGCCACGAAGCATCGCTCGGCGGCCTCCCAAAGTTTGTCGCTCTTCTGCGAGTCGGCGGCCTCCGCGTAGGCTTCGCCCGCGCCGCCTGGATCCGAGAGCTTCTCGCGCAGTGCGCCGAGACGCTCGAGCAGGGCGCCGCGCGCCACGAGGTCGACGACCGACGAGGCATTGTCCCCGATGACCTGTGCCGCGCGGTCGAGAGCGCCAGCCTTTTCGAACATCTTGGACGCGATGGTGATCGCGCGATCGTCTTCCGGGGTCAGATTGGCGACGCGGCCGAGGGCATCCGCCGCCGCGCCTTGGTCGTGCCGCTTCTGCTCGTGGAGCGTTGCGAGTTTCTTCTCGAGGGCGATCTTCTTCTCGACGTCGCTCTCGCCCGCCGCGTCTTGCTCCATCAGGTTGGCCAGATCGTCCCAGCGATGCGCTTTCTCGAGAAGGCGCGTGAGCGCCTGGCGCCCGGCTTCGTCGGTGCGGTCGATCGCGATTAGTTGCTTCCACGCGTTGATCGCGCCATCGACGTCGCGGAGGTTGCCCTCGCAGAGCCCCGCGACCTCGCGCAATCTCTCCTTTCGCGCGTCGACGCTCTCTCCCGGCACCCGCAGCGCGGCGAGGAGCACGTCGCGCAGAGGCGCGTATTGGCGCTTGGTCCGGAGGTAGTCCTGCACCCACGACAGCGCCTCCGGGTGCTTCGGGTCTCCCTCGAGTACCTCACGGTACTTCTGGTAGGCATCGCCGCTCTTTCCGGCGCTCGCGAATGCCTGTGCGGCATCCAGCAAGCTCGCCGTCTTGTCGGTCGACACGGAAACCCGCCGCTGGCGACCGCTGCTCGAGGCGCCGGAGGTCGGCGCTGATTGCGGCGGCGGGGGAGGAACCGACGGCATCCGCTGACCGATGTTCCCGTAGAGTTCCCTCACCTTCGCGGTGGCCTGCGCGTCGCCGAGACCCCGAAGCGGCTCGAGGATCTGGATCGCTTCCTCGATCTGCGCGGCGGCCTCGTAGCTCCCGGCCAGGAGCCAGCGCACGTCGGTCGACATCGCGCCGGAGGGGTTCGCCTCGATGTACGCCAGGTAGCGTGTCGCTACGTCGTCCTCGCGCTCGAGCGTGCGGGCGTAGTGCGCGTAGAGCTGCAGCGCGCGATCGTGGCCGGCTTCGATGTCGAGAGCGCCGGCCGAATAGGCGAGCCCATGCTCGCCATCGTAGGTCTCGGCTAGCCCGACCAGCAGATCTGCCCCGAAGATTCGATCCTGGCGCGGGACGTTGTCTCCTGCAGCCACACGCTCGATGAGGGCGGTCGCGAATTGCATGGTGTACGCGGCGGACGGCTCGAGCTCGACGGATCGTCGGAAATTCTCGAGTGCCTTTTTGGGTTGCTGCAGGCTCTCGTTCCAGAGCCGCCCGAGCTCCTCATGTACGGCGGCAAGGTCGGCGCGGATCTCGGGGGCCTGCTGCGCGAGCGGAGCAAGGGCCTTCGCGCGACGCTCGAGAAGCGCGACGAGTGCCTTGACGTCCCCTTTTTCCCGATAAAGTTGGGCGAGCCTGTCGGCGGCGGTCCGCTGGGTCGGGTCCCGCTCGATCGCTTGCATCAGGACCCGCGCGGCGCGATGCGCATCGCCGAGCGTCGTCGACCACACATTGGCGGCCTCGCTCAACCAGTGCGACGCATACGCGGGATCGCGCGTCTCGGTGCCCACGCGCTCGAGGAGCAGAGCATACGACTTCGGGTCCGACGCGCCCGCTTGATGGGCAGTCGCGAGCGCGTCTTCGTCGTGCGGGTTCTCGACGAGCCGCTGGACGATTCCCTCAACCTGTCCCAGTTCCATCCCGCGGCGAGGCTATCACCTTATAGTTTTTCCCAGCAATTGCGCCGGCATCTCTTTGACGGCGATGTATGTGGACATGCGAAAATCTCACTCCAGGTACCCGTACCCTACGGCTGGCTTTGCAGAAGGCTTCGGCGCGACAGCGGCGGGGCTTCGACGTAGGGGGACGGGAGGGCGGGCGTCGACCCGTGCCGGGGTCGGCGCTGTGGGCGCGGCAACGGTGGCGGGGGCGATCGGGGGCGCAGGCTCCGAAGAGAGGAAGGGAAGAGGTCCCGTGGACGGGGATGAGGCGGCCGAAGGGGGGGCCGCGTTCCGAAGGGAACTCGCTGCGCCCACCGAGGCGGAAGGAGTCTCCCCGGCGCGGGACGCGATGACGACAACGGCCGCGGCCGCGCAGGTCACCACCGCGAGGCCAAGCCCTACCGCCCGGAGGCCCGTCCGCGGTGGCTTCCAGGCGTCGACCACGCGCGACTCAAGTGTGTCGCTAGGAATCGCGACCAGGCTCAGCTCGTTCGACGGGGCGGATGTCTCCCGCACAAGGCGCCTCGAGGTGGAGGCGCTCTCGAGAATCCGCGTCACGTCGGCGAGCATCGCTTCGGCGCTTTGGGGGCGGTCGGCCGGCTCCTTCGAGAGGACGCGCATCACGGCCCCCTCAATCTCTCTCGAAATCTCCGCGTCGGGCGCTACGTCACCCATCGGCGGCGGAGCGGTCTTGATATGCCGGGCCATGACGACGATCGCGTCGTCGTCCGTGAACGGCGGCTGGCCCGTCATCATGTGGTAGAGGATGACGCCGAGAGAATAGAGGTCGCTTCGAGCGTCGAGCGGTTTGCCCTGGGCCTGCTCTGGCGACATGTAGCGAGGCGTCCCGAAGACCGTGCCGGCCTGGGTCTCGACGACGTTCATCGAATTGGCCCCGTCGCCGTCCACCATCTTGGCGATGCCGAAGTCGAGCACCTTGACGATCTCTTCGTACTTCCCGTTGGCGTGCACTCGTGCGAAAAACAGGTTGTCAGGCTTGAGGTCGCGGTGAACGATTCCCTTGGCGTGAGCCTCAGCGAGTGAATGAAGGGCCTGTCTCGCCGTGTCGAGGGCCGCTGAGGGGCTGAGTCGTCCTATGCGCCGGATTCGCTCGCCCAGGGATTCGCCTTCGAGCAGCTCCATCGCGAGGTAAAAGTCCCCGCCCTCGCTCTGGCCAAAATCGAACACGGTCACGGTGTTGGGTGACGTCAGCGCGCTGTTCGCGCGCGCCTCGCGAAGAAAGCGCGCGCGACTGCCCTCGTAGAGGGCCCGGTCGCTTCGGAGGATTCTTGATCGCAACGGGGCGGCCTATGGGAGCCTGAACGGCGCGATAGACGGTGCCCATCGAGCCCGCCCCGAGACGGGCGAGAATCTCGAATCGCCCCGCCAACACCCGGCCCAGCATCGGGTCCCCGTCGGTGGCGGCGAGCCCGGCTGTGCGCACATCGGGGCCGCCGTGCTCCACGCACTCATGTTTGCCCGGACGGACGACACACGCAAGGCGAGTCAGTCCAAGCAATGGCGGGGTTCACCTCAGCGGCAGGACGTTCCTCGGATCGCAGACGACGGTGTTCTCGTTGGCGACGAGGCCCTGGGGCGTGAGCTCGGCGACGTCGACGCCGTCGCGCACACGCCGCGTCTCGAGGTGCAGGTGCACGAGCTCGGGCGACCCTGTGTCACCCACCGTGCCGATCGGTTCGCCCGCCTTTACGCGAACACCGGGCTGAAGACCTGCGGCGGGAGCCTCGAGGTGGCTGAAAAGAAGCAAGTAATCACGCAGCTGCGGGCCATCTCTCAGCGTGTGTCGAGTCACGACGGTCGTCCCGAACAGGGAGCCGACGTAGATCACGTCCGCGTCTCCTTCCTGATGCTCGAGAGGGACCATGACAATCGGGGTGCCCTTTTTCCCCGGCAGGTCAACGGCTCCGTGACCGACGTGGCTCAGCCGGCGCCCACGCCGTTGCCGCTCGTCGGGGAGATCCAGATCGTACCCGCTGACCACGCACCCTCGCTCGCATGGCACCGGGTAAAGGTAGAGATCGTAGTCGGCGGGTCGGTCCGGCCGACGCGGGATCTGGTCGTAGACGACCCACCTTCCGTGCTTGTCGTGATGGGCGCTGACCTCGCTCTCCGCCTCGGGCCCGGATGACTCCTCGCTGTCAGGAAGGCGAACGCACGCGTCGCCGTCCGGCAGGCTGCCGAGGGCGCACAGCGTCTCCGCGAGCTGCGCGGGCGCCGGAGCAGAGCGCTGATCGAGAGAGAGTGCGCCCGTTGTCAGGTGCGGAACTGCGCCGCCGAGCGAGAGCGCGGCCGTTACGGCGAGGGATGGGGCGAGGGCGCGCGGGGCGATCGACACTGCAGCAAGTAAGATAGTGCCGGAAGGTGTCCAGCATTCCCAAGGCCTTTCCTGCGCTCGCTCGAATCATCCAGGTTGCAGGGCCCCCTCGTGACGGCTATCCGTCGTTAAATGGCGCGCGATGACCTCGCCGCGACGCTGACGTCGCTCTTCGACGCGGAGCGCACCGCGCGCGACGCTCACGACGACCTCGTCGATGCCGATCGCCCGCGCGTCGAGCTGCTTCTCGAGCGAGCCGCACGCGAAGCCCTCGGACTGGACGACGAGGACGAAGCGGCCCTGCGCCTCGTGCGCATTGCAGGCCTGCTCGGCGAGATGGAGGGGCCCCGCGTAGTCGATCTCCTCGTCGATATCCTCGGTTGCGATCAACCAGAAGTGCGGCACGCCGCGGGCGAGGCACTTTCCGGTCTCGCCTTCGATCGATTCAAGGAAGTGGCCCTTGGCGTCGAGCGCGCGCTGAAGCGACTGCCGGAGGGGAACGCCGCGCTCGCCGAGCTCCCGTACCTGCTCGCCGAGGTCCCCGAACCGGGTGTTGCCAAGCTCCTTGCTCGCTTCCTGGCTCACCATGACGCGGATGCCGTGGCCTCGGCCATCGAGGCGCTCGTCGAAACGGGAGACGCCAGCGCGCTACCGCTCCTCGATCCGCTCGCGGGCGACGCTCGGCGGGTTCAGCTCGAGGACGAAGGCGGATCCGAAGGCGAGGCCAGCATCGGCGACCTGGTCACGGAGGCCCGCACACTTCTGGCACGAGGGGCACCGACGTGACGGCCGAACCTTCTGGTCCGCACCGAGTTCCCTCGGCCCCCGTGAGCGCGTCTCGGGGACTCGCCCGTCTCGGGCCGGCCGAGGCCGCCATTTTCGAGACATTCGTCGTGCCGCGCTACGTATCGCTGTTTGGTGAGCTCGCGCTCGAGATGCTCGCGGAGAGCGATGACGCCCAGGTGGTGCACCTCCACTGCCGAACCGGGTACCCGGATCGCGGCATCGCGATGAAGCTCTCCGGCGCCCACATCATCGGGGTGGACGCGTCGCTCGCGGCGTTGGAGCTCGCGCGGGCAAAGGCAGCGACCATGCCCGAGATGGTCAGCGACTACCGCCTCGTCGAGCACCTACCGACGCCTCTTCCGGCCTCTGCGTTCTCACACGCGTTCGTGCTCCACCCGGCGGGGAACGTCGAGGAACGCGGACAGTTGCTCGAGGAGTGTGCTCGTCTTCTCGGCCCCCATGGCCAGGTCCTCGTCGGCATGCCGCTTCGCGGCAGCTTCCAGGAGATTGGCGACCTCTTGCGCGAATACGCGCTGAAGTACGAAGACCCGGACGTCAGTCGCGCGGTCGATCTCTCCGCGCACGTTCGCCCCACAGTGGAGTCGTTCGGAGCCGAGCTGGAGGTTGCCGGGTTCGACTTCGTGGATGTCTCGCTCAGACCGACGGTGCTGCAGTTCCAGAGTGGCAGGGACTTCTTCGAGGACCCCGTGGCGCGTCTCCTCATTCTTCCGGAGGTTCGCGCCGACCTCAACCTCGACGAGGTGGAGGGGCCGCTGGCCTACGTGCGCGAGGCCATCGACAAATACTGGAGTGACGGACCCTTCGAGCTCACCTTGAACGTAGGCTGTGCGACCGGAAGGCGGATGCCGTAGCGTCGCGCGGGCTACCTGCAGTAGCCGTCCATGCAGACCTCGTCGCTCGGACATCCGGCTCCAGCGGCGGGGTCGCATTCACTGCCGAGCGTCGATGGCGTAGCGCAGACGGCGTAGGTTCCGGCCGCGACCGTGACCTGCTTGCATTCGAGGTTCCCGCAGCCGCCGCCGTCCGAGTCGCAAGCCGCATAGCAGTCGTGATGCAGGCAGATGGTCGACGTATCGCACTGGTTGGCGAGGAGCCCCGACTCTCCGTCGTTCTTGCAGTCGAACTGGGCCCGTTGATCGGGGATGCAGCCGCCGTTCACGCACGCCTGTCCCGCCGGACACGATTGCGCGTCCGCGCCGGAAGAGCATGGGGGAACGCAGTGGCTCTCGACGCAGACAGCTCCACCCTGGCACGACGACGCGCCGGAGCCGACGCACGGCCCGGGGTTGATGTCGCACACACCCAGCGTCAGGTTGCACGCATAACCCGTTGGACACGGAGCGCTGGCGCTACACGTCGGCAGACAGATCCCGTTGACGCACGACTCTCCCGCAACCACGCACTGGGTGGCGTCCGAGCAGAGCTGCCCCTGCACGGTGCACGCACCGTCGAGGCACTGGCTGCCGACCGCGCAGTCACCGCTGGCGTTGCACGGGATCGCGGGGACGGCGGCTTCGACCACGTCTGTCGCGGCCTCGCTCACAGAGCCCGCATCCATCGACGAAGGAGACGCTTCGACCAGCGAAGCGTCGAGCGTCAGGAACGCGTCTTCACCGGGGCCGGCGTCGATCTCGCCGGGGGAGGCATCTTCCTCCGCGGGCGCCGGTACGCACTGCGCGGTGCCTCCGGACAGCTTGCACACGAATCCAGCTTGGCAGCCGGGCGGCGATCCGCAGTCCGTGGGGGACGACGACCCGCTTCCGGCAACGCACTCGCCGCCGCCATTGCACGAGTAGCCGTCACCACAATCGGAGTCGGTGTTGCACGTCCAGGGGATGCACATCCCCGAGTAAGAGGGGTCCGGGCAATCGAAACAGCCGCTGGAGTTGCAGACTCGGTAGTTGCTCGAGCTCGAATAAACCGGGCAACCGCCGAGGACCGCGGCGGCGCCGAAGACCGTGACCGCAAGCAAGGCACGCTTCATGACCCTCACCGTTTCCTTCTCTCCTAAAGACTCCCGAACCCAGGCGCACGCAAACTGTAGCAACCATCTCTAGCAACGCACGTGCCCCACGCGCGGAGGGCTCTCCGCGCCGAATTCGCGCCCGCTGCCAAGGGCGATGTGCACAACGGTTCACGAGCCCCGCGACCGCGATCCTTCACCATGTGCGGCCGTCGCGCTCCGGCAAGCGTCGGGCGCGGCGAGGTGGGCGACTTGCCCCGCTCGACGCCACGAGCCGGCCCCTTCGCCCTAGCTGTGCGGACGAATCGACACCGTCGGAACGCGCGTGTTAACCTCGGTAACATGGGCGCTGCGGGTCGGCGCCGGTGGGCGACCAAGCGATGGACGTTCAGTGCGAGAGGTGCAAGACAGAGTACGAGTTCGATGACGCACTCGTCAGCGGGCGCGGCACGACCGTGCGATGCACGAACTGCGGACATCAGTTCAAGGTTCGCGGTGTGCAGGGCAACGGCGCGAACGACCAGTGGTTTGTGAAGACGACCGAAGGCCGAGAGCTCAGCTTTGGAACCCTGAGAGACCTGCAGCGTGCGATTCTTGCCAAACAGGTCGCGCGCACCGACGTGCTCCTCCGCGCCGGGGCGTCGCCCAGGGCCCTCGGGTCCATCGCCGAGCTCGAGCCTTTCTTCCAGGGACGAACCTCGAGCCGCCCGCCGCCGGCTATGGGCCCGGCCGATCCGCCGGCTGGTCTGCCCGCCATGCCCAAGCGTTCGCCCTCCTGGCGAGGCGACGAGTCTCCGTTGCCCCCTCCTGCGCGCACACCCTCCATTCCTGTGGTCGTCGCGCGGCCCCGGCAGGCCTACGGCTCCGTGGTCGAGGGCCCGAGGCGCAAGATGGACACGCTGCGTCCACCGGCGACGGGAACCGCCGCCCCTCCTCAGGCTTCATCACCTCTTGCCGCACCCCAGGCGGCTCTCATCCAGCCCCAACCCATCGTCTCGGCGGCGCCCCCGCTGCCCCACCCGAGACCGACGCCCCCACCGCCCCCGGTGGCCATGGACATGGAGGCCGAGCCAAGCACCCGGCGGCCGCTCCCCACCCCGATGGGATCGTCGCCAGTCGCCACCGAGCGCTCGATGCCGCCGCCCCCTCCACGTCGGAGCGCGCGCCGGGCAGAACCATCCGCGGATGTCGATTTGCCCGACATGCGAAGCTCGATCCCGTCTTCCCACGAGCCGTACTCGGTTCCGCGCCGGGGCAGGGTCGGCGGCTGGGTCGTCGCTTTCGTGCTGATGCTTGCTGTCGGCGTCGTGGGCTGGGTCGTGGCCCGGCCCTATCTGGTAGGTCGCACGGCGGGTGCGGCGTCGCAGCTGGATCCTCGTGCACAGAGTTTCCTGTCCCAAGGCGAGGTTGCCCTTGCCAACGGCAACCTGGATCTGTCGAAGGAGGACTTCGACAAGGCCAGCGCCTTGGCCGAGGGCGACCCTCACGTGCTGCTCGATCAAGCGCGCCTCGCTTCCGCCCAGGCCGACATTCCGTGGCTCAAGCTTCGATTGCTTCCAGCCGGCGCGAACGACGAAGTACGGACGACGAAGGCTCAGCTCGACGAGCGAGTGTCTCGCGCGCAGCGCGCTTCGGAGGCTGCGCTCGCGATTGGATCGACGGACGTGGCCGCCGTACGGGCCAAGATTGACGCCCTTCGCCTCGCGGGAGAGCGCGACACGGCCCGAGGGTACGTCTCCAAGGTGATCGGGCAGGCTTCCCAGCCCGAGACGGCGTATGTGCTCGCGGCGCTCGATCTCGCGGAACCGGAGCCGCTCTGGACCACTGTGATCGAACGTCTGAAGTTTGCCGCGGCGGGGGAGGGGAACGCGGGACGCGCGCGCGCGGCCCTGGTCTACGCGTTGGCCAGGTCCGGCGACCCGGTGGGAGCCAAGGCAGAGCTGGCAAAGCTCGATGCCCTCGTACGGCCTTATCCGTTGCTTCCGAATCTGAGCTCCTTCCTCGAGAGAAGCCAAGTCAAGCCGGTCGTCGATGCCGGCGCCGCCACTCCCTCTGCGCTTTCCGCACCCCGTGCCGAATCGTCCGCAGCCGCCCCCCCGATGCAGCCGGGGGCGGCCGCTTCACCGGCGTCGCCCGCGGCCAATCCGGGCGGTGGCGATACGCCCGGCGATCCGCGCCTCGGCATGCAGGCTGCGTCGCAGGCGATACGAAAGGGAGACTGGGATCGAGCGCGCCAGATCTACGACGGCATCGTGGCGCGTAACCCGAGCGATTCGGAAGCTCTCTGCGGTCTCGGCGATGTGGCGCGTGCTCAGGGGGACAGCGCCGGCGCGATCGCCACCTACAAGCGGGCGATCAGCGTGAACCCCTCTTATCTACCCGCGTTGCTCGGGGTCGCCGACACGCAGTGGATCACAGGCGATCATGGCGGGGCGGTCCGTGGATACAAGGACATCGCCGATCGTTTCCCGGAAGGGACGTACCCTGGTTACGTCAAGACGCGCGCCGAGGGCACGCAAGGAGTCCCGGCGTCGACGGCATCCGCCGCGACCGCGCCAACCGCCCTCAAGGTGCCCGCGCCGAAGGCTGCGGCTCCGTCGACAACGCGGGACGAGCCGAGCGAATGAATCGCGCTCTGGGCATCGTGTGCACGGTGCTCCTCAGTGCGCTGGTGGCATGCGAGGGCCGCGTCCGCGTTGCCTCGAACGGATCGGGGGCGCGCGGCGACGAACGGGCAGGGCCCTTCATTGCGGTCTTGGATCTGTCGGACGGTGTTCCGGAGCTGCCTCCCAGCGGCTGGCTGGGACTCGGCTCGAGAGGGGCGTCGTTCGATCAGTTCGTTCGCGAGGTCGATCACCTGGAGCGCGCCAAGGAAATGCGTGCCGTCCTCGTGAAGCTCGGCGCCGCACACATCGGTCTCGCCCGATCGACCGAAGTCGGCGCGACTCTGGCCACCCTGCGTTCGAAGGTGCCCGTGTGGTGCCACGCGGACGACTATTCCAACGGGACGTTGAACTTGGTAGCGCAGGGGTGCACGCAGGTCTGGGCTTCGCCCGCGAGCAGCGTGGACGCCATCGGCCTAGCCGCGCAAACGGTGTACTTCCACAAACTGCTCGCGGACGATCTCGGTCTCGACGTCGACTTTCTCCAGGTGGGCCGGTTCAAGGGAGCGGAGGAGCCCTTCACGCGAGACGGACCCAGCCCACAGGCTCGCCAGTCGCTCGAGACGACCCTGGCCGACATGCGCGCCGTCTGGCTCGGCGGTTTGCGCGCCGGGCGACCGGGTGCCGAGGAGTCGGCTGCCGAGGATGGCCCGTACACGGCGCAGAGCGCAAAAGCGCGCGGCCTCGTCGACGAGGTGGGGTATTTCGACGAGGCCCGCGAGGCCCTCGAGAAGAGTTCGGGCGCGTCACGCAGCGAGGTGCGCCTTGGCGCGGGGATGCCATCCGGAGTCGAAAGTCAGCTCGGCAACCTGCTCAAGGACTTCGCCGGGGACTCTTTCGGCACAGCGCCCATTGCGCTGGTGCGAGCAGCGGGGGCGATCTCGCTAGAAGGCGGCGGCCTACTCGGAGATGGCGGCGGCATCGTTGAACGCAAGCTGGCGCACATTCTCTCCCGACTGGAACGGGACGATGACGTGAAGGCCGTCATTCTTCGCATCGACTCGCCGGGAGGCAGCGCTCTTGCGAGCGATCTGCTCTGGCACCAGCTCATGCGCATCCGGGCGAAAAAGCCCCTCGTCGCGAGCATCGGCGACATGGCGGCGAGCGGTGGGTACTATCTTGCGTCGTCCGCGTCCGTCGTCTTCGCTGACGCCGACAGCATCGTCGGGTCGATTGGCGTCGTCGGCGGAAAGATCGCTACCGATCATGCGCTCGAACGAATCGGCGTCCACGCCGAGACATTCCCTGGGAAAACGGGCGACCCTCACGCGGCGGCGCGGGCCGCCTACGACTCGCTCTTTGTCCCGTGGGACGACGCAACGCGTGCTCGCGTCCTCGAATCGATGACTGGCATCTACGAGCTCTTCCTCGCGCGAGTGTCGCAGGGGCGCGGCATCGCCATGGAGCGCGTCGAAGCATCCGCGGAGGGGCGCATCTTCAGTGGCCGGGACGGGAAGGCACGCGGTCTCGTGGACGAGATCGGAGGCCTGCGCGAGGCCATCGGGCGGGCAAAGGAGATGGCTGGCCTCCCGGCGGACGCTCGCGTCGCCGCAGCCGATGAGTCGCCGGGATTGTTCCAGACCCTCCTGGAGGACGAGCCGGAGGGCGAGGCGCAGAAGGCAAGCGCGGCCGTTATCTTGCGCCAAGCCGCGCCTGCGTCCCTCGCCGCGTTCGTCTCGAGCGTCGGGCCGCTGGCGGAGGGGGAGCACATAGTCTGTGCCCTCCCGTTCGCGCTGACGGTCCGCTAGAACCTGGCGTACGATCGCCGGAGGATGATGCCGTTCGATCCCAGCGTGGATGGCGAGGCACCGATCGTCCGGGAGGAGCCGCGGCGCGCCACACTGCCTCCGCCCGAGTGGACCTCGCCTAGGTCGCCGGGAACGTCAGCGGCCGTCGTGGCACTTCGCGCCTTGCCCAGGAGGACTGGCCCTCGCGCAGAAGAAGCCTGGATGCGTGCACGCGTCGAGGAGGCGCGCGCGGCAAACGATGCAGAGGCTTCTCGAGCCGCCGGCACGCGGCTGGCGAGATGGCTCGCGTCGCGTGACCGGGATCTCGACGAGGCCGTGGAGCTCGCGATGAGCGCCCTGCTGATCGGTGAAGACGTCGAGCTCCGGCGCGAGCTCTCGGCGTGGCTCGAGAGCCTCGGCGAGGCCGCTCGTGCCGCAGCCACCCTAAAGCCGATCGCGGCCCAGGCGAACGCCGACTGCGGCGATGTGGCGTACATCCTCGTTCGCACAGGCATTCTCAGGGCGCGCGCCTCGGCGGCGTCGGGGGCGGCAGAGGCCTTTGCCGCCGCGGCGTCGGTCGAGGCCGCCGATGCCGTTCCGATGGAGCTTCTCGCGGGGCTGTCGGGGTGGGCGGCAGCCTCCGTGAGCCCATCGGTAGCGGCCGAGGCATATGTCGAAGCCGCTCGCCGAAGAAGGGCGCTTGGGCAAGACGAGGCCGCGCTCGAGGATCTGTGGCGAGCCCTCGCGGCGGACCCGTCGAGTGAACCTGCCGCGAGCGCAATGGCGGAGGCACTCGATCGGGTCGGAAGGCAACAGGCAACCGATGAGGTCTGGCGCTCGGTTGCGCGGGCCCTCTCGGTCGACGAAGAACGGCAGCACAGGGTCCATGCTCGGCGGTTCCAGTCAGCGCTCTCGTCGCCAGGGAGCGCTCGGGGGCTCGGGGCGGCGCTCGACCAGGGCCTCGATTCGGTGTTCGAGGGCGAACGAGGGGCAGCATTCGACGCCGTTCTCCTCGACGCCGGCATGCTCGAGGCCGTCGCGGCGCGTCTCGAGGTGCGCGCTGGCCGAGCGCGAGCACCGCTTGAACGGGCTAGCCAGCTCGTCGAGCTGGGGCGTCTGTGCGCCGGCCCGTTGGCCGACGAGAGTCGCGCGGCCTCCGCCTTCGTCTCCGCGCTCGCCGCCGACCCCTCGTGCGAGGACGCCACCATAGGGCTCCGCGCCCTCATGGGCGAGGGACAACGCCTGGGGGAGACGCCGAATGCCGCGCGAGGGGTCGACCCGCTCGTTGCGCTGGTCGGTTCGGTCGCGACGACCCACAGCGAAGCCGACCGGCGCGCGCAGCTCGTCGCCCGGCTGGGTTCACCCTTCCCGCATCTTGCGACAGAGGCTCGTTTGGTCGATGACGGATTGGACACGCGCGCCGCGACCGCGAGGGCCTGGACCGCGGCCGCAGTCGGTGCCGACCCACGCGCTCTGTCAGCCGCCCTCGAGCGGGTGGCGGTAACCTCCGCGGCGCCCGTTCGCGCGGTGCTCCTCGCCGTGGCTGCCGAACGGTATTCAATGGCCAATGATCCGGATGGGGCGCGGCGTGTCGCCGCCCTCGCCGCGGAGGCGGACCCCGAGAACGCTCGCTGCGCCGCCACGCTCGCGGATATGCTCGACAACAGCAGGGACCGCGCCGCGGCCGTCGCGCTCGATCACGCCATCTCGCTCGTTGGTGCCCGCTCGACCTGGTGCTCCGCCCTCGCGGCGGCTCTGAGCGAGCTCGGCGAAGTCGACCGCGCCATCGACTGGATGGGGCGGTCGGTCGCGCTGCGACCCGGCGATTGAGAGGCCGTTACGCGGCTGCTCGGGCAACTCCTGGGCGCAGGTGACGCGGTACGACTCGGCGAGACGCTCGCGTGGGTGCTCTCTCAGCCTCTGCCCACCGGATGGCTAGCGGCGCCGTTCGCTGCGGCGTTGCGGGAGCTCGCACGACTCGACGCGAATCGCGGCGCCGTGGTGGCGCGCCGAACGCTCGAGGTGTTTGGGCCGAAGGTGACGGCCATTCGCGAGGCCATGCTGGACGTCGCGAGGGAAGCATCGGACGAGGCGTTTGCAGTGGCCATCCTCGATCGCTGGCTGGCGTGCGCCGACGAGGGCGCCGACAGGAAGGCGCTGTTCGCGACGATGGCCGATCTCCGGAGGCGTTTGGGTGATACCGAAGGGGAAGCGCGGGTCGTCGCCCGCGCGATCCACGAGGGCCTCTCGTCCGAGGCGATCGTTGCCCACCTGGACCGGCTCGTCGCCCCCGCGACACCGGACGCCCTTCTCTGGACGATGGCCGCGCGCGCCGAGAGCCTCGGCGCGACGGGGGATGCAGCCGAGGCGGCTTGGGCATGGCGTGACCTCGGGGCGGCCCTTTGGGATCTGGCGGACGATCGGATGGGCGCCATCACCGCGTGGCGGAACGCCGCGCAGATCGCACCGGCACGCGAATACACGACGTTCGCCCTTGATCTGGCGACGTTCGCGGGAGTCGACTTCGCGTTTCAGTACCTCGTACAGCTCATCGAAACGGAGCCGGATGGTCCCACGGCTGCCGCCGTCGCGTCCGACGTGGCGCGCGCCGCACTGTCGATCGGACAGCGGCGCATGGCGTTCGATATGGCTGCCCGTGGCGTCACACGAAGTCCGGCCCATGCGGGAGTCCTGGAGGTCGCCGAGCAGGCCGTGGAAGGCGTCGACGAGATGTCCGCACTCTCGGACCTCTACGAGCTCGTGGCGGTCCGCGCTCTCGGACGCTTCGGCCGACGCGCCGCCCACTACCGCGGCGCACGATTCTTCGACCGCGCCGGGCAGCACGAGCTCGCGCTCAAACATGCGGCGCTGGCGTTCCACGCGGTCCCGTCCGAGGGATCGAGCTTCCAACTTCTGACCCGGGCCGCGGAGAAGGCAGGAGACCGTGCGCATGCCGTGAGAACGGTGGAACAGGTCGCCGAACGCTTCGACCGGGCCGACATGCGCGCCTCGTGGCTGCTCCGGGCGGCGAGCATCGCCGGAACGGGTGAGGACGCCAGCCGCCGCAAGGTGGACGTGCTCCTTCGCGCGACCGTCGGGGCGCCGAGCGTGGCGACGGTGTCCTTGTTGCGCGACGCCGCGCGTGAGCTGCTTCGGTACGAGCCCGGGGAACGCGATATCCTCGAGATGCGCATCGGCCGCGCAGCCCATGCCATTCTCGAACGTCTCGACGGTCCGGAAGGCGCGCGAGTGGCGGTCGCGTTCGCTACGGCCTCCCTAGACCTCTTTGGGGACGCGGAGAGCGCGCTCGTCTCGTTCGACCGCGCCTTCGGCTGCGACGCGGACATCGACGAGTTCGCACAGCTCATCGCTCGGGGAGCGACGCTGGCTGGGGCGCCGAAGGCCCGCGAAACGCTGCTCGCTCTGCTCTCGAGCGCAGAGGCCGCTCACTCCAATGCAGGGGTTCCTGCGCTCCGCGTGCTCTCGGGCATCGCATCAGCCCTCGGTGACGAGGCGCTCCTGGCGCGCGCGGTCGTGGCGACGGCGTGGCGGGATCCCGACGACGATCTCCTGGTCATCGACGCCGACGCCGCCGCGCGGGCCTTCCCGGAGCTCGGAGAACGGCTCGCGCAGCGCGTCGGTCCGGCACGACGGGCTGGCGCTCTCATTTCCTCGGCGCGCGTGAACGCGTCCGAGGGCAGGCACGGCGACGCAGCCCGGCTCTTCGAGCGCGCAGCGGACTTCGTCGACGAGACCCAGCGGGCGGAGATCGAGCGAGAGCTGCGTGCCGCGCTCGACGCCGCCGGTAGGAGTGCCGAGATCGAGGTGCGGGTGCAGGAGGAGGCCGCGAACGACGTCTCGTCCCCGGTGGTCAGAGCCGATCGCTGGAGCGAGATTGCGGAGCGGCGGGAGGGGCGCGGCGACAAGGTCGGAGCGGTGCGCGCGCTGCTGGAGGCGTGCAAGCTCGACCCTGGGTCTCTCGCGCGCTGGAGTGTCCTCGAGCGCGTGGCGGAGACGGGAGGCGACGACGGAGCCAGCGTCATGGCTCTCGAGCAGATCGCGCTGCGTGTCGGCGCCGCGGGACGCGGGGCGGTGTACAGGCGCCTGGCCCGAGCCCACGAGCGCCGGAACGACGCGGCCGCGGCGGAGGCCGTATGGATGCAGGTGCTCGCGCTCGACGCGGACGACGAGGAGGCCGACCACGCCCTCGAGGCCACCATGATGGCGCGCGGACAGTACAGTGAGCTCGCGCATCACCTGGCCCGGCGAGCCGACCGCCTGCGAAAGCACTCTGGTTCACCGGAGATCCTGCGCGCCGTGCGCCTGAGACGCGCCGCCATCCTCGAGCAACGTCTCGGACGCCAGGACGAGGCGTGCGACGAGCTTGGCCTGCTGCTCGGGGAGTCTCCCAACAACGTCGGGGCCCTTCGCTACCTGGCGGATCTGCTCGAACGGCAGGGGAAGTACGCGCAGTCGGCGCCCCTTTGGCGCCGGGCCGCCGCAGTCGAGCCCGACCGCGCCGAACGCGACGAGCTCGAACTGAAAGCGGGACGTGCCGCGCGAGCGGCCGGCGACTCCACGTCGGCGCTGGAGCATGCCAACCGCGTGCTCGCCCGGCAGCCCGCCAATGCGGGCGCTCTCACGCTGCGCGTCGATGCCGCTCGAGCCGCAGGTGGGGATGTGGAACTCGGCGACGCCCTCGACGCCGCCGCGGTGTTTCAGGCTGATTCCCTCGCCCAGAGCGCCATGCTGATGGAGTCCGCCCAGGCCGCGGCACGAGCGGGCGATCCGGGCCGGGCGCTCCAGCGCGCCCAGCGCGCGGCCGCGGCTGCGCCCCAGGGGGCCACGCCACAACTGCTCGCGCGCGGACTCGAGTACCGACTCCGTGGCGCTGGCGCTCCCGACGAGGCAAAGCGAACGATCGAGGAGCTGGGCCGCGTCACTGAGCCCCTCGGCCGCGACGATGCGGCACTCCGGGCGTTTCTGCTCGCCGAGGCTCTCGAGACGGTCGAAGGAGGCGGCGCGGGGCTCCGCGAACTCGAGGCGGTTCGTTCGACCGTTGGCCCGCACCCCCTCGTCGCGCTCGGGCTCGCCGAGAGACTCGCCGCGAAGGGCCAGCACGGACCGGCGGTCGACGCGTACCGCGCAGCGCTCCAGGGGTCGCTGCTCGATCTGCGGAAGCCTGGGAGCGTCGCCGTGGCGGCGGCTGACAGCGCACTTCGTGCCGACCGTTTGGCCGACGCGCGCTATTTCCTCGATGTCGCGGAGCTCCACGAGGAGGCACGACCTGCGGCGCAGAGCAGGCGAGCTCTCCTGCGAGCACGGGAGGCCCAATCGCTACCGCCCCCGGGCCCGGCGAGCCCCGGCGAAGGCCGCCCGCAAGAGGCGCCAACCCATCCGTCGACGATGCCGGGGGAAAACCTGGCCCTGCGAGACCTGGAAGCGGCCGTCCGCAGCGCGACAACTCCCGGAGAACGCGCGCGCGCCCGTCTCGCGCTGGGGCGGGCGAGGCTGCATCAACACGATCCCCGCGGAGCAGAGCCGCTCCTCTGGGAGGCCCTGGCGGACGGGTTGATTGACGCGGGCGACGCACTCGCCCCTCTGATTGCGCCGTCGCCGGATCGAGCGCCCGACTTGGTGCGATTGCGCCGGCAGCAGGTGATGATCGAGCCCGGTGACGTCGGTCGGCTCGAGTCGCTGCGAGTGGCCGCCCTCGCGGACGACGACCGGACCTACGCCCGCGCCATCGAGCACGTCCTCCGCGCATTCGACCCCGGTGCAGGGCCGCTGCCCCCGCCGGCGCTCGGAGCCCAACCCGAGCAGCCGGGCATCCTGGCGCTCCTTGTGCGCCCGTCGATGGACGCGTCGGGCGAAGCGCTGGGTCTCCTGTGGGAGGGTGCGATGCAGCTCTTCGTGCGCGATGCGGCGAGCTACGGGATAACGGGCGTCGAGCGCGTGGTCCCGGGGCCCAGCTCGACGATTGCCAGGCTCTATGAGGCGGCGATGCGCGTCCTCGCCCCTCCGCGCATTCCGCTGTTTCTCTCCCGTTCGACCGCGGCAGCGCCCTCCGCCCACATAGCGCTGCTGGCGCCTCCTTCCGTCGTGCTCGTCGGCGACGTCCGCGAGGAGAGCGCGGAGCTCCGGTTTACTCTGGGGCGCGGCATGTCTGCGGCGCTCGCGCACAACGTTCTTCGTCTCGGCCTCGCTCCGACCGAGGGCCGGGCTGTCGTCGACGCGTTGCGCGCGGCGTTCGGCCCTCCCGAGATAGGCCGGCGCGTCGACCCTCGAGCCGCGCGCCTTGCCGAGTCCTTCTGGCACATCGTCCCGGCGCGAACACAGCGCCGGCTGCAAGAGATGCTCGGGGCCGCCGCCAACATGGAGTACGAGCAGCTCGTCGCGAGCGCGCAGCAGAGCGGCCGGCGGGTCGGCATGTTTCTGGCGGGCGATCTGGCCTGTGCGAGTCGAGTTCTCGTCGCCGAGTCGGTGCCTCGCCTCCAGAGAGATCTCGTGATCGACAATCTCCGCCACCTGTGCGAAGAGCTGCCACTCTTGGCCGATTTGGTCCGCCTGGCCGTCAGCCGCGAGTACGCCGACGCTCGCTGGCATGCGGTTGCCCCGGCGCATCCGCGTGGCACCATACCCACCGGCCGATTCAACTTGTTCTGACATGCGCCCGGGGACCGGCTTCGCACACGGTAGAGCCTTTGCGCTGATGCTGCTCGCGGCGGCTGCCGCGAGCGCCGTCGCGTGCGCTCTGGCCGTTGCGGCGTGTATCACCGCGCCGCCACCCGATCTGCCGCAGCTCCCGCCTCAGCGTCCAACCGTTCTCCACGATGCGGTTATACCGCCAGAGGGACTGCTCTACGACTGGCCGAGCGACAACACGTTTACTGTGCCGGTCCAGGTAGACGTTCAGAGCCCGGCATTTTATTACAACGTATTCGTCGACTATTCCGCGGTGACCCAGCAAGCACTGCAGGAGTTTTCAGGCATGGGTCCCGGCCTGGTCGATGGCGGCGTCACGCTCGTCTCGTTTCCGCTCTCCCCGCCCGACACGCCGACGTGTCCACATACCATCGACTTTCTGGTCGCGAACGGTTTCAACCCTTCCATCTCGTC
The DNA here is from genome assembly GCA_963847465.1 of uncultured delta proteobacterium. Classification (GTDB taxonomy): domain Bacteria; phylum Myxococcota_A; class Polyangia; order Polyangiales; family Polyangiaceae; genus Palsa-1150. The sequence goes on along the minus strand of CAWKAF010000028.1, from coordinate 102,697 downwards.
CTTTACCCCCGAAGCCGTCGGCAACGCCGGCGGGGGGGACATCGTCACATGGTCGTACTTCCCGAACGGGAGCCAGGGGGGCTGCCCGGCGTACGACGCGGGGGACGGAGTCTTCCCCGACGTGCTCGTCGATGGCCTTCTGGTGACGCCCGAATCCGGAGGCGATCCGTGACACGGCGGGCGGCGGTACGCTGGCTGATGCCGCTGGGCTTCGCCCTCGCATGCAGTCCCATCCAGCCTCCGGCGGCATCGGGAGATCCGGTCAATGCGTGCTCGGGGAGCGCGTGCGCCGCCTACGAACAAGCTGGCCCGGCGCCGTACTGCGCGGGCGGAGCCTGCTTGGTAGCCGCTTCCTCCAGCTCTCTGGACAGCATCATCTTCGTCATCAGCCTGGCGGAAGACTCGTACTTCGCGCCACAGACCACATTCGTCGTCCCGTACAAGCATCTCGGCGACCCACCCTCGACGCCCTCGACGACCTGCGTCTGGCCGACCTGTGGCCACCTACCCGAGGGCGCCGGCGTCATGGGCAGCTACGTCATGAATCCCTGCGTGCAATCGACCGCGAGCGAATGCCCCGGGGGGGGGGTTGGCTTCTATCTGGGGAACGAGTCGGCGCAAGGCAGCATCATCTCGACGGCCCTGCCGGTGGTCGCGACGTACCGATTGACGCTGGATCAATGGAACGACGACGTGGTCGCCCTCGGGCTCCCAGTCCAGCCCGTGCAGGCCGAACCCTACGTGATTTCTTCGGAGGGATTGTCCGATCCGGGGCCCGGGGGAGGGCCTACGTTCGCCTTTCAAACCTACCTTCAGCTCGGAACGTATGAGCGAACCATCGTGCCGGACGCACCCTTCGACGCCGTCTTTGGTCCGGAGGTCAAGACGGTCAGCCCCAATGACGGATTCGACCGCGAGCTCGTGACGGGCTTCAACGCGACGACGGAGGAGTCAGGGCTCGGCACATCGCCGACGGTATCAAACGCCACGCTTCCGACCTTCGACATCAGCCGCGCCGACGGTCTCGACGGCTGGTCGGCGTTCCTGAGGGACGCGACCACGCTGCAGATCATTTCGAACGTTCGGTCCCTCGGTGGGACCCTCGCCCAAAGCGTTGTATTGGTCACCAACCGACCGGGAGTCGCGGACGCGCTCGCCAATGCCGAACTGGTTGTTGCGCCTCCGGCCGGCATGCCCATTCCGAACGGCGTGTTCGCCCCGACGCCGGTGCTTCCCGCGCAACTGACTTATCCACCGCTCCCGCAGCCCGTGACGATGACGGGCACCATCGCCTCCGCCGACGGGACGCCCGTTGCTGCGAATCTCGTGTTCGAGGCGCTTGCCATCACATACCAGAACGGCCTGAACGACTCGAACTTCGAGTTCGTAGGGTACGCCAGCGCCCAAGCGAGTGCGTCTGGCGGTGCCTCGACGTATTCCGTCGTGCTGCCGCCGGGTCAGTATCGCGTCGACGTGCGTCCGGTGGACCTGACGAGCGCGGTGACGATTGCCGACGTTCTCGTCGGGGCAAGCCCGTCGACCTTCGAGAGCGACTTCACCGTCTCGGCCATGGGCGCCGTCCAGGGAACGGCGGTCGTGGCGGACCGGCGACCGCTTTCCGGCGCGACGGTCGAGGCCCTTCCCGTCCAATGCTTCGCGTCGCCGGCGACCGCGGACTCGGGCGCAACAGGGCTGGCGAGTGCGCCCGCCTCTTCGCCTTCGTGTCTCCCTCGTCCAGGGCAAGTGACGACGGCGGGCGATGGATTGTTCACGCTTCCGCTCGATCCCGGGACGTACCTCTTGCGCGTTCGTCCCGCGAGCGGGTCGCGCCTGCCCTGGGTCACGCACGACGGGACCGTGGAGGTCGCGCTCGGGTCCGCCGCGAAGCCCCTCTCGGTGGCATTCACGGTGCCGGCACCCGTGTATGCCGGGCTAAAGCTCCTCGATCCCATCGGCAACGGGATCGTCAATGCGGTGGTGCGCGCCTTCGCACCGGCTCAGACGTCTCCGGCCGCGCCAGCCATCGAGCTAGGCGATGCGATCACCGATGCCACTGGCCAGTACGACCTCTACGTAGCTCTGCCGGAGTAGGCGGTCGCGGCTTCTGGTATGCTCGGCCGGCCGTCGCGCCCCGACCCCCAGAGACGCTCGATGCAGAAAGACGCCCGTATCAACCTTCTGGCGCGCGTGGCGCGGGGCTCCTCGTGGCACGACGCGCTCGCCCAATCGGACAAGCCGACGTCGATTCTCTATCTGGCAGCCGCGTCCTACGGCGCTCGCCCGTCCGAAGATGCCACCGTTCCGACCGGCTTCGACCCTGCCGCCGTGGCGCTTTTCGAGGCCATCGTGGAGGCCGCCTTCGTTGTCGCGAACGCGGACGGCGTGTTCGACGACAACGAAAGACAGGCATTCGAGCGAGTCGTGACCGTGGCCTGCGGTGGCGCGGTCACGGCGCCGCAAATCGCTGGCCTCATCAGCGACCTCGCCGATCAGCTCCGCGAGGACGGGCTGGACCGCCGGATCGAAGCCATCGCCGCCTCCGTGACGAAGAAGGAGCACGCGCAGGAGCTGCTGCGCATCGCGGCGCTGCTTGCCCAGGCAAGCGACGACGTCAGCGCCGTCGAGCGGGCAACCCTCGAGCGGCTAGCGGTTCGCTGCGGTCTCCAAGCGGGCGACGTCGACTCCGCGCTGGCCGACGTGACGAGTGCCCTTTCCGCGGCGCCCTCCTCCTGACGACGGCCATGCGCGCAGCCTACCCCGCCAGCATGGTGGCGGCGTCGCGGTACAGCGCGGCTTCCTCTTTGCGGCCTGCGGCCTCCGCCTGACAGGCAAGGCGCTCGAGGGTTGCCCGCGCGCGAGGAGCCAGCACCGCGCGACGCGCGACGCCCGCATCGCTGAGCCCGGCACTCAGGAGCGCAAGGAGGTCGTGACCGCGTCCCAGCGCCTCCAGAAGACCTGCGAGTTCGTCGGCGGTCGCGTCATCTCGTGGGTCGGCATGCAGGCGCCTCGTCAGCTCATCGACCCTCTCCGCTCGCTCGATGTCGCCATCGGACGCTGGAGCCTCCGCGTCGTCTCCGGCGTCGAAAGACACGATGCGCGGCCTGTCGGAGATCTCCGGGGCCTCGCTCGCCGCGAGCGAACCATCTTGCTCGATCGAAGGGCTGGTCTCGAGACCCCGTCCGGCGACGCCACAGACTTCGCGGTAAAGACGCCGTGCCTCGCGGTCGTGGGGCAAGAGCCGCAGAGCCTCCCCGAGATAGCGCCGTGCGGCGAGCGCATCGTGACGTTGCTCGCGCTCCCACCGGGCGGCCTCGATGAGCAGATTGGCGATTGGCCGAGCGCGCCCCTCGTCCTTCGTCGCCGGCATGCCGGCAGCAAGCTCCCGCAGTCTGGCGAAGGCCAGGCCCGCGCCCACGATGTCTCCGAGGAGCGCCCGCCACCGACCTTCGAGCCCGCGGGCGGAGGGCGCCTCGACGGCGTCCGCGGGTATGGAGGCGACATGCGCGATTGCCGTCGGCAGATTGTCGAGTGTCTCGGCAAGGGCCCGCCCGAGGGCAAGGGCGATCGGCGAGGTCGGCGCACCGCGTGTTTGCGCGAACGAGAGCGCGCGACCGATGAGCGCGGTGCCGCGCGCTGCGTGGCCCTCGGCGACGAGAGATGCACCAAGCCCCGCAAGCGCCTCGGGCTCGTCGGGCGCGAAGCGGAGGGCGCGTTCGAAGAGGGGCCCCGCGCGTCCGCTCGTGCCGGCCGCCTGCCAGAGTTGGCCCGCCCGCAGCCAGACACCGTACTTGGCCGCCGCACCGCGGGAGAGAGCCTCCAGGTGTTCCGCGTCCGCGAGGGCGTCCTCGAGCCTCCCGAGCGCGAGCCGCTTTTCGACTCGCTCCCATCGAGCCGTCGTCGATCGTGGCGCACGGGCCAGGGCGCGGTCGAGCCACAGCGCCGCGCTCTCGACGTCGCGCGTGGCCCGCGCTGCAAGCTCTAGGGCCCTGGCCGCAAGGGCCGGCGCCGGCTCGGTATCCCCGACTCGCTCCAGGCTCGCGAGCGCCGCCTCGGCGTCTCCGGTCTCAAGGAGGAGCTCACCGGGGGTGACGCCGAAGCTGCCGCCGCCGCCCTTCTCGCGGGCTTCGGCGAGCATGGCGAGGGCTGCCTCCGCTCTTCCGGCAACGCGCGCGTCGATGTCGATGACGCGTCTGGCGATTTCGCCGTGTCGTGGAGCGCGCTCGAGCGCATCGAGGTACGCGTGTCGTGCGGCCACGACGTCGCCGTCGACGAGCATGTCATCGGCGACCCTCAGCATCATGGCGACTTCGTGGGCGCGGATCGCATCCTCGCTCGGGGCCGCCGGTAGCGCGTCTCTCCCCGCCTGAAGAATCCAGGTATCGGCGCTTGCCGTGATCGCCGCCCAGCGGACGTCGGCGGTGGAAGGGACCCGTGCGCCGGCTTCCGGCAGCAGTGCTTGCGCGAGGGTCGCGCCCGGCCGCAAGAAGACGAACTCTGCCCCGCGTCGCTCCGCTGCCTCCCCGACCACGGCCCGCACGCAGCCGATGGCCATCGCTGTTGCGGGAGCTGGCAGTTCGGCTCCCCGCGCGTTCGCCACGACAATCACGAGATCTTCCCCCTGAGGAAGAACATGCACCTCGAACGCCAAGACCGGTGCGACCCGAGGCCCCCGCTCGTCTGCGTCGACGACTGCCGAGACGCATACCGTCGCGCTCGCGACCGCGACGGATATCCAGACGTCTGGCGTCCGCGTGCCGACGAGCCCCCGCAGCCTCGGCGCCGCCCACCGCTCGAGCGCGCGCGCTCCGACCTCCAGCTCCAGTCGCTGGAGCTCGCTCCACCTGTGACGAAATCGAGCCACGCCTCCCGAGACGTCGACGGGAAAGCGCATTCCGGGCAGCGACGCGGTCAGCTGGGTCACGCGCGCGCAGGCCACCCGAGCGGAGCCCTCGAGCTCGAGCCCGATGCCTTCGCGTCCGATGGCCAGCCGAAGGACGACGGTGGGTGGCGTCCGTCGGGGCGGATGCCCCCCTTTGCGGGCGACGCCCCGGAGGGACGACGCCGCATGGGCCGCGCTGGCCGCAGTCGGTCGGGAGGTGATGTCGCGCGTCGGCAAGAAGGGAAACCGCCGCTCGTAAGGGTACAAGACCCTGCCCGGTCGGGCGAGATTGCCGCCCGCTTGACCGCGTGCGGCGCGCGTGTGACAAATTCTGGCGCATGATGGGGGGACGCCCGTCCGCATTCGCGAAGCATCGATGATCTCGAAGGACACGATCACGCTGGTGCGCGACCGCACGGATCTCGCCGCGGTCGTCTCGCAGAGCGTCCCCACGCTGAAAAAACGGGGTCGCCGATTCGTCGGTCTTTGCCCCTTTCACAAGGAGAAGACCCCGAGTTTCCACGTCAATCCCGACACCGGCCTTTACCACTGCTTTGGGTGCAAGGAGAGCGGCGACGCCTTCCGCTTCCTCGAGCGGGTCGAGGGGTACACGTTCATCGAGGCCGTGCGGGCTCTCGCCGAGCGAGCTGGAATCGTCATCGAGGAGGAGCGCGGCGTGGCACCGAGCGATGCCGACCGCCACAAGAAGGAGCGTGAGGCGCTCTACGGCGTGATGCAAATGGCCGCGACGTTTTACGAGCAGCAGCTGCGCGAGCACCCTCAGCGGTCCTACGCTCTCGACGAGCTCGCCCGCCGTGGCCTCGACCCGGCGCACGAGGCCGTGCAGGCCTTTCGCGTCGGCTACGCGCCGCCTGGATGGGACGGGCTCGCCGCGTTCCTCAAGAAGCAAGGTGTATCGCCTGCGATATCCGAGAGCGTGGGTCTCGCTGTCCCGCGATCGACCGGCGCCGGCTACTACGACCGTTTCCGGCACCGTCTGATGTTCGCCGTCGTCGACGTGCAAGGACGCGTGGTCGCCTTCAGCGGACGCGCCCTGGCTGCGCTCCCGGAGGACGACTCGTCCCGCGACCCGCCGCCGAAGTACATAAATTCTCCCGAGAGCCCGATCTATGTGAAGGGGGCAACCCTTTTCGGCCTCTGGCAGGCGCGGCACGCGATCCGCCACGAAGAGCGCGCCATCCTCGTCGAGGGGAACTTCGACGTGGTGAGCCTCCATGCCCGGGGCCTCTACAACGTGGTCGCGCCGCTCGGGACCGCATTCACTCTCGATCAGGCGAAGCTCCTGCACAGATACGCGGAAGGCGGGGTGACGCTACTCTTCGACGGAGACGCCGCCGGGCTCAAGGCAGCCCGGGCCTCGGAGGAGGCATGCGAGGGGGCAGCGCTCAAAGCAAACGTGGCCCTCTTGCCAAAAGGCGCGGACCCCGACGAGTTCGTTCGGTCCAAGGGGGTCGATGCCCTCCGTCACTTAATCGGCAATGCGCGGGGAGGGCTCTTCGAATATCTGATCGACGTCGATCTCGACGAGACCTTCAGCGCGGCCGACCTTCGAGAGAAGGTCGCCCGGATCGAGCGAGTCACGGCCCTCATCGGGCGCCAGAAGGACCCTATCGTGCGCGGGATGCTCGAGGCGTACGCCGATCGCGCCCTGAGCCGCCTCGACGTGGAACGGTCCGCCCCCAACACACTGGCTGTCCTCAAGCGGCGGATCATGTCGCAGGCCCGTGCTACCAAGGTCCTCGTCGGACCGCGCCCGTCGGAAGCCCGAATCGGACCTCGGCCTCCCGGCCAGGAAGCCCGCAAAAACATCGTCGGCGCCCTCCTGGATTTCCCCATGCTTCTCGACGATTCGGAGGTTCGCGGCGTTCTGCCTCTCCTCCAGGGGGACTCGGCACGGATCGTGGCAGTACTAGCCCAGTCCATGCGCCTAAACGAGCGGGGCGAAAAAAAACTAGACATCACCGAATTCCTTGCGCAAATGCGTCCCGCGATCCAATCCTTCGCGTCAGCCCGGCTGGCAGCGCCGGCGCACGAGTCGATCGAAGACGCGCGGGCAACCGTCAGCGCAAACGCAAAAAATCTCCAGGACAGCAACGTTGCGCGAGAGACGAGCGAGATGGTGCGCGATCAGCACCGAGATGCCGGCGACTGGGAGACCGGAGTGGAGCGCTTAAAGCAAGCGGACGCTATCGTCCGCCAACGACAAGGCTTGATCCCGAGGTGATGGTTCGGGGAGCCGAGCGACGTGCATGGTGTCGTTCGGGGGCGCGAGTGGGGCAGAAGCACCGAGGTAACGATGGCGACGAAGAACCGTGATCGGAAGGAAGTTCAGCAGCTCATCGAGATGGGGAAGAGCAAGGGCTTCCTCACCTACGACGAGGTCAACGACGCGCTGCCGGCCGACATGGTGCGCCGACCAGATGGATGACGTCCTCGGCGTCCTGGGCGACGAGGACATCGAGATCGTCGACGCCGCGACGCAGGTGAAGATCGCGCCCAAGCGCATCGTCGAGGAGCAGGCAGAGCAGAAGAGCTCCCGCGATCGCGAGCAGACGCCGACCACCGCGAAGACCGAAGAAGAGATCGACGGGTACTACTCGAAGAGCAACGACCCGGTACGGATGTACCTGCGCAAGATGGGGAGCGTCTCGCTCCTCACGCGCGAGGGCGAGGTCGAGATCGCCAAGCGCATCGAGCAAGGGCGAGCACATGGTGCTCTCGGCGCATCCTCAACTCGCCGGTCGCGGTGCGCGAGATCATCGATCTCGGCGACAAGCTCCGGAAGCACAAGATCCGCGTCAAGGACATCATCCGCGACGCCGAGGACGACAACGCGCGAGTTCGACGAAGAGGAGGCCGACCGCCGCATCCTTCGCCTCATCGACAAGGTGAAGCACCTCGACAAGGTCGCGCAGGATCTCAAGGAGAGCGCTCGCGACGTGCGCGGCCGTCGCGGAAGAAGGGCATCGAGGCGGAGATCGACGCGAACCGCCAGAAGATGGTCGAGACGCTCGAGGAGATGCGCCTCAACAAGAAGACCATCGACAAGATCGTCGCCAAGCTCCGCGGCCTCATCCAGAAGATCGAGCGCGCCGAGAGCGGCATCCTCGAGCTCGCGAGCGCGAGCCGGCGTCGACGGTCGATCAGCTTCGCAAGGAAGCGCGCGGCAGTCACGCGGCGACGTCGCTCGGCGAGCGCAAGTACAAGCGCAAGTACGGCATCACGCCGGACGAGGTCCTCGGCGCCCACTCCGCGGCGCTCAAGAACCTCAAGAAGGTGGAAGAGGAGCTGCAGCTCGACGTCAAGGAGCTCCGCGAGACCTACGAGGACATTCGCGAGGGCGAGCGCATCGCCGAGCGCGCGAAGGCCGAGCTCGTCGAGGCGAACCTGCGCCTCGTCGTCTCCATCGCGAAGAAGTACACGAACCGCGGCCTGCAGTTCCTCGACCTGATCCAGGAGGGCAACATCGGCCTGATGAAGGCGGTCGACAAGTTCGAGTACAAGCGCGGCTACAAGTTCTCGACGTACGCGACGTGGTGGATCCGCCAGGCCATCACCCGCGCCATCGCCGATCAGGCGCGCACGATCCGCATCCCGGTGCACATGATCGAGACCATCAACAAGCTCATCCGGACGAGCCGCTACCTCGTGCAGGAGTACGGCCGCGAGCCGACTCCCGAGGAGATCGCCGAGAAGATGGAGCTGCCGCTCGACAAGGTGCGGAAGGTCCTCAAGATCGCGAAGGAGCCCATCAGCCTCGAGACCCCCATCGGCGAGGAGGAAGACTCGCACCTCGGGCGACTTCATCGAGGACAAGAGCGTCGTGTCCCCGGCCGAGGCGGTCATCAACATGAACCTCGCCGAGCAGACGCGGAAGGTCCTGAAGACGCTCACGCCCGCGCGAAGAGAAGGTCCTCCGGATGCGCTTCGGCATCGGCGAGAAGAGCGACCACACGCTCGAAGAGGTGGGTCAGGACTTCGAGGTGACGCGCGAGCGCATCCGGCAGATCGAGGCCAAGGCGCTTCGCAAGCTGCGCCACCCGTCGCCGCAGCAAGCAGCTCAAGAGCTTCATCGAGAGCTGAGAGCCGCCGTCCTTCACATCGGTTTCCTTTTCCTCGTGGCCCTGCCGCTTGCGGGATGCGAGCGCGGTTGCGCCAGGGGGTGGGTCCTTGGCCAGAGGGCAGGGGGGGTGCCGTCGTCGGGACTGGCCGCGATGAATGCGCTCGATTGCTCGGACGGTCTCGCGCGCTGCGAAACGGCGGTCGTCTCGGTGTCCCGGCTGGCGACCCTCCCGCTGCCCTGCACCGGGCCGCTCGCACGGTGCGTTTGCCCTTGGGACCGCGTGGCCGATTGCGACCAGGGCTGCGCGGTCGACGGCCTCGAGATGGTGATGGATCGGAAGCAGGCGGGGACTCAACTGTGCGCCGTTCTGCCTGACGCTGGCGCGTTGGCGCTGCCCACGCTCCCCGTTCCGGTGGCTGCCCCGTGCGAAGAGGGGCAGCGCTACGTCTGCCGTGGAGCCCGCACGATCGTCGAGTGCGTGTCCAACGCCGCGGTGGGCGTTTGCGTGCGCGGTTGCTACGCAGAGGACGCCTCTATCGATGACGACGGGGTGAGCCGCGAAGCGGCGTTCGCGATCCTCTGTTCGCGGTGACGCGCAGATCGCTTCTCTGGCACCCGCGTCTGGACGGACACACATGCAGCGCAACTTTCGCGCGTTGCCGGCGGGAACAGCGCAGCAAATGTGACCACCTACACTGGAGCCATATAACCTTCTCCCTCGAAGCTTTCCCTCTCCGCGGCCTGCGCTGCTCGTCCTGTCGAAGGGTCTTGCAGGGCATCCGCCACGACGGATCGCCGCTTGCTTGTATCCAATTGACACGGCCACCAGAGTGGCCATCTATCAAGACAGAAGGTCGGCCCCGGTCTCGCGAGATTGCGGAGGGGCCGAATGGGAAAGCGCATGCCTCGGCATGCGCAGGGCGGGTAGTCTCATGCTTCGCGGTCGGGCTTTTGCCCTTTTCGGATGGTGGCTGGCGGTGCTCTCGGTGGCGACCGTCTCCGTTCGATCGCAGGCGGCCGACCGTACCAAGCCCGTACCCGAGACGAGCGGGATGCCCGCGCCGAGAACCGATGATCTCGAGCTCCTGCCTCTCCTCGCGCGCCACGACGCGGCCCTGTTCGGGAGCTTCGTCAAGCCCGGAAGCAACCCCGAGGTCCTTCCGAGCGATGCCGCTTGCCCGCCGGACATGGTGGAGGTCGAAGGGGACTATTGCCCGTACGTCGAACAGACTTGCCGGCGATGGCTCGATCCGACCACGAAGCTTCAGTGCGCAGAGTTCGACAAGACCGCGTCGGCTGGGCGCTGCTTCATGAAGACACAGCACAAGCACTTCTGCGTCGACCGCTACGAGTGGCCGAACAAGATGGGCGCCCTTCCCACGTACATGGCCACCTGGTCCGAGGCGAAAGCGTCGTGCCAGGGAATGGGCAAACGCCTCTGCTCGGATACCGAGTGGACCCTGGCCTGCGAGGGTCCCGAGCGGCAGCCCTACCCGTACGGGAGTGGTTACGAACGCGACCAGCGCGCCTGCAATATCGACAAGCCCTACGTCTGGCCCAGCCCTGAAAAGGTCTACGACCCGAGGACCGAGGTCGCCGAGCTCGCGCGTCTCGACCAGCGGGAGCCCAGCGGATCGCGCTCGGCCTGTGTCAGCCCCTACGGCGTCCACGACATGGTGGGAAACGTGGACGAGTGGGTCGTCAACGTGTCTCAGTTTGGCAAGCCGCACATCAGCGCGCTCAAGGGGGGCTACTGGGGCCCCGTGCGCACGCGATGCCGGCCGATGACGACCGGGCACGAAGAGTCGTTCCGCTACTATCAGATCGGATTCCGCTGCTGTGACGAGGCCCGCTCGGTCGAGTTTGGCGAAGCACCCCTCGCGAGCAACTAGCCACCCTGTACACGTGCTCTGCGGAGGACAGCCATGACGGACAAGATGCGCTTCGAGGGCCTGACGCTCACGGTCGAGAGCGTCGAGCGATCGGTCGAGTTCTACAGCGGGAAGCTTGGCCTCAAGGTCGAGTGGAACGCTCTTCCGGCCTTCGCCATGATCCGCATCGGCGCGGGCACCATCGGTCTCCTTTCGGCGGCCGAGGCGCGAAAGGAGGGCGTTGAGGACGCAAGCCCCGCGCAGAGGCGAGCCATCCACGTGGAGTTCACGACCGACGATCTCGACGGGCTGTACGAGGAGCTTCGGTCCAGGGGGGTCGCCTTCCACCAGCCGCCCCATGACGAACCTTGGGAACGGTCGATGACCGCCTTCGACCCCGATGGCTACGCGGTCGAGTTCGCGCAAGGGAAACGCGGGCAGAACCAGACCAAGCGTCCTCAGGGACGGGACTGATCCCCCGCGTCGCCGCCGCCGTCGGGGGTTTCCTGGGACGGCGGGGGCCTTTTATGAGCTGGCGGGTCGCCGTATTCGCGGCGCATCTTCGAGGAGAGAGCGTCGATGAGGACTTGCTCGTGGTAGCGCGGCATTTGCGGCAGTTGGACGAGGACGCTGACGGGCGCATCAGCCTCGTGTCCCCGCACGAGCTCGAGCGAGCCTGGCGTCGGCTTGGGGCTTTCGGGCGACTTGTAGTCGAAGAGGAGGTACCCACCCGCCTCGTCCTTCTCCGTCACGTTCCAGCCGTTGTCGACCCGGACCAGACGAAGCGCCGCGTTCCAAGTCCGGTCGAAGCCATACGGCGACTCGTAACTCGACTTCGCCTCCGCTCGCAGCGCCGTCGCCATGATGGCTGCCGTCACGAGTAGCCCGGCGAGGACGCCTACGAGGGCCGCCTTCGATGCGCCCCAGCTCATGCCCGATAGCACTTACGGAAACGCCCATGTCGGGCCAACTTTTCTACGAGCTCACGCGTCCGCAGGCGCGATGCTGTCGCCGGCCTTCAGCGCTCCGAACGGGCTCCGCCCGGCCGGCTCGAGCGACAGGAAGCCGATGCCGCCCGCGAGCAATTGGAAGACCACCTGCGCGGCGTACATCAGAAATACGTACGCCGCTCCGGGCCCTGTCACCACGCTCGTCGGATAGAACATCGTCATGCCGGAGTAGATCCCGGCCTGAAAGACCCCGAGCATTCCGGGCGGCCCCGGAATCAAGAATCGCGCACCCGAGCATCCCCATCAGCCCGAAGGCCTCACCCAGTGAGGGCCCCGACCCGCCCTCGTGCACGACGCCGCAGCCCCAGGCGAGGAGCCACATCCCGACCGCATTGAGCGTCCAGTAGAACGTGGTCTCGACGAAGAAGCCGAGCGCGTCCTTGCCTCGCCCGAAAACGTGCAATCCATCCACGAGCTTCTCGAAGAGTCCCGTGAGCCTTTCGGCAAGCTTCGTCGAAACCTTGCCAACCACGATCAACGTGGCCCGATGAGCCCATGATCTGGCGAAGTAAAATACGGCGAGCGTCGTGAACAGCGTGGCGAAGAGCGCGAGCATCACGTACCCGCTCATCCGGACGTGCGCGACCGTTACGGGGATGCCCACCACCCGGTCGGGCAGGGGGTGCACGGTGGGCACGAAGATCAGGGCCAGCGCGAGGACGATGCTCAGGTAGAGACCGTCGATGATGCGCTCGGCGACCACGGAGCTGGTCGCTGCCGTGAGGGTGATGGCGCGCGTGGTCTGGAGGCGCTTCGACGGAGGCGTCCGGATAAGGTACGGCCGCACGATCTCGCCGAGGCGAAACGGCATGAGCAGGATGGCGGCGAACCCGACGCACGAGACCGCGAACAGCCGCGCTTTGGGGACCTCTGCGATGGACCGCAGGAGGAAGCGCCACCGAACGCTTCGAAAATAGGTCATCGCGAGCAGAAAGAGCAGGTAGAGGGGCAGAGTCCACCAGCGGCGGACAAACTGCGCGAAGTCACCCCCTTCGGGCAGAAACTTCAGGCCCCCCTTGTGCACCATCAGCACGATCCCGCACGTGATGACGAGCGACGCCACGAGCTTGCCGGCGTGACGGCGCAAGAAGCCCCGCGGGTGGACCGGGGGAAGCGAAGGAGAATCGGTCACAGAAGTCACGATTTGGCGCGTATTAGCACGCGCGGCGTCGCAATGGCGGACGTCACAGGCTCCAGTAGCGAACCTTGCGATCGACGAGCGCCGGGTCCAGCGCGCTCTTCACGTCCACGAGGACGCCGCCGTCGCGAATCAGCGCGGCCAGGCGTGCTTGCCCGAGGTCGCAGGTACCACTTGTGGCTCACCGCGAGCACAAGGGCGTCGAGGCCGGTCCATCTCCTCGATGGGAGCCAGCTTCACCCCGTACTCGTGCATGGCCTCGCGCGCGCTCGCCAGCGGATCGTGCACGAGGGCCTCGATGCCGAACTGCCGGAGCTCGCGCAGGATGTCCGGGACCTTGCTGTTGCGGATGTCGTTGCAGTCTTCCTTGAAGGTCAGCCCCAGGACGCCGACCCGCGCCCCCTTCACGGTGACGTCGGCCTCGATGAGGAGCTTGACGACGCGCTGCGCGACGTACGGCCCCATGTTGTTGTTGATGCGCCGACCCGCCAGGATGACCTCGGGCTGGTAGCCGAGCTGCTGCGCCTTCATCGTGAGGTAGTAGGGGTCGACGCCGATGCAGTGGCCGCCGACGAGGCCCGGGCGGAACCTGAGGAAGTTCCACTTGGTCCCGGCCGCGGCGAGCACGTCCGCGGTGCGGATGCCCATGCGATCGAAGATGATGGCGAGCTCGTTCATCAGGGCGATGTTCAGATCGCGCTGCGTGTTCTCGATGACCTTCGCCGCCTCGGCGACCTTGATGCTCGGCGCGCGGTGCACGCCCGCGTCGACGATGGCGCCGTAGGCCGCGGCAACGCGGTCGAGGGTCGCCGCGTCCTCGCCGCTCACGACCTTCGTGATCCTCTCGAGCGTGTGCTCCTTGTCGCCCGGGTTGATGCGCTCCGGCGAGTAGCCGAGCTTGAAGTCGACCCCCCGCTTCAGGCCGCTCGAACGCTCGAGGATCGGACCGCAGACGTCCTCGGTGACGCCGGGGTAGACGGTCGACTCGTAGACGACCACGGCCCCCTTCGAGAGCGCGCGGCCCACGGTCTCGCTCGCGCGCTCGACCGGAGTGAGGTCAGGCACGTTGTTTCGTCGACGGGCGTCGGGACGGCGACGACGAAGAACGTGCAGCCCTTGAGGTCGCTCAGGTCGCTCGTCATCTTCAGCGTCGTGGACTCGAGGACCTCGACGGAGTGCTCGTGGTTGCGGTCGTAGCCGCGTTTGCAGCTCCTCGACCTTCTCCCGGTCGACGTCGAAGCCGAACGCGTCCTGGAACTTGCGCGCGAAGGCGAGCGCGACCGGAAGCCCGACGTACCCGAGACCTATGACCGCGACGCTCTCTTGCATGACAATTTACCCCGTGCCCCCTGCCTGAAGGATGCCTCGCGGCCCGTCCGCGAGCAGACGGCGCGCTTCCTCCGCGCCGACGAGGGCCTCGAGCCTGTCGATGGCCTTCGCGACGATGTCGACGTCGCTGGGTCTGTGCGCGTCGGAGCACGCGGCCTCGTAGGCGTCTTCCTCCAGCAACTTCTCGGCCGCGCGCTGGGGTGCTCGGCCGTACTTGCCGACGAGGGCGCACACGTCGAGCAGGAGATGAGCACCCGCGTCGAGGAGCGGATCGAGACACGCGTCGGCGCTTCCAGACCGGTTCGTACCGCTCGGGGTGGGCAAGCACCGGCACGAGCCCCGCGCGCCGAAGGTCGAAGAAGCGATGCTGCGCCTGCACCGGGAACGCGCCCGCGCCAAACTCGACCAGCACCGCGGCGAGCGGAGGGGGGGCGAGCGTCCCTTTGGAGCTCGAACGTCCGTACGGGAGTGCCTCGCCGCGCACGAGCCGGCCGAAGACGATGTCGTCGAAGAAATGTTCGCTCGCGAGATGCACGGTGGGAAGCGCCGTTGACGCCGACACAGTCGGTTGCATGGCGGCGAACGCGCGTTCGATGCGGTCCCGGTCGTTGTCGAACATCCCCGGGCGCATGTGGGGCGTCGCCACGACGTCGTCGAAGCCCACCTGATAGAGCTGGCGCAGCATCGCCAGGCCATCCTCGGCGGTTCGTGCGCCGTCATCGATGGCGGCAACCCAGTGGCAATGGAGATCGACGAAGCCCCGCACGTCTTTGGCGTAGCACAAGCGTCAGAAGAGGTCCGCGATGCGCTTGCCCAGCGGGCCGCCGCCGAAGACCAGCCGGACGCCCCGTTCGAGCCAGTGAAAGCTTCGCGCGGTGTAGGGGAACCAGAACGGGTCGCGGGCGGGCGCGCCAATCCGGTCGAAGGTGACGTGTTTCCGGTAACACATGTCGCGAAGAGACTCGGCCCCGTGGACGCGGCCGAACCCCGATTGTTTGATACCGCCGAAGGGGGCCTCGATCATGGCGTAGTTGGTGAGCACGTCGTTGACGACCACGCTCCCGGCCTCGATCCTCTCACTGACGTGCCGGGCGCGGTCACGCGATTTCGAGAAGACGTACGCATTCAGCCCGAGGTGCGAGTCGTTGGCGAGAGAGATGGCCTCGTCGTCCGAGGCGACGCGCATCATGGGTACGACCGGCCCGAAGATCTCCTCCTTCATCACGCTCATCGAGTGGTTGCAGTCGGCAAGCACGGTGGGCTCGAAGAACTGTCCCCGACCGGCGAGCTTGTGACCGCCGCAGATCAGTCTCGCCCCTTTGCGCAGCGCGTCCTCGATGAGCTTCTCGGCCACGTCGACCTGCTTCGAGAGCGTGATCGCGCCGACGTCCACGTAGTCGCGCGAAGGGTCGCCCTGGCGCAGCTCGCGGGCGAGCGTGCGCACGCGCTCGACCAGCGGCTGATAGACACGATCGTGGGCGTAGACGCGTTCGACCGAGATGCACACTTGGCCGCTGTTGGAGAACCCGCCGAAGACGACAGCACGGGCGGTGCGCTCGACGTCGCAGTCTTCGCAAGCGATGAGAGGAGCCTTGCCTCCGAGCTCCATCGTGCAGGGCACGAGCCGCGCGCCGCACGCGGCGGCCACCTTGCGTCCTGTATCCACCGCGCCCGTGAAGACGCAGTAGTCAATCCCCGAATCGACGAGGGCCTGCCCGGTCGACCCCGAACCGATGACGAGGCCGAACAAATCCTCGGGGAGCCCCGTCGAATCGTAGATCTCCTTCGCCTTCAGCGCGATGAGAGGCGTGACCTCGCTCGGCTTCACGAGGCAGGCATTGCCGGCCAGGAGCGCCTGGACGACGGTCCCCATCGGGATGATGAGCGGAAAGTTCCAGGGCGATATCACGCCCACGACGCCGCGCGGGACGAAGTGCACCTCGCTCGTCCGGTGCTTCATCAGGTGCGGCGTCAGGTGCTGTGTGGCGAGGGTGTCCGGCGCGTGTCCCGAAAACCATGTGACGAGATCGAGAAGCGTCGCGACTTCCTGCACGAGCGCCTCGTGTCGCGGCTTTCCGCATTCGCGGGCCAGAGTCTCGACGAGCTCGTCGGCCCGGGCGGCGAGCGCGTCTCGAAGGCGGAGCAGCCGCTGCACGCGCTCGTCGACGGGCAACACGGCCCACGCCCGCTGCGCTTTGCGCGCACGGCCGACGATCCTACGCACCTCTTCGTCGGACGTGATCGGGATCTCGGCGAGGAGCGCGCCCGTGGCTGGCGCGTACGTACGGACGCTGGTCGTCGTACTCGTTCCCGTGCGCCGCGGTTCGGAAGGTTCGAGCGCAAGCTGGCCCATTGACGCGCCCAGCATCGCACACAAATCCGCAGGACGGCCCCGCGACGTCTGGCTTTCCGCGTTCCCGGTCAGGCCCAGCGCAGAAGCGACGTCTCGTAGGGGTGGCTCATGGCGTTGTTGAACGGGACGACGCGCACCGCGAACGCTTGGGCACCGCTCTCATCGGCCAAGATCTCGCCTGCAAACTGCCACGCGCCGTCGGCCCGCCGTTCGACTTCCAACATCCGCACGATGCGCCCGCTCGTGATTTCGTGCCCGCCGCCGGTAGGTCCGTAGTAAAGCTCCACGGCGACGTCTGCCGGTTCGAGCGCTCCGAGGCTCACCGTCGCCGCGACGCTGACGGCCTCTCCCACCGCGAGCTCGTCGCGGGACTCGAGATCGATCGCCGTGACCGCGACCCCGGGCCATGCCTCGCGCACTCGATCCTTCCATGCCGTCAGGGCCTTGGCTCCGGCGAGGTCGTTCTCGGTCAGGTTGTGCGACAGTTTGATGGCCGGCACGTAGAACCGCTTCGAGTACTCGCGCACCATGCGCGCCGTGTTGAACGTGGGCGCGAGCTTTGCGATGGCGCTCTTCATCCGCCTGATCCACCCTCGCGGGAGGCGGGCGGTCCCCTCGCGCGTGAAGAAGAGCGGCACCACCTCGCGCTCGAGCACGTCGTAGAGGAGCTCCGCTTCGCGTGCGTCGCCGCTCGCGTCCGGGTACTCCTCGCCCCGCCCGATGGCCCACCCGATCTCCCAGCCGTGGTCGCGCCAGGCCTCGGCGAACCACCCGTCGAGCACGCTTACGTTGAGCGCGCCGTTGGCCGCCGCCTTCATGCCGCTCGTGCCGCTGGCCTCGAGGGGGCGGCGGGGCGTGTTGAGCCAGACGTCGACGCCGCTCACGAGCGCGCGAGCGATGCGCATGTCGTAGTCCTCGATGAAGACGACGCGTCCGCGCAGTCCCGCGTCGCGGCTCGCATGGATGATGGACCGGATGAGCTCCTTGCCGCCGCGGTCCTGAGGGTGCGCCTTGCCCGCGAAGACGAGCTGCACGGGCCTCTCCGGGTCGCCCAGGAGCTTCTTGACGCGCTCGAGATCGGAGAAGAGGAGCGTGGCTCGCTTGTACGTCGCGAAGCGCCGCGCGAAGCCGATGGTCAGCGCCTGAGGGTCGAGCACCTCGTCGGCGAGATCGATCTCTTCGCGGCCGCGCTCCCCGCCGCTCGGCTGCGACGCGCAGCCACCGACGGGCGTGCTGCACGAGACGGTGCCGGCGGTGCTCGTGCACCTGCCAGAGCTCGGCGTCGGGGATCTCGTTGACGCGCGCCCAGAGCTCCGGGTCGTCGGAGTGCTCGGCCCAGCGCGGGCCGAGGTACCGCGTGTAGAGCGCGCCGACCTCCGATGCGACCCAGGAGGCGGTGTGCACGCCGTTGGTGATCGACTTGATGGGGATCTCGTGCGTCGGGGAGCTCGGGCCACAGTCCCTGCCACATCCTGCGCGATACCTCGCCGTGGAGCTCGCTGACAGCCGTTGCAGTGGTCGGCGGCGCGGATCGCGAGGACCGGCATCGAGAACGCCGCCGCGCCGTCGCGGGTGTCGACGCGACCGAGCGCGAGCAGCTCTCCCTCGCGAGACACCGAGCGCTGCGCGGTACGGCTCGAGGTAGCGACTCACGAGGCGCGGGTCGAAGGCGTCGTTGCCCGCGGGCACGGGCGTGTGGGTCGTGAAGATGTTGCCGGCGCTGTTGGCCTCGCTGGCCACCTGCGAAGCGCACGCCGCGTTCGCGCATGACGCGCCCGATCCGCTCGAGCGCGAGGAAGGCCGAGTGCCCCTCGTTCATGTGGCACACGGTCGGCGGCAGACCGACGGCTTCGAGCGCGTGGATGCCGCCGATGCCGAGCATGATCTCCTGGCGCACGCGGAACTCCTGGTCGCCTCCGTAGAGCGGTCCCGTGATCGCGCGGTCGGCGGGGTCGTTCTCCTGGAGGTTCGCGTCGAGAAGGAGGAGCGGGATGCGGCCGACCTGCACCTTCCACAGCTGCGCGTGCACGGCGCCGTGCGGGTACTGCACGTGGATGATGAGACGCTTGCCCGCGGGGTCCAGGACGGGGATGACCGGCATGCGGTGCCAGTCGTTGATCGGGTAGCGCTCGTCCTTGCCAGCCGTCCGTGTTGAGCGCCTGGCGGAAGTATCCCTCGGCGTATGCAAGGCCGACACCCACGAGCGGCAGGCCGAGGTCGCTCGCGGTCTTCAGGTGATCGCCGGCGAGGACGCCCAGGCCGCCCGAGTAGATGGGGAGGCATTCGTGGATGCCGTACTCCATCGAGAAGTACGCGATGCGGGCGGCGGCGGCCTCCGGAAAGGACTTGCTGAACCACCCCTCGCGCTGCATGTAGCGGTCAAAGGTCTGCCAGGCGGCGTCGAGGTGGCTCGTGAAGGCGTCGTCGCCGACGAGCTCGTCGAGCCGCTTCTGGTCGACACGCGCCAGAAGGTCGATGGGGTTGCCGTGGACCTCTTCCCAGAGATCCGGATCGAGCCGGACGAATAGCTCTTGCCCGACGGGCGACCACGACCACCAGAGGTTGTACGCGAGCGCCCGAAGCCGCTCGAGCGTCGGAGGGAGCCGCGGGACGACCGTGAAGTGCCTGAGGGTGGGCATGAACCGTCCTTCTTAACCGACAGCGGAGTCGCCTTCAATCCCGGGAACGAGCTATCACACAGGCCGATATGGCGCGCCTAGCCGTCCCTCGTGGCCTCTTCGTCCTGATGAAGGAGGTCGCCCGTCACGTCCTCCGGCGACCCGTTGTGGGCATCGCCGCAGTTGCCCGCACCGGTGACGGGCGCATCCTCCTCGTACGAAGAGCCGACGTCGACCAGTGGGCGCTGCCGGGCGGCACGCTGGAGTGGGGCGACACCCTTCGCTCCACGATCGTGCGCGAGCTTGAGGAGGAGGCCGGGGTCGACCGGTGCGCCATCGGGCGCGTCGTCGGCGTCTTCTCGAGGCCCGACCGCGACCCGCGCTTCCACGGCGTGACCATCGTCGTCGCCTGCGACATCGACCCGCCCACGCGAGAGCCGTTGAACCCTCTCGAGATCCTCGAGGCGCGCCTCTTCGCGCCGTCGCAGCTGCCCGGAGTCTTCGCCATGGGCATGCAGGACATGCTCGACGCCGCGCTGCGCGCAGGTGAGCCCATCCTCGAATGAACTGGCGAGGCGTCCTCGGCTGGGCTCTGGCGGTCGGAGTCGCCTGTGCGGGATGCGCCCGCCACCCGTCGGCGCCTGCCGAGGGAGCTCCCCAGTACACGTATGCCATCTCGCCTCCTCCAGCGGGATCTTGGCTCCTTTCCGTCGAGGCCACGTTCGATCGCGCGCCGAGCGCTCGCCTCGTCGCGCCGCTGGCACCCGACGCGTTTCGCGACGTCGCTCTCGCATCGAACCCGGACGGCATCGCGCGGGAGGGCGACGGCTGGCGGGCCCCGACGTGCCGCTCGCGCTGCGTCGTTCGCTACGTCGTGGATCTCGAAGCGCTGGCGTCCGCGTGCCATCGGATGGATTGCGACCGCCGCGTCGGTGACGCCATCCTCGGCCTCGCCTCGGCCTGGATGCTGCGCCCGGAGCCGGCAGGCGACGCCGTTCTCCGCGTCCGTCTTGCCGGCGGCGACCCCACTCGCTTTGCGACAGGCCTCCGACGCGACCCGGAGGGCGGCTTCATCCTCCGTGCCCGCGAGCTCGGCGAAGCGGCGTTCACCGCCTTTGGCTCGCTCCGGCGCGATCGCATCGAACTTCCGGGGGCGAGGCTGGACCTGGCACTCCTCGGGCCGCCCTTGAGCATGGGCGATGCCGCGACCGTTGGTTGGGTGAAGGGGGCCGCGCAGTGCGTCTCGGGCCTCTTCGGACGTTTTCCGGTCGATGCGACGATCTTCGTCGTGCCCGTGAAGGGCGCCGACGAGGTCGTGTTCGGGCGGGTGATGTCGCTGGCCGGCGCCTCGGTCGCGCTCCTGTTCGGAGATCGAGCCCGCCCCGAACGCGCCCACGGCGACTGGGTGGTCGTTCACGAGCTG
The DNA here is from genome assembly GCA_963847465.1 of uncultured delta proteobacterium. GTDB lineage: Bacteria > Myxococcota_A > Polyangia > Polyangiales > Polyangiaceae > Palsa-1150. The sequence continues at coordinate 81,992 of CAWKAF010000028.1, read as the reverse complement.
TTTCACCTCGGTTGCCCGTCGTTCGTCGGCGAGGGTCACTGGCTCGAAGAAGGGCTCGCGACCTACTACGAACCGCTCCTCCGTGAACGAGCGGGCTGGTTGAGCGAGACTGACCTCTGGACGCACTTCGTCGGGAACATGCTGCGGGGCCTCCGGAAGGACGGGGACCCCGCGAGCCTCGAGGATCGCGACGACATCGACTCGACCTACTGGGGCGGGGCCCTCTTTGCCTTCCTGGCCGACGTCCGGATTCGGGAGACGACGCGAGGCTCCCGGTCGCTCGACGACGCAATGCGGGCAGTGCTTGGACGGCTGGGGGACGCGACACGTGAAGCGCGCGTAGCCGACTTCGTGCGAACCGGCGACGAGGCGACCGGGACGACGGTGCTCGCGGATCTCTACCGGACATGGGTGACGCTCGGGGAGAACGCCGACCTCGACGACCTCTGGCGAAGACTCGGCGTGCAGGCAAAGGACGGTCGGGTCACGTTCGACAGTGGAGCCCCTTTGGCGTTCGTCCGGTCGGGACTCACCCCTCGCCCAGCGCATGGCATGGGGCACTGAACCGATGTATCGTCCTCGAACCGGTGTCCCTCCTCAGCAAGCTCTCGCGCCTCGCCTCCAGCGCGCCTGAATCGGCTGCCCTGCCCGCGCCGGAGGCTGCTCGAGCCAGCCTCGTCGACAGCCTGCGGGCCCGCATCCGCGCCACGATCGAGCGAGGAGCCCGCCGAGCGCCCGTGCCGCTTCCTTGCGTCGAGGCCGTCGACCTCCCGTTCACCACGGTAGGCACCCCCAGGGGCCCGCTCCACGTACGCACGCACCGTCTTGGCCTGTCGCACCGGACCGGCCGTGCCCCCGTCTCGTACGCTCGCCACGCAAGCCCCGAGCTGCTCGCGCTCCTGGCCCTCGACCCGCTCCTGGCCGCGTGCGATCCGCGGGGAGCGCTCTTTCTGGACACGGAGACGACGGGGCTCTCCGGGGGCACGGGCACCGTCGCGTTCCTCGTCGGGCTGGCGTTTTGGGACGGCGGCAGCGAGCCAGCGCTGGTCCTCGAACAGCTGCTCGTGCGGGCCCTCGGCGAGGAGGCACCGATGCTCGAGCACGTGCGCGAGCGCATCGAAGCGGCGTCGATGCTCGTGACGTTCAACGGCAAGAGTTTCGACATGCCACTGCTCCGCACTCGCTTCGTGATGACGCGCTCGTCGCCCCCGGCCGAGCCGCCCCATCTCGATCTGCTTCACGTCGCTCGGCGCATCCATGGAAAGCGCACCGGGCGAGGGCTTCGTCTCGTCGCCCTCGAGCGAGACGTGCTGGGCTTCGAGCGCGTCGACGACGTGCCGTCGAGCGAGATCGGGGCCGTTTACATGCACTTCCTCCGTACGGGCGAAGCCGGAGCGCTCCTCGGCGTCGTCGAGCACAACGCGTGGGACGTCGTCGCGATGGCGGCGCTCTTGGGGCTCTACGGCGAGCCGGAGCACGCGTCGCTCGCCGCGGGGGACCTCGTCGGAGTCGCGCGGACGCTGCGGCGGGCAGGTTCGCTCGACCGAGCGATGGCGGTGGCCGACGCCGCGGTCGAGCGCGACTCGACGCCCGAGTCGCTGAGGGCCCGCGCCGACATTGCCAAGGCGCGCGGCGACCGCGATCGCGCGCTGGCTGACTTCGAGACGCTCGCGGCGACGGTCGACGACGCGTCCGTGCGTCTCGAACTTGCCAAGCTCTACGAGCACTGGCTGCGATCCCCCGCCGGCGCCCTTCGGTGGGCCGAGCGGGGCACCGGCGAGAGCGCCGACGGCCACCAGCGGCGAACGGAACGTCTGACGCGAAAGGCGAAGATCGTCTGTCATCCCGCGGCGACGAACGACGCGTCCAGCGCTTCGAGGGCGGTCTCGATGTCCGCCTTGCCGACCATGAGAGCCGGCGCGACGCGGAGGACGTTGCCGTAGAGGCCTCCGCGGCCGATGAGGAGACCGCGCTTCTTCGTCTCCTCGAGCAGGCGCAGCGCGGCTTCGGGAGCGGGCGTGCGGTCTCCGGCCTTCTCGTCGCGCACGAGTTCGAGCCCCTGCATCAGACCCCGGCCACGCACGTCGCCGATGATCGCGTGCTTCGCCTTCATCGCATCGAGACCGGTCCGCAGTACCTTGCCCATGTCGGCCGAGTTCTCGACAAGCTTCTCTTCGACGATTGTTCCGATGGTCGCGTTGGCGGCCGCGCACGAGATGGTGTTTCCGCCGAAGGTCGAGATGTTCCCGCCCTTCCAGGCGTCGGCGATGGGGGCTGTCGTCACGACTGCGCTGATCGGGTAGCCGTTGGCGATTCCCTTCGCCATCGTCACGACGTCGGGCACGACGCCTTCCTCGTAGTCGATGCCCCACATCTTGCCGGTACGCCCGAAGCCGGTCTGCACCTCGTCGCATATGAAAATGCCGCCGTACTTCTTGACGATGTCGACCGCGAGCTTCATCCAGCCCTCGGGAGGCGTGACGAACCCGCCCACGCCCAGGATGGGCTCGACGATGATCCCGGCGACGCTGCCTATCGTCGTCGTCTGGATCAGCTCCTCGATGTCTTGGGCGCACTTGATCTCGCAGCTCGGGTACGTCAAGCCGAAGGGGCACCGGTAGCAGTAGGGCGCGTGCGCATGCTTCACGCCCGCCACCTGGGTCGGGATCACGCGGAACTTCGAGTTTGCCGTCAGCGACTGCGCGAGGAGCGTGCGGCCGGAGTAGCCGTGCCGCAGCGCGATGAGTTCCTGTTTGCCCGTGTGCGCCTGGGCCAAGGCCACCGCCGTCTCGTCGGCCTCGCTGCCGCTGGCGCAGAAGAACGCCTTCTCGAGCTTCCCCGGAGCCAGCTTCACGAGCCTCTCGGCCAGCTCCACCACGGGGAGGTTCGGATACACCTGCGAGACGTGACCGAGCCTGTCGACCTGCGCATGGACGGCGGCGTTCACCTTCTCGTTGGCGTGCCCGACGCTGACGGTCAGGATCCCACCGAAGAAGTCGAGGTACTCCCGGCCCTCGAAGTCGCGGACGCGCGTGCCCTTGCCGCTCTCGATGGCGACCGGTTCCTTGTAGTAGGCGCCGGTGCTCGGGAACATGTACTGGCGGTGCTTCGCCGCGACGTCCGCGCTGCTGAGCTTCTTGTCGGTCACGTTCGTTCTCCTAGCATTTGCGGCGTCGAGGTCAGAGTCCGGACTTGGCACCGAGCAGCCGCCCGCGAGAAGCGGCCGGGGCGCTCACGGGGCGGTGGAGCACGATGGACCGCCCGGCCTCGCGTCCGCGCACCCAGGCGTCGGTGCGTTGCCGGCCCGCGTGGCGCACGTGCCGCACGTGCGGGTGACGACGGCGGAAGTAACCAATGAGGTCGCCGTCCTTCACCCACACGAGCCCCTCGCTCCGGCTCTTGGCGTCCTGTCGGACCAGACGCTCGGCGAACCCCGTCATGACACCGGCGAGGTAGGTGCGCCGCTCGCGGTCCGACGAGATGCCTGCCGCGCGCCTGTGTTCGCACCACAGGCGCTCGGCGGTCTGGTGCAGGAACGCGTGGACATACTCGGCGATCGCGAGATTGGCGCGCGTGCCGCAGATCTCGAGCACGCTGCCGCGCTTGCCCTCGAGCGGGCGGTACACCGGGATCCAGATGGCCTCGACGAAGAAATGCTTGCCCAGGATCATCGCGACGAGCCGCTCGTGCTCGCCGACCCGCCCGTTCGGACGGCCGAGGTGCGCGAAACCGTAGTCGCGCGTCGCCTGGGCACGAACCGCGTCGAGGTTGTGACGGAGCATGAGCCGCTGGGCCGCGGCCATCGCGGCCTCGGCCTCGTGCCTGTTGGGGCTCTCGGCGAGCGCCAGCAGGCGTGCGATCCGCTCGACGACCTTCTCCTCGGCGTCCATCGACATCACGCGCCCGTCGGCCGAGGGCATCCCCGCCGCCCGCGCGTCGACGCCGAGGCGGGCGCACGCCTCGCGAAAGGCGCGACCGTGCGGCGACTGCGACGCCTCGCCGAGGATCTCGTGGACGTACTGGTGGGCCATCTCGTGCTTGAGCACCTCGACGACGGCGCTCCATGGTTGCTCGATCACCAGCGCGCGCGAGATCTCGATCGTGCGCGTGTCCACCATCCAGCGTCCGAGCGTCGATCGCGTCGGAACGAGTTCGAGCGTGGGCGCCGTGAGCGCGCTCCGGAAGTACGCCTCGTTGATGTGCCTCCAGGCTGCGATAAGCTCGCGGGTCAGCGCGGCCTCCAACGCGGCGGTGAGCCCCAGGTCGCCTCGGCGACGCGCCATGCGCCCGCCTTAGCATGTGGGGAATCGCGCGTCACAGGCCTCACGCGCGATGCGCCAATCATTCGCACATCATCAGCCCAACGTGTGCCACCAGCCTTGCTGCTTCAATGAGAAGGCGCGGTTGCGGGCGGTTGGAAGGCCCGCGTATGCTCTCGCGCGTCGGATCATCTTGGGAGAGAGATACTTCATGAGGCGAGGGATGACGGAGTGGGCCACGGCGCTCGCCGGTTTCGTGTTCGTCGCGGGCTGCTCGAGCTCGAGCCCCGGGATGGTGGCGCCTATCGTCGACGCTGGGGGCGACTCCGGGCCCCCGCCGTACGCCGGGGGCCAGGTCGACGCGTTCGCCATCGCCGTCGACGCGACGAACGTGTACTGGACCGACGCGACGTCCACCGGGGCCGTCGTGAAGATGCCCATCGCCGGCGGGACGCCCACCACGCTGGCCTCGAGCCAGAACGCTCCCTACGGCATCGCCTTGGACAAGACCAACGTGTACTGGGTCAATCACGGCGGCGGCACCGTCATGAGCGTGCCCATCGCCGGCGGCAAGGCGACGACGCTTGCGACAGGGCAGACCGGCCCGTGGAGTGTCGCAGTCGACAAGACGAACGTGTACTGGACCAACCAGACCGGCCAAACCGTGATGAGCGTCCCCATCGCAGGCGGCACTCCGACGACGCTCGCCTCGGCTCAGATGTCACCGATCGGCGTCGCCGTGGACGCCACGAGCGTGTACTGGACCAACGACATGGGCGGAACCGTCATGAGCGTGCCGCTCGCGGGCGGGATGCCCGCGACCCTCGCTTCGATGGAGTCGCGTCCGTACAACATGGCCGTGGACGCCACGAGCGTCTACTGGGTCGACAACGTGTCGCCCGGCTCGGTGGTGAAGGTGGCGCTCGCAGGAGGCACGACGACGACGCTCGCCTCCGGACAGAGTGATCCGTACGGCTTGGCCATCGACTCGACGTCCGCCTACTGGACGAACGCCGACGGGAGCATCATGAGCGTCCCTCTCGCGGGCGGGACGCCGAAGACGGTGATCGCCGGTCAGGACAGCCCGCAAGGCGTCGCGGTGAACTCGACGAGCCTCTTCTGGACGAATTTCGGGGCCGACACGATCTCGATGATGACGCCCAAGTAGGTCCACCTCGCCGGGGATAGAGCTGGGCCAGCTTGTGCCGTGGCTGGCAGTGCGGTCGCACTCGCCGTGTTCGGGGCTCGAAACGGGCCCGGGACCGACGCGGATAGCCGGCGGGCACGGAGCGTGCTGTCCTTAGGGGACCGCATGTCCGACCTGGATCCGAGCGAGCGCGCCCGAGAGATGGCGCGGGCGCGTCCCAAGCGGGGCCTGCCCGATTGCGCCGCTCGCGAAGCCGGGAGCGAGGCGTCTGCCGCTCGCCGATCAGGCACGCGACATCGACCGCCGGCACCGACCCATCTACGCCGTGTGGGAGATCACGCTCGCCTGCGACCTCGCGTGCCGGCATTGCGGCTCGCGCGCGGGCAGGAGCCGTCCCGACGAGCTGACGACCGCGGAGGCGCTCGACCTCGTCGATCAGATGGCGCGTCCTCGGCGTGCAAGGAGGTGACCCTCATCGGGGGCGAGGCCTACCTGCGCGACGACTGGCTCGACATCGTCCGCGCCATCCGCGCGCACGGGATCCCTGTCACGACGACGTCGGGAGGTCGCGGGCTCACGCCCGAGATCATCGATCGCGCGAAGGCCGCAGGGCTGAGCGGCGCCAGCATCTCGATCGACGGCGACGAGGCGACGCACGACCGCCTGCGCGGCGTGGCGGGCTCGTACCGTTCGGCGATCGCCGCGATGCGTGCGTTCAAGGAGCGCGGCATGCGCATTTCGTGCAACACGCAGATCAACCGCCTCTCGATGCCGCTGCTCGAGAGCATCCTCGAGACCGTCGCCGCCATCGGCATTCACGGCTGGCAGATCCAGCTCACGGTCCCGATGGGGCGCGCCGCCGACGAGCCGGACGTCCTCCTCCAGCCGTACGACCTTCTCGAGCTCTTCCCGCGGCTCGCCGCGCTGAAGAAGCGCTGCGACGAGCTCGGCGTGCGCCTCTGGCCGGGGAACAACATCGGCTACTTCGGGCCGTACGAGTCGATCCTCCGCGGGCACCACTACCGCGGGCACGGGGGCTCGTGCGGCGCGGGGCGCGCGACGCTCGGCATCGAGGCCAACGGCGCCATCAAGGGCTGCCCGTCGCTGCCGACCGAGCGCTGGACGGGCGGCAACATCCGCGACGATTCGCTCCAGGCCATCTGGGAGCGGAGCGAACCTCTCCGCTACACGCGCGACCGCACGGTGGACGACCTCTGGGGCTTCTGCCGGACCTGCTACTACGCCGAGGAGTGCATGAGCGGATGCACGTGGACGAGCTTCGTCACGCTCGGCAAGGCCGGGAACAATCCCTTCTGCCACCACCGCGCGCATCGAGATGCAGAGGGAAGGGAAGCGGGAGCGCGATCGTGAAGGTCGACCGAGGCGCCGGGCGAGCCGTTCGATCACGGGGTGTTCGAGATCGTCGTCGAGTCGGCGCCGTCGGATGGAGGTCCAGGATGAAGAAGACTCACTTGGCGGGCTGTCCTGCGTGCGCCAGGCACCTTCGGGTCACCGAGGCCGCGTGCCCTTTTTGCGGGCTCGCATTGCCGTCCTCGTTTCGCGAGCTGAAGGCGCCACCGCCGCCCGCGACGCGCCTCAGTCGCGCGGCGCTGTACGCGCTCCGCGTGAGCGCTCTCTCCGTCACGACCGTGGCGTGCGGGGGTTCGATAGGCACGGGCGGCGGCGAGAGAGACAGCGGCTCGAGCGACGCCACCTCCATCGGCGATGCGGCCTACGGCGGGCCGCCTCTCGATGCAAGCGAGGACAGCGGCCAGGGCGACGCCCAGCTCATGGGCAACCTCGACGCCGGTTTCACCGCTTCGTACGGCGGCTTCATCCCGGTGGATGGCAGCTTCGTCAACGACGGAAACGTCGCCGTTCCTTACGGGCTACCGCCGCAACCCGACGCGGGGCCGACGGACGCCAACTCCCTCCCGGACGTCGTCTACCACATGCCACCGCCGCCCTATGGCGCCTTCCCGGCCGAGGACGAGCCGGCTGAGCCCGAGAAGTCCGGCCGCTAGGCCGAGCGTCGGGCGGTCGTGCGCGACACGGCCACCGGACCTCCGCCGCCTACGGATGCTGGTACGTCGCGTACCACCAACCGTCGCCGCCGAAGTCGTTGGGCACGCCGATCATGCCGTACCCCGCGTCCGATATGTAGTTGCCGAGCGTGCCGCCTTCGGGCAACGGCCCGGTGCCCTTATAGCCGGCAAGAGACTCAGCTCCGTTCCAGGCGCCGGGGTCGTAGTCGCTCGCGTTGGCCCCGAGGGGCGGGGGGACCGTGCCAAACGCAGGGGGGCCGCTGCCCCCGCCGTCGATGGCGCCGGCGCCGCCGTCACCGCCGGTGCTCGTGTAGAAGTAGTCGGCGGTCAGGGGCCCCGCGAACTGGCCGCCGGTGCCGGTTACACCACCGCCTGAGTTGCCGTTGCCGCTCCCCCCATTCGCGCACGACATCCCGCCGTCGTTGAGCGATCCGATGCAATAGGTGCAATTGATCCAGCCGCCGACGAGCTTTTTCTCTGCGCAGCCGAGCGTGCCCGTCAGCGTGCAGAAGTAGGGGAAGAGCCCGTCAGCCGTTCCCGTGATCGTGCCGTTCTTGACCGAGAAGACGTCGCTGCACTTCGTCGCCTCGCCCTCGAGCATGCACGTCTGCTGGCCGCTTCCCTGCTGCTGAAGGGTCAACTGCACGTCGCCCACCACGGGGATGTTGATCCCGAAGCCGGTGAGGCTCGACGAGTAGAGCCCGCCGAACTGCCCCTCGTAGAATCCGCCCTTGCACGGACCCGCATTGGTGGCCGCCACGCTGCTATCGCCCAACGTGATGATCGGACCGTTGCCGTCGAAGTCCGTACCGAGCTGCAGGCCGCCCCCGTCCACGTTGTTCTCGGTCGAGTCATCGCCCGATGGCCCAAACCCCGAGCTCGAGCTCGAACAAGCCGCAACCCACGCCAGGGGCACCGCAATACCGAAGGCCCAAAATGAACGCATTGCGATCTCCTTATTGAACGTGGCTCAGTATTGCACGATTCACGCCGATAGTGCCGGATAGGAGAAACACCGCGCAGAGAACATTCCAGTGTGAGCGGCGCTACGAACGGCTAGCGCGTGAGCCTGTGCAGCTTGCGCAATTGCACGCGCTGATTGCGCAGCGATCCCGCGACCGGGTGTGCCGCGCGTGCCGATGAGAAATGCATCTCTCAGCCGGACCCTCAAAGGCACGTCAGAGCGGGACACGGGTCTCGAAGCACCGACCCGGACGCGCATTCTACGCTTATTTTACCGAGCGAAACCGCATCGTTGCTCGACGAGAGTTCGAGTTCGATCGTGGGTCGCCAATCGTCACCGCAACCGACCCTCGTGGACACGATCGGACCGTCGCGAACGGCGCCCATGACGCGCGAGGAACTTGAGTCCGCGAAGGCCGATGCGATCCGCGATCGGGCCTGGGGAGCCGTCGAGATCCTTCAACGGGACCTCGACGCGCTCGACCGCGCAGCAAGCAACGTCGTGTCGCTGGTGGCGCGACGAACGGATCGCGGGTAACCAAAAGAGGCGCGGCCGCACTCCTGCCACGGAGCCGGCCGCCTGGACGAGGAAGGATCGTCGATGAAACAGATAGCAGCACACCCGTTTCCCCGCAAAGCCCTCACCCCGGAGGAGCTACTCGACGCGAGGGCCGCAAGCGCCGAGTTCGCGAAGATGCGCCGGCAAGGCCGGCTGACGCTGGCCGCCATCACTGGCAAGAACGCGGCGCGCGTCCAGGCCAGGATCGACCGGAGGAAGTTCGGGCCGGCGCCACGTCGCTCTTGCGCCCGCGCCCCCCGCCGTGCAGCCCCCCGGGCCGTGGCGCGCCCCACGATGTGTGTGGACAGCGACGACGGCCCACCACCACCATTACTCCTCAGCGCGCGTACGGCGGGTCTGACCGCTCGCCAGCTGCGCGCCCTCGTCGCCAAGCACGGCCTGTGCGCCGTCCGCATCGGGCGCTCTCTCCACGTCCGGCGTGACGTCCTGCTCCGCGCCCTCGGGCTGGCCGACCCCGACCAGTCCGCGCCCGAGGTGCCCGCGTGGAACGTCGAGACGGCACGGCTGCGACTGCTCCGCGGCGGGAGGCGATTGTGAGCGGGCGGATCGTGGAGATCTTCTTCGGTGTGCGCGCCGAGATCCCAGCCGTCGTCTCGTGCCTGGACAGGCTCGCCGAGTGGATCGAATCCTACGCCGGCTGGGTCGGGTCGGACCCGCAGATCGTTGCCGCCGTCGATCGTCTTCTCTATGCAGTCAGAAGCGCGCAGCGACGTGCAAGGCGGGCCGCATGAGTCTCACCCCGGGGCACGTCGAGCTCCTCCGCGCGCGCGGCATTCCCATCGATCTCGCCGACGCCGCGGGACTTGAGTCCGTCGACGGCACCGTGGCCGGCAAGCTCCTCGCCTATCCCCACCCATGCCGAGGGGGCGGCCTGGCCATCCCGTACAAGGGCACGTGCCCCCCTTACTGGCGCGTGCGCATGGATGGGGGAGACACGCGCTACCTTTGCCCGAGCCGTCCCGTCCCGATCTACGTGCCGCCACCCTTTGCGGACGTTGAGCCCCCGGCCGATCTCGCAAACGCCCTCGTCGTCGTCGAGGCGCCGCTAAAGGCGCTCGCGATGGCAGCCGCGGGGCTGAGCGCCGTGGGCCTGGGGGGAGTGGCTACTACCCTCGAAAAGGGGCGCCTGAATGCGTCGTGGGCGCCGCTCGAGCTACGCGGGCGCGACGTGCGCGTGCTCTTCGACGCCGGCCGAGCCTTCAACGACGAGGTTTCCGCCGCGGAGAAGCGCCTCGCGAAGGCACTCGAGCGCGCCGGCGCTCTCGTCCGAGTCTGCGAGCTACCGCCCGACGACACGGGCAACGATCAAGGGCCTGACGACTACTTCGCCCAGCACGGCGCCAACGCGATCCACGAAGTGGTGCGAACGGCGCATTACGCTTCGCCCTGGATTGCCCGTGTCCAGAGCGTGGACAGCGCATGGTACAGCACGCCCCCTCCGGTGCGATCGTGGCTCCTTCGCGACTCGCGCCACCCCAAAGCGCACGGCGTCTTTCCGCTCGGCAAGGTGGGCCAGCTCATCGGAGAGGGCGGTGCGTCCAAGACGATGGCGCTCTGTCAGCTCGCCGTGTCCGTCGCGACGGGAACGTCCTGGCTCGGCACGTTCACCACCCCCGAGCCGGGCCGCGTCTTACTCGTGCTCGGCGAGGAGGACGAGGAAGAATCGCGCCGACGTCTCTATCATGCGTGCGCCGTCGCCGGATTGACTCCGCCCGACGACGCCATCGAGATCATGTCTCTCGCCGGCATTCCGTGCCCGATGGTGGAGAGCGACGCGAAAGGCAACATGCATGACGGCGCTTTTGCGACTTGGATGCGCGATTACGTACACAATGGCAACTTCCGACTAGTGGCCATTGACCCGCTATCCCGCTTTGGTGGACGGGACGCCGAGGTGGCCAATGCTGCCGCCACACGGTTTATCCAAGTGCTCGAATCGTTCGCCCTGCCACGGTGCGCCGTGTGGAACGCTCACCACACGAATCAAGGATCGCGCAACGGAGCCAAGGTGACGGCGACGAGCGGCCGCGGGGTGACGGCGCTCGTTGACGGAGCCCGCTGGCAGGGGGCCCTCTCCGTCGAGTCCGTGAGCTTCGACTCGCCCGAAGAGCGGGAGCGGCTCGGCGAGGTGGTGACGTTCAGCGTCCCCAAGTCGAACTACGCGATCAAGCCCCCGCCCCTCGTTCTTCGCCGCGACCCTGACCACGGTGGCGCCCTCGTCCCCCTCGACGCCGCGGACCTCCAGACGGTCGAGCAGGCTCGCGGTGTCGACCCCGCTCAGGAAGCGCAGCGCTCAGCCAAGGAGGCGCGCGTGTCGCAAAGGGAGGCCGATCGCTGCGCCGTGGAGGATGCCGCCCTCGACACGATCATGTCGCGTAGCGATGCGCCCACCACCGTCAAAGCCGTCCGCGCCGCCCTTCGTGCCGTCATCGGCACGTGCAGCCACGACAGGGCAGACACGGCCGTCGCACGGCGGAAGCTTCGGACGGTGGGCCCATGATCCAGGACAGAACGAGTCGTGCTCTTCTGCTCCTCCATGCTCGAGGCGACATCCGCGTTCAGTGCGTCGGGTGTGGCCGCGACCTTAGGCCCAAGGAATTCGAGACCGAGACGTGTCCCCACTGCGGACCATTCGACGCCGACGGCGACGACGGTGTGCGCTTCTACCCTACAGACTGTAGCGGTTCAGCTTGAAGGCGAAACTCAGCCGTGCCGCCCGAAAAAGAGTGTGTGTGTCCCCCCCTAGAACCCCCCCGGCGGCACGCGGCACGCCGTGGAACGGTGCCGGATGCCGCCTAGACGTGCCGGCACGCAAGCGGCACGCGGCACGTTTTGGCACACGCACACAACCACACACTCGCAGCCCGGCTTTTCCGCACGCGACTGCGTGAGCTAGGCTTCTGGGGGTCAGGACAAGAGTCCTGGACCCCGGAGGCGAAGCGCATGCTGGCGAGGGCGGCAATTTCTTTTTCTTGACGCGTCGCGGCGACGATTGCAGCGCTCGGGTGGGCACGTAGCTTGCCGCACCTCCTCCAATGCAGCCCGCCGCGCGGGTGTCCGACAGTGGGCGGTGTTACAGTAGAAAGCTCAACAGTATCGCAAGCTTATCGTGCCTGGCCGCGGTTCGGAAACCCGTGGCCCGTGGCCCGCGTCATAACCGATCGGTCGGCGAGGCTCGAGACCCCCCCCGGCGGTCGATTTCGCTGGCAATCGAGGTAGGGGGCGGTCGGATACCTTTCCGCACCCTCCAAGTAGCTCATCCGTGCCGCTGCCACGAGGATGGCCTTGGATGCGTCCTTCCCCCTCCGCTCATCTCGGCTCGTTCCGGGGCGCGGTCGTGCGGCTCCGTGCGGGGTGGGCGGGCGGCGGGGGACGGCGGGGGCTCGTCGTCCGCCAGGTTTCGCCCCCCCGGCCGTGGGTGCGCGATCCATTGCAAAAAACGTGGGCGCATGTGGGAGCTACTTGGCGCAGTGGCTCAGATTGCGGCGGACATATTCTGTCACGGTGTCATTGTGTCTCCCATGAATTCATGCACACGACGTGGGCGCCCGCCGTCCGCAGATCCCAAGCTCGCGGACGTTCACGTGAGGCTCACGCCGGAGCAGTACGAACGAGCTCTGCGTATTTCGGCGACGACGGGCGAGTCCGTCTCGAGCGTCCTGCGGCGAGCCGTCGACGGCGTGCAGCGCGGGGCCGTCCGATGATCCGAAAAAGAGGCGTCCGCGGCGGGGGGTGGATCCTGCCCGAGGCCGAGCAACGCGCGGCCGATCTTGAGGTTGAGATGTTGCGCGAGGCTCGCGCTCGTGCGCGCGAAGCGGAGGCGCGTGCTCTGGCGGCCGAGCGGGCGTCACGTCCTGCCCCACCGCCGACCCGCCCGAAGAAGCGCAGCGAGCCGGCGTTCACGAGTGTCACCGGCATTGAGACGCGCACCCACCTCGCGAAGCCGAAGAAGCCCGCACCCGAGCCCGAGCCCGACCCGGAACCCGATGACGACGTGGACGACGATCGCCCCGTACACGACCCGATGGATCCGCAATGCAAGTGCGCCGAGTGCGTACAGAAAGATGATGAAATGGCCAAGAAATCGAAGACGACGAGGAAATACGGATCCGACGCGATGGCGATGACCGTCGAGTTTCCACCGCTCCAAGCGGCATCGCGCGAAACCGTACTCGGCGCGGACCAGATCGACGCGCGTCAGACCTTGATCGCGGCGGGCGGACTGCCTCACGCGTTGGGGAGGGCGCTCAGCGATGCCGAGCTGCTCCACGTAGCGGTCGCGAATCGCCAGGCCTTGTCGGCGGGAGGGCGCCGATGAACGAATCGAAGAAGCCAGACGAGGCGAGAACGGCGACGGCTCCACGGCTGAGCGAGTACGAGCGCGCCCAGCTTGAGCTGGAGCGCCGCGGCGTCGAAGCGCAAGAGGAGAGCGTTCGCGTTGCATCCTTGATGGTCGGCACGCAAGCCTTCGTCGCCGAAAAGCGCAACGCGACGGCGATCGAGGAGCACGAGGCGTTCTGGTCCGCGAAGGGGCCCGAAGGCCGATATCGACTCTCGATCCCGGTGGATTTGGTCGACCTGGGCGGCGAGTTTGGCTGCGTGACCTCGATCGAGGTCACGGCCATCGCGTTCGCTGTCGCCCCGAGTGAGAAACCCCGCACGGGCGATCGGCTTCCAATCGTCAACAAGCACCGAATCAACGGTCTTTGCGAGTGGCGCACCGACGAGGCCGTCGCGACGATCCGCGCCACGCTTCGCGCGTCGGTCGCGGCGACGATCGCGGAACTTGAGCGCAAGGGCGAGGCCACGAAAGTTGCCGAGCTGCTCGAGAAATTGGAGAGACCGTCTACCGGCGTCCCCGGCGCTATCCACGGCGTCAAGGGCGAAACCTGGAGACGGATTACCCTCACCACACTTCGCAAATGCGTCGGTCGTCTGGTCGAGGACCTTGTGGCGGTCGGCGCCGTCACGCTCGTTGACGCGAAGGCCGCGGCGCAATGAAGACTTCGGCGGATTGCCCCGCCGTGGCGCGAGCGATCGTCCCGGCTCGCGCGAAAACGCCCGTCCTCGCAAGCTCGGGCGCCGGGCGCGGGGCGCCTCAGCCTGATTTCTGGGGCACTAAAAGGAGCGAATATGGCAACGAACGAGTCTGACGCGTTCGACGTCGAGACGATGTTGTGCCCCTGGTGCAGCGTCATGCATTCGTCTGCGCCCTGCGAGCGGTGCAGGAAGCTGATCGCGAGCGGGAAAAACCGCGGCGGCTTGCCCTCGTTCATGATCCCCCGCGCCGAGTACCCCTCCGAATGCTGGGCCTGTCACCCGCCGGATCCGGAGAAGCACCCCAATCCCGCTAATGCGAAGTTCTGTCGGCGGCACATCGAAGCATCGCAGGGATATCGCCGAGTTGTTCCGCTCGAGTTCAATCAACCGCAGGTTCCGCGCGCCGTCGCAATGAAGCGGAGAGAGGAGTGGTTTCCGTGATGGCGCCCGACCTCATTGTCCCGCTCAACGATGACGAACGCGTGGCCCTCGAGTGCGAGGCTCGCATTTGGGGCACGACTGCGGAGCGGTACGCCCAGCGGGTTTTGATGGCGCACCTGGCGCGGCCGATCGAGTCCAGGCTTCCGCCCACGTTCGTCGACAATGGGCGTGCGTCGTGAAGGCGTCACGCTGATGGATCGCGAGGCGAGAGCCGCCGCCCTCCTGGCCCGCGCGCGTCGCGAGGTGGATCTCGTTGACGTGGGCGACGTCCTCGTCGTCGCGGACGATGCGCGGGGCGTCCGCGTCCTTCCGCGTCCGAAAGCGTGGAAGCTCTTACGGCAAATAGGGGCATCGAAAATCCGGTCGGTTATTGAGGACGAGCCGCAGCCGGACGCCGTGCCGTGCGTTCTCGTAGTAGATGAGCAAGTTGCGCTTTGCTGGCTTCCCGTACGCGCGCTCACGTCACCCGGGGGCTCGGCGTGACCGCGCCCGCGCCGAATCGCCAGCGCGGCCCGGCCATCAAGGTGACGGGGATCGTCCTGAGCAAGATTGCCGATCGCAGTAGTCCGACCTTGGGCGAGCTTTGGCTTTGCGAGTTCGCCGCGCAGACGGTGGAGAGCGCTGACGGGCAATCCGTTTCGATCATGGGAATGACCCGGCGGGCGATGATCAGCCGCAAAATGGAGGAGCGGGGAATCGAGGTTTGCGAGGGCGACAAGGTAATCGCGCTAGTGTCGCCCAACGACAGCGGACGGATCGCGCGGATTCTCTTCAACAAGAGCACCCCATGAACGCGAACCGAATCGCGCCCCCTCCACCCAGCATGATCGCGGGTCGGCCCCGGCGGCGCACTCGTCCCGCAACCCCCCCGCGCGCCGCTCCGCCCGTCGGTCCGCCGCGCTTCGCACGTGCCTCGAGGGGGAAGTCATGAGCGACTGGAATCCGCCCTATACGAACCTCGTAGAAGAGGCGGCCGCTCAGCATCAGTGGCTCGACGATCACCCCGATTCGGTGCCGCCCTGGCTGGCGGACGAGGAGCCCGTACCCGTATATGCCGCACCCGTAGATGCCGCCCCCGCGCCCGAGCTCCGAACGTGCCCCGGGTGCGGTGTGCAGGCGACGAAATGTCACGTCGAGGTGTGCTTCGGGAAGTGCTCGAAGTGCGGGCGGGGGCCGAGCACCCGGGATCACCGTGCGCTCTGCAACGGACCGCCGGAGCCGCCCCCCATCGACGTTCCCGACGATCCAGCGGCGCAGCGTCGGGTGGACCGAAAGAATTTGTATCGCTGGGAGCCGACGCACTGCACCGCGTGCAAGCTCGTCATCGGGGAAGGGTGCGCGTGCGAGCGTGCGCCGTGGTCGGGAAGCCTCGAGGTTCGCGTTGCCTACCGGATCACGAGCCCTCGCGACTCGGAGGATTGCATGGTCCGCTCCAGGCGGCGCAAGGACGAGCGGCGAGCGATGGCCAGGGCGTTGCACCCCTTCGCTCCGCCCAATGTCGCTGGCAAGGCGCCAGGGGCCGTGGTGGTGACGTTCACGCGGTACGGAATGCGCCCGCTGGACACGGATACCGTGCAGTACGCGTTCAAGTCCCTTCGCGATCAGGTGGCCGTGTGGCTCGGGTGCAAGGACGCTCCGACCGACCCGCCCGAGTGGCGCTACGAGCAGGTGGCGCACGTCCAGAAGGAGCCCGACACCCGCAGGGGGCGCGCGGGGCATGAGCGATTCGAGATCTACACGATGGTGCGGATCGAGATGCCTGGTAGCGCCATCTAGTAGCCGCTTGTAGCGTTGCGTTTGACGTAGCAGCCAACATGCGCTAACTTGCGCTTTGAGGTGCTAGACATGAATTCGACGATGCCCCGACCCCCGAGTGACCGGACGTTCCAAGTGGCCTTCAAGATCCCCGAGGAGTGGGTGACGAAGGCCGACGCCATCGCGGACAAGCTCTCCACCCCGGCGATGCGCGTCACCCGCACGGACGTGCTGCGCCAGGCTCTCTACGCTGGCCTGGAGCACCTGAGCGACAAGCCCAGGGGGCGCAAGTGAGCGCCGAGACGTGGCGCGTAGAGCTGAAGGGAAAGCTCGGGCGCGCGTTTTTTGAGGACTGGACCCCGGAGGACGGGACCACCTACGACACCCTCGAACTCGCGATCAAAGAGGCTCAGAGCTGTCCCCCCGATTGTTCAGTGAGTGTCGTCAATCTGGCCGATGGGACGAGGATCCTCGTCCAGGGTCTGCGGGGGCGAGACGTGAGCGGCCGTTTTGCCAGGAGCCGCAAGTGAGCGCGGCGGATGTATCGACCGACGAGGTCGGGATCATCTTCATCTTTCGCGATGCGGTCGGGGTCATCTTCGTCTCTCGCGATGCGGACCTAGAGAATCCATCTACGTGGGAGTCGCGTCTATTTCCGGGGCGCCGCTGCCTCGATAGGGTCCGCTCTCTCGTTCTCTCCGGGGCGAAGTACATCCGGATTGAGACGTTGGACGACATCCTTGGCTGGGAGTGGTCCGAGACGGTGCAGCCATGACTACCGACCGCCGCAAGTACGAGGCCCTTGTCGAGGCATCCCTCGCCGCTGCTCGCGAGGCACGCGCCCAGCCGATCGGCAGGGTGGACCTCGCGAAGGTGGACCTCGCGAAGGTCGCCCAGCTCGTGATCGTCCTTCGCCAGGTCGAGGCGGCCCAGCTCCTCGCCCTCGCCCGTCACCTCGGCCGCGAACCGGCCGACGTCGCCGCCGAGGCCGTGCGCTCCTTGCTCGTCACCACGGAGGCGCCATGAACCGATCGACCAGGCATCAAGGGTCCACCCGCCGGCCGAAAGCGCGTCCTGGCGCAAATGGCGCGGCAGAGCTAGACGCGCAAGTGCGCGAAGACTCGTTCCACACCGTCCGGACAAGAGACCTCGCCCGGATGCTCGCCCTCCTCGCCGTTGCGACGAGGTACACGCCGCCGGACGTCACCGAGGAAATCCGGACCGTACTTCGGGGAGGTGGATCGTGAGAGCGTGGCTCCGGTTCGTCGCCGCGGCCCTCAACCTCGTCGGCGTGAAGCTGTCCACCCAAATCCGCTTTCCGCATATCCGCATGCGAAGGGGGCGACGATGAGCCGCAAAGCCATCGGGACCGTCGACTGGCGCGCGAACCCGGACCGCCCCGGGACGTTCTGTTGGTGCGCGAGGTTCACTCGCGCGGATGGCACCACGACACCCTGGCAACCGCTCGACCCGCGCATCCACGAGGGCGACCGGGCCGGAGCCGATGCGTGCGCGGCGCAGCTCGCCCCGACGGCGCGGGCCACCACGAAGGACGGCAAGGGCGAGACCGTCGCGAAGTACTCCGAGCGTTGGCTTGCCGAGCGAAAGACTCGCGTGGTGTCCGTCAAGGACGACGATGCGCGCCTCCGTGACCACGTGCTCCCCCTCGTGGGCGACGCCAGCGTCCTACGCCTCACCCGGGACGACTGCGAGCGCGTACGCGATGCCCTGGACGACAAGGTGGCCGCCGGGGCCATCGGCTGGAAGACGGCGCGGCATGCCTGGCAGATCTTCCGATCCATGTGCGCGGACCTCGCGAACGCGCGACGGCGCGAGCTACGGGTGCGCGATACCGACCCCGCCGCGGGTATCAAGCCGACGCTCAGGGGGAACAGCAAGTCGAAGCAGTATTTGTATCCGTCCGAATTCCTCCGGTTCATGGCGTGCGACATCGTTCCGCGGGACTGGCGTGTGGCCGTTGCGCTGGCCCTGTTCACCTACGGGCGGGACGGTGAGGTGGCCGAGCTTCACTGGCCGGACGTCGACTTGGAGCACGGCATCCTGACGATCGCCCGCGCGCGCGACCGGGAGACGGGCGCAGCCAAGTCGACCAAGACGGGCGGTACCCGGCGGTTCAGCGTGGAACCGAACCTGCTCCCCATGCTCAAGGCCATGCACGCGGAAGCGAAGGGGCAGGGGAGGGTGTTCGCCCTCGACGCCACCCACCTGTCCAGGACATTTCGCCGATGGCTCCTCGTGGCGGGCGTCACACGTGCCGAACTCCACGCGACCACGGCGACGTCCAGGCCCATCACGTGGCACGATTTACGAGCGAGCGCGGCGACGTGGATGGCCGTCCGTGGCGACCGTCCGCTCACCATCCAACAGCGGTGCGGGCACGCGGCTTTCGCGACGACGGAGATCTACATCCGCGAGGCGGAAATACTCGTGGACGGTTTCGGCGAGCCCTTCCCCGCGTTCGGACACCCATTGGACATTCGGACATTCGCGGCGAAAAACGTAAGCGATTCAGATACTTTACGAGCGGGACACGGGTCTCGAACCCGCGACCTTCGGCTTGGGAAGCCGACGCTCTACCAACTGAGCTAGTCCCGCGGAGGAATGGCTGTGACGTAACGCTCCCTCGCTGCGGGTGTCAACCGGTCGCGCGATGGGGTCCGTCGGAGGGCGCATCTTGGCAACCTGATCGTTGCAAGTGGCGACGCCATGCTGCCAATGCAGCGCCGATGTCTTCGCGCATGTCACCTGGAGACGCCACCATGTCATCTTCAGATACCATGAGGTCGCCGTTATGGCATCGCCTGTCATCGACATCCCGATGCAAGGTGCCATCATCGACGATGATGGCACTTTGAACAGGGATAGAGATGATACGAAGCGCCGTGCTGGCGTACCGTTCGGAGCATCCGATGACTTCATACGGCATTCAGTGGACAAGCTGCTCGACGGGGACGACGCCCCGATGAACACCGGCCCCTGGCATCTCAATCGCCCCGTCGGTGACCTGATGGGCCGTGCCCGGGTGGCGATGGGGTTCACCCAGCAGAAGCTCGGCGATGCCCTCGGCTCGTCCAAGCGCACCGCCCACCGCTGGGAGTCGGGGAGGGCATCGCCCTCGGTGAGTCAGACTCGCGACCTCGCGGTGCTCGTCTTTCCCCGTGATCCCGCCCTGGCCGAGCAACTCGCGGCGGCCGCCAGCACCACACTCGCCGAGCTCGGACTGGGGCAGATTGCAGCCCCTTCTTTACAGCCGCATCCGCCCACTCGTCTCGTCGTCCAGGCCGTCGTGTGCGTCGCCGCAGACGAGCTTGCCGTGGCGCCGGACACCGTCCGCGGCGCCCTGTATGCGGCCTTCAAGTGCGCGCGCGAGCTGCGCCTCTCCACCGAGGACGTCGAGAAGGCCCTCGAGCCAGTGGTGCCGAAGAAACCCGCACCGGCCCGCGTCGCCCGCTGAAAAAAACGGCCCGGGTGGACAGTCGCCACCCGGGCCGTTCTGGCCCAGCGAAAGGGCTCGTCACGCGGACGAACATCGCCGCCGGCTTGGTGCGGCGACGAGCACTGCGTCCGTCCGAGCTACCGCGCGGAGATCGCCTCCCCTCGGGAGGGCGAATGCGCCGGCAGCTTTTACCGCCTCTGCCCCTCCGGACTAGAGCCATAGGTACTTTGCATGACGTTCTCCCTCCTCCGGCGCTTGGCCGGCACCCGGGGCTTGGCGCGATGGAACGATGCGCGGCGCAACGAGTGTTTCAGCAGTGGTGCACCTGAGCACCTGGGTCCGAGCCGCGCTTGCGAACGGTGCTCCGCCGCCGAATCATTTCGGGACCACGAGGGCCCAGGCGCGACGTTTCGATGCTGAGCATAACACGGAAGCGCGCGCATTCTTCCCGCTAGACTCGCATCCGTGCACACCACCCGCTGGGACGCGCTCTTGTGGGCTCGCGCGGCGGCGGTCTCGACGATGGTCATGTCGGTCGCGTGGCTCGTGGCGGCCGCGACGGACGAAGGCGGCATCGGCTGGGGTGCGCGGGCAGGGCGGACGCTGCCGCTGACTCCGGTCTGCGCCGCCCTGGGCGCGTGGGCGGCGCTCGCTCCGGTGCGCGCGAGGGGCGAGGCGCGCGCGCTTCAGGCGCTCGGTCGCTCTCCGGCCCAGGTGTCGGCGGCGGCCGTCGTCGGTGCGGCCACCATCGCCGTCGTCGCCGCGCTGGCGATCGGTGCGCTGCACCGTGTCGACGTCGCGGGCTTCTACCCGACCGCTACGCACACCCGCACGTGGGAGTGGCGCGCGCCGGCCTTCGTGGACCGCACGCGTGGCGTGCGCGTCGCCCCGGACGGCGCTCCCGAGCGCCTGCCTCAGGCGGCCAGCGCGACGACACCGGGGTCGATTCCTCCCCAGGGTCGCCTCGCAGCCGCGCTTGCGATGGCGATCGCGGGCCTTGCGCTGCCGATGCTCGTCGCCCACGCCGCCCTCGGCCGAGGACCCGCATCGGACCCCGATCGCCGCCGACGCTACGACCGGGTGGCCATCGTGGCTGTATCGGGCGCGGCTGTGGTGACGAGCGTCCTTTGCTTCCAGGCCGCCGCCGCGCGGCTCCTCCCCGCGATGATGGGGGTGCTCCCCCCGCTGGCGTTGCTCGCGTTCGCCTGGCGGCGCTACCGAGCGTCGCTCTAGAGTCTAGACTAGGGCTCAGCCGTCGGTCGGCGGTTCGGTGCCGGCCTTGCGATCCATCGCCTCTTGAAGGCCACAGCGGAGGCGCTGTGCGCGCTTCACACGCTTGGTCTTGAGCGGCGTGGCCAGCCACTCGTGGCGCTTCCTGACGTTCCAAATCGCGCGGTTTGCCATGAGATACGGGGCCCTTTCTCGCCCGGCCTTCTCCCGCCGTCAAGCGATTCGCTCAATCGGGCACGGGAGTCAACGTCACCGAGAGCTCTATGGGCGGCGATCCCAGCTTCGCCTCGACCTCGCGATCCCACGGAAAGTACCCGGGCGCGACCACGGTCACGTGGTGCAGCCCCGGGGGGCAGCGCGACCCCGTGCGCCGCCACGACATCGAGCGTGCCGACCTCCTCGTCGTCGATGATCACGGCGGCGTCGGGGGGCTGGCCCGCCATACGCAAGCTCACGGTGGGGGGCTTCGGCGTCTGGGGCTCGACGCACGCAGACGCCGACGCCAAGGCGAGTACCGCGACGAGGCTGGAGGACCTCACTCCCACTCGATCGTCCCCGGCGGCTTGCTCGTGATGTCGAGCACGACGCGGTTGATGCCGCGCACCTCGTTGATGATGCGGTTCGAGATGCGCTCGAGGACGTCGTACGGGATCTTCGCCCAGTCCGCCGTCATCCCGTCGACCGATCGCACGGCGCGCACGGCGCACGCCTCCTCGTACGTCCGCTCGTCGCCCATGACGCCCACGCTTCGCACGGGCAGGAGCACCGCGAACGCTCTGCCAGACGGTGTCGTAGAGGCCGGCCGTGCGGATCTCGTCGGTGACGATGGCGTCGGCCGCGCGCAGCACCTCGAGCCGCTTCTCGGTGACCTCGCCGAGGCAGCGCACGGCGAGGCCCGGGCCGGGGAACGGGTGACGCCAGAGCATGTCTTTCGGCATGCCCAGCTCTTCGCCGGCGGCGCGCACCTCGTCCTTGAAGAGCTCGCGCAGCGGCTCGATGAGCTTCGAGGTTCATCTTCTCGGGCAGGCCGCCCACGTTGTGGTGGCTCTTGATGACCGCGCTCGGGTCCCTTGAACGAGACGCTCTCGATGACGTCCGGGTAGAGCGTGCCCTGCACGAGCCACCTGGCGCCGCGGACCTTCTTCGCCTCCTCCTCGAAGACCTCGATGAAGACGCGCCCGATGGTCTTGCGCTTCTTCTCCGGGTCGGTCACCCCGCGCAGCGCGTTCAGGAAGCGCTCGCCGCGCGTCGACGGCGACGAGGTTCAGGTGGAAGCTCTCGCGGAACGTCGCCACCACCTGCTCGGCCTCGCCACGCCGGAGCAGGCCGTTGTCGACGAAGATGCACGTGAGGCGGTCGCCCAGGGCCCTGTGGCAGAGCACGGCCGCCACCGACGAGTCGACGCCGCCCGACAGCCCGCAGATGCACGTGGTCGTCGGGCGCCACGCGTGCCCGCACCGACGGCGACGGCCTCTTCGGTGAAGGCGCCCGGCGGTCCAGGTCGGGCGCGAGACCGGCCACGTCGAAGAGGAACGACGCGAGGACGTCGGCCCCGCGCGGCGTGTGCACGACCTCGGGGTGGAACTGCACGCCGTAGATGCGCTTGCTCGCGTTGCCCACGGCGCAGAACGGCGTGTTGCCGCTGACGCCGATGGTCTGGAAGCCCGGCGGCAGCGCGGCGATGCGGTCGCCGTGCGACATCCAGACGTCGAGCGCCTCGCGCTTGGCGAAGCGGTGGAAGACCCCCTCGGGCCGCTCGACGACGACGCGCGCGTGGCCGTACTCGCGCGCGCTGGCCGCGCTCGACCTTGCCGCCGAGCAGGTGCGCGATGAGCTGCAGGCCGTAGCAGATGCCGAGCATGGGCACGCCGAGCTCGAAGACGCGCGGGTCGACGCGTCGGCGCGCCGTCGTCGTAGACGCTCGCCGGGCCGCCCGAGAGGATGATGGCCCGGGGGGCCATCGCGCGAATCTGCTCGAAGGGGACGGTGCACGGGTGGATCTCGCAGTAGACGCGCTGCTCGCGGATGCGGCGAGCGATGAGCTGGGTGTACTGCGCGCCGAAGTCGAGGATGAGGACGAGCTCGCGGGGGGCGGACATGGCACGATTCGAGTACCAGCCGCGTCGGGAGCGTCAAGCCTGGGCCCTTCCCCGCCTCCACTGGGTAGACTATCCGGTACGCGCGCATGGTCCCCGACCTTCGCATCCAGATCGCCCGCGTGGGCGCCGTCGTCGTCCCGCTGCCGCGCTACCAGAGCGTCGGAGCGCCGGGCATGGATCTGCACGCCGCGCTCTCGGCGCCGTTGACGATTGCTCCCCGCGGCCGCGCGAAGGTCCCGACGGGCCTTGCGTTCGCGATCCCCGCGCGGTTCGAAGGGCAGGTGAGGCCCCGCTCGGGCCTGGCGGCGCGGACGGGCTTGACGGTGCTCAACGCCCGGGGACCATCGACAGCGACTACCGCGGCGAGGTGCAGGTGCTCCTCGTGAACCTCGCGCGACGCGCCGGCGACCATCGCTCCGCTCGAACGCATCGCGCAGCTCGTCATCGCTCCGGTCGCCCACGCCGAGTTCGATCGTCGCCGGCGAGCTCGACGAGACCGACCGCGGCGAGGGGGGCTACGGGTCGACGGGACGCGAGTAACGGCCGAGCGGGGGGAAACCGCCGAGGCGCAGAGAGCGCAGAGGGGAGGGGATGGGCAAGAAACTCCCTCTGCGTTCCCCCGCGCCTCGGCGGTTCACCCTGTCACACGAACCGCGACAGAAACATCAGCACCTCGCGAGCCACTTCGTCGCGCTCGGCGTCGCAGGCGAGCACGTGGGCGCTCCGCTCGAAGATGCGCACGCTGACGTCGCGAGTACCGATGTGGTCGGCGAGCCACAAGGCGTTGCTCCACCCGCAGACCGCGTCACGCCGACCGTGCAGGACGAGCGTCGGGCGATCGATCTGCCCCACGCCCGCCCGGACGCGCGCTCCGGCCTGGTAGACCTCGAGCGACGCCCGCAGCGGGTGGCGGTCGTACGTGACGAGCGTTTCCATGAGCGTCGGGTCGACGAGATCGCCGGCGCGCGGCTTCAGCAGGTACACGTCGGGCACCCGCCAGCCGGTGCGCGCGATCAGCGCCAGCGGCAGGCTCGAGTGCAGGCGCAAGGTCACCGCGTTGCCGAGGACCACGAGGCCCGCGAGCCAATCGGGCCTCTCGCTCGCGATCTGCATCGCGATGAGGCTGCCCAGGGAGAACCCGAGCAGCACGACCCGCCCGTGCGTGGCGGCCGCCGCCCTCGCGCGCGCCCGTGAGGCCTCGACCCAATCGTCGAACGTCGTGTCCTGGAGCAGGGTGGCGCTCGTCCCGTGACCTGGCAAGAGCGCCGCGTCGACGGCGTAGCCGGCCCCGGCGACGCGATCGAGCAGCGGCATCAGCTCGGCCGCGGTGCCGCCGAACCCGTGGAACGCCACCACCGAGGGCGAGCGACCCTGGGCGAAGATCTGCGTCTCCCCCGCGCCCTGCATCTTCTCGGTCATGAGCGTGCGGCTACGAGACTCGAAGCACTCACCCCTCGCCGCGCTTGATCTGGTAGGCGCGGATCTTCTTGTGCAGGTTCGTCCGCTCGACGCCGAGCACGATGGCGGTGCGCGAGATGTTCCAGCCGGTCATCTTGAGCGTGTCGACGATGTACTGCCGCTCGGATCGCTCGCGGAACTCGCGCGGAGCGTGGCTGGGCGGGTTCCGGGTGGCGGGATGCTCCCGCGACCGGTGTCGACGGGCGAGTCGTCGTCCATCGGCTCGGACGCGGCGTCGCCCGGGCTACCCGCGTCGGTCTCCTCCTCGAAGGGGCTCGCGTGGGGGTCCTCCGGCAGGTCCGCGATGGTCACGTGGTCGGCGCACAGGATGGCGCTACGCTCGACGGCGTTCTTCAGCTCTCGCACGTTGCCGGGCCACTTGCGACTCGACTAGGGCGTGCATCGCGTCGTCGTCGATCGGCTTCGGGAAGACGCCGTTCTCGCGCGCGAACTGGTCCATGAACGCCCTCGCGAGGAACGGAATGTCCTCGACTCGCTCGCGCAGGGCCGGGCTGCGGATCGGGAACACCGCGAGGCGGAAGAACAGGTCCTCGCGGAACCGCCCGGTCTCGACGGCGCTCGCCGAGGTCCTTGTTGGTCGCGGCGAGCACGCGCACGTCGACGTGGATCACGTGCTCGCTGCCGACGCGCGAGATCTCCCCCGACTGGACGGCCCGCAGGACCTTGGCCTGCGCGACGAGATCCATGTCGCCGATCTCGTCGAGGAACAGCGTACCCGCCGTGGGCCTGCTCGAAGAGGCCGCGCCTCTTGAGCATGCGCGCCCGTGAACGCGCCCTTCTCGTGGCCGAAGAGCTCGCTCTCGATGAGCTCGCGCGGAATCGCGGCGCAGTTCACCTTCACGAACGGCCGGTCTGTGCGTGGGCTGAGCCGGTGGATTGCGCGGGCGATGAGCTCCTTGCCCGTCCCGCTCTCGCCGGTGATGAGGACCGACGCCTTCGTGGGCGCGACCTTCTCGATGTCGTGGAAGATGCGCTGCATGACGGCGCTGCGGCCGATCATCTCGTACCGCTGCAGCTGCTGCTCGGTGACGCGCGCCAGCTCGCCGATGCGCCTTCGCCGCGTCGAGCGACGTTGCGGACGCTGACGAGCACCCGCTCGCGGGCGAGCGGCTTCTCGAAGAAGTCGCTCGCGCCGAGCTTGATGGCCTGCACGGCGTCGTTCACCGTCGCGTGGCCGCTGATGACGATGATGGGCAGGTCCTTGATCGCCTCGTCGCCCCGGATCTTGGCCGAGGGCGTCGAGGCCGCTCATGTCGGGCAGCTTCACGTCGAGGATGGCGAGGTCGACGGGGGTCTCCGGGCTCGCGAGGATCGCGAGCGCCTGCGCCGCGGTCTCCGCGCCGAGCACGAGGTACCCCTCGCCCTCGAGGACGAGCTGGAGCGTGCGCCGGATGTTCTTCTCGTCGTCGACGACGAGGACCGTTCGCGGAGCCGGAGCGCCCGGCGGGGGTACGGAGGCGCCTCCCACGGAGGCCGACGCCGCAGGAAGGTCCGCCATGTCAGACGCCCTTGCTTCGCAGCGAGTCGAGGTAGCTCCTGGCCTCCACGGCGAACGGGCTGCGGTCGAACCCCCGCACGACAGCTTGAAAGGCGTCGCGAGCGTCGGACCACCGGTGCATCCGGAGGTACGTCTGCCCGAGGAGCACCAGGGACTCGGCCACCAGGTCCGTCCCCGCCTGCCCGCTGCCGGGCGCCTTCAGGCCCGCGCCGTAGTTGTGCAGGGCATACTGGATGCGCGCCACGGCGGCTTCGAAGTTGTCCTTCCGGAGATAAAAGTGGGCGACGTAGAGCTCGTGCTTCACGAGCCTGCCGACGACGTGGGTGAGCAGGCCCTGCGATCTTGGCGGCGTCCTTCGACGCCGGATAGTCCGCCAGGTAGCTCTTGAGCTCCTTGTAGGCGTCGACGACGACCCCCTGGTCGCGTTCCTCCTCGGCCGGCATGAGAAACGAGTCGGGGATCTCGGCGTACGTGATCTCCGCGATGCGTGACCGGGCGTAGGCGACGTCTTCCTCCTCGGACCGGTGGGCGTGGATGAACTCTTTGTACTCGTGGATGGCCTCGGGATACTTCTCCTGTTCGAAGTCGGCGTCGGCGATGCGAAGCTCGGCGAGGCGCGCGTACTTCGAGTAGCTGTACTTGCGCTTCACGTCCCGGAATAGGTTCTGCGCCTGGATGAAGTTGTGCGCCCGGTATTCGTCCATCGCGGCGTCGTACGCCCGCTTCGCGCTGTCGGTGTACCCGAGGGCCGTCCTCGCGGGCTCCCCCCCGCATCCGCCGAGCCCCACCGCGAGGGCCACGGGAACGAGGACGGCGAGGGCGGTGGATGCGACGATGCCCGGGCGCATGGCGCGTCAAACTACCCGCCGCCGCCCCGAGGCGCCAGAGGGGATCACCCGTCCGCGCGCCACCGCACGATGCGACGGGGCGGCGGCACGTCGTCGTCGCGGGCATGCTTCCAAGCCGCCCGGGCGACCAAGCGCACCTTGTCCGCGAGCCCCGCGGGCGCCTCGGGCGGAAGCTCGACGGTGACGCCCCCATTCGCGGCCACCTCTGCCGTGAGCCGGAAGGCGTCGCTTGGAGTGGTCGCCTCACCCTCGTAGCGCCACGGTGGCCCCCCGCGCATGGGCCGCACCATGTCCACTCTCACGCCGCTCTCCGGATGGCCGCCGACGATGCCCACGGGCTTTCCCAGCGGCCAGGGTACCAGGCCACCCTGGCGTCTGCAGCGCGTGAAAGCTCGGTGCAAACCGTGCTAAATCCGCCTTGGTCATGCAGAAAAACCCGATCACGCCGGAGGGGCACGTCAAACTGCGCGAAGAGCTCCACCACCTCAAGAGCGTGGAGCGGCCCGCAATCATCCAGGCGATTGCCACGGCTCGCGAGCACGGTGACCTCAGCGAGAACGCGGAGTACCACGCGGCGCGCGACCGCCAGTCGTTCATCGAAGGACGCGTCAAGGAGCTCGAGGACAAGCTCGCGCGGGCAGAGGTCATCGACCCGACGAAGCTCGCCGGTGACCGCGTGGCGTTCGGAGCGAACGTGAAGCTGTCGAACGCCGACACCGGCGAGGAGGTCCTCTACAAGATCCTCGGCGCGGACGAGTCGGACCTCGCGAAGGGCAGCATCAGCGTCACGAGCCCGCTGGCTCGCTCGCTCATCGGCAAACAGGTGGGCGACGAGGTGAAGGTCCGGATGCCGGGTGGAGAGCGAACCTACGAAGTCCTCGACATCACCTTCGGGTGATTCATGGGGACCCCGTTCCGGCGGATCGCCCGCGACGCCAGGGCATGGCTCGGGACGCCCACCGCGGAAGGTCTGACGAGGCTCGCGGCGGACGCGCGCGAGGTTTCGCCCTCCGTCCCGGTCGATCGACGCGAGGACTGGGAGAGGCTTCTGTCCGGATTCGCGGCCGGGGATGCTCCCGGGGCCCGACCCAGGGTTCAGGGTCTCGTGCGTGCATGTTCGCTCTTCGAGCGCGAGGCCCGTGCCCAGGCGAGACGGGAGACCCCGCTGGCATGGGAAGATTCGGTCGAACGGGTCGACGGGGTGGGCCCGACGTCTCGCGAGAAGCTCGCGACGCACGGCGTGAGCGTCGTGGCGGACCTCGCGTGGACGGTGCCCGTCGCCTGGGACGACCTTCGCGTTCGACTCGGCGTCGCCGAGGCCATCGAGCGAGCCCGAGCCTGCGAAGCGGCCCTCGAGTCGCCGCCCCGCGTGTGCGTCCGCGGTCGGGTCCGGAGCGCCACGCTCGTCCCCATGCGTGGCAGGCGCGTCGTACGGGTCGTCGTAGTGGACGAACGGGGCAAGACGACCCTCGACGCGTGGTGGTTCTATGCCGCGCACGGCATCCTTGCGGTCGCGCGTCCGGCGACGTCGTGCCTCTTCGTCGGTCGCGTGCGCCATCGCGACGGGAAGCGCGCCATGATGGCGCACCCGGACGTCCTGCGAGACGACGCGAGCGTGCCGGCGGTTCGTGCCCGATACCCCGCGCTGGGCGTCGCCCCCGGCATCCTACGGCGCGCCGTCGGAGATGCCATCGAGCGGACGTCGCCGCTGCCGGACCCCGTGCCCGCAGCCATCGCCTCGCGCGAGGGCATGCCCCCGATCGAGCCCCTCCTTCGATCGATCCACGGCCTCGGCGCGGACGCCCAGCCCGAGGCGGTGCGCCAAGCGGTCGCGGAGAGGCTCGGATGGGTAGAGGCCTTCACCCGCGTGTGGCAGCGCCTCCTGGCGGAGGCCGCGTGGGGAGAGGTCGGCGCTCCCGTTCTGCGCCAGGACGCCGACCAGTGAAGCCCCGTCTGGTCGAGTCACTCGGGTTCGCTTTGACGGCGGCCCAGGACCGCGCGATCGACACGGTCGCGCGCGACCTGGCGGCCAAGTTTCCCATGCGACGTCTCTTGCTCGGGGACGTGGGGACCGGCAAGACCGCCGTGGCCCTCGCCGCCGCGGGGCAGTGCGTCGCCGCCGGCTTCCAGTGCGCGGTGCTCCTGCCGACCAGTGTGCTCGCCGAGCAGTACGTCGATGCCGCCGAGCCGCTCGTCCGCGCGCTCGGGGTGAAGCTCGCGCGGGTGACCTCGGGAATGCGCGCGGCGGAGCGTCGCTCCGCTCTGGCGAGCATTCGGTCCGGCGAGGCGCAGGTGGCGCTCGGCACGCACGCGCTCCTCGAGGAGGACGTCCGCTTCGCCCGGCTCGGGCTCGTCATCGTCGACGAGCAGCAGCGGCTCGGGGTCGCGCAGCGCCTCAAGCTCGTGCGGAAGGGGGAGGGGAGCCGGCCGCACCTTCTGTCCCTGAGCGCCACACCCATCCCGCGCTCCCTTGCGTTGGCGCTGCGAGGGGAGCTGGCCACGAGCGTCCTCGACGAACGGCCGCGGGGCCGCCTGCCGGTGACGACCGAGCTGCGCGCGCGCGCCG
Organism: uncultured delta proteobacterium; assembly: GCA_963847465.1. Taxonomy (GTDB): domain Bacteria; phylum Myxococcota_A; class Polyangia; order Polyangiales; family Polyangiaceae; genus Palsa-1150. The sequence continues at coordinate 52,585 of CAWKAF010000028.1, read as the reverse complement.
GCGTGGACGACGTTCTCCTGCCGACGCGGTCGGCGTGCGAGCTCGGGGAGCGAGTCTTCGTCGTGTGCCCGACAATCGACGACGACCCGGACGAGGAAGGCCTGGGGGTCACCGCCCGCGCAGCGCGCCTCTCGCGCGACCTCGGCCTCGAGCGCGTCGTGGCCGTGCACGGCGCGATGCCGGCGTCGGAACGGGCGCGCGCGATGCGAGTCGTTCCGGACCGGTGAGGCGCGGGTCATCGTCGGGACGACGGTCATCGAGGTGGGCATCGACGTGCCCGAGGCCACGCTGATGGTCGTGGACGGGGCCGAGCGGTTCGGGCTGGCCCAGCTGCACCAGCTGAGAGGACGCGTCGGCCGAGGCGACCGCCCCGGACATTGCATCCTCCTCTACAATGACCCGCTGAGCGACCTTGCGCGGCGCCGCCTCGAGATCCTCGCGAGCACGACCGACGGTGCCGAGATCGCCCGGGCCGATCTTGCCCTCCGCGGCGCGGGCGATCTCGGCGGAACGCGGCAGTCGGGCATCGCGGAGGACTTCGTGTGGCTCGACCCCGCCGACCCTCCCCGCTGGCTGGAGCGCATCGAGGCGGACGCTCGCGCTCTCTTGGCCAAGGATGCGACGCTGACGGCTCCCGAACATCGGGCGCTGGCGCTCGCCGTTCGCCGCTTCGCCGTGCAGATCGCCGTGCGCGAGGAAGCTGGATGAGGGTTTCGTTCGGGCCGGTCGTGGAGCTGCTGGTCGACGCCGCAGCCGTGGTCTTTGCCTGGGCCACGATGCTCCTCGCCGAGGACGTCGCCATGGGGTTCTTCTGGCGCGACCAGTTCTCGGCGGCGTGGGAAGTGACCCTCGCGCGGTCGGTCGTCGCGCCGATCGCTCTGGCCACCCTCGCCCCGCTCTCGATCGTCGTCGTCGCGGGATGGCGCCTCGCCCGGAGAGCCGCGGCCGGTACGCGAGCGGCGAGGATGGCGCTGGGGGTGGCGGGTGCCGTTGCGACGTCCGCAGTGGCCATCGGCATCTCCCACGGTCGGCACTTCGATGCGGAGGGCATCCGAGGTGCCTTCGTGGCCACCCTTGCGCTGGCCGGAGCCATCCTCGGCGCCCGGATGGTCCCCTACGTCTCGAGCCTGCAGGAGCGCTCGGTGCTCCTCGCCGGCACCGGCCTTTTCGTTGCCATCGGTGGATGGCTCGCGGACGCCTTCGTCCTTCCGCGCCTCTACCTTGCGTTTCACCTGGCCATGGCCACGACGTCTCTCCTCGGAGCGGCGATGGTCGCGTTCGCCGCTCGGTCCACGGTGCAGCCTTCCGGACGCGTGGCCCGCGCACTCGCCTCGGGGGTAGGGGCGCTCGTCGTCCTCTGCCTCGCGTTCGTTCCGAATCGGGTTCGAGCCCTCGATCGCGCCACCAATCTTCGCATCGTCCTCGTCGAGCACGCGCCCCTGCTCGGCCGCGTCGTCGCCGCCGTCACGCGGCTCCGGCCCGCGCCTTCCGAAGTGCCGGCGGCGGCCTCCGTCGCGCCCCCGGGCGAGGTGGCGCGCTCCCTCGACTGGAGCGGTCACGATGTTCTGCTCCTGTCCGTCGACGCGCTCCGGGCGGACCACGTGTCCGCCTATGGATACGGCCGCCCGACGACGCCGAACATCGACGCCCTCGCCCGGGAGGGGACGCTGTTCGAGAGCGCGTACTGCCCGACGCCTCACACGTCGTACTCGATCACGTCGATGATGACCGGCAAGTACCTGCGGCCTCTCATCGCGCTCGGTCTGGGCTCGGACTCCGAGACGTGGGCCCAGGACCTGCGCCGCTACGGCTGGCGAACGGCCGCGTTCTACCCGCCCGCCGTCTTCTTCATCGACGAGGCCCGCTTCGCCCGATTCGAGCAGACGCACCTCGGCTTCGAGTACGCGAAGGTCGAGTTCGCCGCGCCCGCGCTGCGCGAGGAGCAGGTGAGGGGATACCTGGACGATGCGCCGACGGACCGCCCGCTCTTTCTCTGGGTCCACTTCTTCGAGCCTCACGAGCCCTACGTGCTGCATGCGGACCACCCCTTCGGCGGCGGAGCGTCGCCGGACGTGGACGCGTACGACAGCGAGGTCGCGACGGCCGACGAGGGCATCGGTCGCATCGTGCGACTCGTGCGCGCGCGGCGTCCGGGGGCCGCGATCGTCGTCACGGCGGACCACGGCGAGGAGTTCGGGGAGCACGGCGGCCGGTACCACGGGACCACCGTGTACGAAGAGCAGGTGCGCGTGCCCCTCGTCGTCGTCGGCCCTGGCGTGGCCTCGGGGACGCGCGTGCCCACCGTCGTCCAGACGATCGACGTCCTTCCCACCGTGCTGTCGGCGCTCGGAATTCCACGCCCCGCGCGGCTCCGGGGGCGTGACCTCGGACCCGTTCTCGCCGGGGACGCCAGGGCCATCGACGAGGGGTTCGCCTTCGCGGAGACGGACGACGCCTCGCTCGTCGCATCCGGTGGCCATCGTCTCGTCTGCGACCGGCGCGCGGCGGCGTGCGCGCTCTACCGGCTCGGCTCCGATCCGGTCGAGCACCACGACCTCTCGCGGGACGAAGCCGCTCCGTTCGCGCGGCTCCGGGGCCTGCTCCAGGTGACCGAGCGCGACCACGGTCGGTACGAGGGATCGGGCGTATCGGGTTGGCCGGAGGCTCTTCGTCGCGGTCTGCAGGGGGACGTCGAGGCCGCAGAGGACGTGGTGCCACTCCTCGACGATGCGGACGTCGGGATCCGCCGCGCGGCGGCGTCGGTGTGCTTCGCCCTGCACGTGCCCGCCACGCTGCCGGGTCTCGCGCGCGCGCTCGCGCGCGACGAGGACGACGAGGTCCGTCGCTGGTGCGCGCTCGCCGTCGCGCGGATGGGCCAACCGCCATCCCCCCTCGTGGACGGCTTGCTCGTCGATGCGGACGGCGCCTGGAGACATCGGGCGGCGCTGGTCCTCGCCGAGCGCGGAGAGCCGCGCGCCTGCGACGAGATGGCCGCCTGGTGGAACGAGGTCGCTCCGCCCGAGGAGGTGCCGCGCGGCGACGGCGAGCCATCGCGACTGTCGGTCGACTTGCCTCACGCCGAAGAGATGCTGGAGGCGACGAGCCACGCGCGCTGCCGCGGCGCACTGGGGGCGCTCTTGCGGGCGCTCGACGACGTTCGGGCGCGGCCGTACGTGGCCGACGCCCTCGGTGCGCTCGGGGACGCGCGGGCGAGCGGACCCTTGCTCGCGCTCTTCGCCTCCGAGCCCTACGTGACGACCCGGCCGCACGAGGCTCAGGCGCTGGTGGCGCTCGGCGTCCGCGACTGGGCATCGCCCAAGGCGGAGACCGAGGTTCGCACCACGCTGACCGCCCCGGGGCGTTCGGGTACGCGCCTTTTGGCCCTCCTTTCCGACGCAAACGCCTCGCTCGAGGTGTCGGCCGATGGGCTGTCGCTGCCTTCGCCACCGGCAGGGAGCGCGGTCCGGGCCTTCGAGCTGGAGCCGCGTCCCGGTCGCCGGGTGGCGCTCGACGTGCGAGCCTCGGGCGGAGCGGTGGTTGCGCTCTGGATGCTCCAGGCGGGGCGACTTGATTGATCCAGCGTTTTCGCGCAAGTAGTCTCGCGCGAACCCGAGGGGAGCCCCTACCCGTGCCCGACGACAAGAAGCCCGAACACGAAGACCCCAAGCCTGGCCCGGCCCCCCCCTCGGCCGAAGAGCTCCCGGCGGAGGACGACTGGGACACATCGCCGGAATCGCCGGAGGGTGACGCAACAGAGCCAGAGGACGAGGCTGCGCGCGACGACGAGCCGCCGGCCGAAGACAAGTTCCGTCCGGAGGCCATCGCCGCCCGCATCGACGCCATCGGTGAGGAGACCGACCTGGACCGCGTCGCGCGTGTAGAAGAAAAGAAGCTTCTCGATCGCAAGCGCCAGAAGAAGAAGGGGAAAAGGGGGCTGGAATCCGCCGCGTCGAAGCGTCTGGCCAAGATAGGGGAGGGTCACGTCAAGCGCCCTTCGGCCGTCGCGTCCGCCGTATCGCCCGAGGCCGACTCGCTCCTGGAGAGCGCGGCTCGCGCCAAGAACTGGCTCGGCAAGCACCGTGAGGTGTTCGGAGGGCTGGTGGCCATCGCCGTGCTCGGGGCGGGGGGCTTCTTCGGCTGGGTCTACTGGCAGGACAAACGCAACGACGACGCGTCGGCGGTGCTCGCGCAGGCGTTTGCAGACCAGCACGGGCACATCAACGAGAAGGCGGACGACGAGGACGACGACGACAATCGCGCCCGGCAGCTCTACCCGACCTTCAAGTCCGCGGCCGATCTGCGCGACGCCGCTCTGGCGAAGTACCGCGCGGTCGAATCGAAGTACCCGGGGACGGGGGCCGCCATCCTGGCGCGGCTCGCGGAGGGCGCGCTCTTGCTCGACTCCGGCGATTCGAAGGGGGCCCTCGCGGCCTACGACGACGTGAAGGCATCACCTCTGGCGACCGCCGACTCCGAGGTTCGCGGCCGCGCGATCGAGGGGTGCGGCTTTGCCGACGAGCTTCTGGCGCAGACCGACGCCGCGGGCGCCGAGAAACACCGCGACGAAGCCCTGGCTGCGTACCGGGAGCTCCAGACCGTCGACATGACGGGCATGAAGGAGCTCGGCATGTACCACGAGGCCCGTGTGCTCTCGGCGAAGGGGGACAAACCCAAGGCCATCGAGCTCCTGAAGGACGTTCACAAGCTCGTCAGCGAGCCCGGCGAAAGCCATCTTTTTTCCTACCTGGAGTTCGTGGTCGAGGACCGGCTCCGCGAGCTCGACCCGACCGCGCTGCCCCCGAAGACGCCAAAGGGGGCCGGCGGTGGTGCCGGCCCGAACGCCGGCGTCGACTCCACCAACCCGCAGATCCAGGAGCTCATGCGCCAGATGAACGAGAAGGCCCGCCAGAAGGGGGGCGCGCCGCAGTGAAGCCGGTCGCCTTGCGGCCGGCCGCGCTGCTCGTCGTCTCCGTACTCGGGTGTGGGACGCTCGAGACGGGCAACGACCGCGTCAATCCCGACAAGCCCCTGTGGTTTCACCGTCCGAGCGGTGCCTTGCAGGTGCTCTACACACGCCCCCTGACGGCACCGGCGCGAGCGGTGGGCGAGCCCTTCGAGCGAGGGCGCGCCGAGATCGACCCGTACCATGGGCGCGTGTTCGTCGGCTCGAGCGACCATGGCCTCTATGCGCTGCGGACGAGCAGCGGAAGCACGCTGTGGCGGTTCGAGACGCTGGACAGTGTCCGTGCCGAGCCGCTCTACGACGGCGATCTCGACGTCGTCTATTTCGGCTCGAACGACGGTGCGCTCTACGCCCTTCATGCGAGCGATGGGCGGCTCGTCTGGCGCTATGACACCGGCGCCGAGGTGTCCCGCAAGGCCGTGCAGGTCGGCGAAACTCTGTACTTCGCGAACGCGGCCGACAACCTCTTCGCCGTCGATCGTCGGTCGGCTCGGACGCTTTGGCGGGCGCACCGGACCCCGGCGCTGGGCATGGAGATCAGCGGCTATGCGGGGCCTGCGTTCGACCACGGCACCGTGTTCTTCGCGTACTCCGACGGACACGTGGCGGCCTACGACGCACGCGACGGGACCGAGCGGTGGCCCCCGGTCGACCTGTCGGCGGAGGCCGAGCAATCGCACGGCGCAGAGGCGCTACGCTACCTGGACGTCGACACGACGCCGGTCCCGGACGATCTCGGCGCGCAAGGTCGCGTCGTCTTCGTGGCAAGCTACGCGGGAGGGGTCTACGCGATCGATGCCGAACGCGGCGTGCCGCTGTGGAAGGACGAGAAGGCCGTGGGGGTGACCGACCTGGCGATGTGGCGGGAGCGGGCGCACATGCCCAGCCCAGGCAGCCCCGAGTTCGCCGCCGGGGGGCCCGCCATGCCGGCGCGCAAGCTCTTGCTTGCTTCGAGCGGTGCAAGCGGTCTCTGGGCGCTCGATCCCGCGACCGGAGGCACGATCTGGCGTGTGCCCATCCCGGAAGGCGGAGTGACCGCGCCGGCCTCGATCGCGGGAGCCTTGCTGGTCGGAACGACCGAGTACGGCGCGTTCCTGCTTTCGCCGCTCGACGGCCGACGCATCGACGGATTCGACCTCGGTACCGGGTTCTCCCAGACGCCCGCCGCGTACGGCGACCGCGGGTTTCTGCTCAGCAATGCCGGGACGCTGGTGGGCGTGCAGGTCGACGCCCCGTCGGCGCAGCGATAGCCGGCCGACCTCGACGGGCTGGCGCCATCCCCGAAATGGCGCGTCTAAGGGGCATTATGAGTACTCGCCGTCGATCGCAGCGGTGACCAGGGGCGACGGCGGCTGACTCGCCACGCACCAGAGCTGGTGCGACGCACGGGTCGCTCCCACGTACAGCATGTGCCGGGCCTGGGGCGACACCGGATAACTGGCCGCGGTGGTCTCGAGCAGGATCACCTCGTCGAACTCGAGCCCTCGCGTCTGGCGCACGTCCGTCACGTCCACACCAGGGTCCCAGCAGAAGTCCTGCTTGGCGACCCGCCGGACGTTCGGGACCTCGGCCCGCGACCAGGCCCTCGTAGTACACGTCGGCCTGCTGCGCGAATCGCGCCACGAGAGCCACGTTGGCGTCGGGCTCGTCGCGCGCGAGCTGTTTGAGGGCCTCGGCCAGCCAGGCAACTGCCTCGCCGGGAGAGGCGAAGCCGAAGAGCTCGACCGGGGGCCCGCTGCGCGTGGTGGCGGGCACCTCGGCGTGGGCCAGAGGCCCGAGGACCGCCCGGGCGAACTCCGTGATCTCCGCCGTCGACCGGTAGCTCACCTTGAGCGGCTCGATCTTCGTGTGCGAGACCCCGAGGTCGTCGAGGAGCGCATTCCAGTCGAACTCTCCCTGTTCGTCGCCCTCGTCGATCATCCGCTGAGCGACGTCTCCGGCGAGCGTGATGCAACGCTCCTTGCCGGTGAGCTCCAGGAGGACGCGCAGCTCGACCGGGCTCGCGTCCTGCACCTCGTCGACGAATACGTGCGCCAGCCGGATCGCCTTGGCCTCGGCGTCCACGAGCGATCCACGCAGCACCTGCCAGGTACGCAAGAGCAGCGCGAGGTCCTCCGGATCGAGCGTCGGCTGCTCGCCATCGCGCTCCCCGTCGGCCCGCATGCGCGATTGACGGACGCACCAGGCGTGCGCCTGATCGAGCTGCGCCGGGCCGAACGCCGGTACGTCCGGAGAACATCTCCGCAAGCCCCTCGCGCGACGTGAGCAGCTCGTCCCACGCGCCCGCCACCGATCGCGTCTGCGGCCGGAAGTCCGCGATCAGCTGCTCGAGTGCCCCGCGCGTCACCTCGGGCAGAGTCGCCGCGGCAGCCACGCCCGCGAGCACCCGCTTGCCCGAGAGCCACTGGGCCATGACGGACACCCGCGCGTCCGGATGCGTTCCGGCCTCGCTTCTCGCGACTCGCCACGCGTCCGCGATCTGGCTCGCCTCGGGCCACTTGGCCATCGACGCCTGCATGCGGGCATCGACCGCATCGCCGATGCGCGACACGACCCGCTCGATGCCCCGCAGCATCGCCGGGTGCGACTTCAGTGCGAGACACGACCGGCGGCGTCTCGTCGCTCGTCTTCGCCGGCAATCGCGGAAAGAGTTGCAAGACGAGGCGCGAAGCGAAGCGCGCGAACGTCGTCACGGGCACCTCCTCGACGCCCAGCGACGGCAGGACCCGCGACACGTAGTGGACGAGCGCCTCGTTCGGGACGATCGACGAACATCTTCTCCGGACGGAAGCGCTGCGGCTCGCGGAACGCGAGGTACGCCACCCGGTGGAGCCCGACGGTCGTCTTTCCGCTGCCGGCGCTTCCCTGGATGGCGACCAGGCCGGTGCTCTCCTTGGCGATGAGATCGAACTGCTTCTCGTCGAGCAGCGCGGCGATCGACGGCAGGTGCTTGTCCTGCCGGAGCTGGCCGTCGGCGCCGACGCCCAGGCGGGCGCCGCTCGCGACGCCGTGCCGCGCGGCCCACTTCTTCTCCGTCTCGAGGCGGGCGGACTGCACCCGCGCGCGCTTCCAGCGCCCGTCTTTGCCGAGAACGAACGTCCCCTGCGGTGCCGACACGCGGACGACCTCGCCTGCGACGATGCTCACGCCTCGACGGGCGACGACCCGGCCCTCGACCACGTTGTCGCCGAGCACCTCCTCGTAGTCGTCCCCTTCCGCGTAGCGGTAGTAGATGCGGCTCACGGGAGCGTGCCGCCAGTCGACGATGCGGATGCCCTCCCTCGCGTCCACGTACGAGCGCGAGCCGATGAGGACGTCGCGCCGGCGCTTCGGCGCGCGACCGGACGATGCCCCGGAAGGGCGGCGCTCGCCTTCGAGGGGCTCCTCTTCGAGACGGATGTGGCCGAAGTAGGGGCTCGCGCGGTCCACCGATCCGCTGATACTCCGTCCGCGCTGGGCGCGTAGCGCGCCGAGCGTGTGCATCTGCTCGAAGAGGGCGGGCAGGTCCTCCGGCTTTGCGACCGAGACGTCGTCCCGCAGCTCGAGCAGGCGCTCGTCGTCCTCCGCCCTCCCACGCGAGGCGGTCACGTCGGCGACGGCGCCCGCATCGACCGCCCGCTGCACGCTCGAGAGCAGCTTGAGCTCTTCGCGTACGATGCGGGTCCCTTCGGGGTCGTCTTCCAGGCCGGGGACCGCGTCACCGGCTCCCGCAGCGGCTGAGACCGGTCGCGTCGAGGGGGTTTGCGTCACGATGGAGCGATCTATCTAGGGACCGCGCAAGCCCGGACGCAAGGCCCAACGGGCCAGTTCAGAGGATAAATTGGTCGCCCAGCGCGCACACGGTGAGGTTCACGCCCCGGAGGCGCGCGCACTCGCGCTCGACCGTGGCCTGGAAGCTCGGTTTGATGTGGTAGAGGAGTACCGGAAGGTCGCGTCGCTTCTCGAGTTTGTCCATGTCACGGGCGAGCGTCTCCGGGGTGTGGTGGCCGCTCGCGTGGGCAAGGCGCGACTCGGCGTTCGGGAAGCTCACTTCCATGAGCATGGCCCTCAGGCCCTCGGTCTCGTTGAGGACCTGCCAGAGGCGGTCGGTCGGGCCGGTGTCCCCGCTGTAGGCCAGCGTCCCGTCCTTGCCGCGGACCATGAAGCCGCAGCAATCGATGGTATGGCTCACCCGAATGGCCCGGACCTCGTAGCCGGCGATCTTCACGGGCACCTCGGGTTTGAGCTCCAGGTAGCAGATGGCGGGCTTGCGGCTGTTGGGGAGCTTCGGGAAGTCGGGCCAGAGCAGGTTGTTGAAGAAGTGCTTCTTCAGGATACCCAGGGTTGCCTTCGTACCGGCGATGATGAGCGGAGCGCATCCGTTCTGGAGTCGGTTGTCGGCGATGGTCGCCAGATCGCGCACGTGATCGAGGTGAGCGTGGCTCACGAGCACGGCCTCGAGCGCGCACTGGGCCTTGAGCTCCATGCCGCTCGTGAGCGAGCCGGCGTCGATCGCGAGGCGATCGTCGAGCGACGAACGCGCTCGTCCGATGCTTCGGCGTCTCTCCGCCGTGACAGCCGATGACGCGAAGGTCCACGGGGTCGTCCTAGCTCTCGAACTTCTGCGGCATTTCGAGGAACTCCATGAACTCGAGGAGACGCGGTAAATCCGTGACGATGATGTCGCCCGTCGTCGTCCTCCGTCGGCGACGCGCAGGCGCCGAAGCCGGCGCCAGGACGTCATGCACCTGCGCGGTTTCAACGCCGACCTCGCGCGCGAGGCCGTCGCTCGAGATGTGCACGCGGATGCCGAGCTCTGCGTTCGTCGACGAAGTTCTCCGCGTGCCGCTTCAGCCCATAGAGCACGCGGGCCTTGGGGTCGGGGTTCAGGAGGATCTGGATCATCTCGTCGGCGGAGTCGAGCCGGCGGGCGAGCTTCTTCACGAGGCGGAGCGCGATCTCCGCGTTGTTCGACGACCATCTGCTCGAGCGTCGCCGCGTCGATGACGAGGCACCTGGCGTCCTCGAGCACCACGGCGGTCGCCGTGCGGGGCTTGCCGTTGAGGATCGCCATCTCGCCGAGGAACTCGCCCCGACCGAGCGTCGCCAGCGGGCGCTCTTCGCCCCCCACGAGCTTGGTGATCTGCACGAGCCCGGACTGGATGACGTACATCTCCTCGCCGTGCTCTCCCTCACGAAAGAGCACGTCGCCGGCGCGAAAACTCGCGGCCGAAGCGCGGAGAAGAGCGGGTCGGACATGCGCGCGACCGACAAAGTCTAGTCGGTCGCGATCGAGCAAGTCAAAAAGGGCGGTAATTCCGAGACGGCCTCGCGCTCGAGTCGCATCGTCCATGTCAGTCCATGCCACCCATTCCCCCCATGCCGCCCATGCCACCCATGCCCCCCATCCCTCCCATGCCGCCCATTCCACCGCCGCCCCCGCCCGCCATCGCCGGCTTCTCCTTCTTCGGCTTGTCGGCGATGGCGGCCTCGGTGGTGAGCATCATGCCCGGCCACGCTCGCCGCGTGCTCGAGCGCCATACGGACGACCTTGGCCGGGTCGATGACGCCGGCCTTGAGCAGGTCCTCGTACTGCTCGGTCGCGGCGTTGAAGCCGAACGCGCCCTTGCCTGCGCGGACCTTCTCGACCACGACCGAGCCCTCCTGCGCCCGCGTTGCGCGGCGATCTGACGCAGCGGCTCCTCGAGCGCGCGCCGCACGAGGCGCACGCCCGCCGCTTCGTCGCCCGTCGAGCTTCAGCGTCGTCGAGCGCCGAGGCCGCGCGCAGCAGCGCCACGCCCGCCGCCGGCAACGATGCCCTCCTCGACCGCCGCGCGCGTCGCGTGCAGCGCGTCCTCGACGCGGGCCTTCTTCTCCTTCATCTCGGTCTCGGTGTGCGCGCCGACCTTCACGACCGCGACGCCGCCGGCGAGCTTCGCCAGCCGCTCCTGGAGCTTCTCCTTGTCGTAGTCGCTGGTCGTCTTCTCGATCTCCTTGCGGATGCTCTCGACGCGACCCTTGATCTGCTTCGAGTCCCCGGCGCCGTCGATGATCGTCGTGTTGTCCTTGTCGATCTTGACGCGCTTGGCTCGCCCGAGATCCTTGAGCTGTGAAGTTCTCGAGCTTGATGCCGAGATCCTCGGTGACGACCTGACCGCCCGTGAGGATCGCGATGTCCTTGAGCATCTCCTTTCGGCGGTCGCCGAAGCCGGGCGCCTTGACGGCGCACGACCTTAAGCAGGCCCGCGCAGCTTGTTGACCACCAGCGTGGCCAGCGCCTCGCCCGTCGACGTCCTCGGCGATGATGAGGAGCGGGCGCCCGTCCTTGGCGACCTGCTCGAGCAGCGGCAGGATGTCGTGCAGGTTCGAGACCTTCTTCTCGCTGATGAGGATGCACGCGTCGTCGAGCTCGACGAGCATCTTCTCGGGGTTGGTCACGAAGTACGGCGAGAGGTAGCCGCGGTCGAACTGCATGCCCTCGACGACCTCGAGCTGCGACTCTGTCCCCTTCGCCTCCTCGACGGTGATGACGCCTTCCTTGCCGACCTTCTCCATCGCGTCGGCGAGCATCGTCGCCGATGGTCTGGTCGCCGTTGGCGCTGATGGTGCCGACCTGCGCGATGGTCGCCTTCTCCTTGGTGGGGGTGGCGAGCTTCTTCACTTCCGCGACGACACGCGTCACGGCGGCGTCGATGCCGCGCTTGAGCTCCATCGGGTTCGCGCCGGCCTCGACAGCTTGAGGCCTTCGACGAAGATCGCCTGCGCAAGCACGGTCGCGGTGGTCGTCCCGTCGCCGGCCTTGTCGCTCGTCTTGCGAAGCGACCTCGCGCACCATCTGCGCGCCCATGTTCTCGAGCTTGTCGAAGAGCTCGATCTCCTTGGCGACGGTGACGCCGTCCTTCGTGATGACGGGGGACGCCGTAGCTCTTCTCGATGACGACGTTGCGGCCCTTGGGGCCGAGGGTCACCTTCACGGCGTCGGCGAGGACTGTTGACGCCGTGGAGGATGGCGTGGCGTGCGTTGCGGCTGTAGGCGATCTGCTTGGCGGTCATGGTCGTTCTATCTTCCTTTCAATCACTTCATCACGGCGAGGACGTCGTCTTCGCCGAGGATTACGTGCTCGACGCCGTCGAGCTTCACTTCGTGTGCCCGGAGTACTTGCCGAAGAGGACGCGGTCGCCCGCCTTGACGTCGAGTGGACGCACCTTGCCGTTCTTCATCACCTTGCCGCTTCCGGCAGCGACGACGAGGCCCTCGACGGGCTTCTCCTTGGCCGTGTCGGGGATGATGATCCCGCCTTTGGTCTTCTGCTCCTGCTCCAGGCGCTTGACGACGAGACGATCGGCGAGCGGACGAATCTTCATGGGCCTTTTGACCTCCCTCCGCGCGCCTGACCGAGAGTTCGACCTGCGACGCGCGAAAGCTTTCTTGGCACTCGCCTTGTGCGAGCGCCAGCGCCGCGGAAGCTAAGACTTTGTCAGCGCCGGTCAAGGGGGCTCGTGCGCCGTTTCCGATCGAAGGCCTGCCCCTTTCGCACGCTTGACAAGCCAATGCGCACGGATAGTGTTCGCCGCTCCCTTGCCCGCCGCCTCCGGTGGTAAAGGGAGCGGAGGTCGATCTTCCGCGAGCAGTCTCGCGAACTTGGGGGATCGTCTAACGGCAGGACAGCGGATTCTGGCTCCGCTTATCAAGGTTCGAATCCTTGTCCCCCAGCTCAGGCGCGCGCGCGAAGAACAAGAGCAGCACAGGCGTCGCGTCATCCCGGCCCCATCGTCTAGCGGTTAGGACACCGGCCTCTCACGTCGGTAACACGGGTTCAATTCCCGTTGGGGTCACATGGATCGGCTTATTTTCCCACGGTTTGGCGAGAGCGATTGGATCCGGATCCAATCGCGGATCCAAACCCCCGGAGGCGTCAAATAGGCCCGTCGGGAGCGCGGGGAGCGGCTCGCCGATGCGCCGCGCCTCGACTTGGCCGCGTGCGATGTACCCCTGCGTCGTCTTGAAATCCGTGTGCCCGCCAGCCCACTGAATCGCGATCGGGGAGTCGCATCGGACGGCCATGTGCGTCAGCCCGGTATCGCGAAGATCGTGGAACGTGATCGCCCGCTGCAACGGGTCGCGCTCGATGTGGAGTGCCTCGCGGTCGACGCCGACGGTGCGCAGGTCTTTCCGTAGGAGCTCGGCGCGGTCCTCGGGCGGGGGCATCCGGAGCAGTCGTCCCCCCTTCCCTCGCGGGTTCTTCGTGAGCCACTCGACCAGCACGCGCGCGTTGGGCTCGATGTCGACGACGCGAACGCGCTTCGTCTTCGTGGCCTTCGTCCCCTTCCGGCCCTTGCTCGCGCGATCGGCTTGCTTGGCGATCGTGATCGTCCCGTGTGCCAGGTCGACGTCCGCCGCGGTGAGCGCCTCAAGCTCCGACGCGCGCGCCTTCGTGTAGACGGCCATCGCGTACACCTGACGGCGGTACACCGGGACGCCAAGCTTGCACGGGTCGGCCGCGTCGCCGCGGAGCAGCGCGAGGAGCTCATCGGAGTAGAGGATCTGCCCCTGGCGGTCCTCGCCGCCGTCTGGGCCTCGCACGTCGCGGGCGGGGTTCACGTCGAGCGCCCGGAGCCTCGCATCCTTCGCGCGCACCGCTTCGTCCAGCGCGTGCGTGAGGTCTCCCCACACGTTCGCCGCGGTCGATGGCGAGAGACGTCCTTCGCCCGGACCCTTCGCCATGAACGCGGCGACGACGCGATCGAGCCGCGCGACGATCGCCTCGATGTCCTCGCGCGTGATCGCGGTGATGTCTTTGTCCTCGATACCGGGAAGCACCCACTTGCGGATCCGCCCACGCATCTCGCCGACGGTCGCGAGCCCGCGGCCTTCCTGGTACGCGTGGAACCGCTTGAACCATTCGCCGACCGTCTCGCCCTTGCTGTCGGGGCCCACGCCGTGCTCCCGGTAGTAGGCCGCGGTCGATAACCGAGCGAGGCTCACGTGTCGGCTCCCTTCGTTCAGTCGTGACCGAACGAGGCTCACCTGTCGGTTTCCTTCGTTCGGTCACGACCGGGCGAGCATGAGCAGTCGACATGACGAATGCGCGCAGACCCCTCCCCCGTTCAGCTCCCTTTCAGGGGAATCGGGGGAGGAAGACGCGAAAGCAGGATCCCCGCCCGGGCAAGCTCCACAAGGAAAGCTCGGCGCCCATCTGCAGCGCATACTCGCGGCACATCGCGAGGCCGAGCCCCGTCCCGCCTTCTGTCCGACGCGTCGTGAAGAAGGGTTCGAAGATCTTCTCCTTCAGCTCGCTCGGAATGCCGGGCCCGTTGTCTCGAACGGAGGCCACCACGAATTCGCCCGAGCGATACGAGTGAAGCCGCACCCGTGGCGACGGAAGGAGCCTCGCGGCGTGCGCCGCGTTGGTGGTCAGGTTGAGGAGGATCTGTGCGACCAGGGTCTCGTCCGCGAGCGCGCTCACCTCCTCGGCGATGATCTCGACCTCGATGCCCTGAAGGTCGGTCGCGAGGGCGCGGTGCGTCTCCTCGATGACGTGTTTGAGATTGACGCGTTCGCTGCGCACGTCGCGCACGCGCCGGACGAGGCCTCTCATCATGTGGAGTACGGCCTTCATGCGCTCGTGGGCCTCGACGGTGTCGTTCAACGCCGCCTCGAGGCCGCCGAAGGGAGTGGACGCCGCGAGGTGCGCTCGCACGGCGTCCAGACAGGCCTCTAGATCCCTGGGCTTTGCGCTCGCGACAGACTCGAGCAGCCCCTTCATCTCGAGGAACTGCCCGTGAATGACCTCCATGTTGAGCGCCGCGGCCCCGAGCGGGCCGCCGAGCTCGTGCGACAGCCCTGCGCTCATTCTTCCGATGGAGGCGAGGTGCTCCTGCAGATTCAACTTTCGAGACAGGTGAGCGACCTGCACCTTCGCGCTGAGCGAGTCGAGCGCCGACGTCACCAGGCCGAGGACCTCCTCGGCGACCAGAGGGGGTCGCAGGCAGGCGAAGGCTCCGGCGGAGTGGGCTCGGGCCACCGTGTCCGCCGAAGCCGTGGTGAGAACGAGGAGCACCGCCGCATCGGGGCGGGCCGTGTGACGGATGTTGGCGAGGCGCGCGAGGACGTCCCCCTCCAGCTCGGCGATGACGACCGCGGCTTCCGAGACGCTCTCTGGACCCCGCGTGTTGAGCTGCGCCGAATCGAGAGCCGCCACGAGCGGCTCGCGCAAAGCACTCGATTCGACGAGAACGGCTACGAGTTGCGGTTCGACGGTCTGGTGCGACCCCGACCCGGGGGGCGCCCGCGAAGGCGAGGGCTTGGCCGCGGGAGCGCGCCACTTGAAGTCAGCGCTATCGTGCCATCCCTCGGTCGCGTGGCGGTCTTCGCCCATTACAGCCGAGGCTACACCCAAGCTCCCGCGAACGACAGGGGCTCAGGTCCGCGGCCGAACTTGTTTCCTGACCTTCTTGATGAAGGTCTGCGTGCACTGGCCATGACTGCCCTCGTGGTCGATGATCTCGCGGATCAGCTTGGCCTTGGCCTCCGTCGTGCACATGCTGCTGCCTTGCACCTCGGTCGCCAGCTGGCCACCTTCGAACGTGACCGGCCACTGGGCCTTCGCTGCGACCTCGACCCCGATCCGGTTCGTCGGCCGGTGGTGCGATGGCTTCGTCTTGGTCACGTCGTGAAAGCCGGTGGACTCGGCCCGACGTCCCGAGCCGTGACAGCTCGGGCAGGTCGTCGTCAAACCGAACGAGTTGGCGATGCGGCGATCCCCTCCGCATACGCCGCACGATTCCTCCGTGCGGTCTCCGCTCGTTCCCCGCCCGCTCGTCTGATCACCCATCGCCGGACTCTACGCGACTCGGCCCCTTTGCGCCGGCTATTCCGCGCCTACGTGGCGCCCCAGGCTTCTCGGACTCCCACCGGTGGTGCCTGCCCCGCGGCCGCGGTCTCGGTGGAGTACGAAGCCGTGTGCGCGTGCGGCTCGATGCGCAGGCGCGCCTGCATCACGTCTTCCATGAGCCCGGCGACGATGCGTGGATCGCGAAAGACGTTCAACCCGGGCGCCAGCAGCTTCGCGTAGCGATCGAAGTAGAGCATCTGCTTGACCACCAGCACGAAGTCGCGCGGCATCCGCATGCCGTGACGAATCCCGGTGCGGAGAATCGTGGGGATGATGTCCGCGTATTTGACCGGCGCGAGCTCGTTCGACAGCATCGGCTCGTAGACGGCTTCCAGATCTTTCGAAAGGCTCTCGAGGTCGATCTTGTCGCGGTCGATCGAACCCATCGCGATCATCACCTCGGCGAGCTTGCGGAAGTCGCCGGTCGCGAAGGCGATCAGGTAGTCGGTCACTTGCTCGCGCCGCTCGGGCGAGAAGCGCCCCACGATTCCGAAGTCGAGAAAGCCGATGCGGCCGTCGTCGAGCGCCATCAGGTTGCCCGCGTGTACGTCCCCGTGGAAAAACCCGTGCAGGATCATGCACTGAAACCAGGCGCGCATGCCGATGAGCAGCCGCTCCTCGGCGTCGCTCATATCGCGTAGTTTCCCGACGTCGTCCACGCGGTGGCCGTAGAAGCGCTCCATCACCAGGACGCGCTCCGTCGACAGCTCGGTCACGACGCGCGGCGCGGCGACTCGGGCCTGCCTTTGGACATCCATGATGCGATTGAACTCGGCCATGTGGGCCGCCTCGAGTCGGAAGTCGAGCTCCTCGCGGATGTTGGATTCGAAGTCTTCGACGACACCCACCGGGTTTGCCAGTTCCCCGTGCGGCACGAACGCACCCATCGCCCGTGCGCCGAGACGAAGAACACGCAGGTCCGCATCGATGATGTCCGCGATGTTAGGGCGCTGGACCTTGATGACCACCTCTTGCCCGTCATGCAGCCGTGCAGCGTGCACTTGCGCGATCGACGCCGAGGCGAGCGGTGTCGGATCGATGGAGGCGAAGACCTCACCGGGGTCGCGTCCGAGCTCCGCCCGGAGGGTGCGCTGTACGTCGTCGAACGAGAACGGGCGGACGCGGTCGAGGCACTTGCGAAACTCCTGGCAGTAGCGCTCCGGGAACAGGCCCTGGCTCGACGCGACGAGCTGCCCGAGCTTGATGTACGTCGGGCCGAGGTCTTCGAACGCACGTCGAACGGCGGCCGGGCCGGTGTCTTCCCCGCCGACCAGGCGAGCACCGAAGCCCGCCACCGCCGCCTTGATGGCCACCCAGGTCGTCTTGAGGACGCGCCGCCCCGTGCGCGATCCCAGCACGGCGCCGACACCGAGCAGGCCGACCGCGATCCAAACGGCGAGCGACCCGCGGGGGAGCGGCGTTTGCTCGAGGGCCATGGGGGCGGTCATCGCCGCAGCCATGGCGCCAGCCGCATACGTAGACGACTCGGCAACGTCGGGCATGCAACCCGGACAAAGGACGAGGCGCGCACGCGTACCGTCGACGACCGCGATGCGGGCTGAAGCGCCGCGGGGCAGTGCGATGCCGCATGCGCCGCAATGCCGCGACCGGTGCATCGTGGCTTCCACGAAATGGGCGGAGGCGGCGGGAGGCGCCGTCTCTCGGTGGTGTCGGCGGCGTTTGATGGACCTGCGGCTATGGAGCGACTCGACGTGCATCGGCGCCTTCCTGGACGAACCGCGTCTTCGACCAGCGCTCCCTTGCGCGGCCAGCGTCAGCTCGTGCCCCTCTTATAACTGTGACAGTTGACGCTGTCAAGGTCTGAGCGACGATTCCCGCTCCCGAATCACGAGGTGCGGCGACGGACCCGTCTGATCCCGGCGACGATGACCATGCCAAACCAGAAGACCGCCGTGTTGCGGCCCGTCGCAGGAGAGATCCCGCACCCCGTGCTCATGGCAGGCGGCACTGCGCCGATCGGTGCGTCGGAGGAGACCCGGTCTCCCGCGGGTGGCTGCGGCGTGAACTCGAGTTGCGACGTGTCGAAGTGGCCGCTCTCGGCGCGGCCGAGCACCCCTTGCAGCGTCGCCGGATCGAGCGTTGGCGCGCGGCTCAGGATCCAAAAGTACGAACGCGATGGATGGCCGATGACGGCGTACTCGTAGCTAGGCCCCACTTCGAGGATCCAGTAGTCGCCGGAATACCCGCCGACGCTCAGGGCGAGCTTGGCGGGCACCGACGCGTTCGGGACCGTGGCCACCATCGAGATGGTGTTGAGCGGTCCGGTGGTGCTCCCGACGTTGCACTGGTGGACGAGCTGGAGCCCTCCGCCGCTACCCGCCGTGTAGAACGCGGTCGTGCCATAGCAATCGGTCTCCGTGATGCGCGGGAGACGCGCGATCTCGTACCACTTGCCCTGGAAGCGCGAGAGGTCGACGTCTGGCGCCACGTCGAGCGGCGGCTCCGAAACGCAGCCCTGAAACGTGGGCGCGGCGGTCGCGAGGACGCCGAGGAGCGCCACCCTTCGAAGCATGGGCCACGACGTTTACAACGTACGCGCGCGATTCACTGTGCCGAAACCGTGAACTCTCGGTGGCGTGTGACGAAGGCGATCCCCGCCTCCGTTCCCGCGAGCAAGCTCCCATGTGCCGCCAGAAGGGCGTGCACGCGGGGATCCGGGAGGCCCTCGATGCGAGATGAGGGGGCGCCGAAGGCCGCGGTGGCGGACGGTGAATCGTAGCAAGCCGCGCCATCCTGCGTCCCCACGCAGACGTCCCGCTCGCCCCGGACGATGCTCAGTGTCCAGGCGCTCGGTAGGCCTTGCATCGGGGTCCACTTCCCGGCTGCGTCGACGTGGAAGGCGCCATCGCGGAGTGTCGCCTCGAATACGCCGCCCTGCCCGTCCGCAGCGACCGCGACGACCCAGCTCGTCGGCAGCCCCGCGAGCCGGTCGAATGCCGTGAAACGCTTGCCGTCGAAGAGGATGGCGCCCCGATCCTCCGACGCAAGCCACACCCGATCGCCTTCGGCGACGACCCCCTGCAGCGAACGACTCCCCGCGGGCTTCCACCAGACGGCGTTCGATGGCGCTCCTCGGACCACACGCACGCGCCAGAGGGCGGACGTGGTGGTCGCGTAGAGCGAGTGGCCGTCGAACGCCACCGCGGTCACACCGCGTGCGTCGACCTCGCGCACCCGGTCGAAGGTGGCGCCATCGCGTGTCACGAAGAGGCCTTCGTTCGCCGCCACGTAGAGCGCGCCGTCCACCTCGAGGGCGTCGTTGACCATCCGGAACGGCGCGGCGACGGGTCGGGCGTGCTCGAGGCCCTCCGGCGTCGACCAGGCGTCGATGACGAAGAGGCCGTCGTTGAAGGTCCCTACCCAAAGGCGGTCGCCGTAGACCGTGAGAGTGCGGACGAACGGTCCCTTCCCGCCCGCGGTATCTCCCTCCGCGGGTGCTGCCAATGTCAGCTCCAGCAAGAGGCACAGGCACGAAAGCCACCGTGCGATCATCGGGAACCTTCGGGACCGCGGGACCCCACGTCCACGTCGACCGTGCGTTCGCTCTCGTTTCGCGCCGCGTCCGCGACGACGATGCGGATCCGGTGGTGCCCCGGAGCGAGCGCGAGGTGACCCGCGAACGCGCGCCTGTCCGTGTCACCGCCCAGGGAGAGGGCATGGCGGACATCTCCGTCCGGCGCGACACGCACCTCGAGGGCCGGCTCGTCGCAGAGCACTCGCACGTCGATGCCGTCTCCGGACACTTTCGTGTCGACGTCCACCTGGGGCGCCTTGCTGTCGATCGTGTACCGGACGACCGCCAGGCTCACCCGCCCATCGGCGAGTTCGATGACCGTGCGTACCTCGTAGCTGCCGTCGGCGACGTCTTTCGGGACGAGGAATCGCGTCATCCAGCTCTCGGACATCGCGTCGTAGGCCAGGTCTTGGGTCAGCCCGAAGGGGAACACCGCCGTCACTTTTCTGGCATCGCGCGGGGCGTGCACTCGGAGGATGGGGTCCCCGGGCGGCATGTTGAGACGAGACAAGGCCGCCGCGTCCGTACGCATCGCGAGGACGCGCTTGCGCCGCTCGCGCATGCTGCCGATGGCATTCTTGGCCTCTTCGGTCAGGGCGCTCTCGGGTACCGCAAGGAACGAGGTGTACGGCGTGACGAGGCCGAAGGCGAGACCGAGGTCCACAGCCTCTCCCTTCAGCTCTTCGTTTTCACCTTTCGCGCTCACTTGCTCGAGTAAATCGTCCACGCGCGCCCGCGCCCAGCTTTGCGCCACCCACGGCTCGTCCGACGGAGCGGACGCATCGAGTTGCGCCTCGAAGCGACGCGGCGTCCCGTGGTCTTGGCCCTCGACGATGACTTTGAAGCGGCCGCCTGCACTCGTGCGCCCGAACACCCGCAGCTCGTCCGCGGGGAAGAGATCGCCAACGGTCTCCGGATACAGGCGCTCGATCGTGCCTCCCTCGGCGCGCAGCGTGACGTCGGTCAGGACGGGATCGTCGAGCTGCGACAGCACCTTCGGAAACTCCACCGCCACGGCGCGGGGGTCTGCGACGAAAGTGAACCGGCCTCGTCGGATCGACGCAATGCGCGACAGGAGGGCCTTGTCGACTCCCGTGCCGATGCCGACGGTGAAGACGCGCGCGTCTCCCGGGCCGTCAGTCGCCACCTTGATCGCGGGCGGACCCGCCGACTGCCCGTCGGTCATGAAGAGGACGACGTCGGGATGGTCGTCGTGGGTTTGCGACGAGAGCGCCTTCGCAAGCGCTTTGGCGATGTCGGTGCCTCCGCCGGCCTCGATGCGCCCGATGTACTCGATCGACTCGCGGCGAACGGCATCGGTGAGGGGCTGCGGAGCGGCGTAGAGCGAGTCCACCCCGTCGTCGAACGCGATGACGTTGACGCGGTCCGTCGGCAAGAGGCGCTGCACGATGGCTTTGGCCGCGGCGCGGGCGCTCTCGATCGACGGGCCATCCATGCTGCCCGAGCGGTCCAGGACGAGCGTGATGTCGTTGCCGCCACGCACCTTTCCGGGCGGCTCTGGCGGCGCGGCCAACGTGGCCATGAAGAAGGCCGGCTGTCCGGGGTCATGGTGGATCGCCGCACGAAGAACGAGCGGTGCGTCGTCCGTCTCGTACTGGACGACGAGCTCGTCGGAGGTTGCCGTCTTTGCCTTGAGCACCGTCGCGACCCACGATCCGTCCGCTCCGCGATCGGTCCGCAAATCGTGCGACGGGCTATCGAGCCACTTGACGCCGCGCGCGTCCCTCACGGTCAAGACGACGCTCGCGTCGGGTCGACCGAGGCGCACACGGTACTCGATTCGCCCTCCGCGGCGCGGCAGCCATCGTGACGTCGTCACCTCGACGCGCTTCTTCTCCCCCGGTTCGATCGGAAAGACGTGAAACGAGAATCCGCCTTCCCCCGCCTGCTCGAGGAGACCGGGGTCCCGCCGCAGCCCCGTCAGCCCGTCGTACACCTGCCGCGCAGCTTCTCGCTCGAAGATCTCGCCGACGATCTTTTCTTCGCCGTTGTAGTACGCGAACCCTGTGGCGGTTGCGCCCTCGCCCACCTGAAGCCGGTAGTTTCCCTCGAGACGGGCAGCGGATTCGTTCTGGAAGACGTGCTTGTAGCTCGCCGTCGCGTGGCCGTCGTCGATCCGGACGCTCAGGCTCTCGTTCACGAGCGGGAGGAGGACAGAGGCCCCGTTCTCGGAGTGGGCCTCGAGGGCTACCGCCGGAGCGGAGCGCTCCACGGGAGACGTCTGGGCCGCGGCGCTGCCGACGGGGAGAACCGCTGGACTCGCGGTCACCGCGGCGACCGTGGCAATGAAGGAGACGAGGGAGCCGTGGAAGAATCGACGCGCGCGGCGTGGGCGCCGGGCCACGGGGGACGGGCACGAGCACGACAATTTTGCGGGTTTGTGGAAGGAGAAGTGGGTCATGCCTCCGTTCATCGCAACCGCTGAGCCAACGGCGGACGCGCTCACGTGGCGGCGTGGTAAACCACCGCTCGACTTCGGAGGACACCATGGAACTTCGACGCTTGGGAACATCCGGCCTCAAGGTGAGCGTTCTGTCTCTCGGGGCGATGACCTTCGGCGAATCCCAGACCTTCATGAAGGGGGTCACCTCGAGCGACGACGAGGCGCGTCGCGTGTTCGATTGGGCGGTCGACGCCGGGGTCAACCTCGTCGACACGGCGAACGTCTACAGCGAGGGAAAGAGCGAAGAGCTGACGGGCCAGTGGATCAAGGGCAAGCGGGCTCGGGTCCTTCTGGCGACCAAGTGCCGCTTCGCCGTCGGTTTCGGCGCGGTGAGCAAGCCCGGGCCGCATGAATGGGGGCTCTCGCGAAAGGCGATCCTCGCGGCGTGCGAGGCCTCGCTAAAGCGGCTCGATACCGACTTCATCGACCTTTACCAGGTGCACATGCAAGACACTTCGGTCGCCATCGACGAGACGCTGCGCGCTCTCGACGACCTGGTGACCCAGGGAAAGGTCCGCTACTTCGGGTGCTCGAACTACACCGGCTATCGGCTCGTCGAGTCCCTCTGGACCGCGGAGAAGCTGCGAACGCATCGGTTCGAATCGGTGCAACTCCAGTGGTCGCTGGCCGTACGCGCGGCGGAGCGCGAGGTCATCCCGGCATGCCGCACGTTCGGCCTGGGGACGCTCGTGTGGTCGCCGCTCGCGCGCGGGTTCCTCAGCGGCAAGTACAAGCGCAACCAGGCGGCGCCCCCCGGCACACGCCTCGAATCGTGGCAGGACAGCTACAAGGCGTACGACAACGATCGCATGTGGGGCCTCATCGACGTTCTCGCCAAGGTCGCCGCGCGCCGAGAAACGACCCACGCCGCGGCGGCGCTCGCTTGGCTCCTCGCGAAGCCCGAGACCACGTCGGTGATCGTCGGTGCGCGCAGCGAGAGTCAGCTCGAAGACAATCTTCGCGCTGCAAAGGTACGGTTGACGCCCGAGGACGTGGCGGAGCTCGACGCGGCGTCGACGCCCAGCTGGGAGTATCCGTACGACTTCATCGGACGCCTTCAGCCGTGGTGACGTCTCTCCACCGGTCCATCGCAGCCTCCGCCATCTCGCGCCCGTGGGCGTAGTCGCGCTCGAGCGCTCGTCGGTCTTGCGTCGTCCGGCCGGTGCGCATCGCGGTAACGGGGGCGACGTGAACGAGCTGGCAATCGGCCGGCGGGGCCTTCAGGAACGTGACGGCGCGCCTGTACCTGGCCGGTGTGCGTCGCATGGCATCGGCGACGACCGGTTGGTTGCGCAGGGCGAAGGACGCGAGGCGGGACGACCATCCGGCGGTCTTCACGTAGTCCGCGGGTCGTGAGCGGATCACCAGGATGCGTCGAGCTCCGCGGCGATAGGCCTCCTCGACGGGGACGGGATCCGAGACGCCTCCGTCGATCAGCGGCTCACCGTCATCGTAGACGGTTCCCCTATAGAGGCCCGGCAGGGCGCAGGATCCCTTGAGGACGTCGAACATGCGGTCCGATCCGGGGCGGAGGTAGACGGCTTCGCCGGAACGCCCCGACGTCGCGACGACGATGAACTCGACGGGGCTCGCGGCGAGCGCGGCCAGATCGAGCGGCTCCCGTTCGGCCAGCGCGGCCCACAGCCAGTCGAGATCGACCGCAGAGCGTCCCCGAAGCATCCGCCCTATGTCGATGAACTCGCGACGGGTCATCAAGTCGAAATAGCAACGCCGGTTCCGCCCCTCCTGCCGAGCGACGTGGGAGGCCAGATTGCACGCCCCTGCCGACGCTCCGATCGCAAGATCGAACGGCTCGAAGCCGCGCTCGAGAAACACGTCGAGCACACCCACCGAGAAGATGCCTCGCATGGCGCCGCCCTCGACGACGATGGCCGAGCGGCCCGGCACTCAGGGCTTCTCCAGAAAGGCTCGAACGTCCGCCGCCGTTCGCGGGCCATCCTCTTCCATCGGCACGTGCCCGAGGTCACCGTACGTGTGCACGGTGGCGCCCTGAATGTCGGCGGCGAAGCGGCGAGCGTTCGACGACGGGATCAAGGCGTCTCTGTCGCCCCACAGGATCAGCGTGCGGACATGCAGGCCCCGGAGCTCGGACGTTCGGTCGTCGAACGGGAGGGACGTGCGGGCCCCGAACGCGGCGCGGTTTCCGGCCCGGAGGGACAGCTCGTAGTAGCGCTCGACGAGCTCGGACGTCACTCGTGTCGGGTCGCCGTAGCACTGACGGGTGGTCCTCTCGACGAGCATCCGCGGGTCGAGGTGCCCCATGAGCTCCGAGAGAATCGGCATTCCGCCGATCCGGAACACGAGCGGGCGCTTCGTCGTTCGTGGATACCCGCCGGCGTCGACCAGGACCAGCTCCGTCAGCTCCGACGGATGCGCCACCGCAAACCGCCACGCAATCTCTCCACCCAAGGAGTTGCCCGCCAGGGCGAAGTGCCCGAGCCCCAGTCGAGCGGCAAAGTGATCGACGAACTCGACGTAGGTATCGATCCGGTAGTCCGCCCGCGGCTCCGGACCGGTCAACCCGAAGCCGGGAAGATCGAGCCTGACGACGCGGTGCGAGCTCGAGAGCGCGTCCGCCCATCCGTCCCACGTATGGAGCGACGAGCCCGTGCCGTGCAGGAGGAGGATGGGCAATCCGGAGCCTTCGTCCCGGTAATGGACGCTCATCCCGTCGATCTCCACGAAGCGTGACGCGCCCGTGGCCCAGCGCGACTTGAGCTCGTCGAGCGGGATGTCGCTCTTCCACGCCCACGCGACGAGGGCACACAAAAGAAGACCCAAGGCGAGTGCACCCTGCCCGACCCGCCGCACCCACTTGCGCAAGGCCTGCTATGCCTCCGGAATGAAGGCTCTCTCGACGTTCGCGTAGTCGACCTCGACGTCGAGTCGCGCGAGAACCGAGTAGAACCCGAACTGGAGTCGATTCACGAAGAGCATGTCCGGGGGCATCGTGAAAAAGCTCTCGTCGGGCACCTTGCGCGCCGCGACGGCCATGTCGCGCATCCGATCCACGAGTGCCGCCGCGAACGGCTTGGTGATCCGGTACGGCGACGAGAAGAGCGGTGTGAAGCACTGGCGCGTGTAGCTCACGGCGAGGTCTTCGAGCGGACCTGGCGTCGAGCCCACCATCCGCGCGACGCCTCTCCCGAACTCGGCCTCGTCGCGCGCGAGGGCGCCCCGGTGAACGCGGACGGCATGGGCTCGGCGCTCGCCGATTCGCTGGATGCAGCCGTAATCGAGAAACGTGACGCGACCGCCGTCCTGAAATACGTAGTTGCCCGGGTGCGGGTCGGCGTTGAGCATTCCGCCCACGAGCGTGCCCTTGAAGACGAAGCGCCACAGCGTCCGAGCCCACGCGCGCCTCTCTTCCTCGGATGCGGCGCATGCTTCGTCGAAGGACGCCCCGGAGACCAGCTCCGTCGTCAGCACACGAGCCCGACTGTGGCTCGCGATGAGCTCGGGGACCCGCACGACCGGGTCGCCGTCGTGGAGCGTGGCAAAGGCCTGCAGGTTTTTGGCCTCGTGCTCGTAGTCGAGCTCCTCGCGGAAGCGCGCCCGGATGACGTCGAACATCGCGCGGGTGTCGAAGCGTTTGCCGCCGAGCGCGCCGACGAACGATTCCAGGAGCGACGCGTTTGCGAGGTCGCTCTCGACGGCCCTCGAGATGCCCGGGTGCTGCACCTTCACGGCGACCTCTCGCCCTCCGGGAAGACGCGCGCGATGAACTTGACCGATCGAGGCACTGGCAATTGGAGCGTCGTCCCATTCCGCGAACAGATGGTCCAACGGCCCGCCCAGTTCTTCCTCGACGAGCGCGCGGATGGCCTCGGATGACGACCTCGGTGCATGAGCGCGAAGCGCCTTCAGCGAAGTCTCGAAGGCCGCCGCATGCCGCTCCGGGACGAGGCCGTCGACGTAGCTCGCCATCTGTCCGACCTTGGCGGCGAGCCCCCGCATCTGGCCGAGGACATCGGCCGCGCTCTCGGCTGCCGACCCGCCGCTCCTGTCGACGAGCATTCCGGCGCCCGTCTTGACTCCCATAGCCGCGAGCCTCGCGAAGCGTCCAATGCGCGACTGAGGGAGAGGCCGCTCTTCGGACATCATCGATTCCCAGCGC
This sequence comes from uncultured delta proteobacterium, assembly GCA_963847465.1. Lineage (GTDB taxonomy): Bacteria > Myxococcota_A > Polyangia > Polyangiales > Polyangiaceae > Palsa-1150. The sequence goes on along the minus strand of CAWKAF010000028.1, from coordinate 26,611 downwards.
TTCTATAGAGGCTGCTCGCACGTCCCGACAAGCGCGTGATAAATAAAGATCGTTGGCTCGTGCAGACCAGCCGCAGACGGTCGCCCGTGGCGATCCGCTCGCGCGGACGATGGCCAACCTGCCGCTCGCAGCGGGCGTTCTGGCGGCACTGGCGGCCCTGCCCCTCGTCCCGACGCTCTTCGCTCCGTTCTTCGCGGACGACTACCTGCACATCGACGTGGCCTCTCGCCTTCCCGGCTCTCTCTCGAGCGGCTGGGTTCTGCCGGTCGCCTCGGCGGGGGCATGGTGGACGCCGAAAGGACTGACGGTCGAGTACTTCCGGCCGCTCGTCGTCTTCCTCTTCGCGGGCGACCGTCTTCTCTACGGGTTGCACGCCGCGGGGTATCACCTGACCAACCTCTTTCTCCATGTCGGAGCGACCCTTCTCGTCTGGGCAATCGCAAGGCGCACGGTCGGCCCTGGATTCGGCGCATGGGCGGCCGCCGCTCTTTTTGCCATTCATCCCTGTCATGCCGGCGCCGTCGACTGGATCTCCGGCAGGACGGACGTGCTCGCCGCCACCCTCTATGCTGGCGCGTTCCTCGTCTATCTCGAAAGTCGCCCCCTGCGAGGTGCATCAGCGGCGCTGGTCGCGCTCTCCCTGTTTCTCTTCTCGCTCGCTCTCCTGTCCAAGGAGATGGCCATCACTTTGCCGGCGGTGCTCCTCCTTCATGCCACGTTGCGGCCCGAGGGCGAGTCTCTCCCGCGGCGCTTGGTCACCCCACTTCTCGCGGGCGTCGTCGCGACGCTCTATCTGGCTCTCCGCATCTGGGCACTTGGCGGCTTTCATCCCCCGCCCCAGCCGTTCGCCTATCACCTCGGAGATCCGGGCTTCCTGCGGCATCTCGTGACCGCGCCGCTCCTCTATCTCGCCGACCTGGTTCTCTTCATCGTGCCCGAGCCGATGGTGACCCTTCCCTTCTGGACCGCGCACCCCGTGGTCCTTGCCCTTTTCGCTGCGGTCGTCGTCAAGGTTTTCTGGGGAACGCTGACCCGAACCGCGAACGCGCGAACGCGGGCATGGGGGCTCGGCTGGATGGGGGTCACGTTGCTTCCCGTCCTCGCGCTCACGGTGGGCGAGCACTTTCTTTACCTGCCTTCGATTGGCTACTGCGTCTTGGTGGGGTCGCAGCTGCCCCAAGCGGCGGCGGAGGTCGATCGAAGCATGCGGCGCGGTCTGATGTGGACCGCCGTCGGGGTGCTCGTCGTGGCACTCGTACGAACGATTCTTGTTCGATGCGGGCGCAGCCGTCGCCAACCGTTCCGTCGAGGACGCCGTGGCGGCACTCGATCGGGATGAGGCCGCGAAGACGCTGCTCGTCATCGATGTTCCCGCGGGTGCCTCCCTCACCTTCCCGTACGCGGTGCACCTCGCCCGGCCGGGCCGTCCCCTGGATGTCGAGACGCTGAGCATTGCCCCCTATCTTCTGTCGGGCTCAGGCGCGGGCTCATCCGTCGATTTCTCGGCCGGCAATCGCCTCGAGCTGCGGCGGGACGCGGGGTTTCTCGGCTCCTATATCGAACGTGCGCTCGAGGGACCCCACGTTCCCTTCCGGTCGGGTGAGACGGTGGAGCGGTCTGCCTACACGGTGACCGTGCTCGATGCCCCCGCAGGGACATTGCACTCGTTCTCGGTCACCCTGCATCATCCAGAGACCACCCTCATTCTACGCAACGACGGCCACGACCTCCGCCCACTGGCGCCGTCTCCCGCCCCGCCCGACGGTGCCCGCTCCCCGTCAGGGACCTGAACCATGACCGATACAGCCGTCGAAAAGGCCACGAGCTACAACGAATCGCTCTACGAGGACATGTGGCGCCGTATGGCGTTTCATCCCCCGGACCGGCTCCCGTGGTGGCCCGCCCTCAAAGAGCTCGCCGACGCTTCTCCCAATCGCCTCGAGCTCGGTCCCGGCGTATTCCCGCGCCTTCCCGTCCCCGGCACTCACGTCGTCGACCTCTCGGCCGGAGCGCTCGAGGTCCTCGCCAAGCACGGCGCCATCGCTCACCACGGCATGCTGCAGGACCTGAAGTTCGCCGACGGCTCGTACGACCTCGTCGGCATGTTCGAAGTGCTGGAACACGTCCCCGACGACGAGGGTCTTCTGCGGGAGCTCGCGCGCATCACCCGGCCCGGAGGCCATCTCGCGCTCACCGTTCCGCTCGGAATGAAGCACTATTGCTCGTTCGATCGCTACATGGGTCACGTGCGGAGGTTCGAACCTGACGAGCTGCGGACCAAGGTGGAGCGGGCGGGCTACGTGCTCGAGCGCTTCGAGATCCACCAGCAGTCCATCCACGAACCAGCGGCCAGCTTGTACGTCGCGGTCATGCGGTACTTCCCACGCTTCACGGCCTGGGCGCTCCGGTACATTTTCCTGCCGCTCCTAGGGCGCAAGCGGATCGAATGGCGGGACGCCGCCGAGTGGGAATCCTTGACGCGAGGCGCGACCGACTGCGGCGCCATCTTTCGTCGCGTCGGCAACGAGGCGCCCACCCGATGACCCTCACGGGGCTCGCCGTGCGAAACCTCGCACGCAACAAAGTCCGCGTGGGGCTCACGGTGCTCGCGGTCGCAATCGCGATCGTCGCGTTTCTGCTCCTGAGAACCGTCACCTGGGCCTGGGTCGCGGGCCCCGAATCGGCGCCGAAGGACCGCGTGGTCACGCGACACAAGATCACCTTGGCGATGGCCCTGCCCAAGCGCTACGTCGCCGACGTGCGCGGCGCACCCCACATCCGGGCGGCAACATGGGCCAACTGGTTTGGCGGGAAGGATCCGCAGCACGATACCGAGGTCTTCGCGACCCTCGCCGTGGATCCCGCGACGTATTTTACCGTCTACGACGAGATGCAGCTGCCGCCCGCTCAACTTCAAGCCTTTCAGCACGACAAGCAGGGGGCCGTCGTCGGCGATCTGCTTGCGAAGCGGCTCGGCTGGAAGTTGGGTGACCGGGTGATCTTGAAGAGCGGGATCATCCCTGGAGACTGGCTGTTCAACATCGACGGCATCTACACGGCCTCGGCGCAGACGGTCGACCGGTCGTCATTCCTCTTTCAATACGACTACGTGAACGACACGATTCCGGCCGCGCGGCGCGACATGGTCGGCTACATCGTCAGTCGCGTGGACAATCCCACGCGCGTCGCCCAGATCGGCGTCGAGCTCGACCGGATGTTCGACGAACGAGAGACGCAGACCCTTTCGCAGGACGAGAGGAGCTTCAACGCGTCCTTTCTTGCGATGTTCTCGGCCATCCTCAAGGCGATGAACGTGATCTCCGCCGTGATCCTGCTCATCATGATGCTCATTCTGGGGAACACGATCGCGATGGGAGTTCGCGAGCGCACCGGCGAGTACGGCGTCCTCCGGGCCATCGGCTTCTTGCCGGGCCACATCGCCCTGTGGATCGTCGCGGAGTCGCTCACGATGGGAATGCTTGGGGGCGTCCTGGGCACGCTCATCGCCTGGCCATTCATCAACGTGTTCGTTCAGCGGCTCATCGAGGAGTACATGGCGTCCTTCTTCCCGTACTTTGGCCTGGGGCTTGGGCCCATGATCCTCGGGATCACGATTGCGGCTCTTCTGGGGGGAATCGCGGCTGCGATCCCTGCGTGGAGTGCGTCAAGGCTCCGCGTGGTCGACGCCGTGCGCCGAGTCGCTTGATGCCTATCCTGGGGCCCTAAGCCGCTATTTGGCGGTGCACTCGGGAAGCGGCCCGTACATCGTCATCCCTCCGCCCGCCGCTCCTCCTCCGGGGAAGCCGCCGCCGGCGCCACCGCCGGTCACGGTCGGATAGGCGCAGGCCTCGAGGGTGACCATCGTCGTCGCGCCCGCGCCCGTCGGACACGACTGCACGATGCAAGTGTGCGACGCACCTGAGTCGCCCGTCACGCATTCGGCGTCGGTTCGGCAGACTTGGAAATACCCGGCAGGGCAGGAGTTCGCATGGCAGGTCGCCGCGTGCGGACCGTATTCGTCAAGCGAGCAGCAGACGCTGCCGCTCGCGCAGTCCGACGCCTCGTCGCACGAGCTCTCGATCCCGGAAGCGCACGTTCCGTTGGGGCCCACGCAACTTCCCCCCCCACCGTCAGCCCCCTCGCAGCACAGCTGCGCGGAGGTGTCGCACGAGGAGCTGCCGCAGGCCAGCTCGCCCGGAGTGCTCGGGGAGCCCCCGTCCGGAACCGGAATGGTCGCGCCGCTGCTGCTCCCCCCTGCACCATCACCCGCCGGGCCCCCGTCCACGCTAACGGCGCCCGAGCTGCTCGCGTCGCTGTCGACGCCGCCGCTGCTTGCGCCACCGCTGCTCGAGGCTGCGTCGTCCCCACCGGAGCTTGTGCCGACGCCACTGCTCCCACTGCTGCTTCCGAGGCCTCCGCTCCCGCTCCCGCTCCCGGAGCTAGTCCCCGTCAGCTTCGCGTTGGAGCTACCGCTACCACCACACTGGGTCAGCAAGAGCGGTGCCGCCGCCACCACCGATGCAAGGCAGGCCATAAAAGCGTGGGTCGTCCTCATCGCGGTTCTCCTTAGACGTCGCCGCGTGCCCGGCAGCAACGAATCAAGGAAAACCTTAGCGCAACGCTTCTACCTAGTGCAGGCCAAACCGGAGTCCGAAGGATCACGCGACGCTCTTAGGTGAGAGGAATTTACGACGCTGACGGCATTTGCCGCGATCGCACGCCTATCGCACGCCTATATGTTATTGGTGAGCCGATGCAATCGCCGAGATCCGGGCGCCGCAGCACCGAACTCACGCGGCGCCGTCTCATCGACGGAGCCGTGGAGATCCTACAGCGTGAGGGGGTTTCGGCGGCGACGACCGGGCGAATCGCCAGCGTTGCTGGTCTGAAACAGCCGACCTTCTATGTCCACTTCACCGATCGAGACGAGGTCTTCGAGGCCGCCGCGGCCGAGATCGGGCAACGGATGGTCGCCAAGCTCTTGCGCTTGCACGCCAAGTTCGACCCGCGCAATCCGTTCGCGTCCCTTCGCACGATGTACGCGGCGATCGTGGCGTCGTTTCTCGCCGACTCCGAGCTCACGCGCATCTTTCTGCGCCACCGGGCCGACGGCAGCGTTCTCGGTCGCATGTTCGCGGGTCAGCTTCAGCAGGCCCGCGTAGCCATCATGGAGAGCCTTCCCGTCTACGGCGTGTCGCCTCCGCGCGCCATCGCCGAAGTGTATGTCGAGATCATCGTATCGGCCGTCCTCGGGGTCCTCGAAGCGCTCGTCGACGGGCGGCTGAAGGATCGGGATGCCGCAGTCGACGGCCTCGCCGACATGACGGCCAGCGTCTTGCGGTCGCAGCAGGGCAAGAGGACATGACGATGGCGAAGCCGACGGCCCTCTTCAGACGAATCACCAGCGCCCCGCTCCGAGCGCTGACCCGGCTTGGAGGGTCCGACCTGCCCGATCGGCTGCACTTTCGTCGTCCCGCCGAGACGGCCATCTACGAGGCAGTCCGCGCCGGGACCAAACTGGTCAAGATGGCGGCGCAGACCCGAGGCACCGAGCCAACCCGCCTTGCGCCCTCCAAGACCAGCGGGCTTTTCGACCCCAGGCCCACCGAGGAGCAAGTCCTCATGCGCGACTCCATGCGTCGCTTCGCAGAGGAGGTCTTGCGTCCTGCCGCCCGCGCCGCAGACGACGCCGCCGCTCCTCCGGGCGCAGTGGTCGAACAGGGCCACGCGCTCGGCCTTGCGGGGCTCGCGATCCCCGAAGCTCTCGGGGGAGCGGCGACCGAGCGCTCGACCGTGACCAACGCCCTCATCGCGGAGGAGCTCGCCCGAGGGGACATGGGCCTCGCGGTCGCCATGCTCGCGCCCCTTGCGGCGGTCAACGCGATCGTCGAGTGGGGCACCGCCGAGCAGCAAGGACGCTACCTGAAGGACTTTCTCGGGGAGAGTTTCGTTCCGGCCGCGTTGGCCCTCCTCGAGCCACGCCCCCTCTTCGATCCCATGAGCCCTCGAGCCGGTGCCGTCAGGACGAACGACGGGGGCTGGGCCCTCTGGGGCGACAAGTCGCTCGTCCCCCTGAGTGCTATGGCGCGATTCTTCGTCGTCGCCACCGACGTGCGAGGCCTGGGTCCGCGCCTGTTCGTCGTCGATCGCAACACCCCTGGACTCGTCATAACGCCCGATCCTGCGATGGGCATTCGGGGGGCGGGGCTCGGACGGTTGCATTTCGAAGGGGCTCGGGTTGCCGACGACGCCATCCTCGGCGGCTCGACGCCCTCGACCGGTTTCGACCTCGGCGCGCTCGTGGACCGCGCGCGGATCGCCTGGGGAGCCATGGCCGTCGGCACGGCCCAAGCTGTCCTCGATTACGTGATCCCTTACTGCAATGCGCGCCAGGCATTCGGCGAGCCGATTTCGAACCGCCAGGCGGTCGCTTTCATGATCGCGGACGCGGCGATCGAGGTCGAAGGCATGCGCCTGCTGGTCCATCGAGCCGCTGCGCTCGCGGACCGTGGTGCCGCTTTCGGCCGCCCCGCGACCATCGCGCGACTTCAGTGTGCGGCCAAGGGAATGAAGATCGGCTCGGACGGCGTGCAGCTCCTTGGCGGCCACGGGTTCGTCAAAGAGCATCCCGTGGAGCGCTGGTACAGAGACTTGCGCGCGATTGGGGTGCTCGAAGGGGCCCTTCTCGCATGACCATCCCGAGGAGGAAGACGCCGTGATCGATCTCGAGATTCCCAAGAGGCTGCGCCCTCTCGTCGAGCAGGCCCATGCCATCGCGACGAGCGTCTTTCGGCCCATCTCCCGTAAGTACGACCTGGCCGAGCACGCATACCCGAAGGAACTCGACATGCTCGCCGCGATCCTCGACGGGGTGAACGACGGCGGTGCGGGCGCTTCGGCCAGCCAGCTGAGGAGAGACACCACCCCGGACGAGCCCAGTGACGGGGCGCCCAGGAACCGCAACGGCGGCAACCTCGCCACGGTCCTCGGGATGATGGAACTCTGCTGGGGCGACGTCGGCCTCGCGCTCACCATCCCGCGCCAGGGACTCGGAAACGCCGCGCTGAGCGCCGTCGGCACCGATGAACAGAAGGCTCGCTTCGGAAAGCGCTGGATTGCGATGGCGATCACCGAGCCGAACGCGGGCTCCGATTCGGCTGCGATTCGCACGCACGCTCGCCTGGACGGTGACTCATGGGTCATTACCGGCGAGAAGATCTTCGTCACGGCAGGTGAGAGAGCCGAAGCCATCGTCGTATGGGCAACCCTCGATCCTGCCGCCGGTCGGGCCGCCATCAAGTCCTTCTTCGTGCCCAAAGGCTCGCCGGGGATGAAGGTGGTCCGCCTGGACCACAAGCTCGGCATCCGCGCTTCGGACACCGCGACCATCGTGTTCGACGAGTGCCGGATCCCGAAGGAAAACATCCTCGGCAGCGCGGACATCGACACGGACAAGTCGTTCGCCGGTGCGATGAAGACCTTCGACAACACCCGCCCGGTCATCGCGGCGATGGCGTGCGGCGTCGCTCGAGCCGCCATCGATCTGACGCGCAAGATTCTTGCCGACGTGATCCCCGGAGACGCGAAGGAGCGCTCGCCATGGCTCGGGATCGCATGTCGAGGCGGAGCTCGCCCGTCTCGAAGCCGAGCTCGAGGTCGCCCGCCTTCTCACGCTCAACGCCGCGTGGATGGCGGACAACCGCATCCCGAACTCACTTCAGGCGTCGATGGCAAAGGCCAAGGCAGGCCGAGCCGTGACGGAGATCACGCTCAGGTGCGTGGAGCTCTGCGGTGCCACGGGATACGCGGAGACCGAGCTGCTCGAGAAATGGGCGCGGGACGCCAAGATTCTCGACATCTTCGAGGGGACGCAGCAGATCCAGATGCTCGTGGTGGCTCGGCGAGTGCTCGGCAAGAGCAGCGCGGAACTTCGCTGATCATGAGCCGCACGACGAACATCCCGCTGCCCCCCTCGGACTTCGCAGGCGCGTTCGAGTACTCGCTCCGGCCGCGCGAGAAGCGGTCGTTCAACACGGTGCTCGACGCCCACAAGATCCTCGCCGGCTCCGCGAATCCCGTGAGCAAGGTGCGCTACATCGAGGACAAGGGCGACATCCTGCTGTCGATGGAGCATCCGATGGCGGACGGCCGGATGCGAGAAGAAATCCGCCTGGTGCCGAATGGACAGGGAGGGCTCGTCGCCGCGATCCCTCGTCCGGGAGGTCTTCGACGCCGAAGGGCGCACGGTGCGCGGCGAACAGGTCCCCGACTTTCGCCACGACAAGCTCGGCCTGCCTCCGGCCACGTACCCGGAGGTCGCCCTTCCCTTCCTTCTCGGATGGATGCCGCACGACAGCGAGCGGCGGAGCGTCTATGCCTGGATCAACGATCGCTTCATCGCGAAGGTGTACGTGGAGGTCCACGGGCGCACCTCCCTGACCGCGGGAGGACGGTCTCGGGACGTGGTCGAACTCATGATGTATCCCGACCTCAACGATTGGGTGCCCCTGGGAGCGGTGCTCACGCGTCTCGCGAAGCCCTTCTTGCCGAAGTACCACATGTGGTACGAGCGCAAAGCGCCGCACAGGCTGGTTCGCTTCGAGGGGCCCTACGGGCCGCCCGGCGCGCCGGAGCTGGTTCTGGAGCTCCTCGGGTAGATGGTTACCGTGTGCCTGCTGAACCTGCGCACCTTGTCGCAGGGATCGTTCGAGGGCATCTAGCTGTCCTCCCACGCATGGAGCAGTATTTCGCCGTGCGCCGGATGTGGATGGTGGCTGGCTGCACGACCTTTGCCGCCGCGTGCGGATTGAGCACCGCCGGCGAAAGGGCGGTGACGTCCCTTGGTGGTGCCGAGACAGCGGATGGCGACACAGGCGACGAGGGCGGCGGCTACGAGGGCGGAGTCGTCGACCTTGGCGACGGCGGCATAGGCGCGAGCGATGGCGGTTCATTTACGACGCCCAGCCCCCCATCGGGACCATGCGACTTCAACGGTACCTGGGGCAGCTTGCTCAAGATCAATGTCACGTGGGCACCGCAGGGACTGAACCTGCAAGCGTTCATTCTCGCTCCTGGCTCGGGCACGATAAAGCAATGGATAAAGGGTGTCCGCGTACAAAATGGCAATAGCCTCGAGGACACGACGGTGGTGTGCGGCGTCGTCCTGCCCGACTTTCAGGGAACCGCGCTGGTGTCGGGAGCGACCTACGGCGTCCTCTTTCCCGACTCGCTTTTCGACGACAACTACCTCCCGAGCTTCCATGTCGATGGGACCGTGACGGGCGACGACGCGGGGGCCACCTACAGTGCCTCGCCGGCCGCCGCCCTTCTTGGCGTTACCATGGCCAATCCCACGACGGATCCCTGGCCCTCGAGCCTTCCGAGTGGGAGCTCGATGGTGACGGATCCCGACAACGACAAGAAGCCAGGGGTCACCATCGACGAGGCGGCGGGCCTCGTTCCACAGAGCGACGCAGGGGCGTTCTACTCGTATGTTCCAGTCGGAATTCCCGCGCCGTTCGAGCCGGCGGTGCTTTCCACCAAGCTGTACGTAGCGATAAGACAGGTCACCGAGGTCACCGGAACGGTCATGGACTGCAACCATATTGCCGGCACGGTGTCGATACCGCAGATTGGCGGGCAGTACGCGATCAACTCTCACGTGCTCGGGTGCGAGCTCGAAGACGGCGGCGATTGCACGACGTCGGGCTCGAGCTCGCAAGCGAGCTTCGTCGATAACACTCAGCCGGTATTCACGCCATCCGGAACGACGAGCTTCGCGTCCGTCCGTCTGCCGGACGGCGCGAGCTGCGGTACGGTGCGGGCGATGCTCCAGTGACGGCGCTAGGTGCGCTCAATTCCCTTGCCAGATGTCCCTGACGACGTCGGCATAGTTCGGGTCTTGCCGCCGAATCGCCACGGGCGGGTCGCGCTGCGCGGGCGCCAGGGGGAGCTTGCGCAGGTGTCCCCGGAGGATAAGTCGCGAGACCGCGGGCAGAGTCTCGAACCGCAGCCCGAGGGCTCGCCCATGGTCTCCTGGCCGACGGCCCTCGACGATGCGCGTGACACAGGCGAGCGTGTCGAACCATATCGGCAACTCGGTCGCCTGGAAGCTGACCACGAGCTCGGACCCTTCTTCGATGCGCTCATCGGAGAGGAGGAGCATGCCTTCTGGCGAAAGATCCACCGTGCGATCACCGACCAGGCTCCACGTATCTGGATTGCGGACGCGGCAACCAAGCCTTGCGCGGCGGCGCATTTCACGCCGGCGGTTGGGCGGCACGTGGCCGCATGCAGCGCGAGCAAGCGATGGGGTGAGCAAGCGAAACGACTGTGCGAACACGGCGGGCCGGGCCGCGGTTGGTGTTGCGTGCATCGAGGACCCTCCTCTTCTTGAACGCGATCGTAACGGGGACGAGATCATCAGGGCCAACTTGCCGACATTCGCCTACACTCGTGCGACCTTGCCGTATTGGGAGAAGGCGTTGACGCGGGCCTGCCTGGGCCCGGCCTTCCTGTTGCTCTCTTGCGGTCGACCGGGGGAACCTGCGGCGTCCATCGAACGCTCGCGATGCCCGGAGGGAATGGCGGCGCCGGGGAATTTCTGCATCGATCGCTGGGAGGACCACGTCGTCGAGCTCGACGCCCACGGGGGCGAGCGGCCGCATTCACCCTTCGAGCCTGTGGAGGGGCTGGTGGTTCGCGCCAAGACGGCGCCGGGCACCATGCCCCAGGGATACATCTCGCAGGTTCAGGCGCGTCGGGCCTGCGAGAACGCGGGAAAACGCCTCTGCAGCGAGATCGAATTCCGCACCGCATGCCGAGGACCGGGTCCGGACGCCCTGTACCCGTACGGCGGGCAGAAACGAATCTCCGGGTACTGCAACGACGGCAAGGGCAGCATGGTCCCGCGCCTTTTTAGCAACGATCCGTCGCGATGGACGTTCGCTACCTTCAACGACCCGCGCCTTAACCAGCTACCCGGCGGGCTCGCTCCGACGGGGAGCTTTCCGCATTGCGAGTCGCCCTCCGGGGTGTGGGACTGCGTGGGCAACCTGCACGAGTGGGGAGCGGATGGGCCCGACGCCAATGGGCACGGACGCTTCCGGGGTGGCTTCTACGGAGACGCGGAACTGAACGGACGCGGCTGTCTTTACGTTACGAGCGCACACGAGCCGACGTACCACGATTATTCGACGGGCTTCCGTTGCTGCGCGGACCTCGCGCGATGAGCTCCTAGGACAGCGCGGCCAGGTGCACGGTGCCGGCATAGTCGACCCGTGGCTCGCGCTTGGGTAAGGGCGGCGGCACGCCGCGAAGCGCGAGTCCGAGGAACCACTGGCAATCCGGGTCGAGAGTGTCGAACTGAAGACCGAAGCAGCGCGCTCCATCTCCAGGGCGCCGTCCGTGGACGACCCGTGCGACCGTCGCCTCCGAATCGAACCAGTAAAGGCCCTGGGGCAGGCGAAAGGACACGATTACCGGCTCGCCCGTGAGCACCGGCTCCTGGGACATGACGAGCATGCCCTTCGGGGAGAGATCGACGCCGCGGCTGCCGACGAGGCGGAAATCACGTTCGCGGACGACCTGGCAGTCTACCCGGACGGCACGACGGAGCGCGCGGCGCTGTTGAGCGTGAACAAGAGTCCCGAGCATGATCTGGTGTCCCCTTCTGTGTGCCGCAAATCGTAAGCTTTACGAGAGCAACGGGGGCAACTTCTCGGGATCATCGCCATGTCCGACATCGACAAGATCGTGGCCCTTCTGTGGCCGCAGGGGTCACTTCGAGGCCGCCTTGTTCGGGCTTTGGACGGCCTTGGGCGCGGCGTCCGTCTTCTTGGCCTGTTTGGCGCGCCACTCGGTCAACTGCTTCGTCCGACGCACCTTCTGCCTGCGCCGCCTTCCGGGATTTTGCGGAGTCGTCATTTGGAGAAGGGCACCTTAGCGCGAAGCTGAGGGCCCGTGGGAGCGCGAATCGAGGGAGTGCGTCACGTTCCTCGTTCGGCACCTCGCGGTTCGACCTCCGCAAGCCACGACTCGATCTTGCCCAGCGCCGGCCCCACCCACTCCAGCCGAGCGAGGCGCGCCAGGAGGTGCGGAGTGTGATCACCGGTCCTCGCCCTGGCCTCCGCGATGCGCCCTCCCCCGTCGTCCGCGGCCGCCACGACGAACGCGGCGCGTGCCGCGTCGATCTCGACTGCCGCGTCGCCCCAGAGCCCTCGCCTCTGAGCGAGCCACGCCCGCGTCAGGTGCCGGTGCTGACGAGGCTCCGCCTCGTCGAGAGTGGCGCGGTTGCAGGCAGCGACGAGCGACTCGGCCCGGTCGTCGCCTTTCGCGAGCGCCACTTGGGCGAGGAGCAACCGGGCTTCGAGGTTTCCCCAAGGATCCTGGAGACGCTCGTAGATCTTGAACGCAACACGGGCATGGGCCTCCGCGGCGTCGTAGTCGTCCCAGTCGAGAGCAACCATCGCCAGCAACCGCTCGCAAGCCGCCTCGCCACGGGGGTTCTGCACCTCGCGAAAGCTGCCCCGCGCCGCGAGGGCGCGCGCGCGAGCACCGGCGAAATCGAACGCTCGGTGGTCGGCATGGCCGAGCGCCACGTCGCACTGAGCGATCCCGAGACGGTATCCGATGCCATCGAACTCCGCGCGCGCCTGCCAGAGAAGCTCGCGCCCGCTCTGAAATGCGCCCGCGCTCTCCTCGATGAGCGCCAGAAGAATCAGGCACTGCGCCCGTCCCAGCACGTCCCCCACTTCCGCGCAGCGCTCCACGGCATCCTTCAGCGTCGCACGCGCGCGCGAATGGTCGCCGAGCAGGTAGTCGATCTCGCCGAGGACGACCTCCGCCTGCGCGCGCCCTGCCACGTCGCCGAGCTGGCCGTAACGCGCGAGCGCTTGGGCGACCAGGGTGCGTCCCTGCGCGGGCTGCCCGACGTCACTCGCGATGTGGCCGAGGAGGCGGAGCGCGCTTGCTTCGTGCGGTTCGTCCCCCGCTTGCTCGAAGGCTCGCCGCGCTGCCTCGGCCTCCCGGCGAGCCTCCTCCAGTCGTCCCATGTAACGCAGTGACTCCGCTCGCCATTGAGCTGCCTCGGCGGCGTTGGCACCCTGCAGGCGCCCGTGAAACATCTCCAGGTCGCGAAGCGTAGCCGCCGTGTCGCGACCTCGCCGCCACGAGCCTCGAATGAAGTCGAACATGAGCCGAGCCGCGGTGTCGTCGTCGCCGGCCTTCAGGAGGTTCGCGACCCGGTGCCTCATGATGCGCCGGGAGCCGACTGCGGGGTGCTTGGCGAGGGCGTTCGCGGCCAGACGGTAGATGGCGGGTGCGTCGCTTCGCTCCTGGAGCCGGTCGAGCAGGTGCTCCTGGAGCAGAGCGTGCGCCCAGCGAAATTGATCGTTCCCGGCCGCCAGCAGAATCTGCGCGCGCGTCAGCGCAACGAAGGCGTCGCGTGGGTCCATTCCGAGAGAGGCGCAGAGCGTCTGCAGCACTCCGCCGCGCACGTCGTCGCCGAGGGCCGCCGCCGCGTAGGCGCTCAGGCGGAGCTCCGTGGAGATCGCACGCACCCGCTCATCCCAAAGCTCGGCCGTCGTGATGGGGTGACCGTGCAGCGCCCGCTCCGGCACTCGGTACTGCCCCGCCTGGAGTGTCAGATAGCCGCCGCCCGCCCATGCGTAGAGCAGCTGCAAGGCGAAGAGAGGATTGCCCCGGCTCTGTTCGACGGCTCTTCGCACCGCCTCGACGTCGAGCGGAAGGGCCGAACGAAGCAACGCTTCGGTGTCGTCGGTGCCGAGCGGCTTCAGGTCGATGACCTTGCCCCCCCATTCTGCGCGCAGAGCCTCCATGCGCAGCGCTGCGTCGAGGTCCGTAGCCAGCGTCTCGCTCCGCGCGGTGGCCACGATGAGGAGAGGTACCTCGGAGGCGTCGCGCCGGAGGCGCGAGAGCACCTCGAACGTGTTTGGCGAGGCATAGTGAAGGTCGTCGAGCCACATGAGAACGGGACGATCCCTCGCCAGCTTCTGGAGCACCCTCTTGATGACGACGAAGCGGAGCTCCGGGCGGTCCAGGACGAACCGCTTGCCGCTCGGCCCTAGGGGTGCGGGGGCCCCGGGTTGCGCCGGACGCAGCCACTCTGCCGTGGCGGCTACCCATGTCAGAGCAGTCGTCGTCGTCCTTCGCGACCTCCCAGCGGGTCATGAGCGTCTGCTCGACGACCGCTCGATCGGCCCCGATGAGGCCGAAATGGGCGTTCACTGCGCCGGTGATCCCGTCGAGGGGAGACGGCGTGCGGCCGTACCGGGCCCGAAGGGGCAGCATGACGCCCCGCTCGTGCACCTCCGCGCAGAGCCACTCCGCGATGCGGCTCTTGCCGACGCCGGCTTCGCCGATGAGGGCCACGAGATCCTGCCTTTGGGAGCCACTCGCCACGAGATCTATGGCGTTCCAGAGCTCGCCCTGCTCCTCGCGGCGTGCCACGAGCATGGGAGCGCGAAGGCTCAGGATACCGGGTGCCAGCGAGCGCGCGTACCCGACGGGGGCGGCCCGTGAAGCCGGCTCGCCGCGCATCATCTCCTCGAGAGTCGCCGCATTGTCGGGCTTGATCTCCCTCCAGTCTCGCCGGGCGTCCGCCGCGAACTCGTAGCGGTTCCAGGGCTTCTTCTCCAGAAGCCTGAGGACGAACTTGCCCGCTTGCCACGGGACCTCTTCGGGCAGACTGGGTGTCGGCGGCGCGGTTCGCTTGTGAGCGCGCAGCACGTCCTGCGCGTTGCCCTCGAAGACCTCGTGCCCGCTGAGCACCCGGTACATCACGCATCCGAGGGCGTAGAGGTCCGTTGCCGGACCCACGAGTGTGGCCTGTCGGCGGATCTGCTCGGGAGCCACCCATCCGACGGTCCCTGCCCCCGAGTGCACCGCAACCTCGGGTGCGCTGGCCCCGTCGAGACGGGAGTCGTGGCGGTACTCGCGCAGCCAGGCCAGTCCGAGATCGAGCACGCACGCCCGGGGCCCCCGACCCGTGGTGGACAGATCGAGCATGATGTTGGACGGCTTCAGATCGCCGTGAATGACGCCGCGCGCATGGGCGTGGGCGAGCCCGGCGAGCACCTGATCGACCATCGACCACATGACGCTCCAGGCCAGCTTCGTCGTGTGCATCCACTCGTGGACGCTTCGCCCCGGCAACACGTCCATGACGAAGAACGGGCTGCCCTCGGCGAGCTGACCGAAGTCGCGTCCTCGCACGATGGCGGGGTGATCGAGCAACGCAACGGCGCGCGCCTCCTGTCGGAACCACCAGCTCTCCTCTGCCCGGCTCCCCCCTTTTCGGGCGTCCGTAGGCGCTTGAGGGCGACGCGATCGCCGGTGACGACGTCCTTGCAGAGGTACACGACGCCCATCCCGCCGCGCCCGAGCTCGCGGACGACCTCATAGCGCTGGGCGAGGACGGTGCCGATCTCGTTTGGCGCCGTGCCCGCGACTTCCTTCTGCCCTCCCGTCGTCATGGACCGGACGGAGCGTAGCTTGGCTTGTAGCTCGCCGTCGCGATCCCGGTCAGCGCTGAACGCGAACTATTTCTTGGATGAGCTTTTCGCCGGCATCGAGCGGAAGACCAGATCCCAGAGCGGCGTGGAGACGCCGAAGCCGCCGTCGTGATCCGCGTGATGATGCGTCAGGTGATGACGGCGGAGAAGCTTGCCCCAGCGCCACACGGGGACGAAATGATGCACGTAGTAGTGGGTGCCATCGTAGAAGAGGTACCCGACGACGAACCCAGCGAACGCGGGCTCGCCGATGGACCTGCCGAGCGCGACGGTGAAGAGCGTGTAGAAGATGACGGCGAGGGGCACGCTCGTCAGAAGGGGCATGACGAGGCGGTCTTTGTCGCTCGGGTAATCGTGATGCACACCGTGGAGCAGAAAGTGAAGCCGCTTGCCCCAGGCCGTTTCGTTCGTCCAGTGGAATACGTAGCGGTGGAGGACGTACTCAGCCAGCGTCCACGCGAGGACACCCGAGAGAAAGGTTGCAACGACGGCGAGCGGGGCGAGATCGTGCCTCAGGACGCTACGCACGACGAACAGCCCTGCCACGGGTATCCAGGCCACGAAGGGAGTTGCCGGGTGTATCCGCGAGAAGCGCTCGAGAAAATCGCTCTCGAACATCCGGCACGTTTCACCGCGGGAACCGCGCAAGGACGTCGGCTTGCCGGTGAGCTGAGGCTCGTAGACTGGGTTGGCCATCGGTGCCCCCGAATGACAATTCGCGAGTCCAACCTAGAGCTTGCCGCCGCTCGACGCAATGTTGCGTGTTGGTTTCCGAGCGGGATTCCCCTTTTGGCGGTCAGGCCGCGAAGCTTGCTACGCGCTTCCGACACGTCTCCCACGGAGGGCGGCGGCCCTTGACGCCGCGTCCGACTTTGGCCATGCGGGGCGCTCGAGTATGGCCGACCCCAAGACCGCCCGCGTCCTTCAGTTGGTCGCCCGCGCTCTCGGTCGATTCGGTCGCGAACGGGCGCGTGCCGGTGACGTGACTCCTCAACAGGCCGAGGCCCTTCAGCTCATCGTCGAGCGAGGCTCGATCTCTACTTCGTCTCTAGCACTCCTGCTCGGGATCGACCCGTCCACGGCCAGCCGGAATCTGGCTGGCCTCGAGCGCGACGGTTTCATCCTCCGGCGCCGTGGCGCGGACGACGGCCGTCAGAACGACGTGAGGCTGACGCCCCGCGGACGGCGCACCGCGGACGCGGTCTCGAGCGAGTGGATGGAAGCCTACGCGTCTCTTCTCGAACGCATGCCGCGCGGTGAACGCCAACGCGTGGCAGACGCGCTCGAGGTGCTCGCGCGCGTCCTCGACGCCGAAGCCTGATTCAGGGCTGCTGCTTCTCGTCGGACCCGGACGCGCCGATCTTCGCTTCGACGACCTTTCGTCGCTTCGCGTGTGTTGCGCGACCGCCCTTTCGACCTGCCTCTCTCGCTTCATCTGTCGTGAACTCATGGGCGGTCCCGGCCGTGTGCGCCGCCTTCCCGCCCTTGCGCGCGATCTCCGTCACCAGCCTTCGGTCCATCGCCGCGAACCCGCGCGGACGCCGAGGCCTCCCCTCCCCGTTCTCTCCGCTCTCTGCCGGGCGCGGGGGAGAATCGGGGGTGAGGTCTTCGTTCGGACCGTGCAACTCGGTAGCTGTTTCTGTAATGCTCATGACGACTTCCTCTCGAGGTTCCTTCTCTTATTGATGCTCGACGGGCTCGATTGATTCCTCGAAACTTGCGTCATTGCTAGTTGAGGAGGGTCCTCGAGATGTGCCGCGCTGCGTCTGCCGAAGCGCGCTCGATCGTCCGCTCGACGATCGCGGCCGACGCTTCTCCGTCGACCAGGATGCCGAAGCGATCGACGCCCTCGGCGAAGAACCCGGTTTCGGCGCCCGAGCCCTCGGCTCCGCTTGGCAGCGCCTCGACCCTCAGCGCGTACGTACGCGACGCGACCTGCACCTGCACGTACCCAAGAAACCGGCCTGAAGGGTGTCCCGCGACTCGCACCATAATGATGTCCTCTGAAACTCAAGCTAAACATCGTCTTGGGTTGCGCAAGGTCCAGCCCGCGCAACGTCGCGCCGCGCCTCACGGAAATGAGGCCAATGGTCACGCCGTGATACCGTCGCTCGACCATGACGGCGGAACCCAACCGAGGGCAGATCGTCGATGCCGGCGACGCGCGTGGCGTCGCCAGGGTCGCGTCGGAGCATATCGCGAGCGCGCTTCGCGAGGCCATCACCCAGGCGGGTAGCGCGACCCTGGCTCTCTCGGGCGGCAACACTCCTCGAGCCGCCTATGCCTTGCTGGCGCGCGAGCCAGGAATCGACTGGAGCCGGATGCGCATCTTCTGGGTGGACGAGCGCGCCGTCCCCCCGACCGACGAACGCAGCAACTACCGATGGGCCAAGGAGACGTTGCTCGACCCCGCGGCCGTTCCGCCCGAGCGCGTGCACCGCATGCGCGGCGAGGCGCCCGACGTGCAGGTCGCGGCACGCGACTACGAGGCACTGATCCGACAAGGCGTAGCGCCGGACGCCGATCGAGTCCCTTCCTTCGACGTCGCGATCATGGGCATCGGAGACGACGGCCACACGGCCTCGCTCTTTCCTGGCGAGGCAACCATCGCCGTCGTCGATCGCCTCGTCTCGGCGGTTCCGGCGAGCGCCGCCCACGAAGCTCGGCTCACGATTACTCGGCCCGTGATAGAGCACGCGCGGAGGCTCATCTTCCTCGTGGAGGGTGCGGACAAAGTCCCCGCCCTCCGGCGCGTGTTGGCCGACGAAGGAGACGTCCGCCATACGCCCGCGCGGCTGACACGCACGTGCCGCGGGGCGCTCGAATGGATAGTCGACAGCGCCGCAGCCGCGGCGGGACGTTGACTACAGCCAGGCTCGGATCTTCTCCGTCACCGCGTCCACCGTGAGCCCGAACTTCTGTCCGAGGACCTTGTCAGGCGCGCTCGCGCCAAAGTGATCGATGCCTATGCAGAGGCCGTCATCCCCGACGACACTCTTCCACGGGGGGGTCCGTCCGGCCTCGATCGAGACCTTGCGAATCCCCTTCGGCAGGACTCGCTCGCGATACGCCGCGTCCTGCCTCTCGAGGGCCTCGAGACACAACGCGCTCACAACGCGCACCTTCTTGCCCTCCCCTTCGAGCCGCGTTCTCGCCCCGACGGCGAGGTGAAGCTCGCTCCCGGTCGCCACGATGACGGCGTCGGGCCGACCTCCCGTCGCCTCCTGCGCCACGTACACTCCTCGCAAAGCGTCCCGTGGATCGAGACCCGCGTCGCGCTTGATGTTCGGGAGCTTTTGCCGTGTCAGCGCGAAGGCGGTCGGGCCGTCCTTGCGACCGAGGGCCATCGCCCACGCGATCGCGCACTCGAACGCGTCTCCCGGCCGAACCATGTAGAGATTTGGAATGAGACGCAACGACCAGAGCTGCTCGATCGACTGGTGCGTCGGCCCGTCTTCTCCCAGGAAAATGGAGTCGTGCGTGTAAATCCAGATGCACACCTGCTCCATGAGCGCGCTCAATCGGACGCTCGGCCGCATGTAGTCGCTGAAGATGAGGAACGTGGCACCGAACGGAATGATGCCGCCCGCCAGCGCCATACCGTTGCAGACCGCGCCCATGCCGTGCTCGCGAATCCCATAGTGGAAGTTCCGCCCCGCGAACTTGCCGGGCCCGACGCTTCCCCCGTCCTTCATCAGCGTCTTGGTCGATCCTGCGAGATCGGCCGAGCCCCCGACGAACGACGGAACTAGCTTCGCAACGACTTGCTCGAGTGCGCCCGAGTGATTGCGCGTCGAGTCGTCCTTGTCCGACGCCGACTTGAGTAGCTCTTCGAGCAGACCCGCCGGAACGGTCTTCCCCTCGAACGCGTCGAGGTTCGCCGCGAGGTCGCCATGGGCCTTGCGCCAGGCCTCGTAGCGCACGGTCCACGCGCCATGCTCCTTGGCGAGGTCGGCAGCGCGCTCCTTGAAGAGGCCGTACACCGCATCGGGGACGTAGAAGAAGCGGTTGGGATCCCAGCCCATCCCCTTCTTCGTCGCCGCGACCTCGTCCTTTCCGAGCGGCTCGCCGTGCGCCTCCTTCGTGTCGTGCTTCGTTGGTGCCCCGTTGCCGATGTGCGTGCGCGCGCGGATGAAGCACGGCTGTGCATGGCTCGACTGGTGGGCGATCGCGCGGTCGATCGCGGCGCGGATCTTCACGTGATCGTGCCCGTCGTCGAGGAACTGGGCGAACCAGCCGTACGCCTCGAAGCGCTCGCAGGCGTCCTCCGAGTAGGCGAGAGCCGTGTCGCCCTCGATGGTGATGTGGTTGTCGTCGTAGATGAGGATCAGGTTGTCGAGCTGTAGGTGCCCGGCCATGCTCGACGCTTCGTGGCTCACGCCCTCCATCAGATCGCCGTCGCTGGCCAGACAGAAGACCCGGGCCCCGGCGTACGGCTCACCGAAGCGCGCCTGCTTGAGCTTCAAGCCGATCGCCATTCCGACGGCGTTGCCGATTCCCTGGCCGAGCGGCCCGGTGGTGGTCTCGACGCCGGGGGTGAGTCCGTGCTCGGGGTGGCCGGGCGTCTTGCTCCCCCACTGGCGAAAGTTCTCGATCTCCGCGAGCGGGAGATCGTACCCGGAGAGGTGCAGCATCGAGTAGAGGAGCATCGACGCGTGACCGCACGAGAGGACGAATCGGTCTCGTCCGATCCAGTGCGGATCGCGCGGGTCGTGGCGGAGGTATCGCGTGTAAAGCTCGACCGCGATGTTCGCGAGAGCCATCGGTGTTCCGGGATGGCCGCTCTGGGCCTTCTCCACGGCGTCCATCGAGAGGCCTTTGATGGCGTCGACGGCGAGCAACAGGACCTTGGGATCGTATTCGCGGGGCATGGGCTCCCACTCTTTTACCGCCGCTCACCCCGAAAAGGCCACCCTCGCCGCTCCGGCCAACCCGACGTCGCTGTCGAGCACGACAGCCACCGGGATCGTCTCCATGAGCGGGCCGAAGCGTCCCTTGTCGACGAACGCCCGACGGAATCCGCCTTCGTCGAGCACGCCGACCATCCGGGCTGCGATGTTGCCGCAGATGTAGACCCCGCCGACCGCAAGGGTCTTGAGAGCGAGGTTTCCGGCTTCGGCTCCGTATACCGACGCAAAGAGCCGCACGGCGCGTGCGGCCGCCTCGCTCTTCCTGGCGGTACCCAGCTCCGCGATGGCTGCGTTCCGATCCACCGCGTCAGCGATCGCCCGCGCCGTCGCGGCCGGTTCGGCGAGCCCCTTCCCGCGGACGAAGAAGTCGTAGATGTTGCCCAAGCCCGCACCCGACAACACGCGCTCCCAGCTCACGTGACCGAAGCGCTCCCGGAGAAAGTGCAGCAGATCGACCTCGATGTCGTCCCGCGGCGCGAAATCCGCGTGGCCCCCCTCCGTGGCGCTGGGGACGAAGCGAGCGCCATCCCACACGAGCATGGCCTCGCCAAGGCCGGTGCCCGCGGCCATGACCGCTACGTTCGCTCCACGCTTCTTCGGAGTGCCGCCCCCACTCAACGTGTGAAGCTTGGCGCTGCGCACGCCGAGGGCGCCGAGCGCGAGTGCCACCAGATCGTTGAGCAGGACGACTCGCTTGATCGAGAGCGACCTAGCCAGTACCCGCGCGTCGATCACCCACGGTAGATTCGTCGCGACGCAGCGCCCTTTGACGACCGGACCGGCCACGCCGAACGCCGCCGCACGAACTTTTGGCCTCGGACGCATCCCTCCCAGGAAGCCCTTGACCACGGCCTCGAGCGACGGATACCGACGGCTCTCGAAGACCTCGGTGCGCACGTGGCGCCCGCCGGGACCGCGTAGCGAGAGACGCGCGTGCGTCCCGCCGATGTCACCGACAAGAACCACAGGGCCCACTGTCTATCACGACTCGCCGCCGAGAACCCACATGGCCGCAAGCCCGAGCGCGACTCCGAGCACCCGCCGCCCGGTGAACGACTCCGCGAACAACCAGGGTGCGCAGAGGGCGCTCAGGGCGACGCCCCCACCGAGGACGATCGTACCTGTGGACGCGACGGGCCCTCCCCGGCGAAGCGCAGTGAACAGAAGCACGCTCGCCACCGACACCGCGAGCCCGCTGGCCGCTGCGAAGATGAATCCCGCACGCGTATCGGGGTCCGCGGATCCGTGACCTGCGAACGCGAGGCTGAGAGCGATTCCCACCGCCGCGCTGGCCTCGAGAACGAGCGCCCCGAGTCGGTCGCCGATGCGACCCGAAGCGGCGCGCAAGAGGAGGTAGTGCGCAGAGATGAAGAACGCGGCACCGAGCGCAGGAGGAAACCAGGGGGCCATGCGCCCGGCATATCACCGACTCGTGCCGGCCGGGTTGCGAGGCCCGGCATCGTGCACGGCCGCGTTGTGCGCCTCGAACGTCGAGGAGAACGTGTGATGTCCATCGCCTCGCGCGACGAAGAAGAAATACTGCGTCTGCGCCGGGGCCATCACCGCGTCCAGAGACTTGGCGCCTGGGTTCGCGATGGGCCCCGGGGGTAGTCCTTCGTGCGTGTACGTCGAGTACGGGTTGTCAGGGTCGTGCTCGATCGCGGCGGTCGCCTTGCCGGTGAAGCCCGTGCACGACGCCGCCTTCTCGGGCATGACGAGGCACCCGTAGCTCGCGGTCGGATCGCACTCGAGGTGCCTTGGCTTGAAGGCGGGGTCGCGCAGGCGATTCAAGAAGACGCTCGCGATGATCGGCCTCTCGTCGTCTGCCGCGGCCTCCTTCTCGACCATCGACCCGAGCGTCACCACGTCGCGGACGCTCATCTTCGCGGACGTCATCACCTCGGTCAGGCTCGCGCCGCGGGAATGGGAGAGGATGTCCCATCGCCGGTCGAACTCGCGCTTCATGCGCCGCACGACGTCGCACGCGTCGCTGTCGAGCGCCAGGTCGTAGGTGGCGGGGAAAAGAAAGCCCTCCGCGCTCTCGCCATCCACGCCAAGCTCGCGGAGAAGGGCCTCGTCGGTGGTCGCGTCGAGGAACGCGCGGAGGGACACCACGTGCTTCTCCTCGAGGCGTCGGGCCATGTCGAAGCGCGTCCATCCTTCGGGGAAGGTGACGCGCGTACTGCCGCCGCCGTTGCGACGCTCCAGCCGCGCGAGGATCTCGCGAGGGCTCGCGTCGTCCGTCAGGAGGTGAGTGCCCTCGACGAGCCCCGCGGTTCCCCCGCTCACGCGTACCCAGAACGCGAAGAGGCGGGGGCTCGAGATGGCCCCGGCCGCGGCCAGGGTTCGGGCGAGATCGACCGGGCTGCAATCGCGCGCGATCACGATCTCGGACGCATGTCCGTCGCCCGGACCCCGCTCCGAGGGATACAGAACGAAGAGCCACGCCGTCATTCCCAGGACGGCAAGGCTGAGGGCGAGCCCGACTGCCCGCGTCGCGACGAGCGCGGTCCGACCGGCCCTAGGCTCCGGAGCAACGGACGTCCGTGCGCTTGCCCGCCCCGGCTTCGTTCGTTTCCCTCGCTTCTTCCGGGTCTTCTTCACGGCCCCCTCAGCGCCGGGCACGTTGGGCGTCGATCCATGCCTGGAGGATCGCGCACGCCGCGGCCTCGTCGATGCGAGCGCGGGCCTTCTTGCCCCGTACCTCGCTTGCCAAAAGGGCTCGATGGGCCTGGACCGTCGAGAGTCGCTCGTCCCACAACTCGACCTCGCGACCCGTCATGTCCGCGACCCGCTGCGCGAACGAGCGGGCGTGCCGGGCGGCATCCCCCTCGCCACCGCTCATGTCGAGAGGCAATCCCACGACGAACCTCACCACGTGCTCTTCGTCCGCCAGGCTTCGAAGCGCCGCAAGAAGCGCCGGGGGGTCGCGGGCATCCAGGACCCCTCTCGGATGGGCGAGGAGGCCGAGCTCGTCGTCGATGGCCACCCCCACACGCGCCTTTCCGGGGTCGAGCGCGCACGTCCGGCCGGTGCGGCGCTGCCGAGCGGTCACAGGCGGGCGATTAGCGCGACGAAGGCGGGGCCGCCAGCGAGGCCGCTGTCCCCTTGACCCACCCGCGTCCCGGAGGCGATAAGTCCCCGCCCAGTGCCATGAACCCGCTCCGAGCCGTCAAAGGCATGAACGACGTGCTCCCCGACGAGATCGGGCGCTGGCAGCGCGTGGAGCAGATCTACGCCCGCACGCTGAGCCTGCACGGCTTCCGCGAGGTGCGCACGCCCTACGTGGAGCCAACGCCGCTCTTCGTGCGGGCCATCGGCGAGGCGACCGACGTCGTCGAGAAGGAGATGTACTCGTTCGAGCATCACGACGAGTCGCTTACGCTTCGCCCCGAGGGGACGGCGGGCGCGGCGCGGGCGTACATCGAGCACGGCGTCCAGTCCCGCGAGCCGGTGACACGCTGGTGGTACGCGGGGCCCATGTTCCGCGCCGAGCGCCCCCAGCGCGGGCGCTACCGGCAGTTCTACCAGCTTGGAGCCGAGATCTTCGGCGACGGCGGTCCCGGGTGCGACGCCGAGATGATCGACATGCTCGTCGCCTTGCTGAAGCGAGCTGCGCGTGCCGGGCGTCGAGGTCTCGGTCAACTCGCTCGGCGGGGCAAGCACGCGCGCGCGGCACCGCGACGCCCTCGTGGCGCTACCTGACGCCCAGGGCCGAGTCGCTCTCGCCGACTCGCTGCAGCGCCTCGAGACCAACCCGCTCCGCATCCTGGACTCGAAGGACCCCCGCGACCAGGAGGTGGTCACCGGCGCACCCTCTATCCACGAGTTTCTCGACGCCGGCGATCGCGATCACTTCGCGAAGCTGCGCGGAGTACCTCGACGCCCTCGGAACGCCCTACACGGTCGACGAGCGGCTCGTCCGGGGGCTCGACTACTACACGCGCACGCTCTTCGAGATCAAAGGCGCGCCCGAGAAGCTCGGCGCCGGCAGCACCCTCGTCGGCGGCGGCCGCTACGACGCCATGCTGGCCGACCTCGGCGGGCCGCACGTTCCCGCGATCGGCTTCGCCGCCGGGCCTCGAGCGCCTCCTCATCGCGAGCGAGCATCGAGGCGCCGTCGAAGGCGATCGACGCCGTGGTCGCGCCGCATCGGGGCGGCTGCGGTGAGCGCTGGCCTCGAGCTCGCACGAGACCTGCGGCGAAATGGCATCCGCTGCGAGGTCGACACGCGCGGTAGCTCGCTCAAGAGCCAGCTGAGGCGGGCGAACGCGCTGGGGGCCCGGATCGTGCTCATCCTCGGCGAGTCGGAGCTCGCCGAAGGCGTCGTGCAGGTCAAGGACCTGGACGCGCATCTCGAGGAGCGCCTCGCGCGGGCCGATGCCGTTCGCGTCGTGCTCGATCGGCTCGTTGCGGCCTCCCGTAGCGTAGACTCGCGGGTCCCGTCGTGAAAAAACTCGTGCTCGCGATGGTCATCGGGGGGCCCTTGCCCTGACGACGACGGGCGCAGAACGCGCAAAGGCGACGCCAGCCTCCCTCCCAGCAAAAGGCAGAGCCCAAGCCCCACGGCGACGACGAGGACGAGGACCACACCTCCCTGTTGCGCTCGGAGCCCACCATCGCGCCTCCGGCGAACCCCCTCGCCGTCTCTCCCGAAGTGCAGGCAGCAGCTCGGCACCGACTGGGAGAGCGGCCCTCCGTCGCCCGAGGGCCTGCCCCGTCACACGCGATACTTCCCCTACTACGAAGAGCGTCAGGGCGACTATCGCCTGCGGCTTCTGCCGCCGTTCATGATCGAACACACTCGCGGGCTACGCGACCCGACTCAACGGCTCTACGGCGTCCCGAAGACGGAGGACACCGAGGGCCTCTACGGCCTGCTCTACTACCGGCGGCGCTCGCTGGAGCTCGACATGGATGTCGTCTTCCCGGCGCTCTGGCGAGTGCGCGATCGCGACAACAACGTGGTGGTGGCCGGTCCGCTCGTCCATCGTGAAGCGCCCGGGGAGAACGACAACTGGCTGGCGCCCCTCTTCTTCCAGGGCAAGCGCGCCGACGGCGGCTACTTCCACTCGCCGCTCCTGCTCACGACGTCGCACTGGGGCAATGCCGGGGCGTTCACGCTGGCGGGGCCTTACTTTCGCGACCGCACCGGGAGCGACGTCGACCTGGGTGTCGCGCCGTTCTTCTTTCAGGGCGACAACGGCAACGTCGAGGGCAACCGCCGTACGTACACGTTCATCCCCCCGTTTCTCTACTACCACTGCGATCACGAGCTCGACTCCAGCACGACGACGGTCGTGGGCCCGGTCATTGCCAGGTCGACGCCGAAGCGGGACATCTTCGACGTCGCTCCTCTTTACTTTCACATCCGCGGCAAGCCCGACAGCGGTGGCGTCGCCGAGGAGCACACGACCCTTTTTCCGTTCTTCCACTACGGGCACGACCCGGACGCATCGCTCTTCGTCCTGCCGGGCTACTACCGGCGCGTGACGCGGACCGCCGACACGATGCTCTCGCCATTCGTTTCCTTCGCGGAGACGCGCAGTGGGGCGACCTCGCTCACGGCTGTGGGCCCGGTCGTGCCCATATGGTGGAACTACCGCGACCGCGACCTCGGCGTGCACGCCTGGGCGATCACGCCCCTCTTCTACACGTCGGACAGCCCGGCCGGTCACGACTGGCTGACGCCGCTGGTCGGCCGGTTCGAGACGTACGGCGAGTAGCGCACCTGGTGGCTCTTTCCGACGTTCACGCTCACCAGCGACCGGCATGGCTGGGAGGACGACCTTCACCCGCTCATCTACGTGGGACGCAATGACGACTCGACGCACACGGTGATCGCGCCCGTCTTCTGGGACTTCGCCAATCCCAAGGGCCGGACGACCATCGGCTTCCCTCTCTACTGGCGGTTCGCCGAAGGGCCGGGGGACTCGGTCGTCCAGGTCGCCGCGAACACCCTGTACGTGGAGAAGCGCGTCGCCGGAGGGAGCGACTGGCAGTTTCACCTGCTCCCGCTGTTCTCGTACGGCGAGAGACCGGGGGGCTACTTCTGGAACGTCCTCTTCGGGCTCGCGGGCTACTCGCGCGACGGCGCGGCTCCCAGGTGCGAGCCCTCTGGATCCCCTTCAACGTGGGCGGCTCCGCCCCGGCCCAAGCCGCGATGGC
>CAWKAF010000027.1:0-33626 GCA_963847465.1 uncultured delta proteobacterium | reverse complement strand
CGCCTCCGGCAGCTCGAAGAGCGCGCGATGCAGGCGCTTGTAGAGCAGGCAGTAGCCGTTGTAATGGAAGCAGAGGCCTTGAGGCGGTTGCCTCGCTTGCTCGCGAAGACGAAGAGCGCGCCGCTCTCGGGGTCGAGCGCGAGGCGCTCTCTCACCGCGAGTGCGAGCCCGTCGAACGAACGCCGCATGTCCTGCCGCTCCGTGCACACGAAGATCAGGACCTGCGATGGGATCATCGCCGTGACTCGAGCACGTCAAGCAGCCGCTTGCGACGCCGAGACCGACGCCGTCCTGGACGACACGCCCATCTCCGATGCCGTCCGCTACGCACGCAACCAACGCGTCGGGCTCTCGCGCTTTCTCGAGGACGGGCGCTTGCCCATCCACAACAACATGAGCGAGCTGGCCTTGCGACGCGAAGCGGTCGGCAGAAAAAAATTGGCTCTTCGTCGGCAGCGACGACGGTGGCGCCGTCAATGCCCTCTTCACTTCGCTGCTCGCGAGCTGCCGACTCTGCGACGTCGAGCCGTGGTCGTACCTGCGCGACATCCTCTGCCTCTTGCCGCACTGGTCCGAGCACCAACTTCTCGACCTCGCGCCGGTCTGCTGGAACGAGACCCGCGCGCGCGATGACGTGCGAGCCCTTCCTCGAACAGAATCCGTTCCGACGCCTCACGCTCGACTCGCGCGGTTGACGTTCACGCGGCCGCCCGCCGACCGTGGGAATGCGTGTCGATTCTCACAACCATGGGACACCTCGTTTTTGAGGAGCATTCCCCCCCTGGGTCCCCGTCGCGTGATCGTCGATTGAGTCTCGTTAGTTCTTCTTCTTCTGTCCAGCCTTGTTCGCCTCCTCGGTGCGCGCGAGCGTGGGCTTGAGGCGGCGCCGGTAGCTCTCGCCTTCGACGACGAGGTCGTAGGCCCGATGCTGGTGAAGCGGTCGATGGCGGCCTGAGCGCGGACCGGGTCGGCGAAGGTGGCGAGCCACTCGTCGGGGCCGCAGTTGCTGGTCACGATAATAGAATCCGGCTCGATGCCGCTCGGTCAGAATTTCGTCGGCGTCACGGCTCTCGGTGCGATCCATCGCATCGAGTCCGAAGTCATCGACGACGAGCAGATCGACGGCGATGCGTCGACGCAGCGCGGCGTCGTAACTTGTTGTCGAGACGAGCGTGGCGCAGACTTTTGAGCATCTTGTCGGCACGCACGGCGAGGACGGGGTGCCCCCGCCGACATGCCAGGTGGCCGAGCGCGTGAGCCAGGAACGTCTTGCCGACGCCGACGGGACCGACGATGGCGACGTGCGTCCGCGCTTCGACGAAGCGCAGGCTCACCAGCTCGTTGAGCAGGGCTTGATCTAGCGTAGCGTTGGCAATTGGGTGCCGAGCGCTCATTGACATAGTTCGATATCGAGGCCGGCCTAGTCGGCCCGCACGGTGGCCGAGACGTTGTGGCGGCGCGAGACTTCGTCACAGAGCGCGAGCAGCAGAAAGTCCTGGTGCTCAACATCTGCGAACATACCAGACGGAGCACTCGGGCAGCTTATCGAGCAGCCGTCCGAGCTTGAGTCGCCGGAGCACGGTTTTGAACTGCGTTTTGATGATGTCAGTCATGTGTTTCCTCCTCCTTTTCCTCCACGACGAAGGCGAAGCTTTGTGCAGATTACAGGTAGCGGCCCAGCGGGATGACGTGCGCGCCGTCGGCGGCGGCGTCCGGGGCCGGCACGGCGAGCGAGAGCATCCGCGCCAGGCGATGGACGCTCGTCATGTCGTAGCTTAGTGCGCGAGCGCAGGTCTTATCGACGCGCTCGTCGTTTTAGCGACGGCACAGCGAAAGCAGCGCGCGTACCGCGCGCATCTTGGTCCACGGCAGGGGCGAGTCGAGCAGTCTCTCGGCGAGCAGGCCCACGCTCTCTCCGTGCTCGCGTGCTTGGCATTGCAGCCACGCGACGTCGCGCATGGCGTACGGAGCGCGCTCCTGGGGGAAGTCGCTCGGATAGAACGCGCGGCCGCCCTTGGGCTGGCGTGCGTGCGTCTTGACAATCGTCGTGCCGTCGTAGAAACGCACGAGCTGACAGATTACACGCGCCCTGAGGCGCTTTCTGATGAGGCGTGTGGGCGGCATCATTTGCGCGCCGGCCACCTGCGCGAAGTGATCGCGGGCGACCTCAGACTCGCACTTTACGGGCTCATCGAAGGGCTCACGGGGCGCGGGCAGCAGCGTCGGTTTCTCGACCGTGTCGAAGTGCTCGCGCGGCAGCCAGTATTTCGTCGAGTGCCGGCGCATGAAGTGCTCGTGCTCGCGCCGGCGCAGGGCGATCTCGCGGGCGTGGCCGTATTTTCGCACGACCTCGCCACCGAAGCAGTCGTCGCGTACGTCGCGTACGCCTCTCTTGACGCGCCTTTTCTCGGTAGGCGTGCGTACGCACGCCGGGTCGATGACGAAGCCGCGCGCCTGCGCGTACTCCAGGAACGCCGTCGCAAGAATCTTGGGCTCCAGCGGGTCGGCCGTCTGCACGATGACCTTGGTGTTGTCGGGGACCGCAGCGCGGAAGACGCCGCCGTAGAACTCCCACGCCGCCTCGAACACCTCGATGCGCAGTCTCGGTCGTCTCACGCAGGCACGGTTGCACCGAAGCGGTAGCGCGACACGTGGGGCATGAAGATCCACGCGCAGAATCGACGTCGGTGCCCGCGCGCGTGGGGGGCCAGCATCGCGTAGTCCAAGACCGTGTCCACTTGCAGCTCCTCGCCCGGCTCGCCGTCGATGACGGGCAGCGTCACCTGCGCACGACCGAAGCCCAGCTCGCTCGACGCGAAGCGATGCAGCGTCGAATACGGGACCGTCACGCCCTGGCGTTGAAGCAGGCGCCGAACTTTAGACAGCCGCACGCTGTGACTGAGGTGTCCCGCGATGAAGCCGCGTTGCTCCTCGCAGCGGCGCCACGCCTCGCCGTACTCGTGCGCCATCGCCGTGCCGATGCCGAGCGTCCCCAGGACCGCGGCGAGCCGGCTCGTCGGTCAGCGCCGCCTCGCCCGCGCCGGCGGTCATCGCGCACGCCTCGGCGGCCCGCGCGTAGCGACGCACCGTATTTCGATCGAGCCCGAGCCGGGCGGCAATCCGTTTCTTGCCCACCCAGGCCAGCCACTGCCGGAGCACCTCCTAGATCTCGACCATCGTCACCTCGCGGAACGCCATCGATGCCTCCGGGCACCGCGGCCAGCGCGGTACACGAAGCGCGTCGTACAGGGGCGATCGCCCGAGGGGGGTAATGCTCGTGAGAAACTTCAGCCGAGAGGGGGGAATAATATTAATAAAGTCCCCGCTCGGTGGGGGGAATGCTCAGTGAGAAATGCTGCCGCGAGGGGTCCCTACGTCGTCGAGATTGACACGGACCCCACGTTCCAAGTCGCGCTTCACCTGCTTCCAGGGCAGCTGGTACTCTATGGGTGCGTCCTGCCGGTCGGCGTCCGCGAAATACGTCAACGCAAGCCGCATTTGAACGGGCGCGAGCGGCAGCCGAGTCGTTGCGAGCTCGATGAACCGCTCGACGGACCAACCCGCACTTGAGCAGATGGCGTGGATGTCGATGAAGTCGCGGCGGGTGCCCCAATCGTGCACTGCCGCGGCCTTCATCAGCGCCAGCGTTTCAAAATCCGCCACGGGCACCTTCAGGCCTCCGCTCTCCACCAGCTCCGGCCGGGCGCTCACTTGCGTGTACCGAAGGAAGCTCGTCTCGAGCAATCCGTAGTACGCGCGCAGCGTGTAACGGTCCTGCACAACGACCTCGGTGGGCTTCTCGGTGATCGACCTCAATCGCCGCGCCAGCGTCTCGGCGTCGAACGCCGACGCCGTAAACCAGTCGAGGTCGCGCGACACCCGATGACCAAGCCGCAGCCCGAGCCCCGTGCCCCCCGCGAGGAAGAACTGCTCCTTCTGAACGACCTTGATCTGCGCGGTCATGACCCGCCGCTTGGCCGCATCGAGGACGTTCACGCCGTCTCCGTGTCTGGTCCCATGCCGAGGTACGGACGTCGCGGAATATCGGCCTCGGTTAGCCCGAGCTCGCGCCGAAGCACGGCACGCGCGGGTTCGGCGCACCCCGCCCCGTGATGGGCCCGTACGAGCTCGCGCGCGTACTCTCGCGACAGGACGTGCCAAAGCCACTGCTTCGCTTCGTCGCCGCCGCGCGTTGGATCGCGACCACAATCTCGTGACGATGCCCCTGAACGCTCCAGCGTAGCCGTCCAGGGTCGTAGCTCTTCAGGAGCTTGCGGACGGCTTGGGGGGCGTCGGCCGCAGTGCGTGGCGGCCTACGGAACACCTCCAATCGACCCGTTCGCCCAAGACGCGGCAGCGCATTGACGACGAGCTCCTCGAGTACGGTGGAGACGGCAACGCCGAGCGACGCCGCGGCTCCCCGAATCTGGGCCGCCACCTCTCGGGTCGTTGTAAGCGGCAAAGTTGCACTCGTCTGGTGCTTGCGCGGGGCACCGCGCTTCGCCGACCGGCCTAGCACCCGACGGACGGCCGCAGGCCGGAGACCCAGCCGCGCGGAGATCGTTTCCACGGGCACGCCCTTCGCGGCCAAATCCGAACCCGCTGCGCCTGAGTCATCGTGACGGATTGCCCATAGAGAATATGGCACCGCGCGAACGAGGGCGCCACCAGCGGTGCCGCGCCGCAAGACATCCTGGCAGTTTCGCGTTAGACCACCATCGCATCGGTTCGCTCTCGCGCTTCCATCAATCGAAGAACCCGCGGCGGCGCAGCTGCCTCGTCCCCATCGCTTCGAACGATGCCGCGAACGGCACCGACGCCCCATCACGCTTCGCGAGATCGCGCAGATCGACGGCGACCAGGACCAGGGTCGAACAGCCCCGCGTCGTCTCAACGCGCTCCCCCGGCCATTCTTCCGAACGTAGCTCCATCGAGGCGCGGGGCGCTCGTCTCCGCCGACATGGCCAGGAGCGGCGTCGTGCTCGAGACCGTCCGGCACGCCGCGGACGCGGACTACGGCCTCGGGGTCGTAGGCCCATTCGCGGTCCAAGCCGCGAGATACCATCGCTTCCTGTCACGTGCCGGTCGGACCGGTCGGTATGTGACCCGCGGTCCAGATTGAGAAAGCAGGCCTTCGGGCGTCCTCTTACGTCGTGGATGTCAAGCTGCCTCGCTGGGAAGCGACGTCGGCGATGTCCCTGGTGAAGCCCATCCGAGCGGCCGGGGTACGACTCGCCTTTACGAACTTCGCGGACTTTGCGGGAATCAGCAGTGGCGGGCACCTCAAGATTTCGGACGTGCTCCAGAAAGTCTTCGTCAAGGTCGACCAAGAAGGGACCGAAGCTGCCGCGGTCACCGCGGTGCACGCGGTGACGGTGTCTGCCGTCTTTATGCCGACGGAGGTCCACACGTTCTACGCAGACCACCCCTTCCTCTACGTCATCCGCGAGCGGCTGACCGACGCAATCCTGTTCGTGGGGCACGTGGTGGACCCCAGCGCGGCTCCGCGATGAGAAGCCTGGCCGCGCACTGCGCCCCGCACCGCCGGTGACAACGTCGTTCCCTGGCTGACCGTGAGCGAGGACCGTCGTGCGCAATCATTGGTCGTTCTCGCTCCCGTTGACGATCCGCGCGCCGAGGTCGAAGCCGCGAGCCGTGACGAGGCGACAGATGTCGGGCTCTTGGTTCTCGGTGTGCTGCTCGCCCGTCGAGACGCGTAGGTATACGGCGGCGCGTTTGGCGGTTGTCATGTGAGGAAAGCATAGGACGCGACGCGGGTTGTCCCGGCTACTTCGCCCATCCGTTGGCGGGTGTCGCATCCAGCGCTCCTCACGCAGCTCGCCGATAATCGTGGTGTAGACCGCTGAGCACGGGGACGCCCACGACGTCTCCGCCGCCGCTCGCCGAGGTCGCCGATCCGAATGGAATGAGCTGACCGATCCCCTGATGAGGCCGAGCGCGATTGAAATACGAGAAACAGTATTCACGCAGGACGCGCTCCAGGTGGCGCTCACCGAGCACGACGACGTGGTTCAGACATTCGCGGCGCACACTACCCGGAAATCGCTCGCAGAACGAATTCATGAGCGGCGCTCTCGGGGCGGTACGCAGGACTCGGACACCCGCTCCCTTGGCGGCCCGGTCGAAGTCCGGACCGAACTTGTCGTCGTTGTCGCGGATGCCTGCGACGCCCGGCGCCGCCGATTTTCTCGCATCTTCGTCCAGAGTCCGTCCCCAGGCATGCACGGATGCCGACGCCGCCATCGGGATCGTCACGCTCCAAATCCTAATGAGCCGGCGCCGCGCCGCGTTCCAGCTCACTCATCTCCCGTCATGTGCAACGATCGCGTAGCCATCCGGATCGGCGAAGGAAAACTGGCGGCCGAAGTTGCCATCCGCTGGCTCCGAAAGGATTCGGACGTCGTGTTTCCGTAGCCTGGCGCAGAGAGCCTCGGCGTTGTCGGTGTGCATCCAGAGCGCAACTCCCCAACCGAGCCGGCTCGCAGCCTTGAGATCGATCTTTGGTGTGGTGATCGCAAAGGGAATTGGCTGGGTGGCGAACACGACCGCCCCTGGGGGCGACTTCGGTACGGGAACAAGCCCGACCTTCTCGACCCAGAACTGCTTCGAGGACTCAAGATCTGACACCTGCAGCGCGATGAAGTCCGGTCCGTGGACCGTGCCGCCCGCTTTCGTGGTCATGTCGCTCTCCCTTGAACGGTGCTGGCGTTGTGTCAGCGTGCTGATATATTAATCAGCATGCTTACAAAGGCAAGCTCGGCCGAGGATGATCGCGTTGGGTATCTTCTCAAGCGCGCGCAGCAGGCACTGCGCTCGCGCATGGACCGGGTCCTTGAAAGGAGGGGCCTGACGACGCCCCAGTATTCGGTGCTCTCGTGGCTGGAACGCCAACCCGGTATTTCCAGCGCTGAGCTGTCGCGGCGTTCGTTCGTCACGCCCCAAACCATGATCCGGATCGTTGGGAACCTGGAGACCTTGGGGCTGATCCGTCGGGAGCCTCACCCGACGCGCGGTCGGATCCTCATGGCTTCGCTGACCCGTGAGGGAAAGACGGTGGTCGCCGCCTGCCATGCCGAAGTCAACGCCGTTGAGAATCAGATGCTGCACGGATTGACGAAGCATGAACGGGTGGACCTGCGCGGCCTGCTGCTCCGTTGCATCGCCGCCATCGGGGAGGATGCTGCTTAGGCACGTCGTCCCCCCGTTCCCGCGCCCCGCCGCGGTCCTCGCTGACCCATCGCACAAGCGATCCGCTCGAAATCACGCCGGGTGACTTCGAACAGGCCTCGCCTAAACGGGTACCCCCAACG
The DNA here is from genome assembly GCA_963847465.1 of uncultured delta proteobacterium. Lineage (GTDB taxonomy): Bacteria > Myxococcota_A > Polyangia > Polyangiales > Polyangiaceae > Palsa-1150. Next base: position 26,295 of record CAWKAF010000027.1, on the reverse strand, counting down.
CTTCTTGTCGACGATGAATCCAAGCTCCGGGATGAGCGGCGCGATCGGAGCCTGGATACTCTTCGAGAATTTCATCCTTCGTCGCCACGGGTGAAAACCTCGCTTGGCGACCTGGTACGGCTCGTCATCGACGATGTAGCCGATGGCAGGAATGCTCCGCGGCGCTTACGGCCCCATCAGGGTCGAGAGAATTTCTGGCCAAACCTCGTACGACAGAAAGTGGCCAAAGGTCGGGAAGAAGCGTGCGCGGCTGGTCGGGATCGCCGCTGCCAAGCAGCGCGCCATCGCAATGGGCGTCGAGACGTCGCGCTCACCGTGCCAAACATGTACGGGAACGCGAATAGCCTGAAGCGGAAATCCCCACGGACGTGAACCCAGCGCAAGCTCGAAAGCGAACCCTCTGGGCCCGGCGCGGAATGCTTCCCGTTTCGAGGCCATGTACGGCTCGCGAATACGCTCCAGGACGCGACGGTCGCACCCCGGAACGTCGGCCGTCATGGTGTTGTCGATGCCGGCCGATCCCATGATCCGCAGCAACGGAACAGCGTAGGGAGCCAGGCCCAACATCCGGTACAGGACGCGGCGTCGTGCGGTCATTCCGTCGCGAACGCCTGGTGCGTCGAGAGGCGCTACGACCCCTATCATTCCAGCCACGCGTACGCGGTCGGGGAGTGCGTAGGCACACGCTGCGACGTAGGGGCCAGCACCCGAAGACCCTGCCACGGCGAAGGAGTCCAAACCCAGCGCGTCGGCGACCTGCACGACGTCGCGCGGCCAATCGAGCACGCAGCGATTGGGTTGAAAATCGCTCACGCCGAACCCGGGCCTCTCAATGACTACGACGCGCACGCCAGCAGCGCGCGCCGCTTCCGCGTCGGGAACGGGCCACAGGCGGGAACTCGGCGTACCCGGGAACCAGAGCAACGGTTTGCCTTGAGGATCGCCGTGCTCGCAAAGGCCAATGGCCCGCCCGTCGCTCATGCGAACACGCACCCCCGTTGCGTCTGCGAGCCGCTCGAGCTGTCGAGTCACCAAAGCCCCTCCTGCGAATGCCACGACCGCAGGATCCGCACCAGTCTCCTCGCCGAAGGCTCGGCCTTAGCCACGGGCCGAGAGCAAGCTGCCCCTGATGCCGCCTGGCCCGGCGTTGACGCTGAACGGACGGTCAGGTATCGGTCGAGGCATGGAATCAGGACCCTCGGACCGCCCGCGCGTCGAAGACCAGGCTTCCGCTGGCGTGAAGATGCTCACCGCCGTCGCCGAGGCGCTCGCGAAGAACGGAGCACCGGTGGGCTACAGGATCGTGTACCGCACCAATCCGAAGGGCGAGCACGTGGTGGCCATCATCTGGCCGCCCGAAACACCGTGAAGGTCGCACGCCGTGCCGATGACCCAGAAGCCCGCAACCCACTACCGGGTCCTCTGCTCGCGCTGCGGCAAGGACGCAGAGGTGTGCCCGCAGAGACAGACGGACATCGACGCATGGCTCCGGGCCGTGCGTTCGTTCGAGAAGGGCGGCTGGCACCAGGATATCGACCACTCCAGGCGATCCCACGGCCGGAACGACCAGACCACCTACGGGAGCGGCAAGTGGTTCTGCCCGGGGTGCGCGAAAGCGCGACCGTGAGTAGGTTCTGATCGTGTGCGGTCGCGTCATCCGAACGAGCCCGGTCGAGGCTCTGCGGCAGATGTTCGGCCTCGAGTCGGTACCCGACGGCCTTCGCGACCGATACAACCTGGCGCCCAGCGAGCCGATCCCCGTCATCCGCCGTCCCCATCACCTCGAACTACTCCGGTGGGGCCTCACGATGCCCAACCCGCGCATGGCGGGCATCAACGCGCGGATCGAGTCGCTGACAAAGCCCATCTACCGAGACAAGGTCCGCGACAACCGCTGCCTCGTGGTTGTGGACGGGTTCTACGAGTGGCGCCCGCTCGGCGGGAAGAAGTTCCCTTACCTCATCGCTCGCGAGGACCACGCGCCGATCGTGATGGCCGGCATCTACGACTCGACCGACGGGTGTGCGATTATCACCACGCCGTCGCAGGGCGTCGTGGCCACCCTGCACGACCGCATGCCCCTCGTCCTCGCCCCTGACAAATTCGACGCGTGGATCGATCCCAGCGTGAAGGACGTGCGCCCGATCCTTGCGAACGCGTCGGCGGAGGGCCTGACCTGCTATCCGGTGAGCCGTGCCGTGAACAGCGTCCGCAATGACGACCCCAGGCTCATCGAGCGCGTGAGCGATCCGGTGGCCGAGCTTCCGAACGGGAAGACGCTGACGTTGTTCTGACGCCTGGCATCGTGGCTGCCATGACGGGTGATGGTCACGGTCGATCAGGACGTTGTCGAGGCTCTGGGTCGCGTCAGTCCGCCAGGTTAGCGACCAGGGGCGCGTGGTCGCTGTACTCGCGGACCTGCTCGTAGGGGACGACGTCGCAAGACGAAACGCGGGCGGCCACCTTCGCATCCCCGTAGAGGTAGTCGAGCTGATGTGGGGCTTTGCGGTTCTGGAAGAACGTCTGCTGGTCGTGGTCGTGAAACTTTCGATGCAGGCTGACGAGGCCCTCGCTAGCGATTCGGTCGAAGAACTCGTTGTTGCCGCGTTCGCCGAGGGTCACGTCGAGGAGACGTGAAGCGTTGAAGTCCCCCCCCACGAAAGCCTGGTCCAGATTTTTGAGGAAGAAGAACAGCACGTCCGTGAACCAGAGCTCCGGGTTCTTCTTCAGCTTCATCCCCGAGATGTCGATGCCGTCGAGCCGTCTGCGTTCAATCGGGTAGGCCGGACAATGTACCGAATGGAAGACGGTAGGGCCGAGCGACGGGACGGCGAGCACTCCGCTCGCGAGCCAGGCGTCTGTTCGATGAATGCCAGGGAGTCCACCTTTGCCTGGAACGGACGGGGGCAGAGTAGCCAGCCACGCATCGAGGTCAGGTAGACGCGCCGGCTTGATCGGGTGCCGCGCCACGATGCCGGTTCCCCAAGTCTGCTTGCTCTCGGGATAGGCGCGCGCCCAGTGCACCGACCAGCCGCTCGACGGTACCCAGTTGGGGACGACGCACTCCTGCACCAGAGCGACGTCGGGCTTCATCGTGTCGAGCAGCCAGTGCCACGCCCGATCGTGCTCGGGGCGATGGGACCAGAACGCCATATTCCACGTCGCCACGCGCATGCCGAGGATCGAAGCGTGGGGCGCGTGGAGCGTCAAGGACGGTGCGCCCGGGGGAGGATCCCAATCCAAGCGGGGTCGCCGCACGGTCTCGTTCCGGCGCCATCAGCTTCGCTTGCGCGCTCCGCGCGCGGGGGACTCCAGGGCTCATCGACCCTCTTCGCCGGGTCTGCGCTGCGAATGGCGGAGTTCGAGATGCTGCGATTCGACACGAGGCGCTCTTGCCTACAGATAGCCCTCGAGACCGGGCGCGTGCACAGCCGATACGTGACGCTCACCGGGCATCGCCGATGCGTGCCGGGAGGCGCACCGCGCAGCCGAGGGCGAGGAGCTGGATCGACATGAGCGATAGGAACGGGAGCAGGAACACGCGTCCGCCGGCTCCCCGCGGGGTCGCGAAGGCCACGGCAAGCGCCAAAGCGATCGTGGCCATCGGCCCGCCGAGCCTCTGCACGATGTTCACCGCGGTGGTCGCGGAGCTCAGCTTCTCCTTCGGGACCGACGCGTAGGCTGCCGAGATCGTCGGGATACCGATCGCACCTTGTCCGGCGCTGCGGAGGAGCAGCCCGAGTTCGACCCCCGCCGTCGCGAGGCCCCGCTGCGTCATCCACACGAAGGGCAGCGTGCCGAGGACCGTGAGCAGAACTCCGGAGACGACGACCGCCCGGCACCCGAAGCGGTCGGTGATGAAGCCCATCATCGGATAGACGAACGCCATCGCGATCCCCGCGGGGGCGAGCAGCCAGCCCACCCGCCCGGGCGAGAGTCCGGCGCCCGTAAGGAGATACAGCGGAACCAGGAACTGGCTCCCGTAGAGCATCCCGTTCGAGAGAAACTGCATGACGGCCGCGTTCGCGAAGAGGCGGTTCTCGAAGAGCCGAAAATCGACGAGCGCGTTCGAGCGCGCGCGCCTCGCGTGGAGGACGAAGCCGGCCAGCAGGACGACCCCGAGCGCGAGGGGCCGGTAACCGTGCCCGCGCGTCGCCTGCTCGAACCCATAGAGGAGCGCGATGAGGCCGGGGGAGATGAGCAAAAAGCCGGCGAGGTCGAACGGGCGACGCTCCCGCGAATCGTCGTCGCGGGGCAACAGCCTCGCCGCGAGGGCGACCGCGAGCACGCCGATCGGCAGGTTCACGTAGAAGAGCCACGGCCAGGAGGCGTGCTCCAGGATTGCGCCCGCGATGACGGGACCCAGGATCGGCGCGACGAGGACCGGGACGACGGCGTAGCCGAGCACGCGCGCCATCTGCTTGCCCGCGACGCGCGCCATCATGAGCTGGGTCAGCGGCGCGAGCAGCCCGCCGGCCATCCCTTGCAAGACCCGCGCGGCGATCAGTATAGGCATCGAGCGGGCCGCGCCGCAGCCCATCGACGTCACCGTGAAGAGCGTGAAGCAGCCGAGATAGAGGCGCTTGGCGCCGACGCGATCCACGAGCCAGCCGTTGAGCGGGAGCATCAGCGCGAGCGCGAGCAGATAGGCGCTGACGATCCACTGCGCGCTCTCGGTCGAGGAGTGGAGGTCGTCGCGAATGGCGGAGAGCGAGACGTTGACGACCGTCGCGTCCATCAGCGACATGAACGGACCGAGGAGAACGACCGCGACGACGCGCAGGATCGCGGGGTCGAGCTTCGCGCGGCGATCGTCGGCGATCGAGGCCGTCGCATTCGCGATCGCCTCCCGGGCGGCTGGAGCGCCGCCTTCTTCAGGCATTCAGCGTCTCGCCGTACAGCTTGGCGAGGGCAGCGTAGTGCCGTTCGGCGGCCGCGCGATAGTAGGCCTCCGCGTCGTCGACCGCGTAGCCGTGTTTGGCTTCGTAATGCTCGATCTCGTAGCGCACGTGGGTTGCATCGAGAGCGGCACGCAGCTTGGCCTCGGCCTCCGGTGGCAGGTCGCCGATCGCAGGCCCCAGGTAGACGCGCGACTTGATGGCACCCGCGCGCGTGTGCGGACTGTCCGGCTGGTCGGTGACGAGGCCCCCCGGGTGGAACGCGGCGGTCGCGGCGATCCGGTCGCCGAAGACGGTCGCCGTCCGGACGCTCGCGTTGCCGCCCATGCAGTAGCCCGTCGTGCCCACCCGGCCCCGGAAGTCCGGACGCCCCGCGATGTGCTCGAGCGCGGCGCCGACGGTCTTCGCGAGGTTCTCGTAGGCGAGCGCCGGCAGGTAGTAGCCCGCCATGAACTTGCCGCGCAGGTCCGGATCCTGAAAGATCTTGGAGAACGCCGCGAGCGTCACCGGACCGCCGACTAAGGTGGATACCGGAGGCGAGCGGTGGAACAGATCCGGCTGAAGCACCAGATAGCCGCCCTTCGCGATTCGCTCGGCGATGCGCGTCTGCGCGGGCCGCAGGCCGGCCGCGTCGAAGAACACGATGACGGCGGGCCACGGCCCGCCGCCCTCCGGGGTGACCACCTCCGTCGTGCACGGCCCGTCGGGCGTCGCCAGCTCGATGATGCTTGTCGTCATGGAGACCGTCCTTTCCCGCGCGCGGCCCGTCTGCCGAGCCCGTTGGCAGCGCGCACTCTGACACGCAGGCCGGCATATTGGAAGTTAAGCTTGCAAGTCCGGCTTTCTATCGGCAAGCTCGCGCCATGCCTCGAGTGAGGGCCAAGCACGTCGGCGAGGGCGTCCAAGATCGACGCCGGCGCTGCGAGGCCCTGGCGAGCGACCTGCGCGAGGTGACCAGCGCCCTCATAAGGCGCCTCCGCGCCGAGTCGACGGGGCAGGCGCTCTCGATGTCGCAGGCGGAGGTGCTCGTGCGTCTGCACAAGTCGGGACCGTCGACGGTCGCCGATCTCGCGCGCGGGGAGCGCGTGACACCGCAGTCGATGGGGACGACCGTCGCGTCCCTCGAAGAGGCGGGCCTCGTGACGAGGACCGCCGATCCGAACGACGCGCGCCGATGGAACGCCTCGCTCACGGAGGCCGGGAAGCGCGTGCTCCTCGAGGGACGCGCCGCGCGTCAAGCATGGCTGAGCCACGCGCTCGAGGAGCGCCTCGCCACCGGCGAGCAGCGCCACCTCGCCGAGGCCATCGGGCTGCTGCGCAAGGTGCTCGGTGAGTAGGCCCGGGCGCTAACCGCAGCGGCTCCCATGGCGACTCCCTCGCCAACGGCGCTCATTCGCGGGCGGCCCTCAACGACGGGGAAAACGCTCGAGAGGGACCGCCCGCGCTGACGACACGTTCACGGGGGGAAGAATTCGAGCGCTTGTCCGTGAAGTTCATCGAAGCGGACCACAGCACCGAGCATCTTCGTCGATTCGAAGTCGAACGCGACGACCTCGTCGCGGGTCACGCAGAAGAGGCGACCGTCGGGAGCAAAGCGAAGGCCGCGCGGTCGTTGAAAACGCACCGAGCCGTCCGGTCGAAAAACGCGGACCAACTTCCCCGTGCGGGCATCGTATTCGCGCGCGCTCGTCACCGCGTCTTGGGATCCGAATGGGACCTCGCTGTTGGTGACGATGTTCCCGTTCGGGGCGAGCGTCAGGTCGAGTGGACTGAGCTCCGCGTCCTCCACCAGCCGAGTCTTTCGGCGCTCAGGCGCCGGCGATATCGCGAAGATGACACCCGCCCCGACGCCTGACGATCCTGTCGCTCCGGCGGCGAGGAACAAGCCGCCGTCCGAAGAGAATGCAAAGCCTCGCGGGAACGCGACCACGTCGTCCGGCAGGAGCGGCACCCCGGGGCCGCTGAGATCTGCGGAGAATGCGACGATTGTGCGCAAGGTTCTGGCCGTGACGCAGTAGCGGCCGTCCGGGCTGACCACGCCGCCACCGGGATTCAATCGCTCGATCGGAGCCGTCGAGGCGACGACCGCTCCTCGCTCGTCCAAGAGCAAGACACGATCGTCGCCGTTGTTCACGTAGAGATGCCTTCCGTCAGGGTGCACGTGCAGGCCGCGAGGGTCGACGATCCCCGCGTCCGGAGCGAACGGGCCGAGCGAGTGACCGTTCAAATCAAACGCGAGGAGGGTCCCCCGTCCGTTTCCGTTGGCGCCGCTGGCGCTCGTGACAACAATTCGCATGCTCGGGACCGCCTTTCATTTGGGCCGTTACTCATTTGCGCACGCGTTGCGAGCTCGCGGAGCGGCACCCAGACCCAGGGTGCAGGTAGCGTGGGGGACCGCCTTCACGACCGCTCACTCGGCCAGGGTGCGATGAACAAGCTGCACGCAAACGGAGCCCTCTCCGACGGCGGAGGCGACCCGCTTGACACTCCCCGAGCGAACGTCGCCGACAGCGAAGACGCGATGCCGGTTTGTCTCGAAGAGGAAGGGGGGGCGGGCGACTGGCCACCGCGTGCGAGACAAGTCTTCGGCGGTGAGATCCGTCCCGGTCTTCACGAACCCCTTGTCGTCGAGCGCGACGCACCCACCGAGCCATGCGGTGTTCGGCTGGGCGCCGATCATGAGGAACACGTGCGCGAGGGGATAGGTCTCCGGCCCCTTCGGGCCGCGCCATGTCAGGCTCCGGAGCCGATCGTCGCCGTCGAGCGCGACGAGCTCGGTGCGAGGGTGGAGCGTGATGTTGGGCGTTTCCTCGATGCGACGGACCAAGTAGCGGGACATGGTGTCGGCGAGGCCGGGCCCGCGAATGAGCACGTGGACGTGCCGCGCCTGCGCGGCGAGGAACACGGCGGCCTGTCCGGCGGAGTTGGCGCCGCCGACCACGGCGACCTCCTCGTCGCCGCAAAGTCGGGCCTCGGTCGCCGTCGCAGCGTAGTAGACGCCGGCCCCCTCGAAGCGAGCGAGGTTCTCGAGCGGCAGGCGCCTGTATTGAACGCCGCTCGCGATGATGATTGCGCGCGCGTGCACCGCGGTTCCATTCGACAGCCTGATCTCGTGGCCGTTCGGCGCACCGCAGGCGAACTGCTCGACCCGCGACGCCACTGCGAGCTCCGCGCCGAACTTCTCGGCCTGAGCGAGCGCGCGCCCCGCGAGCGCCTGGCCCGAGATGCCCGTTGGAAAGCCGAGGTAGTTCTCGATTTTCGAGCTCGTTCCCGCTTGCCCTCCGGGTGCGTTGGTCTCGAGGACGAGCACGTCGAGCCCCTCGGACGCGGCGTAGACGGCGGCGGCGAGTCCGCCAGGCCCGGCCCCGACGACCACCAAGTCGCGAACCCTGCCGTGATCGATCGCCGCGTTCAGACCGAAGCACTCCGCCACCGCCTCGTTGGAGGGGTTCTTGAGCACGATGTCTCCGCGGCAGATGACAATCGGCACGTCCCCCACGCCGACGTGAAAGCGATCGAGAAGAGCCTGGACGTCAGCATCGCGATCCACGTCGACGAACGTGTACGGGTGGGCGTTGCGCGTGAGGAACTCCTGGAGCCGCAGCGTGCCTGCCGAGTGCGCCGAGCCAATGAGCGTCGCGTCGCCCAAGCCGCCTGCGATGAGGGCCACTCGCCGCAGGATGAACGCGCGCATGAGCACTTCACTGACCTCGGAATCCTCTTGAATGAGCCGGCGGAGCCCCTGCGGACCGATGACGAGGACATCGCCATCCTCGACCATGCGGGCCCTGACGAGAGCGCGGCGTCCCGCGAGGACGTTCACTTCGCCGGTGAACTCGCCGGGGTGCTGGACGGTGATGAGCTCGTCATTGAGGATGCCTGGGCGGACAATCTCAACGGCGCCGCTCAGGACGACGTGGATACCGAGCGCAGAGGTGCCTTGGTCGAAGAGAATCTCGCCCGCGGAAACGTGACGTTGCTCGCCGTAGCGGGCGATCCGCCGGAGCTGAGCGTCGTTCAGCCTGGGGAACACTTGCTGTCGGCGTTCTGTGACGACGTCGCTCATGGCGCGGGATTGTGACTCTCGCTTTTGGTCGCGAGCAAGGCCGGTGAGTCTTTCGCTCGCTGCAAGAGGGTTCGTCAGAATACGGATCTATCCCGCGGCATCCCGTGGGTGCGCGGACCCTGGTGGCATCCACATGTTCCGGTGCATCTCGGAGCCTGCCGGTCGTTGGTCCTTGACAATCACTACGGACGTACGCATTGTTTCGCCTGATGTCACGCCCATCGCACAAGGAAAAATTGCTCTCCGACGGGCTGCGGCTGGTTCACCGGCGCGGCTTTGGCGCGTCCAGCGTGCGCGACATCGTCCAGGCGGCCGGCGTGCCCCAGGGTTCCTTCACGAATCACTTCGCATCGAAGGAAGCGTTTGGACTGGAGATCCTCGAGCGCTACCGTGAGATGACGAGCGCCAATGTCCGCGCGACGTTACGGAATGACGCCCTGCCGCCACTTCGCCGGTTGCGTGCGTGGATGGAAGGGCAACTCGAATACCTTCGCAAGGACGACATGCGACGAGGGTGCCTGTACGGGAACCTCAGCGCAGAGGCCAGCGAGGAAAGCGAGGCGATTCGCACTCGCGTCGCCTCGGTGTTCGCGGAGAACCAGGCATCGGTGGCCTACTGCCTCGAAGCCGCGATCGATGCGGGCGAGCTGGCGCCCAACACGGAAGTACAGGAGCTCGCAGGCTTCATCGTCAGCTCGCTCCAGGGCGCCATTCTGGTGGCGAAGGCGCAGCGTAGTCCCATCCCGGTGGAACGCTTCGAGCGCGTCCTCTTTCAGCACCTGCTTCCCCAGGGCGATGCCGCGTCAAAACGGCGTGGCCGGGCTGCTCGCTGAATCGATCTTTTTGCGTCAGGGGCATGTCTTAGCTTGGACCCATTCAATACGGCCGTACATGTTGCAGGAGATGCATGAAGGCTCAGTCAACCGCTGCCGTGTCTCATCTGGCGACACCCAGGACACGAAGGCCGCATGCCCTCTACTGGCTTGCGCTGGGCACGTTCGCCATCGGGACCGAAGGCTTCATGATCGCGGCGCTCCTCACCATCATCGCCGCAGACATACGCGTCTCGGTTGCCGAGGCCGGCCTTCTAGTCTCCATCTTCGCGCTCGCGTACGCCACGAGCTCGCCCGTACTCACCGCGCTCACCGGGCGCGTGGACCGGCGGCGGCTGCTCATCGCGTCGATGTCGCTCTTTGCGCTGCTCAACATGGCGGCGGCGACGGCGCACAGTTTCCTCGCCCTCGCAGCAGCCCGCGTGCTCCTCGCGTTCGCCGCGGGCATCTACACGCCGAACGCCAACGCGCTCGCGGGCGCCCTCGTGCCTGCGGAACACCGCGGACGAGCGATTGCCGTCGTCAACGGCGGGTTGACCGCGGCGATCGCCCTCGGCGTTCCTCTCGGCGCGGTGGTCGGGGAGCGATTTGGTTGGCGCATGACGTTCGTGGGTGTAGGCGCGCTTTCGGCCATCGCGGCTGCCGGGCTCGCACAAGGGTTGCCGCGTGGCGTCGGCGCCGCGATGGTCTCGGCGTCCCTGGGTGACCGCGTACGGGCCGTACGCAATCCGCGTGTCGCGCGGACCCTTGTCGTGACCACGGTCTGGGCGAGCGGATCGTACGCGGTCTGGGTTCTCCACGGCTGAGCGGCGACCTGATCGCCAGCAATCAGAATGGTTTTGTCGCGCTCGAGATCCTCGACGCGAAGACCGTGCAGTCTTGCATATACCCGCAGCCCCTCAAGATGATGTCGGGGCGGCACGGGGACGGCAGCACGGAGAATCTCGAACCAGAGTGCGAGCTCCCCAGCCGCGAGCACCGTGGCCCTGGGAGGAACCCCTCGCTCCGCGCCGTAGATCAGGCGCGGGAACCGCCAGGCAGAGAGCACGACCTGGAGGCGCTGCTTGCGCTGGCCAGCGTTTGCGTCGCCGTAGGGGGGATGCCGGGTGAAGGGAATCGCTCCGCGTCACGGTGGTTGAGTCAGGTAGTGAGCCTCGCGCTCGCCCCCAGAGGTCTCCCATGTTGAAGTCGATGCGTCTTGCGGTAGCCGTCGGGTTGATGATCGTCCCGGCGCTCGCGGTGGCACAAAGCAACCCGAGCGATGACGAGCACCACGGCCCGCGGCCAGAAGCTATCGCCGCCTGCAAAGACAAGAGCGAGGGGGATGGGTGCGAGTTCGACGCGCCCCGCGGCCACGTGGCGGGCACATGCCATAAGGCTCGGACCGGCGACCTGGCGTGCTTTCACCCCCACCACCATCACGATGGCGGGTCTCATGCGCCTTGATCGAGCTTTGCCCAGGACCATCGGTGAATGGGGGTGGGCTCTCTCCTTCACGGGGACCAGCGCGGACAAGTTCACCAGCTACAACGACGCTGCCGAGTGGCTCCAGTCCATCGGGGGGCATCGGGCTACTGGTGCAGATCTCACCGACCGCGGACGGGTTTGCGGTGTTCGGCCCGTCCGGGCGGAGCCGGCTGGGATCGTTCCCGACCGACCCCATGGGCGCGCACTACCAGAGCGCCTACGAGAACGCTGTGCGTGTGGCGTGTTGCGAGCTGTACGAGGACTTGAAGGAGACGGTCGGTACCGCTGAATGATCATCATCGACCGTGCGGCTCTTGTCGTTCCGGATGCGGAGCCTCGTGTACGTCGCCATCGTGGGACTCTTCGGCTGCGAGCAGCGCTTCTCCGCCGATCCGCCCCTTGTGCCCGAGAGCCCCGCTCCCACGTCCTCGTCCAGTGCCATCGATGCGCTGTTCGCACCGATCACCACCGACGCCGGCCCGTGACCGTGGATTCTTCTCACGCGATGACGATCACCATCTGCTCGTCGAGCCCGCAGGCATGCCCCGCGTCGGAGGCAGACGCCTCGACCGAGGCGGGCTACCTCGTCGTCTTCGGGTCGGGGCGTAGTGCAGTCCGCTCGCGCGAGCAGGCGATGACAGACTGGAACCGCAAGCTTCCGCGGCGGATCGGTCGCGCCAAGCGCGATCGTCGCTTGTCGGAACCGATGCAGGGTCGCACCGTTGCCTTCGATTGCACGCCGCGCTTCCCAGGATCGCGGGGTCGCGGTTCCGTGCGATCGCGTCAACGAGGGCGACTGCCCCATCGACTAGTCGGTCTCGATGTGTTCGTTGCGCCGCCGCTTCCGGCCGGCAGCGCGCTCCTCCGGCGGAGCAAGCGACGCACGCCGGCGGTGGCGGCAGCTGCGCTCGAGGAACTCCTTCTCGGAGTCGGGGGCCGCCCCGCGTGGAAGCGCGTCGCCTTGTACCTGCGCGTCTCCGCGGGCGAGCAGCACACGGAGACTCAAGAGCCCGACATCCGTCGCCTCGTCACGGCACGCGGTTTCGTCGAGGTGGCCCTCTATTGGAGCCTTACGGTTTCGCTAGCCTTCGCGCCAGTTCTCGATCCCAAGGGAGAGTCCTGTGGCCTTGATCGCGTCGTAGTGTGCCACGTTGCCGGTCACGACCAGCAACGCGTGCCGGAGCGCGATCGCCGCGATCATCACGTCACCGAGGTCGACCGGCCGCCCACGCGCCTCGAGGTCGGCGTCGATCTTTCCGGCGAGGAGGGCCGCCTCGCCATCGAACGGTAGGACCTCGTGCGCTTGCAAGAACGCCTCGAACCTCTCCAGGCGGTCGATCCGTCCCACCCGGCGGAAGCCGTACGCGATCTCCATCGCCGTGACGGCCGTGATGGTGTATCGCCCGTTTGCAGCGAGGTACGCGCGCCCGCGTTCGGCCACCCGCAAGTCCTTCCCCTTCATCAACTCGGACAGAATGTCCGTATCGAGCAGGGCTCGAGTCATCCACGTGCCCGGACGGTGAGCCGCGCGCGCAGATTGCGCGCATGATCGAGAACCTGGTCCATCACCTCAGGCTCGTCCGCCATCATCCCCACGAGCCGCGCTGCGTCCGCCGCCCCAGTCGCCTTCGATTCCGCCTCGGCGACATCGTGCACGACGCGCTCCACGAGCTTCAGCCGCTCCGGCACAGGAAGAGCCAGGATCGCTGCGTAGATTGCTTCGGGGGAGGACATCTGGCTGGAGTATAGCGCCGGCCGCCACATCGCGTCGGGGACGCTCAGCCGACCATGGCCGTGGCTACGCCGTGAGGGAAATCGGCACGGTCCATCCCTTCAACGTCTCGTAACCTCTCATGTTCACCATACCGGCTGTCCCCCTGGGGACACGCAGGTAAGTGCACCAGCGCCCCGGTCACGATTCGCCCCGTGATCTCGTAGCGCTGGTCGGCGCGCGGCGTGAACGTCAGCTTGCCGTCGAGCAGAGCTGACAGGGCGCGCTTCGCTTCCTCCCCCCGCCTCCCCATGACGGCGCGCACGTCCTCGATGCGCCGCCGCGCTTCCTTCTCCATCCGGCGGGTCTCGAGGTCGAGGACCTGGGGGGCGGTCTTCATGCTCGCGAGACGCGCTTGCACCCCGGCGAGCTGCTCCTCGCGCTCCGCCATCATCTTCACGATGGTGTGCGGCTTCTCGTCGGTCGAGAGCAGGGCTTGCGCCAGCTTGTCGATCTCCCCCTTCAGTCTCTGGGCCTCCGCGTCGAGCCGCGGAGTGTCGTCGTCCATGGTCTGGAGCCGCTCTGCAAGGCGGCGGCGGATCATCCGTAGCGCGCGCACGACGAACTCCTCGGTGAGGATCGTCTCCTGAAGCCAGTCGACGACCGTGGCGTCGACGAGGTCGACGGGCTTGCGGAGCGTGTTGGCGCAGACCGCTCCGCCTGCGTCGTGGTGGTTGGCGCAGCCGTAGACCTTGATCGGCTTCTTCCCGTCCCTACCGCCCAGCACCTTGATGGAGCCGCCGCACGTCGCGCAGCGCGCGAAGCCGGACAGCAGGTACTTCGGCGGCCGGCCTCCGGGCGCGCGCTTGCCGCTGTTCTGCCGCTGGTTCTTCGCGATGCGGGCCTGCACGGCACTCCAGAGGTCCTCGCTCACGATGCGCAGGTCGGGGCGGTCAGCGAGCGTCCTCTTTTCCTCGGGGCGCACGATGCGGACCTTGGTGCCGGAGCGGTACGTTTTCTCGCGCTCGCCCCAGATAAGCCGCCCGCGATAGCGCTCACGGCGCAGCATCTCCCAGATCGCGCCCATGCTCCAGAAGCCCCGGCCGCGTTTTCCAGCCTTCGGCGAAGGTACGCGTCGGTCGTTGAGATCCTTGACGATCGTCCGAAGGCCGACGCCGGCGGCGTACTGCTCGTAGAGGTGGACGACGACCTTCGCCTCCGCCTCGTTGATCTTGTAGTCGACGTAGAGCCGGTGCTCTCCCTCGTGAACCTCGGCGCTGTCGTAGCCGTAGCAGCGACCGCCGACGTTGAAGCCTCTCCTTGCCTTGCGTTCGAGGTGCTCGAACGTCCGCTGCGACGTCTTCAGCCGCTCGAGCTCGGACGCGAAGCTACGGACGGCCACGATCACCTTCGACGTCGGGTCGTCGAACGTCACCTCTTCGCCCGAGGCGTAGTAGATGACTCGAATCCCGGCATCGAGCAGGTCTTGGAGGATGACGCCCGTCCGAAACGTGTCGCCACCAAGGCGCGTCTCGTCGCGAACGACGAGGATGTCGAACTTGCCGGCCTTCGCCGCGGTCAGCATCGAGAGCAGGCCCGGGCGCTTCTTGAACTCCGCGCGGCTCCTCGCGTCGTCCTCGAAGGTGTGCGCCAGCTCGGCGCCGAGCTGCGGCAGATACCCGATCGCGTTCTCGCGCTGGGTCTCGAGCGACTCCATCTGGTGCTCGTCCGTGGAGCGGCGAAGGTAGAGGGCGGCGCGCTTCATGGTTTGCTCTCCGGTGGGTGGCGCAGGAGATCCTCTACGATCATTTCGACGAACGCGTCTAGGAACGGAGCGAGCGCGCTGCCATCGACGTCTGGCTGAGGCCTGTTGTCTTCGCGCTTGGCGAGGCCCGATCGCTCGACCTTCAGACCAGCCGACGTGCGTTCGAAGACGCGAGCGTCCGCGAGCGTCCGGAGCGTGCTCTTGAACGCGCCAGTGGACCTCGCTTGGCTTTCAGCCAGCTCAGGTTGCGGCTTCGGTGGCACCTCGGTTCATCGATCAGTGCGACCGGGGTGCTTCGTGGAATCGACCTGCGGCAGTCGGATTTTCGGGAGACCGCTTCGACCTCCGTCACTTTAAGCAAGAAGAGACCGAGAGCCGCACGGTTCAGGTCAAGGATGACCCGGCTTGGCATCCGGCCGCTGCGGAGGGATGGTCGGCAAATCGGGATGGTCCGTCGTCCGGACAGGGGCCCATTCCCCCCGGGGGCGCGCCTCGGCGCGAGGAAGCCAAGTGTTGCTAAATTTCGCTCGAGGAGACGCTTTCGAGGCGACAGGGCGGACGCCGCGATCCGCAAGTCGATTCACCCGTTCCGCGTGCGGGTCCCGCTGCGCCCGGATGGCGCTTAGCGCTCGGGTCCCCGGTCTCGGGAAAGCGTCAACAAATTCTTGGTGAGACGGTCCAGGCGCGCCTGCAGATCGACCAGCTTCGCCGCAACCTTGGGGTATTGTTCTGCAAGCGTCACGACGTCCAGCAAATCTTGGCGCCTCTTGCTCGCCCGGCGGCTCGATTCCTCGGCTGCGGCCAGTTTGAGCACCAGCATGTCCCCCGGGCTCGCGAGCCGGAGCTGAAAGTCACCGGCGTCGACGAGACGAGCGCGAGTCACGGCGGCATCGATGCCGACGTCCTGCGCTGAAAACTGAACCGCCACCCGGCGCGAACGCGGAGCGTCGCCCGGTGCGCGCCAATTGTCGCTGTGTGCGTGGCGTCCCTCGTGGACGAAGCCTGCTTTCTGGAGGGCCTGGCGGGGGATCTCCGCGAACGTTCGAACGGCGAGGTCGATGTCCAGCGTGGTCCGCGGCTCCTTCGACAACATCTGCATGGCGACCCCCCCGATCAGCGCGTAGGGCGTTCTGGAGGCCTCCAGAACGGTCACAACCGCCCGAAGCGGCTGCTGCTTCGTGTCGCTCGGCGAAAGTCCCATCGTCTCACTCCAAAGGCGATCCAGCGCATAGCTCTGGGCCAATCGGTGCTGAACTTGGCGGCTCATGGGTTTGCCTGCTGATGAAGTGTAGCGAACATCGGCCGAGCGGGGGGACCACTGGCTCGGGCATGCGTTACCGGCCGATGTCTTTGTCCAGAGCCGGTCCGACGACGAGCCGTCCCTTGCCATCTCGGACGACCGTCACGGACTGACCCTGCAAGGCTCGCAGCGCCGGGGTCGCGCGCAGCATGACGAAGCGCGCGCCGTCCGACACCACGGCGTAGGCGTTCGGTGGGCCGCTACCTCGAGCCGGCTCGATGCGCCCCCGGAAGCCCTCCGGTATGCGTGCGAGGAAGGTCAGGCCCGAGCGGACGGCCATCTCGGCTCCGAGCGCGCGGCGCTCGAGTTCACGCACCTTCGCTACCCGGTCCGGATCGTCCGGCCCGATGCCGAGGCGACGTAGAGCCTCACGGCGCTCGACGACGGCTAGCTGCACGTCGGCGCCCAGCCCCCAGTGGGCCAGCGTCTTCGTCTCGACGCGATCGAGCCAGACCGGTCCCCGGTGGACGACCTGCTCCTTGAGCGACAGGGGCTCCTTGCGAACGACGAGCCGGTGGCGAGGAGGCGCGTCGCGTCCCCGCTCGACGAGCCGGTCGACGAGGTTGGGCGGCACCTTCCAGCGCGCCGGGCCCTCGGCCGCGACGAGCCCCGCCCGCTCGAGCTGGCGCAGGCGCTGCGCGAGCACCTGCGCGTTGCCGCCCGCGGCGGGGTCGACGCCGAAGACGCCGCCACGGGCGCGGGCGACGTCGGCGATCTGCCCGTCCACGGGACGGACGGGCGACTCGGGCGGCGTTGCCAGCGACACCAGATCGCCCACGCCCACCGTCTGCGCGCTGCGCGCGTCGAGCGGGACGTGGTACGCGCGCCCCGCCGGCGTCTCGACGACCGCGTAGAACGTCCCCTTGAGCTCATCGGACAGTCCCTTGCCGGCCACCCGGCCCGTGACGACCGCCGCCGCCATTCCCGGCTCGGGCGGCAGCGCCTCTCCCGGCCGAACCGCGTCGTAGCGAGAGGGGTCGCCTCGCACGGCCGCGTGGATCTGCTGCAGGATGTCGCCGCGCGAGCCGTGATCCCGGAGCCGCTTCTGCCAAGCCTCGACCAGCCTCCACGACGTTCTCGAGACGCGCTCGGCGAGTCGGAGCCCTTCGAGATGCTCGAGGCGTGCGATGACCAAGGACTCGTCGATGCGCCCCCTCCGTGCCCGCGTGCGAACCTCCACGAAGTGGTCGGGCCCGCGGCGCTCGAGCTCCCTGTCGAGCGTCGTAAACCGCTGCTGGGTGACCTCGCGCTCCTCCTCCCGCCGCACATCCCTTTCCGGCCGCGGCCCGAGTTCCTGGGTCGCTAGCTCCTGGGCGCGCCAGCGCATGCCCGCCGAGATGTAGCCCCGGTCGATCCGCAGCTCGCGCCCATCGCGGTCGATGCCGCGGACGAGGATGTGCGCGTGCGGATGGCTGGTGTCGAAGTGGTTGACCGCCGCCCACTCCACTTTGCGCCCGAGGTCCCGCTCGAGCGTCGCCATCAGGCGCCGCACGTAGGCGGTGAGCTCGAGCTCCGAACCGTCCTCCGGCGAGACAATGAACCGAAACTGGTGCTTCTCGCCGGGACGCGGCTGCTCGAAGACCCTCGCGCGAACCGTCCCCTGCGCGTCGTACAGCTTGCCCTTCGAGCCGTCCTTCTCGACGCCATCGCGCTCGATGTAGCGCACGTGCAAGGCGGCCGCCTTGGCGGCGGTCGGCCCCATGCGCAGCAGGTGCGCCTTGATGACAACGCGGCGCGCGCGGGCCTGAAGTGGGTGAACCGGTGCGGGGCTACGGGCGCCGCGCCGGGTCCCTCCGCGCAGGCGCGCCAAGATCGCATTGCGGAACGAGCGCGCTCCGTCCGGCGACGGCCGCGAGCCACCGACGCCCGTGCGCGGCCGAAAAATAGGGAGTTCGTCGTCGCGAGCGATTTCTGTCACTGGTTTTCCGCCGTCCCATCCAGAGCTTCCAAACGAAAGGCACACTAGACAATTTTTTGTCACCACTAATGGCTAATCGAATTACAAACTTCCAAACAATTGACGCGCTCTCTTTATCTTGCCCTCCGTATTCACTCCGGGCTTTGCGAACTCACATTGACCATCGAAGGTACGAATGTCAATCAACGAGGGCGTCTTCGAGAGACGTTCGTACGGGAGTGAGACCGTGACGATGTCCACGAAGAGGGTCCCGACGGCGGTGGCCGTGCTGGTGCGGTGAGCGATGCAGGATGCGCCCGAATGCACCGCGAAGGGAGACTACGAAGGCCCAGGCCGTCCAGGCTCTCGGAGACGGCATCGCCATCAACGTGGTGACCCTGACGAACAGCCGGCAGCGCGCGAAGGCACGCGGAGTCAGACCTCAAGGCAAGCGCAGAGGCGGCACGGATGCAAAGCGGAGGACGCCACTCCGATCCGAAAAGGGCACCGGCGGAGGCACCGCGCAGGCAACCGAAGCCGGGGCTGAAGGGAAGAAGGGGCATGTTGCGGAGGCCCCGGTAAGGGAGATGCCGAGGCTGCCTCGAAGGCAACTGGCGCTCTCGCCAAAGACGGCGGTCGGGAGCTATGATCGTTCGTCCTCGAGGAGGACGCGGACGACATCCCACCCGGGGCTCAGGGACTCGCGCCGAGGGTGAACCGAAGACAGCCGGGAGGACTCTCGAGTGGATGAGGCGAGGGCAACGATGAGTCGTCGAGCAGATGACCGATAAGCAAAGGAGGATGCACGAATGACTGGTGCTCCCGCCGATTCGAGTAGATGCGTCCGTTGCCGTTTCCTCAAGGCGGCTTCGGCGAGTCGATGATGATGCTGGTGACGATGACCACCCGTTGGAGCAACGGGCCAAGGGTGCTCCTGGTGGAAAGCGACACGACGAACCGAGACGATGGAAGGCCTACGGGGAGCAGCTGGATGGAGACGGAGCTCATCGACCGAGGTGGACGGCTGGATACACCTCGTCAACCGGTGCGACCGGCACCGCGAGGGCGTCGTGGTGATCAACGCGGCGGCGCGTGCAACGGCCTTGCCGCTTGCGGTGCGGACCGCGGGGAGGTCGAGAACCGTGGGGGCACTCGATTGCGTTCCCCGACGTCGCCGATTGCGTCGGCGACGACGTCTACGTGATCCGCAGCTGGTTGAGGTGGCGGCGCCGGGAGCTCCCCGTAGGTAGCGGAACGGAGATCGAGAGATGGGGCGAGGAGGTACGCAAGGTCCTCGCAGGAGTCTTGTCGTGGGCGTCGAGGAGACGTTCGCGAAGGTGCTTCGGCGACACCTTCGGAAGCGTTCTTCCGGCAATAGCCGACGCAGCTCGCGGAGCATACCGAGCGCTGCGTCGAGGGCGCACGCGCGGCCCTTCGCGGCGGGCGGCCGAGCGGGCGGCCGCAGGTGCAGCGGACGCTCTCGGAGAAGGTCGCGGAGACGAACGTCGCCATCGCGCGCCGCCCGGCCGAGAGGCCGGTGCGCTTTCACCGGGTGACGATGCTCTTGGCCGCGGTGGTGGCGTTCGGCGCGCTGGTGCGTGGCCGCTGGCTGCAGCTTGGCGGGGCCGTGAAGCCGTTCTGGGCGACGAAGGCGGAGACGCTTGCGCCATTGCAAGGAGATGCGGCGGTGATCTTGGCGGCAACCAGCCGGGGATGGTGTTCGCGCTCTGCTGGCCAGCAACGTCTGACCACGCTGTCCCTGATCCTCGTCAAGCTGCACCACCTCGCCAAGCAGTACGGCTCGAAGCTGGCCGGGTGGATCGACACCAAGATCGCCGGGCAGTCGGGGTTCGAGACGCAGTTCTGGATGAACCACGTGGGGCACAAGGCGGCCCAGCAGGCCCTCTACGAGGGGACCGCGCCAACGGACGCCGACGTTGCAACCGGCATCACGGCGCGGAACATGGTCAACAACTACGCGATCATCTCCGCCTACCTGGATGAGCGGCTCAAGGACAAGCAGGTGTTCGAGACCTTCGTCTTCTACTTCTTGCATCGCCTCGTCCTCATCAACCTCGGCGTCGAGCAAACGGACGTTTCGATGGTCTTCGAGGTCATCAACGACCGAGGCGTCCGGCTGCGCCCCTACGAGATCCTGAAGGGGAAGCTTCTCGGGCAGATCGACAAGATCGAGCTGGACAGCGGCAACTACAACGACCTCTGGGAGCAGAGGGCCACGGCCATCAACGCCTTCAAGGACGACGACTTCGACGCCTTCTTCCGCGCCTACCTCAAGGCCAAGTTTGCGAGCAGCCGCAAGGACGGCCAGCGCTTCGACGGCGACTACCACCGCGCGATGTTTGCCCCCGACATGGACGATAAGCTCGGGCTGCTCCACTCGCCGCAGAAGGTGAAGACATTCTTGAAGGGGGACTTCAGCTACTACTCGGACCTCTACGTCCGGCTACGGAAGGCCTACACGCAGGACCAGGCTCAACTCCGCTCGGTCTTCTACAACGCGCTGCTTGACCTGGACGCCCCGTTCCTCTTGGCGCTCGCAGCCTGCGTACCGAGCGATCCCAACGAGTTGGTGAAGATCAAGGCGGTGGCACACGAGGCGGACCGCCTGTACTCACTGCTCCAGCTCCAGAGCGCCTACGACAGCAACGAGTTCGCCGACGTCCTCCAGCGGATTGCGGAGGCCATCCGAGGGAAGGACGTCGCGGCCTACCGGCCGGCGTTCGATGCCGAGCTGACCGCGATGATTGCCGCGCGCCGGAACGTCCAGGAGGCCGAGCCCCTGAGCTACGCGGCCTTCAAGCAGACGGGCATCAACCTGAACACGCGGTTCAAGCGGTACTTCTTCGCGCGGATTGACGAGTTCCTCGCCGAGCAAATGAACTTGAACCCCAAGCACCCGATCGCCGACCTCGTGACGAAGACTGGGGCCAAGACCGGGTTCCACGTCGAGCACATCCTGGCCTGGAACGACGAGAACAAGGCCCGCTTCGACAACGACGAGGAGCGCTTCGACCAGGAGAGGAACCGCCTCGGGGGCATCCTCTTGTTGAAGGGCAAGGACAACATTTCCAGCAACAACGAGACCTACGCGGACAAGCTCAAGTCCTACGCCAACACCCTCTACTGGAACGAGACGCTGCGCGCCGACAGCTACAAGTCGAAGCTGGACATGACCGCGCTGAAGAACCGGCACGGGCTCGACCTCGAACCCCTCGACCAGTTCGGCCCCGACGAGTTGGAGGCCCGACACAAGCTGCTCTTCAAGCTCGTCGGGCTCATCTGGGCGTAGGACCCCCAAGTCCCGAGATCATGCGGGGAAAGAAATCGCGGCCGGCGCAGCCTCGCGTGAGATGGGACCCAAAAAAGGACCCCCATCTCTTCGCCACAAAGTGAACCGGGCGGGAAATTTTTCCCGACCACCCCCCGGCTACGGAAATTCCATCGCCGAGCGGCACG
The DNA here is from genome assembly GCA_963847465.1 of uncultured delta proteobacterium. Classification (GTDB taxonomy): domain Bacteria; phylum Myxococcota_A; class Polyangia; order Polyangiales; family Polyangiaceae; genus Palsa-1150. Next base: position 4,881 of record CAWKAF010000027.1, on the reverse strand, counting down.
CGGCGTGCGCATACGTCGAGAGTGGCGGAGCCGCGTGATGGCCCGCCGAGCGGGGTTATGGGGCGGTTCGTGGAGCGGGTCCGGCGTGAAGTCGAGGACTACTTTGCGGGACGTGGTACCTTCGAGAAGCTGGGGGCGGCTGTGTGGGCGAAGACGAAGTTGCTGATCTGGGGGAAGACGTACCCCGAGTTCTCCGCCAAGCACTACGAGACCGTCTGCACGGGCGCGCTCGATCCGCAAACGGGGCGGCTCGTGCGGATCTACCCCATCAAGCTCCGGCACATGAAGGACCCGTTCCACGCCTACGACTGGGTCGAAGCCGAGGTCGAACGTAACGAGGCCGACTTCCGGCCCGAGAGCCATCGCATTCGGGAGAACACGATTGAGAAGGTGGGCGAACTCGGGACGTCGAAGACCGAGTGGGCCGAGCGAGCCCGGTTGATCCTCGGCCCGAACAAGTCGAACGTGTTCGCCTCGGTCGAGGCCCTCGTCGCCGCTGAGAAGAAGGACCACACGTCCCTGGGACTCGTGAGGCCAAGAGAGATCACCCGCATCTACAAGCGCAAGAAGAGCGAAACGGAGCGCAAGGAGTGGGACGAGCAGAGGGCGCGTGCCCTCAAGCAGAGGGACCTCTTCATCGACGGCGAGAAGGCGACGAAGGAGCTTGCCTTCTGCCCCGTCCAGTACCGGGCGAAGTTCACGTGCGACGACCCCGCGTGTTCGACGGAGCACGACATGGGGATCCTCGATTGGGGTCTGTACGTCCTCGACTACAAGCAGTGGGCCGAGCGCGGAGGAGGAATGGCCGAAGAGAAGGTCGTGGAGGCGATCCAGCTACGAATGGACCCCTCGAAGCGCGACCCGTACTTCTTCCTAGGGAACACGAAGATGCACCCCCAGAACTTCATGATCGTCGGCTTGTTTCATCCCCCGAAGGCAGAGCCTCCGAAGCCGACGAAGGGGGAGTCGATGAAGCTGCCAGGCTTCGAGTAGCTACAGATGGCGGATGCCCCGGTTGGGGTCCCTTTGCCGAAGGCGCTCGGCAAGCACCCCTCGATGGCATTGACCCGCTTCGGCCTCGACGCAGAGTAGGGCAGCTCGATGTTCGGCGAGGACGGCATCCACCTCTTCAAGGACCGAGGGGTTCTCGTCCAGATGGCCGGAGTACAAGGCGAGGCAGTGCTCGATGTCGTGCTTCTTGTCGCGATACGGGTTGCCGGCCGAGCGAAGGTGAACGTACTCGATGCCCTTCTTCGCCAACGCCGTCCCAAGGGCAGTCTTCGAGAAGCCCTTGCGCCTCGATAGGGGGAGCGCTCGAACATCGACCACGCGTTCGACCCCGGCGTCGAGTAGCGCGGCTACGAACTCGGCGAGGGTCTTGCCCGCGTAGCCGATGGTGAACATGACCGACTTCCGAGAGCCCACGGTCCAGTAGTACGCGAAGATGGGGCCGATGGAAAGCTGGCTTTGATCAAGGCCGCCCCAGGCTGTAGGTGCTTCATGAACAACTCCGCAGCCTACATCCGAGTTAGCTCCAGGACCCAGGACCATGCGACCCAGAGGGCCGCCATCGAGCGGGCTGCCGCCGCCCGAGGCGACTCGATCACGACGTGGTACTCGGAGAAGAGGAGCGCGAAGAGCCGTGCGATTCGAGTTTGGCGAGCTGCTGGCGGCAACTTCGAGCGCGCCCTCACGGTCCTCCAGACGATCGAGGAGGCCGAGAGCCCCGACGAGGACGAGGACTAGCCGGGGTCCGGCGTCGGCAACTTGGTCCGTGGAGCCCCTATCGGCCAAGCGCGAGGCGGGGGACAACCCGACGCCGGACTCCGCAGCCCGCTCACGAGCGGTGCCATAGGAACGTGAGCACCGAGTCCATCGCGACCTTTCTGGAGTGCTCGAAAAGGTCGATGCCCGCTGCCCAGGAGGAGTCGCTCCAAGCATCTCCGTCCACCTGGCTCGCGCGATCGTCCACGGGCTTCCCGGCGAACAGGTCCCCCGCGTAAGTCCTATCGTTCAACTTGGTGCCCTTGCGGATGCCAACCCGGAAGGTCGGCGACCAATCGAGCCAATCAACGACTCCCTTCGTCGAGTGGACCACCGCGCACGGCTCGGGCGCGAAGAGAATGAACCGCAGCGCGGTGGCTGTAAGGGAGGTCTGAAACTCCTCGGCGATCTCGGCGATGTCCCGAAGGCTCGGGCGGTTGCGGTCGCACCGTCCCTTGAATAAAAAGTCAGGCATGAGCAGCTCGGAGGCAAAGTCGTTAGCCTCGGCCTCGCGCCCAGTCCCGGTGTAGTTCGACAAGTCTCCGCGGGTGCAGGCCTCGAAGTTGTCGGCATCGGCGTGCCGCAAGAAATGGCCGACCTCATGAGCTACGACGAAACGCCACTTGTTCGACCTGTACGCGTCCTCCGCTACGTTGATGATGCCGTGGTCGCGCGTTCGGAGGAGCCGGCCTTCCTCGTGCTGCATTGGGAGGCGACGCACGAGCAGACTGTGGTTGTTGGCGATTAGCTCGACGTCGATCTCGTTGGGGTGACGGACCTTGAGCTTCGCGTGGAGCTGCCGGGCGCAGGCCACGGCACCTGGATGGGGCGTTCGTGGCATTGCACCTACTCCGAGTCGTCGTCTTCGATCGCGCGCAGAGCCTCCATCTGTTCAAGGAGCGCGCGCAGCTCGGCGTCGGTCGATTCCTCGGGCTTTCGCTTTCGGGCGGCCATCTGAATCGCGGTGCCGAGCTTCGGGTGGGTGGCACGCAGTTGCTCTAGGCGCGCTAGCACCGCGGCTCGATCGAGCCCCTGCACGACGACCGCCCTCGACGCCTTGGCCTCAAGCTGGGTCCGGCGCTCGCGAGCCCGGGCTTGCCACGCAAGCCGCTCTTCCTCCTGCACCTTGACGATGAAGTCGATGCCGCGTTGGGCGATGGCGTCGGGGTCGAGGCCCATCGAGCGTAACTCCTCGTCGAGGACCGTCGAGGGCAGGTTGGGGTCGAGGAGGTCATCATCAAGACCCTCAAGAGCCGACCATATCGGTTCCGCAAGGAGGACACCGTGCGTGGCCAGCGGCTCGTGCGGCTCCTGGCGCGCTCGTGCGAAGAGTGCGCTTGGATTAAGCTTCCTGGACCCCCAGGACGATTTGCGTTCCTGGCATCCACCCTCCGGTTCCTCCGAGACAAGCCCCACGAATGGGCGGTCGTTGGCCTGGGCACCGTCGCCGGTCAATCGTACGTCCGTGAAGTGTTCGTACGGCAAGGCGGGGATGGCGCTGTAGGACTGCCCGTGAGCGTCCAGAGCGGGATCCGTGGTCACCTCGAAGCGGTCGATGGCGCCGAGATCATCCACGTCCACAATCACCCCGATGGCGTCCTGCGCGACATCAAGAACCTCGTCCTGGGGTCACGCCCTGTCACGTCCGATGCGGATCGAGAAGCCGAGCAGAATCCATGCGGCCGTCGCGAAGGAGGCGGCCTCCAGGACGTTGACGAGGAGGAGGGTGAGGTTCTTCGTCGTCGAGAACGGGGAAATCCACCGCTATGGTTGCCCTCGAAGGGACCCCTTCGAGTTGAGGCCGACCGGCTCTTCGAGCAGCTCCTCGGACTGCGATAGCTGCATTCACGGCGTTCCGCGAACACGTCCCGGTCGGCGAAGTCGATCAACTTGAAGGTGGTCGGATCGTTGATGTCGAAGCACGAGGCGTCCTCGTAAGGAGATGCCCATCCGAATGAACTCTTCGGCAGCCCTGGCTAGATGAGGTCGTTCCCAAGGGAGTGGGCCAGCCTTCTCGTCGGTGCCGTCGATGAAGTCGATCTCGTAAGAGCAGTTGACCAGGAACTTCGTAGGGTCCAGGCCGGCGACGACGCGAGTGCCGTGGAAGCCCGGCGTGTGCTGTCGCAGGAACTCGCTTCCTCGCGACTTCTCCCATGCCGCAACCTCCGACTCGAAGACGGCAGCCAGGGAGGCCGGGGGAGCCCCATACGTCCCCGACGTGGGGTCGCTGGGGCGAGGAAGACCTTGAACACGCGGGTCCCGATACGAAACACGGCGGCAGCACCTCCGGTGGCGATCCGAGTCGCTGCGGCAGATCCACGCGGGTCATCATCTGGGCTGTGGGGCTCATGGCGCGATGTAGAAGTGGTTGCGGAGCGTCATTCGCTCTAGGAACGTGCGCATCTGCTTCGCGTAGATGCTCTTGACCGACGAGTACCTCGCTACGAACTCATGGGGCTCCGGGACACCCGTCTCGGTCCACTCGTCGTAGAGATCATCCTTCAGGAAGTACAAGGAGCGGGAGAGCCGCACCGGAAGCACGAGATCGTCGGCAGGCGCAGCGGCCAACCCGGCCACCGCTTGCCACCGCTTCTGCGCTCCTGCCTTTCCCAGCAGCCACTTCAGCGGGCAGTGCAGAAGCCTACTGGCACTGGTCGGCCCGTACCGGGAGCGCTTGTCCTGGAAGTTCTGGGCGCTGCCCGTAGCCTCGATGGCCACGCAGTCGGCGAATGGCCGATTCCCGCCGACAGGCAAACGTAAAGGCGTCGGGGTGCGTCTTGTAGTCCGCCATCCTACGGTCATGAAGCGCGGCCCCGTCGCCTTCCCGTCGGGGGGCTGGCCGCGTAGCCACGCTGCGCCGGTGATGCTCGCCGACCAGAGCTTCGCCGGCTTCTTGGGCCAGTGCTCTCGGATTGCGGTCTTGAGCAGGGTGTCGAACTTCGCCACGCATCGAGCGTACAGCCCAACCAGCCCGCGCTCGATACTCCTGCACCTGGCTGCCGACCCGTGCCGGTCAACCGGAGTGCCGCCGCACGGCGCTCGGTATCTTGCTGCCGAGCCGCCGGATTTTCCAGACCATCCCTCAGCGCTTCTACACTGCCCCTCAGCCGTGACTCG
>CAWKAF010000026.1:0-23714 GCA_963847465.1 uncultured delta proteobacterium | reverse complement strand
ACTGCGATGTGGCCGTGTCGACATAGAAGAGGACTTTCGACGAGGCCAGCGTCGGTTGCTTCGGAGTCCCCACGAGCACATACCCTCCGGGAAACTTCATCTGATCACCGCAGACAAGATTGAAATCGAACGCCTCGGAGAGCTTGCCGGTGCCCGTCAGAAAGGACAGTGCGGCGGGATACTGCGATTTGTCTACGGCTTGCTCGAGGACCTGCTTTTTATCGGCCTCATAGACCTTCAGGACGTTGCCGTCGGAGACCACGCGATTGTCCCTCGGATCGTCGTAGACCCAGTTCATCTTGCCGGGCTTGGCGAAGGTCACATGCCCGCTCGAACTCTTTTCGTGATTGTAGGCCTTGACCCAGACCCTCTGCTGGAAGTCGCTCTTGAACGTGCTGGACTTGTCGTAGAACGCCTGGACGTTGGTCACCGCCTGGTCGACGGCCGGCGCTCCGCACGAGACGGGCGGCGGCGGCCCACCGGCTATCGCGTCCGGAAGCGGGGCGAAGACAAGAAACCCGGCCAACGCGCCGAGCATGAAAGGGAAAAGCGTGTGCGTCCTCACGTCCCACTCAGGGTACCATAGGTGGTCAGACAATCACGCCACCCCATGTCGCTCCCGCTCCACGGCTCGGTCTCTGCGGCAACAGCGGTCATTCCAGCGAACCTCACCTGCACTTCCAGCTACAGGACGGCCCGAGCCTCGATTCGAGCTGGGGCGTCGAGGCCGTGTTCCAGGGCGTGTTCGGCACCCGGGAAGGGGCCACGAAAGCCTCGGACAGCTACACGCCGCTGAAGGGTGACCTCGTCGAATCGGCGAACTGACGTCGGGTGCCACCACCCGGGGCCCGGGGTAGACTTCTGGACCCGTGGTGACGACTCGCAGAGTCATCCTGCTCGCGTCCGTCGTCGTGGCGAGCGTGTCGTGTGGCGGCGCCACGGGCACGGGCATTGCGTCGCCCCCGGCTTTGCCCCCGGGCTTCTTCACGATGGACCAGACGACTCCGCCGTCGACCGCTCGCACCCTGGAGAGGGCGCCCATCTCGGACCCGATTCGTCCACCCGAATCCTACTGGGACCGTTACCAGCTCGCGTGTACTCACGCGCGCGCGACCTGCGGCGGGTGGGACGGCTTCTCTTGCGATCCGACGGGTGCGGCCCCGCCCGACAAGGAGCATGCCGCAAGGAGTGAGTTCGCGCGAATCGACGCCGAAGCGAGGGCGGTATGCCCAGAGGATGACGAGGCGAAACAGGTCTACTCGGGGAACGCGAAGGAAGTTATCGGTGCCGTCGACGCCGCCCTGCGCGGCACCGAGAAACTCAGTAAGCGCCTCGCAGACCTTCGAGAGGTGCACCAGACAGCGGCGTGGGAGGTCGCGACCTTCGCTCGCGAGGGCAGCCTTTACGACTGCATCTGGAACAGCCTGAAAGCTGCACCGCCGCCGCCGCCGCCGCTAATCTCGTCCCAGCAGCAGGCCCTCCTCAACAGACTTACGACAATAGCGGGGCAGTTGAACGGCGGGGGTCAGCAACTCGTCCAGGCGCAGGTCAACGCTACGCGGCAACAGATCATGGCCAAGTGGCAAGAGGCCAAGGACAAGTACCTCGACGTACTCGAAACCAAGATGGTCCGGCAGTATGTCACGGCCGCGTTCCTCGCTCGGCGATACGCCCTCGACGGCTTCAGCTTCACCCGTGCTCACGCGCGGCTGCCAGTCGTCGCTTCGATTCTGGGCGACGAGAAGATGGCTCGCCTTCTGGCGGACGTGATCGACCCGACGGACCCCGAACCCGACCCGACGAAACGCAGGCGGGTTGCGTACCGACCGGGTGTGTTCGGGGTCGCGCCCTGAGCGGGCTTCACATCGGGCAGTTCAGTCACAGCCGAACGCTGCCAATTTTGGGCGCTCGGGCTACCGGTCCGCGTGCCTGTGTGTATCCAGCCCGGCTTCAGCCGCACAACGGGCGTTGCAGTGCAGTTGGCCGAAGTCCATTTGATCGAGCGGGCGCTGAAAGTGGCAAACCGCAGGCTCAGCACCTCCTGCCGCGCGAGCGCGCATGACGCACTGATTGAGTGCGACTTCAAACGGATCAGGTGCCGGGGCCGGCGAAGGTGGTGGAGGCACGAGTGGTGGCGGGGGCATTGCGTTCGCCAACTGGACGATCCGGTCGAACACAGAAGGCGTGAACACGCTGCGGCGCAGCTCCTGGCGGACTTGGCTGAAGAGGTCAGACCACTCTTTCTTCTCGGCAGGCGTCAAGTTGTAGGACACCTTGGAGGATCGCAGCCTCGCGTAGGCCTGCGCGTCGAGGGTGCGGATCGACGCAGTGAGGCGGGCCGACATCTGGTTTCCGCGGGTGGTGACGATGTTGCGGAGGTTCTGGGGAATCCCCAGCAGCCGAGCCGATGATAGAATCAGCGCGCCGATTCGGAAGTCGACCGTCTGGGAGCTGATGTGTGTGATGCTCGAGGCCCAATGCAGCTCCTCGGCCGCAAGCGGCGGCGCGACGACGACGTTGACCGCCCCGGACGCGAGGTCGGGGAGAATCTCCGCCACCGTCACCACTCGCGGGGTGATGGCACCGATTTCGGCGAAGATCCTCGGTTGCACGGGGTCGCCGACGATGGCGTAACAGCCCTTCCCGCGAAGGCCGCCGGTGCGATGGACCTCGAAGCCGACGGTCATCGTCTTCGCCGCTCCGACGTCGCCCCAGCCGGCCACGGTGAAGCCCTTGGCCGCAAACCACTTTTCGAAGTCGCTCATCATCGCATTGCGCGCGGTGTCGAGATTGGCCCAGTCCGCGAAGAGGCCCGGCATCTGGAAGAGCAGGACGTCGGTTACACCGGTCTGGGCGAGGCCGACAGCGGTGAGCGCAGCGCCATCGAGCTGGCCCGATCGAATCTTCTGCACCATCAAGACTTCGTCGCCGGCCACGCCGCTCCACTGGAAGTCGAGCTGCATCTCCCCGTTCGTGTCCGCCGCCACCTCGCTCGCCCACTCCTTGAACTCCTTGCCCCAAGGTGAGTCCTGGGGCGCGAGCGTTCCGATCTTCAGCGTGGTCGTCGCCTGCGCGACGCCAGAGAGGGCCAGCAGGATTGCGCCGCCGCACGATACGCTCGCCGCCGCGACTGCGACGGCGGAAGTGAGCAGGACTCTGACGCTCGAAAACACGGCTCAGAAGCTTACCCCGCACGCCAGGTGATCGCACTCGAGGCCTCCCCCACGTTCGGGATGGGTCCGACTATGCCGCCGCCTATGGGCGAGCCGATTTTCGATGCGGGCGCAACGCCCCTTCCTCCACCTCGCCGCGCGGGGGCTGTCGCGCGGACACTGGGCGTCTCGAAACGGTGCTGCTCACGCGCCTGCGGGAGGCCCGAGAAAACGTGCGCGCGCCGGGCCGTGGGTGGGCCTGCCCAATAACGAACCCTTCCGAGACGCTCGGCTACACCTGCAACTCGAGCGTCGAGGCGTCGTCGTGGGTCCGTCCTGACACGGGGTCCCACGCATCGCGGAAATCCATCCCCGTCACTTTGGCAGTGCCACGATCCACTCGTCGAGCAGGTCGAGCGGGTCCAGGTACGCCGACCCCCCGTCGAGTGACCCCGGCGCGAATTGCGACACGTAGATGTGGGTCGCGTCGACGGCTATCGCCTGGCCGCTCGTGGCCGCCACCGTCGTGGGGCTGCCACCGCATCCCCCAATCGTGCACCTGTACACGCTCCCATCCTCGACCCAGTAGACGTCCGTCGCGTCGACGGCGATGCCCAGCGGCCCGCTTCGTCCCGAGGCGAGCGTCGTCACCGTCGCCGCGCAGTTGGTCTTGACGCACTGCTGGACGCTGCCGAGGCCAGACGGGTCCCCGTTCGTCCAGTAGAGGTTGGTGTTGTCGACGGCCAGGGCCGCCGAATCCGTTGCGGTCGGGGTGATGAGCGCGGAAGGCGCCGCATCGCCACAGCCTCCGAGCGGGCACCCGAAGAGCGCGCCATAGTCGTCGATCCAGTACGCGTGGGTGTCGTCATGGGTGATGCCCTTCGGTCCGCCCTGGCTGACTGCGAACGTGGCGGCAGCACCCGTACACCCTGCAACCGGGCAGATGGTCACGAGGTTGGGGTAGTACTCGGTCATGTAGATCGCGCCCGCAGCGACGGTCAGGCCTGACGCCCCGACCTTCGCCCGGACCGTCGGCTGGCACCCGCAGCCACCGATCGCGCACGATAGGACGTCCCCCCCGAAGGACGTGAGCGCCGCTGACCAGTACACGCTCGTAGCGTCGATCGTCAGACCGGACGGCGTTGGAATCATGCCCTCCGGCTCGCCGCCAGTCCACCCCGAGCCGAGGATCGTCGGGTTGTTGCCGCACCCGCCGATGGCGCACTCCATCACCTGCCCGCCCACGTAATAGATGGTGGGCAGATCCATTCCGATCTCGACGGTGGTGCCGAGGTCGAGCCAGTACACGTTCGTCGAATCGACCGCAATGGCGATGGGCTGATGCTGCCCCGTCGCAAGGACGCCTGCGGGTAGGGGCACGCAGGTGCCGGCTTGGCACGCGCCACCGCCGCAGTCGTGTCCGCACTCGCCGCAGTTGTGGGGATCGGTCGAGAGGACGGCATATCCGCATCCGCCGTCCTCGCTGGCCTCGAGGCTCGCAGTGCAGGTGCCGCCCTCGAGCACGTCTCCGCTAGCCCGGTCGATGCCCGCGTCGGCGACGGTAGGGGGACCGAGGGGTGCTCCGGCGGCAGCGCCGTCAGCGGCGGCGTCGGCCGTGCTTCCGGTCGGCCCGGCGCCGTTTGCCCCGCACGCGGCGGTCAACGCCCCGAGCACGACTGCGACGATCCGGGTCACGTGATGCGCGACACCCAGGGCGAACGATAGCCGGGCGCGAGGCCCGCGGCGCCAACGATTGCTCGAAGGAATCACCTCGCGCGTCTTCCGGGGGCGTTCCTCGACTGTCGTGCAACGAGAAGAAGCACTTCCCGGATGATCGTCGCCGGGGCCACCGGCTTCGAGAAGAACGAATCGCATCCGGCCGCGATCGCGAGCGTTCCGAGTCCGGAGCCGCCCGCGCCGTCCGGGGCGCTCACGGCCGCGAAAGCAACGATCGCCACGGCCTGACTGCGCTCGTCGGCGCGGAGTCGGCGCACGACGTTGAGGCCGTCGATGCCGGACAGCACGAGGTCGAGCACGATCGCGTGCGGACTAAACTGCAAGGCCTTCTCTATCGCTGTCGACCCGTCGGGAGCCTCGAGCACCATGAACCCCGCCGCCGCGAGCTGCTCGGCGTAACACTCGCGGGCGCCGTCCTCCTCTTCGACGACGAGAACCATCGGTCCCCGAGGCCGTGTGCCGGACGACAACCTGTGACCGCGAACCGAATGGGACATGCGCGACCCCCTTGTCCAATCTAGCTGAGATACGTGGCTCTTCCAGCCCGTGTCGCGCATAGCCATTAGCCAAATAGGCCAACGCGCCCTTATGACCTCCTGGCAGGAGGCACCTATCGAGGGCGACCGCGCTTCGTTTCCCGGCGGAGCGCGCGCTGTACAGTCGGCCGCGGCACCCCGACGGCCATCGAGATCGATCGAACGCTACGCCCGGCCGCGCGCAGCGCCCTGACATTAGCCAGGCCGGCGGCGTCGAAGCGCGGTGGACGCCCGATTGGCCGGCCGCTCTTGCTCCCGTGGGCGCGAACACGCGCGAGGCCGGCCCTCGTGCGCTCGCCTCGTCGCTCACGTTCTTGCTCGGCCACCCAACTGAAGATTGCGACCAGCAGGGTGCGGGTCGGTCCTGTCGTGTCGAGCCACGATTCCTTGACGCTCACGATCTGCACGTTGAGACGATCGAGGTCGCGCACGGCGAGCAGGTTGCCGATGGTGTCGCGACCGAAGCGGTCGATGCTCCAGATCACGAGGACGTCAAACGCACCGCGCCGCGCGTCGTCCATCATCGCCTCGAACTTGGGACGATGCTTGCGCGTGCTGACGCTCTCCTCGTAGACCGCGACCTCGATGAAGCCGCGTGCCGTGAGGAGGCGACGCACATCGGGCTCTTGATTCTCCGTGTGCTGCTCGCCTGTAGAGACCCTCAAGTAGATTGCGGCGCGCTTCTTGTTGGTGTTGTCGACTTCCATTCGGGTGTCTCCAGGGGCAAGGGGTTACGACGCACTCGTCGCTTCCCCTCGGGCCATAATCCTGGAGGCCCCGAGTCGGTGACGCGATCCACAATCCTCTACAGTAGCAACTGCACTGCGAAGCTTACCGCATGGTGGGGCGCGGTCACGCTCGGAGAGCCCGGGCGCGATGGGCTATACGTGGTGTCGCACGACGATCCGTCGGACGCCCCGCCGTCTCGATCGCCTCGACGAGCTGCGCGTTCCACGCCGGGCATCGACCGCCCTACTTCGCGACGGTTTCGCGGACGACGTGCGAGCCGTCCATCGACCATCCCCGCAGGAGCAGGTAGTCGACCCCGTCCCACTTCAGGTGAACGTACACGTCGGAGAGGTGCGCCGACGTGCCCGCGATCGAAGCCGTCACGAGGGCGCGGCACTGGCCATCGCCACCGCGCGACGAGAAGATGGTCAGCGGTCGGCTGGGGAGCGCCTTCAGAACGATGCGCACCGCTCCTCCGCTCGCATCGTTCGCGACGACTGCCTGGCTGGTGAGGCCGTACGCAGCGACCTCGCGGGGCAAGAGGGGCGCGGTCCGCGTGGGCCCGCTTTCGAGCATGCGCCAGTAGGCGGATACAGGTGTCGGCCCCATGGGCGCGCAGTGGTCATCGACCCGCACGACGTACTGCACCTGGTTCTTGTTCTCGCTCTTCGCGATCGAGAAGGCCGCGACGATCGTCCCGTCCGCTTGAGGCTGGTCGGCTCTCGCGGCGAGGGCATGTGAATCGAGCGCCACGAGGGCCACGAGGACGGAGATGGCCCGGGCGAGCGACATGAAGTGCCCCCATCCTACTCGCCGTCCTGTCTGGATCGAGGAGGGGTGCTCAAGTGCCCCACCTACTCCGTGACGTTGCGGATGAAGTCCGCGACCTCCGCGAAGCGCGCTTCCAGGAAGGCCCGTACGGCGGGCTCCACGCCGGACTCGTCGAGCGCGGCCCTCATGCAGCGCAGCCACGCATCGCGCATCGCGACATCGACCCGCACGTGGGCGTGGCGCATGCGCAGGCGCGGGTGAGATTGCGCGTGCTGCGGGACATGTGATGAGCACGCGCTAAAATGTGTCCGATGATTTCGCAAGCCTAGAGGCATGGCCGACCAGCTCGAATCCTTGATTGAGAAGACCCGTGGCGTTGCGGGTGGCTCGGCATGCGTCGTCCGCACGCGGATTCCGGTCTGGACGCTGGAGAATTACCGCCGTATTGGCTGGACAGAAAGAGCACTCCTGAAGAACTTTCCGACTCTGCGTCTAAACGATCTGCGTGCGGCGTGGCGTTATGCGGCACACCACAAGGCCGAGATCGACAGGGAGATCAGGGATAACGAGGCTGCGTAGGTGCCCGCGAACGCGGCCTGCTGCCTCCAAAGGCAGGCGGCCGCATGCCGCGCTTCAAATCCGGCCACTACCAGGCGGCCGGATCGCTTGACGCGGGAGGGGGACTACGTGCGACGGATCGGCCATGACCCGCGTCGCCGTCGCCTCCGATCTGCACTTCGATGCTGCGGGCCATCTCACCTCGCCCGCGACGGTTGCCGCGCTCGTCGAAGAGATCCGTGCGGCCGAGCCGGCGGCCGTCGTGCTCGCGGGCGACCTCGGTCATCCGCTCGACAACTTCCGCCGCTGCCTCGCCGTGTTCCGGTCGCTGTCCGTTCCGGTGGCGGTACTGGCGGGGAACCACGACGTCTGGCGCGATGAGGTCGGCCTCGGCAGCCGGGAGCTGTGGGAGCACGGCCTCGCCGACGCGACGCGGGAAGCTGGCGCGCTGTGGCTCGAAGACGACGAGCTCCGCCTCGGTGACGTGGCGATCGTCGGCTCGCTCGCTTGGTACGACTACTCGGCCGCGCCCGATTCCCGATCGGAGGTCGCTCCTCCCGCCCAAAACGGATGGGCTCCCGCCGATTAGCGCGGCGGGCGAAGCGTGACGACCACCTTGCCGCGCGATCGGTGGCGGACTCGAACGACCGAGTCGCCCGATGGAACCATGTGCACGACGTACCCCGCGTCCGCCAGGTCCCCGCGCTCGCCCAGCGGGATCCCGCCGACGAAGACGTTCGCCGGCGGGCCGCGAGCCGGAGCGTTTCGGTGGCGTCGGCGTCGAATGTCCACAATCACGCCTGTCACGGTCTGGAACTGCGGCTTGCATGGACGCGTTCCCTGATATATATCGTGAACCGATACATTTCATGTCGGACACGCACGACCTCGGGGAAACCCAGTACCGAGCTCTCGCCGAACTTCGTTACAAGATCCGTTGCTTCCTCAACTTCAGCGAGGCAGCCGCTCGCGCGGTCGACGTTGAGCCGCAACAGCACCAGCTGCTGCTCGTCCTCAAGGCGCTGCGCCCGCCCGAAAGGCCCACCATCCGCGCCATCGCCCAGCGTCTCCAGATCCAGCACAACAGCGCCGTCGAACTCGTGAAGCGCTCAGTCGAGCGAGGCCTCGTGGAGCGGCGCATTGGCAAAGAAGATCGTCGCGAGGCGTCGCTGCACATCACAACTGGAGGCGGGCGCGTGCTTCGCCGTTTGAGCCTTTCGCATCGCTCGGAGCTTCGCTCCGCGGCGCCCGCGCTCCTGAAAGCGCTCGAGGCGCTTGTCGGCCACACCAAGAGGAAGTGATGAAGGGCACGAAAGGGCATCCGGGATCGCGCGCCATGAAGGACCTGGGCGACTTCACGACCACACCTCGGGTTATCCCGATCACGATGCTCGCGATTGGCATCGGTGTTCTGGCCGCTTATGTCGCGCTCGTTCTTCTACGCATGATCGGCCTTTTTACCAACCTCTTCTTCTACCATCGGTGGAGTACCGAGCTAGTCTCCCCGGCGGGCAATCACCTCGGCGTGTGGGAGGTGCTGGTCCCGGTGGCTGGTGCAGTCATCATCGGTTTCATGGCGCGCTACGGCTCCGAGCGCATCCGCGGCCACGGCATTCCGGAGGCGATCGAGTCGATCCTCTTGAGGGGAAGCCGCGTGGAGCCGCGCCTGGCGTTCCTCAAGCCGCTGTCGTCGGCGATCTCGATCGGATCGGGAGGTCCGTTCGGGGCAGAGGGGCCGATCATCATGACCGGTGGAGCCTTCGGGTCCATCGTGGCGCAGCTTTTCCGACTGACCGCGGCCGAGCGCAAGACGCTCCTCGTAGCGGGCGCGGCTGCCGGCATGTCGGCCACGTTTGCGGCACCCGTCGCGGCGGCGTTGCTCGCCGTTGAACTGCTGCTCTTCGAGTGGAAACCGCGCAGCCTCATTCCCGTTGCCCTCGCGAGCGCGACTGCCGCAATCGTGCGCCCGCACCTTCTCGGCGACGGGCCGCTGTTCCCGGTGCCGCCGCACGTTGCGACCCTGGGCGTCCCGGCGATCGGTGCCTGCGTCGCGTGCGGTCTCCTGGCCGGCGGGCTGTCGGCGCTGCTCACCCTGAGCGTTTACGCGTTCGAGGACCTCTTCCAAAAGCTGCCAATCCACTGGATGTGGTGGCCCGCCATCGGCGGCGTCGTTGTCGGCCTCGGTGGGCTTGCATACCCGCACGCCCTTGGCGTCGGCTATGACACGATCGAGAGCCTGCTTCGCGGCGAGCTGGTCGGTTCGGCCTTGCTTGCGCTGATCCTAGTGAAGTGGACGATCTGGTCGGTCTCGCTCGGATCGGGCACGTCCGGGGGCGTTCTCGCACCGCTCCTCATCATGGGTGCAGCGCTGGGCGGCATAGAGGCAACATGGTTTCCTGCTATGGGTGTCGGCTTCTGGCCACTCGTGAGCATGGGGGCCATCCTCGGCGGCACGATGCGATCGCCCTTCACGGGCGTCGTCTTCGTGGTCGAGCTGACGCACGATCTAAGCGCAGCCTTGCCCCTGCTCGTCGCCGTCGTATGCGCTCACGCGGTGACTGTTCTGCTCCTCAAGCGCTCGATCTTGACCGAGAAGGTAAGCCGCCGTGGGTTCCACCTCTCACGCGAGTACGAGACGGACCCGCTGGAGATCCTTTTCACGCGCGACGTGATGGACACGAACGTCGCCGCAATCCCCGCGAGCGTGACGCATGGCGAGATCGCCGCAGCGATCGGCGGCCACCGTCGTGCCCAGAGCATCTTCTGCGTCGTGGACGGGTCGGGCGAGCTGGTCGGCGTCGTCACTCGATGGGTCCTTGAGCAATGGGCCGCCCAGGTGCTGGCAGAAGGTGATTCACAGCCACTGGCGTCTGTGGTGCATAAGCCGATCACAGCGCATGCCGACGAGCCGCTGCGCATGGTCGTCAACCGCATGGCAGAAACTGGTCGCACGGATCTTCCGGTCGTCGACCGCGCGAACCCGCGCAAGCTCATCGGGCGCGTTACACTGCGCGACACGCTCAAGGCGCGCATGCGTCACCTGGAGGAGGAGCAACGGCGCGAGCGGGTGCTCCCGCTAAGCCTCATCGTGCCAGCCTGGCTACGCTCGAATCCATCGATCCCGCTGTCGGGGCGACTGCCTGTCGACGGGGGCGAGGACGACGAATAGGCGGTTGCATTTCCTGGGTCTTTACTCCGTCGCCAGCGGACCGGACGCGCTTGCCCGCTCCTCCCCTGTGCCTTCGCGCATCCCATGCCGGGGCAAGAGGCGATGTCGATTGCGAAGCGCATGTTACTTCCGTCGCCCACGTGGGGGGAGGCGTTGGAATGGTTCGCCCAGCTTCGCATCGCGGTGCGGCGCGTACGCCGCGACGAGATTGCTGCGGGTGAGCATCCCGATGACGCGCGGCGGATCGTCGCGCGTGACAACAGCAAGGCGGCCGACGCCCTCGCAGACCATACGGTCAGCGGCCTCACGAAGGGACGAGTCCTCGAAAACCACAGCTGGAGGGCGCTTGACAGCGCTTCGCAGCGTCGCGGCGGTGGTCCCCGGTTCAACCAGATCGCGTCGTGTCACGACGCCCACGAGGCGATTGTCGTCATCCACAACGGGGAACTCCTGGTGCACGGAAGCGTCCGTGTGTTTGGCGATCCACGTACGGACCTGGTCGAGTGTGTCGTCCGCACGCAAGACGACGACAGGGGTCGCTGCAACCTCGCCCACGCGGACCTGATCAAGAAAGTCGCAGTCGGTGACGGCGCGCGCTCCCGGCCGACACACAACCTTTTCGGTCATCATCGCGTGTTGCATCAGCATCGCCGAGACGACGTATGCCATCGTGCACGCTCCGAGCAGTGGCAGCAGCCCCGTCGGCTGCCGCGTCGTCTCCACAGCAAAAACGACCGACGCGAGTAGCGTGCGCGATGCGCCGGCGAAGAGCGCCGCCATACCGACGAGTGCGGCCATTCGGACGTCCACGCCCACCGATGGGAGAGCCCATATCGCAGCGGCGCCCAGTGCCGACCCGAGCCCGCCACCGATCGTGAAGAGGGGGGCTATCATTCCGCCAGAAGTGCAAGTGCCTACTGACAGACACCACGAGACGAGCTTGAGCAGGCAGAAGACGAGTACGGCGCTCCCTGCGAAGTCGCCCCGTAGGATGCGATCGATGCTGTCGTAACCGACGCCCATCGTGTGCGGTGAGTAAAACCCCACGACCCCCACGAGGATGCCGCCGATGGCGGGCCACCACATCCAGTGCATCGGCAGCCTGTTGAAGGCGTCCTCAATGGCGTAGACGGCTCGCGCGACAAGCACCGAGGCAAGGCCCATCGCCGCCCCGATCCCGACATACACAGCAACCGCCGCGCTGCTTGGCGCTGAGACGGTGGGCATCGTGAAGGGTGAGTCCGAGCCGACGAAGGCGAGCCGGCCCCCGCAGGCGGCCGCGCTGGCAAGGGCGACGAGGACCAGCGACCGCAAGCGGTACTCAAAAAGCCGCAACTCGATGGCGAGGAGGACCGCCCCGACCGGGCTCGCAAACGTGGCCGACATCCCCGCGGCCGCGCCCGCAGCGAGCAGAGTCTTGCGTTCCTGCGCCGAGACGCGAAGCACCTGGCCGAGCAGCGAGCCCAGTGCGCTGCCCGTCGCCATAATGGGGCCTTCCGCGCCGAAGGGGCCACCGGTGCCGATGGCGATCACACCGGATAAGGGTTTGAGGAAGCTAACGCGCGCGGGGCCCTCGTTGGAGAGGCCTCGATCCATAGCCGCCGGAATGCCGTGCCCGAGGATGGCGGCAGAGCCGTAGCGCGCCATGACGCCAACGACGAGTCCGCCCACGACGGGCACCGCAACGACGATCAGTCCCAAATGGTTGTTCGCTGGCCCCACGGAGGAGAGCGACCACCTGCCGTGAAAGGCGAGGTTCGTGATCAAGCCAATAAGCGCGGTGAGCAGGCGGGCGACGAGCGCCGCCACGAGGCCCAGGGCGATCACCAGACCGCTAAGGCCGACAATGCGACGGTCGACTGTCGCGCGCTCCGAGGGTGCTCGGATGATCGTCAGCGTTGCCTCGATCGAGGGAGCGATGGGAACCCTCGGTACGTTCCACGCGCGCGCAGGCGCCTCGTCGTCTTCGCGCGCCGTCACGATGGCGGCTCCCGCGCGACGCAGAGGCCAGCGACGATGGTTCCTGGCCTGACCTCTCGGCAAGGGGCGCCATCGATGGCGAGTATGCGACCCGTTGGGCGGGGGCTCCCGGCCAGTCGCACTGGACCCTGCGCGTCGACCTGCGCGAACCCCAAGCGATCGACCGAGTCCGCCTTGTGCTCGGATTCGACGCGACGAGCGTCCCCCGTCCGGCGACCGGTCGCAGCTACGCCATCGCGTGGGCCCCCGTTCATTACAGGCTCGAGGCGAGCGAAGACGGGAGACGTTTCGTCCCGATCGCGACCGAGCCACTTCGCGGCGACGGCTCGATCCTTCCCCTACGCCGGCGTCTTGTGACGATCGCTCAGCCGCGACCAATCCGCGCGCTTCGTCTCGTCATGAGCGGAGCGACGGGAGCCAGCGGGCTCCCCGAAGCCGGGGCGGTACCCGTTGTCCGGGAGATTGAAGCGTTCAGCGCCGACGACCGACAGCCAATTCTGGCCCCGCCGTGGATCCTGAGCATCAACGCAAACCCATCGGTCGAGACCCACTTGGGGCCCGGCGGCGAAAGGGCGAACGACGTTTACCATGCCAAGTTTTTGCAGGGTCGTTTCGCCAAACTGCTCCCCGCCGTTCGGAGTGATGATCGCTACGCTCGGCTGCTCGGCCCTCGCGGCGAGCTCCTCGCGGCGCCCCCGACCGACGACGACGGCGTGGCCCTTGAATCGATTGAAGGGGACGATCCGCTTCTCGACGCGCAGCTCTTGGCGCAGAGCAGTCCGCCGCCGATTGCGGTCCTGAGCGGCTCGAACGATTGGGACTACTCGTCGGTGACGGCCCCAGATTCCGCCGGGCCCGGGCGCTGGCACTGGGATCCGCTCCCCGATGCACGTGCCGGTGGGATGGGGCAGCTCGCGCCGGCCGTACGGCGCCGCGTCGCCCCATTCATGGGCTTTTGCGGGGGGGCTCAAATCCTTGCGTTGCTCGAAGCAAGGAGCTCGGTCGAAGGATCGCCGGATGAAGACCGTCGACTCATCGACCGAGTGCTGAGGCGTACGAGTGGCCACCTCATCCGTGGCTTCGCGTCGCCCGCGGATGTCGAACGAGCGTGGCCGGGCGATCCGCATCCGATGCGGGCAAAGATCCGTTTCGTAGCCCAAGATCCCCTCTTTGCCGATCTTGCAGGACCGCTGCGCCGATCCACGACGCAGTCACTCCCCGAATCGCATGCGGACGTCGTGCGCCCAGACGCATTCCTCCCTGGCGGCCCACTCCAGCGCCTCGAGGTGCTCGCGACAAGCGCGTTCTGCGCCCCCGATGTCGTCGCCGCGGGACCACGCGACGGCCTCTTTCCGAACCCCGCCGGCCCTGGCTGGTGCGACACCGTGCCCGAGACCTTCCGGTCGCGCGATCCATCGTGGCCGGTCATCGGAGCCCAGTTCCACGCAGAACAGCACGACTTCACATCGGCCGCCCCGGACGAGCCCCCGGAATCGGTCGCTGACCCGAGGCTATTCCTGGCCGGAGCCTACGAGGACATCGTCGACGCCTACGAGAGACTCGCTCCCTGAGTAGTCTACGAAGCTCACGACGATGCAAATGTTCCGCGGGATCCTCGTCGCCGCCGTGGCCGGGCTCGCGAGTGCCGTGGGGTCTTGCCCAGGCTCCGCCGTGCCAACCACGCCAGCGACGATTGTCGGACATCCGGTTCGTCTCGACGCAAACCGCAAACTGCTTTCCTGGTGGGCGGGCGACGCGCCGTTCGCCCACGTGGCGCGGCTCGCCTGGCACGCCTTGGAGACGAAGTTCCCCGTCCAGGACAACGGCCTGGCGACGTGGCTCACAAACTCGCGCTTCGATCCCGTCACCCACGGAGGGGTCAACTGGCCGCACAACCCCGCCGGGCTCTACGCCATGCTCACCGACTCCGCAGTTCTCTGGTACGCGTTCAGCGGCGATCGCAGAGCCATAGACGTCGCACGCAAGGCGCTCGACCACCAGATCGCCCATGGCACGACGCCCGCCGACTGGGACTGGGCGCGCGTGCCCTATGCGAGCGCGACCGCGGGCGACGCCGAGTACGCTGGCGCAGACGACGCGTGGTGCGACTTCTGCGGTCGCGGCGACGGGGCGGGCGTCATCGAACCAGACAAGGTCGGCGAGCTCGGCTTTGCGTACCTGCAGATGTTTGAGTTGACGGGGGATGCTCGCTACCGAGACGCGGCGATGGCGTGTGCCGATGCGCTGGTGAAGCACGTGCGGCACGGGGACGATCAAACTCTCACCATGGCCCTTCCGTGTCTACGCGCAGACGGGCGTCGCCCGCGAGGAGTACTCGTCCACTCGATCGGAGCTCTCACCTCTTCGACGAGCTGCGACGGCTGTCGCTCGGAGACGTCGACGGCTACGCGCGCGCCCGCGGCCTGGCGCTCGACTGGCTGAGGCACGTGCCGCTCAGCAACGACGCCTGGAGCGGCTACTTCGAGGACATCGACATCCAGGCCAATCCTTCGTCGAACCCCAATCAGTACGCCGCGCATGCGCACCGCCCGGTGGCTCATGGCGCACCCCGAGGCCGACCCGACGTGGCGCGCGGACGTCGCGCACCTCATCGCCTGGGTCTCGCGCGTCTTCGGGAACGACACGGCCACGGAAGCCGGCGTGCAGTGGGGCGCCACGGTCATAAGCGAACAGGCGGCGGATATGGCGAAGATGGGGAGCCACACCGCCCGGTTCGGAGCGACCCTCGCCCTCTGGGCAGAGGCGACGGACGACGCTGCGGCGCGCGAACGAGCGCTGCGCTCGCTCAATTGGGCGACGTACACCTGCGGCGAGGACGGCATCGTGGCCGTCGGAGAGGACAAGAACGAAGGGTGGTGGTTCAGCGACGGCTACGGTGACTACATTCGCCACTTCATGGTGGCCATGGCCGCGGAGCCGGAATGGGCCCCGTCGCACGAGAACCATATCCTGCGCTCGACCTCGATTGTCAGGCAGGTCGACTACGCGCGTCCGACGCGCGTGTCCTGGGCTACGTTCGATGTCGAGGCGACCGATACGCTCCGGCTCGCGTCCCGTCCGACGAGCGTCACCGCCGGCGAGGCGTCGCTCGCCGAGCGCGCTGACCTGGCGGACGCAGGGTATGTCGTGCGCATGCTCCCCTCAGGCGACGCTGTCGTTCGAGTCCGGCACCGAGCGCCAGGCAATGTGGTCGTCACCCTTCGTCAGGCGCGCTGATCTAGCGGACGGTGGCCTTAGGTTCGACGCGTTCTTCCAGGGTGGCGACATCCTCGGGGCAAGTACCAAGTCGAGCGCTCGTCCTCGAAATCACGTCCAGAGTTCAATCCAGCTCGACACCAAAGTCGCCATCAGGGCGTGGCCTCCAGGAGGCCGACCGCCCCGATCTCCATATCGCGCATGCTGTGGTCGACGAAGGGGTACTTGCCTGGCTGGACCGGAACGATGTCAAACACGGCCCCCTCTCCGGGTGCCATCGGATATGTCGAGACGCCCGAGAGCGCATGCGTCGCGTCGCCGTCTGGGTAGACGGTCTCGAAGATCCCCCCGATGACGTGGAAGGCGCTGGGAAGGTTCGGCCCCGCATCGACCACGAAGAGCCTCACGCGCTTCCCGACCTTTGCAGGCAGCGGATGGTCCTTGTACTGGAACGCGAGCCCGTTGAAGACGATCTCGTCGGGCGGCCCCACGAGCATCTTTTCGAGGTTGCCCTCCATCAGACTCCCTTTCACCTGCTGCGTGTACCACTCGCTCTGCACGAGCACGTACTCGGCGTCCGCCGGAGGCAGGGGCTTCACGGGATCGACGATCAGCGCGCCGTACATTCCGTTGCCCATGTGCATGAGCACCGGCGAAGTCCCGCAATGGTAGATGAACGCACCGGGTACCAAGGCGACGAACGAGAACTGCAACGCCTGACCTGGGTCGATGCTGCGATAGTCCACGTCGGGCGCGACCTGGGCGGCGTGGAAGTCGATCGAGTGCTGCATCATCCCGTGGTTGACGAGCGTCACCTGAACGGTCTGCCCCTGCCTCACGTGAAGGATTGGCGCGGGCACCATTCCGCCGAACGTCCAGGCTTGGTAGCTCACGCCGTTGGCGATTCGGATTGTGGTGTCCTTCGCCTCCAGCGTGACGGAGACCACCTCTCCCGTGCCGAGCAGGGGCGGCAGCCGAGCATCGCGCGCCTGGGGCTCCGGGGTGGTCGAGGCCAGGCTGAGCGGGGTGACGGCCGCCGCCGCGTTCTCGGGAGTGGCGGGGGGAACTGCGAGCGCGCTCTGGATGCCGCCTATGAGCAGCGCGAGAGCCACGCCGATCCCCGCGAGGGCCGCCCCTTGCTCCGACCATGGCAGTTCCGGCGGCACTCGCGCCCGAACCTCCATAGGGGCCGACTCTGCGATGGCCTGCCAGCGGGCCCACCGCTTCCCGACGTAGAAGTCGACGCTGTAGGGCGTGCGACCCGAAATTCGGTCGCAGAGCCAGAGCGCGAGGAAGACGAGGACGTAGACGAGCGCCGGGCCGATGTTGGCCGCCCCGTGGACGTACGGGCCGCTAAACCCCTCAGCGGTCGCCCAGAGGAGCACGCTGAAGATCGCCCCGACCACGTACGTCCAGCGACGCGCGACGCCCGCGAGCAGCCCGATGGCGACCATCGTCTCCACGATGCGGGTCCCCCACACGAACGTTGTCGGTGTGACGCCGACGAGAGCGATCCAGATGGAGAACCAGCCGTGCAGCCAGCCCGGCTGGCCGTGGGATGCGTTCTGAATGTAGCCCGCATAGTGGGCGGCAAACTCAGGACGCCACGTGAGGTAGGCGTCGATCGCCCAGATCATTCCGAAGGCTGCTCGGAAGGCTCCCAGAATCGCCACCGTCCAGGCCGCTCCGCGCTTCGCCAACTCATTCATGGGCTGTCCCCCGGCGCGTGTATACACGACGCTGCCGGCAGGCGTTCATCCCGCAGTGCGAGAAACGTTGGCGAGCGGGGCGGTGGCCTACGGGGCGGTCAAGAGCGCCTCGTGACTACGAGTCCATGGGCTCTGCGGAAGGGACCGCTTCGTCGCGCGGCTCATCTCACCCGCGTCCGCACGGGAGGTGAGTCAGCTATTGGCCACGCGGAGCGCTGTGTCTTGCTTTTGCTAGCGCACCGGCTCACTGTTCCGGCGTGCTTGAGGACTTCGTCATTTCGAATCGCGACGCCATTATCGCTCGGACGCAAGAGCGTGGCGCGTCAAAGACGTGTCCGAAAGCAAGCGACGTGGAGCTCGCCATCCAGCGGTTCTTGGACCAGCTCGGCGACGCGCTGCGCCTCGCAAACTCGAGCGAAGTTCTGGACCACGAGCAGATCGGCAAGAGCGCCGACCGACCCGGCCGACGAGGCGCGCCGCAACGGGTTCACCGTCGGGCAAGTCGTTCACGACTACGGCGACGTTTGTCTATCGATCACCGAGCTGGCCGTTGAGCAGGAAGTGCGCCGATCTCCGGCGAACGAGTTTCGGACCCTCAATCTCTGCCTCGACGACGCCATCGCGGGGGCGGTGACCGAATACTCGCGTCAACGCGAGCGCGCGATCGCGGACCAGGGAACCGAGCGCCTCGGCGTCCTCGCCCACGAGCTGCGCAACCTGCTCAACACGGCGATGCTTTCGTTCGACAGCATCAAGAGCGGCCGCGTTGGTCCGGGCGGCAGCACCGGCTCGTTGCTCGGCCGCAGCCTGATGGGCCTGCGCGATCTCGTCGATCGCTCGCTCGCCGACGTGCGCCTCGACGCTGGGATCGAACGTCTTGAACTCATTTCGGTGGCAGAGTTCATCGAAGAGGTCGAAATCGGCGCCGCTATTCAGGCGCAGGCGCGCGGGCTGCAGTTTACCGTTACGTCCGTGGATCGCGCGGTGAGCATCGAAGGCGATCGCCAGATCCTCGCCGCGGCCGTTTCGAACCTGCTCCAGAACGCGTTCAAATTCACTCGCCAGAACAGCCACGTCTCCCTGACGACGCGCGCAACTGCCGACCGCGTTCTCTTCGAGGTCGAGGACGAATGCGGCGGCCTCCCGCCGGGCAAAGCCGAGGATCTGTTCCGTCCGTTCGAGCAGCGAGGCCCCGACCGCAGGGGTGTCGGACTGGGGCTCTCCATTTGCCTCAAGGCCGCAAAAGCGAACGCCGGCGAGATCCACGTCCGCGATGTCCCAGGCAAAGGATGCGTCTTCACCCTCGATTTGCCGAGGAGACCACCAAGACCAATTTAGTTCGTTCGAGCGAAAACGGGGCACCAGCGGTCGAGCTGCTTGATGAAGTCTCCCGTCGAAAGCCCGCTCGCAGCGAGGATCTCGACCAGTGTGTCGGCGGGGAGGCTGTCGCACCTCGGCACGTAGACAAAGCTGGCTCCTACCTCCATCCAGACGACGCCGGCCCCCTCGTCGCAGCGCACAAGGCCGCATCGCTCGAGCGCTCGCGCGCACTCGTCTCCAGACACCGCAGGGAGAATCGCGAGATCGGATCGCCATTCCGACTTTCGCTCTCTGTGTCCATTCGTCACGTCGTGGCGAAGTGTCACGTGTGCGGGGGGATGGAACGGGGACAATTCATCGACTTTTCGCTTCGGCATGGCGGCGGACGGTTCGGCAAGCACACGCCGTTCCAAAAATGCTCGAGCACCTGCTTTGAAGGCGTCGCGGATGGCCCCGGTCTACTCAGCGGCGGCTCCTCTCGTCGGTGTTCGTGTTCTTGGGGCGCTGGTGGGTGCATGCGCCGACGGGTCGCTCGTGTAGGCGGGGGATGCTGCGGAGGGGCGGCGAAGGCGGCGGCTGCACTCGCCGACGCTGCTTTGCGTCACTGCTAGTCTTGTGCGCGTGGATCTCCTGGGCCGACTTCGCCTCGAGCGCCCGGTTTTGCAAGCCGGCATGGGCGGCGGTCTTGCCACAGCGGAGCTGGCCGCTGCTGTCTCGCGGGCCGGAGGGCTCGGCACGATCGGCTTCGTGGGGACGAAGCAGCTTGCGCGCGAAGTGCGGCGCGCCCGCGACCTGGCTCCGCGCAGACCGGTGGCGGTCAACTTGCTGCTGCCGTTCGCGAGGCCTTCCCATATTGAAGTCTGCGTGGCCGAGAGGGTGGACGCGGTCATCTTCTTCTTCGGCTTCGACCGGGGCGCGGTGGCTCGGCTGCGTGAGAGGGGATCATGGTCTTGCATCAGGTCGGACCGTCGCAGAGGCGCGCCGCGCAATTGCGGAGGGCGCGGACGCCCTCGTGGCGCAAGGCCGAGAGGCGGGCGGGCACCTGCTCGGCACGAAGAGCGCTCGCGCATTTCTTCCCGGAGGCGCTTGAGGCGGCGGCCGGGCGGCCCGTCGTGCTGGCAGGTGGGATTGCGGACGCGGAGGACGTTCGTGCCGCACTCGGGGGCGGGGCGGCGGCGGTGCTCTGCGGGAGCCGCTTTCTCCTTACGACCGAGTGTCCTGCGCATGCCGAGTACAAGCGGAGGGTCCTTGGCGCGACGCGTACCCTCGAGACCACGCTGTTCGGCGTTGGCTCGCCGGCGCGCCATCACGTGGTGCCGAACGCGGCGACCAATCGGTGGTGCACGCCCGACGGGACGCCGCGTCGGATCGTGCGTGTTCTAACGCGAATGAGCGCGTCGAGCTTGCGCGCGTGGCGCCGCTCGAACCGGTTGGGCTACTGCCGAAGTTGCAGCGCACGGCAATCCCACTCTTTTCGGACCGGAAGCGCCGCTCCAGGGAGCGGACGCCCGCACCTTGAGGTGACGCCGCTCTACGCGGGAGCGTGTGTGCAGCGAATCGGTGTAGTTATCTCTGCGGAGGAGGCGGTGCGCGCGCTGGCACCGTGACCGTGTGACTCTGCGTGCGCCCCCTTCGCATCCGGTGGTCATATGGCCGCGATGCCGCCACCGAAACACCGATCACGGATCACCCGAGGCCGAGCGCCAGACGGCAAGCGACTACCGGTGTTCCGGCGTTTCGTCGCAGAGTCCGCTCCAGCGAATGGCGACTTGCTGCCTCTTGACCGTCGCGTTCGCGCTGATCTCGCTCCAAAGCGAATGTCACGGGGCGGCTGCGCCTCCGAGCCCGCCACTTCCGCCCGCGCGATGCGAGTCGAGCACCCGTCGAGTTACTGGATCGAACATGGCTTCGTCGAGATGATTCCCGCTATCCTCCCGGCGACGACGCCGGACGGGCGGGAGCGCATCACCGTGTGGCTGCGCCTTCCCGAAGGTGCATTCTGGCGAGCGCGCTGGAGACACCCAGGAGCGCCGTCACGTACCGGTCTATCCACCCGATACGATCGCCGAGCGTATCGATCTCTGGACCGATCCGGCTCGTGGGAAGCTGAAGATTTCCGCGGAACCCGCTTTCTACCCGAGGGCCAGGAATTCCACGTCCTGCGTCCAGATACTTCCCACCCAGGCCAGCTCTCGGGCTTCGAATGAAACCGCGACGACATGGCCGGCGAGCAGCTGGCCACGCGCCAGTACATTCATCTCGCCTGCGGCGAATCGACCACAAGACATCGGTCTTCTTCAGAAGCGAGACGACTGCGCGCATTGCCACGTTTACGACAAGCCAGGAGTTCACGCTCGAAGGCCCAGGGCGACATGCCGCTGCGCCCAACCAACGGCGGCGGCCTGTACCAGGTACTGAGCGTGCTCTGTGACGAAGGCGAGTTGAATGACGCGCGCGGACGCGATGCGAACGTCGGTGAGCCTTAGCGCGGATCCGGTGTTCGGCCGGGCCAGCGCTGGCGTCGCGCGTGGACCAAGGGCGTATACAAGCCGTCTGTCCCGACAAGGCCGAGGTTCCGTTCGCCGCGTACAACCTGCCGCCGCTCTCCGTGATAGCCGAGAACCTCATGCGCGCGGGGTGTGCGCGTCACGCCGGTATCTGTTCGACCGCGCAGACCCAGGCGCCCGACACGCATTCACGGGTATGTTCGCCGAGTGCGCGCTCGACGAGCGACCTGGTCGCGCTAGCTCGCGACCCCAATGAAGTGTACTACCCAGACCGCCGCCGACACCTTTACCCAAAGTCGCGCGGGGACGTACCCTGGTGGATTCTGCAAGGGCGGGACGGCGCGGGTCACGACGTCTGCCACCATGAGCGATAGCATGACGCGATCATCAGCGCCCCGCGGCGAAGGCGAGGCGGACGCTCGGCTTCTCGAACGCGAGCTCCATGAACACGAGACGACGAGCAGGCCTTGACGGCGGCGATCCCGAGCGCCACGACATGCCCAGGCGCCCGAGGTGAGCAAAGCGCAACGCGAAGCTCAGCGCCGCCAGCGCCATGAGCGCCGCCCAGGTCAGCAACAGCCCGCGCGCCGACGCGCCGTCGGTGCTCGTGCTCATCGGACGCCTCCCGTGCTCATCGGACGCCGCCCGGGACCAGGTAGAAGAGCGGCCAGAGGAAGATCCAGATGACGTCGACCAGGTGCCAGTACACGGCGCCGATGCGCGAGCGGGTGGGGCGCCGCGGCGTCGACCTTGCCGCGCAGGACCTTCGCGAGCATGAAGGCGAGCACGCACATGCCCGACGACGACGTGGAGCGCGTGCAGCCCCGTCATGCAGAAGTAGAGCGTGAAGAACATCTCGATCCCGGCGTCGCCGTGCTCGCGGAAGAAGCTCGCCGACGCCTCCGGGGTAGATGCCTTCACGGAAGTGCTCGATGTACTCGGCCGTCTTGATGGCGAGAAAGCAGCAGCCCGAGCAAGAAGGTCGCCGCCGATGAGCGCGCGCCGCCCGCGGCTGCGCCCCGCGCGCAGCGCGTGCACTGCCGAGCGCGACCGTGTAGCTGCTGACGAGAAGGACGCCGGTGTTCACCGACCCGAGGCGATCGTGTTGTGCTCGACGCCCAGCCGAAGCCGTGCGGGTGCTCCGACGCGGTAGGCCGCGTAGAGCGCGAAGAGGCCCGCGAAGAAGAGCAGCTCGCTCGCGAGGAAGACCCACATGCCGAGGCGCGCGGCGTGCGCCTGCTTCTCGAGGTCCTCGAAGTGCTCGGCGACGCTGCTCACGGCGCGCATGCCGCGTCCGCGGAAGGGCACCGTGTAGTCGTAGGGGCCGAGCGCGAAGACGGGCTCGGCGTCGAAGTTGTGCTTGGGCGGCGGCGACGGCGTGTACCACTCGTAGCTGCGCGAGTCCCAGGGGTTGTCGCCGGCGCGCTTGCCCGCGAAGAGCGGCGACGAGCAGATAGACGAGCGTGATCAGCATCGCCGCGCCGAGGATCCACGAGCCGACCGTCGAGATGACGTGCAGGGCCTGGTACTTCGGATCGTAAGTCGTAGTAGCGGCGCGGCATCCCCGCGTTGCCGAGGAGGAACTGCGGAAAGAACGTGACGAAGAACCCCGCGAAGACGAGCGCCGCGCCGAGAACGCCCCAGCGCTCGGAGTACATGCGGCCCGTCATCTTCGGAAACCAGTAGTGCAGCGCCGCGAGGAACGCCGTCAGCGTGCCGCCCACCATGATGAAGTGGAAGTGGGCGACGACGAAGTACGTGTCGTGCCAGTGGACGTCGAGGCTCTGCGTGGCGACCGCCACGCCCGTCATCCCGCCGAAGACGAAGAGGAAGAGGAACGCGAAGAAGTAGAGCAGCGGCGTCTTGAAGACGATCGACCCCTCGCATCGTCAGCACCCAGGTGAAGACCTTGATGGCGGAGAAGATGGCGACGAGCATCGAGAGGACGCCGAACGCCGCCGGCGTCGAACATCGACATCCCCGCCACGAACATGTGGTGCCCCCAGGTGAGAAACCCGACGAACGCGATGCCGAGCGTCGAGTAGGCGATGGCCTTGTACGAAGACGGATTCTTGTGGCAGAACGTGGGGACGACCTCGCTGATGACCCCCATCGCCGGCAGGATCATGATGTAGACGGCGGGGTGCGAGTAGAACCAGAACAGGTGCTGGAAGAGCACCGGGTCCCCGCCGCGCGCGGGGTCGAAGAGCCCCAGTCGAGCCGTGGTCGATGCCGACGAGCGCGAGCGACAGCCCGAGGACCGGCGTCGCGAGCACCTGGATGATGCTCGTCCCGTAGATCGCCCAGACGAAGAGCGGCAGGTCACAGAA
>CAWKAF010000025.1:0-92630 GCA_963847465.1 uncultured delta proteobacterium | reverse complement strand
ACGAAGCAAGCAAGGATCGGGCGTGGGTCTCATCCTGCGCGACGACACGCAGGAGCGGCATTGTCCGGCGAGTCGGGCAAAGCATAAGTAGCTCACATCCTCCACTGACCAGGGGCTACAGCCTGCCGCGAATCCGGTCGCGCCGGAAATAGACAAAGCGCGCACTTCAACTCAGAATTACGTCTGGAACTGTCCGGTCGCGAACGCAGGTAAGCCTCAGGCCCAACTCGAACCGCGTTTTGATCGGCCGCCCTTGCCATGTCCCTCGACAAGCTTCTCAAACGCTACTTCTGGGCGGTCCTCCTGGGGCTCGTGGCGATGGCGGCCTTCTTCGACGCCCAGGGGATCATGCAGATCGTCGGGGCAAGCCTGGGCCCGGACGAGAAGCAGCTCGCCGCCGTGCCTTTTGTCGCTCGCCTGCCCCCGGCGGCCGTGTCCGCCAGTCGGCGGGCGACCAGCGCTGACGCGATCCTCTCGAGAAATCCGTTTGACTCCGTCACTGGCCCGCTGAACGCCGTCGCTCCGGTCGTTGATGAGGTCGATGCCTCGCTCTCCACGCCAGACCTGACGGACCCTTTCAATGCCCCCGATTGTGAAGGTGTGCGTGTCGCTATCATTGCCGCCTCTGCCGATCCGGACTGGTCGTTCGCGGCGCTCGAGACGTCACAGGAGAAGGGAAAGACCTTTCTTCGCCGCCGCGGCGGAGACCTCGGAGGCAAGACCGTGAGCTTCATCGGCTGGGACCGTGTCTGGATGACGAGCGGGAGCCAGCTGTGCCAGACGCAGATGTTCAGGCCGCCGCCGCCGCCAAGCGCCTCGGCTTCGGCGGCCGCCGCTGCTGCTCCCGCCCCGAAGGGGGCGTCGCCGGTGTCGGACGACATCAAGAAAGGCATCCAGAAGGTCGGCCCCAACGAGTTCAAGATCGACCGCAGCGTCGTCGACAAGATCCTCCAGAATCAGGCCGATCTGATGCGCCAGGCGCGGATCGTTCCGGAACAGGAAAACGGCAAGGTCGTCGGCATCCGTCTCTTTGGCGTTCGGCCGGACACTCTTCTCGGCACCCTCGGCATGGAGAACGGCGACCGCCTTGATAAAATCAACGGCTTCGACATGGCGAGCCCGGAGAAAGCGCTTGAGGCGTACGCGCGCCTTCGCACCGCCGATCAGCTGGTGGTTTCCGTCAACCGCAGGGGTCAGGAAACGAACATCGATTACAAAATCCAGTGACAGGCACATTGCGCCTGCGAATCATCCAGGACGGCCCTTGCTGCCAGCGCGGCAGCTGTCCGTGCTTCCCGTAGCTGTCGGCGGCGGACTGTAGGAGATGCTGCCAGGCGCCATCGCTCTGCGCCCCGGGGCGCGAGGTTCAAGCCGGGCCGGCTCGCCCTGAGCGTGCCACTCACCCAGGGCATCCGCGACGAGAGCCGCAGGATCGCGTCACGCACCGGCGACCCGCGTGCAGGACAACTACGGAGATTGCAACGCTCCGGTTCCGTGCGCCGGCCCGCGTCGCGTCCGCCGGCGATTGCGCGAGGCGCTCGTCCAACCATCCAGGGCCAGATAGACGACAGGGGTCGTGTACAGCGTCAGGAGCTGCGAAGCGATCAGTCCGCCGACGATCGCGATCCCGAGTGGCTTGCGCAGCTCGGACCCGAGGCCGTGCCCGAACGCGAGCGGCAGCGCGCCGAAGAGAGCCGCGCAAGTCGTCATGAGGATGGGCCGGAAGCGCAGCGAGCAGGCGCGCACGATGGCGTCCTCCGCAGTCGACCCCTCGTTTCTCTCGGCCTCGAGAGCGAAATCGATGAGCAGTATGGCGTTCTTCTTCACGATGCCGATGAGCAGGAGCAAACCCACCATCGCGATGATGCTGAGGTCGACGCCGAAGAGCATGAGAGCGACGAGCGCGCCGATCCCTGCGGAGGGGAGTGTCGAGAGGATCGTCACCGGGTGGACGTAGCTCTCGTAAAGCATCCCGAGCACGATGTAGACGGCGATGAGAGCGAACGCGACGAGCATTGGCTCATTCCTGAGCGACGACGTGAACGCCTGCGCCGTCCCCTGAAACTGGGCGTGGATGCTCGGGGGCAAGTGCATCGCGAGCTCCGCCTTCTCGACCGCATCGACCGCCTGCCCGAGCGATGTGTTGGGGGAAAGGTTGAACGAGATGGTGACGGAAGGGAATTGGCCGTTATGGTTGACGGTGAGCGCTGTCATCGAAGGCCTCATCTTCGCGACCACGCCGAGGGGCACCGGCGCTCCGGTGCTACTCTTGACGTAGATCGTGTCTAGCGAGTCCGGCTCGCTCCGGGCGCCCTCGGTCGCTTCGAGGACGACGTAGTATTCGTTCATCTGGGTGTAGGTCGTCGCCACGAGGCGCTGCCCGTAGAGATCGTAGAGTGCGTCGTCGATCGCCTGGGCGGTCACGCCGAGACGCGCGGCCGTGTCCCGATCGATGTCGACGTTCATCTGCAGCCCGGCATTCTGCTGGTCGCTGTTGGTGTCCTTCAGCTGCGGCAGCTTCTTCATTGCGTCGAGGACCTTCGGCGCCCAGGCGACCAGTTCGTCCAGATTCGCGTCCTCGATGGTGTACTGGTACTGCGTGCGGCTCGACCTCCCGCCGACGCTCACGTCCTGGCGGGATTGGAGGTAGGTGTTGATCCCGGCGATCTTCGAGAGCTTGACCCGGAGATGAGCGAGCACCTGGTCCGCGCTCGCCTTGCGCGGCGGAAGGGGCTTCAGTGTGATGTACGCGTTTCCCGTGTTGATCGTGCCGAAGCCGCCCGAGCCGATGAACGATACGTAGTGGTCGATGTCCGGGTCTTGGTCGATGACCTTGTTGACCTCCTCCTGCAGGCGAAACATCTCGGCGAACGAGACGTCCTGGGCCGCCTGCGTCGATGCCAAGAGCAATCCGGTGTCCTGCTGCGGGAAGAGGCCTTTTGGCACCGAGGCGAACAGCGTGATGTTCACGGCCACGGTGACGATCGTGACGATCAGCATCGTGACGCGATGCCCCAGGGCCCAGCGCAGGCCGCGTTCGTAGAACGCCAGCATCGCATCGAAGACGCCTTCGGACGTGCGGTACATCCAGCCGTGTGCGACCTGCTGCTCCGAGCGCAACATGAGCGAGCACATCATGGGTGTCAGCGTCAGCGAGACGAGAGCCGATACCGCGATGGCGACGCTCAATGTGACCGCGAACTCGCGGAACAAACGTCCCACGATGCCGCCCATCGCCAGGATCGGCACGAAGACAGCGAGCAGGGAGATTGTGATCGACACGATCGTGAAGCCGACCTGCTCGGCCCCCTTCAGGGCCGCATCGAACGGCCTGTCGCCGCTCTCGATGGCGCGTGTGATGTTTTCGGTGACCACGATCGCGTCGTCGACGACGAACCCCGTCGAGATCGTGAGCGCCATGAGCGATAGATTGTCGATGCTGTAGCCGAGCAACCACATGACGCCGAACGTGCCCAGGAGCGAGAGGGGCATGGCGATGGTCGGCACGAGCGTCGCCTGGCCGGAGCGCAGAAACGCGAAGACTACGAGCACGACCAGGGCGACGCTGATCCCGAGGGTCGTCTCGACGTCCTCCACGGACGCACGGATGGTCTGCGTTCGGTCGCTGCTGACCTCCATCTTGATGGCCGGCGAGATCGACGTCGCGAGCTGAGGCAAGAGGTTCAGGATCCGGTGGTTGGTTTCGATGATGTTGGCATCGGGTTGCTTTCGTACAACGAGGATCACCGCGCGCTTGCCGTCGGCCCAGCCGGCGACCCGGTTGTTCTGGACGTCGTTGTAGACGTGCGCAACATCACCCAGCTGGGCGGAGCCCTGGCTGTTCTGCGCGACGATGAGAGGTCGGTATTTTTTGGCATCGAAGATCTGATCGTTCGCGCCAATCGTCGTCGACTGGGTCTTTCCTACGATCATCCCTTTCGCTTCGTCGACGGTCGTTGCGTTCAGATCGCTGCGCAGGTCCGAGCTGGCCACGCCCATTCCGGCCAGTGCGAGGGGGTTCACCTGGACGCGCACGGCGGGCTGCTGGCCTCCTCCCACGAAGACCTGACCCACACCATGCACTTGCGATATTTTCTGGGCGAGGATGTTGTTCGCCGCGTCGAAGACCTCAGCCAGCGGCAACGTCTCACTGGTCAGCGCCATGATGAGGATGGGCGCGTCCGCGGGGTTCACCTTGCGGTACGTGGGCTTGAGCGGAAGATTCGGAGGAAGCTCACCTCCTGCAGCCGCGATCGCCGCCTGTACGTCCCGCGCTGCAGCGTCCACGTTTCGGTTGAGGTCGAACTGGAGCGTAATCGACGTGGAGCCAAGGGTGCTCATCGACGTCATCTCGGTCAGTCCGGAGATCCGTCCGAAGCGACGCTCGAGCGGCGTGGCCACCGACGACGCCATCGTCTCGGGGCTCGCGCCCGGCAACGCGCCGCTCACCTGGATGGTCGGGAAGTCGACGCGTGGCAGCGAAGCGACGGGGAGATTCACGTAGGCGAGAACGCCGGCGAGAAGGACGGCGGCGGCCAACAGCGAGGTCGCCACCGGCCTCCGGATGAAGGGCGCGGAGATATTCACCCCGCGGCCTCGGCGACGGCGTCCTGCACCGTCTGCAGATGCGATGTCTGGCCTGAGCCCTGCCGCCGATGAATCGGCATCCCAGTCTCGACTGGCTAGGTTCCCAGGATCACATCGACCCTACGGTCGCGCGTCCAGCCCGCGTCGTCGCTTCCGGTCGCGTCCATCGAGCCACGCGATGTCGTCTCGACACGCGAGTGTGTGAGACCGTGATGGTCGAGGTATCCTTCCACGGAGTCGGCGCGGCGTTGCCCGAGGACGAGGTTGTATTCGCTCGAGCCGCGTGGATCGGCGTGTCCAACGAGGCGCATGCTGCGCCCCTTGAGCGGTCCGACGGTGAAGCACTTGGCGATCGCAGTGAGGGGGCTGATGTCCTTGCTCTCCAGGGAAGCCGAATCGAAGGGAAAGTACGCGTCCTCGTCCGAGATGCCGCAGGCGGCTCGAATGTCGGCCGAGATGGCGATCGTCCCGGTTGTCGCTGGAGGGGTGGGGAGGTTCGACGTTGCAACCGCGTTCGTTGCCGTCGACGGCGAACGCTCGACCGGCTTCGCCGTGGCGCATGCTGTCGCGGCGATCAGTGGAGCGAGGAAAGGGACAGGGGAGTATCGCGAGAACAGAGTCGCTTTCATGATTGGGGACCTCCCAGATGTGCCGCGATGACCCAGCAAGAACAACGCCAGGGCGCGGCTCATTGACGTGCTCGAGTCCTTGCGCGATCACGGCCTTGTGCTGGTCGCCTTGTGCGCCATGTCGCAAGATGCGACTCGGCGTCCATCTCAGGGTCACGCCTTGGGGCGCTTGAGCGGTTCTCGAGGTTGCCAAGAAGGTTGGCCAAATCTGGCGTCGGCCGTAGAGGCACGGCTTCTGCACCAATGTGGTGCATGTGGAGCGCAACGTTGGATCAGAGCCGCCAGTCGCCGCGGCACCGAGCGATGGCGCCAAGCAGGACGCCTCCCAGCTGCCGTGGCGAGCGAGTGCGACGCTCTGTGATCGAGAGGCCCTCCAGAGAATTTCGCGTACTGCTCGCCGAAGATGACACGCAGATGCGGAGGGTCGTGGCGGACGCGCTGCGTGGCGATGGCTACGAAGTCGGACGGCGGCCGCTTGCTCGTAGACGTCGCTGCTCGCCTCAAGGGAGGCGACACTGCCGACTCCGTCGATCTCATCGTTTCCGACATTCGCATGCCGATATGCACGGGGCTGCAGATCCTGTCAGCTCTGCGGGACGCTCGCCGGCAAACACCGGTGGTCTTGATGACGGCCTTCGGCGACGAGGCCGTTCGGCAGCGCGCCGAAAGCCTGGGCGCGGTACTCTTCGACAAGCCGTTCGAGGTCGACGACCTACGCACGGCGGTGGCGAACCTGCTGCCGCACGACCGACCGCATCGTTGATACTCGTGGGCCTGCGCGCCAGAAGTCTTGGGCGCTTCGTGGGGATAGAGGGTCGCCCGCGTACCCTCGGACGCGTCTGTCACAGCAACGTCCTCGACCGCGGGAGAGAAAATGGGGTCCGCCCGCGACGAGGACGCGTCGGACCCCATGGCCAACCCGAACCAGAACCGAGGTTGACTTGGTGGATGCGAGCAACTTCCATTCCCGATCGGAGGTCGCTCCTACCGCCCAAAACGGATGGGCTCCCGCCGATTAGCGCGGCGGGCGAAGCGTGACAACCACCTTGCCGCGCGATCGGTGGCGGACTCGGACGACCGAGTCGCCCGATGGAACCATGTGCACGACGTACCCCGCGTCCGCCAGGTCCCCGCGCTCGGCCAGCGGGATCCCGCCGACGAAGACGTTCGCAGGACGGGCCGCGAGCCGGAGCGTTTCGGTGGCGTCGGCGTCGAATGTCCACAACCACGCCTGTCACGGTCTGGAACTGCGGCTTGCATGGACGCGTTCCCTGATATATATCGTGAACCGATACATTTCATGTCGGACACGCACGACCTCGGGGAAACCCAGTACCGAGCTCTCGCCGAACTTCGTTACAAGATCCGTTGCTTCCTCAACTTCAGCGAGGCAGCCGCTCGCGCGGTCGACGTTGAGCCGCAACAGCACCAGCTCCTGCTCGTCCTCAAGGCGCTGCGCCCGCCCGAAAGGCCCACCATCCGCGCCATCGCCCAGCGTCTCCAGATCCAGCACAACAGCGCCGTCGAACTCGTGAAGCGCTCAGTCGAGCGAGGCCTCGTGGAGCGGCGCATTGGCAAAGAAGATTGTCGCGAGGCGTCGCTGCACATCACAACTGGAGGCGGGCGCGTGCTTCGCCGTTTGAGCCTTTCGCATCGCTCGGAGCTTCGCTCCGCGGCGCCCGCGCTCCTGAAAGCGCTCGAGGCGCTTGTCGGCCACACCAAGAGGAAGTGATGAAGGGCACGAAAGGGCATCCGGGATCGCGCGCCATGAAGGACCTGGGCGACTTCACGACCACACCTCGGGTTATCCCGATCACGATGCTCGCGATTGGCATCGGTGTTCTGGCCGCTTATGTCGCGCTCGTTCTTCTACGCATGATCGGCCTTTTTACCAACCTCTTCTTCTACCATCGGTGGAGTACCGAGCTAGTTTCTCCGGCGGGCAATCACCTCGGCGTGTGGGAGGTGCTGGTCCCGGTGGCCGGTGCAGTCATCATCGGTTTCATGGCGCGCTACGGCTCCGAGCGCATCCGCGGCCACGGCATTCCGGAGGCGATCGAGTCGATCCTCTTGAGGGGAAGCCGCGTGGAGCCGCGCCTGGCGTTCCTCAAGCCGCTGTCGTCGGCGATCTCGATCGGATCGGGAGGTCCGTTCGGGGCAGAGGGGCCGATCATCATGACCGGTGGAGCCTTCGGGTCCATCGTGGCGCAGCTTTTCCGACTGACCGCGGCCGAGCGCAAGACGCTCCTCGTCGCGGGCGCGGCTGCCGGCATGTCGGCCACGTTTGCCGCACCCGTCGCAGCGGCGTTGCTCGCCGTTGAACTGCTGCTCTTCGAGTGGAAACCGCGCAGCCTCATCCCCGTGGCCCTCGCGAGCGCGACTGCCGCAATCGTGCGCCCGCACCTTCTTGGCGACGGGCCGCTGTTCCCGGTGCCGCCGCACACTGCGACCTTGGGCGTTCCGGCGATCGGTGCCTGCGTCGCGTGCGGACTCCTGGCCGGCGGCCTTTCGGCGCTGCTCACCCTGAGTGTGTACGCGTTCGAGGATCTCTTCCAGAAGCTGCCCATCCACTGGATGTGGTGGCCCGCCATCGGCGGCGTCGTTGTTGGCCTCGGGGGGCTCGTATACCCGCACGCCCTTGGCGTCGGCTACGACACGATCGAGAGCCTGCTTCGCGGCCAGCTGGTCGGTTCGGCCTTGCTTGCGCTGATCCTAGTGAAGTGGACGATCTGGTCGGTCTCGCTCGGATCGGGCACGTCCGGGGGCGTTCTCGCACCGCTCCTCATCATGGGTGCAGCGCTGGGCGGCATAGAGGCAACATGGTTTC
Source organism: uncultured delta proteobacterium (assembly GCA_963847465.1). Lineage (GTDB taxonomy): Bacteria > Myxococcota_A > Polyangia > Polyangiales > Polyangiaceae > Palsa-1150. The sequence continues at coordinate 84,587 of CAWKAF010000025.1, read as the reverse complement.
CTGCTATGGGCGTTGGCTTCTGGCCACTCGTCAGCATGGGGGCCATCCTCGGCGGCACGATGCGATCGCCCTTCACGGGCGTCGTCTTCGTGGTCGAGCTGACGCACGATCTAAGCGCAGCCTTGCCCCTGCTCGTCGCGGTCGTATGCGCTCACGCGGTGACTGTTCTGCTCCTCAAGCGCTCGATCTTGACCGAGAAGGTCAGCCGCCGTGGGTTCCACCTCTCACGCGAGTACGAGACGGACCCGCTGGAGATCCTCTTCGCGCGCGACGTGATGGACACGAACGTCGCTGCCATCCCGGCGACCGTCACGCATGGCGAGATCGCCGCAGCGATCGGCGGTCACCGCCGTGCCCAGAGCCTCTTCTGCGTCGTGGACGGGTCCGGCGAGCTGGTCGGCGTGGTCACTCGATGGGTCCTTGAGCAGTGGGCCGCCCAGGTGCTGGCAGAAGGCGATTCGCAGTCCCTGGCGTCTGTGGTGCATGAGCCGATCACAGCGCATGCCGACGAGCCGCTGCGCATTGTCGTCAACCGCATGGCGGAAACCGGTCGCACGGATCTTCCGGTCGTCGACCGCGCGAACCCGCGCAAGCTCGTCGGGCGCGTGACGCTGCGCGATACGCTCAAGGCGCGCATGCGTCATCTGGAGGAAGAGCAACGGCGCGAGCGCGTGCTCCCGCTGAGCCTCATCGTGCCAGCCTGGCTACGCTCGAATCCATCGATCCCGCTGTCGGGGCGACTGCCAGTCGACAGCGGCGAGGGCGACCCGTAGGCGGTTGCGTTCCTGGGCCCCTACTCCGTCGCCAGCGGACCGGACGCGCTTGCCCTTTCGCCCCCTTGTGCCTTCGGCCATCCCATGCCCGGGCAAGAGGCGAGTTCGATTGCGAAGCGCATGTTACTTCCGTCGCCCACGTGGGGGCAGGCGTTGGAGTGGTTCGCGCAGCTGCGCATCGCGGCGCGGCGCGTACGCCGCCACGAGATTGCTGCGGGTGAGCAGCCCGATGACGCGCGCCGGATCATCGCGGGTGACGACCGCAAGGCGGCCGACGCCCTCGCCGACCATACGGTCAGCGGCCTCACGAAGGGACGAGTCCTCGAAGACCACAGCTGGAGGGCGCTTGACGGCGCTTCGCAGCGTCGCGGCGGCGGTCCCCGGTTCAAACAGATTGCGTCGTGTCACGACGCCCACGAGGCGATTGTCGTCATCCACAACGGGGAACTCCTGATGCACGGAACCATCCGCGTGTTTGGCGATCCACGTACGGACCTGGTCGAGCGTGTCGTCCGCACGCAAGACAACGACAGGGGTCGCTGCAACCTCGCCCACGCGGACGTGATCAAGGAAGTCGCCATCGGTGATGGCGCGCGCTCCCGGCTGTACGATCTTTTCGGTCATGATCGAGTGCCGCATCAGCATCGCCGAGACGAGGTATGCCATCGTGCACGCTCCGAGCAGCGGCAGCAGCCCCGCCGGCTGCCGCGTCGTCTCCACGGCAAAAACGACCGACGCGAGTAGCGTGCGCGATGCGCCGGCGAAGAGCGCCGCCATACCGACGAGCGCGGCCATTCGGACGTCCACGCCCACCGAAGGGAGAGCCCATATCGCAGCGGCGCCCAGGGCCGACCCGAGCCCGGCACCGATCGTGAAGAGGGGGGCTAGCATTCCGCCAGAAGTGCCAGTGCCTACAGACAGACACCACGAGACGAGCTTGAGCAGGCAGAAGACGAGTACGGCGCTCCCTGCGAAGTCGCCCCGTAGGATGCGATCGATGCTGTCGTAGCCGACGCCCATCGTGTGCGGCGAGTAAAACCCCACGACCCCCACGACGATGCCGCCGATGGCGGGCCACCACATCCAGTGCATCGGCAGCCTGTCGAAGGCGTCCGCAATCGCATAGACGGCGCGCGCGACAAGCACCGAGGCAAGGCCCATCGCCACCCCGATCCCGACATACACGGCGACCGCCGCGCTGCTGGGCGCTGAGACGGTGGGCATCGTGAAGGGTGAGTCCAAGCCGACGAAGGCGATCCGGCCCCCGCAGGCGGCCGCGCTGGCAAGGGCGACGAGGACCAGCGACCGCAGGCGGTACTCAAAGAGACGCAGCTCGATGGCGAGGAGGACCGCGCTGACCGGGCTCGCAAACGTGGCCGACATCCCCGCGGCCGCCCCCGCAGCGAGCAGCGTCTTGCGTTCCTGCGCCGAGACGCCAAGCACCTGGCCGAGGAGCGAGCCCAGCGCGCTGCCCGTCGCCATGATGGGGCCTTCCGCGCCGAAGGGGCCACCTGTGCCGATGGAGACCACAGCGGATAGGGGTTTGAGGAAGCTGACGCGCGCGTGGCCCTCGTTGGAGAGGCCTCGATCCATAGCCACCGGAATGCCGTGCCCGAGGATGGCGGCAGAGCCGTAGCGCGCCATGAGGCCAACGACGAGTCCTCCCACGACGGGCACGGCCACGACGATCAGTCCCAAATGGTTGTTCGCTGGCCCCACGGAGGAGAGCGACCACCTGCCGTGAAAGGCGAGGTTCGTGATCAAGCCAATAAGCGCGGTGAGCAGGCGGGCGACGAGCGCCGCTACGAGGCCCAGGGCGATCGCCAGGCCGCTAAGGCCGACAATGCGACGGTCGACTGTCGCGCGCTCCGAGGGTGCTCGGATGATCGTCCGCGTTGCCTCGATTGAGGGAGCGATGGGAACCCCCGGTACGTTCCACTCGCGCGCAGGCGCCTCGTCGTCGTCGCGCGCCGTCACGATGGCGGCTCCCGCGCGACGCAGAGGCCAGCGACGATGGTTCCTGGCCTGGCCTCTCGGCAAGCGGCGCCATCGACGGCGAGTACGCGACCCGTTGGGCGGGCGCTCCCGGCCAGCCGCACTGGACCCTGCGCGTTGACCTGCGCGAACCCCAAGCGATCGACCGAGTCCGCCTTGTGCTCGGATTCGACGCGACGAGCGTCCCCCGTCCGGCGACCGGTCGCAGCTACGCCATCGCGTGGGCCCCCGTTCATTACAGGCTCGAGGCGAGCGAAGACGGGAGACGTTTCGTCCCGATCGCAACCGAGCCACTTCGCGGCGACGGCGCGATCCTTCCCCTACGCCGGCGTCTTGTGACGATCGCGCAGCCGCGACCAATCCGCGCGCTTCGGCTCGTCATGAGCGGAGCGACGGGAGCCAGCGGGCTCCCCGAAGCCGGGGCGGTACCCGTTGTCCGGGAGATTGAAGCGTTCAGCGCCGACGACCGACAGCCAATTCTGGCCCCGCCGTGGATCCTGAGCATCAACGCAAACCCATCGGTCGAGACCCACTTGGGGCCCGGCGGCGAAAGGGCGAACGACGTTTACCATGCCAAGTTTTTGCAGGGTCGTTTCGCCAAACTGCTCCCCGCCGTTCGGAGTGATGATTGCTACGCTCGGCTGCTCGGCCCTCGCGGCGAGCTCCTCGCGGCGCCCCCGACCGACGACGACGGCGTGGCCCTTGAATCGATTGAAGGGGACGATCCGCTTCTCGACGCGCAGCTCTTGGCGCAGAGCAGTCCGCCGCCGATTGCGGTCCTGAGCGGCTCGAACGATTGGGACTACTCGTCGGTGACGGCCCCAGATTCCGCCGGGCCCGGGCGCTGGCACTGGGATCCGCTCCCCGATGCACGTGCCGGTGGGATGGGGCAGCTCGCGCCGGCCGTACGGCGCCGCGTCGCCCCATTCATGGGCTTTTGCGGGGGGGCTCAAATCCTTGCGTTGCTCGAAGCAAGGAGCTCGGTCGAAGGATCGCCGGATGAAGACCGTCGACTCATCGACCGAGTGCTGAGGCGTACGAGTGGCCACCTCATCCGTGGCTTCGCGTCGCCCGCGGATGTCGAACGAGCGTGGCCGGGCGATCCGCATCCGATGCGGGCAAAGATCCGTTTCGTAGCCCAAGATCCCCTCTTTGCCGATCTTGCAGGACCGCTGCGCCGATCCACGACGCAGTCACTCCCCGAATCGCATGCGGACGTCGTGCGCCCAGACGCATTCCTCCCTGGCGGCCCACTCCAGCGCCTCGAGGTGCTCGCGACAAGCGCGTTCTGCGCCCCCGATGTCGTCGCCGCGGGACCACGCGACGGCCTCTTTCCGAACCCCGCCGGCCCTGGCTGGTGCGACACCGTGCCCGAGACCTTCCGGTCGCGCGATCCATCGTGGCCGGTCATCGGAGCCCAGTTCCACGCAGAACAGCACGACTTCACATCGGCCGCCCCGGACGAGCCCCCGGAATCGGTCGCTGACCCGAGGCTATTCCTGGCCGGAGCCTACGAGGACATCGTCGACGCCTACGAGAGACTCGCTCCCTGAGTAGTCTACGAAGCTCACGACGATGCAAATGTTCCGCGGGATCCTCGTCGCCGCCGTGGCCGGGCTCGCGAGTGCCGTGGGGTCTTGCCCAGGCTCCGCCGTGCCAACCACGCCAGCGACGATCGTCGGACATCCGGTTCGTCTCGACGCAAACCGCAAACTGCTTTCCTGGTGGGCGGGCGACGCGCCGTTCGCCCACGTGGCGCGGCTCGCCTGGCAAGCCTTGGCGACGAAGTTCCCCGTCCAGGACAACGGCTTGGCGACGTGGCTCACAAACTCGCGCTTCGATCCCGTCACCCACGGAGGGGTGAACTGGCCGCACAACCCCGCCGGGCTCTACGCCATGCTCACCGACTCCGCAGTTCTCTGGTACGCGTTCAGCGGCGATCGCACAGCCATAGACGTCGCACGCAAGGCGCTCGACCACCAGATCGCCCATGGCACGACGCCCGCCGACTGGAACTGGGCGCGCGTGCCCTATGCGAGCGCGACCGCGGGCGACGCCGAGTACGCTGGCGCAGACGACGCGTGGTGCGACTTCTGCGGTCGCGGCGATGGGGCGGGCGTCATCGAACCAGACAAGGTCGGCGAGCTCGGCTTTGCGTACATGCAGATGTTTGAGTTGACGGGGGATGCACTTCTCGACGGCGGTGAGCGCGTCTTGAACAGTCTCTCGCACGGCGGATGAACGCCTGCCGGCAGCGTCGTGTATACACGCGCCGGGGGGCGCACTCGTCTCCGGACACCGCAGGGAGAATCGCGAGATCGGATCGCCATTCCGACTGTCGCTCTCTGTGTCCATTCGTCACGACGTGGCGAAGTGTCACGTGTGCGGGGGGATCGAACGGGGACAATTCATCGATTTTTCGCTTCGGCATGGCGGCGGACGGTTCGGCAAGCACACGCCGTTCCAAAAATGCTCGAGCGCCTTCTTTCACGGCGTCGCGGATGGCCCCGGTCTACTCAGCGGCGGCTCCTCTCGTCGCGGGCATGCTGGAACGCGAACTGCGTGAGAATATTTGAGCTGCCCTCGGCGTGCCCCGCGCCTACCCTCCACGTGGTTCCGCGGGCAAGCTCCGGGATCGCGAGCCGGCACGCCACATTGTCTCACCTCGCGGTGTTCCCCATGGCTCGAACGCACACATCCAAGCTGTTCAACCGAGCGATTCCCTCTCTGCCGGCACTTCTCTTGATTGCCAGCTGCACGAGTTCCGGAGGGTCCTCCAGAAGCGACCAGGAAGGCGACAGTGGGACCGGCAGTGGGGCAGGAGCCGATAGTGGAGCAGCGAGCGGAAGCAGCGGAGCGGGCACCATCGACGATGACGGTGGAACCGGTAGCAGCAGCGGCGGCGCAACCGGCACTAGCGGCGGCGGGACAACGTCTCCTGACGCGGGCTCACCTCAAGTCGACGCAGGAGGGGACGCAGGCTCCGGTGTCGAGGCGGGGGGAGGGTCATTCTTGTCCGCACCATCCGGGTGGTCGTCCTCGCAGCTCGTCTTCGAAACGCAGTTCGGATATGCCGCAATGGGCGCGCCGCCGTCTGCGCCCAACCAGGGAACGTTCGTCCAGAACGGAAACCCCATGCCGGACAACAGCGTCGGCTTCCTGAATGACTGGAACTTCGGCATCCAGCAGGCTCCTGGCTCGGTATGGAGCCAGAGCGGCTCGAACCCCTATTGGGGCTCGTCGACCAGCGGCGAATCCGGCTCGTACGCCTCCGGCAAGGGTGCAGACTACGCCTTTCCAGGCAACGTCTTCCAGACGAGCACCGGTGCGAACGCTACGCTCTTCGGGGGCTATTCTCCGCAAGCCTTCCACTCCACGGGTAGCGGCCTGAGCCTCTTCGACCACTACGTTGGCGGACCGCAGCAGATCGCCATCCAAAGCAACGGCACGACCGACTTCTACGAGTGGACCAGCGGCGTCATCAACACCGAGGGCAAGCGCTTCTTCCCGTTCGGAAGTGCCACGGAGTTCTACCTGCAAGTGAACGCAAAAATGGCGGGCCCGAACAATGGCTCCTGGTCGGCCATCTGGATGCTGCCCGACCAGGCCGAGAACGGCACCGGTCAGGAGATCGATATTCAAGAAATGGACGTCGACGGCCCCAACCGCTACGCGATGGTGTCACACGTTCAAGCCCCCGCTGTCGAGATCGCAAATTTCAAGGCGAGTACGACCCTGGACGGCAACTACCACGTCTATGGTCGCCACCTGAATTCGTCCACGCAGACCGTCACCATGCTTCTCGACAGCGTGCAGGCGGGTACGTTCACGGGCGCGCAGGTCGGGACGAGGTACTTCCTCATCTTGCATGCGACGGTCTCGTCCGGGCAGGCATCCTGGGAGAAGTCGGAAGGATTCGTCACGAACAGCACCGCGGACATGCAGATGAATGTCGCCGAAGTCCAGGTCTACCAGCGATAACTGTGGAGTCAGCGGATAGACGTCGGGGCCGAGCCGGAAGCGGACGTAGTTCGACCGCTCTATCTTCTCGCGGAAGGCCGAGCAGGGCGGCCTCTTGAGCTCGACGAGCACCTCGGTGCACGTCACTGGGAGACATTTCCCGGCGCGGATGTAGAAGGGCACGCCCGCCCAGCGCCAGTTGTCGACCTCGAGCCGCACCGCGGCGAAGGTCTCGATCCGCGAATCCGCCGCGACGCCAGGCTCGTCGCGGTAGCCGCGGAACTGCCCGCGCACGACGCTCTTGGGAGAGAGCGGCGCAATCGCTTCGAGCACGCGCGCCTTCTCGTCGCGCATCGTCTCGGGATGGCCGCTCGACGGGGCATCCATGGCCAGGCAGGCCGTCACCTGTAGCAGGTGGTTCTCGATGACGTCTCGGACCGCACCTGTCTGTTCGTAGAAGCTTCCACGCCCCTCGACTCCAAAGCTCTCGGCCATGGTGATCTGGACGCTGTCCACGTAGTTGCGGTTCCAGATTGGCTCGAAGAGCGAGTTGCTGAAGCGGAAGTAGAGCAGGTTCTGCACCGGTTCTTTGCCGAGATAGTGATCGATGCGGAATACATCGGATTCGGGGAACACAGCCAAAAGCGAACGGTTGAGCGCCTGCGCGGAAGCGAGATCGCGACCGAACGGCTTCTCTGCCACGACGCGTCCGCCTCTCGCGCAACCCGACCGGCCGAGCTGCTCGACCACGGTCGAGAACAAACTGGAAGGAATTGCGAGATAATGAAGTGGTCTCACGGCGGAACCCAGTGCCCGACGCAGACGATCGAACGTCCCGGGGATCTTCGTAGTCCCCGTCCACATAGCCAAGCAGGGATGAGAGCTTGTCGAAGGCCGCACCATCGACACCACCGACGTGAGTCTCCAGGCTATCCCTCGCACGCGCTTTCAGCTGATCGAGGTTCCAGCCCGCTTTTGCCACTCCGATGACCGGCACGTTCAGATGGCCGCGCTTCACCATCGCCTGCAGCGCTGGGAAGACCTTCTTGTGTGCGAGGTCTCCAGTCGCACCGAAAAATACCAGGGCATCGGACGAGGCTGGCGCCATCAGGGCTTCTCTTCGTGTCCGCCAAACCCGTATCGCATCGCAGAGAGCAACTTGTTGGCGAAGTCCTCGTCGCCGCGCGATGCAAAGCGCTGCGTCAGCGCGGTGCTCAGGATCGGCGCGGGCACCCCCTCGTCGATGGCCGCCTTGAGAGTCCACCGTCCCTCGCCCGAGTCGGACACGTGGCCCGCGAACGCGCTGAGATCAGCGCTCTTCTTCAGAGCGGCCGCCGTGAGATCGAGGAGCCACGACCCTATGACGCTGCCGTGTCGCCATGTCTCCGCGATGTTGGCGAGGTTCAGGTCGTACTGGTAGAGCTCGGGGTGCCGGAGCGGCGCAGTCTCCGCGTCGGCCGCGCTCTCAGTTTGCTTTCCGGCGTTGGCGTGGCGAAGGATGTTCAGTCCTTCGGCGTACGCCGCCATGATGCCGTACTCGATGCCGTTGTGAACCATCTTGACGAAGTGTCCGGCGCCGGCCGGTCCGCAATGGACATAGCCCCGTGCGGCGGTGCCCTTGCCGTTGCCCTGCTCTCTTTGTGGCTTGCCTCCGTCCTCGACTCCGGGCGCCAGCGCCGCAAAGATCCCGTCGAGCCGCTTCACTACGGCGGGCTCGCCACCAATCATCAGGCAGTAACCGCGCTCGAAACCCCAGACGCCACCGGACGTGCCGACGTCGACGTAGTCGATGCCGCTCCTGCCGAGCGTCTCCGCTCGGCGGATATCGTCGTGGTAGTACGAGTTGCCGCCGTCGATGACGGTGTCGCCCTTGGCGAGTAGCGGCGCGAGCTCACCGACCGTGGACTCGACCACGGCGGCAGGCACCATGATCCAGATCGCGCGTGGCGTATCGAGCTTGGAAACCAACTCGGCCAGCGAGACGGTCGCTGTCGCGCCCGCCTTGACCACCTCGCGCGATGCCGGCGGATGAATGTCGAAGGCCACACATTCATGGCCGGCTCCGATGAGCCTGCGCACCATATTGGTCCCCATCCGTCCAAGCCCGACCATTCCGACCTTCATCTCGTCCTCCTCCGTCTGGCCTTCCGGCCCATCCCCGCCAGCTTGGTCCCGCCCCGATGCCGCAGGAGTCGTGCTGCACGAGGCATTCCGACTCGTACGGGGCTCCGGACTACGCACGCGGCCATCGACATGGCGCGATCAACGACTCGGCGATGGAGCCGAGCTGCGTAGCCTGCGCAGCGCCGACCCCTTGTGCACCGCCACGTGGCCCGTCGTGTCGCCCACGATGACGTACTGCGGCTCTTTCTCGGACGCTCGAACCGTGTAGCCCTTGAGCTTGGTAGGTGCGACGAGCTTCTTCTTGATCACGCCCTTCACGCGCCCCGCCTCCGAGTTCCAGCTCACGTGGTCACCGATACGGAACGCTGAGCGCACCATGCGGGCGCTGCAAGCAATCGATGCGCCAGGGATGCGGACCGCGCGCGCAGGAGGGTAGGAGACACCCGCGTGGGCGCCGACGACCGCGAAGGGAGTCAACGAGGCCCGCTGGCTCTTCCCTCGGGCGAGCAGATGAACTACGGGAACGCCGCGCGCGAGGACGTGGTCGGTGACGATCCGCCGGTGACAGCGCCACCAGACAGCCTCGGCGCACATGATTGCGCACGTCTCACGCGACGCCATCGCGAGCAGATCGCGCAGGCCTTCGTCGAACGGAGCGGTCTGTGCATAGTCGGCGTAGTCGTGGAACGGTCGGCGCTCCCAGGCGGCGTTCGTATCTTCTTCGACGCACTTGCTCTTGCCGCGACGGCCGCCGAGCGCCGCGAGATGGACATAGCTGATCCGCGCGTCGCGCAGTGCTTCCGGCAACACATCGATGTTGAACTGCGGATTCGTTCGCGATCGTGGGAAGCTGCGGATGTCGACAAGGCGAGTCACGCCGGATCCGCGAAGAACGGCGCGGAACTCAGCGATCGACCGCGTCGAGTGTCCAATCGTATACAGCGTGCGATGGCTCGCTTCTCTTCTCATGGCCCACGGTGCCGGCACGGCCTCACCTCCAGGAGCTTACGCGGGCCCCCCGGCGCGTCCGCCGGCGACCTTGAGCTCGAGACGACATTTAGCCGTCGACGCACAAGTGGACCGCAGAACGTGGTCCGAGAGATGCAGCTGGGCATGACCACTCGGGGCTTTCGGTCGGTTCGCCCGGAAGTCCGCACCGCAACCCTCCGCAAGCAGCGCGGCATTCGTCGCAATGTGCATCGGCCGGTCGCAAAACACTACATAGGGAAAGGAGTTCAGCATGGCACACGTCGACGCGGCAGCGTCTCGGTACACCCACGCCAGCGAAGCGAGCCGTGCCGACAATGAGGTCAAGCTCTACTGCCACGCGCAGGAGGCCTACGGTCTTCTTCACGTTGGATTCGTGGTCGCGCCCATCGTGGCTGGTCTCGACAAGTTCCTTCACCTGCTTACGAACTGGGATACCTACGGCGCCAAACGGATATCGAACGTCTGAGGGGATTGATCCATGCTGAAGAGCTACGAAGGCCAGCGCATCCCCGAGGTCACGTTTCGCACCCGCGTCGACGATGCATGGAAAGACGTCGACACGAAAGAGGTGTTCGCGAACAAGCGCGTCGTGGTCTTCGCGTTGCCGGGCGCATTTACGCCCACGTGCTCGCGTAGCCACCTGCCTCGCTTCAACGAGCTGGCGCCGGCGTTCAAAGCGCGCAAGATCGACGAGATCGTGTGCGTCTCGGTCAACGACGCGTTCGTCATGAACGAGTGGGCCAAGGATCAGGCCGCCGAGCACATCAGATTCCTTCCGGACGGAAACGGCGAATTTACGGCGGCGATGGGCATGCTGGTCGACAAGCGCCATCTCGGGTTCGGTCAGCGCTCCTGGCGTTATTCGATGGTGGTCGACGATGGCGTGATCGAGAAGATGTTCATAGAAAGAGGGGAAGGCGATCCGTTCGACGTGTCCGACGCCGATACGATGCTCCGGTACCTCGATCCCAGTGCTCAGGCACCGCGCGACATTCTTCTCTTCACCAAACCGGGCTGTGAATTCTGCGCCAAGGCCAGGAAGGCTCTCGACGCGCGCGGGTGGACGTACGAGGAGGTGCCGGCGTCCCCGAGGCGCCTTCGGGCGGTGAGCGCCAAGAGCTCGACGCCGCAGATCTTCATCGATGGCACGCACATCGGTGGCGCCGACGATCTGCAGACGTACCTTGCGCGAACGACGTGAGGCGTCGAGTGACATCCACGGTACGCTACGAAGTAGAGGTCGCGGTGCCCTATCGCCTCGACCTCACCGTGAGTGTGCTGCGGCGCTTGTCGACGAACGTCGTAGACGTTTTCACGCCACAAGGTCAGTACGTCCGCGCCCTCCGCGGCTTTCGCGACCCGGTGGTGGCGCGCGTCGCGCAAGCGCGCCCCGGCGCGCTGGCTGTCAGCATCGAGGGGCAGGCGGGCGAGCACCTTCCGGCACTGGCCATCGTGCGCCGGATGCTGGGCGTCGATCGCGAGCTTTCGCACTTCGAGCGCGGCGCCAGAGACTTCCCGTGGCTATGGCCGCTGGCGGTCCGGATGCGCGGCGTAAAGCCGCCCCGCTATCCAACACTGTGGGAGGCGTGTGTTAACGCGATCATCTTTCAGCAAGTAAGCCTCCTCGCAGCGAGTTCAATCTCGCGGCGCATGATCATGGCACTGACCGAGCCCATGGAGCGCGGCGGCATCGGGCTCCGTGCGTTCCCGAGCATCGAGAGCTTCGAGCGTACGAGCGATGGTGTCCTGCGCGCCGCAGGGTTGAGCACGAACAAGCTCGCAGCACTGCGTCGGGTGGCAGACGCGCTTCTGTCCGGCGTGCTCGACGAAGCGTCCTTGGAGGAGCGATCCAGTCCGGCCGCCGCGGCGCTGCTCTGTCGGGTCAAGGGGATCGGTCCCTGGACGGCCACCGTCATACTGTTGCGCGGACTCGGGCGGCTCGATGTCTTCCCTATGAACGACTCGAGCGTCGTCCGGAATCTCGCCTTCGTCGCAGGCTCCGTCTCGCCAGAAATCGACCGGGTTCTCGCTGCACTCGGTCCGCAGCAGGGGATGCTCTACTATCACCTGCTACTCGCCCGCCTCGATGCGTGCGGCGACGTCGGCCGCGCTTCCATAGCCTGCAGGGCTTCCGGTCGATGAACCCGACCGCGATGACCTTGGTGCTGGTCGTGACGCTGGGGGTCTTCGCCGGGCCCGCGTCAAGGCGCTGGCGTCTTCTTTCGGTCACCAAGGCGGACCCACGGATCACGCTTGACCGCGCCTCGGCGCGATCCTGAGGAGCGCCCGCGACCGAATCGCGAGTCTGCGCGGCACGGACCCTGGAGGTCAGGCGTCAGGTTCACGCGAGCACGCCCGGCGCATTCGTGCATTACGAGCTCGGCGAGCTGGAGGCGGACATGTCCTTCCTCGAGGCGCTCGACGTGCTCAAGGAGCGGTTGATGGGGCGCGGCGATGCGCCCGTTGCCTTCGACCACGACTGACGTGAGCCGAGACCTCGTACGGCCCACCGCAAGCGGCGCACGGCACGACGAGGCAGATGAGATCGAGGATGCCCATATCGCGCTTTCGTTGACCCGATAGCGCATCGGTGGACGCGTTCAGGCCTTCTCATCGTGCGTGCCACTGGCGGCGGGCCGAACGTTCCGGCCGAGGTTCATCCTGGCTTGAACTGCGCGTGGCAGTCTGAGCATTTCGAAAGGACCACGCCGACTTGGCGGCCGGTGGCGGCGCCGTCCTTGGACGTCGCGACCGCAGCGAGCTTTTCGAGTTCACTATGGAACTGCTCGTCCATGTCCTTGAACGTGGCGAGCTTCTCGGGGTTCTTGGGAAGCTTGTACTCGCCGTTTTCCAGTGCTTTCTCGGTGAGTTCTCGTGCCCTGTGTACCGTGTGAAGAGTCTCGGGAATCGACTCGAGCGTTCCGTACGCAAGGGCCGTCACGCAGTTTCGCATCGCCTCATGCAGTAGTCGCATCTCGTTCTGAACGACCGTTATTCCAGCCGGAACGCGGTCGGGGGACGCAGTTGCAGAGGCGGTCGGCGACGACGTTGCAGACGACGGCTCCGTCTCTCTCCTGCAAGCAGAGGAGATCGTGGTTGCCAGCGCGATGATGAGCAAAACATGGGTCCTCATGATGCCTCTTGGGTATTGGTCGCGTTCACCGCGGGCGTCGCGCGGGGTCTCGAACCTTCTTCGCGCACGCAGCGGCGCGGCTGCGAACGATACGTCAGCGCGTGTCCGCCGCGACCATGTCCGAGACGGAGCCCCCGGTGAGCTCGACCTTGCGACCCGCTTTGGGTCGCTCGAAGAGCCCAGCGACGCCCTCCACACGAACGCCGTGCGGATTCGCGAAAGCGCCGCCACTGACAATTCGATTCGTTGAGCAATCTCGCCGCCCTGCCTCGGGCCGTTGTCCGTCATCGACTTTGATCACGGGCGATGGCGGTCATGATGCACCAACCGAGCGACGCTCGGCGTCGAGTCCATCTCGACGGCGCCGCATTAGCCTAGATTTCGCTCGGCGCGGCTGGATGGGCCGGGCGGCGTGAGATCGGAGGCGCGGACGTGACCTCGGGGGGCAATGCCGACGATTTCACCGATCTCGCGACACACCTCCCCCTTTCCCCCTGATGCGTATTCGAGCTATGCGCGGCTCACGACAGCATCGGACGCGGCGCCAGCCGCAACTCCCGTCGCCCACCGGGGCGCAGGAGCCGCCCGGGCACATGGACGCAGACGCGGCGGATCCACGGCGTTCGCCAGGAAGCGAAGACGCGGTGGCGATTCTGCACCCAGCGGCGCAGCAGGTTGAAGGCGAGCACCTTGAGGAGGAACGCGGCTTCGTTGGCGTCGAAGCAGTTGGTGGAGACCTTGCCGATGCCAAAGCCGCCCTTCAGCTCGCCGATGAGCGGCTCGATGCCGGCGCGATCGTCGTAGCGGCGCGCCAGATCGTCGGCGTCGTGCACGGGATCGTTGGTCGCGTAGACGTGGACCGAGAAGTCCAGGTCCTCCCAGAGGCCCGCCTGGCTGCCGCTGAGCCGCTCGTTGGTACGCATGGCGAAGACGCGCCACTTGCCCGGTGGCCAGCCCTCGCGCTCGAAGGCGATCTCGGCCACCTGCCGTATGGGCTTGTCGAACGCGTCGCGCTCGACCGTGATCCAGCGCTGGGCGGCCCACACCGCGCCGACCAGATTGGGCGTTTGCTTCATCTTGACCAGGAACCAGGCGCCTTTGTCGTCGATGGCTCGAAGCAGCGATGCGCAGTCGCCGCCGGCGTCGATGCGCATCGTGACGAGGGTCGCCGGTCCCGCTGCGGCTCGCGTCCGATCCAGCCACTGCTCGACGTCCTCGACGTCCAGCTCGCCCAGGCCTCGGTCCCCTGGTCGCAGCCGCGCGCCGATGATCGTCCCGGTCTGTGCGATGCGCGCGAGGATCGGGTGGTAGCTGGGACGGCCGTGGTAGCGCGGGTTGGGGCCGGGCGGCGCCCCCTCTTGCTCGCCGAACAGCGGCGTGACGGTGGTATCCAGATCCACGAACACCTCGCGCAAGCGGTGTGCGCGCAGCGAGGCGGCGCCGTGCTCGGCCAGAAGCTCTTCGAGGTCTTCGAGCGCGGGCCCGTCGAAGCGCCGCAGGTCGTCGTAGAGCACGTCGATGCTCGGGACGCTGCCGCCCGCCAGGTGAACGAAGAGCGGGTCGGCCGCGAGCATCTCCAGGTCGAACACCCGCTGGCTGCCCGCCACCGACATGTCGAGGAGCAACTGCATCTGCGCGCCCATCGGGTAGACCACCCCTCGGCCCGTCTTGAGGTGGCCGAAGCGACGCGACAGCTCGCGATGCAGCCCCTGCTCGCGCGAGAACGCGTTGAACGACACCAGGCCGCCCACCGTCGTCAGCCTCGCATCTGGCTCGCCGATACGCAGCTTGCGCACGTCCGCGCGGCGGATTTTGCGACCCGCTCGCTGCAATTCCCAGCCTCGGGCGGGCTTGCCTCCGGCGCTTCTTCGTCGCACCTTGCGGGTGCGCGGCGTGTCAGTTGGCTTGGTCATTGGACGTGCCCAAGGGATGGACACGCCGCGCGACTTTTCAAGCCCTCCGCGCACGATTCTGCGTCACGCCGTCACGCGCGCACACGTCGGGATGGAGCGAACTCCAGGATTAGTATCTCGATTCGTCGAAACACTCGATGCGTGACCCGTCGAGGCAATCCACTCGTTCACCGGGCGACAATCTCGGGGTGCTTCTTGAGCTTGAGCGTATTGATGACACGCGCAGCCCCACCCGAGAGAGCATCATCGGCGGCCGCCTTGATTTCGCTCCAGGCATCCAGGGTTCCGGTCAAGGTCGCCACGCCGTCCGCCGCCACCGCGACGCTGACGCGGTCGCGCTCCACCATCGGATCCCAAAACAGTCGATCTTCGATGCCGGCCTTGATCTCCGCGGGTGGACGATTGACGACCAGGTCGTCATCGATTTCCGCAACTCCCGGCACGCTCTCCACATCTGCGACCGCATCAAGGCGGTCGAAGCTCGACGGGATTGTCCCGCTGAGCGCGACTTTTCCTTTCGCGCTCGACACCTGGATGGACTTGCCATTGGCTAGGAAAAGATCCTCTGCGAGCACACGCTTGACCCCGCGCGCAATGTCGTCGTCCGTCGGCGCTCCCGCTGGCTGCACGAGAACCTCGTCGCGAACGCTCCACACACCTACGGTGTCCTTGGCATCCGCCTCGGCCGACCGTCGGGCTTTCGGGCTGTCGACCGTCCCAGTCAGCAGGACCCCACCATTCTGCACCGCAACCTGCGGCATGAGTGTCTTCAGGCGTGGATCAACCCGGAATGCGGCACGCACGGCTTGCGCAACCTCGGGGTCCGATGTGACCGGATAGTCGGTCACGCGCTTTTGGTCATCCTGCGCGGACCAATCCACGATGACACCGCTATTATCGACCGCGTCCACTCCCGCGACCCACCCATCGGAACGCGCACGGGACTTTTGCGCGACGCTTCCAACGACGCCGCTCACGTGCACCGTCCGCCCGGTGATAGTCACCCCGAGTGCATTTCCGTTCAGCCACACGTCGTTGGCAATGCGATATTTGACGTCCGCAAGGATCTCAGAGTCGGGTCGAACAGTCGTGTACTGGACACCCACGGCGTTGTCGAGCGCCTTCACTCCTGGCACCGTCTCGGCCACATCTGCGAACAGTTTCTTTTGTTGCCAGGAGTCCGCCGTACCCGAGAGACTTACCTTGCCGTCCTTTGCGGTGACACCAACCGAGTAAGAGCGCGTCGCAACGTCGAGTTGAAGGGCACGCCTCACGTCGCTCGCGATCTGCTCGTCGGTGCGCGCGCCGGGCGCAACGGTTACCTCATCCACGATGGATCGGACGCCGCGGATCGTTTCGGCGACACCGACGGCGCGTTCTTTCGCCAGTAGGTTGCTCACGGAGCCCGATAGGAGGGCAACGCCTTGCGTGACGGCGACCTGAACGTGCTCCGTGCGCAGGAGCCCCTCCTCTTGGAAGTGTCGCTGGATGGCCTGGGCGATGTCTGCATCAGCGAGCGGTGCGGGCTTCTTCGGTTCAGGTGCCAGCAACCCCGTTGTTCCAGTGAGCTCGGGCGCGCTCGTGCCAGTATGGCAAGCTGCGACTGCGGGAGAGAGGCAGCCGATCACAACCATTAGACACGGTGTACGTGACCACCAAATGCTGGGTAGATTCATTGAGATCTTCCTTTTCCGGTTGCGAATATTGGCCAACTTGCACTCGTCCGTCTAACGCAGGAAGGGTGCCGCAGCCTTTGGGGGACTCTCCGCCGTTGGCGGCCACGCGGTTGCCTCGCCGTCAGGGCTTTCATCGGCATCGGGCCGCGGGAGGCGGCCTGATCAACTCGATGGGGTTGGGGGGAACAATCGCCGAAGTTTGGTTCGATCCCATATCGAGTAGCGTCTGTGTGAAGGCGCCGACGTGATTCCGCTTCAGCTCAGCGCCGCCAGAAGGCCGTAGCCGCCCAGAGCATCCCGACGAGAAACACCATCCACACGAAGTCTCCGCCCCACCCCCAAGATTGGTGGTTGAACGTGGCGGAACCACCGGTGGCCAGTGCCTGTGACCCGCGGCGTCGCTGGATATACCTCGGGTATGGGGGGCCCCAGCCGCGATAGCCCCAACCATAACCAATCGGAGGCACGAGAAAAAGGAACAGGAATACCGTCCACAAGAACCACCATGAGCCAATCATCGTGATCTCGCTTTCCTTCCTTGCCGGCTGACGCAAATGGCGTGCCGTGTCACCGGCGACTGTCTGGTGATTCGCTGGGAGTGGCGAGTCTGAACTTGTGGCGAACATAGGGTCACGATCGGTCGATGCCCACGGAGAAATCTCGATCTTCCCAACAAGCGCCATCTCGCCAATGAAACGTGAACCTCACGCGTGTTCCGTGTGCGAGTTTCTGGGTGGGAAGGTCGGCGACGTGCACACCGAGGCCGGTGTCACGTGTCTCGGCATCACTGATCTGCTGCCAGTTGTCGACGCCCCAGTGGATCGTCGCTGCTGCCAAGAGCTCGACACGAAGCGTCTTGCCCGCGGTCATGGTGCGGCACTTGTGATTGAATCGCCAGATGACGTGATGTGAGCCAATCTTGTCGATCAGGTATCGCTGGACCGTTTGGCGCGGCATGTCGAAGACACGGGCCTCCTGGATCGACTGACGCAGCTTGATGTATTCAGCGTGAGCCCAGACCAGCGGCATCGCGGACCCGGAAGGTCGTCCGAAGAACAGCTCGCGCTGTGGTACGTCCTGAGCGTCCCAGACCTGCTCCGGGAACATCCCGCCCTCGTTGGCGAAAGCTTCCAGGGTGTGAGACAAGCGGATCGCTTCCGCGCTGTTTCCTGCCGCGAGCTCGTAGTGAGCGCGCTCACCGACGAGAAGCGGCCATGGGCGACCCACGCCAGTGCCGTCGAACGGCGCACCGTCGTCATGCTCCCCGTACCCATCGCCGTTGTACCGTCGCCACGCGGGACCGCACGGCGTCTCAACCCTCAAGAGGGCGTCGATGACGCGCACGGTGTCGACCACTCGCTTGTCATTGGGCTCTCGAAGGCCGAACCGAACGAGAGCGAGCGCGTCCGGACTGACGATGTGGACCGCGGGCTCGTCGCGCTGCCCGAAGGGACGATTCTTGATGGGTACGAAGCCGTGAACGGGCGAATCGGACTCGGCCTCGTCCAGCGGCGCCAGCCGCACGTAGTAGCCGTCGACCCCGGTCTCCCGCGCCAGGTCCGTCCCGGCGACGTACATCCACCGTTCGATGCTCTGGTTCCAGGCATCCGCCGTCTCTCGCAGGTACGAAGCCGCCGTCCGGTCCCCGTTCGAGTCCGCGAAGTCCGCGGCGACGAGGAGCGCCGCGATTTGAGCGGCCACGCTGAAGGGCGAGTACCCGCCGTCTTCTTCCCAACGATCCTGGGGACTCACGGGTCCGTGCTGGGCGAGGAAGCTTGCCGCGCGCCGTATCATCGGCCAATAGCGCGTCAGCCTCTCTCCGCTTGACGGGCTGTAACGCGCAAGAAGTTCGACGAGCAGGATGGGCAATGCCGTCTCGTCCATCTGAACACCGCGCCAGTAGGGCGAACCGTCGAGCCACGTGTTCTGCGACCAGTGGCCGTCAGCCTCCTGGATCGTCTCCAGATAGCCAAGCACGCGACGGGCGTCCTCAACAGCGCCCACGACCAACAGTCCACCCGCTGCTTCCACCAGGTCGCGCGGCCACACGAGGTGGTAACCGCCGAGATCGTTGTCACCTTTCGACGTCCCCCAGGGAATGGAGAGGCTGGCCACGATACCACCCGTGAAGTGTTTGGACTCGTGGGCACGCAGCACGGTCGCGCTGACGCGAAGCATGTCGGGCCGCGGCGCCGTCGGGTCGTCTGCCTGCGGCAGAAGGAGCGATCTTTGCCATTCACGCCACTCTTCCTCGTACGCGACCTGAGCGCGGTCGAAGCCGTCGTCGAGACTGGCGAGGGCCTGATGTGCGGCCTCGGCCGTGGTGCGGCCCAGTCCCAACGCCAAGACGAACTTGCCATCTGCAGCCTCGAGATCGACTTCGCCCGTGAGGGCGACGTTTCCGTTGTCGGCTCGCCCGAAGTTCCACGTCATGCGCTTGTGCTGCTGGAGATCCCGCCATCCGTCGGACTCACCTACGAATCCCACCGACATCTTCAGCCAGGGAGCCGAGCACGCCAGCGCCAGAGCGACACGTCCTCGTTCCGCGAACAGCATAGGGATGCCCTTGTAGTCACCGAGCCACGCCGTGTTCCCTGCTCCGCAGTTGCCCAGATGCGGTGCCAGGAGCGCGAAGAGGCGATAGTCCGCCACGCAACCCACGAGCGGTTGGAAGGAAACGGACTGCAAGACAACTTCGCGCTGTGGATCGCTGAGGATCCGCTTCTCGACCCGATAGCGGCCGTCCTTGCACGTGTTGACGAGTTGGAAGGCAGGGATGCCTCTCCCCGGAGAACGGAGCTCCGAGCGGGTGTGGCGTTTCTCTTCCGAGAAGAATGACTTGCCGTCGGTGACGATCAAGCCGAGATCCCGCGTGCATGCTTGGTCAATGTGCGGGTAGTACACCTCGTTGAGAACGCCGTGGCTGAAGGTGAACCAGACCCTGCTGGCTCGGTTGAGGGCCGTGCCGACCCCGGATTTCGCGCTGGAGGTCCACCTCGCAGGAATCCCCGGCCATCCGGGTGCTTGACTCGCGGCTCCCGCTGCGGGCTTCCTCTCGCGGATGGGGTCTGCGGCGCTCGTTGGAACTCTCGGATGATGTCGTTCGATCCCAGAAGTCCACGAAGGGGGATCGCTCGCGGGGAACGACTCCGCGCCCGCCTCGTCCACGCGCTCGTCGTCCGCAAGCGCGTCTTCGATCCCTAGCCTGCTGCCCATCGATGTCCTCTCCGTTCCAGCGCCTGCCAGGTCACGCCTTCGCCCTCTCACCGTGCTTCGAGGTTGGTCTCGTCACCGGCACGGCCGGCTTCGCTTGGGCGGGCGAGCGGGGAGAATGAAGCGTCGACCTCTGCCACTTCTGAGTTCCGTTTTTCGTGCTGTAATTTGCGACGAGTGATGCGTATTGCGACGCATGCGCGCGGAGGCTCCGCGTGCGCTGCTTAGGCCGTAGCAGGCGCCGGGACCTTGGCGGGCTCTGCACCGTTCGTGGACACTACCTTCTTCATCGGCACGGGGGCCGCCAGAAGAGGCCTTATCAACTCGATGGGGATGGGGAAGACGATCGTCGAGTTTTGGTTCGATCCCATGTCGAGCAGCGTCTGCATGTAGCGGAGAGCGAGCGCGGCAGGCTGCGTCGAGATGATTTCTGCGGCGTTTGCGAGAACCTGCGCCGCCTGGAACTCCCCCTCGGTGGCGATGATCTTCGCCCGCTTTTCGCGCTCGGCTTCGGCCTGCCGCGCCAGTGCGCGCACCATGGACTCGGCGAGCTGCGCATCCTTGAGCTCGACGGTTCCCACCTTGATGCCCCAGGGCTCTGTCTGGCGATCGATGATCGCCTGCAGCTTCCCGTTGATCTTCTCGCGGCCGCCCAAGAGCTCATCGAGGCTTGATTGGCCAAGCACGGCACGAAGCGTGGTCTGCGCGATCTGGGACGTCGCCTCCATGTAGTTGTAGACGCGAACGATGGCCGCCTGAGCGTCCATGACTTGAAAGAAGATGACGGCGTTGACCTTGACCGTCACGTTGTCGGAGGTGATCACCTCCTGCTGAGGGACCTCGAGCGTGATGACGCGCAGGTCGACCTTTCTCACGTGATCGATCCCGAAGGGAAAAATGAAAAATAGGCCTGGACCCCTGAGGGCGATCAGGCGACCGAGCCGGAAGACGACCCCTCTCTCGTACTCCTTGGCGATCTTGATTGTTGAGGTCGCCACAATGACCGCGCCGAGCGCCAGCAGAAGCGCGACGCCGACCGAAAAATATGCTTCGTTCATTTGGACGGCTCCTTCAACGAGAGATGGCCCGCATTCATCGAATGCTTGCCCTCGACGAGCACAATCGATGCCAACGGGGGCTCTACGATGCAAGCGCCTGAACGTTGGGAAACTTAAGAAGCTGTGCGAAAGCGCGCGTGGGAGGATATCCACCGCACTCTCGGGGGGTCGATCCCGTTAGAACGCCACAACGTCGTCCGAGATGGGCGCGGGCAGCCTGCAACGGCAACTCGCAAGTGGCCACGGAGCCCGCGGGGCATCCGGCAGCGCGATACGCCGATCGACGCCCTCGCGGCGCGGTTGTGAATCCGACGGCCGGATCGCCCCTGGCCCCACGATTGCTTGAAGCTGCAAGGACAATGCTTGCACACATTCCCTGTCTCGGTGCCCTGGCCTCAAAGGACGACGGTCAACTGGCCGCGGACCTTCGACTCGCGCGCGTTCGGTCGCAGGTGGCCGTCATCCGGACTCTCGCCGATCGCGCCGAGCACCTCGCGCGCCTGGGAGAAGCCGACGAACTCAGCGAGCAGCTCATCGAGGAGATCGCGCGGTTGGGATGCCGACTTCTCGAGGCAGCGGCATCGCTAACAAAGTCGCCGCGTTCTGAAGACAGCGGGGTCTTCGCGCGACCCGCCCCGTCCGGCTCAGCGGGCTGACGGACTCGACCCATTGCCGGCCGTGAGACTCGGCGCTGTCGTGGAGGCTCGTTCCCGATTCGCCTCGGGCCAATCGAGCCATTGGAGATCGAAGAGCGGTTCGGATCGTGCAGGTGACGGATAAAACATGCAAAAAATCAATACCGTGGTGGCTGTCTACAGTACGCATCCCCAGGCGGAGGAAGCCCTTCGTGCCTTCAAGACCACGGGCTTTGACATGACGAAGCTGTCGATCGTCGGGAAGGACTACCATACCGAAGAGCACGTCATCGGCTTCTACAACGCCGGCGACCGCATGAAATTCTGGGGCAAGCGGGGGGCGTTCTGGGGCACCTTTTGGGGCATGTTGTTAGGCTCCGGTCTCTTTCTCATCCCCGGCGTCGGGCACCTTATGGTGCTGGGCCCGCTGGTGGGATGGATCGTCGGCGCCCTGGGCGAGGGCGCCGTGATCGGGGGTCTGACGGCACTCGGCGCAGGCCTCTACAGCATCGGTATCCCCAAGGACAGTATCCTTAGGTACGAGACGGCGCTCAAAGCCGATCAGTTCGTCGTCGTCGCACACGGCACCGTCGACGACGTGACCACGGCGAAGCGGATCCTCGAGAGGACAGGAGCTCTTTCGGTCGACGAGAATCGTGCGCCCAGCGTTGCTTGATCCCGGCGCGTGACGAGGCTTCGGGGTGTTCGACAGGCATTCATCCTCGCCGCGCACGAGAGGGCGCGCCGCTCCGTCGTACTCCTCGAGGGCGGCATAGCCATGGCGGATGCCAACGACGTCGTGCCCCGCGCGGCGAAACGCCGACGCAGCGGCGCCGATGACCGCGTTGGCTCCCGGGGCGGGGCCGCCCGAGAAAAGGAGGGCAACGCGCTTTCGCGGTGAGGTCATTGCGCCAAGGCTACGCCAGGATGGGCGCGAGGTGCGACCAGCCACGCCTTTGCTTCCGCGAGCTGGTCGTTGGGAAATACTTTCACCGAGCAGGGCGTCAGAACGCGGAGATGGCTAACGGCATCGCGGACCCACGTCGCGTCGGTCACCACCGCAAACTTCTCGAAGTCCTTCCTGTGGCCTAGGCCGACCTTCGCGTCGTCGCACATCGCGTCGGCCCAGATTCTCAGGTGATCGATGCCGAACGGGAAGATGAAGAACAGCCCGGGACCCTTGAGGGCGATCAGGCGACCGAGGCGAAAGACGACACCTCTCTCGTACTCCCCTGGCGATCTTGATGGTCGAGGTGCCTATCCCAAGCCCGAAGAGGGCGACAACCGCGCTGCAACCGCAACGTAGGGCGCGTAACATTGACAGACTCCTTCCGCGAGGACCGACCGTAGCAGCGTTCCAGAGCGAGGTCTCACTCCGGATGGCTCTCTGCGTGTGACTGTGCGTGATCCTCTTTCGCATCCTCGACCCAGTATCCGCCGAGTCCGTAGTGGGCATGAAGACGCGCCTCGTACTCGCGACGGATGACCGAGTTCGGGTCCCAGGAAGGGCTGCTCTTGATCTCCTCTCGTGACAGGTTCACGAACACCTTCCGCTGCGTCCAGCTGACATCGGTCGCCCAGCGTGGCGCGACCAGCACCTTGTGGCCCCACCACCAGTGGCTCGTGTCGACGACGAGGTACCGGACTTCCCAGGTGTCGTCGTCGACGATGAAGTCGTCGACGAAGCCGACCGCGTCGTCGCTCCCCTGGATGTGGTAACCGCGGACTTCGTTGGCGCTCCGAAGGTGGACGTCCCCCGAGTCCTGGTCGGCATGGTCGGGCAGCGCGTCGCTCGCCCGCCCCGGCCCCAGCAGGGTCGGGCAGTAACCCATGCCCCACGCGCCCACGTAGCCCCAGTAGTATGGGTATCCATAGTACCGGTAGTTGTCCCGCTCGTGCTGTCGGGAGACGGGCTGGTCCACGTCCACGCTGGGGCAGTTCTTGATCTTGTCCTTCGTCAGCGCGACGTGGAACAGCTGGGTCGACCAGTCGACTTCGCGAAAAGAGATGGGCGAGATCAGCACGCGGCGTTCGTCGAAGAAGCCGCCGGTCTGGACGACCAGATGGCGAATCGTCCATCGTTCGTCGTCGAACAGGAAGTTCACGACGCTCCCAACGTCTCCGTCGGTTGCGGCCACCTTGTAGCGCTCGAGCTCCTTGAGGCTTCTCAGCATGGGGTCACCTGTCCGCAGCCATGAGCAAGTTTTACGCCGTTGTGGAGTGACGCCCTCAGCGCCATAGAAGCGCCCAGCCGGCCCAGAACACCCCAATCAGGAGGACGGCCCAGAGCAAGTCGCCACCGACGCCCCAGGCGTGGTGGTCGAACGTCGGGGACGCGGGCGCTGCAGCTGCGCGTTCAGCGCGGCGCCGCTGGATGTAGCGCGGGTAGGGAGGGCCCCATCCCCGGTAACCCCAGCCGTAGCCGATCGGCGTTGCCATGAACATGAGCATGAACAGGACCCAAAGGAGCCACCATGAACCCATCATTTGCACATCGCTTCTTTCTGGGTCGCATGACGCCTGGCGCTGACACGGCTCGCTCGGGGGTGGAGCATGATCCGTTCCAGTGTCCCTTGCGGGGCCGCCCCTGACGTCGGGCGGCTCGAGGCTTGCAACTCGGAATCGGAATGACGACCCAAGGTCACACCCCCACGCGCACCGCTTCGCCTGGACCCTCGAAGCCCGCTGTCGCCGACGCCAAGCTCTGCGTCGTCGTCGGCCTCGACTTCACCGACGCTGACGGGCCGGCCTTTGATAAGGCCGCGCGCGTCGCGATGCGGGTTCCAGGAAGCGAGCTCCACATGGTTCATGTGTTCGCCACCGCGCCCTCGGCAGAGCGAACGCGAGACCTCGTCTCTCACCTCCGGCTCTACGTCGACGAGAAGGCCGCGATCACGCACGGTTTGCGCGGCATCGTCGTCGGCATCCACGTGCGGGGCGGCAAACCAGTCCGCGAGCTCATTCAGCTCGCGACCGAGGTCAACGCCGATTTCATCGTCGTCGGCTCACATCGGGGACTTCACGTTGGCGACTGGGTCAGCGGCTCGACCGTCACAAGACTGGTCAACGCGGCTTCGTTCCCCGTACTCGTGGCGAGCCCCCCGCCGAAGGAGCCCGTGAAGCACGAGCCCGTCATCGAGCCCCCGTGTCCGCAGTGCGTGCAGGCTCGCACCGCGAGCGGGGGCAAGCAGTGGTGGTGCGAACGTCACTCGCACACGGCTCGGCGCGATCACACGTACTCGTACCAGAGTGAGCTGCCCATGTCGTCGCACGACTCGGCAATCAGCCCGACCGGGATCGACTTCTGACGTCGGAGGCGCGCCGAGGAGGTCACCATGAAAGCGAACAAGAAGAACGGGGCCGCCAAGAGGGCACGCAGGCACAGGGTGCATGAGGGCGAAGGCGCGGCGTCGGGCGTTGTGATGGGCGCAGCCATTGGGGCCGTGGCAGGCCCGCCCGGCATCGTGGCAGGAGCCGTGATTGGCGGAGTGACGGGGGCCCTCGCGGCCGCGGGGCTCGACAACGCCGCGCAGCGCCGAACGGAGCGCGACCGCGAGCTCGACGAGGAGATCGGCGTGATGGGGGGCGACATCGGCGCGCCCAACCTGAAGCACCCCGGGCCGGTCGGCGGCGCGACTTGCTCCGCGGCCTCTGCCGGGGCGGGCTCGTCCGGGGGAGAGCAGCCCGCGGAGGGACCGATGCAGACACCGGAAGGCTAGCTACCGACCCGGGTCGAGCCCCGCTCTCGCGCGCGAGGACTCGCGCTTCCGTCAGGCCGAGAGCCGGACCCCGTTGCCCTTCGCCGTGGGTTGCCCCAGCCATGCACGCCCAAGGTAGAGACCCCCTAGAGCGACAAACGGTTTGAATCCGGCGCAATTCACGCGGCTCTGGCGATGACGCGGTGGATGGTCTCGAGATTGACGACGGAGGCGGCGCGGCGCACATCGAACAGGTTCTTGCGAACACCGCGGTAGCGGGCGCGACGCCCCTGCTTGCGACCGAGGTGTGCAAGCCGATGCTCGACGGCGACTCGTTCGCGGAGGCGTCCCGGCCCTTCGGAGTGGCGATGAGCTTGCGCAGGCGATGTTGCAGGGGCTCGTCTTGGGCGATGCTGACGGAGCGACCGGCCGCGGGGGATGCCATGGTGCAGCCGGAGCGCAAGGGACAGCGCGCGCACGTTTCGGGGTCGAACTCCACGACGGAGCCTGGCTCGAATGGCTCGACTTCGCCGGCAGGGCAACGAATCGTGTGCGAGCGCATGTCGATGTGGAAGGCGGACTTGGAAAAGAGCTTGCCGTTGCGTGCGACCCACGGCTTGCAGAGGACTTCGCGGCGCGCTTCGAGCACGTCCTGGACGAGGGTGCTGCCGATGTAGCCGCGATCAATGTGCAGCTCGGCGATGACGTTTCTGGGCTGGTGGGCCATGTCATCGCGCAGCACGGGGGCAGCTTCTTCTTCGGGACGATTCGCGGGTGTGACGGCGCACGCGAGGATCAGGTCGCTGTCGAGGTCGGCGGCGATATGGCGCTTGTAGCCGTTGAACCGCTTGCTCGTGCTCTTTCGGCCGTGGCGCATGTCCCCGTCTTCGACCGAGACGCGGCGCTCCGCGGCAACCCCCCGTCGGATGCGCGAGCCCCCACCGGAAGGATCGGGCTCGAGATCTTGCTCGCGGATCTGGCGCAGCGTCGCGAGGTGGCTGGACAAGGGCGGCTGGTCGACGTGGTCGGGCAAATGCTTCAGGATCGAGCCTTCGAGAGAGTCGACTTGCTCGACGAGATCGCGCAGAGCCTGCGCCTTCGCCTCGGCGTCGCTCCACTCGGTATCGAGGGCGCGCTTGATGCTGCGGTCCGCTGCGAGCAGCGGCGCTCTCCCCGAGTAGGCGACGAATCCAGGCGAACGGTCGAGCAGCGCGGCTACGCAGACAATCGCTTTGCGCGCAGCATGGGCCAGCAGATTGAAGGTATCTTCGACGCGGCCCGCGCCCTCGAGCGGCATCGAGTCCACCGCGACGCGCAGCTCCTTGGGCAGCCGCTTCCAGTCGAACTCCTTGGTGCGACGCGCCAGCTCGACGGTGCGCTCCAGGAGTCGGCGGTCCATGTCGTGCTGAATGAGCCGTGCGCGAAACGCGCAGAGCGCTCCCTGCGAGAACGCGGGCTCGGTCGCGCCGAGCACATCGAGCACGAGTTGCCAGCGCAGGTCGACGACGGACATCTCCACGGCCTCTGCGTCGGAGATCCCCTGGTAGCCTTGCAGCAGCACGACCATTGCGAGGAGGGCCGGAGGCACCGCCTCTTTCCCCGCGCCCGTGTCTCGGTACATCGACTCCAGCTCGTCCTGAAACTCATCATCGAACAGCTCGCGACGATGCAGGCGCAGGAAGCTGAACAGCTTCCGCGTCCGCGTCAGCCGCTTCATCAGAAACTGCTCCTGCCGCGTGAACGTCATGCTCGGGAACCATCGCATCGATGCCATCGTCTGCCTCCGAAGACGAAGGCATCACGACGTAGAGCGGGAAACCAAGGCGATTCGCGTATGATCACATATGATCACGTATGGTCAACGACGCCGCGCGCATTGAGCCTCCGCGTTGGCCTTGTAGCCAGTAGCCCTTTGTTTACGCGGACTTCAAACTGATCGGCGCTCTAGAGCGGCGCGGGCCACGGTACCTTTGGTACCATAGGAACCCCTGGGTGCCGGCGCCGCTCTCTCTACCAGTTGATCCATCGCCACTCCCGGTGGGCCGAGGATCGGCTCGACGGCGAGGGTATCCTGGCAGCAGCCACCAGCGGGCGGTTCGCCGCCGCTACAGAGCTTCGTCCGCTACGCAATCAAGATCGCCACGGTCACCGGCAAGACGCTGAGAAAAGCGCCCTCGGAATGGGCGATCGCGCTTGCAGTAGCGATTCGATAGGACGACCGTGGAGCCCATGGACGCCTCCACGTGGAGCCGGCTGCAGTTCGGCTTCACCGTGACGTTTCACTACCTGTTTCCGCAGCTCACGATGGGGCTCGCGCTCCTCCTCGTGGTCATGAAGGCGCTCGCGCTCCGCACGAGCGATGCGCGCTGGGACGACCTCGCGCGCTTCTGGGGGAAGGTCTTCGCCGTCGCCTTCGCGGTCGGGGTCGTCACAGGTATTCCGCTCGAATTCCAGTTCGGTACCAACTGGGCGCGGTTCTCCGACAAGGCCGGCGGGGTGGTCGGTCTGTCGCTGGCGCTCGAAGGGCTCTTCGCCTTCTTCGCCGAGTCCACGTTCCTCGGCCTCTTTCTCTTCGGCGAGAAGAAGCTCGGCCCGCGTCGCCATTTCTTCGCGGCGTTCATGATCTTCGCCGGTTCGTGGCTCTCGGGCTACTTCATCATCGTCACGAACGCCTTCATGCAGCACCCCGTCGGTCACGCGGTGCGCGCTGACGGTCGCCTCGCGCTGGAGAGCCTCGGCGCGTACCTGTTCAACAGGTGGGCGTTCTGGGAGTACGCGCACACGATGACCGCGGCGGTCATCACGGGCGCCTTCGTAGTCTCCGCTGTCGCCGCGTACTGGATCCTGATGGGGCGCTTCGATCGTCATGCCCACCTCGCCCTGCGCCTCGGCGTCATCGCCGGATTCGTCGCGTGCGTCTTGCAGCTCTTCCCGACAGGCGACCGGCAGGGGAAGCTCGTCGCCGAGTACCAACCCAGTGGCCTCGCGGCAATGGAGGGGAAGTTCGAGAGCTCCTCGCGCGCCGACCTCGCGCTCATCGGTCAGCCGAACGTCGAGGAGCGCCGCCTCGAGAACCCGATCGTCGTGCCGGAGGTTCTCAGCTTCCTCGCCTACGGCTCCTTCGGAGCGACGGTGCGCGGCCTGAACGACATTCCGCGCGCCGACTGGCCCGACAACGTCGCGCTCCTGTACTTCGCCTACCACATCATGGTGGGACTCGGGACGTTGCTCCTCGCGCTGTCCACCGTGTCGGTGCTCCTTCTATGGCGACGGCGTCTGGAGCGAACGCGCCCCGTGCTCTGGATGATGATGCTTGCGTTCCCCTTCCCGTACATCGCGACGACCGCGGGGTGGATGACCGCCGAGATGGGGCGGCAGCCGTGGGTGGTCTACGGCATCCAGCGGACGGAGGAGGGGACGTCGCCCACGGTGGGCGCGGGGGACGTCGTGTTCTCGACGCTGGGCTTCATGGGGCTCTACTTCGTGCTCGGGGTCGTCTTCCTCGGGCTGGTCCTGAGGCTGATCGAGCGCGGGCCGGCCCCGGCCCCCGCCCAAGGCTGAGGTGGCGCCACATGCACGCTGCGTGGTTCGCGCTCCTCGGCCTGATGATGACCACGTACGCCGTGCTCGACGGCTTCGACTTCGGTGCGGGGGCAGTCCACCTCTTGGTCGCGCGGACCGACGAGGAGCGGCGCTACGTTCTCGCCGCGATCGGGCCGCTCTGGGACGGCAACGAGGTCTGGCTGATCGCCTCGGGGGGCTGCTTCTTCTTCGCGTTCCCACGCGCGTATGCCGCCGCGTTCAGCGGTCTGTATTTGCCGTTGATGATGGTCCTCTGGCTCCTCGTGCTGCGCGGCATCGCGATCGAGCTCCGGTCGATGAGCGACAACCCGCTCTGGCGTGCGGCGTGGGACGCCACCTTTGCAGGCGCGTCCATTCTGATGGCGGTGGTGCTCGGAGTGGCGATCGGAAACCTGGTGCGAGGAGTGCCGGTCGACGCCACGGGCTACTTCCAGGAGGACCTGTTCGCCGGCGGCCGCGCGCATGCGGGGGCGGTCGATCCCTTCACGGCCGTCTACGGAGTCTTCGCGCTTGCGACTCTCGCGGCTCATGGCGCGACCTTCCTCGTCTGGAAGACCTCGGGCGAGCTCGCCGCCCGCGCTCGCGCTGCGGCGATGAGGCTCTGGGTGATCGCGCTCGCCCTCGGCGTGCTCGCCACTACGGTCACGGCGATCGCCGAGCCTGCGTTCTTCGCGCACCTTCGAGGACGGCCCTGGCTCTTCCCCTTGCCCCTCGTCGCGATCGGGGGAGCCGTGGTCGCGCTTCGATCGCTCCGCGATTGCCGCGAGCTGCGAGCTTTCCTCGCCTCCTCCACGTTCATCGCCGCGATGCTACTGGCGACCGCGGGCGCGATGTACCCGGTCATCCTGCGGTCCACGCTCGACGAGGCGTTCACTCTCGACGCGCACAACACGGCGTCCGGTGAGTCGGGCCTCGTGACCGGGCTCCTGGTCTGTATGCCGGCCGTCGCCCTCGCCGTCGGGTACTTCAGCTATCTGTTTCGATCGTTCCGCGGGAAGGCGACGGGCGAAGATCTCGTCCACTAGTTTTCACCAATCCTTGGGGAGATCTCAGCCGCGATGGTCACCCGCACGTCGTCCGTGACCGATAGGCCACCGCACCCTTCGAATCGTTTCTCCGCGAGAAAAATCCGGATCAGCGCCTCGAGCTCGTGGCGGTCGTCCGTCTCGAGAAGCGCGGCGTAGGGGACGTTCCTGTCGACAATCGCTCGCCACGCCTCGGGCATCGGCTGAACGCGCAGCGCGCTGCGGCGAGCCTTCTTCGAAAACGAGAACACGACACTCGCTCTCTAGCATCGAGTTCGGCGGACCGAACAGTGGCGTCTTCCTGAGTTGACGTGCGACGACAGCCAAGACCTCAAGGTTCCGGACTACCGCGCTACCTTCGGTGTCGTGAAGACTGCTCAGGCGCGCGGCGACCTCCGCGTTCTCGCGCAGCGCGGTCGTCGCATCATGCGCGCTCACCTGGGGGCGAACGTCCGACGGGGCCTTTTGGCGCGCCCTGCGAGGCGATCGAGCGAGCGCTCATGTGAGCAAGATTCGGCTATGCATCGCCGATGTTGATGGCACGCGGCCCACGCTGGACAAGGAGCTGAGGGAGCATGCGCGGCGAGCCCTCTCGCCGGCCTGTTTCGTGCAGTCTTCTGATGAGAGGTCCACGAATGGATGTGCAGATAGAAACCGGCCGCAGCGTCGAAACGTTCGCAATCGACGAGGCGCACGGCCTCTGGCATTGCGCTCGTCAGCTCCCGGAAGCCGACTTCCCGTTGATCCGGGTCGTGAACGGCAAGCGTTGCATGCTCTACTCCGACGGCACCTTTGCCGAAGTCGAGCTGGGTGAGAACGATCACGCCTAGACTAGGAGCCCGCCGAGCGGGTTACCCGGCCGTCTTGGCGGCGAAACGCGTTCCGAACCGTTCAGCGATCTGTGCCCATGTCTTGGGGCTGACGGCGCTGCGCGGGAGAACCTTGCCCATCGTCTGCTGCATCGCCCCGTGGACGCGGCGAACCCCGTTGTGGGGCGCACCCAGATCGATGTACTCGTCCCCGTCGACCAGCCGCGCCTCCCCTTCCGCCGCGCTCACCCGGGCGATCTCCTCGTCGGAAAGCAGCTTCAGGATCTGATCGCGAGTCTCATATTCACCCTTCGTTGCATGGTTCATGAGAAATTGTGACGCACGATCCATTCCAGGCGCGGCGACGAATACGTCGGCGTCGGGCACGCCGTTGCAGGCGCGCCCGCGATCCACTTCGAAGGCTCGCTCGCGGGCCGAATACCCGACCACCAGATCGCCACGCCGAGCGTCTCAGCAGCCGCCCGCGATTGCCCGCGGACCACGGCTTTCACGCTGACGGAAACAAGGAGGTTCGGCATGCTGAAGACAATCGCAGGTCTGCCCGACGGCGTCGTGGGCGTTGAGGCAAGCGGTGTCGCAACTTGACACGGTGGGGGTCCTCCGCGGTCCTCTGCGTCCACCCGGCCCCGCCTTCGTTCAGGCGACCGACCGCGCGTTCTGCTGCATCATCGTGCCGTCGATGCCCCAGCTGACGATGCGCTTCGGACGGAGACGGAACATCTCGGCATCAAAGCGTGGCCCCAGCGCGGATCCGCCCGTCGGCACGATTTCTATCGCACCGCGGATCTCGATGCCGCACACCTTCCACGGCTGGACCGAAACCACGTCGTCGACCACGAATGCGGCGCGCGGATTCTGCAGCGCTTCGCGGTACTTTTTGCGCTTCGCGAAACCGCCGTGGCCGCCGATCTCGATCGCGTCCTGCTCTGCGTTGTAGCGGAACGACACGGCGAAGGCAGCGGGACGCGCAGCGGCTCACCCGAGCTGCGCTCCGGCGACGTGGTCGTCCTCGACAAGCTCAACGCTCACAAGATCGAGCGAGTGCGCGATCAGGTCGGACGCTTTCGATTTCGTTCTGCCAGTTCGTCGCCTGGACGATACTCCGACACGAGCGTTTCGAATCGGGACGACCCGTCCAGGTCCTTCGGAAGTCGGGAAGGAGTCGTGCGACGCGAGAGTTCACAATGCCGACACATTCTTCGAGAAGTCTTCCCGACGAGCGGTCGCTGGACGCTCACGAACGGGGATGATCCGTGACTCTAAGACTCTATATTCGTCGAGGCGCCTCGCGGGTGCGGGAAGGGGGAAATAATGCTCCAGTCGTGTTTCGTGGTCGTCGGAGAAGCCATCGATGTGGTTCTCCGTCATCTGGAGCGCCTGCCGCTGTCGGACCGCACCGAGCAGATCCGCGCGTGGCTCGACGAGTGCTCGCAGGAAGTCGAACGGTGGAGCGCATCACCACCGACCGACCGAGAGGGAGAGGGGCTCATGAAGCGCGTCCTTGCACTTCATGTCGCGGTGACGAAGATGGAGCGCGACGCCCTCCTGGAAGAGGACGAGATCGCCACACGGTGAGCACCGCTATGCCGCCCTCGTGGTCAAGGATCATGGCGAACACTCCCGGTGTGCGGCTTGCTACGATGCGGGCGTTGCCGATGGTCACCACCCGGTATCTCGTTGTTCTCTTGGCGGTCCTGTCTTCGGCTTGCTTCGGACGGGGAGGCGGGGGGCTCTTCCTCTTCGCCGCCGAGACGGCCATTCTCACCGCCGCGATTGTGAGCGCGACCGCTCCACCTCCTCCACGGGTCATTTACGTTCCGGAGCCCCGCCCGGGATATGCCTGGCAACCAGGCGACTGGACTCGGCAAGACGGGCAGTGGGCGTGGGTCGATGGAGGCTGGGTCGCACTTCGGCCGGGCTACGCTTGGGCACCGGCGCACTGGGAGAACCTCCCCGACGGGACGTGGCAGCTCGTGCCCGGTCACTGGGTGTCCGCAGCGCCTCCGCCAGGGCCTCCCCCACCACCTCCGCCAGCGCCGCCCCAGTAGGCCCATTCCTCGACTGGTACGCGCTCGAACTGACGAGCGGATCCTCGTGGTCGTAGCCGTCGGTGGTCGCGTCGTGGCCAATCGGTTCAACCGGCGTCGCTCAATGCGACACACTCCCATGTGCCGGAATCCGAGCAGTCCACTACAGCATCGTCGGCAGTGGAGAGGATCACCGCAAAGCGCAGGCCGACGATCTTTCGGCACGCGGGCGCCGACGAGTGCAGCGGCGCGAGATCACCTCGGTTTGTCTCATGGAACGATCGCGGCCGGCGCGAGTGATCGGCCGCGCTTCCTGGCGATCCTATCCAGCCAGGTCTTTCCGGACGTGTACGCCGACCTGCAGAGGAAGCCCCGACTCGCCAGCAGAAACGTGCCAAAGTGATCGAGCTTCGCGTTCGTGGCCTTGTAGAACCAGTCGGACATGCCGGCGAGGGTACACCCCTTGCGGTACCCGATGGACCGTGAGCCTCTCCGCCCAGCATCACGACCTCGCTCTCGGCGAGCCGATCATGGTGATCCGAGTAAGTCCGCAAGGACGTCCCGGGCCCCATCGAGGTCCCCGGTATCGAGCAGGTCGATCGCCCGCTGAACGCTTACCGAGGCCTTACTGCGGAGCTTACCGCGATCGTCCGACACTGCACCGTTGGTGCACTCCGGTGCACCGTCGGCAGTATCCTCGGCACTGTTTTTCAGGCCGTTTGGTAGTGGCCGGGGAAGTAGCTGAGCTAGGCTCCGCGCATGCCCGTTCGACGAACCTACGTCATCTCAGCAAACGGCAGCCTGACCGTCACTGACTCTCCGCCCGGATTGCCTACCTCGAACATCACGAACGCTGGGAACTACAATCGGCCACCAGCCGGACCGCCGGTAGTAAGACTCGCCCAAGGGACCCTGACGTTCGACATGAACGGGACCTGGGACATTGCTCCAAAGTCGAGCGCCACCGCAAAGACGGCGACGTTCACGCTGGACCTTCTCATCGAGGACCTTGGCCGTCCGGCTAACGATCTGCGGAAAGCTCCGTAGCGTACAGGACCAACCGCTCAAGGGCCTATAGAGCGTCGGTGACGTCGAGCTACCTCATGCACATGACGCTGCTTCGACACTTGTCAAAGCGCGTGATTGCCTCTGCGGGGTGCACTCCGCACTCCTCGTTGCCGATGGCAGTCAGACATTCGTGTGCCGCGGCGCCATTGATGCCGCCTGGGCACTGATAGGAATTGATGTCGTTGGCGATGCTGCCGCGAAGCTGGTCCATGCAGACCTGGTGAGACGCATACTTCTTCCCGTCACCCACATTGTTACAGCCCTGCTCGCGCTCGCACCCCGCGTTCGCAAGGCGATCAACAACGGAGAAAGGGGCATCCCCGGGGCCCTGGGTATTGGTGGCGCCGACCTGCTGCGGCGGTGAGGTCGCCACTCGATCATCCGTATGCGCGCAACCTAGGACAACGATGCCTGCGCTCGCCAGCGAAACTGCGACCATCATAGGATTGGTGTGCATGATCGACTCCGTTGCAGGACACGCGCCAGGGGTCGGCCGGTCGGACCTCCGAGGCTTCTTATCGCCGAAGGCGACGATCGTCGTTAGCGTGGCATCTGGTCACGTTGAGGTGGCTTGCCACACTCCAATCGCAAATCATTGGGACGGCGATTGGCCGCGATTGGCACGCCTTCTGCTCGGCGTGATTGCCGACCATGACGTGCCCGTACTGTCCCGAAACTCGATCCCGGCAGATTGTCTTGGAAATCGGCCGCTCGTGGACGACTTACCGAGTGGCGGCACTACCGGCGTAAACACGGCCTGGGTGCTGGTGCTGGCCCACAGCAAGTCGAGCCATGCCGCCATCTCTTGCGGCAAGCGGAACGTGCGCCGATCGGGGGATTTGGACTCACGCACGAGCCGCTCGGCCTTCAAATGAAACGCTGCGCCCTTGGCGGGAAGCAAGATCGCGCTGCGTTCAAGGTGCGGGTTGCCCTTTCTGGAGAGAGTGGTGAAGGACAGCGACACCCCCCGCGATCTGCTCCGGCGCGTCATGCTCCGCGAGGAGCGCATCGCGTGGCTCGACGACGCCGGCGATCGCTGAAGACTGGTCGGCTCGCGCACCGCAGTCGGTGCGCTCGCGAGCACCTCGCGGGAATCGCCAAAGGGCCGCTCAGCGAGCGGCTTTGCCGCCGTCGACGTCGAGGACGGTTCCCGTCCCTTCCGCCCGGCCCCGAAATTGCTCCGCAGGGCTCAACAACGGAGGAACTCATGAGCACGACAACGTGGATCGTCTTGATTGTGGTGCTGTTCGTCATGTTCGGCGGGGGCGGCGGTTACTACTGGAGCCGCCGATAGTATCGAGCTCGAGCGTGCGAGCCCGCCGGCCGCCGCGGTTGCGTACTTGCAGGGCGACGCTCCGATCGAAGGGCTCTCGACCGAATTGGCTCGGGTGACCCGTAACCCTCACCAGTGAGAAGACCCATGGGCGAAATCATCGACAAGGTTAAAGGCAAGATCAAGCAGGCCGCCGGCGCAGCGACCGGCGACAAGAAGCTCGAGGCCAAGGGAAAGCTCGACGAGGCCAAGGGCAAGGTGAAAGGCGCCGTGGAGGAGGGCAAGCACGCCGTCAAGGAAGCCGCGAGGAAGTAGCGTACGTCGAGTCTCGATTGCCTGGGCACCCGCCCAGGCAGTCGCGCTCCACACACGTTCCCATCCACTCGTCGCAAAGCGCCACACCGTGGGCTTTTTGCAACCGCGGACGCTCTACAAGATGGCGCGCTCGTACATCGAGCGATTCGGTTTCCTCTCGCGTCGGGGTGCCCCGAGAGGCCGTGCCCCGGCAGGACCCGATCGAAGACGTTGAACCATTCGGGGTGATGGTCCTGCTTCTGTGCGACGAGCGCACAAGTCGACATGAACCCCAGATCAGCGGGACGACGGTGGCGGCATTCGAGGCAAGCGTCTCCTTCACGGAAGTTCACCGAGACGAAGGGGTGATCGCGGCGGGCGCTTCGCTCATGGATCGTGCGCGCCACGAGTTCCTTGCCCGCGCCGGTTTCGCCGGTGACGAGCACAGGTGCGGTCGACTGAGCCGCGAAGTCAATCGTCGTCTGCAGTGCTCGCATCGCGGGCCCCGTGCCGACGAGCTCCAGCGTCCCGACCGAGTGAGGACGGGAACTCAGACGCGCGTCCTCCGCAGGATGCAGTCGTGCGTCGAGCGCCCTCGCGACGATGTTGCGCAGATCGTCCGCGTCGCATGGCTTGAGCATGTACTCGAAGGCGCCGCGTTTGACGGCATCCACGGCCTGATGGATGCCGCCAGCCCCTGTGATGACGACGAACGGCAACGCCGGGTGGGTCCGATTGAGGCGGTCCAGGAGCTCGAGCCCGCTCTGCCTCCATCCGGACGTCGCTGACGACGACGTCGAAGGTCTGGCGGTCGACGATCTCCAGGGCGGCGATCGCGTCAGCCGCCAGCTCGCACGCGTTACGGCTGCCAGCGTTGGAGATGCCCCCAGGGTCGTGGCGCCAGCAGCACATTGAACGGTTTCCTACGAACGGGCCTCTCCGTGGAGGTGACGGTGCACGAGCGATGACCCGTGACCGCCCTCCGCGGGAGAATTTTGCCACGTTGCCACCGCCCCAGGCCCGTGAGCCGGCGACGCCCGTCGAATCCCGTCGTGCGCGGGGGCGAGGCAATTGGCAGATGAGCACCGCACGGGCCGATCGAAATGCCTATCGCCGACCTGCTGGATCTACCAGCACGCCGCACGTACGGCGACCACGCGGGTACTTTCCCATTCACAACGGGCAGAACGCCCGAGTCGGGTCGCCCTCGCGCCTCGTAGACGCGATTCGAAGCTGTCGAGGGCGAGGCACGCATCGTGCCTTGACCTCCGCTGCTCGAACGGGTCGTCGATCGAGCCCGCGGTTCCCCAACAACAAGAACAAGAGGTGTTTCATGCTACGAAGCCTGAAGGAGCTCGAGCGCTACAAAGTAAGGGCCACAGACGGCGATCTTGGATCGTGTCGTCAACTTCCTCATCGAGGATGAGTGCTGGACAGTTCGCTATCTCGTCGTCGACACTGGGGGCATCCTTGGGGGCCGCCAGGTGCTGGTATCCCCAATATCCTTTCGGGAGGTCGACTATTCGGCCGAGCGCTTTCACGTCGCCCTGACGATGGACAAGATCAAGAATAGTCCGAGCATTGATCTGGATAGGCCCGTGTCACGACAGCATGAGCGAGAGTACTACGGCTATTATGGCTACCCGTACTACTGGGGCTGCGGTGGCCCGTGGGGTATGGGATACTACCCTGGCGCGATGGCATCGGCCGGCTATGAGCGGGCCGGTGAACGTCCAGGCGAACCGTCCGCCGACGTTCACCTTCGCAGCGCAAAAGAGGTTGCCGGCTATCACATCGAAGGGACGGACGGCTCGATTGGGCACGTCAAGGACTTCGAGGTCGACGACGAGAACTGGGCGATCCGGTACCTGGTCGTCGAGACGAGCAACTGGTGGAGCGGCAAGAGCGTCCTCATCGCGCCGGAATGGACGAACCGTATCAGCTGGCTCGACAGAAAGGTCTACGTGGGCATGACGCGCGCAGCGATCAAGGCGAGCCCGGAGTGGGGAGTAAACGACCCGATTAACCGAGCCTTCGAGGAGCGACTCTACCGTCATTATGGGCGAATGCCTCTACGGCGCCGGAGTGACCATCTCGCCCCGGAAGGGACGTCTCCATGAGCGACCGCAAGGCCCCGGAGCCCGGCTGAGAACGCGCGAATCCTTGCAATGCGGACTGCGTGAGCGAGCCTTTTCTCGTACGGTCGGACAATATGGGAAGCGCGTATCGTGCGCCGACAGCGAGAATGGCCACGATGACTAGGGTGAGAAAGCTGCCCTGTATGAGCTCGTACCAAGGCAGCCGAAACAAATAGAAGCCGACGTCCTTGCCGAAGATCGGGTCGTCAAGTCCAAAAGACCCACCATGGTGAAAGCGCAGGTAGGTGTCCCACTGCATCCCGATGACACCAGCGAATATCGCCGCGACGACCGCTAAGAGGATCGCCACGCTCCCCAGAAATCTGACCGCCCCCCCCCCGCGCCGTCCGGGATCCCTGGGCCGCGCTTCCTGACGAACGCGTCCACCCATGCCTGCAGGGGGCCCCCACCAGCAAGTCCGACAGGCGTTTCACGCGATCAGCCAAGTCTTCGCCTCCGCGAGCTCGTCATTGCGAAATACTTTCACCGGGCAAGGTAACAAGACGCGGAAGAGCCTGACGGAATCGCGGATCCACTCCACGTCGGTCACGACCGCGCACTTCTCGAAGCCCTTCCAGTGGTGTAGCCCTATCTTCGCGTCGTCCCAAAATGCGCCGGCTGTGAAGCCGGTGGCCTCCCGGCCGAACTGGTAGAGAAGCCGGATCTTCGGGCGGCGCTTGAGGGCGCGCTCGACGGCCGGAACGAGGACGCCTTCGTAGTCTTCGGCGGTGACCTGCCCGGTTGCCTCAACGCCCACGACGCCCTCGGGTAGACCTGCGATTGTCTTGAGCATGCCGAACCTCCTTGTTCCGTGGAATGGATCGTGCGTTACCGTTTCTCATGAACCATGCAACGAAGGGTGAATACGAGACGCGCGATCAGATCTTTAAGCTGCTTTCCGACGAGGAGATCGCCCGGATCAGCACGGCGGAAGGGGAGGCGCGGCTCGCCGACTGGGACGAGTACATCGATCTGGGTGCGCCCCACAACGGGGTTCGCCGCGTCCACGGGGCGATGCAGCAGACGATGGGCAAGATTCTCCCGCGGAGCGCCGTCAGCCCCAAGACATGGGCGCAGATCGCTGAACGGTTCGGAACGCGTTTCATCCCCAAGACGGCCGGGTAACCCGCTCGGCGGGCTCCTAGGCGTGATCGTTCTCACCCAGCTCGACTTCGGCAAAGGTGCCGTCGGAGTAGAGCATGCAGCGCTTGCCGTTCACGACCCGGATCAACGGGAAGTCAGCTTCCGGGAGCTTACGGGCGCAATGCCAGAGACCGTGCGGTTCGTCGATTGCGAACGTTTCGACGCCGCGGCTGGTTTCTATCTGTACGTCCATTCCGTGTACCTCTCACGAGAAGACTGCACGAAACAGGCCGGCCCACTGCCGATTCCCGACGACGACCCCGCCCGAAACTCCTTCGCGTTCCCGCGTGGGCGCGCACGCTCACTGCGGCCGGCGACTGCAGCGCGTCGCGCGCCGCGCGACGAGCGACGCCGGATCCTGCCGGTAGAACGCCGAGAGCTCGGCGTAGAGTCCCGCGTGCTTTTGGGCCAGCTGGGTGGGCTTCTCGAAGAACATCTCTGTCACGACCGCAAAGAACTCCGCCGGGCTCGTCGCGCCGTAGGGATCGACGTCGGTCGAACGGCCCTCGCGCAGACGCTGGGCGAGGTCGGCGTACTCGTCACCAAGCACACGCGCCCACGCCACGTACCGCGCACGCGGCCCCAGGTTCGGAGCGCCGTCCACCGCGCCGTCCTCCGCATCGAGTTGATGAGCGAACTCGTGGAGCACCACGTTGTGCCCACTCCCGGCGGGATGGCTGGACGCGTTCACGTGATCCCAGGCGAGTACGACCACACCCCTCGTCCACGACTCGCCCAGCCGCGCTTCGTCGGACGTGATGGCGATCGGGCCGACCGTGTGCGCCGCGTGCGCCCGGTATGGATGCGGGTAGACGAGGATCGTGTCGAGATCCGGGTAAACCTCCGTCTCGGGGATATGCAGGAGAAGAAGGCACGCCTGAGCCGCGATGGTCACCCGCACGTCGTCCGTGAGCGATAGGCCACCGCACCCTTCGAATCGTTTCTCCGCGAGAAAAATCCGGATCAGCGCCTCGAGCTCGTGGCGGTCGTCCGTCTCGAGAAGCGCGGCGTAGGGGACGTTCCTGTCGACAATCGCTCGCCACGCCTCGGGCATCGGCTGAACGCGCAGCGCGCGGCGGCGAGCCTTCTTCGAAAACGAGAACACGGCGCGCGCTTTCTTAGCATCGAGTTCGATCAGTGGTCGACTCGGTTCAAGGCGACCGACCACGCACGGGACCGGGCTCGGCACGCTGCATGCTGACAGGGCTCCCATGAAGTGGAACGAACTGAAGAAGAAGGTTCGAGAGAGCGTGGACCAAGGAAAGAGGTCACCGTGTGGCGCACGAAGCGGAAGGCGGGGCATCCGGAGCGCTCGTGGGCGCGCTCCTCGGAGCGGGAGCTGGGCCGCCAGGAATGGTCGCAGGCGCCTTCATCGGTAGCGTTGCGGGCGCACTCGCGGGCGCGGTGCTCGACAGCGAATCTTCGAAGCAAGCGGCACACACCCGGGACCTCGGAGCGCCGAATCTCAAGCACCCCCCCGCAAGATTGCCGCCTATTCGGCGGGGTCGGCCGGCGCGGCTTCGTCGCCGGGTGAACAGCCAGCCGAGGGGCCGATGCAAGCACCTGAAGACGGTTGAAGGCGAGCGATCCACTCGCGGCGACGAGGAGCGGGCCGGCCCGGCGGCCCCCTTCTCGCCTGCCACCAAGCCACGGAATTGGCACGTTCAGAAATATTTCTTGAGCTTCTGCCAGAACGTGAGCTTGGGTTCGTCGGTGCACTCTTGGACGAGAACGGGAACCAACCTATCCGTTTCCGCGATATCGACGACAGAGTCGGCTGAACCTCCGTCCTTGTTGAAGCCCTCCGCCCAATAGACGACCTTGGGCCTGGCGACGTCCTCGAGGGCAACAAACTCGTCGCACCTCATTTTCGCCGGCTTGGGAGCGGCGGCCACCGGTTTCACGGTGGCCGCCGGTTGCCGCTGGATGGCCTTTACGAGCGGCTCCTTCGGAGATTTCATGCAATCCGAAACGATGACCGGAACCATTTTATCGGTTTCGGTGACGTCGACGGTAGAGTCGACCGCCTTGCCCTTCTTGTCGAAGCCTTCAGCCCAGTAGATAACCTTTGGTTTTTCGACGTCGGCGAGAGCCACGAAGTCCTCGCAGGTCATTTCACCGGGTTTGTAGGCCGCTCCACCCGTCATTGCCGCGCTGGCCACCTTGTCGGTCGCCGCCTTGAGATCGGCCCATTCCTTGTCGAGGCGCGCCTTCGTCGAGTCCCACTCCCCTGCAGCCGCGTTGTCGACCGCACGCAGATCGCCCGTGAACGCGTTACGCCGAGCCTGGACCGCTGGCAGCATGCCGTCGAGAGCCGTCTTGGCTTTGGCCCCGGCGACCTTCTCCTTTGCTTGCAGGTCGGTAATCGTCTTGTCGATCAAGTCAAGGTCGCTCTGCTTCTGGCGGCGATAGTCTTCCCGCGCCTTGGCAAAATCCGACTGAGCGGTGCTCTCTGCCATGCCCGCCTTGCTGGGCACCGCCTGACCGTCTGCTCCGTTCTTGTCGCAGGCAACGCCGAGAGGAACGGCGAGCAACGCGAAATAGAGGTGGATCGAATGAGACATGGAACGGGCTCCTTGTTGTCGTGCGGACCACGGTCGCGTTGTGCGAGCACGAGACGAGCGACGCGTGTGCAGGTGTCATGCCACGCGCGTTTCACGGAGGCTCGGCGCCGCGCAGGCGCAACCTTTCTTTTCTGTCGTGGTCGCGACAAATCACGGCAAAGGCGAAGTCGCATGCTCCCGTTCAGGTTCGAAGGTCGAGCCGTAACGGATCGGAGCAAAGCCATGTCGATATCGCACGCAAGCGACACTCAAAGAACGAGCGGGCTCCCGGCAGCCCTGAGACCGCTCATAGCCCGAAAATTCGCGAGCTCGAAGAGCGGATTGTCGAAACATCCCGGTGGGTCGGTCCGCTGAAGCGCGAGATCGGGACGGTGAACCGATTGAGGTATTTCACGTCGAGCCTCCCTCGTGCCTTGCCGTCCGTGACCGCCGTGGGCTCACTTGGTGGAGTGGTCTTTCTGGACTTTCGGCCTGATGCTTCTTGTCCCAGTCGTGAACTGTGCGCACGTCCTCGCGCCCTAGCTCCTCGTAGAGTTCGTGGACGCGCTCGACGAGCGCCGGCGTGGCTTCGGGCTTGGGCTCCACGTTGGCTTCGGGTTTCGGCTCCGCCTTGGCGTCGGGCTTCGGCCCCGCCTTGGCGTCAGGCTTGGGCTCCGCCTTGCGCTTCGTCGCGGACTTCTTGTCGGCCCGGTCCAGAACCCAGTACGCCGCCAGCTTCACCCGGTCGTTGACGAGGGCCCAGACGAGGGCATACCCCCACACAAACCCGGCCCAGCCCCAGCCGAGCGGCGTCATGAACAGCCCGTACACCGCGATCAGAGTCGCCACCGTCTGCGTGCCCAGCACCGCCATCCACAGAATGCGCGCAGGGCGTATGGACCAGAACGGGCCGCGTGTTCGCGTGAGGAAGATCGTCAGGTGCCCCGCGACCGACAGCTTCAGGTACATCAGCGTCTGAATCTGCGCTCGGTCCAGGTGAAACACGCGCTCGCCCAGATAGAAGAGGCCAAACGCGGCCATCACGCCGAAGACGCCCAGCACGGTCGCGATGCCGAGCACCGTGCGCATGTTCCACGCTTCGGGCTGATCCTTGTAGTGCACCTTGTCATACGCAATCGACAGGATGGCACCGTCGTTGAGCAACGCGATCATCACGATCATGACCGCCGTCACTGGGTAGAAGTTGAACACCAGGATCGCCAGCGTCATGAAAAAGAGCACGCGCAGCGTCTCGGCGATGCGGTACATCGCATAGCTGTTCATCCGCTGGAAGATGCGCCGGCTCTCCTTGACCGCGTCGATGATGACCGACAGGCCAGGAGCGAGAAGGACGATGGACGCGGCCGCCCTCGCCGCGTCCGTTGCACCCGATACGGCGACACCGCAGTCTGCCTCCTTGAGCGCGGGCGCATCGTTCACGCCATCGCCGGTCATTCCGACGATGTGACCTCGCTTCTGCAGTGCCTCGACGATGTGGAACTTGTGCTCGGGGAACACCTGCGCGAACCCGTCGGCTTTCTCTATGGCCTCGGACTGGGTGTCGTCGACATGCTTCATGTCACCCAGAGTGGCGGCGTCCAGGATGCTCGTGCCCAACCCGAGCTGTCGGGACGTCTCCCGAGCAATGGCAATCTGGTCTCC
The DNA here is from genome assembly GCA_963847465.1 of uncultured delta proteobacterium. Classification (GTDB taxonomy): domain Bacteria; phylum Myxococcota_A; class Polyangia; order Polyangiales; family Polyangiaceae; genus Palsa-1150. Next base: position 41,834 of record CAWKAF010000025.1, on the reverse strand, counting down.
CGTGACCATCTTGACCTTGATGCCCATCTGTTCGGCGCTCGCGATGGTGGCTTTCGCCTGCTCGCGTGGCGGATCGGACATCGGCAGGACGCCCAGCAACTGCCACTTTCCATCCTGATCGGCGCGAGCGACTCCCAGGGATCGAAAACCGCGACTCGCGAACTCGGTGACGGCCTTCCCGGCAGCGGACTTCACGTCACCTGCGTTGGCCGACATTCCGAGGATGACCTGAGGAGCGCCTTTGGCCACCTGGAACTGCTTCCCGTCCTTCTTGACCGTGGCTTCGGTGCGCTTGTGCACCGGGTCGAACGGCTGGAAATGAGTGACCTCGTAGCCCTTCAGCGCGTCGCGGTCCTTCAGCCCGGCCATCACCGCGACGTCGATGGTGTCCTTGTCGTCGGCGCGCGACGCCAGGGCCGCGGAGAGGATGACCTGATCCGCGCCGATGCCGCCAACGCAGAAGGGATCACCGAGAGCCAGCTTGTTCTGGGTCAGGGTGCCGGTCTTGTCCGAGCACAGCACGTCCACCCCCGCGAGCTCCTCGATCGACGCCAGGCGGGTGACGACCGCCTGCTTCTTCGCCAGCAGGCGAGCGCCGACCGCCATGGTGACGGAGAGCACCGTCGGCATCGCCACCGGTATCGCGGCGACCAGGAGCACCAGGGCGAACTGCAGCGTGCTGAGGACGTGGTCGCCGCGAACGATCGCGACCGTGACGATGATCGCCACCAGGGCGACCGCGAGGATGATCAGGTAGTTGCCGATCTTGAGAACGGCACGCTGAAAGTGGCTGACGCTCTGGGCCGACTGCACCAGCTCCGCGGTCTTTCCGAAGTAAGTTCTCTCACCGGTAGCGTAGACGAGCGCCTCGACCTCCCCGCGACGAATGATCGAACCCGAGAAGATTGCGTCGCCGGACTTCTTCGTGGCGGGCAGCGACTCGCCCGTCAGCGCCGATTGATCCACTTGCACCGGGTCGCCGGCCAGCAGGCGCGCGTCCGCGGGCACGATGTCCCCCAGACGCAATCGAATCACGTCGCCTGCAACCAGGTCACGCGCCAGCGGATTGCTCCACTTCTTGTCTCGCTTGACCATGGCCTTCTTGGCGAGCTTGGCCTTCAAGGCGTCGATCTCGTTGCCGGCCTGCCTCTCTTCCCAGAAGCCGACCACGGCATTGGACAGAAGCAGCACGAAAATGATCCCGAAGTCGAGCCAGTGGCGGACCACTCCGGACAGAATGACAGCCGCCTCGATCATCCAGGGAATGGGTCCCCAGAAGTACGTCAGGAACTTCAGCAGCGGATTCTTCTTCTTCTCCTCGATCTCGTTCGGCCCGTTCTTGGCGAGCCTCTTCGCGGCCTCCGCCTGACTGAGTCCATCCGGCGACGACCCCAGCTTGGTCTGGAGCTCCGGCATGGCCATGGTCTTCATCGCGTTCTGAGCGTCGGGCGCGGAGCCCTTCTTCGACTTCGGGGCGTTCTGCTGAGCCGAAGGGGCAGAAGGCTTCGCTGGCTGCTGGAGATCGGTCGTCATGGCTCATGCCCCTTCCATCGCGGACCTGTATTCGCCGCGCCGCGCGGCCGAGTTGCACATGGCTCGATGAAACAGCGCTCGCTGCGCCGCGCTCACGTGAGCCTCCTCGCCTTTCCAGATCTCCAGCGCCGGCTGCTGGATGGCGCGCGCAAAGGAGAACGCCAGCGCCCAGGGCAATCGCGACCTATAGCGCACATTCATCGCATTCAGCCGCGCCGACGCGAGCTCGCCGGGCTGTCCACCCGAGAGGAACGCGATCCCCGGGACGGCGGCGGGGACGGCTCGCAGGAGACATCTCACCGTGGCGTCTGCGACCTCGTCGACACTCTCTTGTCGGTGGCATGCCGAGCCTGGAAGCACCATGTTGGGCTTCAGGAGCAAGCCTTCCAGTGCCACGCGTTGCGTGTACAGCTGACCGAACAGCGCCCGGAGAATCTCCTCCGTCACCTCGCTGCAGCGCTCCAGCGTGTGCGCGCCGTCCATGAGCACTTCCGGCTCCACGACGGGGACGAGCCCCGCCTCCTGGCACAGCGCTGCATACCGGGCCAGGGCCTGCGTGTTGGCCTCGATGCAACCGCGGCTGGGAATGCCGTCGGCCACGGCGATGACCGCACGCCACTTGGCGAAGCGCGCCCCCATCTTCGCGTACTCCGCCAGGCGGTCCCGCAATCCGTCGAGCCCTTCGGTGATCCTCTCTCCGGGATGACCGGCCATGCTCTTCGCGCCCGAGTCGACCTTGATGCCTGGAATCATCCCCGCGTCGGCGACGGCTTTCGCAAATGGAGCGCCGCCCTTCGTACGCTGACGGATCGTCTCGTCGTAGAGGATCGCGCCGCTGATGTACTCGCAGAGGCCGGGCGTGCTCACGATCCAGTCGCGGTAGGTGCGTCGCGCGTCCTCGGTCTGCGGGATCCCCAGCGGAGCAAAGCGCTTGTTGCAGGTGGGATTGCTCTCGTCCATCGCCAAGAGGCCCCGGCTCGCCGCCACCAGCGCCCGGGCCGTGTCCGTGAGCGATTGCGCGCTCATTTATGGTCGCCCCATCTCCAGTTGCGTATCCCGGTCCAGTCTGCCCGGCTTCATCACCACCACGGAGAGGGCTGTCACCTACACGCTCTTCGCGCCGGCGGTCGAAGTGCCCGCGCTCGCGCGACAACTGGGGTGCCCACACGCGCAGTCGTTCTTCGTGTGGGTGGCAAGCGTGCTGTGCTGCTTGCAGTGCTCGGAGCAGTGCTCGTCGGTCCTGCTGGACGGGACCTCACAGTGACAGCCTTCGTGCTTGCAGTTCTTGGCCATAATGCGTGCCTCCTTCGGCGGTATTGGCCCTCAGCAAGTCTCGAGCCGCGGTCCAGGACATGCGCCGAGTGACAGCGGGCCCTGGTTCGGGCGCTCGACTCGGCGCGAACAAATCGGCCTAAACCGGAACGGCCGTGGCAAAAAGGCTCAGCACGATTCGCAGCGCGCCAACCGGCGGGCCCCCGCGCGCTCGAGCATGCTCAGGGGTCCGAGTGAAACCCCCTACGCGGCGCCGAGCAGCGCCGGAGCCAAGGGTGCCGCGAGTGCCTTCGACGCTCTTCCAGAACGCGCTCATAGTGAGCGGTCCACCTGGCCGGCCCGGAGGTCACTCGCTGCCCCCTGCGGCCCGGGTGCCGGCCGCGGTTGCCTTACCTTTGAGGATCCATTCGAAGCAGACGGCAATGCCGGCCCCGATCATCGGCCCAGCAACGTGGATCCAGTCGGTGTTCAGGTCGCCGCGCACCAAGTCGGGGGCCGCGGACCGGACCGGGTTCATCGAGGCGCCGCTGATCGGAGCGGCCCACAGTCCGGCCAGGGCAATGTAAGCGCCGACGGCCAGAGCCCCGTTCGAGCCGATGTTGCGGGCGCCCGAGGCGGTGCCGGGATGGTGCTGACCAGGCCGGTGGTCAAGAGGACCTCCATGACGAGCGCCTGGACATCGCTCACACCGGGCCCCGGTATGGTGGCACCGAGGCGCGCGATGTTTCCGAACATTGCCCGCAGGAAGCCTGACGCCGCCAGTCCGCCAGCGCACTGCGCCGCGACGTACCCGGGGACACGCCTCCACGGAAAATTGCGGCGCGCCGCGAATGCCAGTGTCACTGCCGGATTGAGGTGCGCCCCACCGACAGACCCCATGAAATAGATGATGGCCATGACCATCATGCCCGGGGCCACGACTCTCATGCTCAGCGTTACCGCGCCGCCGCTCAGCGCACCGATGACGCCAGCCCCGGCGGCGACCACGACGAGAAGGAACGTGCCCCAGGCTTCCGAGAAGAGGCGTCGCCACTCGTGAGCGGCCTTCAGGAAATCGGGCGCTGGCGTCGCGCGCAGCATCCGCGCAGCGGATGCCGACGTGGCATTGTCCTCGGTGCCCTGGCTCATGCCTGTCGCCGGAAGAGCTGACGCATGCTTCTGCGAAGCAGACGCCTGAGCGACTGCGCGCTCATTTCTGGTCGCCCCACTTCCAGTTGCGTATCTCCGGAAGGTCCTGGCCATGCCGGTCGATGTACTGCTTGTGCTCGATGAGCCGGTCCTTCACCATCTGCTTGAGGTAGGCGCCCTTCGTGCCCAGCTGCGGCACCCGGTCGACGACGTCCTGAACGAGGTGGAACCGGTCCAGATCGTTCTGAACCCGCATGTCGAAGGCCGTCGTGATCGTCCCCTCTTCCTTGTATCCCCTGACGTGCAGGTTGCGATTCGTCCGGCGATACGTCAGCCGGTGAACCAGCCACGGGTAGCCGTGAAAACCGAAGACGATGTGCTTGTCCTTCGTGAACAGCGCGTCGTAGTCGGCCTCGCTCAGTCCGTGAGGGTGCTCACTGGCGGATTGAAGCTTCATCAGGTCCACGACGTTGATCACTCGGATCTTCAGGTCGGGCAGGTGCTCGCGCAGGATGGACACGGCAGCGAGGATCTCCAGCGTGGGAGTATCTCCCGCACAGGCCATGACGACGTCGGGCTCGGCGCCCTGGTCGTTACTCGCCCACTGCCATATGCCAATGCCTTCCGTGCAGTGCACGACCGCCTCATCCATGTTCAGCCATTGCGGCAGCGCGTGCTTTCCGGCGACCACGACGTTCACGTAGTTCCGGCTGCGCAGGCAGTGATCGAACACCGACAGCAGGCAGTTGGCGTCGGGCGGAAGGTACACGCGCACGATGTCGGCCTTCTTGTTGATGACGTGATCGAGGAACCCCGGGTCCTGGTGCGTGAAGCCGTTGTGGTCCTGCTGCCAGACGTGGGAGGCCAGTAGGTAGTTCAGCGAGGAAATCTTCCGGCGCCAGGGAAGCTCGAGCGTGACCTTCAGCCACTTGGCGTGCTGGCTGAACATCGAATCCACGATGCGGATGAAGGCCTCGTAGCTGTTGAACAGCCCGTGCCTCCCCGTCAACAGGTAGCCCTCCAGCCACCCTTCGCACTGGTGCTCGCTCAGCATCGAGTCGAGCACCCGCCCTGCAGGCGCGAGGAATTCGTCGTTGGCCTGGACGCGAGCATCCCACTGCCGGTCTGTCGCTTCGAAGACCGCGCCCAGGAGATTGGAGAGCGTCTCGTCCGGACCAAAGACCCGGAAGTTGCGCTGATCCTGGTTGAGCCTGGCCACGTCGCGCAGGAACTTGCCCAGCACCAGGGTATCCTGGCCATCGACGCACCCTGGGGACGAGACCTTCACCGCGTGATCGTGAAAGTCCGGCATGCGCAGGTCGCGCAGGAGCATCCCGCCGTTGGTATGCGGGTTGGACCCCATGCGACGGTCGCCCCTCGGGGCCAGCTCCGCGAGCGCCGCGTCAAGGCGGCCGTTCTCGTCGAACAGCTCCTCCGCCTTGTAGCTCTTCATCCAGCTCTCGAGCAGCGGCACGTGCTGGGGGTGCTCCGGGTCCACGAGCAGCGGAACCTGGTGCGCCCGGAACGTGCCCTCGATCTGCAGACCGTCGACGACCTTCGGCCCCGTCCATCCCTTCGGTGACCTGAGGACGATCATCGGCCAGCGAGGTCGAGCGGCATCGCCCCTGGCGCGGGCCGTGCCTTGAATCCGGCGAATCGCTTCGATGGCTCGGTCGACCGTGCCGGCCATGAGCTCGTGCATCTTCTCGGGCTCGTAGCCTTCCACGAAGTACGGATCCCAGCCGCAGCCGCGGAGAAACTGCTCCAGCTCCTCACGCTCGATGCGCGCGAGGACGGTGGGGTTGCTGATCTTGTAGCCGTTGAGGTGCAGGATCGGCAGCACGGCGCCGTCGGTGACCGGGTCGAGAAACTTGTTGGACTGCCACGCGGTGGCCAGCGGCCCCGTCTCGGCTTCACCGTCGCCGATGATGCACGCGACGATCAGGCCCGGATTGTCGAAGGCAGCGCCAAACGCGTGGCTGAGCGAGTAACCGAGCTCGCCGCCCTCGTGGATCGAGCCGGGCGTCGTGGGTGCGACATGACTGGAGATGCCGCCAGGAAAGGAGAACTGTTTGAACAGCTTCTTCATACCCGCCTCGTCCTGGCTGATATCCGGGTAGATCTCGCTGTAGCTCCCCTCGAGGTAGGTGTTGGCAACCAGCGCAGGACCGCCGTGGCCCGGTCCGGCGATGTAAAACATGTTCAGCTCGAACTTGTTGATGACCCGGTTCAGATGGACGTAGATGAAGTTCTGTCCCGGCGTCGTGCCCCAGTGCCCGACCACCAGGGGTTTTACGTGGGAGAGTTTCAGCGGCTCCTTCAGCAGCGGATTCTCGTAGAGATAGATTTGGCCTACAGAGAGATAGTTCGCCGCGCGCCAGTAGGCATTCATCTTGTGGAGCAGTTCCGCCGACAGAGATTCTGTGCTCATGTTCCTTGTCTCCCTTTTTCGTCTCGGTCGAGCACCCTACGCACCGACTGGGCGATCATTCTTTCCTCATCCGTGCGCATGACCCGGACAGTCACCCGACTGCCGCGTGCGGAAATCACGGACTCACTCGAAGCGTTGCGCTCTTCGTCGAGGGCCACGCCGAGACATTCCAGGCCGCGAGAAATCCGGGAACGCACGGCGGCCGCGTTTTCGCCGACGCCGCCCGCGAAAACGAGCGTGTCCAACCCGCCGAGCGCGGCGGCGAAGGCGCCCACCCACTTCTTCACCTGGTAGCAGAAGACTGCGACTGCCTCGGCTGCTCGCACGTCCTCGTCCTCCCGGTCGAGCAGGTCGCGCATGTCGGAGCTGGTCTCGGACATCCCGAGGAGCCCGGACTTGGCCCGTGCCATCTCGCTGAACTGCGCCGCGGTCATCCCCTCCGTTCGCGCGAGGTACCCCGCAAGCCCGGGGTCGAGGTCCCCCGAGCGGGTGCTCATTGGCACACCGGCCGTCGGGCTGAAGCTCATGCTGGTATCGATGGGCTTGCCTTCATCGACGGCCGCCAGGCTCGCGCCGTTGCCCAGGTGGGCGAGGATGACCCGACCTCGCGCCGCCTCGGGCCCTGCGACCCGCGCGAGCTCCTCCATGAGGAACGCATACGAGAGCCCATGAAAGCCGTAACGCCGCACCCCCGCTGCTTCGTAGCGACGCGGAATGGGTAGAAGGCGCGCGACCCGCGGAAGGTCGTGGTGAAACGCCGTGTCGAAGCACGCGACCTGGGGCAAGTCCGGAAAGCGCTGGTGAAACGCCTCCACGAGCGAGATCTCCTCGGGGAGGTGCTCCGGGTCGAAAGCGCTGAGCCGGTGAAGCTCCGCAACCAGCTCCGTGGTGATTCGCTGCGGCTGAAAATACTTCGGGCCGCCATGCACCACGCGGTGCCCAACGGCGGCAACCGCGTCGGTCCCCTCGCGCTGTCCGAGCCAGTCCATCAGAGCGCCCACGGCGGCGGTCTGGTCCGGCGCCGTCACGGGCCGGACGAAGCTTTCCCCTGGGCTCAGGCCCTTCACGTGGAAGGTGGCTCCTCGAAGACCGATCCGCTCGACGGCGCCGCCCGCGAGGCGCCGGGGCGGCTCGCCCGCGTCGAACACGGCGAACTTGATGCTCGACGAGCCGCCGTTGATCGTGAGGACCCGCGCGTCAACGGGGTTCACCGATGGCTCCTTTCTCGTCCACGAGACCGAGCGTCGCCAATTGCGCCCACGTGGCCCGGTAATCCGTGTGAACGATGCCGCGGATGCCCAACTGGCCCGCGACCTGGACGAACATGGGCGTGTTGTCGATGTACACGACGTTCCGGGCTTCCACCTGGGCCAAGTCCAATGCCAACCGAAACACGTCGGCGTCAGGCTTGCGCATCTGGACGAAGCAGGAGGAGACGAAGAAGTCGACGAAGTCGCCGAGCTTGAACCGCCGAATCCGGTACGCGTTGAGCTCGCGCGCTTCATTGCTGACTACCGCGATCTTCAGGCCGTGCGTGGCCTTCACCTGAGCGACGAGGTCAATCATCTTCGGATGTGGTCTCGACTGAGTGAACATGAAGCGACGGAACTGGGCGCGCGTAAATGGACGTGCGTTGGTGGAAGACCACGACCCCTAGGTACTCTTCGAGCGTGAGCTTTCCCTGCTCGTACGTTTCAAAGGTCAGCCCATGTCGCGCCTCCATCTCGGGCCACTCCAGCCGGAAGTGCGTGGCCGCGCGCCTACGGGCGTGATGGTCCCATCCGTCGGTGAGAACGACGCCGCCGATGTCTAGGAACAACGTCGTGATCCGGGCGGCGCGCTTCATATGGGCGTCGCTTTCCCAGTTGGCAACGGCACGCCGACGCGAACGTCGCTCCGCTCCGATACTTCCTCGACGTAGTCGTGGAGAGGTCGCTCCTTCGCAGGCGGACCGGCCATCACGTCATCGCCCTTGGCAGAGCGAGATGATACGGGCGGCCCTGGACGTGTCGGCTGTTGAGTCTCTCTCATGGGCTTACGGGCTCGCTCGTCGATCACCGCTGCCACAGGATGCGACTGCACTCGAGCGGGATCGCGAGGCCGTCGCACCTTGGTATGATGCGGACCGTGTAGTCCGCCGCTGGGCGGACCGCGGCCACGGTGGCGCTGTAGACGAAGCGACCCGAAGCGCCATCCGCTGAGCGAGCCCGCTTCATCTCCTGCCGCACGGGCTCCTTGCCCGCGATTCCGTCGGCATAGAGCTCGACCCGGGCCGCCGCCGGGTCGAGGTCACCGAGAAAGACCGGAACCTCGAGCAAGTGCTCGTCGCCGCGACTCTGCGCCCTCACCTCGCCGAGACGGAGCGCGGACCATTTCTCGTTCGTCGCCTCCTTCCAGCGCACGATGTCGCGGCCGCCAGCGCCCTTGTCGGCGGCGCGCTTGCGGTACGCGGCAGCAGCGGGGAGGTACTGCCCCTCAGTGTATTCGCGCACCGTACGGTTCGTCGAGAAGAGAGGCGTCAATTTCGCCATGCTTTCGCGCATGCGCTTGACCCATCCGCGAGGGATTCCGCTCGGGTCGCGAGCATAGAATTCAGGGATCACCTGTCGCTCGAGCAACTCGTAGAGCGCATTGGCTTCGACTCCATCCAAGGCGGGAGCGTCGCCATGCTCCAGGCCATCGCCTAGCGCCCATCCCACCTCGGGGGAGTAGGCCTCGGCCCACCAGCCGTCCAATTCTGAAAGGTTGATACCTCCGTTCACGAGCACCTTCATGCCGCTCGTTCCGCACGCCTCCCACGGTCGCCGCGGCGTGTTGATCCAAACATCGACGCCCTGGACCAGGTGCGCCGTCAGAAGCATGTCGTAGTCGCTCAAGAAGATGACGTGGGGGCGCACCTCTGGCCGTCGGATGAACGTGATCCATTCGCGAATCAGCGCCTGCCCGCGCATCGTCTTCCGGATGGGCCTTGCCGGCGATGATCAGTTGGACCGGGCGCTCGCGGTCCGCGAGGAGACGCAGCAGCCGCGCGGGATCGCGTAGGAGCAGGTCCGGTCTCTTGTAGGTCGCGAAGCGGCGCGCAAAGCCCAGGGTCAACGCTTTCGGGTCGAAGAGGTGCTTCGCCGCCTCGACGGCCTCGGGCGACGCGCCGGAGGCGGTCAGCTGCCGGGACAATCGACCGCGAGCGATAGGTCACGAGCGACTCGCGGGCAGCGGTACGGAGTTGCCATAGGCGCGCGTCGGGGACGCCCCGGATTGCCTCCGCCAAAGTCTCCGTCGTCGCCGAGCCAGCGGTCCTTTCCGCACGCTTCCGTCCAAAGGCTGTCTGCGGCGGCTGAGTCCCACGTCGGCATGTGGACGCCGTTGGTCACGTGACCTATCGGGACCTCGTCTTCCGGCCACCTCGGAAACAGAGGCGCGAAGATGTGGCGGCTGACTTCGCCGTGCAGGCGACTCACGCCGTTGACGGACCCGCTCCCGCGAACAGCGAGGTTGGCCATGTTGAATGCCTCGGACGCGTCGTTCGCGTCCTGGCGGCCAAGCGCAAGCAGGTCGTGGGTCGTGATGCCGAGCTTCTGCTCCGCGTAGGTTCCGAGGTATCGCTCGACGAGGGGTGGGGCAAACCGGTCGAACCCGGCCGCCACCGCCGTGTGCGTCGTGAAGACGTTCCCCGCCCGGGTGACGGCCATTGCGACGTCGAACGGCTGTCCAGATTCCTGCATGAAGCCACGCGCGCGCTCGAGGACGGCAAATGCGGCGTGCCCTTCGTTCAGATGACAGACCTCCGGTTTCAGGCCCATCGCTGCCAGCAGCCGCCAGCCGCCGATCCCGAGGACGATCTCCTGCTGCAAGCGCATCTCGGGCCCGCCGCCGTAGAGCTCGCTCGTGGTCGCTCGGTGCGCCGGGAGATTCGAGGCGTCGTTGCTATCGAGAAGATAGAGCTTGACCCTGCCGATCTGGACCTGCCAGGCGCGCAGCCAGACCGCATACCCGGGTAGGTCAATCTGCACCCGCAGCCACTCGCCATTGGACAGGCGCGATGGCGTGATCGGCAACTGTCCCGGGTCGTTGTACGGGAAGAGGGCCTGTTGAGACCCGTCCTGGCCGATCACCTGGCGAAAGTAACCTTGCTGCCAAAGCAGTCCCACGCCAACCACGGGGACTCCCAGGTCGCTCGTGGCTTTGAGCTGGTCGCCGGCGACGTTGCCGAGCCCGCCCGAGTAGATGGGTAGGGCCTCGCTCAGCATGAACTCCATGCTGAAATAGGCGGCGCACGTCAGGGCGCTTTGCGGGTGGGTCTTCTGGAACCATGCGGGGGTCTCCGACTCGTGCCGCCTCTTCTGGACCATGTCTTCGACACGCTTGCCGAAAGTTCGGATCGGCCCATGAGCGGTCGATCCGATCGCGCGAGACCGTCTGCAGGACGACCCAGGGGTTCTGCGTGGTCTCCCACAGGGTGGGGTCGAGCTGCCGCCATACCTCGTCGGTCGCGTGATTCCACGACCAACGCATGTCCAAGGCAAGTAGGGCCAGTGAATCGAATCCATCGGCCTGCCCGCGGGGCACGTTGCTCTTGTTCATTTGCGCCCTTCACCTTCGTCTCGGTCGTGCGTGTCCACTTGCTGCGGTCCTGCAGCGAGTGTCTTGGTAACGAGGCTCTGGGCCTCCTCCAAGACGCGAGCCAAATGGCTCGGTCCCCGGAAGCTCTCCGCGTAGATCTTGTAGATAGCCTCGGTCCCCGACGGACGCGCAGCGAACCATGCGCTCTCGGCGACCACCTTCAATCCGCCAATGGGGGCGTCGTTGCCTGGTGCGTTCGTGAGGATCGTCTGGATCCGCTCTCCCGCAAGGTCCTTGACGCGAACCTGCGCCGGCGAGAGCTTCGCGAGCGACTCTTTCTGCGCGGGGGTAGCCGGTGCCTCGACGCGGTCATAGGCCGGCTCGCCAAACTCCCGCGTGAGCTCGCGGTAGACCTCCGCGGGATCGCGCCCCATCCGAGCCGTCATCTCTGCCGCGAACAGCGCGGGTACGAGCCCGTCCTTGTCCGTCGTCCAGACGCTGCCATCCAGACGGGAGAAAGATGCTCCCGCGCTCTCTTCGCCCCCGAACCCAAGGGAGCCGTCGAGCAGGCCATCCACGAACCACTTGAAGCCCACGGGCACCTCGTAAAGCTTGCGACCGAGCTTCGCAGTAACGCGATCGATGAGCTGGCTGCTCACCACTGTCTTGCCGATCGCCGCTTGCGCGCGCCACTTGGGCCGGTGCTGGAAGAGGTAGGAGATCGCGACGCACAGGTAGTGATTCGGAGCAACCAGCCCCCCGCTTCTGGTGACGATCCCGTGCCGGTCGTGGTCGGTGTCGCACGCGAAGGCGATCTCGAAGCGATCCTTCAGGGCTATCAACCTCTGCATCGCATAGGGCGAGGATGGGTCCATGCGGATCTGACCGTCCCAGTCCACGGTCATGAAGCGGAAGGTCGGGTCGACCACGTCGCTCACCACCGTGAGATTCAATCCGTAGCGCGCGGCGATCGCGCCCCAGTAGTGGACGCCCGCTCCGCCGAGCGGGTCGACTCCCATGCGGATCTTCGCGGCGCGAATGGCGTCCACGTCGATCACGTTGGCGAGGTCGGTGACGTAGGCATTGAGATAGTCGTGCCGGTGCGTCGTGGGAGCACGGAGCGCTCTCTCGAAGGGGATCCTCTTCACCCCGCGAAGGGCGTTCTCGAGGTACTCGTTCGCTTTCGCCTCGATCCACGCGGTGACGGCGGATTCCGCCGGGCCGCCGTTTGGTGGATTGTATTTGAACCCGCCGTCGTGCGGCGGATTGTGGGATGGCGTGATGACGATGCCGTCGGCGAAGGCCTCGCTGGCGTCCGCGGTTGTACGTGAGAATCGCGTGGGAGACCGCGGGAGTCGGGGTGTATTCATCCCCGTGTGCGAGCATGACGTTTACGCCGTTGGCGGCAAGCACCTCGAGCGCGCTGGCGAGCGCCGGCACGGAGAGGGCATGCGTGTCCATGCCGAGAAACAGGGGCCCGGTCGATCCGTGCTCGCGCCCGGTAGAGGCAGATCGCCTGAGCGATAGCCAGGATATGTGTTTCATTGAACGCCCTGTCGAAGGCGGAACCGCGATGCCCTGACGTTCCGAAGTGGACCCTCTGGGCTGGAACGGAAGGATCGGGTCGATCGGTGTAGTACGCCGTCACGAGGCGTGGCACGTTCACGAGAATCGCGTCTTCCGCGGGCTTGCCGGCGCGAGGACTGATCTTCATGGCGGTCACGCCTGAAACCAGGCTAGCCGCCACGTCAGCGGTACCCGTGGGGCCACCAGAGCGCGGTCACCATCCAGAGAAATCCGACGACCAAGACAACCCAGACGAAGTCGCCGCCCCACCCCCAGCGGTAGTGGTCAGCCTCGCCAGGGGCTCCTTGGGCGGTCGCCTGCAGGTGCCGGCGACGCTGGAAGTAACTGGGGTATGGAGGCCCCCATCTTCGGTATCCCCAGCCGTAGGTGACCGGGGAAGCGAACAAGAAAAACATGAACACAAGCCACACCAGCCACCAGGAACTCATCATGGGATGCCTCCCTCTTTCCGTTCGTGTCGGGTGGGTGCACGGCGAATGCCTGCAGATCTCCGTCCTCCCCCGGGTCGCACGACTGGTCTACCGGACGCGGCCCTTGCAATGGCGCCGAACGAGGCAGCGTCCAGACTGGCTCCGCCGATCAGCGCTCCGTCGACGTTTGCACAGGCCAGCAGGGACGAGGCGTTTTCCGGCTTAACGGAGCCGCCGTAGAGGATGCACGCGACGCGGGCGAGCTTCGCATCTCGCTCGCCGAGCCACGCACGGATCGCAAGGTGGGTCTGCTCGACCTCTAGGGGGCTTGCGTTCTTGCCCGTGCCGATCGCCCACACTGGCTCGTAGGCCATCGTGACCGGGACGTGCGCCTCGGAGAGGAGTGGCGACACCGCATCCACTTGCAAGCGCAGCACCCGCAGCGCGTGCCCAGCGTCACGCTGCGCCAGGGTCTCCCCGACGCATATGATGGGCTTGAGCCCAGCCAAGAGCGCCGCGTCGAGCTTCTCCACGACCATCTCGTCGGTCTCGGCGAGAATGTGTCGCCGCTCGCTGTGTCCGATGATGACCCACGTGCACCCGATATCCTTGACGGTCTCCGCGCCGATCTCTCCGGTGCATGGCCCCTGCTCTTGAGGGTGGATGTCCTGCGCCGCGAGTTCGAGCGGGCTATCGAGACACTCCGCCGCGCACGCCGCCAGCGCTGTAAAAGGGGGCGCGATGACGACCTGTACCCCGACGGTGGCGCGCGCGATCCTCACGCACTCCGCGGCCAGCAAGGCCCCGGATCGGTCGCCGTGGAACATCTTCCAGTTCCCGGCGATGATGGGTTTCCGAGACGAGTTCAACGCACGGCCCCTTCCCGACAGAGGTGACGCACGCCCTGCTCCTCGCCTACGAGGACATCCGTAGCAATGCCGAGGAAGAGCCCGTGCTCGACGATGCCGGCTCGCGTCTCGAGCAGCGACACCAGGTTTCGCGGGCGTTGAATCGGCTCAAACGCGCAGTCGAGGATGAGGTGTCCTTCGTCGGTCAAAAACGGCATTGCCCCGACGCCTGATCGCAGCTGAACCCGTGCGCCGATCGACTCGAGGTAGCGCACCTGCGCACGCCAGCCGAACTCCACCACGGCGACCGGAACAGGTCGACGTGAGCTGAGGACTGGCGATGGCTTCGACGCATCGACGACGATGATCACCCGGCGGCTGGCCTGTTCCACCATCTTCTCGCGCAGGAACGCGCCGCCCGCACCCTTGATGAGATCAAGCGCCGGATCGACCTCGTCCGCCCCGTCGATCGTCAGATCGATGAGCGGACGCTTGTCCAACGTGGTGAGTCGGATGCCGAGCCGCGTGGCCTCTTCACCCACCGCGCGTGAGCACGGCACCCCGGCGATGTCCGATAGACGTCCTTCGGCGATTCGCTCGGCAATTCGGGCGACGGCGAAGCGCGCCGTCGACCCGGCTCCCAAGCCCACCACCATCCCGGATCGCACCTCATCGACGGCGCGGTCAGCCGCGGCACGCTTCTGGCGCGCGCGTGGATCGAAGGCTGCCTTCGTCGGCGAGGCTTCTTTCACGGATGCTTCTCCTCGTGTCCGCCGAACTCGTACCGCATCGCAGAGAGCAGCTTGTTGGCGAAGTCTTCGTCGCCGCGCGAGGCAAAGCGCTGCGTCAGCGCAACGCTCAGGACCGGTGCGGGTACTCCCTCGTCGATGGCCGCTTTGAGAGTCCACCGTCCCTCGCCCGAGTCGGACACGTGACCCGCGAACCCATTGAGATCGGCACTCTTCTTGAGCGCAGCCGCCGTAAGGTCGAGGAGCCACGAACCGATGACGCTGCCGTGTCGCCACGTCTCCGCGATGTCGGCGAGGTTCAGATCGTACTGGTAGTGCTCCGGGTGTCGGAGCGGTGCCGTCTCGGCGTCGGCCGCGCTCCCGGGCTGTTTTCCGGCGTTGGCGTGCCGAAGAATGTTCAGTCCTTCCGCGTACGCCGCCATGATGCCGTACTCGATGCCATTGTGGACCATCTTGACGAAGTGTCCGGCCCCGGCTGGTCCGCAATGGATGTAGCCGCGCTCTGTAGTGCCTTTGCCGTTGCCGTTTCCAGGCGCCTTGGTCCGGCCCTCGACCCCGGGTGCCAGAGCAGCAAAGATGCTGTCGAGCCTCTTCACGACGTCGGGCTCCCCGCCGATCATCAGGCAGTAGCCGCGGTCGAAGCCCCATACGCCGCCTGACGTGCCGACGTCGACGTAGTGGATCCCGCGCGTGCCTAGTGTTTCCGCACGGCGGATATCGTCGAGGTAGTACGAGTTGCCTCCGTCGATGACGATGTCGCCCCTGGCGAGAAGCGGTTCGAGTTCGCCGAGAGTGGACTCGACGACGGCGGCAGGGACCATGATCCAGATCGCGCGCGGCGCCTGAAGCTCGGAGACCAGCTCGGCAAGCGAGCCGCTCACCCTCGCGCCGGCCTTGACCAGGTCGCGCGAGGCTTCTGGATGAATGTCGAACGCCACGCATTCGTGGCCCGCCCCGAGGAGCCGGCGGACCATGTTCGACCCCATGCGCCCGAGCCCGACCATTCCGATCTTCATCTCGTCCTCCGCTGCTTCATGGATATTCGGTTGTTCCGGCAAAGCATCGGCGTGCTCTGCTTGATTTGGCTGGTATGGATCATCAAGCGAGCTTTCCCGCGCGAGGACTTGCGTTCATGGCTCTGTCCTCGTGGCGAACGGTTTCGCCCAGCCGCCCGGGCGATCGATGAGCCGGTCGGCTTCGTCGGGCCCCCAGGTTCCGGGCTGGTACTCGTGCGGCGAGGTCGTGCTGTTCAAGATCGGAGCGACGATGCGCCACTCGGCCTCGATAGCGTCCTCGCGCGCGAACAACGTTGCGTCGCCCTTCATGGCGTCACCGAGGAGACGGTCGTACGCGGCCATCTCGACCCCGATGCCTCGCGTAGCCAGAAGCTCTAGCTCTTGGCCGACCATGGCCTCCCCCGGCGCCTTCGAGCGGACACCGAGGGCGATGGCGACGTCGGGCCCGAGCCGGAAGCGGACGTAGTTCGGGTGCTCCATCTTCTCCCCGAACGCCGCGCATGGCGGTGGCTTGAACTCCACGAGCACCTCGGTGCAGCTGACCGGGAGGCACTTGCCCGCGCGGATATAGAAGGGCACGCCTGCCCATCGCCAGTTGTCGACCTGAAGCCGCACCGCCGCGAAGGTCTCGACCCGCGAATCAGCTGCAACCCCGGGCTCCTCGCGGTAACCGCGGAACTGCCCACGCACGACGCTCTCAGGATTCAGTGGCGTGACCGCCTCGAGGACGCGCGCCTTCTCGTCGCGTGTCGCCTCGGGATGCCCGCCCAACGGCGCATCCATGGCCAGACAGGCCGTCACCTGCAGCAGGTGGTTCTCGATGACGTCCCGGACCGCGCCTGTCTGGTCGTAGAAGCTCCCCCGCCCCTCGACCCCAACGCTCTCGGCCATGGTGATCTGCACGCTGTCGATGTAGTTGCGGTTCCAGACCGGCTCGAACAGCGAGTTGCTGAACCGGAAATAGAGCAGGTTCTGCACTGCCTCTTTGCCAAGGTAGTGGTCGATGCGGAATACGTCCTGCTCGGGGAACACGGCCAGGAGCGAGCGATTGAGCGCCTGCGCGGAGGCCAGGTCATGGCCGAACGGCTTCTCCGCCACGACCCGTCCACCTCTCGCGCAGCCGGATCGGCCGAGCTGCTCGACCACGGTCGCCGACAGACTCGGCGGAATGGCGAGGTAGTGCAGAGGCCTCTGCGCCGAGCCCAGCTCGCGACGGAGGAGATCGAACGTCGTCGGGTCCTGGTAGTCACCGTCCACATAGCGGAGCAAGGACAAGAGTTTGTCGAAGGCGGCGCCGTCGACGCCGCCGTGGGTCTCCAGGCTGTGCCTCGCGCGTGCTCTCAGCTGATCGAGGTTCCAGCCTGCTTTCGCGACACCGATGACCGGCACGTTCAGGTGACCACGCTTCAACATGGCCTGGAGCGCCGGAAAGACCTTCTTGTGCGCAAGGTCTCCGGTCGCGCCGAAGAAGACAAGGGCATCGGTCGAGGCCGGCGCCATCAGCGCTTCCCCTCATGGCCGTCGAATGGGTACCGCAGGCGCGAGAGCCACTTGTCGATGGAGTGCACGGCGTTTGGCGCGTCGCTTAGACTGCGCACGACCGGCAGCCTCCCCATGGCGGCCATCTCCGTCTATGCCGTTCGGTTTCGGCGCCCGATGAGCGCCTTGTAGACGACGACCATGGAGATCGCGGCCAGCAGCGACATGATGAAGCCCGCCGGCTGTCCTTCTCGATAGAGCCCCACCACGCGACCAAAGTAGCCGCCGACGATCGCGCCGCCGACGCCAATCAGCATGGAGATGACCCAGCCCCCCGGCTCGCGGCCGGGAACGATGAAGCGAGCGAGGGCGCCGACGACTAGACCGAATAGCAGAAACCAGAGGATGTGCATGGTGACCCTTCGCGTAGGCCCGTATCGTTGAGCGCTTCAGAATTGGAGTTTGTTGAGCTCGTCAGCTTCCTCGTGGAGGCGGCGCCGCTGCGCCGCCAGCACGCGCTGGATCTCGTCCGGCCAGGATGCTTCCAGAGCCTGGTCGTAGAGCGCCTCCGTGCGGGCTCGCGAGTGGCGGCAGCTCGCAATGGCGTCGCCAATGTTGCGGCCGGCTGCGGCCACCCAGACGTCGCGCTCCGCTTCACGCGAGAGCTCGCTAAAGGAGCCATCATGGGGCTGTTCGCGTTTTGCGAGCCGCTCGAGGTCCATTACGAACTCTTCACGCTCACCGACCAATCGGGCGAGCGCCTCGGCACGCGCCCCGTCCACGAACTTGGACTCGTGGCGGAGCGTGCGCCCGTCATCGACGCAGGCGCGGATTAGGTTCCGAAGAACCTCGGAGGTCGTCATGGCGACCGGCGTTATGCAACGACCGAACCGCGCCGAGTCATCCGCCGTTTCGCGCGTCGCGGATCACCTGACGCGCAGCGAGCGCACTGGGGCGCGAACTTTGCGTCCGAGGGAGGCGGCAGCCGAGCCTATCGGACGAGGACCACGACAGACCTCGGTCTGACCACGTAGTCCGGCGTCCCGAGCGCAAGCTCGGAACCCGGCTCGGCAATATCCAGGGGACTCTCGAGGGACGTATCGATGGCGCGCTTCCAGGCGCGCCTATCGCGGGCCCGCTCCTGCACGGTGAACCGCAGCGGCTCCCAATACGCGCCGATCATCACGTAGATGTCCGCGTCTTGCTGCGACTTCCCGTCGAGGTAGTAGGCCACGCTGCGTGACTCGAAGCCTAGATCCGGCGGCCCGGCTACGCCGTACCAGCGCACATCGTCGCGCCAGAACCGCCCGCGCCCGAGCGTCGGATGCGCTCGACGAAACGCGATCATCGACCTGAAGAAACGATGGATGTCCGCGTTCGCAACGAGCCGATCCCAGTCGAGCCAGGTCGTTTCGTTGTCCTGGTTGTATGGGTTGTTGTTCCCCCTGCGTTTGGAGGAACTCGTCGCCCATCACAAACATGGGCGTCGCGTTCGAGAGCAGAAGGAGCGTGCAGAAGTTCTTCACCTGCTTCTTTCGAAGGCTGAGAACCTGCGGCGGAGCGCCGTCGTCACCTTCCCAGCCGCAGTTCCAGCTGTTGTTGGCGTCGGCCCCGTCGCGGTTTTGCGCGCCGTTCGCGTGATTCCTCTTCGCGTCGTACGCCGTGAGGTCGTACATGCAGAATCCGTCGTGGCAGTCGACGAAGCTTACGCCCTGGTAGGGCCGATAGACATCGTCGCCCGTGTCGGGAAAGACGTCGTCGCTCCCGTACAGCCGGCGCATCACCGCCGGCACTTGTCCTGGATCGCTCTTGACAAACTTGCGCACGTCGTCGCGAAATCGGCCATTCCACTGCCTCCAGTCGAACCCTGGGAACGAGCGTCCCAGCTGGTACGTCGCCAGGTCCCACGGCTCGGCGATGAGACGCACGTCGGCGAAGTCCGGATCCGACGAGAGCTCACTGATGATCGACGCGTCCCCCAGGTGGATGAATCCGTCGAGGTCGCGCGACAGGATCGACGCGAGGTCGAACCGGAAGCCATCGACGTGCATCTCTTGCACCCAGTAGCGCAAACTGTCGATGACGAGGTTGCGGACGGTCGGATGCCCCGTCCTCAGCACGTTGCCCGTGCCCGTGTCGTCGCGGTAGGTCTGCAGATCGCTCTGCAGGAGATAGTACGTGGAATTGTCGATCCCGCGGAACGAGAGACAGGGGCCCGCCGGACCACGCTCGGCCGTGTGGTTGTAGACGACGTCCAGGATGACTTCGATGCCGCGCGCCGACATTGCCTCGACCACGTAGCGTGCAGCCTCGCGGCGCACCTCACGATCGCTCCAAGGGCTCTCACGAAGGAAGTGCAACAGCCGGTTGTGGATCTGCTCGGCCGCCTCCTCATCCCCACCCGAGGCCTTCGCCGCGATCGGCTCGACGCTCTTGCGATCCCCCTCGGCCAGGATCCCAAAGGCGTAGGTCGCGAACGACTCCCGGTGCTGCGGCAGCCGCAGATGCTCGCCGATCCCGTCGAAGTACCCCGCGACTCGTGCCGCCGCGTGCTCGTCCATCGCGTATTCGAGTGCCTTCATGAAGGCCACGCTCGGCGCGCCACCCGAATACGGACAACTTCCCGTCCTGGAAAGGGGCGACACAGTGAGAAACAAACGACATGGAACTACACGGCCGATCGTCGCCCTTCGTCAGGCGGATCCAGCAGTAGTGCTAACACCCAGGGTGCGCTCGCCAACCTAGGTCGCTGGCCCTACCATCACCACAGCGATGTGCCGTCTGCTTGGAATTGTTTCCTCGGAACCCACCGAGTTTCGCATCATCCTGCACGAGGCCCCTCGAAGCCTTGCGGCGCTTTCCCGTGAGCACCGCGACGGCTGGGGCCTCGCCGTCTTCGAGTCGCGCCGAACGCCCGAAGGCATCACGGATCATGGGTGGCGGCTGCACAAAGCCGTCGCCTGCGCGGCGGAAGATCTGGACTTCCGCCGGCTGGCAGCAGCTACGGGCGAGCTGATGATCTGGCACATCCGCCGTCGCACGGTGGGCGCCGTCTCGCTGGACAATACTCACCCGTTTCGCAGCGGACGCTGGGTCTTCGCGCACAACGGCACGATCCATGAGCGCGACTTCCTGCGTTCGAACACCTCGGCCAAGCGACTGACCGAAGTGCAGGGGCATACCGACAGCGAGCGGCTCTTCGCCTACCTGCTCACGGAGCTCGACGCGGCAGGGATCAGCGACAAGCCCGCGTCACCTGACACCGATGCCGTCCTCCGCCGAGCGACAGGTGTCGCCTGCACCAACCCTTCGTTCGGTGCAGCGAACTTCCTTCTCTCCGACGGGCTCACGATGTACGCCCATCGCTTTGGCCGCACGCTGTTCGTTCTCGATCGGGGACCCGAAGATCCCGTGCGCGCGTCGCGCAGCAGCCGGGACGGCACCGTGGCAATGACGCCTTGGCCCCAGCATCGCCGCGCCGTGCTGATCGCATCGGAGGCGATGACCGACGAGCCTTGGTCCGAGGTTGGAGAGGGCGAGCTTCTACGTATCGACCGTGTCCCTGCGCCACGTTGGCGCCGTTTGGCGGCGTGACGTCCTAGGGGAGACAGCCCGGAGACGCTCGCTCCGGGCGTCCTCGAGCGGCTTCGGCCGCTCGGCTACACCGCGGCGGCGGCAGGACAGGGCGAAGGACCGCGGACATCCGCGCCACCGGGTGGGTCCCTGGGCACCGGCGATACCTGCGAAAGTGGGACCCTCCGTCGGGCGGTGACATCCGATCGAGCGGGTCGCAAGCAAACGGCCTCAACGGCGACAGCATCGTGCAGACACTCGCTGCGATCTGCGGCCCCACCGCGCCCCATCGCAAGGGCGCCCGAGCCCACGGCCGAGGCTGCTTCCGCTCCGCGAATTGGCACGCAGCCTGCTTCATCCCGTCGAATGCCGACCATGCTTGTCGAAGAGTCGAGCACGCCCATGCGTCGACGACGCGCGGGTGTGTCTCTCGTGGCGCGAGTTATCGACTACTTGTTCGGCCTCCTCTATGCGCTGCTCGCGGTCCGCCTCGTGCTCGAGCTGATTGGGGCTCGTCGAAACGCGGGATTCGTCGAGTTCATAGGGACGCTCACGGGCCCATTCTATGGTCCCTTCAAAGGCATCGTCGCGACGAGCACCCTCGACGAGGGCTTGCACCCCGTCGCGTGGCCCATCGTCATCGCAATCCTGGCGTACATGCTCCTCCACGCTGCCATCCGCGGTCTCTTGCACCTCGTGGCGCGGTCGTCGTCATAGCCCTTCGGGCATCCGCGCCGCACGCCCACGCCCTTGGTCATCGCGCGCACGATGTCCGACGGGAAACGGGCTTGGGCACCGTGGGTGACGCGAGCGATATACGTGAACGGCCTTCGCGTGGCTCATGAGAATCCCCTGGTCGGGTCGACGGCGGTCGCTTGTCTGCGTTCGAGTCGCGGTCATGCGCCTCGATCCGCGGTCTGCGGCGTCGCGCGCCCGCTTCTGAAGGGGACAACAATGGGTCGCCCTCAGGCGAGGCAGCTCACGTGGCGTACACGCGGTAGTCGATCTCGGAGAATGGGTTGTCTCGCCGCCCGACTTCCGCAAGCCAGGCTTCGTCGACCGATCCGTTCATCAGGCTCTCGTAGATCTTGGTGAACCGCGTCACGTGGTCGACGGTGCGCTTGGTCGCGTACGGCACAGTGGTCCCTGTCTTCATGATGAAGGCCCAATCGCTGGCCTGCGCGAGCATCAGTTCGCGCGCGGCCTGATTCAGTGCGCCGCGCGTCGCGCCATCTGCGTCGGGGAACCGATGGGCGAGTTCGACCATGCGCTCGGCCGCCTTGTGGAGATGCCGGTACACCCACGCGTTCGAACCGTTGCACCAGAAGTCGCCGTAGCCCTTCTCGCCCCACGACGAGAGCGACGGCGTAGCCACCTGATTGGTCGGGTACTCGCGCAAGTAACCGCTCGGCGTGATGGGGGCGACGGCGCCCTGGTCGTACTGGAGCTTGCGAAAGAGCAGCTCGAGAAACATCGGCCCCTCGTACCACCAGTGACCGAAGAGCTCCGCGTCGTACGGCGCGACGACGATGGGCCGTCGGTCCATGTTCGCGCGCAGATGCTCGACTTGCCGCTCTCGGTTGAACATGAAGTTGCCCGCGTGCTCGGCTGCCCGCAGGTATGCAACGTGCGGATCGTACGGCCGCTTTCCGTCCATCGCGCGGTGCGTGACCGCGAAGTACTTCATCCCGGTGAACGTGCGGATGCCCTCGGGGTGGATGTAAGGCTTGATGTAGTCGAAGGGCAAGTCGAAGCCGATGTCGCGGTAGAAGTCGCGGTACACCGGGTCCCCCGGGTAGCCTTCCTGCGCGCTCCACACCTGCTTGCTGCTCTCGATGTCGCGTCCAAACGCGGCGACACCGGAGCGGCAGTACACGGGCGCGTGCACGCCGTAGATCGGCTGGGGATCGGCGAACAGCAAGCCATGGGTGTCGACGAAGAAGAAGCGGATCCCCTCTTCGCGCATCAGCTCGTCCACACCCGGCACATATCCGCACTCTCCGAGCCACATCCCCTGTGACCGGCGCCCGAAGAGCCTCTCGTAGAGATCCGCGGCCGTGTGGATCTGCGCGCGGAACGCGGCCCAGTTGCGGTCGAGCAGCGGGAAGAACGGGTGGGTTGCAGTGCACGTGATGATCTCGAGCCGTCCCGCATCCTGCAGTGCGCGGAAGCCGCGCACGACGTCTCCGTCGTATCGGCGCCAGCAGTCCCGGATCTCGCAGAAGCGGTGGCGGTACATCTTCGCGAGTTCGTGGAAAGCCCAGTCCTGGCGACCTGTGCGGTCCACCTCCCGCTCGGCGAGCTCGATGAGGTGGTCGAGCTTGCTCGCGTACCGCTCCTTGAGCAGGTCGTCGCTCATCATCGCTAGCAACGACGGACTGAAGGAAATGGTGAGCCGGAAGTCGACGTCGTCGTGCGCGAGCCGCTCGAATGCGAGCAGAAGCGGGACGTACGTCTCGGTGATCGCCTCGAAGAACCACTCCTCCTCCATGTACGAAGGAGCTTCTGGGTGGCGCACGAAGGGCAGGTGCGCGTGAAGGACCACCGCCAGGTATCCGTGGGCCACGTTCATGCCTCCCCGGGGCGCTGGCCCCACCGCTCCGTTGTGACGAAGCCTTGCCCGCTACCAGCGGCAGCGACGACGCTCGCGCCGATCCAGCCGCTACCCCCCATCCACTCGCTCGCGCCCCCAAGCACTCGCCACCGTTCGCTCGCGCCCAACCGCTCGCTCGCTCCTTGCGCCAGCCACGCGCTCGCGCCTGCATAGAGCCACTGCGAACCTCCAACCCAGAGAGTCTCGGAAGCGCCGCCCAGCCACCACTCGCTGGCACCGAGCCACATGCGCTCCGAGCCGCCGAGCCGCCCGACTTCGCTCGCCCCTCGCTCAAGGAGCGAGTGACGCTCCGAGGCTCCGAGCATGGCGTGCTCGCGTTCGTATCCTGTGACCAGTCGCCGCTCAAGCATGCGGCCCCATCGCTCGATCATGGGCGTCGTCGCACGTACGCGGCGCATCATCCACGTTGTCAGGATGCGCCTTCGCGGTTCGCTCTCGAAGGCGCGGACGGTGACGCGCCACGGTCCGAATACGGTGAACGCGCCCCCGTCCGTCCACCAGCTCCTGGGCTGCTCGCCGACAAGCTCGAACGCTACGCGCTCCGGATCGAATGAGACCATCGGCAGCGGCCCCTCGTGCCATGCCGTCGCGCCATCCTCACCCGTGGACCCGACCCATCGCGTGAAGCGCAACCCTCCGCGCCATTCGGCGCGCCACTCTTCCAGGTGCCGCCAGCTCTGGATCTGCCCGGCACGTTCGGACGCGCGATGCACGGTCGCTCCGCTCCATGGTGCATGCTCGTGCGAATGCTCGCTGAGCTCCTTCGAAGGAGCGTAGCCAGCTTGCCAGACGTCGACATGGCCCGCGCCAGCGCGCCCAGGAAGACCAGGCTCGGGGCCGACGTAGCGCGAGCGGTATGGCGCCGCCGCCGGTGGCAAGTCGTCGGATGTGATGGTCATCCACTCGAGCGATACGTTCGGCGAAGGCGAAGTGTGCGGAAAGTCCGCGCGGCCAGAACGCGCGATAGGCTGGAAGTACCCTTCGCGGCTCTTGATCCCAACTTCGACGTGCATCGTCGATGTCGGACGCCGGATCATCAGGAAGTACTCGCGGTCGCTGCGCTCGACGCGGATGTCGAAGTAGTCGCGCGCGTTGGTCCCGTCGAAGTCGCGGCCGGTCGTGTCGTAGATGCGCAGGTTGCACCAGCCGTCGGCGCCCGCGGCCCCGAGCCTGGTGCGAGCCGACGCGATGCCATCATCCGTGATCTCCCAGTAGACGTAGGCAGACTCAGGATCGCGCACGATCGCCGTGATCCGATTCTCGCCGTAGCCACACGGAAGCTCACCGGCATCGACCTTCGGGGGAAGGCTTCCGACATCGTACTTGGACGCTTCGACGCCAAGCTCGCCAGCATCTCGTTGGCCGTCGCTCGGCGCTTCGCCCTGTACGCCCGTCACGAGCGGTGCTCCATCTTGCGGCGCTGCTGGCGGCGCTGCTGGCCCTTGCTGACGCAGACGTGCCGGTTGCGCAGCGGTAGGATGTTCATGGTGACGGTCTTCTCGCTGGTGGGCAGCCGGCTTGCGAACTTCACGCCGCCGGGCGTTCGACCCGTGGTGGCACCATGGGCCCGACGACGGCATGGTCGACGTCGACCTAGCAGACGCGGGTCAGGCGCACGATATGCGCCCACCGGAGGTCTGTGCGCAACCGTCGTGCTGTTCGCTGCGAACTTTTGGACCAACAACGAGTACCTCGCGACCGCATCAGGCGGCCCCAGAGACTGCATCCCGGGCCAGCATCTGTCGAGCACACGGATGATCCCCTTACGAGGCTGGGCGATCGTCGAGGTGCGGACTATGGGCTGTTCATGACCCGGTTTCAGGCCAAGATCGTTCACGCTCTGCGCAAGCGTGTGAACATGCGCAACACGGTCACCGTCTTGTACGAGGAGATCGCGGACGAGCTCGCCGTGAGCAAGTCCGACGTCCAACAGGCCCTCATGCAGCTCAAGGAGGACGGTTTCTTCCCCGGCAGCCCGTCCCTCTCGACGGAACAGTTCCACGGGCGGCTTCCGTCGTGACCGTGGCCGGCTAGACGCAAGACTTCTCGCATGCACATCAGGGCGCCGCACGCCATAGATCCTGATGAAGCACTGCACGCTCGCGGTTGCTTCGCGGGCCTCGCCCGCCAGGCACGCATGTCGAGCCTTGCCGCCGTCGGCGAGATCGCAGACGGTGGCGCCTGGCAGATCCATCCGTGAGCTCAGGCAAGGTCGAAGCGATCGAGATTCATGACCTTGCTCCACGCAGTCACGAAGTCACGCTCCAGGGGTGAGCCGGCGCGGCGCTCCTCCTCCCCTCGTGCCTATCCGCGCGACGGATCAGTGAATCTCAGCGAAACGGTCGCGGTGGTGCCCCGAAGCTGTTCGCTGAGCGCGCCCCATCAGCAAGAATAGCTCCTGCCGCACTCGAAGCGATGCGCGGCCGCTGGCGGTCAAGACGAGGCGCCCGAACGTCTTGGCGCTCACGGCCGCGAGTAGAGTGCGCGCAACCTGAGCGCGGCAGCCCTGTGCTTCGCCGTCCGTTTCTCCGTTGCATGCGAGCACTGCCACGCCGACCTGTTGGCTGCGGCGGAGCGCGTCCAGCTTCTCTCGGGTTCTCTGGAGCAGCTTCTCGCCCTTCTGACTGAAGGCGACGAGGTCCGGAATCACCGACGTGACCGGGCCACTCGCTCCCGGACTCCATCACGATCAACGACACCATCGCCATGTGGAATCTCCTCAGAGGTGCTCGGCGCATCGCTGACCATCTCTCGCTCGTCAGCCCTTGGCGCAGCTCGCGTGGCCGCACGAGCAGTCGTGACGCCGATGCCCGGTTTGCTCTCCATGCTGCTTGCAATGGTCCGAGCAATAGCCATCGGTCCGAGTGGAGGGGACTTCGCAGTGACAGCCGTCGTGCTTGCAATTTTGTTTCGGCGGAGACAAGTCGGTTCATCCTTTCGAGCGAGCGACGAAGCAAGGGCTGAACCAGAAGCCCGACGCCAGTGGCGGGCCCTCTGCGCTTCGAGCTTCATCGGCCGGGCGCCCCGCACTTACTGCGTGGAAGTCTGTGAATACTCTGGGGGACACGGGCCGTACGCGCCTGGATTCGTCTGCGACCGCCCTGGGGACGGACGGGATGCGCGTGAACGCAGAGAATGCGCCGGTAGCAAGGGCTACCGCGCTCTGACCGCGCTCTACGCGTCCTGAACGATGGCCAACCGAACGGTCACCGGGCGCGGCACGCGGGACTGGGGTGTCTCGCGCACCTGGGCGAGCGCCCGCTCGATCCGCGGGACCACCGTCTCCTCTGTGTACCGGATCAGGAGCTCGCCATGGATCGCGAACATGAACGCGCGCCGCAACGCGTGGTGGCCCCGGCCGAGGCCGCGCGCAAGCAGCCGCCAGAAGTGCCCGCGGCGCTCGCCGAGGATGCCGATGCCCATGATGGCCCTCGCCGCAGGCATGAGATCCCTGGGCTGGAACCGGGCGCCGGCCACCGGAGGCCCCACGCGTTCGATCACCCGGTGGCACCGCGCGTAGTAGCCCTGCGCCGAATAAAGGTCGCGCATCAGCTCCTTGTACCCGGCTAGCAGGGGCTCCTCGCCCATCGACGTCTCGAAGTTCGGACGCGTGAACGCGTCGCCGTTCGACGTATCGCGCAGGCGTCCCTCGCTCTCTAGCCGGCGCCACAGCTGCGTCCCCGGGAGCGCAGTCAGCAGCCCCACCATCGCGAGCGGGACGGGCGAGCTGCCGATGAACTCGCGCTGGGCGGCAAACGCCTCCGGACCGTCCGCGTCGAAGCCGACGATGAAGCCCCCCATGACGTCGAGCCCCGCGCGCGTGATCGTGTCCACGGCCTCATGCAGGTCGACGACGTTCTGCTTGTGACGCCCTGCGTCACGACAGCCGGGTGCCGCCGCCGTACGCTGCTGCCCCGTGACTCGATCGAACCACCGCACCCCGTCAGGCCGGCAGGCCGTCAGCGAGGACGACGTCGCAGCGCCGAGGAGCGAGGTTCGTTTGCAGCTGTCCTTGTGCGCCGTCCCGTGGCTTGCCATCACTGCGGAGGGGCTGCCGTTCCTGCCGCTCGATGCGCGGGCGGCATACCTCCTCTCGCTCGTGGACGGCCACTGCACCGTCGAGATGATCCTCGACATCTGCGGACCGGAGGTGGAGCGAGACGGGGCGTTGGGCATCCTTGCGCACCTGCTCCAACTTGGAGCCATCGAGCTGCGCGATCCTTGACGGCGGCGCGGCGGCTTCATCCACGAAACCGCGCCCTCGCTCGCTCGCGCGGAGCCGGCAGCATCGCCCGACGGGCGACGTCCACGTTCGGTCGCGCGCGACCTAAAGGCGCATGACGAGGATGGCAGCGGCGACGACCACGATTCCGAAGACGGCGAGGAAGAAGTACGCCTTGAGGAGGGGCTTCCCGAGGCGCCTTTCGGCACTCGCCCTGATGACGGCCCACACGTCCGGCCACCTGCGGCGCCTCGTCACCGAGTACGTGCGCTTCTACAACCGGCCCTCACCAAGCTCTCGCCATCAGCCCATTCCGCAGACGCCCGAAACCGAAGGCTGCATCGAGGCCGTCCGTGAAGGTTCCAGGTCTCGCCGATGAAGCCTGCAGTCGGATCTTCTGGCAGGTGCTCCTTCTCCGGATGGTCGTGCCGGTAAGACTCGCAGCAGGAGCGCAGCGCGTAGCCGTTGCGAACGAGCCGCCCCAGGAGCACGAGCACGACGCCGAGGGCCCCGAAGCCGAGCATGCCCTCGGTCCTGGCTGCTCGCGAGCGGGGACCCGGCGAGAGCACGGAGCCCGAACGCGGCGGTGCCGGCGGAGATCACGATGGCAGCGAACGACCAGACCTCTAGTAAGTCTACACGGCGGTGCAGAATTCTGGGGCGAAGGAGCTCGCTCGGCGCCTTGGGGAGCGTCGTTCGTGACCGACTCGCTATCCAGCAGGGTGCCGCCGCCTCAGCCGGGGTGCCTATAGCAGCCGGGCCGCACTCCTCTCGGCGAGGAAGCGGGCGTCAGGGTGTAGGACGCGCGCCACTTATCCGCCGGAATCCAAGCAGGCCGCGCCGTCGGGGCGCGTCTCGCATCGGTCCATCGTCGCGCGGGGACTGCTTCGTGGCGTACAGTGCGGGCGTGGCGTTGCTGGCGTGTGCGCTCGTTTATCCGCTTGGGAGGGTCAGAAGTGAAGAGCGAGACTTGGGTGGGCAGGTTGGCCGTTGCGATGGCCGCCGTTGCCGCGGCAGGAGCGCCCGGCTGCGAGACTTCGTCGAGTGGTGGCTACGCGACGACGGTGATCTCCCGCTGCCGCCTGGCGCGCGCGTCGATTTCATTCGTACCTTTCTGTACGGCGTCGAAGGAGGGTACGGGATTCGCCTTCTCGACGACGTGACCTTGCGGGCGCAGATCGGCGTCGGCAACGCCGAGATCAACACGAACGACACCTCCCTGACCTCCAACCACTTCCTTTATCTGGAGCCCGGGGTCACGGGCATGATCGCGTTTGGAGAGGGCAGGTGGTTCGTCGGCGCAGACGTCTCGGCGATGCGCCAAGCCAGCAGGACTCGTGGCAAGGAAGATTGGTCGCCGCGTTCTCAGGGGGTCGGGCGTTTTGTCGCCGCGGAAGCTCTCCGGCAGGTCGTGGCGGTTCGCCCCGCGCGCGACCGTCGTCGTGGCGACCCGACGCGAGCGCCCGCTGATACGCTGGCAGATGAGCCTGCCGTAAACAATCCGTTGCTTCGCACTTATCCGTCTCGGTGTTTACCGGATGATGGCCGTGGAGCAGTTCGTCAAAGGAGGCGCTCCCCGGCACCCTATCGGACTGATCCACCGGGGCGGTTAGCAGTACGATCTGAACCGCGAAACCTCGTGCGAAACGGGTATTTCGTCAGGACAGTGCCTGTAAGCTCGCAACCCGCGACAACGGTGCACACTACAGTAGTGCCCAGGTAGTTCGCGCAGGCCTCCGAGCATGGAACGGGACGTGCTCCCCGGGGTTGGCCATGGACGGGAACAAGCGCGAGCGTGACGGGTGGACGGCGCGGATCGCGGAGGCGCTGCGCGATCTCCGCGTGACAAGCCTGCGGGGCGTCGATCGGGGTCGAGCCGCTCAAGGGGAGCCGCGGGAGTCCGCGCCGCTTACCATGAGAAACAACGAGGCAAAGTGAGACCGGGTAAGGGCGGCGTGGGGGGCGGCCCCGCCCGGGGGGCCCCGCGCGACGTCAGCACGCTGACCTCGCTGCGCGAGCGCGCGGAGCACGGGGTGAGCCGCCACCAGCGGGCGCATCGAGCGACTCACCGGACACCTCGGCAAGCCATGGTCGCTCTACCTACAGTAGGGCTCTACAATCGCTGCATGCGAAACCCGGCTAGCCTCGCCCTCGCGGTGCTCCTCGCGTCCTGCGGCTCTGGCGCTCCTCCCCCGCCCGCTGCCGTGGCGGCCGCTGGGCCAGGCGCCTCCTCGGACTGGATCGACGGGGCGAAGGCGCACGCGCTCGTCCGCGACGGCGCCACGCTCGTCGACGTCCGTGGCCCCGAGGAGTACGCCACGGGCCACATCGACGGCGCCGTGAACGTCCCGGTGGGCGAGGCCGCGACGCACGACTTCGGCCCGAAGGACGCACCGGTGGTCCTCTACTGCATGCACGGCCGCCGCAGCTCAGAGGCGGGCAAGGTCCTGGAGGGCCGCGGGTACACGCACGTGTACGTGCTGGGGCCGATGTCCGCGTGGGGGCCGAAGTAAGGCCTTCGTGCTCCCCACCCGGTTGTGCCAGCTTGGGTCTAACATCACGGCCGCTACCCCAACCGCGAACCCTTTGTCGATTCCGTGGCTCGTACACGAGCAAGGAGGAACGGTCCGATGTGCCAGCGAGTGACGTGTCCTACGTGTGGAAAGCCGACGTTCTCGGGGTGTGGCAGGCACGTGGAGCAGGTGTTGGGGGACGTGCCCCCCGAGCAGCGCTGCAGGTGCCGGGAGGCTCGGGCCGCCGAGAAGGCTCCGGGCGAGAGCTTCTTCAAGCGCCTCTTCGGCTGAGCCGATCATGGGCCGGCGCGTTCTCATCGTGGGCGGGGTCGCGGGGGGCGCGTCGGCGGCGACGCGCCTGCGGCGGCTCGACGAGGCCTGCGAGATTGTCCTCTACGATCGCGGGCCTTACGTGTCTTTCGCGAACTGCGGCCTGCCCTACTTCGTGGGCAACGTCATCTCCGACGAGGCCCAGCTGCTCGTGGCCTCCCGCGACCTCTTTCGCGACCGCTTCCGGATCGACGTCCGGACCGAGCACGAGGTGCTCTCCATCGACCGCGCCGCAAGGACGATCCGCGTCCGGGACCTGCGGGCGGGAGAGGAGCGCGAGGAGCCGTACGACGTCCTCGTGCTCTCGCCCGGCGCCGCGCCCATCACTCCCGCCGCGCCGGGGGTCGATCGGCCGGGTGTCTTCGTCGTGCGCAGCATCCCCGACTCGCGGCGGATACGCGCGTGGATCACCGAGCACGGGTGCCGCGACGCGGTGGTCGTCGGGGGCGGGTTCATCGGCCTCGAGATGGCCGAGAACCTGGTGCATCGCGGCCTGCACGTGACGCTCGTCGAGAAACTGCCGCAGGTCATGCCGAACCTGGACGCCGAGATGGCCGCGCCGATCGCGACCCACCTGCGCTCCCGCGGGGTCACGCTGCGCCTCGGCGAGGGGCTGAGCCGGATCGAGCAGGCGAGCGAGCGGCTGGCCGTGGGCACCGACGCGGGCGGCCGCGTCGAGGCGGACCTCGTCGTCCTGGCCATCGGGGTGCGCTCCGAGACGCGGATCGCCCAGGTCGCAGGGCTCGCGCTGGGCCGTCGGGGCGGCATCGTCGTCGACGAGCAGATGCGCACCGCCGACCCCTCCATCTACGCCGTCGGCGACGCCATCGAGGTCCGCGACGTGGTGGTCGGTCAGGAGACGGTCCTGCCGCTCGCCGGCCCGGCGAACCGCGAGGGCCGCATCGCGGCCGAGGCCATCGCCGGCCGCCCTGCCCGCTTCCGGGGTGTGCAGGGGACCGCGATCGTCGGTGTGCTCGGGCTCACGGTCGGCACGACCGGTGCGAGCGAGAAGGGCCTGAAGCACGCCGGGGTGACCGACTACGGCGTCGTCTACCTCCACCCCGGCCACCACGCTGGCTACTACCCGGGCGCGAAGCCCATCCAGTTCAAGCTGATCTACTCGCTCAAGGACGGGCGCGTCCTCGGCGCTCAGGCCGTCGGCGAGGAAGGGGTCGACAAGAGGCTCGACGTCGTCGCGACGATGATCCAGATGAGCGGCACGGTCGACGACCTGGCCGAGGCGGAGCTCTGCTACGCGCCCCAGTACGGCGCCGCCAAGGATCCGGTGAACGTCGCCGGCATGATGGCAGGCAACGCCCTGCGGGGAGACATGCCGCTCGCAGACTGGGAGAAGGTGCGATCCGGAAACGTGGTGCTCCTCGACGTGCGCGAGCCCGGCGAGTTCGAGCAGGGCCACATCGAGGGCGCGATCAACCTGCCACTCTCGGAGCTGCGCAGACGCGTGGGCGAGGTGCCCCGCGGCCGCGAACTCTATCTGTACTGCGCGGCGGGGCAGCGCGCGTACTTCGCGCAGCGGCTCCTCTTGCAGGAGGGCTTCGACGCCAAGAACCTGTCGGGGGGGTACACGACGTGGACGGCGCTGCGTGACGCGGGGCTCTTGTGAGCTACGCGCCGATGAGCCGCCCCGATCTTCACCTTGTCGCGCATCCCGCGCTTCCACGGGGGACTCCTTGTGCATGTGACGGCGCAGCGTGGCGACGAGACCAAGTCCGCCCCTCGCCCCGCGCGCGACCCTCGTCGTGGCGACCCGACGCGAGCCGCCGCCCAGACGCTGGCGGATGAGCCTGGCGTAAACAATGCGTTGCTTAGCACTTGTGAGGGGCGATCTTGGTCGAGGGTCGAGGAGACCCCAGGACGAGCCAAAGTGGCCGGGAGCACACAGGCCCGCTGTCGCTCCGGCCGCCGGGCTCGACCGTCCCCGCGTCGGACAGAGCATCGACCCCTTTCGCGGTGCCTTTCCCCAAAACTCCCCGCGAAACGACTATTTCGCCATCACACCCACTTCGTGCAGTTGCGTTTCATCTTCGGCGAGCCGATCCTGCCACCCTCTCAGCCAGAAAGCGCAAGCGATCCCGCGGTGCTGCGTCGACTGCGACAGAGGTCGAGGGAGCTCTCCATGAGCTCATCGAAAATGAACTCGCCCAGCGCGCCGGGATCGACTTGTCGCGAGGCGTAGGGTGACCCGTGCGAGCGTGCGTTCCCGCGCGGTCGTGGCCCCTTCGTAACGGTCGACGCAAGGTTTGCGATGGCGCGCCGGGCCCGGCTGCACGCGTGAGCGGAATCTGGGGCGGCGCTCTACAGCCCACTGGCTTTGGCGCCGAGCGCCTCGCGAACCTTGCGAGTGAGCAGTTGCGGCGTGATCGGCTTCTGGAGGAACGCGACGTCCGAGTCCAGGATGCCGTGCTGGATGATCGCCTCGTCGGTGTAACCCGACATGAAGAGCACCTTGATGTTAGGGCGCGAGGCGCGAATGCGCTCGACGAGCTGTGGGCCGTTCATGCGTGGGAGCACAACGTCGGTGACGAGCAGGTGGATCTTCGCGCCGTACTGTTCGACAGCGAGCAGCGCCTCGCCCGCTCCTGGGGCCTCCAGGACCGTGTAGCCGCTGCGACGGAGGATTCCCCTCGCGACAGCCCTCACCTGCTCGTCGTCCTCGACGAGCAAGATTGTCTCGGCGCCGCGTCCACCCTCCGAGGTGGGGGGCTGCGACGGGATCGCATCTACCGTCGCATCCGTTCGCGGAAAGTACACCTTGAAGGTCGTGCCCTTGCCGGGCTCGCTATAGACCCAGATGTGCCCGCCGCTCTGCTTGACGATGCCGAAGACGATGGAGAGGCCCAGGCCCGTCCCCTTGCCCTTCTCCTTGGTCGTGAAGAAGGGCTCGAAGACCTGCGCCTGCGTCTCCTTGTCCATTCCGGTGCCCGTATCGGTGACCGCGAGCATCACGTGGGGGCCTGGCGTGACCCCGAGGTGCTCGCTCGCATAGTGCTCGTCAAGCTCTGCGTTGTTCGTCTGGATGGTGAGCCTTCCGCCGCGCGGCATCGCGTCCCTCGCGTTGACGCCGAGGTTCATAACGATCTGCTCGATCTGGCCTGGGTCGGCCTTCACCTTGCCGAGACGAGTTGCAGGGAGCAGCGTCAGCTCCACGTCTGCGCCCAGCAGTCGCCCGAGCATCTTCTCCATCCCGGCGACGATCTGGCTCAGGTCGACCACCTTGGGCAGAACTACCTGCTGGCGGCTGAAGGCGAGGAGCTGGCGCGTCAAGTCTGCGGCCCGCTCGCCGGCCTTTCGGATCTCTTCGAGGTCGGCGCGCAACGGGTCGTCGCTTTCGAGGTCCGTGAGGATCAGGACCGTGTAGCTCAGGATGACGGAGAGCATGTTGTTGAAGTCGTGAGACACGCCGCCCGCCAACCTGCCGACCGCCTCCATCTTCTGCGCGTGACGGAGCTGCTCTTCGGTTCGAGCGAGCGCCGCTGCCGAGCGCCTCTCCCCCGTGATGTCCAGAGACAGGATGCACGTGCCCTCGGGCACCGGGATGAAGCGCAGCTCGAACCAGCCCTTTAAGCCGTCGGGGAACGTGAACTCGTTCTCCATCCGGTCGTGCTTGCGCTCAGTCATGCACCGCCGCAAGGCGGCAAACATGGGCGTGCCCTCGATGCCGGCGTAGCATTCCATCATCGAGCGACCGAGGATCTGCTCTCGGGGCAGACGCCCTTGCGCGACCACGGTGTCGTTGACATAGAGGTACGTGTAGTCGAAACCGATGACCTGACAGCCTTCGAGCAGACTGTTGAGAACGTCGCGCCCGATCTGGTCGAGGGGGACGTGGTCTTTATCCGGGGAGTTCGACGTACTCATCGGATCCATTGCCGATGGTCAATAGGCTCCAACTCGCTGCCGTCATCCCTGACGCGGGGCTCGATGAGCTCCCACACGCGTTGGGGAGGGGCGGCCCCATCGAGGACAAGCCGGGCGTCTGGCTCGATGGCCAGCTCGAGTGGCTCCATCGGGATGCCCTGCACCGTCATGACCCCCGCCCCCTCCCGTCGAGCTTTCCTGGCCGCGAACCCGGGGCGGCCGACTCGTACTCCCTATAGAGTACCACCACGACGGCTGGAGGACCCGATGCAGGCTTTCCGGAGCGTGTCGCTCTCGCCCGGAGCCGACCTTGGGCTTCGCCGCGGATCTCCGCTCATCTGCCTCCGCCCGGTCGCGGTATGGCCCCGCTGTCCTGACTACTTGGTGGATCCGCGCGTCAAAGATCGCGTCATTTAAACCGTGAGGCGGACTCCGCGCCGCCATGACGCGCGGATGGGACAGGTAACCGAACCTTGCCGCGTCGACGCGCGCGCGTTCTCGACCACCGCACTTTGGACCATTGAACCAACGCGCTGCAACGACCATTCCCCGATTGTCCGAAGCGTCCTGGACGGATCTGCTCGCGCAATGCGCGCTCATTGTGGCGGCGCGTCGTCGTGCCTCGTCCTTGCCTGCCAGCTTCCGCGCGCGCATCCTGGCTGCGTTTCGGGGCATGGCTCGTCGTGGGGCTCGTCGTCTACGGGGCGTATGACAT
Organism: uncultured delta proteobacterium; assembly: GCA_963847465.1. GTDB lineage: Bacteria > Myxococcota_A > Polyangia > Polyangiales > Polyangiaceae > Palsa-1150. The sequence continues at coordinate 6,975 of CAWKAF010000025.1, read as the reverse complement.
GCGCCATTCGAAGGCACCCATCCCCGAGAGGTCCGCATCAGGGCGTAATCGTTGAAGACGGGGTTGCTCAATGCGGCGGGGCCAATTTCATTCGGCACCTTCGGCCGGCTCGTCTATGCCGCGCCGCGCAACCGGCAGCGTGAAAGAGAAGGTACTGCCTGTGCCGACCTGGCTGTCGACCCAGAGGCGACCGCCGTGCGTCAGGACGATTCCCCTCACGATGGAGAGGCCCAGTCCTGTGCCCTGTCGCGCAGTGGGGGGGGCCTGCCAGAAGCGTTCGAAGAGGTGAGGGATGTCTTCCTCGGGGATCCCGGAGCCGGTATCCGCGACAGAGAACTGGACGACATCTCCTGCCGCGACCGCACGAACGGTGATCGTGCCGCCCGCGGGCGTGAACTTGATCGCATTGCCCAAGAGGTTGGCGAAGACTTGCTGCAGGCGGCCGCTGTCAGCGAAAATCGCGGGGAGATTATATGGCAGCTCGCTTTTCAGGTGCAGAGACGCTGTTGCAGTCAGGGGTCGCATTGTATCGATCATATTTTCGACGAACGTAGTCACATCGAGCGATCGCCTCTCGAGGGATAGTTTTCCGGCGTCGATGCTTGCGGTATCGAGCAGATCCTCGAGGAGGCGGTTCATGCGCTCGGCCGACCGCTTGATGCTCCCAACCGGTTTCCGTGACCGGTCGTCGCCTGCGGAGGTCCTCGTCATCAGTTCCGTGTTCAAGAGGATGACGTTCAGCGGATTCTTGAGATCGTGTGAGACGACCGAGAGCAGGTCATCGCGGATGCGAGTGGCTCTCTGCGCCTGCTCGTAGAGCCGTGCATTGTCGATCGCGAGGGCGGCACGATGCCCGATTTCCTCGGCCAGCTCGAGGTCGCGCGCGCAATACCGGCGCCCGGATTCAGCCGCCGCGAACGTGAGCGCACCGAGCGATTGTCCGCGGGCGACGAGAGCCACCGACATCATGGAATGGACGCCGGTCTCCCTCAGAAGTTCCGCCTGGGCCTGGTTCTCCGCGATGGTCTCGAAGCTCGAGATCTCCTCGAGGACGAACGACTTGCCCGATCGGATCACCTCGGCCAGGGGGGACTTCCCGCCGGGATCCGGTGAAAACTGCCTAATTCGGTCCACGAGGTGCTGCTTGGTCGGGTCCGCCAATGCGACATCGAGGCGCTGGCTCCGCCCGTCCTCCGCGACCTCGTCGACGAAGCAGATGTCCGCAAGGAACGGAACCACGGAATGGATCACGGCACCGAGCGTCCTTGCGTACTCCAGCGAGGAGAAGAGAAGCGCGCTGGTTTCGGCGAGGAACCGCTGCGTCTGCTCGTCGTGCCGTGCGTCGGTAGCCCTCCTCTCCGCCGCAGCCTGCCCGGCCGCGGCTTCGGCCTGCCTTGCGGCAACGTTCGCCAGTCGGTCGAGTGCGATGGCGAAGCTGGTTGACGACGGCGTTGACGAACATCAGGTCCGCTTCGTCGAGCGGTTGGGCGCTTTCCACCTGCAGGGCGCCGAAGATCCTGCCTTGCTCGACGATGAGAGGAAGGACGACGAAGCCGGCGTTCCCTCCAGAGTCGGGCGGCGGTGGAGTGGTCGACCGGCTGGAAAGCGGGCTCGCGCCGGTCGCCGCTTCGAGGTGGAGCTTGACGGTGAACCCCCGGAGATAGCTATAGGCCGTCTGCGCATGGGCCATCGCCGCTTGCAGTCGGGCTTGACTCGTGCCCTCCGAGTGCCACACGACAGCGCGCGTCCGGGTGTACTCACCTTGCTCATCGAGCATCAGGATCGCGATGCACACGGGAACGGTCTCGGTGAAAAGGCCCAGGATCTTGGGCACTGTCCGATCCACACTCTCGAACCGGGTCAGAAGCTTGCTGATCTCGTAGAGGTTCTGGAGGCGCCGCTGGGCGCGGTCTGCTTGGGCAGCCCCCTCCTTCGCGCGCGCTCGCTCTTGCAGACGAGTCTCGTCGCGCACCGTCCCCCCATCGCCCGCGCTCATCGGCGGTTTGCCTTCTTGCGTGACGACTTGCGCACGGGGGAGCTTTTGGTTGGCGACGTGGGGGTGCTTCCCGCCAGCCGGTCGCCGATGCGCATGCCCTTCTCGCCGATGAGGGTGGCGTACGTGCCTCGATCATGGGCGCTGCCCCGCGTCTTCACCACCCTGAGCGCGGGGAGCAGGTCACCACCTTCTGTCGGGACGTAACGAAGCATCATCAGGTTGTCGGCCAGCGGAGACAACCCGCGCTCGCTAACGTCACCGAAGTAGAGCGAGGGCGATTCGACGGCGAGGACGCTGGTGACGTCGAGGGCCTTGAAGCGGGCCACGAGCCTGTAGAGAGTCTGCCAGAACTGCTCAGTGGCCATGCCCTCGCGCGCGATGTAGGTCGCGCTGTCCAGAAACACCCTTCGCGCTTTGCGGCTGCGGATCTTGTCTCCGAGAACGCTCAGCAGCTGGGCGGCCCGGGCGTGCTCATGCGCGAGGTAGACCAGCTCGACGATGCCTTTTTCAACCCACTTCCGAAGCGGAAGCTTGAGCGCATCCGCGGTCGCTAGGAGCTGCAATGAGCCTTCTTCGAGCGTGAAGATGAGGCCCGGCTCTGCGCGCGTGGCGCCCTCCAGAATGAACTGGAGGCCGAACGTCGTTTTGCCGATGCCGGTGCTCCCGGCGATGATTGTTGCGCTGCGCTTGAACACGCCGCCCCCGAGGAGGGCGTCAAGACCGGGGATCCCCGTGGGCAGACGCGATGTCTCGAGATTTCGCTTCGGCCCCGCCTCGGCATTTTCTTCGGAATAACGCGGAAAGATCTGCACGCCACCCTTCCCGATGACCAGGTTGTGTCGTCCCTTGAGATGCGCGGTGTTGCGGAGCTTGTAGACCTCGATGTACCGCTGGCGCTCCGAGCCTTCCTCGACCGCACTCAGGAGAATGACCCCGTCGACGACGGTTTCCTCCACCCCGAAGCGGCTGATTTGATTGCTGCCGTAAGGAATGTCTGCGGTAAAGAAGCCCACCGCCCCGACGTTCTGGACGATGCTCGCGAGCTGGAAAGTCTTTTCCCGGACGATCTGGGGGTCCTTGATCTTGTGGAGGAAGACCGAGATCGAGTCGACCACCACCCGCTGGGCGCTCAAGGCCTCGACCCGCTCGCGCATCATGAGGAGGTGTCCCTCCACCAGGATCTCGGGCTGGGGGATGAACACCATCTCGACCATGCCGCGGTCGATCTCGCGTTGGAGATCCCAGCCCAGGCCGTGAGCCGCGGCCAGCAACCGTTCCGTCGTTTCTTCGAAGGAAAAGAGGATCCCCTTTTCGCCGGCCAGGGCGCCGCGATAGATGAACTCGAGCCCCAGGACCGTCTTGCCGGTTCCGGCCACGCCAGTAACGAGAAGGCTGCTGCCAGGCGGAATGCCGTCCCCGATGATGTCATCGAACTTCTCGATGCCCGTCTTGCACCGAGGCCCCGGCTTCTCTGCACGGGGCTTGCGGTGGATAGTCGTGCGAGGAGAGAAGACCTCGACCCCGTTCGAGGTGATGACGAACGAGTGCTCATCGCGGCTGTGCTGCGTGCCCCGCATCTTGACGACCTGCAAAAACCGCTGCTGTTCACCCGCTGACTCGCGTTGCGAAAGAATGATGTGTCCATCGACGACCGAGAAGAGCGGATTGGCGACGAATTCCTCCGTCGCGTACTCACCCAGCAGCAGGCCAGTGGTCTCCCAGGCCATGAGGTTCACGGCGATTTCGTAGCTGAACTTGCGCAGCTCCTCCTTCGACTTGGCCAGGTCATCGAATGTCTTGAAGCTGTCGATGACGATGACCGCCGGCTTGACCTTCCTGATCTCATCCATGATGAGCGACAAGGTTTGCTCGAGCCCCTTCGAGCGAAGGAGCACCCCAAGGTCGACGAAGGAGAAATCGTCCTCGAGTTTCTTCGCGTCGAAGAAGCTGAACTGTTTGAGGTAGCGCAGTGTCTTGGCGATCGGCTCCGAGAGCGTATTGCAGTAGAGAACGCGGCTCTTCGTCGAGGCCGCGTGAAAGCAGATTCTGTTGGCAGAAGATCGTTTTGCCCGAACCGGGTGCACCACTGACGACGGTGACCGAATTCTTCGGCATCCCGCCCTCGAAGATTGCGTCGAAGTTACGGACGCCCGTTTCAATGCGCGAGATCTGTTCTTTCGTCGTCATGACGTGGCTTCCTCGCTGTCATCGACGCCCCCGATGGGTCCGGGCTCGTCTTGCGTCGCCTTCCCCGTGCGCCCCGGCTCTTCGAGAGCGACCTTCGAGAGCTCTGCGTGAAGCGCGGGCGTCAGCACATCGGAGGTCAGGTTGCCGAGCACCGTGAGAAACTCCACGAGGACGAAGCGGACGACCTCTGCGAGATTGCGGTCACTCCGGACAGCTTCCTGCGTGCGGAACTCATCGAAGCGAACCCCGGTTCCCTCGATCTTCAGCGTCGATAGAACCGAGTACTTTTCGGAGGCGGTGTAAAGGACGCGATCGGCGATCGCGTTGAGCGTGACCTCGCCGAGCGTGACCAGGGTGCGCTTCCAGAGAGCGCCCAGAGCGCGTTCGAAGAGCGTGACCAACTGCGCGGGGGACAGGCTCTCCCCTGACCCTTCGAGCCACGCCTTCACGGACGCGGCGTGCTTGCCCTCGTCAGTACGCATGACCTCGACCTACGTTGCGCATTCGTGCAGGACGCTACCACTGTCAGCCTTCCAAGACCGCACGAGGGCCGAGATACCCCCCCCCCCCCACAGTTAACGCACCGGAAGTACATGGGATTCCGCGCTGATCGCGGTGGTCTTTGGCGTGCCCTTCGGCGGACGAGTTTGTTGGGCCTCCACGTGACGGTCGCGCACAACCCGCCGGGCACGAGCACTCGGGTCGAGCGCCGGCGCGGTGCCGAAGGTTCGGGGAGTAGCGGTAGCCGACCTCTTTCGAGACTGCGTCGGTGCCTCAATCCGAGCCATGGTCCGTCTCCGGCGCCCGCCCTTCACACCGGACATGGGGATTTCTTCCATCCGGCGTTGCCAGCCGAGTCAGTGAGCAGGCCTATGCGCGTTGCGTTCTGGACTCGCTGCGCGTCGGAAGGACACGGTAGTCGTGGAAGAGTCCCCACGTCCCGTAGATTTCCTTGGCGCTCCACGTGGTCCAGGCGCGACCGCCGCGTCGCTTGGGGCGTTGTCGACTCGCGAAGCGACGGACTTTCTTCTCGACCTCCCACGCGACGAAACTGAGGTCGCGACTGCGTTGCCCCAGCGGAAGTAGTTCACCCATCCGCGGACCCTCGGGTTGACGACGCGTCGCACCACCTCGGCGACCGGGTGGTGCAAGCGCTTCCGCATCGTCTCTCCAAGCGCCCGAAGAAACTCGGTTCGCTTCTTCCTTCGTGGCCGCGTGAGCACCATCTTCTTTCCCGGCCCTGCGCTGTAGTCTACCCAGCGAAACGTGTAGCCGAGGAAGTCAAAGGCTTCTCCGGCTCCGAAATCGATGATGCGCGACTTCTCTTCGTTCACGGTGAGGTCCAGCTTGCCGAGCTCCTGCCGCAACCGCCGCTCAACCTTCGGCGCCCAATCTCTCGCCGCTGGATGTGCGCCCACCAACACGACCATGTCGTCTGCGAAGCGCGTGTAGCGCACGACTTCGTAGTCGCCCTGCTTCGTGGCCTCTTGCGCCTGTTCGAGCATCCGGTCGACGCCGTCAAGAAACACGTTCGCCCACAGCGGCCCGATGACGGACCCCTGCGGCAGCCCGCGCTTGCCGCTCGCCTTCAGGATTCTCTTGCAGAGCCAGAGCACGTCATCGTCGCGGACTCGTCGGGCAATCTTCGCCAGGAGCAGGTCATGCCTGACCGTGTCGAAGTAGCTCTTCAAGTCCAGGTCGATGACCTGGTGCAGTTGCTTGACCAGGCCCACCCGGACTCGCTCGAGCGCATCGTGCGCGGAGCGGCCCGGCCGGTACCCGTAGGACCCCGGTTGAAAGTCCGCCTCGAAGATGGGTTCGAGAATCAGGCGCACTGCCCCCTGCACCACCCGGTCTCGGATGGCCGGGATCTTCAGGCCCCTGACCTTGCCCCCCTCCTTCGGGATGTTCACGTGCCGGCACGGGAGCGGGACGTAGCTCTTGTCGCGCAGCTCTTGGCGCAGGCTGTCGAGCAACCGCTCGACCCCTTCGCGTTCGACCTGCTCGAAGGTCACTCCGTCCACTCCAGGCGCACCATTGTTTTGCTTCGCGAGTTGGTACGCCTCCCTCAGCACATCGAGCTTCCACACGTGCGTGTAGAGGCCCCAGAAGCGATGCTGCGGGTCCGCCTTCGCCTTCTCACCTATCCGCGTTCTCAGTTCCTGCACACCGATAGAGGTCTTTGTCATCTCCTCCGTGCCTTTCCTCGTTCGCGGTCCCTCGACCAGCCGGGTCCCCTTGCACGCCGGGGCTCACTCCCCGGTCGTCGCTCCTCTTACAGGCAAGCGTCCCGCCGCGTTACCGGCGGTTCTTCGCTCCGACGGACCCAGCGGCCACCCTCTGGCCTTCGACGCCGTTGCCGGCGCCTACCTTGCTCCGGGGTCTTTCTCTCCGGGGCCAGGAGGGCTTCACCAGTTCCAATGCAACCCTTCGCTGCGTGCTGCCGTCATTACCCCGCCGGAATCGGTCGTGGCTATCAGCCAGCGTTCTTCCACAACCGATGCGGCCTTCACCGTTCCACTAGTGGCTCGGCTTCCGGACCTGATCATCATCGGGGCTTGCACAACGTTCGATGCCTGCGGCCCGCAGCGTCGCTCCCCGGCCTCACCGCCGGGTTCGTCAGGAGGTACCACGCCGTGCTTTCGCCACTCCAACGTGTCTCCTCAGCTTCACGGCTCCCTGGCCGTTACCGTGTCGAGATTTTCACTCGCTGGGTCACACCGCCTTTCTCTGGTCACGCAGTGGACCAAGATCGAGCACAGGATGTTCTGCCACATCACGCAGAACTGGCG
>CAWKAF010000024.1:0-4515 GCA_963847465.1 uncultured delta proteobacterium | reverse complement strand
AAGGGTGCGGCGCCGACCTCGCGCAAGGCGCCGACGTCTCCGGTGCAGAGGGTGTACGACGGGATCCCCATCGCGCGCGCGGCGACGTCTGCGACCCCGAACGTCTCGCCGATCGTGCAGACGCGAGCCATCGCGCTTGCGCTCGCCAGCGCATCGATCCACCTCTCGCGCGGGGTCAGAGCGCCGAGCCACGACGCGCCGACCGCATGGCACCGCGCCTCAGCGTCCTCCGGCTGCGAGTAGGGCGATCCCACGGACAGGTGTCCCATCGACGGATGCCACGCGTCGAGCGTCGCCTGCGCGCCCTTGTTCCACGAGCTCACGCACACTGAGTCGCGGAGCCTGGCCCTCGCGAGCCCATACCACTCGTCCGGGATCGGCACCGGGATCACGATCGCCTCGTGACCGATCGCGCGAAAGAGGCCGGCCTGCCACTCGCTCACGCACACCATCTTGGCCCGCCCCTTGAGGTGGTCCCAGAGGTGAGGGTGCGGGCGCGGGTCCACGACCTGGAGCGCGAACGTCTGGAGCGCTTCCACCCTCGGCAGTGAGGCACAACCGATGACGACCAAGTTGCCAACGCGTCCGTAGGGACGAACGGCAAGACCGGGCAGGTTCACCTGCGGCTCCACGTCGCGGTGAGCGCGGAGGAGACTCGTCGCCGGCTCGTACCGCACGCCGTCCTCTACGCTCGCCGGTCCACGGTGCGCCACGAGCACGTCCTGCCCCTGCGCCACGAGCCACGCCGCAAGCTGATGCTGGTGCATCTCGCTCCCGCCCACGGGCCGACCGCGAATGCACGAGGGAGAAAAGCCGCCGCGGTCGTCGAAGAAGAGGACGTCGATCACGTGTAGATCCTCCCGCCCGGCTTCATCTTCTCGGTCCACGGTTCCGCATCCGACGCGCGCTCGACGAGCAGCACGTCCACGCTTGCCTTGCCCATCAGCGTCGCAGCCTCTTCGCTCGTGTCTCGGATGAAGGTCACGCGCCCGTACACGTACTGCGCTCGGTCGCCCAGCTCATGCAGGCACGCCTCGAACGCGTCGCCGTGTGAGGTCACGCGATCCCACTGCTCCTCGGTCAGCCCCGTGCGCTCGTGACGCTCCCACGTGTCCACGGCGACGGAGCGGACGCCTGGGCCGAACCGCGCGATCACGTACGCGAGCCCGGCGCCGTAGCCGACGCCGATCTGCACGAAGGTCCCACACTCGGGGATCGTGCGCGCGATCTCATCGTAGAGGTCCACGAGCACGCCTTCAGGGCAGGGCAGAGCCTTCCACGCGTTGATGTCCGGGCCGACGATCACGTGATGATCTTTCCGGTCGGCTCATCCACCGTCACGCCCGCCATCTTCGCCCGCATCGCCCGCAGCCCCAGCTCGCACTGCGCGACGGCCTTGGCGATCGACGTGCGCTCGCTTCGGTCCAGCGAATCGATCTCGATTCGGATCGCGTCGGGCGGGATGCGTAGGTCCCGAAGAGACGCAAGCCAGAGGAGCGGGTAGCATGCGCGCTGGGTCTCGGGGATGCCGCGCGCGGGGGACACGCTCGTCTTCAGCTCGTAGACGGGGCGCAGACAGAGCGGGAAGTCGACGGGCCGGCCGACCATCGTCAGGCCGTGCGCGTGGACGATCTCCCAGCCGGCGATGGTCTCGAGGAGCGCGGTCACTTGCCCCTCTTCTTCTGCCGGTGCTTCGGCCCCGGCTTCATGCTCGCGATCATCTGCTCTCGCCTGCGAGCGTCGAGGGCGCGCTTCCAGAGTGGCTCGATGCGGTTCACGCTTCCTCCTTCGGCGGCGTCGCCTCGTTGCGCTCGCCCCTCTTCGCGTGCGTAGCCCGTCCGCCCTTCTGCCCGGCGTAGTGCGCCTCTTCCGAGTTGAACTCGTGCGCGGTCCCTTTCGCGTGCGCGGCCTTGCCTCCTTTGCGGGCGATCTCGCGAAGGAGGGCCGGATCGATGGCCGCGAAGCCTCTGCGTTGCTTCTCCGTCATGGGATCGACCTATGCGCCGCCACGGTCGAGCCGTCAAGACTCTTGCGTTCGGGGGCGATCCGTGACTCAGGCCTGCGTTACGAACCGGCCCGACCGTGACAGTGACCGGTGTCACGTACGAATTGTCTTGACACGGGCCTGGCATTGGTGTTGCGCTTGTGTCAGGTTGAGCCAGTGAGTCATGGTGTGCCGTGTCAAGAGTCATGTTGGGCCAAACGACCGCGCACATGTCCCAGGTCAAGGGTTTCGCGCTTTGGCCCCAGATGACTCTTGACCCCATGCGCGCATAGCAAAAGTCTATGACTTTCCCTTTGGGCGCATGGGGTCAAGAGTCATCTGGGGCCAAAGCGCGAAACCCTTGACCTGGGACATGTGCGCGGTCGTTTGGCCCAACATGACTCTTGACACGGCACACCATGACTCACTGGCTCAACCTGGACACAAGCGCAACACCCATGCCAGGCCCGTGTCAAGACAATTCGTACGTGACACCGGTCACTGTCACGGTCGGGCCGGTTCGTAACGCAGGCCTGAGTCACGGATCGCCCCCGAACGCAAGAGTCTTGACGGCTCGACCGTGGCGGCGCATAGGTCAATCCCATGACGGAGAAGCAACGCAGAGGCTTCGCGGCCATCGATCCGGCCCTCCTTCGCGAGATCGCCCGCAAAGGAGGCAAGGCCGCGCACGCGAAAGGGACCGCGCACGAGTTCAACTCGGAAGAGGCGCACTACGCCGGGCAGAAGGGCGGACGGGCTACGCACGCGAAGAGGGGCGAGCGCAACGAGGCGACGCCACCGAAGGAGGAAGCGTGAACCGCATCGAGCCACTCTGGAAGCGCGCCCTCGACGCTCGCAGGCGAGAGCAGATGATCGCGAGCATGAAGCCGGGGCCGAAGCACCGGCAGAAGAAGAGGGGCAAGTGACCGCGCTCCTCGAGACCATCGCCGGCTGGGAGATCGTCCACGCGCACGGCCTGACGATGGTCGGCCGGCCCGTCGACTTCCCGCTCTGTCTGCGCCCCGTCTACGAGCTGAAGACGAGCGTGTCCCCCGCGCGCGGCATCCCCGAGACCCAGCGCGCATGCTACCCGCTCCTCTGGCTTGCGTCTCTTCGGGACCTACGCATCCCGCCCGACGCGATCCGAATCGAGATCGATTCGCTGGACCGAAGCGAGCGCACGTCGATCGCCAAGGCCGTCGCGCAGTGCGAGCTGGGGCTGCGGGCGATGCGGGCGAAGATGGCGGGCGTGACGGTGGATGAGCCGACCGGAAAGATCATCACGTGATCGTCGGCCCGGACATCAACGCGTGGAAGGCTCTGCCCTGCCCTGAAGGCGTGCTCGTGGACCTCTACGATGAGATCGCGCGCACGATCCCCGAGTGTGGGACCTTCGTGCAGATCGGCGTCGGCTACGGCGCCGGGCTCGCGTACGTGATCGCGCGGTTCGGCCCAGGCGTCCGCTCCGTCGCCGTGGACACGTGGGAGCGTCACGAGCGCACGGGGCTGACCGAGGAGCAGTGGGATCGCGTGACCTCACACGGCGACGCGTTCGAGGCGTGCCTGCATGAGCTGGGCGACCGAGCGCAGTACGTGTACGGGCGCGTGACCTTCATCCGAGACACGAGCGAAGAGGCTGCGACGCTGATGGGCAAGGCAAGCGTGGACGTGCTGCTCGTCGAGCGCGCGTCGGATGCGGAACCGTGGACCGAGAAGATGAAGCCGGGCGGGAGGATTTACACGTGATCGACGTCCTCTTCTTCGACGACCGCGGCGGCTTCTCTCCCTCGTACATTCGCGGTCGGCCCGTGGGCGGGAGCGAGATGCACCAGCATCAGCTTGCGGCGTGGCTCGTGGCGCAGGGGCAGGACGTGCTCGTGGCGCACCGTGGACCAGCGAGCGTAGAGGACGGCGTGCAGTATGAGCCGGCGACGAGTCCCTACGGACGCGTTGGCAACTTGGTCGTCATCGGTTGTGCCTCACTGCCGAGGGTGGAAGCGCTCCAGACGTTCGCGCTCCAGGTCGTGGACCCGCGCCCGCACCCTCACCTCTGGGACCACCTCAAGGGGCGGGCCAAGATGGTGTGCGTGAGCGAGTGGCAGGCCGGCCTCTTTCGCGCGATCGGTCACGAGGCGATCGTGATCCCGGTGCCGATCCCGGACGAGTGGTATGGGCTCGCGAGGGCCAGGCTCCGCGACTCAGTGTGCGTGAGCTCGTGGAACAAGGGCGCGCAGGCGACGCTCGACGCGTGGCATCCGTCGATGGGACACCTGTCCGTGGGATCGCCCTACTCGCAGCCGGAGGACGCTGAGGCGCGGTGCCATGCGGTCGGCGCGTCGTGGCTCGGCGCTCTGACCCCGCGCGAGAGGTGGATCGATGCGCTGGCGAGCGCAAGCGCGATGGCTCGCGTCTGCACGATCGGCGAGACGTTCGGGGTCGCAGACGTCGCCGCGCGCGCGATGGGGATCCCGTCGTACACCCTCTGCACCGGAGACGTCGGCGCCTTGCGCGAGGTCGGCGCCGCACCCTTC
>CAWKAF010000023.1:0-12096 GCA_963847465.1 uncultured delta proteobacterium | reverse complement strand
GCGGGCACGGTTTGGGCACGGTTTACCCGTCCCGAACGGGCTCCAACGGGCTTTTTGCGGGCCTCTCAGGGCCGCTTTTTGCCCGAAGATCGGCAATCCCGCAAAATTGACACGGTAGGGGTCGGAGGTTCGAAACCTCCGACGCCTCGTCGCGAGGCGAGGATCGTGACGGCCGCTCGGGTGTGGCGACGCATATTGCTGGCTGATGCGAAGTTGATAGAACCATCTGCAGCGTGGCCTCGAAGAGGGTCACCGCGCGCTAAAGCGAAGGGTCCGAGTACGACTTCGAGACGCTGTAGATACCGCTGCCCGGTATTCCCCCGTCCGACGCGGACGGCAGATCGAAGCCCTCCACGACTGAGAGGTACGCGCACTCGTCGTCCACGGCGACGAAGCCCGCCGTGACCATCGTGACCTGCGCCGTGCCGGTCGGTGCGATACGCACGAGCGTGCCCGGGCAGACGTCACATCCGACGGTCTCGAAGAAGTTCGACCCATCGAACGCAAGGCTCCAGGGATAAACCTGTGCGGGGATCGTCGTCACGTTGCCGCCCGCGAGGCGGGCAATGTATCCGGAGCCCTCGGGGCCCATGGCGGAGGGCGACGCGCCCGTATACCAGCAGATGTCCGGGCCGCAGGCCATCGGGAACGAGGCGTTGGGCTGCGGCGGCGCGAGCATCGTTGGCGGCCCGCCCTGGATCGGGACCGCCACGACGCTACCGCCAGTGGTCACGAGGGTGCCGCCATCGGTCACGCCGGTGCCGCCAGCAGTCACGACGAGATTCGAGCCGACGACGGCGAGGCCCGTCGGCTCCAGACCGATCTGATCGGTGAGGAGCTGAACGCTGCCGCCCGTCAGCGCAACGCTCTTGAGGCCCACCGAATCGACGAAGTAGACGTCATGCCCATCGGTGGCGAGTCCACTGATGAATCCGCTGCTCGTCGCGAGGATCGTGTCCTGGCCGCCTTGGATCGGCACGCTGATGATCTGCTCGTCGTTTGTTGCGCCGCCGACCACGTGGTGCAGGAGCACGCTCGTCGAAGTCGCGATGGGATCGCAATTCTGACCGACTTGGGGCAGGAGGGGCAGCATCGTGGAGGCCGGGCCGCCCCGGATCGGGACGCGCATCAACCCGTTGCCGAAGACGAAGTAGATGCTCGCGGAGTCGACAGCGAGCTGCATCGCCCCGATGCCGGTCGCGCCGACCTGGGTGGCGAGCGCGTTGAAATCGACGAGCTGCGTGGGGGTCGAGCCGCATTTCGGGCCGCTGCTCGAATCCGTCGACCGCCGTTCCCTCGCTGCCGTCAGCGCCGCTCGCCGGTCCGCCGCTGCCGTCCTCCCAGCTCGAAGCGTCTGCCGGTGCCCGGCCTCCGTCAGCTCCGCCCGATGTGTCCGCAGGGCCGGTCTCCACGACGTTGCCCTGGCAGCCCCACGCGAAGAGGCTGCACGCCGCGAAAACTCCTCGGAAGATCCGACCCCGCACCGCCGCGTCGAGGGCGGGCGAGGATTCCTGCGCCTGCTGAGACTCACGGATGGCGGACGTCATGGTCGCTCCGGGGATGCGTCGCCGACGTTGGGCGTCTCAAGGATGAGGGAAGTTGCCGCCGTAAGCTCCCGCATCGTTCGGCATGCAGTTGATCTCGGTGAGGCCACCGACAGCGGAGACGAGGCAGCATTGCCAGCCAGGCGACTCGGGGTACGGCCCGGTACACGTCGGGTACTGCGGCGTGCATTGCTCGACCGGCCCGACGTCGCCGATGTCGGCATCGAGAGGGCCCGAGTTGAGGGCGCAGTAGGGCGTTGGCTGAGCGTCCGTCTCCGGCTGGAAGCCGTCGTTGTTCGTGCACTCCCACGCCCCTCCGCCATCGGCATCGACGCAAGAACACGTGCTGCATGCGGTCGACGACGTGCAGTTCGTGAACTCGCATCCAACCCAATAACCAGGATCGGGAAGAGGCGGAGCGTTGGGCGGCAGCATTGGCTGGGCCACGGCGGCCGGAGGTGCCGGACACATCGCCGCGTCGGCTCTCGCGGGACACCCACCGCCTCCGGAAACGCCGATTCCTGCACTCCCTGCATCGGTTGACCCGCTGCCGCCTCCGCCTGCGGACGGCCCCGACGAAGCGCCCGAGCTGCTCGGGTCGGTGTCGATACCTGTGACCGATTTGCCAGTGCCAGAGCCGCCCGAACTGCACGCGCCCGAAAGAATCGCGAAGGACAAGGCAAACAACGGCCGCAACTGCATGCCAGCAGCATACCGTGACGTCCGCCTGATGGGCCTCATGCCGAGTTTGTGAGCACGTGTCGTGCCGAAGGAGAAACCGCTGATCGCGGGTCGGTGCGCACGTCGAACGGGCCGGAGTGTGCCAGGCCGTGATCCGCCCGTCGTGCTCTCCTCGTGGCGGCAGGGGTAAACCGCGAGGATCGTCGCCTGTGCTGGCGAGAAACTCGTTCGCGACCGGATTTGGCGGCAAGATCGCCGGCAGCCGAGCCGGACTCCCGCACGGGCGTCGGCACCCCAAACAGACACGTCCGTCCTCCGAAGGTGGCGGGAGGGCGCCGGCCTCCGGTCAGTCTCTTCGAGACTGTCCGACTGTTCGGTTGTGAATCATGTGTCGGCTGGAACTTGTGCCCCTCGGCAGGGCGCTCCGCGGGGACCGCGGGTGCCCTGGTCGTGTGTCCCCTTGGTGAGGGCGGGCGCCGCCGATGTCGCGGGAACGACCTCGTCCCAGACCGAATTCCAGCCGTTCCGGCCCCCTCAGGTGGTGGGCAGGGCCGATCCCGAGAGTGTGGGCCCCGAGTAGGGGTCTAAATGTTGCCCAAGTGGTTGCCCAACCTGGAGGGGTTCTCTGGGGTCTTCTGGGGTTCTCTCGGGCAACCGATTCGCAGAAAAAACCGGGATTCCCGCAGTGCCAGATGCCCCACCCCCGCCTTGACACGCTAGAGCGCCGATCAGTTTGAAGTCCGCGTAAACAAAGGGCTACTGGCTACAAGGCCAACGCGGAGGCTCAATGCGCGCGGCGTCGTTGACCATACGTGATCATATGTGATCATACGCGAATCGCCTTGGTTTCCCGCTCTACGTCGTGATGCCTTCGTCTTCGGAGGCAGACGATGGCATCGATGCGATGGTTCCCGAGCATGACGTTCACGCGGCAGGAGCAGTTTCTGATGAAGCGGCTGACGCGGACGCGGAAGCTGTTCAGCTTCCTGCGCCTGCATCGTCGCGAGCTGTTCGATGATGAGTTTCAGGACGAGCTGGAGTCGATGTACCGAGACACGGGCGCGGGGAAAGAGGCGGTGCCTCCGGCCCTCCTCGCAATGGTCGTGCTGCTGCAAGGCTACCAGGGGATCTCCGACGCAGAGGCCGTGGAGATGTCCGTCGTCGACCTGCGCTGGCAACTCGTGCTCGATGTGCTCGGCGCGACCGAGCCCGCGTTCTCGCAGGGAGCGCTCTGCGCGTTTCGCGCACGGCTCATTCAGCACGACATGGACCGCCGACTCCTGGAGCGCACCGTCGAGCTGGCGCGTCGCACCAAGGAGTTCGACTGGAAGCGGCTGCCCAAGGAGCTGCGCGTCGCGGTGGACTCGATGCCGCTCGAGGGCGCGGGCCGCGTCGAAGATACCTTCAATCTGCTGGCCCATGCTGCGCGCAAAGCGATTGTCTGCGTAGCCGCGCTGCTCGACCGTTCGCCTGGATTCGTCGCCTACTCGGGGAGAGCGCCGCTGCTCGCAGCGGACCGCAGCATCAAGCGCGCCCTCGATACCGAGTGGAGCGACGCCGAGGCGAAGGCGCAGGCTCTGCGCGATCTCGTCGAGCAAGTCGACTCTCTCGAAGGCTGGATCCTGAAGCATTTGCCCGACCACGTCGACCAGCCGCCCTTGTCCAGCCACCTCGCGACGCTGCGCCAGATCCGCGAGCAAGATCTCGAGCCCGATCCTTCCGGTGGGGGCTCGCGCATCCGACGGGGGGTTGCCGCGGAGCGCCGCGTCTCGGTCGAAGACGGGGACATGCGCCACGGCCGAAAGAGCACGAGCAAGCGGTTCAACGGCTACAAGCGCCATATCGCCGCCGACCTCGACAGCGACCTGATCCTCGCGTGCGCCGTCACACCCGCGAATCGTCCCGAAGAAGAAGCTGCCCCCGTGCTGCGCGATGACATGGCCCACCAGCCCAGAAACGTCATCGCCGAGCTGCACATTGATCGCGGCTACATCGGCAGCACCCTCGTCCAGGACGTGCTCGAAGCGCGCCGCGAAGTCCTCTGCAAGCCGTGGGTCGCACGCAACGGCAAGCTCTTTTCCAAGTCCGCCTTCCACATCGACATGCGCTCGCACACGATTCGTTGCCCTGCCGGCGAAGTCGAGCCATTCGAGCCAGGCTCCGTCGTGGAGTTCGACCCCGAAACGTGCGCGCGCTGTCCCTTGCGCTCCGGCTGCACCATGGCATCCCCCGCGGCCGGTCGCTCCGTCAGCATCGCCCAAGACGAGCCCCTGCAACATCGCCTGCGCAAGCTCATCGCCACTCCGAAGGGCCGGGGACGCCTCCGCGAACGAGTCGCCGTCGAGCATCGGCTTGCACACCTCGGTCGCAAGCAGGGGCGTCGCGCCCGCTACCGCGGTGTTCGCAAGAACCTGTTCGATGTGCGCCGCGCCGCCTCCGTCGTCAATCTCGAGACCATCCACCGCGTCATCGCCAGAGCCGCGTGAATTGCGCCGGATTCAAACCGTTTGTCGCTCTAGGGGTCGTTGGTTCGAACCCAACCGCGCCTACTAGACTAGGTTTCTCGGATCGGCGTGAGCTTGGCTCGATGCGCGCACGCCGTGAAACAGGTGCCTCGGAACCGGCGCTCCGCGATTTGGGCGGCAAGAGCGTCGAGCTGGATGTCGAAGCTATCAACCATCAACCAGAAGGGGTTGCGTCGCTTCAGTGCTGCGTCCATCCATCGGGTGAAGCCCCTCGACGCCGCGCCCCTGGTAGGCCAGACGCGGAATGTCGGTGTCTCATACTTCATTGACAGACTCCGCGTGCCCAGGCTCCGATCGTGCGGGGCATGCGGGCGAGAACTGCATTAGCGATGACCGCGATCGGCGCTGCACTCTTCGGGTGCTCGTCTTCGAACTCCCATACATCGGCCGCCGACGCGAGCATTGTTGACGTGGGGAGCGGTTCGGCGATCGACAGCTCCGTAAGCGATGGCGGCATGCGGGAGGAAGACGACGCAGCCTCAGAGAATTCACCTGCGGAGGGGAGCGACTCAGGGTCGGACAGCGGATCGTCCGCCGTCGACGGTGGCTCCGGGGCGGGATGCAAAGTGCCTAGCGACGCGGGCGTAAATTGCTCTGCGGGGCGGTTCTATCTCAATTGCTCGGGGTCCGAAGCCGGGCCGTGCGAAGGCCTCTCGGACGACGCGGCGGGCTGCGGCGGGACATGCGAGAGCCACTGTGGCTCCAACGAGTATGCGGTCTGGTGCGCGTCGCAATTTGGGGGGTACGGTTTCCAGGCACCGGATGCCTGTACCGTTAGCGCTGGTATCGATGTGGCTTACTTTTGTTGTCCGTGCGAATAAACGGGGCGACGCAGTACCACCGGCGACCCTCACGCCCCAATCACCGGCGTAAGCGGGTCCGAGTCGGCGAAGTGCTGCCATGTCGGTAGCAGGACCTCGCGTCCGTCGGTGCCGCGTGCCCGCGGGCGTCGCACGCGAACGCGGCGGCCGCCGAAGGGCAGCTCCGCGTCGGTGTAATCTCGGCGCGTGGCGCGGCGGTCCCCAGCGTGCTCGTAGCGGCGACCGCAGAGGCGTGTCCGGTCCTCCTCCAGCATCGCGGCCAGCACGCCCATGCCCGAGCAGGTGGAGAATCTCGGTGCCCTACGGGCTGCCGTTCGCAGGTTCAACGGCGGAGGTCGCGCGCTGACCGTCGGGCCCATCCCCGGCGAAGTGCTCGACGAGGAGCGCAGCCACCTTCTCTGGTGCACCGTGATGAACCCAGTGGGATGCCTGCTCGATGTGGACCACGCGAGCGTTTGCGACCCAATCGGGCGGGGGGACAGCGAGCGCGGCGTCCAGGTGTTGTTCGCGATCACCCCAGACGACGAGGGTCGGGACGTTGACCTTCTCCCGTGGAAGCGGCCGCGCATTTGCGCGGCGAACCTACCGCGCGCCGCGCGATCGCTCACCCCGTACTTTCCCAAAGTCGATCGCGCGCGATTGCGGCCGCGACGTCCGCCGTCGCCCCGCGCGCGACCCTCGTCTTACGACCTGACGCCTGCCGCCCGCCGATGCGCTGGCGGATGAGCCTGGCGTAAACAATGCGTTGCTAAGAACTTGTGCCGCTCGGCGTTTAGCCGCGAACGGCGGTGACCCGGAGCCACAGAGGCGGCTTGGCGGCCACCCCGGTCTTCGCCGCGTCGTCCCCCAGCCCCCTGCCGATGCCCCAAATCGGCTGGAAACGAGTCGTTCGCCACGACAGGGTCTTCGCGATCGCCAGGTCCTGCATGGAAGTCGCCTGCGACCTTGCCTGCCGTGACCGCTCACTTCACAGTGTGCTCCGTGCGCAGGGCGGCTCGGATGGCTACCGTGGCCCTCGCGGCCACCGCCTGCGGGGGCTCGTCGATAAGCGCGCCTCCCCACGCGTCTCTGGACGCCACGGTCGAGGCGAGTGCTTCGCTCGACTCGCCGCTCGAAGCCTCGGACGGGGGCGATGCCTGCTCCCTGGTCGTCGATGCGCCGTTCGCGGGCGCGTCGCCCGGCGCCGCCAGCATCCTCGGCTTCGCCCCGAGCTGCGCTCAGTCCCCTTCGCTCGCCGACGGTGGTTGCACCTTCGACCGCCGGACTGATCCCAACAACTGCGGGGCGTGCGGCGTGTCCTGCGACGGGGGTGCCTGCAGCGACGGAGGGTGCGTACCTCTCGGCGCCGGCGTGCTCGCGACCGGCCAGGCGTCGCCGATCGCCATCGCCGTCGACGCGACGAACGTCTACTGGGTCAATCGCGGGCTGCCTCTGGGCTCAGGAAAGCAAGGGACCGCCTGGCTCGACGGCCAGGTGATGGCGTGCTCGAATCGGAGGGTGCGGCAATCGCCCGACGGTGCTCGCGGGAGGCTTCAGCGGAGGCTTGCCTTGCGCGTGACCGGTGCGTCGCCGTCGAGGCTCCGCTCTTCGTTGCCGCGGTAGGCTATCTCGGCGCCACGTCGAACGGATGCACGACCGTTTGCGGCCCTCCGGCAAAGGGCGCGGCGTGAACGGCGGAGAGCGCGGCCATCTCGCTTGCCCGCGGCCGAAGACCTTTCCATGTCGACACTTGGCCGAGAGCCTCCCAGCCGCGAGGTGACATTTGACCGTCCTGGTAGACCCCGAGCACGGAGACCGCGTGCGGCGTCGGGGCAAGTCGGACGCGAACTTGGTCGTGAAATGCGCATCTCCCTCGTCATCGCGAGCGAACACGGCCACGAGAAGGTAGCAGACTGAGCGGCAGGCCACGAGCAAGCACGAGGCCTCACGCTGGTCCAGAGCACGGGGGTGCGTCCAGGTATTTTCGGCCATGCCGGGACGAGATCGAAGGGGCGGACGCGCGGTGTTCGAGAAGGTCTCCCGACGAATCGTCACTTGACGGTCACGAGCGGGGGAAGATTCGTAGCACTTCGCGTGTCTCCGTCGCGCCACCCTGCTGGCGTCCGTCGAAGGAGAGGCGTCTCCTACCGCTTCAAACCGAGGAGCGCTAGCGGGGTGGTCCATGGCCCAAGGAGAACCTACGCCGATACAAGTTGGTTTCGCGGGTCCTTCACTTCGTTGCCGAAAGGAAGAGAAGATGCGGGAACGATTCGTGGTCGTCGGAGAGGCCATCGACGTGGTTCTCCGTCATCTTTCGCGTTTGCCTCCATCAGACAGGAGGGAGCAGCTCCACGCCTGGATTCAGGAGTGCTTAAAGGAAAGAGAGCAGTGGGGCGCGTCGCCGCCGACCGATCGGGAGCGGGAGCGGCTCATGAAGCGCGTCCTTGCAGTTCATGCCGGGGTCGCGAAACTGGAGCACGTCGCGCTCCTGGGCAAGGACCAGGCCGGCTCCGCTCGTTCCTCAACTGATGCGTGCTCGGAGTCGTCGGCCTCGCGGAGCGGCACATCGAGTGCGCCGCCGTCCCCCGGCCACAGCTCGACGTCCGTAAAACCGCGCGCACCCGACTCCCCGTTGGCCGACAACTCGAACCGCGGGGCATCCTGAAGCCGTGGCCAGGGGACGTAACCTGCGCGTGAACGGTGACCTCCGTGGAGTTCCCCGCATCCGCCTGATCGACTTGCACGGCCAGGTGCTTGGGGTCATGACCCTGGCCGAGGCCTTGCGGGCTGCCATGAAGGCTGGCCGCGATCTCGTGGAGGTCGATCCGGATAGCGACCCGCCCACCTGCAAGCTGCTGAAGTAAAGATACGAAATCCTGAGGGCGGCTGCTCTGGCGCCGCCCGTAAAAGATCCGGGGTGATTCAGGGGCGAGGGCGAGAAGAGCGCTGCGAAAGGCATGGCGTCAACTGATACCGAGGCTCGAAGAACGCGCGCGATAAAGTGCCCGCTCAGGCCGGGTCGTAGTCTGGGGGGGGGACAGCCATCTTCCACGGCTTGGTTGGCGTCGTCGCGCTTGCATCGCCTCGGCTGGCCGATCTGCTCAACGTGTAGGGACCAGCCAACCCATTGGCGTCGCACCGTTGACGCCGCCGCGCAGACGCGCTCTTGAGCTTCCCGGTGGAGATTCAGGGCCAGAGAGCAGCCGACATCGTAATGGACGCCTGCCTCTGCGACGCGTGCCGTCGCCTCGTTACTGGAAGCGACGTCAGACGGGACGGATGGCTCGAATGGCGGAGCATGGCTCTCTCCGAATCGGGCGAACTATGGCAAGCGGCCTGCGGTCGGGTTCGGGTGACTCGCTTCGGACGCGGGCGAGCATGCGCAGTCTTCGAGGAATTGCTCTTGCTCTGCGAGGGCTTCGACCGGGACGACTCACCTACGTCTTCCCCTCCCGTGGCCGTCCTCGCACTCGAATCCAATATGCATCGAGGCCGTTGAAACAACGCATGCGGGCGGGCTTGCCGCACTTGCACGTGAACGTCGGGAAGGACTTGGCCGCCATCGGAGTCGGGATGTCGTGGTTCTTGGCGTCGAAGCCCTTGCTCGCGGATGACGGATTGCTCGCACGCGATTATCGCGGCGGACGCGGCGAGCAGCGCGAAGCCCGACCGACGGGCGGGACGACGCCGAAGAACGAGTCCGTCTTCGGTTCGTTGGGCTGGCTTCCGTTCACACCCCGAGGACGACCGGGACGGTTACTTCTTGTCCTTGTCCTTCTTCGGCTGCAACTGGGCTGCGGTGGTGTGCGCAGGCTCGGCCTTCTTGTCGTCGACCTTCTTCTCGCCGGGCTCGGCCTTCTTCTGTGCGTCACGCGATCCCGTCACGGTCTCATGCACGGTCTCGTGGGTGGTCGTCTCGGTTCCGTGTCCGGTTTCGTGCGCCGTCTCGTGTGTCGTCTCACGCACGGTTGTCTCCTTGCCGTGCCCGGTCTCATGGACGGTTTCGTGCATGTTCTCGTGCACGGTCTCGTGGCCGGCCGGCTCCTTGCCTCCGCGGGGTGTCGCACTCTCGTGCGCCGAAGCCGTGACATGTTGCGGAGCCGTCGCCTTCGGCAAAGGCCGCACGGTGCCCGTCGCGTGCGCATAGGCACCGCCCGGGCGCTTGCCCGGCGCCGGTCCCGCCCTGTGCTCGACGACCGCGTGCTGCCCGCGCACGTAGCCGGCAGGCCGTACCGCCGCCGTAAACACGATGCGATCGCCGCCGTAGCTGCGGCGCGGGGCGTCGTGGGAACCCCAGGACCCGCGCACGTAGACGACCTTGCCCCCAACGCGTTCGTAATACGGCTCGATGTATACGCGGCCCGCGGGGGGCGCCGCCCAGCGTCCCGAGTTCCAGCCCCAATCCACCCCGTTCCATCCCCAGTACCCGCCGACCCAGACGTAGCCGGGGTTCGGGGAGTCCGTCTGCTCCTCGTAGACGGGATCGGGGGGCTCGGACGTCGCTTGGACCTCTTCCGGGTCGCCCTCGACGATGGGCTCGGCCTCGACGTCGACCGTCACCCCTGCGGCCGGAGCCGGAGGCGCGGGAGGACCGGGGGGAGCAGGGGGAGGCGGGGCAGACACTCCGACCCCGACCGTGACCACCGGCGGCGGCGGCGGCGGCACGTTGGCCCGCACCGTGATTCCGGCACCGCACCCGGAAATCAACACCGGGATCACCAGCAACATGACACGTTTCATCGATTCCTCCGTTCGCGGTCAACGCGTGCGAGAGACAGCAAGGTCCCGTTCAGCCCTGCCGGGCGCCTTATACACCCTCATCCCAGCAAAGAGGCGCACAAACCTATCGTGCACACGGGACGCGACCGGCGATGCGAACTCCCGACCGACCTGGTTCGGCGGGCGGCAGGCGAAGCGACGAGCGAACGTGACCACGGACGCGCTTCGTCGCTTCCTCCATGAAATGAAAGGGTGTAGGTCTCATCCTGAAGTCCGGCAGCGCGGTGCCCGGCGGATGACCATCCCATTATCGAGCGTCGTGACTTGCATCTCGTAGGTGGCGGCCAGGCCCAGGCGGAATCGAAGCGCTCAACCTGGGTCCAGCCGCGCACAGTGAGGATGGCTTGCCCCTGTCCGGTCCCCACCGCATGCTGCTGCACTTGGGGCGCTAGGCGACGAGCGTCTTGCAGGCGGCTTCGCCCACGCCGCTGCCGATGGGAATGCCCTGGGCGGCCATAAGAGGCGTAGCGCACGCGATGGCGATTCTTGCGGAAGTACGTCTGCTCGGTGGCGATGCGTTCGCTGCGAGGGGGCCGTCGTAGGTCGATGACTTGCGGCCCCCTGCGGTCACGAATTTCAATCGGCGGGCCCCTCCGTGGCGGAGGCTCCGGCAGGCAGCGTGAAAGCCTACGGAATGAAGTCTTGCTGCGGCTTTGGCGGTGGCGGCGGGGCAGCCTCCGCGCGAGGCGGGGGACGCGAGGCGGCAGGAGGCCGGGGCAAACGGGCGGAGGGCTTCGCCTCGCGCTTGGTGCCCTTCTTCTCCACCATGTCGTCATTCTCCTTGTCCGCGGGTTTCGCTACCAGCGCTTCCCCGCGAGTCACGTCGAAGTTCGGTGGCGTGCTGGGATCGCAGCCGGGCGCGAACCCCGTCGCGTCGAAGTCGCTCTCGAGGCTCCCTATCTCGTCGGTCCCGTTCTGCTGGCTCTTGTAGACCGCCTCGACGCGCACCACATGCTCGCCGGCGCGCGACGGCGAACAGTATGAGAGAAGGTAATAGCTCCTCGTTCTGGACTCCACCTTCCCGCCCACCTCGTCGAAGGCCTTGATGATCGCGTTCTTGTCGGTCGCCAACGCAGTGCCGCTTTTCCCGATCTCCTCGAGCTGAGGCTCACTGAGCTCTCCACCCAGGCCGATGGCGAAGACGTCGAACGGCTTTTCTCGGACGTGCTGCCTCATCGTAGCGGATGGGACACGGTTCGCCCGGTCCGTCCCGTCCGTGAACAGGACGAGGGTGCCGAACTTGAGCGGCTGGGTCGTCTTTCCAAGCGCGTTGTCCAGCTCGTCGAGTGCCTTCACGACGGCCCCGTTCAGGTTGGTGCTCGGGTCCTTCGGCTTGAAGGTGGCGAGTTGCTGGACCCCGGCCTTCGCGCTTCCCGGCCGGTCCGTGAAGGGGACAATGGGGTAGAGGTCCGGGCTTCCGTCGAAGGCGTAGCTCCCCACTTCTTGCTGCTTCTCGACGTGCCCTCCGAACGCGCCGACCGCTTGCACGAGCATGTCGCCGGTTCCGCTTTCGGTGACGCTGCCACTCATGTCGACGAGGAGCAGCGTGTAGTGCGCCGCGGCCACCTCGGGGTTGAGGATCGTCTGCTTGCTCTCGTATTGTGAGACGAGCTGACCGTCTTCGTAGATGCGAAACTGGTCCGCCGTGAGGCCGCCAATGGGGTCGCCACTTCTCGTCTCCACCTTGAAGTAGACCGCGACGTTGCTGGGTCTCTGTTCCGGCGCGGTACCAGCGAAGCAGCGCGTGAACAGCGTAGCTATGACGCT
>CAWKAF010000022.1:0-125580 GCA_963847465.1 uncultured delta proteobacterium | reverse complement strand
CAGACGATGTAGTGACCGCGTTGGCGCGGGCGCTCGACCTGCCGCTCATGGCCAGCGCGTGGTTCGACATTCCAGGACCGGTCACGCTCTCCGGAAAAGAGATCCTCGAGGAGACCGCGCGGGTCATGGGCCTTCGGCACCCGCAGATGGTCGAAGTGCCCCTGCTGTCGCCGCGGTTGTCATCGCTGTGGGTTCGCTTCGTCACGCGCGCGCAGTGGTCAGTGGCGCGCGAGGTCGTGATCGGCCTGACCGAGGATCTGCTCGCGCTGGATGACCGATTCTGGCAGCTCATCGGCCATCCCCACCGCTTGTCGTTCGCCGAAGCGGCGAAGGTTGCCCTCGATGGTGAGCGGAGCGACAGCCGCGTTCAAGGCATCTGGGGCGCCATCGAGCGCGCGCGGGGCATCTCGAAGAGCTCGGCATGATCCGTCTGGTGAGGCGGCCTTGATGGCTACAAATGCGATCCGACCCGTATGGAACTACCACGGGCTGCATGACAGAGGTCGTTCGGTTCGTGTCTTGGTTGGTCGCCCGCGTCGTTCGCGGTCGGGCCGCGCTCGTTGCGGAGAACGCACTGCTCCGCCAGCAGCTCATTGCGGCGCAGCGAAAAATCCGGGGGCGGATCCGGTGGACGCCGTGGGAGCGCTTCACCATGTGGCTGGCCGCACGCTTTGCACCCGCGTGGCGCATGGCGGTCTTACTCGTCAGCCAGCGACGATCCTTCGCTGGCACCGGGCATGGTTCCGCGCGCTGTGGCGACGACGTTCTCGGCGGCTGGGTCGACCTCCGACAGTGCGAGCCGCGCTCATCCGAGAGATCGCGACGAGCAATCCGCGATGGGGCGCCGAGCGGGTGCGCGGGGAACTTCTCAAGCTCGGTATCTGCGTCAGCAAGCGCACGGTCCAGCGCTATATGCGGTCATCCGCACCGCAGGGCGGCAACGGCCAGCGCTGGTCGACCCTCCTGCGCAACCACGTCACGTGGGCCACGGACTTCGTGCAAACCTACGATGCCCGGTTTCGCGAGGTCTTCGTGCTCTTCTTCCTCGACCTGCGACGCCGCACGATCGTCCATGCCGCGGTAACCTACGCGCCCACCGACGTGTGGTGCGCGCAGCAGGCGCGCAACGCAACCTTCGACGGGAAGGCACCGCAGGTGCTGGTCTGCGATCATGACTCGAAGTTCGTCGCGAGCTTCGTGCGTGCCCTGGCCGCCGTCGACACCCGCGTCGTCCGGATCGCGATCCACGCGCCGAACATGAACGCCTTCGCGGAACGCTTCGCTGGCACCCTACGACGCGAGCTTCTCGATCACGTCCTTATCCTTGGTGAGAAGCACTTGCGACATCTCGTCGTCGAATTCGCGCGCTTCTACAATCACGCGCGCCCGCATCAGGCGCTCACTCAGCAGCAGCCCGTCGCTCGCCCGCCGCAGGTGCATGGTCGCATCGAGGCTGTTCCCGTGCTCGGCGGGCTGCACCATGACTACCGGCGCGCTGCGTAACGGGCGGATGAGGAAAGTAGCCATCAGGGGGCGCGGGACGCGCACTTTGTCCCCGCCGTCGACCCCGTTTCTGAGAACCAGGCACGTGCGAGCCGGCGTCTCGCCTTGTCATGCGCGGCTAGGGAGCGCATCCCCGCAGCCTCGCTCATCGTCAGCGCCTGTGACGTCCTCGCCCGCGCTCTCTATCAGTGCCCCAAGCACCAAGCCGAGTGCCTCGACGCACCGGGACAGCGCCTGGGGTTCCCTCGCCGCCGCTGACGACAGTGCACCCGCGATAGCCGTCACGAGGCCGTCACGATCCGCACTTTTGGCGCGGCTTTCTGGGTATTTCCGCGGGCCTCCGGAGCCGTAGGTCGGGCGTTCGAATCGCCCGTGGCGCACTTGTTTTTGGCTCGATTCGCGAGCGCTATTTTGGCCTTGGCCAATTCGCTGGCCAATTCGGAACGCGAGCGGGGCGACCTGGCTACAAATGCGATCCGGCCCGGGTACGGCTAACACGGCCCTATGATGGACGTCGTTCAGTTCGTGGTTTGGTTGGTCGCCCGCGTCGCTCGTCGGCGGGCCGCGCTCGTTGCGGAGAACGCGCTGCTCCGTCAGCAGCTCATTGCGGCGCAGCGAAAGGTGCGTGGGCGGGTCCGGTGGACGCCGTGGGAGCGCTTCACCATGGGCCTGGCCGCACGCCTCGCCCCCGCGTGGCGCACGGCGGTCTTACTCGTTCAGCCAGCGACCATCGTTCGCTGGCACCGGGCATGGTTCCGTGCGCTGTGGCGACGACGTTCTCGGCCTCTGGGTCGACCTCCCACGGTGCGAGCCGCGCTCATTCGAGAGATCGCGATGAACAATCCGCGCTGGGGCGCCGAGCGGATCCGCGGGGAACTGCTCAAGCTCGGCATTCGCGTCAGCAAGCGTACGGTCCAACGCTACATGCGGCCATCTTCACGCCGCGGCGGCAACGGCCAGCGCTGGTCGACGTTCTTGCGCAACCACGTCACCTGGGCGACGGACTTCGTGCAAACGTACGACGCCCGGTTTCGCGAGGTCTTCGTCCTCTTCTTCCTCGACCTGAGGCGACGCGTGATCGTCCACTCCGCGGTGACGTACGCGCCCACCGACGCATGGTGCGCGCAGCAGGCGCGCAACGCCACCTTCGACGGGAAGGCCCCTCAGGTTCTGGTCTGCGACCATGACTCGAAGTTCGGCGCCAGCTTCGTGCGTGCCCTGGCCGCCGTCAACACCCGCGTCGTCCGGATCGCGATCCGCGCGCCGAACATGAACGCGTTCGCGGAGCGCTTCGCGGGAACGCTACGCCGGGAGCTTCTCGATCACGTCCTGATCCTTGGCGAGAGGCACTTGCACCATCTGGTTGCCGAATTCACGCGCTTCTACAACGAGGCGCGCCCGCACCAGTCGCTCGCCCAGCAGCAGCCCGTCCCTCGTCTGCCGCAGGTGCACGGTCCGATCGAGGCCGTCCCCGTACTCGGTGGACTCCACTACGACTATCGGCGCGCTGCGTAACCCGTGGACGGCGAAAGTAGCCACCAGGGGGACGCGCAACTCGATCCCGCGTTGCCAGCTACGTGACGAGCGCCGTGCCACGCGTTTCACGCCCACAGATCCTGCGGAAGAGCCGGGAAAAGGAAGCTGCTCGCGTTCTCGTACGAGGGACTCGCTCGAGTTGTCGCTTGCTCCCTACTGCCATGGCTTCACTCGCGCAGGCGATGAGGTGCTTCGCGCCATTCAAACGCGCGGGTCGAGCCGCTCGGGGCACTTCGGGAGCGGGAAGCTCTGGACCGTCTCGAAGATGCGCCTCGTGCGCACGCTCGAGGAGGGGTGGCCCCTCAAATCGCAAGAATCCTGAGATTCGGCGCGCCCTTTGCGAGCCGTCTCAGGTCATCCGGGTCTCCCGTCGCTATCGCCGCCAGGCCGAACTCGAGCGCCGTGGCAACGACAAAGGCGTCGACGGCGTGCGCTGAGCCGAGGCCGGCACGAGCCAGCAAGCCCCCGGCTCGTCGAGCCGCCCTCTCGGTCAGATCGACGACGCCAATTCCGCGTCCATTGAGCAGCTGGTTGACGGGAGCATCGAAGGCTCCGCCACGGCACACCTCGGCGAGGACTGGCGCCGGCACCCGCACGAGCGCGCCCTCCTCGTGGGCGACTTGCAGGATCGCTCTCGCTCGTTCTGCGAGCGCACCCCGCTCGCGCGCCCGCGCCAAAGCGTTGACCGCTTCCGCGTCGAGGATCAGCGCCCCTGCCACGCCGCTCTGGCCTCGGCGAGCGACTTCTTGTTCACCGGACCCAGCTTTTCGTCGAGCTCCGCGACGAACGCGCCGAGCTGCTCTCGCTCGAGCTCGTGACGCATCGCGCGAGTGACGAAGCCGGATAGGCCGCGCGCGCCGACCCTCTTGCGGACGGTCTTGGCGAGGTCGCCGGGCACGCTGATCGACAGCTTGGCGGCTGCTTTGGCCATGCCGATTCCTACCACGGTGGGATTCCAGCGTCCAGGGCCAACGCGGATCGGCGAGCACGCTCGACGTCCTTCCGCGCCGGGTACAGAGCCGGTTACAGTTGACTCGACGGCCGCGAAAAGCGCGCCCCCCGGGGGGCTGTTCCGCCGCTCCGGAGCCGTAGGTCAGAGGGTTCTAGCGGCTCGGTCGCAGCCGGGGGCTGCGTCCTCGGCGACGAATCCTCTGTGGCGCGCTCTCGCTCTGGAGAGGCTCAACGCACGGGAGCGCGGCGAAGGGTCGCGAGGATGCGGCCATCTGGGAGGCTCTCGCAAGTGAGCAGGTCGCGGCTTATCGCGACCCCGTGCGAGGAGTGCCTGCTGGGCACGTGTCTGGACTTCGGCGACGCGGGCGCAGACGCAGGTACGGACTGAGCGAGGCTCGCTGCGCAAGGAACGCCTGACGTTCGTGCCGTGGGTCTTCGTCCCAGGCCAAAGCGTTCCACGGCAAGACGGACTTCCTGCATCAGCACGGGCGCCGCCGCCGCGCTCTTGACCTCCCAGAACTGGTCGGTCAGCCCTTCTTCGCGGCCTTAGCGTGAGGACGACTTCTCGCTTTGGCGCTTGGGCGAGGGGACGCCTTCGCGTGCGAGCGTCCGATGGTCTTCGCCGCCTTCTTGCCCTTCGCCATCGAACCATTCGCGAATGTGCCCAAGAACTTGCCGTTGAGCCCTTTGACGGGCTTCGGCCTGTGCTTGGCGGCGATCGAACTCACCTAGCGGCGCAGGTCCGGGCGAACCTAGCGAGCTTTCGCGGTGACGCGCTCACGACGACCTTCTCGTCGCGCGGGAGCCGCTTGAGCGCAAACTCCAGCCGGAGGGCGTCGCCTTTGTCGTGGCAGCGCCGGGTCGCCAGCACGCGCAGCGGGCCTCTCCCGCGGGTGTAACGCGCGCCGTGCCCCGCGTCGTGCGCGGCGATGCGTGCGTCGACGTCGAGCGCGATGCCCACGTAGAGCGTCCCATCGGCGCATCGCGCGACGTACACGAACCAGCGGCTCGTCGCGGAGTGCGTCATCCGTGTCATTTACTGCGTCTTGAGGCTCCAGAAGCCGGTCAGATTGTTGCTCGTATAGAGCATGTGATTGACCGGATCGTACTTGATCCAGAGCCCTCCGGCGGCCTGGGTCGGGCTGGTCATCTTGGTGAAGAGGCCGCTCGTCGGGGCAGTGCTCTCGTAACCCTGGATAGTGCTCACCGGCGCGGACCAGTTCGATCCGGACCCGGTGATGTAGACGGTGGTCCCGGTATCGACGATCGGTGAGGAGCCGTTCTGACTGCCCAGCGCGGGAGCGTACTGTCCAGAAAGCTGGGTCCAGTTGATCCCATCCTTACTGTGGACGATGGCGTAGTTCCCCCCGGAGTAGAACGAGCCATCCTGCGCGACGTATACGCTCCCGATGGCGCTGTCGAGCGGCTGCGTGGCCCCTGCCGCAGTCGTATAGAGGTTCACCTGCGTCCACGCGGGTGCCCCATTGACGGCCACGCCACCGGTGGTCGTGCGCCAGAGTCCCTGCGGGCCGTTTGTGCCGTAAAACCAGGTCGAGGCATTCACCATGGTCTGTCCGGGGCCGTCGCTGTTTACCCAGGGGTACGCGCTCGTGGTGAGCGACCATGTCGTGCCGCCGTCCGTGGTCTCTGCGAGGCAACCCCATCCCTGATAGCTGGTGCCGGCGCCGGTCGGGGTGCTGTTCGTCGTGCTGACGACCGACACGTTGTTGGCATTGTCCGCGATGGGTGCGCCGGGAAGCGCCGTGCCGGTGCATATGGTGTGAAAGCTCGCGAGGAGGTGCATATGATTGGTCGGATCCATCGTGATCTTCTCGATGAACCCGGCGTACTGGGTCCGGCTCATGATGCTGGTGGGGAGGATCTGGCTCCAGTCGACCCCACCGTCGGTCGAACGGAAGATCCCTCCCGCGCCGTAACCACCGTCGCGTAGAGGATCTGTGAATTCGTCGGATCCATGAGCATCGTCCACTGCCGCCCGCCATCGAGAAGGGACCCGGCGACGCTGCCGCCATTCACGTCCGTGCCGTTGTTGCCCGTATTGATATGAACCCAGCTCGCGCCGCAATCCGTCGTCTTCCAGATCCCGAGCTGAGAGGTCCCGAGATAGACCGTTCCAGAGTTCGTCGGGTCGATCAGGAAGTCTGTGGTCCCATACGTGCCGACCTGGCCACTCGGATTCGTTCCTACGTTGCAAGTCGAGAAATTGACGCTGCACCAGTTGGACATGTTGAGCTCGGGCGGCGTGATGTTCTGCCAGGTTCCGGCGGTGCCCGAACAGCTGGCCATTGGAACGAAAGGCGAATCCATCGGCGGTGCCGAGTCCATCGTCGATGAATCCCCGGGCGGCGACGAATCCGTCTGTTGCGACGAAGCGTCGAGCCCGTCCACGGGGATTGACCCGCCCCCAGAGGCATCCGGGGCTGAATGCGAACCGCTCGACGTTGCGGCGCAGGCCGCCAGCAGCAAACCAAGAGCGCCGTAGACAATGGGTCGCATGGAAGGTCCTCCCTTCTCTCGCCGATGGGTCAGCCCCGGAACCCTATCATCTCAGGGGCTTGAAACCGATCGGCTGCGAATAGGTGGTGAAAGGCTTCACGTCTGGCCGTTGGCGCCGGATGGCGAGCCCCGCATGCCCCGATGACATGTCTTCGCTGTTCCATTAGCCTGGAGTTCGCTCCATCCCGACGTGTGCGCGCGTGACGGCGTGACGCAGAATCGTGCGCGGAGGGCTTGAAAAGTCGCGCGGCGTGTCCATCCCTTGGGCACTTGCGATGACCAAACCGACTGACACGCCGCGCACCCGCAAGGTGCGACGAAGAAGCGCCGGAGGCAAGCCCGCCCGAGGCTGGGAATTGCAACGAGCAGGTCGCAAGATTCGCCGTGCGGACGTGCGCAAGCTGCGTATCGGCGAGCCGGATGCGAAGTTGACGACGGTGGGCGGGCTGGTGTCGTTCAACGCATTCGCGCGCGAGCAGGGGCTGCATCGCGAGCTGTCGCGTCGCTTCGGCCACCTCAAGACGGGCCGAGGGGTGGTCTACCCGATGGGCGCGCAGATGCAGTTGCTCCTCGACATGTCGGTGGCGGGCAGCCAGCGGGTGTTCGACCTGGAGATGCTCGCGGCCGATCCGCTCTTCGTTCACCTGGCGGGCGGCAGCGTCCCGAGCATCGACGTGCTCTACGACGACCTGCGGCGCTTCGACGGGCCCGCGCTCGAAGACCTCGAAGAGCTTCTGGCCGAGCACGGCGCCGCCTCGCTGCGCGCAAACCGCTTGCGCGAGGTGTTCGTGGATCTGGATACCACCGTCACGCCTCTGTTCGGCGAGCAGGAGGGAGCGCTGCCCGGTCCCAACCCGCGCTACCACGGCCGTCCCAGCTACCACCCGATCCTGGCGCGCATCGCACAGACCGGCACGATCATCGGCGCGCGGCTGCGACCAGGGGACCGGGGCCTGGGCGAGTTGGACGTCGAGGACGTCGAGCAGTGGCTGGATTGGACGCGAGCCGCAGCGGGACCGGCCGCCCTCGTCACGATGCGCATCGACGCCGGCGGCGACTGCGCATCGCTGCTGCGAGCCATCGACAACAGGGGCGCCTGGTTCCTGGTCAAGATGAAGCAAACGCCCAACCTGGTCGGCGCGGTGTGGGCCACCCAGCGCTGGATCACCGTCGAGCGCGACGCGTTCGACAAGCCTACACGGCAGGTGGCCGAGATCGACTTCGAGCGCGAGGGCTGGCCTCCGGGCAAGTGGCGCGTCTTCGCCATGCGTACCAACGAGCGGCTCAGCGGCAGCCAGTCGGGCCTCTGGGAGGACCTGGACTTCTCGGTCCACGTCTACGCGACCAACGATCCCGTACACGACGCCGACGATTTGGCGCGCCGCTACGATGACCGCGCTGGCATCGAGCCGCTCATCGGCGAGCTGAAAGGTGGCTTCGGTATCGGCAAGGTCTCCACCCACTGCTTCGACGCCAACGAAGCCGCGTTCCTCCTCAAGGTGCTCGCCTTCAACCTGCTGCGCCGCTGGGTGCAGCATCGCCACCGTGTCTTCGCTTCGTGGCGAACGCCGTGGATCCGCCGCGTCTGCGTCCATGTGCCCGGGCGGCTCCTGCGCTCCGGTGGGCGATGGGAGCTGCGGCTGGCGCCGCGTCCGATGCTGTCGTGAGCTGCGCATAGCTCGAATACGCATCAGGGGGAAAGGGGGAGGTGTGTCGCGAGATCGGTGAAATCGTCGGCATTGCCCCCCGAGGTCACGTCCGCGCCTCCGATCTCACGCCGCCCGGCCCATCCTGTCGCGCCGAGCGAAATCTAGGATTAACCTTGCGCGGAGACATGAGCGAGACCGCGGGAACCCAGGTCGCACGGCGTCAAACCACGACGGAGGAGGCCCCGTCCGCGTGGAGGACGGCGTGGGCAAGGCGATTCATGTTCGGGCTCGGCTTGCCCCTTTTCTGCTGCGGGAGCCCCAAAGGCAACGGGCCAGGCGACAGCGTTACCGATGGCGGCCAGCCAAACGCCGATGATGGCAACGCGATGGACACCGGAAGCCCGCGCGACAGCAGCATCGCGTCTGACAGCGATGCTGCTGGGGGTGGCGACACGGCCGGCGGCAGTCCCGACGTCGGGACCTCCGGTGGTCACACGTTGAACCCCATTTCCGCGGCGGTGAACTTTCCCTCGAGTTGGTACTTCAACCAGTCCATTGCCAATGCGTCGCTCGATCCCAACTCCAGCACCATGATCACGCAGCTCGGCAACAACGGCGGTTGGGGCAACGGAAACACGTTTCAGATTGATTGGGGGATCGGCGTCATCTTCGTCAACATGCCGTCTTCGTCGATTCCGGCGAACTCGAGTGACACCACGACGTCGAATACGGCGTCTCTTAGCTTGAATGGCACCGCGGCCATCACGCCCGACAGCGATATTCCGACGACGGTGCCCGAGACGTCCGCCAACGTGACCGCTCCGGGCGCCGGCTTCGAAAGCTCCACCGGGTCCATGTCAGACGGCGGCGACGATCACAACCTCGTGTTCGACAACAAGACCGGCTATCTCTACGAGCTCTATCAGGCAAACATCCAGGGCGGGGCGCTCACCGCGAGCGGTATCGTCATCTGGGATCCGAGCATCAACTATCCCGTCAATCTGAGGGGCGACGTGTGCACGAGCGCGGACGCCAGCGGCGCGCTCATGGCGCCTCTGCTTGCGACCCCCGACGAAGTGGCCGCCGGAACCATCACGCACGCTCTGCGCCTGATCTTGCCGAATTCGCGTATTCAAAACAAACAATACGTGCGGCCTGCGACGCACGGTACGGGCGGATCAAGTTGGGCGACGATGAATGGCATCCCCTACGGAGCTCGCTTTCGCTTGCATTCCAGCTTCACGCTGCCCGGCGCGTCTCCTGCCGCCGAGGCGTTCATCACCGCGCTCAAGACGTACGGGATGATTCTGTCCGACGGGGGCGACATCGCGCTCTCCATTGCGAACGACGATACGTTCGAGCACAAGTGGGCGAACCTGTTGCCCAATGGATCGCACGAGCTGTACGGCATCGACGTGACCGATTTTGACATCGTGGCCCCCACGTCCGGGACGTACATCAACTTCACGTCCTACACCTGCGTACGGACGCCTGCTTCTCTGATTCCCGGCACGACGCAATAGCTCTTTGCGGACCGAAGGAGAGCGCCGGAGCGGGCTCACGCGTTCACGCCGGCCGCCCGACTGGACCGGCTCCTACAAGTTCGTCGGCGCTAGTCTTGGGGCCCTCTGTATGATCTCTCGATGACCGAAGGCGGAGCGACACAGGAAGAGGTGATCTGGGAAGGGCGTCCCACGTGGAAGGCATGGGCGGGCAGATGGATTGCCGGTTGGATTCTGCTGCCCGTGCTCGTCGGCGGGTTCCTTCTCCTCTCCGTCTGGATGCGGACGAAGTCAAAGCGTTGGAAGCTCACCTCGCGACGAATCGAGATCGAAACTGGCCTGCTGAG
This sequence comes from uncultured delta proteobacterium, assembly GCA_963847465.1. Classification (GTDB taxonomy): domain Bacteria; phylum Myxococcota_A; class Polyangia; order Polyangiales; family Polyangiaceae; genus Palsa-1150. Next base: position 115,575 of record CAWKAF010000022.1, on the reverse strand, counting down.
CAAGCGCGTCGATACCCTGGAGCTGTGGCGCGTTCGCGATGTCGAACTCCGACAATCGCCGATGGATAGGCTTGTCGGCGTCTCGTGCATCACGGTCACTGCGCACGACGACGGCTACCCTGCGCTCAACCTTCGCGGCGTGCCCGGCAACCGATCCATCTACGATCGGCTCATGGCGGCCGTGATGCAGGCCCGCCAGCAACGGGGCGTCATGAACCTCAACCCCTGAGCCCGAGCACAGCTCTGGGACGAACGGACTCAGCTCAATACTTGAGGTAGACGCGGCGCCACACGAGCGCCCGCCAGTCCCCGCGCTCGTACACCTCCGGCCGCTCATCGCCGAGTAGTGAGGCATAGTGCACGCTGACCTCTGGCACGTCCGTCGAGACAAGGCCCGACAGGACTAGCGTCGCGGCCGGGGCCAGACGCGATATGAGTGCGCCCCCGAACTCGAGGAGGACGGAGCGCAGAATGTTGGCCACCACGAAATCGAACGGACTGCGGGTGCCCTCGAGCGTCCGGGCGTGGCGAATCCGATCGTCGACGCAATTGGCGCGCGCATTGCGCTCTCCGTGCGCTACAGTAAGCGCATCGATCTCGACGGCGTCCACGACGGCCCCGAGCTTGGCGGCGCCGATGGCCAGGATCCCCGAGCCGCTACCGAAGTCCAGCATTCGCCAGGGCCTGGTGCGCGGGGCGAGCGCGGCTATCGCCTGAAGACAGAGCTGCGTCGTTTCGTGCGTGCCATCCCCGAACCCCGGTCCAGGGTCGATGACGAGCCGGACCTCATCGCCCTCGTCCACGCCCGGCGTCGGGACGATTCTCCAACGCGGGGCGATGACGACGCCGACCCCGACTGGACGACCCATTTGCACGACCTATCACGACGATAGGTGCGCGGCGCGTCCAGATTACGGCCACGCGCGAGCCAACCGGTGGTTCCCGCGTAGCCGTCGAGCGCCGATCACTGCGCGATGCAATACTCCTGCATCTTGGCCCATACCTTGGCCGCGATGGCGGTTGCGCCGGGCTGAGTGGGGTGAATGTTGTCGCTCATGAACCAGTAGGTCGAGGCGTCCGTGTGGTCGTTGTGCCCCACGAACAGGGGCCGCGTGTCGATCCAGATGCAGTCGGTGCCCTGGGCGTTTCCGCGGCACGAAAGATCGCCGCTCGCGGGCACGTTCGCGCTGCCGCAGCAAGCTGCTGCGCCCAGGGGGTAGGCGTAGTCCACCCAGGCGCCCGCGTACTGATGACCCGAGACGGTGGGATCCAGATCCGGATAGAAATAATAGACGATGTGCTGGACGCCCTTGCCGGCCATGTCCATCTCGAGCTGTTGGCCTCGAGCGACCGACGCGTTGATCGCCGTATGGCACGACGTGTCGCCCGCCACGGGGGTCGTCAGGCACTGGCTGTTGTCGATGAGCACATCGTTGCCGCCGCCGTCCATGATGACGACCTTGATGTCGGTGGGGTCGGAGACCGCGGTGTCCGTCTCCGCCAGGGTATCGAACTGGTAGGGGATATTGAGATTCACTGATCCGTAGTTCAACGCGGAGCCGGCGAGGTAATAGTGACGATATGTCGCGTTGTTCGCGTCCATCATGATGGTCGGTCCGACGTTGCCGAGGTCCATGTACGAGTCGCCGATCATCACGACCTCGTCGTCCTTGACTTGACCCTTCACGCAGGGCGCGGCTCCCGAGCTGCTTCCCGCGCTTGCATCGGAGCCACTGCCCGATCCACTCCCAGAGCTGCCACCCGAACTACCGCCGCCGTCGTCTCCGGAAGTCGTCGCCCCCGAGCTGCCGCCGGAGCCGCTGCTCGAGCTCTCGCTCGATCCGGAGCTTCCGCCGGAGCCGCCACCAGAACTGGCCGTGGAGCCCCCCGAGCCCCCGGCCCCTGATGCCCCGCCCCCGGAGCCGCCCCCGCCAATCGAGCCGCTGTCGGTCGGGGAAGACCCGCAGGACACCGTCGCCCCGGGCATGGCGACGAGAAATGCGACGACGAAGCAGACGAAACGAGTGCGCCAAAGCATCGACATCACCCTCCGGAGGCGGCAGTCGCCTAACTCTCTACCTCCTTTAGCTACCGTTTGTCAGTAGTCCAATGATGTGCTGAAGAGGCCAGCGGGTAACCCAAAGTGCATATGTAAAATGGGGACGGCGCTCGAAGTGCGTACGGTCATGCGTTGAAGGCAAAAGGCCGTATACGTCTCGCCACCAGTCTGGGGCGGAATGTCGAGCGGCATGCTGTGCCGATCGTCAACGGTAGCCATGCCCGATCTATCTCGAACCAGTGGCGTTAATGTAGTCGTGCAGCGCTTCCGGCATGTGCGACGTCGTCGCGGGCGGCGGGTCGACTTGCCGCAATTCGATGTACAAGCCGATCGACCTCTCCAGCGCCAGCAGGGCGGCGGCTCTATCGAGGGCGGGGACGGTCTCAGTCAGCGCGGCGGCGGCGTGGGCGTCCTGCTCAATGCGGCGAACGCCGCGCTGCGGCCTGCCGGCCTCGCGGTGGAGCATCGGGCCAAGGATCTGCTCGCGAAAGAAGGCCAGCATACCGATGGCTTCGTAGAGTTCACCGCGCAGAAGCTTGGCGGCGCAATAATGAAGCCAGACCCAGGCCCGGTCTTCGAACCATTGTGGATTTCTGTTCGGCCAGGCGACGTCGGCGATCTCGAGGCACTCCTGGACCTTCGGGGGCTCACGCGCCCAGAGAAGGCGCGGGCGTTCGACGAGGCTCCTCATGTCCTCCAGCGTGACGAACTTGAGATCGACATGGACGAGCGGCGGCCCGTAGAGGCAAATCAGGAGCCGCGGCTCGCCAACGTGTTCGCCGGTGAATGCGGCGAGCAGCCCACCGATGCTCTCGGCGATGGCACGACGCTCGCTCATGGTCGCGACGTAGACGTCCGGTCGAACGAGCACCACGAGATCGAGGTCGGAGTGATCATCGAACCCGCCATTCACGAGCGAACCGCTGGCGAGCACGGCCTCGAGGCGGTCGTCGCGTCGAAGAGCGGCCACGATGCGGTCCAGTAGAGCGGAGTGAGGTCCAAGAACTGGCGTGGTCATGAGGATCTCGCGGGGCGACGATGTTGCGACGGACGTGGTCCAGCCTTCACCGGTCTTGCATTTTGATCGACGAGAACCGCCGAAGCGCCCGTGAGACTGAGCGAGGGACCCGGTTCCTTATGGTTATCGGATTCTGGCGTCCGTGGTCCGGCCTTGCTTGGCCGGCTTGGAGACGACCGCTCACCGAAGATGACCGTGCCGTGAGCCGTCAGCAGTCGCGTCCAGCCCCTCAAATCGCACGGAGCTCCGAAACGCGAAGCTCGGCTCCGGCATCGATCTCCCTCGACCGGTAGTCTGCCCGAGTGTCGGGCCCTCCCCATGAAATTCTCCCGTTACCAGATCACCGTCGTCGCCCTCTTGGCGTTCCTGCAGTTCACGGTCGTTCTCGACTTCATGATCCTGTCGCCGCTCGGCGCCCTGCTCCTCAAGGAGCTCGCCATCGCGCCGGCCCGGTTCGGCCTCGTCGTGTCGGCCTACGCGTTCAGCGCGGGCGCTTCGGGCCTGGTCGCGGCGGGGTTCGCCGACAAGTTCGACCGCAAGAAGCTCCTCTTGTTCTTCTACAGCGGCTTCGTCGTCGGCACGGTTCTTTGCGGCATCGCTCCTTCGTACGCCTTCTTGATGATGGGGCGCATGGTGGCCGGCCTCTTCGGCGGAGTCATCGGATCGATAAGCTTCGCGATCATTGCCGACCTCTTCCCCTTCGAGGTGCGCGGGCGCGTGATGGGAGTGGTGATGACGGCCTTCGCGGCCAGCCAGGTCCTCGGCATACCGGTCGGTTTGTACCTGTCGAACGCCTACGGATGGCACGCGCCGTTCTTGATGATCGCGGCAGTCAGCAGCGCCGTGGGCGTCATCATCTTCACGCAGCTCCGTCCGGTTGACGACCACCTGAAGCAGCCCTCCGACCGCAACGCCTTTCGTCACATCGTCGCGACCCTGACCCGCCCGCGCTACCAGTGGGGCTTCGCGTCGACGATGCTTCTGGCGATCGGCGGCTTCATGCTGATGCCCTTCGGCAGCGCGTTCAGCGTGCACAACCTGGGCATCCCGCTCAAGAAGCTCCCCCTCCTTTACATGGGCACCGGCATCGCGTCGATCGCGGCCGGCCCTTTGCTGGGAAGGCTGAGCGACAGGGTGGGCAAGTACGCGACGTTCGTGGGCGGGTCGGCCGTGGCTCTCGTGGTCGTCGTGTACTACACGCACCTCGGCGTCACGCCGCTGTCCGTTGCGATCGCGCTCAACATCGTTCTCTTCGTCGCGATCACCGCGCGCATGATCTCGGCGCAGGCCCTCGCGTCGGCCATCCCCGAGGCTCGCGATCGCGGGGCATACATGTCCATCTCTTCTTCGCTTCAGCAGCTGGCCGGCGGCGTCGCGTCGTCCGCGGCGGGCCTCATCGTGACGCAGACCGCGGAAGGTCCCCTTGAGCACTACGATCGCCTCGGGTACGTGGTCTGCACGGCCATGGCCGCGACGGTGGTCCTGATGTACCGGATCAACCAGATGGTCACCGGCGCGTCATCTGGCGTCCCGACGCCGCTGGCGGCGGCCGCCGCGCACGCAGAGTCCGAGCAGGCGTCCTGAGACCGTCGCAGCTTGCGAGGGACTTGCGGAGGGTCGGTATGAACCATGAGGGCGCCCACGGGGTTTCCGTGGCCTGCTCCCCGCGGATGAGTTACGGAGGGACGTGCGATTTCTTGGCACAACGCTCCTCTCCGCTCTCCTCGCCTGCGCCTCCGGGGACGGGATGCGCTTCCAGGTCATCAGCATGGAGCGCCCGCCCCAAGACCTGGGACTGCCGCCGCCTCCCGACTACCAGCCTTGTTACTGGGGAGAGGCTCGCGGGTACGATCGCACCGGTGACGGCAAGATCGACGAGGTGCGCGTATCGTTCAAGGGGCGCGATCGCTGCTACGGCGAGGACATGAACCACGACGGCGTGATCGATACGTGGGATCTCATGGACGAGCAGGGCAATCTCGTGAAGCGAGCCCACGACTCGAACGGTGACGGGCGGTTGGACCAGAGCTGGACCTTCAGTCCGTCCCGCAAAGGATGCGCGATGATTGCTCCCGACCTGGACGGCGACGGCAAACCGGAACCGGGCAGCATCATCGACGTCTGCCAGCAACTCTCGGACGGCGGCGCTCGCTAACACGCTCCTTCAAGAGCGAAAGACGGTCATTCGCAGAATGGCTCCTCGATGGGGCCACCCGCCGCGCTCCCGACACTGGTGCAGGAGGTCCCGACCGGACAGTCCGCCGGACCCGTACAGTCGCGATGGCACCCCGAAACATGACCGTCACGCCGGACGAAGAAGTGCTCGCCAGGACGGCACTGCGCCGGCACGCTCGGAGGCAGATTCCTTGCGTCGCCTCCGGGATGGGCGCAGCCGGCCGAGGCGATGAGCTCGGCTCGAAAGACCTGCACGCGTTCGCAGGACTCGGCCGCCTCGGGACGGGCCTCGAACGAGGCGCGGGCATTGCTTATCGCTTGAACGATCGCGCCCGACTCGTTTCCGGCGGCGCGAAGCCAGCACTCGAGCTGCTCGAGCAGTTCGATGCACGGAGGGGGTAACGCGATCGCGGACGACGGCTTGACGGCCTGGTCTTCGGCTGCGCCGCCGCCGACCCCGGTCGGTGAACCACCGCTCGCACCACGGCACGAAGCCAGGGCGAGCGAGCCGAAGAGTGTCAGCGGGACAGCGACGCGTACGACCATGCCTGTATTGGATGCCAGTCGGAGCGCAGCCGTTATAGCCCCGGGCACGCGCGGTGTCGTCGTCACCATGCGAAGGTCATGACCGTCCCGGTCGGCGGAAGGCGTGCGCTCAGCATCGTGGAGGCGGAGGCGGGAGAACGCTCGTCGACCGCCGAGTGGAACAAGAACGGGATAGCAAAGCCCGTCCCCGCGCCGACCACCGCGCCCACCAGAACGTCGGTCAGCCAGTGCTTGTCCGCAGCAATTCGCAAATAGGCCGTGGTCGCGGCCACGACTCCTCCGACGCTCCAGGTCAGAGGGGCCCACCGGTAGCCGCGCAGGGTCGACACCGTGCCCGATGCGGCGGCGAGCGCGAACGCCTCGGCGCTGTGCCCGGAGAAGAACGAAAGGTCGTTGTCGGAGGGCTGTGCGGTCTGAGTCTTGTCCTCCGGGGGGAGCACATGCACGAACGGCCGCTCGCGTCCCACCAGCATCTTGGTCAGCTGCGTGAGGTCCGCGGCGACGACTCCGGCCTCGGCGATTAGCAGGGTGTCTTCGGGCACGCGACCAAGAGCGCCGTCGCGTGCCGCCGCAAGCGCATCGAGCCCCACGGCGGCGAGAGGCATGAGCACGAACCCCGTGACGTTGCTGAGGCCGTCGGCCAGACCGGTGTCCCTCCACACCAGCGCCTCGCGGACGCCCGCATCCATCGAGTCCACGCTGCACCAGCGGCAGTGGGAGGGAGCGAGGTCCCCCTTGAGCACCTCGCTGCCGATCCAGGCAGCCGCCGCTCCCGCGGTCACGGCCGCGTCCAGCGCGGGGTCCCAGCGCAGGGCATTGGTCTGCACTTGCCCCTGGGCGGCCGCGGGCGCGCTGCGAAGACCCGCGCAAAGGACCGCGCCAACCGCAAGAAGCCAACGAGCCCACGCGAATCTTCCGGGTGACCCCGCCGGCCTGCGAAGGTCATCGACCATCGTGGTCCTCCCTAGCGGCCGAGCTCAAAAGGACGCCGTCACCGAGACCGATCCCCCTCCCGGCGCGGGCGCAACGCCCACCCAGACCGGAGGAGGCTCCTGTTTGTTGCGATGCAGGTGCGGGACCAGAACCCCGATGGCCGCGCCCGCCATCGATCCCGCGATGACGTCGGTCGGGAAGTGTTGGCCGGCGCGGACACGCTCGTAGCTGACGAAGGCCGTGAGCGCCGTGGCGACACCGAGCGTGATCCAGGGGCGCGGTGAGCGCGGAGACCGGACGAAGGCGAGGTAGGTGGCCGTCGCGCCGATGGACGAGACTCCGGCCGCGTGGCCCGAGAAGAAGGACAAGCCCAGATTGGTGGAGTTGCAGCCCGGGCCTGGGTTGGGCACGGTTCCCGTTCCCGTCGGGCTCTGGACGGGCGGGCAGTTGATGTAGTCGATCGGGCGGGGCCGTCGCACGGCGATCTTGGTGATGTCCGTGAGCGTGAGCGCGAGCGATCCGGACTCGGCGTACATGAACGCATCGACGAGCAGGGCGTCCGTGCCGTCCCGCAAGCCCGACAGCACCGGGTCCACCACGGCGAACGCGATGGCCGTGTAGAGGCCAATGTTCGAGTAGGTCGCGGCGTGCGGGTCGATCGTCTGCGTCACGGCCACCCGGTCGATCGGAAGCAGGCTGCTCGCGCCGACCGACGGCGCCGGAGGCCGGATCTCGCCTGTGCCGAGCACCTCCCCCAGCAGGAAGGCGAACCCGAAGCCTCCCGCCGTGAGCGCGCCATCGGAGACCGGGTCGAGCGTGAAGTGCTGCCCCTGCTCGAGCGCCGTGCCCAGCGGCGCGGGGGGAGGGTCCGCGCGTGCAATGGAAACCAAAAGGAAGAGTGCTCCTCCCAGGACGCTTGCAGAGCGCAGCGTACGCGGACTCATGACGCCAGGGGCGCCGGTCGGACGCCGGCGGATCGTGAAGCCGTTTTGCTCTCGACGTACGTGTCGCGACGGTGGCATGGTCGCCGGCCATGCGCAACCGGCGATACGAGCGCATCCCGATGGACAGCGGGGCGAAGCTCGAGGCGTTCGCATTGCGCACGCTCCTCGGACTCGGTCTTCTGGGCACCGCGACGCCCGCCTGCGCGGCAACCTCGCAGTCCAAGGCCTCGCACGATGAGCCCCCCATCTTCGCGTCTCCCGCGGCCCGCGCCGTCGTCGACGCGCTCGATCGCTCGCCCGAGGACCGACAGCTCGATGCGAGCCGACGTCCGGCCGAACTTCTCACGTTCCTGCGCGTCGCGCCGGGGATGCGGGTCGGCGAGCTCGTCGCCGGAGCCGGGTACACCGCCGAGCTCTTGGCGCGCGCCGTCGCGCCGGGCGGAACGGTCTATGCCGAGAATCCTCGGTTCATCCTCGAAGGCTCCGGCGAGTTGTGGGCAAAGCGACTGTCGACACCGGCGGCGAAGAACATCGTCCGTGTCGACCGCGAGCTCGACGATCCCTTCCCGCCAGAGGCAAGAGACCTCGATGTGGTCGTCATCAATCTGGTCTACCACGACACCGTATGGCTGGGCGTCGACCGCGAAAAGATGAATCGAGCTGTCTTCGCCGCCCTCGGCAAGGCTGGCCACTACGCCGTCATCGACCACAGCGCACGGTATGGGGCGGGCGTGGCCGAGGTGCAGACTCTGCATCGGATCGACGAGGCGGTGGTGCGCAGCGAGGTGGGCCAGGCAGGGTTCGTGCTGGAGGGGGGAGACAGTTTCCTGCGCAATCCTTCGGACACAAGAGACTGGAACGACTCCCCCATCGCCGCCGGGGATCGACGTGGCAGGAGCGACCGGTTCGCACTGATGTTTGGCAAGCCGTGAGCCTGGGCGCGCGGCAACGGGGTATCCGATGATCGTCACGGTCCCGCTGTTGCTGACTGCGGAGGCCCTTCCCGAGAGACTGCGCGTCGACTTGACGGAACCATCGTGGCCCCGGGTGGCATCGGAGCGATGATGAGCGGCCCCGCCCCCAACGCCGCCGCGTTGATCGAACGTGCCCTGTCGCGTGCCCTTCGTCCCTTCGGGAAGGTGGAGACCGGGGAAGCGATCTCGGCGTCTCTGATGACGCTCACGGTTTTCCTTCTCCTGACCGCCTACTACCTTCTCAAGACGGCGCGCGAGCCGCTCATTCTTCTTCACGGCGGGGCCGAAGTGAAGCAGTACGCGGCGGCAGGGCAGGCGCTGCTGCTCGTGGTGGTCGTCCGCGCCTACAGCGCTCTCGCCCGCCGCATGGGTCGGCAGCGGCTCATCGCGACCGTGTACCTCTTCTTCGTGTTGAATCTGGTCGTCTTCGCGATCCTCGCTCGGGCGAACGTCGTCATTGGCGTCCCGTTCTTCCTCTGGGTGGGCGTCTTCAACATGACCGCGGTCTCCCAGTTCTGGAGCCTCGCCGCCGACGTCTACTCGCCCGAGCAGGGCAAGCGGCTCTTTGCGATCCTCGGCATCGGCAGCTCCGTCGGTGCCGTGGCCGGCGCCCGGATTGCAAAGTCACTCGCCCCACTGGGACCCGAGTGGCTGATGGGAGTCGCGGCCCTCATCCTGGTCGCGTGCGTCACGCTCTTCGCCTGGGTCGGTGGCCGCGAGGGCTCGCCCGGAAGACGCCCCGAGGAGGCGCACCACGACGAGCCGTTGGTCCACGAGCGCGTGGCCGGCATCCTGCTGCGCGACAAGTACCTGCTCCTCATCGCGGGGCTCACGCTGCTGCTCAACTGGGTCCGGAGCAACGGCGACTACCTGCTCGACCGGACCCTCCTCGTGGCGCTCGTGGAAGCGAAAGCCCACGGCGCCAACCCTTCGACGTTCGTGACTTCGTTCAAGGCGGAGTACTTCGAGTGGGTGAACATCACGGGGGTCGTGCTGCAGCTGTTCGTGGTTTCGCGGGTCATGACCCGGCTCGGCGTCCGCAATGCGCTCCTCATCCTGCCGGCCGTCGCGTTCCTCGAGTACGGGTCGTACCTCGTCGCTCCGGTTCTCTCGATCTTCACGGTCGCGAAGGTGGGCGAAAGCGGGCTCGAATACTCGCTGCAGAACACGGCTCGGCAGGCCCTCTTCCTCGTCGGCTCGCGCGTCGAGAAGTACGTCGGCAAGACCGTCGTCGACACTGTGGTCGTTCGCGCGGGGGACGCGCTGACGGCCCTCGTCGTGCTCGCAGGGAGCCGCGCCGCCCTCTCGACCCGGACGTTCGCGACGTTCAACCTGGTCCTCGTCTCCCTGTGGATCTTCGCCGTCTTCGCGATCGGCCGAGAGAACCAGCGACGGAGCGGCGAGAGCGAGGAGCTCATCGCGGCCGAGCCCCTGCCATCATGAGACGCGGCCTCGCCCGGACCGCCGCCATCGCTCTCGTGGTCTCCGCAGGGGCGCTCGGGGTCGCCCACGCGGAGCCGCCCGCGCCGGCCACCGCGACGTCCTCGGCCTCCGTCCCCCCCCACCGCCATCGCCACCGTCCCCGAAGCGCCCCTTGCCCGACTACGACGGGCGGGGTTCCGCTCCGGCGACCCCGGGCGAGGTGGCGCTCTGGATACCGAGGGTCCTGCTCTCGCCGCTTTACTTCACGACCGAATGGCTGATTCGCCGCCCGCTCGGAGCAGCCGTCAGCGCAGCCGAGCGGGCCGATCTGCCGAACACGCTCTACAACTTCTTCGCCTTCGGGCCTGAACACAAAGCCGGCATCGCTCCGGTCGCATTCGTCGATTTCGGCTTCAATCCAAGCGTCGGCCTCTACGGGTTCTGGGACGATGCCTTCTTCAAGGGCGACGACCTGCGCGTTCACGTGTCCTTCTGGACCGACGACTGGATCGGAGCATCATTCGTGCAGCGCATCCGCTTCCACAGGAAGGACAGCGTTCAGCTCAAGCTTGTCGGTGTCCGACGGCCGGACCACGTGTTTTACGGAATCGGTCCCACGTCTCTCGAGTCTGCGCAGAGCCGCTACGGCGAGGACAAGCTCGACCTCGGAGTGCTCTTCGACTTTCCGATGTGGCGAGCCAGCAAAATCGACGCAGGCGTGGGGGTGCGCTCCGCGTCGTTCCGGGACGGTCACTACGGGCACGACCCCGGCATCCTCGAGAGCGTCGCGGCCAACGTCTTTCCGCTGCCGGACGGCTTCGCACAGGGGTACACGGCCGAATACAACGACGTGCTCGTGGCCCTCGACTCGCGGCGCCCGTACCCGGCCGAGGGATCGGGCGTGCGCCTGGAGGCCCAGGCCGAACAAGGCAGCGACGTGCGCCAGGCCCCCGGGTCGGGCTGGATCCACACCGCCGCCGGAGCCGGCGGGTTCTGGGACGTGAACGGCAACCGACGGGTAGTCAGCCTGTCGGTGATCACGATGTTCTCGGATCCCCTGGGATCACGGCCCGTCCCTTTCACGGAGCTCGTCACGGTCGGCGGCGACGTCCCGTCCCCCGGGGCCTTTCCCGCTCCGATGCCGGGGTTCTTCCCCGGGCGCCTCGTCGACCGGAGCGCCGCCGTCGCCACGCTCCGCTACAAGTGGCCGATCGGCCCGTGGATCGCCGGATCGCTGCAGGGGGCGGTCGGCAACGTCTTCGGCGAGCACCTGGACGGATTCGACACGAGGCTGCTGCGATTCTCCGGGGCCTTCGGCATCGAGAGCGACAGCTCCCCCGACAGCAGCTTCGAGCTCATCGTGGGCTTCGGGACCGAGACCTTCGAGCACGGCGGGCAGGTCGATTCGTTCCGCCTCGCGGTCGGGATCACCCGCTTCTAGGAGGTGACAGGGTCATGACTCGCTGGATGCCGCCGCTGCTCGTCGTTCTCTCGACCGCGTGCGCCGCTGCCGACCGGGCCTTTCCGCTGCGGGATCCGTTGACGGTCGACACCGATCTGCGACCGGTGACGGTCGCGTGCCGCGCCTCTCCCACGCCAAAGGATCCCCACAACATCTCGTGCGCACCCGACGTGTACGTGTCGCCGCTCATCTGGGACGGCACGGACAACATGCTCTTCCGGCCCCTCTCGGAGGCCGTCGGCATCGTGCACCACGGCGAGGCGGTCAACGTCAACAGCCTCGACGAGGTCCCGGATTCGTCCTGGTTCACCAATCGCATCGGCACGCACCGGATGAGCACCGAGGACGTCGCGCGGGGTGCTTGCACTCCCGCGCTCATCCTGGATCCCGACGCATCGGCGGACGGCACGTGGCTCATCGATCACGGAAAGACCGACGGATCGTCGCCGGGCTTCCGCGTCAATATCTCGGGAAAAGGCAAGTACCTATTCAAGGGGGAGCCCCCCGATCAACCCGAACACCCAAGTGCGGCAAGTGCGATCGGCGCTGCCGTCTACGAGACCGTCGGCTTCAACACGTCGTGCGAACAGATCGTGTACTTCCGCCCGTCCCTGCTCAAGCTCGCACCGGGGCTCAAGCACAAGGGCAACTTTGGCGCGATGGAGCCCTTCGACCAGAAGGTGGTGGACAAGATTCTCGCGGACTCGCCACACCGCGGAGAGCTCGTGCGCATGCAGGCCTCGGCCTGGCTGCCCGGATACCTCCTTGGCCCCTTCAGCTATACCGGCACGCGAGCGGACGACCCGAACGACATCATCCCGCACGACGACAGGCGGGAGCTACGTGGCGGCAGGATCCTCGCCGCGTGGCTCGATCACTTCGATGCTCGGGAGCAGAACTCGATGGACAGTTGGGTAACCGACTCCCACGAGGGAAAGGGCATCAAGGGCAAGCCTGACGCTTCTCCGGGCCACGTCGTCCACTACTACCTCGACACGAGCGACTGCCTCGGGTCCGAGTGGGCATGGGAAGAGATCTCCCGGCGCCTCGGCTACTCGTACGTCGCCGACTGGGGGGACATGGCCCGCGACCTGCTCACGCTCGGCATTCCCACGCGGCCCTGGGATCGCGTGCGGCGCGTGCCGGGGGAGGAGATCTTCGCCTTCTTCAATGTGAAGGACTTCGAGCCCGATCATTGGAAAAACGAGTATCCCAACGCTGCGTTCAGCCGGATGACGGAACGCGATGGCGCATGGATGGCCCGTATCCTGGCGCGTTTCACGCCGGAGATGGTCGAGGCGCTCGGCCGGCTGGGGAGGTTCTCGGACCCGCGTAAAACCGACTACTTGATCGGCGTTCTGCAGGGCCGCCTCGACAGGATCCTGGAGCGGTACCTGACGACGCGCCTGTCGCCACTCGCGGAGGTCCATGTCGCCGGCACCGACCGTCTCTGCGCCGAAGATCTAGCGAAGACGCGGCGTCTGCGACCGGTGGCAGACTTTCGTTACGACGCGCGGCTCTCGAAGGGCGCCGCCGAGCAACAGCTGCCCGTCGAGGGAGGGCCCGACGGCTTGATCTGCGCGACGCTGCCCCACGTTGCGGCCGAGGGCGGCGGCCCCGATGACGCAGCCGCCCGCTACGTGCGGGTCGCGATCGCGGACGGCATCGCCCGAGGACCCCTCGTCGCCCATCTATACGATCTGGGCCCCACGCGAGGCTATCGGCTCGCGGGGATCGAGCGGCCGGAGCCATGAAGCCCGCCCGAAGAGTCCTTGGCGCAGCCGTCATGATGACCGGGCTCGCGGTCCCGGGCGTTGCGGACGCGGATCCAACCACGATGGAGTGGAGCGACGCGTGGCCGCGCGTTCACCTCTGGGAGGCGATCGACGCGGTTGCGCTGACGGTCGGAGACACCGAGTTCGAGGACCACGTGCCGCTTCCGAGCCAGGCGACCTGGACCCGGCCCATCCTCTTCGATACGTGGGCGCGCGATACCTTCCGCGGGCGCACCGCCGCCGTTCAGTCCTTCGCTTCGACGTCGACGGACTGGATGTACAAGGCCGGCGCCCTCGTGCCGTTTTTGATGGACGATTACTTTGCCGCGGCCTCCGTGCACCAGAACGCGGACGTCGCCTGGCAGCTGGCGGTCATCGACTTTCAGTCCTTTGGCATCGCCGGGCTCGTGAGCCTCACCGCGGAGCATTCTGTCGGCCGCATGCGCCCTTACGTGCTCAGCTGCGACGCACAAGGGCAGGTGCTCGACGCGCAAGGGCACGTGATGCAGACCTGCGGCACCGGCAACGACTTCCGCAGCTTCTACAGCGGCCACGCCACGGCGACCGCGACCACGGCCGGGCTCGTTTGCGTGCATCATCAGCACCTGCCGCTCTTTGGAGGAGGGATCGCCGATCTCGCGCCCTGCATTGTCATGATCGGGGTATCGGTGGCCACCGGGATCCTGCGGTTGGTGTACGACGAGCACTGGGCCTCCGACGTCATGGTCGGGTGGGCCGACGGCGTCCTATCGGGCTATGTTTTGCCGTCTCTTCTGCATTTCGGCTTTGGCGGTGAGCGACCCGTTGGCGAGATCCGAGCCGGTGACGTCGCGATGGCTCCCACGCTCTTGGCACGACCAGGAGGAACGGAGCTCGGGATGGTCGGAGTCTTCTAGATGGCGTGGCTGACTCGGCTCGTGGATGTGCGCCGCGGCGAGTGGCGGGCGCTCGCCCCGGCGTTCCTCGCCCTGCTGCTGATCATCACGGCGCACACCTCGCTCGAGACGGCGCGGGATGCCCTGATCCTCACGAGGCTGCCGTCGCGCTGGCTCGGCATCGTCTACTTGGCGGTCGCGGTCTTCGCTCTGCCTGCGGTGTCGCTCGCGTCACGAGCGACCGTACGGGTCGGCGCTCGGCGAACGCTCGGCGGAGGGCTGCTGACCGCGGCGGCTCTGCTCGTGGCGCTCTTCACGGTTCCCATGAATCGGGCGACGGCGGTCGCCGTCTACGTCACCAGTGGCCTCATTGGCGCCGTGCTCGTTCCCCTGTACTGGAACATGCTGGCCACGATCTTCAATGTCGCACAGGCGCGCCGCCTGCTCGGGATGGTGGGCGCCGCCGGGATCCTCGGCGGGGTGCTGGGCTCCACCTCCGCCGCCGCGCTTCTGATGGTCGTGCACACGCGCGCGCTGCTCCTCGTTTCGTCCGGCGTGCTCGTCGCGACCGCCGGTGTCCTCGTCTGGACTCCCCCCGGTGAGCAGGCGCTCCCCCCCAAGCCGACGGATGTCCTGCCGTCGCGTCGCGACGCCACCGACTTACGCCAGGAGCCCTTCCTGCGCCGGATCGCGCTCCTCGTCGTCGTCTCCACCGCGGCCTCGCTCTTGCTCGACTATTTCTTCAAGTGGACCGTCGCCCGCACCGTCCCGCATCATGAGATCGCTCGGTTCGTGGCGAGCTACTACGCCTGGCTCAACGCGTTGTCGCTGGTCGCTCAGGTGTTCGTCACCGGCGCCCTCGTACGCCGCATCGGTGTTGCGACCACGATGGTCGTCACGCCGCTGCTCATGATGCTGGGCGGAGCGGGCGCTCTCGTCGGGGCTGGAGCGCTGACAGCGGCGCTGGCGCTCAAAGCCGTAGACGGGACGCTTCGCAACTCGGTTCACCGAGTCACCATGGAGCTCGTGTACCTCCCGGTGCCGCCAGTCGTCCGAGCACGCGCGAAGCCATTCATCGATGGGGCTCTCGTCCGAATGACGCAAGCCGTCCTTGGGCTTGTGTTGCTCGCCCTTGGCACGGCGAACTATATGTCATCGTGGCGGCTCGCCGCTGCGGTCGGCGCCTCGATCCTCGTGTGGCTCGCCGTTGCGGCCACCACGCGGGGGCCTTATCTCGGGCTGCTTCGCCACGTCGTGAGCGGCGATGCCGTGGCTCCGCACGATCTCGACCCCATCGACCTCGAGAGCGCCGAGAGGCTCGTCGAGCTCCTCGCGCACGAGAATCAGCTGGTCGTTACGGGAGCCATGAACGCACTGTCGCGTCGCGGACGGGAACGGCTCATCCCGGCTCTGATCCTGCTGCACGAGGACTCGGAGATTGTCGTGCGCGCGCTCGCCATCTTCGGAGGATCGCCCCGCGAGGACTGGTTACCAAGGGCCCGCCAGCTGCTCACCGATCCGAGGGAACCGGTTCGCACCGCCGCCGCGCGCGCCCTCGCGACGCACGGCCGACTCGACGCCAAGGACCTCGCGGCCGACACCGACCCACGGTTGCATGCCTACGCTGTGCTCCATCTGTGGGTGGCCTCGCAAAACGACGATGCTCTGCAGGACCCCAGCATTGCGGAACTGCTCGATCGATCGGGCGTCGAAGGAGAGGAAGCACGCCTCGGCTTGCTCGCCGCGATCGCCGATGCGCACCGGGACGAGCGACTTCTCCGCTTGCTCGCGGCGCTCGAGACGAGGGCGCGAGTCTCGCAAGAGTGGACCGAAGGGCTGGCGAAGGCAGCGGCCAGCCAGCAGGCGAGCGCACTCGTGCCCTCGCTCGTGTCGCGGCTCGCGTTACGCGAGGCTCAGGACCCCGTGAGTGTGGCCCTGGTCTCCTTCGGCCGGCCGGCTCTGGACGAGGTATGGGCCACCCTTCTCGACCCCACGCGCGAGCGGCGCCTGCGCGTGCACCTGCCGCAGACGATCGCCCGCTTCGGGACGAAGCTCGCTGCAGACCTGCTGCTCCGGTGCATCGAGACGGAGCGCGACGGCCTGGTTCGCTACAGGGCGATCCGCGGGCTCGGTCGGCTTACGGCAAAGGAGCGCGTCGCGGTGGATCGCCAGCGCGTCGAGCGACTGGCCGCCGCGAACCTGGTGGAACACTTCCGCCTGCTGGGTCTACGTGCTCCCTTCGAGGGGTCATCCTCCCAGGACGCAGTCGGGTCATCGACGACTCGCTTTCTGCTCGTCGGCTTGCTCGACGACAAGCTTCGCCAGTCCCTGGAGCGGACCTTCCGCTTGCTCAAGATCGCCCATCCGCGTGACGACATCCGTCGGGTACAGATCGCCAGCCAATCCAAGGACGGCCGCGCTCGGGCGAACGCAAGGGAGTTTCTCGACGCCTTGCTCCGCAGGCGCGATCAACGCCCACTTCGCGAACTAGTCTCGGTCGTCGCCGACGACTTGCCGATCGCCGAGCGAGTCGTCCGCGGCTCGGCGCTCCTGCGTACGAAGCCCCCCGTGACTCGCGAAGGCGCGGTCGAGCTGATGGTCCACGACGAGGACACGACCCTGGCGGCACTTGCGGCACTCCATCGAGCCACCGTCGCCGGCAAGCCGGCGCGGGTGGCCATCGGCGGGCGAATGGATGGACGACTGGCGGTCGAGCTCGCCACGGACGGCGGGCCCTTGGGCACGGTTGAGGGAAGTCAGCGGAACCATCATGCGTGAGGAGCGGGAGGTTCGCATTGGGCGCGAGATCTTTCTCGCCGCTTTCGGCCTGCCGCTCGACAGCATGGACTCCTGGGTCATCGATCGAATTACTTCGATCTTGGATGAGTGTTACGTCCGCGCAGGACAGAAGCTCTTCAGCGCCGGCGAACCGCTGGAGTCTGTCTATTTCATGCAGG
The DNA here is from genome assembly GCA_963847465.1 of uncultured delta proteobacterium. GTDB lineage: Bacteria > Myxococcota_A > Polyangia > Polyangiales > Polyangiaceae > Palsa-1150. The sequence continues at coordinate 98,435 of CAWKAF010000022.1, read as the reverse complement.
ACGGTCAGATCCGCTTCACGCGCGACGGCGGGCCGTCTTGGACCCTTAAGGGGCGCTGGGTCCTCGGAGGGTTCGAGGTGCTGGGCGATCGCCCCGCAGCCCACACGGCCACCGCACTCGAGGATTTCTACGGGATGAGGGTATCGGCCGCGGCATGGGTGGAGATGCTGGAGGATAGCTCTCAGCTCGCGCGCTCGGCGGTCGTCAACGCCTCGCGCGCCCTCACGCTGCTCGAGGAGCGGGTCCCGACATGGCAGAGCATCCCGCCCGACGGCACGTCGCTCGTGTCGATCGCCCCGTCGCGGGCGATGACCTTGGTCGAGCGGTTGGCCCTCCTGCTCGATGTGCGCATGCTCCGCTTCGCGGGCGTCCAGGCACTCGCAGACCTGGCGGCTGTCTCCGAGGAGGTCTTTTTCGCCGCGGGAGAGCTCGTCGTCGAGCGAGGGGTCGAGCACGAGCGCATGATCCGCATCGTCGAGGGGGAGGCTCTTGCGCAGCGGGACGGCCCTCCGGTCGTACGGCATGAGGGCCCGGGAGATCTGGTGTGCGGCGCCGCCATTCTGGGGCGAGCGGCGGGCGCTTGGCATGCCCGTGCCGTGACGCCGACCCGAGGGATCTCGTTTCCGATCGAGGCCCTCTTCGACCTGATGGAGGAGCACTTCGACCTGGTGCGATCGATACTCTCTGCCCTCGGTGCGCGCCGCGAGCGGCTGCTCGAGCACATGGCAACGGAATCACCCAATCTCGTGGTCACGTGAGTGGACCTCCGAGGTCGACCCGATCCGGTCTGTCGTCGGACACGAGGGAGTGCACGCCCGTTTGTCAGTTCCAGAGCTTGGGGTCCATCACCTGGTTCTCCGGAACTGGTGCCGGTGCTGCTCTTGGTGTCGTCCGCGTCGATGCGACCAGTTCGCGGGCGTGAGCCAGTAGCGACCACCCTATGAGGAGCATCACGCTAATCGGAGAGTGAATGCGTAGCGATGCGCGCATAGACCACCCTGTTCCAGACAGATGCGGGCGCGACGAAAGGCGTTGCGCCGGCATGGAACGGACTCGGTTGGATCGCAGTGGGCATGGAGGTCAGCGACGGGTCGATTCGGGCGTTGGAGTTCGCGATGGAGCAGGCGAATATGGTGGGGGGGATGGCGGCCAGAAGGTGGAGCAAACGGGGACGGGCGCGACCAGGCGACCGACGTCGAAGACGCGGCAAATCTTCGTCAAATCCCCGTCAATGCGGTTGCTTGTCGACTCGGCGGACGCAGGTTTGCCTGCGCTGCTGACAACGCCTATGGCGCAGATCGCGAGTGTCTTCTTGTCGATGCTCATGCTGCTCGCGACCCGGTCCGCGAGCGCGAGCGACCCCGTTTCGGCGGCGCCCCCGACCGCAGCGTCCACATCGGTGCTGTCCGACCCTGCGCCGTCCCCTGAGCTTCGGTGGAACGACGATTGGCCACGATTTCGCCTCTGGGAGTACGCGGTGACGGGCACCGTCGGGCCTGCCGCCATCGCCGAGTACATCTGGTTGCCGGGTCCGTCTCAGCCCCACTGGACCGGAGGCATCCTGTTCGACGACGCCGTGCGAGACGCTCTAAGGCTCCGCTCGACCTCGGCGCTGCGGGTCGCCTGGACTGCGGCCGACGTGGTGGGTGTCTCGGTGACCGTGGTCGCGGTGGGTGTCGATTCGCTGATCGTTCCCTTGTCGCGAGGAAGTTCCGACGTCGCGCTGCAGACTACGCTCATGGATCTTGAGGCGTATGCACTGAGCTCGATCGTCACCATAACCTTGTACAGCACGGTGGGCCGCGCGCGGCCTTCCTATGCCGACTGCAAGGCCAACCCGTCGTTCAGCCCCGATTGCGACGTCGCCGCCTACGACTCCTTTCCCAGCGGGCACACGAACGAAGCGTTCACGGCCGCGGGGCTCTCGTGCGCGAACCACGCCCATCTGCCGATCTACGGCTCTCGCCTCGCGGACACCCTGGCGTGCATCCGCGACGTCACGCTCGCCTCGTTCGAGGGCACCCTCCGGATCATGGGAGATCGCCATTACGCATCCGACGTGCTGACCGGTGCAGCCATCGGCTTCGGGTTCGGGTTTGGCGTTCCGACCCTTCTGCACTACCGGGGCAACGCCCAGTCGGGCGCCGGCGGCGGCCTGCTGGTGTCGCCCGTGCTCGGTGCCGGCCGCCTCGGCCTTGTCGCCTCCGCTCCATTCTGACGCGATCGAGAATCGGCAATGGCGCCGGCTCCGGACGATGGCGCACCGGCCGGCTCCGGAACGGCGCGCCTCGCCTGCGCCGTGTGGTACGAGCCGGAGTGACGATGCGTGACCTCAACGACCTCCAATTCTTCGTTGCCGTAGTGGGCCACCGCAGCTTCTCCCAAGCCGCGCGGGTGCTCGGCGTCCCCAAGTCCCGGGTCAGCCGCCGGGTCGCTCTTCTCGAGGAGCACCTCGGCGTCCGTCTGCTCGAGCGTTCCACTCGGAGCCTCAATGTCACCGAGGTGGGCCAGCAGATCTACGAGCACGCTCGGGCGGCGATCGAAGAAGCCGACGCGGTCGAAGACGTTGCCTTACGCATGCGATCCGAACCGCGCGGGCTCGTCCGGATCAGTTGTCCGCATGGACTGCAGGACCTCATCTCCCAGCCGTTGCCCGCCTTTCTCGCAGCCAATCCGTCGCTCCGCGTGCAAGTGATCATGACCAACCGCCGCGTCGATCTCATTGAGGAGGGCGTCGACATCGCAATACGCATTCGCGAACGTCTCGATACGGATGCCGATGTCCAACTCAAGAAGCTCGGGACCAGCAAGAGGATCCTGGTCGCCGCCCCGCAGCTTCTCGCGGAGGTGGGCGGGCCGACGGCGCCGGCCGACTTGATGCGGTTTCCCTTGCTTCATCAGCAGGAGCTGCCCGGACCGAGTGCCTGGACACTGATGAGTCGCGCCGGTCAAAAGGAGACGATCGCGTTTCAGCCGAGGCTGGCGACCGGCGACTTCGGGCTTCTGGTCGGGGCCGCCTGCGCCGGTATCGGTATCGCGTTGTTGCCCCGCGCGAACTGCTCGGCCGAGCTGGTCTCGGGCCGGCTCGTGCAGGTGCTGGCGCCCTGGGGCGTTCCTGACGGGATCGTCCATCTCGTCTTCACCTCGCGGCGCGGCATGCTGCCCGGCGTCCGTGCGTTCGTCGAATTCGCCGCGGACGCTCTCCGCGCGGCGACGAGCTGACGCTCCTCGTTCACCACGTGGAACGCGGTGTCCTACGCGGGCCGTCTAATCCCTCGGCGATGCCAGAGCCATAGCTACGGCGACAGGCGGCTCTCGCGACCCGCCGTTCGATGGAGGCGCACATGCTGTGGGTTCGTTCTTCGCCGACGCTCGACGGCGGCGACTTTGGCTGGCTCAAGGCCAGGCACCACTTTGCAGTGACGCGCGATGGCAACCCGGCGAACGGGCCGCTTGGCGCATTGCTCGTCTGGAATGACGACGAGATCGCGCCGGGCGCTGGCTTTGGTACCCACGGCCACGCTGACATGGAAATCATTTCCTACGTGCGCGAGGGCACGGTCACTCACCGCGACAGCCTCGGAAACATCGGCCGCACGTCGGCCGGCGATGTGCAGGCAATCAGCGCTGGCACGGGCATTCGTCACTCCGAGCACAATCTCGGTGCTGAGCCATTACGGCTGTTTCAGATCTGGCTCCGCCCACGCGTGAAGGGCGGCACGCCGCAATGGGACACCCGCCGTTTCCCCAAGGCGGACCGGGCCAACCAGTTGGTGGTCCTCGCCAGCGGCTTGCCCGGCGACGGGGACGCTCTTCCAATCCGCGCGGATGCGCGGGTACTCGGAGCCACGCTGTTCGCCGGCGCTCGCATCGAGCACGAGGTTGGCGGATTCCGCCACGCCTACGTCGCGCCGGCACGAGGCGTCGTGGAAGTGAACGGCCATCGCCTTGCCGTTGGCGACGGGATCGCGGCGACTGACGAGCATCGTCTCACGATTGTCGCCCAAGAGGCCTCCGAGCTGATCCTCGTCGAGGCCGCCTGAAAACGTCACTCGTTCCCGTAAAACCAAAAAGAAAGGAAGACAATCATGAACGCGATCTCTCGTTTTGCTCCTTCGGCGGCCAGGCTGCTCCTCGGGCTGGTCTTCTTCGTATTCGGCTTGAACGGCTTCCTGCAGTTCATTCCGCCGCCCCCCGCGCCGGACAAGGCAGTGGCGTTCCTGGGCGCCCTCGCCGCGACCGGATACATGTTCCCGCTCATCAAGAGCGTCGAGGTGATCGGCGGAGCGCTGCTCCTCTCGAATCGCTTCGTGCCTCTGGCCCTGGCGGTCGTCGCGCCGAACGTCGTCAACATCGTCCTGTTTCATGCCGTCCTGGCGCCCGGTGGGCTCCCGGTTGCGCTCTTCGTGCTCGGCCTCGAGCTCTTCGCTGCTTGGTCGTACCGCAGCGCTTACGCCTCGATGCTGCGTGCGCGCACCGCGCCGAAGGTCTCCGGCACGGACGCGCCGGTGATCGCCCACGCGGCGTCATGAGGTGGGCGTGGCGACCGCACCTCAGAGTTGGCCGGACAAAGGTTGAGGCCGTCGTTCGATCCGTGCGAGTGTCTGGATCGCGACACTCCGTTGAACAAGTTGACGACGCCCACAGGCGCGTGTCGGTGAACGCCAGGATTCCGACGTTGCGAAAGGCGGCTCTGCCTGCCCCGTGACGAGCGAGGGGGAAAGGCTTGGCGGACGAGACCGCCCACGCGTCTCGGCCCCGTCTCTCTCCCGATCGCGCCACGACACCACTCACTCGAGCACTTATGGGTGGGACGTGCAGCCCTCCTCCACCTCCCTCACCGCCGCGCTCGCCGCGTGCGTGATCCCCGCCCTCGCCGCCACGGGCTGCAGCTCGTCGAACGCGCCGGCACCCGCGCCGAGCACGTTCACGTACCAGACGCCGTCGATCGCGGTCGCCGCCGGGGAGGAGCGCTACGTCTGCTACGCGCAGACGCTGACGGAAGACCTGACGATCGACCGGTACGATTACACGCTGGTCCGCGGCATCCACCACCTGTTCTTCTCGCGGACGCTCGCGCCCGAGCCAGAGGGGCTGAGCGAGTGCGACGTCCTCTTCAGGACGACGTGGGTCCCGCTGTTCGTCGCGGGGACGGGGAGCGCCTCGCTGCAAGACCCCGCGGGGTCGGCGACGGTGCTGCCCAAGGGGACGCAAGTCGTCCTGCAGGTCCACCTGCTCAACCCGGCGTCCCAGGGCATCGACGTCACCGCCGCGCTGCAGATGCACCGGTCGACAATCGCGAACCCGACGCCCGTGGGCATCTACGCTTTCGGCACGGAGCGCATCTCGCTCGCACCGAACGCCGTCGGGACGGCCTCGTACGACTGCACGACGGCAGAGGACGTGGAGTCGTTCGGCAACTTCCCCCACATGCACGAGCTGGGGACCGCGTTGAAGCTCGAGGTGGCCGACAGCACGGGCGCGTACAACGAGGTCTACAGCCGCGATCCGTACAGCTTCAACAACCAGTACATCGACACGCTGCCCCTCTCGGTCCCGAAGGGCGCGAAGACGCGCATCACGTGCACGTACGCCAACACGACCGACTCGGTCGTGACGTACGGCGAGACGACGTCCGACGAGATGTGCTTCTTCGTCGCGTTCGTCGCGGGCGACGGCAACATCGGGGGGTGCGTCGAGCAGGTGGCGCCCGACGGCGGCACCGACGCGGGCGGCTCGTGCACCCCCACGGCCAACTCGGTCGGCATCGGTGCAGCGTGCACGGCGGGCGGCAACCAGTGCGCGTCTGGCCTCGCGTGCACGAGCGACCTGAGCTCATCCGCGCCGAGCCCTGGCTACTGCGTCAAGGTCGGGTGCAGCGCCGACTCGGACTGCGGCGACGGCGCGATATGCTGCGCGCCCCCGGCGGGCGGCGGAGTCGAGCTGTGCTTCCCCGCGGCGTGCGCGGCGGCGGCGTGCTCCGCGCCGTGATGCGCGCTTTCGTTCTCACCCGGTATGGCGGCCGCGATGCCGCCGAGCTTCGCGATGTGCCCGTCCCCACGCCGGAACGGGGCGAGGTGCAAATCGACGTGAAGGCGGCTGGCTTGAACCCCGTCGACTTCAAGACGCGCGACGGCAAACTCCGCTTGATGAATCGGTACGCCCTTCCGATCGTCTTCGGCTGCGAGCTCTCGGGTGTGGTCAGGTCGGTGGGAGAAGGGGTCACGCGTTTCGGCCCCGGCGACGAGGTCTTCGCACGCGTCGCGAAGGACCGTCTCGGCGCTTTCGCCGAGACGGCCTGCGTGCAAGAAGACCTCGTGGCGAAGAAGCCGGCCTCGCTCGACTTCGCCCACGCTGCGGCCGTCCCCCTCGCAGCGCTCACCGCGCTTCAGGCGCTTCGGGACGAGCTCGCAGTCCAGCGAGGCATGCGCGTCTTCATCCCGGGCGGCGCGGGCGGAGTCGGGACGTTCGCCATCCAGATCGCCAAGCACTTCGGAGCGACCGTCGCGACGACGGCGTCGTCCCGTGGTCGGGCGCTGGTCGAACGTCTCGGCGCAGACGTCGTCGTCGACTACACCACGCACGACTTCGCGAAGGAGGTCCGCGACTACGACGGCGCATTCGACCTCGTAGGCGGCGACACGCTGACGAGCGCCTTCTCGGTGGTCCGCCGCGGCGGCAAGGTCGTGAGCATCGCCGGCGTTCCGGAGCCGACGACGGCTATGAAGGATCTCCATCGCGGCGCGGGCCTCGCGATCCTTTTCTGGTTCGCGAGCGCGGGACTGCGTTTCCGCGCGTGGCGTGCCGGCGTAGGCTACCGTTACATGTTCATGCACCCGAGCGGGAAGGATCTCGACGCGCTTGCCTCGCTCGTCGACGCGAAGACGCTCGAGGTCGTCGTCGACCAGGTCTTCCCCTTCGCCGAGATCGCCGACGCGTTCGCCTACCTCGAGAAAGGCCGCGCGAAGGGCAAGGTCGTCGTCACGATGGGCTGAGCGCGTGGCGCCTCGGGAGCCCCGAAGACGTTGCCCGAGCGGCTCGGTTTCTCGCCTCGGATGACGCGGCGTCTTGCACCCCGGATCGAGAAGCGCTAGCGCGGGATCGTCCCGGTATCGTCACTGCCCGGACCCGGCACGCGGTGGCCATTCTGTTCCTTCTCGTCTGCGTGGTTTGCAGCCTCGTCGCCTTTGGTGCCGGGTATGCCGTCGCGCGACTGCGCGCATCGCGGCGGCCGACGTCCGAATCGATTGTCGTCTCGCGGGTCGAGCCGACGCGGATCGTGTTCACGGTCCTCGCCGCCGAGGGAACCGCGGAATGGCGCGTCGCCATGGAGGAGCTGGGATCGCGCATGAGGAGCGCCGGGACGCGCCTGATCCTCTTCGTGCACGGCTCGTTCGTTGGTGACGATCCGCTCGCGCTCGCGCGGACCCTCGAAGGCGCCGTCCCCGTCTTTCCCCACCTCGCCCGGGGCCTGCGGGGGTTCACGCGCGCACAGGTGTCACGTTTCCTAGGCGATCTCTCGAATTTTCCCTCGGACTACGTCGACGCTCTCGCCACCGCGACGGGGATCGAAGCTGTCGGGTTCACATGGTCGGGCGAGAATCATCATGCCGCGCGGGTGCAAGAAGCCGTCCACCTCGCTCGCGCCCTCGCACTGCACAGCGCGACGGGCCTTGGAAGTCGCGTCCTGCTCGTCGGGCACAGCCACGGCGGTCAACTCTTCGCCCTCCTGAGCCAGCTGATAGCGCGGTCCCAAGGATACGAAGAGCTCGTCGACGCCGCCGCTGCGCGCGGAGAGGACGTCGCGGCCCTCGAGGATCATCTCGCGCGTCTGCGGTGCTGCGCCTTCGACGTGGCGACATTCGGGACCCCCCCACGCTACGACTTTGCGCCATCTTCGCACTTTCGCCTCCTGCATCTGGTGAACCACAGGAGGACGACGGCTCGGGGTGCGTCGCTGCGCGGCCTTCTCCACACGCGCCGAGGGGATTACGTGCACCACCTTGGCGCGCCCGGCTCGGACTGGCCTGCTCCGTTGGCGAGAGACCGCGCGCTCAACGAGCGCCTCGACCGCGTACTCGGTGTCGGCAGCGACCTGCGCGCGTGGCTAAGGCACGTCGCACAGGGACTCCGACTTTCGCCGCATGGCCATACGCTCCTCGTCGACTATGGCGATCAAGCGCGCGTCGTCCCGAACTTCTGGGCGACCGGGTTCGGGCACGCCGCGTACACGCGGCGAGACGCGATGCTTTTTCATGTCCGGCTCGTCGTCGACCACTTCTACCCGCCAGCCGAGGGTCGGGACGAGAGCGTCATCGCAGAGGCGTCGCGGGGCCGCTTTTGGACGGACGCCGCGCGATTGCTCCTGCCTCGGCGCCGGTCGCCCTCGGCGCCCGACGCGTGACACGCACGAGCGTCTCAGGCGCGTACGCCGGTCGCGGACGGGCGCTCGACGGCGTTTCAAGACCCAGGTAGCAAGGAGCTCGCGGCCATGAAGATGAAGCCCGGGCTCAAAGACCTCTTGTGGATGGCTGTCGGGGCGGCTGTGTTGTCGATCTTCATGGCAATCATGTTGCATTTTCGAGGAGGTCAAGATCCCGCTGCGCAGCTCGCCTCCAAGGCGCGGCGAATGGACTTGGTGCGACAGATGCAGGTGGACCTGGCTTCGGCCTCGGAGGCGGAGAAGAGCGCAGTCCTCGCCAGTACCGACCAAGACTCGAGGACCTTCGTCGACCAGGCCCGCACCGCCTCGGAGAGAGTGGAACAGGAACGTCGTGAACTGCGAGAGCTGCTGGCGGCGGGCGGGACCCAAGGCGAGAGGGAGCTCTTGGCTCAGGTCACCGCGGCATTCGCCGACTTCCAGAGCGTCGACAGCGACCTCTTGGCTTTGGCCGTCAAGAACACCAACGTCAAGGCGTACAGCCTGGCCTTCGGCCCGGCCGCCACCGCCGTCAAGGAGATGAGCGACGCGCTCACCCGTCTCGTGGACGCGAATGCCGACGCATCCGACGCCAAGGCGGTGATGCTTCTCGCCTTCGGCGCACAGCTCGGCGCCCTGCGCATTCAAGTCTTGTTGCCACCACACATCGCGGAGGAGAGCGACAAGAAAATGGACGAGTTGGAATCGTTGATGGCCGCGCAGGACAATCAAGTCCGAAAGAGCTTCGATGGCCTGGTCGCGATTTCCAGACTGAGAACGGATTCCGATCTCGCAATCGCCACGGCGCGCTACGCCGAGTTCAGCACCATGAGGATGCAAATCCTTGCGCTCTCCCGCGAGAATACGAACGTCCGTTCGCTATCCATTTCGCTGAACCAGAAGCGCAAGGTGATGCTGGTTTGTCGGGCGGCGCTCAGTGCCCTGCAGGAGGCCATCCTGGCGGAACCCCCCACCAGCAGCGCGTACGGAACTCCAGTCCGGCCGCGTTGAAGGGGCAGGGGCTTGCGATCCCTGGTCTGCGCGGGCCCCGCGCAACAGCGGCGTCGCTTTTCCTAACCGAGATCATCATAGGGACCACCGCCTTTTTAAGGGAATCCTTATGAACCGATTCCTACTCTTCGTGGAGGCAACGACTCAGCCGCCCCCACGAAGTGGACGCCGGGTCGCAGCTGAGGATCCTGCGATCGCCAGGAGACGAGACGGACCATGAAGCACCTGGAAGTGATTATGCCGCCCAGCAGATTCGACGACCTCAAGGACGACCTGGTCGAGGCGGGCGTCCCAGGCATGACTGTGAGCGAGGCGAAGGTCTTCGGCCCAGCAACTCGCCGCCGCGAGGTCTATCTGGGATCGCCACACAACGTCGACTTCGCGCGCCAGGTCAAGATCGAGATCGTGGTTCGGGACGACGTCGTTCCCAGAATTCTGGAGGTACTGGAGCGGGCTATCCGGGACACCGATGACACGAAGATTCTCATTTCCGACGTCGTCGAGACCGTGCGAATCCGAACCGGCGAGCGTGGCGAAGAGGCCATCGCCTGTCACGATTCCTTGCCTCGCCAGGCGGAGCTTGGAGGTGCAATCCGGGCCATTTCTGACTCTCCATGAATCGAAACAAGCGGGGTCAATCGTGAGCGCCGTACGGCCAGGCTGCTATTTCCGATGCGGTCGCAAAGCGGCGGTCGGTCGCCTCTTCTGCTCCGCGCGTTGTGCGGCGGAATGGGCGGAGGACATGGCGCGCGGTAAGGCGGACCAGTGGTGTCCCGTCTGCGGTGACTGGCAATCGACGTGCCACTCGGCGCTCTCGTGCGGCCACGTATTGACCGAGTTGATCGAAGGCGCAAAGCACAAGGACGCCGCTGAGAACTACAAGGCAGCCATCGACGGAAAGGCCACCAATGACTGAGGGGGGCTATCGGTCGCACGTGCGGCGGCACGAAGTTCGACGCTGCCCGTCAAGGCAACTCAAGTCGGCGCAGAGACATGCTTGTCTGGCTTCACGGTCTTCACGCCGACGACGAGCAGGTACAAGACCATCGAGATCTCGGCGACGGCGCACGGGATCACGACGAAGGCGTGGATCTTCTGCCCGAAGGCGGGGACCAGGAACGCCGCGAGCAGGTCCACGAGGTAGCAAACGCCCCCCACGATCAGGAGGGCGCCAAGCCCCTTGGGGAACAGCGCCGACCCGTAGGCGAGACACCCGAGCGGAACGAGCCACAAGCCAAAGAAGACCTGCGCGCTGAGCGTGCCGTAATGCTGGGTGTCGAGCAACAGCAGCACCAGAGCGTTCGATCCCGCCGTGCCGAAGGCGGTCGCATAGGAGCTGTCGGTTGCGACCCGCAAGCCTTCGAACTGGAAGACTGCATTGAGGCAGATGATGCCGGTCGCGAGCGCGACCAGGATCAGCATGGACCTTGCCACGCTCTTGTTCACGTGCTCGAGGAGGACGTAGAGCGCCATCGCCAGGAACACGAAGCACGTCCCGTCCAGCAGGTGAGCGACGACGCCCATGCGGACGAGTCCCGGGCTCGCAAGGACGTTCCCGGCAGTGGCCGCCGCGTTGCCTGCGACGTACATTTTGGGGTCCACAAATCCCTCTGCAAAGCCGCCGAAGATGCCAACGAGCAGGTAGAGGACGCCGGCGATCCTCGCGAGACGTTTGGGTGACGACATGATCTTGCGCCAGACCATACTCTCGCGCGCGACGCCGCCGGTGCTCACGCAACCGATCGCGCTAGAATGTGCGCTGCACCACGGCTATGCCGCTTGGGCCGTTGGCGGCACCGGTACCCGGCTTGCCAGGCAGTAGCGCCGGGTCGGCCGCGAGGACAAGCATGCTCGTGGCCGAGCCCCCGGTCACGATGACGTCGGAGTCGCCGCCCGCACCCCCGCCTCCCCGACCACCCACGCTCCCGTTGCCGCCCTCGGTTCCGGACGCGCCACCGCTGGCCATGACGGCCGGGTTCAGAGGGGCGCACGCCGACGTGGCCGAGCCAGAGCACGAGGACCCTTCGCAGAGGCTCGGCAGGCCGGGCGAGCCTCCGCTCCCGCTGCCTCCGCTGCCCCCGGCACCTCCGGCTCCCCCGTTGCCTCCGTCCCCGGTCCGGAAGGCGCCCGCCGTGACGATCACCGCGGCGTCGTAGGCGAAGATCGCGACGCTGCTTCCTCCGCCCCCTCCGCCGCTCCCGCCGACCCCACCTTCGCCACCGCAGCCGTTCAGGCCGGCGGCTCCGACGCAGGTGGTTTGTCCGACGGTACAGGGATTCGTCGTGGCGCAGACCGAGACGGGCACGCTCGCCCCGGGGCCGCCGGCCATGCCATTACCGCCGGCGGTGCCGTTGCCCCCGGTTCCGGCCGTGTGCGTGGTGTACCCCGCGGACGAGAAGGAGCCCCCCGTTCCCGTCGCGCCCACGGCGCCAGCCGTCGAGGCGGCGGCGTTCTTGCCGTTCCCGGCAGAGCATGTCACCGGGGGCGCGCTGCCGATGGCCCCCGCGGTCCCGGGCAAGCCTGCGCCCGCAGCTTGCATCGTGACGATGACGTCCGTCAGCGCCAGCACCGTGCTCGCGCCGGTCGCGAAGACTCCGTACAGGGACTCGCCCGGCTGCACGGCCGACGCCGCCTTGCTCAGCACAGTCAGGGTGGAGAGAGTCGCCGGGTTGCCGTCGCTGCCGCTGACGACGACCGTCGCGTTGGAGTTCGACGGCGCCTGCACGGTGACGGCGCTCTCGGGCGAGCTGCCGCAGTCGAACGACCAGATGGAGCTGCCGCCCCAGTGCCAGCCACCCTGCACGGTAACGCCCACGTCGAGCGTCACCGTTTCGGTGTAAACGCCCGCGGAGACGTAGACGATGTCGCGTCCGCCCCCGTCGGCCGTGGCGCTCGCGACGCCTGCCCCAATCGACTGGCACGGGCTGGTCGGGGCGGTACCGCAACCGACGCTGTCGGTGCCACCCGGTGCGACGAAGACGCCGTGCACCGGATCGACCACCGCCGTCGCGCAGTTGCCCGCGTCGAAGGCGGGGGCGTCGGTTGGCAGGGCGCCGTCGCTAGGGACAACGGTCGTCGCGTCCGCGTCGGCCGCGCCGCTCGGCGAAGCATCCGCGAGGACACCACTCTCGCCTGCCGAATCGGGGGAGGCGTCCGCCGAGCCCGGGGCGGCACACGTTCCCGAAATGCACACCAGCCCGTCGTCGCACGCGGCCCCGTTGCAGCAAGCCTCCCCGGAGGCTCCGCAAATCGTGGACACGTCCTGTCCGCCCCCGTCGGCGGCGGGCGGGCCGGTTCCGCCGACGGAGCCCCCGCAGCTCGCGGCCAGGGTCGCTGTGACTACCAGCGCGACGACCCCAGAGAGCGCGTGCTTCATACGGTCCACAAGTAAACCGCTCCAAGGGATCGAGGACAAGGGCCGGCTCCCGATCGCGCTGGCCCGGCAGAACTGACGAGCGGTTCGAGACGGCACGGCTTCTGCACCCCCTGGAAATGTGAGAGCTTTCGGGTGGGGTGGCACCGTGAGAGCTTCACGCGGCTGGCCTGGTCGGGCCCGGCGGGTGCTCTTACGACGAGTGCTTCACCGACTCGAATTGTGGACCGGGAACGCCCTGCCTTTGCCGTAGCTCTGTCGCGCGATGAAGTGTGCCTGCACTCCTATGAAGAGGGAGTTACGGAGTTACCAAACGCTCCATCGCGGCATGCACACGTGAGCCATGCGACATGACCGACCCCGCACGACGGACTCCTGCCGCCAAGCGCGTCAACGAGGAGGCCGCTCGCGCGGGAGCAGGTTCGCAACCGCCGTCTGCAGATCGTCGATCTCGAACGGCTTGTCGAACAGTACCGCGTCCAGGCTCTCGGCGTGTCGCCGCACCGCCTCGTCGCCGAAGGCCGTCATCAAGATCACGGGCGTTCGCCAGTGAGCATCCCGCAGAGCCGCGAGGATCTGCAACCCGCTGCAGATCGGCATGCGAATGTCGGAGACGATGAGATCGACGGAGCCGGCACCGTCGCCCCTCTTGAGGCGCGCGGCGATGTCCACCAGCAAGCGGCCACCGTCGACCGCCTCGACGACTTCGTAGCCGTTGCCCCGCAGCGAGTCCGCGACGACGCTTCGCATCTCCGCGTCGTCTTCGGCGAGAAGCACCCGGAATGGCCCGGAGCGCCTCTCGATCGTGGACACCGCGCTCGTTCGCCACGGAGGCTGCGAAGCGTGCTCGCCGTCTGGCTTTGCGTTGGGGTCCACGTTCGCGATGGGTGCAGGAGACGTGCCTCCACGGCCGACGCCAGACTGGCTAGTGCTTTGGCACCCCCGAGAGGCGGCCCAGGGGCCGGGAGGACGTGACGCTCAGCCGGGGCCACGTTGCATCTTGCGACATGGCGCACAAGGCAGCCATCACGAGGCCGTTGGGCGCGCGATGGCGCGTGCACTTCGACGAGCCGCGCCCTGGCGTTGTTCTTGCTCGGTCGTCGTGGCAACCCTGGGAGGTCCACAATCATGAAAGCCAATCTGCTCTCTCGATACGCGTCGTCCACTGTCCCTTTCCTCGTTCCACTGCTCGCCGCGACAGCGTGCGCCACGGCGAAACCGGCCGAACGTTCGCCGTCGACGGCGACGAACGCGAGTACGAGCTCGAACCTCCCCGCCCCTCCACCGACCACGGGGACGATCGCAGTCTCGGCCGACATTCGCACGGCCTGCGGCATCTCGGACCAGGACGCGTACTTCCCCTTCGATTCGGCAGCGCTCGAGAACAAGGACGTCGGCCCCCTCGACGCGATCGCCAAGTGCTTCACCGTCGGACCACTCAGGGGACGTAGCATGCGCCTCGTAGGACACGCCGATCCACGTGGCTCGAGCGAATACAACCTAGTACTCGGGCAGCGCCGCGCCGACTCCGTAGAGGGGTACCTCGACCATCACGGTCTCACGCGCTCGCATGTCGAGACGACATCGCGTGGCGCGATGGACGCAACGGGCAGCGACGAGGCAGGCTGGACTCGCGATCGCAGAGTGGACGTGATGCTGGGAAGCGGATGACCTTCGAGCGGCGGGGAAGGCCAGGCCGCGTTGCGTCCGGGACCGCTTGCCCGTAGCCTGATATGCGATGGGGAGGCTCTCGTCCCGTTGGCGCTTCGCGTGCGGCCCCATGGTGGGCAGAGCGACTTCGGGCGTCGTTGCGATGGCCTCTGTCCTCGCCACGGCCCCCGCCGCAGCGCAGGCAACCGACCAGGGCGCGATGGCCGAGGCGCTCTTTCGCAGCGCACGCACCTCGATGGCGGATGGCCACTACGCCGAAGCGTGCCCCAAGTTTGCCGAGAGCAACCGAATCGACCCCAAAGTCGGCACGTTCATGAACCTTGCGCTCTGCCACGAGAAAGCAGGGATGACGGCGAGCGCCTGGGCCGAGTACACGCAAGCCGTCGAGCTCGCCAGGCGCGCCGGCCAAGCGCAGCGGGAGAGCGTCGCCCGCGACCGCGCAAAGGCGCTCGAGCCCTCTCTTGCTCACGTGATCGTGAATGCCGACACCAAGGCCGACCTCGCCGTAACGATCGACGATCAACCCATAGGGGCTGCAGCCTACGGGACGCCGATGCCGGTCGACCCGGGGGACCATGTTCTGCGCGCGACCTCCGCCGGCCTGCTGCCGTTTCGTGAATCGTTCCATGTTGCGCCTGGCGCTCCCGATCTGACGTTGCAGGTGCCTTCGACGAAGTCTTGGCAATCGGCGGGATCTGCACTGCCCACGGAGTCTCAGCCCTCCAAACCTGAAGGGGCTGCCGAACGACCTTCCCCGAGCGCGACGGCGCCGGCGAGGCGAACAGTCGGCTTCGTCGTGGGCGGAGTGGGGGTGGCGCTTGCAGGCGTGGGGGCATTCTTCGGCATCCGCGCGTTCTCGGAGAAGGACGACGCGGCAAAGGCGTGCGGTGCGACGTTCTGCACCCCGGCAGGGAGCGCCGCCACCAGCGCCATGAGGACCGACGAGACAGTGTCGACGGTTGGCGTTATCGCGGGGGCGGCGGCGTTCGGCGTCGGATTGTATCTGGTGCTCGCGACCAAGGGCTCGGAGCCCGGAGCGTCGACCCCCGCGGTGCGCGTGGGCGTGGACATTCCTTCGCGGGGCCTGGCCGCGCGGATCGCATGGTGACACGCCGCGGGCTTTCAACGACGTGCCCCACGGTGATCGCGGCGGTGGGCACGTTCGCTGCCGCGTCGCTGTGTGCATGCGCGCTGCTCGTGGGCGATCCGCAAGGGGAGCTTCCCGCGGACGCCGGTCCGGCATCCGACGCACGCGTCTCGAGCGACGCTCTCGGGACATCCGACGGTGCCACTTCGGCGGACGGCGACCTCGCATCGGACAGCGGGATTGAGGCGACAGGGTCGGTCGGATTGGAGAGCGGCGCGTATGCGTGCGCGAAGGGCGGCTGTAACGCCGCCGGGGGCATCTGTTCGGGGGCGGGCGCGTGTCATTGCGTGCAAGACAGCCAGTGCCCGAGCGGCAAGTGTGTGAAGGTCACCGGCCAGAACGACCTCTCGTGTCAGGCGGCCTGCACAGGGTCGGGTCCCGCCGACGGCTTCGGGTGCCTCCTCGCTGCCAATGCGATTCCCGCTAGCTGCACGTTCGATACGTTCGGATTCTCGCCGAGCAACTTCGTGGCCACCGCCTATGAGGCGCCGCCCGACGCGACGACCGACTGCACGGCGACGTACAGCTCGACCACGCACACGTTTACTTCGGGCTCGTGCTCGGGCCAGGCGCCCACCATCAAGCAGAGCGTGTCGCAAACCGGCGGCGGGCACGCTGCCGATTCCCTGATCTTCAAGAGCCTCACGTTGACCGGCACGCTCACGCTCGTGGGCGGCAATCCGGTCATCCTGGCCGTGTACGGCAACGCGACGATCACGGGCACGATCAACGCCAGCGCGACCGGAACGACGCCGGGGCCCGGAGGGAACGCGTGCGCCACCCTCAGCAACGGCACGGAGACGGCTACTGGAACCTGGGAGCCGGGCGCCGGCGGTGGTGGGCAATCCGCCGCCGGAGGGGGCGGCGGATCGTCGACGAACCCGGGCGGAGCCGGAGGCGTCGCGCAAAGCAGCGGCACGGCACCTCTCGCCGGCGGTTGCGCAGGGGGGCTCCCGTACGTGGGCTCGCTCGGCTACTCGCCTGTGGCGGGCGCGGGCGGGGGCGCCGTGCAGATCTCCGCGGCGGGGGTTCTGGATGTCACGGGCGGCAAGATCGCGGCGAACGGGAGCAACGGCAGCGGCGGCGAAGTTGGAAGGTGCGCGAGCAGCTCGATCGCGCAGAACGGAACCGGCGGTGCAGGGGGCGGCTCCGGCGGCACCATCTTGCTCGAGGGCGTCTCCGTCGTGGCGGGGACATACCAGGCAAGTGGTGGCTCCGGCGGCCCCGGCGGCGCGGCACCCTCGCCCAATAGCCAGCTGGGGGGGGCCGGTGGAGCTGGAGGGAGCGCAGGGAACGTCGGTGTCGCGGGAGGCATGGGCATCCAGAATGGGAGCGCGCCCCCCGTCTGCACTTGGGGTGGCTACTGGTCGGGCGGCGGAGGCGGTGGAGGATCCGGAGGGTTCGTGGTGACGAACGCGAAGACCGGCGCCGGGGGCGTCTGTGCGACGACGCTCACGCCTGCGCCTGTCTGCGGCGAGGGCAACGTGTGCTTGTGCGTCGCGGACTCGGATTGCTCGAGCGGTCTGTGCTCCAACTCGTCGAATCAATGTTCCGGGACCTGCAGCGGCTCGATGACCGCCGGTGGGTACGACTCGGCCGACTGCCAGATCCTCGGCGCCGCACCCGCGCCGTGACGCCAGGTGGTGTCGTCATTCCCTGGAATCGAACACGCCGTTACCCGGGCGAGTCTTCGAAGCCGGGGGGGGGTCGCTCCTCCCCGAATGGTCGCAGGCGCCGTCGCACGACGCGGTGGCCCCGGATTGGCAAGGGGAGCGGACGTGTCGGCGCGCGGCGCCGGCTGCGTGGATGACTCAGGCACTGCGGACGCCTTCACCTCGGGCAGCACGGGAGGAAACGCGGAGGCGGGTACACTGGACGCGGTGATCTCGGGGGCGACGCGAGCGCTCGAGCCCCGGGCAGGTGTGTCCGATCGAACGGGTGCACCGCCACGCATCGCGCTGACGACCACGACGAGCCCTCCGACGACGAGGACGACGAGCGCGGCACCGGCCCCCCATATGCGCCGACGAACGTTGCTGCGGAGTGCGCTGGTCGCCATCGTCGCCGTGAGCATCGCCGACGCTGGTTCACTGGGATGCGTGGTCGACGACAGCCCGAGCCGCGGGGGTGCGAGGGTCGCAGCCGCCTCCGAGGGGCCTCGCGGCGGGAGCGTGGGATCGACGGACGGCCGCGCGTCCCCTTCGGAGTGGGTCTCGATGGCGACGATCTTGGCCGAGCGATTGGCGAGGGCATCGGCCGCGAGCCCTTCGACCCACTCCCCGACCGCCATCCCTCCGGCCTCTTGCACCCCGCATGTGGCGAGGGCGACGCAGACGTCGCGCGCCGTGGCGAAGCGGTCTGCGACCGACGGCGCCAGGCCGCGCATCACGACGTCGTCGAGCGACGCTGGAATGCCCGACGCAAAATGGCTCGGCGGCTGGATGTCTCGCTTGAGGAGCTTGGCGATGACGTCGACTTCGCTCCCGCCCGAGAAGAGGCGCTGGCCGGCGAGCATTTCCCACAGGACGACGGACGCGGCATAAACATCGGTCTGCCGCGTGACACCGGTGCCCGTAAGTTGCTCTGGCGCCATGTAGCCCAGCTTCCCCTTGATCTGACCTTCCCTCGTCGTGTGCGCGCGACCGGCGGCCTTGGCGACGCCGAAGTCGAGCAATCGACCGACGCCGTCGACGCCGACGAGGATGTTCTGGGGAGTCATGTCGCGATGGACGATGTCGAGGGGGACGCCCCGCTCGTCGCGCGCCTCGTGAGCGGCATGCAACCCCTGCAGAGCGTCGCTCATGATCCGCAGCAGAATGGGGATGGGGACGCGTTCGCCGCGGCCTTTGAGCGCTCGCGCAAGGCGGCTCAACGACTCGCCTTGCACGTACTCCATCACGAGAAATACCTCACCCTTCGATGCGACCACGTCCAACGTCGGCACGACGTTCGGGTGGCGGATGCGCGCGGCGAGTCGCGCTTCGTCCAGGAACATCGTCACGAACTCGGGATCTTTCGCAAACTGGGGATGGAGTCTCTTGATCGCGATCGTGCGCGAGAACCCCCCGGACCCCATGAGGCGCCCGAGGTACACCGTCGCCATGCCGCCGGAGGCGATCTCGTCGAAGATCGCGTAACGTCCGACGATGCGGGCCATGCCCGTGGCCGCAGTCTCGCCCATCGTTCAACAGTCTATAGGTCGGCTCCTCGTCCGGCAACGACCGGCCCTCTTCAGCCCTATCGAGCGCGTGCTAAGACAGATGCCCGTGCTCGCGCTCCTCTGCGAGGCCATTCGGACGCGGAAAGTGCTCGCGTTCACCTACGAGGGACACGCACGCGTCGTCGCTCCGTACTGCCATGGCTTCACTCGCGCAGACCACGAGGTGCTTCGCGCGGTTCAACTGCGCGGGTCGAGCCGCTCGGGGCACTTCGCGACCGGGAAGCTGTGGACCGTCTCGAAGATGCGCCTCGTGCGCACGCTCGACGAGGGGTTCGTTGCGGACGACCCAGACTACGAGCCGAACGACTCCGCGATGGCCAGCATTCACTGCCGCATCTGAGCCGCGCGTCGCTCTTCGCGGCGTCAGCTCGGGGCCTGGCGAGCATAGGGCTCCAGACCTTTTCGGGCGAGGGGGACACGTCGGGCTCTCACGCGCGGAGCTCGGGAATGGTGCATAGCGCGCGTCGGGTGGCGATGCGCAACTTGGCAAAGATGCGCGCCATCTGGTTGGCGACGGTGCGCGCCGACGTGTCTCGCTGTCTGGCGATGGCCTCGTTCGAAAGGCCGGCGCTGGCCAGTCGCGCGACATCCAGCTCCGCCGTGCTGAGCGCCGCCACCCGCTCGAGAGAGAAGGTGACGAGGAGGACGTGATTGCGGTCGCTGGTCAGACGCATCTGTAGATTGGCGGGCACGGGGATTCCTTGGTGGCGCCGCACTACGGGCAGACCATCGCGGGGCCGACCGTCCAGAAGCCCGATAGCGTTCGGACCTCCACCGAGCCGTCTGCGGCGACGGAGGCCGGATACGAGGCTGGAGCGCAGGTGCTGCTCCCGCGGGTGACAGTGATCTGGTACGGGTCGACGGGAATGGCGTTGAAGACGATGGCCTCGCCGCTTGCGTACTGGACCGGCACGTCCAGCGGGGGCTGCGCGGTCACCGCGATTGCCACAGGCGTGCTGCCCGGCAGGGGTGAGACTGCGATCGGAATGCGGATGACGACGCGTGTCGGGTCGAGCGCGACGGCGAAGGTCTGTGCCAGTGCTGCTGCGTCGGCGTTCGAGGGCAGCGTGGCGGCGGGCAAGATCTGCTGCGCCGCGGTGGTGACGTCGAATTCCTGGAAGACTCCCTGAAAACCTGTTTGCTCGAGGACGAACCAGTCGCGCGCGTTTGCCTGCACACCGCCCAGCGCGAAGAAGCCTGAAGCATCGGCCTGGGTCTTCTGCATAGGCATGAGGTACGGATCGCCCGGAAGCCATGACACCTGCGCGCCCCCGAGCCCGGTGTCCGGTGCCGACATGACCTGGCCCCGCACGATGACGGTTGTCACGACGGATGGGGCGGGGGACATGGCAGCTGCGGTGCCGGGCGCAGTCGCCGCAGCGGTCGGCGTGTCATCGTGGCTGGGGGCTGACGCGGCGCATCCGCAGAGGCTCCACAGGGCCACGCCAAATACCGTCCCACTCGCGTGCGTGTTCATCGTTCAGCGCGGTATGGCAACCTCCGCGCCAACGGAAAACCCCGCCATTTTCGCGCTGCTCCACATCGATGTGACGACGCTCCGTCGTCAGTGACGACGGTTCGTCACGTATCGTGATGCCGTTCACGACTTCGCCACCGCCAAGTGCTACGTCAAACCAAGATGCGAACCACGGTACCGAAGCTCCGTCGCTGCGCGTGGGTCACGGCGGACCCTCTCTACCTTCGCTACCACGACGAAGAATGGGGCATTCCCGTGCACGACGATGATCGCCTCTTCGAGATGCTGATCCTCGAGGGGGCGCAAGCAGGGCTCTCCTGGCTCACGGTCCTCCGAAAGCGCGAGGGGTATCGGCGCGTCTTCGATGGGTTCGACGTCGAGTCCATCGCGCGGTGGGACGGGCGGCGTGTCGCGCGGGCCATGAAGGACGAGGGGATTGTCAGAAACCGTCTCAAGATCGAATCGACGGTGTCGAACGCGCGAGCCTTCCTCGAGCTCAGGGACGACGTTGGCTCTTTCGACTCATTCGTCTGGACCTTCGTGAAGGGTCGCCCAATCGTGACCCGGCCGCGCCGACTGGGCGAAGTCCCGGCGCAGACGCCGGAGTCCGACGCGCTCGCGGCGGCGCTGAAGAAGCGGGGCTTTCGCTTCGTCGGTTCGACGATCATGTATGCCTGGATGCAAGCGTGTGGGCTCGTCGACGATCACGCGCGCGACTGCTTCCGCGCGGTCGGCAGCGTGACTCGACGCGCCCGGTCGTGAAGGGCGGCTCCGTCCCCGCGAGTCAGTGCGAAACCTGGAGCGCGTAGAATTTCACGGTGGCGCCGAGCGCGGCACCGGCGTCGGCGTCCGCGGTCTGGTCGTAGTCACCGGCCTTGAAGTACATGCCGTACCCTCCAAAGCTGGCGGGCATCGTGTACGTATGCGGCGTGCCGTCGACGGTGAGCGTGATTGTGCCCGCCCCCACAAGCTGGATGGTGTAGCTGAACTTCGCACCTAGCGGAACGGTCGCGATCGAGTAAGAGGTCTGGCTGCCCGCGGGAGAGTCCTCGATACCGAGGGTGATGGCTCCGCTCGCGTAATAGTAGAGTTCGAGCAGCGGCTTCGTCGATTCCTCCAGCCCCGCCTCGATCGCCGTCCCGATGTGAATCTGCCCGACGCAGACGTGGTCCGGTACCTGGGTCACCGCGAGAGTCGCAGAAAGCGTGTTGGTTCCGGCGACAGCCCAATCTGCGGCCGTCCCATCGGTATTCATCTCACGTAGCTCGGATCGGGGATAGCTGGAGTCAGCCGTGGTGACTCCGTCCTCGGGATCAAAGAAGGTCATGGCCCCGTCCGTCGTGTCCGTGAAGAAGTAGGTGTCGTGGAAGCCGCCCTCCAGAGTCGCGGGGGCAATCGTCGTCGGATCGCCGGCCGACCCGATTGGCAACTGAAGCTCCCAGACCGAAAGAGCGAAATTGCCCCCGGGAGCGACGTTCGGATTCAGTCCGCCGGGAGCGTCAGCGCTGCCCTGGCGAGCGTCGGTGGGGCTCCCGACGGAGCCCTCGACGCCGAGTCCGCCGCCGTCGAGCCCGGTGCTCGCGTCAAGAAGAGCGCGACCACCGGTATCACCCGAGCCGCTGCCGCACCCCGCACCCAGCGCACCCAGCATCGTCCAGACGACGGCACTGAGCCGTGGATTGTCGCTTTTCACGGTGTGACCTCCACCTTCGTCGGGGTTCCGGCCGAGAACCCGGCCCAAAAGCGTAACAACAATCCTTCGCGCGAGTGGCTACGATACCCTTGCGCTTGACGCCACCGTCCTCTCCGCGCTTCCCTCGCCCTCTCGAAGGAGACACAACGAACATGACCGAGCCCACGACGATGACGACGAAGAAGAAGAATCCTCTCTCGAAGGCCGAGATCCTGAATGCCGTCGCCGTGGTGGTCGGCGAGGAGGTGTCGAGCAAGCACGTGAAGCTCGTCGTCGAGGCTCTCGTATCGGTCGGGCACGAGGAACTGAAGAAGAGCGGCGTCTTCGTCCTACCTGGCTTCGCGAAGTTCGTCGTCGTGGAGAAGCCGGCACGGCCGGCTCACGAGGGCATCAATCCCTTCACGAAGGAGAAGCAGATGTTCGACGCCAAGCCCGCGAGCAAGACCGTGAAGGCCAAGCCCGTAACGGCGATCAAGGACGCTGTCGGGTGACTGTGAGGTCCGGGGCCGCGGGGGTGGGCGCCCTGGTCATCGGGTTCGCGTCGGCGTGTGGGGTCGGTGGCGGCGGGCTGGACCTCAGAGGCACCGCCGACGCTTCGGTCGACGGCTTGCCGACCTCTCCGCCTGACGACGCGTCCGGCGACGGGACGACGGAGCCGGACACCGATGCGGGCGGTCCAGGCGGCGGGTCATCGGGAGGTCTGGCAGACGCCGGCCTCGACGGCGCGGATGTCGGACCCGATTTCTCCAGCGACGCCATGGCCGATTCCTCCAACGATGCCGTGTCCGATGTCGAACGCGACGCTCCGTTCAGCGATGCCGGTTGCTCTCCGGCGCTCTGCAAAGGGGGCACCTGCGTCGCGGGGACGTGCTCGATCACGTGCTCGTCCAGCCCCTGCACCTGTCCTTCTGGCATCCCATGCTCTGTCACGGCGACGGCGGCCAGCGGTGCGGACGTCGACTGCGCCTCCGCGAGCTCGTGCACGGTGGACTGCTCGGCGGCGACGAGCTGCGGAGCCGTTACGTGCGGCGGCTCGAGCTGCACAGTGACGTGCGGCACGAGCTCGTGCATGACGGGCGTTACGTGCAGCGCCGGCGACTGCGACATCAGCTGCACCGGGGCATCCGCCTGCCCTGGGGGCGTGACAGCGCACGGCGGCATGAGCACCGTCACGTGCACAGGTGTGAGCTCTTGCCCGGGAAAGGTACGCTGCGATGGCGCGAGCTGCGACGTCCGCTGCACGGGGATCTCGTCGTGCTCTGCAGGCGTGTGCTGCACCGCGAGCACGTGCATGATTGGCGCCGCCACCGCCTCTTGCCCGTAGTGAGCCCGGGTTGCCCCGTCGCCTCGGACGACTACGATCCGGAACGTGCGAGCCCCTTCGGTCGTCTTCGTCGCCCTTGCTATGGCGGCGAGTCCATGGGGTATCGCGATCAGCCTGGGGAGCGTCGCATGCAGCCAGAACGGGAGCGCTTCCGACGGCGGTGAGGACGCCGAGGAGGACGTGACGGTGGACGTCGTCACCATTTGCGACGAGTTCACCGAAGCGGGTGCGCGCTGCTCCCTGGCGGGCCCGTTCGTCTGCTTTCCCATGTGCGAGGCGGGTGGCTGCTCGTGCCGTCCAACGGCCGACGGGCCACGGTGGGGGTGCACGACGGACTTGTCTTGCGTGCCCGACTGCGGGCCCATCGACGATTCGTGTGCGGCTGGCGGCTCAGAAGAAGACGCAGACGAAACGCCGACCCCCGGCGACGGGGGCCCCGGCGGCGAAGGCGGTCCAGGGTAAGGGCCCGAGTCAGCACGAGGCGCGCACGATGACGGACAACGCCGCCGAGCGGTAGATTGGGGCCACCCATGCACCCGGATGCGCAAGCGATCGTCGATGCCCTCGAACTCACTCCGCACCCCGAAGGCGGCCTCTATCGCGAGGTGTTTCGCTCCTCACTCGTCGTGAGTGCCTCACTTCGAGAGCAGCCGGCGTCGACCGCCATCTACTTCCTGCTGCCAGCGGGGACCTTCTCGGCGTTGCACCGCGTGCGTTCGGACGAGGTGTGGCATCACTACGATGGCGACCCGGTCGAGCTCCACACCATCGACGCGATGGGCGCTCACGTCGTCTCCATGCTCGGCCGTCGCCTCGGAATCGGAGAGCGCCCGCAACGGGTCGTTCCTGCGGGAGTCTGGCAGGCCGCCCTCCCCGTCGGGAGATTCGCGCTTTGCGGTTGCACGGTCGCGCCGGGATTCGACTTCGAGGACTTCGAGATGCCCACGCGTGCCCACCTGACGGGCCTCTACCCCGCGCTGCGGGCGCTGATCGAGAGACTGACGCACCCGTAAGCGAGGGTCACTTCACGGCGTCTTTGACCGCCTTCACGGGCCTGGCACGCACACCTTTGCTCGCCGGCTTGGCAGCGAACTTCTGCTTCTGCTTGGTGAACGGGTTGATGCCCTCTCGGGCGGGTCGTGCAGGCTTCTTCACGACGACGAACTTCGCGAACCCGTGAAGGACGAAGACGCCGAGCTTCTTCAGCTCCTTGTGACCGACGGCGACGAGGTGCTCGAGGACCGCCTTGACGTGCTTGCGCGACACCTCCTCGCCGAGCGCGTCGGTGATAGCGTTGAGGATCTCGCTCTTCGAGAGGGGCTTCGTCTTCTTCGTGGTCGCGGGCTTCGCCATGGTTGCGTCTCCTTACGAAGAGTGGAGGAGACCGCGGGAACGGCAGCGCCGTCAACAGTTACGAGGATGGTCAGGGGATCCCGAGCGACCGTCGCCCAGCACCTCGCGAACCCCCTCGCACAGCAAATCCGGCCTCAGTGGCTTCTGGATGAAGGAAAACTCCGACCCAACGACGCCTCTGTGAACGACTTCTCCCGTGTAGCCCGACATGAAGAGGACCCGGAGCCCCGGCCGCACGAGCCGGAGCCGGGCGAACATCTCTGGTCCGCTCACCTTCGGAAGTACGATGTCCGAAAGAACCAGGTGAATGATCGTCTCGTGGCTCTCGCAGATGAGCAGTGCTTCGCCGGCGTTGGACGCTTCGAGGACTTGATAGCCAGACCGTCGAAGAATATCGCCCGCGACCGCCCTCACCGATTCCTCATCCTCCACGAGGAGGATGGTCTCGGAGCCGCTCGTCACCACAGATCGCGGTGGAACTGCCGGAACGGGATCCGAAACATCGGCATCTGCCAGCGGAAAATAGATCTGGAAGATCGTTCCGCGACCGGGCTCGCTTTCGACCCAGATGCTTCCGTCGCTCTTCTGAACGATGCCAAACACCGTCGAAAGCCCGAGCCCGGTGCCCTTCCCCGGTTCCTTGGTCGTGAAGAACGGCTCGAAGATGCGCGCCTGCGTATCCTTGTCCATGCCTGTCCCGCTGTCGGTCACAGCGATCATGACGTGCGGCCCGGGAGTGGCCCCCAGATGGCTGCGTGCGTAGTCCTCGTCGAGGACGACGTTGGCGGTCTCGATGACCACCTTGCCTCCTGTCGGCATGGCATCCCGAGCGTTCACGACGAGGTTCATGATGATTTGTTCGATGTGACCGCGATCGGACAGGATGGGCGCGAGGGCCGCTGCCGGTTGCATCACCACGTCCACGTCCCCTCCGGCGATGCGGCGAAGCATCTTGTCCATGCCACCGAGCACCCCGTTGACGTCCAGCGGGACCGGCGCGATCGACTGGTGCCGGCTGAACGCAAGAAGTTGTTTCGTGAGATCCGCCGCACGGTTGCCCGCGTTCTCGATCTCCTCGAGGTCGGCTCGCATGGGGTCGCCTTCCCGGAGCTCCTTCAGAAGCAGTGACGCGTAGCTGAGGATGACCGAGAGCAGGTTGTTGAAGTCATGCGCCACGCTTCCGGCAAGCCTTCCGACTGCCTCCATTTTCTGCAATTGCCGAATCTGATCTTCGGTCTTGCGGAGCGCGTGCTGGACGCGTTCGCGCTCGGTCACGTCGTTGGCCACCACGAGGCGCGCTCGCTTTCCCTCGAAGTCGACCTCGTCGGCCTTGACCTCTACTTCGATGATCGACCCGTCCTTCTTGCGATGTCGCCAGATGGTCGCCGCATCGCCTGTTTCGGGTTCGGTGACACCCTCGCGGAGCGTGGGCGAATCTGCGGACGGCTGGAGATCCGCCAGCGTGAGCTTGGCGAACTCTTCGCGGCCGTAGCCATAATGCCGAAGCGCTGCCTCGTTGACCGTCAGGATCTTGAAGGTCTGGGTGTCGTATACCCACATCGGAAGAGGGGTGCTCTCGAACAGGGCCCGATAGCGCGCTTCCGAGGCGCGCAGATCATCCTCGGCTCGACGCCGGGCGACGCGAACCTGAGTCTCCCGAAGCTCGCGCTCGATGGCCGGGGATAGTCGGGAGAGCTTGTCCTTGGGCACGAAGTCGAGCGCGCCGGCCCGAAGCGCGGCGACGGCCCCGTCCTCGCCGATGGTGCCGGAGACGATGATCAAAGGAATGTCCGGGGCCGCCTCCTTGACGACCGCGAGCGCTCCGAGAGCGCCGAATCGCGGCATGGACCAATCGGAGAGAACGAGATCCCAGGTGCCGCTGATGAGAGCCTCCCGCATGGAGGTTGCGTCCTGAACGCGCTCCCACGTGAGCACGTAGCCGTTGCGTCTGAGCTCACGCTGTACGAGTGCGACGTCGTCCTCGGAGTCGTCGGCGAAGAGAACGCGTAGCGGTTTGCCACCCGCAACGCCAAGCTTCGGCCCCGCAGAATCCCCTTCGTTCGAAGCGACGGGCGGTCGGTTCGTTCGCAGCCCGACTTCGTGCGCGCGCCCTGAGGCTTCGGTTGTCATGTAAGAATCCTCGAGTCCGTCGACGCCGCGGGGCTCTGGCCAAGGCGGGAGCGGAGCGGCCACAGCGAGAAGCAACGGCCGTACCCCTGCTGAACTCCGTTGCACCTCCCTCGCATTTGGCCGCATCTGCGCAGAAACCCTCGGCTACCGCGGGGTCGTTCAAGTGCACTGGCCGGCGCTCGAGCGTGCCAGATCGTCACGTAGAGAGAAAAAGTCACGATCAAGCGAACGCCGGCGCCAGCGCGAGCAAGCGTGGCCCACATTGTCTGCACCCTCGCTCCCCTGGGGCTGGCCTGCCGGCCCGCGGCTGCCTAAAGTTCGGTGGTCATGACGCGACTTCTTATGACGGCCCTCCTGACCTCGACGGTCGCTGTGAGCGTCGGCGCTTGCGGCGACGACAGCTCCGACTTCGCTTATGCGAACGGCGGGCCGGGCGGCGCGTACCCGACCATGTGCAGCGCGTACACGACGTGCGGCTCGTGCACGCCGGTAATCGGCTGCGGCTGGTGCTTCGGCGCTAGAGGTGGGTCCTGCGCGCCCGACCCGGACTCGTGCGGGGACGCGACCGAGTTCACCTGGACGTGGAACGCGAGCGGGTGTCCGGACGTCGACGCCAGCGTGGTCCCGCTCGACGCAGGGGCCAGTGCCTCTCCGGATGGGACGACACCCACCGAGGCCGCAGCGCCGCTGGATGCGCAGTCCGAGAGGGCCTCGGACTAGACGAACGCCCCTAGGCGCTGTGCGGCGGGTCTCCTTACGGCACGGTTGTGCTCGACGCGGGACTACTGTCCAGCCGGCTAGCTGGGCTAAAGTTCGCTCGTGCCACCCTCGGTCTGCCGGCTTTGTATACGCTGGCTGTCGCTCGCCACCATCGTGTCGCTGGCGCTCATCGAGGCTCCGTCGTCCGCACGCCCCAACTCGACACCATGGGACGCCCTCCCTCGCCCAGGCGAGCGCCTCGCTGAACCGATTCGGCTGCCGCACTGCGGAATGCCCATCGTCGAATGGCGCCCGACCTCGGCGCTTCCGCTGGAGACGACACCCAGCGCCCGTGCTCTGGCCGTACTCGATGAGACATGCCGCAGGGCATTCGATCACTACGGTGCTTTCCTCCGCAGCAAGAACCTCCCGCAACCGCAAGCGCAGCCCGCTGACCTTCCGGCCATATCGCTCTTGCCGGGGAACGTGGCGCTGGACGGCAAGTCGCCTCGCGCCCTGAACGATCTTCCCTCGCGCTTCGAGGCGGTCGCGCCTGGTTGCTGCTATTGGGGCCTTTACGTCGAATCCATCAATCACCTCTTCGTACGGAACGACCCCCTCACGAGGGATTCTTCTGGGTCCATCGAGCCGAACCCCCGGTTCGTACGTACGCTGACGCACGAGATCTCTCACGTCCTGAGCTCGCGGTTGGGCGTATGGTCCGTCGTTGGCTACGACCGCCAGCGCGACGAAGATCTTGCGGAAGCCTTCGTCGCTTACATGGGCATGTCGTTTCCCACGGAGAGCTCGAATCAAGACCTCGCGTTGCACCGCACCGCCTCGGCCGAGGTCGGTGGGTCTTCTGACGCGCGGTACTAGTGCGCTTCCCTTGAGCGCGCCGCCTGCTCGGACCTTCGGGGCCTGGCTCGGGCTCGCCGCCGGCATTGCGATCCCCGGCGCCGCGCGGGCAGACGAGCCCATAGGCACATCGAGCTTGCCACCCCCGGCGACGGTGCCCACGCCGCCGGTGCCTATGGGCGTCTCGGCCAAGGAGCGCCTCTCCGACGAGGACTTCGCGAGAAAGGTCGAAGGGGGTTACGTCACCGGCGTACCGCTCTTCTCTTACGACCCGAACTTCGGCCTCGGGCTCGGCGCCCGCCTTTACTATTACTACGACGGTCACCGCGACGATTCGCTCTTCGCGTACACGCCGTACCTGCACCGCGTCTTCGCGCAGGCCTTCGCCACGACGGGCGGCGCGCAGGACCATGTCATCGACTACGACGCGCCGGCGTTCCCCGATGCCGACTACCGCGTACGCGCAACGCTCGAGTTCGAGGCTGCGACGGACTGGCCCTATTTCGGCACCGGCACGCGGAGCATGGCGCCCCTGTCGTTCCCGGGGGCGCCCGGGCAGACGTTCTCGAGGATGAGCAGCTACATGCGTGCCACTTCCGCCGTAGAGGCCAACGGGACGACCTACGCGCGCTATAACCTCTACGACTTCCAGCGACCGGTGCTGCAATTCGCACTCGAGCGCAACATGCTCGGGGGTGTGCTTCGTTCGCTCGTGGGCGCGAACGTCGCGTACGTGAATCTGCACGACTACACCGGCCAGTCGGTTCCCACCAGCGCGCACGACTCGAACGGCCACACCGTGAACGCCCCGGAAGCGTCGACGCTCTTGGCTACCGACTGTGCCGCAGGGCGACTGCTCGGCTGCAGCGGTGGTTGGGACAACGTGCTTCGCCTCGCCCTGTCCGTGGACACGCGCGACTTCGAGCCGGATCCCAACTCGGGCGTCTATGCGGAGCTGTCGGGCGAGTACGGCACGAAGGCGCTCGCCTCGCAGTACCAATACATGCGCCTGATGCTCTCCGTTCGCGCCTTCTACAGCCCCGTTCCGCGCTACGCCGATCTCGTGCTGGCCGTGCGGGGGCTCTACGAGATCCAGACGACCGGGACGCCGTTCTTCTCGGAGTCCCTCCTTCCGTTCATCGATGACGACCACGCCGGGTTGGGCGGGGTCAAGACTCTCCGCGGATACGCTCAGAACCGTTTCGTCGGGCCGATCATCGCGCTGACCAACTACGAGGTGCGGTGGACGTTCTTGAAGTTTCGCGTGGCCAGGCAGGGCATCGCCCTCATCGCTGTTCCGTTCGTCGACATGGGTCGGGTGTTCGATGACGTCGGGCAGACGACGCTGGGGGGATGGAAGCGAGCCCAGGGAGGGGGCCTCCACATCGCATGGAACGAGGCGACCGTGCTCACCGTCGACTACGGGTTCAGTAGCGAAGACACGGGCCTCTACCTGAACTTCAATCACATGTTCTAGGTAGAGAAACCGCGACGGACGAGCGTGGTCCCGGCCATTGGGGGTATGGCGTGCTCCACTGCTGAGCCGTGGTAGGCTGATCCGTGGGGCGGACGCGAGCTCGCGTAGGGCGGAGGTTTCGCATGAGCAATATCAGAGCGGGTCACTTTCGCCGGGCACGAGCCGCCGTTGCTCTACTCACGAGGGGCGCCCTACTCGCTGCTGGTGCCACGGTCGCGAGCGGTTGCAGCTCCCCCGCACGGTCCGTCGCTCAGTCGGGATCAGCAGGGCAGGACAGCGGTGGCTGCATCGACTGCTTCACGCTCGACGAGCCGGACGGTGGCGTATTGCTCGGCTCCTCTTCTAATCCGGGCATCCCAAACGAGTCAGCGCTCACCCCTGCGTTCAGCACGGTCGTCACCCCGAGCGTACCGCCGCCCCCCATTTCCGGTGGAACCCTCCTCGTTACGAGCGACGGCACCCATGCCGTCGCCGCCGATCCCGACCGCGACAGCGTCTACGTCGTCGACCTGCACGCGCAGACGGTCGCATTCACCATCAGCCTTCACCCGGGGGACGAGCCCGGTCGGCTCGTAGAGGACGGTGCGGGGCGCGTGCATGTCGCCCTGCGGTCCGGCGGAGCCCTCGTCACGATCGATCCCACGACCGGATCGATCCTCGACCGCCGATCGGTGTGTCCGGCGCCGCGCGGGGTCGCGTGGGACTCGTCGACGGACTTGGTGTGGGTCGCGTGCGCGACGGGAGAGGTGGTCGCGCTTCCCTCCGCAGGAGGCGCAGCCACGACCTCCTTCACGGTCGAGCGAGACCTGCGCGATGTCATCGTTTCCAACGGATCGTTCGCCATCAGCGAGTTTCGGTCGGCCGAAGTACTTCGGCTCGCGGGCGACGGGACCATCACCCGGCGCGACGCGCTCCCCTCCCCGACGACAGGCTTCGTGCCGCACGTCGCATGGCGAGCGGTACCCGGGCCGTCCGGAACCATCGTCACGCTTCACCAGGCCGAGTCCACGGCATCGCTCGTGACCACCGTGCAAGGCGGGTACGGCTGCGGAGGGGGAGGCTTCGGCCAAACCGACGTAAGCGGCACTTTCGACGCCGGCTCGCCGCTGTCGCTCGGTACGGGCGGCGACGCGGGCATCAGCGACGGCGGCTTCACAGCCTGTCCCCTGAGCGGTCAAGGGCAGGGCAGCAACGTCGGCATGCCGGTCTTCGTCCAGGATGCGCCGGTGCCATCTCCCCCCCCGTTTCTCCCCCGCCGCCGCCCCTTCCCGGTGGTGGTTGCCAGGGAGGCGAGTCGGGCGCCGTCCTGGGTGTGCTGACGGTGCTGGGCAGCGATGGGTCGGTCCTCGTCAATGCCGCGATTCCGGCCGTACTTCCGGTCGACTTGGCCGTTTCCCCCGACGGTTCGACTTACGCCGTCGTCGCCCCGGGCAACGCATTCGTGTCGACGAACCTCAACACGGTGCTCACGTTCGACCGGTGCGGCAACAGCGCCGCGCCAGGGCAGGTCGTCGGCACGGGCGGCGTGAGCGAGCAGCCGATCGCCGTCGCTTATGACCCCGCCGGCGACTTGATCGTCCAGACGCGCGAGCCCGCATCGCTGTGGATCCTCGGGTCCACGAGCGACGCGAACGTAGCACTATCGACCACCACGAGAGCGGACACGGGCTTCGACATCTTCCACGCGCAAGCCGGCGGCATGATTGCTTGCGCCTCGTGCCACCCCGAGGGGCGAGACGACGGACACGTGTGGATCCTCGACGGCAACAAGCGCCGCACGCCGTCGCTGCGTGGCACGATCGCCGGAACGGCGCCCTACCACTGGCCCGGCGACGAACCGAATCTGAACGTGCTGGTCAACGACGTGTACACGGTCCGGATGGACGGCGCACCGCTGAGCACGGCGCAGATGAGCGCCATCACGGGCTGGGTGCAGAACGTCGCCGCGCCCCCTGCGCCATCCTGGATCGACACCGCATCCGCGGCGCGCGGAAAGGCGCTCTTCGAGAGCGCGGCCACCGGTTGCGCAACGTGTCACTCGGGAGCGAAGTTCACCAACAACCTCACGATGGACGTCGGCACCGGGGGCACCTTCCAAGTACCACCGCTCGTCGGCGTCGGATGGCGGACGCCGCTCATGCACAACGGGTGTGCCGTCACCCTCGCCGACCGCTTCGGCGCATGCGCAACGCCGCAGCACGGGTCGACCGGAACCCTCTCCCAGCAGGATGTCTCTGACCTCGTCGCGTACCTCGAAACCCTCTGACCAGGCGGTGCCGATGCGGCTCGCGAGGCTCCTCGCGACTGCTGCGGGGCTTACGACCGCGGCGTCGGCTTGCGGCAGCTCGGGAGGCGCGGGTGCGGGGCGACCGGATGCCTCTTCCCACGTCGCGGAAGACGCAGGCGTGACGTCTTCTTCCGACGCAGGCAAGAGGGAAGGGGGCGAGGACTCGAGCACGGTGGGCGCCTGCCAGGGAGATGCCTGCTTGCCGATCCCCGACGGCGTGCTCGTATCCGGGCAGCACACTCCTATCGGCATCGCCCTGGACGACGACAACGTGTACTGGATGAACCTGGGGACGTACTCGACACAGACCAAGAGTTACAGCGGAGCGCAGCTAATGAAGTGCGCCAAGGCGGGCTGCGGCAATGCACCGACAGTGCTCGCGTCGGGCCCGTGGAATGGTTCGACGAGGCTGGCCGTGAGCAGCGGGAACGTCTACTGGGCGACGCAGAATCTGCTCCTGAGCTGCGCGACCGATGGATGCGTCTCGGAGGGCCCGACGGTCTTGTGGGCGGGCGATCTCGCCCCTACCGACGTCGCGGTCGGCGCGGCGTCGATCTACTTCGGAAGCACGGTCGACGACGGCCTACTTACGTGCCCTATCGACGGCTGCGGCGCCGATCCTACTGTCCTCTGGAGCTCGACGGCACCTCCTGCGCCGATCGCTCTGGATGGGCCGACGGTCTACTTTGCGACAACCGGGATCTCGCTTCTGTCCTGCGTCGCCGGCGCCTGCGCCCCCATCCTGGTCGGAGGAACGCCGACCGCCATGGCCATCGGCAACGCCAACGTCTATATCGGCACTCGCGGCGCGGGATCGCCGGGTGCCGTCGCTTCGTGCCCGGAGACCGACTGCACGGCCGGGCTGACCATCGTCGCGAACAACCTGTCGAACTGCGTCGGGATCGCCGTCGACGCGACGGAAGTCTATTTCACCGACCAGGGCATGATCGACGTGGACGGGGGAACCGGCGGAGCGGGAAGCGTCTCCAAGTGCCCCCTCTCCGGTTGCAACGATCAGCCCGCGCCGATCGCGGGCTTCGTGAACTTCCCCCAGCAAATCGCCGTCGATGCGACGAACGCGTACTGGACCGACTTCGGTTCGAGCACGGATCCGCAAGCAAGCGACGACGGCCGGGTCATGGCGGTACCGAAGTGAGGTTCGGTCACCAGACGAACGACTGGCCGAACCCCCCACCGCTGCGCGCCGCCCAGAACGTTGGCATCAGGCCAGCCTGCCTGCCCGGTCCGTCGTACGCATGCGGATCGGCCGTGACGAAGAGCACGACGCCGAGGACGAGCGCGGCGGCGCCCACCCCGACTCCGCTCCACCCGAAATAGTCGCGCGTGTTGGCACCACTGACCTGCCCGTTGGCCACGGCGAGGGGGTCGAGACAGTTCTGCTGATATGTGCTGAAGACCTGCCCCGCGTCGCACACCTCGCCGCTGCCGTGAGCGCTCTGGGAGTCGAGCTGGCGTATGGTCGCCTGACCATCGCTACGTTGCTTGCTGTCGTAGGCGACGAGCCCTGCGGCACCGCCGGCCACGATCGCGCCACCGATCATGCCGATGAGGCCCCAGGTACGCTGCGCCTGGGCGTGCGACACGTACCGGGCGCGAAACTCCGGCGTCGGGTCGAGGTCGACGCGAAGGCTCACGGTCGTTCCCGATGGCACGGAGATATCGCGCTCGAACGGCTCGAAGTTGCCTCGCTCCACGAGCACGTGGTGCGGACCCGGGGCGAGGCGGAGCGGGACGACGTACAGGCCACGGGGCCGGCCATCGATCGTGACGACCGCCTGGGTCTCGCCGATATCGAGCGCGAGTCGCCCCCCCAAGGACGTCACCGCGGCGACGTCCTCGTCCGGATCGAGTACCACTTCGCCGGTCGCTCCGTCGCTCAGCGCAACCTCCGTGCGTGCCGTCACGTACCCCGTCCGGCGCAGATCGATGCGATGGGTGCCCGGTGCGAGCGATACCGACGCCGCGAGCGGCGCGGTCCCCACTTTCTGATCGTCGACGAACACGTCGGCCCCAGGTAGGTGGGTCTTGATGGCGACGTGGGCCAGCCGCCCCTGCATCGGCACGAGATCGAGCTGGAGCGACTGCTTCTCACCGCTCGCGATGGTCACCTCCTTGCGGATGGGCACGAACCCGGATGCGACGGCCCCGACGACGTGCGTGCCGCTCGTCACGCGAAGCGGCGCGGCGAGAGGTGTCTTCCCCCGCTCGACGCCGTCGATCTCGATCGCAGCCGCGTCGACACCGACGACGACGGTGATCTCGGCGATTCGTGCGGCTTGCTCGTCACGCGTCCGCTTGGCGATGACGAGCCGTTCGGGTGTGAGTGTGCCCGGGCTTGCGAGGACGCGATCGAGCGCCTCGGTCGCCTCGACGGCCCGTGCCATTTGTGCGTAAACGAGGCCCATATTGTAGAGGACGAGGACGTTCGGGATGATCTGGTAGGCACGCCGAAACTCGGCGAGAGCGCCTGCGCTGTCGCCACCGTTGAATAGTCGCAGGCCGCGGTCGAAGCGCTCTGCGGCTTCGGTACGTTCCGTATCGCTCGGCGCCGAGGCCTGTGCGGAGGCGCCTCGTGGCACGCTCGAGATGGCGATGGTGAGGACGAGTGCGAGCGCACGCTTGTTCATCGAAGACGGGTTTTCGCTCGCCAGACCCCTTTGGTCAACGTCGTCGAAGGGTGCCCCGTGGTCGATTGTCGTGGTCGTGGCCGAGGTCGGGATTGGCGAGACTGGCCCGAACGGGAGATCGCCCACATGGCCGGTTCCAAGAAGAAGTCGAAGAAGCCGACGCGAGCGAAGTCAGCGCCGAAGAGAGCGGCCACCGGGAAGCCCAGGACGAAATCGGCGAAGCCCGCAAAGAGGACGGGGTCGGTCAGGGTCGCCGCAAAGAAGGTGCCGGTGCGAAAGCCACAGGTTCAGGCCCCGGTGCACGCCCAACCTCGGTCCCAGAAGGCCTTTGCCGAGAAGGTGCGTGACTGCGACGCGGGGACGGGAATCTGGTTCGTCGTCGCGGGCAGCGTCGAGCACGCGGTGATCGAGAGGCGAGGCAGCGACGGCGCCGTGGTCATTCGCACGGACGCCGGAGCGCCGGAGACCGTTTCCAAGGGGAACCTCTTCGAGACGGCGGACGAGGCGAGGGCCGCGCGGTATCTCTGACGGACCGGCGGCTCCGTCAGAGATTCTTCGACTCGAGCTGAGCCCAGCCGGGGTCCTTGCAGATGCCGCAGCTCGACCCGCCCTTGAAGAGGGCGCACGCGGCATTGTCGCTTGCCAGGAAACACCGATACCAGGCGGTCATCAAGCGGACGAACTGAATTGTCCCCGGATCCTGCATGATCCAGCCGGACTCCGTCGGAGTAGTCAGGTGATCTCCTCCGTCCCAGTCCGCCAGAAACCCGGGCCCCGTGGTTCCCGGATACGTCATCTGGATGACATCGGCGTTGACCGCATTGATCGCGTTGACCGACGTGCTCTGGTTCCCCGTCAGACACAGCGTGGACACGCCTTGCTTGGGGACGCCACCACCTTCGACGCAGACCTCGCTCACGACGTTGGCCTGCTGCGTGGCCGTCGTCGCAGCGAAGCCTCCCTGCGAGTGCCCGGCCACCCCGGCCTTGGTACCGAGCTTCCCGTAGAAGACGCTGCTGGAGACCTTGTTCTGCGCGAGGAGGTAGTCGATCCCTGCCTGAAGATAAGGCTGGGCGGCCACGTTCGAGTTGTCCGAAGCGATGACGACGATTCCCCAGCTCGCAACGTTGTTGTTGAAGAAGCCGTACACGGTCGAGCCGGTCACCCCAGTGCCGTTGCCCCACGCCGCGATCGGATGCGGGCAATTCGCCTCGAGGGTCGTAGGGTAAAAGATGGTTGCCGTCGTGGGCCCGGCGTCCACTTCTCCGGTGGTGGCTAGATCGACACTCATAGTGGACACGGCGTAAGGACCGGCCTTCGAGTAGTCGCCGCTTCCCGCCTGAAGGCAAAAGGCCGTGCTCGTTGGCGGAGTGCCGGAGCCGGCGTCCTGGCCGCTGCCACCACCCGACGTACCCGCGTTCCCCCCGGAAGATGAGCTGCTTCCACCGCCGTTGTTCTGGCTGCCGCCACTCGCGGTGCCGGTGACACCGCTGGAGCTCCCGCCGCTCGAACTGCCGTTCGAGGGACCGGAATCATCTCCGTTGCCGCTCCCGTTTTCAGCGAAGCTCCCGCTCGTCGAACCCTTCGAGCCACAAGCCGAGATGAGTTCGGCAGCCGCAGGGACGAGCAACACCGCGGCGATGCAACCGGGAAGCCACCGCTCAAGCTGTCTCATGGGACGCTCCTCCTCATTCGACGCGGCTTGCCGGTCGAATATGAGGCGTACTAATCCCCCAAATCAAACTTCGCGCAATGGGCAAGTGATGCGTTTTTCGACGGCAATCAGGTGTCATTGCAAATTTCATCTGGGTTGTTCGGCCGCATCGAAGACATGCGCCGGCGTTGGATCCCGTCGATAGGCTCGCTCAGGCGCGTGCGGCACTTTTTCGACAAGAAGGACGTCTACTGGCAAGTGCCGTCGACGCATCCCTGACCGGAGATGCATTGCGTGCCGCACGTGCCGCAGTTGGCACCGTCCGTCGACAGATCGGAGCACGTGCCGGTGCAGTCCACCGTCCCGGCGGGGCATGTGCATTCGCCGTTCGCGCAGACAAGGTTACCCCCGCAGACTTCCGAGCAGAGGCCGCAGTGGTCCTTGTTGGACGAGAGATCGACGCACGTGGCGCCGCACTGGGTGAAGCCTGATGCGGCGCACCGCACGGCACACGTGCCGTCGTTGCAGATGGGAGTGGCGCCGGTACAGGCATTTCCGCATGCTCCGCAATCCACGAGGCTCGACGAGAGATTCTCGCAATCCCCCATGCCCGCCCGGCCGCCGGCGCACTGTGTGTAGCCGGGTGGGCACTGGCACGTTCCGCTGATGCACGGGGCGCCGCCCGGGCAGGCGGTGCCGCACGACCCGCAGTTGCGGTTGCTCGTCTCGAGATTGACGCAAGCGTCCCCGCATTGGGTCTGGCCGGCGGCCGTGTTGCACTGGCCGGTGCACGTCCCGGCACTGCACAGTGTACCGGCGGCGCACCGATGCCCGCACGCCCCACAGTTCGCCGTCGCAGTCTCGGTATTGAAGCACCCCGTCCCGCACTGAGTCTCACCGGCTCCACAGCTACAAACACCGCCGTTGCAGTTTGCGCCGGTGGCACAGGGCGTATTGCAGGCCCCGCAGTTGTTCGGATCATTCGTGAGGTCGACGCACGCCCCCGCACAGTCGGTCAGCGACTCTCCGGCGTCATTCGCGCATGACCCCGTGCAGCCCCCCAGCGAGCACACCTCGCCGGGCGGGCAAGCGATTCCGCAACCGCCGCAGTTGTTCGGGTCGCTCTGAGTCTCCGTGCATATGCCGGCGCATCGCATGCCGCCGTTCGAGCACTGGCACGATCCGTTCTGGCACGACGTACCGTCCGAGCACCTCGCGCCACAGCCCCCACAGTTGGAGCTATCCGTCTGTCCGTCGACGCACGCCGTCCCGCAGCTCAGGAGCCCGTCCGGGCAGAGGCATCGCCCGCCCGTGCACTCGGTCCCGCTCGCGCAGGTCGTCCCGCACTGTCCGCAGTTGGAGCCGTCCGTCTGTTCGTTTACGCAGGCATTGCCGCAGTTGGACAGGCCGGATGCACACTCGAGCCCGCAAGCGCCATTCGAGCACACGCTCCCGTTCGGGCACGCGTTGCCACATCGACCGCAATCGGCAGGACTCGATGCGAGATCCACGCACTGTCCGTCGCAAAGCGCGGGGGCTTGGCCACCGGTGCAGGCGCAGGCTCCGTTCTCGCACTGCTGGGTGCTCTCGCAGTCCGCCCCGCACCTCCCGCAGTTCGCGGGGTCGATCGTCAGGTTGACGCACGCTGCGTTGCAATCCGTCAGTCCCGCCGCGCAGGTGCTGGTGCACGTGGCATTCGAACACACCTCTCCCGCCTGACACGCGATGTCGCAGCCGCCGCAGTGGCTCGGGTTCGAGGTGACATTCACGCAGCTGGCACCGCACGCGACCGTTCCCGGATTGCAGACGCCCCCGTCCTGCAACCCGTGCCCGCCGTCCGCCGAGGCATCCATCACCGGCGAGGCATCGGAGGCGTCCTCGACGATCCCTTCGTCGACGGCAGAGCCGTCCGGGGAGCTGGCATCGAACGACTCTATGCCCGCATCGCCGAAGTCGATCTCCGTTCGGCTGCATCCGGCGAGAAGTGGCAAACACGAGAGACACCCCAGGTTGAAGAAGAACAAGCTGCGCACGATGCTCATGGCCCATCCTCATCAAGCGAAAGCCGCGTTTCACAGCATGGCCCTTGCGTCCTGGAACGGCAATTCTCCGGGCGTCGCACGCGCGTGCGAGGCAGGACGCCCCACTGTGCAAACGACGGCATCGGAGGGCGGTTGGTGCTCGGCCCCGTGCGGCCGGTCGGAAAAGGTCACCAGACGCTTCTCGCCGGCGTGGAAGGGGGCATGGTTTCAAATGTGGGCACGCCGAGGTGCAGCTCGATCGCACGTGCGGCCACTGCATTGTTTGTCCTCGAGGCATGCTCGTCGCAGCCTCGCCCGTCGGCCCTGGGCGATTGCGTCGTCGTGGGCGACGCAGGTTGCGCCAATGCCCCCCTTGGTGGCGGAGCGGTCG
This sequence comes from uncultured delta proteobacterium, assembly GCA_963847465.1. Lineage (GTDB taxonomy): Bacteria > Myxococcota_A > Polyangia > Polyangiales > Polyangiaceae > Palsa-1150. The sequence continues at coordinate 59,582 of CAWKAF010000022.1, read as the reverse complement.
GGAGCGGTGGAACCAACGACGGCTCGCTCGACGACGTCGACAACGGCGGGGGCGTTTGCGGTGAGGGGACGTCCGCGTCTCAATGCGATACGTGCCTTGGCGCCAATTGCTGCAAGCCGCTTTCTGCGTGCACGACCTCCATCGAATGCAGCAATCTTCTCAGCTGTGTCATGGCCTGCGCCGGCGCTGGCGCAAGCGATTGCATCGACGATTGCAACGGACGCTACGAGGGCAGCGTATCCATGCTCGACGAGGTGGAGTCGTGCCTGACGACGGAGTGCCCCATTTGCAACGAATCGGGCATCGGCGATCCGTGCGTGCCGGGCCAGGACACGTGCATCGCCGGGCTGACCTGCAACGCCTTCTGGTGCACGAGCCCCGACCGGTGCGAAAGGGCATCCGATTGCCTGGGAATCGGCGCCAACGGGGGCAACTATTTGGGTCTACCCAACGCGTGCGTCGCGACCGGTGAAGGCAATTTCTGCACTCCCGGCTGTGTGATCGATACGACGAACTCCGGCTGCGTCACCGGGACGTTCTGTCATTCGACGACGTCGGTGGATGGTCTGGCGGTTTCGGTTTGCGCGACATTGCCCGACGGGGGCTGACGAATGCGCAGCAGTCGCGCAACGACTTCCTAGGGACAGAAGACGACGGCGTAGTCGTTCAACCCTTTGCACGTGAAGGTGCTCGTCGGGTCGTCGTACGGATAGCTGTAGGCCGTCGGGCACGCTGTCTTGAAGAACTCGGTGTACTGGTTCGGGTAGATGCAATCGGGACTGCTCGCGTCGTTGTTCGCGAGTACCTTGCATTCGTCGTTGGCGCAGGCGATGACCTGGCCCGCTACCTCGTCCTTTAGAACTTGCGGGCACGTGGCGTTCAGGTTCTGCGTGCACGAGGGGTCGCCACAGTCGTAGGGATGCGAAGGGTCGGGGGTATGGCCCAGAGCCACGATCTCGATCGGGAGGTTGAAACCGTCGACGAGGCTCACGTCGTAGAAGTCGAGACCCGTCGGCAGTGTCTTGGTGAGCGTGAACTCTGCCAGGGACGACGGGAAAGGATCGCCCGCGCACGCGAGCTTGCCGTTCGTGGTCGAGCACTCGACCTTGCCCCAGATGCGACCCGACCATCCATTGTCCACCCCGACTTGAAACGAATAGCCCGGCGCCATCTCGACGACGCCGCCTGGAAAGGTCGTCGCGGGGAGCGCCGCCGCCCAGATCGTCTGGGAGCAGTGGTTGGTCACTGTGAACGAGCGGGGGTCGCCTGCATCTCCGAGGAGCGGAGCGTCGTCGGGGACGGAGACATCGCCGGGGCCAGACGAAGACCCGTCGGTCGACGATAGTCCCGACGATGACGCGTCGGACGACGGTGCGCCCGAAGAGGAGCCCCCCGACGACGATGCTCCCGACGACGAAGACGCGCTTCCACCACTAGACCCGGCCGCTTCATTGCTGGACGCCGCGTCAGCAGAGACGGTCGACCGCGACGATCCGCACGCCGACGATACGAGCAATCCGGCGATGAAAGACCCGAAGGCCGCTCGCGGTACCGACGACGGCATGTCCGCATGATGTTCGCGGACCGGCGTCTTGTCGAGCGCCCACGTTCAGTAGGCGGTGCCATCCTTGCGCCGGTACCGTGCCTTGCCAGAGTAGCGTCCGGCCGTGAACACCATGTCTATGTCCGAGTATTCGCCGTGGTCCGCGTCGTCTCTGGAGCCCACGACGAGAAGGACGACGTCGGCCGACGACCGATTCTGAAAGCAGTGCCCGTCGCGTACCCCGGCCTTGAACCCGGCGCTCTCCCCCGAACGAAGTGTGTTCTCTCCCGCGTCGGTGACGAGCACGACCTTGCCTTCGAGGACGTGCACGAATTCGTCCTCCAACGCGTGCCAGTGACGCTGGCTCGACCAGGTTCCCGGCGGAAGACGCACGAGATTGACGCCAAATTGCGTGAGGCCCACCGCGTCTCCCAGCTTCCGTAACGAGCGCCCCTTGCACGGCGAGTCGAAGGGAGCGGGGTAGCGAGAACCGGTGACCTCGGGGGCGGTGGTCGGGTCGATCTTGGGCACGCGATCCAGCTAGCACGGCTTCCGCTCGTGTTCGCACGCTGCCCATCGGGGTGAATGGCTTTTCGGTCCCTGTACGCCTATGTACCGAAGCCCATGGGGCATCGCCCGCAGGCCATGCCCGAAAGCCGCTCAATGTTTCCCGTGGACCTTGATCGGAGGGCTTCTCTCGAACCACTATAGGACGATGCGGTTGCTGCTCGGAGTCGTCGGCGCGGCGGCTTTCGCCACGGGACTCGGCGCATGCGCGGCGATTTCCGGACTGAGCGCGTACTCGACGGGTGACTGCCCGACGGACGGATGCGACGCAAGCGTCCATGCGGGCACCGGCGACGGGACGGTCGATGCTGGAGTCGGCCCGGGTACGGATTCACCCGAGGGCACAAGCGACGCGGACGCAGGTCAGGGAGACGATGGCGAGGCGGCCAGCGGGTGTGCACCAGGGTTTCTCACGTGCGATGGCGGTTGCGTCGATCCCGCTATGGCGGCGACCTGCGGCAGCTGCGACAACGCCTGCGGGGGCGACGCGGCACTCTGCGCAAGCGCCGAGGCCGGCTCGTACGCCTGCACATCGAGCTGCCCCGCGAGCTCGCCGACGGACTGCAACGGCCAATGCGTCGACACGAGCAGCGACCCGGCAAACTGCATGACGTGCGGCAACGCGTGCACGACCAACGTCAGCAACGCTCACGCTACCTGCAATAGCGGTGCGTGCACGTTCGCGTGCAACGGCAACTACACGTACTGCGGCTCGTCATGCGTCGACTTCATGACCGACAACGCCAACTGCGGCGGCTGCGGAGCCTCGCACGCATGTGCCGCGAGCGCCGCGTGTGTGAATGGCGTCTGCACGACGGAGCAGGGCCCGGACGCGGGTGTCGCCTGCCCGGACGGGGGTTGCCCCTGTCCGGATGGCGGCTGCCCGAGCTCCACGGCGACGGGGTTCTCCTGCCCCTTCGGAAGCTGCAATGGCAACTCGAGCGAGTGCACGACTCCGGGGGGTTGCTTCTGCTCCAACGACAACCAGTGCTTGAGCACGAAGTGCGTCAAGGTCACCGGAGAGAACGACGTATCCTGCGGGGGCAATTGCAGCGGCTCCGGCGGGCGGGACGGATTCGATTGTGAGCTTGCCAGCCCGGGTATCCCGTCCCTCGCCACGGGAAGTTATGCGTGTCCGACCAATAGCGGCTACGACAACACCACGCTCTCGTGTGATCCCACCCACACCAACTGCTACTGCACGGCAGACAACCAGTGCCCGAGCGGCAAGTGCGTTCCGAGCACGAACAACGGGAACTGCTCGAGCTGCTCGGGGAGCGGGACTGCCGACTACAGGGGATGCCAGGCGATTGCCACGATAATCGACTGCCCCATCTACGTAGGTTGCCCGTCTCATACGACATGCCAGTACCCAACCTGCTATTGCACGTCCGATGTAGCCTGCGACAGCGGCCACTGCATCCCGAGCTCTCACAACGGCAACTGCTCCGGATGCACCGGAACGGGTACGGACGACGGTCACGGCTGCGAGCCAGCCCCGAGCTCGGTGCCTTGCATGGGAAGCGGCGGCACCGTGTGCACGACTACCCTCACGCCCGCGCCGGTGCCCAACTCCGGACACACGGCGTGCCTCTGCGTGGCCGATTCGGATTGCTCGAGCGGCAAATGCGTCAATTCCAACAGCCAGTGCACGGGTACGTGCACGGGGAGCGGCTCTGCCGACGACGAAGATTGTCGAACCGCGACGTCGGTCGCGAACACGTGGTCCTGCTCGCTCGGCAACTGCGACAACGTGTCGTCGCCGAGCGGCACGTGCACGGCAGCGGGCGTCCCGTGCTGGTGCACGAGCGACGCGCAATGCCCGAGCGGAGCTCAGTGCGCCAGCTGGGCCGGGTGCGCGTCGGGCGCCTGCTCGGGGAGCGGCACCGGTAACGCGTTCCATTGCGTCCCCTGATGGGCACTAGGTGCAACCCGTCCTAAAGAGCCTCGTCGATCTCTTGGCCCTCGAGCGCCTCGACCGAGACCTATTCCGCGGCCGGAGCCAGGATCTGGGGTGGGGCGCCATCTTCGGCGGGCAGGTGCTCGGACAGGCCCTCTCGGCCGCCACCCAGACCGTGGCCGCCGACCGCCCCGTGCATTCGGCGCACGGATATTTCATTCGCGCGGGCGAAGTCAAAGGGGCCATCGTGTACCAAGTCGACCGGCTGCGGGACGGTAGGAGCTTCTCGACACGCCGCGTGGTTGGCCTGCAGGACGGCGAGGCCATCTTCAGCCTGGCGGCATCCTTTCAGGTCGGGGAGCCGGGCTTCGAACATCAGGACGCGATGCCGGATGTGCCTGCGCCCGAGTCTCTCCAATCGGAACGCGACCTCGCCCTCGCGTTCGCAGACAAACTCCCCGAGACCGTACGGGCGAGGTTCACCGCTCAGCGGCCCATCGAGATCCGGCCCGTCGAGCTGCGCAATCCTCTGGCGCCCACCGAGCAGCCGCCCGCTCGCCGGCTGTGGTACCGCGTGATCGACCGGCTGCCGGACGACCCCGCGCTTCACAGGTACCTGCTCGCTTACGCGTCGGACTTCTCGTTCCTCGGGACGGCACTCGACCCCCACGGGGTCAGCTGGCTGACCCCGGGGATGCAGGTCGCCAGCCTCGACCACGCGTTGTGGTTCCACCGGCCGTTCAGGGTCGACGAGTGGCTGCTATACGACGTCGAAAGCCCGAATGCCTCCGGCGCGCGAGGCCTCGTACGGGGACGCTTCTTCGACCGCGACGGGCGTCTCGTGGCCAGCGCGGCCCAGGAGGGATTGATTCGCCGCCGTACCGTCACTCGAGAATGAAGGTGACCTCCATCGTGACCCGGTACTCGACGATCTTTCCGTTTGCGACCTTGGCCTTCTGACTTACCACCTCGAAGCCTGTGATGCCCCGGACGGTGGTGGCGGCTCGCTTGAGCCCTTGCTCCGCTGCGTTTTCCCACCCCTTCTTCGATGAAGCGACGATTTTGGTGACGCGCGCGACGGCCATGCAGGACTCCCCTTTTGTGGAAAGGAGGCGCCAAGGTACCACCGCTCAAGGCGTCCCGGCTTGCCGAAGCGCGCGAGGCGCGCGGAACCGGCCGGGAAGAATAATGCGCAAAGATTGAGGCAAAGAGGGCCGGATGGAGCTAAAGGCGTGTGCAATGGAAACAGCCGCACCGAGTGATCGAGACTTCCTTGTGCTTGAAGGAGTAGTCACGAAATGCAGTCGTGGTGGGTTCTACGCCGTAGAGTATGTGTCCGGCTCACATCGGGGGACTGTGCTCGCCAAGCGAAGCGGGCGCCTGAGCGTGCACCACATCCGAATCACCGAGGGCGACCGTGTGAGGCTCGAGATCTCGCCGTATGACACGACGCGGGGCCGGATCACGCGTCGTTTGTGAGCGCAGCGGGATAGAGGGTCGAGCGCCGGGGGGGGATTGAGCCATGTCCGTTCCCGGTAGACCTGGAGTCGTCGCGGGCATGGCAGGGTTGCTCGGGACGTCCGAAACGCGCTAGCGATGCCCTGCCGCTCCTCGAGGCGCGGCCCGGGGGTCTCTTGTCAACGTACGCGCCGTACGAGCTTCGGCAGATGGCAACGGTCGCGGACGGCCTGCCCGTCGCCATCTGCGTCTTTGGCGCTCCGAGCGGTACGATCGCGTACGCGAACGAGGCGTATCGCCGAATCGCAGGAGAGACGCCGGAAAACGAGCTCTCTTCGCCACACGCAATCTACACCCCCGACGGGGAGCCCTATCCCGAGGATAGCCTTCCCTTCGCGCGAGCCCTGCGCGAAAAGAAGGGGGTCACCATCGGCGACATCGTCTTCCATCGCGGCGACGGCACGAAGATTTTCGTCCGCGCCTACGCGCAGCCGTCGTTCAACGCGGGGGGGGCCGTCACTCACGTCTTCGTCGTGCTCACGGACGTCACCGAAGCCGTCGAGACCCGATCGCGGGCCGACCTTGCCGAGCGACGGCTGCTCCATATTTTGGGGCACGCTCCGCTCATTCTTTTTGGCTTCGATCGGCACGGAGTCGTCACACTTTCCGAGGGCCGGGGCCTCCAGGCCCTCGGGTTTGGTCCTCGGGAGCTCGTCGGTCGCTCGGTGTACGAGCTCTATGCGAACGATCCCGTCTCGCTTGCGAACGCCGATCGCGTCCTTGCCGGAGAGGAGTTCACCATCGACAGCAACCTCGGCGCCATCGTCCTCGAGACCACCTTCACTCCGGTCCGCGATCAGGCCGGAGCGGTCGATGGGGCGATCGGAGTATCCATCGACGTGACCGAGCGGGTGAAGATGCAGCACCGCCTCCTGCAAGCCGAGCGCCTTGCATCGATGGGAACGCTCTCTGCGACTGTCGCGCACGAGATCAACAATCCGTTCTCGTACGTACTCGGGAACTTAGAGCTTGCCTCGAATCTCCTCGCCGAAGGCGACGCGACACCAGAGACCCGCGGCAGGCTTGCCCAGCAGGTGGACCAAGCACGAGAGGGAGCCGATCGCGTGCGGCGCATCGTCCGTGGATTGCGCGCCTTCTCGCGACAGGACGACGACCGCACCGAGCCGACGGACGTCCACGTCGTGCTGGAGCGCGCTCTCGAGATGGCCGGCAACGTCATCCGGCATCGCGCCCGTCTCGTGCGTCACTTCGACGCCGTGCCGCCGGTATTCGCCAACGATCTCCGCCTCGGCCAGGTCTTCGTGAATCTGCTCCTGAACGCCGCGCAGGCGATACCCGAGGGGCACGCTGACGAGAACGAGATTCGCGTCTCGACATGGCGCCACGCAGCGAAGCAAATGGTGGTGATCGCCGTCGAAGACACCGGCTCCGGGATCCCGGCCGACGTCAAGACGCGTATCTTCGAGCCGTTCTTCACGACGAAGCCTGTGGGCGTGGGCACGGGCCTCGGCCTCTCGATCTGCTACGGCGTCGTCAACGGCCTCGGAGGCACCATCGAGGTCGACAGCGGTCCCGGCCGAGGGACGACTTTCCGCGTATATCTCCCGGCGAGCGGGCGGGCTCTAAGGGAGGGCACCGTTCCGCCCGAGTCACCCGCCCCCCTCCGTCGTGGCCGTGTGCTCATCATCGACGACGACGCCAACGTCGCGCGTACCTTCGCTCTACGACTCGACGGGGACCACGATGTCGTCGTGAGCCTCGAACCTCGCGCCGCCGCTCAGCGCATCCTCGCGGGGGAGCGCTTCGACGTCATCTTCTGTGACCTCATGATGCCCGACATGACCGGGATGGACTTCTACGCAGCCATCACGGAAAAGGACGCACGGCAGGCCGAACGCATCGTGTTCGTCACGGGAGGCGCCTTCACGCCGGCGGCAATGGCCTTCGTCGCCCGCGTGCCGAACACGTTTCTCGAAAAGCCGTTCGACAAGGCCTCGCTCGACGCGGTCCTCACGCAGTATCTCGGCGCCTCCGCGGAGCGCGGCGCGTCGCAACCAGGGTGACGGAAGGCCGACATCTGGCGCACGCCGGCGGCGTGCTTACGGTGCAAGGAGAATGCCCACCGACAACCCTGGCACAGTGCCCGCCCCTGGCGAGCTTGAGGACGCAGTTCCGCTGCTCGCACTGCCCGACGCCGTGATGTTTCCCGGTACGGGCATGCAGCTCGAGCTCAAGAGCACGGAGATGGCCGAGTGGCTCGGGTCGAGACCCGACGCCCTCGTGGCTGTCTTCACGACGCGAGGCGCCTCCACGGAAGAGCTCACCGCCGGTGACCTTCACCCGATCGGCGTTCTCGCACGAGTCGTCACCGTCACCCGTCAGTCTTCTGCGATCACCGTCGTTCTGCGCGGCGTCGCACGTGCAGAGCTCGAGTCGTTGACCGCCGCGCCCCCGTTCCTCCGGGGCAAGGTGCGCGAGGTGAAGGAGGCGGAGGTGGTCGACGACGAGCTCGGGGGCCTCCTTCTCGCCCTCCGGCAATCGGTGCGGACCGTCATGGGTCTCCTCAGGGTGCCCGCGGAGTTCGTCGCACACGTCAACTCGATCGACCGAGCCGGCGAACTGGCCGACCTCGTGGCCAGCCGGCTCGACACGCCGACCACCGAGCGAGCTGAGCTCTTGGCCATGCTCGACGTCAAGGTTCGCGTGCGCGCCGTCCTCGCCCGGGTAGTTCGGAGGATCGAGGTCCTCAAGATGAGGGACGACATCAACGCGCAGGTCCAAGGGGAGATCGGCAGGACGCAACGAGAGCACATCCTCCGCCAACAGATGAAGGCCATCGAGAAGGAGCTCGGAGAAGACGACGGCGATGAAGACGGCGACCTCGACGCGCTCGAGAAGCGGATCGCGGAGGCGAAGCTCTCCCTGGACGCCAGCGAGGTAGCCTACAAGCAGCTCCGGCGACTACGCTCGATGCAGGGCGGCTCGCCCGAGGGTGCGATGGTGCGCACGTACCTCGAGTGGATCCTCGACTTGCCGTGGACCGCGACAACGCCGGACGCGCCGGATATCGCAAGCGTTCGCGCGGTGCTCGATGCCGATCACTACGGCCTCGAGAAGGTGAAGAAGCGGATCATCGAGTACCTGGCGATCCGAAAGCTCAAGAGCGACAAGAAGAGCCCGATCCTGTGCCTCATCGGTCCTCCCGGGGTAGGCAAGACTTCGCTCGGGAAAAGCATCGCGCGGTCGCTCGGCCGTCGGTTCCATCGGGTCTCGCTCGGCGGGGTGCACGACGAGGCCGCCATACGGGGGCACCGGCGGACGTACATCGGCGCTCTACCGGGGAACGTGATCCAAGGAATGAAGAAGGTTGGCGTGACGAACCCGGTGTTCATGCTCGACGAGGTCGACAAGCTCGGCCAGGGAGGGTTCCACGGCGACCCCGCCTCGGCGCTTCTCGAGGTCCTCGACCCCGAACAGAACGGTACGTTCGCCGACCACTATCTCGAGATTCCATACGATCTCTCGAATGTCATGTTCGTGGCGACGGCCAACGTCGGCGACACGATCCCCGCGCCTCTGCGCGACCGGATGGAGATCATCGAAATCCCGAGCTACACGCGGAACGAGAAGCTCGCGATTGCGCGACGACATCTCGTGCCCAAGCAGCTCTCGGAGCATGGCATCTCCCCTGAGAAGCTCGACATCACAGACAGCGCCCTCGTCTTTGTCATCGAGCGCTACACGCGCGAGGCCGGCGTGCGGTCCCTCGAGAAGAGCATCGCCGCCATCGTTCGGGGCGTCGCCGTGCGGTTCGCGGAGGGCCACGGAGAAGCGACGGTGGTTTCCAGCGAGGACGACGTTCGTGCGTTCCTCGGACCCGCGCGTCACGAGGACCCAATCGCCGAACGAACCGAGGAGGCGGGCGTCGCCACGGGCCTGGCCTGGACGCCAGTCGGAGGGCAGATCCTCTTCGTCGAGGCGACGCGGATGCCTGGAAACGGAAAGATCACCCTCACCGGTCAGCTCGGCGACGTGATGAAAGAGAGCGCCGCCGCCGCGCTGAGCTATGTCCGCGCGAACACGCATCGGTGGGGCATCGCGAGAGACTTTCTCGACAAGAGCGATTTGCACATTCACATACCCGCGGGTGCGATGCCGAAGGACGGACCAAGTGCCGGTGTGACGCTGCTGACGGCGCTCGTTTCGCTCCTCACGGGCGTTCGCGTGAGGCACGACGTGGCGATGACGGGCGAGATCACGCTTCGCGGGCGCGTCCTCCCCATCGGCGGGCTCAAAGAGAAAGTGCTCGCCGCGCACCGGGGGGGCATCAAACGGGTGATCGTTCCCGAGCGCAATCGCAATGACCTCGAGGAGGTACCGGAAGACGTCAAGCGCGACGTCGAGTTCGTCTTCGTGTCGCAGATGAGTCAGGTCATCGACGCTGCGCTCGAGAGCTACTTGGGTGCAGCCATGACCTGGCCGAGCCCGCCCGCCCCCCTGTTGGTCCAGTAGACCTGGCGTCGCGTCCCACGGCGACGCCACCCGGGTCGCTCTGTCCCGCGGCAAGCCCGAGGCGGATAACACGAGGACGGCACCGAGCCCAAGAACGCTCGTACGCACGGGTAGGATAACTCGCGTCTTTCCTTTCGCGGACTCGGCCGTTGGTCCCAACGACCCCTGGTCATTCGAGCGAAACGCGGCGAAGATGCGCTGGCAGATACCCGGCAAACCTTGCGGAGGGAGAAGATATGAAGAAGATTTCCACGGTTCTTGGTGTCGTAGGGAGCATGCTCCTCGGGTCGTCGGCAGCCATCGTTGGATGCGCCGCGCACGCACAAGTCACCGCCGAAGCACCGCCGCCTCCGCCCCCCCAGCCTCCGCCGCCTCCCCCCCCGGCGCCGGCCGTCGTCGTCCAGGCTCCAGCACCGCCCGCGCCGCCGGCCCCGCCAGCTCCGCCGGTGGCCGCGGGTGCCCATCCCGCCTATCTCCATGCGCTCACCGATCTGCGCAACGCGCGAGCGAACCTCGAGCGCAAGGGTGGTGACCGGACGATGAAGTGGGACGAGCACGACGCCATCGTGGAGATCGATCGCGCCATCCACGACATCAAGGAGGCCGCCATCGACGATGGCAAGAACCTCGAGGATCATCCGCCGCTGGACGCGAAGGAGCCGCGTGCGGGACGCCTGCACAAGGCGCTCGCCGCGTTGCACGCCGCGCGCGAGGACGTGTCCAAGGAGGAAGACAACGCGTACGCGAACGGCCTGCGCAAGCGCGCCATTCACGACATCGAAGAAGCTGTCCGCTTCACCGAGCTGGGCATCCGCGCCGCCGAAATGGCGCAGTGAGCTGGAGGTGACCGCCGCGAGCTGTCCGCTCTCACGATGCGCCGCTTCATCGTGATCGGGCAGCGGGCGACGGCGTCGCCTGACTTTCTCCTCGACGATGTCCCAGGGACGAGCGGGCGGCTCGATGTTTTGTTGCGATGCGTTCGTGCAGCGCTCCTCGTGTCGCACGGGGTTCGTCGCGACACGATTGCGTACCTCCTGCTTCTCGGCGGGCCACGTGCTCCGAGGGCTCTTCGCGTGGACGGGAGCGTCGCCGAGTATCTGCGGCCCGACGAACGGAGCCTCGGGACTCTCGTGAAGAAGGCGCTCGCTACGCCTCGCGCAGGCCCGGCGTTCGCCGTCACGAAGCACGGTCTCGCCGTCGCAGACGGGGGGCTCGACGCGGTGCTCGCCGACCTCGGATCGGCGACGCACTACGTCCTCGACCAGGGGGCGGCGGACGTGCGCACCTGTCCGCTCGACGTGCGTAACGGCGCGTTCTTCGTGGGCGACCACCTAGGATTCGGCGAGACGATTCGTATGCACCTCGCCACCGTGGGCGCAACGCCGATTGGCATCGGCCCGGTCAGCGTGCATGCCGAAGATGCCATCGCCGTGGTGGCCAACGAGGTCGACCGGCGAACGCAGGCGTCGAGGCTAAGCTCTGCGCCATGAAAACGAGAACGTTGGGCTCGAGCGGCCTTGCGGTGAGCGCCATCGGAGCGGGATGCATGTACCTGTCGGTAGACGGCCGCCCCAGCGAGAGCGACGCCGTCCGGACGCTGCACGCCGCGATCGATGCCGGGGTCACGCTCTTCGACACTGCGGACGTGTATTGTCTCGACCATCGCGACATCGGCCACAACGAGCGGCTCATCGCGCGCGCACTGCGCGAGAAGAGGGGCGCTACCGTGGTCGTCGCGACGAAGGGGGGTCTCGAGCGCCCGAACGGCGCGTGGACGCGCAACGGGCGCCCGAAGCACCTGCGTCAGGCGTGCGAGGCGAGCCTTGCCGCTCTCGGGGTCGCCCGAATCGACGTCTACCAGCTTCACGCCCCCGATCCTTCGGTGCCCATCGCCGAGAGCGTCGGCGAGCTCGCCCGGCTTCGCAGCGAAGGGAAGATCGCCCACTTTGGCCTGTCGAACGTGAGCGTGCACGAGATCGACGCTGCCCGCGCGATCGTCCCCGTCGTCAGCGTCCAGAACCGATGGAACCCGGGCGATCGAGGGCCCGAGAGGGACGGCGTGCTCGCGCATTGCACGCAGTACGGCATAGCCTTCCTTCCCTATTCCCCCTTTGGAGGGGCGGGAGGCGCCAAGAGGCTCGCGGGCAAGAGCCGACTGGCGGGTGAGGCGAAGCGCCGCGGAATCTCGCCACACCGTCTCGTCCTGGCGTGGATGCTCGCGAAGAGCCCTGTCGTGGTGGGAATCCCAGGTATGCGGCGCGTCGAGAGCATCGTCGACAGCGCGCGGGCCGCCGACTTGGAGCTTGCTCCGGGCGACGTCGCCATCGTCGAGGCCGCCTTCGGATGACCGGCCCCGCGTTTAGTCAGATGGCCCGCACCGCCAGCAACGCTTGAGTGACGGCCTCCCAGTCGAGAGCGGGAAACCCGTAGCTTCCCCCTTTCGCAGCCCAGGAGCGGGCCAGCGCGCGCAACGCATCGCCGCGCGTCACCCCGGGCTCGTTGAGGGTGGGCTTTTCGGGCGCCTGGCGCGCGTGCGCCTCTGCGATCCACTCACCCAAGCCATCCGCGCTGTCGCGTGGAGTTACCTCGATGGTGAGGCGGACGTCCTCGCAGGAGAGGTCGTAGACCATGACCTGTCCCTTGCGAAACTGGTTCGTTATCCGCACGAGCGGTCGCGCACTGTCCTTGGCCATGAGGTTTTGTCGCTGGCAATACGTGACTGATGTCGTCGAAAGAAGAACCGCCAGGACGGCGAGAACGCCAACGAGAGGGGCGCCCCTCGACCGTTCTTGGCGTCCTTGGCGTACTGGCGGCTCCCTCGCTCTCGCTCCGGCCTGCCTAGCCCGGTGCGCCTACCACTTGTCGCGTCGTCCCCCTCCTCCTCCACCACCACCGCCGCCACCACCACGACCACCGCCGAAGCCGCCGCCACCGCCCCCGCCTCGCTGGGGACGCTCTTCTGCCTCGTTCACGCGAAGGGCACGGCCTTCGAGGTTCGCGCCATTCATGGCTGCAATCGCCTTGGTCGCCTCGTGGGCGTTGCCCATCGTGACGAAAGCGAAGCCACGCGACTGGCCGCTCTCGCGGTCGGTCACGACGTGGACGTCGGTAACCTCACCGGACTGCGCAAAGGCCGCCCTCAGGGTCTCCTGGGTGGCACTGAAAGGAAGATTTCCAACGTAGAGTCGATTACCCATCTGATGCTCTCTTTCGATCTCGGTCGGGTCCGGTGGGCCCGCCTGCGAGGGCGGAGGCTAGCCGTTCGCACGGCCGACGCCTAGCTGTGCGAGAGACCCCGTCGATCAAGGATTGCGTGCGCGCCGACTTTCGGCTACCGAACTCGCTACACCGTGCTTCGGCGCGGACCGAGGGAAGCAAAGTGCCTCTCTCGCCTGAAAGAAGAGCAGTGATATGGCCAAGGGCACAGTGAAGTGGTTCAACGACGCAAAGGGTTTCGGATTCATCACGCAGGATGACGGAGGTGCAGACGTTTTCTGCCACCAGTCCGCCATCCAGGCGACGGGCTTCCGCTCTCTCCAAGAGGGGCAGAAGGTCGAGTTCGACGTGAAGCAAGGCCCCAAAGGCCTGCAAGCCGAAAACGTTCGCGTCGCGTCGTAACTCGGTTCCTGTGGGAATCGGGTAGCGGCCCGGGGAGGGCACGCGCCGGAAGTTTCGGCGTGTGCCCTCGACTCGTGCGTTGCCGGCTATGTGTCCAGGAACGACTTCAGGTCCTGGGCGCGACGCTTCAGTCGGTCGAGAGCCTTGGCCTCGATCTGACGGATACGCTCGCGTGTGACAACGAAGCGTTCTCCGACCTCTTCGAGAGTGTGCTCGCCTTGTTCCCCGAGTCCGAAGCGCAAGCGGAGAATCTTCGCCTCGCGTGGCGACAGGGTCTCGAGCAGGCTCTCGGTCCTGCTGGCGAGCGACGCGTGGATTGCCCCTTCGAGCGGTGAGGGTGCGCGATCGTCCTCGATGACGTCGCCAAGCGTCGAATCGTTGTCCGTGCCCAGGGGAGTCTCCAGGCTCTTTGGCTCTCGCATGCAGCGCATCGCCGACTCCACCTGCGCGGTCCCCACCTCGAGCTCGCTCGCGATCTCGTCGACCGTAGGCCCGCGACCGAGCTCCTGGACGAGCGACTGGCTCACGCGCCGGACTCGTCCCACGAGCTCGAACATGTGCACCGGCGTCCGGATCGTGTGCGACTGATCGGCGATGGCGCGAGATATCGACTGCCTGATCCACCACGTCGCGTACGTGCTGAACTTGTAGCCGCGACGGTATTCGAACTTCTCCACGGCTCGCATCAGGCCGATGTTGCCCTCCTGGATGAGGTCGAGCATCTGCAGGCCCCGGTTCGCGTAACGCTTGGCAATCGACACCACGAGCCGCAAGTTCGCCTGCACGAGTTCGGCGCGCGCGGATGCAGCCAGCCGCACGGCCTTCGTGATGACTGCATTGGCTTCGCGAACGAGTTTCCGCTCTCCGGCCGTCGGTGCAGGCGCCTCGTTGCCATCGACCGTCGAGAGGCCGCGGACCATCGCATCGACAGTGCGCTGATTGAGGCGCATCGCGATGACGGTCTCGGCGATCTGTTCCTGCGCCTGGCGGACGGCACGGACGGGGCCTTGCCTTGGCCCGGACCCTTTCGAAGATGCAGCGGCCTTGGCCGACAAGCGCGCGACCGTGAGCAGAAGCCGCAAGACGCGGGTGCGCTCCGTTTCTTCCCAGGTGGGGTCTTCCTCGTCGAAGCCCCGCACCACGTCGCGCGCGCGCACCGTTCCGCTGCGCAACCGGTCCCCGAGAAGGCGCACCTGCCGCACTCCGGCGTCACATCCGGCAAGCCCCCGGAGCACCGCGTGCTCTCCGAGCTCGATGCGCTTGGCAATCTCGACTTCGCCCTCGCGCGTGAGAAGCGGCAGCCGGCCGATTTGTGCGAGGTAGGCGCCCACGCCGTCGTGCGGGGCGAAGGGAACGGCGGCCATTTAGAGGCGTCCGCCAGCCGAGTGGCGCAAGTTGCACGAGTAGTACCGGTAGACGCGCGCACCCATTTATGGCCCCAGTCTGTGAAGAGCGGGCAAGGCTAGCACGGCTCGCTGATGGAAGCGCATTCCAGTCGCGTAGGGTGGTACGCTCCGGCGATGAAGGATCAACGGCTCAAGGTTTTTCGTGGAGCCCTAGAGGGCCTGATCGAGTCGCTCGACGCGCTCGTTCGAGTCTCTCGGTGGAGCGAAGCGGAGCCCCCGCCCGACCCCCTCCGAACCGCGGCCGCCAAACTACTCGACCGGTTGGGAACCGCCGGCCGCCTGTCCTCAGGGACGTTCGTCGGCACCCCCGCCGATACAACCAAGGTAAACGCGATGTTCGCCACCATGAGGCGCCTCGACGTCGCCTACGTCAGCTACAGAAAGCGCGTCGAATCGGCGCCTGAGCAGGCCGGTGAGGCCGCCGCAACGCTCGAAGCGGAGATCGCCGAAGCGACCGCGGGAGCCACCGAATGGCACTAGTACGACCAGGACCAGAGCATGGCTGAAGCCAAGGTGGAGACTGTCAGGATCACGGACCAGTTTCGCTCGAGAAACGGGTTCGTCTACGACTTCCGGTTCGAGGGGGCGAGGCTTACGCTCTCGATCGCTCCGAGGGAAAACGAAGACGATGCCGGCGACTGGAAGGTAGAAGCGCGCAGTCGCCATACCCCGGAGGCGCTGGTCATCGCGAAGTGGGGGCCGACGCGGGTCGATGCCCTGCGCGAGGTCGGCCGGTCGTGGCTGTCGCAGGCCGCGGCGCATGGGCTGCCGAGTTTCGACTGGGAAGCAGTCGAGAAGGCGCTCCTCGACGTCCGGGCGCTGTGAAAGGCAAACGCTCGATGAAAAAGAAACTGCTCCTCGAAAAGATCGCGGCATCGAAGCATGACATCGCCGAGGCGGAGATGCGCATGACGAAGGTCATACGTGCGGTTGACGTCGCACCCCGGGCCGAGAAGAGGACCGTCAGCGAGGCGGTCTCCGAGGCCATCGAGAAGCTCACAGCCGCCAGGAAGGATCTGGAGGCCCTGGAGAAGATCGTTCTCGAGGGGGATTAAGCTAGGGCAGCAGGTCGATTCGAGATGAGTGATGTTCCGCCGGTCGACCCCGACGCGATTCGCCCCGAGCTGGCCGAGCTCCGCTCGCGCATCGCCGCAACGACGGACGCGGGCCGCCCCGATGCGGTCGCTAGACGCCGCAAGACCGGTCAGCGCACCGCGCGCGAGAACATCGCCGACCTGATCGACGATGGGACATTCGTCGAATACGGTGCCCTCGCCGTGGCCGCGCAGCGCCAGCGCCATTCGCCGGAAGAGCTCCAGCGGATCAGCCCGGCCGACGGCATCGTCTGCGGCATAGGCACCGTCAACGGAGCGCTCTTCGACGCCGAGCGCGCCCGGACCATGGTGCTCGCGTACGACTACACCGTGTTCGCGGGCACGCAGGGCGGGATGGGCCACAAGAAGCTCGACCGCATGCTCGCCCTCGCCGTCGAGTGGCGCGTGCCCGTCGTGCTCTTTGCGGAGGGTGGGGGCGGCCGCCCCAACGACATCGACATGCCCACCGTGGCGGGCCTCGACACGCCCACCTTCCTCGGGTTCGCGGCGCTCTCCGGTCTGGTTCCCAGCGTCGGCATCGCGTCGGGGCGCTGCTTCGCGGGGAACGCGGCTCTCCTCGGGTGCTGCAGCGTCATCATCGCCACCGAAGACAGCTCGATCGGCGTGGGCGGCCCGGCGATGATCGAGGGCGGCGGGCTGGGCACCTTCAAGCCCGAGGAGGTGGGGCCCATCGCGGTGCAGACGAAGAACGGCGTCGTCGACGTCCGCGTCCGCGACGAGGCGGAAGGAGTGGCGGTCGCCAGGAAGTACCTGGCGTACTTCCAGGGACCGACGAAGGGCTGGACCGCCGCCGATCAGACGTCGCTGCGAAGCGCTCTCCCCGATCGGCGCCGGCGGGCTTACAAGATTCGACCCGTCGTCGAGACGATCGCCGACGTCGGGTCCGTACTCGAATTGCGACGCGACTTCGGGCGAAGCATCGTGACCGTGCTCGCCCGCATCGAGGGCCGCTCCGTCGGCATCGTCGCGAACGACCCCTATCACCTTGGAGGCGCGGTCGACTCCGATGCCGCCGACAAGGCCGCCCGCTTCTTCCAGCTCTGCGACGCCTTCGGGCTGCCTATCGTCTCGCTGTGCGACACGCCGGGCTTCATGGTGGGGCCGCCAGCGGAGACCACCGCGCTCGTACGCCACGTGTCCCGCATGTTCGTCGCCGCCGCGAGCCTCTCGGTGCCTTTCTTCACGGTCGTCCTGCGCAAGGGCTATGGCCTCGGCGCGCAGGCGATGTCGGGCGGCCACTTCCACGCGCCGTTCTTCACTATCTCGTGGCCGACGGGCGAGTTCGGCGGAATGAATCTCGAGGGAGCGGTCCGCCTCGGCATGCGCAAGGAGCTCGAGGCGATCGAAGACCCCGCCGCGCGCGAGCAGACGTTCCAGGGCATGGTCGCGATGGCCTACGCGCGGGGCAAGGCGACCAACATGGCCTCGCTGCTGGAGATCGACGCCGTGATCGATCCTGCCGAGACACGCGCCTGGATCGTCCGGGGTCTTCAAGCGGCGTCGACGTCGGCACGGAGTAGGACCCGCAGGTTCGTCGACAGCTGGTGATTCGGAGAGCGCGAAGGGAGCGCGCGGGTGCGCTCGCTCTGGGCATGAATGTGCGCACTGCGCCCACTTTTTGGCCCTTGGAGGTCTCAATCGCGTACCAAGTCGGCCCCTCCGGAGGATCGTGCCTGGCCATCCCGGGGCAAGTGCTAGAGCCAGAGGGGTAGCGCGAGAAAGCAGAGCGGAATCCTATGCGGGTGGCTCTTTCGACCACAGGGGCCACTGCCCTCGTCATGACACTCCTCGGGTTCGCGTGCAGCACGCAGACCTCGTCGGGCTTCGGAGCGGCAAGCGGGGCGAGCGGCAGCAGCGGGGGCGGCGGCGAGGAGGACGGGGGCGGATCGATCTCCTTGGGCGGCAGCAGCGGCTCGGGCATCGCCCTTCCCGGGCAGAGCAGCGGGAGTAGCGGCGGATCAGCGGGGCCGATCGGCTGCGATCCGACGTGTGCGGCTGCGGGAGGCACCTGCACCGGCAGCACGTGCACCATCGCCGAGAATCTTGGTGGCGTTGCCGCGGCGACGCAGACGACGTTGCACGGAAGCGGCACGGCGGACACGGCCTTCGCCTGGCTCTACCCTTACAACCACACCGTGTTCCCCCGCGGGCTCGTGTCGCCGACCATGCAGTTCGGCGGCGGCGCGTCCGACGCCGAGTACGTCCACATGACGTCGACCAACGTCGACTACAAGGGGTACTTCAAGGGAGGCGCGCAGGGCGCCGTGCAGCTCGCCCTTTCGCAGAAGGCGTGGGACGCCGTCCTCGCGGCGGTCGGAGCCACCGACACCCTCACGATCGCCGTCACGAAGGTATCCGGAAGCAGCGTGACCGGTCCTATCAGCGAGTCCTGGAACATCGCTCAGGGCAGCGTCCGCGGAACCATCTACTACGAGACGTACGACTCGACGATCATTGCCGGGGTCGACGGAGGGCTCGGCGGCATTCTCGCGGAGGCGACCGGCATCGGGATCATGAAGATCCAGCCGGGCGCCACGCAGCCGACTCCGCTGAAATCGGGCTGCGGAAACGTCTGCCACAGCGCCAGCGCGGACGGGTCGACGCTCGTCTCCGCCACGACGCTGAGCACGAGCATCGCGTACGACCTGAAGACCAACGCGTCCACGATCTCCAGCCAGAGCAACGACCACTTCACCTACGGCGGCCTCTACCCCGACGGCACGTTTCTCATGTCGGATACGAAGTTCCGCGACACGAGCAACACGTCTTCGCAGCTCTTCGACACGATGACCGGCGCGAACATCGCCGCGCCCGGGTGGGACGGTGTCATCACGAGCGGCGGCACGACGGCCTTCTCCCCCGACGGTCTGCAGATCGCCTTCGTGCACGAGGACGAGGACAACGGCCACACGCTCGCGAAGATGAACTTCACTGTCGGCACGAAGACCTTCTCGGGCCTCACCGATCTGGCGACCGACCCGAACGACTACATCGGCTGGCCAGCGTTCACGCCGGACGGCAAATCGATCGTTTATCACTCGGGGTCGAACTCGGCGTTCGAGACGGACGAAGGGGCGACGGGCAACGTCTTCATCGTCGACATCGCGACCAAGACGGTCCACCGCCTCGACTCCCTCGACGGATACACGGGCACGGGCACCGGCACGTACCTCCCGGCGCAGGATCCCGACATGAACTTCGCGCCGACGGTGCTGCCAGAGGCGGTTGGCGGCTACTTCTGGACGGTGTTCACGAGCCACCGTTCGTACGGCAACCTTGCGGTGTCTCAGGCGGGGGCCGACCAGGACGGCAAGCTATGGGTCGCCGCACTCGACATCGGCGCACCGCCCGGCCAGGACACGAGCCACCCCGCCTTCTACCTCGACGGGCAAGAGCTCACGGCCGACAACCTGCGCGGCTTCTGGGTGCTGCCGCCCTGCGAGCAGACAGGGAGCTCGTGCTCCTCGGGCGACCAGTGCTGCACTGGCTTCTGTCGCTCGTCGGGCAGCGGCACGTCGAACAGCACGCTCGTGTGCGTCACCAAGCCGCAGGGGTGCTCGAACGAATACGAGAGCTGCACGACGGCGGCCAACTGCTGCACCGCGGGCGACCAGTGCATCAACGGCCGCTGCGCGCTGCCCGCCGTCCCCCAGTGACCCTGCCGTAACGCTCCAGGGAGACCGACGCTGTTGACCCCGTCTTCCGGGGGCATCACTCTTGCGGTCCATGGATCTCGCCAAGGCAAGGGACGAGGGGAAGAAGTGGCTGCGACGCATCCTCGTCGGCGCGGTGCTCCTCGTCGTGATCGGCTCGTCGCTCTACACGTTCTTCGCGCTCAAGTTTTCGTACTCGAGCGGAGAGCGTGTCGGCTTCGTTCAAAAGCTGTCGAAGCGTGGGTGGGTTTGCAAGACGAACGAGGGTGAGCTGGCGATGGTCAACATGGCCGGGCAGCAGGCGCAGATGTTCGTCTTCACGGTTCCCGACGACGCGGTCGTCAAACAGATCGAAGCCCTGGCGGGGCATCGCGTCGTGCTCGAGTACGAGGAGCACAGAGGCATCCCGTCGAGCTGCTTCGGCGATACGGAGTACTTCGTCGTCAACGTCAAGAAGACGGAGTGACGACCAGGTCAGCCGCCGTCGACGGGGAGGACGCCGTTGCCGTTGCCGTTTGCGTACGTCTTGGGGCCGTCCACTCGACGACTGCGCTCGCGGGCCCAATCGAGGAGAAGCTGCTCCTGCTTGAAGAGGTCGTGCACGGGTGACTCTCCGGCGCCGTGGAAGGGCGCCTTGAAGAACATCGACAGCTGCCGCTGGATCCCCGACTCACCGACCTGCTTGGCAACATCGAGCAGCCGGACAAGGTCGAGCACGAGCGGCGCCGCGAGCGCCGAGTCCTGGCAGAGGAAGTTGACTTTGATCTGCATCGGGATCTCGGCAAACCCGGCGATGTCGATGTTGTCCCAGGCCTCCTTCGAATCTCCGCGAGGCTTGTAATAGTGGATGTGCACCTGGTGATTCTCGACGTGGTAGCCGACGATTGAGTCGAGCACCGCTGACTTCGAGAGCACCTTCGTCTTGTTCGATCCGGGCGCGTCGAGCACGAGACCGTCGTTGTTGCCGAGGACGTTGGTCGAGTACCACCCTTCGATCTTCAGGCGCCGAACGCGCATCGCCGCGGCGAGCACCGTCTTGACGAGGGTCTGCCCGGTCTTGCCGTCCATGCCGGCGTACGGCGTCTGGGTCCGCGCGGCCAGCTCGGCGAGCGCGGGGATGTTGGTGAAGCTCGGCGTGAAGTTGCAGTAGGGAATGCCCAGGTCGGCGGCCGCGTAGAAGTACCGCATGGCCGGCGAGATAGCGGGGTCGCTGCGATCGAGACCCGCCTCGAAGGCGGCCCGGCTGGCGTGCACGGGCGCCGCCTCGAGGTAGGCCTCCGTGGAGGCGAGGTTCGCCATCACGACGCGCTCGAGGCCGTGGGTCCGCTTGAAGTCTTCGATGTGCCCGCGAAGAAGGGCGAGCTCCTCCCGGTAAGAGGAGACGTTCACGGTGTGGCTGCCCTCGACGTTCTGCGCGTAGGCACGCGTGAAGACGGCAGGCCACGGGGTCAGCGCTTCGAGCTTGTCGCGCACCTTCTCCAAGAGGGTGACCGGCAAGACCTTGTGGTTCAGCGCCCCCTCGTAGACGTTGGGGAAGCGCACGTCCCATCCGCCGAACACGAGACGATCGAGCGGCGCGAAGTCGAGCAGCCCGGTCAGCGACTCAGCGATCTTCGCCTCACCCGGCTCGGTCACCATGCCGATGCGCGGAACGAGGCCGCGCACCATGAGCTCGACGCCGGCAATGAGGGTCGAGGCCACGGCCCCGTTGATTCCAACGATGACGACCCCGACCCTGTTTCTCTTCATATCTGGCGGCTCGACTCCTGCAAGCGCGCGGCCTAGCGAACGCTCCCGCGAATCCTCGATGTCGAAAGTGTTTCGGCCGTAGGCACTTATGCGTTGCGCACGGCCGCTTTGGAGCTGGATGTCCTCTCGTAGATTCACGCGCAGCGGTCCGGGAAGAACGGCCCCAAACGTCGGCGCTCCACTGTGCCCCGTGGGCACAGTGTGCCGACTGCGCACTCCAGGGCCGGCGCGAGCATGAACAACCTCTCCGACGAGTCGCTGCCGCTCCTCGATGGAAAGGACCGTCTGTCGGACGGCGGCGAGGTCCCCGTCGAGCGCAGCTACCGGTCGCTCGCCATGGCTTGGGTGGCCATCGCGACGCTCGTTCGCCTCTTGGCGGTGGGCCCTCTGCCTCTCGGAAACGGGGAGGCCTACTACTTCACGTGGTCCCGGTTCTTGGGCTGGAGCTACTACGACCACCCGCCCATCGTCGCGTGGATGGTGCGGCTCACGACGTCGCTCGGAGTCTCGTCGGCGACGGTTCGGCTCGGCCCGATCCTCGCGGCGGGCCTCTTCGGGCTGCTCCTCTACCGCCTGGCGGAGCGCCTCGTCCGCCCTCGCGCCGCGTTCTTCGCGCTCGTACTCGTCACGGCCCTGCCGAACTTCCTCGCGTCGAGCTTCATCCTGAACCCCGAAGCGCCGCTGGCGCCCCTATGGGTTGGCTTTCTGCTCGCGATCGAGGGAATGCGGGAAGAGGACGACGCGTACCGGCCGCTGCTGGCGGGTGCCCTGCTCGGCTTGGCGTTCCTCGCGAAGTACACCGGGGTGCTCCTCGTTCCGGCGGCGCTGCTCTACGTCGTGGCCTCCCCCCGGATGCGCCGCTGGCTCGGGCGGCCGTCGTTCTACGCGGGCGGAGCGGTGGCGCTGCTGATTTCTCTTCCGGTGGTGGCCTGGAATGCGGCCCGGGGATGGCCCTCGCTGCACCTGCACTTCGTGGAGCGCGCCGGCGCGGCGGCGCCCGCGGTGGGCGAGAACACGATCAATCACCTCGTCGAGATATCGTCCTCGGACGGAGCGGGATGGGTCCACGGCGTCGCGCGGGTCCTCGTGGGCCAGCTCATGGCGTACTCCCCGCTCCTCTTCCCGCTCCTCGTCGTGGGGCTCGTGCAGTCGTTGCGCCGCTTCCGCAGGGACGACAGGGACCTCTTTCTCACCGCGTTCAGCTGGCCGGTGCTCCTCCCTCTCCTCGTCGCCATGACGGCGCTCAAGGACGCTGAGCAGCACTGGACGATGGTGGCCTTCGTCCCCGCGATCATCTGCGCGGGGCGCTTCGCGGACGAGACATGGTCGCGCTCGAGGGTGCTGCGCATCATGACCATCTCGGGCGTCGCGCTGAGCGGGGCCGTGTTTCTTCTCGCCAACGTGCACGCCAGGACGACGGTTCTCTTGCGCCTCATTCCGAGCCACCAGTACGACGCACGCGCCGACATGATCAACGAGCTCGTCGGCTGGGACCAGGTACGCGCCAGCGTGGCGCGGGCCGCCAGCTCGTCACGCGGCGAGGTCGTCCTCGCGAGCAACCACTACTCGCTCTGCGGCCGCCTCTTCTTCGAGACCGACGACACGCCGCCGGTCTATTGCCCGACGGCGCGGCGGTCGGCCTTCGACTTCTTCGGCCGGCGGGACGTGCCTCCGAGCGCCACGGTCGTCGTCCTTACGAGCGACATTCACGAAGACCTCCCCGAGGGCCTGAGCGCCAGGTCGTGCGTCCTGGCCGAGCAGGTCGACATCGACCGCGGTGGCCGCACCGTCGCCCGGTATTACGTCCGCTCATGTCCCCCCGGGCCGAAGAAGCCAGGAGCACCGGAAGAGGCGTCACGCGAAGCCCTCGTTGGGCGGGGTCCGTCCTTGCAGGCGAGCGCGGACTAACCGTTACTGGATGCGCTCGAACGCGGTCGAGCCTTGGGCACGGTCGTGGATCGAATTGACGGCGTCCATCGCCGAGTCCCTGAGTTGCTCGTCGATGAGAGACTCCGGCGCAGGCACCCCGGGGCGAAGAAGGACGTCGAACTTCAGCACCGTCCAGCCCGCCCCCGCTGCGCTCAGTGTCCAGACGGCCGCCGAGTCGTCGATGTTCCCCTTGCCCGGGACCATCTGGCCTTCGAGGATCTCGTCACCCTGCGACGCCCGTCGTAGCGGCGCGAAGCGCGTGACGTTCCAGAAGGTCAGCGTGTTGTTGAGGACGCCCATCCGCAGGTAGACGTCGGTCGATCCGTCGGGCCCGTGACCGACGATGCGCGATGTCGTGATGCTGGGCGCGAGCGCCTTGTAGTTCGCGAAGTCGATCACTAGCTGACGGACGGCATCGAGAGGCGCATGAACCAGCGTCTCGGCGTGACCGAAGCGCGACGCGCGACCCGGCGGCGTCCAGTTCCACTTGAGCGAATGCCCGGCCGCTGCAAGGCGCGCCACGTCCGCGTTCGCCGCGTCCGCGCGAGCCGGAGACTCCGTCGCCAGGGTCGCCAGCGCTGCCAGAGCCAGGGAAGAAGCCGCCCAGCGCATCCACGGGGTCATCGCCCCCTACGAAGCACGCGACGTGCCCCTCGCTCCCCGAGCACATTCGGGACTCTTGCATCTCAGCATTACGCCGCCCACGACTGTGCGTCCTGTTCACACGTGCCCTCGGCGCACACGGTTCGACGCTGCCGCGGGATCCTTCCGGAAGGCCCCTTCCTTGGCTACACAGGGCGGGCAGGTCGGGATGAAGAAGCTCATCGAGCGTCTCAGCGACCTGCAGATCCACCATCCCTGGATCCCCCTCCTCGTGGTGGCCGCCGTGACGGCCGTCTTCGCCGTCTTCGCCTCGCGGCTCGAGCTGAAGACCCGTTACGACTCGCTCCTGCCCGAAGAGCAACCGAGCGTCATCGAGCTGCACAGGGTCGAGGCGCGGACGGCGAGCGCGCAGACAGTGCTCATCCTTCTCGAGGGTCCGGCCCGGGCCGCCCTCCGCGCGATGGGCGATGCTCTCGTCCCCGAGCTCCTCGCGCTGGGTCCCGACGTCGTGTCGAGCGCCGACGACGGAACTCAGGCCGCGCGCGCGTTCCTCTCGCCGCGGGCGGGCCTTTTCCTCGATCGGAAGGAGCTGGAGAAGCTCCACGACGACGTCCTCGCGCGGTGGGACTACGAGGTCGCCAAGCAGGCAGGCGAGCTGCTCGACGACACCGGACCTCCGGTCACCGCCGAGGACATCGAGAAGCGCTTCCGCCAGAAGGAGGACGCGTCCGGCGCGGGGGGCGACGATCACCCCGACGGCTACTACGAGCGAAAGGACGGGACGGGCCTGGTCGTGGTCGCGCGGTCTCCCATCGCCGGCGGCGACCTGGAGAAGACGGGACCGGCCCTCGCCCGCATCCGGGCCGCCGTGACGAGCGTGCAGGGGTCCCGCCCGGACTTCGCTGCCGTTCGCGTCGGCTACGCGGGCGACATGACGACGGGGTTCATCGAGTACGACAGAATCCGCAACGATCTCCTGGGCGTGGGCGCCCTCGGCATCGGGATGGTCCTCGGGGCCGTGCTCCTTTACTTCATGCGCCTCCGCGCGCTCTTCGTTATGGGAGTCACCATCGGCGTCAGCCTCGTGTGGACGCTGGGCCTCACGCAGATCGTCATCGGCCACCTCAACGTGGCGACCGGGTTTCTCGTCAGCATCATCGCCGGCAACGGGATCAACGTCGGCATCCTCTACCAGTCGCGCTACTTCGAGGAGCGCCGCCTGGGAACGCCCGTCACCGAGGCTCTTCGCACGGCGATCCGCGAGACGTGGCAACCCACGGTGATCGCAGCGGTTGCATCGGCGGCCTCGTACCTGTCGCTGCTGGTAACCGAGTTCCGCTCGTTCCGGCACTTCGGCTTCATCGCGGCGAGCGGGATGCTGATCTGCTGGGTCGTCAAGACGCTCATGGTGCCGCCGCTGTTGCTCCTCCTCGAGCGGCGCCGCCCCCTCGACGACTCCAAGGACTCGGGGCTGCTCGCGACGTTGCGGCGATTCGGCATGGGCTACGGCCGGGTCTTCGCGTGGCTCGTGCCGAAGGCCCCGCGCGCGCTCCTCGGCACGGGCGTGCTCCTGGTGCTGGTGGGCGTCGTGGCCAGTGTCCGTTACGTCAAGCGCGATCCGATGGAATACGACCTCCAGGCCACGGAAAACGACCCGGACCGGAACCCGGAACTGCACCGCGTCTGGGACAAGGTCATCGAAATCCTCGGCGCCGGGCACGAGGGCATGGTGGTGCTGACCGACACGCCGGAAGAGGCCCAGCAGCTGGAGAAGAAGCTCCAGGCGGACTGGAAAGCCGCCCTCGACGTGAAGCCCTTCACCGCCGTGCACTCGCTCTGGGACGTCGTGCCCGACGACCAGGAGGCCAAGATCCCCATCCTTCTCGAGACGGGCGAGCGGCTCGAGCGGGCACGGGCCAAGGGATTTCTCAGCGACGACGAGTGGCGCAAGATCGCGGACGTCATCCCCCCGCACGATCTGCGCCCGTACGGACTCGCCGATCTCCCGGAGTCAATCGCGCGACCGTTCGCCGAGAAGGACGGGACGCGTGGCCGGCTGGTGGTCATCGAGCCCGATCCGAGGGGGTCGAATGACCTGCGCTACCTGCTGCGGTACTCGGAGTCGTTCCGCGAGACGCGCCTTCCCTCGGGCAAGGTCGTCCACGGTTCTGGGCGGGCGGTCATCTTCGCCGACATCCTCAAGGCGGTCGTACACGACATCCGCAGGGCGATGGCGCTCTCGCTCACGCTGACGGTACTGGCCGTCCTCCTCACGTTCCGGCACGGGGGGCGGCACGCAGCGAGCGTGCTCTTCGCGCTCCTCGTGGGCGTGGCGGGCGAGGTTGTCTTTCTCGACGCTGCGGACGTAAAGCTCAATTTCATGAACTTCGTCGCGCTCCCCATCACCTTCGGCATCGGCGTCGACTACGCGATCAACGTCGTGCAGCGCTACCGCGCGGACGGGAGCCGCGACATCCTCGCCGCCCTTCGCACGACGGGCGGGGCGGTGGTCCTCTGCAGCCTCACGACGACGCTCGGTTATCTCGCGCTCATCGGCTCGCAGAACCGGGCCATCCGGAGCCTCGGCGTCATCGCGGTGGTGGGCGAGGTGAGCTGCCTGCTGGCGGCGATGACGGTGCTGCCCGCGTTATGGCTGCTCATCGAGCGCCGCCGGCAAAACGCAGGTACCGCGCCCTGAAGGACATCAGGAACACCACCATGAGCGCGGTGGTCGTGACGACCGCCCACACGGGCAGGAGGAGCGAAGTCCGTGGCAGGACGTGGATGAAGTCCATGCTGACCGACACCGCAACGACGGCGAGCCACCAGCGACGCCAGACATCCGTGCAGCATTGGCCGAAGAAGGGGAGCGCCGCCAGCAGGTACCACGCCTGGAAGCGATGGCTGGCGAGCGTGAGGACGGCTACGACGAGCACGCCCGTACCGAGGGCAATCGTGTCGCCGTCACTCGATTTTCTGAGCATGACGCGGAGCACGCGCACGCCCACGACGAGAGCGACGGCGCGCATGACGAGCGAGACGACGAGCCACGTGCTCGCGTGGGTGGAGCGCTCGAGCTCCATGACCTCCCGCACCGGCGCGTCCGGACGTGGGATGCCCCCGCCCCGGAGGACGTGAACGATTTGACTCACCACCTCGGTGAGCGTGCCACCGGGGTTCATGGCGGCGAGAGCGCGAACGGGCTCGATGAGCGTCGCCGGCCCACGCCAGAAGGGGGCATAGAAGAGGACTCCCATCGCCACGAGCATCGCAGCCATCGCGGGGATCCGGAGGAGCCGCTGACGGAGGGGCCGCGCTCCGAACAGCCAGAACCAGAAGGCGGTGAACACGAAGCTGAATATTTGCCGAGGACGGCCAACGAGAAGCAGGCCCACCCGGCCTTCGCGCCGCCCCGTCGCTGCACCAACGACCCCTGCCACGATCGCGACAAGGCCGAGAAGGTCGGCGTGAAGCTGGCCCGGCCCCTCCAGGAGCCAGAGAGGGTTCAGCCAGACCATTGCGTGGAAAAACGGGCGATCGCAGAGCCTCCGAAGTGACAGCTCCATGACGAAGACGAGCGGCACAAGCCAGGTCGCGCGGAGAAGGAGCAGGGCAATCCACGGGATTTCCCGCGAGCGCCGCCGGCATGGCAAAGACGAGGTTCGTAGGGCCGTAGACGCACACCTTCTGGCTCCAGCGCTGCGCCAACCCAGGGGGAGAAGACGCTCTGGGAGAGCCCTGTCGCCGTCGAGTAGACGTCGTGCCCGCCGGCCGCGCGGGAGCCGTACGCGAAGGAGACTGAAAACGTCGTTGCTAAGCATCGGCAACATGCAGGCGGCCACCCCCAACCCGGCGTACGCGAGCCGTCGAGGCCTCTCCGGCGGATGCTCGAGAAGGCCCCTCCAGCCGGTGATCAGAAGGCCATAACCCAGCCAAAAGGACGACGAAAAGTAGCGCTCCCGCAAGCGGCGATGGATAGTTCTCGTCGACTTTGAGCGAACCCGTCGCCAGCCACCGACCCCAGGAGCACGCCACGACCAGCACCAGCCCAATCAGCCAGCGCCGTTCGTCGCGACGAGGAGTGCCTTCGAGCAACACTCTCATCGGCGCGGCCGGAGCCCAATCTTTGCAAAGGGAGAACCGCCTCGATATCTGAGGGGCCCGAGTGGGTACACCTGTTCGCCCCTGGGTCAATTGTTACACCCTGCCGAGGAATCGACTAGCTTACCGCGCGCCTGCCAAAACGGACCCGCCCAATGCCGACGACTTGCAACTACTACGTGACCCTGCGCTGCAACCAGCGGTGCACGTTCTGCAACATCCCGCACACCAACGACGGCTCGCCCTCGCGGGAGCCGACGATGGATCAGGTTCGCGCGAACCTCCGCGACCTGAAGCGCCTCGGGGTCATGGTCCTCGACGTCACCGGCGGCGAGCCGCTGCTCTACCGCCACCTCGTCGAGATGCTCGCCCTCGCCAAGAAGCTGCGCTTCATGACGACGGTGACGACGAACGGGATGCTCTACCCCAAGTTCGCCGACCAGCTCGTCGGCAAGGTCGACGCGCTCCTCTTCTCGATCGACTCGACGGACCGCCGACGAGCACGACCGCATCCGCGCCATGAAGTCGTTCCACCTGTGCGCTCGAGGCCCTCGCGGTCGCCCGCAAGCTCCGCCAGCCGCTCTACATCTCGCACGTCGTGACGAACGAGTCGTACGACAACGTCGACGAGATGATCCGCTTCGCGAAGGACCAGGGCGCGATCCTCTACCTGAACCCTTGCTTCTCGTTCTTCGGCAACGAGGGCCTCGACCCCGAGAAGGCCAAGGGCCTGTCCAAGTACTTCGGCCAGCCGAGCGTCATCGTCGATCGCGCGCAGCTCGAGCTCATCGCCGGCGGCGGGAACGACACGAAGGACCCGGTCTGCCGCGCGGTCTCGTCCACGGTCGTGATCTCGCCCGAGAACAAGCTTCTCCTGCCCTGCTACCACTTCAAGGACGACGCGCTGCCGATCGAGAGCAAGCTCTACGATCTCTACAAGCACTCCGACATCGTGAAGAGCGCGCGCGGAGAACGAGGGGCGCTACTCGTTCT
Source organism: uncultured delta proteobacterium (assembly GCA_963847465.1). Classification (GTDB taxonomy): domain Bacteria; phylum Myxococcota_A; class Polyangia; order Polyangiales; family Polyangiaceae; genus Palsa-1150. The sequence goes on along the minus strand of CAWKAF010000022.1, from coordinate 30,414 downwards.
GCGAGGGCTGCACGGTGTACTGCTACATGCGAAGCTCGCTCTACTGGAAGTACCCGGCGCAGAGCGTCCTCCTCGCTGGGCACTACGTGCGTGAGCGCGTTCGCCAGCGCATCCGGAACATCGTCTCGCCGCCGCAGCCCACGCTCATCCCGGTGAAGTCCGAGCGGCGTCGTGTCGCGACGCCCCCGCCCCCTGTCGTGGTCCCCGAGGCGGCCGATCGGCGAAGGCTGCCGATTGTCGGCATGTAGACCAGCCTTCTGGAACGCCGTCGACCGATGGCGACGCCGCGTCTCGTACGCGCGCTCGTGGGAGACAGGCCGGCCACCCTGGTCTGCTTCGTTTTTCCGACGATCCTAGCGGTCGTCTTCGACTTCGTGCTGCGGCCGCGGTCGATGCTGGCCTTCGAGCCGTTCCAGTGGCTGAATTACACCGGGTCGACCCTCGCGAGCGCCGGCTTCTGGGGGGGCCCGATGTGGCTCGCCTCGTACCTGTTCATGAGGCGCGGCTGGCCGCCCAGGACGACGCTCGGCCTCTTCTTCACTCTCTTCGTCCTTCCGCTCTCCACGTGCTGCTTCGGCGGGCAATGCGCTCTACTTCCACGTCTTTCATGCGTACATGGCGCGCGACACGGTGCGGCTCGGCATCGCGCTCCGCGGGACCTCGGGGCGTGGCTCTCCGCGTGGGGAGGGTCGGTCATCCTGATGGTCGTCGTCGGTCTGGCGGTGACTCTCGTGGCCGTCAGGCTCGCGCGATTCGCGGCGGTGTCGGTGAGGCATGCCCTGCCTGTCGTGCCGGTCCTGGGCTTCGGCGTGGCGGCCTACTGCTTCTGGATCGACTTCGTCGAGTCGCGATCCCTTCAGGCCGCTCCGCCCGATACGTGCTTCATCCACGGGGCGGTGCACGCGCTGCGGGAAGCCGTGACACACAAGGGCTGGGTCCGGCGCGGCGTTTCATTGCGCGACCCCGCTCCTCTTCCCCCCCTCACCCCCCCGCAGCACCGCCCCAACGTGCTGCTCATCCTCACCGAGAGCGTGCGCGCCGACGCCATCTGTTCGGCGCCGCCTCCCGCCTGCAAGGCGCCAGTTCCTCGACGCCGTGGCCGCCGACAGGGTGCCCCTCGGCCGCCTGACGACGCAGTCGCCCGGTACGATTTCGTCGAGCGTCATGCTCTGGACGGGACTCGGGCCCGACGCAGACTTGAAGACGATGCTCCGCGCGCCGGTCCTCTGGGAAGTGGCGCGCGCGCTCGGCTACCGCACGGCGTACATCGGCTCGCAGAACCTGCGCTACGAAGACTTCGCTGCGTTCTTCCAGCGCGCGGGGATCGACGTGCTCGAGAGCGCGGCAGACCTGGGTGGCGCCGGCGACCCGCACCTCGGCGCACCCGACGAGAACGCGACCGCCCGCCTTCTCGACTTCGTTCGAGGCGACGACAAGAGCGGCGGGCACGGGCCCTACTTCGCGACGTTGCACCTGTCGAACACGCACTGGCCGTACCGCGTCGATGAAGGCCTGCAGCCCTTCGAGCCTCACGATGCGTCGCCGCTCGCCCCTCGCGTCAAGCTCTACAACCACTATCGGAACAGCGTTCTCCTGCAGGAGCGTACGGTGTCGACGTTCCTCGGAGCGCTCCGCGCGCTTCCAGGGTGGGAGGATACCGTCGTCCTCTTCCTGTCCGACCATGGCGAGGAGTTCCGCGAACACGGCGGGAATTATCACCTGACGACCCTCTTCGACGAGCAAGTTCGCGTTCCCGGCTGGCTCATCGCGGGACCGAATGCCATCGATGGCGCGCAGCGCGGCGCCCTGGCGGCCTGGGCGGATAGGCGCACGTTCACGCGCGACGTGCACGCGACGATGCTCGACCTTCTCGGCGTGCTCGGCGCACGCGGCCGTTTTCCATTCGCCGATCGCCTCCTGGGCCGCTCGCTCGTCAGGCCACCGACCCCCGAGGACCCGCTCGTGCCCATGTCGACCGGCAGCGGAGTGTGGGAGCCAGACATCACGAGGTACGGCGTGATGATGGGCGACCTGCTCGCCGTGCGTGTACCTGGGTCGCGCTGGGAGTGCTACGACGCCAAGAAGGACCCGGGCGAGCACGTCCAGTCCACCGACGTGCGCTGCACGGCCCTGGACTTGGCGGGCACGCAAGCATTCGAGAGCGCGCCGTAGAGTCACGCTCCGTCAGGCAAGGGGATGAACTCGTCCTCGTCACCCCGGACCTTTGGGAAGCGGGCCTCGCGCCACTCGCCCTTCGCGCGGTCGATGCGCTCGGGGGAGCTCGACACGAAGTTCCACCAGATGTGACGCGGACCGTCGATTGGCGCGCCTCCGACGAGCATCAGGTCCGAGCGCTCCGTCGCCCGGACGGTCACGGGCGCGCGGGGATGGAGCACGATCATCGTTCCCGGGCCGAAGATGCTCCCGTCGCAGTCGATGGCTCCCTCCGCCACGTACACGGCGCGTTCTTCGTGCTCGTCGTCGACGTCCAGCGTCGCCTCGGCTTCGAGGCGCGCGTGCACGTAGAGCGTGGGCGAGAGGACTCCCGTAGGAGCCTTCACTCCGTATGCCGTCCCGGCGATGACGCGAAGATCGGAGTGGTGCCGCCGCACCGACGGAATCGCAGCGACCGGGTGATGCTCGAAGCTGGGGGTCCGCTCTTCCTCGTGGAGCGGCAGGGCGACCCACGTCTGGATTCCGTGCACCCGACCGCCCCGCGCTCGCACGTCATGACCGGTGCGCTCGGAGTGCACGATACCGCGCCCCGCGATCATCCAGTTGACGTCCCCGGGGACGATCGTCTGTGCCGATCCCAGGCTGTCTCTGTGCACGAACTCGCCCTCGAAGAGGTACGTGATGGTCGCGAGGCCGATGTGCGGATGCGGGCGAACGTCGATGCCCTGGCCGGGTGCGAAGTCGACGGGCCCCATATGGTCGTAGAAGATGAACGGCCCAACGAGGCGCTGAGTCGGCGAAGGGAGCGTGCGCCTCACGGTGAACCCGCCGAGGTCTCGCGGACGGCTCTCGATCACCCGATCGATCGCGGCAGTCATCGACCTGCCCTCGCGATCCGGCTCTCTCGCAGCTTCCACCGGGCGCGGCCCTTCTCCTTCTCACCCTCGCGGGTACGGACGACTACGTCGGCGGTCAGCGATCCGAGAAGCCGCTCGGTGACGGCAGCGACGTCGTCCACGGACTTTTCGAAGACATTGCTATCTGCAGCGGACGGCCGGGCCAGACCGCTGACCTTGCGGACGTACTGCAATGCGGCGGCGCGGATCTCGTCCTTCGTCGTCGGTGGACGAAAGTTGTAGAGGACGCGAATGTTGCGGCACATGCCCCGAAGCATGACGCATGGCCTTCCAGGGAGGCAACCGTCCTTTACGGCATCCCGCCCGTCCTCGCGGCACTCTTCGGCTATGCTCCGCGCGACGGAGGCCGCGTGATGGATACGACAGCGCATGGATGGAACGTGCTGGATCGCGAGGGCGCGATCCTCTGGCGGGAATACGCGTTTGGCGGGGGCCTCGCGACGACGTTCGTCTTCCGGGGAGCGGGTGACGGTCTCATCGTCGTCAGCCCGTGCAACAAGCTCGACGCCGCCGCGCTCGACGAGCTCTCGGAGTTCGGGAAGGTGGTCGCCCTCGTCGCCAGCAACGGTTTTCACTGGCTCGGCCAGGCCGAGTGGCGCAAGCACTTTCCGGGGGCGAAGAGCTTCGCCCCCGCGCAGGCCATCGAGCGTCTCTCCAAGAAGGTGGCTGGCGGGGGCTTCGAGCCGCTGGAGGCGGCAGCGCCGCTCCTCGGAGGTCATGCGAGCGTCGCCGAGGCGCCCGGCCATAAGGTGGGCAATGCGATCGCCACGGTGCGGGCGAAGAACGGGACGTATTGGTATCCGTCGGATCTCCTCGCGAACATCCCGACGATGCCCTCGAATCTCATCTTCCGGATGCTCATGTCGATGACCGACTCGGCTCCCGGCTACCGCCTGTTCCGGCCCGCCGTCTGGCTGCAGGTGAAGGACAAGAAGGCCGTCCGCGAATGGATCGACGACGTGATGACCAAGGACGCGCCGACCACCGTGGTGCCCGCGCATGGGCCTCCCGTCTCGGGGAGCGAGGTCATCGCGAAAACGAGGGCACTGGCGGCCCAGGTCTAAGGAGGAACACGGCAGGGCGAGGCGCTCGCCTGCACGTTCAGGGGGCACCAGGAACTTGGAGGAGTGGCCGAGCGGTCGAAGGCAGCGGTTTTGAAAACCGCCGAACTCGTAAGGGTTCCAGGGGTTCGAATCCCTTCTCCTCCGCTGAATTTACAGGGGATTCCGAAGCGTCCTCTGCAGGACGTTTCCGGCGCCACCGGGCGCCATTCACATCCCATTCACATAGCCACCCGGATTCCGCTTGCCGAACACCTGCACGGCCTCGCGCATGAGCGCTTCGGTCGTGTGGGCGTACCTCTGCGTCACCGAGAGGTGACAGTGCCCTGCGAGCCTTTGAACCGTGGAAGATCTTCGTCCTCGTAGTGCAGCGCTTTCGTGTCCTTCGGGCGGTGACCGAGAAGCCGATCGCGCGCGTCGCTTGCTACTCCGTGGCGCCGTAGAGCGGTCGCGAACGAATGGCGTAGCGAATAGATGTCGAGCTCCACGCCTTTCGCCGTTGTCTCGCAACCTGCAAGGCGCAGGTGCTCGATGAACTCGGAGCAGTCGAGCTCGCGGAACGGTGCGCCCGAGGCGTTCGGGAACAAGAAGTCGTCGCCCTTTGGCGCTCGGCCAACATGACGCTTCCACCCGTTTTGGAGCCACGCATCGAGCGCCCGCTCGAGCGACGCGTGAAGCGGGATTTTGCGCCTGCACCACACGGTCTTGAGCGGCCCGAGCGCAGCCGGGAGGTCCTTCCGCGGCAAGGCGTACTGCTCGCGAACGTCAAGGAATCGAACGCCGTGCTCTTCGCGGTAGTCGCCGATGCGCAGCGCGTGTAGCTCGCCAGGCCGGAGGCCAGTGAAGAAGTACGTGCGCGTGATAATGTGTCGGAGTTCGGGCACGTGCCGGTCTTGGACGAGAGCTCGCGCGGTCTCCACGGGACACGCGGTCCTGGTCTCCTTGCCGAGCTTCGCCTTCTCGCGAAGCGCACCGGTTATCTCCGCCTTGAACTCGACTGACTCCGTCGGCAAGCGCCGGTCCCGGGCGTAGTAGCCTTTGGCCTGCGCGAAGACATAGATCGCATGGAGCACTTTGGCGAGGTTGCGCACGGTAAGCGCGTCGCGGGGTTCGTCCTCGCGCCCCTTCCGGCCAAGCGGCTCTCGGAGGATCTGTCGCACCCAACGGACCGCGAGGTCCTCGTCATGATCGCCGATCGGGCGGCCGCAAAGGATCTGCGACGGTCGAAGAAAAGCGGCCCGCTTGAGAGCCTCGTGGCGGGTCGAGCCAGCACCGCGAACGCGCGCCTGGACGTCCTTGCAGAACGCGTCGATCACCGCCGGCCAGTCTACTGTCGGGTCTGGCTTCCCCTGCATAAGGGAACGGCGGTGCTCCATTTCAGCGAGGTACCAGTGCCGCGCACATTTCAAAGCCTTCGCTTCTGAGTCGATCGCGGGCGGAAATGCCCCGCCGGGGATCTTCTTCCAGCGCTTCCTCGCATCCGGCTCTTCATTGTCGCGGTACTTGGCGAAGAACCGGTCGGCGCGTCCATGCCAGCGACACACGTTGACCGGGATCTGGACGTCGGGTCTGTTGCTCATATCGCCTTCCCTGCTTGCCGTAGCGCAACACGCGCGCGTCGTCGCGTCACTTCATCGATCGCGAGCCGGTCTATATCCTCCCCGCTCGACGGCAGGACGCGAGCCGCGCGCCAGACGTCGGCCTCGGTAACGTGAATGATGACTCGCCGGCCGTGCCGTCCGTCGCGATGAAAGTGAACGTGCTCGGCCATTTCCTTGATCAGATAGCGCACCGTGCGTTCGCTGACCCGCGCGTGGCGCGCGTACTCCATCACCGACAGGAACCGCGGGGGCATGGCCAGGGGCTCGGCTGTCGCGTCCCCGCTGACGACCGTGCGGAGCCGCTTGACGAGATCGGGGCGCCGCACGAGCGCCTCGATGACGCGGACCACCATTCCATCGAGCAGGGCATCAACCGCCTGGGGGCTAAGCCCCAGCAAGGCCGGCGAGCTGTCTTGGGATACAAACGACGGCCGGACGACCACCGGGGGACGCGGTTTGCGCGCGCGCGGCACGGTCATGCGTCCCTCCGCCTTGCTTGGCGCGGGCTCGCCAGCCGCGCCTTGTACGACGTCGATGGGCGTCGCTTTGCCCTTCGCGGCGTCGGCTTGTTCGAGGCGAGTCGCACCTGCGCGTCCGCGCTCGCTTTGGCTTGGGGCGGTACGCCGACAGAAGCGAGGGCAGGATCTTGTGACCCGGCAGCCGGCCTCCAAGCATGGCGCCGACGCGTGTGTAGAAGGCGTCGGGCAGCGCCGATGGATCCCGGCCCGTGCGAGTGAGGTACGCGAACAGGCTTCGTACGAGCCGGATGCGGCCTGCCGTGCGCAGCTCGAGAAGGAGTTGAACGCGCGGGCGGACGCCGGGCACGGCGACCGCGAAGGCGTCGTCGACCTCGAGCGTACGGAAGACGAAGAGGCGCCGGCGCCGCCGGCTCCGGATCTGGTACGCGACGACCTCGCCGGACTCGAAGCGCGCGACCGGACCGAGCCTCCCCTCGCCGAGGTCGCACGGGGTGCCGAGGAGAAGCTCGGCTCGCGGCCGCTCGTCGCCTGCCAACGTGCGGAGCTGCACGGCCGTCTTCATCGCTCTCTCCCCCCAGACGGGCCGCGAGGCCCGCGAAGGATCGCGTCGATGTCCGTCGGCGCCGGGGTCCAGTCGTAGCGTCGACGCCCGAGCTCCGATTTGCCCGGGCTGACGATGGTGGCGCCGCGATCGGTGGGCGGGCGGTCCGGAATCGCTCGGCCAGGATCCCTTGGAAGCGGAGCGGGCTGCGGAGCCGGTGGGGCCGGGGGCTGGACTTCGCGCACGGCCCGCTGCCTCCGGTCGATGGCCGCTTGGGCCTCACGCCACTCCCGGAGCCGGCGCTCCACTTCCGTCTCCCGTGGGCCGTTCTCGACGGGTGGACTCCAGTCGTAGCGACGGCGATTGAGCTCTGATTTGGGTCCGACCGAGCCGCCCGAGGGCACTGCATCGCGGCCCTGTTCGATCGCCAGCTCGCGACCGCGCGGGTACGGCGGTGGAGAGAGGGCACCCTCGAAGTCGAGGGGCAGACCGGTGGCTCGGAAGCGTACGCAGGCGATCCCGTACCTGGTCGAGCGGGACGACTCCTCGGCCTGCCAACGGATCGCGCTGCTGCACGAACTCGACGATGGTCCCCTTGTCCTGCGAGCGATCGATCGCGCTGCGGAGGCGTGCAAGGGCCTGCTCCGCCGGCTCGCCTGGCGCCCGCAGCGTGTAGTCGGGCACCGACGCGTAGACCCACAAGCCGTTCGGGTGTTGGCCGACGACGATGCGGTCGCGGTTGGGGTGGTCGAGCACCGTGAGGCCCGGCGCGCCGTCCTGCGGGCGGAGCTCGTAGCCCGCTCGCTTCGCGTAGTCGGCGAGATCGACGGTGCGCTTGAAGAGTTCGAGCTCGGGGTCGTGCAGCTTGTTCATGGGAGACTCCGGACAAAGGGGGGGTGAGCACCCGCGCGAGCGGGCGCGGGCGAGGCAGAGGGGCGACCTCGCAGGCAGGTCGCCAGTGGATCAGGCGGCGGGCGTCATCGCTCCGGACCGGCGCGATCGCGCGGGCCCTTCGTCAGCGACAGGATGAAGTCGCGCTCGACGCGCTGAAGGACGTCGTTCCAATCCTTCGCTCCCGCGGGCGCGTCGCGGCGGAAGTCGAGGTGTGGCAGGCGGAGGGTCAGCGCCTCGATGCGGCTCGCGAGCTTGTGGCCCGCCTCGTCGGAGTCGAGGGCGGCGACGACGGTCGTTTCCGGCGCGAGGCGAGCCAGGAGCCGACCGAGTAGCTCCATCTGCGTGCTGCTCGGCGCTCCCGCCGTGCTCACGTAGCGGGCTGCATATCGCGTAGAGCTGGTAGTAGCTGAGCGCGTCGATGGCGCTCTCCGTGATGACGAGCGCTCGGTCGCCGGGACAGGCTCGGCTTTGCCAGGCGGTCTTTGTGCCCCCCGACGCGAACCCCGTGAAGCCGCGGCTCTTGACCTCGAAGCCGGTCAGCGCGCCCGTCTCGTCACGGTGCGCGAAGAGCACGTTTCCGCGGGCGTCGACCCGCCAGGTGCCCGCAAAGCGTGGGTCGGATAGGGTCTCGCGGCCGAAGGCCCCTTGCGCGGAGGTAGTCGCACGATGGAGGCGACGCGTGCCGCCTCGAACACCTCGGCGAAAGGGCGCGGCTCGGCGGGCATCGAACGTCGGGGCAGCTCGAGAGCCTCGGGCAACGGTCGCGGCGTGCCGAGCCAGCTTCGAAGCTCCTCGCGGACGGACCCGAGGGAAAGGTGGCGGCCGCGCCGCTGGACGAAGTCGATGATCGTGCCGTGGTCGCGGTCGTCGCGGACGGAGAAGTAGGTCCAGTGCCCGTCCCGATCCTTGCGCACGACAATCTTGTCGTCGGTCGCGGGATGGCGGAGCACGTGGCTCGAGACGCTGCTCTCGCGCCGGTCGCGCCGGTAGCCGTAGCGATCGGCCGCGTAGTGGAGAAAGTGAATGTCGCTCTTGAACCGATGCAGTTCGTCGTCGTGCATGGTGAGGCTCCGGGGCTTGGGAAGAGTGGGCGGGGCGCGAGTCGCGCGCCCCTGCGCCGAGGCCCGGCGTGACCCGGGCCCCGGCGCCTCGGGGCGGCGCGCCGCGTTACTCGCTCGGCTGCGCCGTCTCCTTGGGATCGAACTCGCGCAGCTGGATGGTGGTGTCCGCGAGGCGGGCCGGCAGGTAGTCGAACCGCAAGTTGTAGGAGCCGTCCTTGTTCTGGAAGGCGACGCCGATCTTGGTCCACCAGGTCTTCTTGTCGTCGCCCACGGTTCGCTGCACGGCGCCGACGATTTGCATCATTTTCTTGTCGTTCATGACTCTTGTCCTTTCGTTGGGAGCGCCGCTCTTTCGGGAGCGACGTCTCTCGTTTCGCTCACAGCGGGCCCACCGGAGCTCCTCGAGAGGCTCGCCCTGCATTCGCGGAGGGGCGTCCCCGGCTGCGCGGGGAAACCGCGAAAGCAGAAGGGCGGGCCCCCGAAGGGCGGCCGGTGCCGTCTCGAGGCGCGACAAAGGGGGGGCCCGCGCGAAACGAGAGCGACGCTCGCGGGAGAGTGGCCACGACGCGCAAAGGGCAAGTCCCCGGACGACACGATGCGATCGGCGCGCGGAGCGGCCTGCCGTGAGGACAGCGATGGGAAGGCGTGGACCCAGCGCGTCGCGCGTGCGGCGCGGAGAAGGCTCCTGCCCTTGCGGTGAGTAGGCCGTGCCGGCCCCCTCGCGGGCGGCCTGCCAGCTCTTCGCGATTTCCGGTCATGGCGAGACTCCAGCCGCGAGCGGCGACTCGGCGAGCTCGGAGCAGGCGGCCTGCTCGATCGTGAGCAGAAGGGCGCGGCAGACCTCGTCGAGCGCCCAGCACCGCGCTTCCATCGCGAGCAGCTCGAGCCGCATGGCGTGGAGCTGCTCTCGGCTGTCGGCCTTGCTGCGGGCGAGCTCGCGGCGCGCACGGCGAAGTTCGCGCTCGGCGGCGCGTGCCCGACGCTGGAGGCGCCCTGCGCATTCCAGCGCATGCAGCACTTCCCTTTCGAGCATGGGGATCGGGTCCGTCGCGGCGGGCGGCGCAGCCGCGTGGGGAACCTCGGGGGATCGCAAAGACGAGGTGCGGGTCGGGTGCATGGGCGGGCGACTCCTTATCGGGACGGTCGGACGGGGGACTTGGGCATCTGCGCGAGGGCCTCCTCGAGCCGATCGACGTCGCGCACGACGGGCAGGCGCGAGAGCTCCGAGAGCGAGCGGCTCACGTTGCGAAGGAAGATGTGCGCCGGGGATCCGGCCGATCCCGCCGGGGCGTGGGCTCGGGCGAGCTGCGCGAGCTGGACGACGGCGTGAAGAAGCAGGACGAGGTCCTCGAACGCCTTCCGGCTGAAGGCCGACGCCAGCGACGGCGCTTGCCACGCCGCGCCCGCGCTGCCCTGCGTGCGCAGCGCGCCGCACGCGGCGCACCAGCACATGGCGCCCGTCTCGCCGGGGCCAGGGTCCACGGCGGCGTCGACGAGGCTTGCCCTCGGGGTGCGGTGCACGTCACGAGAGCGGCCGCGAGGGTGCCGAGCGAGCGAGGAGCGAGCGGCTCCTCGCTGGGAGGTATCGGTCGAGATGCGCTGTTCATGGTCGTCTTTGCCTTCCGGTGTTGGGGGTGCGGGCGTCTGCGGCGTGAGGCTTGCGGGGCGATCGGCCTCGGGCCGGAGCGGGCGCCGGCGCGGGGGGCGGGACCGCGATGCGGCCGAGGGCGCGTCCCTCGGCGACGAGCTGCTCGAGGTGCGCGCCGACGCGCGTGAGGAAGGCGTCGAGCGTCTGGGTCCCGTCGGTGATCGCGCGCAGGGCCGCCTCCCACGTCGCGGTCATGTCGGGCGTCGTCGCGACCTCGGGCAGGCTGGCAATGAGCGCGCGGCCGGTCTCGGTCGAGACGATGGCGCGGCCGGCGCGCGCGACGTAGCCGCGCTCGAAGAGCGTCTCGATGATGGCGGCGCGCGTCGCGGGCGTGCCGATGCCGTCGGCCTCGGTGAGGATCTTCTTGACGGCCGGGCTCCTGACGAACCTCGCCACCCCGCACATGGCCGCGATGAGCGACGCGTCGTTGAAGGGCTTCGGCGGCGCGGTGCGCTTGGCCGTCACCGTGACGTCGAGAGCACTGACGGCGTCGCCGAGCCGAAGCGCCGGTAGGGGTGCGGTGGCCTCCCTCTCTTTCTCAGCCGCCGCCGGCTCGCTGTCGGGCGAGTCTTCTTCGGTTTCCTTGTCCGAGAGCGCCTTCCACCCAAGGGCGAGAACCTGCCTCCCGGTCGCGGTGAAGCGCTCACCGGCGACCTCGAGTCGGGCGCGCGTCTGGAGAAATTCGTGCGGCGGGTAGAACTGCGCCAGATACCGGCGACAAACGAGCTCGTAGACGGTGCGCTCGGAGGCAGTCAGCTGCGCGGGCGCGCTAGAGCCAGCTGCCGGCGTCGGAATGATGCCGTGGTGCGCGCCGACCTTCTTGTCGTTCCACGCCCTCGAGCGCAGGGTGAGGTCCGCCTTGGCGATCGCGGGGCCGAAGGCCGGGGCCTGACGGCCGATGGCGGCGAGCACTTCGCGCGCTTGCGCGTGGTGGCCCTCGGGCAAGTAGGCGCAGTCCGAGCGCGGATAGGTGAGCAGGCGACGCGTCTCGTAGAGGCTCTGGCAGGCATCGAGCACGTGCGCGGCGGTCATGCGCGCGCGCCGTCCGGCGTCGACCTGAAGGTCGGCGAGCGAGTACGGCAAAGGAGGCGCCTCGGTCTTTCTCTCCTCGCCGCACTCGGTGACGCGCCCTTCGTGTCCGCAAACGCGCCCGCGCACCTCTTCGGCCGCCTCGCGCGACAAGAGGCGCCCTTCGGGATCCAGGGCCGCGGTGGGGCCCGGTGCCCAAACGGCGCGGAAGGTCTCCCCTCCTCCCGCCCCGCGCATCTCGGCGGCCACGACGTAATAAGGGACGGGCCGAAACTCGGCGATCGCGCGGTCGCGCGCGACGATGAGCCCGAGAAGGGGTGTCTGCACCCGCCCGACCGAGAGCACGCCGCCCTGCCCCGCGGGCCCGCGGCCGAGCAGGGTGTAGAGGCGCGTCATGTTCATGCCGTAGAGCCAGTCGGCGCGCTGACGCGCGAGCGCCGACTCGTAGAGCGATCGGTATTTGCCGTTGGGCTCGAGCGCGCCGAGCTGCCGGCGGACGGCCTCGGGACTCAGGTCGCGGACAAGGAGGCGATCGACCGGCCCCCGATAGCCGAGGAAGTGCAGCACCTCGTCGACGAGGAGCTGCCCTTCGCGGTCCGGGTCGCCCGCATGCACGACGCGCTCTGCGCTCTTGAGCAGGCGCGCGATCGACCGCAGGAGGTCGGGCGACGAGGCTTCAAGCTTCCAGGTCCGCGGCGCGATGGGCAGGTGCTCGAGGCGCCAGGTCTTGTACTCGGTCGCCGTACGCTTCGGGCGGCGCCGTTTGCAGGATGTGCCCGGCGCACCACGCCACGACGTCGCGGGCGCCGCACTCGATGTGCAGGCGCACGCGCTTCTGAGGCGCCGGCAGCGCGTCGGCGATGGCGCGGGCGAGGCTGGGCTTCTCGGCGATGATGAGGCGCATCGGGCAAACCGATCCCTTCGCGGCGCGCCAGGTGGGCGGCCGGGGCAGTTGGAGAGGGCGAACGAACGAAGGGGGGCGACGCTAAGGCATGAGAGGCGGGCCCGCGGCCGTGGGGCGCCCGGGCGAGGGGCATCGAGACGAGGAGCTGGTCGGAGCCCCAATGGGGCGCGCGCTCGGGGCGCGAAGATGGGCGCGTCCTCGATCGAGGGCGTGAGCGGGCGCTGCACGGAGAGCTCGAGCTGAATCACCTCCTCGAAGTCGTCCGAGCCGATCGCGGACTCGTACCGGCGCAGCACGCAGGCGCGCCGGTTCACGCGCTCGAGGAGGGGAGCCTGCCGTCGGCTCCGCGCGCTCACCGCGCACTCGTGGTCAAACTCCGAGAGCATGGCCGAGCCGATGGCGATGTTGGTGCACGGATCGAACGCGCTCGAGAGCGGTCGGCCGAAGAGGTCGAGCCACGCCGGCAAGAGCTCGAGCAGGCCGAGCAGGGGCCTGCCGCCCTGGGCGATGAGGCCCTTGGCTCGGGCCGTCGCTTCGGCCTCACTCTTCGGCGAAGGGGGCGCGCCGGTCTCGGCCGAGTCGGCCACGGGGTCCAGGACGAGGTAGGGGTTGTTCCCGCTCGGCCCCTCGGCGATGGCGCGCACCAGCGCGTCGTCGGACGCGTAGAGGCTGCAGGTCAGGATCGTGGCTAGTAGGTCCATAGCGGGCGTCACCGTTCCTCGGATGTCGGCCAGCGGCACGGGTCCAAACGTGCGCGAGTCGAAGCTCGTGGCGAAGTGCGATGCGACGAAGACCTCGCCCTCGGAAAGCGGTCCGCAGCGTGTGGTCCGAGGGTAGAGGTCGTCCCTGGGTGTCCTCGGTCGCGACCGCGCCGAGGGGCGCGCCGTTGACCGTGAGCTCCCCGCCCTCGGTGCACACGCGATCGGCGGCCGTTGCGACGACGGGTTTGACGAGCAGCGCACCGGGCGGCAGGTACCTGCGCTCGAGGACCAGCGCGCGCACGTGCGCCGGTACGGGGAACGCGACGAGCGCGCCCACCTTCACGCTTCCCGAGCCCGCGGGCGAGACCCAGTAGAGGCCGAGAGGCAAGCTGGGCGTCCAGTTCCAGAGAAGGTGCGCGCCGGCGAGGCACGCGAGGGCCGACGCGAGGACCGTTGCCGCTGCCGCGCCAAAGAGCGAGCGCTCGATCCGCCGCACGGTCACGCTCCGGGCGGGCGACGTCCGCATCGAGCGGGAGCTCATGAGCCTGAGCGAATGCTCGGTCGCGTCCGTCATGGCGCAGCCCGCAGGGCGGTGGGCGGGTCGGGGTACGGCGGCACGATCATGTCCTTGGTGACGATGACGTTGACCGAGAAGCCAGGCCGCACCGTGATGGTCGGCTGGATGCTCAAGTTGTTGCGCGTGAGCTGCGCTCCCACCGTGCCGATCTCCCCCGAGGCGCTTCGCGCCACGACCTGACCGACGGTCGGGTTGTACGCGGTGGTGTCGCCCGCGGCGTAGGCCGTCCCTACCGAAAGCAGCGTGGCGACACGCCGCGCCCTTCAAGATGCGCCACCAGTGCTCGTCGACCTCGTCGGCCAGGCCCGCCGCGCCCTTCAGATCGGCCGCCGGCATGCACTGCAGATCCATCGAGTCGCCGTTCGGCAAGACGAGCCGGTTCCAGCAGAGCAGCACCCGCTCCTGCCCCCACGCGACCATCGAGTCGTACTGCGCGATGAGACGACTGCCCTGCGGGACGAGCAGGGTGTTGCCCGACACCGTGTCGTAGACGTGCTCTCGGACCTGCGCGACGACCGGGCCCGGCAAGTCGCTGTTGATGGCCGTGATGAGGACGGCCGGAAGGACCGTGCCGGCTTTGATCTCGTAGGGGCTCCGCGGGTGCTGCAGGGCGACGTCGAGGTAGTCGGCGTGCTTGACCCCTCCCTTGCCGCCCAGAAACGCGTTCTTGCGATCCTGCAAGTTCGGATCGACGGAGGCGGAGGGGGCCGGCGCAGCGCTGGACGGTTCTCCTTCGGGAGACCCCGCCCGCGGTGCGGACCTCGGGGCGGTCCTCCAGGCCGGCAGGCGACGCGAAGAGAATCCCCGCGCCGCGCGCCTTCTGGTCAACTTCCCGCGCCGCCCTCTGCTCGGGGTCCTCCGGCCCCACCGCTCGCAGCTCGTGCTCGGCCCATCCCGCGTCGCGCATGGACAGGAGAGCGGCGCGATTGCGCGCCCGCGTTGCGGATGGTGTCCGGCACGGCGGGGGGCGCGGGCGCGGCGCTCGGCTCCGCGGCGCTCTGGACCTTGCGCGACGGCGACTCGAACGCCAGCGCGACGGCGAGCATGACGGCGCCGAGCAGGCATCCGACCAGGATGGCGATCGGACCCGAGCGCAGCGTGCGCGCCTGGGGGCGCGCGAGCCGCATGCGCGGGTCGTCGGGCGAAAGCTTGGGCGCGTGCGGGTCGACCGCGGGCTCGGCCGGGTGCTCGTGCTCGGGGGTCGCGATCGACGTCATGACTTCCCCGAGTGAACCGGTCGCGCCGGTGCGGCGCCCGCGGGCCCCATGCGCACGATGCGCACGATCTCCTGGTCCTTCTGCCCGACGCGCAGCTCCGCCGCATCGATGAGCCGGTCGATGACGTAGGTGTCGTTCTTGACGCGGTAGTTGACGAGCTGCGTCTCGGAGTCGCGAAGGACGAAGAGCGCAGGCGCCTCGCGCAGCACCATCGCGGAGGGGAACCGGACAAAGGTGCGCCGGCCGTCGTCGAACACCTGCACCGGCGTCCACGCGGGGGCGCCTTTGACGACCTGGATCGTGTAGCCGAAGTTGAGCGCGTCGATGCCGACGACGGGGGCCGCATTCTTCTGCTGGCCGGCCAGCTCGGAGGCCTGCGCTTGCAGCCGCGCGAGCTCGTCTTCGGGGTAGTGCCAGACGATGGCCGCCATGTACGTGTCGGCGTAGCTGTGAAGCTCGAGCAGGTAGCTCCGCCGGTCGGTGTTGATGGCGAGGTTCGTCTCGAGGTCGGGCCGCGTGGGCTTCAAGTACACGTGCCACTGCTCGACGCCGCGCTCCATCGACTTGCCGAGGGCGAGCAGCCACCGCACGACGTCGCCCGAAGCCGGTTCCCCGAGGATCTTCTCCCCCGGCTCGAGGGCGATGTCCGTGATGCGCATCGGCTGGGCGTAGACCTGGTAGAGGGTGCCCGGCTCGTAGGCGTACTGGACGATCGCGTTGAAGTAGTCGCTCCTGTCGGGCGCGGCGGACGCCTTGTGGTTGGCGTCGGACGCGAGCTGCAGGGGAGAGCCCTTGGGCTTGGGCGCCGCACTGGGGGCATGTCCGGGCAGGGGCTTCATCTGCGCGGACGCGGGATCGAGAGGCGCGGGCTGCGGACCGCGCACGACGACGGGCGCGGGGGGCGGGGGCGCGTCGGGCGCGGGCTGCGCGCGGACGTACGCGACTCCGGGCGGCGGCACGGAGGCCGCGCACGCGCTCGCGAAGAGGGGCAGTGAGGCCAACGTGGCGTAGCGATTTGCTCTTGTCATGGCTCACCCTCCGACCTTGTCCCAGTGCAGTTCGTCGATGTAGAGGCCGATGGGGTTGGCTCTCATGGCCTCGGCGGTCTTGGGCGCTTGCACGAGCGTGCGCAGCATCGCGCGCCAGACGAGCTGGGTGCCGGGCGCGCCGTTCTTGTCCCAGGACGACTCGCGCCAATCGACCTGCCAGGTGTCGCCGGCCACGCGCACGGTCGAGAGGACTTCGACCGTGACGCGCTCGTCCTGCGCGCGCCGGAACGGATCGTTCTCCGGCTTCTGCACGAACGCCGAGAGCATCCGGCCGCCGCGCGGGGTCAGAAGCGTGTAGGCGTCGAGCCAGTTGCGCTTCAAGATGGCGAGGTCGGAGGAGATCTCGCGCGTGTCCTCGATGAAGCGCCGCAGGTGGTACGTGATGACGGCGTCGGCGGGAACGTAGTCGGCCTGCCCGACCGGTCCGTGGTAGCTGGCGGCGCCCAGCCGATCGACCTCGATGATGTGCGGCACGGCCTTGGGCTGCGCGCCGAGGTAGATCATGCCGCCCGTCGCGAGCAGGACGGCGGACATCGACGCGAAGGTCGCGAGGCGCCAGTTCTTCGCGTGCACGAGCGCGCTGCCCATCCGGGCGTCCCACTCCTGGCGCGCGCGCCGGTACGGCGTGTCGAGCGGTCCATCGGGGCTCCATGTCGTCATGCGGTCTCCGTTCTTTCGGGGGGTCGTGGGTTCAGGCTTTGGGCCCTGGACTGGGCGACGCCGCGGGCGCGGCTCCTGACTTGCCTGTCGAACTGAGGACGAGCGACGGGTTGGCTCCCTGGGTCGCGCCCGAGGATCCGGCGCTCGCCGAACCACCGGGACTGCCTCCGCCGGCGCCCCCGCCCAGCGTCGAGGCGGCCGAGCCGGTCGAGGAAGCGGCAGCAGCACCCTTTTGCGGCATCGCCGCCGCGGCGCGGGTCGCCGACACGCCCTGGGCGACGCGGCCCGCGACGGTCCCGGCGGCCAGGCCGGCCGCGATGGGTGTCGTGACCGCTTGTATCGCATGGTCGATGCCCAGGTGGGGCGAGCCGCCGAGCAGGCTCCCGGCGAGGCTGGGCGCCTTCCAGCAGAGGAACATCAGCGCGCAGACCGTCAGAAAGACCGACCAGAGCTCGTTGAAGGTGATCTGGGGCCCCGCGAAGTGGATGCTCGAGAGCACCGGGTCGATGATGGACGTCACGAGGCCGAGGACCATGAGCTTGACGCTGGCCGAGACCACGGCGCCGATGGCCTTCTCGGCGAGGAACTTGGTCGGCTCGAGCAGGCCAAACGGCAGGAAGATCCCCGCCAGCGCCGCGAACACGTAGAACTCGAGCACGGCCAAAAAGACGTTGATGGCCATGATGAGAAAGCACGCCATGATGGCGAGGTACCCGAAGCCGAAGACGAGGAGGTCCGACACGTCGGTCATGCCGAGGTCGGCGAGCTTCTGGGTGAGGGGCGCGGTGGCGTCGAGGCCGTAGCCGGCGAGGCGCGACGGGTCCATGAGCAAGCTCACGTCGCCGCTGCCGCCTCCCGCGAGAAGCCCCGCCTGCACGAGCGAATCGACCAGGGCTTTGGAGAGCGTCGGGTACGACTGGACGATCCACACCCACGCCCCGATGTGCAGGATCCGCTTGAAGATGCCGACGACGTTGTCGCCCCCGCCGAGCGCGGTCCAGAGCCCGAGCAGCACCACCTCGATGCCGATGAGGATGCCGAGCAGCGTGCTGGCGGAGCCCTGGATGCGGCCGTAGGCGCCCGAGAGGACCGTGATGAAGTTCTGAAGGGTGAGGGTCAGCGTGTTGAATTGCATGGGGAGGCTCTTTTCAGGGGAGCGTGCTTGGGACGGGGACCGGGACCCCCTTGTCCGTGTATCCAGCGCGCGCGTCGCTCGACTTGCCGAGCGACAGCTGCTTCTCGGAGGCGCTCTGCGCGGCGAGGTCGGTGAGCACGCGGCCCGTCGTCGAGAGCGTCTGATTGAGCACGAGGAGCTCGGAGTTGGTGATGGAGATCATCTGCGCGATGAGCTGCAGCTCCTCGACGACGCCGCTGCCGGCCTGGGCCTGCTTCAAGACCGTCTGGGTCTGAGCGGCCTGGCTGTCGAGGTTCGAGAGGGACTCGTCTGCTGGCGTTCGGCCACCTGGGAAGCGCCCAGGACCTCCTGGTTCCACGCGGTGTACTGCGCCATGTGCTGCGCGACGGGGGTGCCGGTCGGCGGGGGGCCGCTCGGGAAGAGGGCGTTGTACTCGGCGTCGATGCGCGCCATCTGGAAGCTCATCGACCGCACGCCCCAGGTGAGCGAGTTGAACGTGTAGCGGGCGGTGTTGATGAGGGCGATGAGCGCGGGGAAACTTCCCGAGGCGACCTGATGGAGCAGGGTCGTCATCATCCGCACCTGATTCGCCGTCTGAAGAACCAGGTTGGTGAGGCTGATGGCCTGCGAGATGGACTGGGTGAGGATGGCGAGGAGCACGGCGACGTCGCCGCCGAAGATGTCGGCTTGCGCAGGCGCCTCACGCGAGGTGAGCTCCGCGAAGACCGCGACGGCGAGCGCGCCCGAGAGGATCCGGCGTCGAGGGAGCGGGTTCATGGGGTCCTCTTGCGCCAACGAAGGGGGCGCGCTTCGGGCTCGGGCGCCGGGACCGGAACGGTCGTCACGGCGTCGCTGTCGGTCGTGTCGAATCGCTGTCGGTTGTGTCCAACGAGATGAGCTCCGCAAGCGTTTCCGCCGACATCGGCACGGTCTGCGCGTCGTCCACCATCGTCTCGGCCGCCGCGCCCGTCGGCCCGAGCTCGGAGGCGGCCCAGAACACGCCCCGGCGCTCGAGCATCGCGCGCGCGTAGTCGGCGGGGTCTCGCGTGGCGACGAGCTCGTCGAGAAAGAGCTGGTCCTGCTCGCTCGACGCGCCGACGAAGGCGAGCGCCGCGGGGCCGAGACCGAGCTCGAAGAGGCGCCGCCCCTTGACCGACCGGTAGTAGTAGTCGCGCTTCTTCTGCGCCTTGGCGAGGATGTGCACCTCGGCGGTCGAGAGGCCCACCGCCTGGTAGGCCGCCGACATGGCGGGCGTGAGCGCCTCGTCGTCGGGGAGGAAGATCTTGGTGTGGCACGCGGAGAGGATGGTCGAGAGCAGCTCCGGCTTGCTCGTCGCGTCCGCCACCTCCTGCGTCGCGAAGACGACGTAGACGTTCTTCTTGCGGAGCGTCTTGAGCCATCCTTGCAGCCGCGTGGCGAAGACCGCGTGGCTGAGAAAGAGCCAGGCCTCGTCGAGAATGAGCAGCGTCGGCCGCCCGGTCGAATTGCTGCTCGACGCGATGAAAGAGGTACTCGAGGGCGGGAAGGACGACCGTGGGCCCCATGGCCATCAAGTGCCCCATCTCGATCATCGTCCAGAAGCTGCCCGCCCGGACGCCGTCCTCGTCGGCGTCGAAGATCTGGCCGAAGTTCCCCTCGAGCGTGTAGGGGCGCAGCGCATCGCGGAGCGACCGCTGGCGCGATCCGATCTGCGTCGCGAGCAGTGTCAGCGTCCGCTCCTTGCGGGGCGCGGCCGCGAGGCTGGTGAGCGTCTCGTCGATGCCGGCTTGCGTCCGGTGGTCCACCGCGACGCCCTGCGCGGCGAGCAAGGTGGCCACGAATTGCGCGGCCCAGACGCGCTCCGCCGGCTGGTCGATGTCCGCGAGCGGCTGGAAGGCGACGGGCGCCGTCTCCTTGCCCGGCTCGTAGCAGGTCCCGCCGACGGCCAAGGTCGCGGCGCGCGCGCTCCGGTCCTTGTCGAAGACGATGACCTGGGCGCCGGGGTACTTGAGCCACCCGAGCGCCAGCATGCCGAGCAGGGTCGACTTGCCGCTGCCCGTCGGACCGATGATGAGCGTGTGGCCGACGTCGCCGACCGCCGAGGTGCAGGCGAAAGGGCGTCGAGCCGGTCGTGCTGCAGTAGAGGTGCGGCGTGCCGACGCCGCAGACGCTTTCCAGGTGCCGGTTGACCGCGTCCCCGGCCCACACGCTGCTGAGCGGCATGAGGTGCGTCAGGTTCATCGAGTTGACGATCGGGCGGCGCACGTTCGCGTAGACGTGGCCCGGGCAAGCTCCCGAGCCACGCCTGGGTGGAGTTCAGCGTCTCGTCCTTCACCGTGAACCCCCGGCCCTGGACGACCTCCTTCACCCGCGCGCTCTTGCGACGCGCCGCTTCGAGCTCGCCGTCCCAGACGGTGACCGTGGTCGTCAGGTAGCCGTAGGAGACGAGGTCGTCGCCGAGCTCGTGCAGGGCCGCATCGGCGTCGGCCGCCTTGCCCGCCGCGGCGTTGTCGACGAGCGCGGCCTCTTGCTTCGAGGCCTCCTCCTTGATCATCGTCCAGAGCCCCTTTCGCTTGGCCCACCACTGCTTTCGGTACTTCTCGAGGAGGGCCTTGGCCTCGGCCTTGTCGAGGCACAGGTACCGCGTCACCCAGCGGTACTCGGTGTTCAAGTGGTTGAGCGCGTCGAGCAGGCCGGGCAACGTCGACGAGGGGAAGCCCGAGATCGTGGACGTGCAGAGGAAGTGGTCGCCGAGCATCGGCACATCGCCCGGCGTGAAGGGCATGTCCGGCAAGACCGCGTCGAGGTACATGGGCGTCTCGGGCGCCCGGACCGGATGGCGGTGGGTCGAGATGGTGCTGTGCAGGTACGAGAGCGTCTGCTCGTCGTCGAGCAGGCCCACTTCGGGAAAGACCGCCCGCAGGATGTCGGCGATCTCGGCGACGCTCTTCTGGAAGGTGTAGAGCTCGCGCGCGAGCGCGCTCCGCTCGTCGGCTTCGGGGGAAGCCACCCCGCCGTCCTCGTAGAAGAGGGCCGCCGCGCGCTCCGCGCGGTCGGGCGGCAAGCTTCCACGCGAAGGTCAGGTAGTAGCTCGACTCGTAGTGCGCGCCGGCCTCTTCGAACGTGAGCCTCCGCTCGCGATCGACGACGGCCGCCGCCGGAGACAGCCAGTCCGCGGCCGGGTACGCGCTCGAGAGAAAGCGCTGCGCCTCGATGAAGAGGCCCCAGCCCGACCCGAGGCGGCGCAGCGCGTTGTTCAGGCGCGCGCTCGCCGCCAGGAGCTCCGAGTCGAGCGAGCTCGCGAGGTCGGGCCCCCGGAACGCGAGGGTCCGCTGAAAGATCGCGTCCTTCTGCAGGACGACGCCCGGAGCGACGAGGCACGCCCACGGAAGGCGATCGGGCAAGCGGCTCGACGGTTCGCGGTATTCACGAAAGGAAAACATGGGCGTGGGTACTCTCTTGGTGAGTGAGGGTCAGGGGTCGAGGCGCTTCTGCGCGCCCGAGGGCCAGAGCGACGATGTCGAGGACGTACGGGTCGGCGCGCGTCGCCGCGGCCGCCGCCAGATGCACGCCGATGCCGAGCGGAAGGACCCAGATCTGGTGCAGGCCGAAGGCGAACGCGCCGACGCTCGTCCAGAGGACGAGCGCCACCGTCCTCGGCAGGCCGGCGAGCAGCATGGGCTCGACGAGCGACCGGTGCAGCGGCACTTCGAGCCCTTCGAGGCGCGCGGTCGTCATACGAGCAGCCCCCCGGAGAACCCGAGAAAGCCCAGGCCCCAGCTGACACCGCGTTGAACGCGATGGCGAGGCCCAGGACCACCCAGAGGGCCTTTCGCATCATCGAGCCGCCCTCGGAGAACGCGAGCCCGACGCCGAGGCCGATGATCGCGACCGCGCCGATCACCTGCGATACGGGTCCGGTCAGCGAGTTGAGCAGCTGCTGCAGGGGCCCCTCCCACGGCATGCCGCCGCCGAGACCCCCGAGGCCGAAGGTGCCAGGTTGCGCGGTGGCCGTGGCGATCGCGAGCAGGCTCGCGACAATCACGAGCTGCGTCGCGCGGGTGCGCCACGCGCGCGGGTAGATGGGCCAGGAGGAAGCGGGAGCTTGGAGCATGGACGAGTTCCTTTCTTTGGCGGGTCATGCGATGCGTTCGAGAGTCCACTGGCCGTCCGGGCCGAGCGGCCGGACGCGGTCGAGGCCCGAGACGCGCCGCCCGGCGGGATGCGTCTTGTCGCGCTGGATGTGCACGCACACCTGGATGGTCTGCGCGACGAGCGCGCGGGGGGCGGGGTAGACGACTTCCTCGATGAGCTGGCAGAGCCGGTCGAGCATCGCGCGCGTGTCGTTCGCGTGGATGGTGGCGACCCCGCCCGGATGGCCCGTGTTCCAGGCTTTGAGCAGCTCCAGGGCCGACCCGTCGCGCACTTCGCCGACGAGGATCCGGTCGGGCCGAAACCGCATCGCGGCCATGATCGCGTCGCGCCAGGTGTGCACGCCCGGCTGCACCAGCACCTGCACGCGGTTGGGAGCCGTGCACTGAAGCTCCGGCGTGTCCTCGACGATGTGGACGCGATCGGTCGTGTCCTCGGCGATGACCTTGACGAGCGCGTTGGCGAAGGTCGTCTTGCCCGAGCCCGTGCCGCCCCCGATGAGGATGTTGTCGTGCGCGCGAACGGCGCTCGGCGAGCGCGCCGCGCCTGCGCTGCGGAAAGAATCCCCCGGCGCGACGTAGTCCTCGAGCGAGAAGACGACGCGCGCGGGCTTTCGCAGCGCAAAGACGGGCGCGTCCACGATCGGCGGGATCGCCGCCTGAAGGCGCGCCCCCCACGGCGCCGGCAGCTTCGCCGAGAGCGACGGGCTCTGCGGGTTGAGCTCGACCGAGCACCTCGGAGGCGACGAGGCGCAGCATCCGCTCGGCGTCGGCCGCGCTCATGGTCACGGACGTCCGGAGCAGGCCTTCGCCGATCCGGTCGACCCACACGACGCCGTCGGCGTTGAGCATCACCTCGACGACGCGTGGGTCGTCGAGGAAGGTGGCGAGGGGCCCGAGCGTGCTCTTGAGCGCGCTGGCGCGCCTTGCTTGGCTCTCGGACAGCTCGGGCTCTCGGTGCGACGGCACCTCCGTTCATCGATCGGTCGATCCGAAGTGCTGCGCAAAATCGACATCGGCCGCGCGATTGCGCGCGCGAGCCCTCCGACGCTCTCGGGAGTACTTAAGGAGAGCTGCCCGCCTGAGGTGCGCGGTGGACGCCGGTTCGGACGGAGCCGCTCGTGAGCCGGCGTCGAAAATCAGGAAAGACGGTCGCCCGGATCGAGGGCCTCCGACCCCAGCGCCCTCCTCGGCGCGAGCGAGCGAAGTGTTGCTACGTTTCGCGCGTCGAGAGGTTCTTGAGACGGTCCCGAGGGAGATGCCCGCGCGGAGCGGACGGAGTTTCGCGGGGTTGGCGACCCCGTCCTAAAAATCGACACGGCCGTTCATTTTCCACGCAACAAATCGCCCGCGCCGTCCGAGGCGAATTCGCGGAGGTGACGACCTCGTCGGCTGCACCTGCGGCGGCGCGCGGGTCCGCGAACATTCACGCGTTCGTTTTCGCGACTTCTCCAATTGTTGCCGATGGTTTCGGCAGGTCGCCCGGGGCCCTGCGTGCCATCGAGCGAGGACAGATTCGCTCGCCCGCTCGATTAACCGGTGCGTGGCGACGTGGGTGACCCGGGTCGGCTCGGACGGGCCGAAGGCAACCCCCGCCACCGCGCGTGGAGGAGCGGATGCGGTTTTTGGCAGTTGCGGCCCTGCTGGTGCTCTCGGTTGGCGGATGCTGGTTCGCCACACAGTACGTCGCGTCGGCGCTCGCGTACGCGCCCGCGCTCGGGCCCCCGTGGGCGACGCTCGGAGAGGAGCGCCTTTACGCTCCGTGGCAGTGGATCGTCTGGGCCCGGCTCTACGCGCCCCGCGCCCCGATCCTCTTTCGCAGCGCGGGCGCCATCACCACCGCCTCTGCCCTGGCCGGTGCCGGCGCGGCCGCCTTGGCGGCCCTGCGGCGCAAGCCCTCGGCCAATAGCCGCGCCCACGGCAGCTCGCGCTGGGCGACGACCGCGGAGATGAAACGCGCCGGGCTCCTGCGCGACGCGGGCGTCGTCCTCTGCCAAACGGACGACGCCGAGTTCCGAACGACCATCGATTCGGCGGGCAGAACCCGCACCCGCGCGCACCCGCCTCGGGGCGCTCGTGCGCCACGACGGCCCCGAGCACGTCTTCTGCTTTGCGCCCACGCGCAGCGGCAAGGGCGTGGGCCTCGTCATCCCCACGCTCCTCTCCTGGCCGCACTCGGTGCTCGTCTACGACATCAAGAAGGAGAACTGGGCGCTGACGGCGGGGTGGCGGCGGCAGTTCAGCCGGACGTGGCGGTTCGAGCCGACTGCCATCGACTCGGTGCGCTTCAATCCGCTGCTCGAGATCCGCAAGGGCCTCTCGGAGGTGCGCGACACCCAGAACGTCGCCGACATCCTCGTCGACCCGACCGGCGAGAAGGAGACGCGCGACCACTGGCAGGCGACGGCCCACGCCCTGCTCTCCGGCGCGATCCTGCACGTGCTCTACGCGGAGGCGGACAAGACGCTCGCCGGCGTCGCCGCCGTTCTCTCGGACCCCGCGTGCACGCAGCGGCAAACGCTCGCGCGGATGCTGCTGACCCCCCACCTGCCCACGGGCCCCCATCCCGCCGTCGCCCAGGCCGCGCGCGAGATGCTCAACAAGAGCGACAACGAGCTCTCGGGCGTCTTCTCCACCGCGATGGCGTGCCTGGGCCTCTACCGCGACCCGGTCGTCGCACGCAACACCGCGGAGAGCGACTTCCGCATCGCGGACCTGATGAACGCCGACGCGCCCGTCAGCCTCTACCTGGTCGTGCCGCCGAGCGATCTCGCGCGCACCCGGCCGATCGTTCGCCTGATCCTCAACCAGATCGGCCGTCGCTTGACCGAGTCGATGCAGGTCGGGGCAAAGAATGCCTACCGGCATCGCCTGCTGCTCTTGCTCGACGAGTTCCCGTCGCTCGGGCGCCTCGAGTTCTTCGAGACCGCCCTCGCCTTCATCGCCGGCTACGGCCTCAAGGCCGTCCTCATCGCGCAGTCGCTCAACCAGCTCGAGAAGGCCTACGGCCCGCATAACTCCATCCTCGACAACTGCCACCTCCGCCTCGCGTACGCGGCCAACGACGACCGGACGGCCAGACGAATCTCGGACCTCCTCGGCCAGGCGACCGAGAAGAGGCTCCAGAAGAGCTATTCGGGCTCGGGCCTCTTTCTCACCCACCGCAGCGAGAGCGAGCACGAGTACGGCAGGCCCCTGCTCACCCCCGCGGAGGTGAACCAACTTCCCCAGGACGACGGCATCCTGCTCGTCGGCGGCCTCCTGCCCTACCGAGCACGCAAGGTCCGCTATTTCCTCGACCCGCGCTTCAAGGGACGCGGTGGCCTTCCTCCTCCCGACCGGCCCGACGAGCAAGCGCGCGAGCTGCTGGCCCGGGCGCCGAGCGAGTGGCTGGATTGCGAATGCATCGCCAAGGGCGCGCGCGCCCTGTCCTCCTCCGACGGCCCCTGACGCAGCAGCAACACCCACCGAGCCCGAGCCGCACGTTGCGTTGGACGAGCGCGAGGCCTCGCTGTCGCCGGACGCCGAATCCGCGGCGCCCCGTGACGTGTGGACCGGGTACTTCCCCGGCGAGGCGCCGGAGGGCTCGACGCCCGAAGGCGCCGAGCCAGAGGCGGCAGCGCAGCCCGAACGCAAGAACCTCCCCGTATGAGCGCCACGGCAATCGTGCGCGTGAACCCGAGTAAAGGAGCGATGTTCGATGGACCCCAAAGCAAAGATCAGAAGCGAACGCGTGTGGACCTATTTGTCGGCAACTCTTCGAGATCGCCTGTCGAGCTATTGCGCGGCGAGCAACATCACCGAACGCGCCGTCTTCGAAGCGGCGATCGAGCAATACATCAGCGGCACGAGCGATATGACGCTCGTACTTCATCGGATCGATCGGCTCTGCCGAGCCGCGGACCGGGTACATCGCGATGTCGAGCTCCTTTCGGCGGCCTTCGCGGTCTTCGTTCAACTCTGGTTCGCGCACACGCCGAGCCTCCGCGAAGAGGTCAAGCCGGCCGCGCGCG
The DNA here is from genome assembly GCA_963847465.1 of uncultured delta proteobacterium. Lineage (GTDB taxonomy): Bacteria > Myxococcota_A > Polyangia > Polyangiales > Polyangiaceae > Palsa-1150. The sequence goes on along the minus strand of CAWKAF010000022.1, from coordinate 4,622 downwards.
AGGACGCCGAAAGCCGCTACCAGCAGTTCAAAGACTACGTGACGCAGGAATTTGCGGGCGGCCGGCGGTTTCTGGACGACTTGCCCCGCGAGGCGATCGCGGACGATGCGGAGCTCGACGCCATTGCCGCGAACGCGGGCTCGGCGAGGAGGGTGCAATGAAAACCGAAGCAAGGGGGGCATTCGAATCGAAACGTGCAGCGACGCATCGGGGATCGAGACGGCGATCGCCTACGGCGGCGTTGGTCCTAATGCCCGTGGCCTGCCTGGCGTCGTGCACTGTGTGGCCAGCACCGGCGGGGGGCCTTGACGCTGAATGGCAGCCGGAGAGACGTCGTCGACGCGAGGGCCCGGGCCCGTAACTGACCGGCGTGTTACGCCCGCCGTGTGAAGAGCACGAAGAGCCCCTCGACGAGCCACGAGTTCCTCGACGTGCTCGCCGACGTCATCGCCGATTCGCGTGGCGGTCAAAATGACCGATGCGGGCAACCCATCGGAGCCGCAAAGGGTCGGCTGGGACACTCCAAGGAGTCTTGCGGCATCCGCGATGGTGATCAGATCCTCGGGACCGGGCGATCTTCGGGAACGTCGCTTCATCAAGCGCGGAACCTACCTGAACCTTGATCACGACGGAAAGGAGTATCCGCCGCGACCGCCGCTTGTCACGCGCTCCGACCGTCGGAGCGATCCGCGTGGATGTTCTGTCGGGCCTCGAACAGCGGTTCCTCCCAGCGGTAGCGGCGGCCGGGCCCCGCGCCCTCGCCGCTTGTGATGCTGAACACACGTCTAGCATAGGCGGGTCCCACTGCAACTCGTCGAAGCGGCGCACGTCCGGGTCGTCTGCGACGGCTGCCGCACGGCTACCGCGGAGGTCTGCGGCAAGCGGGACCTCCCTGGGTGCGGGTGGTGGCGGCCGTCCGGAACTTCAAGGCCGTCGGCTCGCACCACGATCCCGGCAGCCACCACGCCAGCGCACGGGCCGAGAAAGACTCCGAGTCGAGCGGGTCGGGACGGTGGTACTGCCCGGCGTGCGCGCGAAGGACGCACCATCATAGATGGCGACCAGGGTCCACGATCCCTCTGGTAGCCTAGGGCCGTCGGGCGGCGCGACCGGAGCGATTGACTTTCTGCTGTGTTCCTGCGGCAGATTATCGGAAGGGTAGCTACTAGGCCCGCGCTCTATGTACTCGCACGGGTTCTCTTCACACTAGCGCACCTTGCAAGAAGCGGAATCGGATGGCGCCCGCCCGACTATTCCCGACGCAGCCTCCGTCAGCGTCGAAGAGCTTGCCCGGTAAGCCAGACGAGCTGCGACGTGCGTTTGCTGCCCTCAAGCAGCGGCGTGACGTCGCCCGGCTCCTAGACGTGCCGTACTTCCAGTTCGACTGGTTGCTACGGCGGTCGCCTCCGCAGCACCGTTACGACCGTATGCAGGTAAAAAAAAGGCGGGGCGGATTCCGCGATCTGCTCGTGCCGGGGGACTCGCTGCATATTATGCAGCAGAAGCTGCTTCAGGTGCTGTCCGAGGTATATCAGCCCCGCGCATGCGTGCACGGCTTTGTAAGGAACCGAAGCATCGTCTCGAATGCGGCGCGGCACGTCGGTCGCACATGGGTGTTGAACGTCGATCTCAAGGACTTTTTCCCAACAATCCACTTCGGTCGCGTACGGGGAATGTTCATGAGACCTCCGTACAGAGTCCCGGAGGAAGCAGCCACAGCCTTGGCCCAAGTCTGCTGCCATGCGAATCAACTGCCGCAGGGTGCCCCAACCTCTCCTTTGGTCGCGAACATGGTTCGCGCACGGCTCCATGGCGACTTGCTCTCCCTAGCGAAAGCGCACCGAGTAACCTACACCAGGTTTGCGGACGATTCGACGTTCTCAACGAACCATTCCTCCTTTCCCACTTCCTTCGCGTCTAATCCAAGCCCAGCTCGGTGGTCCGGCACGGTTCTGGGCCGCCAGCTTGAACATGCGCTGAGCCACAACGGTTTTGCGCCGAATCCAGAGAAGACGCGCCTTCAACATCGGACAGGACGGCAAGAGGTAACCGGCCTCAACGTGAATCGAACGCCGAACGTCCACCGGACCTACGTGCGCCAGCTACGCGCGATGTTGCACGCCTGGGAGAAGTTCGGCCTTGATGCGGCTGCCGACGAATTCCACCGCCGATCTGATTACAAACATCGAAACCCAAAGCGGACTCCAGTGCAGTTTGAGCACGTCGTAGAAGGCAAGCTCGGCTTCCTTAGCATGGTGCGCGGAAATGCGGATCCGCTCGTGATAGCCCTCAGCGATCGTTTCGACAAACTCGTCGGTCGCTCGCCCCGCGCTCGCCCAAGTCTCGACGACAATATCCGCGCGGCCATGTGGATACTCGAACACGTAACCGACGGACCCGGGGGTGCGGAGGTTATCCAAGGGACCGCTTTCGAGCTTCGAGGGATCGGCGTCCTTACTTGCGCGCACGCCGTTGCCGAGAATACAGAAGCATTCCGCTGGAACCTTACGGACGTTCGAAAACCAGCCAAAGGCGCTGTTTCGGGGTCCCACGAGATGGACCTAGCCCTACTCGATCTAGGGCCCCCTCAAAGCCCGCTGCCTTTCGCGTCCGAGTACGTACCCCTCATTTGGAGCGAGGTCATAATGGCCGGGTTTCCGGAATCACCGAATCGGTGATTGGGACATTTTCCGAAGACCTCGGTTTCTGGTCAACGGCCGATTTACGGATACTTGCGTTGGCTCGTCGATGGCCCGGTAGTAGCTGGGATGAGTGGCGGTCCTGCCCTCAATATTGCAGGTGAGGTCGTCGGTGTCGTATCAACGGGGGCAAGTAGGCTTGCAGAGGCGAACGAGACCGAATGGCACGGGTTCATCCCGGCCTCTACGATCCTGAGCTTCATCGAGGCAGCGAGGGGCGCGGGTGTGATGTTAGGCCCGGAGTGACCCGCGCCCGTATCGGGCATGCCGTCGCGCACAATCGGTTAGCCCGTAGGCGTCGCGGCCTGCTCTGACCGCTGGGCGGACCAATTCGCACCTTCGCGATTCGTGACCCGAACGTCACCACGGTGCTGCACTCGCGGCTGACCATGCGTCGCATGGGCCGTGGCCGATGAAGTGCGCGCCTATATCGCCTCGCTCCGCCGCATCGCCCGCAACGTCAAACGCTGGAAGGATGAGAAGATGATCTGCCGGTGGGTCGCTCTTGGCATCGCCGAGGCGCAGAGGGGCTTCCGCCGCGTGAAAGGACACATCGACCTGCCGTCGCTCATCGCCGCCCTGCGGCCCGCAGCGAAGGCCGTGGCGGTCGCCAAGAAGGTCGCGTAAGAAGTCGATCACACAGCCGCCGCTGCTACGCGAACTTCAACGCGAGGCGGGGCGTTCCCCGCGAGCCACCGGCTGGGAGTTCGCGCAGGACTATCTCGACATCGACAACGACCGGCACCGCCTCGCAAGTGACGGCGCAAGGGAGGGGGTACTGCGCGCACTGAACTCGCATCGGTGAGGACGAAGATGCGCAGAAATGGATCAGGGAACGGAAGGCGCCGATTTCTTCGTCGGCGTGGACGACAGTGCGTACACTTGCCACGTTCCAACGGACCTTCCGAAAGGGGCCGCGATTGTGATCTTGGCAGCGGGCGTGACGAAGCGACCTGTGGAGCAAGTCGCGGCCGTCGCCGCACACGAAATCGGACACGTCTGGCTGCGCGACCACGGACAGGCGACCGGTGGGCAGCAAGAGGAACTCGCCGCCGACGCGAAGGCCGCCGAATGGGGCTTCAAGCGTGACCTCGTGCTCACGCGCTGCCGATGTCGCCGTCGAGAGCGACCAGAAGCGGAAGGAGCAGCTCCAGGCTCGCGTCGATGCGCTGCGCGGCTAGAACGGCACGCGCGGACGATGAGTCGTCGCCCCTGGTAGGCTCGATCCGTGCCGCTTCCTCGAATGGATCACTTCACGCGGAGCGTCGCAGCGATCCACGCCGTGGATCACGGACTTGCGCGCGTGGTGACGCCGAACTATTCGCTCCCCGAGTCGGGTGTCTGGCTCTCGCCCAACCTCTACGTCGAGGGTTCTGAGTTTGGGCCGATCGGCCTTCGCGTGGCGGATTATCATCTCGCCGCGTGCGAATGCGTCTACATCGGGCCGAAGCCAGGCAACCCCGGCCGCCATCGGTTATTGCTTCTTCCGAACGGAGCAAACCTTCCTGAAGGTGTCGCCCGGGAACTGACCCCCGAGGGTCTCCCTAACGCTCAGGATGCGTGCGAGCTGCTCTGGTTGGCGATGTACCTGCCGCACAGATTCAAGGGCGTTATCTTCGGTGACGAGCGGGGGCGAAGCGAAGAGGCGTCGCAGCTCGAACACACGTTCTTCTTCGCGCATTTGCTCGCGGGCAACCACCGACTACTCGGGGCGACGAAAGACCCGCATTCCACGGTCTGGTCGGTTCACGGCGGGCACGGTGGACCTTTGACAAGCTCCGTGGGCGTCTGGTCGAGGCTGGGGCTCGACAAGGCGGTGCTGCCACCGCAGCGGGTGTCAACGCCGTCGTTCGTAGATTTGCGACGCACGGACTAGGCGGGCGCGATGGGCTACAAGCTCTGGACCGCGAGAGCATCCACCGC
>CAWKAF010000021.1:0-126058 GCA_963847465.1 uncultured delta proteobacterium | reverse complement strand
TCGTCGCATCGCACTTCGCCACGAGCTTCGACTCGCGCACGTTTGGGCCCGTGCCGCTGACCGACATCCTAGGAACGGTGACCCCCCTATGGACCTATTGACCACTATCTTCACCTGCAGCCTCTACGCCTCGGACGACGCCATGGTGCGCGCCATCGCCGAGGGACCGAGCGGGAACAATCCCTACCTCGTCCTCGACCCCGTGGCCGACGCGGCCGAGGCCGGCGTGCCCCCTTCGCCCAAGAGTGAGGCCGAAGCCACGGCCCGAGCCAAGGGCCTCATGGCCCAGGGCGGCAGGCCCTTGCTCGGCCTCCTCGAGCTGCCCCCGACGTGGCTCGACCTCTTCGGCCGACCCCTCCCGAGCGTGTTCGATCCGGGCACCAACATCGCCATCGGATTGGCCATGCTCTCGGAGTTTGACCACGAGTGCGCGGTGGGCGCGCGGAGCCGAGGGCAGGCTCCCCTCCTCGAGCGCGTGAACCGGCGCGCCTGCGTGCTGCGCCGATACGAGTCCGCGATTGGCTCGGACGACTTCGAGGGAGTGATTCTGCTCGAGCTGTCCGTGCAGCGCCCGCTCACCCCTTCGATTGAGGACGCGCCCATTCTCTCCCCCGCCCGTGCCCCCCATTGGGGCTCCGACCAACTCCTCGTCCAGATGCCCTTCGCCGCGGCGCCCACCGCCGCGGGCCCAGCTCTCATGCCGTAGCTCGTCCCCCTTTTCGTTCGCCCTCTCCCATTGCCCCGGCCGCCGCCCACGGCGAGCCGCGAAGGGATCCGTTTGCCCAATGCGCGTCTTCATCGCAGAGAAGCCCAGCCTCGCCCGCGCCATCGCCGACGCGCTGCCCTCGCCCCAAAAGCGCGCGCCTCTCTATCGAGTGCGGCAACGGCGACGTCGTGGCGTGGTGTGCGGGGCACATCCTGCAAACGGCGCCGCCCGAGGCGTACGGCGCCGAGTACAAGAGCTGGCGGCTCGAGCACCTGCCGATCGCGCCGAGAGCGTGGAGACTCGAAGTCTCCGCGCCCGATCTCCTCCAATCGATTGCGCGGCTGCTCAAGCGCGCGTCGCGGGTCGTTCACGCGGGCGATCCGACCGCGAGGGGCAGCTCTCGTCGACGAAGTGCTGCACTTTCTCGGCTACGAGGGCCGGTCGATCGGCTCTCGTCCGCGACTTGAGCCCGCAGGCCGTGCGCGCGCAGCTCGCGGCCCTCGAGCCGAACGCCAAGTACCGCCCGCTCTACGAGTCGGCGCTCGCCCGGCAGAGGGCCGACTGGCTCTGCGGCATGAACATGACGCGCCTCTACACGCTCCTCGGGCGTAAGCCGGGCTACGACGGCGTGCTCTCGGTCGGCCGCGTGCAGACGCCGCTGCTCGGGCTCATCGTCGCGCGCGATCGCGCCATCGCCGACTTTCGCCCCGTTCCGTACTACGTCGTCGGCGCGGAAGTTCGGGCGGGGGGAGGGGAGAGGTTTCGGGCGTTCTGGGTCCCGCCGGACGGGGCGGAGCTCGACCCGGAGGGACGCCTCCTGTCGCGCGAGGTGGCCGAAGCCGCCTGCCAGCGTCTGGTCGGGCAAGAAGGCCGCGTCACGGCGTGCACCGAGGACACGCGAACCGAAGCGCCCCCGCTGCCGTACGCGCTCGCCGACTTGCAGATGGACGCCGGGCGGCGGCTGTCCTTGAGCGCCAAGGCCGTGCTCGACGCCTGCCAGAGCCTCTACGAGACCCATCGCCTCATGACCTACCCGCGCTCCGACTGCGCGTACTTGCCCGAGGGCCACCTCGCGCAGGCCACCGACGTGCTCACGGCCATTCGGCACCACGCCCCCGCCCTCGAGAACATGGCCCGCGGAGCCGACCGGCCCCGGTCCACCAAGGCCTGGAACGACAAGAAAGTCACCGCCCACCACGCCATCGTGCCGACCCCTACGCTCGATTGGACGCAGCCTCCCTCACGCGAGGCGAGCGCGCCGTCTACGAGCTCGTCGCCGGCGCTACCTCGCGCACTTCTTTGCGCCACACGAGTTCGTGCAGACCAAGATCGAGCTCGAGGTCGGCGGCGAGCGCCTCGCGGCCAGGGGCCGCGAACCGTGTCCGCGGGTGGAAGGCGCTCTACGCCGACTCGGAGAAGGGGGGCGCGCCCGAGGAGGCCGAGGCCGACAAGGACCTCGAAAGCGCGGCCCCGCTGCCGCATCTCACGCCGGGCGCGCCGGTGACCGTGGACACCGCGGCGGTCCTCCACAAGCGCACGAGCCGCCCAAGCCCTTCACCGACGCCTCGCTCATCGCCGCGATGTGCGGCGTGGCGAAGTTCGTGCGAAGCCCCGCCGTCAAGAAGATCCTCACCGAGGCCGACGGCATCGGCACCCCCGCGACGCGCGCGGCGATCATCGAGACGCTCTTCGAGCGCGGATACGTCCAGCGCGTCAAGCGCGCCATCGTCTCGACCGAGACGGGCCGCGCACTTGTCCAGTGCCTGCCCGAGGTCTCGACCACGCCCGACATGACCGCCGTGTGGGAAGCGGCCATGCGCGCCATCACCGAGGGGACCCAGACGCTCGATGCGTTTCTCGGCCGCGTCGGGGTGCAGCTCGCAGAGCTCGTCGCCGAGGGCCGCGCCCTCGGCCGTATCGCCGTGCCTCGACCCCAAGTGCCTTCGCCGCCTGCCCGACGCTCCGCGCCCCCGCGAGCAGGCGGCGCCACCGCTCGCCACGACCGAGTCCCCAAGAACGCAAGGAGAAGACCATGATGAACGCGTCCCAATCCGCATTGGCCGAGCCGCTCGCTCCGAGCTCGCTCGGCACCGCCGCGGCGACCCTCGCCGCGTGCGCCCACCCGCAGGGTGGCCACCTCGCCGTCTCGGTCGACTTCGCCGCGGTTGCCGCAACCTGGTGCGCTGCGTGCGGCGCACTTCGCCCAGGCGACGACCCGGAGGGGGCGTGGCAACCGCCGGCGCTGACGTCGGGTCTCACCAAGAAACACTTCGAGGAGCTCGTTCTCCTTCTTCACGCCATCGGTCAGCTGGCGCAGCTCACCCGGGGCCACGGCTCACCCGGCGGCTCCGGGTCGTCGACGCCCATCTTCCTTCGCGTGCGCGCTTCGCTCGCCGAGCTCTCGCGCCTGCCCGTCGTGCGGGACGTGGGCCGACTCGAAGAGGCCATCGCGGCGATGCCGCCCTCGCTTGTCCGTCCGCCATCCCGATAAGGAGCCCCGCCCATGCACGCCCACCATGCCGCGTTCTTTCAGTTCCGTGACGTCCTTCGGTCCGTCACTCCACTCTCGGAGGCGCATCAGAATCCTGGTGCTCAAGATCGAGCTCCTTCACGCGCTCGAGCGCGCGAGCCATTCCGAGCGGCGGAGCCACATCCTCGAGCGCGAGCTCGAGCGCCTCCGCGCGCGTGGCCCGGTAGGGAGCGGGCCGCCGCACGTCGGCGACCTGGAGCGCGAGCTCGCGGAGGCGCGGCGCGAGCTCGCCCGTAGCAAGGCCCGCGGCCAGGAGCGGCTGCGCGCCATGCAGCTCGAAGTCCTCTCGATGGAAGTGCAGTGCGCGACACTCGACGAGGTCTGCCGCTCGCTTCTGCTCACAATCGAGCGCGCCGCCTGCTCCGAACTCGCCCCGCAGACCGAACCGAAGGCCAAGCACCGAGTCTCGGCGTGATGGGAAGTCACCGGCAGCCGGGCAGCGTCTCCCGTCGGGGCCTCGGCGCACCGGCGCGCTCACACACGCCCCCGCTCTCTCTCTTCGGACCGAGGAGCCCATGCACGACGACGAACTGCACCGCTTCAAGCGCGACATTCCCCTCGTCCAGTACGCGGCGGACCGCTACGGCTACCAGCGCGACCGACGCGAAAGCAGCGTCTCGAGCCACGTGCTCCGGCATCCCGTGACCGACGACAAGATCGTCGTTCGCAGGGATCGGGACGGGCACTGGACCTACTTCTCCGTCCGTGACGATCGCGACCACGGCACGATCGTCGACTTCGTCCAGAGGCGTGGCGGCCACCGCTCGCTCGGCTCGGTTCGGGAGGAGCTAAGGCAGTGGCTCGGCACGCCCCGGCCGATGCCGGACTTTGCCCTGCCTCGGGCGCGCGACGTGCCGCGCGACCCACGCCCCGTGGGCGAGGTGTTCGAGGCCGCACGCATGGTCGGAACGTGCGCCTACCTGAGCGCGCGGGGCCTTCGCCCGGAGACGCTCTGCCATCCGCGCTTCGCGGGCAGCTGGCGCGTGGACGCGCGCGGCAACGTGCTCTTCGCCCACACCGACGACAGGGGCGTCCTCACCGGCTTCGAGGTCAAGAACCGCGGCTTCACGGGGTTCGCGCCCGGAGGCACGAAGACGGCCTGGCAGAGCGCGGCGCGGGCCGAGGACCGTGCACTCGTCGTGACCGAGAGCGCGATCGACGCGCTCAGCTACCACCAGCTCCTCGCCGGCAAGAGCGAAGCCGTCCGCTACATGAGCACCGCCGGCGCGCCCAGCGCTGGGCAGTTCGAGCTCCTCGAGAGGATCGTCTCTCGACTTCCTCCCGCAAGCACCGTCGTCGCGGCCGTCGACGCCGACGAGGCGGGCCATAAGCTCGCAGTCCGCATCGAGGCCGTCGTCGGCCGCGTTCCGAGCGTGGCCTTCCGCCGGGATGCGCCGGACGGCGTCAAGGACTGGAACGACGTCCTTCGCCGGGTCGAGCGCGACTTCATCCGTTCGCTCTCGCCCTCTCGCGCCACGCGCTTCGAGCGTGAGCGATGAGCGCGGCTCACGTCCCCGCGCGCGGGGGGCTCCCGCGCGATCCCCAGGCTCGACCTGCGCCGCACCTCCTGCGGCGCCGCTCTCTTACGGAGGCCCGTCATGAAAACACACGACCCCGAGCTCGAAGAGTTCAAACGCGCCATCGACCTCGTCGAGTACGCGAAGAAGACCGGCTACGAGCCCCGACCGAATGACGGCGCGCTCGGGCTCACCGTGCTCGATCATCCGAACGGCGACCGGATCGTGGTCGCGCGCAATCCGAGCGGCCCCTGGATGTATGCGTCGGTCACGGACTATGCGCCGCGCGCGCCCGGCGAGCCGGCCGAGCACGCGCTCTCGAGGCTGCGCCACTCCATCGACCGGGCGACGGACAAGGGATTGATGGTGGAGTTCGTGCAGCAGCGCGACTGGACGGCTCGCAGGGGCGAAGTCCCGCTCGATCGCGTGAGATCATGCTTGCGCGAGTTTCGTGCAACCGGGCTTCCCCTCGATTTCGACGGCGCACTGCGCCAGCCGCCCTACGGCACCCTTGGCGATCCGTCTCTCGCTCCCGCGCGCGGCGCCCCGGGGTCCGACGATCGCATCCTGGCCGGCGACGCGGGTGTCCGCCGCTCCAGTCCTGACCTCCATCGGCGTCGCTACGACTGGGCGCCGCCCGAGGACGCTCCGCGCGACCCGGAGCTCGAGCGGCGCCTGCGCCAATGGCGAGACGCCCAGGCCGCGAACGATCAGCGCCAAGTGCCCCCAAGGTCGGCGACACGACCCGAGCCGCGGCCCGACCATGGGGCGGCCATCGATTGAGCGGCGGACGCGTCGGTCGCTCCCCCGCAGCGTCCGCCGACCGATTGGAGTAGCTCGATTGGGCGGAGCGAGAAACCCGAACTCGCGCGACGCCGCTACGACTGGAGCCCGGCCCCCGGCGGGGTGGACGCCGCCCTTCCGAAGCCTCGCAACCGCTCGCCGGACCGGGACCGATGAGGACCGGCGTCCAGTTGCGCCTCGCGGCAGGCGACGACCTGCCCCGGAGCGAGCTTCTCGCAGGGGTGCCGTGCGAGGTCGTTTCGGGCGCCATGGGTCCGGTCGCCCTCTTCCGGCCGGGCGAGGTCGTCGCGTACCTCCTTCGAGGCCGCCGACGCGGGCGCCTCTTTGTCTTCCGCACGCTCGACGTGGACGATCGGCTTGCCACGAGCGTCCCCGGCGTGCGGCCTCGCGTTCAGTTGCTCCTGGAGCTGCGCACCCCCGGACGCATTCGGCGAGGGAGAGACCTCTTCGCATACCTCGGTCGGACCGGGCGAGACCCGTCGGGCCTGGCCGACCCTCTCTACGTTCGGGTTAGCGCTGTCCTCGGGGGGCGGCTGCCGGCTCACACGATCCTCCTCTCGTTGCTCCGCACCGAGCGTCCGTCGTGGACGCGGGAGTCGAGCACCGCGTTGAAAGACGAATCGGTTGCGTCGGCCGAACCGGCCCCGCGAACGCACGCTCTTGCCCGTACCGCAGCGTCGACCGGGAAGCCTCGTTGATTCACGCGGAGAGATCGCCATGGAGCGCAGAGAGCGAGACTTGGTCAGCAACACCGGCAGCTCGACCCCATCGACCGGGTCATGGAGGAGTATTGAAGCGTCGGCGCGGATCCTCGGGATTCCAACGATCACGCTCCGGCGTCTCATCGGGCGCAGCGCGAGGCGCGCACCCGACGGTTCGGTGGAGGCGTGCGTCGACGGCATCCGCGCGCGAAAGCTCGGACGCCACTGGCGGGTATGGCTCCACCCCTCGTGGACCGGGCCGGCGGTGTGACGGTGGACGTCGGTAGCCGTCGCTCCCCGCCGTGGTACACCCAGGGCCGCGGAGGCACGCGTCGTGGAAAGGCAGTACGGCCATGACAGTGCGCATCATAAAGCGCCGCGGTGAGCGGCGACTGGTCCTTGACATCGTGTATCGAAAGCCCGACGGATCGCTGGGGCGGTTCCGTCGCGATGCGGAAGTTCAGATGCTCGCGGCGGCGCGGGCGGAGGAGCGGCGGCGGCTCGCCCTCCTCGTCTCCACCGGGTCCCCTACGGTGCTAGGCGAACAGCCGAAGGAAGAGCGCCCGCCGGAGCAGCGGGCGCTGCCCGCTCTTAAGGAGGTGGCGGCCGAGTACCTGCGAATCTTCGCACCAACCCGGCTCAAGCCCTCCACAATCCACGGCTACAAGCGGCTGCTTGACCGCTTCCTCTTGCCGCGGATCGGGCATCTTCGCCTCGACCAAGTCGACGCGAAGGTGATGCGGGAGCTCGACGCCGAGTGCGTCAAGCGCGGAGCAAAGCCCGAGACTCGGCGCAAGGTCCACATCGTGCTCCGGTCGATCCTGCGCCGGTTTGCCGTCGAGGCGGGCTACCTCGAGAGCGCGCCTTCGATGCCCGCCATGCCGAAGGCGGGCGCGAAGATCGCGAACACCCTCACCGACGAGGATGTCTCCCGCATCCTCGCGGTGGCGGCGGCCAGCCATCGGCTCGCCTTCCTGCTCGCCGCCCATGCGGGGCTCCGGGCAGGGGAGATCCGGGGGCTCAAGTGGCGCGACGTCGATCTCGCGGGCGGACAGCTCGTCGTTCGCGAGAGCGTGTGCCGTGGACAGACGGCGTCCCCGAAGTCGGGGCATGAGCGGATCGTCCCGCTCACGCCGCAGCTCCGGTCGGCTCTCGCAAGCGTGCGCAAGCGGGATCGCGACGCTCTCGTCGCTCGAACGGAGCAAGGGACTCCGTGGCGCCAGTGGGGTCTTGGTCAGGCGTTCGCGCGTGCGCGCAAACGCGCAGGCGTGGAGCCCTTTCGTCTGCACGACCTTCGCCACTACTTCGTCACCGCGCTCTTCCGACGGGGAGTCGCGGCGCCGACGGTGCAGGCGCTCGCGGGCCATGCGCACCTGACGACGACGCAGCGGTACGCGCACGTCGCCCGGGGGGATCTGCGGGCTGCGATCGAGCGGCTCGCAGGCCAGTCCGTGGTAACAGCGTGGTAACGGGCGGTCGAGACCGCTTCCGGCGTCGATCGACCGGTACAGCGCACCTCGCGATTCCGTCGTTCTTACGGTACCTTATGCATCACACGCGCCCGTAGCTCAGTTGGATAGAGCAGCGGCCTTCTAAGCCGCCGGTCAGAGGTTCGAGTCCTCTCGGGCGTGCTAACGAGATCGTTGGGGATCTCGTCGTTGGAGAAGAGGGACGTGGCAATCTCGTGGCAACTGCACGGGGGCTGCTGGAGGCCCTTGCTGAAGGCCACGAGAAGGCCGCTTGGGAGCGCGCCCAAGAGCTCGCGCAGGTCGTCTTGGACGACGAGCAGGTGAAGCTCGCGCAGCTCGTCCTCGATGGAGGTCCCTTCGCGATGAGGAAGGCCGAGGAGCTCGCCGAGGTCGTTCTTGCCGACGTGTCGAGCATGCTCGCGGACAACGTGCTCCTGCCCGTCCCCAAGTAGTGTCGTCGCCCGGTGCGACCTGACCTGCGGCCCTCGACCGGCTTGCGCGGCGAGGCCAAGAGGCCGAAGCTCTCAACGGGCCGCGACGGTGAAGGGCGGGGGGTTCATGGCCGAGTACATCATCATTGTTACGCTCGATGCGCCGGTCAGGTTGCCCGACCTCGATCGTCAACTGATCTTGCACCTGTTCCACACTGCCATCGGAGATCCACCGAACGGGTTCAAGTTGCCCCCCGGCGTCTACCGGCTGTTCGCCGCGGACACGAACACGACGGCGGTTCATGACGTCGTCGCAGGTCACATGGCCCAGTTGCGGCTTCAGGGTGCGATCCTGGTGTTCGAGAAGGCCCCGGACGGGCAGTGCTGGCAGTCGGGGCATCCCCGATGGGGCGCCAACGATCCTCAGCCTGTGCGGTGATAGGAGCGGCCACCGCGAGCAGGCCGGACGGCCGCGTGGTACCACTACGCGGTGGGAGGGGGCGTCGGTGTGGACGACGAAGAAGCTGCTCATCTGGGGCAAGACGTACCCGGAGTTCTCGAAGGGCTACTACGAGACCGTCTGCACGGGCGCCGTGGACGAGGAGACGGGGAAGCTCGTGCGCATCTACCCCGTCACCCTCCGCTACATGAAGGAGCGCTTCAAGACGTACGACTGGATCGAAGCGCAGGTTGAGAAGAACCCGAAGGACTTCCGTCCCGAGAGCTTCCGCATCCGGCAGGAGACGATCAAGGTCGGCCGACACCTGGACCACGACAAGTCGGGATGGGCGGAGCGGGCACGACACGTGTTGCGGCCGGGCAATGTCTTCGCGTCCGTCGAGGCCCTCCAGGCCGCCGAGGCCAAGGATCGGACATCGCTAGGCCTCATCAAGCCCAAGCGGATCACGCGCATCTACATGCAGTACAAGCCCAAGGACGAGAAGCAGGAGTGGGAGGAGGCGCGTGCCCGGTCCCTCGCCCAGAAGGATCTCGTTCGTGGACGCCGAATCCGAGACCAAAGACCTGGCGTTCTGCCCCGTCAGGTACAGGGCCAAGTTCGTCTGCGACGACTCGGCGTGCAAGACCGAGCACGACCTCTCCATCCTCGACTGGGGCCTGTACGTCCTGAACTACAACCAGTACGCGGACCGCGGGGCCGACATGGCCGAGAAGAAGGTCGTCGAGAAGATCGAGCAGCTCATGGACCCCTCGAAGCGGGAGCCCTACTTCTACCTCGGCAATACGATGGCCCACTCCCACAGCTTCATGATCGTGGGCCTCTTTCACCCGCCGATCGCGAAGGCCGTGGGAAAGAAGAGGCCGGACCCCGGTGCACCCACGTTGCCCGGCATCGACTAGAGATCGCGCACCACCCGGCGAGGGTGCCGACCTCGAAGGCGGCCGGCGATGATCGAACGGTGGCACTGACAGGCTTCGGCCTCGACGCAGAGAAGGGCGGCGCGGTGGCCATCGAGCGCCGCGTCAACCTCGTCCAGGACCAGGGGGTTCTCGTCGAGGTGGCCGGCGTACAGCGCGAGGCAGTGCTCGACGTCGTTCTTCTGATCTCGATAGGGGTTCCCGGCCGAGCGCAAGTGGACGTACTCGATCCCCTTCTTGGCAAGCGCGTCCCCCAGGGCAGACTTCGAGAACCCCTTGCGGCGAGAGAGAGGCAGGGCCCGAACATCCACCACCCGGTCCACGCCCGCATCGACCAGCGCGTCCAGAAACTCGGGCAGCGTCCTTCCGGAGTAGCCGATGGTGAACGTGACGGGTTTCGACGAGCTCACGTAGGTGTTCTACGGCACGCCGGGCGGAATGGAAAGCTCCGACGGCTAACTTGGCCAACGGCTGCGCAACGCCTCGGGGTGGTCCACAAGGTAACGCCGTACCGCGTCGCGGATCGCTTCCTCGTCGGAAGAACCCTGGGGGGCCTCGTAGACGGCCAGGGAGTCCGGACCCTCGTTGGGCAGCACGATCACGAGAGGGCGCTGTTCGCCGGGGAGCCCATCGGAGACGCGGGTGACGATGCAGTCGAAGGCTTCGCTCCAGCGGGTGCCCTCCCTCACAAAGCACGCGTAGTACACGCAGGTGGGGTTGCAGAGGGGCTCAACCCGCACGTCGCCTCGATCACCCGGTGGGGTCTCGATGTGCCAATCGTACTTCGTGGTCATCCGAAGCCTCCGTCGCGCGGCATGAGGGAGCCGCTTCCCGGAGGCCGATACACCGGCACCCCGGCCTTCCTTGAACAAACCCTGGGCCCGCGCGACCATCGCCCGAGCATGAAGCTCGTCCTCGGCAAGCTGAACGACGAGCTCCTGATCAACCTGGCGATCCGGGCGGGCGCGTTCTGCTCGGACGTGGACGCCGCCGTGGCGTACGCCGAGGGCAAGGACCACCCGTTCATCCAGGCCTGCAAGGAGAAGGGCCTCCACCTGACCTTCTACGGCCTGCTCGATGAGGGGGGAGCAGTCAGCCCCGGGCTTCTGAGAGAGCTGCTCACCTGGGGGCCCTCACGCGCCGACCCGCGGCTGGTGAAGGGGCACTTCCACGCCAAGGTGATCTGGTGGCGCGGGTTCGGTGCCTACGTCGGGTCCGCGAACCTGACCCACAAGGCGTGGTTCAACAACATCGAAGCCGGCACGTTCTTCGACGAGGCCGAGCTCGTCTCGACCGGCGTGGGGGCCGAGCTTGACGACTTCTTCGACTACCTCGCGGCGAACTCGATCCCCGTCACCGACGAGGTGGTCCAGAAGCTCGATCAGCTCGCTCAGGACAGGCGGGCCCTTCTCGACTACCAGGCCAAGCTCAAGACGAAGTTCGGGCAGCTCTTCGGGCACCTCTCCGACAACCCCGGACTCACGGTGAAGCCGTCGAAGGGCCAGAAGGAGAACAAGTCGCTCAAGAACTTCGCGGCCGAGTGGATGAAGACCCTCCAGCTCATGAGGGGCCTGGCGAAGGACTTCCTCGCGCTCCAGCTCCGCCCTAGTTGGGTCGATCCCGACGCTCACCCCGCCGTTCACTTCGACCAGTTCCTCCACGCCTACTACTACGACTACGTTCGTGGGGGCGGCGGCGAGGATGAGGACGACGACCTGACGGGCCTGGAGAAGGTCGAGGCGTCCTTCACCAAGAACCACACGAGCACGGCGGCGGCTCTAAAGGAGGCGGCGCGCTGGTGGGCGGGCTTGAGCACCGATCGGTACGGGGAGGAGACGTTCATCCGGGAGACGGCGCCGGACATGCAGAGGCGGTTCTCTCCGGAGGCCTTGAAGTCGATGAACTTGGCGATGATGACGGAGGCTCTCCGCCACGTGAACGCGTTCCGGATGCACGCGCGACAGGTGAAGAACACGGACCTCGGACTCCCTGCGGACCACCACGAGAACATCGACCAGCGCGTGAATAGGCTGCCCGACGCGGAGTCCACGCCGTCGGAGATCGACACGACCCGGACGCCCGCGTGCAAGAGGACCGAGATGGCCTCCTGAACGTCGAGGGCGTCGCGACCGAGCCTCGACAGCGAGTACGTCACCAAGACCCCCTTGGGGCCGAGCCCCAGGACGGCGCGCATGGCTGCCCGGAAGCCCGGCCGGTTGTCGGTCGAGCTACCGCTAATCCCGGCATCCTCCTCGACCTTGGAGACCTGGATGTCCTGGTACTGGCCCCAGCCCATGATGCGGTCCCTCTGGACCTCCAGGCCGAAGCCGTCCTGGACTTGAGAGAGACTGGAGACCCGGCAGTAGCCGATGGCCTGGATGTTGTGGATGTCGGGGGTGCCCATGCCCCCCCTACAGTCGAGGTACACCCGGATCAACAGGCCCGGGTGCACGGGGACTCGTACATCATGTTGCCGCTCTTCCAAGCGGCACCACGCTCGCGTGTGACGCACCTCGTCGCTCGCCGAGCTCTCCTGCCTCACGGCGACGCCTTGCCAGGCCGGAAGCCGATGAACATACGGTTCGTGGGCCAGTGGTAGCGGCACCCGCGACGCCGCCCCTTCTTCATGACGAGTCCTGCCTGGAGCAGGACGCTGTAGTGGAAGTGGGCGGTTGAGCGGGCAACTTGCACGAGCTCGGCGGCCTGGCTGAGGGTCAGGCCCTCTTCGCCGAGCACGCGGAGCAGTTCGAGCCGCACGGGGTTGGCGAGGGCACGTCCGATGGCAACGAGAGGATCGTCCACCCAATTCGCCAGGAATCGAACAATCCGCACTCCGGAGCCTCCTGGCCCACGATCGACGCGCCGAATCGATTTTCACGTTTCAGGACCGAGCCCCGCACACGTACGTCGAAGATCCGGCGTCTGCGGCGCTCCACGACCACTTCACCGAGGGACACCGGGTCATGCTTGAGAAGTCAGCTCATCGCTAGCCTCGATCCCGACAGCCGGCGCAACGCCACCTTGGGCCTCGTCGAGCCCGTTCACGACCTCGTTGAGCAGGTCTTGGAAGTCGCTCGAAGTCACGTCGAGCTCGCCCGCGTCGTCGGTCGGATCATCGTCGTCCGCCCACGGCACATCCCGTACGAGGCCGTCCGGGCTCTTCGGTAGCTCGCCGAGCTCGGTGCGGATCCCCGGCATGACCGCACGCAGCCGACCCATGTACACCTCCAACCACGACTGGATCTCGGAGGACGGGGTGCCGGTCGGGGGCAGACCGAGACGGTCCAGCTCCCGCAGATCCTTCGAGAGCGTGGACGTGGCGTACCCGCACCGGCCGAGGAGCTCCTCGTGCGTGTAGGCGCCCTTGAGCAGGTACGTCGCGAACAGGTTCCGGAGCCTAGTCGGGCTGATGGGGGACGCCCGGGCAGCCTCCGATTGATTGTCGGACCGCAGCGCTACCAGGAACCTCTCGTAGAGGCTGCGCATGCGCGCGCTCTCTTCTCTCAGTCGCTCGGGCATCGCCGGGTCACCCTGGCCCACGTCGGGATCATGAACCGCGTCGTCCCTTACACCTAGTAGCCGAAGCCGGCTCAACTCCCGACCAAAGATGTAGTCCCCCGTCTCCCGAAGAGCCATGAGACGAAACGTCGGTGCACTGGGGGCGTCCAAGCTCAGAGCCGTACGGATGGCACGCAGGTTCCCGAGGGTCACCTCCAGACGAACCGTGTTCCTTGCCCGTTCTGCGACTCTGGTGAGGCCGGTGCGGGGATCGCGCCCGAGGGCATCATCGTTGGTTCGCAGGTTCTTCAGGCGCCGTTCAAGTTGGAGGTCTTTGCGGTAGAACTGGACCCGCACCCCACTCGCATCCCACTGGGCCGCGTGCGCGGAGCGGCCCGGCCGACCCCACACGTGGACTTGGGTTCGACGCTTTCGGGGGAGCGCCGCAACTTCACCGACGAAGGCGCCTGCCTCCTCTATCTGAACGTCGGCGGCGTAGGCCACACGGCGGACAATCCAGGTCGGGAGGTGGAGAACACGAACGGCATCTGCCGCATCCTTTAGGTCTGTGAGCCCCATGTGTGCGAGTACCGCCACGCTGGTATCCGCGAGGTGCATCTGGTCGATCGTGGCGAAGTCATGCAGCGGGAAGTTGGTGTTGACACGTCCCGCGGCGATGTTGTGGATGCGAGGGATGCTCAGGAGCAGCTGGCAGGCCCGGGTTTCCTCGCACCAGCCAAGAGAAAACCCAGGCCCCCCGACCCGCTGCCACTCGAACATCCGACCCAGCCTCCGGTCAGGAACCAACTTGCTGTGCACCCTTCCACCGGGGCCGATCGCCCTCATCCTGACTTCCAGCAATGAATTGACCCGATGCTCAAGGACAAGGTTGTCCATCACGATGACCACCTGCGTCGGCTCGCTCCGAAGACCTCTTCGTCATCGAGCACCCCTCGTTCGGGGCGATCCTCGATCAGATCCGAGACATCATCGAGGCCAAGTCCTCCGACGAGATCGAGCACGCCCGCGAGTACGTCCCCATCGTCCAGAACCCCGACGAGGCCGCCCGACAGCAAGTTGATGTTCGGCTGGTCCGGTTCGAGGGGATGGTCCAGGCCCAAGGGGACTGGAGGAAGAACTTCGAGGTTGCCAAGGTTCCGGCACTCGCGCCCAAGGCCGTGTGGAGGGGGGACATCGACGAGACCGAGATCCACACCTTCTTGAAGAAGGCGCTGGAACAGAGCGAGCAGGAGGGGCAGACCTTCGACATCCCCGCCAACCCGTCGTACCGCGACTTCGATCATGTGATCGAGATGGCGTACGTCGTGCCGTTGTTGAAGGAGCTCCGGACCAGCTACCAGCACCGGAATGCGGTGAAGGAAATCGTCCGGGAGTACCTGGAGAAGAAGACGTTCGCACTCCCAGCGGGGATCCCCTTGTCCTTCGCCCAGGTTCTCGAAGATGGGGAGGGGGCCAAGATCGCTCTGGGCAACTTGGCCAGACCGGACGTGATCAGCGGCGTCCGGAAGGCTCTCCTCGGTCCGCTACACGAGGCCCTCACGGCCGAGCGGCCCTCCTCTGAGGCGGTCCTCTCGCGCCGGAGCTCGTCGGAGCTCCGGAATTACCAGGCGCTCAAGAAGCACGTCATGGCGGCACGGAAGTCGAGCTTCACGAGCGTGGCCGTGGACAGCAAGGATGAGCTGCGGGTCGCAGCGCTGCTCGATCATGCCACGGATGTTGTGGGGTGGGTCTACAACCACAGGTCCGGCGTCGGTTACTCGATCGAGTACGACTGGCAGGGGTACACGTCCCGGTACTTCCCCGACTTCATCGTCCGAGCCAAGTTCGGCGAGGTCTTCCACAACTTCATCTTGGAGGTGAAGGGTCGCCTAGACGACAGGGACAAGACCAAAGCCCGGCGAGCTCGCCGCTACTGCGAGATGCTCACGGAGTTCGACATCGAGCCCTGGCACTACGTGCTGCTCAACGAGTCCCCCTCGGACGGCCGTGAGGACATCAAGTGGTGGGAGCAGCGGTCCTCGGCCGGGCTCGCCGACATCCTCAAGCGGCACGAGGGGCTCCCGCTGTACGCCGAGCCGAAAAACTCGGATGCACCACCCCCACCGAGCATGACCGTCATGACGTCGGTCCCCGAGCGGGACCAGTTTCACACGGCGGTCCCCGTCTACGATCTCGCCGTCGCCGCAGGCAGCTTCGGAACGTCCCAGTCCCCTGAGCCCATAGGGTGGATGCACGTGCAGCCGTCCCACCAGATGGACAAGCGGATGTTCGTCGCCCGTGTCGTAGGGCACTCGATGGAGGACGCCATTCCCGACGGGAGCTGGGGGTTGTTCCGGCTCTTCACGGTCGATGCTGTGCCGGCGGCAGGAGCTCTCGACGGCAAGCGGGTCATCGTTCAGCTTCGAGCCGAGGCCGACCCCGAGACGGGAGGGCAGTACACCTTGAAGCGCTGGAGGGTTACCAAGCACTCGGCCGACGGCGGCATCGAGCAGGTGGAACTCCGCCCCGACAACCCCGGCTTTGTAGCCAAGAAGTACACGGCGAAGGATGGGGACATCCGGGCTCTGGCGGAGTTCTTGGAGGTTGTGGGGTAACCGGCAGAAGAAAGCCGCCCACCCGCTGGGGACGCGTCCGTACCGCGTGGGGGCCTCCCCAGCCTAGGGTTCCCGTGGAAGATTCAGCGGCGTGAGCCACTGGGAGCGCACTTCCCGCAGTGGCACTGGCGTGGGTGCAGCCTGCGGCAGTGGCCACAGGGTGATCATGTTCGCGAAGGTCACCCCAGCGCGCGAGGCGGACGGGCACGACGGCCACCGTACCTACAAGGGGGGCGCTCGCCGCCAGTCCGGCAAGGCGCCAGCGATCTGGAAGCTCGTGAAGGAGCAGTTCCTCCCACGACGGGTCTGGTGGCACTTGCTGCGGCACACGGCCGCCTCCTCCCTCGTCGCAGGGTGGTGGGGCCGCAAGTGGCGGCTCGAAGAGGTCCGGCAGTTCATGGGGCACTCCTCGATCAAGGTCACGGAGCGGTACGCCCACTTGGCGGAGTCCACCCTCCACCAACTTGCGGTCGAGACGCAGAAGGGCTGGGACAAGCAGAACGAGCCGAAGCGGAAGAAGTTGCCACGCGGTTGCCACGACCCCATGATCCCGGCGCAAAACCCCGGATCGGGGTCTGCTTCTAAGCCGCGGGTCAGTGGTTCGAGTCCACTCGGGCGTGCTCAGGCCGGTGGCCCTCCTGCCGAAGTCGGCGGAAGGAAGGGCCGTCGACGCGCAGTCCGTCCGCGCGCCTTGCCTCGTCGCACGAGCCATAGCGCCGCCGCCGCGAGCCAGAGCGCGGGACTCCCCCTCTCCGGCGCGCCGGCCGACGAGCAAGCGCAGCCCGACGAGCTACCGGACGCACCGCTCTTCGCCGCGCCGCCGTCCGCGCCCGGAGTCGCCGAGGAGCCCTCGCCCGAATCGCCGCCGGCAGCTCCACCTGACGCGTCGGGTCCGCTGCCCGCGCCGCCCTCTTCCCCCGCCGGCCCCGCTTCGGCCGTGGCGGCGCCGCCGGCGTCGACGGGACCCACGGCGGCTCCCCCGTCGGCGGGCGTCGAGCCGTACTCGAACGCCCCGATGTCGTAGCCCGCTCCGTGGGGCCGCGGGGCTCCGAGAAAGTCGTGCGTCACGGCGGCGAGCGTGGCCCCGGTGTCGATGGCGGGCGAGCCCATGGCGAGCTCGAGGTTCGTCGCGGGCGGCGCGGTCCAGGTGCCCACGAACGCCGGGTTCGCGAGGACGTCGCCCGCTCCCTGTCCTGACGCGGTGACCCAGCCCGCGTGGTCCGTCGCGCCTGCGCCGTCGCCCCAGATGAAGGCCTGCGCGAGCGAGGGCGCGTACCAGAGGTTGTGGTCGAGCGTGATTCCGCTCGTGGAGTTGGCCTGGAGCAGGTAGCTCGGCGTCATCGTCGATTGGACGACGACGATGTTGTTCTCGATGGTCGTGCCACTGTGGGCGCCGGTGTCCCATTTGACCGCCCCGAGGTTGTTCACGAGCGTGTTGTTCGAGATGACGTCGTTGATGAGGCCACTGCCGGACGCGAAGTCGCCGCTCCAGAACTGGATGCCCCACTCGTTGCCCACGATGACGTTGTTGATGATCGTGTTGTACGAGTCACGGGCGCAGGCAGGTCCGAGTACTTCTCGTCGGAGAGCTCGATCCCCACGAGGTTGTTGTTGCCCGGGGTGGACTCGTAGATGAGGTTTCCGTCGATGACCGAGTGGCTGATGCTGTCGAGGTAGAGGTTGACCGAGTAGTTGTCGTGGATGACGTTGTGCAGATACTGGCAGTTCGTCGAGTCGTCGTAGATCGTGATGCCCTCGTGGTTGGTGCAGCCATAGAGCTCGCTGTTCTCGACGATCGTCCCCGTCGACCGCCGTCCGCCGACCCCTCCCTGGAGCTTGCTGCCGGAGACGAGGCCGTCGTTCGAGTAGTAGAAGGTCACGGCGTTGCCGCTGATCCCCGTCGTCGTGCAATCGATGACCTGGCCTCCGTCCGCCTGGTAAATCTCGATCCCGTCGGCCGAGCTGTTCCGGAGGGTGAGGCCCTGAAACGTCATGTCCGGGGTTCCGGCCTGCAGGATGAACCCCGCCGAAGCCGAGCCGCTCGTTCCGTCGATCACGGGCGTGGCACCGGCCATCGCGCGGATGGTCGTCCTGCCGCCGCTGCCGGGGAGCATCCAGAAGTTCACCGTCTCGTCGTAGGTGCCGCTCGCGATCCAGACGGTGTCACCCTGCTCCAGCCCCGAAAGGGTCCCGTTGATGGTCGAAAAGGGCTTGGCCATCGAGCCGTCGCCTCCGGCCGCCGCGGAGGCGTCCACGTACCAGTCGGCGGCGAACGCGGTGCCCGGTGCGAGCACACCGACGGCCGCAGCCAGAAGGACTGTCTCGAGCGCCCGCATCCGTTTCTCCCCTGCGTAAGGCTAACATGACGGAGATGGTGACTCCCTCGGACGTCGAGTCCCACGTCGCGCGCGTCGGCCGTGACGGGTACACGATCGTGGAGAACGCCCTCGATCTCGCGCTCATCGACGCGCTGCTCGCGGACCTCGAGCGAATCGAGCGACAAGAGGAGGTCGTCCCCGCGGGCAACATCTTCGAGGGCCTGAATACGGTACGCATCTACAACCTCTTGGCTCGCGGCAAGATCTACGAGGCCATCCCCGTGCACGCCGCCGTGCTGCCCATCGTCGAAGGGGTGCTCGACCGAGGCTGCCTCGTGTCGTCACTGTCTTCGATTGCGATCGATCCGGGCGAAGCCGCGCAGATCATTCACGCCGACGACCAGCTCATTCCGCTGCCGCGTCCCCACGTGCCGATCGTGTGCAACACCATGTGGGCCATGACCGACTTCACCGTGGCGAACGGCGCGACGCGTCTCGTCCCCGGCTCGCACGCGTGGGATCGGGCGCCCACGCCGGGCGAGGACGTCCCCACGATCGCGGCCGAGATGAGGCGGGGAAGCGTCCTCGTCTACAACGGCAGCCTCTGGCACGGCGGCGGTGCGAACGCGACCGGCGCGCGCCGCATCGGCGTCGCGATGAACTACTGCGCGGGATGGGTCCGCCAGCAGGAGAACCAGCAGCTCGGCATTCCGCTGGACGTCGCGCGAGGCTTTTCGCCGCGGCTGCGCAAGCTCTGCGGCTTCGGCCTCTACCGCAACCTCATCGGCCACATCGACAAGTGCAGCCCCGTCGACCTGCTCGACCGCGACGGACCTCGTCCCGTGGTCGGTATCATTCGCCCCGGCGTGAGAGCGTCCGGATGATCCATTCACCCCCCACCTACGCTCCGCTGGAGACGCTCGCCACGTGGCTGAAAGAGGCCCGGGACGCCGGGGCGCTCGAGCCGGAAGCGATGTCGCTCGCGACGGTGGGCGCCGACGGGCGTCCCTCGGTGCGCCTCGTCCTCTGCCGCGGCATCGACGAACAGGGGATCTGCTTTTTCACGAGCTACGACAGCCGCAAAGGCCACGAGCTCGCCGGCCGTCCCCACGCCGCCGCCGCATTCCACTGGGCGGTCACACGGCATCAGGTGCGCGTCGAGGGCGACGTGGAGGTCCTGTCCGCCGCGGCGTCCGACGCGTACTTCCGCTCTCGAGCGCGCGGCAGCCAGCTCTCCGCAAGCGTCTCCCCCCAGAGCGCGCCCATCGAGAACCTGGACGACCTCCGCGAGAGACGGCGGCGGCTCGACGAGTCCTTGCACGGGGGAGAGGTGCCGCGCCCCCCGAACTGGGGCGGCTACCGGCTGCGGGCGAGCAGCGTGGAGTTGTGGACGAGCGGCGAGGATCGCCTGCACGACCGCGTCCGTTACCAGCGTCGCGGCGACGTGTGGGTGCCGCAGCGGCTCGCGCCGTGACACGAGTCGAGCGAAGCGCCACGGTAATGGTTATATTCGGCGCGTGGCGATGAACTACCGCAGAAATAGCCCGCAAGCTCAACGATTTGCCGAGCGGCGCCGCCGCGAGGACGACGCGCCCCGCCTACGCGAGCAGGTGCCCGACCTGCTGAGCCTTCGGCTCGATATCGAGGATCGCACCGATGTGGGGGGGAACACGCACACCCGGCGTGTCGTGATCGACCAGGCTCCCGCCCTCTTCCTCGTCCAGTGCGGCGATCCCCGCTGCGCCGACGGCGAACACGACCTGACCTCCACCGTGATGCGCGCCCTCCGGACGCACGAGACGTCGTTTCACGGCGAGGACGAATGCCGCGGCTCGGTAGGGCCGAGCGCCTGCTCCCGCGTGCTCCGCTTCGACGCGACCGCCGAGTACCGTCCGTAAACCGCGGGCTTCGTCTGGATGCTCGGCAGAAGGGCCGCGAGCATTCCGAGGGCGGGCAGGACGGAGCACAGCCGGTAGACGTGCTCGATGCTCGTGACGTCGGCCAGCCGTCCGAGGAGCGCCGCGCCCGACCCCGCCGCACCGAACGACAGCCCGAAGAAGAGACCCGACACCATTCCCACCCTGCCCGGAATGAGCTCCTGCCCGTAGACGACGATCGCCGGGAACGCGGAAGCCAGCACGAAGCCGATCATCACACTCAGCGCGCCGGTCCAGAAAAGGTCGGCGTACGGCAAGACGAGCGTGAACGGGAGGACGCCGAGCACGGAGAACCATATGACGTGCTTGCGGCCGAAGCGGTCTCCCAGAGGGCCGCCGGCCAGCGTCCCCGCGGCCGCCGCCGCGAGCAGGATGAAGAGGTGAACCTGCGCGCTTCCCACCGAGATGCCGAAGCGGTGCATCAGATAGAACGTGTAGTAGCTCGTGAAGCTGGCCAGATAGACGAACTTCGAGAAGATGAGCACGAGCAGCACGGCCATCGACCTCGTCACGTCCGCCGGCGAGAGGCCCGCGGCCGATACGCGCGTCTCGCCCCGCCCTCCGGTCAGCCGCTGCAGGCCGTGGCGCTTGTACCAAAGGCCCACCCCGACGAGGATCGCCGTGGAGACCAGAGCCAGGACCGAGAACGCCCCCAGCCCGCGCTGCCCCCACCGAAGGACGACGACCGCCGCGCCGATCGGCCCGAGCGCCGACCCGACGTTGCCGCCGACCTGAAACAGCGACTGCGCGAGGCCCGGACGCCCGCCCGACGCCATGCGCGCGACGCGGGACGACTCGGGATGAAATACCGAGGACCCTATACCCAGGATGCTCGCCCCCACGAGAAGGACGGGATACGTCCTCGCGGTGGCCAGGACGAGTAGCCCCGCGAACGTGAAGAGCGTTCCGATGGGTAGCGAGAAGGGCGTCGGCCTCCGGTCCGCGTACACCCCAACGACGGGCTGCAGGAGCGAAGCCGTCAGCTGATACGCGAGGGTGACGAGCCCTATCTGGGCGAAGCTCAGATGGAACGCCGCCTTGAGCGTCGGATAGACGGCCAGGAGGAGCGACTGCAGCATGTCGTTTATCAGGTGGCACGAGCAGATCGCGAGAAGCACCCCGAAGACGGTCTTCTCGTCCTTCGTCGACGCGCTCATCGAGGTCCTTCCTCTCCGGGAGCGACGACGGCGCGACCCTTCGCGGACGGGACGAAACGCACCCGCCACGCGTTGCCGTCGGGGTCCTTGGCCTCGATGCCCTCGTCCTCCAGCCGGAGCTGCACGCCCGCGCGACGAAGGGCGATCGCCGCATACCCCACCTGCTGGGGCTCGTTCACGACCAGCGCGAACCGCGGAGACGCGCGAAGCGCGAGATCCGGGTCGGAGCGCCGGCGACCGGGCCTCGCATTGGCCGCCGGAGAGACCCGGGGCCGCTCCCTGGGCGGACGCTGCTCGAGCGTGAGGACCAGGGGCGGCGAGTCGAACTCGAAGATCGCCACACTGCCACTCCGGCGCGAGGGCGGGCTGCCGAGGAGGGCTTCGTAGAATGCGGCCGATCGAGTCAGGTCGTCGGCATCGAGGTGAATATGCGATTTGGGCAAGAACATGACACGCCTCCCGACTCGGCTCGAGGCATGCCCCGGACAGGCCAGCCTACATGCGCGGGCTGCCGGAACAAGCCGACGATCCGTCGATTCGAAAGCCAGAAAAACCGAAGGCCGCCTCGGGTTTCCCCGGGCGGCCTTTGCTGCGCTATTGCGCCGGAAAAGCTTTGCCTAGGGTAGCGCCCTCGGGCGCCAAATCGTCGCTACGCGCGCCGCACTGCGCTTCATCGTCGAATAGAGACTAAGCGGCGCGTGACGGAGCGACATCGGATTAGGCCTGGCGCACATCGCCATGGTTCCACAATGATTCGCGAACACCATGATTGAGTGCTTAGCGCCGCGATCGCGAATCGTCAAGTGACGACTTCGACATTGGGTTCGACTTTGGGGGGTTCGACTTTGGGTTCGACATTCGGGCGTGCGGGCGCGCCGAGCAGCGCGCTCGTGATAGTGAAGAAACTCGCGGCACGACGATGGCCCTCCAGTTCTCGACACCCTTCGGCGAGCTGACACGGCCCCAGCGTCACGCGTTCTTCGCCTCGCTCGCCGGCTGGGCGCTCGACGCCTTCGATTTCTTTCTTTTCACGTTCGCCGTGTCGTCCATCGCGCGGGAGTTTCACGCGAGCGTCGCCGCCGTCGCAGAGGGGATCTTCTGGACCCTCGCGATGCGACCCATCGGCGCCCTCTTCTTCGGCTACCTGGCCGAGCGGTACGGGCGGCGGCCCATCCTGATGATCAACGTCGTCAGCTACTCGCTGTGCGAGCTCTCGTCGGCCTTCGCGCCCAGCTTGACGACGCTGCTCGTCCTTCGCGCGCTCTTCGGGCTCGCGATGGGCGGCGAGTGGGGCATCGGCGCGGCGCTCGCGCTGGAGACGCTGCCGTCGAAGAACCGAGGCTTCTTCTCCGGGCTGCTCCAGGAGGGCTACGTGCTCGGCTACCTCCTGGCAGCGGTCGTCTTCAGGTTCTTCTTCGACCGGATTGGCTGGCGCGGGATGTTTATCGCGGGCGCTGCGCCAGCGCTCCTCGTCTTCTACATACGTCGCACCGTCGAGGAGTCGCCGGCGTGGCTCGCCGGCGCCCACAGCAAGGGCGCCTCGCCGACCGAAGTCCGCGCGGCGGTGGTCAGGCACTTCCCGCGGCTGCTCTTTCTGGTGCTCCTCATGGCCTGCTTCAACGCCCTGAGTCACGGCTCGCAGGACCTCTACGTGACCTTCCTCCAGGTGCAGCACGGCTTCGACACCGCGACGACCGGGACGATAGCCATCGTCTACAGCCTGGGCGCACTCGCCGGCGGCATCTTCTTCGGGGCGCTTTCCGGCCGCATCGGTCGCCGGCGGGCGATCGCTCTGGCGGCGATGCTGGTGCTGCCGGCGATCCCTCTCTGGGCGTATTCGAGGGGGGCCCCGATGTTCGCCGTCGGCGGATTCGCGATGCAGTTCATGGTGCAGGGGGCGTGGGGCGTCGTCCCGGCGCACCTGAACGAACTCTCGCCGCCCTCCGTGCGGGCGATCTTGCCCGGCTTTGCCTACCAGCTCGGGAATCTGGCGGTCTCGAAGATGGCGCCGGTGCAGGCGGGCCTCGCGCACGCGCGCGGCAACGACTATGCCCTCGTCCTCTCGTGGACCATCGGCATCGCTGCGGTCGTCCTCCTGGTGGTGACCCTCGCAGGCCGCGAGGCAAAGGGTGCGGAGCTCCGAGTTGAATAACGTGGCCACGACGGCAAGCCCCAAGAGACAAGGCACGCTGTTCATCTTCGTGACGGTGCTGCTCGATACGCTCGGGATCGGGATCATCATCCCCGTCGGCCCGAGGCTCGTGGCGAGCTTCCTCCACGACGACCTCGGCGCCGCGTCGCACTGGTTCGGGGTCCTCGTCTCGATCTACTCGGTGATGCAGTTCGCGTTCGCCCCCATCCTCGGCGGGTTGAGCGACCGCTTCGGGCGGCGGGCTGTGATTCTCGGGTCCCTCCTCGGCGCGTCGTTCAGCCACCTTCTCAGCGGCTTTGCCCCCGCGCTGTCGTGGCTGATCGTGGGTCGCGTCATCGCGGGCACCACCGCGGCGAGCTTCTCCGCCGCGAACGCGTACGTGGCCGACGTGACGCCGCCCGAGAAGCGCGCGCAGAGCTTCGGCCTCATCGGAGCCGCGTTCGGCCTCGGCTTCATCATCGGCCCCGCCGTCGGCGGCCTCCTCGGCGAGTACGGCCTCCGCGTTCCCTATTTCGCGGCCGCGGGGCTCAACTTCGTCAACCTCCTCTACGGCATCTTCGTCCTACCGGAGTCGCTGCGGCGCGAAGACCGGCGCGCGTTCTCGTTTCGTCGCGCCAACCCGTTGGGCTCCCTCAAGAACCTCGGGCGTCATCCGATCGTCCTCGGCCTGACGGGCACGATGGCGTGCGGGTTCGTCGCGCAATGGATCCTGCAGAGCGTCTGGGCGCTCTCCAACCAGGAGCGCTTCGGCTGGAGCTTGCACGAGGTGGGGCTCTCTCTGATGGTCGTCGGCGTGTCGACGGCGCTCGTGCAGGGGGTGCTGATACGCGCCATTCTCCCGCCTCTCGGGGAGCGGCGCGCGCTCTTGCTCGCGCTGAGCCTGGGCGCCCTCGGACACTTCGGCTTCGGCGTCGCGCAGCACGGGTGGATCATGTACGCGATGCTCTTTCCCTTTGCGCTGGCCGGGCTCGCCGGGCCGGCGACGCAGGCGCTCATCACGCGAGAGGTGGGTCCGTCCGAGCAAGGTGAGCTTCAAGGGTCGCTCAACAGCCTGGCCGGGCTCGCAGCCATCGTGGCGCCGCTCCTCGGCACCGATCTCCTCGCGCGCTTCGGACCGGCGACCGCGCGCCCGCACATCCCTGGAGCGCCGTTCCTGGCGGCCGCGTGCTTCAACCTTCTGGGCCTCGCCCTGGCGCTGCGCCTCTTCCGCCGAATGCCGGCTCGCGCGCCCGCACCCCTCGCGGTCGAGCCCTAGCCGATCAGCCGCCGACGCGTCGTTCGCGCGGGCGGGACCGCGCCGTGCAAGAGCTCGTTGACGTCGATCTCGAGCGTCTCGCAGAGCTGGTTGGCCACGTAGAAGGACGGGCCGAGCTCGCCCCGCTCGAGCCGCGCCACGTAGTTCGGAGACAGGCCCGCGGCCTCGGCGAGCTCGACCTGCGTCCACCCATTCGCCTGCCGCGCTCGGCGGATGTTCTCGCCTACCCCGATCGCAAACGCGTGCGGATCTTCGGCCGCGTGGCTGACCTGGGACACGGCCCTGGAGCTCGCGTGAGAGCGCTCCTTCATGGCGTTCAATATAGCGCGACTTTGGGACCGAGGCGCTAACATGAGTGTCTTGGTGAGCCCAGGGATCGACGTCGGACACGTCGTCGCCGGAAAATTCGAGCTCGTGCGCCTCCTCGGGCGTGGCTCGATGGGCGAAGTCTGGGTCGCGCACCATCGCACGCTGGGTGAGCACGTCGCACTCAAGCTCCTCACGAGCAGCCTCGACGGCGAGGTCGTCGAGGACAGCGCGCAGGCCGCCGCGAGGTTCCGCTTCGAAGCGCAGATCGCCGCGCGCCTGTCGCGAAAGACCCGACACATCGTGCGCGTGACGGATCACGGCGAAGAGAACGGGCTCGCCTACCTCGTCATGGAGCTGCTCGAGGGCCACACGCTCGACTCGATGCTCGAGAAGGGGCGGCTGCCCGTCGACGTCGTCGCCGACATCGTCACCCAGATCGCGCGAGCGCTCACCCACGCGCACGCCGAGGGCGTCTTCCACCGCGATCTCAAGCCCGCCAACGTGTTCGTGTCGCACGACGAGGAAGGGCGGCGCCTCGTCAAGGTGCTCGACTTCGGCATCGCGCGCGCCATCCACGCCCATCGAGTGCGCGGACCCTTCGCCACGGCTCGCGGGATCGTCTTCGGCACTCCGGGCTACATGAGCCCAGAGCAGGCGTTCGCTTCGGAGAAGCTCGATCACCGGTGCGACGTGTGGGCGCTCTCGGTCATGGCCTACGAGGCGCTGTCCGGAACCCTCCCGATGGAGGGGGCCGACGTGCAGGAGCTCCTCAGGAACCTCTGCGCCGGGCGCCTCGTTCCGCTGAGCGAGCGCATCCCCGACGTTCCTCCGCAGCTCTCGGAGTTCTTCGCCCGAGCCTTCGCCGAACGGATCGAGAACCGGTACGCGAGCGCGTCGGAGCTGGCTCAGGACTTCGCGAAGGCCGCGGATGTTGGCGCCTCGCCGGATGCCTCCGGATCGAGTCCGGCGGTGTCGAACGCCTTCGACGAGATGGAGCCCGCCCCTCCCGAGGTGTCCGATGCCAAGACGAACGCGCTGCGGCCGCGGCGACGCGGGAAGGTTCGCGCCGTCTCCCTGGCGCTGGTCGGAGCGGCTCTGGGCCTCGTGGCCCTGGGGGTGGTGTGGCACGCGCTCTCTCACCCCGCGGGCGCCGAGGCCGTGGCGCCGAGCGCTCCGAGCGCGATGGCGTCCGCGCCCAGCGTGACGCCGGTCGCACCGCCGGCGCAGCCACAAGTCGCGGACGAAGAGCAGCCGTCCCTCGCCGTGTCTTCCCTTCCGCGGGCGCCGGGGCACCCCATCTCCGCTGCGCGCGGACCGGTGGTGCCGGTGGTCCCCTCCCAGCCGCCCACGCTCGCGCCCGCCACTCCCACCCCGGCGCCGGCGCCATCGCCCGCGCCTCCTCGGTCCCCCGCGAAGCCGCGCGACAAGAGCGACGTGCTTTGAGCTGAGCGAACCTCGACTATCCAGAATCGAGCCAGCTACGATCCGTTGACGGACGCTGCGGTGAGACTGCGCTCTCTTGTCGTTTCGCTCCTCGGGGCGACGGTGCTCTCGGTGTTCGTGCCGTCGGCAGCCCGCGCCGACTCCGTCGCGGACGCGAAGGACCTTTTCTCCCGCGGGCGCGACCTGCGCGCCAAGGGCGACTGCGGGAGCGCCATCCCGCTCTTTCGCAAGGCGTACGAGCTCTATCCCGCGGGCCTCGGCAGCCTGCGCAACACGGCCGAGTGCGAGGAGGCCGTCGGCCACTTTGCGTCGTCGCGCCGCGCGTGGCTCGACCTCAAGCGCGCGCTCATCACGGTCGACGACCGCAAGTACGACGGCTGGCCGCGCGACGCCGACGAGGCCGCCGCGCGGCTCGCGCCGAAGCTGGCGACGTTGACACTCGACGTGAACGCGGTCGCGGCCGGGGGCGCGTCGGCTTCGAGCGAGGGCATCGAGGTGAGGCTCAACGGGGAGGTGGTCGCACCCGGGCTTCTCGGCACGCAGCTCGAGAGGGACCCGGGGCGCTATGTGGTGCGCGTGGAGGGGCCGCGGGTGAGCGCGCCAGAGGAGCGCGTGGTGCAGCTGGCGGCGGGGGAGACCCAGCGGGTGGCGCTGCGGGTGGTGGTGGTCGGGCCGGGGGAGGCCGCGTCAGGGCCCGCGCCCGCGCCGGTGCCCGCGCTGGCGCCCGAGTCCGCGCCCGCGCCCGCGGAGACCGACGACGTTCACACGGACTCGACGCGTCGCACGGGGGCGTGGGTCGCGTTCGGCGTGGGCGCCGCGGGGGTCATCGGGACAATCGTCAGCGTGGTGGTCCGTCAATCGGCCGTCAGCGGTTTGACGAGCGACGGCTGCACCAACGACAACGGGTGGATGTGCCCCGCGTCGAACAAGCAGGCGGTCCAGTCCGACACGAGCAAAGGCAGCACGGCCAGCACGCTCGTCAACGTGTTCCTGCCCGTGGCGATCGTGGGCGCGGCGACGGGGGTCGTGTTGCTCGCGACGAGTCACCCGCGCGGCGCGGGGGCGGCGCTGGTGCTCTCGCCCACGGGGGCGTGGGCCATGGGGAGGTTCTAGGCGGTGCGGCCCGTTCGATCCTCGGCCACCCTCCGGCGCGTCGGGATCGTCAGCCTGTGTGTCTCATCGCTGGCCGCCGCATGCAGCTTTCCCGATGTAGCGTTCGTGGGTGACTCGAGCGTCGGCGACGGCACGACCGGGTCGGACGCCCCACTGGACTCGGCGAGCGGCGAGGGGAGCGTCGGCTTCGACACGGGCGGCGGGGACGAGGGTGTGACGGGGACGGATGCGCCGGGAGGGGATGGGCGCGAAGTGGCGGATGTCGGCGCGGACGCGGGGCCGGGCGACGCGGCGGACGCCGGCGCGCCCCTGGACTCCGGTCAGGACGCGAGTGGCGTTCCGGATGCCGCTGACACGGGCACCCCAAAGGACTCAGGCGGCGTGACGGACGGACCCAACTGCGATTGTGCCGCGAGCTCTATGTTCAAAACCGGCATCTCGTGTGCGGGCTTGTTGGGGATCGGTTGCACAGGAACCCAGGGCTTCATGAGCACGCCTTCGTGCGGTCAAACCGCCGACTTCTTCATGTGCACGGGTGGCGTTCTGTCATGCACCACCGTAGACAACGGGCCGAGGGTCCAGCAGTGCCAATAGCGGGCGGCTGAAGTTCGTCTCCTGAAGGAGACTGCCGCCTCTGGGCGCGGGAAGTGCGGGGAGCGCCGTCTGCTTCAACGGCGCCCCCCGTTTCCCCTGTTGTCGTCACCTCACGCGACTACGGAAGCGCGAGGCGTGCTGCCAGCAGTGCTCGGCGCCACGGGCGGCGAAGCGGCCGACGAGGTGACCGGCGCGGTCGTGGGGACCGTGCCCTTCACGCTCTTCTTCTGCTTCTTGCCCATGGTGTTGCGCGCCTTGCGCGTCGCCTCGGCCTTGGCGACCTTGGCGACCTGCTGATCGGCGGTCAACGGCGTGGGCGTCTTGCGAGGCTTCACGTCGTAGTCGTCCAGCGTCGAGGGCGCGTTGCCGTACGTGACGACGACCCAGCTCCGGTAGGCCTGAACGACAGGGCCCACCTTTGCTTTGACGTCGGTCGCGTTCTTCAGCGCTTCCTGCCAGCTGGCCTTCGCCGCGTCCACGGCGCCGAGCGCATCGGCCAGGCTCTGGAGGAGCTGGACGAGCGCCGTTGCCGTGTACGTCGCCCCGTCAACCGTCAACGGCCCGGTGGGCGGGTGCTTCTGCGTGCCCGCGATGAGACCGCGGATCCGCTGTTCCAATGTGGCTTTCGTTACCTTTGTTGCACTCATGATGATGTTCCTTTTCTTTCCGAGAGCGAAGGCGACCCCGCGACGGAGCACCATGCTCCGGCGTCGGAATCGCGCTTGCCTCATTGGACTGACCGACTCGAGCGAGGCGGTTTGCGAAAAATAGTGAAAATGGGTGCGACACGGTGCGAGTCGCCTGCAGGGATCGAGGGCGCAGGCGCAATTCACCGAGGCTGAAGTCCACGTCAGACGCGGTGACCTGCGATCCAGCGAGGCTTCCGTGCAGGTCAGACGCGGTGGATCGCGATCCAGCGAGGCTTCCGTGCAGGTCAGACGCGATGACCTGCGATCCGCCGAGGCTTCCGTGCAAGTCAGACGCGGTGGATCGCGATCCAGCGAGGCTTCCGTGCAGGTCAGACGCGATGACCTGCGATCCACCGAGGCTTCCGCGCAGGTCAGACGCGGTGAATCGCGATCCACCGACGATGAAGTGCAAGTCAGACGCGGTGAATCGCGATCCACCGAGGCTGAATTGCACTTCCGCCTCGGTGGACCGCGGGCACGCCTTGGAGTCGTGCTGCCTCGGCGCCCCCGTGGTACCCTCATCCTAGTGGGCGCGCGCGTCTGGCAGGGCGGCAAGGTGCGCGGTCACGATGCGCTCGATGCCGCAGACCAGGCCTTCTGGGACCGCGCGGGCCCCGCTGCGCGCCTCTTCTCGAGCATCGAGCTCGCATTCCAGGCGTGGAGGCTAGAGCATCCCGATGAGGTTCCCCCGCGATTTGGTCGCGATGCTTTCGGCGTTCGCCGACGCTCGCGTGCGGTACCTGATCGTGGGCGGCCACGCGGTGGGCGTTCACGCTAGACCCCGCACGACGAAAGACCTCGACGTGTGGCTCGACGCGAGCGGCGAGAACATCGCGCGCACGTGCGCGGCGCTGCGAGCGTTCGGGACGCCGGAGGCCATCGTCGAGGACCTGCGCACGGCCAAGCCCGACGAGATCGTCTGGATGGGTCGCGCGCCGGCCCGGGTCGATCTCCTGCTCGGCATCCCCGGGGTCGAGTTCGAGGGCGCATGGTCGCGTCGTGTCGCCGTTCGCATCGACGGTCTTCGCCTGGACGTGATCGGGCGCGAAGACCTCCTGGCAAACAAGAGGGCGGTCGGCCGTCCCCAGGATATTCGCGACGTCCGAGCGATCGAACGTGCCGGAGCGCGCCCTAAGGGTCGCACCGTTCGCCGGCGCAGAACTTCGTGAGGGGCGCTCAGGCCGCCGGCGGCCTCACGCTCAGCGCGATCAGCTCTTCCCCCTTTAGCCCCAGCACCTCGTACGTCATCACCGGCCTCTTCCGGCCCTTTACGGTGATTTCCCGCATCGCGCGGACCTGGACGACGTGCTTCGTGAGCTCGTAGGTGTCCTCGCTGATGAGCACGTTCACGCCCAGCTCTTTCGTGTTCGATTCGAGGCGCGACGCGAGGTTCACGGCGTCGCCGATGACCGTATATTCCATGCGCTTTTCGCTGCCGATGTTGCCCGCGATCACCTCGCCCGTGTGAATGCCGATGCCCGTCCGCAGCGGGGCCACGCCGCGCGCCTCGAGGCGGAGGTTGAGGGCCTGAAGCGACTGGCGCATGCGCACCGCCGCCCGCACGGCGTTCACCGCGTCGTCGGGCTTGGGAACGGGCGCGCCGAAGACCGCCATGATGGCGTCGCCGATGTACTTGTCGACGACCCCGTCCTCCTGCATCACGATGCCCACCATCTCGCTGAAGTACTCGTTCAAGAGGGCGACGAGCTGCTGCGGGTCCATCTTCTCGCTGATGGTCGTGAAGCTCCGGATGTCGGTGAAGAGGATCGTGACCTTGAGCGATTCGCCGCCGAGGGCGACCTTGCCGGCCAGGAGGTGCTCCATGACCGTCGCCGTCATGTACTTGCCGAAGGTCGTCCGCAGCTTGTCGCGCTCTTTCAGGCCGTCGACCATCCGGTTGAAGCCCCTGGCCAGGTCTTCCAGCTCGTCGCCCGTGTGCACGGGGTCGACGTGCATGTAGTCGAGCTCCTCGACCTTCTTCAGGGCGACGTTCAGCCGCTTGAGGGCGCTCGACATGAGCGACGCGAGGCGTGACCCGAACCAGACGGAGATCGCCGCGGCGACGCCCAGGACCGCGAGCGCATAAAGGAGGTGCTGGCGCACGATGACCTGGATGTCGCCGACGTCGAGCGCCGCGAGCATTCCCACCCTGCCCATCCGCCCCACGAGCTGGCGCGGCTCGAAGCGGGCGACTGCCCATGTCCTCTCGGCCACGTGCACCGTCGTCGTCGTCCGCGACGAGACGCCTCGGCCGGCCAGCGGGAAATCCGGCGTCTCGCCCACCAGGCGCTTGTCGTCGCCCGGCTCGAGCACCGCGAAGGCGAGCTCGAGTCCGAGCTTCGCGCTGGCGTTCTTCAGGTATCCGTTGTCGATCGGCAGGCACACGATGACCCCACCCACGCCGGCGAGCGGGACACCGATGGCGTACGCCGGGGGCGAGGGCGACGCGGGGGACTCGCACCCGTGGGCGACCACTCCCTCCACCTCCTTGCCGCGCGCGAGGTCGGCGAGCTCCGGGATGCCGGCGATCTGCGTGGGGGGGTGCTCGCAACCGACCTGGGCGAGCACGGCGCCGTCGGGCTCGACGAGGAGAACGTCGATGTCGGGGTAGACGCCGAGGAAGACCTGCGCGAGGCGGCGGGCGCCCTCGGCGTCGTGCCGCTGGATGGCCTTCGTCGTCGCGTCGTCCGCGGCGAGGACGCGCGAGGCGAGGGTAAGGTCGGCGAGATCGTCGTCGAGCTCCGTCTGGAACGCCTTCTCCGCGTCCGTCACGCGGTCGTCCACCTCGTCGACGAGTTGCCGGTGCAAGAGCCACGAGAGCACGGGGAGCGCGGCGAGCATCACCACGACCGACAGCGACACCAGCGCGGTCAGCTTGGCGCGGACGGTCGGTAACCGGGTGAGCATGCGCGCGGGGGCCGATGGTAGCTCTTTGCGCGGTGGCCGTCTTCGCGGTCAGGGCGCGACGCGCTCGCGCACGACGTGGCCGTCGGCCAGCGCCCGCCCCGTCAACGTCAGATAGTCGACGCCGAAGGGCCACCGCAGCTGCGCGAACACGCTGCCGAGTGCCGCCGGGACGCCTCCGATCGCCGTCGTGGCGGTCGCGACGCACGTCGCGCCGTTCGCGGACGTTTCGACGACGATCGGCCTCCGTGACAGCGCCGCGAGGAGCACCATCACGCGTCCGCCCTGGCCCTCGCGAGCCATCACGCGCTCGCCGGCAAAGCCGTAGGCGCGCACTTCGCGCGCGAGCAGTGGCTCGGTGGCCGTAGGCCCGTGCTCGAACATGCGCCAGTAACCGAAGACCGGCGCGGAGCCGATCGGCGCGCAGCTCGCGTCCAGGTGCACCCCGTAGTGCACCTGGTTCCTGTTCTCGCTCTTCGCGATGAAAAACAGGCTGACGACGTCGCGTTCGCCGCCGGCGCGTGCGACGGGCACGAGCAGCGCCAAGGCGGCGCCGAGAACGCATGCGAAAGGGACCGCTCGTCCCACGTCCCGAACTGTACGTGTGCTCAGGTGACATGCTGAGGGCGCGGCGACGAAGTGTTCGTGAACTTCGCGCGTGGGGTCCCGTGCCCCTCGCCGCCGTCCTCGCGGTGGGCTGTGCTTGACCCTGCCCGCACCGAATGCTTCATGGCGGGGTGTTTCGCCGAGCGAGCCAGTGGGCGCGCAAGCGGGGGCTTCTTTTCGGCTCTTACGTGGTGATCGTGGCGGCGATGGGCACCTGGCAGAACGGCCCGTCGGCGCCCGGGCGAGACCTCCGCGCGCTCGCCGTCGCGCTCGGCACCTCGGCCTTCGGCGCGAGCGTCTCGCCGGGTGACATCCGGTGGGCCCCGTCGGGCGGTGCGCTCTCGGATGCCGTCGTCGGCCGGTGGGCCGTCTTCCTCGCGCGCTCTCCGGGGGACGACACGCGCGACGTGTGGCGGGCGCGCGTCCGGGTGTCGCCCGAGGGGAGCGTGATCGGCGTAGCCGGGGCACACGACCTCACGAACACGCCGCTCGGCGACGACCACGCGCTCGTCCTTCGCGGGAGCCGCGCGGCGTTCGCGACGCGAGCGTACGGGCAAGAGCAGAGCGTGACCGTGCTCGATCTCGCCGGCGAAGGCGCCCAGAACAAGGCCGTCGAGCTCGCGGACCGCGCGATGGGGGCCGTCACCGCCTTGCAGCAGAGCGGCAGCACCGACGGCGTGGGACGCATCGACGTGACGCTCGAATCGCCGGCCCGTGCGGTCGGCCTCGAGCTCGGCGACGGGTCGCTCGACATGACGCTCTTCGGCGGAGACGCGCGGCGTGCGCCCGTCGTCACCGCCGCGCGTCTCGACCTCGCCAGCGCCGAGCTCGCCCCTCCGGTCGCCGGGGCCCGCGCCGAGTCAGGGATCCATCTCCCCAAGCGCTTCTCGCACTGGACGGTGGACACGCTGCGAGCGGTGCCGTGGATCGGCCCGGCGCCCATCGCGTGGCTGGAGGATCAGGCGTTGTGGGCGCGCGACGTCTACCGGCGCGCCACGTTCAACTCGGGCGGCCGTGCGACGGATGTCGTCGTCGCGGCAGACCCCGCGCCGCCCTTGCTCGACACGTCGCAGGCGTCGCTCGACGAGGCGCACTGGCCGCCGCCGCGCGTCGCGACGATCTGGAAGTCGCCGGAGGAAGGCGAGGGCGAGTGGGCCGTGCCGAACGTGCCGTGGCTGCGTCAGGTCCCCGGCGTGACCGCGAACGCGCCGTCGGAGTTCTACCGGACGTTCGTCCGCCCCGACGAGGACAGGCCGTACTCGAAGGTGCTCCTCGTGGCGATGGACCTCAGGCAGCTCGACCTCGGCATGGAGGCAGGCGTCGAAGACCCCGAGCCGCTGACCGGGCCTCCGGGAGCCGGACGCATCCCGCGCGACCCGGCCGTGTACCGGCGGGTCGCCGCCGCGTTCAACGGCGCCTTCAAGACGGAGCACGGGCACTACGGGATGATGGTCGACAAGCGGGTGCTTCTCCCGCCCGTCCCGGCGTCGGCCACCGTCATCGTCCTCGAGGACGGGCGCGTCGGCTTCGGCACCTGGGGATCGGAGCGAAAGGTTGGCGGCATCGCGGGAGTGCCGGACGGCGACATCGTGTCGTTCCGCCAGAACCTCGACCCCCTTTTGGACCACGGGCGGATCAATCCGACCGGCCGTAACCTCTGGGGCTTCACCCTCCCCGGCAAGGGCGCGCAGACGGAGCGGTCGGGCCTTTGCGTGACCACGAGCGGCCACCTTCTCTACGCCTGGGGGGACGACGTCAGCGCGACGGCGCTCGCGAAGGCGATGGAGATGGCCGGCTGCGACTACGCCATGCACCTCGACATGAACCCGTACCACACGGGCTTTCTCTTCACGGCGATCGACGACCTGGCCGCCAAGAAATACAAGTCGCAGCTTTTGACGCCGGCGATGTCGATCCCGACCGACCGCTACATCCAGTACGCGCCGAAGGACTTCTTCTACGTCATGGTCCACGACCCGACGCCGCCGTCGATCGACGGGGGCGTCCCCTGGACTCCCGACGGAGGCTTGCAGCCGCCGCCGCACTGGATGCCCGGCATCTGGAGCGGTCGCGTCGACGGGGTGCAGGGGAGCGTCGAGGTCGTCGACGTCGAGCCGGGGCGGGCGACCTGGCGGGTCCGGGCGGGGACGAAGGACGCGACGGCGGCTACGCCGCAGCGCGAGCTCGCGGGTGACGACGCGCGCCGCGCGCTGCTGGCCGTTGGCCTGGGCGCTGCGAGCGAGAAGCGGGCGCTGGGCCTCGCGACGAGCGGGCGCATGGCCGTCGCGGTGCGTGGCGGCGCCGGCTCGGGGGCCATCTTCGTCGGCGACGACGGGGGCATCTCGATCGTGCGCGCAGACGACACGCCGATCCTCGGCGACAAGGACGACCTGGTCGAGCTCCCCCTCTTGCTCTGGGACGGGCAGCCCGTGACTCCCGCTACCGGCGCGGTCATGCCGCGCGCCGCGCTGGGGATCGCGCCCTCGGGGCAGGTGATGTTCGCGCGGGGTTCGTTCGCGAGCGCCGCTCCGCTGGGCGAGGCGCTGTCTCGTGCGGGGTGCACGCGCGCGGTCTCGCTCGACCGCGGCACGGAGGCCACCGCGCTCCTCGACCGTTCGGGGACAGCGAGCCCGCTGCGCGCGCGCTACGACCAGTCGGTCCTCTACGCCATCGCGGCCCCGCTCCGCCCGCGCGGCTTCCGCTTCGAAGCCGCGACGCCGAAGTCGCCTTAGGCCGCGGCCGCGTCGCTCGTCTCGACCATCGTGGCGCGCAAGAGCCCGATGGCTCGCGAGTGAAGCTGCGATACGCGGGGCTCGCTGACGCCGAGGCGCGTCGCGATCGTCTTGAAGGGCACGTCCTCGAAGTAGTGCCACGCGACGATGTTGCCTTCGCGCTCCGGCAGGTGCTGGACGGCGCGCTCGAGGATGCGGCGGTCCATGCGCTGCTCGACCTGCTGCTCCGGCGTCGCTACCGACTCGTCGGCGAACGAGCTGGCCTGGGCCTCGGACAAGTCGTCGAATCCGACGATCGCCGCGCTGCCCCCGGTGCCGTCGGCCTGCGCGCGCGTGATGCGCGAGCGCGCCCGTCGTGTGAGCCAGTCCTGCGCCCGGAGCTCGTCGACCACCGCGCCGCGGATGCGAACGCGCGCGTACCACTCGAACGCCGGACCGCGGTCCACGCTCTTCCGGAGGGCGTCGATCAGGCCGAACGTCCCCGCCGAGATCAGGTCTTCGCGGAGGACGTTCGGAGGCAGCTTGCGCAGCACCCGCGCCACCACCTGGCGGACCAGCGGCATGTAGAGGTCGAGCTCCTCTCGAGTGGGGTTGGACGCGTCGACTGGGCGGGTGCAGGGGTTCATGTTCGCTCTCCGGTGCAGGGCCTATTGCGGGCGCCGTGCCAGTCGCGGTGCGAGTCGATTCCAAGCGGTTACGCCATCGCCATGTTCCCTGGGCGTAGTGGTCTTGACCCACCTCGAGCGGGTCGACAACCCGGCTTGTACCTGTCTTCACTCGTCTTTCCGCCAAACGAGTGGGCGAGTCAGAATCACCCCAACGTCATTGGATTGACCCAGGGGAGGGTTTCGCCCGCGGGGAGATGGCGGGCGACGGTTCCGGCGCCCCGCCGGCCTTCTCGCTCTCGTCGGGCACCTCGTTCGCCTCGGTCGGAACGTCCCTCGCCCCCTCGTCCGCGGCGACGCCTGGCTTGTCGTACTTGGGAGGCTCGCCCGGACGGGAGCGGTCGACCCAGTAGGCCTTGGTGTCGCGAACGTCGAGGTGCACGAAGGTGCTGTTCGGGTAGTAGCCGCATCCCGCGCTCCGGAGCGTGCGGCAGAAGTCGCGGAGGGATTCGTTACTGACGCCGCGGATCCGGAAGTCGAGCGCCCGGCCGTAGTTGTGGTTCGAGTGGGGCGAGTACTGCGTGGGCGTGTAGGCCCTGTAGCCGCTGACCACCTCGATCACCTTGTTGCCGAAGTGGTTGGACACGATGCCCACGAGCGCCAAAAGTCGCGGGTCGGGTGCGTGCATCGCGTTGCCTTGGCGCATCAGGTGCTCGAACGCCTTGATCGCGTTCGGCGGAAGGTGGCCGTGGGCGTCCCGCATCCGGATGCGGAACTCCTCGCCCAGCCGCACGGCGTGGACGGTGCCGCTCTCGAGGTGCTCCGGGCGGTCATTCTCCTTCGCGGCGGCCATCCGAGGCGGCGGCGTATGGCCCGTCTCGTGGGCGGCCTTCTCTGCCTTGTCGGTCGGCTTTTCGGCCTTCTTCTTCGGACCGTCGACGCCGGGGATGACGAGAGCCTGGCCCGGCTTGAGGTGCTTGGGGTCTTTGAGGTGGTTGGCGTCGATGATGGCCTTGACCGTCACGTGGTAGCGGTGCGCGATGGCCTCGATCGTGTGCCCGTGCTGCACGACGTGGATGACGTCGGCGCGCGCCGGGGCCGCTGCCGCGACGGCCGCGACGATCGCGGCGAGCGCGATGGCCAGGGCCATGGATCTCGGGCGCAAAGCGAGGGCAGGCGTATCCCGAATGCCGCCGCCTGGCCAGTCGAGGATGGACTGAGCCAAAGGTGGGGGCCCCGCCTTTTTTGACGCGGCACTTTTCGGGGTGTCACACTTCTTCCGGAGCACGCGCCCGCGCTCGTGGACGCTGCTTCGCCAGGACAAGCATGGCCGAAGGAAAAAACCTCGTCGGCGTCGACATCGGCGCGAGCTCGATCAAGGTCGTGCAGCTCAAGGAGTCGCGCAAGAAGTTGCAGGTGATCCGCTCGGGTTGGTCGCCCCTCCCGGCCCAGACGATCATCGACGGCCACGTCATGAACTCCGGCGCGGTGACCGAAGCGCTCGCGCGCATCTTCCACGACGGCAAGATCTCGCAGAGGGACGTCGCCATCGGCGTCTACGGCCAGAGCGTCATCGTGCGCAAGATCACGGTGCCGATGATGACCCCCAATGAGCTCGACGAGCAGATCCACTGGGAGGCCGAGCAGCACATCCCCTTCGACATCAAGCTCATGTCGATCGACTACGAGGTCCTGCGCCGGCGTCCGGAAGCCGGCCAGATGGATTTGCTCCTCGTCGCCGCCAAGAAGGACGAGATCAACGACTACGCGGCGATCCTCCGCGAGGCGAAGCTCAAGCCCGTCATCGTGGACATCAACGCGTTCACCGTCCAGAACATCTTCGAGCACCAGTACGGCCTCCCGGCCGACGGCACGATCGCGCTCCTCAACATCGGCGCCGCCGTCTCGTCGCTCGAACATCGTGGCCAAGGGAGTGAGCGCGTTCACGCGCGAGATCACCAACGCCGGCAACTCGATCACCGAGGAGATCCGCAAGGCCCTGTCGTGCTCGTACGAGCAGGCCGAGGCGTACAAGCACGGCGGCGGCGCGACCGCAGATCGTCCCGCAAGAAGTGACGCAGATCGTCGGCCAGGCCTGCGCAGGCGCTCGCCGGCGAGATCCAGCGCTCGCTCGACTTCTTCCTCGCGACGAGCGGCGAGCAGGAGATAGGCAAGCATCTACGTCTCCGGCGGGAGCGCCTACCTCGCCCCGCTCGTGCAGGCCATCGAGCGTCGCGCGCGGGTGCCAGTGCAGCTCTTCGACCCCATGGTGAACCTCGCGGTCGACGCCAAGTACGTCAACGAAGCAGCAGCTCCGCGCGACGTCGGCGCAGATGGTGGTCGCGCTGGGCCTGTCCTTGCGCTGCGACAAGGAGCGCCGGCAATGGTCCGCGTAAACCTTCTGCCCGACAAGCGGCAAGCGGCGCGCGCCAAGGGCGCGGCCGAGCCGACGCAGTTCTGGCTCATCGCGGTGATGGGCGCCTTCGTCGCGACGATCATCGTGTGCCTCTTCATCCAGAAGCTGAAAGAAGACGAGCTCGCCGGGATCCTCGCGGAGAACGCGCGGACCCAGGGTCAGATCGACGCCATCAAGCAGCAGATCGCCGACCATCCGCAGATCAAAGAGCGGCTCAAGGAGCTGCGCGAACGCGAAGAGGCGATCCAGAAGCTCCAGTCCGGCGCGGACCGGGCCCGACGTCGACGCTCCTCGAGCTCGCGCACGTGCTGACGCCTGGACGCGCCCCGACGACCGATCGCGACAAGCTCGAACAGATGAAGCGCGACAACCCGGCGGAGGTCTTCAATCCCAACTGGGACGCGCGGCGGCTCTGGCTGACTGGTTACCAGGAGTCCGAGCGCGTCGTGAAGCTCGCCGGCCTCGCCCGCGACGGCGACGACGTGAGCGAGCTCGAGCGACGCCTCAAGCTCAGCGACTACTTCAGCGACGTGAAGCTTCTGCCCGGGACGAAGATCGTCGATCAGGCGCCAAGAGCTCTTTCGCTTCGAGCTCAGCGCGAAGGTGAGGTACTGAGATGGCGGCCCCGGTCCCGAGTGCCCTTACGAAGCTGCCGACCGCCGCCAAGGCAGGCATCGGCGCAGGCGTCGTCGCCGTCCTCTTCTTCGCGCTACTGGTTCGTCTTCTACTCCGACGTCGCCAGCAAGATCGAAGGCGCGCAGCGGCAGAAGAAATCGATGCGCGACGAGCTCGCGCAGCAAGAGCAGGCGCAGGCGACCTACTTCGCCGACCGCGGCGAGCTCGCCTTGCGCGAGCAGCGGGCACGGGAGCTCAACAAGGTCTTGCCGGCCGAATCGCAGGAGGACGCCTTCCTCTCGAGCGTCCAGCAGGCGTCCAACGCGGCGGGGATCGACCTCAAGGCCTACTCGCCGACCGAGGAGATAACCCAGAGCTTCTACGCCAAGGTGCCGATGAAGCTCCAGATGTCGGGCAAGTTCCACCAGATCGCCAAGTTCGCGTACGAGCTCGGCAAGGTGGACCGCATCATCAACGTCGAGAACATCCAGCTGGGCGACCCGCACATGGTCGGCGACGAAATCATCCTGAATGGCTCGTGCCTCGCGACGGCGTTCCACGCGCTCAAGCCCAAAGAAGCGCCCCGCGGCCCAGGCGCGCCCGCGCCCGCGCCCGCCGCGACAGGAGCGGCAAAGTGAAGACCCGATTGGCCTGCCTGTTCGCGCTGTCGGCCCTGCCGCTTGCATTCGCGTGCGGTGGCTCCTCGCCGACCGCGCCGCCCCCCCCGCCCAGCCGAACGGCGCCCGCGGCCGCCGCGGCGGCGAGCGCGTCGGGGCTTCCCCCCGAGCTCAAGGGGCCCGAATACACCGAGAACGACTTCGTCGAGAGCGATCGCAATCGCGACCCGTTCCGGAGCTTCATGGTCCAGAACCAGGCCGTGAACCGGGAGGCTCTCAACCAGCGCAAGGTGGAGCTCGCGCAGTATTCGATCGACGAACTGAAGCTCGTCGCCATCGTCCTCGGCACCGAGCAGAATCGCGCCATGTTCCTCGACCCGAGCGGCAAGGGCACGGTCGTCTACAAGGGGACGTTCGTGTGCCGCTCCGAGGTCGTGCACGTCGGCGGCAGCAACGGCCCCGAGTACCAGCTCAACTGGCGCGTCGATCGGATTCGCGACGGCGACGTCGTCCTCATCCGCGAAGATCCCGCGCAGCCCGCGATTCCCCCCGCCACGCGGGTCATCCCCCTGCACCCCGAAGCGCAGAAGGAAGCCGAGGGGTTCATTCCGGGCTGAGCGCGCGCGGGAGTCGCGAGGGCGCGCGATAGCCACAAATTGGTCCCTTTCGGATCGCCCGTTCTACCGTTGTCGCAGCGATCCCGTCGGCCGTTCCCGGGGGACGCCAGGAGCCAACATGCGTTGGACGAAATCGCTTTTGTATGCCGCCGTCCTTCGCAGGGGCATGGCGACGCTTGGGTCGGCGAGCCT
This sequence comes from uncultured delta proteobacterium, assembly GCA_963847465.1. Taxonomy (GTDB): domain Bacteria; phylum Myxococcota_A; class Polyangia; order Polyangiales; family Polyangiaceae; genus Palsa-1150. The sequence goes on along the minus strand of CAWKAF010000021.1, from coordinate 86,139 downwards.
TGCCGCCAGCGTCCTCCTCTGCGGGTCGGTCGCTGCGGCTGACGTGACCGCGAATCACGTCCGCGACGTTCAGGTGCTTCCCGACGACGGCGTGACGGGCGGTGCGCGGATCGAGATCGTGGGCACGGGTGCACCCGCTTACAACGTTCGCGTCGCCGACGGCGGCGCGCGGCTCTTCGTCGACCTGAGCGAATCCGACGTGGTCGGAGCACCCGCCGCGATCACCACGCCCGTCGGCGTCGTCGGCGGCGTCCTGACGCAGTCGTACCCGACGGGCTCGGGTCCGATGACGCGCGCTGACGATCAGCTTGCAGCGCGCGTCGACCTATCGCGTCGTCGCCAACGGTTCCACGCTCGAGGTCCGCATCGCCCCGAGCGGCCCCGCGATCCCGTGCTCAGTCGGGCGCAGGCACCTCCGACGCCGTCCGCGGCGGGCGCCGTCCGCGACGTGCGCTTCGAGCGCTCTCCCGCGACCGTGACAGGGTGCGCCCCCAACGGGTGCGATCGCGTCGTCGTCGACCTCGGCAGCATCCCGACCTATTCGCTGTCGACGTCAGCCAGCGGCAACCTCCGGCTCGAGCTCCGCGGGACCGGTCTGCCCGAGGCTCTCGCGGCGCACGCTCGACGTGTCGCAGTACCGGGGCTCGCTCAAGTCGATCACCGCGTCGCACGACGCGACCAGCCGGATCCACGACGCTCGAGCTCGATCGCGCGAGCGACGCGCCGGGCACCGTCCTCGTCGAAGGGGGCAGCCTCGTGTGGTCGTTCCCGGCCCCGAAGGTGATGGGCGCGCCCCAGCCGATCGCGTCAGTCCACATCGACGGCCGCGCGGTGGGCAAGGACGGCGGTGCCATCCGTAGCGTGGTCACGGTGGCGCGCGAAGCGCCGGTCGCGGACCTGCCGCGCATCGAGACGTCCATCCACGACGAGGATCCCCCAGGTCGAGACGGCGCAGGGCGGCGCCGCGGGCTTCACGACGGTCAACGCGCGGCCGTCCTCGCGCAGCAGCGCTACTACGGGCCGGCGCATCGACATCGACCTCAAGGACGCCGACATCCACAACGTCCTGCGCCTCCTCGCGGACACCGGGCACGTGAACATCGTCACGGCCGACGACGTGAGCGGAACGATCACCATCCGGATGCGCAACGTCCCGTGGGACCAGGTGCTCGACGTCGTCCTCCAGGCCAAGGGCCTCGGCATGGTCCGCGCAGGGCAACCTCATCCGCGTCGCGCCGCTCGCGCAGCTCCAGAAGGAGCGCGAGCTGAAGCTCGCCGCAGCAGAAGCAGGAGTTCGAGCTGACGCCCGCTCGAGACGCGCCTCATCCCGATCAGCTACGCGCAGGCCGACGAGCTGCAGGCGCGCGCGAAGGAGCTGCTCTCGCCGCGCGGGTCGATCGCGGTCGACGAGCGCACCAACGTCCTCATCGCGCGCGACATCGCGGCGAACCTCAACTACATCGAAGAGCTCGTCCGCTCGCTCGACACGCAGACGGCGCAGGTGCTCATCGAGGCGCGCATCGTCGAGGCGACGAGCAGCTACAACGCGCGACGTCGGCATCCAGTGGGGCGGCGACACGACCTTCAGTCCCGCGACCGGCAACCCGACGGGCGTCGCCTTCCCGTCGAGCGTCTCGGCGGCCGGCGGCAACTACGACAACAACACGCCCGACGGCCGGCATCTCGCCCTTCAGCGCGGACCGTCGCGACGCCGAACTTCGCCGTCAACCTCCCGGCCGCGGTCGGCACCGGGGCCGGCGGCGCGCTCGGCATGTCGTTCGGATCGATCGACAACGCCCTCAACCTGAGCGTGCGCCTCTCGGCGGCGCGAGTCCAGCGGCCTCGTGCGCATCGTGAGCGCGCCGCGCGTCATGGTCCTCGACAACAAGGAGGCGCGCATCAACCAGGGCACGCTCATCCCGTACTCGCAGGTCAGCGCGCTGGGCGTGCAGACGACGTTCCAGGAAGCCAAGCTGCAGCTCCTCGTCAAGCCGCACGTCACCGCCGACGGCTCGGTCTCGATGCACGTGAAGCTGAACCGCGACGAGCCCAACTTCAACCAGACCGCGCGCGAACGGCGCTCCGACCATCCTCAAGCGCGAGGCCGAGACCGATCTCCTCGTCATGGACGGCCACACGGCGGTCATCGGCGGCATCTACACGCGCAACACCGGCCGTAACCTCGAGCCAGGTCCCCTTCTTCGGCGACATCCCCATCCTCGGGCATCCTCTTCCAGCACCGCACGGCCAGCGACGCCCGGAACGAGCTCATCATCTTCCTCACCCCCCGCATCGTGAACCGAGCCGAGGCCCTAGGCCGCTAGTCGTTGTCCGAAGCGTCCGAACGAATGGTGAGCCATTGCGATGAGTTCCCCCGACGGAAAGGGAACCCATGCTTTCGCTCGCCGCCCCGCCTCCACGTGGTCTCCCGGCTGGGGAGCTAGAGGGGAGCGGCCGTCGCTCCCCTCTACGTGACGTGCACGACAGGCCCGCCGCAGCGGAGCCGAGCGAGCGAAGCGAGTCGAGGCGGAGCGAGGCTCAGGGTGCCCCTGGTGATCACTCGAACCATCACTCAAACAACCTGCTGGCGCGGCGCGTCATTGTCTCTATACTTCAGACCGCCATGTCCGCCGGCGCGCTGCCGCAACCGCGCGGCCTCTACGACCCCTCCCTCGAGCACGACGCTTGCGGTCTCGGCTTCGTAGCGGACATCAAGCGTCCACCCACCCACGATGTGGTGAAAAAGGGGATCGAGATCCTCCGGCGCCTGGCTCATCGAGGCGCCGCGGGATGCGACCCTTGCACGAGCGACGGCGCGGGCATCCTGCTGCAACTCCCGCACGCCCACTACGAGCGCGTGCTCGGGCGAGCGGGGGTCGAGCTCCCGAACGCGGGGGACTACGGCGTCGCGATGTGCTTCCTGACGCGCGAACCGTCCGTCCGGGCCGCTGAGGTCCGCGTCATCGAGGACGCCGTCCGCCACCACAACCAGAAGGTCATCGGCTGGCGCGACGTGCCGGTCGACGCGAGCGTGCTCGGCCCCATCGCCCGCGCGTCGATGCCGGCGATCCGTCAGCTCTTCATCGGGCGCATGTGCGCCGTACCGGCATTCGAACGGACGCTCTTCATGATCCGCAAGCGCGCGGTTCGCCGCGCGGCCGAGGCCGGCCTCGGTTTCTACATCGCGAGCCTGTCGTCGAAGACGGTCGTCTACAAGGGCCTGTCGCTCCCCGAGCGGCTCGACGCCTTCTACCAGGACCTTCGCGAAGAGGAGACGAAGAGCAAGCTCGCCCTCGTCCATTCGCGGTTCAGCACCAACACATTCCCCACCTGGGATCGCGCCCACCCGTACCGCCGCATCGCGCACAACGGCGAGATCAACACGCTACGGGGCAACGAGACATGGATGCGCGCCCGCGAGGCGCTCCTCGCAGAGCGACGCCTTCCGCGAGCACCTGGCGGACTTCAAGCCCATCATCCGCTCCGGGCGGGAGCGACTCGGCGTCGCTCGACAACCTCGTCGACTTCCTCATCGCCGGCGGCCGCAGCCTCCCGCACGTCATGATGATGCTCGTCCCCGAGGCGTGGGAAGGGCAGCCCGAGATGCCGCCCGAGCGGCGCGCGTTCTACGAGTACCACGCATCGGTCGTCGAGCCGTGGGACGGCCCGGCGGCGCTCGCCTTCACCGACGGGACGTACGTCGGGGCGACGCTCGATCGCAACGGCCTCCGGCCGATGAAGTACGTCGTCACCGCAGAGCGGCTTCGTCGTGGCAGCGAGCGAGCTCGGCGTCCTCGATTTCGACGCGGAAGACGTCATCGAGAAGGGCCGTCTCCAGCCCGGCCGCATGCTCCTCGTCGACCTCGCGCCGCGGTCGCATCGTGGGCGACGAGGAGATCAAGCACGAGATCGCGTCGCAGCAGCCGTACGCGCAGTGGCTCGAGGGCAACAAGATCGACCTCGCTACGCTCCCCGCCGCGCCGCCGCGCCCGCCGCTCGGCACCGACGAGCGCCGCAAGATGCTCCGCGCCTTCGGGTACACGCGCGAAGACCTTCGATTGCTTCTCGCGCCGATGGCCACCGCCGGCGAAGAGCCCACGGGCAGCATGGGCACCGACGCCCCGCTCGCCGTGCTGAGCCGAGCGACCGAAGCTCGCTCTTCCGGTACTTCAAGCAGCAGTTCGCGCAGGTCACCAATCCGCCCATCGACCCCATCCGCGAGAAGCTGGTGATGACGCTCGTGAGCTGCCTCGGCGGCGAGGGCAACCTCCTGGCGCGAGACGCCCAGGCCAGTGCCGGCTGCTCGAGCTCGAGCAACCCGTGCTGACGAACGAGGAGCTGGCGAAGCTCGTCGCGGCGTCGCTCCCCGACTTTCCCGTCGCGGTGCTTCCGATGCTGTTCGACGCGCCGCGCCGCGGACCCGGGCGCGTCGCTCGAGCGCGCGCTCGAGGAGCTGTGCGCGGCGGCCGAGCGGGCCGTCGACGACGGGCGCGAGCCTCCTCGTCCTGAGCGATCGCGGCGTCGACGCCGACGCACGCTCCCATCCCGAGCCTGCTCGCGACGAGCGCGGTCCACCACTCGCTCGCGCGGGCGGGCAAGCGAATGCGGGCGGGCCTCCTCGTCGAGACCGGCGAGGTCGCGCGAGGTGGCCGACGTCGCGCTGCTCGTCGGCTACGGCGCCGGCGCGGTGAACCCGTACCTCGCGTTCGAGGCCATCGAGTCGATCGACTCGAACGACCTGTCCCTTCCGCGGGAGCGAGGCCGTGGACCACTACGTCCACGCGCTCGGCAAGGGCCTGCTCAAGGTCATGAGCAAGATGGGCATCTCGTGCCTGTCGAGCTACCAGGGCGCGCAGATCTTCGAGGCGATCGGCATCGGTCAGGGCACGATCGATCGCTGGTTCCCGGGCACCGCTTCGCGCAGTCGGCGGCATCGGCCTTGCCGGAGATCGCGCGCGAGTCGCTCTGCGCGCACGCGCGCGGCGTTCGACGAGCCGCTCGGCGACGTCGCGCGACAGACGAAGACGCGCTCGACGTCGGCGGCGTCTACGCCTGGCGCGTCGGCGGCGAGCGCCACCTCTGGAGCCCGCGCACCGTCGCGAGCCTGCAGAAGGCCGTCCGCCTCGAGGACGCGCAGTCGTACGAGGACTACGCGCACGCCATCAACGATCAGGGCGACGCGCCCTTCACGCTTCGCGGCTGCTGGGACTTCGTGCCGGCCGGCCCTGCCGTCCCGCTCGAAGAGGTCGAGCCGGCGGCGCAGATCGTCCGCCGCTTCGCGACCGGCGCGATGAGCTTCGGGAGCATCAGCAAGGAGGCGCACGAGAACCTCGCCATCGCGATGAACCGCATCGGCGGCAGCTCCAACAGCGGCGAGGGCGGCGAGGACGAAGCGCGCTTCATCCCGCTGCCCAACGGCGACAGCAAGCGCAGCGCCATCAAGCAGGTGGCGAGCGCGCGCTTCGGCGTCACCGCGCACTACCTCGTCAACGCCGACGAGCTTCAGATCAAGATCGCGCAGGGCGCCAAGCCCGGCGAAGGCGGCCAGCTCCCGGGCCACAAGGTCGACGAGGCCATCGCGCGCGTCCGCCACTCGGTGCCGGGCGTGACGCTCATCTCGCCGCCGCCGCACCACGACATCTACTCGATCGAAGATCTGGCGCAGCTCATCTACGACCTCAAGTGCGTCAACTCGCGCGCGCGCGTCAGCGTGAAGCTCGTGAGCGAGACGGGCGTCGGCACGATCGCGGCGGGCGTGGCGAAGGCGCACGCCGACGCCATCCACATCGCGGGCCACGACGGCGGAACGGGCGCGTCGCCGCTCTCGTCGATCCAGCACGCGGGGACGCCGTGGGAGCTCGGGCTCGCCGAGACGCACCAGGTGCTCGTGCTCAACGGCCTGCGCGACGCGGGTCCGGCTCCAGGTCGACGGGCAGCTCAAGACGGGACGCGACGTCGCCTTCGCCGCGCTCCTCGGGCGCCGACGAGTTCGGGTTCGCCACGGCGCCGCTCGTCGCGAGCGGCTGCGTCATGATGCGCAAGTGCCACCTCAACACGTGCCCCGTCGGGCATCGCGACGCAGGACCCGGTGCTCCGCGCGCGCTTCCAGGGCACGCCCGAGCACGTCATCAACTTCCTCTTCTTCGTCGCCGAGGAGCTCCGCGCCATCATGGCGCGCCTGGGCTTCCGCACGCTCGACGAGATGGTCGGCCGCGCCGACTGCGTCGTTCCGCGCGACGCATCGATCACCCGAAGGCGCAGCCTGCTCGACTTCGCCAACGTCCTGCTTCGCGCGACGCCCGAGCCGGGACTCCGAGGAGGCGCAGTCGGAGGCGGGCGAGTCGATCCGGCCGCCGGACCTCCCCGTTACGAGATCCAGCTGTCGCCGCACCGACGAGGCCCTGCTCGAAGCGGCGCGCCTCTCAGCATCAAGTACGGCGAGCCCGACCGCGTTGAAGGTAGCGCTGACGAACGCCGACCGCGCCTTCGGCGCGCGGCTGGCCGGGGAGATCGCGCGCAAGCACGGCGCCGAGGGGCTCCGCGATTCGACGGTCGTCGTCGAGGCCACCGGCACCGCGGGGCAGAGCTTCGGCGCGTTCGCGACGCGCGGGATGCTGCTCGTGCTCGAGGGCGACGCCAACGACTACGTCGGCAAGGGGCTCTCCGGCGGCGTCCTCGCGGTGCTGCCGCCGGCGCGAGCCCCGTTCAAGGCGCACGAGAACGTCATCGTCGGCAACACGTGCCTGTACGGCGCGACGAGCGGCAAGGCGTTCTTCGCGGGGCGCGCGGGGGAGCGATTCGCCGTGCGCAACAGCGGCGCCATCTCGGTCGTCGAGGGCGTCGGCGACCACGGATGCGAGTACATGACCGGGGGAACGGTCGTGGTCCTCGGGCCCACGGGCCGCAACTTCGCCGCGGGGATGAGCGGCGGCGTCGCGTACGTGCTCGATGACGACCGCGCGCTCGGCGCCGCGCTGCAGCCGCGCGATGGTCGACCTCGAGCCGCTGACGCGCGGAGGACGAAGACATCGTCCGCGCGTCTCATCGAGGAGCACGTGGCGCACACGCGCAGCGCCCGGGCGAGCGCTTCGTGCTCGCCACGTGGTCGAAGAGGCACTTCGTGAAGGTGATGCCGCACGAGTGGCGGAAGGCTCTGCAGCTTCGCGCGGGGCTCGGCGAGGTGAAGGCGGCGCATGGGTGATCCCGAAGGTTTTCTGAAGGTTCCTCGCGTGGAGGAGGACGAGCGTCCGATCGACGAGCGCGTGCAGCGACTGGCGCGAGATCATCGATCCGCGCCGCCCGAGGATCAGGTGCGCGCGCAGGCGTCGCGCTGCATGGACTGCGGCATTCCGTTCTGTCACCAGGGCTGCCCGCTCGGCAACCTGATCCCCGAGTGGAACGATCTGGTGCACCGGGGCAAGCACGACGAGGCCGCGCAGCGGCTGGCCGCGACGAACAACTTCCCCGAGGTCACGGGGCGCGTCTGCCCCGCGCCGTGCGAGGCGTCGTGCGTGCTCAACCTGCGCGGCGAGCCGGTGACGATCAAGACGATCGAGCGGACGATCGCGGACCACGTATTCGAGCGAGCCCCTCGTGCCGCAGCACGCGAGCGCGCGGACGGGCAAGCGCGTGGCGGTCGTGGGCTCGGGTCCCGCCGGCCTCGCGGCCGCGCAGCAGCTGGCGCGCGCGGGGCACGACGTCGTCGCTCTTCGAGCGCGACGATCGCATCGGGCGGGCTCCTGCGCTACGGGATCCCCGACTTCAAGATGGAGAAGGAGATCATCGACGCGCGCGTCGAGCAGATGACGGCCGAGGGCGTCCGCTTCCGCGTCGGGCGTTGCGGTGGGTGTCGACGTGCGCGGCGAGCAGCTCCTGCACGATTTCGACGCCGTGCTTCTGGCGATGGGCGCGCGCGCGCCGCGCGATCTGCCGATGCCGGGGCGCGAGCTTCGCGGCGTGCACTTCGCGATGGAGTTCCTCGTGCAGCAGAACCGCCGCGTCGCGGGAGGGCATAGCGAGCGCGGCGCGGGCGACATCCTCGCGACGGGCAAGCGCGTCGTCGTCATCGGCGGCGGCGACACGGGGTCGGACTGCGTGGGGACGTCGCTGCGCCAGGGAGCGGCGAGCGTGACGCAGCTCGAGCTGATGCCGAAGCCGAGCCTCGTGCGGATGCCGAGCAACCCGTGGCCCGAGTGGCCGCTGGTGCTTCGCACGTCGAGCTCGCAGGAGGAGGGCGCCGAGCGCGACTGGGCCGTGTCGACGCGCGCGTTCCGGGGCGAAGGCGGGGAGAGTGGTGGCCCTCGAGGCGGTGCGCGTGGTGCTCGAGGGCGGGCAAGATGTCAGCCGATTGCCGGGGACGGAGACGTCGATTCCGTGCGAGCTCGTGCTGCTGGCGATGGGCTTCGTGGGGCCCGAGCGCGGCGGGATCGTCGAGCAGCTCGGGCTGGCGCTCGACGCGCGCGGCAACGTGCGGACGGACGCGAGCGGTGCGACGAGCGTGGCGGGTGTGTTTGCCGCGGGCGACGTGTCGCGCGGGCAGTCGCTCGTCGTCTGGGCGATCGCCGACGGGCGGCGCGTCGCCGCCGGGGTAGACGCGTTTCTGAAGCGGGACACGCTGGCGAAGACGGGGTGAACCGTCCGGGACGAGGGGACGATCGCTCGCCGGGAGCCGCCCGGTGCTCGCGTCCGGGTGGGTCCCCCCCGAACTCGGCCCGCCTCACGGCGGGGCTCAGACACAGGCCCCCCCACCCGGCCGCTGCGCTCCGGGCGGCTCCCGGCGAGCTCGTTCTTGCAAGACTGGCGCGTCGGTCCGCGAGCGAAGCGGATGCGTGTTCTTCCCTTCGCTCCCCGGGTAGCGAGGCTCGCGATTGCGATGGCTTCGCTCGCTGGCCGGCCCGCGACGCGCTGTGTCTCGTGACGTAGGCACGGAGCGTGGCTAGGCTACGCGACCATGTTTTGCCGAAACGCGTTCCCGGTCCTAGTCGCACTCGCCGCCGTCCAGACCACTGGATGCGGTGCCAACGCGGGCGCCAAATTGGACGGCCAATGCTCCGCTACCGGTACCGGATGGTCGTGCAGCACGTCACTCGCAGACGCTTCACGCACGTTGCCGGAGTGCCCAACGAACGCCGAATCGGGCGGCTCTTGTGTTGTCGCGAGCACGGTCGACACAACGAACCCGACGATGCCGGCACGTGTGACCGTACCGGCCCCTGAGTGCTTCGCCTGTACGAACAGCGGCAGCGGCACCGACTGGACCTGCGGCGCTGCCGGATGGGAAGCCATCGGCACGTTCGCGTGCTCGCCGTGACCGCCGTCATCGAGACGTCGTGGTCCCGCGGGGATTCACGGGCATACGCCAACAGCCGGAGAGCATGAACACTGACCGCTAGGGTTACAGCAAGGGGTGCGCTGTGGACCACACGAAACGCAGGTGGTCGACCCGCACGACGTCACACCAGACGGCGGCGAAGCGTGACATGCTCCGTTTGCGTCACATACCCCCGAGCAGAGACTCATGCAGGCCGCGAGCGCTGTGCCGGGTGGGAGGCCCGACTCCGGTTGGCGACTATCACCGGAATCCCCTTCGACAATCGCGTCAGCGATGCCCCCATCGCCTGAATGGCTCGACCCTGCGACTACCCCCCCGCATCCGCTCGAACCGATGGCCATCGCGATGACGCCTGCTGCCGTGACGCGCATGTCGCCCCAACCGTAGCCCACTAGACCTGCCCCCGCGTCGGCGCGATTCAAAACCGACCAGTACCCCAGTTCGCTCACGGAATAGCTGCCATGAATTCCAAGGTGATGGCCTTTCGTTCGCGCCGCTGTCTTTGAGATAGGTGTGACGCGCCAGCTCGGCGGGAGCCAGCCGGAGCGCAGCGGCCGGGTGGGGGGGTCCTGTGTCTGAGCCTCGCCGTGAGGCGGGGCGAGTTCGGGGGGGACCCGCCCGGACGCGAGCACCGGCTGGCTCCCGCCGAGCCCCGCTCGATACGCACGCCCCGACTCACCCCCCGCCGCGCTCCATCGCCGCGATGAGGCCGCGTGCCGTCTCGAGCGACGGGTCTTCCGCGAGGGCGCGCTTGAGAAGAGTGAGCGCGCGCTTCGGGTCCCCCTGCTTCACGCTGATCTCACCCATATACTGATACGCGAGCGCCTTGCTCATCGGACCCGGCACCTTCAGAAGCGTCACCGCGCGGAGCGCGCGGTTCGAGAGGTCGAGCTCTTCCGTCTCGATCGCACGCACCGCCACCGCCGAGCACACCTCCCCGTTCTGCGCGTCGCACTCCAGCGCCTGAGTGAGAGCGCGAAGCTCGGCCGCCGCGTCTTCCGTGTGCTGATACACCCGCGACAGCCGCCAGTAGAGGGGGGCCAGCTCGCGCGAACGGCGTCCCTTGTGAGGCGCCAGGACCTCCTCGATCATCGCCAAGGCGTCCCCTGCACGCCCCCAGAGCGTGTACGCGTCCGACAGCAGACCCACGCAGTCCAGATCCGCCGGAAGGATCGCCCGCGCCTGCTCCAGCGCGCCGATGGCCGCCTCCGGATCGCCCGCGTTCTCGAGCAGCACCGCGCCGGCACGCATGAATTGCGCAAAGCATGCCCTCGGATCGGCGTTCGCGTTTGCGTCCTCGAGCGCAAGCGTCGCGAGCTCGTGCCAGGCTCCCGACTGCTCGTACGCGCGCTCCAGACGATCCCGGAGCCCACGGTCGTCGGGCGCGAGCGTTCGCGCGCGCTCCAGCGCGCTCCGTGCGTCCCCCGGCCGACCCGCACGGTCGCACGCCTCTGCGAGACGCAGCGATGCGTCCACCGCGGCCTGCCCCTCTTCGAGTGCCAAAAGGCGCCCCAGGGCCGCGACCGCGGCGTCCCACTGCTCCAGCTCGGCTTCCAGGCTGGCCAGTGCGCTCAGGGCCTCGCGATCCTTCGGGTTGTGCCTGACGAGCTCGCCGAGGATCGCGCGGGCGGCGTCCACTTCGCCCGCATAGGGGAGCACGCGCGCCTCACGAAGGCGCAGATCGTGAACTCTCTCGGCATCCCCTTCCGACGCCGCCGCCTCGCGGGCGACCCTGACCGCGGTGGCGAGGTCGGGCGCGTACGTCTTGCGATCGAGCTCGAACGCCGCCTCGAGGTCCTCGAGCGCTCCGTGCGTGTCGTGCAACGCGGACCGAATGCCGGCGCGCATCGCGAGGATCGGTGCTCGCGCGGCGTCGTCGGCGGCGAGGCGATCGAGGACCGCACTCAGCTCGGCGGCCCCCGACGCCCGATCGTCGGCCTCGATCAGCACCTCGACGTGCTCGCGCAGCAGGGACGTATCGTCGGGCGCGACCTCGCGAGCGAGACGGATGACCGACGCGGCCGTCCGCGGATCGTGGACCTCGTTTCGCCAGAGCGCCGCCGCCTCCTTCAACCTCGACAGCCGTTCGCCGCGATCGACCCGCGCGCCCGCATCGATCACGTAGAGCTCGGCGAGCTTCGCCCAGTCCGATCGAGCCCGGTACGCGTCCTCGAGCTGCTGGCGCAAAGGCGAGCTCGCCGGGTAGGCGCGGAAGCCAAGTTCGAGCGCGCGTTCGGCCGCCGCGACGTCTCCGGCTTCCGCGCGCGTTGCGTGAAGGACGAGCGCCATCTGCTCGGCCGCTGGGCCCGTTTCCGCCGCGAGACGGCGCTCGAGGACGTCCGCGCGCTCGGCGGCGTCTTCATCGTCGTCGAGGAGCCGGAGGAGCGCGTCGAGGAGCTCGCGGCTCTTCGGCTCCCAGTCGATCCCCGTGTAGTAGACATTGCGCGCTTCGACGCGATCGCTCGCCTCCAGCAACGCCCCGAGCCGCAACGCGAGAGACGCGATCGACGACGCGTCCCCTCGATCCTTGGCCGCGTCGATCTGGCGGCCGAGAACATCGATCAGCCCTTCGCGATTTCCGGTGCGTTCCAGGATCGCGGCCAGCATGAGCGCGGCATCGACCTGGCTCCCGTCCTCGTCGACGATCTCGCGCAGCAGCGGTGCCGCGGCCTCGTCGTCGAGATCCTTTCGGTCCATCATGGCTCGCACACGCTCGAGGCGGAGCCGCGCTCGCTCGGCCGCGTCCTCGACGTAGTCGACGACCGCCCCGAGGAGCTCCACGACCTTTCGCCCGTCGCCGCTCTTCCGGTACACCGCGAGCAGCGGCTCCCAGGCTTCGCGGTCCGCAGGGTCCGCGCGGTGGAGGGCCTCGTACGCCTCCGCCGCGAGCGCCAGGTCTTCCAGCTTGTCGGCTGCGATGCGCGCGGCTTCGAACTTCAACGCCCTCGCGACGTCCGGGTCGGCGACGTCCGAGGCCTCTCGCTTGAGCTCGACGGCCTTTCGGAGGTCGCCCGCAGCTTCGTGGAGGTTGGCGAGAGCCGCGAGAGCCCACGAGAGGTCGGAGACCTCGGGCCCCGCGGCGCGCCTCGCCTCGACGAAGCGCTCGAGGAGCGCCTGCGCGAGCGCGCCATCGCCCAGCATGGTCGCGACCTCGACCCCTTCACGCACGGTCTCCACGCTGCTTCCCGGCAGCTCGCTGCGCAGCCGGAGGGCGTCGACGAGCGTTCGCTCCTGGCCGGGCTTTCGCCCCACGCGTTCGTACAGATCGAGGAGCTTCGCGTGGGTGGGATCGATCGCGGCCGCGCGCCGCAGCAGATCCGCGGCCCGCTCCGGCTGGGGGTCGAGATCCAGAGCTCTCTCGATCATCTCGACGCCCGCTTCGAAGGTCTCCCGTGACCCGAGCCGGAGGGCGGCGAGGCGGTAGACGGCGTCGTTCGCCGCCGGCGGAGCGCCCTCGAGGAGCTCCGCTTCCACCCGGAGGGCGAGCACGTCGGCCTGCTTCTCTGCGTCGCCCAGCCGCTCGTAAAGACGGTCAAGGGAGCGAAGCACGTCCGGCGACCGCGACCCCAGCGACACCGCCCGCTGGTAAAGGTCCGCCGTCCGCCGTTCGTCACCCAGGTCGGCCTCGACGACGCCGCCCAGCCGGGCGAGCAGGCCGTAAGCGAGCTGCGCGTCTCCGGCTTCCACGGTCGCGTCCACCAGCGCAGCCGCGCCGTCGACGTACCGGGCCACCTTGCCCAGTGAACGCGCGAGCGACAGCGCCGCCTCGTGGGCCGCTGCCGACCGTGGGTCGAGCGCGAGCGCCCGGAGTCGCACGTCGAGCGCGCGCTCGGGACGGGCGAGCCTCTCGGTGAGCACCTGCGCCAGCTCGCCGAGCGTCTTGGCGGCCGCCGGAGAGTCGCCCAGATGCGCGAGCTTGGCCTCGAGCACTCGCACGAGGGTCTCGTCGTCGCCTCGCTTTCTCAGCTGGCTCTCGAGGCGTTCCTGTTCGAAATCGTCCTGAGCCGCAGCTTCGATGGCGCTCTCCAGGATCTCTCGTGCCCGCTCTGTCTCGCCGTCCCGCTGCGCGATCGCGCTCAACTCGAGCAGCACCTCGCTGCGCGCGATCGACGCGGACTCGCGCGTGTCCGCCCCCCTCCGCAGGACCACGAGCAGGGCGCGGTAGCTCTTCTCCGCGCGCTCGAGCTGCCCGTCGTCGCGGGCGAGCTCGGCGAGGGCGCGCAGGATCTCCGGGTTCTGCGGATCGATCCGCGTCGCCGTGTCGAGTTCGGCCAGCGCGGCGGCGCGATGCCCCATCGCGAGCTCGAGGCGGGCCATCTGGTAGTGGACGGGCGCGCGCTCCTTCGGACGACGGCCCCCGAACGCACCGATCATCCCTTTGAGGATGGAGCGCGCTTCGTCGAAGCGCCGCGCCTGCGACAGCGCTTCGGCCAGGGCGAGGCGGATGGCCTGATCGCCCGGAGAAAGGCCGCTCGCCTGCTCGAGGAGCGGGATGGCTTGATCCGGCGCGGCGCAGCAGTCCGTGAAGAGCTTTGCCGCTTCGAGCAGGCGTGGCAGCCGGGCCGTAGGCTCCGCCGCGTGCGCGGCGGCATCGCTCACGAGCCGGGCGAGCTTCGCCCACTGCTCTTGCTCGCGGTAGAGTTCCGCCAGCCTGAGGCGGAGCGGCTGCGCGTCGGCCTCCGTGCCGAGCGAGGACTCCAGGCGCTCCGCGGCGCGCGCGGGGTCACCCGCCGCGACGAGCGCTTCGGCGAGACGCAGGATGGCTGCCACGCGACCGCCGGGCTCGATGACCTCGAGGAGGGACTCCAGTCTCGCTGCCGCCGCTGCCGGATCTCCGCGCCCTTGCGCCAGCCGGGCGAGCGCGTCGAACGACGCCGCCCGGGGCTCGAGCGCGACAGCCCGTGCGTGATGGGCCTCCGCGGCGGCGGGGTCCGAGAGGCGATGCTCTGCGACCTCGGCCGCGCGAAACCAGAGGGCCGCGGCGCGCTGCACGCCACCGGCGCTCTGGTCGAGCTGCGCCTGCGCGGCGAGGAGCTCGCCGAGCTCGCGCGGCCGCCCTTCGCGATCGAACATGTCGGCCAGGGCCTCGACCGACTCCTCGTGGTGCGAATCCTCGTCCAGGTTCGCTCGCAGCGCCCCCGCGGCGGCGGCGCTGTCCGCCAGCTCCACGTACAGCTTCGCCGCCTCGAGCCTCAGGCCAAGGCGCTCGCTCGCGTCCGCGGCGGCCGCGATCTGGCGCTCGCGGAGGCGGAGCAGCTCGCCGGGCCGCCCGAGCGTCGTGTAGGTCGAGGCGAGTCGCTCGATCGCTTCGGCGTCGTGGGGATCGTCGTCGAAGAGCGAGAGATAAAGGGCGATCGCGCGGTCGGGGTCGCTGAGGCGATCGAGGGCGATGCGCGCGGCGCGCCTTCGCATCATGCGACGAACGGCGGAATCGAACGGGAGCTCGGCGCCATCCACCAGGATGTCGGCCACGGCCTTCGCGTCTCCCTCTTGTTCGTGGAGGCGCGCGAGACTCTCGATGGCCCATTCCGCAAAGGCGGTGGCGCTCTCGGCTCCTGGGTCTGCCCGCGGAGAGGAGTCTGCGCCGATCCAGCGGTCGCGCGCGAGCTCGAGGACGTCGCCGAGGATCGCGCGCGCGAGGCCCGGGTCCGCGACCGGCCCGCTCGCGACCTCGGCCGCTTCACGCAACAGGGAGAGGTCGCCGCCCTTCGCCTTCGACAGCTTCAGCAAGGTCTCGACGAGCGAGCGCCCGGGGCTCCGCCGTTGCAGCTCGGCGAGAGCCGAGAGGAGCTCGGCATTCGCGGGTTCGTGGTCGAGCGCTAGGCGCAGCGACGCCTCGGCGGCTTCCGGATCGCCGCGCCGATCGCGGTGCCACGCGGCGAGGCGGGCCTGAAGGTCGCGCGCGGGCGCCCCGCGGAGCTCCTGCGACGAAAGGGCCCGACCGAGCGCCGTCGCCGCCACGTCCCAGCCGCGCGAACGCTCGGCCTCGTCCTCGAACACCGACAGCACCTGCTCCGACGCCGATCGCTGCGCGGCGGCGAGGTCGACCGTCGCGCGTGCCGCCACGTCCCACTCGGCCAGTGACGCGGCCACCCGTACCGCCGCGCACGCGGCGTCCACGTCCGCCGCCTTCGCGACGACCTGGAGATAGGCCGACAGCGCGCCGCGAGGATCGCTGAGGCGCGTCTCGAGCACCACGCCCACCTTCTGCCAGAGGCGCGCGACGAGAGCCGCGTCCCCGCTGGCCGCCCCCTCGATCGCCTGGCGGTAGGCGTCGACGAGCGCCTGCGATGCGCTCGAGGCGTCGGCCAGGCGCGCGATCTCCCCCGCGACCCGCTCGTCGCCCGGTGCGATCGCGAACGCTTGCCTCACGGCCTCGAACGCCAGCGCGGGGTCGCCCGCGCGCTTCTCGGCGATCTCCGCCGACTCGAGGAGGACGGCGAGCTTCCCGCTCTCGGAGCCCGCGGCCAAGAGCCGGTGCGACGAGAGCTCGAGAATCGCGCGCCAGTCGTCGCACGCTCGGAGGGCGCCGAGCAGCACCTCTACCGCGGCCGCCCGGTGATCGCCCTCGTTCGCGAGCGCGAGCAGCCCCGCACGCGCGCCGGCGTTGCGAGGGTCGGCCGCGAGGGCGAGGGCATACGTCTTGACGCCCGCGTCCCTCGCGTCGAGCTGCCCGCTCTGGACGTCGCCGAGCTGGCGCAGGAGCTCTGCGCGCGACCCGTCGTCCATCGACCGGTCGGCCTGCCGCGAGTACAGGGCGGCGAGCTCCTTCCATCGCTCCGTCTGCCGCAGCAGCTCCGCGAGCGCGAGCGCCGAGTCCGCCGCCTCTCCGAAGTCTTGCTCGATGCCCCGCCACGCGACGATGGCGTCCTTCGGACGATCGAGCACCTCGCCGAGCAGCTTCGCCACGCGCACGCGATCGGATCGGCGGCGCTCGACGTCGGTGGTCGACGCGGCTCGTAGCTCGAGCACCTCGGCGAGACGGGCGCTCGCCGAGCCGGCCCGATCGAGCAAATCGACGAGGCCGTCGAGAGCCTCCGCGTCCTCCCTGTCCTCCGCGAGCCGCCTCTCCCACAGGGCGATCCCGCGCGAGTCCTGGCCAAGCTCCGAGGCCAGCCGCGCCGCGCGGCCGATGGCGACGCGCCGCGCGACGCCGTCGGGCTCCACGCTCGCGATCCGCTCGGCCACGTCCAGGCGCTCCTCGGCGCGGCCCGTCGCCTCGAGGAGAGCCTCCAGCTTGCGCGACGCCGCGAGGACGTCGGCGTCGGGCACCCGCCGCGCCGCCAGCACCGAGGCGAGAAGCGCGATCGCCCCGGGCGCGTCGTTCAGCCGCTCGGCGCGCACGTCTGCCGCCTGCATCGTCCGCGCGCTGCGGAGCGCCTGCCCGTCCGCGGCCTCGGCCGCTTCGGCGAGGAGACTCGCGAGACGCTCGAACTGGCCCGTGCGCTCGGCCAGGCTCACGAGCTTCGCCCGCTGCGCCTCGTCGTCAGGCGTCAGGATGAGGACGAAGCCGGTTTGCTCGAGGGCGTCCGCGAGCGCGCCCACCCGTTCGTAGAGCTCCGCGACCTGCAGATGAACGCGGACCCGTTCCTTGAGCGACCGCACTCCCTCGAGGAACACGAGGAGCATCCTCGCGAGATCCGCGTCGCGCCCCGTCGCGGCGTAGTAGTCGCGCAGCCATGCTGCGGCACGCTTGCGGGTGGACCCGCGCGACGAAGAAGGCGCCTCCGACTTTCGTCCCTTCCTCGACTTCGGGGCGACCGCCTCGTCGCTCGGCGGCGCGGGCGGCACGGTCGAGCTCCGGGGCTCGGGGGTGTGCGGCGAGGCTATGAGGATGCGCTCCAAAAGCGCCCACCCCTCGGACGTCAGCGCCTTCGCGCTCCCGCTCGCCGCTTGCAGGAGCGGCTCGACGGCCTCGAGCGCCGCCGCCGGTTCGCCGAGATCGTCGAGCCAGAGCGCCGCGACACGCAGCCGCGTCCGCTCGGCATCGGCCTTCTTCGAAGAGGGCAGCCTCGCGCTCAGCAAGGCGACGAGCTCGCGGTGACGTCCTTGCCGCTCGTAGAGGCGCTCGAGCGCGCTCGCGAGCTTCGTGTCCGAGGGCCGCAGCGCGTAGAGCTGCTCGATGTAGAGGATCGCGCGGTCGGGCCGGTCGGCGAAGTCCTTCGCGGTCTGGGCTGCGTCCTCGAGGAGCGTCGTCCGCTTGGCTCCCGAGGCCGACTCGAGCGCCCGATCGTACAAGACGAAGAGCTCGTCCCAGCGCTCGGCCGAGTCGAGCACGAGCTTCAGGCGGTCGAACGCCCAGTCGGCCGCCGGGTCGATGTCGAGGACCCGTTCGAGGATCTTCACCACCCGACCCGGCTGTTCGAACCACTCTTCGAAGAACTGCACGGCCCGCTCGCCGAGCGTGACGGCGGCTTCCTTTTCGAGGTTGCTCGCGAAGACGTCTTCGTAGAGCGCCGCCACGTCCTCCGGTCGGGAGAGGGCTCGCGTCAGCTCCTCGGCGCGGTCCCAGAGCTCGGGCAGGTGATGCATCTCGCGGGCGGCGCGGACGGCGACCGCAAGCGCCGCGTCCACGTTGCCGCGGTCCCGCTCGAGGTCGCACAGGCGCTCGAACCATCCGCGGCGCGCCGGCGAGGCGTCGCCCTCGGTCGGCGCGTCGACGAGACGCCGGAGGATCTGCGCCCTCTCCTCCACGTCGTCGGTCGAATCGCATGCCCGCTCGAGGATCTCGATGGCCTCCTTCGACCCCGGCGTACGCGCCAGGAGGACCCTCGCGATCTGCAGCTCGATCCCGATGCGCGCCGGCCCCTGCGCGCGGTCCCGCCTCGAGCGCAGCGCCGCGATCGCTTCTTCGGTCTCGCCCGTCCCGAGCGCGAGCCGCGCGACCGCCGTGAGCGATTCGTCGCGATCCGGGTCGATCGCGAGGACGCGCCGGTGGAGAGCGAGCGAGCGTGACGGGTCGGCGAAGGTCGTCTCCTCTTCGCGGGCCCACTCGAGGAGCCGCTCGGCTCGTTCGTCCAGCGGAGCGTGCTCGGCGCTCCACTCGAGGAGCCATCGTTGGTCTGCGCGTCGCTCCGGCGACTCCGCGTCGCGCGAGATCAACGCCTGGAACGCGGCGACGGCCGCCGCGTGGGTCGGCGCGAGGCGGTCGTCGCCGAGGATCTCGCGGTAGGTGCGCGCCGCGTCGTCCATGTTCGCCGGCTTGACCGCCACGGCGCCGGCCCGTGCGAGAAGCAGCTCGGCGCGCCGCGCGGCGTCGCCTCCGCCCTCCTCGACGAGCCGCGACAGCATCGCGTCGATGGCGCGGGCAGCACCTTGCGGATCTCCGAGTCGTTCGCCCAGGACGTGCGCCGTGCGAAGCGTGAGCCTCACGCGCTCCGCCTCGTCGGGGCTCTCGTCCGCGAGCGCCGCGTACAGGCGAGGCAGGTCGTTCCAGCACTCCGCGCGCTCGCACACGCCGACGAGGCGAACGGTCACCTCGTGGTCTTCGGGGGCGACCTTCCGCGCGCGCCAGAAGAGGCGCCGCGCCGTCTCGTTGTCCCCCGCGTCGTCCGCGAGGATGGCGCCCCGCTTCCACGCCGCCGCGGCCGCCTCGAGGTCGCCGCGACGCTCCTCGTCGAGCTGCCCCAGCTTCTCGAGCCAGGCGATCTGCTCGCCCGGGTCTTTGGCCATCTCGGACCGGCGCTTGAGCACGGCGCGCGCAAGGTCCGCGTCGCCCAGCCGCTGCGCCGCGCGGTCGACCGCCGCGAGGTCGTCCTCGGAGAGCTCGGGATCCTCGAGAAGCTGCGCGCACTGCGCCCGCGCGCGTGTCCCGTCGCCGTGATCGGCGGCCACCTGGGCCAGCTTCGCCCGGAGCGCACGCGCCTCCGCCCCCGCCGCGTGCCCGAGGCGACCCTCGAGCAGTGCGCTGAGATCGTCCCAGCGGCCCGCCTGCGCGTACAGCTCTTCGAGCGCGGCCTGCGCCTCGGGGTCGGCCGCGTCGACCTCGATGACGGCGCGGTACGTCGCGATCGCGGCCCCGATGTCCCGCAGCTCGTGCCGCTCGATCGATCCGATGCGCAAGAGGAGAGCCGCCGAATCGGGGCTCGAACGCGAGGGCGCGCCGGAAGAGAGCGATCGCGGCGTCGACGCCGTCGGCGAGGACGAGCGACTCGGCGGCTCGCTGCGCGAGCAGGCTCAGGTCGGCGTTCGTCACTTCGTGATCCCCGATGGCCCTCGAGAGGATCGCGGCGCGCCGGCGCGGATCGCCCCCGGGCGGCAGCATCCGGTCGACGCGATCGAGCCACTCGGCGAGCGGGCGTCCGCCGGCCGCCGCCTCGGTCAGCCCTCGTCCCGCGAGGTCGACCGCGCGAGCCGCCTCGGCGCGCCCGAGGCCCACCCCGAGGTCGGCCGCCTCCCGCATCGCCCCGAGCCGTTCGTCGAGGTCTTGCGCGAGCGCGCCCCGCACCTCGAGCATCCGGAGGAGCGCGTCGGTCGCCCCTTCGCGGCGGTAGATGGGCTCGAGCACGCGGACGGCGTCGAGGCGATGATCTCCGGAGCCCGCGAGCTTCTCGAGGGCCGATCGAGCCGCGGCCTGGGCGGGATCGAAGGCGAGGGCTTCGTCGAACGCGGCGATCGCGGCGCCCACGTCGTGCAGCCCCTCGAGCTTCACCCTCCCCACCTCCGCGAGCAGCTCCGCGCGCACCGCTCCCGCCGTCGCCAGCTCGGCATCCTGCTCGAGGGCCGCGGCGAGCTCGGCCCAGCGCTTCTCCTGCCGGAGCATCGGCACGAGGATCTCGAGGACGTCGCGCGCCGGCCCGAAGCGGGCGACGACGCCTGCGCACGTCTCGATGGCCCCCGACACGTCGTCGGCCTCGCCCGCGCGCACCTGAACGGCGCGCATCATCAGAGCGCGCGCGGCGGCGGGATCCTCCGTGTCCTTCGCGCGCTCTTCGAGCAACCGCGCGAGCTTGTCCGGCGAGCCGCTGGCCTCGTAGAGGGGCGCCAGGGCGGCGAGGGCGTTCGCGCGCGCGCTCGTCGACAGGAGCCGCTCGTAGGCGGCGATGGCGCGCGGCTTGTCCTTGATCTGCATCGCCAGCTCGCTCAATCGCTCGTCGGCTTCGCGGCGGCGATCCGGGTCGGGCTCCAGCGTGGCGACGCGCTCGAGTACGTCGCAGAGGGCGCGCGGATCCTTCTCCTTCTCGAGGATCTCCCAGAGCGCGCGGGCCGCGACGAGCACTGCGTCCGCGGGAGCGTCGGGGACGACGAGCACCGCGGCCAACGTCGACTTGGCGCGCTTCGGGTCGCCGGAATAGAGCAGCATCTGTCCGAGCTGGGCGCCGGTCCTCGCCTTGATCGAGGGCTCCTTGGTCACGGAAAGCACCCGACCGAGCGTCTTGGCCGCGTCCGCGTATCGCTTCAACCGGCCCGCCAGCTCGATGTATTGACCGCGCAGCCCGTCGTCGGACGCGTCGATCGCCAGCGCCTGCTCGAACGCATCGAACGCGCCCTTGTCGTCGCCCATCCGCTCGTGTTTCAGCCTGCCCAGGCGAGCGAGGAGCTCGGCCCTCTTCGGACCGCGGGTGTTCTCGAGCTCGATCGTCAGATAGCGCGAGACCTCCTGCGGCGTTCCGAACGCCTCGCACGCGGCCGCGAGCGCTGCGGCCGCCCGGCCCGCGAGCCCCTTGATGACGACGAGCTTCTGCGCTGCGCGCCGCGCTGCCTCGTTCGCCGGCTCGGCCGCGAGGAGCTGTTCGACGTGAGGCATCGCGCGCTCGGGCTCGTGCAGCTTGTCGGCGTAGAGCTCGACGATGCGGGAGAGGAGCCTTCGCTTCGTCGCGTCGGCGGGAGGAGGGTCGGCCGCGAGCGCCTGTTCGTTGAGGCGTAGGACGTCACGGAAGCGGTTCGCTTTGACGTACAGGGTCTCGAGCCTCGTGCGCGCGTCCTCGTCGCCCGGCTCGAGACGGAGCAGCTGCTGGAGCAGATCGGTCACCTTTCCGTCCTCGGCGTCGGCCTCGGTGAGCAGCTCGATCGCGCGGCGCAGTAGCGGCGCCTGTTCGCCGCGCGCCCGGTGCTGCGCCACGGAGCCGAAGACCTCGGCGAGCTTCTTTGGCTGGTGCGCCCTCACGAGGATCGTCTCGATCTTCTCGAGCGCCGGCGCGTGCGCGGGGTTGATCGCCAGCGCGCGCTCCAGGCAGGTCGCGGCGCCCAGCTCGTCGCCGAAGACGTCGCTGAAGAAGCGGGCCGCCTCGAAGAGGAACTCCGTCGCGGCGGCCGGCGAGACCGTCTTCAGTCGCTTGCCCTGAGCCACGGTCTCGAACGCGAACGCGAGCTCGCTCACCCGCTCGTCCCGCCGGGCCGCGGCATGCAGCTGTTCCCACCCCGCGGCAGAGAATGCACCGCGAGCCAGCGACGCGAGGACCGCGTCGAGGAGCTGCTCTTCGTTCTCGACCTTCGCCTCGAACGAGAAGGCCGCCGGATGCTGTTCCGACGCTCCCCGCTGCCGAGGCGGTTGCTGTTGCATGGCGAACCTGGGTTCCCGGGCGATGACCGGGAACGATCGAGAGTAACCGACCTCGCCGCTCTCCTCGACGTGGAGTTTGCTCGGCCATTCCAGTCTCAACGCATCGCGTTAGGAGAGCTTGCCTCATGGGGGTGGATGTCGTATGCCGCCCCCTCTACAGGCGACTCGCAACCCGGAGGTCGTGGCTCGAAACGGCAAGTCAAAGGAGGTGTGGGATGGCGTCGATGCAAAGGGTGCTGGGCGGGGTCGGGGTCGTCTTATTCGCAAGCCTTCTCGTGGGATGCTCGGGAGGTGTGGGCGGGCTGCTCGATGTCCCATCCGTCGAGGCGGGCGGCTCGGGGCCAGGTGCCGACTCGCTCGCGGCGCCCGTTGTCGATGCGTCGCGCACGAGCAATGACGCACCCCTCGGTGAGGTGCCATCCGAGCTGCCGGTGGCCGTGAACGCGGACGTCGGCGAGGGGGGGTCGTCCGTCGGAGCGGTTCTGGAGGCCGGGGTCGATGACGGGGGCGCATCGGAGGGGGCGCCGGGGGATTCTTCAGAGGCGTCGCGGGCTTCGTGCCTGGTGACGTTTACGGTGGCCGAGGCGTGGATCGACGGGGTGGTTTATCAGGACGTCGCGGTGGGCGGCGACGCGCCCGCGCTGGGTGCCTGGAGCCCGACGGCCGCAGTGGGGATGACGCAGGTGGCGAGTGGGACGTGGATGGTGGGGGTTACGCTGGTGGACGGCGAAGAGGTGCAGTTTCGCTTCGTGAAGCGGGGGAACGGGGTCGATAGCTGGGAAGATTGGGCGCCGAACAGCAATCGGTCGCTGGTGGTCGCGTGCGCGGCGGGGGCGGGGTCGGGGTCGGGGGTGGACGCGGGCGCAGGTGCGGGTCCGGGTGCGGACGGGGGCGTGGGCGCGGGGGACGCAGGGGCGGCGGGGGAGGCTGGGGGAGCGGGGGCTGTCGTGGGGGTGAGTTACGCGGGGAATTTTGATGTGCAGCCGCCGGATGCGACCTAGCGCGGGGGGATCGCTCGCCGGGAGCCGCCCGGTGCTCGCGGCCGGGTGGGTCCCCCCCGAAACTCGCCCCGCCTCGCGGCGAGGCTCAGACACAGGCCTCCCCACCCGGCCGCTGCGCTCCGGGCGGCTCCCGGCGAGCTCGGTGGGCTCGATGGGCGGGGATGGGCCCCCCACTTGGGCGCAACGTGGGCAAGCGTCCTCGAGCGCCCGGCTGGGCTTGAACCAGGGTCAGCAGGAAACTACACTCCGCCTTTCGCTGTGACTATCGTGAGACGGTCTTGTCGGGCAGGGCCAGTGTAGGGTCCGGCCGACTTTGTCACTTCCGGAGGAGGAACGTTTCCCATGCAGAACTCAAAAATCCTTTTGATTACGGCGCTGAGCGCCGGGTCTATCGGCCTCAGCCTGGCGTCAGGCTGTAGCAGCAGCTCGAGCCCGAAGGCAACGGGCGGCAATGACGCGGCGACTGAGGAGGATACGGGATTGTCCACCTCGTCGAGCTCGTCATCGAGCAGCAGCGGCGGGCTCGCCGGCGTCACTTGTATGAACGCCTCGATGTGCGATGGCGGTGAAGTGTGCTGCGGCACGGTCAGCCTGACGACGATGTGCGCCGCAGCGCCGTGTTCCTCCGGATTCCAGGTCTGCGCAATGGATTCCGAGTGTGGCTCCGGCAACAAGTGCAACACGATGAGCATCATGGGCATCTCGGTCGGTCTGTGCGGCGCTGCAGGAACTGGCGACGGCGGCGGCACCGAGGGCGGTACCACGCACGACGGTGGCAGCGAAGGCGGCTCGTCCGGTGGCGACAGCGGCGGCGGCGACACGGGCGCTGCTTCCGACGCTCCGGCCGGCTGATCCAGTTCCAGTACTAGTACCTCCCTCTCCCCCCTCTCCCTCTGCGGAGAGGGGCGGGAGGTGACGTTTGTCATTCCGGCCGGCGGCTCACCGTCGCGTTGTGGTAGACGCGTGTGATCTCGGCTTCGTCGAGGAAGCCCACGATTTGGCCGTTGTCGCCGACGACGGCGATTCTCGCGTAATCCGTGCTCGAGGATGACCTCGAGGGCGCGCTGGAGGTCGTCGGTGTCCTTGACGCTCACGGGCGGGACCATGAGGTCGTGGGCGATGGCGAGGGGGCCGAGGTCGGGGTTCGCGGCCATCGTCCGGAGGACTTCGCTGAGCACGATGCCGACGACCTTGCCGTCGTCGTCGAGGACGGGGAAGACGTCCTGCCACGCCGAGGTGGCGGCCGTCTGGACGACCTCGAGGGCGGGCGTGCGGGTGGTGAACGTCGCGTAGGGGCGGTCGCGTACGATGACGTCGCCGACGCGCATGCCGGTGAGGACGTCGAAGATGAGGTCGTCCCGGTGCGCGGGCGAGTCGCGCTTGGTCGCGACCTGGGCGAGGTACAGGCTGCGGTGCCGCAGGGCCACGAAGGCGATGCCCTCGGCGAGCATGAGCGGGACGAGCAGATCGTAGCTGCCCGCGAGCTCGCAGGTCATGACGAGCGAGGCGATGGGCACGTGCGCGAGGCCGCCGTAGAAGGTCCCCATCGCGACCAGAGCGAAGGCGCCGGGATCGATGCGCGGGTCGTGCAGGAGGGCCTGCGCCGCCTGGCCGAACGCGCCGCCGAAGATGCCGCCGATGACGAGCGACGGGCCGAAGTCGCCGGCGCTTCCGCCGCTGCCGACCGTGAGGCACGTGGCGATGATCTTGATGCCGCCGAGCAGCGCCAGGAGCTCGACGCCGCGCCAGCCCAGCGGGAACCAGTCGGCCCCTGAGATGGCGAGCTGCGCGGCGCCGTAGCCGCCTCCGAGGATGCCGAAGCCTTGCCCGGGCTGGCCGAGGTGGGGCCCTATAAGCACGATGAGCGGGGTCGCGAACAACGAGAGGGCCAGGCCGCCGAGGCCGGGCTTGCACCACTCCGGGACGCGCAGCCTCGCGGTCATCCGCTGCACCGACCGGAGCGTCGTGAGAAACGCGCTCGCGACGAAGGACACGAGGACCGCGAGCAGCGCGTAGAGAGGCAGGTGTGCCGGCACGAAGGGGTAGCTCGGCGCGTGGGCGAAGAGGGTGCGCTCGCCGAAGATCGCGATGAAGACCGAGTAGCTGACGACGCTCGCGAGGACGCTCGGCACGAGCGCGTCGGCCTCGAAGTCGTCCCGGTGGAGGATCTCGACCGCGAGCAGCGCCGCCCCGAGTGGGGTCCGGAATACCGCCGCCATGCCGGCCGCCGTCCCCGCGACGAGCAGCATGCGCCGCTCGCGATCGGTCACGCGCAGGAGCTGGCCGACCATCGAGCCGAGGGCCCCGCCCATCTGCATCGTCGGGCCCTCGCGTCCGCCCGAGCCCCCCGAGCCGAGCGTGAGGATCGACACGATCGCCTTCACGAAGGCGACCCGCTTTCGCACGATGCCGCGGTTCTGGTGAAACGCCTCGATGATCGCGTCGCTGCCGCCGCCCCGGGTCTCGGGGGCCAGCCACGTGGACAGCGCTCCACCGAGCAGCGCGCCAGCCGCGGGCACGAGCAGCAAGAGCCACGGGCGGAACGCTGTTCGCTTGGCGACCTCGCCGAGGATCTGCTCGCCCCCAGCGCGGAGTGGGACGTAGCCGGCGAGCGACTCCAGGGTCAGGCGCTCGAAGGCCTCGACTCCGGCGAAGAAGAGCGACCCGAGCAGCCCCGCCGCGGCTCCGACGAGCGCCGCGTGCAGGAGGACGCGCCCGAGGATCTGAAACTCCAGCGGCGCTCGCACGCCGAGCAGTCGCCGGAGGGCGATAAGCCGCCGGAGCGCCGGCCTCGGCAGGCTGGATGGTGCAGCTTCTTGCGCCATGATCCGGTTCAGCCAGCCTGTCAGGTTACCTCGCGGCGTGGCCGCCGTCCCCGGTCACTCGGAGCACCGCGAGCCCGGAGCTGGCGTCGTCCTCGTTGTCTCGGACATGGAAGACGACGTCGCCCAACCCTTCGTGTCCGCGGAGCTTGTCGGCCCAGGTGGCCACGTACGCGACGCCGCGGGCGCGCGCGGAGGCGGCGACGAGGGTCCAGGTATGAGCGTCGTCCGTCCAGTGGCGGTCGAAGCGGCGGCGGTCGACCCCGCTCAGGATCTCGATCGTCGCGTCGTCGCAGAAGATCGTCGGCCCGTCGGGCAGCGTGCGGAGGTACGCGCCGAGCTCCGCCCGCTGTGGCCAGCCGCGTTCGATCGAGCCCTTCCAGAACCCCATCCAGATGTCGAGGACGACGAAGAGCGCGCCGAGCGTCAGGACCGAGAGCGCGCCGGCGACCGACCTGCCCACCCGCGCCGCGCGCGTGCCCGCGAAGCGACGTGCGAGCCGCGTCGCCCCGTCGGCCAGGGAGGCGGCGCCCTGCGCAGCGAAGACCGCATAAAGCGGGACGACGACCACGAAGTGCCGGTCGAGCCCGAGCGACGAGCGCATGACCCAGGTGAGCGACACGAAGCCGAGGCAGGACGCCAGTACGAGGACGAAGCGTGCCCCTTGCTCGCGCACCGTGCGGACGACGCCGAAGGGAACGAGCGGCAGGCAGGGGCCCATGACCCGCACCGGGACGATGAGCGGGTAATAGAGGAGGTCGCGCGCCAGACGGAGCACCCCGCCATCGAGCGCCGTCTCCTCGTGCGTCGCGCCCGCCGCGAACTCGTGGGTCTGCCGGAGGAAGCCGAACCAGCGCCCGTCGACCGGACGACGCAGCGCGGCCCACACGAGAATCAGCGCCACGGGGGCGGCGACGACGATCCACGCGCGCCATCCGTCGGCCTCGGTCGCGAGCCCGCGCCGCCGTCGCCACCAGGGCTCGACGGCGGCCAGCGCGGCGACGGTCGCGAGCGTCGCCCATGCCTCGTAGCGGAGCACCACCGCCGCGGCGAGCATGGCCGCCGCCGCGCCGTAGCGGCGCCGTTCGTACGTGATGGCCACGCCGAGCATGAGGAGGGCGAAGAGGGGCTCGGGCTGCGCGGTCGTCCCCATTTGCATCGCGATGGGGCACGCCGCCGCGAAGAGGCCCGCGAGCAGCGCCGTCGCGTCGGCCGACATCCCCGACTCTCCGCTCCCCGCGGTGCGCCGCACGTAGGCGAAGAGCGCGACGGGGAGGGCGGCTGCGAGAGCGACGTTGATCCAGCGGACGTCGTTCATGCTCCCGCCGAGCGCGACGAGAGGCACTTGAAGGTAATGAAAAAGCGGAAGCCAGACCCAGTGGACGGCCAGGTCGCGCGGGTCCGCGAGGATGGCCCGCGCGATCATGTGATGCGCGTACGCGTCCGTGTCGATGTCGGGCCCGGCGCGCACGCAGGCGGCCCGCCATGCGCCGAGCGCCACGAGCGCGATCGCGAGAGCGACCGCGGGCAAGGCAGCCGATGCCGTTCGTGCCCGCATGGCAGGGGCGCCTATAGCACCGCTACTGCGCTACTGCGCGCAGTACCGCACTGTGTCGTCGCGCTGCGTGCGCTCTTCCTTTGCCTTGGCCTTGACGACGTCGTTCGTACCGTCGGGGGCCGAGGGGCTCGCCTCCAGCTTCAGCGTGTTCGACAGGACGGTGAGCGTCTCGCGGTAGTTCTTCGCGAAGACCCCCAGCGTCTGGTCCTGAAACTGGATCGCCGCGACGTTATTCTGCACGCGGTCGACCGCCTCCGCCGTCGGAGCCCCCTGGTCGAGGGGCTTCATGGCCGCGAGGAATTTCTCGCATTCCTCTTTGCGCTCGGCGTTGCACGCGAGAAGAGGAAGGGCCGCGAGGCCCACGAGGGAGAGAGAGCCGGCTGCGAAAACCGATCGTAGGGATCGCGCGGTCATGGGGACGCATGATACACGGCCAGATTCAGTGGCCAACGTAGCTCGAGCCGATCCGGGGCAGCCACTGCCGGAGCGCGCTGTCGACCACGTCGTCTTCGACGCGCGCGGCACGACGATTGCTTATTACGGAGCGGTTGCGCTCGTCATCGCCGGGCTCTTCGTGACCCGTCTTCTCCCGTGCGTGGATTACCCGCAGCACCTCGCGCTCTCGGACATCGCGCGGCGCCTCCTCGACCCCTCTGCTCCCGAGCAGGCCGAGTACCAACTCAACTATTTCACGTACAACGGGCTCTTCCACGTCGTCGTCGCGCGTCTCTCGATCCTCGTGCCCATCGAGGTCGCGGGCCGCCTCGTCGTCGCGGCGTCCCTCTTCGCCACGGCGGCCGGGGTCGTAGCTCTCGTGCGCGTGCTCCGGCGACCGACCGCGTACGCGGCGCTCTTCACGCCCATTCTCTTCTCCTTCTCGGTCGGCTGGGGGTTCGTCAACTACGTGCTCGCGACGGCGATCGCCGTGTGGGCGCTCGTCTTCGTCGCGCGCATGGCCATTCGGCCTTCCGTTGCCGGCGCGTTCGCCGTGGGCGCGCTCGGGCTTCTCTGCGCGTTCGCGCACGTGCTCGCCATGCTCATCCTCTGCGCCACCGGCGCGGCGCTTGCGCTCGAGCTCGGCTGGCGGTCGGCGCCGCGGGAAGGGCCCCTTGGCAGCCGCGTCTTTCAGGGTCTCGCCCGGGCCGCGTGCGCGGGGCTGCCCCTCTTGATCGGGTGCGCCTACTGCATCGCCGTCAACCACCGGCAGTACGCGTGGGATCCGAACATGTACCGCGACCCCACGATGGAGGGCAGCGCGCCGCCGCTCTGGGAGAAGCTCGTCTTCTTCGGCGCCTTCGCGACGGATCTCTTTCGCGACGCGACGGACCAGGTCGTTCTATGGGCAGCGATCGCGGTGATGGGGCTGGCCACGTTGGCCGCGTGGAAGGAGCGGCGCGCGGCGTCTGGAGAGACGCCGCCACCCCCGCCCGTCGTAGGGGTGTTCGTCGTGGCGCTCTTGGCGTACTTCGCGACGCCGAGCGTCGTCGTCGGCACTCACCTCATCTTCCAGCGGCTCGCCCAGTGGGTGATCCTCGGCGCACTGCTCGCGACGCCCCGGCTGTCGGACGCTCGCGAGGGCCGGGCGCGCGTCTGGGCGCTGCGCATCGGGGTCGTGGCTGGGGTGAACACCCTCGTGCACTGCGCCGTCTTCGGCTGGGAGACGGCCGACGCTTCGGCGCTCATCGACGACCTGCCGCCCGCTCGTGCGGCCTCGGCGGTCATCTGGGAGCCGTGGTCCATCGCGTTCAGGAACAGCACCCTCACGCACCTGTCGGGCTACTACGCGGCCCGAAAGCACGGCAAGTGGGCCTTCGCGTTCGCGCGCTACCTGAGCGTCCCCGTCCGCTTCAGGGAGCACTCACAGCCGGCCTGGCCGGCGAACGGCTGGGAGTTTTCCGCATCGGACTACGACCCTCGCTGCAAGTACGCTCGCGCATTTCCGCTCGTCATCATCAAGGCTCCCGCCACGTTGCCCCGCGACGCCACGGGAGAGCTCCCCGTCCGCAAACTCGTCTTCAAGCAAGACGCCGCGGCGGTCAGGCTCCTCTCCCACCACGGCCGCTACTGGGCCTTCGACAGCACGGATCTTCCGGACGACGGGACCTTTTGAACGGCCCTTGGCTATGCTGGTTCGCGGAGCTTCCCGCGACGTATGGCCCTACGACTCGTTCGCGCGCTCTGGCTCTTCGGGACGATTCTCGCGAGCTACTTTCTCTACTACGTCCTCCGGCGCGTCGTCAGGGGACGCGAGCGGAAGCTGCCGTGGCTGAAGAGGCACCGCGACACGCTAGACGCGCGCAACGCCCGGCGGATGCTCCGCGGGATG
This sequence comes from uncultured delta proteobacterium, assembly GCA_963847465.1. Classification (GTDB taxonomy): domain Bacteria; phylum Myxococcota_A; class Polyangia; order Polyangiales; family Polyangiaceae; genus Palsa-1150. The sequence goes on along the minus strand of CAWKAF010000021.1, from coordinate 56,599 downwards.
CTGCGGCTCCGCGGCGTCTTCATCAAGCTCGGTCAAGTGCTCAGCGTCCTGGGTGGGTTTCTCCCCCGGGCCTTCACGCGCGAGCTCGAGAGCCTGCAGGACAACGTCCCTCCGCACCCCTTCCGCGACGTCGAGCGGACCTTCCTCGCGGCCTACGGCAAGTCGCCCGAGCAGTGCTTCGCCTCGATCGAGCGAGTGCCCATCGCGGCCGCGTCGCTGGGCCAGGTGCACGTCGCGGTGCTCGCGGACGGCCGGAAGGTCGCCGTGAAGGTGCTCTACCCTCGCATCCGCGACGTCATTCGCACCGACATGCGCGCGGTCGCCCTCATCATCCGCGTCGTGAAGCGCTGGCTGCCGCTCCAGCACCTCGAGACCGTCCACCGCTCGCTCGTCGATCTGCTCCGCCGCGAGACCGACTACCTCCACGAAGCGCAGTGCATGGAGAGGATGGCGAAGAACTTCGCGAACGAGCCGGACATCATGTTCCCGGAGGTGGTCCACGAGCTGACGACGCGCGACATCCTGACGATGTCTTACATGGAGGGGGTGAAGATAACGCGCCTCGACGAGCTCGACCGGCTGGGGATCGACCGGCGCGCGCTCGCGACGCGGCTCGTTCAGTCCTTCTACAAGCAGCTCTTCGTCGATCGCTTCTTCCATGCCGACCCTCACCCCGGGAACTTCCTCGTCCAGAAGGGGGCTGACGGCCGCCCGTGTATCGTCGTCCTCGACTTCGGCGCGATCAGCGAGGTGACCGACCCGCTCGTCGACGGGGCGCTCGAGGTGCTAAAGGGCGTCCTTTCGGCCGACGGGCCGATGGTGCTGCGCGGCTTCCGGCGGATGGGGTTCGTGGCGGAGGGGGGGAACGAGGCCCTCCTCGAGCAGACCGTGATGACGTATTTCAAGAAGCTGCTCAACGTGAAGGACCACAGCGCGGGGGCGTTGATGCGCGCGGACATGAAAGACCTCGAGAAGCTCGCGAGCCCCGAGGTGGGGGACCTGCACGACCTGATGCGCTCGATCGCCTACCCGGACGGGTGGTTCTACGTGGAGCGGGCCGCGGTCATCGCCTTCTGGCTCGTCGGCCAGATCGACCCCGGTCTCGACACGATGAGCGTCGGCGTCCCGTACGTCTTGCCCCTCGTGATGAAGAGGCAGATCTCCGGTCAGGGGGTCTCGGAGACGAACGTCTGAACCAGGCCGCGGCGGGCGTCGATGCGCCAGAGCGGGTCCGTGCGGTCGAGCTCTTCGGCCAGGCCCTCGGGGAGGCCGAGCACGGGGTCGCTCTTCATCGTCCGGAGGCAGACGATGGGCGCCCCGAGGTACGAGCACGCGACCGAGAAGGGCGCGGCGGGCGGCCAGAGGGCGTCGCCCACGACGCGCCGGTAGTTCGCGTCGCCCTTGAAGACGACGATGCTCGCCGCGCGAAACGCGGCAGAGATGTGAGCGGGCGCGTGCCGGAGGAAGCGCGGGCCCGACCAGAACGCGTCGGGGAGGATGCCGAGTCGCCCTTCCTCGAAGCTCGCCGTGAGCGCCGCCGCCAGCCGGCGGCCCTCGGCGGGCCTCTGGCGCATCCGCTCGACGACGCGCCACACGTCGCGCGCCATCGCGTCGCTCACGAAGATGGGCTCCAGCTTCACGTGCAACGTCGCGCGTGCCGTCGGGTCCTCGAGCACGGCGGCGACGAGGGCCAGGTCCAGCGCGAGCTCCGTGCCCGTGTTGTCGACGACGACGTGCACGTGCGCGCCGGGGCGCACCAGCCGCGGGACGGCAGCGGCGCGCTCGTCCACGATGAGATCGTCGTCGGCCCGCGCGCGCGACGCCGCGACCTTGTAGCTCAGGTCGACGCGGTTGCCCCACAGGGCGTCGTCGAGCAGCCCGAGAACGCGCTCCTCACGCGATCCGCCCGCCGCGAGCGCGAGGCCGAGCCGTTCCCACGGCCGCTCCCCGGCGAGCTCCTCCTCCTTGGCTCCTTCGAAGTGATCGCGCCCCGTCTCCCAGAAGCGACACCGCGTCGCGAGCTCGCGGTAGAAGGCGAGCTCCGCGTAGAACCATTCGGCTCCGAGCCACGTCTCGCCGGCGTGTTGGGTGTGGGCCCTCGTCCAGCCCTCGAGGTCGGCCGCCGGAGGGCGCGGGGCCGGGACGAGGGCGTTCCCTTCGAGGTCGCTCGCGAGCTGCTCGACGTCTCGCCGGACGCTCACGGGAAAGGCGCCGCGCTCGACGACTTCCCGGGCGATGCGCGGTACGCGCACCTCCATGCTGTGGCGGGCGAAGGCGTTCGAGCCGTCCGTCCGCAGCGGCTCCGGCGGCTCCATGCGTCAGCGGGTCTCGCTCGCCTCGAACGTCATGCCCGCGCCGCGCAGCCGCTCGACGAGGCGCATGCCCATGCAGGCGCCGGGCGTCAGCACTCCGCCGGTAGGCGGGATTTCTCCGTCGAGCGCGAGGCATACGGCGGACTCACCGAGCATCCTCGAGGTCGCCCCGTAGCCGGGGTCCTGGGCCCCTCTCACCGTGCCGAACACCCTCGTCGGCGCCGATCCGTTCGAGGTCTCGCCGATGCCGACGAGGTGCATGACGAACGAGCCACTCTCACGTCTCTCGCGTGAGGGCCCTTCACCCGGCGCGGGCAAGACCGCCTTGGCGAGCAGCCACCGCGTGGGCGGTACGGCGGCGACCGTGATGAACCCCATGTTGCCGGCCGCGGCCGCCACCGCCGTGAACCAGCCCTTGGCGCCCGCGCGGAAGCTCATCGCCTCGCGGTACCGGAAGTCGCGCCCGTACGCATAGCCGAGCAACGCGTTCGTGCGGCGGACGATGCGCGCGTTCGTGGCCGCCATCATGAAGGGGCCCGTCCAGCGCTCGAGATCCGCGTCGTAGCGTGGGCCGCGCTGGTCGGGCCCGTCGGGACCGCGGGTCTCCCGGCCGGGGTCGAGCGCGTACGGGTCGGCCAGCATCTTGCGCACGCGGCCGCTCTTCGACGCGTCCTTCACGAGCTGGAGCATGCTGGCCGCGGTCCCGCCGCTGATGGCCATCGTGGTCTCGCCGGCGAAGCACTTGACCTCGACGCAGCGCCCTCCGTGCTTGTTGCGCATGTACGTCTGCACCATGAGGGTGCCGAGGTCCGAGGGGATGGAGTCGTAACCGCAAGAATGGACGATCCGCGATCCTGTCGCGCGCGCTCGCTCGTGGTGCAGATCGATCATCTCGCGGACGAACGGGAACTCGCCCGTCAGGTCGCAGTAGTCGGTGCCCCCTTCGACGCACGCCGCGACGAGCTCCTTCCCGTAGAGGGCGTAGGGGCCCACGGTGCTGGCGACGACGCGCGCGTCGCGGGCGATGGCGTCGAGCGATGCGCGGTCGGCGCTGTCGCCGAGGAGGAGGGGCAGCGTTCGCGCGCGGGCGTCGATGGCTTCGAGCGAGCTCCGCACCTTCTCGAGCTTCTCGCGGCTCCTCCCGGCGAGGGCCCAGCGCACGCCCCCGCCCACGCCGTATGTCCTGGCGAGGTATTCGGCGACGAGCTCACCGGTGAAGCCCGTCGCGCCCCAGAGCACGACGTCGAAACGGCGAGGCGAACGCGATGGTCGTGTGTCCGTGCTCATCGGCCGGGCACCGTAGCACCTCACATCCCGCGGAGGGCGCGGACGAAGACGAAGAAGATGATGGCTTCTCCCACGAGGCCTTCGGCCATCGCCGACGCGGCAGGCATGGGGCCGACGGTGATCGAGGCATGGACGGCGCTGACGCCCGTGACCACCGCGGCTGCGAAGACGAACGCGTGAAGGATGGAGAGCCCACGGTCGACGCGGCGCCGGGCGCGCGAGATGGCGCCCAGGAACATGCGAGTCAGAAAGAAGAAGACCGACATCGCGAGGTAGGAGCCGCCGTACTCCTGGTGCGACAAGAGGAAATCGTACGCGCCGTGCATCCCGATCACCATGAGCGCCGTGCGCGAGAACTCCTGCGCGTTCTCCTCGGGGCTCGCGACCAGGTCGTCCAGGGCGGCGGCCAGGGTGCCGGTCATCGCCATGTGGAAGAAGTTCGCCGTCAGGAAGCGGCCGAGCCCGGTATGCAGATCGCCGCTCGCGAGGTAGCCGAGGTTCTCCTCGGCCGCGAAGCCGAGCCCGACGAGCGCACCGCACACGAGGACGTCGAGCTTGTCGCCCCACTTGCGCAACGCCGGCAGGAGCGCGGCGAAGAGCAGCAACTTCGAGGCCTCCTCGCGGAGTCCGACGCCGAAGATGAAGAAGAGGACGTCTCGTCCGGCGTCGCCCGTCTCGACGAGGTGCAGCTTCGTCTCCTCTACCGTGATGAGGAGCACCGTAGGGACGATGCTCAGCACCCCCAGGACGAAGGCCGAGACGTAGAAAGCGAACCGAAGCCCCGGACGTTCGCCGAACTTGCCGAGACGGAGACAGAATAGGCCCCAGGCAAGCGCTGCCACTCCGCTCATGGCCAGACTCCAGGGCACGAGCCGCGACCTGTAGCCGAGCGCCGTCCACTTCGCCGCGCCCAGCCAGTCGCGCTCGTGGATGGCGATGCGCGCCTTCGTCCCCGGCTGAGCCCTCGCGCGGACCTGTGCGTCGTTCATCCGGCTGCGGACCGTGTCCCAGTCGTCGAGATCCATCCAGAGGTCGAGCGCCATGTCGACGTCCTCGCCGCGGTCGGGGAAGGCCGTGCCCTCGCGCTCGAAGAGGTCGGCGGCTTCTGCCGGGTGGCCGTCGCGCAGCGCCTCCGCGCCCAGGACATGGTTGCACCACGCGGCCGGTGGTCTTCTCTTGGCGCCGGCCTCGACCGCGCCGCGCAGTTCGTCCGTGGCGAAGCCGTTCGCGCGAACGAATCTGGCCACGAGCGCGACGTCGTCCGGAAGAGCGGCGAGGATGTTCTCGACGGCGTCTTCGGGCAGCATGCCGCCGTTCTCGTCGGGGATCAGCCCACGCTCGCGGTCCTTGGCGGCCTGGCCGCGGTCGCCGTGCGCGCCGCGATCATGGTTCCTGAGAAACTCGAGCGCGACCGGCACCGTCGGCTGTTCGCGCAAGAGGCCTACGTAGACCACCTCGGCCGCCCGATACCGCCCGCTGCGCGACAGCGCCTCCGCGCGCTCGTCCTCGCTCGGCGGCCGACGCGCGAGCATGGCGATGGCCCATGCCACCGCGATCGTCGCGGCCAGCACCGCGAGCCCCGGCAGGACGAGGCGCGGCTCGCCGTCGTTCCGATAGAGAAGCCGGCGCATGCCTTGGGGTCCCGAAGTGTACGACGAGTCGGCCTGCGCCTGCGCGCATGCCCGTAAGCTGTCCGTCCCCCCCATTTCGTGCTAATTGCGCGAGCCAAATGCACGTCTTTATCGCCGGCGGGGCCGGATACATCGGTTCCGTCCTGGTGCCGCTTCTCCTCGAGCAGGGGCACCGCGTCACGGTCCTCGATCGGCTCTACTTCGGCGACACCCTCGGACTCGCCGAGCGGCGCTTCGGAGAGAAGCTGCGGGTCGCCCGCGGAGACGTGCGCGGCTTCGATCGGTCGTTGCTCCACTCCGTCGACGCCGTCATCGACCTCTCGGGCATCTCGAACGATCCGTCGTGCGAGCTCGAGCCCGACCTCACGCGCAGCGTGAACGTCGACGGCGCCAAGCGACTGGCGGCGGCCGCGCGGGAGCAAGGCGTTCGGCGCTACGTGTACTCGACGTCGTGCTCCGTCTACGGCCACGGGGAGGGTCCCGGCTTGACCGAGACGAGCGTGCGCCATCCAGTGTCCCTCTATGCGCGGGCCAAGGCCGAGGTCGAGGACTTCCTGCTCGGCATGGGTCGCTCGTCCGGGGGCGCGATGGACGTCACCTGCCTGCGCCTCGCGACCGTGTTCGGCTTGAGCTCGCGCATGCGCTTCGATCTGGCCATCAACGTGATGACCAAGAACGCCTACGTGAACCGTCGCATCACCGTCGACGGTGGCGGCCGGCAGTGGCGCCCCTTCGTCCACGTGCGCGATGTCGCCCGGGCGTTCGAGCTGGCGATGACGAGCGATGCGCGCGTCGTCGCGGGCGAAGTGTTCAACGTCGGGAGCGACGAGAACAACGTCCAGATCCTGAACCTGGCGTTCCGCGTCCGCGACGCCGTTCCGGGGACCGAGGTCGTCCACGCGCCGACCGATCCGGATCTGAGGGACTACAACGTGTCGTTCGACAAGATCCGCCGCGTTCTCTCGTTCCGGGCCGAGCGGACCGTCGACGACGGCATCCGCGAGGTGCTCGGTGCGCTCCGCGAAGGCGTCGTCGACCCCGACGAGCGCCGCTGGTACACGCTCAAGCAGTACGTCTTCCTGCGCGACGCCGAACGCGCGCACCGCGAGCTCGCGATCGACGGGAAGCTGCTGGCTCCCGCCTCGTAGGACACGCCCCGGCTGCCATCATCCCGAGCAGAGCGAAGGTCCCCCAATGCCCCGGGTCGAGTTCTACCGGCACCAGCTAGGAGCCGATGAGGCCGCGTCCTGGCGCCGGGTCCTCGACACGCTCTTTTTGACCCTCGGGCCGCAGGTCGCGGCGTTCGAGCAGGAGCTCGGAAGCTTCCTCGTCCGGGGCCGTGAGGGGGCCGTCGTGCCTCACGTGGTCGGCACGAACGCCTGCACGATGGGGCTTCTCTTGGCGCTGCGGGCGCTCGACGTCGGCCCTGGCGACGAGGTCATCACGACGCCGATGACGTTCGCCGCGACCACAAGCGCCATCTTGCACCTGGGCGCGAAGCCGAAGCTCGTCGACGTGGAGCCTGCCACCGGGCTCATCGATCCCGCGGCGGTCCGCGCCGCGATCGGTCCGAGCACGGTTGGGATCCTGCCCGTTCACCTCTACGGACAGCTCGCCGACATGAAGGCGCTGCGAGCTCTCGCCGACCAGCACGGCCTCTTCATCGTCGAGGACTCCGCGCATGGCGTCGAGATCGAGCGCGACGGCGTGCGCCCCGGCGACCTCTCCGAGGCCGCGGTGTTCTCGTTCTACGCGACGAAGAACCTCACCTCGGGCGACGGAGGGGCCGTGGTCACCCGGGACGGGCAGGTGGCCGACCGGTTGCGGCGCCTCCGCAACCACGGCGTGACCAAGGGCGCCTCCGACCGCCACGGCGGGTCCTACCAGCACTGGGACATGGTCGAGCTCGGGTACAAGGCAAACCTCACGGACCTCGACGCCGCGCTGCTCCGTCCGCAGCTTCCGCAGATCGAAGCGAAACGCGAGCAACGCGAGGCTGTCGTACGGCGCTACGAGTCGCTCCTCCGCGAGCGCGTCGCCGTCTTGACGTCCGCGGCGCCCACGGTGAACGCCGTTCCGTGGCTCGTCGAGCGTCGCGGGCGCAGCAGCCATCACCTCTTCACGCTGCACACCTGGCCGGGAGAGCGCGACGCGATGCTGGCGAGGCTCGGCGCCGCCGGCATCGGCACGGCCGTGAACTACCGGGCCATCCACCTCTTGACGTACCTGACCGAGACGCTTGCCATTCCACGGGGCGCGTTGCCCGTCGCCGAAGAGATCGGGGACCGCACGATAAGCCTCCCCCTTTACCCGACGCTGGCCCCTGGCGATCAGGATCGCGTGGTCGATGCGGTCGCCGACGCATGGGGCGAGCTCGCGGCGCGACGCGGGTGACCGGGCGGCACGGTCTGGCACACTCGACCCGTCGCGAGACGGTGCAGAAGCGGCGGGTAAACCCGGCAGCTCTCGCTGGCCCGCAGGTTGCGATAACCTGGATCGATGCGCTTCCGGGGACGGGCCACATGGCCAGCTGCTGTCACGCTGCTCTTGTTCGGATGCGGCGGTCGCGCCTTCGACGTTGCACCCGTCGGGGCGGGGGGCGACGGGGGAGTCGGTGACGACGGATCGACCATCGACGCCGGCTCCGGCGATGGCGGCGACGCCGCCAATCCGATCGACGGCGGGAGCCAGGATGGGGCCACGGACGCGCCGGAGGTCGGTACTCCCTGCCCCATACCCGCGACGATCTCGAACGGCGCCATGTGCACCGCAGAGGGGCTCGACTGTGCGTCGGCACAACCGATCTACACGTGCGGGACGGGGTCGGTCACCGGCTACGCCACGTGCACGTGCACGTCCGGCGAGTGGGCATGCCCCGAGCCCACGTGCATCGAGGCCGGGGCCCCGCCTGCGTCCTGCCCTGCCGCGCGGCTCGTGCACGAGGGCGTCGTCTGCGATTCTCCCGGGGAGGACTGTCCAGGCAATCCGACGATGTGCAGCGGGTCGCAGACGTTCTATGACGTCTTCCAGTGCACCAAGTTGGACGTATGGACCCGGATCGTGGCGACCGAATGCGGCGACGCGGGGTGACGCTCGGGGTCCTGTCGATTCTTTCGCTCGTGGCATGCGGTCGTTCGCATGCGTCCCCGGAAGACACGCCGGCCCCGTCGGCGAGCGTCATCACGATTGGCGCTGCGATCGGCGGCTGCGACGACGTCGCCGTGTGCGCGAAGGAATGCGACGCCGGGTCCGCCGACCGCTGCAGGCGGCTCGCGGCCACGTACGCCCTCGGGCAGGGCGTCGACAAGGACGAGGCGCTGGCCACCGCGTACTACGTCAAGGCGTGCGACATGAAGGACCCGTCCGCGTGCGTCTTCGCCGGGCAGATGAACGAATACGCGCACGGCGTCCCGAAGAACGACGCCGCGGCCGCGAGGTTCTACGAGCGCGCATGCGACCAGGGATGGCCCGCCGGCTGCTACAACTTCGCCATCATGCTCGAACACGGCCGCGGCGTGCCCGAGGACCGCGCGAAGGCGGGGACCCTCTACCAGATGGCCTGCACCGCCGGCGCGAAGAGCGCGTGCGTCAAGGCAACCGACATGCACAGCCCTCCCCCCATCCCGTTCTTCGACGCGAGCGCGCTCCCCTGAGCGCCCACGTCCTCAGAAGAGGCCGATCGCGAAGTGGAACGCGCCGAAGTCTTCGTACGATCGCCGCGTGACGTTGATGCCGTAGTCGAAGACGAGCGGACCCACCGGCGTGTCGACGCGCACCCCGGGACCGACGTCGGCGCGGAAGGACAGGCCATGACTGAAGACGTAAGTCGGATCGGCCCACAGGTTTCCGAAATCCGCGAACAGCGCGGCGTCGATGGGCGCGTGGATCGGGAACCGCAGCTCGACGCGGGGGTTGATCATGAGGTTGCCGCCTCGGATCGGAATGAAGCAGCTCGTGCTCGAGTTCGTGCAGAGGCCCGGGTTTTTCGGGTTCGCGATTTGGTCCGCGTAGTCCTGAGGGATGAACGTGTCCTGAAGCCAGCCCCGCATCGAGTCGAAGCCGCCCATGAAGAAGAGGCGATCGGGGTACGTGCAGAAGGCGGGCGGGGGGTTGTTCGGGTCCGTGCCGGTGCACGCCGCCGTCCGGACGTTCTCGCCGAGGCGTAGCTCTGCGGCGAAGGTCAGGCCGTTGATGAACGGGAGGGGGATGTACCCCGCGAAGGTCTGGGTCAGCCTCACGAAGTGCGAGTACGCCTGCGGCGCCGGCTTGAGGACCGAAGAGTCCGGGGGCACCGTGCATCCCGTCGCGCTGGTGGTGGGGAGGATCGGCGCGCCCTCCGGCACGGAGTTCACGAGCTCAGCTCCCAGGTAGACGTACGTCCCCTTGTGAGCGTTGAACGAGGCGTCGCGTCGATCCCACGCGACCGCCAGGCGCTGGGCGATGACGAGGCTCTCGCCGTCCGGGACACGCAGCGCCGCCTGCAGGCCCTCGGTCGCTACCCCCTGCGCCGCCTCGCAGGCGAGGTATTCGGCGAGCGAGTTGAACTCGAAGAGATGAACGTTGTTGTCCTCGACGCTCTGGCCGACGGTCACCTGAAGCTCGCGCCCCGGGCGGTAAATGAGGCTTCCCACGCCCGAGACCTTGTCGAGCGTGAAGTCGCGTTCGAGGTCGCGAACGTAGATCGCGTCCAGCTGGGATCGCACGAGAGGCCCGAGGCCGATGTCCGGAAACACACCGCTCAGCGTGATGCGTCGGGCCAGCCTGTCTTGTACCTGCGAATAGTTCTCTGCCACCTGCGGGTCCAGGATGAGGAAATCCGGCAGGTACGACAGCTGCGCGCGAAAGACCGCGCCGACCGCGTAGCCCAGGATGTTGCGCTCGTCGTACTCGAAGGTGCCGCGCACTCCTTCGCCTGTCGAAAACCCGGGGCGAACCTCGATGTAATGTCCCGGCCGCTCCACGACGTCGATGACGACGGTCTTGCTTGCCTGCGGGACGTAGGGGTCACTAAGCCCGACCGTGATGCTCGAGAACACCCCGAGCGTCGCGATGCGCTCCTGGGTTTTCCTGGCATCGCTGGCGCGGTACGGCTGCCCGACCTCGAGAGCGATCCTCCGCTTGACCACGGTCTCGCGGGTCGCGTCCAGTCCCCGAATCGTGATGGCGCGGACGATGACCTGCTCGCCCTCGACGACGTCGAAGCGCACCCGCGCTCGGGTGCTGTCGGGCGACGGCTCGAGCGCGTACTTGACGTCGACATAGTAGTAGCCGAGCTCCTTGTACCAATCGACGATGCGTCGCCGGGCGTCCTCGAGCTTGGTCGTGCTGACCGGCTCGCCGAGCGGCAGCTTGCCCGCATCGGCGACCTGGCTCTCGCTCTGGGTCTTCACGCCGGTGAAGGCGACGTCCCAGAGGCTCGTCCGCGGTCCGAGCTTTACGGGGATCGACGAGCTGCACGGTCGGGGCGCACTCGATGCCGTGCGCGGGGTCCGGCCGGCACGTGAACTTGGGGTCGAGCGGCTCGGCCGGCGTGGGAAGGCCCGAGGGGTCGTAGCCGCACACGGCCTCCGGGAGCGGCGGAAGGGGGAGCGGGATGCATCCCTGCGGCGGAGAGCGAGGGTCGCAGCGCGCTCGCACGAGGCCCACGGGGCCCACGATGGCGTGCAAGAACCCTTCGTTCTTGTAGAGCTCCCGCACGTGATCGACCGCGCGCTCGTAGGTGTCCGCGACGTAGGTGTCGTCCGGCTGCAAGTCGATCGGCACCGGGCGAGCGCCCGCGGCCACCTGGCCGGCGCCCGCGCCGATCGTCGCGCCGACGCCGCGGGGGTCGGGGTCGACCAGCAAGTCGGCGCCTGGCAGCTCTTCTTCCAGGTAGCTGTCGATCTCCGTGCCGATGCCGGACGACGAGCGCGGCCCGCCGGAGCCGAGGTGCTTGATGGCGTCGACCTTGAGGCACGGATAGCTCCGTCCGGCGACGCGTACACGCGCGTGCTCGTCGACGTGAAAGACAAGGAGGTGCACGGCGTCGCTCTCGGCGCCCGCGCGCCTCGGCGCGCACCTCCGCGTCGAGGAAGCCTCGCTTCTGGTAGAACGCGCGGATCTTCTCGGCCAGGTGGGACGACGATCGGTCGGTCTCCTTGTCGAGCCCGAGCGCGCTTCCCAGCACGTCTGCCGTCGTAGTGCTCGTTGCCCTTCGAAGCGCGCCATGAAGAGCGGCCCCGCGTCGATGCGGACGCGCAGGGCGACCCGTCCGGTGTCCGCGGCGCCGACCCACACGAGGTCGTGCGACGACCGCCGCGTGCCACCAGCCTTTCTCGTGCAACGTCGCCTCCAGCGTGGCGTCGGCCCGGTCGAGCACCGGCTCGTCCGCGCGGTCGCCGGCGTCCACCGCGTAGCTGCCGGCGACCGGGAGGAGTGGCTCGGGCTTGGCGCCGAAGACGTAAAAGTGCCGCTCGTTGATCGACCGCGGGGGTCCCGGCCGACACGTCGACGAGCACGAGGGCGCGCATCGGGTCGTCGGTCTGGCGCGTTTGGACGGTCGCCTTGGCCGACGGAAACCCGTGCAGCGCGAAGTAGCGCTCGATCCGGCGCGCCGCCTCGTCGACATCCGCGCCGACGAGCTCACCCCCGTCGGACAGGTCGGCCTCGTGCAGCACCTCTTCGCGGGGGAGTCGAGCGCCGTGCAGGTCGACGTCGAGCCGTTCGATGAGCTTGCGGGGCAAGAGGCGCAGCACCACGGCGACGCCGCCGTTCTCGGCCTGCACCGTGACCCGTCCACTCGCGAACCGGCCGCTGTCGAGCACCTCCTCGAGAGCCTGACGCGCCGCGGTCCGGGTCAGCGGCTCGCCCACCTTGAGGCGCAGGACCGAAGGCGCCTTCACGTCGTCCCAGATGTTCCCTTCGAGGACGACCGCCACGCGGACGATGGGTTTGCCTTCGACCGGCCCCCAGTCGAAAGGCGGAAGAAGCGTGGGCACCTGCGACCTCGCCTCCGCGGCGGGCGTCCGGGGAATGGGCGTCACCGCCACGGCTGTCTGCGCGTGCGCGAGGCCCGGGAAGGCGCCGATCACCCCGAGCTAGAGCCACGTATCTCAGGCGCATCCGCGTCTATGACAGCTACTCGAACTCGAGCCTCCAGCGAAGATCTACGCCGATGTTGCCGAGCGCCGACGACGACACGTCGTTGATGTTGTCGTACGATCCCTGAACGCTGAGGCGGTTGTTCAGGCGCCATTCGATGTCCGATCGAAGCTCCCGGTCTTCGCTCAGGCCCGCGGTGACGCTGGCGCGGACGTCGTTCGTGAGCCGCTTTCCGACCGTGAGCTGAGGCTCGGTCTTGCCGGTCACGGTGGAGTAAGCGCTGCCGAACCGGAAGTCGTCGATGATGGGGAGCGCCGTCTTGACGGCGCGATCGGCGCCGGACGCCGCCCCGAGGGCGTTGAGCGCGATGCTCGCCCCGAGGCTGCTCGCCTGGAGCTGGTCGAGCTCGGCGCGCGTCGTCCCCACCGTCAGGAGCAGGACGATGTCCTCCTGGGACAGGGCGGGCTCGCTCATCATGTCGAGGCGCAGGTTGTCGGCGTCGCCGTACGCGTGGAGCGTGATTCTCCACAGCGACCCGCCGCGAGTCGACCCCGCCGAGGCCGCCGTCGACCCACCGCTCGCGCCCGCACTCGCGGCGCCCACGCTCGTGTCCGTGTAGCGCCTATATTCGGTGACCGCCGTGATGTCGACGTTCGGCGCGATGCGCGTCTGGTCGTCGAAGCGGATGAGGCCTTGCTGCACGTCGAACTCGCTCGTCTGGAAGTGAAAGCGCCCTCCGGGCTGCGTACGGAGAACGCCGCGAAGCCCGAAGCGCTGGTTGGTCCCGGTGACCTCGAGCGTTCCCGAGTCGATCCCGAGCTGCACCTCGACCAGATTGTTCTTGATGACGATGGGAGCGCTCGAGCGCACGCGCAGATCGAGCGTGACGAAGTCTAGCGCGGGGTCGTACGCGTTGACGACCGTGCGCTTGGCGCTCGCGAACGCCTTGATGTCGGCGTTGAGCGAGATGGGGCGCAGGTACGACAGCGAGCAGAACCGTCACGTCGCCGGTCAGCCGAGGGAGCGCCGCGAGACCGGAGCTTCGCGCCGACGGGTCGAAGCCGAGCTCGAGGTCCGCGTCGAGCGTGGCCGAGACCCCCTCCTCCGGTGTCAGGTGGATGCCGCGCAGCACCACGCGCGAGTCGAGCGCTCCGAGCTCCAGCCCGCGCAGGGGAACCGACGCGTCGAACGCCGCCGTTCCGCCGGCGAACTTGGCGTTGCCCGAGGCCGAGAGCTCGTTCGCGTTCGCGTGCACGTCGACGCGCAGTCGGTCACGGCGCTCGGAAGGCCGTGAATCTCGATGTCGTCCCCCTTCGCGTGCAGCTCGCCGAGGAGCGTCGGCGCGGCGGCTCTTGCCGGTCACACGTACGCTCCCCTCGACGTGACCGCTCGCGCGATCCACCTTCGGCACGAGGCGCGGCAGGACCGCCAGGTCGACCGGATCGAGCCTCGCGTCGAGATCGAGCGATGGGGTCGGTCGACACCTTCGTCACGGTTCCCGTCAGAACGAAGCCTCCGTGGAAACCTCTTTCTCCGGACGCGGCGTCCTGGTCTTCGCGCGTGTCGGTGTCGAGCGTCATCTCGAGCGGAGGAATCGTGAGCGAGTCGTTGGCCAGCACCAGCGGTTCGCGCGGAGGCTTGAGCGTTATCTTTCGCCCCGCCCGGGAGACGAACGTCGGGCCGATCACCAATCGGGCGCTCGAGCGGGCGGGTGCGTCGAGGGGGACGTCGTCGACGACGAGCTCTCCCCAGAGCTGACCGCCGAGCGCCGCGACGGGCGCCGCCGTCACCCCTTCCGGTTCGTCCTTGGGAGGCTGGAGGATGCGCTCCAGGAGACCGAGATCGAGCGCGCGCAAGGATACGCGGCCGGTCATGTGAGACGACTTCGCGCGGGTGACGACGACGTCGCTCAGCTGCACCGTGTTGCCAAGAATGTTGCCGTTCACCGTCCAATCGCCGCGCGACGACGTGTCCGCGAGGTAGGCCTGTTTGTCGAACGGCGGGCTCGATCTGCCCGCCGCACCGCGAACGCCCGGGGCTGCGTTTCGGCTGCGGCATCCTCTGGGTCATCGTGACGTCGAGATGGGAATTCGGCAGCGCCACGGCGCGCGCGCGCGTGCCCGCCACGTCGAGCTCGGCTCGCGCGACGAATCCTGCGTCGGGCAGGAAGTCGTCGAGCTTCCCCGACACGTGGGCGACCCCCGACACGCTGCCCTCGAGCCAATGCGCGGCGGGACCCAGCGAATCGACGCGAGAGAGAGGCAACCCCTGCGACCATCACGTTCCCGGCGAGCGTGCCCCCTCGACGGATCGATGCGGACCCGAGCACCGTCCCAGTCGCCCCCGGTCTCGTCCCCACGGGCGGTTGCAGTTTGTCGAGGACGAACGAGCGCACGTCGACGTCGGCGCCCGCGATTCCCCGCTGCCGGTCGTACCACTTGAGCGACACGTCGGCGTCGCCCCGGGCGAAGCGCTCGCCGTACAAGAGGACGTCGGTCAGGTGTCCCTTCGCGCCGATGTCGATGTAGCCGCTCCCGCACGCGTCCTCTGGGCCGCCGAGCGCGACGTGCACGTCCGCCCGCGCGGCCACTTTGCCGTCGAGCCCGTCGAAGCGTGGGTCTTCCTCCAGGGCGAACATCGACAGAAGATCGCGCAGCCCGAAGCCACCGCTCGATCCCACGGCGTCGACGAGGAAGCCGCGCGTCCCGCCGAACCGCAGCTGCGCCGTCGGCACCTCGTAGGCGCTGTTGCCGCGCTTCGCGCGGGCATCGGTGATCTCTACTTCGGGCTTGTCGACGTCCACCTTCACGTGGCCCGCGCTCATGTCGCCGAAGGCGACGTCGGATACGACGAACCCGGTCAGGGACCGGATGTCACCCTCCGGCTCGGGGCGCCGGAACATGCCGCCGACGTGCGCACTCGCGTCGAGCTGCCCGTGCATCGCCACCGGTCCGATGGGTGAGATGTCGTCGAGGTCCACCCAGATGCGGGGCGCGTCGATCCGCAGATCGTTGTGGAAGCCGAGCGATACGAAGCCCCCGTCGACGTGCGAGTGCGGGAGCGCCGCGTGCACGTCCACGAACTTGACGCTGTCGGGCCGGACGCTCAGATGCGCGGCGATCTGGGCCTCGGAGAAGCCGAACAGCCGCTCGCGCGCACGGTCCTCCGCGGGGCGATCGTAGACGCCGAACGAGGCGGTCTTCGACGTGAAGTCACCGTCGAGCTTGAGGGGCGCGAACCCGCCGGTGAGCACCGGCACGTGAATCTCGCGGATGTCCCAGCCGACCCACGAGCTCGGGTGGACGCCGAGAGCCCGCATGAGCGCCGTGAAGTTGACGCCCGCGACGTCCAGCCGCGCGCGGTCGAGCTTGACCCCTTTGGCGAGGGGCGAAACGACCGTGTCCGAGAACGTGAGGGTGCCGCCGGCGAGGCGGACCGTCGTCTTCGCGCTCTCGATGACGTTGCGCCGGATCGAGATCTGGCTCTGTACTTCGTCGGCGAACGCGAACTGCGCGAGCCGCACGTCATGCGCCTCGATCGTACCGCTCACGTCGGGGAGCACCGTGTCCTCGGCGAAACGAACGTCGGCGTCGATGCCGACCCAGCCGTGGGTCTCGGGAAGGCTCGCCGCGCGCTCGGCGAGGCCGATGGGGGCGCGTCCGCGTACGTGTCCGTCGATGCGAGGCAGCTGACCGGGCTGCTTCGGGAGCTCGATGTGCACGTGGCCGAGGGACAGCTCGGCGCGGCGCATGTCGCTGGCGGGGAGGTCGCACGCGGGCGTCGTGCCGGGGGCGGCGTCGAGGTCCACCGAACCGACACCTGTGAAGCGGCGCACCAGCAGGGAGTCGGGTTCCACCCGCACGCGGGCGTCGACCATGCAGAGGGCGTCGTCGTCGGTCGCCGTCGAGCCGTCTGCCCGGATGCGCCCGCGATGAACGTCGGCCCGCCCGGTCCGGAGCGCGACCTCGAACGATGCGCCCAGCACGGGATCGTCCTCGGCGGTCACGTCGAGATCGAGCGAGCGGGCCGCGACACGGACCTCGTCGATGTCGAGGTCGATGGAGGCGTCGGTCACGGAGAAGGCGTTGAACGGCGCATGGAGGGGCCCGACCCGCTTCTTGCCGGGGTCCTTGATGGCGAGGTTCAGGAGCTGCCCGTCGCGGACCACCGCGCGCAGCCGCGGCCCGTCGAGGTCGATGCCGTCGATGGCGAGCTTGCCGGCGAGGAGCGCGAAGAGTCTGGGCCGCACCAGGATCCGGCTGCACTCCAGCGCAGGGGGACCCCGATCGCTCGAGTCGACCCGTACCCCGTCGAGCTCGACCGCGAGCGGCCACACCCGCAGCGCCGCCGAGTACGTCGCGGCCAGCCCCTGGTCGCGCAATAGCCTCTGCGACTCGCGGGCGGACCACTCCCGCGCCCAGGCCGAGCGGACCACGAGCGTGGCGAGGAATGGGAGCAGGCCTATGCCTGCCAGCGCCGCGCAGACCACGCGCGCCACACTGCGACCCCAGTCGCGCCTCTTGCGCCGGCTCGACATGACCCGTCCACTGTAGCCCGCTGCGCCGCCCCGAGCCCATTTGCCGGGTTCGTGAGCTATAGGGGAGGGCCCATGCGCCGCACCACCCCAGGCGTACTTGGCGCGCAAGATCTCGTGTCGCCGCGGGCTTTGCGTGCGGAGGAGGACCCCGAGCGTGTCGTTCGAATTCTCGAACCGTTCATCACCGACGCGCGCAGGCAGCGGCTGCGCGAGGTCATCGGTAGGCGTCTCGCCAGCGTCGCGGTCGTGCTCGACAGGCCGTACGATCCGCACAACGGCGCGGCGGTGCTGCGATCGTGCGAGGCCTTTGCGGTCCAGCGCCTGCACGTCGTCGAGCGCAAGGGCACCCCGCTCGCGGTGGCGCACTCGGTCGCGCGAGGCGCCGAGAAGTGGGTCGATGTGACCTGCCACGCCGCGTCCGCCGCCTCTGCAATCGCCTGGGCACGTGGCGCGCGTCTGCCCCTGGTCGCCGCTCATCCCGAGGGGGAGCTCGATCCGGAAGATCTGGCTCGCATGCCCGGCCTCGCCCTCGTCCTCGGCAACGAGCGAGAGGGGATCAGCGAGGACCTGGCGGCGGCGTGCGAGGCGCGCGTGAAGGTCCCGATGACGGGCTTCGTCGAGAGCCTGAACGTCAGCGTGACCGCGGCGATCCTGCTCTACGCGGCGACCCGCGGCAGACCCGGCGACCTGGACGAGGCGGCGAGGCTGAAGCTCTACGCCCGGGGACTGTACCTGTCCGTGGCGCATGCCGAGGAGATCCTCACGCTCGGCGCCGCGGAAATGCGCGTTGCGAGGGCTCTCGGCCCGACCTAGCCTTCCCCCCAGCGACCGCGATGGCCGAAGACCTCTACGCCCTCCTCGGGGTTCCCAAGAACGCGGAGGCGGACGCGATCAAGAAGGCGTACCGCAAGCTCGCGTCGAAGCTTCACCCCGACAAGAACCCGGGCAACAACGCCGCCGAGGCCCGCTTCAAGCAAGTGAACCGCGCTTACGACGTGCTCGGCGACGCCAAGAAACGCGCTCTCTACGACGAGTTCGGCGAAGAGGGGCTCCGCGACGGCTTCGACCCGGAGAAGGCGCGCGCGTACCGCGATTGGTCGCGGCAGGGTCGCGGCACAGGGGGCTATGGCGGGGGGGCCGACGTCGAGGACCTTTTCGGCCGCAGCTCGAGCGGCAACCTCGGCGACATGTTCGAGGATCTCATGGGCCGTGCCAGGCGCAACCGCGGCCCTTTGCGCGGTCCGGACCTGGAGAGCGAGGTCACGATCGATTTCGCGTCGGCGGTTCGCGGGGCGACGCTCGAGCTGCGCCCGCAAGGGCAGGTGGCCGCACCCGTCACCGTCCGGATCCCCGCCGGCGCCGCCGAAGGGAGCCGCGTCCGAATCCACGGTCAAGGTGGCGCTTCACCCAACGGTGGTGAGAAGGGGGACCTCGTGCTTACGCTCCACGTGACGCCGCACCCCTACTTCCGGCGCGAGGGAGACGACCTTCACCTCGACTTGCCCATCACGATCGCGGAGGCCTACCACGGCTCGAAGGTGCGGGTTCCCACGGTGGAGGGTGCGGTCTCGCTGACGGTGCCCGAGCACGCGAAGAGCGGCCAGGTGCTTCGGCTACGCGGCAAGGGCGTCACGAAGAAGGGGCGCGAGCCTGGGGACCTCTACGTCCACTTCCTCGTCCAGATCCCCGGCGAGTCTTCCCCGGAAGTGGCCGACCTCGTCGACAAGCTAGCCAAGTTCCAGACAGGGGATCCTCGGCTCGACATTCACCTGTGAGGGTCGCCCCGGTGACCACCCCAGGCGTCTGCTATCGCCCTCGCCGCTTCTTCCCTTTGCCGCCTCGCGGTGGCTGCTGCTTGCCCTTGCGGGATGGCTGCGGACGACCACCGGTACGCTGGCGCTTGTCGCCCTTGGCGGGGCGCTTGGGATCGGGGCGCTTCGGCTTGGGGCGGCGGGGACCGCCGCGATCTTGGGCCTCGCCGCCGACACGCTTCGCATAGACGGTGCGGCGAAGAATCGCCGCGTCGGTGATCTCCACCATCATCCTGTCGCCCAGAGAGACGTGGTCTCCGGAGCGTGGGGCGACCACGCGGAGCGCGTCGTCGTCGACCTCCCATCGGTCGCCGCCCAGGTCCTCCAGACGCACCAGCACGTCGACGAACGGTGCGTCGAGCTGCACGAAGAGTCCCGAGCCGACGACGGCCGTCACCGTGCCCTCGAAGCGCTTGCCGATGTGGTCCTTCATCAGGAACGTCCGGTAAAGGTCGACGACCGCGCGCTCGACCTCCATCGCACGTCGCTCGGCGACGCTCGACGCGAGGGCCGACTCGGCGAGCTTGCTCACGGGCCTCCTCGTCGCGCCTCGGGTCCCGGCCGGCGAGGACCGCGTGCACGATCCGGTGCACGACGAGGTCTGGATAGCGGCGGATAGGCGACGTGAAGTGCAGGTACGCCTTCGACGCGAGCCCGAAGTGGCCGACGTTGGCCACGTCGTAGGTCGCCTGCTTCATCGAGCGCAGGAGCAGCGAGTTGAGCACGGCCGCCAGCGGATGATCGGCGAACGACTTGAGCAAGTCCCCGAGCTTCTTCGGATCGCGCGTGTCGTCGATGTCGAAGGCGATTCCGAGCGATTCGCACATCGCCGCGAACCGATCGAGCTTCTGCTCGTCCGGCGGCGGGTGCACGCGGAAGATGGTCGGCGCGCGGCGCTCTTCGAACCATCGCGCGACGGTCTCGTTGGCGAGCAGCATCAGCTCCTCGATGAGCTGGTACGCCCGCTTGACCCCCGGATCGTCGGCGCGGCGTGTGACGTCGACGGGTTCGCGCGTCGTCGGGTCGAGGATGACCTTCGCCTCCGGCAGCTCGAAGTCGAGCGCGCCGCGGTTCATGCGCCGCGCGCGCAGGACGCGCGAAAGCTCGAGTGCCACGCGCAAGCCCTCGACCATCGCGTCGGCGGCCGGCTCGCGTGTCGCCTCGGCCGACAGCCCGAGCGCGCGCGCGACGCCGCCGTACGTCAGCTTTGCCCGCGACCGCATCAGCCCGCGCACGAGGCGGCTCGACACGACGCGCCCCGTCGAGTCGACCTGGGCCTCGACGCACAGGCAGAGCCGGTCGACGTCCGGCAGGAGCGAGCAGAGGTTCGACGAGAGCGCTCGCGGAAGCATCGGGATCGCGCGGTCCGGCAAGTACACGCTGCAGCCGCGGGCCTTCGCCTCGTCGTCGAGCGCCGTGCCGGGCGTGACGTAGGTGCTCACGTCCGCGATCGCGACCCACACCCGGTAGCCGGGTGCCCGCTCACCTCGGCCCGCTCCACCCAGACTGCGTCATCGTGGTCCCGCGCGTCCTCGGGGTCGATCGTCGGAAGGGGCAGGTGCCGCAGGTCTTCGCGGGCCGCCTTCATCGCCTCGGGGACCTCGACGCCGAAGGCCTCGGCCTCGGTGACCGCCGCCTCCGTGTGAGGTTCGCCGACCCCTTCTAGTACGAGAATCTTCGCGACCTCGACCGAGAGATCGCCCGGACGTCCGAGGACCGTCTCGATGCGCCCCTCCGGGTTCTCGTCGTTCGATTCCGGCCAGCGCGTGATGGCCACGACGACCGCGTCACCGTCGCTCCCGCTATTGCCTTCCGGACCTCGTGCGTCGAGCGCACGGGGCAGCACGATGGGGCCTCGGACGCGGTGTCGTCCGGCTCGAGCCAGGCGCTCTTGCCCTTGCGGCGCAGCGTCCCGGCGACGCGCTTCGTCCCGCGCTCCAGAATCCTGACGATGATCCCTTCGGCGCCTCGGGCACTCCGCCCCCGCACGCGCACGAGCACACGGTCGCCGTGCATCGCTCCGCCCAGCGCTTCCGGCGGGATGAAGACGTCGTCGCCCGCCGCCCCTGGCCCGAGGCTCGCCACGAACCCGAACCCCCGCGCGTGCGCCGAAAGGACGCCCTCGCGCTCCGCACCTGCCGCTCCCCGGCCTTCGGGCTGCGAATCGCGGGTATTGGCCCGACTGGGGAGGCGCGGGGGCATGGGGGGCAAGAGTAGTAGCCGCTACGCCGGGTGGGCGGAAGGGTTGACCGCGGCTCCTTGCTATACGATTGGGACCCGGGACATGGCCTCGGAACCGAGACTTCCCGCGTCGGCCCGGTCGGCCCCCCTCCGCGCAGCGGCTCTGGTCGCATCGCTCGTGCCCGTGCTGGCGGGCCTCGTGGCGAGCGCCGCGCTCCTCGTGGACTACACGCGCCCGGCGCCCGTCTTCTGCGCCGAGGGGAGCGCGTGCGACGACGTCCGTCACACGATCTTCGCGGCTCCGTGGGGTGTGCCGATGCCGGCGGTCGGGCTCGCCGGCTTCCTGGCGATCGGGGTGGTATCGCTTCTGGCGGGGCGGCGCGCGCGGGCGGCCGAGCTCGCCCTTGCGCTGGTCGCCGCGGTCGTCGGGGTCTCGCTGTTCGTCATTCAGGTGCTCTTGGGCAGCTATTGCCCCTACTGCTGCGTCGCCGACGCGAGCGGACTGGTGAGCCTGCTCGCAGCGCTCTGGAGGTTCTTCGACGCACGCGACGCCGTCGCGCCGTCGTGGGTGTCGCTGGCGGGGGCTGGCTCGCTCGCGGTCGCGGTCGCCGTGCCGCTCGTCGCCGGCTACTCGAGGAAGACCCCCGGGCCGTCCCCTGCCATCGCGGCCGAGATCGCGCGGACCCCGAAGGGCGAGGTGACCGTGGTCGACTTCGTGGACTTCGAGTGCCCGTTCTGTCGGATGACCAACGCGGAATTTACGCCCCTGCTCGAGGCGCACAAGGACAAGGTCCGCGTCGTGAGGCGCCAGGTGCCGCTGCGCTCCCATGCGCATGCGCTCGATGCGGCTCGCGCGGCGTGCTGTGGGGAGCGCCTCGGCAAGGGCGACGCGCTGGCGGACGCTCTCTTCGCGGCGCCGGTGGACGACCTGACGCGCGAGGGGTGCGAGAAGGTGGCGGCGAGCGTGGGGATCGCGCTCGAGCCATACCGCGCGTGCGTGGTCGAATCCGAAGACGGACGCACAGATCGAGGCGGACCGCGCGGAGTTCAAGGAGTCCGGGGGGTACGCGTTGCCGACGATATGGATCGGGGAGCGGCGGCTCGTCGGGGCGCAGCCGAGGGAGGCGCTGGCGAAGGCGCTGGAGCAGGCGCTGGCACGCGCGGGGGGTTAGGGTGAGTCGACGATGATTCGTGCCGCCACTCGGGTCGATGTACGGGCGCTGCATTCGCTCATCGTGGAGCTCGCGCGTTACGAGAAGCTCGAGCACGAGGTCCTGGGGACGGAGGCGGATTCTGGCGGAGCATCTGTTCGGGGCACGGCCGTATGCCGAGGCGCTCGTGGCGGAGGACGGCGGCGTCGTCGTGGGATTCGCGCTCTTCTTTCACAACTACTCGACCTTCCTGGCCCGGCCGGGGCTGTATCTCGAGGACCTCTTCGTTCTGCCGGAGCACAGGCGCAAGGGGCACGGGCTGGCGCTCCTCCGCGAGTTCGCGCGAATCGCCGTGGAGAGGCGGTGCGGCAGGCTCGAGTGGTCGGTCCTGAACTGGAACGCGCCCGCCATCGCCTTCTACCGCTCCCTCGGCGCGAAGCCGATGGACGAATGGGGGATCTTCCGGATGACGGGGGAAGCGATAACGGGATTGGCGCATCCCTGAAGCCCAGGCGCTGCCCAAGGCCCATGGGGAAGCGTCCAACGGGGTCGATGTCGCGCAGCTAGTCCTCAAAGGAAGAATCCCCATGACTCTCTCCGCCTCGCACGATCGCCCGCCGTCGTCGGGTCGGTGCTCGGCGGAGGGCGGGGCCCCGCGTTCGGCCGGCTTGGCGGGAAGATCGTCATGTGTGGTCCGTGCCGGCCGAGACTTGCCCCACCCGCCGCCTGCGCTCCGACCCGACGACGGCGGGCTCTCTCGACACTGGCGCGACGACGAGAGGGCCGCTCGCGCCGCGAGCCCGTCACCAGCCCGCCGAGATCTCGCTGATGCGCGCATCGACCTGGCAGGGCGAAGCATCCACCAACCAGGTCTCTGCACGAATCTCGCTGATCACCACGCCGACATGACAAGCCGGCGCATCGATCGGCCAGATCCCTGCGCGCATCTCGCGTATCCCTGCGTCGACCTGACAGATGGCCACATCGATGAGCCACGTCGCCGTGGCAGTCACGCTCATGGGTGCGTCGCCCTGCCAGGTCGCTGCATCGACGAGCCAGGTCGCCGCGGGAGTCACGCTGATGGGTGCGTCGCTCTGCCAGGTCGATGCATCGATCAGCCACGTCGCTGCACTCTTCTCGCTGATCTCCGCATCGCTCAGCCAGGTCGCCGCACCGACCTGTCAGGTCGACACGGTCCTCCGCCACGTCGATGCGTGTTTCAGCCTGGTCGACACACGGGTGTGCGACGTCGGTACGATTTCTCGCAAATAGTGCCATCCTTCGACCCTCCGATCGCGAGAAGGGGGGGAAAGCAAATGGCCGCCGAGGCGCAGAGAACGCAGAGAAGCGGTATGGCTGGCCTACCAAGGGCGCTCCTGCTCCTGGTCGCGCTGGCTCTCGCGTGGGGGTGCGACACGCCTCCGGTGTTCTCGGTCCCGAGCGGACCCCCGAGGGCGATCGCGCTCGACGTCCGGCTCCCGGTGGACGTGCTCGGCACGTGGACCGTCGACGGCTTCTCCCAAACGCTTCGCCTGGAGCTCGCCAAGTACAACATCAAGGTCGTGGATCGGCGGTCGCGGCCTGGTGTCGTCGCGCTCATCGATTCTCGGTCGCCTGACCTATCGCGCGTGGCAAGAGATCGATGTCGCTGTCGCCCACGACGACAAGACGACGCCGCTGGGTCGCATCGCCCTAACGGACACCTCGATGACGACCTTCGACGTGGCCGCCCAGTCGGTGGCCACGCTCATCGCGCGGTGGATATGGGCGACGCCCTTGGTTACGCCGGGCCTGCCGGCAGCCCCTTCAACTCAAAGTGGTGACTCTCCCGCGGGCAAGGGCGCGGAAGGGGCGGGGCGTGGCATCCAGACAGCGCGATGCGCGGGCTCCGTCCCCGGTCAGAGCGGCTGACGAACCGGGCAACCTTTCACGCTCGCGGCGGAAAGGGTTGCGAGGAGATGCCGTCGTAGGCCCTGGCTGCGGCGAACGTGGAGCGGCGCATCCTCTTGCTCCGCGGCGAGCGCGTCATGCTCGACGCAGACCTTGCGGCGCTCTACGGCGTGGCCACGGGCCAACTCGTGCGCGCCGTCAAGCGGAACGCCGCCCGCTTCCCTCCCGACTTCATGTTCCAGCTGTCTCCGCAGGAGCTCGCAAGTGCCGGCCACGGCGGGCGTCGCTATGCCCCCTACGCCTTCACGGAGCATGGGGTCGCGATGCTCTCGGCGGTGCTCCATAGCCCGCGCGCGGTCCAGGTCAGCATCGAGGTCGTGCGAGCCTTCATCCGCCTTCGCGCGCTGCTCGCGACCCACGCCGACCTCGCGCGCAAGCTCGCGGCGCTGGAGAGGAGATACGACGCGCAGTTCCGCGCGGTGTTCGACGTGATCCGCGAGCTCACGGCGCCCCCAAGCAATCCGCGGCGCCCAATCGGCTTCCGGGCTTGAAGCGCCCCCCCACGTGACCTCGGGGACAAGCTGGTCCTTCTCGAAGAGGAGACCTTCGAGCGCCTCTTCGATCATGCAGTTCGTGTTCACGCCACAGAAGCCCAGGCGGCCAAGCGCCCAACGGTCTCGCCAAGAGGCGCATCTCTGAAGCGCGATCAGGCATCCATCGCGCTGAGGGCCGTTCGTTCGACCTGCGCGAGCCCCTTGCTGACGTCGAGCTTTGCCTCGACGAGGAACGCCCTTCCGTCACCGGAACCCTCTCGCAAAGAAGGTCAACGATCGCCCGCCGTCGTCGGGTCGGAGCGCAGGCGGCGGGTGGGGCAAGTCTCGGCCGGCACGGACCACACATGACGATCTTCCCGCCAAGCCGGCCGAACGCGGGGCCCCGCCCGCCGCCGAGCACCGACCCGACGACGGCGGGCCCTCTCGACACTGGCGCGAGGACGAAGACGAGAGCGCCGCTGCGTCCCCCCGGTTACTCGAACTCCTGCTCTCGCGTGAGCGTCCGCTCCAGCTCCGCCAGCCCCTTGCTCACATCCAGCTTCACCCCGAAGTGCCCGAAGCTCATCCCCGTCGCGTACAGCACCTTGAACAGATTGTGCGAGCGGCACTGCTCCCCCATCTGCCCGATGCGCACCACGTCGAGCCCGAACGCCCCCGATATCTCCACGTGGAACTTCCGCGACATGTACGCCAGCACGTCCCTCGCGTTCACCCCGTCCGGCAGGCAAACCGCGATGACCGAGTTCAGCCTATGCTCCCTCGGGATAAACAGGCGCAGCCCCATCGCCTCGAGCCCCGCCTGCAGCGACAGCGAGCTCACGCGATGCCGCTCGTGCCGCGCCTCGAGCCCCTCGTCGCACACCAGCCGGAGCGCCTCGTAGAGCGCCAGAACGCCCGGCACCGGCGCCGTGTAGTGATACTGGTGCTCCCCCCAGAATCGCTGCGCGCGCACCGCGTCGAGGCACCAGTGCGTAGGCCTCACCGGACGCTTCACGACGACCTCCCACGCCCTGTCCGCGAACGCGACGAGCGACACGCCCGGGATCGACGAGAGCCCCTTTTGCCCCCCCGTCACCACGACGTCGAGCCCCCAGCGATCCATCTCGAGCGGCATCGTGCTCAGCGTCACGACCGCGTCGGTGATCGTCAGCGCGCCGTGGTCGCGCGCGAGACGCGCGATCTCCGGGAGGTCGCCGTTCAGAACGCCGCACGACGTCTCTCCCTGCACCAGCGTGACGACGTCGTAGCGCGCGCCCGCGAAGGCCTTGCGGACCATGTCGGCCGTGGCGGGCTTGCCGGTCTCGGCTTCGATGACCGTCACGTCCGCGCCCACGCACGCCGCCATCTCGCCGAGCCGCCCGCTGAACGTCCCTGTCTTGAGGCACAGGCACGTGCGGCCCGGCCACAATAGGTTGGTGACGGCCATCTCCATCGCCGCCGACGCCGGCCCCGCGACACCGAGGATCTTGTCGCTCTTCGTCTGGAACGCGTAGCGCGCCATCTGCTTCAGGTTTTCGATCACGCGCTCCATCGTCGCGCCGAGATGGTTGATGACGACGCCGTTCGCCCGCGCGACCGCGTGCGGAATGGGCACCGGGCCGGCTCCCATGAGCAGCAGCGGCTCGGACGGCAGAATCGAGTCGAGCGGCGTGAGCTCGGGCGGGGGTATGGGCATCGCGCGGTTACTCGGCATCCGCGATCTTCACGTCGGGCTTGGCTTCGCCCCGCGGGCAAGCGCCCGGGCGCTGGTAGGGATTCCCCGTGAGCCGCTGGAACGCCGTGACCGCCCGCCAGCCGAGGTACGCCCGGTTGAAGCCGACGACCTCGGCGGGGGCGAAGTACGGGTTCTTCGTCTTGCCGAGGTGCACCAGAGCCAGCACCTGTTCCGCGACGCTGACCGGACAGCCCTCGAGCCGGAGGTGCGACTTGTCGCGCGCCGCCGCGAGCTTGCCGACGGTGGTCTTCATCTTCACGTAGATGTCGTCGTGCTCGGCCTTGTACGGGTCTCGGGTCGAGCGGTTGCGGTAGAGGCTCTCGATCGACACGGTCTCGCTCCCGAGCTTCCCGTGCCACGTCGCGCAGTCGCCGATGAAGACCACCTTCTCGCCCGGCTTCGCGTCGATGGGGCCGTCGTATGCGCCGAAGACGACGTGCATGCGCGGCATCTTCTCGTCGCACTCCTTGTCGAAGAGGCGCAGGATCTCGATCGCCTCCTCGATGGCCCCCGGGCAGCCTCCCCAGCAGTAGTCGGTCTTCTCGCTCTCCGGCGGTGCTCCCGCGTACGCCGTGATGTTGCTCCCCTCGAAGTACTTCTCGACGCGGATGAGACCCACCTCGAAGCCCTTGGCGCGTGCGCGAGCCTGCTCGAGGGTCACGTCGCCCGAGATCGCGATCTTCGACAGGTCCGTCGTGCCGAAGCCGCGCTCGGCCGCGAGGCGGATGTGGTCCACGTCGTTCGCGTTCACGCCGATGATGGCGCAGCAGACGGCGTCGAACGCGACCTGGTTGTTGCCCATCACGATGAGCTTCAGGTCGAACGGCTTGGGCGTCAGCATCCGCCCTTCGCCGGCGATGATCCCGTCGATCGCGATGAACTGCGGCTGGATGACGTACTGAAGGTCGGCCACCTTCTCGTTGAGGCGGTGGTCGTGGTCGATCAGGCGGTGACGGTCGTCCTGGATCCCAATGTAGTTTTTCATCGAGAAGGTGACCGTCGTCCACGGATGGGCCTTGAACTTGGGCGCGTTGACGAAGAAGTCCGCCTTGGCGATGGGCTCCGGGACGAAGACGTAGTCGCGCAAGCGCTTGTCGTGCGTGTAGCGGATCTCGACCTGCGGGACTTCTTCGAAGAGGTAGCGCTTCACGCCCTTGACGCGCTTGAGCATCGCGTCGAAGCCCGCGCCCTCGAAGGCGGCTCGCGTGGGCACGGTGATGCCGCATCGCTCGCCCACCGCGAGCTCGGTCATCGTGTCTCCTCCCACGTCTTTCAGCGCGAGCAGGAGCCCCTCGGCGAACTCGGCGCGCGTGTGGGCGTGCGGAAAGAGCGGGCCCGACGCCACGAGGTTGGGCTTCACCAGCGTGCGGCCCTTGGGGACGAGGTTCAGCTCGCGCAGCCCGTCGCGGAGGATGGCCCGGATGCGCTCGGGCTCGTACGAGTCGCACGCGCGGATGATGACGCGGGGAGGGGCGGCGTTCGGATTCACGGCGGGTCTCCTTTCGGTCGCGGGGCCGAGGGTAGCGCGAGCACCGCGGTTGTCGACGTACGACGCGCAGACTAAGCATGGGTTCGCGTGGACCGAAGCCCATTTGCCCTGGTGGTCGCGATCCTGGGCGCATGCCATGCCGAGTCGCCCCCGCGCGGGCCCGAGGACACGTGCGCAAAGGCGTGCGTCACCCGGGCTGGCCAGTGCAGCGCGCACGAGTGCGCTCGCGGGTGCAACCTGGTCCTCGATCGCCTCGTCGAGCACGAAGGGGGCCACGTGCTCGCCTGCGTCGCCAGGGGCCAGGCGTCCGGCACGCCTTGCGACGACAAGGCATGGGCGCGGTGTGCGGCGCTCGTGGGCCCTCACGCGGACGGCGGTCCTCCGGCGCCGCCGAGCGCAGGCGCTGACGACAGCGAGGACGGGGACTGACGCGCCATGCCTGGGGCCCTTCGCGTCTTCGACGATCTCAAGCGGCCGTTCGACTTCGCGACGCCTCCGAAGCGGGTCGTCTCTCTCGTGCCCAGCGACACGCTCAGCGTCGCCGCGCTCGGGCGCGCGGGCACGCTGGTCGGCTGCACCGATTACTGCGAGTTGCCCGAGGACGTCGTAGCCCGGCTGCCGCGCGTGGGTGGCACGAAGAACCCGCGGGTCGACGACGTCGTCGCGCTCCGGCCCGATCTGGTCCTCGCCAACCAGGAGGAGAACACCCGGAGCGACGTCGAGGCCCTCGTCCGGCTAGGGGTCCGCGTGTACGTGGTGTTCCCGCGGCGCGTCGCGGACGGGTTGGCTCACCTCGCGCGCCTGGCGCGCATCTTCGGTGCCGAGGGGGATGCGGTCGTGAAGGAGCTCCTCGGGCGCGGCTACGAGGAGCACCGCGTGGCCGAGGAGGCGCGGAAGAAGGGGCGCCCCGTGCGCGCCTTCTGCCCCATCTGGATGAAGCCGCTCATGACGATCCACGGCGACACGTTCATCAGCGACATGCTCGACCTCTGCGGCGCCCAGAACGTGTTCGCGGATCGCCAGCGGCGCTATCCCCTCGCTGCCGACCTCGGCAAGGCAACGCCGCTGTCCGCCGACCAGGTGGGGCCGCGCGACGTCCGGTACCCCCGCGTGACCTTCGACGAGGTCGTGGCGCGCGCGCCCGAGATTGTCCTTCTGCCCGACGAGCCGCACCCCTTCACGGAGGAAGACGCGGCCGTCTTCCGCGCCCTCGACGTGCCCGCCGCGCGCAGCGGCGCCGTGGTGCGCACCGGCGGCAAGGACCTGTGCTGGTACGGGGCGCGGAGCGTCGACGGGATCGCTCGCGTCCGCGCCCTCGTGGCCAGCCTGGCGCGCTAGAGGTCAGGTCAGCTCGTCGGTCGAGACCAGGGCGAAGATCGCGTGATCGAGCCAGCGCGACTGGCAGCGCTCCGCCTCGCGCGCGATGCCCTCGAAACGGAAGCCGAGCCGGCGGATGACCCCGAGGGAGGCGTAGTTGTCGGTCGCCGCCGCGACGCGGACGCGGTGTGCATTGAGCCGCTTGAACGCCCAGGCGACCGTCGCCCTCGCGGCCTCGGTCATGTACCCCTTTCGGGCCCCGTCGTGTCGCAGCCAGTAGCCGAGCTCCGCGCTCTGGTGCAGGTGCGCCAGCGACTCGAGCCCGACGACCCCGAGGAAGCGCCGCGTCGTGCGTTCGCGGATCGAGAAGCGAAGGGCGCGGGCGTGGTCCCAGTCGTTGGCGCTCGCCTCGCAGTAGCGCCAGCTCGCGTCGAGATCCGTGTTGAACGGAACCCACGGCAGCCACTTCTCCAGGTGCGCGCGCGACGTCTCGACGGCGGTCCACAGGTCGGACGCGTCGGTCGGCTCGACCGGAGAGAGAAGGAGACGCTGGGTGTCGAGCGGGCGATGGCGAAGCTCGGCGCGGAGCGGGACGACCAGCATTCGCATCCGAAGGGTACGCCGAACCGCGCTCGTGCGCGATGGCGGGCGAAACGATGCGCAGCTAGCCTTTTCGGTTCGAAGACGGGTAGGCCCCGGCGATCTCTTTGCTCGGCCGTTCGACGCTCTCGAGCGGGCTCGTGACCAGCTCGGGCCCGTGACTACCGAAGTAGATCGACTCTCCGGGGCGGGGCTCGCCCGCGTTCGGGGCGATGCCGCCCTCCTCGAAGAACTTGAGGCCCCCCTCGACCCGCCGGGAGAGCGCCAGGTGGCCATGCAAGAACTCGCCTGTCCGGCGGTCTCGAACGGCGACGCAGAACCCGTCGCGGAAGTGGTACTCGGTGTTGCGCGTGACGTAGACGCGGTGACGTCGGCGTTCGGGGCCCTTGTAGTTCGCGGCCTCGTCGGTCGCCGCATTCGATTGGTTCTTCATCGTCAACCTCCCGGGCGGAGACCCACGATGAGACGGGGCGGCGCCGAGGGCCAACTTTCCGCTCGGTGGCCCCGAGCAACCCCAATCGACAGAAGAGCATCCGAGCACTATAAAAGAGGTTCCGAAAGAGAGAGTGTAGAGAGCATGGCCGGCATAAACGTCCTCGAGATCAATGACCTCAACTTCGAGAGCGAGGTCGTCAAGTCCCCGCTCCCCTTCCTGCTCGATTTCAGCGCGGTCTGGTGTGGGCCGTGCAAGGTGCTCGCCCCGATCGTCGAGCGGCTGGCGGACGAGTACAAAGGCAAGGTGCGGGTCGGCAAGCTCGACATCGACGACTCTCCCGGCGTGGCCAGCAAGTTCGGGATCCGCGGTGTGCCTACCGTGCTGGTCTTCAAGGAGGGCAAGGAGTCCGGCCGTCACGTGGGGGTCACGAACAAGGAGACGTTGCTCAAGCTCGTCGGTGTTTGACGCGGTCAGCGCGTCCCTTTCATGCAGCCCCTAGACGTGCGCTCGGCCGCGCTGCGGGACCTTTTGCCCGGCCGGGTGCTCGAAGGCACGCAGGGCGCGCGGTACCACGTCCACGAGTGCATCGGCGAGGGCGGCCAGGGGTGGGTCTTCGCGGCCAGCTGGAACGAGCCCGGCGGATACCGGGTGGTGGTGAAGGTGCTTCGGCCCGCCGCGGTGACGAGTGAATCGCTGTCGCGTTTCGAGCGCGAGGCGCAGGTTCTCCGGATGCTGGGTCAGGCCGCGCGTCCCAACCCGCACATCGTTCGCTTCTTCGACCACGCCAGGCAGTCCTTTCCCATCGGGACCCGCGGCGAAACGATCGAGCTGCCGTTCACCGTCCTCGAGCACGTCGCCGGTCCCACGCTCGAGGCGGTGCTCGCGCAAGGCCGTGGTGGCGGCCTGGTGCTCGACCGCACGCGACGGATCGGAGGACAGGTTGCCCTCGCCCTCGAAGACGTCCACGCGCACAAGGTCGTGCACCGCGATCTCAAGCCCTCCAACGTGCTGCTGGCCAGCCAGGGCGGCGTGGAGACGGCGAAGGTCACGGACTTCGGTCTCGTGAAGATGGTCGAGATCGGCCTCGGCCGGACGACCGCCCTCGCCGGGGCCACCATCGGTTACGCCCCGCCCGAGCAGTTCGAGCGCGGCAACCAGCGCGTCACGCTCCGGACCGACGTCTTCTCCTTCGCGACGATGCTCTACGAGATGCTCACGGGCGCGCGAGCCTTCCCGTACGGAGAAGGCGAGAGCCCGCTGGTCGTCGTCACCCGTCTTCTGAATGGTCCCCGGCCGAGCCTCGCGCGCACCCGCGGCGCGCTCTGCCCCGAGCTTCTGGCCCGTCCCGATCTCGTTCAGCACGTCGACGCGATCCTGGCCAAGGCCACCTCCGCGGAGCCGAACGATCGCCACGCGACGATCGGCGATCTATGGGGCGCGCTCGATCGGGTGCTGCGTGCGGCGAGCGAGCCGGCCTTCTCGTCCCCCCCTCCTCCGGATCGCCTCGCGATGTCGGAACCTCGCTCCGTGGCCGCTGCCCGAGCCTCGAACCCTCTGGTCAGGACCGCGCGCGAATCGGCGCCACCGCGCGACAATCCGCAGACCTCCAGTCCCGCAGCCTGGCAGTGGCGCGTGTGTGTCCCATCGCTTCACGCGGGTGCGGCCCGTGCCGCGACGTTCGACCCCGTCGGCTCCAAGGCGTACGCGATCGGCACCGCCGGCGTGATGGTGTGGAAGGAGCAGACGGGATGGGTGCGCCTCGCGCCTCCGCTCGACGACGCGGGCAGTGCTTCTGGTCTGGCGTGGCTTGGCGAAGGGCAGCTGCTCGCCTTCGGAGCCGGCGCGTTCGTGGCGCGGGTCGGGCCGGACGGTCGCCCGGAAACTTGGACCCTGCCCCGCAACGACGTGACGTTTCGCGGCTGCTACGCGGACGACCGCGGCACCGTCACGCTCGTCGGAGACCAACCCGCTCCCGGGGCCCTTCGAGGCGGAGTGCAGGGTTCGTCGGCGGGCACGATCGCGCAGTTCGTGCACGGCAAGCTCACATTCCTGTCGGACGTTCCCACGTGCGCGGGGCTACGGGGAGTGACGCGCCTTCGCTCAGGGAACCTCGTCGCGTGCGGTGACTGGGGTGCGCTCGTGAGTCTCGAGCTCGGCGTCGTGGCGCCGGTCGGCGCGATCTGCGCCGGGCACCTGAACGCCATCCGGGCGCTCCCTGACGGTGGTGCGGTCACCATCGGCGCCGGTGGGCACGCCCTCTCGCTCTCGCCCCGGCTCTCGGCGCAGCTCGAGGCCGTCCAGACGACTCGCGACCTCTTCGCCCTCGCCGTCGATCCGAACGGCGTCGCGTGGGGAGGCTCTGCGCAGGCGCGGCTGCTGCGCCGGTCGGGGGGCAGCTGGGTGCGGATGACCGGTGAGCTCGGCCTGGCGTCGTCGATCGCGGCGGTATGGGCGGGGCCCCGCGCGGTGCGCGCCGTATGCGACGACGGCGCGGTCATCGAAGGAGTCGTCGTCGGCGGATGACCACCACCGCCGCTACCCAGAGCCTGGACCCGGCGAAGGCCCGCGCCCGCCGGACAGCTCGTATGTCCCGGATGCTGCGCGTCATCCTGGCTGTGACCGCGCTGATGCACGTGCCCGTGGCCCTCGGTGTGGCGGAGCTTGCGAGGCGCGCAGGCTGGCCCTCGCCGGGGCTCGTGGGCCTTGCGTGGGGGGCCTTCGGCACGGCGCTCTTCGTGGGCCGCGCGCGGGCCGGAATGCCTGACCGAAGGCGAGGGGCGACCGTCGTCCGCATCGTCGACATTCCGTACTACGTCCACTGGTGCGCGTGCCTGTGGACGCTGATCCCCTCCGCTCTGGCGACCCTCCTCGCGCCCGCCATCGAGCTCGCCCGCGGCGTGCCCGTGCACCTGCCGATGGCGATTTACATGTGGACGTACCTCTCGGGCCTGGTCGTGTGCGGCTACGGCACGCTCGTCCGCCGCCGCTGGTTCCGCGTGGTCGAGCGCGACGTGCTGGTGCCGGGGCTCGATCCTCGCCTGGCAGGTGTGCGCATCGCGCATCTCTCGGACCTGCACCTGGGCACGCTGACGCCTCGCTCGTGGGGGATGCGCTGGGTCCGCGCCGCCAACCT
Organism: uncultured delta proteobacterium; assembly: GCA_963847465.1. Taxonomy (GTDB): domain Bacteria; phylum Myxococcota_A; class Polyangia; order Polyangiales; family Polyangiaceae; genus Palsa-1150. The sequence goes on along the minus strand of CAWKAF010000021.1, from coordinate 23,476 downwards.
CAGCGCGCCGGACTTCGCCGTGGTGACGGGTGACATGGTGACGAGCGGAACGGATTTCCACGAGGACGTCGCGGACGTCATCGGTGAGCTGCGCGCGAAGGGCGGGGTCTTCGCGTCGATGGGAAACCACGATTACTTCGGCGACGACGAGCCTCTCGTCGCGCTGCTCAGGAAGCGCGGGGTGACCGTGCTGAGGAACGAGGGCGTCGCCATCGATCGCGACGGCGCGACGCTATGGCTCGCGGCGATCGACGACACGTGGACCCGCCGTGACGATCTCGCCGCCGCGATGCGCGACCGTCCCGACGGCGCGACGACGCTGCTGCTCGCCCACGATCCGAACCGCTTCGACGCCGCCGCCGACGCAGGAGCGGACATCGTCCTCAGCGGGCATACGCACGGCGGGCAGATCGCCATGCCCTTCTTCTCCCGCGCCCTGAACCTCGCGAACATCACGCACCACTACACCGTGGGGTTCTACCGGCGCGCCCGCTCCGTGCTCTACGTCCATCCCGGCCTCGGCACGACGGGCCCTCCGATGCGCCTGGGGGCGGCTCCCGAGGTCACGATCCTCGTCCTACGCGGTGGCACGTAGCGGCGACCCCGCATTCGTCACGCCTCGGCGGGTCGGTGCTCGGCGGCGGGCGGGGCCCCGCGTCGGCCGGCTCGGCGGGACGATTGTCAAGTGGGGTAGGGGCCGGCCGAGACTTGCCCCACCCGCCGCCTGCGCTCCGACCCGCCAAGACGTGCCGAATGCTTATTTACCCCAAGAAGTAAGGGCGATCCGGGGCTGACTTATTCCCCGAAGTCGCCCGCGTCGACCCATTCCATTCGAGCGAGGGGTTCGTCGCTGCGGTAGACGACGAGGGGGGCGACCGCGCGGGCGAGGTCGCGGACGGCGGGGGGAGAACCGCTACGGCCGCCTCGGCGCTGTCACCGCCGCCGCCCACCACGGCCGATAACACCTGCGCGATGAGGGAGGGGTTCTCGCGCGGCATCTCGACGATGGGCGCGTCCTCGGGCAGGTACGCCGCGGCGCGTGCGGCATCGAGCGCTTCGCGAAGGCCGCCGAGGTGGTCCACCAGGTGTCGCTCGAGCGCCTGCTGACCCGTCCACACGCGCCCGCGGCCGACGGCGTCGATCTGCTCCTTGGTCATGCCGCGCCCCTGGCTCACGCGGTCGAGGAACACGTCGTAGAACTGCTCCACCTTGTGCGCGAGCTCGCGCTCCTCGTCCGGCGTGAAGCCCCGGAAGAGAGACTCTGCGTCCGCGCGTGGCGCCATCTTGTACGTGTCGACCGTGACGCCGATCTTCTTCAAGAGGCCGCTCAGGTCCGCCTTGCCGTAGAAGACGCCGATGGATCCGGTCACCGTCAGCGGCAGCGCGAAGATGTTCTTGCTGGCGCTCGCGACGTAGTAGCCACCGCTCGCGGCCACCGACCCCATCGAGACGATGAGCGGCTTCTGCTTGCCGAGCAGCGCGAGCTCGCGCCACATCACGTCGCTCGCGAGCGACGAGCCCCCGGGGCTCTCGATGCGAAGGACGACCGCCCGCACGTTCGTGTCGTCTCGCAGCTCGCGGATGGTGTCCGCCATCGAGTACGAACCGACGAGGCGCATGTCGATCAGCGGTACGTGCTGGGAGCGACCGTCGACGATGTCGCCGTCGATGTACAGAACGGCGACGCTCGGGCGCGGTCCGAAGGTACGGTCGGCTTTGGTCTCCTCTTCGTACTTGTCCCGGTACTTGCTGACCGGGATGTCGTGGCCGACGAGCTCCTTCGTCGCCCGATCCAGCTCGTCGTCGAACGCGAAGGCGTCCACGAAGCCCGCGTCGCGTGCCTCGGTCGCGAAGAACGGACCGTTGCGCGTCACCTCGCGGACGCGCTCCTCGCTCATGTGGCGGTAGAGAGACAGGTTGCGAACGAACACCGCCTCCTGCTGCCGCAGCATGTCGAGGTGGTCTTCGTTCGCGACCGGCCCCGCGTGCTCGTTGGTGAACTGCTCCGGAGCGGTCTTGTGGGGACCGACGCGGACGAAGTCGGCCTCGACGCCGATCTTGTCGAGGAGACCCTTGAGATAGAGGTACTGCGCCTTCAAGCCCGCGTAGCGAACCCCGCCCGCCGGGGCGAGGACGATCCGGTCGGCGCTGGCGCACGTGTACAGGGCCTTCGGCCCAGCGTCCTCCCACGAGCAGAGCACCTTCTTGCCGCGCGCGCGGAGCACCCGGATGGCGTCCGCCAACTCCTCGGCATGGGCGAACGACGCCGCGGGCTCGGCGCGCACGATCAAGGTGACGGCGACCACGTCGCGATCGCGCGAGAGGTCCCACAGCGATCGCAAGAGCTTGACGTGGCCGCGGGTCGTCGGCGTCTTCTCGATCCGGATCGCGACCGCCCGGGTGGGCCGGGGGATGCCCCGCTGGGAGTAGCCTGCGATCGCGATCGTTCCGTATCCGGCCGCGGTGCCCGGGTTGCCGAGGCCGTTGCCGAAGATCGCGCCCCCGCCTGCGCTGAGGCCGAGGAAGTGGACCTCGAGCCCCGCGGTGCCGATGACTCCGCGCTGCGCGTCGTTGGCGAGGTGCGAGACCTCGATGCTCCCGAAGAAGCGCCCGAAGCTCGGGATATCGAAGCCGAGCGTGGGCCGGAACGTCCAGTGGTCGTTCCCCTGGTCGGCCTCCCAGTACTGCGCCTCGAGACCGACCTCGATGTCGCGCCGCCCCGTCGGGCGGAAGGCCATCGCGACCGCGTAGCGCCCGTCCAGTACGGGTTGCGAGTCCGGAGCGTAGATGGCGGTGCTCGGGCGGTTGAAGTCGCGTGCGACCGCCGCGAACCCGAAGTGCGAGTTGGGCCGCCACGACAGCGCCGCGCTGATCCCGAACAGGCCGTTGACGAACTCGTTCTGCGAGTACGATCGCTCGAGCGACATCCCGAACGCCGCCGTGCTGCCGAGCTTCGTCGCGAGCCCCCACGTCAGCCATACGTAGTCCGACCCGCTCAGCGGAAAGCCAACCCCCGACGGGGGCTGCACGAGGTCGACCCGCAGCGCCGTCGCGAGGCCGAACGGGAGCGGCGTCGCGGCGTCCCACGCATGGCCGCAACCCGTCGTGACCGCGTCGCTCGGACAGTAGACGTACGTCCACCGGACCTCGGGCGCGGGCAGAAAGGCGAGGTTCGCGGGGTTGAGGACGACCGCCTCCGCCGTGTCGTCGGACGCGACGCTGCGGCCAGGGGTGTGCACGTGCTCTGCGCTCGGGGGTATGGGGTCCGCGCGGACCTGCGACGCGGACAGAAGGCCCACAACGACTCCAACCGCGCCAAGACCGCCTTTCACCCGCATTCGGTTTGCCTCGTCTCAGATGAGCGTCGCCATGTCGCGCAGCGTCGCCGCCTCGGCATCGAACGCCTTTCTTACCTCGGCGAGGATGAGCCTCTCGGCCATCTGCCTCACGACGCGTACGCGCAGCTCGAGGTCGCCCTCGACGATCCGCCGCGAGCGCCCGCCGCCCAGCGCCTCCACCGTGTAGGTCCCCGACGACACGAAGTACTTGCGCCACTCGGGCTTCACGTTCGGCTCGATCGTCCAGCGCCCGGCGTGCCTTGCCATCGCGTAGACGCTCCGCTCGTCCCAGGCGCACATCTCGCGCGTCATGTAGGCGCTGGCGAACTGGGGGATGTGCACGTTCGCCTGGTAGCGCCACACGCGATCGAGCACGCCGTCGGTCAGGGAGCGCTGGTGCTCGGTGATCTTCTCGATTCCCACGCGGAGCTCCTGCACCTTCGCGTCCAGCTTGTCGACCAGCGACGGCGAGATGACGGCGAGTTCGAGCGCGTCGAACGGGATGTCGAACTCGTGGGCGATCTCGAAGTGCACGGGCGGGGGACCGCCGAGCGTAGCTTATCCGCCGGGGATGCGCGCCAGAAGGGCTGCACGAATGTCCGCGCGCCGCTGCTGGAGCTCGCTCGTGTCTTTCACCGGCAAAAAACGCGAGGTCGTGCCGACTCGGGGTACCCGAACGTAGGCGGAGGGGATGGCCGCCGTGAGCTCCTGAAGGAGGCGCTCGAACTGCACCGCGACCCGGTCGTCGACCTTTTTTTCCACCTCGAACCACCCCCACTGCACGCGCGAACGCAGCAGCGCCGCCGCCCCGACGAGGAACGTATTGGTGTTGAAGACCCGCACGGCGCCCGCGTCGAAGGCCCTCGGCAGGCGGAACTCCTCGAGGACCTGCAGCCGGCGCTCCACGTGCCCGCCGTCGACCTCGGCATCGGCCCAGACGGGGATGCCTCCGCGATCCCCTTCGACCTTGGGGGCGACCTCCACCAACACGTCGCGGCCACGCTCGACGAAGTGCCCGAGGAGCGCGGGGTCGATCGTCGCCCCCAGGTTGTCGAGGTTCGCGATCCAGACGTACTTGCCGCCCCCCTCGACGAAGGCCGAAAGGAGCCCCGACCGGCGGAGGGCGTCCGGAAGGTCGCCGTGCCCGGGCGCGTAGGTGCTGGGCTGCCCGTCGGCTCCGTAGAAGAGGCGTCCCTCGCGGGTCAGTCGAAGCCCAAGATCCTGCGTGAAGACCCCCACGTGCGGGGGGGCGTCGGCGTGGGCGAGGGCGCTGCGGATCGGGCCGTCGGTCGCGTCGCTGGTCATCAGCCACAAGGGGACCGGCGATCCCGCGCGCCTCGACCAGGCGGCGTTCTCGTGGAGCCGGAGGTCGAGGAACGTGCGCCCGTCGAACGCCTCGACGAGGGCCTTGACCACGCCCCCCATGCGGGTGGCCATCCCCCCCGCCAGGACGCACAGGGCGAGCTCGCCCCGCTGGATCGACGCGAGGCCCACCTGCGCCAACCGCTCGTATTCGGGTGTGCCGATGACCGGTGCGTCGGCCACCTCCTCGCCGCGCGGTGGTTCGACGGCGCCGCGCACCCGGTTGCGTTCGTCGCCCGTCGCCGCGGACTCGCCTTTCGCGCGTGCGAAGAGCGGCGCTGCGAGGGAGACCAGCCGCTCGGCATCGAACCCCGCCCGGTCGAGGCGAGCGCGGAGATCGGCAGGCAGGCTTGCGAGTTGCTGTCGAAGCTCGGCTTCGCTCATGGTGTCTCGGGCGCGCAATGGTAAGCTCGGAAGAGCCAGGGACGGCTAGCTCCGGAGCGCGGTCGAGGCAAGGGATGGCGAAGGCAGTCGTCAGGTACGTCGTCGCGTTCGCCTTGGCGCCGCTGCTCGGAGCGTGCGTCATCGAAGCGGGCGCGGCGCCGCCGCCCAACGGGGTGGCTGTCGCCGGGCCCCCGCCTCAGCCGATGCAAGAGGTCCGGATCGCCCCGCCGGCCCCGCAGGCCGTCTGGGTGGCGGGCTACTGGCACTGGACCGGGATGCAATACACGTGGATCCCGGGCCACTGGGACAGGCCGCCGCCCGGCGCCATCTGGCGTGTTCCGCGCTACACCGTGCGAGAGGGCACGTACTTCTACGAGCCCGGCGGCTGGTGGAGGCCGCCGCGTTGACCCCCGCGTCGAAGACGTTGCTGGCGACCGCGCTGCTCTTCGCGACGATGCGACCGGCGCAGGCGCTCGGCGAACGGCCCGTCCTCCACGAGCCGATCACGCCCGACCCGCGCGAAGACCTCGCCATGCGCGTGGCCCTCGACGGCGAGCTCCCCGGGGCCCTCCAGACACCCAGCGGAGTCGTGGGAGCCCCCGATCCGCGCCAGCTCCCGGCGTCGTCGGAGGCGACCTACGGCCCCACCGTCTCGCACGACGCATTCGTGCCCGATCGCGACACCCGGCGACCCGACGTGAGCGCCTACGACGACCCGTTCACTCCGTCGACGGCGCCCTTCAAGCGGCTCGACGTCTACGACGCCGTGCACTCGGACTACCGGCTCTACGTGCGCGACGAACGTGTCATTCCGGTCACCATCGGACCGCCTCCGGGGCAGGACGACGAGGCCTTCTACGCGGACATCGTGGTCGATCTCGTGCCCGACGTGCGCGTTCGCATTCCTTCGGTGGGCCCCGGGGCGCGCATCGTGCGCGGCCGTCTCGGCCTCGGTGCGGACGACCTGGGGTTCCGGGTGTTTCGCGACGGGCCCGACAACTGGTTCTTGCAGCCGACGTCGCTCCTGCGCGGTCAGGGCTCGGCCGCCGTGCGGGCGCGCCTGGTGATGGAGATCGCGATCCCGCGAGCGGCCCTCGGTGGACCCATAGGCGATGCGTCCTGGGGAAGCCTCCTCGCGCTGCCGGCGCTGCCCGACAATGTCGCGCGGGATGCGATGGTGGTGCGCGCCGCCATCGGCGTCAGCCACGCGATGCGGCCGCGCGCCGCCATCGCAAAGCTCGTGCAGTACTTCCGCGGCTTCACCGACTCGGACGACCTGCCCCAGGGGATGGGCAACGTGTACCTCGACCTCGCGCTCTCGAAGAAGGGCGTGTGCCGGCACCGTGCGTTCGCGTTCCTCGTCACCGCGCAGAGCCTCGGGATCCCGACGCGCGTGGTCATGAACGAGGCTCACGCATGGGTCGAGGTGCATGACGGGACGCTCTGGCGGCGGATCGACCTGGGCGGCGCCGGTCGGATGACCAGCCCTGCCCCCTCGACCGATCGCGTCCCCTACGCGCCCCTGCCCGACGCGTTCGCGTGGCCGCGAGGGTCGGTGCGCGGCGACGACATGGTCGCGGAGGCGCGCGCGCACGAGGGGGCGTCGAACGCCCCGGCCCCGGCGAGTCCTTCCGACGCCGCTCCCTCGAGACCGCCTCCGGCCCAGGCCCCGAGCGCGGTCGCCCAGTCGCCGTCCCTTTCGCCGTCCGCCGCCCCTGCCGGCGACGACGGTTCTCCGTTCACCGTGTCGCTGTCCGTCCTCGCCGGCGATGCCCATCGTGGGTTGCCCCTCCCCCTGCGAGGCCGCGTCGTCGCCGCCGGCGACCCCTGTCCGCACGTCGCGGTCGAGGTCTGGCTCCGCGATCCGAAGACGCTGCGGACGAACCTCCTCGGCACCCTGGCGACCGGCGACGACGGCACCTTCGCAGGCAGCATCGTCGTCCCCGGATCGACGCCCCTCGGCGACTACGACGTCGTCGCGAAGACGCGCTCCGGCGACGCGCTACTGCGGCGGAGCCTTTTGACCAGGGCAAAACCTGCTATCTACTGAGGCACGCTGTGAGTGCCACGTTTCGCCGGTTCGCCGGCACGCCCACCTACCTGACCAACGAAGCCCTGGAGAGCGCCGTCAACTGCGCGCTCGCGCTCGAGCGTCCGCTCCTCGTCAAGGGCGAGCCGGGCACCGGCAAGACCCTCCTCGCGCAGGCCATCGCCGAGAGCGCTGGGGCTCGACCTCATTCACTGGCCGGTCAAGTCGACGACGCGCGCCCAGGACGGCCTCTACGTGTACGACACCGTGCAGCGCCTCTACGACGCCCGCTTCGGCGAGGGCGACGTGAAGGACATCCGCCGCTACATCAAGCTCGGGCCGCTCGGGCGCGCGCTTCGCGTCCAGCCAGCGCCAGGTGCTGCTCATCGACGAGGTCGACAAGGCGGACCTCGAGTTCCCCAACGATCTCCTCCACGAGATCGATCGCATGCGCTTCGTCATCCCGGAGACGGGCGACGAGGTCGTGGCGACGCAGCGGCCCGTCGTCATCATCACGTCGAACAACGAGAAAGAGCTCCCCGACGCCTTCCTCCGGCGGTGCGTTTTTCACTTCATCGACTTCCCCGATCAAGAGCTGATGAAGCGCATCGTGCGCGTGCACCACCCGAAGGTCGACGACGCCATCGTCGACCAGGCGGTCGTCGCGTTCTACGAGCTTCGCACCGTGCCGCGCCTCCGAAAGCGCCCGTCGACGAGCGAGCTCGTGGACTGGATCACGGTGCTGATGCAATCGGGCGTGGGCAAAGATCGCCTCATTCGCGAGCTTCCGTTCCTCGGCGTCTTGCTGAAGAAGGAGCAGGACGTCGAGCTCCTCCGGGCGGTCCGCGCAGGGGGCGTGCGCCGGTAGAGCCCGTCCGTTGACTGGTGCCGCCGCGGAGGCCCAGACTCAAGGGATGGCGTCAGAGGGGCCCCCCGCCGTACCGAACCGGTCGCGTCGGCCGAAGGGGTACGTGGGTCGCGACCACGAGACGCTCGGATCCGACGTCCTGTCGGTGTTCCGGATCCTGAAGCTGCCCGAGCAGGTCCTCGGCGTCGAGGAGGCCCACCGCCTCGCCGAGGTCGATCCCAACGGCTGGTACCCCATCGCGTGGCTCCTGGACCTGATGGACAAGCTCGACAACGCGCTCGGGCACTACGGCCTACTCCGGATGGGCAGGACCCTCTTCGACCTGTCCCACAAGGACAGGGTGCTCGAGGTCGCCAAGAGCGCCCGCGACATCATCTACGGGATCGACGGCATGTACCACCACGCGAACCGTGGCGGCGGCATCGGGGGCTGGAAGGTCCTGCGCTTCGATCCCGGGTACGCGGAGCTCGAGAAGACGACGCCGCACCACTGCGTCATGGAGCAAGGCATCCTCTCCGCCGGGCTGGCTGCCGTCGGGTGCCCGGGGCTCGTGTCCCAGCGCAAGTGCTTCCGGCAAGGCGCGGAGTCGTGCATCTACACGATAAGCTCGTCGTTCGCCGACGAGCACTGGTTCGGTCCGTTGCCCGAAGCGGGCGGGGCGAAGTAGCCCTCAGTTCTTGACCGGAAGGCGCCGCTTGCCGCCGGGGCCACCGCTGCGGTCAATGGTCGGCCCCGCGTCGTCGTCGCCGTGCGCGGCCTCGCACACGTCGACGACTCGCTCGGCCACGGCAGCGAACGCCTTCGCGATGTCGCTCGCCGGCGCCGCCTGGACCACGGGCGTCCCCTTGTCGCCCCATTCGCGCACCGAGGGATCGAGCGGCACCTGCCCGAGGAGCGGCGCCTCCGCGAAGTCGGCCACGGCCTGCCCGCCGCCCTTGCCGAAGAGCTCGTGGCGGACGCCCGCGCTGTCGACGAACCAGCTCATGTTCTCGACGACGCCGAGGACGGGGATGTTCACCTTCTTGCACATCGACACCGACTTGTAGACGTCGTCGGTCGCCACCGACTGGGGCGTCGTCACCATCACCGCGCCCGTCACCTTCACCTTCTGCGAGAGCGTCAGCGCGATGTCCCCCGTGCCCGGCGGCAGGTCCATCACGAGGAAGTCGAGCTCGCCCCAGCTCACGTCCTTCATGAACTGCTGGAGCGCACCGTGCAGCATCGGACCGCGCCAGATGACCGCCGCCTTCGGGTCTTCGAGCAGGAACCCGATGGACATGAGCTTCAGGCCGAAGCGCGCCAGGGGCTCGATCGTCTTGCCGTCGAGCGACACGGGGCGCCCTGCGACGCCGAGCATCGTCGGGATCGACGGCCCGTAGATGTCGGCGTCGAGCAGACCCACGCGGTAGCCCGATCGCGTGAGCGCCATCGCGAGGTTCGTCGCCACCGAGCTCTTGCCCACGCCGCCCTTGCCGCTCATCACCAGCACGATGTTCTTCACGCCGGGCAGCAGGTCGTCGGGCCCGACCGCGCGCCCGTGAACTGGGCGCTGCGGCTGCGGGGGAGGGGGCTCGTCCGGGGGCATGGTCGGCCACTCTAGTCGCTACCCCTCGCGGACGACGAGGAGCTTCCGCTCGGTCATCTCTTCGATCGCGAAGCGGACGCCTTCGCGGCCGAGGCCGGACTCGCGCACGCCCCCGTAGGGCATCGAGTCGACGCGGAACGTCGGCACGTCGTTCACCACCAGGCCGCCCACGTGCAGCCGCGCGAACGCCTCGGCCACGCGGGCCCGCGAGTCGGTGAACACCCCCGCCTGGAGGCCGTACTTCGTCGCGTCCGCCATCGTGAGCGCCTCGTCCCACGTGTCGTAGCGATGCACCGTCAACACCGGGCCGAAGACCTCCTCGTCCACCACCTTGAGGCCGCGACCCGCGCCGTCGATCTCGATCACGGTCGGCCAGTAGCGGTTCCCGTCCCTCCGCGCGCCGCACACGACGCGCGCCCCGCCCCCCGTCGCCTCGGTCCACCCACTGCTCGACGCGCTTCGCGTTCGCCTCGTCGATCATCGGGCCGAGCAGCGCCGTCGGGTCGAGCGGCGACTTCGGCTCCACCGCCCGCGTCCTCTCGACGACCCTCGCCACGAACTTGTCGGCGATCGCCCGGTGCACGTAGAGCCGCTGCACCTTGATGCAGACCTGCCCCGCGTACCCGAAGGCGCCCGCGACGACCCGCTCGGACGTGGCTTCGACCGACGCGTCGTCGTGGACGATGACCGCGGCGTTTCCGCCGAGCTCGAGGAGCACGCGCTTCTTGCCGGCGACCGACTTCAGGTGCCAGCCCACCTTGGCGCTCCCGGTGAACGACAGTGTCGCGAAGCGATCGTCGCGGACGAGCTTCTCCGCGATGGGGATGTCGCACGGCACCACCTGCACGGCGTCGTCCGGCGCCCCCGCCTTGCGGATGCACTCGGCGAGCAGGAGCGACGGTGAGAGGCGCCTGCGGCGGAGGCTTGAGCACCACAGGGCAGCCGCACGCGAGGGCCGGTGCCACCTTGTGGGCGACGAGGTTGAGCGGGAAGTTGAACGGCGCGAGTGCGATGACCGGCCCCGCGGGCACGCGCACCCACATCCCCGTGTAGCCACGCGACGTCGCGATCGTGTCGAGCGGCATCACCTCGCCGCCGATGCGCGTGGCCTCCTCTGCCCCGAGCTGGAACGTGGCCAGCGCGCGGGTCACCTCGGCGCGGGCCTGCGTGATGGGCTTGCCGGCTTCGCGGGCGATGAGGTCCGCGAAGGTGTCCTTCCTGGCCTCTATCTCGTGGACGACGCCGGAGAGCACCGTCTTGCGTTCGTAGCTCGATTCGGGCTCGCAACCGATCGAAGGCCCGCACGCTCGCGGCCACCGCCTCTTCGGCGTGCTCTTCGCTCGCGAGCACGACCCTCCCGAGCTCCGCGCCCGACCACGGCTCGCGCACCGTGGCCGTGGGGCCCTCCTCGATTCGACGCGACGCGATGTAAAGAGCCCCGTCCGGTGCGGCGTTCGTCATGCCGTGAGTCTTAGGCGACTCCATCGGCGCTCGCCAACGGGCGGCGCTGCACTAGCGGTCACATCATGGGGGGTGGGGGCGGACCGCCGGCCGATGTGCTCACGCTGGCGCTCGCCTGCACGCTGACGTTGATGCTCACGGTCGCCGATGCGGCTGCGCTCAGCGCCACGCCCGAGCACGCGATGGCCTTGCCGCCCACGCTGCCGAGGTCCTGGGCGACCGACATGCCGGTGGCCGCGAGGTTGACCGTCGCCTGCACGGCGAGCGGCCCCTGGGTCTGTACCGCGCTGATGATCGGGGGGAGGTTCTTCGAGAGGGTCGTCACGAGCGCCTGCACCGACGCCGACGCGCCCGCGTCGCACTCGAGCTCCGCCGTCGGGGGGGAGCACGTCGCGGTGAGGGATGCGTGGCTCTCGCAGCTGGCCTGGCAGTTCGCCGACGCGTTGCACATCGCCGGCGTGATCTGGCCCTCGCACGTCGGGGCCGTGACCATCACGCTGCAGCCGCCCCGGCATGTCGCCATGCCGCCGCAGCTGACGCCGCCCATCGCCGTGATCTTGCAGTTGCCGTCGCAGCTGCCGTTGCAGGTTCCGTCGCAGTGGGCGGGCGTGCCGGGCGTGTAGTCGCACTCGGCGTCGCAGCGGCCGCTGCAGGTCCCGGCGCACTGGGCGCTGTCGACCATCGCGCTTGTGCCGCCCATCGCCGTGCAGGTGCCCGTGCACATGCCCATGCACGTGCCCTCGCAGTGGACCGACGGCAACGTGCCCGGAGTGCAGCTGCCCGTGCAATCGGCCTCGCACGAGCCCTGGCACATGGCGGAGACCGTGGCCGACCCCTCGCACGTCGCGTTCGCTTCGCACATGCCGCTGCACTGGCCCGAGATGTCTCCCGCGCTGCACGACGCGGTGATGTCCGGCGGCGTACAGCTCCCGCTCGCGCTGCACTGTCCCTCGCACGAGGCCTCCGCCGTCGCGCTGACGTCGCACTGACCCGACGTGACCGACAGACTGCACTCGGCCTGCGCCCCGGCGTCGCCCTGGAGGATGGCGGTGATGGCCATGGATGCCTGGCTGCAAGCCTCCGTCACCTCCGCGTCCGTCGTTCCGCCCATCGAGGGACCCATCGCGGTCCAGGTGTCGGTCACCATGAGGTCCCCGTCGATGCCCACGCACGCGTTGAGCACCGCGGTCTCCATGTTGTTCGCGGTGGTCACGACGTCCGCGCCGGCCTGCACGAAGGCCTGGGCGTCCCCGCCGAGCATCAGCGTGCTCACCGACCCCGGAAACTCGTCGCATCCCTGGGCGGCCTGCTCCAGCGTGGCCACGGCGCTGCACCCACCGTTCGCGAGCGCCATGGCGGCGACCGATGCCCCCAGAAGCAGTCCCGGCACGTACTTCAAGCCAATGCGGTTCGTCATGAAGCTCTCCTTGGATTGAGAATCACAGACAATCCTACGGCCTCGCGCAGGGCCAGTGCCAGCCCACAAGACCCCACCGCGCCGCTCAGCGGTTGGCCGACCAGCACCCCGGCACGGCCTGCGCTTGGCTCGTGCCAGCGCCGACCGTCACGAAGGCCACGCACTGATCCGCGGCCGCGGGATCCCCCCCGAGGTGCACATGACCGACTTCCAGTTGTCGCTGGCCGTGGGGACGGGGCAGCCCGGGGGATCGTTGAGCGACGAATCGCACGCCGCGACGCTCGCCTTCGCGGTGCAGAAGCGCTCGGTCGACAGCCCCGCGGTGGCGCAGAAGCCCGTGGTGCAATCCGCGTCCGAGCGGCACGGTGAACAGAAGCCGCCGCTGCCGACGCAGACGCCCGCACGGGGCCTGCACACGCTGTACGACTGGGGCTGGCACGTCTCGCCGGTCGGACAGTCCGCGTTGCTCCCGCACTCGGGCGAGCATTTGCCGCCCTCGCAGTGCTGGAAGGTGCCGCTCGTCGGGGAGCAATCGTCGTCGGTCATGCACGCCGCTCCGCTGGCAGGGCCGCACACGTCCCACGGCGAAACGCACGTGGCGTCGAGGGCGCAGTCGGCGGTGCCGGAGCACTCGGGGGTGCAGTACCCGTTGCCGTTCGAGTCGGGCACGCAATGCTGCGGCGACCCGTCCTGTGCCGCCGAGCAATCGTGATCCAGCTTGCAGGGCGCGCAGTACCAGCGCGGCAGGCATAGGGTGCGCGTCTGGCCGAACGTCTCGTTTGCGGAGACCACGTTGGGCCCGACGTTCTGCGTCGAGCACCACCATCCCCCCTTGCAGTCGCTGTCCTCTGAGCAACCGAACTCCGTGCAGAACGACGTCGCGTCGGTGGGGCTCGTGCCGTAACAGGCGAAAAAATTGGCGTAGTCGCACGCCGTATTCTTTTCGCCGCCGCTGGCCGGGCAGGCCTTGCTCCACTGGTCCTCGTCCGGCTCCGCGGGCGGGTAGTTGGTGTTCGGCGCGCACCAGTTCTTGCCCTGGCTCCCGAGCTGCCCGTCGTTGCAATAGTAGCCGTACGGGCAGTCGCTCTGGGCCGTGCACAAGAGGTGGCACGTGGCGCCGCTACCTGTGCCGTCGTCGATGCACGCGTTGCCTGCCGCGCAACGGGAGGACTCGCACTCGTTGCCGTTCGAGCAGCCACCCGCGCCGGCGAGTGTGCAGAAGAGGCCCCAGGCCGCCGCGAAGCCCCTACGCCGCCACGATCGCTGATTCATGTTTCGTCAGGTTGCCTTGACCCTGAGCGTCCCGAAGATACGCTTCGTTGGCTTCGGCACCAAGGGGTGGCAAGGATTCAGCATGCGGGCGCACTCGACTCCATCATTCGCCACGCTGGCCGCCGCCGGTGCGTTGGCCGCCCTGTGCGCGTCGGCCGCCGGCTGCAGCAGCAGCCAGAACCCGGGAGGCGCCTGCAACCCGTGCGCACCGACGACGAGCGACGACGCCGGCACCGACGCCGGTGCCGACGATCTGAACCCCGACGGCATCCCCTATCCCACCCCACCGGGTGGCTACGGGCGCAGCGCCCGCACGGGCAAGACCCCCGGCAGCGTGATGCAGAACTTCAAGTTCCAGGGCTACCCGGACGCGGTCGAGTCGAAGGGGCTGCAGACCATCGCGCTCTCCGAGTACTACGACCCGTGCGGCAAGCGCCTCAAGATGCTGCACCTTACGGTCGCCGGAGTCTGGTGCGTGCCGTGCAACGACGAGACCGACGCGCTCGTCGCCGCCAAGGCCGACCTCGCGTCCAAGGGCGTCGTCGTCATCCAGGCCCTCAGCGACGGGCCGACCGAGGGCGTCGGGGCCACCTTGAGCGATCTGAACACCTGGATCGCCAAGCACATGTCGAACTTCACCGAGATGCTCGACCCCGGCCTGACCAACCCTGACCTCGGCGGCTTCTTCCAGGCCTCCGCGATCCCGTGGAACTGCGACCTCGATCCACGGACGATGGAGATCATCGACGAGAGCACGGGCTGGGCGGGCGACGTCGACACCGAGCTCGAGCCCGGGCTCACGTCGCTCCCCACGGTGCCCGGCTATCCGATCCCCGCCGCCTGCGGCGACCAGTGATGCGAGCGCTCCCCATCGTACCCATCGCGATCGTCGGCGCCGCGATGACGCTCGCCTGCGGTGAGTCGCAGGACGCCCGCGGCGCGGCGCAGAGCGCATCGGGCACCACGGCGGGGAGCGGCACCATCGCACCGGACTTCACCGCCGCCGACGTCGACGGCAAGACCTTTCGCCTCAGCGATCACCTGGGCAAGAGCGTCGTGCTGCTCGACTTCTGGTCGACGTTCTGCGAGCCGTGCAAGGCCGAGTTCCCGCACCTGAGGGCGCTCTACGACGAACAGAAGAGCAAGGGGCTCCTGGTCGTCGGCATCGCGATGGACGGGCCGGAGACGGTGGCCGACGTGCACGCCTTCGTGAAGAGGTTCGAGCTCGACTTCCCCGTCGTGACCGACCCGGACTCGCGCATCGCCAGCCTGTACGACCCGAAGAAATCGATGCCGCTCAGCGTCCTCATCTCGCGCAGCGGCCGCATCGCCGTCGTGCGCGAAGGGTACAACCCGGGCGAGGAGAAGCTCGTCGCCGCCGACGTGGCCAAGGAGCTCGACCGGCTCCCGCCGCCGCACCTCCTTCGCCGTAAGTCAGAAGCCTAGGGCCGTGCGACGGTTACGAGGCTGCCTCGCCATCTCGGTCGCTCTCTGGGCGGTGCCCGCCCGCGCCGTCGACGTCGGCGACGTCCGCGGCGACACGGTGCAGCTCGACGTGACCGAGACGAGCATCGTCGCGCAGCACTTCGACGCGCGCACGCCGCCGGGTCAGTCGTTTCCTCCTCCGGCCCTGACTTCGAGGACAGCGGATGGGGCGAGTGGATCAACCGCCTGAACGTCGCGATCTGCGGTGGGAGCAATGGACCGTCGCCCTGCGCCTCGACTCGGCTGTCTACGACTTCAGACCGGCGGACCGCAACCTCTCTTCGTTCCCGGCAAACCAGCCGGCAGGGATCCAGAGTCAGGTGCAGCAGGACAACGAGTCGCGCTACAAGAACTCGATCTACCCGGCCAAGCTGTGGGCCACGTACTCGGCGCCCGGCGTCGAGGTCACCGCGGGCGACTGCGTACGCGCAGTTCGGGCGCGGGCTGACGCTCTCGATGCGCAAGGTCGACGAGCTCGGCATCGACACCACCGTCCGCGGCGGCAAGGTGCAGGTCACGCAAGGATCCGTTCTCCATCACCGCCGTGGCGGGCTTCGCCAACCCGTCGCGAGTCGACGAGGCCACGGGCCGCGTCGCTCTGGGTGACGAGCGATCTCGGTGCACGGGCGACCGGCGCCACGCCCGTTTACGGGAGCGACCGCCTCGTGGGCATCGATCTGCAGGCGGGACGGGGGCTGCCCGTGACGCTCTCGACGCACTTCGTCGCGCTTCTCGCGGTGCGCGCCGTACCATTACTACGGGGAACATCCAGACCGACTTCGCGAGCGACCCGTCGACGGTGACCTTCGGGACGTGCAACGCGAGCGACACCGACCAGTGGCTCGCGACCCTCAACCCGGTTCCGCGCGGGCTGCAGGCGCACGACATCACGATGGCCGGGCAGTCGCTCGAGGTGCCGAGCCTCTGGGGCCACGGGACGCTCTACGTGGAGGCGGCCGTCCAGCAGCGCGAGAGCAATC
Source organism: uncultured delta proteobacterium (assembly GCA_963847465.1). Taxonomy (GTDB): domain Bacteria; phylum Myxococcota_A; class Polyangia; order Polyangiales; family Polyangiaceae; genus Palsa-1150. Next base: position 7,295 of record CAWKAF010000021.1, on the reverse strand, counting down.
GTGCCACGCGGCAGACGACGAACCCGGACGGCAACGCGCTCTACGGCGGCGCTCTCGTTCGACGTGGAGAGGACGACGACGACACTAGAGGTGAAGAGCAACCGCAACTTCTACACGGTGGCCGCGTCGGTCGGGCAGCAGGCGCCGGAGTTCGCGATCGTGGCGTACTCGTTCTTGCCGCCCGCGGAGTCGTTCAACATGCTCGACGCGGAGGGGACGGGGGACTTCAACGCGTGCGTCGAAGGAGGGCGCCTTCGCGAGGACGTGAACGTGAACCACGACCTTCTCGTCTACGGGCAGGGCGTCTACGCGTACTCGCTCACCGAGCAGCCGAGCGGGCAGTGCGACGCGATGGGGCGGACCCTGACCCCCCAGGGCATCCTGGCGTCGAGCGTCCAGGACGTCGTGTGGGACGGCGTCACGGGCTTCGAGTACACGTTCGACGACAAGCTGAGCCACGCGTTCGCGTCGGCGGGGGCGCGCGACGACACGCTCAGGGACGGCGCTTTCCAGTACCGAGAGCAGCACGTCGGAGTACTCGGTCGCCAAGTACCTCGGCGGTCCCTGGTCGCTCGAGGTCCAGGGGCGACACCGCCACCGGAAGGAGCAGGGCTTCAACATCGACCCGACGACGTACGCGCAAGGGTGGTGGTACGAGGGCGAGAACTACGTCGCGCTGCGGATGGCGCCCAAGTGGGTCTTCTCGCAGGGCTTCGAGTACACGACGCTCATCGGGCAGCCGCGGACGTACTTCAACGGCTCGGTGCTCTACAAGTTCACGAGCGGCTCGAACGTGCGCGTCTTCGTGGGCGAGCAGCGCGGCGCCTTCCGGTGCGCGAGCGGGATATGCCGCTTCTTCCCCGCGTTCGAGGGGGCGAGGCTCGGAGCTGACGCTGAGGTTCTAATTACCGCGGGAACGCCGCCGCGTTGCCGCCGTCGACCGTGACCACGCAGCCGGTCGTGGCGCGCGCGGTGGCCAGGTAGACGAAGGCGTCGGCGACGTCTTCGGCGCGCGACCTCGCGCGAGAGGAGGTTCGACTCGGAAGTAGTCGTCCACGCTCAGGCCGCGGGCCTTCGCGCGCGACTCGAGGACGCCGCCGGCGAAGAGGCCCGTGCGGATGCGGTCGGCGTTGACCGCGTTCGACCGGATGCCGCGGGGCGCGAGGTCGACCGCGTACTGGCGCATGAGCGCGATGAGGGCGGTCTTGGCGACCGCGTAGGGGCCGAATCCCGGGCCCGGGTTGAAGGCGCTCTTGCTGGCGTTGAATGCGAGGCAGCCGCCGCGCCCCTGCGCCGTCATCACCTCGACGACCGCGCGGGCGACGCTGCGCGTGCGACAGGCAGTTCACCTCGAGCGACTCGCGGAGCGCGGCCTCGCCGGCCACCGTATCGAGCTGCCCCTCGGGCGCGGTGCCGGCGTTCGACACCAGCACGTCGACGCCCCCCCACGCCCCGACCACGCGCGCGATGGCCGCGTTCACCTGGTGCACGCTCCGCACGTCGGCCACGAGCATCAGGACCCGCTCCTTGCGGCGTGCGCTCAGCGACTCGACCGCGGACGCGAGCGTATCGAAGTCCCTGTCGACCATCGCCACGTGCGCGCCCGCCGCGAGCATGCGCGCCGACGTGGCGAGGCCGATGCCGCTCGCCGCGCCCGTGACGAGCGCGATGCACCGCCCGAGGGCATGCTGCCGGCGGCGGGCTTGATCTTGGCCTGCTCGAGGCTCCAGTACTCGACGTCGAAGAGGTCGGCCCGCGAGCACGGCGCGTACGTCCCGACCGCAGCGGCGGCCGTCATCACGTCGATCGTGTGCTCGTAGACGTCGAGGGCCACGTCCGCGTCGCGCGCCGTGCCGGCGATCGAGCACGCCCCGAAGCCCGGCAAGAGCACGATGCGCGGCCACGGGTCGAGCTTCTTCCGCGTGACGCCCTTGGTGCGGCACATGTCGTCGAAGTACGCGTCGTACTTGCGCGCGTATTCCGCCGACGGCGGCCTCGATCTGCGTCGAGAGCTTCGCCCCGTCGTCGTACGCGGGGTCGTGCAAGAGAAGCGCCGTCGGCTTGGTGCGGAGCACGTGGTCCGGCGTCGCGCACCCCATCGACACGAGCTCCCCCGCGTCCGACCTGCGCCGAGGAACGCGAGGATCGCCGGGGTCGATCGCGTGCGCACGATGGGACCGCGCTCGGAGGCCTCGCCCGCGAGCTTCGCCAGCACGCCGCGGAGGCGCGGAAGCACCACGGTCTCCGTGACGGCCGCGGCCCGCTCGGGCGCAGCGCCAACGCTACGGGTGCGCGACGCGGCGACCGTGGCGTACTCCTCCGCGCGCGTGACCGCGTCGATCGTCCGCTCGTAGCTCTCGCGCGCCGTCTCCCCCCACGTGAAGAGGCCGTGCTTCTCGAGCACCATCACCGTGGGCTCGTCGTGCGCCGCCACCGCCTCGAAGGCCTCGATGCAGCGCTTCGCCAGCGCGAAGCCGGGCATCACGTACGGCACCCAGACCAGCCCCTTGCCGAAGAGCGTCGTGCAAAAGCGCTTCCCCTCCGGCTGATCGCACAGCGCCAGAATGGCGTCCGCGTGCGTGTGATCGATGAAGCGCGCGGGGAGAAGCGCGTGAAGAAGCGTCTCGACGCTCGGGTTCGGGGCCGAGGCGTCGAGCAGGTTCGTGCGAAGCTCGTTCACCATCGCCTCGTCGGTCATCGAGGCGAGCGCGCGCAGCTTCCGGAGCGGATCGAGCCGCACCGCCGGATGCCCCGGCGGCTCGATCGTCGCGAGGTCCCAGCCGGATCCCTTCACGTGGAGGACCTCGACGGAGTCGCCGAGGAGCGTCGTCGCCGTCGTCTTCACCGACGTGTTGCCCCCGCCGTGAAGCACGAGCGAAGCCTCGCTGCCTATCAGACGGGCAGTGTACGTGCGAAGGGCCAGAGGCTCCGGGGTAAGGGGAGAGAGAGTATCGACGAGGCGTGCGGCAGCATCGGCGTCGTAGCGGCTTTGCATCGTCGGGGGGACGCTATAGCACCCGGGGGTGCGCCCGTGCACCCGACCGGGAGGGCGAGGCTTGTGCGTCGGGATCGGGGGACTTGTGCCTCGTGGGGGACAAGGATCACCGTGGGGATCGGTGAAGATGGTCGCCGTGGGGACGTGAGATCACGCTGCATGGGATCAAGCCCCGCAACGGCGTGGGCGAACGATCACCCTGGTCATGATCGAGGCACACAACGGAGGGGGTGCACGATCACCGTGGACATGATCGATCCCCGCAAGGGTGTGATCCCGCGAGAACGAGGGTGATCGGTCGCGATCACCCTTGCGGGGCCGATCGATCCCCACGGTGTGTCCTGAGGATCACCGCGGTGAAGACTCATGATCGCCGTGGTGTGGACCCGGGATCGCCGTGATCAAGTTGGAGACCTACCGTGAGAAGAGTGTTTCCGGGGGGCCCGCACAGGTACACCCCACCCAGGCGACAAACCGGGGTTTGCCCAGGGAGTAGCTACGGGCAGTCCGTTGACATGACGGGGCGGCGACGGTATCCGGGATGGCTCTTTCAGGCGCGTAGCTCAGTGGTAGAGCACTACCTTGACACGGTAGGGGTCGGAGGTTCGAAACCTCTCGCGCCTACAAAGAAATTCGGCCCAGCAAATCGTTCCAGGGGTGGTCCCAGGGGTGGAACGACGGGCCGGAGCCGGCTTGGACAAGACGATGCCCGTACTCCAGCCGGACTCGATCGTCGTGCGCCCACCGGCAGGATTGCCGGCTAGCGATCGAGTGTGGCTTGAAGCAGTTGGCTTCTCGATCGCAGTGGCCGACCTCGTGTTCGAGAGGCTTCGCGACCTTCTCGGCCAACTTGCGGCACCCAACTCGTCATCCTTGCACGAGGGGACCACGCCCGCGGCCTTCGGCGACGCATGGATGTTCGTCGATAGCGCCCACCGGCTTGGCGATCTCCTCGGGCGGGGGATGGGGCAGTTCAAGACCCCGGAGCAGTCGCGCCTGGCGCGCGAGTTCCAGGGAGTCGGCAAGGTGGCCTTCGACCTTCGGGATGCCGTGCAGCACGTCGCGGACGAGGCCCGTGGTCTTGCGGGGAGCGGTGTGCCCGTCTGGGGGGCTCTCTCGTGGGCCGTGCTGGTGCAAACCGAGCCCCCGCTGATACGAACCTGCTCGCTTTGGGCCGGAGGCGGCGGGCCGACGGTCGAGCATCGGCTGGTGAACCCGTTAGGGCTGCCCTTTCAAGCTCGCGTTGACCACATCAACTTGGAAGCGTTCGGTATGCGGGCGTCCCTGTCCGACGTGCACGCGGCGATGTCTTCCTTCGCCAGGGAGCTTGAGAACGCGCTGAATCTCAGGTTCGGGCAAGCCGGACGCGAGGCTCCGGGGGGAGTGATCATAATGGAGATCGGGTCGGCGGCGTCGAAGCCGTAGGTGCAGGACGGTCGGCACCTGTGGTGGGGGTGGTGGGGTAGTAGGCCGGCTCGAACGTCACGACGTTGCGGGTCTCGGCCAGGTGCTCCGCTAGAAGGTGCGAGTAGAGTTCGGTCACGCGGGTATGGCTGTGGCCGAGGATGCGCCCGAGCGCGAAGAGGTCGGGCTTGGCCTGGAGAAAGTGGCTCGCGAACGTGTGACGCTTATTCCGCATGCGGAATAACCAATAGGCGATTGCGCGACGGCCCCCGTGGAGCTCGACACGGAGGCGAGGCCGAGTTCGACACGGTGGCGCAATCGTCCCCTTGGACGGAGCTGCTGCGCGGCAGCGACGAGGCGCGTCAGAGCGGGCTATGGGCAAGAAGCCCGTGGGGGCCGTAGACAGCCAGCGCGCGGGCGCAGCGGAAGCGATTTCGGGACACGAGTGGGCAGGCGAAGGTGGCGAGCAGGGTGCGCGGAGTGTTCGCGTTCGAGGTGAACCCGGGGTGGGATGCGGGGAGCGGGAGATTCGGCCATGCGAAGGACACACGTCGAGTGGGCGACCGCTTGTACGCCGACGCAGAGGAGCCTGCGGTGGTGGAGTCTCACGCCGCCTCCGGTGGAGCGCGCGCTTTCAGGTCGAGGGGGCGCCGGACCACGGCCATCGCGCCGCAGGCGGGGCAACGGCGCAGGTCGATGCCCGTGAGCTCGCAGAGGAGCTCACGCCAGGGGAGGTCGGCGGCCGGTGCAGGAGTCGGTGCCCCGTCGGGGGAGCGTTGGAGTGACCGGTCCAGCAGTCGGCGCGCCTGCTCGAGCGTGGTGGTGGCGTGCCTGGGCGCCATCAGCCCGTAGTGGCGGATTTTCACGAAGCCGGCAGGCAGCACGTGCTGGACGAAGCGCGTGAGGAACTCGTCGGCGTCCAGCGTGACGCTCTTGCCGTTCTTGGTGCGGAAGGTGACCTTGCCGTCAGCGAGGGAAACCAGGCGGCGGTTGCTGATACCAATTCGATGGGTGTAGCGGCCGAGGTAACGCACGACCTGCTCGGCGCCGCCGAAGGGGCGTTTGGCATACACGACCCAGTCGGTGCGCGCGAGCTGGTCGAGCAGGCTACGCAGCCCCGTGGATGCAATCGGCTCCGGGCCGAGGTCGAGGAGCCTACGCTGATGGGCACGGCGAAGCTTGGCGAGCAGCTTGCCCCGAAAGAGCGCCCCCATCACGCGCACGGGCAAGAGGAAGTCGCGCTTGCAGCTTCGCCATGCTGTGGCGTCGTCGGTCAGTCCGCCGCCGGTGACGATGCAATGCAGGTGCGGATGAAAGGCCAGCTCCCGCGTCCAGGTGTGCAGCACCGCGGTGAGGCCGAGCTGGGCCCCGAGCCATTTCGGATCGCGGCCGAGCTCGAGCAGCGTCTCGGCCGCGGCCTCGAAGAGCATCTCGTACAGGCGCTGCGGATTTCGTCGCGTCAGTGAGCGCAGCGTGGCCGGCACCGTGAAGACGACGTGGAAGTAGTGCGTCGGCAGGATGCGCTCCATGCGGCTCGCCACCCATCGCGCTTGCGCCAGCGACTGACATTTCGGACAGTGCCGGTTGCGGCACGAGTTGTACGAGGGCTCCCGCCGGCCACACTCAAGGCACACGTCCAGGTGGCCGCCGAGTGCGGCGGTGCGGCAACGCTCGACGGCGCGCAGCACCGCACGCTGATCGGTGGACAAGGGGTGGGCGCGTCGGAACGCCTCGCCGTGCTCGCGCACGATGTCGGCGAGCTCCAAGGCAGGGCGAGTCGGCGCACCCGCGGCGCCGCCGTGGCCGTGCACGTACGCGGCGTGCTCAGCGTCCGGGGGGCAACAAGGGTGCCGAGGGCGCGGCCGTGGCCGGAAGCCGATCGAGAGGGCTGACCAGTTTGCCCACGCGCGCGACGCTCACGTGCAGGTAGAGCGAGGTGCTGCGCAGCGAGGCGTGTCCCATCAACACCTGGACGGTGCGCAGGTCCACGCCCTGCTCGAGCAAGTCGGTCGCGAAGCCGTGCCGGAGCGTGTGGGGGGTCACCCGCTGGGCGATGCCGCACCGACGCGCTGCCTTGCGCAGCGCCATCGCGACCGCATCCCGGCTGAACGTGTCCGCTCGGCCACATCCAGGGAAGAGCTCAGGCCCGGACGGACGTCGCACTCGCCAATACGCACGCAGCGCTTCGAGCAGCCGCGGCGAGAGCATCACGTACCGCTCCCGTCCCCGCTTGGCGTGCCGAATGTGAACGACCATGCGACCGCTGTCGATGTCCTCAACCCGCAGCGCGCACGCCTCGCTCACGCGTAGACCCGCGCCGTAGGCGAGCATCAAGACCGTGCGCACGGTGATCGAAGAGACGGCGGCGAGGAGCCGTGCGACGTCCGTGGCGGACAGAAGCACCGGCAGCCGCATCGGCTGCTTGCGCCGCGGCATGCTCGCCATCACCTCGGGTCGTACGACCACCACGTCGTAGAGAAACTTGAGCGCGCCGACGTACACGTTGTGGGTCGAGGGGCTGACTTTGCGATCGTGAACGAGGTGCAGCAGGAACCGCTCGACATCGGGGCGGCCGAGCTGGTCGGCGCAACGGCCTGCGAACCGCTCGAACCGGCCGATACACCGGCGGTAGGTGCTGCGCGTATTGGCGGGCGTGCCTCTCAAGTCGAAGGCACGCTCGAGGCTTTCTTCGATCGTCATCGGAGCTCTCCTGGTGCGCAAGCGCCCGAATGCCGGACGCTGCGGACCCCCAGGGTCGCCCCAACGACAACTCCCCTTCCGTCCCGCCACCGCGTGGACGGCCTTCAGCACCCCTCTCGCGCGCTCGGGCGCGCGCCACGACGTGTCAGGTCACCAAGCTGCCGCGCAGCGGCTTCGTCCAAGTATCCTTCGCCCG
>CAWKAF010000020.1:0-42597 GCA_963847465.1 uncultured delta proteobacterium | reverse complement strand
CGCATGCGGAATAACCAATAGGCGATTGCGCGACGGCCCCCGTGGAGCTCGACACGGAGGCGAGGCCGAGTTCGACACGGTGGCGCAATCGTCCCCTTGGACGGAGCTGCTGCGCGGCAGCGACGAGGCGCGTCAGAGCGGGCTATGGGCAAGAAGCCCGTGGGGGCCGTAGACAGCCAGCGCGCGGGCGCAGCGGAAGCGATTTCGGGACACGAGTGGGCAGGCGAAGGTGGCGAGCAGGGTGCGCGGAGTGTTCGCGTTCGAGGTGAACCCGGGGTGGGATGCGGGGAGCGGGAGATTCGGCCATGCGAAGGACACACGTCGAGTGGGCGACCGCTTGTACGCCGACGCAGAGGAGCCTGCGGTGGTGGAGTCTCACGCCGCCTCCGGTGGAGCGCGCGCTTTCAGGTCGAGGGGGCGCCGGACCACGGCCATCGCGCCGCAGGCGGGGCAACGGCGCAGGTCGATGCCCGTGAGCTCGCAGAGGAGCTCACGCCAGGGGAGGTCGGCGGCCGGTGCAGGAGTCGGTGCCCCGTCGGGGGAGCGTTGGAGTGACCGGTCCAGCAGTCGGCGCGCCTGCTCGAGCGTGGTGGTGGCGTGCCTGGGCGCCATCAGCCCGTAGTGGCGGATTTTCACGAAGCCGGCAGGCAGCACGTGCTGGACGAAGCGCGTGAGGAACTCGTCGGCGTCCAGCGTGACGCTCTTGCCGTTCTTGGTGCGGAAGGTGACCTTGCCGTCAGCGAGGGAAACCAGGCGGCGGTTGCTGATACCAATTCGATGGGTGTAGCGGCCGAGGTAACGCACGACCTGCTCGGCGCCGCCGAAGGGGCGTTTGGCATACACGACCCAGTCGGTGCGCGCGAGCTGGTCGAGCAGGCTACGCAGCCCCGTGGATGCAATCGGCTCCGGGCCGAGGTCGAGGAGCCTACGCTGATGGGCACGGCGAAGCTTGGCGAGCAGCTTGCCCCGAAAGAGCGCCCCCATCACGCGCACGGGCAAGAGGAAGTCGCGCTTGCAGCTTCGCCATGCTGTGGCGTCGTCGGTCAGTCCGCCGCCGGTGACGATGCAATGCAGGTGCGGATGAAAGGCCAGCTCCCGCGTCCAGGTGTGCAGCACCGCGGTGAGGCCGAGCTGGGCCCCGAGCCATTTCGGATCGCGGCCGAGCTCGAGCAGCGTCTCGGCCGCGGCCTCGAAGAGCATCTCGTACAGGCGCTGCGGATTTCGTCGCGTCAGTGAGCGCAGCGTGGCCGGCACCGTGAAGACGACGTGGAAGTAGTGCGTCGGCAGGATGCGCTCCATGCGGCTCGCCACCCATCGCGCTTGCGCCAGCGACTGACATTTCGGACAGTGCCGGTTGCGGCACGAGTTGTACGAGGGCTCCCGCCGGCCACACTCAAGGCACACGTCCAGGTGGCCGCCGAGTGCGGCGGTGCGGCAACGCTCGACGGCGCGCAGCACCGCACGCTGATCGGTGGACAAGGGGTGGGCGCGTCGGAACGCCTCGCCGTGCTCGCGCACGATGTCGGCGAGCTCCAAGGCAGGGCGAGTCGGCGCACCCGCGGCGCCGCCGTGGCCGTGCACGTACGCGGCGTGCTCAGCGTCCGGGGGGCAACAAGGGTGCCGAGGGCGCGGCCGTGGCCGGAAGCCGATCGAGAGGGCTGACCAGTTTGCCCACGCGCGCGACGCTCACGTGCAGGTAGAGCGAGGTGCTGCGCAGCGAGGCGTGTCCCATCAACACCTGGACGGTGCGCAGGTCCACGCCCTGCTCGAGCAAGTCGGTCGCGAAGCCGTGCCGGAGCGTGTGGGGGGTCACCCGCTGGGCGATGCCGCACCGACGCGCTGCCTTGCGCAGCGCCATCGCGACCGCATCCCGGCTGAACGTGTCCGCTCGGCCACATCCAGGGAAGAGCTCAGGCCCGGACGGACGTCGCACTCGCCAATACGCACGCAGCGCTTCGAGCAGCCGCGGCGAGAGCATCACGTACCGCTCCCGTCCCCGCTTGGCGTGCCGAATGTGAACAACCATGCGACCGCTGTCGATGTCCTCAACCCGCAGCGCGCACGCCTCGCTCACGCGTAGACCCGCGCCGTAGGCGAGCATCAAGACCGTGCGCACGGTGATCGAAGAGACGGCGGCGAGGAGCCGTGCGACGTCCGTGGCGGACAGAAGCACCGGCAGCCGCATCGGCTGCTTGCGCCGCGGCATGCTCGCCATCACCTCGGGTCGTACGACCACCACGTCGTAGAGAAACTTGAGCGCGCCGACGTACACGTTGTGGGTCGAGGGGCTGACTTTGCGATCGTGAACGAGGTGCAGCAGGAACCGCTCGACATCGGGGCGGCCGAGCTGGTCGGCGCAACGGCCTGCGAACCGCTCGAACCGGCCGATACACCGGCGGTAGGTGCTGCGCGTATTGGCGGGCGTGCCTCTCAAGTCGAAGGCACGCTCGAGGCTTTCTTGGATCGTCATCGGAGCTCTCCTGGTGCGCAAGCGCCCGAATGCCGGACGCTGCGGACCCCCAGGGTCGCCCCAACGACAACTCCCCTTCCGTCCCGCCACCGCGTGGACGGCCTTCAGCACCCCTCTCGCGCGCTCGGGCGCGCGCCACGACGTGTCAGGTCACCAAGCTGCCGCGCAGCGGCTTCGTCCAAGCGTCATTATCCCGCGCGCCGGATTATCCCGCATGGGAGCTTCCCTCCGCTGCGTTCAGCGTGCCGGTGCCCGTGTCCCCGCTAGAGGACGCGGGATAATCCTGCTCCCGTCTCTCCGCTCGGCGATGACGCCGGGCAAGGAGAAGACACATGCTGGAAGACTTCTTTGTCGTGCCGGCCGCAGCGCAGCGGCTGCGGTCCTGCATCCTCGGGACGTACGTCGACGCGTTCTGCGGGCGGCTCGTTGATCTCGGCTATCGGCCCAAGACCATCCGTCACAAGCTGTGGATCGTCACTCGCCTGACGCGGTGGATGGCGGACGGGCACGTGGCCGTCGTTGATCTCGACGAGCGGCGTGCGGAGGAGTTCCTCGACGCGCGGCGACGCCGCGGCCGCACCTGTCGCGGCTTCCATCGGACCCTGCTCCTGCTGCTCGAGCATCTGCGTTCGGCGGGCGTCGTGCCAATGCCGGAGCCCGCCTGCGACGACTCCCCCGGGGCCGTTCTCCTGGCGAGCTATGACGCCTACCTGCGCCGGGAGCGCGCGCTGGCGGAGAGCACGATCGCCGCGTACCAGCCGTTCGTGCGCGCACTCATCGTCGAGCACCTCGACGGCGGTACCGCGCGCCCCGATTCGCTGCGCCCCAGTCAGATCCGCGACTTCCTCCTCGCCCGCGTCCGTCACATGGCGCCCAAACGCGGGCAGTACATGGGCAGCGCCCTGCGCTCCTTTCTACGCTTTCTGTTCCTGCGCGGCGAGACCGGGGTGGACCTCGCTCTCGCCGTCCCGACGGTGCGTCAGTGGCGCCTGTCGAGCGTGCCCCGTTTCATCCCCGCGCAGGACGTGGAGCGGCTCCTGCGAGCCTGTGATCCGTCGTCGATCACGGGCCGCCGCGACCACGCGATCCTGTTGCTTCTCGCCCGACTGGGCCTGCGCGCGAGCGAGGTCAGCGCGCTCGAGCTCGGCGACCTGCGCTGGCGGGAGGGGGAGATCGTTGTCCGCGGCAAGGGCATGGTCCGCGACCGCCTTCCTCTGCTTGCCGACGTTGGCAAGGCCCTCGCCCTCTATATAAGGAAGGACCGGCCATCGGGCAGGTCTCGGTGCGTCTTCCTGTGCAGGAAGGCTCCGCATCGCGGCTTCGCCCATCCTTCCACCGTCTCGACGATCGTGGCACGTGCGCTCGCCCGAGCCGGGCTCGCGCCCTCGATGCGCGGCGCGCACTTGCTCCGTCACAGCCTGGCTACCGGCATGGTGCGGCGGGGAGCTTCGCTCGCGGAGATCGGGCAGGTACTTCGCCACCGCTCTCCCAACACGACCGAGATTTACGCGAAGCTCGACTTCGGCGCCCTGCGCGACGTCGCATTGCCCTGGCCCACGAGAGCAGGTGCGAGGTGAGCGCGCTTCACGATGCCCTTGAGGCGTATCTCGCCCTGCGTCGCGGACTCGGCTCGGAGCTCCGGCAACCGGGTGCCCTTCTCCACCGCTTCGTCGAGTTCCTCGACGGCGAGAGGGCGACGGTCGTCACCACCGAGCTGGCGCTCCGTTGGGCGAAGGCACCGGCCAACGCCACGCCCGCCACATGGGCGCAGCGCCTGGCCGACGTGCGCCGCTTCGCCACCTGGCTGAGCGCCACGGATCCCCGCACCGAAATTCCGCCCCCTGGGCTCCTCCCCGACCGCTACCGGCGGCGCCCGCCCTACATCTACAGCGACAAGGAGGTCGAGCGCATCGTCCGCGAGGCCGCGCGGCTCCCATCGCCGTCGGGGATGCGGGCGCACACCTACGCCACCCTCTTCGGTCTGCTCGCCGCAACCGGCTTGCGCCTCGGCGAGGCGCTCGCCCTTGACCGCGACGACGTGGACCTGGGGGCCGGTGTCCTTGCCATCCGACGCGCGAAGTTCGGCAAGTCCCGCTTCGTGCCGATCCACGACTCCGTGTCCAGAGCCCTGCGGCGGTACGTACGGCACAGGGACCTCTGCCTTCCACGTCCTTCGTCCCCTGCGTTCCTTCTCTCCGACGGAGGGACGCGCGTTACGCAGTGCAGCGCGCGATACAACTTCGCGCTCGTCTCGCGCGCCGTCGGCTTGCGGCCCCAGGGACCCCGACACCATCACGGCCGCGGACCGAGGCTGCATGATATGCGGCACCGACTCGCCGCAAAAACGCTCGTCCACTGGTACCGGGAGGGACGCGACGTCGAGCGCGAGCTGCCCAAGCTCTCTACCTATCTCGGGCACGTTCATGTCGCCGACACCTACTGGTACATCGAGGCCGTTCCGGAGCTCCTGCGGCTCGCCACCGAGCGGGCGACTGGCCCGCGGGGGAGTGCGCCGTGACCGCCCGCGATTTCCCCGCGCTCCTGCAGGCCTTCTTCACCGACCGCCTGATCCAGCAGCGCCGCGCGAGCGCTCACACCGTGGCCGCCTATCGAAATACCTTCCGCCTCCTTCTGCGCTTTGCCACCGCGACCCTGGGCCGCGCCCCCTCCCGCCTCATGCTCGTGGATCTCGACGCCGCGTTCCTGGGCAAGTTCCTGGACCACCTTGAGCGCGAGCGCGGCAATTGCGCCCGCAGCCGAAACGCGCGCCTCGCGGCACTCCACGCGTTCTTCCGCTACGTCGCGCTCACCGACCCGGCCCACGCTTTGCACTGTCAGCGCGTGCTCGCCATCCCGAGCAAGCGCTTCGAGCGCGGGATCGTGGAGTTCCTCGTTGACGAGGAGATCAAGGCCCTCCTCGACAGCCCCGACGCCGCCACCTGGATCGGACGGCGCGACCGCGCGCTGCTCCTCGTCGCCATCCAGACGGGCCTGCGTGTTTCCGAGTTGACCGCTCTCCGTCGACAGGACGTGACGTTCGGCACCGGTGCCCACGTTCGCTGCCTGGGCAAGGGGCGCAAGCTCCGCTGCACACCCCTGCGCCCAGATGTCACCAAGGTTCTCAAGGCTTGGCTGCAGGAGCGTCCCCCGTCCCCCGACGAGCCTGTCTTTCCCAATTCCCGCGGTGGACGTCTCAGCGAGGATGCGGTCGAGCACCTGGTGGCGAAGCACACCGCCGCCGCGCGACAACGCTGTCCCTCGTTCGCGCGCAAGCGCGTCACACCTCATACGCTTCGGCACACGGCGGCGATGGACTTGCTGCGACACGGCGTGGACCGCAGCGTCATCGCTCTCTGGCTCGGGCACGAGTCGATCGAGACCACCCAGATGTACCTGCACGCCGACATGCGACTGAAGGAACAGGCCCTCGCCCGCACCGCCCCCTCGGGGCTTGGTCCAGGGCGCTTCCGCCCCGACGACGCACTCCTCGCCTTCCTTGAGAAGCTCTGATTATCCCGCGTCGAGTCCTCGCTCGGAGCAGGGCTCCCCCTGTTCGCGCGCACTCCGTCCGCCCAAGCGGGATAATCCGGCGCGCGGGATAATGCCGCAGGTCGTGAAGCCGCGTGTGCGGTAGCTTCGCACGTTCGACGGCTCGGTCGAACGCGCGGAGCAGCCCCCCGTGTGTCCAGGGCTTTCCTTTGCTCGAGGGAGTGACGTACTCCGTCGTCCTGCGCTTCTTCGCCTCCTCGATGATGGCCTGAAGCGGTGGGGCGATCGGGATGGCGCGCTGGTGCCCCGACTTCGGCGTGACGACGATGCCGTAGGTCATCGCCTCCCGGACGAACAGCAAGCTCGCCTCGAGGTTCACGTTGACCCATCGTAGGCCGATGACCTCGCTCGCTCGCAGCCCAGCGTAAGCAGCAAGGCCGAAAGCGACCCTCGCGTGCACGTCGGCCGCCGCGAGGACGGCGTCGACGTCCACGGCCGAAGGTGGTTCGAAGACCTTCGACTGCGCCCTGTTCAGCTTCGGGAAGTCAGGGTGCCCGTGGTGTTTGCCGAGCGCGACCGCGTTCCGGACAATCGTGCGCAGGGGCATCACGATGTTGTTACGCGTTGCGGGCGAGAGCCCATCCCGTGCAAGCTCCTGATCGAAAGCGATCAACGCCGCACGGCCGATGTCGCTGAGCAACCAGTCGCCGAAGCGCGGGAGAAGGTAGGCCTCCAGGTTCTTCTTGTACCCGATGGCCGTTGACGGCTTCAGCGTCGGCTTCACCGTCTTCTCGTAGAGCTCGTGCGCCTCCTTCAGCGTGAGCTCCTGCTTCTCCTCGGCGCTCTCTGCCACGTCCTCGGGCTCGGGTACAAACCCCTTCTCCGTGAACGTGACGATGAGCGTGCGCTCTTCCGAACGCGCCCCTTCGGCTGTCTGAAGCTTCGCGTTGCGGAAATAGCGCCTTCGGTGCCCGGTGCGTCGGTCGACGTATGAGATGTCAATGACCCAGGGGCGCGTAGAACGCCGCTTGTCACGGTAGACGGCCATGCTGGCTACTCCTTCTCCAGCCTGGTCGCGTGCGTGGGACGAGCAGAAGACGTAGCACGGGCGACGCCGTTCTCGAGGCCCGTGAAGGGGCCTTCTTCCGAGCTCCACCCGGGGCCTAGGTTGACACGCCAACGGCCGGCGAACTTGCGGGCGCGGATGCCGTCGAACGCAGCTTCAGGGACACCATCGTCGGCGCATCGCGCCCGCCTCTCGATGGTGCGTCGCAGCGCCCCCGCGCCCATATCGAGCGAGACGGCGGCTGCCGCGAGGCTGAGCCAACGGGCAGAGCTCATAGCGGTCCGCTGCACGCCGAGCGTAACGACGGCACTGCTTCCGCCTTTGGAGGCGAACGATTGGCGGGAGACATCGTGCCGAGGGTGTCGGGGCACTTACGAACGGCGCAGCCGCGCGCAAATGCGTCGTCGCGATGCTGGGTGCAGCTCAGGGTGGCTACGTCCACGAGTCGCTCGGGGTTCGGGGTGGCGATAGAAGCGACAGCAGGATCTCCTGGGCGGGCAGCCGCCCGGCCAGCGCGAAGGCCGCGCGGACATAGAACGCGTCGGGCAAGCTCGACGGGGCGTGCCCATGCCCGGCCAGGTAGGAGAGCGTCTGCTCGTCGTCGAGCAGACCCACTTCGGGAAAGACCGCCCGGAGGATGTCGGCGATTTCCACCACGCTCTTCTGGAAGCTGTAGAGCTCGCGCCGGAGCGCGCTGCGCTCGTCGGCTTCGGGGGAAGCCACCCCGCCGTCTTCGTAGAAGAGAGCCGCCGCGCGCTCCGCGCGGTCGGGCGGAAGCTTCCACGCGAAGGTCAGGTAGTAGCTGGACTCGTAGTGGGCGCCGGCCTGCTCGAACGTGAGCCTGCGCTCGCGATCGACGACAGCCGCCGCGGGAGACAGCCAGTCCGCCGCCGGGTACGCGCTCGAGAGAAAGCGCTGCGCCTCGATGAAGAGAGCCCAGCCCGACCCCAGGCGGCGAAGCGCGTTGTTCAGGCGCGCGCTCGCCCCGAGGAGCTCCGAGTCGAGCGAGCTCGCCAGGTCGGGCCCCCGGAACGCGAGGGTTCGCTGAAAGATTGCGTCCTTTTGCAGGACGACGCCCGGAGCGACGAGGCACGCCCACGGAAGGCGATCGGGCAAGCGGCTCGAAGGCTCGCGGTATTCACGAAGGGAAAACATGGCGTGGGTGCTCGCTTCGGGGTGAGGGTCAGGGATCGAGGCGCTTCTGCGCGCCCAGGGCCAGGGCGACGATGTCGAGGACGTACGGGTCGGCGCGCGTCGCCGTGGCCGCCGCGAGATGCACGACGATGCCGAGCGGAAGAACCCAGAATCTGGTGGAGGCCGAAGGCGAACGCGCCGACGCTCGTCCAGAGGACGAGAGCCACGGTCCTTGGCAAGCCGGCGAGCAGCATCGGCTCGACGAGCGACCGGTGCAGGGGCACTTCGAGCCCTTCGAGGCGCGTGGTCATACGAGCAGCCCCCCCGTGAACCCCAGAAACCCGAGCCCCCAGCTGACCGCGTTGAAGGCGATGGCGAGCCCCAGCACCACCCAGAGGGCTTTTCGCATCATCGAGCCGCCCTCGGAGAACGCGAGCCCCACGCCGAGTCCGATGATCGCGACCGCTCCGATCACCTGCGATACGGGCCCGGTCAGCGAGTTGAGCAGCTGCTGCAGGGGCCCTTCCCACGGCATGCCGCCACCGAGACCCCCGAGGCCGAAGGTGCCCGGTTGCGCGGTGGCCGTGGCGATCGCGAGCAGACTCGCGACAATCACGAACTGCGTCGCGCGGGTGCGCCACGCGCGCGGGTAGATGGGCCAGGAGGAAGCGGGAGCTTGGAGCATGGACGAGTTCCTTTCTTTGCGGATCATGCGATGCGTTCAAGAGTCCACTGGCCGTCCGGGCCGAGCGGCCGGACGCGGTCGAGGCCCGAAACGCGCCGCCCGGCGGGATGCGTCTTGTCGCGCTGGATGTGCACGCACACCTGGATGGTCTGCGCGACGAGGGCGCGCGGCGCCGGGTAGACGACTTCCTCGATGAGCTGGCAGAGCCGGTCGAGCATCGCGCGCGTGTCGTTGGCGTGGATGGTGGCGACGCCGCCCGGGTGTCCGGTGTTCCAGGCCTTCAAGAGCTCGAGGGCCGACCCGTCGCGCACCTCGCCGACGAGAATCCGGTCGGGCCGAAAGCGCATCGCGGCCATGATGGCGTCGCGCCAGGTGTGCACGCCCGGCTGCACCAGCACCTGCACGCGGTTGGGCGCCGTGCACTGGAGCTCCGGCGTGTCCTCGACAATATGGACGCGATTGGTCGTGTCCTCCGCGATGACTTTGACGAGCGCGTTGGCGAAGGTCGTCTTGCCCGAGCCCGTCCCGCCCCCAATGAGGATGTTGTCGTGCGCGCGCACGGCGTCCGCGAGCGCGTCCGCGCGCCGCGGGGAAAGAATCCCCCGGGCGACGTAGTCCTCGAGCGAGAAGACGACGCGCGCGGGTTTTCGCAGCGCAAAGACGGGCGCGTCCACGATCGGTGGGATCGCCGCCTGGAGGCGCGCCCCCCACGGAGCCGGCAGCTTCGCCGAGAGCGAAGGGCTCTGCGGGTTGAGCTCGACCAGCACCTCCGAGGCGACCAGGCGCAGCATCCGCTCGGCGTCGGCCGCACTCATGACGACGGGCGTCCGGAGCAGGCCGTCGCCGATCCGATCGACCCACACGACGCCGTCGGCGTTGAGCATCACTTCGACGACGCGTGGGTCGTCGAGGAAGGTGGCGAGGGGTCCGAGCGTGCTCTTGAGGGCGCTGGCGCGCCGGACCTGGCTCTCACTCAGCTCGGGAGGCGCTTGCGGTGTCACCTCCATTCATCGGGCGTCGAGGGACTCCCTGGCCGGAAAATCGACCGGTGACGGGTCGATTTATCCTGGAGTTCGCTCCATCCCGACGTGTGCGCGCGTGACGGCGTGACGCAGAATCGTGCGCGGAGGGCTTGAAAAGTCGCGCGGCGTGTTCCATCCCTTGGGCACTTGCGATGACCAAACCGACTGACACGCCGCGCACCCGCAAGGTGCGACGAAGAAGCGCCGGAGGCAAGCCCGCCCGAGGCTGGGAATTGCAACGAGCAGGTCGCAAGATTCGCCGTGCGGACGTGCGCAAGCTGCGTATCGGCGAGCCGGATGCGAAGTTGACGACGGTGGGCGGGCTGGTGTCGTTCAACGCATTCGCGCGCGAGCAGGGGCTGCATCGCGAGCTGTCGCGTCGCTTCGGCCACCTCAAGACGGGCCGAGGGGTGGTCTACCCGATGGGCGCGCAGATGCAGTTGCTCCTCGACATGTCGGTGGCGGGCAGCCAGCGGGTGTTCGACCTGGAGATGCTCGCGGCCGATCCGCTCTTCGTTCACCTGGCGGGCGGCAGCGTCCCGAGCATCGACGTGCTCTACGACGACCTGCGGCGCTTCGACGGGCCCGCGCTCGAAGACCTCGAAGAGCTTCTGGCCGAGCACGGCGCCGCCTCGCTGCGCGCAAACCGCTTGCGCGAGGTGTTCGTGGATCTGGATACCACCGTCACGCCTCTGTTCGGCGAGCAGGAGGGAGCGCTGCCCGGTCCCAACCCGCGCTACCACGGCCGTCCCAGCTACCACCCGATCCTGGCGCGCATCGCACAGACCGGCACGATCATCGGCGCGCGGCTGCGACCAGGGGACCGGGGCCTGGGCGAGTTGGACGTCGAGGACGTCGAGCAGTGGCTGGATCGGACGCGAGCCGCAGCGGGACCGGCCGCCCTCGTCACGATGCGCATCGACGCCGGCGGCGACTGCGCATCGCTGCTGCGAGCCATCGACAACAGGGGCGCCTGGTTCCTGGTCAAGATGAAGCAAACGCCCAACCTGGTCGGCGCGGTGTGGGCCACCCAGCGCTGGATCACCGTCGAGCGCGACGCGTTCGACAAGCCTACACGGCAGGTGGCCGAGATCGACTTCGAGCGCGAGGGCTGGCCTCCGGGCAAGTGGCGCGTCTTCGCCATGCGTACCAACGAGCGGCTCAGCGGCAGCCAGTCGGGCCTCTGGGAGGACCTGGACTTCTCGGTCCACGTCTACGCGACCAACGATCCCGTACACGACGCCGACGATCTGGCGCGCCGCTACGATGACCGCGCTGGCATCGAGCCGCTCATCGGCGAGCTGAAAGGTGGCTTCGGTATCGGCAAGGTCTCCACCCACTGCTTCGACGCCAACGAAGCCGCGTTCCTCCTCAAGGTGCTCGCCTTCAACCTGCTGCGCCGCTGGGTGCAGCATCGCCACCGTGTCTTCGCTTCGTGGCGAACGCCGTGGATCCGCCGCGTCTGCGTCCATGTGCCCGGGCGGCTCCTGCGCTCCGGTGGGCGATGGGAGCTGCGGCTGGCGCCGCGTCCGATGCTGTCGTGAGCTGCGCATAGCTCGAATACGCATCAGGGGGAAAGGGGGAGGTGTGTCGCGAGATCGGTGAAATCGTCGGCATTGCCCCCCGAGGTCACGTCCGCGCCTCCGATCTCACGCCGCCCGGCCCATCCTGTCGCGCCGAGCGAAATCTAGGTTTATGTCGCCCGCCGACAATCAGTTAAGGAGGAAACCGACCGTCGCGCCCGCGGGAATCGCGCCGAGGAGCGCTTCCGCTCTCCACGCCCTGCCCGTTCGTGCCGTCCCCCGACTCGGATGGGGGGTATAGGCCTCAACCGCCGTCGCGGTCCGTCATTTCGAAAATGGCCGGAAAATCGTATTTCGATATGTCGATGAGACGGCGGGCGACCGAGCGGCTGACGAATGGATACGTGATTCCAACGGTTTTCAATTTCGTGCCAAGGAAATGCACGTTGGCCCCAAATGAGTGTCACCAAATCGCGAGTGACGTTCAAAAGCAATTGGTGACCAGAGCCGCGATTTGCGCGCCAGGGAGAGGGCACTCCACCGCGGGAGAAAAAAAGAAAAAATTCGAGAAGGCGTGATTGTTTGATGCGTGACGAAGAGTTACCGCGCGATCCCGTCCGACGAGGTGGACGTACGGGCGACCCAAGCTGCTCGCGCTGCCCGATTAACCACTCAGCGGGAGGCGTCGGTCCCCCCGCCGGAGTGGAGGATCGATGCGCGCGCTCGGTGTGGCGGCTCTCTTGGTCGTGACGTTGGCGGGATTCTGGGGCGCGACCGAGTACGTCGCCGCCGAGCTCCGGTACGCGCCCGAGCTCGGACCGCCCTGGGCAGCCCTGGGTGAGATCCACGTCTACGTGCCCTGGGCGTGGGTCGAGTGGGGTCGGCGCTACGGGTCGCGCGCGCCCGCGATCTTCCGGAAAGCGGGGGCCTTCTCGACGCTCGCGGCCATGGCAGGCGCGGCGGTCGCCGCGCTCGCGGCCCTCGGGCGCAAGCCGTCCGGCGCAAGCCAGGCCCATGGCAGCTCGCGCTGGGCCACGACCGCGGAGATGCGCGGAGCGGGCCTCTTGCGCGACGCGGGCGTGGTGCTGTGCCAGACGGACAACGCGGAGTTTCGCACCACCGTCGACCGGGCGGGCGGGGCCCGGATCACCGCGACGCGCCTCGGCGCGCTCGTGTGCCACGACGGGCCCGAGCACGTCTTCTGCTTCGCGCCGACCCGCAGCGGCAAGGGCGTGGGGCTCGTCATCCCCACGCTCCTCTCCTGGCCGCACTCGGCGCTCGTCTACGACATCAAGAAGGAGAACTGGGCGCTGACGGCCGGGTGGCGACGGCAATTCAGCCGCACCTGGCGGTTCGAGCCAACGGCCACCGATTCGGTGCGCTTCAACCCGCTGCTGGAGATCCGAAAGGGGCTCTCGGAGGTCAAAGACACGCAAAACGTCGCCGACATCCTGGTCGATCCCACGGGCGAGAGGGAGACCAAGGACCACTGGCAGACGACGGCCCACAGCCTCCTCACGGGCGCCATCCTTCACGTGCTCTACGCCGAGCCGGACAAGACGCTGGCGGGCGTGGCGGCCTTCCTTTCGGACCCCTCGCGGACCGGCGTGCACGCGCTCAAGGAGATGCTCGAGACGAGCCACCTGCCGGGCGAACCGCACCCCGTGGTCGCGCAGGCGGCGCGCGAGATGCTCAACAAGAGCGACAACGAGCTGTCGGGCGTGTTTTCGACCGCGATGTCGTGCCTCGGCCTCTACCGCGACCCCGTCATTGCGCGAAACACCGCGGCGAGCGACTTCCGCATCGCCGACCTCATGAACGGCGACGCACCGGCGAGCCTGTACCTGGTCGTCCCACCGAGCGACCTCGCACGCACACGCCCCATCATCCGCCTGATGCTTAACCAGATCGGACGCCGGCTCACCGAGTCGATGGAGTTTGGCGGCAAGACCGCCTACCGGCATCGCCTTCTTCTCTTGCTCGACGAGTTCCCCTCGCTCGGCAAGCTCGAGTTCTTTGAGACGGCGCTGGCGTTCATCGCCGGCTATGGCCTGAAGGCGTTTCTCATCGCGCAGTCGCTCAATCAGCTCGAGAAGGCCTGGGCGAGGGCGCGAAAGATCAACGCCGAGCGCAGCTCCTCGGCTGCGCGCATCGGCCACGCGGCGACGGCGAACCGCACCTGCGCGTCGCTGTACGGCGCGAGAACGGGGACCGGCGGTTGCTCAGTCTTGCCCATCGCCCCCATCGCCGGCGTCGTTGGGCGCAACCCTTCCCTGCCCACCATCGCCGCCGGAGTCACTAGCCTCTGGCGAAACCGAGCAGCCCAGCGCGCCGTCGTCCAAGCTCTCGTAGTATCCGCCCTGCGACTGACACGCGGTGTTGTTTTGCTCGCAGAGGACATACGCGGACGAATCTGGTCCCCCCCCCGTCCGAACAATTGGCGATCGGGCAGCACGGATCACCGTTCGCGTTGCAGCAGGGAAACTCCGTACCCTGGTTCATTGTGGCGGGCGAGCCTGCGTGGTCTGTGCATGCAGCGGCGGCGAGCGTACCGCCAGCGAGGACCATTTCGCGAAATCGCTGCTCCCAATTCATACTGGGTCCACATCCGTCGCGGGCATGATCACGCGGCCTGCTGCACGCGCGCCTCGTAGGTGGCGCCAAGCTCGCGATGCAGTGCCGCGAAGCGCTGGCTGAGGATCGAGGTGCGGAAGAGCATGACGGTCTGTCCGCCGTGTTGCGAGAAGCGGGCGCCGGCGCGCTTCATGCGAGAGCCGACTACGGTCTTGGCCGCGGCTTCGGTGACGCCAGTGCCGATTGGATATCCGCGACGTTGCGCCTCTACGTACTTCATTCGTCCGAGACTGTTCTGACGAGCGATGTAGTCGATGGCCTCGCGCAGTTCCTTGCGCCCGCTGGCGGTGCGTGGCGTACGGAGACGGGCCCGCATCGAGCGAAGGACCTCGACAGGGCCGTCGCGCTTGCTCTTGATCGTCTCTCGCCAGGTCGCCGCTTGGACCTGAGCGTCGCCGGTTCCGGGTCCCCAGATCGCGTTGGCAGCCTTCTGCACGTACTCGGCGACGTGGAACGCGTCGACGAGCTTCATGCGGTCGCCGCTGCACTTGGCCGGCAGTCGACTCTCGATACCTTCGAGGGCTCGCCACTGCGGATCGGCTCCGTCGCTTGCAAACACGATGTTCAGGGTCGGGCGCTCGCGCAACACGCTTTGCAGCTCTGCCTCCAGCTCTTCCACTAGCGTCTTCTTGTAGGGCTCGGGCATGCGCGCCAGGTAGATCGTGTCCAGCCGCTCGCCGTCCGCGTCGTAGAAGGCGAGTGTTCCGACGGCCCCTTCGTGCCACGCGCGGCCCATCGTGCCGTCGTGGGCCGCGGGGCCCGGATCGCACACCACGCCGTAACGTGTCTCATGCCGTGGAGGCTCCGGCGAGCGCGTCTTTCTGCCACGCGGACGAGCATGCTCGCCGTCCTGCGGCACCATCACGCCGTCGATGCCCACCTGCACCGTGACCGCCTGCTCGGCAATGGCGTGCGCCTCGCGTACCGCTGTCGCGATGACCTCGCGACCTTGCTCGTAGCGCGCCGCCATGGCGCGAGACAACCGGCCAATCGTGGAGTTGCTGAGCGTCGCGGTCCCCACCTCGCCGAGCAGATTGGCCGCCTCCTGCTCGGGCAAGCACTTCTCCAAGGTGCTCGACGAATTCCACGCGCTCGGGCTCGCCACGCAGCAGGATCGGTCGCTCGCTCAGCTTCTGAACGCAGCACGAGGAGCTGTTGGCGTCGGAGGCAAAGGCAGTCGACGAGCATCGCCGTGCTTACGCGGGGCCGACCCGTGAGGCGATGCTCATCAAGGCGTGCGAGCTAGCCGGAGTGGAGGGACGAGCCCGAGTGCCTCGCCGCTCCGAGCAGGGGTGGCCGGATCATCGGGAACAGGCTCGCATCGTGCTACGTTTCGAGCTGGAGACTCGTCCTGGCCCTTCCCGCGACTACCCACCCCGTGACCTTCCCGGCGATCCCCGTCCTCGACGTGGAGACGGTCCTCGCACGTCTGCCAGCCGAGGCCCGTGCTCGGGTCTCGTGGGCCAAGAAGCCGATCGAGGAGGGCCTCACTCGACTACGCATGGAGCCGCTGACGGACGACTTGGTCGCCGAGGTCACCGACAAGATGTGGGGACCCTTCGGGTCGCTCTGGCGAGCCCTCGGGGAGATCGTCGGGACGAACCAGGGCGAGTGGCGGGCAAAGTTCGTCGATGACTTCAACCTGGAAGAGCACCAGCTAGCCGCCTTCGTCGAGCAAGAGGAGTCGCGCGACACGCTGCGATGGATTCTGGGCCTGCTCCAGTCGTTCCTCGGCTTGGCCCTCTCGATCCCTCCCGAGTTCAGCGCCCAGATCGACGAGACGACTTTCGCCAAGCTCAGCGCGGACGAGGGGTTCAAGCCCTACATGCGGACCGTGGTCGTCTTGATGGCCGCAGCCGATACCAGGAGAGCAAAGGGCGACCCGCAGCGGGCGCGTGATCTTCTGGACGTGGCCTTCTTGGAGCTGAGCAAGTTCAGAGCCACGATGCGGAAGCACGGCGTGTCGCTGACGCCGTTCCCATCCGAGACGCTCGAAGAGCGCCGCCGAGGGCTTCTGGAAAGCGCTGACCGTCTGCGGAAGGCGCTCTCCGACGACGACTGGCGGGTGCTCGAGCAAGCGCGTATGCACGACCTTCGGTAATGCTGCTCGACACGAACATCGTGTCGTTGTTTCTCCGGCGCGACGCGCAGAAGACCACGCCCAAGCTCTTCGGCCTCGTGACGGCGCTGCTCTCGGCGGAGGGGCTCGCGATTTCGTACGTCACCCAGTTCGAGCTACGGCGGGGAATCGAGGAGCTTGCCCACCGTGGTGAAGGGCGGCGCAAGCTCGTAGCCTTCGAGAAGTTCATGGAGAGGGTCCAGGTGCTCGGGCTCGACGGGGTCTCGGGCGAGGGCTGGAATGTGGCGGCACGGCTCTGGGCCGAGGGACGTTCCCGGAAGCCCGCACTCGTGTTCTCGGACGCCGACCTCTTCATCGCGGCCACGGCGGCCTTTCACGGCCACGAGCTGGCCACCGCCGACGCAGGGCTCGCCGAGGGGTTGCGGAAGATCGCGTTTCCCGTGGTCGTGCGCCCCGTGGCGATCGATTAGATGATGGCGAGAGCGCCCTCAAAGTGGGTCGCGATGGACGGGGTCATGGACGGGGTTTGGTTCGGAATGAGGGGTATGGACGGGGTTTTCCAGGGGATCGGGCTACTGCAAGTAATGAAAATCGTTGATGTCCCGTTCAGCCCTTTGGATTGACACGGTAGGGGTCGGAGGTTCGAAACCTCTCGCGCCTACAAGTTTCTACGAACGACTCCGAATACTTGCAGAATCGGACGCCGTCGTCTCCACCATCTCTCCAAAAAACCGCGCCTCCTCGCGCGTGTTGAGCAGGCCGATCGCGTCCTGCCTCGCTGCCGGCGACAGGTGCATGTAACGCATCGTCGTCGTCAGGTTGGCGTGACCGGCCAGCTCCTGGATGGCCTTCGCCGGCGCGCCGCGCATCGCCAGATGCGAGCAGAACGTGTGGCGGAGGATGTGCAGGCCCCCCGTCGCGCGAAGGCCCGCTCGTTTCTGCGCCGACTCGAGCAGCCGGCGCAAGAAGAAGCTCACCGCGGGACGACCATCATCCCCGAAGAGCACCTGCTCGCCGCGCAGGTGACGGTGCGTCTGCAGAGCGTGCAAGAGGGCGTGGGTCAGTGGCACGACGCGCGACCGACCGCCCTTGGGCGTGTCGGTGACGCGATCGTATCCCTGGCCGTCGCTTCGCTTGCGCTCCCACACCGCCTCCTCGATCTTGAGCTGACGTCGCTTGAAGTCGACGTCGGTTCATCGCAGCGCCATCATCTCGCCGCGACGCAGGCCGGCATCTCCACCCAAGAGGACCACGACGTGCGTGCGTGCATCGAGCGCACGCGCGGCCTCGACGAGGCGCTTGTACTCGTCGAAGTCGTAGAACTTGGGTAGTGGCATACCTGCCTTCAGCATCGTCACGGCGCACGGAACGCGATCGATAACCTCCCACCGCGCCGCGGTCTTGAGCGTGTGCCCAAGGATCTCCTTCGAGACGATTAGGGGGACCCTGTTGGCGTACGACGACGACGACCTTCTTGGGCTTGTTCGATCAAGCACCGGCTACACGGTGATCAGGCGGCAAGGCGCGATGATCGTTGCGGCGTGCCCAAGGTGTTGCCACCACGATTGCGCGCATTATCCCGCGCGCCGGATTATCCCGCATGGGAGCTTCCCTCCGCTGCAGCGTGTGACGCCATCGTGGGGACGCCGAGGCCTGGCGAGTGAAGGGTGCATCGTGCGAGAAGCCAGGTTGTTCAGGCCAACGACAACCCACACGATGCACATCGAATCTATCCTGCGCCGGCTCCACCCGCTGCCCGGTTTCGTCTACGAGAAGGTGCGCTGGGAGGGCAGCGCGAGACGCCCGTCGGTCTGGGTTCACGTGCGGCCACGCACGGGCTCGCGCGGCGTGTGCTCGACATTGCTTCCGGAAGCGGCCCGGCTACGACATGCTCGACTCGCGCTTCTTCGCGTTCGTGCCGCTCTGGGGCCTGGCCGTCTTCCTCGTCTACGCCATGCGCCGGGTCGATTGCCCTCGCTGCGGCGTCACCGTCGAGGCGGTGCCGTGGGCGGCGGGCAAGATGCAGACGACCCACGCGCTCGCCTGGTTTCTCGCGAGCTGGGCGAAGGTGCTGTCGTGGCGCGAGGTGGCCAAGCGCTTCCACTCGACCTGGGACACCGTCTTCCGGCTGCGTCGAGCACGCCGTTCGCTGGGGGCTGGCGCACCGCAACCTCGACGGAGTCGCCTCCATCGGCGTCGACGAATTCGCCTGGAAAAAGCGGCACAAGTACCTCACGCTCGTCTACCAGATCGACCACGGCTGCAAGCGCCTGCTGCACGTGGCCCGCGACCGCACGGTCGGGTCCTTCAACACCTTCTTCGACATGCTGGGCGAAGAGCGTTCCAAGGCGATCGTGTTCGTCGCCAGCGACATGTGGCAGGCGTTCCGCAACGTCGTGCGCAAGCGCTGCTCGACGGCCATCCACGTGCTCGACCGCTTCCACGTCACCAAGCTCCTCAACGAGGCCGTAGACAAGGTGCGACGAGAGGAGGTGCGCAGCCTGCGAGCCGCCGGTCGCCCCGCGATGCTCACCAAGACGCGGTGGCTGCTGCTCAAGCGTCGAGAGAACATGTCCACCGACGAGCGGGGCCGACTGCGCGAGCTGCTGCGGATCAACCTGCGCTCGGTGCGGGCCTGCCTGCTCAAGGAACAGTTCCAGCACTTCTGGGACTACTCCTCCGGCCTGTGGGCGGAGAAGTTCCTGGCGCGATGGACGACCATGGCGATGCGCTCGCGCATGCAGCCGTTCAAGAAGTTCGCCCGCACCCTGCGCAATCATCGACGTGAGCTGCTCGCCTGGTTCGCCGCTCGTGGCCTCTTCGCCCACGGCGCCACCGAGGGATTCAACAACAAGGCGCGAATCACGACGCGAAAGGCGTACGGCTTCCGCAGCTACGAGCACGCCGAAATCGCCCTGTACCACGCGCTCGGCGACCTACCCGAGCCCGACTGGCTCGCCCACAGATTCTGCTGAGGAGGCTATAAAGAAGGACCGGCCATCGGGCAGGTCTCGGTGCGTCTTCCTGTGCAGGAAGGCTCCGCATCGCGGCTTCGCCCATCCTTCCACCGTCTCGACGATCGTGGCACGTGCGCTCGCCCGAGCCGGGCTCGCGCCCTCGATGCGCGGCGCGCACTTGCTCCGTCACAGCCTGGCTACCGGCATGGTGCGGCGGGGAGCTTCGCTCGCGGAGATCGGGCAGGTACTTCGCCACCGCTCTCCCAACACGACCGAGATTTACGCGAAGCTCGACTTCGGCGCCCTGCGCGACGTCGCATTGCCCTGGCCCACGAGAGCAGGTGCGAGGTGAGCGCGCTTCACGATGCCCTTGAGGCGTATCTCGCCCTGCGTCGCGGACTCGGCTCGGAGCTCCGGGAACCGGGTGCCCTTCTCCACCGCTTCGTCGAGTTCCTCGACGGCGAGAGGGCGACGGTCGTCACCACCGAGCTGGCGCTCCGCTGGGCGAAGGCACCGGCCAACGCCACGCCCGCCACATGGGCGCAGCGCCTGGCCGACGTGCGCCGCTTCGCCACCTGGCTGAGCGCCACGGATCCCCGCACCGAAATTCCGCCCCCTGGGCTCCTCCCCGACCGCTACCGGCGGCGCCCGCCCTACATCTACAGCGACAAGGAGGTCGAGCGCATCGTCCGCGAGGCCGCGCGGCTCCCATCGCCGTCGGGGATGCGGGCGCACACCTACGCCACCCTCTTCGGTCTGCTCGCCGCAACCGGCTTGCGCCTCGGCGAGGCGCTCGCCCTTGACCGCGACGACGTGGACCTGGGGGGCCGGTGTCCTTGCCATCCGACGCGCGAAGTTCGGCAAGTCCCGCTTCGTGCCGATCCACGACTCCGTGTCCAGAGCCCTGCGGCGGTACGTACGGCACAGGGACCTCTGCCTTCCACGTCCTTCGTCCCCTGCGTTCCTTCTCTCCGACGGAGGGACGCGCGTTTACGCAGTGCAGCGCGCGATACAACTTCGCGCTCGTCTCGCGCGCCGTCGGCTTGCGGCCCCAGGGACCCCGACACCATCACGGCCGCGGACCGAGGCTGCATGATATGCGGCATCGACTCGCCGCAAAAACGCTCGTCCACTGGTACCGGGAGGGACGCGACGTCGAGCGCGAGCTGCCCAAGCTCTCTACCTATCTCGGGCACGTTCACGTCGCCGACACCTACTGGTACATCGAGGCCGTTCCGGAGCTCCTGCGGCTCGCCACCGAGCGGGCGACTGGCCCGCGGGGGAGTGCGCCGTGACCGCCCGCGATTTCCCCGCGCTCCTGCAGGCCTTCTTCACCGACCGCCTGATCCAGCAGCGCCGCGCGAGCGCTCACACCGTGGCCGCCTATCGAAATACCTTCCGCCTCCTTCTGCGCTTTGCCACCGCGACCCTGGGCCGCGCCCCCTCCCGCCTCATGCTCGTGGATCTCGACGCCGCGTTCCTGGGCAAGTTCCTGGACCACCTTGAGCGCGAGCGCGGCAATTGCGCCCGCAGCCGAAACGCGCGCCTCGCGGCACTCCACGCGTTCTTCCGCTACGTCGCGCTCACCGACCCGGCCCACGCTCTGCACTGTCAGCGCGTGCTCGCCATCCCGAGCAAGCGCTTCGAGCGCGGGATCGTGGAGTTCCTCGTCGACGAGGAGATCAAGGCCCTCCTCGACAGCCCCGACGCCGCCACCTGGATCGGACGGCGCGACCGCGCGCTGCTCCTCGTCGCCATCCAGACGGGCCTCCGGGTTTCCGAGTTGACCGCTCTCCGTCGACAGGACGTGACGTTCGGAACCGGTGCCCACCTTCGCTGCCTGGGCAAGGGGCGCAAGCTCCGCTGCACACCCCTACGCCGAGATGTCACCAAGGTTCTCAAGGCTTGGCTGCAGGAGCGTCCCCCGTCCCCCGACGAGCCTGTCTTTCCCAATTCCCGCGGTGGACGTCTCAGCGAGGATGCGGTCGAGCACCTGGTGGCGAAGCACACCGCCGCCGCGCGACAACGCTGTCCCTCGTTCGCGGGCAAGCACGTCACACCTCATACGCTTCGGCACACGGCGGCGATGGACTTGCTGCGACACGGCGTGGACCGCAGCGTCATCGCTCTCTGGCTCGGGCACGAGTCGATCGAGACCACCCAGATGTACCTGCACGCCGACATGCGACTGAAGGAACAGGCCCTCGCCCGCACCGCCCCCTCGGGGCTTGGTCCAGGGCGCTTCCGCCCCGACGACGCACTCCTCGCCTTCCTGGAGAAGCTCTGATTATCCCGCGTCGAGTCCTCGCTCGGAGCAGGGCTCCCCCTGTTCGCGCGCACTCCGTCCGCCCATGCGGGATAATCCGGCGCGCGGGATAATGACGCAGATCATGAACGCGCGGGAGATGGCCCTTGACCGTGCGGACGTCGGCAGCGCGGAAGAGGGCGCACAGGCCCATGCGGATGCTCGCGCCGGTGTAGGGCTGTAGTCCTCCGTGGCTGCTCACGAGAAGCGGGGCGTTGGCGTGGTGCCACAGGCAACGGCGCGCTCGGAGGTACCGGTCCATTTCGCGGGCGCCGTCCTGGGAGAGGGCGACGAGGCGCGACTTGTGGAACTTCGATGCGCGCACGAGCAGCGTGTGCTCGGCCGCGTCGTAGTCGGAGATGACGAGGCGGACCAGCTCTCCGCGACGCAGGCCCACCGTGTAGAGCAGCACGATCGCGAGGCGATACACCTCGGCGCGCAGAGGCGACGTTGACGCGGGCGCAAGGTCGGTGGCGATGCGCAGCAGCCTGACGATCTGCTCCTCGGTGAAGATGTGGGGACGCTGCGGCGGGTGCGGTGCCGGGAAACCGCTCGGGTCGGGGACGAAGCAGCCGGGGTCGGTACGATGCAGGTAGAGGCATAGATTGCGGACGATGCGCATCCGATTGCTTATTCCGCTCGACTCGATCACGCGTTCCGGTCGCACCCGTGGTCAGTGGTTGACGTCAGGCTCGGTGGTGGAGAGTCCCTTCTTTTTCCGCATGGAGGGTCCGCGCAGCGCGAGCGCGTGGGCGTTGTGCACCAGGCGGTCGCAGATGGCGTCGGCGATGGTCGGATCTCCGAGAGCCTCGTGCCAACTTTTGGTGGGTAGCTGCGAGGTGATGACGGTGGAGCAGCGGTCGTAGCGGTCCTCCAGCACTTCGAGCAGGTCCCTGCGTTCGGCGTCTTTCATCGGTGTCAGAAGCAGGTCGTCGATTTATGTGGAGCTCCAAGTTGATGACTTCGGACTCGATGCGATGGACCCCACCGAGAGCCGTGACGCCTACGAGATCCTGACCGAGCGGCATCGAACCCGATCGATCATCGTGACCAGTAACCGCGGCCCCGACGAGTGGCTCGCCACCTTCGCCGACCCGGTCCGCGCCCAGGCCGCCATCGACCGTTTCATCAGCAACGCCTACGACCTCATCGTCGAGGGCGAGAGCTGCCGCCGCCGGCTCAAGCCCACGCTCGCGCGCACCGAGGAGGCGAACAAGGCTGGACAGAGGAAGAAGAACTAACGAGACTCACACACGATCACGCGACGGGACCCAGGGGGGAATGCTCCTGAGAAACGAGGGGTCCCATGGTCGTGAGAATCGACACCCTCATCGAATCCCCCCATTCGCCGGCGGGCTCGTCCCGTCACCAAAGAGCGCGAAGAGAAGGATGCCCAAACCTCGACGGAGTTTCGAATCGACAAAGAACGTTCGTGCTTGACGGGAGGGGCTGCTTCAGAGAAGCCAGCACGGGGAGTGGACGGCGACCAAGTTCGACTCCGAGAGGCGCGTCATCCGCGGTCGAGCTGGGACATCGGTGATCCCACGAATGTTCGCGCATCATTCCGCTTCGGAGCGCCGTTTCATCGCAGTGCTCACCTCGGTTTGCGCTGCGCGCGCTGAGCCACCGCATTCGACGACCGGCGAGAGGCCTTGGACTCAAACCGAACGGGGTCTCTCATGAGGGCACCTGACGATGAGCAGGGGGCGTTCGATCCGATGCAGGACGGCTTGCGTCACGGAACCAACGATCAGGCGCTCCAGGATCCCCTTGCCGTGGCTGCCCATCACCACGAGGTCGAAATCTGTCGATCGGTGCAGGATTGAGTCGGCGGGGCTACCCTCCACGAGCTCTCCGGCAGCGCGCACGCCGGCGCTGGTCGCCATCCCCTCGGCGCGATCCAGCACGATCCGTCCCTGGGCCATCAGCGCCTGAAGGGCCTCGACCATCGTCACGACGCCCTCTCGCTGCGTGTGCAGGGTGTCCATGACGTAGAGGAAGACGACGGCCGAACCCATCGCTCGCGCGATCGCCACGCCATGGGGGATGGCTCCGTCGCTGCATGCACTGCCGTCGGTCGGAATGAGGATTCGTGCGTACATGAGCCTGCCGTTATCGAAGATTTCCATACCCTCGGCAGCGGCTTCGACAAGGTGAGCCTTGGTCCCGCCCACTCGCCGGTGCGGCACCGGGCACAAGTGCGTCCTTCCCGGCCCTCTCGGTTCGGCTTGCACCGAGGCGGAAGCTTCCTCCTGCTACTGTAGGGCCGATCAGGCGATATGAACGGAAGCCGATGCGGATCCTGCTCCGAAAGCTCTCCGACGGGTGACACGAGCCATCGCCAGGGGACCGGCCTCATCCGGGCGCGGCATGACCTCTCAAGCCGGAGGGATAGGAGGACGGACCGAGTCGCCTGGCGCCGACATCTTCCTTCCGTGCACATGCTCGAGATACACGCTCGCGATCTCGTAGCGTCTCACCATCGCGACGACCTGACGGTGCACGAGATCGTCTACGACGGGAAGCGCCAGCAAGTCGTTCTCCACGAACAGCTCCTGCGCGCGATCGAGCGTATCGTCCAGCGTCAGTGGGACGACGTCGGCCAGCATCAGATCGGCGGCGACGATGAGCGCCGTGGCGTCCGGCGCTTGGGTCGCTGCGTGAAGATGCTCAAGGTCGATCACCCCCAGGAGCTTCCCTTTGTCGTCCACGACGGGAAGCGTGGGAAACCGCGTGTCGGCCAACAGCTGCACGACTCGCCGCAGCGAGTCGCCCGGACCCGCCGCCTGAGGTGCGCTGTCGTGCTTGACGAAGCGCCGCACCCGAACGTCTGCCAGGACCTGGCGCACGTCGCTCCCCATGTGCGCCGGCGACCGAGAGCGACTCTCGAGCTGCGAGCGATAGATTGACTGCTTGTCCGAGAGTAGGAACGCGATCACACACACCCAAAGGGCCGGGAGGAGGAGGTGATAGCCGCCCGTCATCTCACTCACGATGACGAGGGTGGAGAACGGCGTCTTGGCGGCGGCTGCAAAGAACCCAGCCATGCCGACGATTACGAAGCTGCCCGGATGGAGGAAGACCGCAGGCCAGACGCGATACAGCAGGATCCCGACGACTCCGCCGCCGCACCCGCCGATCACCATCGACGGACCGAAGACGCCGCCCGACCCTCCGCTACCGATTGTGAGGCTCGTCGTGAGGATCTTGCCGAGGGCGATCGCCAGCAAGACGCCCACCCCGAGCGTGGCGTGGTCGCTGACCGCCTGTTGAATGGCCCCGTAGCCGAACGACATCACCGCCAGTACGTCTCTGTCGCGACCCGATGCGATGTACAACCCGACGCCGACGAGGCCGGTAGCTAGCCCGCCGACGGCCGGCTTCACGTGGTTCGGGACTTTCCACCTATGGAAAAGGCCCGTCGTCCCGTAGAAGGTGCGCGTGAATACCATCGCCAGCGCGGCCATGCCGACTGCGAGCCCGAGGTACGCAAGGAGCTGCCGCGGATCCGAAAAGCGGAGGTCGGGCGTCGCGAACAGCGGCTTCCAGCCGAAGAACGACCCGTACGTGGTGTACGAGACGACGCTTGCAATCCCCGCAGGCATGATGACGTCCGCCTCGAACTCGGGCGACCAGTACAGGACCTCCGCGGCGAAGAGCGCACCAGCAAGGGGGGCGCGAAAGATCGCTGCGATACCGGCCCCCATTCCCGCGGCTGTCAGTACGCGCCGATCCGCGGGGCGCATGCGAAGGGCGTCGCCGAGGAACGAACCAAAGCCGGCACCGATCTGGGCTATGGGCCCCTCGCGTCCCCCGGAGCCACCGGTGCCGATGGTGATGGCGCTCGCCAGCATCTTTACGAACGGCACCCGCGGACGCACGTAGCCGTCATGATGGTGGTAGGCCGCGATGACCGCGTCCGTGCCGTGGCCCTCGGCCTCGGGCGCGAACGTGAAGACGAGAAGTCCGCTTAGCAGCCCTCCCACCGTGGGAACCAAGACGAGCAGCCAGAGCACCAGCGGGTGGGCGCTCGGCACGAGCGAGCCGATCGCGGCCTCCCCCGCGGGGCGCGACGAGGGCTGATAGCCGGCCAGTTCGTCGAGCGCGTAGTGAGACACTACCTGGGTGAGCGTGTAGAAAAGGACGGCGCCGAGGCCCGCGACGACGCCCACGAGCCCTGCCGAGCCGAGCACGCGCAGTAGCTGGCGAACACGACCGCCGAGCCGCAGAAACTCGGGAACCCACCGAAAGGGCGAGCGCCGTTCAGGAGTGCGCTCGGGCGTCGTCATGGGCGGCCCTGGTGGCATGCCCCACCGTTACCACGGCGCGCAGGCGCTGCCCGGCGCGAAGCTTTGGCTGGCTTTCGGCGCGGCGCCGTCGACGCATGCACCTCGACCTCGACCCCGATTGAAGGCGCGCCTTCGTGAATGTCGGCCTGTCGATCCGCGGTCCAAGGATGGACCCTTGTCTCCATCCGGGCGCTCGTCCGGCCGGAGCGCCTGGGTCTCCGCGTCCGTGAGCCCGACGACGCGGGCGATGGCGATGTGCTTTCTCGACCTCGTACGACGCTCCGGCGAGGAGGCCGACCCGAAGGATCGCGACTTCTCGAACGGGCCCAACGCGGGGCGATCGAGCCGCTCGAAGAGCTGTCGGCGGCTCGCTCCGTATAGTCAATTGCCAGGCGATCACGGTCGCCGACTCCACGATCGTGAGCGCGTCGGACAGCCTGCGCGCCGAGCGGATCCGCGCCGCAGAGCAAAGTGGTGTCGCGCGTGCTGCAGGAAGGCTTGGCGAAGAAGAAGCTCGAGGCCAAGGCGCAGAAGCTCGCGGCCACGTAGAGGCACCCACGCTTCGTCACTCCTGGCCCGGGCGGCGCCCCCGCTTGTCGACTAGGGAGCGCACTCCCGCAGCGCTCAGGCGCCGCGCCTCGAGCTCGCACGCGAGCTGCGCGACGATGTCGCAGCGGCCGACCGCCGACGCCTGCGCGATCGCTCCCGCGAGGGCGTCCTCGACGGTGCTAGTGTCGCCCGTTTTGGTTGGCCCAAACGCGACCACGTCACGCGCACTTACGTCAACTCGCGTAGGGTCGTCCGTACGCGAGTCGACGCGAATCCTCGCGAATTCAGCACTTTCCGAGGGTTCGATCACTTGCCTGCGTCGGTCCAACGTTCGGGAGACGCGCAAAGATGGCAGCCTCAACAGCGCACGAGCGGTTTCCGGTCCCCCTACACGACCCTGAGGGCTACGGTGATCCCTCGCTGCGAATCCGACGACCTGCATTCAGAGATGCGAGGATTGGTCGTCGTTGTTGCGCAACGAACGCAGGGAGGAGACTCAGATGCGTCACGTTCGATGGATGTGTGGGCTGATTCCAGGAGTGATCCTGGTCACCGGGTTGGGTCTCGCGGCGTGCGACCACGGCTCCTCGAGCGGGGGAGCGGCGCCAACGGCTTCCGCAAAGCCTCCGGCCTCGAGCTCGGCTGCCGCCACGCCCTCGGCGGTGGGCTCGGCCGCGGCTGCAGACTCCGGCAGCGCGGCGGAGGACGAGGCAGTGAACGAGGAGCTCCGCGACTACCACCGGCATCACCATCACGGTGGTGTGACGATGTTCATCTCGATGGCCATCGACACGCTGGGCCTGGACCCCGCGAAGAAGGTGCTTGTCGAGAAAATCCAGAATGACCTTCACGCCAAGATGGCGCCCGCCAGGGACGCCGAGCGCGATCTGCTATCGACCATCGCCGACGGAGTCGCGATGGGAAAGATCGATACCGCGAAGGTGGATGCGGCGGTCGGAAAGGTCGCGACCGCGTCCGCAGGCATCCACGCGGCGACGACCGATGCGCTGACACAGCTCCACGACGCTCTCGCACCTGTCGAACGAGCCGCACTGGTCGACAAGGTCAAGGCGCACTGGGAGGTCTGGCATAAGGTCAACGCCGACGAGAAGGCAGGCAGCAAGGAAAAGGGAACTCACCTCGCGAAGCTCACCGCGCTTCTCAACCTCACGCCCGATCAGGTTGACACGATCACCAAGGCGCTGAGCGCCGACGTGCCGGTCACACCGCAGACTGACCCCAAGGCGGTGGAGGCGTACATCCAGGCCTTCGCGACAGCGTTCGTAGCCGACAAGTTCGACGCGAAGTCCCTCGCCACAACGGCGACCGCGGCGGCCGGTCATGTCGCGAGGCACGGAGGCGCACGGCTGGCGCGCTTCTACGAGGCGGTTACGCCCGTGCTCACGCCGGAGCAGCGCGCCAAGCTGGCGGCGCATCTAAAAGAGCGTCTCAACGATCAACATGCCGCATCGGGCAAGTGAGGGAGCTATGAACCGAAGCATCGCTACGCTGTCGAAGGGCTTCGTGATCGTGTCGGCGGTCGGCGCGCTTGCGGCCGTTTCTCTGATCGGCGCCCCTGCCGCCGCCCAGTATGTGGCGCCACCGGCGGAGTACATCGCCACGACGGAGCCGGTGTACTACGAAGGCCACGCGGCCTACTGGTACGGCAACCACTGGAACTGGCGCGACGAGCACGGCGCGTGGAACCACTACGACCACGAGCCGGCCGCCCTCGCAGATCGCCGAGCCCATGCACCGCCGGTCCGGCGGTCCTACGAGCACGGGGGCCGACGCTAGCGGACGGCGGCGCCGGGCGGGCTGCGTAGCCTACGCAGCGCCGACCCCTTGTGCACCGCCACGTGGCCCGTGTTGCTCGCCCAGGATGACGTTATTGGGGCTCTTTCTCGGATGGAGACGACCTCCGAAAGGCGCGGCTTATGCGGAGCTCGACATAGGCCGCGCTTTTGACGGATCGCTTCACTAAAAAGCGAAGGATGCGAGGACACGTCGAGCCCCTTCGCGCATGATCGGCCGAAGGTTACTTACGCGACCACCGGTTCCGGCGGCAACTCCCTCCACCACGGCGGGTCGCACGAAGGCGCGAAGGAGGATCGCCTTCGTCGACGCGTCATTCTTCGATCGGAACGGGCGACGGGGAATATACTTGAAGGCCTGCGCCTTGCGCCTCGGCGACGGCAGAGCGAAGGAGGCCAGGCGTGCCCAACCCCATTCTCGACGGGCTGTCGGTCGTCGACTCGACCGGTCGCATCATCCTTGCGACGACCGTTGCGTCCTTGGTGGCCGCCATCGGCGCGCACCTCTTTCTTCGCGCTCGATACGCGGCTCTGGAGCGCGATCTCGAGCGGAACGCCGAGCCTCGCCCGCACTTCTCCCACGGGGTCCTTACGCGCATCGTTCAGCACGCGGAGGAGGCGGCGCGCCGCTCCACCGACCCGAACACCCAGGCCATCATTGAGGACAGCTTCCAGCTGGAGCTCAAGCCGCTCCTCTTAATCGAGCGCTTCGTCCGGGCGGCGACGGGCCTCGTCATCATCCTGGGCCTGCTGGGCACGTTTTACGGCCTCACGATGTCCATCGGCAGACTCGTCCACCTCGTGGCCGCAGATACGGGAACCGTCACCGACGTCGCGCCGACGGTCACCCGTGGACTGACCGAAGCCCTGGCAGGCATGGCGGTGGCGTTCTCCAATTCCCTCGTAGGCATCCTGTCCGCCGTCGTGCTCACAGTGCTCGGTGTCGCCTCCAACGTCACCGATCGCCGCACCTCGTTGATGGTCCGGATCGAGACGTACCTCGATCGCCTGCTGTCGGACGCGGCCGCGGCTCGCAGTGACACGGCGGCGAGCGTCGCCGCCTTCGGAGAGTCCGTCGCTCGACTCGACGGCGCAGTCGTGCGGTTCGAGTCCGCGCTGCAGCGATTTTCGGCGAGCACGAACGACCTCCGAGACGTTCAGCTCGTGGTCACGCTCAAGCCCGGGGACGGGCGCTAGACGGAGGGCCCGTGCGTACCAGGCGCCATCTTTTATCGGATCACGAGGGCACGAGAGAGATCTGGCCCGCGTTCACCGACGTCATGTCGACGTTGGCGCTCATCCTGTTCGTGCTCATCCTTCTCGCGTACGTGCGAAGCTTGATCAGTAGCAAGCGCCTCGAGGCGTTTCAGCGCCAGATCGACTCCTCGGAGCAGCAACTGCGAGCGCTCCGCGTGGAAATCGAGGCTGGGAGGATGCAACTCGCGGCCTCTCGGGGGAAGCTGCACGATGAGCAAGCGGTCGTTGCGGACAGCGAGCGCCAACTGGACACGTTGCGCACGCAGCTGCAGAGCATCGCGGTGCTGCGCGTGGGGGTTTTGAACAAGTTGAAGCAAGCCATCGAAGGGCAGCTCGGGGCGAGCAACCCGAATGGCGCCCAGGTCGTGACGATCGGCGACAACGGCAACATCGTCATCAACGAGAGCCTGGTGTTCGAGTACAACTCCTACGCCATCAAGAACGAAGCGAGACCGTTGCTGGACACCCTTGCGAGGGCTCTGGGCAACGTCCTGGGGGATGCGGACGTCCGCGCGAACATCGACACGATCCTCATCCAGGGACACACCGACGAGCGCGGATCGGCGTCCTTCAACTGGGACCTGTCGGCCAAGCGAGCGACCGCGGTCCTCGACTACCTCTTCGAGGCGAACAAGACGCTTTCCGACTCGTACGGCAGCTACTTCGCCGCCAGCGCCTATTCGAAATTCCGCCCGCTCAACCCGGACAAGACCGAAGCGGCCTACCAGCAAAACCGTCGGATCGAGATCTCGGTCGTTCCCAAGGACGACAATGTCCGCAAGGTCATCGACGACTACATGCGGAGCGTGCCCAAACCGTCGCTTTCCCCGTAGCAAAGACCACGGACGGTCCTCAGCCCCGTGATCAGGGTGCTGCAGACGCCCCCATCTCGATGGGGTGCGTGGGCAAGGGCGAGGTTCGCCTATCCGGTCCTAAACACCGCCTTTGGCGGGCGCGTTTGAACACGTCGGGCAGACCGCGTAGCGTCGCGAGCCCCGGCTGTGCTGGTACGCCGTCCATCCGGATGCTTTGAGCGCGCCCCAGGCCTTGTGGTCGCTCGCTGCGCGAACCAATCGGCTGACGTCCTTGCAGCGACCGCACGTGGCCATCCAGCCGCCGCCAGCCATCGCGCGAAGCCCGGCCGGGGCCCTCATCGCGTCGCCCTCAACGTGCCGATAGCACGCGTCTTCCTCGCGGTGGTGTCATCGAGGCCTGCCAAGCGCCTTTGAGGCCCCGTCGCGCGACGCACCACAGATTCCTGGCGCCCGAGCGCATCAACGAGGAGGCCGCTCGCGCGGCAGCAGGTTTGCAACCGCCGTTCGCAAGTCGTCGACCTCGAACGGCTTGTCGAAGAGTACCGCGTCCAGGCTCTCGGCGTGGCGCCGCACCGCCTCGTCGCCGAAAGCCGTCATCAAGATCACTGGCGTTCGCCAGTGAGCGTCCCGTAGAGCCGCCAGGATCTGCAACCCGGTGCATATAGGCATGCGAATGTCGGAGACGATGAGATCGACGGAGTTGGCGCCGTCGCCGCCCTTGAGACGGGCAGCGACGTCCACGAGCAAGCGGCCACCGTCGGCCGCCTCAACGACCTCGTAGCCGTCGCCACGGAGCGCGTCCGCGACGACGCTTCGCATCTCGGCGTCATCTTCGGCGAGAAGTACGCGAAAGGCCCCGGAGCGCCCCTCGATCATGGACGCCACGCTCGTTCGCCATGGTGGGTGCGAGGCGCGTTCGGCGTCGTTGCCCCGTGCGACGGCGACCGACGGTTCCGGCTTTGCGTTGTGCTTCACGGGCGCCATCGGTGCAGGAGGCGTGCCTCCACGTCCGACGCCAGACTGGGGTCACGCCCAGTCACGGCCGCGTCGCATCTTGCAACATGCCGCACAAGGCGACCGTCGCATGCCCTCGGCCGCGCGATTGCGCGAGCACTTCGACGAGCCGCGCCGTGGCGTTGTTCTTGCTCGGTCGTCCGGGCAACTCCCGGGAGGTCCCCAATCATGAAAGCCAATCTGTTCTCTCGATGCGCAACGTCCGCCCTCCCTTTCCTCGCTCCACTGCTCGCCGCTTGCGGCACGACGAAGCCAGTCGAGCGGTCGCCGGCGACGGCGACGAACGCAGCGACATTGCAGCCGAGCCAGCCCAACCCGGCGCCGACCACCGGGACGATCGCCGTCTCCGCCGACATTCGAGCCGCCTGCGGCATCTCGGACCAGGATGCCTACTTCCCTTTCGATTCGGCTTCGCTTGAGAGCAAGGACGTCGGCCCCCTCACCGCGATCGCCAAGTGTTTCACCACGGGACCGCTCAAGGGGCGCAGCATGCGCCTCGTAGGACACGCCGATCCACGTGGCTCGAGCGAATACAACCTAGTCCTCGGGCAGCGCCGCGCCGACTCCGTGGAGGGATACCTCGACCATCACGGTCTCACGCGCGCGCATGTCGAGACGACATCGCGTGGCTCGATGGACGCGACGGGCAGCGACGAGGCAGGCTGGACTCGCGATCGGAGGGTGGACGTGATGCTGGGAAGTGGATGAACGCCCCTGGAATCCGCAATGGTTCGCACGCTCGCGGTGATGCTGGGTGGGGTCGCTTTTGCGATGGGCCTTGCGACTGGCGCAAGCGCCGCCACGGTCTTGAAGATCGGAACCCTCGCGCCGGCCGATTCTCCTTGGGGCAAGGGCTTCAAGCGATGGGCAGCGGAGGTCGCGACTGCAACGGGCGGCGGGGTCCAGCTCGATTTCCAGTGGAACGGCCAGGCCGGCGACGAAGTGCTGATGGTCCAGAAGATCCGCTCCGGTCAGCTCGACGGCGCGGCCGTGACGGCGGTCGGCCTCGGACAAACCGGTGTACTGGACGTCCTCATCTTCCAGATGCCGGGCCTGTTCACGACCTGGGGCAAGCTCGACGCCGCGCGCAACGCGATGAAGGAGGACTTCAGCAAGCAGTTCGAGTCGAAGGGCTTCACAGTGCTCGGGTGGGGAGACGTTGGCGCCGCGAAGACGATGACCGTGGGCTTCGAAGTGCATCGTCCATCGGACCTTCAAGGCAAAGGCGTCTTCGTCTTCCCCGGCGATCCGGTCCAACCGAAGTTCTTTTCTGCGATCGGCGGCATCACACCCAGGCAGCTCACGGTGGCCGAAATTCTGCCCAATCTAGCCAGCGGAGCCATCAACGTGCTCACGGTGCCGCCGCTCGCGGCCGAGCAGCTCCAGTGGGCGTCTCGAATTACGCACATCAGCACGCAGACGATCGCCTTCGCGATCGGCGCGTTCATCATGTCGTCCTCACGTCTTCAGTCGCTTCCGCAGGATCAGAAGGAAATTCTGCTTGAGAAGAGTCGCGAGATGTCCGATGAGGCGACGGTTACGATCCGCAAAGCGGATGCACAGGCCTACTCGCGAATGAAAGCCTCGAAGATCTCCTATGATCCGACCGACGCCGACCGCAAGGAATGGACGGACGTCTTCGTGAAAGTGGCGAAGCAGCTGCGCGGCTCTGTGTTCAACCCCGTCACTTTCGACAAGATCGTTCGGATCGCGCAACCGCCCGTTGAGTTTCAATAGGTGACGGTCGTGATGCGCTTCGTACGCTCGACGGGCGCTTCAAGCGCGTCTTGCTCGTCACCCGAATCGAGGTGGGTCGGACACCCACAACGCTCAAGCGCAAAGCCACGGGACAAGGGGGTGCGGCGGTGAGACAGGTGTCCGCCGCGCGCCCGATCGCGCTACTGGCGATGGTCGCGATCACCGCGTGGTCGGTCTGGGTCGGCGCGCAGCCGAGAGTGGGTCCCGTCGAGACCGGGGTACCGTCGTCGACCGCCCCCGAACTCCAGGGTGTCGACATCGTCGAGCACCTCGGTCAGGCGCTGCCGCGCGACGCCGCGTTTCGCGACGCGGAGGGAAAGTCGGTCAAGCTGGGCGATTATTTCGATGGCAAAAGACCGACGCTCTTGGTCTTCGCCTACCACACGTGTCCCATGCTCTGCAGCCTGGTGCTCGACGCCACGGTGAAGTCGTTGGACGACATCCCTTGGACGGTGGGCGCAGACTTCGACGTCGTCTCGGTGAGCATCGATCCGAAGGACACGCCCGAGACGGCGACGAAGAAACGGGCCCAGATCCTTGGGTCCTATCCGCGCGCGAGAGGTGACACGAGGGGGTGGCACTTCCTCGTCGGGAGTGAGGAGAACATCCGCAAGGTGACCGATGCGGTCGGCTTCGGGTACCGCTACGACCCCCGGCAAAAGCAGTACGCGCACCCGGCGGCCATCTTCCTCCTCACGCCGGAGGGGCGCCTCGGCCGATACCTCTACGGGATCCGCTTCGATCCAAACGACGTGCGGCTCGGCCTGCTCGAAGCGAGCCAGGGGCGCTCGATCTCGACGACCGAGAAAATCCTTCTCTTTTGCTACCGCTACGATCCGCAGGGCAAGCACTACGCGCTGGTGGCGACAAACGTGATGCGCCTCGGGGGCGGGGCCACGCTCCTCGCCCTCGGAGGTCTTCTGGCCGTGATGTGGGCCCGCGAGCGACGTCGAGGCAAGCAGCAACCGAGGACGCGCGAGGAGTCCGCAGCCCGAGCGCACCTGTCGTGAAGGAGCCCTACGCGCCTGGGGCAGCTAAGACCCGGTTCGGCATAATCCGTCGTCGGGCAACGGCGGTGCAGCTCACGCCAAGGCGCGGAAGAGAAGGGCCTCGCCGCCCGTCCGCGGGACGGCGCGCGCTCCGGTCGCGTTGCCGCCGAGCCACATAGGATGGGGGTCCTCGTTGCAATAGGCCCCCTCTGGCCGTTCGAGAATTGCGCGTCGCGAGCGTCGCTGATTTTAGAAGACCCCGTCGTCTGGGAGGCCTTCGCTGTCGAACGCCCAGTAGTGGCCATGGTGAGAGAGCAGCGTGACCGCGCCTGCGTCTTCCTTGAAGACGAGCTTGCGGACCGGCCATTCTCCGGTGGCATCGACGGGCAGCGTGGCGGGGGCCTTGACGAGGACGAGGGGAAATGCGCGCGCGTACTTGCAGCGAGGGTCGTATTCGCGCGCGGAGAACTCCCAGCCCTTCGCTGGCCACGGTGGCTGCAGAGTGCCCTGAATCGCACGGGAAGGCTCAAGTAGCGTGCGAACGCGAACGCCCATTGGCCGTGCTTTCGCGCGGCGTAATAGCCCGCGAGATGCGTGAGGGTGCTGTTCCTGAAGGCGAGCGACCGTGGCTCCCAGATGACCGCAGAGGCCGCGCGCCCCGACGGCAGATCGTCGATGAGCGCCGAGGCGTCGGCCGTCTCCCACCCGAAGACGACGCAGTGCGAGAGGATGTTGACCCCCGCGACGATCCCGAGACCGTACGTCCAGACGCGCGCCCGACCCTCGACCGCGGGGGGAAGCGCGGGGTCGCGAGCAGCGCGCCGAGCATCACCCACTGCGCGAGGCGCTGGAAGATGAGGTGCGTGCCGAGCACGATGCTCGGCGTCGCGATGTACGCGATCAGCGCCACGCCCAAGAGCCCGACGATCGGTGGCGGCTGCTCGGGTGCTCTCGAGCCCGAGCGACGCTCGTTCCACGCGAGGACCATGGCCCCACCCATGACCACGATCGCCAGCCACACGACGACTTGGTCGGTCGTGTCGCGGAAGAGGCCCGTCGCGAAGTTGCCGAAGAAGACGACTTTGGCCCAGAGCGGAGGCCCAGTGCCCTCCATCGTCGGGTCGCGGTAGGTGCTCGGGGCCCACGCGTACTGCCGGTGATTGACCGCGATGCAATAAGCGCAGCCGAGGAGGAGCGGCAGCCCGGCGGACGTCACTCGGGCGAGTACCCAGAGCACGCGCTCACCGCGCGGTCCTCCCCGCGGTGCAACGCGGCACGCGAGCTCGAGTGCGAGCGCAGTCGCAGTGGCGCAGAGGATGAGCATGACGAGGACGTGGGCAAACGCGCAGAGCATTCCGAGCGCGCCCACGGTGCCTGCGGCACCCAGGGAGGGCCGGAGCGACGCGCGCGCGACGAAGACGAGCGCCCACACGGCAATAGCGGTCGCCGCGACGTAGTTGACGAACCCCCAGCCGACCGAGAAGGAAAAGAGGGCGGGCGTGAAGAGCGCAGCGTACGCCGGCGGTCGCCTCAGCACGCGTACGAGGGCGACGACACCACCCGCCGTCGCGAACAGCGACGCAGCGACGACGCAGCGCCCGGCCACCTCGATTGGCACGAAGGCCGAGAGACGCGCCACGACGAGGTGGAAGAGCGCGTTGTAGGTGAAATAGTTGAGCTGGTATTCGGTCTGCTCGGGCGCGGCGGGGTCGAGCAGGCGGCGGGCAACGTCCGCGAGCGCGAGATGTTGCGGGTAATCCACACACGGCAAAAGGCGCGTCACGAAGAGCCCCGCGACGACCAGCACGACCCCCCCGTAGTAAGCGATCGTCGTGCCCCGCGAGTCGAGGACGACGTGGTCGACAGCGCGCCCGGGCAGTGGCCAATGGGGGCGATCGACCTGAAGTACGTTGGCCACGGAATCCGGCCGTGTACCATGCGTGCCAT
Organism: uncultured delta proteobacterium; assembly: GCA_963847465.1. Classification (GTDB taxonomy): domain Bacteria; phylum Myxococcota_A; class Polyangia; order Polyangiales; family Polyangiaceae; genus Palsa-1150. The sequence goes on along the minus strand of CAWKAF010000020.1, from coordinate 6,800 downwards.
GACCGCCTGAGGCCCTCGGCTCTGCTGCGTCCGGCATGGTCATCCGAACCACACGAAACTATTGGGCCTTTGTGCCCAAGCAGCTGCCTCCGAAACTCGACCTCGGCGCCGTCGCATCCCTCGTCGAGGAGGCTAGCCACGCGGTCGGCAATCTTACCAGATGGACCACCCCGCCGGCTGGACATGGCGGCGGTCTCGGGAGGCAGGGATGGAGGCCTCCGAATCTCTCCTTTCGACGGACCCCAGCGGGGTGGCGAGAGCAAGACAAGCGGGGCAGAACCAATCTTCCACCGTTCGTGTGCGCAGAGCGCCCGCTCGTCGTGGAAGCTTCTCGAAAACCCTCCCGACTTCGCGCTTCGCCCTTGCACGTGTCCTTCCCTCCGGCGATGTGCTCGCTTGAGACCACCTGCATGTCCGGGTCTTCAGGCTCGGCGCGGGAGGTTGTGTCCGCTCGCCAGGTCGAGCAGCCGGCCCTACAGTGCCAGTAACGATGTGTCGTCTGCTTGGGATTGTCGCCTCGGAGCCCACCGAGTTTCATGTCATCCTGCAAGAGGCTCCACGCAGCCTTTGGGCGCTGTCACGCGAGCACCGTGACGGCTGGGGCATCGCGGTCTTCGCGTCGCAGCCAACGCCAAAGGGCGTGGCCAACCATGGATGGCGGCTGCACAAGGCGATCGCTTGCGCAGCGGAGGATCCGGACTTCCGTCGGTTCGCAACAGCACCCAGTGAGGTGATGATCTCGCACGTCCGCCGCCGAACCGTGGGCCCTGTGTCGCTGAAGAATACGCACCCCTTTCGTAGCGGCCGGTGGGTCTTCGCTCACAACGGTACTGTCCACGAGCGCGACTACCTGCGCTCGAGCACTTCGACTCTTCGGCTCGGTGAGATGCGGGGAAACACCGACAGTGAGCTTTTCTTCGCATATCTGCTTACGGAGCTCGACGCGGCAGGCATCAGCGATGCCCCCGCGTGCCCCGACACCGACTCCGTCCTTCGCCAAGCGACCCGTCTCGTTTGCGCCAGCTCCGCCTTCGGCTCGGTGAACTTCCTTCTCTCGGACGGGACCGCGATGTACGCACATCGGTTCGGCCGTACGCTGTTTGTCCTCGAGCGGAGGCCTCAGGACCCCGTTCGTGAGTCTCGGCGCAGCCGGGACGGCACGGAGGTCGTGACGCGTTGGCCCCAGCACCGGAACGCCGTGCTGGTGGCATCGGAGGCCATGACCGACGAGCCGTGGGCGGAGGTGGAAGAGGGGGAGCTTCTCCGTATCGATTGCGTTCCGGTTCCTTGCTGGCGTCGGCTGGTAGCCTGACGGCGTGCGTCGTCGTCGTTGGCGCTTGGCATCGCCGGGGTCACGCTCGCGCTCCGTTTCGGTCGTCGCGGTCACGCAGTGATGCTCCTGGAGCGCGCCCCGCGTCTGCGAGATGAAGCCGTTGCGCGATTGAAGTGCCCGATCACGCCCTTCTGCGAGGGCGGAAAAGCGATGCGCCATCTCGGCGACCGCCGGCGGCAGGTGGCGCAAATCGACGCGGTCGTGGATGTTGATGGCGATGGTGCTGGGACGCTTCGGTGGAAGCACGTCGAGACGCCAGATGTCGAGCTCGTCGCCCGTGCGAAGGAGCCTGGTGTCGTTCAACGCATTCGTGCGCGAGCAGGGGTTGTATCGCGAGCTGTCGCGTCGCTTTGGGCACCTCAAGACGGGCCGAGGTCTACCCGCAGCTCTAGATTGACATGTCGGTGGCCGGCGCCCAGCAGGTATTCGACCTGGAGATGCTCGCGGCCGATCCGCTCTTCGCCCACCTGGCAGGCGGCAGCGTCCCGAGTATCGACGTGCTCTACCACGACCTGCGACGTTTCGACGCGCCCGCGTTCGAGGACCTCGAAGAGGTGCTGGCCCAGCACGGCGCCGCCCCGTTGCGAGCGCATCGCGTTCGCTACTGTTCGATGCCGGTGGGTACTGCGAATCGAACACGACGTGCGACCCGAGCACTTGCACGGGTTGCTGCGTGGGCAACATCTGCGCGCAACGAAACCAGAGCAACGCCTGCGGGTACGGCGGTGCCGCATGCACCTCATGCAACGGCTCCGTCTGCGTCGCTGGCAAGTGTGTATGCGGCGATCGCTTAGGGGCCGCGCATAAATAATGGAACCGGCGGGATATGGAAAGACCATGGAAACAGGATGGAAATGAGCGGCATGGTGTGGTCAACCGATGGCACTCGATGCTGGACGGGTCGAGGAAATCCGCTTGAAGCATGATGCGCTGGCGCCGGTGCTGGACGAGCGCACGATGCGATTGTGGGCAGCGTCGGAGGCGAAGGCGCTGGGCCGCGGCGGCATCGCGACGGTGACGGCTGCGACGGGTATTCGACGCAAGCGAATCGGCATCGGGATCCGAGAACTCGCCCAACTGGAGAAGGAGCCCGCGTCGTTGCCTGCGCGGCAGCAGCGGATTCGTCGACAGGGCGCAGGTCGCAAGGCCCTTGCGGAGGTGGACAGCACGCTGTGGGCGGACCTGGAGGGCCTGCTTGATCCGGTGACGCGCGGAGACCCGGAATCGCCACTGCGCTGGACCGCGAAGAGCACGCAGGCGCTGGCCGTGGAACTGTGCGCGCAAGGCCACAAGGTGAGCGCCCGCACCGTGGCGAAGTTGCTGCACGATCACAAGTACAGCCTGCAGAGCACGCGCAAGACGATCGAGGGCCGGCAACACCCCGATCGCAACGCTCAGTTCGAGCACATCAGCCGGCAGACCAAAGCGTTCCACGCGACGGCGCAGCCCGTGATCTCGGTCGACACGAAGAAGAAGGAACTTGTCGGCGAGTTCGCGAACAAGGGACACGAGTGGCAGCCCGCCGGAGAACCGGCCAAGGTGCTCGTCCACGACTTCCCCAGCGACGCGGTCGGCAAGGCGATCCCCTACGGCGTCTACGACGTAGGCCGCAACGAGGGATGGGTCAACGTGGGCGTCGACCATGACACGGCCGCCTTCGCCGTCGCGAGCATCCGAAGCTGGTGGAGCACGATGGGCAAGCGCGCCTACGACGGCGCGCGCAACCTGTACGTCGTCGCCGACGCGGGCGGCAGCAACGCCTACCGCAACCGGCTCTGGAAGGCCGAGTTGCAGAAGTTTGCCGACGACACGGGCCTTCAGCTCAGCGTCAGTCATATGCCGCCCGGAACCAGCACTCGGGTCGAGCGCCGGCGCGGTGCCGTAGGTTCGGGGAGTAGCGGTAGCCGACCTCTTTCGAGACTGCGTCGGTGAGCGTGCTCACGCATCCTGAGGGACTCGCCCGCACGTTTTCTGCGGGACGCGCTGCGTAGCCGGTGCTCGCCATGGCCCGCGTGGCCGTTCGCGGTCAGAAGGGCAAGTCATCGTCGTGATGGAACTTGGGCGGCCGGAGAGCGCGGAGGACGACGGTCCGGTAGCGGTAAAGGGCGTGGCGGAGGGGGCGAATGCGGGCGATGACCTCGGCGGCCCAGACCACGGTCGAGCCGTCGGTGGGCGGGGGGTCGTCATCGAGGGGGCCATGCGCGACGCGGAGGACGCGCTGGAGCACGTCGAGGGCGACGAGGACGATGGTGACGTGCGCGAGCTCGGGCGCGGCGGCGAGTTCGCGGAGGGACTCGTGCTCGTGCTTCATCGGCGCTTGGCGGTGGCGACCTTGGCCTTCGGGGGCTGGGCGAGCCCATCGAGGAAGAGTTTTTCGTCGAGGCGAGGCAGGTCGCGATCCGCGGCGATGGACAGCAGCTCGTCGGCGAGATTCATCAGGACGCGATAGTTTCCGGCGGCATGATCGGCGAGCGTGGCCTTGAGCTCGGTGGTCATGAGGCTGGGATTGCCGGCGGTGTCGAGGAGGTGGTCGAGGCAGGCGAGAAGCTCGTCGCGCTGGGCGTAGTCGAGAACGAGGCGGCGACGGATCCTGCTGCCGAGGGGGAGTAGGTCGGGGCTGCGGAAGCGCTCGACGAGGCGAGCGTCGCCGGCGAACACGACGCAGAGGAGCTGACGGGAATCGAGGGCCTTGCTGGCGAGAACGCGCAGCTCGTTGAAGACGGGGGTGAGGGCCTCCTGGGCTTCGTCGATGATCAGGACGGGCCTGGAGAGGGTGGAAGTGATGTGGTCGGCCCAGCGGGCCCGCAGCGCCTTGAAGCCGCCCCAGCGGTTGTGCGCGGCGAGCGGGACACCGAAGAGATCCCCGAGCTCGCGATAGAAATCCATGGTGCGCGACTGCGGGTGCTCGATGGTCCCGACGATCACGTCGCGCACGGACTCGAGACGTTTGTGCAGGAGGCGCAGGGCAACGCTCTTGCCGGTGCCGGGATCGCCTGTGACCATGACGTAGCCGCCGTCGGCGATGCCGTGTTCGACGCGCCGGAGGAACGCGTCGAGGGTGGGGGTGGTGAAGAGGGCCTCGACGGGGACGTCGGGGCGGAACGGGTTGAATTTCAGGCCGTAGAGGGATTGCAGCTTGCTCATGGGTCGGAGTCCTCGTCGTCGGGGTCAGGGGGGTCGTCGTGTTTGGGGAGGTAGGCGGGGGGCAATCCGGTCGCGGCGTACTCGGCCATCTGCGCGCGCAGGAGCGGAGCCATTCCCACGGGTGCGGGCGACTCCGAGGTGTCGGGCGACATCGAGTCGTCGGGCAGTGCCCGGCGCCGGCCGTCGGCGTTGCGCTCCTTGTCCACGGGCAGGAGCGTGGCCAGGTGGGTGCCGGTCCTGGGGTCGACGAGATTCGACGCTGGACAAATCCCATCGGGCGACGCGCACGGTGGGGCGAACGAGCGTGCGGTACGCGGAAGGGAGCTCGTAGCGGACGCCTTCGACGGTGATGGTGCCGTCGCTTTTGCGTTGTGTGCGCGTGACCTCCATGCGGAACGCGCGGCGCAGGGCGTCGCTCGACGGGCAGGGGCGGCCGACGCTGGGCCCGGCGAGGCAACGGTCGAGCGGAGTCTGCTTGATCTCGCTGTGGAAGCGGCGGTGGTACTCCTGCTCGACCCAGGCCTGGGTGGCGCGGTTGAGGAGCTCGAGGGTGAGCTCGGGCTCGCCCTCGAGCATGGCCATGAGGCGTCCTTCGACCTGGGACCAGAAGACCTCCTGTTTTCCGTTTTGCTCTGGGGTTGCAGGCAGGGTGACGTGCTGGACGATGGAGAGGCGCTCGAGGCCTTCCTGGGTTTCTGCGGCGGTCATCGCCGCCCCTCGGTCGCTGAGGACGGCGCGAGGCAGTCCGCGCTTCTGGAAGGCCTGGCAGAGGCCGTGGACGAGCGACTCGGTGTCCTCCTCGACGAGGTACCACTGGGCGTGGCAGCAGAGGCGCGAGTGATCGTCGAGGATGCCGAGCAAGAGGGGTTTTCGCAGCTCGCCGCTCGGCAGCGAGATCGCGCGCTTCGCCTCGTGGAAGTCGAAGTGCCAGAGACCGTGGACGTGAGCGACCTCGAACGAGCGGCGCTCGCGGGGAACGAAGCCGGGCTCGGTCTCGTGGCGGCGCGGCTTGCGGCGCTTGCCGAGGCCGTGATGCTTCATGTACCGGCAGATCGTGGCGTAGCTCGGCACGGGCCCGAGCCGTGGATCCTCTCGCGCCATCACGGCGAGATTGTCCCGTACGAGCTGGTAGCTCCACCGCGGGTGGTCGCGGCGCAGCTTGCGGATCTCCGCGGCGATCGCGTCCGAGACGGCGGGGTGGGTACCGGCGTGCTTGTGGACCTTGCGCTCGAGGGCGCGGATGGGATCCTGCTCGGATCGAGCCGCATAGAACCATCGCTCGATGGTCTTGGCGCTGAAGTGGACGGCCTCGTCGGTCGTCGGATGCCGCCACCGTTGCGTGGCGAGGTCGGCGAGGTGCGCCCCGAGATCGCCCTTCTCGGTCGGCATGCTCAGGAGCGGGCCGATGATCGCGAAGCGCAGTCGTGCCCAGCGCACGCGCGTCGGCGTGCTCGTGTCGTCGGTCATGATGGGGAGCGGCGACAGCGCAAGGTCCGTCGCCACGCCGGGCACGCTAGGCGACGTGGAAATCCAGCCAAGATCACATCTTCTGCGTGAACCTCACGACAGCGAAGGCTTCCACACGAAACGTGCGGAGTCGGGCACCGACCCAGTCGTCGCGGGGGCGAGCCACCGGGCAGCGGCGGTGAGCACGTCGGCCGCGGTCGATTCCTTTGCGTTGCCCATCGCCGCTGCGAGCCGATCCAGCAAAGACAGCGGCAGCTTCGATGCGTCGGGCGGGGGCGGAGCAAACCGAGCGCGCATGACCGTCCAGAGTGGCGACTGCGGGAACTCCCCCTGCCACCACGTGCGCCACCGGTGGAGCGTCCGCCGGGGGACGCCGGTCACTCGCTCCGCCTGCCGGATCACGCCCATCACGAGCACCCGGACGGAGGCGAGCAGCACGACTCCCTCCCAGTACACCCGCCGCCCGAGAAACCGGACGGATGGTGGCAGGGCCCGCCGCCGACACCCCCGTCGCCCGCAGCAGAGCGAGAACCGGATCGCCTCGACCTCGTCCGTGGCGATCCAGCCACCACGCGGCTTTCGCAGGTAATCCCCCCGGTGCAGCGGGCCACCGCAGACCGGACAGCCCGCGGCGGCCACCCCCACCGCGATCTCCTCGTCGATCTTCGCGAGTATCGTGAAGAACTCCACACCGAGCGACTGCTCGTGCATCATTGAACACCTCCGAGCCTGAAGAACCCGGAGACGAGCCCCCTCGGAGACTTCTCGCAAGTTTCTCGAGGGGGCTCGGCCTTTCTCCCTCAAGAAACTCGATCAGGACACCCGCAGCAGCCCCTCAACTTTCGCGCGGCTGCTC
>CAWKAF010000019.1:0-509932 GCA_963847465.1 uncultured delta proteobacterium | reverse complement strand
TCAACGACCGGGATCAGCTCGTCAAGGTCGAGCGGACCATGCACGCGCGGATCGCCCGCAAGTGGCGCCTCGAGGGGGCGACCGTCCGCGACGGCGCGCGCGTCGAGGCCGGGGTCGTCCTCGAGGCGGACTGCACCGTGGAGAGCGGCGCGGTGCTGCGCGGGGCGACGCGCATCGAACAGGGGCGCGACGGTCGACGTAGGGTGCGTGCTGACGGACGTCGTCGTCGGCGACGGGCGCTGTCGTGAAGCCGTACTCCGTGGCGACCGGTGCACGCATCGGCGCGCGCGCGCAGGTCGGTCCCTTCGCCCACCTGCGGCCCGGGAGCGATCTCGGCGAGGAGGCGCACGTCGGCAACTTCGTCGAGACCAAGAAGACGACGATGGGCCGCGGCGCGAAGGCCAACCACCTCGCCTACCTGGGCGACGGCGTCATCGGCGACGGAGCGAACATCGGCGCCGGTACGATCTTCTGCAACTACGACGGCTTCCAGAAGCACACGACGACGATCGAGGCAGGCGCCTTCATCGGCAGCGACTCGCAGCTCGTGGCCCCCGTGACGGTCGGCGCGAACGCCTACGTCGCCACCGGCACCACGGTAACGAACGACGTGCCGCCGAACGCGCTCGCCATCTCGCGAGTGAAGCAAGAAAACAAGGAAGGGTACGCATCCAGGCTGCGCGAACGCATGAAAGCCTCGAAAGAGGCAAAGGGCAAATAAACGCCGGGTGAGGGTAAGCTCGGCGCATGGACGCCATTCGCATTCGTGGCGGCGGGCCGCTCCGGGGCAACGTCCGCATCAGCGGCGCGAAGAACGCCGCGCTGCCCATCCTCTGCGCCACGCTCCTCTCCGACGGCGCCAGCCGGCTACGGAACGTCCCCGCGCTGCGGGACATCGAGACGACCGCCGCGCTCCTCCGCTTTCTGGGACGCGAGGTCACGGTCGCGTCGCCCGAGGTCCACGTCGCCGCCGGGTCCAGCGTCCGGCCGGAGGCGCCCTACGAGCTCGTCAAGCAGATGCGCGCGAGCGTGCTCGTCCTGGGGCCGCTCGTGGCGCGCTTCGGCCGCGCCAAGGTCTCGCTTCCGGGCGGCTGCGCCATCGGTGCCCGTCCCGATCGATCAGCACCTCAAGGGCCTCGAGGCGATGGGATGCACGATCCGCCTCGAGCGGGGCTACGTCCTGGCCGAGGGTCCGGGCGGCGGGTGGGCGCCTCCGGGGCAGCGAGGTCATCTTCGACATCCCCACCGTCACGGGCACCGAGAACCTGATGATGGCCGCGGCGCTCGCAAGGGGGCGCACCACCCTCGTCAACTGCGCGCGCGAGCCGGAGGTCGAGGAGCTCGGCCGCGTGCTCAACAAGATGGGAGCCGAGGTCGACGGGGCGGGAACCGACGTCATCCACATCAGGGGCTCGGAACGTGGCGAGCTCGCGCCGTTCGACCACGCGATCATCCCCGACCGCATCGAGGCGGGCACGTACATGGTCGCGGCGGCGATCGCCGAGGGGGGCGACCTCACGCTCGAGGGCGCCGAGCTTTCCGACCTGGAGGCGCTCGTCGCCAAGATGCGCGCGGCCGGAGTCGAAGTCGCGAGCGAAGGGCAGAATGTCCGGGTGCGCCGGTCGGGGCCGCTCCGCTCGGTCAACGTGACGACCGCACCGCACCCTGGGCTTCCCGACGGACATGCAGGCGCAGTTCCTGGTGCTGATGTGCATCGCACGCGGCGAGAGCGTCGTCACCGAGACGATCTTCGAGAACCGCTTCCATGCACGTCCCCGAGCTCCAGCGCATGGGAGCCAGCGTGGCGCTGCGCGGCAATACCGCCGTCGTGCAGGGAGTCGAGAAGCTGTACGGCGCGAGCGTGATGGCCACCGACCTCCGGGCCAGCGCATCGCTCGTCATCGCCGGCCTCGTGGCCGATGACGAGACCGAGGTGCGGCGCGTCTATCACATCGACCGAGGCTACGAACGCATCGAGGAGAAGCTGCGTCGCGTGGGAGCCAAGATCGAACGCGTGAAAGGGGCCGAAGCGTGACCGAGATCCTGACCATCGCGCTGCCGAAGGGGCGCGTGCTCCGCGCGCTGGCTCCCCTCCTCGCGCGGGCTGGGGTGGACCCGGACGTGCTGCTCGCGGACGATAGGTCGCTCGTGCGCGAGGCTCGAGGGCTCGGGCTGCGTTTCTTGCTCGTCAAGCCCGACGACGTGGCGACGTACGTCGAGTACGGCGCAGCGGAGCTGGGAGTTTGCGGGCGAGACACCCTCATGGAGAGGTCGTACGACGTGTATCAACCGCTCGATCTCGGCGTCGGCAAGTGCCGCATGGTCGTGGCGGGGGTCACCGGCAAGGCACCACCGGCGGACGTGCCGCGGGTGGCAACGAAGTACTCGCGCTCGGCCGCGTTGCACTTCGCGCGAAGGGGAGTGCAGGCCGAGGTGATCCATCTCCACGGCTCCGTGGAGCTGGCCCCGGTGACGGGGCTTTCGGACCTGATCGTGGATCTCGTCGAGACAGGCGAGACGCTCGCGCAGAACGGCCTCGAGGAGCGGGAGCTCGTAGCCCAGATCTCGAGTGTGCTCGTGGCGAATCGTGCCGCGTACAAGCTTCGGCAGGAGCGCATCCGGCCCCTCATCGAGAGCTTGCGCGCGGTAGTCGGTACCCGCGATCCAAGTCATCCGCCCGCGGGCACCTGAGCACCCGCGTCGGCCGAGGCAACTGGATCGACCCGGAGCAGGGGTCGGAGCCGCCGGAGCGTGGCGCGGCCGATCCCCTTCACTTTGAGGAGATCCTCGACCGTACGAAAGCGGCCCAGTCGAGCGCGCAGCGTCAGGATCGCACTCGCCCTCTTCTCGCCGATTCCCGGCAGGCGCCTCAGATCGTCCGTGTTCGCCGTGTTGAGGACGACTGGGTCGTCCTTCGACGCCGGCACGTGCGGCGTCGCCGCGGATTCGGTCGGGTTCGGGTTCGGGTTCGAGGTCGGGGTCGAGGTCGGGGTCGAGGTCGAGGTCGAGGTCGAGGTCGAGGTCGAGGTCGAGGTCGAGGTCGTCGCGACGGGGTTCGCCGTGGAATCGCCGAGCGCTCCGGCGATGGCCGTGCGGCCCACGAACGCGAGAAGCAGGAGGCCCGCTGCAGCGAGGACGACGCGTGCGACCGGTTTCGCGAAGCGAGAACCGATCACACGCGTCGCCGCGCTCGACAGGACCCGGCGGAGGTCGGGGCCCATGAGCGGCCCCTAGACCAGCGAGTCGGTCGAGTTGTCTCGGGGCCTGGGCGGCCGCCCGGGCTGAGAGCCAGACTGCGGCGTTGCGGACCTGCTCCCGGGCGCGCCCTGCGCATCGCTGGCCTCGGGCCGCCTATCGTACGGTTCCCACTCGCGCACCTGCAGCGTGCCGTTCACGGGAATGGCGTCGAGGCGCAGGTTGAGCGACCCGTCCTTGTTGGTGAAGCCGACACCGATCCGCACCCAGAACGACTTGCCCGGCCCGCGTTCGATGACCGTGTAGACCGTCTTCATGCTCTTCGTTTGATCTTCCATTGGGATACCTCTCCGGAGGCCCAGCGATTGCGAGGTGCGTGCCTGCGAGTTTTCGCGGCAATAAGGCCCTCGCGGGGCCGCCGAGGGCGTCCCGGGCTGGGCGAAAGGTGTCCTCGGCCAGGTGGAGGAGATTTTGAACCGCGGAGGCGCAGAGGACGAGAGAGGTTTGGGGCACATCTTCTCTGCGCCTCTGCGGTTCTCTCGCGGTTCTCTCTCAAAGGAAGGGTCGAAACGGGCGCGAAACGTCGCGCGTGCTACGCCAATCGTCCCTTTGGATTTCGCGAGCTACGAGCCCGGTCTCTTCTACGACGAGATGTTCGACGCGGGGGGCCGTCCACGCGGCGGGTACGATCTGCTCGCCCGCACGCTCTCGGCGTTGCCCGACGCGGATCTCGTCCGGCGGCAACACGCCGCTGAACGGGCGCTCCTCCACATGGGCATCACGTTCAACGTGTACGGCCACGAGCACGGCGCCGAGAAGATTCTCCCGTTCGACCTCGTGCCGCGCATCGTGCCCGCCGAGGACTGGGCGCTCATCGAGCGCGGGCTCATCCAGCGCACGCGCGCGCTGAACCTCTTCATCGACGACCTCTACCATCGCGCCCGGATCCTGGCCGACGGGGCCATCCCACGGGAGATCGTCGATAGCGCGACATCGTTCCTTCCCGGGGCTCGCGGGCTCGACCCCCCCGGTGGCGTCTGGGTGCACGTCTCGGGGACAGACCTCGTCCGCGACGGCGACGGCCGATACTACGTCCTCGAGGACAATCTTCGTTGCCCGTCCGGCGTCTCGTACGTCTTGCACAACAGGCAGGTGATGAAGCGCACCTTCCCGAAGATGTTCGAGGCCTCGCGCGTGCGTCCGGTCGACGCGTATCCGAGCGAGCTCCTCCGGGTCCTGCAGAACGTGCGACCACGGGGAGTGGCCTCTCCGAACGTCGTCGTGCTCACGCCGGGGCCCTACAATTCGGCCTATTCCGAGCACTCGTTTCTGGCGCAGCAGATGGGAGTCGAGCTCGTCGAAGCGCGGGACCTCTCCGTCCGCGACGGCTTCGTGTGGATGCGCACCACACGCGGGCTTGCGCGCGTCGACGTCATCTATCGACGGATCGACGACGTGTTCATCGACCCCAAGGTGTTCCGGCCCGATTCGATGGTCGGCGTGCCAGGCCTCATGGAAGTCGTTCGCGCGGGCCGCGTGGCGCTCGCGAACGCGCCCGGGACCGGCGTGGCCGATGACAAGGTGATCTACGCGTACGTCCCAGCCATCATTCGCTACTACCTCGGCGAGGACGCGATATTGCCGAACGTGCCGACGTTCGTTTGCGCCGACGAGAAGCAGCGCGCGCACGTTTTGTCGAATCTCGACAAGCTGGTAGTCAAGGCGGCGAACGAGTCCGGAGGGTACGGCATGCTCATCGGACCGCAGGCGTCGGCCGCCGACCGCGCCATCTTCGCTGACCGCATACGCGCCAACCCGCGCGACTACATCGCCCAGCCGCTTCTCGCGCTCTCCAGGGCGCCCACGCTAATCGGCGAGAGCCTCGAAGGGCGGCACGTCGACCTGCGTCCCTACGTCCTCCACGGCGGCGACGAGGTCTTCGTCCTTCCGGGGGGGCTGACGCGCGTCGCCCTGAAGAAAGGGTCGTACGTGGTGAACTCGTCACAGGGGGGAGGGACCAAGGACACCTGGGTCCTCGCCGCCCATGGCGACGCGGCAGACAGGCCGGAGGCGTCGTGCTGAGTCGCTCGGCCGAAGCCGCCTACTGGATGAGCCGCTACGCCGAGCGCGCCGAAAACGTCGCACGCTTCCTCGACGTGAGCCTACAGGTCATGCTCGACCTGCCCGACACCCGCGGCAACCCATGGGAGGCCGTCGTCGTGGCCACCGGTGACGAGGGAGCGTTCGCCGAGCGGTACGGCGCGGCGACGCGCGACTCGGTGGTGCGCCTTCTCACGGTGGACCCGGACTCGCCCAACTCCATCCTCTCGTGCCTGCGTCTGGCCCGCGAAAACGCGCGATCGATCCGCGAGGCCATCTCGTCCGAGATGTGGGAGCAGATCAACAAGTGGTACCTGCTCGTGCGCGATTTCGCCGCGAACCCCGCTGTGGTCGACGACCCTCACGAGCTTCTCGCTGCCGTCAAAGAGGCCTCGCACCTGTTCGTCGGCGTGACGTACCTCACGATGACGCACGGTGAGGGATGGCACTTCGGGCGCCTCGGACGGGTGCTCGAGCGCGCGGATCAGACGAGCCGGATCGTCGACGCGAAGGAGGTTCTCATCCACGCGCGTCCCCCGGATGCGGGCGGCAGCCTCGACGGGATCGACCTGTCGGCTCTCTTGCGATCCGTGAGCGCCCTCGAGATGTATCGCAAGCGCCACGGGCGGATCGCGCACTCGCAGGTCATCGCGTTTCTCGTCCTCGACAAGTGGTTCCCGCGGTCGATACGCCATTGCCTCGAGAAGGGGCAGGAGTCGCTGCGAGCCATCACGGGTGGGTCGTCCGAAGCGCCGAGCACGCGGCCGGAGAGGCTCCTCGGCCGTCTTGCCGCCGAGTACGAATACGCGGTCGTCGAGGAGATCCTCGACGCCGGGCTCCACGAGCACCTCGACGTGCTGCAATCCAAGCTCAACGCAGTCGGCGGGGCGATCTTCGACACCTTCTTCGCGACCCGGGCAGAGCCCGTCGCCGAGGAAGAGCAGCAGGCGCAGGAGGCTCAGGCGGCGCAGTGAGGTGAATCAAGCCCCCACCTTCGGCCAACCTGAGACCGTGGTGGGTGGGGGATTTAGTCCATCGGCCACGGAACCGAGTTGGGCGTACGATGCTCCGATGGGGCAGCGGAGCCGCACCGAGACGGTAGCTGCTGTCATGGCCGCGTTCTTCGCGCATCGCTCGTGGTCGCAGGCCGAGCTTGCGCGTGAGGTTGGTGTGCGCACCGAGGCGCTGCGAAAGCTTCTCCAGGAGCTCCAGGCAAATGGCGTGCATCTCGAGAGCGAGAAGGAACACCCGCACGTGTACTGGAGCGTGCCGAAAACCTGGTTCCCCGGTGGAGTCTTCTTCAAGCAGGACGACGTCGCCGAGCTCCTACGGCAGTTACGCCGCTTGCCGCGGAGCAAAGCGCGCGACCGGCTTCTCGCCGTCATCGTCGACCAGCTTCCGCCGAGGGACAGGCCGACCACTGCGGTTGCCATTGTTTCTCGACCGACCAGCGAGCAGGAGGAACAGTACGTCCCGGTCGTGGAGGACTCGGCGGCAAAGAAGGTTGCGCTCTCCATGCGCTACCTGACGGCGACCCGTGGGACGATGAGTGATCGCCACGCGTCGGTTCACGTCGTCGACGTCGGTCCGCCCGCCCGCTTCATCGCGACGTGCCATCGCAACGGGGATCTCCGATGGTTCCGCGTGGACGGCGTTTTCCGCGCGCGCCTCGATGATCGTGAGCCCTATCGGGAATGCGCGGCGGGCGCTGTTGCCGCATTTCGCGCGGCGAGCATCGATGGCTTCAAAGGTGCCGGGTCGCCGGTCGACTGTTCGTTCGTCGTGCGCGAGCCCGAATCGCGATGGGTGGCGAACAACCTCCTCGAAGGGATGCGCGTCGAGAATCTGCACGACGGCATCCGTGTGAGCATCGAGACGAGCGGGCTGGTGCGCTTGGCGCGCTTCGTCGTGGGGCTTGGGGGCGCGGCGCGGCCCGAGACCTCCGCCCTCATCGAGGCTGTCGCCGAGCTCGCCCGAGGGGCCCTCGAGCAGGTGCAGGGGAGGGGGCAGGAGACGGAAACCCAAGCGATTCTCGACGAGCCAGCGCGAGGACCTGCGCAGCCGCGCAGCGACGCCTAACGGCGCCAGCGGTTCGACGAAGAGGAGCACGCATCCTGGAACCTGCGTCCCACGAGAGGGACCCGAACAGGAGAAGCACCGTGCAAGCCACGTCGATCACGAGCGCCCCGGCGAACGAAAACGCACCTGCAGTTCACCTCGTGCTGCTCATCACCGACCCCGAGGTCGCCCACGCGCTCGAGCAGCGCGACGAGGGGGCCGACCGCGACGCGTTCGCGAGGCATGCGCTCCGCATCGGCGTGCTTGCTCTGCGGCAGGCGAGCGGAGCTCTCGACGCGCAAGCGATCCAACGGGAGAGCGAACGGATGCTCGGGTCGGTGCGCGAAGCGTTGAGCGCGCACACGACGCAGACGACCTCGGCGCTCGCGCAGCTCCTCGGAGGATACCTCGACCCCAACTCGGGCTCGCTGCCCCAGCGCCTCGAGCGGCTCACGAAGCGAGACGGCGAGCTCGAGTCGCTGCTGTCGAAGCATCTCGACGGCGAGCGATCGACCGTGGCGCAGACGCTTGCGCAGCAGGTCGGAGAGCAGAGCGCCATCTTCAAGATCCTGTCGCCGACCCAGGCTGGCGGGCTTGTGGCTACACTCTCGTCCGCGATCGACGGAGCGTTGCGCTCGCAGCGAGACGAGGTGCTCCGGGAGTTCTCCCGCGATCGGCCGGAGTCCGCGCTGTCCCGTCTCGTGGGCGACATCGCAAGCGCGAACGGCAAGCTGCGCGGCGAGCTCGCGGGCGACATCGGCGCCTTCGCGAATGCCCTGTCTCTCGACAACGAGCAGGGCCCCCTGAGCCGGTTCGTCGGCCGCGTCGAGAAGGCGCAGCGGTCGATCCTCGAGCAGTTCTCGCTCGACTGCGAGGGGTCGGCGATCCGGCGGCTCTCGTCGGCGCTCGATGAAACGCGGGCCACAGTCGAGAAGAGCCTGACCCTGAATGACAAATCGTCGCCGCTCTCGCGGATCCGCGAGGAGCTCATGGCAGCGGTTACGGCGTCCAACGAGTCGAACGCGCGGTTCCAGAGCGACGTACGCACCACGCTGGCGACCTTCCGTGTGAGGCGAGAGGAGGCCGCCAGGAGCTCGCTCCACGGCCACGGCTTCGAGTACGCGGTGGAGGAGATGCTGCAGATCGAAGCGCAGCGCGCAGGGGACGTGTGCGAGCGCTTGGCGGGGACGCCCGGGACGGAGGGGCGCAAGGTCGGCGACTACGTAATCACCGCCGGCCCGGAGAGCGCCGCTCCCGGGGCACGCATCGTATTCGAGTGCAAGGCGGACAAGGGCTACACGGAAGCGAAGGCCCTGGAGGAGCTGACGCTCGCGAGAAGGAACCGTGAGGCGCAGATGGGCATCTTCATCATCGCGCGCGAAAGTGCGCCCGAGGGCTTCATGCCGATGCGCAGGATCGGCCCGGACCTGCTGGTCATCTGGGACGCGGAGGATCCCGCGACCGACGTGTACCTGAGTGCAGCCATCTCCATTGCCAGGGCGCTCGTGGTCAAGCAACATGCCGAATCTGGCCGAGCAGCGGCCGACGTCCGGGGGATCGAGCAGAGCGTGCGTGCCATCGAGGGGTTCGTGGTGGCGGTCGGGAGCATCGCGCACGACGCGCAGCTCGTCGTGAGGCGGGGGACGAAGATCGGGAAGGCGGCGGGGGCGCTGAGGGAGAGGTTGGGGGAAGAGATGGAGAGGCTGGCGGCGGTGGTGGCGGGGATGAGGGGGGAAGTTGGGGCGGAATGACGGGGCTTGCACCGCACGTTTATTACTTGGGTCGCGGCAAATGATTTTAGGACATTTGGAGGTGCCATGAACTCTCTCAATCTCGACATTCTCACGAAGGCGGTTGCGGGTGGTGCTGCCGCGATTCGCACGATCACACGCCTCGAGCCCGCCGGTGGGCCGGACGACAAGGTGTTTCCGCCCACGTACGTCAAAGAGGGCAAGGCAGAAACGAAGTACGCAATGGAGCAGCGGCAGCAGCACAACGACAAGGGCGAGGTAGAGACCGTCCTTACCGTCCTCCTCGATTCGGTTGCGTCTCAGGCGAACCGCTTCGAAGAGGCGCTCGTCGAGGGATGGCGTCGCGGTGACCTCCCGTTGCCTGTGGTTCAAGTGGACTTCTCAAAGGAGCCTGGCCTTGAGGACCTTGAACAGATCACCACGCTCCAGGCGCCGCACCGAATCGCGGACGCGCTCCTGCGCGACAGCGTGCTCGACGGAGTCCCCTTCCGTCACGCGCGCGTTGGGAAGGAGATCACGGATGCGCGTCCGACTCAGGCGACCGCATCCTCGGCATCGATGCCGAGGCCCCGTTGAAGCAGGTTCGGGGGCACTTTCGATGCGCTTGGCCTCGCCGCCCATCCTCGGCATCGATGCCGACGCCCCGTTGGAGCAGTGAGTCGCCCGCCCGTTCGTAGCGAGCATGTTGCCGCGGCTTGCCCTGGTGCCGGTCATCCCACTGTCGACGCAGGCGGGCGGGCTCTCTCGTATGCGCCCCGGAGCCCGAGGTGGCCGTACACGATAGTGCTGGCGTTTGTCGACGACCCTGGCGGGACGCCTCGGGCGGAGGGGCGCACCCCGTGGGATCACGACGTCCCGGCCGCGAAACTTCCAGAAACCTTCGCTTCGTCGTTGCGAGGGGAGCGCGCGCCCGAGCGAAGGGCGCCGGCGGGCGAGCCTCGCCCGGTTGAGACCAGGCGAAGGAGGCCGGATGCCGAGCTTCGGTCACGGCCTCGCGAGGCGAGGGTTCCGAGGCCGGAGGGACGGAAGCTCACGAGCTTCTCAGACGAGCTGGGGCCTGAGCCAAGCAGGCGCGGCGGCGAGCGAGGAGAGCGGACTCCCTCGGGAGAGTCACGGCCTACCTGGCGAAGGGACCGAACGAGGGAACGGCGGGTGCCGGGTCTTTCGGGACGGGACCGCGTGACCGGACGAAGGAAGCTGGGTGCCGAGCTTCCGTCACGGCCTCGCGCGACGAGGGTTCCGAGGACGGGCTGACGGAAGCTCGCGACCTTCGCAGACGAGCTGGGACCTGAGCCAATCAGGCGCGTCAGCGAGCGGCGAGAGCAGACTCCCTCGGGAGAGTCACGGCCTACCTAGCGAAGAGAGGGAGCGAGGGAACGGCGGGTGCCTGGGCCTTCGGCAAAGGACCGCGCAACCGAACGAAGGAAGCCGGGTCCCGAGCTTCAGTCACCGCGTCGCAAGGCGAGGGTTCCGAGGACGGACGGACGGAAGCTCGCGAGCTTCGCAGAGGAGCTGGAACCTGAGCCAAGCAGGGGCGGTAGCGAGCGACGAGAGCGGACTCCCTCGGGAGCGTCACGGCCTACCTAGCGAAGGGAGGGAGCGACGGAACGGCGGGTGCCTGGTCCTTCGGCAAAGGACCGCGTGACCGGACGAAGGAAGCCGGGTCCCGAGCTTCGGTCACTGCCTCGCGAGGCGAGGGTTCCGAGGACGGACGGACGGAAGCCCGCGAGCTTCGCAAAGGACCTGGGACCCGAGCCAAGGAGGCGCGGGAGCGAGAGAAGGGAGCCGACCCCCTTGGGAGAGTCACGACGTACCGAGCCAAGGGAGTGAGCGAGCGAACGGCGGGTCCTGGGCTCCGAGCTTCCCTCCTCGCCGAGCGAGCTCCGGGAGTCCGCGACCCTGCGAAAGGAGCCGGGTCCCTCGGGAAAGGACCGCGTGACCGAACGAAGGAAGGCCACGCGCATCGCGTACCGCCGACGCCGCGGCACGACTCACGCCCTCATCGTCCGTAGCGCTTCGGCCCTGGCCGCCTGGCATAGTCTTTCGTCTCCGGACCAGAAGGTGACGGAGGCGCCTGCGCGGTGCAGCCTGAGCGCGCACGCGAGTTGAACGGCGTCGTATCCGCGTAGCGGATGGCGCCGGACGAGGTCGGGGACGGACATCAGCGTCGAGCCCCGCACCTCCACGACCGTAAGCTCGCGGAAGTCCTCGGCCACGGCCGCGAAGATGCGCTCGCGCCCGGCCTCGTCGATGATGCCCTCTCGGCACGCGCGTGCGACGGCGGCGAACATCTCGGCGTAGGTGATCCGCGCCACGGCAATCTGCGCGCGCTTCAACCCGGCCCGGAGCTCGCTCGAGCCGAGCTCCGCCAGGTATCGCTTGGCGAGCGCGCTCGTGTCCAAAAACTGGATCAAATGCGATCCTCGATCACGATCGTCGAGAGCTTCGCGTGGCGTCGTGGACGTACCGGAGCGAAGTCGCGGAGCTTCCCGCGCCCGACCGAGACCGCACCGTGCCGCGCAAGCTCGGCAAGTGCCGAGGCGTCGCCGTCGGCACGTGATGCCTCCGCGCTCCGCAGCTCGGCGACCGCAATGCCGCGATCGCACACGATGATGCGCTCCCCTTCCCGCACGAGGCGAAGGTAGTGGCTGAGGCGGTTCTTCAGGTCCTTGGTGCCGACGTTCATCGACGTAAAGTAGCTCCGGTAGCTACCTGGAGCAAGAACGCTCCCTACGGTCCTAGTTCGAGGCTGGGAAGCTCAGCCCCCCTCGCGCTCGACTTTGACTTCGACCTCGAGGGTTTCGGCTCCGCCGCCGACGTAGATTGTTCCCGACGTGGGCGTGGCGTCGAGGTAGTTCCGTCCGACCGCGACGCGCACGTGGTCGGTGCTCGTCACGACGCCGCTCGTCGGGTCGATGCCCCGCCAGCCGACCTCCGGCAGATAAACCTGCACCCACGCGTGTGACGCCTGGGGTTGGGCGCTCTCCGCCTTGGAGCTTGGGGCCACGTATCCGCAGACGTATCGGGCGGGTATCCCCGTCAGGCGTGCGAGGCAGATGACGAGGTTCGCGAAGTCCTGACACACCCCGCGGCGTGTCACGAAGACGTCGTACGGCGTCGTGGCGAGCGTGGTCGTCCCCTTCACGTACTTGTATTCCCGGTACACCGTGTCGTTGAGGTCGAGCAGAGTGTCGAGGACGTCTCCGTCGTTGCGCTGCACGAAGCGCATGGCGTAGTCCGATAGCTCGCGGAGCTCGCTCTCCGGCAGCTCCGGCGGCTGGAGGTACGGCTGCAGCATGTTTCTCTGCCACGGCATCCACGCGAGCGGCATGACCGTGCGCACGTGGCGCAGATCGAAGGCCAGGGGGTCGATGTCGAGGGTCTCCACGCGCGAGCGCCCGATGATGGTGAGCTCACGGTAAGGCGACTCGAGGAGAACGCGGCGCGCGCGGTTTCCGAAGACGTCGTCGAACTCGTGCCCGCGGCCGTCCACCGAGACGTGGACCTCGGCCTCGAGGAGCGTCTGCATTCGATCGTGCATCGGGACGAGGCGGAGCAGATGGGTGCTCCGCTCCACCGGACTGGCGTACCTGTACGAGGTGCGGTGGGTGATGGAGAGGCGAGCCCTCGGCTTGCGGGCCCCCAGGCGACGTTCGGTGCGCGTGGGGGGGGGATTGGCGGCGCGCGGCAGTCCGGCGACCTTGGCCTCGTCGGGAAGCCCCTCCCCCACGACGGCGCCCTGCCGCAAGAGCACGACCTCGCCCCGCGCGAGGCGGCGCCACGTGGGATCCACGGCCGCTCCGTCTCCGTCCAGCGGCGAAGACGACACGACGCATCCCTTGCAGGGCCTGCTGCCCCGCCGCGAGAGGTCGATTCGAACGTCCGGATCGGACAGGACCACCCCCGCGTACGGCGGGATGAGCTGGGCGAGGTGAAGGCTGCCCGGGCCGAAGCGATCGGCGTAGGCGAGAACGTGCTGGCCGTCGCAAAGCACCATGTCGAGCGACCCGTGCGTGTTCAGCTCGAGGAGCCACCCGTGCAGGACCTGGAGGTCGGCCTCCGCGATCGACCGCCATCCTCGCGCCGCGATGCGCCCGAGCAGGGTGCAGAAGACGCGCTCCGTGTCGGTCGCGCCGACGGGCTGGAAGCGGGAGTCGTGGTCTTCGACCAGGGCCGACACCAGGCTGCCCGCGTGGCCGATCATCCAGTCGCGTCCGCCCCAGCTGCGAACGAAGGGCTGTGTGTTGGCGTCGGTGTTCGGACCCCACGTCGCGCTGCGCACGTGCAGCATGAAGAGCGACGACTCGAGGTGCTCCCACGCCTTGACGAGCTCGCCGCGGATGCTGCCGCGCGTGGGGGCAGGCTCCTTGAGCACCGAGGCCGAGGGCTCTCCTGCCGGGTAGTAGCCGAGGCCCCAGCCGTCCGGGAGGGAGGTTGCGACGGCGAGGCAGCGAAGGTCGAAGGAAGGTGCGAGCTCGCCTTCGAAGCTCATCGCTAGCAGGTTCGGCATCGGCCAGGCTCAAGTTAGACCACGAGGGGGCGGCGTGGTACGCCCTTGAGGCACGCTTTGTCGCGCGGAGGCCCCCGATGGTCGCGAACGGAAGAGACGCAGAGTTCGAGACGCACACTCGCATCGAGCGTGACGGAGCCACGTCACGTCGTACCTTCCTGGGCGGGGCGGCGGCCGTCGCCGCGGCGGCATCCGTCCTTCGCTCCAGGACGGCGTTCGCGCGCACCTCGAGTGACCTGGCCGCTCGGCCGCCGGCGGGCTTCGTGCCGCTGTCTGCGCCGGGGCGAGTCGTCAAGGTCGGCAAGGCCGGCTGCCTGGAGGCAAACGGCATCTTCCCCAAGCCGGACGACGCTCGCGAGATGCTCCGGCGCGCACTCGAAGAGCTGACCGGAAAGAGCACCCTTGCCGAGGCCGCGAAGTCTTTCGTGCATCCGGACGACAAGGTGTGCGTGAAGGTCAATGGCATCGCGCTCCAGAACATGTCGACGAACAAGGAGCTCGTTCTGCCGTTCGTCGAGGCGATGATCGCCGCTGGCGTTCCCCCGGCGAACATCACGCTGCTCGAGCAGTACCCCGGCTTCATGCAGGGGACGCGCATCACCGCGAAGAGCGTCCCACAGGGCGTGGGCGTCGTCTGGCACTCGAACAGCGATGCCACGATGGACTGGCGCGACATACCCGGCACCCAGCGCCACACGAAGTTCGTGCGCGTCCTGACGGAGTCGACGGCGCTCATCAACTTCGCCCTCATCAAGGACCACTCGATCTGCGGCTACACCGGCGCGCTCAAGAACATGACGCACGGCTGCAGCGTCAACCCGCAGGACTTCCACGAGCACCACGCCAGCCCGCAGATCGCGATCCTCTCCGCGCAGGACATCCTGCGCACGCGCCTCCGGCTCTGCGTCATCGACGGCTTCAAGCTGATGGCGCACGGGGGGCCGCTCTACAAGCAGCCGCAGTACGTCACGCCGCACGAGGCGGTGTACGTGTCCACGGATCCCGTGGCCCTCGACTCGATCGGGTGGGATCTGGTGGAGAAGGCACGCGCCGGGTTTCACCTGAAGTCGCTGACGGAGGAAGGGCGTCCGCCGGCATACATCCGTGCGGCGGCTGACCTGGGCGTCGGTATCGCGGACCCGGCGAAGATCACGCTGCGCGAGGTCGTACTGTAGCCGGCGTGGCCCACCTTGCCCCGTCCTTGTGCACCCCTAAAGTGGGACCACATCGTCGGGATGGCGTAGGGTCGGCCGATGCGAAAGCTCTCGTTCGCGGCGGCGATTGCCGTGCCGTCTCTCGTGACCATTGCCGCACTTGCTCAGTCAGCTCCAAAACCTTCCCCGGTCGTCGTGAGCGTCGTGGGCCACGGTGAGATCCTCGTGCTCGTCTCGGACGGATCCACCAAGCCGTGCGACTCCTCTGACGATCGCCTCCTCTTCAAGGGCCCGGTGAAGGCGGGGGAGCACATCAATGCGGTATCCACGACGGGAGCGGTCTGCGTCGACCATACCTACGGAGAGTTCCGGCAATCTCAATGGGCCGGCCCTTCGATATGGTTTGCTGGAAGCCTGTCGCCGTTCGGACCCGCACCGTCCCATGTGGAGCTAGAGGGCACGGTATCGACCGACGAGCCGTAGTCGTCGAGCGCCCAGAGGCCCCCGTCCGTGAAGGCCGGTCACCCGGCGATGCGTAGCAGCGCGAAGACGAGCACCCCGGTGACCGACACGTAGAGCCACACCGGGAGCGTGTAGCGCGCGATCTTCTTGTGCCTTGGGAAGCGCCCCGACAGCGAAAAGAAGAGGCTCAGGAAGACCAGCGGGAGGGCCACCGTGGAGAGGACCACGTGGGTGATGAGGATGAAGAAGTAAACGGGGCGTACGAGCCCCTGCCCGCCGAAAGGCGTGTCGCCGTGGACCGAGTGATAGACGATGTACGAGACGAGAAAGAGCGCCGATGCGCCGAGCGACGTCAGGACAAGGCGAGAGTGGGTGACGACATCTCGACGACGAATCGCCCGGTAGGCGAGAACGAGGAACACCGCGCTCGTTCCGTTGAGCAAGGCGTTGAGCGCGGGTAGCCACGAGACCCACCCGGGGACCTCGGTGGCGCGACCGTGCCCGTAGATGACGCCCAAGAGGGCGAGCAGCACCACGACGCTCACCGCCAGGACGATGAACGTCGCCTTCTTCGGGCTCGTGGCCCTGAGTGCCAGGAGCTGCAAAGGGACCGGCGTGGACATCGCGCTGCGCTATAGCATCGCCTTGGTGGGCACTGGGCGAAGATCACCGTGGTCAAGACACAGGGTCACCGTGATCATCCCCGAGCGCACCGTAGGCCTGGTCGCGATCGTGCCGTATGTCGTCGAGGACACGCCTCAATGCATCGATGCCCATGCGCGTGGTCGTGGCCAGGTTGGCGCGTGCAATGCGCTCCCGTAATGGCGGCAACGGGGCTGCACCCGCGAGGGAAGCCTCGACTGCCGCGATGCTCACGAACTGCGTCCCCTGAGACGACACGCTCCGCACGGCGTCGAGGGCCGACGACCGCACCAGCTGGAGGGTGGGGTCGGGCGTTCGCCGCAAGAAGGGGATGAGGCGCTCCGGGTCGCCTGTATCGGGCTCGGCATCGGGGTGAAAGACCGCGAACACGAAGGGGACGTTGCCGAGCACGTGGCGCCGAGTGTCCGCCGTGCGAACGCGCGAGGCGAAGTCGTCGAAGCCGCTTCGCCCCAGCCGGAGGCGCGGATAGACGAGGAACACCACCTCGGCGCTCGGGTCGTCGCCGAGCTCGCCTATCGCGGCCACCGAGGGTGCCACGTCCGCGTCGTCGGTCTGGGCGAGGACGCGCTCGCGCACCTTTCCGTCCACGCGCGCCCGCTCCGCCCAGGGGCAAAGGCCCAGGGCCTCCACCACCTCGCGCTGGTATCTGCGGTGCACCCGCAGGGCCTCGCGCTCCCAATCCGTCTGGCAATCGTCGGTCTTCACTTTGGCGTTCCGCGCACCGGGAAGGCAGAAGAAGGGGTAGGATCCGTATGGTGACCCGTGATTCCGAGCGAACCCGCGTCACCCGCCTCACGGAGATCGGCGTTGTACAGAAGCCGGCGCGCCCTGACGACGCGTGCATCATCGTCATCTATGGTCCAGAGCTCGGCAAGCGGTTGCAGCTCGGGACCGCGCCGTTCGAGATCGGGCGCTCGGCCAAGAACGACCTCTTCATCGACCAGGAAAGCGTAAGCCGCCACCACGCCCGTATCGTGTTCGACGGCAGGCAGTACTGGCTGCAGGATCAGAAATCGACCAACGGAACGTTCGTCAACGACGAGGCGATTCGCGAGAAGGGGCTTCAGGACGGCGACCAGGTGAGGATCGGGCGGTCGATCCTCAAGTTCATGACGGGAGAAAACGTCGAGGTCCATTATCACGAAGAGATCTACCGTTTGATGACGGTCGACGGCCTCACCCAAGCCTACAACCGCAGGTACTTCAACGAGGCGCTCGAGCGCGAGTTCAACCGGGCGCAGCGCTATCAGCGCGTCCTTTCGCTCATCGCGTTCGACATCGATCACTTCAAGAAGGTCAACGACACCCACGGCCACCTGGCGGGCGACAACGTCCTCCGGCAGCTCGCGATCGCCGTGAAGACTCGGCTACGGCGCGAGGACGTCTTCGCCCGCACCGGAGGCGAGGAGTTCGGCGTGCTCTTGCCCGAGATCCCGCTCGAGGGCGCGATGAAGACCGCCGAGAAAGTGCGGCGCATCGTCGAGACGATGCTCGTCAAGCACGAGCAGATCGAGATCCAGTGCACGGTGAGCCTCGGTGTGACGGCTCTCGAAGGGGGCGAGGCGTCGGGCGAGGACCTTTACAAGCGCGCTGACGAGCGCCTGTACGAGGCCAAGCAAGCCGGGCGCAACCGCGTCGTGGGATGAGCGGGGGCTGGGTCGACGTCACTGGGAGCAAGTCTCGACCGTCGCTCCCTGTGCGATCCAGAGGCTGATGCGTTCGAGGGTATCGACGGACACGCCGGTGCCGACGCCGGCGTCGAGGCTGGCGGGGTAGGGCATCTCGCGGCCTGGAATCAAGTTCGACAGCGCTGCTCGCTCGGTGCTCGAGATAGGTTGCCAGGGTACCGAGTAGAGCCCGCACACGCTGGCGAGCGGCGCGGGGGTGGCAGCGGAGGGGGCCGCGTCTTCTCCGGCGTCCTCGGCGGCACCCGCGTCTTCGGATGCTCCACCACCCTCTGCAGCCGCGACGGCATCGCTCTCCGCGTCATCGGCGAGTGGTGCCGCGTCGCCGGGAACCGTCGCGTCACCGGCGACCGTCGCGTCGACCACGGCCAGGGCGTCGCCCGGAGCCCCTGCCTCGCTCGGGCCTCCCGCATCGCCCCCATCGGTGCCGCCGCCGTCGCACGAGGGGTCGACACCCCCTTCCGGCACGGCCATGAGCATCTTGTACAGCAGCCAGCTGTCGCCGGGGTTCCCGGCCGCTCCGGCGCCGCCGCCGGGGTCGATGATTGGCATGTCTTCCCCGAAGAGGAGGCCGGGCGGCTGCGTGGCGGCGTTGGGCCCCGTATTCGCACCGTGGGCGACGCGCCCGATGGCCGTCTGCGCGACGCCTCCCGTCGTGACGAGGAGCAATCCGGCCGCAGGCAGGGCCGTCCCATGGCAGCCCGGCCCCCCGCAGGTCTGAAAGACGGGCGTGAAGACGTCGTTGCAGAAATCGATGGTTGGGGGCGGTGTGGGAGCGGACGTGGCCGTCGCCGCGGTTGCCAGGAAGACGAGCCGATTGGTCGACCCCGGAGCCAGGATCGCGCCGTCGATGGCGCGGACGCCGCTGGGGTCTGCGGCGTTCGCGGGTGTCGCCAGGTCAAGCTCGTAGCTCTGGCCTGGGGTGAGCGGAGTGGTGGGCGTGACCGTGACCACGCGCGCCACGGGGTCGTAGGCGACGGTCGGCGTGAGCCCCTGGAGGATGAAGCTCTGCCTCGTGATGCACGAAGGGAGCAGCAGCCGATCGAACGCGAGCTGGATGGCCCCGTTCGCCGGCAGTGACTGGCTCGTGCCGACGTTCGCAGCCAGCAGGTGCACATTGGCAGCCGGGCTCGGCGGTTGCGGCGCGTCCTGGTCGCAACCTATCGCAAGCGCTGCGATCGCGATCAGCTCTCCGAATAGAGCTGCAGCTGCTCGCGAACGACCTCGTCGCTCACTCCCGTGCGCAGGTGATCCTTCAGGCAATCGGCCAGGGTGAGGAGCAGTTCGTCCACGCCTTTGTCCTCGATGAGCTTCTGCAGAAGCTGCCGAGCTTCGCGGCTGTCGTCGCTGCGGAGGAACTGGCGAACGGTGTCCAGGGAGATTTCGCCCTGGAAGTCCAGGTACATGTTCTCCAAGAGGTAGCGCACGAGCTCTTTCACCATCGTCCTCCTTCGCAAGCCTGCCGAGAATGCAAGGACCGCACTCATATCCCTCGGCCCACGACGGTTGCAAGGGCGTTTCGCTCTCGTGGTGGAAAACCACATCGGAGCTCCCTCGATAGGCGGGCGTCGTCTTCATCGGCATTGCGCCAACACCGCGTCTGTGGGCTCGTGGCAGACGAAGCACGGCCGCGGATTTCTGTGCAGCTGAGTCGCGCAGCTCCCGAGAAACCCGTTCTTGTGGGGATCGAACCCGCCGCCGATTCCGAGCGCGCCGTGGCACGTCACACAGTCGCGCTCGGTGTGGCAGCTCACGCAGGCGTTCAGGTTCCGCTCGGCCTCGAAGCCGTGGCTGCCGGGCTTCATGGGGGGGTCGCTCCAGACGCTCTTGGGCGGGTGGAAGCGGCCGCTTTCCTTGGCGTTCGTCGGGCTGGACTCGGCCACGCCGACGCGCATGTGGCAGTCCAGGCAGAAGCTCTGCTCCTGGTGGCAGCTCGTGCACTTCTGCGTGTCCATGCGCGCCTCGATGGCGTGCATGTTCAGGTAGTCGTTGGGGTGAATGCTGCGGGGGCGGACGCGCCCGTCGTGGCAGTCGGTGCAGAAGTCTTCCTTGTGGCAGTTTGCGCAGAACTGCGAGTCATCCGCCGCGACGTACTTGTGGCGCTGGATGAAATCGGGGGTGTGCTCGGAGTTGTGCAGCCAGCGCGGAGGCGACAGCGTGCCGCTCGCGAACATCGTCTTGATGAGGGTGCCCCGCTCTCCGCGCAGGTGGCACGTGTCACACGCGCTCTTCGCCTCGCCGCGCGACGCCGCGTCGGACGCCTGGTGGCAGTTGAAGCACCCGCGCATGTGGGGCAATTGGTCCCGAGTCGCAAGCTCGAGCTGATCGACGGCCCCGTGGCACTGGGCGCAGCCGATGTTCCGGTCGACGTGAGCCTTGTGATTGAAGAGAAGATTCGCCCGCGGGATCTGGAGCTCGGCGACGGCGTTCCCGTCCGTCGCCTTGTAGCCGAGGTGGCAGAACGCGCACTTGCCGATGTCCTCGTCCCCCGCCTGTACCTTGGCCGCGTCCGTGTGGTCAGTCGAGTGGCAGGCGTCGCAGACGAGGCCGGAAGGGATGAGCGTGTCTTTGGCGGAGCTGCTTCGGTAGGCGGCGCCGTGGCAGGTCTTGCACGTGGTCCCGATGTCCTTGGCGAGGTGCTTGGCGTGGTTGAAGCGCACGGTCAGGTGCTGAATGGGGAAGATGACGTCACTCGGCCCCAGATCGGGCTCGAACGAGCCTGGCGGCAGGAGCTTGCGGGGGACGCGCTGGTCGTCCGGCATCGGTGCGAGGCCGTGGAGCGTGGCCGGCGCCTCGGCGAGCGCCAGGGGGACCGCCAGCACGAGCGCAAAGAGCGGCAGCAGCGCGAAGAGTAGCTTCTTCATTTTGTCGCCAGGGTGAGCCAGAGCATCAGGCGGAAACGCTGCCCGACGAGGCGGTTGATGTCGTGCTCCCACTCGACCAGCGCCTGCGAACGAGGGAGGAACCGATAGCCGAGCCCGAGCACGTAGTTGAAGCTCGTGGCGTCGCGATCGGGACGGAGCTTGTCGTCCCATTGCCAGACGCCGGTTCGAACGCTGGCCACGTAGCGAGTCTCGAAGATGCGCTGGGCCGACACGTCGGCGCCGACCCGGTCGCCCTCGCCGCCCCAGTTCCCGTTGGCGCGCAGACCCACGAGCGTCTCGCCGGTGCGGTAGCGCCCCGAAAGGTTCGCGCCCTCGTCGAAGGGATGGCCGTTCGACGGGTACATGTCGGCGGGAGCCTTCGTGTTGAAGTTCGTATAAGGCGAATACGAGGTGCCGCCGGGGTCGAGAGGCGCCGTCTGGACGTCGAAGATCTTCAGCCGTCCGCCACCGGCGACCGAGATTCGGTCCGACACGTCGACGTTGGCCCGGACGCCGACGTCGTTCATCGGCTCGCCGGCGAAGAAGTTCCAGATGCTGTCCGCGTCGAACGAAGGCACGTAGTAGTCGTAGTCGGCGCTCACCGTCACCTTTCGCCCCAGGTATCCGTCGACGGTCGCGTAAAGGTTCGTCACGTCGGTGCGGTAAAGGTCGTAGACCACGCCTGCCTTGACCCCACCGACGTTCGGCAGGTTCGCGTCGACCGCGTAGCCGAGCTTGTCGGTCGAGATGCGCGTCCCGTCATACACCGCGGGCGCGTAGATCCCGCTCGCGAACTCGCTCACGTTCGATCCCCCGGTGTTGTAGACGCGCCGGTACGACAGCCTCGCGTGGAGCCACGTCACGCCGACCGACTCGAGAGCCACGCCGTACGCCGGCGCGATGGCCGCCGGCTGGAACGACGGGTAGAGCGAAGGGTCGTACCCGTTGCGATCGCCCCGCCAGATGCCGTCGGCCTCGAAGCGAGACGTGCTGAGCGGCATGCCCCCGCGCTCTTCGAGACCCCCGTAGGCCTCGGCCTTCAGGTAGTACGGCGTGGTGAGGCTGACCTCGCCGCCGTCGAACGACCACCACCCGAGGGCATCCGTGACGTACTGCCGCCCCAGCTTGAACCCCAGCATCCCGTGCAGGAGCCTGCGTCCCTCGAGGTACGCGTACATCACGTCGACGGCGCCGGGCACCCCGGTGTCGTAGCCGGGGACGAAAGACCCCGTCTGCGTCGGGTCTTGCTCGGATCCGCTCGCGCCGTAGTCGGCGTCGTAGCGCACCCGAGCGCGGAAGCTGATGTCGGCGGCTCGCGGGTCACCGTCGGGAGTGTCCACGAGGTTGTAGGCGGCGACGCCGATCGTCGTCGTCAGCCGCCTCCGCGTCAGGACGGTGATGCCCGAAGGCGAAGACACGTTGTAGAACTGCGCCGCTGTGTCGCTCGTGACCTCGGCGTCCATGGCGTACGCGGGCGCCGTCGCCAACATCGCGACCAGAAGCGCGGTCGAGGCGGCGCGTCGGGCGACCAAAACGGTCATGCCTTGATCGCGCCGAACTCTTTGATGAATCGATCGTCGAAGGTGTCGGCCACCGCCGACAGGTGCATCACCATCTGCTCGACTTCTCCGGCGTCGAGGCCCGCGGCGGGGCGCTCGCTGACGGCGACGACGCGATTCTCCATGAGGCCGAAGGCCGCGTTGGCGAGCCCCGAAGCGTTCAGGTCGAGGAGCCTGCGCATCAGGGCCACCTTCTTTCCTTCGTCGGCAGGAAGCGTGACCACGGGGGACGCGACCCGCAGGAACGTGCCCCTCTCGCCCTCGTGGCGGGTCACGCTGACGAGCACCGAAGCGCTGCCCCGTTTGAGCGTCCATGCGACCGTGGTGTCGGTTCCGCCGGGGACCAGCGTCGTGGCCGGGTCGAGGCCAATCTTGCGGATAGTGGCAATGACGAGCGTTTTGGCCTTCTCGAAGTCGTTTTCCACGGGCAGAGGTCTCCAGGCGGGGTCTACGCTCGCGCCGAGAGGATGGTTTCGTATGACCGCGTTTGTCAACGAGCTTTCCGTGCTCCGTCCTTGACCCTCCGTCCGCGCGGATGGCACCCTGGAGGAGAGGCCGAGGGCCTCCCGCCCCATGTCGGACAGCCAGCAACGCTATCGCGTCATCGAGAAGCTCGAATCGGGCGGCATGGCGGAGGTTTTTCGCGCCGAGAGCGAGGGGCTCCAGGGGTTTCGCAAGCAGGTCGCCATCAAGCGCGTCCTGCCGAACCTGTCGTCCAAGAAGAAGTTCATCTCGATGTTCCTCGACGAGGCGCGCCTCTCCGCGCAGCTGTCGCACTCCAACTGCGTTCAGGTCTTCGACATCGGTGTCGGCGACAACGCCTTCTTCATCGTGATGGAGTTCGTCGACGGAGGGAACCTCAAGTCGATCATCGAGCACATCAAGAAGAGCGGGCGCGATTTCCCCGTCGAGGCCGCTGTTTACATCACTCTCGAGCTTTGCAAGGGCCTCGCGTACGCGCACGAGCTCACGGACTCGAGCGGCGTGCCCTTGCACATCGTCCATCGCGACATGTCCCCACCCAACGTGCTCATCACCAAGCACGGCGAGATCGAAATCGTGGACTTTGGTCTTGCGAAGGCGAACAGCCAGCTCGAGAAGAGCGAGCCGGGGATCATCAAGGGGAAGTTCTCGTACCTCGCTCCCGAGGCCGCCATGGGCCAGGACGTCGACGCGCGCACCGACATCTTCGCGCTCGGGATCATGCTGTGGGAGCTCTTGGCCGGGCAGCGGCTCTTCCTCGGCGAGACGGATTTCCAGACGGTCAAGAAGGTGCAGGCCGCACACGTGCCGAGCATCATGCAGATCAACAAGAAGGTGCCCGCGGAGCTCGAGCGCATCGTCAATCACGCGCTCGCGCGCGACCCGGCGCAGCGGTACCAGACGGCCCGGGACCTGGGTCTCGAGCTGACGAGGTTCATGTTCAAGTTCGGCGTGCCCGTGAGCACGTTCGAGATTGGACAGCTGGTCCAGGGAGCGATGAAGGAGCGGCAGCGGCAGCGCCCGCTGCAGCCCAGCATCATCGACAAGCTCATCGAAGAGGCGCTCTTCGAGTTCACGTCGCTGACCGATGACAAGGGCGCCACGGCGGGCCAGGCCAAGCCGGCAAGCCCGTCGGGCACGCAAAGGGCGTCCGCTCCCGCCGCCTCCGGCTACGTGGACGTCGGGTCGTGGATCGACGGAGATCGCCGGCGGCTCGAAGGCGGGCGATGCAGCCCTTCGCGCGGCGATGCCCCCGGGGGTCATGGAGGGGAATCTCGCCGCCCTCGAAGACGAGCCGGAGCGCGCGTCCGAGTCTCCGGCCGTCCTGGCCGCAAAGGCGCACTCTTCGTCGGACTCGAGCATTCCGCCCTCCTCAGGACGGCCGAGGATGTCGCCGACTCCCTCCGCTCCACCTCTCGTGGCCCCGGAGCTCGAGGCGCGGAGCGGCGGGACGAAGGTCGGCGTCGTGGTCGCCTTGCTCGTCGTCGTCGCCGCGGGCGCCGCGGCGTGGTTCACGCATCTCATCCCGCATCCGTGACACGCTCACGCGGGCGGGATCACGGCACGCAGCAGATCGTCTCCTCGCCTGCCAGTCCAATGTCGATCGCCGTCGGGGTTCCGGACACGCTGCATGTCACGCCCTCGACGGTCGCCGAGTAGATGTACGACCCGTAGGTATTGTCTCCGCCGTTCGCCGGGTTGCACGTGCCGTTCGCGGTCATGACGAACGTCGCCGTGTTCATGCACTGGGTGTCCCTGTAGTACGTCACGACTCCGTTCGTGCACGTCGCGCCGACCGCGCAGCCGCACGTGCCGGAGCAGCTCAGGGAGGCTCCCGTCCCGACGTGGTACGCCACGGTGAATGCGGTTGCGGGGCAAGCAACGCTGCCGGGCTGCGCGACGCAAAGCATGAACGGCGCCGGCAGCGCCGGCGAGCAGACTCCCCCATCGTAACAACCGTTGCCGGCGTCGGCTTCGGGGGAGCACGCGAGCCCCTGTCCGCCGAAGGCCACTTGATTCGGGTGCACGGTCGGTGGAGCGGCAGTGCACGTGCCGTTCGTGGGACCGGGCGGTGTCCACTCCACGTCCGAGCCGTTGATCCGTCCGTGAGGGTTGTCGGTGTTGCAGCCGCCGGACATCGCGTTGGCGAGGGGCTGGGAGGCGGTGCCGCAGGTCCTCGAGCCGTTGAGGTCGTATCCCCCGGCAATCTCTCCGACGACGCACGACGGCGGTGTCGAGACACTGCACGAATCGCAGCTGCAGGCACCGGCCGCCGGCGTCTCGGTGCCGAATACGACACTGACTGGATTGGCCGCGAAGCCGGAGGGACAGCCGGCCTCGGGTGATCCGGCGAAAGCGACGACGCTCCACCCGGGCGGCACGACGAAGCCCCCGTCTGGCGCGGACGCGTCCGGGGGCAAGCTGCCGTCGGCCAAGGCGTCTGCGCTTGCATCGGTCGGCGCGTCCTCCGCGGCATCCGTCGCCGCGTCCGATGTCGCCTCCGGTCCTGTGTCCCCCGTCGCGTCGAGCACGATCGCATCGACGGCGGGGCCGTCCTCACCTTCCGCGTCCGGGGCTGCTTCGCCTGCCGAGTCTACCTCGGCATCGTCGACCCCCTCCTCGCCCGTGTCTCCCGTGTGCGGCATCCCGACGTCTCCGCTGCCGCTCAGTCGCGAGTCGGTCGAAGCGTCGAGCCCCCCGTCGCTCGGTTGGTCCTCGTAGTCCCCCAGTCCGAGCACGGTTCCGCACGCGAGGAGGCCGGTCGCGAAGAGACCGACGAGCGTGGGACGCACCTGCGAGGCTCGGATCAAAAGGACCCCACCATTACGAGACCGGAACCTCGCGGTCCCACCATCGGAGCGAGGCGCGCGCTCGACTTCTCGCCTCCCGGCGGCCGGATGAAGAGCCACGTGGCTGCCGCGGCACCGGCCAGCCCGACGCCGAACCCTATGGTCGACGCGGTCGCGGCCGACTGCGCGTCAGAGATGAGCGTGCGCCCCTCCGGGTAGCAGATTCTTCGAAGGGCAGTACTGGTTCGCGTCGTTCCTCTTCGACATGGCGTCCAGCCCGAAGATGGCGCCGACCGCGACGCCCGCCACGGCGACGCCGGTCGCGATGAACGCCGGGACGTGGCTGGGCGCCGGACGTGGGGGAGCGGGAGCCTCGACCTCGACCGGCCGTGGCGGAGGCTCGGGCAGAAGCACCTGAGGGGGAGGAGGGGGCGAGTCGTCCTCGAGGGGGGCGATCCGGAACTCTTGGATACCCGGCGTCTGACCGACCACTACGACGAGGGTCAAAGGCTTCTTGCCCGGTGCGCTGGCCACGACCTTGTGCTCACCGGGGTCGAAGGGCAAGGGCGTCGGCCATCTTTCGCGCGAGAGCCCGGTCCCGTCCACCTCGACGGTGACCGCGTTGACTGGGACATCGAGATGCACGAACGCGAGCTT
Source organism: uncultured delta proteobacterium (assembly GCA_963847465.1). Classification (GTDB taxonomy): domain Bacteria; phylum Myxococcota_A; class Polyangia; order Polyangiales; family Polyangiaceae; genus Palsa-1150. The sequence goes on along the minus strand of CAWKAF010000019.1, from coordinate 484,002 downwards.
CTTGGCCACGGCCGCGGCGTGCTCGCGCGCGAAATCGACGCGTTCGCTCTGGCCTTTTTGCTCGGCAAGGGCCGCCGCCCCGTTGTACTCGTTCCACGCGCTTGCCGTCTTGCCCTCCTGCTCGTGACAGAATGCGAGGTTCAGAAGGCGGCCCAGCTTCGGATCGATCTCCTGACTCCTCGCGAACCTCGCACAGGCGGCCGACGTCTGGCCCGCGTCCATGAGGCGCTTCCCCTCGTTGAACTCGTCGTCTGCCTCCGTCCGTGCGTCGCCCGCGGGTGGCGGGTCGGCGTGGGCGGTCGTGGAGAGCGACAAGCTCCCAAGAAGCGCAACGGATAGGATCGTGCGGAGCCGGAGAGGCATCGATCAGTCCGGAGAGTCCAGGACCCCGTAGTGCTTCTTCGCCGCAGCCGGCACGGCGCTTGGGCCGCGGCGTGGCGCAGCCGTGATCTTCGCCTTGGTCGGGGAGGCGACTGCGGTAGTCGCCGGCTCCGACGCGGCAACCGGCGACGGATTGGGAGGCTTGGGCGCCGAAGCGGGTTCCGTCGACGTCACGGGTGTCGGTGCGGGCACGGCGCTCGCGCTAGCGGGGCTCCGCGCCGACGGGGCCGAGACGGTCGTCCGCATGATTGCGACGACGGCGATGACCGCCACCACGCCGGTCGCACCGACGACAGCCAGCCCCGCGCGCCTGCGCGATCGCCGTACGACCGACGGAATCGTCGTCCCGCGATAGATCGCGTCGGGATTCGGTGTGTCCGCTGCAAATGCGACGTGCCCGGCGGTGGCGTGAGCCGGTTGACCGATACGGCGGGGCGCGGTGCTGGGCGGAGCTGTGACCTTTCGACCATCCTCGGCATCATCGGTCGCGAAGCGGATCTCGTGCGAGCCGGACTCGGTGAGCTCCGCGGTCAGGTCGCCGCTCGCGCCCCCTCCACCGACCGATACCCGCACGCTCGATGCCTTCAGCTCCTTCGCTTCGACGCGCGCCATCGCGGTGTGGAGGGTCTGCTCGATCCGAGTCACGCGGGCGCCGGCATCGGGGGGGCCGAAGGAGGCCAGAGCTTTCGCGAGCTCGAGAGCGTCCGGGTAGCGCTTCTCGCGATCGCGTTCCATGCACCGGGCGACCGCGTCGCTCAGTCCCTCCGGTATCGCAGTCAGCCGGTTCCGCAGCCGGGGAGCCTCCTTCTCGAGGACGGCGGCGAAGATGGCGCCGACGCTCTCGCCAGGGAACGGCGGTTCGCCGCTCAGGAGCTCGTAGAGGACGACACCGAGCGACCAGAGGTCGGCGCGCGGGTCGACGTCCTTCGACGCGCGAATCTGCTCCGGCGCCATGTACGCGGGCGAGCCTACCGTCGAATGCTCCGCGGTGAGGACGCCCGTCTTGCCGCTTCTGCGCGAGACGATTGACTTGGAGATTCCGAAGTCGACGATCTTGATGATGTTCACCCCGCTCGGATGGACGGCGAGAAATAGGTTCGCAGGCTTCAGGTCGCGGTGAACGATCCCGAGTCCGTGCGCCTGCGAAAGCCCCTCGAGCGCCTGCAGGACGTAGCCCACGGCCTCCTCTACCTGCATCGGGCCATTGAGGTGGAGGAGCTCCTCGAGGTCGCATCCTTCGAGGTATTCCATGACCATGAACGGAGCGCCCCCAGGCAGGGCCCCGACGTCCATCACGCGCGCCACGTGCTCGCTCTTGAGGCGGGCGGTCGACCGGGCCTCGAAGGAAAAGCGTGAAATCGCCTTTTCGTCCGTGGCGGTGAGCACCTTCACGGCCACGCGCTGATCGAGGAGTTCGTGGTGCGCGGCGAGGACGACCCCCATCCCGCCCTCGCCCAAGATCTTCTCCACGCGGTACTTGCCCTCGATGAGATCGCCTGGCCTGGGCACGCTCGTTTCCGCCGCAGGTACACCTTGGGCAGGGAGCCGGTCCATGGTCAGAAGGTTAGCACCGAATCAACAAGCACCACAACCGGACGCCAGCGGCGGCTTCTCGGCTAGGTGCATGAAGAGAATGAGAATTTCGGCGCTCAAGAAGGTGCGAGCGAGTGCGAGGGCGCGGCCCTTCGGAGCCGGCTATGGTGAGCCGCCATGACGCCGCCGGCTCAAGACTTCGCATCCGCCATGAACGAGACCAAAGGCGGATGGAACAGCGCGATGGGATTGAACTTCGTGAGCGCCAGCGCGGACGAGGTGGTCGCCGAGTGCGAAGTCGGGCCGCAGCATTGCCAGCCCCACGGGATCGTCCACGGCGGGGTGTATGCCAGCATGGTCGAGACGGTGGCTTCCGTCGGTGCGGCGCTGCATGCCATGCCCCACGGTCAGTCCGTCGTCGGTCTCGAGAATCACACCTCCTTTCTGCGCGCGGTTCGCTCCGGGACGCTCCGCGCCACCGCGCGTCCGCTCACGCGCGGGCGTAGGACGCAGGTGTGGGAGAGCACGATCACGGATGCTTCGGGTCGCGTCGCCGCCACGGGCCGGGTTCGCCTCCTGTGCCTCGAGGCCGACGCCGTGCTGGCGGGGGAGAGCGCGAAGGTCTCGGGGGGGTGAGCCGTCGCGCTCGAATCGCAGATCGAATTCGAAGGTCGTGCGTCGGATGGGGATGCGAAACCATCTCCTTCCTCTGTCCGTGCTGGTCGGCCTGACGGCGTGCTCGCTCGGTCCCGCGTACGCAGACCCCCCCAGCGGGCCGCCCATCGTTCAGGGTGCGCCGCCCCGTCGCCCGGTACCCGTCGTGGTCCCGCGGATGGAGCTCGTGGACGATGCGTCGCAGGTGCTCCCCACGTTCGCCCAAAAGGGGCGACGTTTCGTCCTCGGGGAGACGGGCGCTCGATACCTGATTCGAATCGTCAACCCGACTCCCGTGCGGGTGGAGGCCGTCGTCTCGGTCGACGGACTGGATGCCATCGACGGTCGCCCCGCGAACCTCTCCAAGCGGGGCTACCTCATCGCACCTTACGGCGAGGTGACGATCGACGGGTGGCGCACGTCGCTCGATGCCGTGGCGGCGTTTCGCTTCTCGTCCGTCCGCGACTCGTACGCGGGGCGCACGGGGCACGACCGCAATGTGGGCGTCGTCGGAGTTGCGTTCTTCCGCGAGCGGCCGCAGCCGGTATGGCAGCCGCCGCCCAACGCGCGTCGAGCCGCACCCTCCCCTCCCGCATCCTCGCCGGCAGACGGGGCCGGCGCAGCAAGCAAGGGGGCCAGCGAGCCCCAGGCCGCGCAGGCCGAATCGAGACCGGGGCTGGGTACGCAGTTCGGCGAGGCTCACCAGTCATACGTCGAAGAGGTGACCCTCGTGCGCGCCGACGCCGCTCCGATGGCCGTGGCCGAGCTCCGCTACGACGACCGGGACGGCCTCGTGGCCAGGGGTATCGACGTCTTTCCGCGCGATCCGCGAGAGGCGGAGACCGAACGCCGCGACCGCGCGGAGCCGTTCCCTGGTGCGCGGTTCGCCCAGCCGCCTCCGTGAAGCTCGCCCTCACTCGCTGCGCACGGGGACAGACCGTCCCGCGTCGATTTCCGCGATGACCCTGCGAAGAAAAGGCAGCCCCCGCAAGAGGAGCCCCGCACCAACGAAGAGGTGCCACAAGGTCTCGAACGCCAGGATCTGAGGGCCGCTCGCCCAGGGGAGGAGAAGGAGCCATGCCGCCTGCGCCGCCCCGAACCCGGCCACGCTGAACGGAAGCGATGTGACCAAGAGAATGATCGGCATGTACATGCCCATCGCGGCTAGTGGCACGTGGATGCCGAAGGCGCGCGCGGCCGCCCACGTGAACGTGGTGATGACGGCGATGTTGATCGCTCGTCCGAAGATCTGAGCGAAGCCCCACGCGCGAGGGACCTTGCGCCACGGCTCGAACACGGCGATTGCGCGTCCGGGCGGCGTGTGCGGACCGAGGAGGATCAAGAGCACCTGCACGCAGAAGATGGTGGTCGCGATCGTGCGGAGCACGTGAGGGACGTCGAGGCCGAGGAGCCACATCGATGCCCCGGCGACGGCACACACGGCGACCATGTCGCTCGTCATGACGTAGAGCACGGCGCCCGCGGCGCGCGCTGCGCCGGCGCCAGTCCTCCGCGCGATCCATACGGCGTATCCCCCGCCGCCGAAGAAGTAACCGAGGGTCAGGAGGACTGCCGTGGCCGCCTTCGCGCGCACGACGTCGCGGTAAGAGATAGGCCCGATCGCCTTGAGCAGGACGACGCGGTCGTAGGCCGCGTACGGAAGCCACACGACGAAGTCCAGCGCGATGGCGAGGGGAAGCATGGGCAGCGCATGGCCGAGGCGCATCTCGGCGACGATGTCCCTCACGGGGTACTTGTGCAGGATCGCCGCGATGACGGCCCCCGCCACGACGTACGGCGCCAGCCTTCTCAGCCAGGCGCGCCATGCCGGAGCCGAAGTGCTCAATCGCAGAAGAGCTCCGTCCCGTCGAGGTGGCAGTCGCTCCTCAAGCAGCCCCTCTTCTTTGCGTACTTGTTCGCGTCGCAAACGAGCTCCGCCTTGCGGTCGACCGAGCACGCAATCCGCCTGGGCTGATCACAGGGGTCGCCCTCCTGGGCGACGGCATCGTCGCAATCGACGCGATTGCTTTCGCGCTCGATGCGGCATCCGTCGGAGCCGCGGCAAGAGGAGGCCAGGATGAGTTTTATCCCGTCGCACGTGAGCATCGCGCTCCTGTCGGTCGAGCAGGCGTACGTGCCCTTCTTCGCGCAGGGGTCGCCGGGCTCGCCGAGAGTGGTGTCGCACTGGACGTTGCGGCCGTCCACGACCTGACATCCCTCGGGCCCGCGACATGCGCGCCATAGGCCGAAATGTCCGTCCCTGCAGACCAGGGCTCGTCCGCGATCGGATGTGCACGCGTAGTCCTCCGGTGGGCCGAACGGGCACCTGTCACCCTCGGACGCCAGGGTATCGTCGCACTCGCTCGTGCTGCCTCGATGCTCGCAGCCACGGGCACCCTTGCATGGCACTTCCACCCAGGCGCTCGATTCGCAGACGAGGGCACCGCCGGAGCGCGGACAGAACAGCTGATTGGCGACGGCGCACTTCTCGCCGGCCGTCGGCGTGGTCCGGCATGCCGCAGCTACCAAGGCGATCGCGCCAGTCCTCAGGAGATTGCTTTTTGAGGAGCCCATTTCCCTGGAACCAGCATCGCGGCGAAGCGCTCGGGTACGCGGATGTCCTGACCGCGCATCCAGTCTTCGGCCGCGATGACGAGGTTGCGGCCCTCCGCGTCGCCCAGCGCCGTTCCCAGCTGAAAGCGCGCTGCGGCTGCGTGAAGGTTCATCCCGACGTCGTCCGCGCGCTCGACGGCAGATCGGAGGTGCGTGATCGCCCTGGCACGATCGCCTTCGGCCAGTCGCACGCAACCCCAAACGATCTCCGCGAGCATGTCGGTCCACGGCATCCGCTCGCCCCCGAGGGACTTCGCGAAGCGAACGGCTTCGGCGAGGCGCCGCCTCGGGTTCGGGGCGGTGGCGAGCGACGCCAGCGCGACGCGGGCGCGCAGATAGCGGGCGTCGACCCGGATGTATTGCACGAAGAGCATCAAGCTCCGTTGAATCGGGCGCCAGTGGGACGTCACGTGCTCGTACGCGGCCGCGTCGTTGCCCTCGTAGAGGTCGATGTTCGCCTCGGCGACGATCATCCGGTAGTTCTGCAGGAAGAACCCGCTGTGCGACCACATCGCCGCGGCGATGCGGACCTGGCGGCGTGCTTCGGTCGCGTCGTCATCGGCCAGCCAGGAGAGATTGGTGTAGCCCACCCGCATGGCGACGGCCGTGTGGAGGTCACCTCGGTTCTCGGCGTCTTCGATGATGTTACCGATGCTGCGGCGGACGTTGGCGACCTCGCCGCTCAGGACCAGACCCCAGATGACGGTCATTCGCACCTGCGTCCGCCACCCCCCTCGATTGTGCGGAAGGGCCACGAGAAGATCGGTCTCGAGGGACGTCAGCTCCTTCCATCGTCCGTGCAGGAAGATGCAGAGGGCACGGATGATGTCGACGTACACCCACGCGTCGGGCTCCGGCGCCCGCTTGGCGAGAGCGCGGACGGCCTCTGCATACCCCCGCTCCTTCGCGCTTTCGGGCCCGCCGCGCGCCGCGATGCCGACCGCGTGCATCGACAGCGCTCGAAGGACGCGGAATCGATCGCCACGGCGGAGCGCGAGGATCAGGTGCCGCGCGGCCATGTACTCCGCGAAGATGGCGTCCACGAACGGGAGGCTCACGGCGACCGCCTGGCAGGCGTCGATCCTCGCCCGATCGACGGGCCGCACCTCGTCCGGGCCGCGCTCCTTGAATCGCGATCCCAGCAGCCACAACCACACCCGATAGACGAGAAGCCAGACGAGGGCTCCCAGCGCGGTACGCGGCATCGTCATGCCGACCGCGTCCAGTACGCCCCTCATCATGCGGATTCCTTCGTCGATGTGACCGCTCATGAGGAGCTGCTCGGCCGCCCGGCGGCGAAGCTCCATCTGTTCGAAGGGTGGCGCTTCCTCGGCTGCGAGCAGGTAGACGCCCGCCGCCTCGGCCCCTCGGCCCGCCCCCTCCAGCACCTCGGCCAGTCGGGTGCGGATGATGCGCGCCTCGGGCAGGGAGCTGTCGATGGTGTCGATCGTCAGCTTGTAGAGGCGAATGGCCTGGTCGAATGCCAGCTTGGTGACGGCCTCCTCCGCGCCGCGCTGAGCGTAGAGCGCCCCGCGCTTGGCCTCGCCCGCGCCGAAGAGGTGCACCGCGATGGCCTCGGCGTCGGCGGCCGTCGCGGACTCGAGGACGCGAGCGAGCCGACCGTGATGCTCGCGCAGCGTGGTCTCTGAGAGCCGTCCGACGATGGTCTCTCGGATCCCGTCGTGGCTCATTTCCACCGTTTCATGTCCGGCCCGGAAGCCGGTGCGCACGAAGCCGTGAGTGCGCAGCGTCGCGATGACGTCCTCCACCCGCTCGAAGATGCCCGCGGCGTCACCGGCGAGCGACACTTCCAGCGGTCGCCCGCCCACCGCGACGATCTCGACCAGGCGTCGCCCCGTCGGGTCCAGGTACCCAAACCTCTCGGCGACCATGTTCTCGAGCGTCACCGGCCCCAAGTCCGACGGGAGCGCCTTCGCGTCCCCGCGGTGCCTCCGCGCGACGACGCTGCGCACGAGCTCCTCGATCAAGAACGCGCTGCCGCCGGATTCGCGCGCGACGGCGTCCGCGATGTGGAGCGGGGCGTCCCCGTGGAGACCAAGCAGCGCCAGTGCCAGGGATTCGAGCGTCCTCGGAGGCGAGTGGGCCGACGTCGACGTCTCGAACCTCGGCGGGCACCGGCCACCGTGCGCGCATCTCGAGAACGAACGGGCTCGTCTTCGCTTCTTCTTCCCGATACGTGAGGACGAGCACCATCGGGGGGGCCACCGGCATGCGCACCATCTCGAAGAGCAGGGCCACGCTGTCCACGTCGCCCCATTGCACGTCGTCGATCCAGACGACGAGCGGCTGACGTCGGGCCAGCTCGCCGAGGAGCCCGCGCAACGCGACGAAGGCGCGACGACGGACGTATTGGGGATCCGCGCTCGGAGGCTCGAGGGCCGCGGCGATGGGAGCGACGCGGCGGAGTACGGGGAACAGGCGAGCGAGCGCCCAGATGTCGCCCGGGAGGGTCACCGTGCCGTCGTCGTCGGCGAGGCGCATCAGGTAGCGGCTCAGGGCATCGACGATGCTGTCGAACGCCTTGTAGGGCACCGACTCCCGCTCGTATGCGCGCCCGCGCAGCGTGACCGCTTCGCCTCGCTCGACGAGCTCGTCGAGGAAGTGTTCCACGAGCGCCGACTTGCCCATTCCCGAGGGGCCGTGCACGAGCACGGTCACGGCACGGTCCCCGGCGTGGTCGAAGGCGTCGCGCAGCTCCCTCAAATGGGCTTCTCGCCCGACGATGGAAACGGAGGCGAGCGGCTCCGTCGGCGGAAGGGGTCGCGCGCTCGGTCGAAGACTGCGGCTCCCGCCTCCGAGGCGGCGAAGGACCTGCGCCCCGGTGGGGCGTGCGTGCGGGTCTCGCCTCAGCAGATCGCAGCAAAGGGCGTCGAGGTCGGCCGGGACACCCTCGACGCACTCCCTCGGAGGACGCGGATCGAGCATCGTCTTGCGGGTGACCACGTCGAGGCGCGGGCCGACGAAGGGCGCTTGCCCCACGAGCGCCTCGTAGAGCATGGCGCCGACGCTGTACCAGTCGCTCGCCGCGCTCGGCGCGTCCTGGGTGGCCTGCTCGGGGGCCATGTAACGCACCGTGCCCACGACCTCGCGCTCGACGAGCTTTTCGTCGACGACGCCACCGAGCTCGGTGGCCACCCCGAAGTCGAGAAGCACCACGCGTCCCGCCGGCGTCACGAGGACGTTCGAGGGCTTGATGTCGCGGTGCAACTTGCCCGCGGCGTGGAGTGCTTGCACCCCTTCGACCAGCTGCCTTAGCGCCGGTCGTAGCCGGTCGATGTCCGCGGGGCAGGGCCTCCCCGTCGACGGCATCGGCTTGATCGGCGCTCGCTCGAGCACGCCCGACTCCGCACCTGGTCTCAGCATGCGCTCGCGGTTGACCTCGTTCACCGTCTGCGCATCCTCGTCGCCGCTGTGACTGGAGCTCTCGTCGGTCACCGTCTGCGATGGCTCCGCGTCCGCCTTGCGCGCGAAGGCCAGAAAGTTCACGCCGTTCACGAGCTCCATCGTGAAGAAGACGCCGGTCTCCTCCGTCGCGACGAGCTCGTAGAGGTGCACCAGGTTTGGGTGGGTCACGTCCGCGAGGGTGCGAAACTCCTGCTTGAAGCGGTAGAGCGCCGTCGGGCTGAAGTTCTGCAGGGTCTTGAGCGCGACCGCTTGCCCGCGCTCGCGGTCGAAGGCCTCGTAGACGACGCCCATGCCGCCCTCGCCGATGCAGCGCAGGACCTCGTATCGCGGGGTGCCTCGCCACCCCAGAGCACGCGTCGGCTTGTCGGACGGCGGGACCGAGCTCGTGGGGTTATTCGACATTCACTCCGCGATAAAATGGTAGCGCTCTTGCGGTCTGGTCGATAGGCACCGGCGAGATAGAGCCGATTGTCCGCATGTGTGTTCGGGTGTGACCGAAGGGTCAGCCGAGTCGCTCGAGAACGGCCACGACGTGCTCGGGGCTCCGCTCGCAGAGCCTCTGCAATCGCTCTGCGTCGAAGAAGGCCACCGTAGTACCCGGTCTTGCGATCGCCGCGACGCTGGGCGCGATCCTGTGGATGGCGTCGCGCACGCCGTAGAAGGAGTCGGGTTCGACGATCGCGACGGGTGCATCTCTCGCGTCGCCCTCGAAGAGGGCAATCGAGCCGCGTGCGACCAGGCACGCCACCTCCGGGATCACGTTCGCGGGCAGCACCATCGTCTCCTCGTCGAAAGACTCGAGCCTCTGGATGCAGGACAGCACGTCGTCGCGGACCTGCACGTCGAGCTGTCCCATCGTTTCGTGCATCGAGAAGAACGAGTCGATGCGGTGGATCTGCTTGGTCTCGGCGATGCGCTGCCCGAAAGCGAGGTCCTGCTCCATCAGTGCGCGTACCACGGCGGCCGGCAGGGTCCACACCTCGCTCACGCGCTCGGCCCGGAGCGAGGCCGTGCACCGTGCCCCGGGTCCACCGAGGACGCTCGACTCGCCGAGGAGCCAGCCGGGAAAGCAGCAGCGCACCATCCACGATCCGCCGGACGGCTTCTCCAGCCACACGCCGAGCAGGCCGCTCTTCACGACGAACACGTTGCGCGAGGGGTCGCCCTCGGTCACGAGCATCTCCTCGGGCGCGAGTGTGCGCAGCGTCACGTGACGTGCGAGCTCCTCGCGTGGCCCGCCTGCGAGACCGGCGAAGCTCCGCGCATCGAAGAGGCTCGCGACCGGCTTGAGGCGCGCCCGGCTCTGCTCCAATAGACCGTGGATGGGGGAGCCCGCGAACGCGTCGCGACCGGACAGCTGGAGCGCCAGCGCGGCGGCCTTCTCCAGAGCGGGGAGGTCGAAGCGGTCGGCGAACTCGCGCGCCGAGGCTTCGAGGTATCCGCGCGCGAGGCCTACCTCGCCGAGCTTCACCTCTACCTCGGCCATCGTGAAGAGCGTCGCACCCCGACGCTCGTGATCGGCGAGCATGCGCGGTAGCAGGCTGCGCGCGAGGACGAACGACTCGCGATCGCCCCTGGCGATGGCTGCTGCCACGCGCACGTCGAGGGGCTCTTCCATCTCGGAGAGCATGTCCAACGAGGGCTCCTGGTCGTCGTCCGCGACGTCGCCGAAGTCTGCGAGCTCGCTGGGCGGCGGAGGCCCGAGCGAGAAGCGCTCCGCGCGGCGGACCGCCTCGACGACGTGGTCGGCGTTCAGCGCGGGCGTCATCGCTCCCGCGTCGTCGACGGTGACGTCGGCGACGTGAAGGTCGCCGGAGGAAGCCGCGAGCACGACCGTAACCGCCCATGCGTCGCCCGAGACACGACGCACGCGCCTCACGTCGCGGACGTCGAGCAGCCGACCGAAGCCCGGGCGGAGTGCCTCGGAGACGGCCTTCCAGACTTCCTCGCGGGTCACGCCGGCAGCATAGGACGTGCCGTGAAACGGGTCAGGTTTCCGTGAACACCGTCCCCGGGACGCCTCCAATCCGTCCCCGACAGGGCGAGTGCTGCGAATGGACGGGCAGTTCCGCCGTTCACGCGGCGGCACGTCGCTCGCTAGAGCCCGTGACGTCCCATGTTGGCTGCCGCCCTCAGTGCCACGCTCATCGGCCTTCAGGCCCATCCCGTCCGCGTCGAGGTCGCCGCGGTGAGAGGCCCGCCCTTCTTCGAGCTCGTCGGCCTCGCGGAAGCCGCGGTTCGGGAGAGCCGCGTGCGAGTCAAGAGCGCCCTCGCCCAGTTGGGGGTGCACATCAACGAATGCGGCATCGTCGTCAACCTCGCGCCGGCGGACGTCAAGAAGACCGGCAGCGGGTTCGACCTGGCCATTGCCGCCGCCGTCCTCGGCGCGCTCGGCGCGGCTCCTCGCGACGCATTGAAGGGGATCCTGTTCGTGGGCGAGCTGTCACTCGAGGGGACGGTCCAGCCCCTGCGTGGAGTTCTCGCGCAGCTCCTCGGGGCGCGCGCGCGCAGGGTGAAGCGCGCGATCGTGCCACGCGCCAACTCGGCCGAGGCCGCGCTCGTCGAAGGCCTCGAAGTGCGCACCGTGGCGTCCCTGGCGGAGCTCGTGGCCGCCCTTCGGGGCCACGCCGAGCTACCGCTCGCCGAGGCTTCCCGCGAAGAGGCCGCCGATGCGATTCCCGACGATCTCGCCGACGTGCGAGGTCAGCCCGCGGCGCGGCGCGCCCTCGAGATCGCGGCGGCCGGCAATCACAACCTTCTGATGATCGGCCCTCCCGGGGCCGGCAAGACGATGCTGGCAAGGCGCCTCCCGGGCCTTCTGCCGCCGCTCTCGACGGAGGAGGCCCTCGAGATGACGGCGATCCACAGTGTTGCGGGCATGTTGTCCGCCTGGCGCGGATTGTCGCGCGCCCGGCCATTTCGCGCCCCTCACCACACCGTGAGCGAGGTCGGTCTCGTGGGCGGGGGCGACGGTCCGCGTCCGGGCGAGGTGAGCCTCGCCCATCACGGCGTTCTCTTCCTGGACGAGCTCGCGGAGTTCCGGCGTGCCGCCCTCGAAGCGCTTCGGCAGCCCCTCGAGGATGGCCTGGTCACCATCTCGCGGGCTCGCTCCAAGGCGACGTTTCCCGCTCGTGTCCTGCTCGCGTGCGCGATGAATCCTTGCGCGTGCGGCTGGCTCGGCGATGCGTCCGGCCGCTGCGGGTGCACTCCGGAGCGCATCCGAGCCTATCGTTCGAAGATCAGCGGGCCCCTCGTCGATCGAATCGACGTGCACGTGGTCCTGCCGCCCGTCGAGGTCGCGGCGCTTCAGGCCCCCGATCGCGGTGAGCCTACGGCACCGGTGCGGTCGCGTGTGGAGCAGGCTCGCGCCGTCCAGCGTGCGCGCGCAGAGCGTGGCGAGGTTCACGCGCCGACGAACGCCGCGCTCGCGCCGAGAGACCTCGAGCGTGTCGCCGTCCTCTGCGGCACGGGCGCGCGGATGCTCTCCGGCGCCGTCGAGCGCCTGGGCCTGTCGGCTCGGGCCTACGGGAAGGTCCTCCGCGTTGCCAGGACCATCGCGGATCTCGACGGGTCGACCACGGTGCAACCGGCCCACGTCGCCGAGGCCATCGGCCTGAGGGTTCTCGATCGCGGCAGCATTGCCGCGGCAGCTTGAAGCGAAACGAAAGGAGAAAAGACGATGCTCGACCAGATTGTAGAGAAGATGCGTGCTCTGAAGGGGGTCCTCTTGGCCGTCGAGAAGCAGTTCGGCAAGGGAGCCGTGATGACACTAGGAGAGGACGAGAACCCCGAACCGATCGCGACGATCCGCTCGGGGTCTCTCGCCCTGGATCTCGCCACGGGAATCGGTGGCTATCCACGTGGACGGGTCGTCGAGATCTACGGTCCGGAGTCGAGCGGGAAGACGACCCTCGCCCTTCATGCCATCGCCGAAGCCCAGAAGGCAGGCGGCGTGGCGGCCTTCATCGACGCCGAGCACGCCGTCGACGTCGCGTATGCTCGCAGCATCGGCGTCGAGACGGAGAAGCTTCTCATCTCCCAGCCGGACACCGGCGAGCAGGCGCTCGACATCACCGAGATGCTCGTGCGAAGCGGCGCGATCGACATCGTCGTCATCGACTCGGTCGCGGCGCTCACGCCGAAGGCCGAGCTCGAGGGGGAGATGGGTGATGCACACATGGGCTTGCAAGCACGGCTCATGAGCCAGGCCCTCCGCAAGCTCACCGCGGCGGCCTATCGGGCGGACACGACGCTCATGTTCCTCAATCAGCTGCGCCAGAAGATAGGCGTCACGTTCGGGTCGCCCGAGACGACCACGGGAGGAAACGCGCTCAAGTTCTACGCGTCGATGCGGTTCGACGTGAGACGCATCGGCCAGGTGAAGATCGGCGACGAACCCGTCGGCGGCCGCACCCGCGTCAAGATTGCCAAGAACAAGTGCGCTCCACCGTTCACGGAGGCCGAGTTCGAGATCCGCTGGGGCAAGGGTATCGACTGCGTCAGCGAGCTGCTCGATCTGGGCGTCGCGCGAGCGCTCGTGGACAAAGCCGGCAACCACCTGTCCTTCGCAGGCTCGCCGCTCGGCAACGGCCGCGAGCGTTCGCGCGAGACGCTCTCCGCGAGCGACGAGATGCAGAGCACGTTGCGGCAAGCGATCGTCGCCTCCGGGCCCGTGCGGCCGGGACGGCGCGTCGAGGCCGAAGCTTGAGAACGCCTCCCACAGCGGCGTGACATGGGAGACAAATCGGGGCGCGTCGAGCCTCCCTTTCTAGCCCTTCTTTCTTCCGAGGGCGCTCACCATCGCGAGATCGTCGCGCCCGATCTCGCCGGTGACGACGAGCACCGTGGCGTAGCCCCCTGCGACGACGAGCGCCACGAGCGGCGTCACCAGGCGCCCCACGCGAGGCATCACGAGACCCAGACCCACGCACGCCCCGAGCGCCAGCCCCACACGTGCCACGGTCGCCGCCGGGACGAACGCTCCCGCGCGCCCCCGCACGATCACTCCCGCGGCGAGCAGCGCCACGAAGAGCGCCCCGCCCGTCGCCTCCGCCGACCGCACCAGCTGAGCGTGCCCGAACGCGGCGCCGGGCACGAGTGCCGCGCACGCCCCGGCTACCGCCACCACTGCGCCGAGCGTTACCGTCGCCGAGTCGCGCTCGTGCCCGAGGCTCGTCAGCACCGTCGTCGCGATCCCGAGCATCGCGAACGCTGCCTGTCCAAGCGCCATCACGCGCAGCACGTCGGAGCCCCGTCCTGCGTCCGCCCCGTATGCGAAAGCAAGCATCGACTCCGGCATGGCGACCACGACACCCACCAGAAGCCCGCAGAAGATCGCCGCCAGCCGCGATCCGCGTGCAACGTACGAGCGCACGGCCGCTTCGTTTCCCTCTGCGCGCGCCCGCGCGAGCATCGGGAAGAGCACGAGCGTGATGCTGAAGAGCAACTGGTACGGGAGAAACGCGAACGTCTGGCACTCCCTGTAGATGGCCACCCACGACTTGACCGACGCGCGCAGCGCCTCTTCGCTGCCGCCGAGCGCCGCGGCGCTGCCGCCCAGGAATCTCCCTAGAAGGGCCATGTCCGTTTGCGTCAACAGGTTCGTGCAAAGCTGGGCCCCGGCGATCGGGAGGAGCATCGCCAGGTACGCCCGGGTCCCGGGCACGCTCGCCGGGCGCGCCGCCCCGCGGTCGATCGGTCGGCCAAGTCCTGTGGACTGCGCTGCCAAAGGGACGATGCACGCTGCCGCGGCGACCCAGCCCACCGTCGTACCGAGCACGCCGGAGAGTCCCCGAGACACGAACGCGTACCCGACGCCAATGAGCCCAATCGTGCGCAGCGTGCCGAAGGTCACGTCGAGGGCGGCCTGGCGCCCGAACCGATTGCGCCCGTTCAGGTACCCGATGAGCGGCGCGTAGAGTCCGTAGAGGAGCGCCACTCCGGCGAGTACGAGGAGAGGCGCCACGACGTCGCTCGCGCGTTCGAAACGCGCGTACGCGGGTGTCGCCAGCACCATCGCCCCCGCCACTGCGACCGCGAGCGGGACGTGCACCTTCAGCGCGGCGCGAAGCGCTTCGTCCTCGTGCCCCGGGGCCGACGCGACCACTCGGCTGACCCCCTGCGTTCCGCTCGCGACGATGACGTTGTTGACCGTGTTGGCGACGACCATGGCCTGCGCCAGCGCGCCGAAGTCCGCGAGGCCGACGACGAGCCGGATGAGCGGCTGCTGTACGAAGCCGACGATGAGGAAGAACACCTTCGCGCCGAGAACCGCGACGCCCCCGCGCCCCGCGGTGCGCGCCGCATCATGGGGTTTGCTGTCGGACGTGGTCTCGGTCAAGAGCGATGGTCGGCGATGCGAATCAAGGATGGTAGCCGAGGCGGGCGCGGATGACGTCGTCCCACGTCGTGAAGAACGCGAGGATTTCGAAGAGGATGCCCACGCTCGAGAGAACGATTCCCGCGACGCACATCTCGTGGCCCTTCCACGCTTGCGGGCTCTCACGGATCTTGGCAATGCCCACGATGCCGAGGACGACGCCGGCGAGGGAGAGTAGCGGCGTCGCGAAGAGGCAGCAGCAGCTCGGTACCGACAGGATGCCGAGAATGAGCGACGTTATCGCGAGCGGATGGAACGTGGGGCCGGCCATCATCGGGCTTCCCGGCGGGCCATAGGGCCCCTGCGGGACGCCGTAGCCGCCAGGCGGAGGGCCGTACCCGGGCGGTCCGTATCCAGGTGGTCCGCCCGGAGGGTACCCGCCGCCCGGAGGACCGTAGCCGCCGGGAGGCTGCCCCGGCGGCCCTTGAGGCGGGCCGTATCCACCACCCGCTGCGTGCACCACGTCGGCGTTCACAGCGCGGATGCTCTCACGAGATGCGACGCGATGGTAGGCTATCGTCCGCGATGCACGTGCAGCGCCTCGGACGCGCAGGCGGTCTCGCCGCACTCTGGGGCGTGGCGGTCCTGCCGGCGGCACTCGGCCGGCAAAGGTGCACGCTCGCCGCTCTATTTCACGTCCCGTGTCCCGGCTGCGGAATGACGCGCGCCATCGCGCTCATCGCGGAAGGACGCCTCGGCGCTTCGCTTCGTATGAACGCACTCGCCGTGCCGGTCCTCGCTGCGGGACTGGCGCTCGTCGTCGCGACGGTCGCGAGGGCGTACCGCGTCGGAACGCCGCTCGACGTGCACACGACGCGTTGGGGCCGCGCGGCGATTGCGTGGACGGTGCTGGCGTACGGGGCGGCGGTCGTGCTGTGGGGGCTGAGGTGGCTGGGGTGGTTCGGGGGACCGGTCGGCGTGGGATGAACGGGCGCGCGCAACCGCGCCCTCACCGCTCGCCGACTCAATCCAGATGGGTAGGGTCTACCCACTTGCCGTCTGGGCGTAGCCCCACTTGCCTGTACCGCGCCGTGTCGTCCGGGAGGTTCGGAAGAACGGGAGGAGTCGTGTCTCTGAAGTCGACGCGTACGCCGCCTATCGTGGCGCCGATGTGAACACTGAGCTCGCGGTCCAGTCTTGCCGGGGCGTGGACGTGCTCGAATGTCGCCGCCTCCTCGCCCTCGTGGAGGCTGCCGTCCCGAAGGCGGGCGCGGAAGTACGTGACGAGCGAGTGCACGGGCGCGAGCCCCCTCGCGTACGCGACGTCGGAGAACGCCTCCACGAGGCGAAGGTCGCGCGGGAGCTTCACGCCGAGGGCCACTTCCGTTCCTTCCACGAGCTCGCCCGGTGCGAGGTGGTCGACGGGCGCCGCCACGCTCGCCGCCGCCATCGGCACCGCGACCGGAGCCTGTTCGGTGTCGGTCGGCTCCGACCGGTGGCATCCGAGCGAGAGCACGAACAGCGCCAGCGCGCCGGCGCGTCCTACCCCTCTCACTCGGTCACCGCCGCCCAGGAGCTGATCATGGTCGGCTCGCGGGGGGTTGGAAGCTGAAGGAGCGTGGTGGCCGCTCCGCTCGTCCCGCCCGTTGCGCCCACCTGGCCGACGAGCTGGAAGCTGCCGGCCGTGAAGGCGCTCGGCGTCGTATGGCTCCCGCCAGGCACGTATTGGTCCAGCCCGGCCGCGCCCAGCCCCACGCACGCTGTCGTCGCCTGGACCGAGACCCCGGGCACGACGGCCCCGTTGGTGGCCAGATCCACGTACGCCGGCGTGGGCCCGGTCGCCGGCTGCACGAACGCACCGCCTTCGTACAGATTGCTCGTATCGTAGGGCGTGATGTAGTTGCGACCCCAGAGATGCCCGTCGCCTGCGGTGCACGACAAGGTCGCGCTCGACGGCGCCTGGTACGTCGCGAAGTACAGCGTGCCGTCGAAGACGACCATCGGGCCCGAGACCCGCTCTCCCGGTCCCATGATTCCGGGCTGCGCCGTGAGCTGAGGGGCGGGCGGCGTGAGGCTCGTGTCGTTGGAGGAGGCGAGGTACCAGTTGACGAGGGAGCGCAGGTTGGAGACTCCGCCCGACGTCTGCACCGTCTCCTTGAGCGAGTAGACGAAGTAGAGACCTGTGCGCGTGAACTGGTCTTGCGACCCCGACGCCACGTTGATCACGAGCTCACCGGTCGGGTCGAGAGACGTCACGAGCGGGAGCGCGACCGGTTGCCCGTCGGACCACGCGGTCGAAGCCGTCTCGACGGTCCCGTTGTAGAGGTCGAAGAACAGCTTGCCAGACCACTGCGTCGGGTCCGTGTTCGAGAGGTCGAACTTCCAGATGGTCCCGTCCTGGTCGGCGATGAACACCTGCGTGCCGTCTGCTCCGACGTCCTGCGGATAGACGGCGGGCGTTCCGGTCATCGGCGAGTCGAGCGGGGTGTTGACGACGAGGCCGGCTTTGAAGAGCGTGTCGTTCGCCGGTGCGTCGGCCACCCGCATGAACGTGGCGAGGACCGCGCCGGTGTCGAGGCGCACTACCGTGACCGACCGCCCGATGACCGGATCGGCAGCCAATCCGTTCGCTCCCCAGCACTGCACGTTCGCGCGGTACGGGTAAGCTCCTACCTGCGACACGTCCCCCCCGAGGACCGTCGCCCGCTTGCAGCCGCCGGGCGTGGGTAACGCGGGTGTCGTCGGTGCCGAGTTGCGTCCTCCCGGCAAGATCGCGACGCCGACCTCGTGAGGCGGGCTTCCCACGAAGACGGTGGTGATGGCGGGCGTCGCGCCATACTGTCCGAAGAGCTGCGCGTTGGTCGCCGGCATCGTGGTCAGCTGCCACCGGAAGACGGGCCCCGGCGTCGATCCATTGACCGGTGAGGCGCTCGACGCGGTGGGCCTCGTGATGTCGATCGCGTAGTAACCCTGCTGCTGAGGGCCGTAGCCGGCGACGAGCATCGTGCTCCACGGGTTCGTGCCGAGAGGCCCCGTGCCTGTCGTGCTCCCCTGGGGCCTGTCCCATACGACGTCCTTCACGACGGGCGAGCCGTCCAGGAGGAACTTGTCCGACGCCGGGTACGAAGAAAGAAGATTCGGCAGCACGGCCGGAGGCACCATGGCCCACTGCTCGTTGTTGTTGTTCGTCAGGATGTCCGACCAGAAGGCATGGAGCAGTCCGTCCGTCGTGGCGGAGTAGACGAGCTGCTGCCGGCAGCCCGTGCCGGCCGTCACCGTCGATGCCGTGCATCCCGCGACGCCCGTGCTCGTCGAGAACTGATCGTACGCATCGTCATGCAAGAGCGAGGCGGGGGGTCCCACGACGGCCGGCGTCGCGTGGTACACGCCGCCGAACGCGTTGCCCAGGCGCGAAACGAACGAGAAGTCGGAGGGCCCCGAAAACGACTGGCCGAACGTGAAGTCCATCAACATGCTGGCGCACTGCGCGTCGGTCAGCCACTTCTGCCCGAGGCCCTGGCTCGACGTGTACGGGCACGAACTCGTGCCGGCCGGGAGCTTCAGCGCCACGGGGGAGATGTCCCCGACGACCGTCGTGGCGGACCCTGGGTACGACGTCACGCCGGCATTCCCGAGGCCATCCCCACCGGTCGACAGCGCGTAGTACGGTCTCAGCGTCGCCGACGAATTTGCCGGGGCGCCGCCGGTGGTCGTCGCCTCGACCGCGATGTAATACCGCGACGGGCTGTTGGTGTTGAGGTTGGCCGCGAAGTCGTCACCGAGGCTGGTCGAGAACGTCTGCGTCGGCGGCGTGCCGCCGCAGTTGTAACGCACGCGTGTGATGTCGCCGGACCAGGGCTCACCCCCGGAGGCGAGGCTCCCGTTCGAAGGCGGGGGGGTCGATGGCGCGGGGTTGAAGTACCCGTGGAAGATTTCCTGGTTGGGCGTATTGGAGCTCGCGGCGGGGTTGTACGTGACGTTGGTCACGGCCGCCGAGTAGGCGGGCACCGTACGCGTCGTCGCGGTCTTCGCGATCTGAGCGAAGATGGCCCCGAGGGCGGCCTGCAGGTCACCCGGGTTGTTGGCGAAATACGCGTGAGGCGAGGGCTGGGTGTTGGGCGGGGCCCCGGCCACGGCGATCTTCTGCAGCTCGCAGCACGACCAGAGCGGGTCCGTCGAGACGACGCTGGCGCAGTCGGTGGCGGGATTGAGCTGCTCGCAGTTGACGAGCGTGCCGCCGTCGGGCCCCTCCGTTGCCTGCGATACGGCGAAGCCGATGACGTACGTGTAAACCGGGTTCTGCCCGCCGGTCGGGTTCGCGAGCGCTCCCGCCGTCCAGTCGGGTTGATTGTACGGGCAGGGCGCAGAAGGGTTGTTGTTGTTGGCGCCGCATCCGGGACGCATGTCTTCGTTGGGGGCGCCGTCGGTCAAGAGAATGATGAACTGCTTGCGGCAGCCACCCTTGGTGAGCGGGTCACCCTGCCCTGAGGCAGTGGTGTTGGGGCCGTTGGGGTCGTTCGTGAAATAGTACTGGGCGTCCGCGAAGAGGCCCGCCATCGGCGTGCCTCCGTACGGGCGAGTCGAGTTGAGAACGCCCTGGATCTGCGCGTTCTGCGCGTCCCGCGTGGCCGTCGTCTCGTCCGTCGGGAAGTAGACCATGCGCCCCTCCCAGGGGGGCGCCGCCGGGTTGCGCGCACCGACCTCGAAGACGCCCGGACCCGTCAAGCAGCCGATCGGCTCGCCGGTCGCGGGGTTCGCGGACGACGACCCGTCCCATCCGGGGAAGTAGCTCCACATGCCGGTGAACGCCGCGCCGGACGTCGTCGTGAGCACCTGAGGGGGAGTCGTGCCCGTCGTGGTCACGCCGGTGCCGCTGCTCGGGTCCTGGTCGAACGTCATGAACCCGAAGCGAATGAGGTCCTGGTAGGTGTCGAGGAGCCCGTCGCCGTTCTGCGAAAAGTTGCACGTGCTCGTGATGCCGGGCGAAGGGGTATTGGTGACGTTGAGCTGCCCGTAGGGCCGGTTGATGATCGCGCTGGACGGAAAGGCACTCGCCAGACCCCCGGAGGCAAAACCGGGAGACTGGCCGACTCCGCCGGTGCCGGAGAGCTGCCCGGGCAGGCTGCCGGGAGCGAATACGCACGGCTTGCTGCCGGCCGTCGTCGACGCCCCGACGGCGGTCGCGCCGTCCATCGCGACGGCGCGGTGGTACGGGAGGTAGTAGCCGGTGTCGTAAGGCGACGCGCCGTTGATCTGGTACTCCGTCGCAAACGTGCTGCCGGTCGTGCGCGGCATCGCGATGCAGTGGAAGCCGTTCACCGGGGTGCCCGTCAGCGCCTGCAGCACGGTATTCCAGCGATTCGGCGTGGGAAACTGCGACAGCGGCGACGTGCGGGTGGCCAGCGTGCACGTCGTGATGGGCGGCGTGCCGTTTGCGACCACGCAGCTCGAGACGTCGCACGAGTTCTGCGCGAGGGCCTCCGGCAGGGAGCCGTCAATCATCCGCTCCATCGAGCCCGAGTTGTCGACGAGGAGGAGGACGTCCGGAAGGGGCGGGTTGACGTCGAACTGCTGCTGCGCGAGCGATTCGCCGCTCGTGAAAAGGACGAGCGCGACGCCCGACGACGCGGCGGCCAGAGACCGGGCTATTCGCATCCTCATGGTCGCATTCTCCTCATCAGTGTGGGCACGCGGTGGGTCCGGCGACGATGCGTGCCCGTTGCATCTCGATCCCCTCGTCGCCGTAAGCGGCCACACCCGATACCGAGGGCGTCGTGACGCCGTTCGAGGTCGCCGTGACCGTGACGAAGCACAAGTGCAGGTCGAACGAGTACCGCGGCGGCGCGTTCGTGGCCGTCGGGTCGGTCAGCTCGACGTAGAAGCCCGCCGTCGTGGGCACCGGGCCCAGGCTGCCCGGCGTGACGACGGAGGCCTGGTAAGCAGCCGTCCCCGTGTACGCCACCGTCGGCGCGGTCGACCACTGGCCGAGAAGCTGGATGTCTGCCGGTTCGACGCGCGCGCACGCCCGCGCCAGGTTGTCCGTCGTCTGTATCACCGGGTTCGTCGTGGGAATGGGGTCGGACTGGCACGTCGTGCGGGGCTGCGTGAACATCAGCCCGAGGTATGTCCCCACCTTCACGCTGTCGACCTCGTGGGCGATGGCGACCACTCCGTATTCGGCGAGGTAGTGCGTCTGCGTGCTCTGCCGCTCGTTGCCGGCCGTCTTCATCTCCGTCGACGCCGCGGCGAGCGCAAAGAGGCCGACGGTTGCCAGCACGGTCATCATCATCGAGACGATGAACATCGCCACGCCGCCCTGCTGGCGGCGACGCTCGGAACGTCGGCGGGCGAGGACGACGGGGTTCATCAGTAGAAGGCCTGTGCCTGGTTGGGGAGTGCCACTTCGGTCACGATGGTGCGGGCGCGAGCCCACTGGGCCGGCACGAGGGCGGCCGCGGCGGACGTAGCCGGGCACCCGCCCGTGTTCAGGCAGTAGCGGTAGAGGAAGGGCGCCGTCGTGGCGATGTTGAGCGAGCGGTCCGCCGTCGCGGTCCGCGTCACGAGCCGGGCGCGCACGGAGCGGATGCGCTGCGGATCGGGGGTCGCGGGGGTCACGATGCTGGGCTTCACCACGGCCGCGACGTTCGTGTTGTTCGTGCTGCCCGCCACGTCGAAGTCGTACGTGGTGATCGCCGGGGCCGTCCCCGTGGTGTCACCCCTGTCGACGGAAAACGAGAAATCCAGATCGACGGCGTACTCGGCGACGATCTCGCTCGACGTCGGCAGAACCTTGCCGTTCTGGTCCAGGTACGACCGCATCAGGTCGTACTTGTTGGGGTCCTGCGTCGCGACGTTCGTGGGGAGGCCGCTCAGGCCGTTCAGGTCCTGCGCGGGCTCCACGTCCACGGTGCTCTTTGGGCTGACGATCTCCCAGCGCACGACCATCACGGGATTGACGAATCCGCCGATGCCGTTGCCTTGCAGACCGCCGATGCCGCCCGTGTCTTTGGCCGTCAGCGGGGTGCCCTGCACGTAGACGTACGGCGCGCAGGTCCCCCCCGAGTTGTACATGCCGGCGACCGGCTGGCTGGCCCCCGGGTTCGCGCACGTCAGGAAAAACTGCGATCGCCCCGAGAAGTCGAGGATGCGCACGATGAACTGCTGGCCGGACACCGGCTGAAAGATGTTCAGCATCTCCGTGGCCGCGTTGGGGTCGCTCCCCCCGTCGCTGGCGTTCAAGATGCGAAAGATGGCCGGCGACGTGCACGACAGATTGATGAGCGTGCACGAACCGCTGCCGCCCACGCCCGGCAGAGTCGACTGGATCTCGAACTGCTCAGAAGTCGTCATGTTGCCCGCGATGTCGATGATCGTCGCCGCCACGCCGGGGTTGATGGCGTTCAGCGCGAGGCCCGTGGTCGCGGCCACGTTGTAACGGATGCCGGCGAGCTGGTTGAGGGCCGGGATGAGGGCCATCGTCGCCGAGACGTTCGGCCCGCCGAGGACCTTCGCGATCATCGGATCCATCTGGATGTTGGGCGTGCTCATGAAGCTGGCACGCTGCAGGTCCGCGCGCAGCCGGTCCACGGCCGTTCGCAGGGCGGCCTCGGCGGCCGAGATGCGCACCTCCTCGTTGAAGGTTCGCGTCGCCTCCTTCGACAGCCCCGCGATCGCGAGCGCCACGATGAGCCCCGCGACGAGGGACACCGTGAGCTCCACCATCGTGAAGCCCGTAGCAGCGCGTCTCCCGCGGCGCGGTGCCTTCATGGCAGCCCGTTCGCGCGGACGACGGTCGTCATGTAGATGCTCTGGTAAAGCTGCGGGCTGGGGAGGACGGTCGTCGCCACCGCGCAGGGGTTGCTCGCCCCGGGGTTGATGCCGCGCACCCAGACGACACGCACGTCGGCGCGGATCAGGTTGTTCCCCGAGTTCGTGCCGTCCTGGAACACGTAGGTCTCCTGCACGTTGACGCAGTACACGGGGGGAGGGCTCGTCGTGCCGCTGGCGTTCGCGATGTCGCGGCCCAGCATGTCGAAGCCCGGGCTCACCGGCGGCGTCTGCCCCGCGTAGGCGCTCGGGAGCACCCAGCCCGCCCCCACGTACTGGAGGAGCTGCGCGCTCGCGAAGTTGTTCCCCGACGGGTTGACCGGGCTCGGCAGCGTCCACTGCGTGGCGTCCCTGCGAATGCGTTCGACCCACATGCGTGCGATCGAGTTGGCCATGTCGGTCTTGCGGGCATCGAGATTTCCCTGGAGGGCCGCCTTCTGCATGCTCATGACGGCGGACGCGCCGATCGCGAGCACCGTCAACGAGAGGAGGACCTCGACGACCGTGTACCCACGTGCGACGGCGCGGGCGGAAGAGCGGCGAGGGGCTGCGGGTCGCATGGCTTCGGCCTAGAGATGCGAGAAGATGCGCGCCATCCCGTTGGGCGGAACGACCACCGTCCGGGTGGTGGCGCCGTTCGTGTGCGTCACGTCGATCCCGATCGGGTTCAGCATGGGGAGCTGACCGCCGAAGGTCGGCGACGTGGACGCGCCGATCGTGACGTACGACCTGCCGAGCGGCGTGTAGCAGATGTACCCGGCGGCGAAGGCCGTCTTCGAGGGACTGTAGCTGTTCGGCTGCGCCACGATGCCGCCCAGCTGCTCGATGGGACCGTTGAGGTTCGCGCCGTCGATCGGCGTCAGGTTGGCGAGCGGCCATGACGTCGGAAACTTGCACGTGGCGACGGGCGTCAGGGTGCCGGCCACGCCGTTGGGGTTCGGGGCGACCGCCTCGTACAAGAGGAACGTGCCGCGGTCCGTCGCACTGGCGGTCATCGCGATGAGCGTCGCCGAGCCTCGGCCGACCGCGCGCGCCCGCGCCTCGCGGAAGAGCTGCATGATCGAGCCGGCGTCGTTGTACGTGTCGCGCTCGTACGACGCCAACGACAAGCTGGGGATGGCAAGGGCAGCGAGGATCCCGATGATCACCACGACCACCATGAGCTCCATGAGCGTGAAGCCCGGTGCCCTTGCACGCCGCGGGCTCCCGAGCCGACGGCTCGCGCGCCCGCCCGACGATGCACGCACTCCCGCCGACATGGATCCCACCACCCATGGTGGATGAGCAAGCCGTGTGCCCCCTCAGGCGCTCGCCATTTTCCCGTGTCCACGGGCACTTGGAAGGCACCAAGCCCAGCGGGCGCAGCAACGATTTCCACCCCTTGCAAAACGTGCGGACTTGCCGGCGCACGTGGTACGGAGAAAAAGGAGATGAGCCGAAGAGGATGGAGGGCGAGGTCCGCGGCTCCGGTGGCCCTCCTGGCCTTTCTCGACCTCGGTGCGAGCGCGTGCGACAAGCACGATGACGCGCAGGGCGGCAGCCCTCCACCGCCTCCTCCCGCGGCATCGGCGCCGTCCGGTGGCCGCGAGGTGTGCGCCGGGGGCGGGGGGCAGGACACCGACCCGATCAGCGCACCCTTCGTGCCGCGATCGGCGGGCGGATACTGTCTCGACCCTCAGGGCGAGCCGAAGACGTACGGCGACCAGGGCAAGCTCTCGATGGACGACGTCTGCACGACGGCGTTCGACGGCGAGTGCGAGGTGTACAAGCGCTTCGACCTCGATCGCGTCGTCGTGCTCCGGTACGTCGACGGGACAGGCGGGCCGAACAGCGTCGAGGTCAACCTCTCGCGCTTCAAGACGGAAGACGGCGCGTACGCGATGTTCACCAAGCGCGTCGTCGCCGACGGCGATCCCGCACGCGCGACGGTCAAGCCGCTGGCCGCCGGTGCGTCCGGCGCGGCGAGCAGCAGCAACGCGTACCTCTGGCGAGGGCGGTACCTCGGTGAGCTCACGTTCGTCACCGAGGACACCAAGATGACCCCCGAGGCGATGGCGCGCGCGAACGAGCAATCGACGGGCGCCATCGCGAAGGACATCGGCGGCAAGCTGCCCGGCCCCGCCGAGCTTCCTCCCGCGGCGACCGACCTGCCGACCGCGTCGCGTATCCCGCTCGGCGTCGCCTATTACCCGAAGAACGCGCTCGGCCTCGGCGCCATCGGTCCCGTGGCAGTCGGCTACTACAAGGACGGCGACAAGCGCTGGCGCGACGTGGCGATCGTGCGAAGCGACGCGGACGGCGCACGCGAGGTATTCCGCGCGTTCAAGCTGAAGCCGGGAAGCGCGCCCTTCAAGGGCCTGGGCGACGAGGCCGTCCAGGTCGTCGTCCAGGAAGCGCCCGACCGCGCCAAGGCCGAGTACCTCGTCGCACGAAAGGGGACCCTCGTCGCGGCGGTGGGCGACGAGGAGCTCGTCCTGGACCCCGCGACCCCCAGCGTGGCCCTCTTGCCGCTCAAGCTGACGCGCGACGAGAAGCTCGCAAAGCTCACGTCGCTTCTGAAGTGAAGAGGGCGCGTCGCTCGAAGCAGTCGTCGGGCAGGGCGAGGCGCTTGCGAGCGAGGCTCGTCGCGTCGATGAAGCGGGTGGTCACCGGATCGTGGTAGCCGCTCGCGTCGGGGAGGTCCGGGGCGACGATGCGGTGGTAGCGGACGATGCGCGCCATCAAGAGGTCCCGAACCCACTTTCCGACGAGCGAGGCCATGCACACGAGGAGGTGCTTCGCGTCGGCGTCTCGAACGAACGCGATGCGCCCGACGCCCGGCAGGGAGTACTCGCTGCGGGCCCGTCCCTCGGCCGCTATCGCATGCAGTCGCCCGGCCAGCGGGCCGAAGGCGTCGGGGTACCGATTGAAGCCGCCGACCTTGCCGCACGTCGCGACGACGTCGCACCCGGCGCGGTCGCGCGCGTCGAGGACGAGCCTCTCCATCGCGTGAAGGTCGAGGTGAAACCGTGTCAGCCCGCGCTCTACCCCTTCGTTGAGTCGCCGAGTACAGGTGACGACGCAGGTGGCGCGCAGCACCTCCACCCCCTGCTCTTCCAGCTTGACCAGGTCCCGCTCGACCTTCGCGAGGAGCTCGGGCTCGGCGACGAAGGCTTCCCCTTCGACGCTCCAGCACTGGTCGGCGTGGGCCTCGGGGCATGGCGCCCGGAGAGTGTCGGCCGAATCGAGGGACAGCACCTTGACGAGCGCGTCCGGTCCGTCGTCCGTGCCGAGCATGCCCATGCGTCGCCCGATGGCCCGCGCCCAGGCCTCCCCGAGCGACGTGTCTCCGTGCGAAACGAGCGTCTTCGAGTCGCCGAGGCGCGCCCGCATCGCACCCCGCGGCCGTCCCTCGGCGCGCGCGTGGCCGCCGCCCGCCGTCCTGGCCGTGATGGCGGTGACGACGAGCGGCCCGAGCCGCGGCCCGAGGCCGTTCTCGTCCACGCCGACCCGGATTTCCGGTTCTTCGCCCATCTCGCCGCAGCCACTCTACTCCGCCCGGGGGAGTGAGCCGCGGATTGACGACCACCCGCTCGGTGCTTAATCTCTCGCCCCCCCTTTGAAGGGATGCCACTTGCCTCAGCCCCAGGAACCGAAGACCATCCTCAACCGACGAATGGAGCTCGAGTGAATAAGGCAACACTGAAGAAGTTTCGGACGCTCCTCACCGACAAGCGTGACGAGATCCTCAAGAAGGCGAAGCAGACTCTCGAGCAAGACATGGCGCTCGACACGGACGATCTCCCCGACGAGATGGACCTGGCGTCGAGCGAGTACCTGCAGTCGTTCACGTTCCGCCTTCGCGGGAGGGAGAAGAGCTTTCTCGACAAGATCGAGAAGGCCCTGAAGAAGATCGACGAGGGCACGTTCGGCATCTGCGAGGAGTGCGGCGAGGAGATTTCCGTGAAGCGGCTCGAAGCCCGCCCGGAGACGACGCTCTGCATCCGCTGCAAGGAAGACCAGGAGCGGATGGAGAAGGACTACAGCTAGAAGCGGGAGCGGCGATCGGCCGCCGCCGAGCACCGACCCGACGACGGCGGGCTTCTTGGTGACGATCGACTCGCTACCCTTCGACCAGTCCCAGCGTGTTCCCCTCGGGGTCCTGGAAGATCGCCATGATGACCATGCCGAGATCGGTGCGGGGCATCAGCGTTCGGCCGCCGCGGGAGCCTATCTTCTCGAGCGCCGCGTTGATGTCCGGCACGTTGACGTAAACCAGCACCTGTGACGTCGGCCCCATCGATCCGCCGATGCCGCCGTCGATGCCGTCGCGACCGCCCGAGGCGACCATCCCGTAGTTCATGGGGTTGTTCGCGTCGATCTTCCACGAGAAGATCTCGCCGTAGAACTCGTGGAGCTTCTCCGGAGTCTTCGACTGGATCTCCCAGTGGACGACCTGATGCGCCGGACCGCGCGGCACCGGCTTCGCCGCGGGCTTCCTCGCCGCGCTCTTCTTGGCAGCGCTCTTCTTTGCAACCTTCTTGGCGGCTGGCTTGGTTGTCGCGCGCTTACTGGCCTTTTTCTTCGTCTTCTTGGATGCCATCGAGTGCCTCCCGGGGCCCCCATGAGACCCCAGGTAAAGGCGTTCAGGCAACCTCGAACAGCCCCGCTGCGCCCATCCCGCCGCCGATGCACATCGTCACGACCACGTACTTGACTCCGCGCCGTTTTCCTTCGATGAGGGCATGGCCCGTCATCCTCGCGCCGCTCATGCCGTACGGGTGCCCGATGGCGACCGCCCCGCCGTTCACGTTGAGCCGCTCGGCAGGGATTCCGAGCCGGTCGCGGCAGTAGATGACCTGGACGGCGAAGGCCTCGTTGAGCTCCCACAGCCCGATGTCATCCATCTTGAGCCCGGTTCGCTCGAGGAGTCGCGGCACGGCGAACACCGGCCCGATGCCCATCTCGTCGGGCTCGCAGCCCGCGACCGCCAGCCCCCGGTAGAACCCGAGCGGCGTCAGGCCCTTCTTCTGGGCGACCTTCGCTTCCATGATCACGCACGCGCTGGCGCCGTCGGAGAGTTGGCTGGCGTTGCCGGCGGTGATCGTGCCCTTCTCCCTCACGGCCTTGAGCTTCCGGAGGCCGTCGAGGGTCGTGTCGGCCCGGTTGCCCTCGTCCTTGCGCAGCGTGACCTCCTCGAAGGTGACTGCCCCGGTCTCCTTGTGGGTGACTGCCTTGGTGCACGTGACCGGGATGATCTCGGCGTCGAGCTTGCCGCTCTCCTGCGCCGCCGCCGTGCGCTTCTGACTCTCCAGGCCGTAGACGTCCTGGGCCTCGCGGCCGATCTTGTAGCGGGCGGCGACGACCTCGGCGGTGTCGAGCATCGCCATGTAGAGGTCAGGCTTTACCTTCATCACCGTGGGGTCGTTCCGGCGGAATGTGTTGGCGTGCTCGTTCTGCACGAGGCTGATCGACTCGAGTCCGCCGGCGACCACGATGGGGATTCCGTCCTGGATGATCTCCTTGGCCGCCGTGGCGATGGCCATGAGGCCGGACGAGCACTGCCGGTCGACCGTCATCGCGGCCGCGGTGACGGGGAGGCCCGCGGCGACTGCGCACTGCCGTGCCACGTTGTAGCCCTGGGTCCCCTGCTGGACGGCGGCGCCCATGACGACTTCCTCGACCTCGGCGGGGTCGAGCCGGGCGCGCTTCACCGCCTCGCGAATGGCATGCGCGGCCATCGTCGGAGCCTCGAGGTTGTTGAACGCGCCGCGGTGCGCCTTGCCGATCGGCGTTCGTGCGGTCGAAACGATGACGGCTTCTCGCATGGGTGTCTCCTAGTGGGTCATCCGGGAACGTTGCCGGCGCGCTGCGCGTCGAGCGACGCGAATGTTCGGCCTTCGCTCGCCAGCCGCTGCAAGAGCGGCGACGGCGTCCAGACCTTCCCGTGCTTGGCAAGGAACTCCTGAACGCGCGTGAGGATTTTCGCGAGGCCCACGGTGTCTGCGTAGAACATGGGGCCGCCCCGGTGCGGGGGGAAGCCGTAACCGTTGATCCACACGGTGTCGATGTCCGAAGCCCGGAGGGCGATGCCCTCGTCGAGGATCTTCGCCCCCTCGTTGACCATCGCGTACATGCACCGCTCGAGGATCTCGTCGTTCTCGATGGCCCGGCGGGCGATGCCGAGCTCGTTGGACACCTCGGCGATGATCCCCTCGACCGCGGGGTCCGTCAGCGGAGTCCGGCTTCCGGGCTCGTAGCGATAGAAGCCGGCGTTCGTCTTCTGCCCGAAGCGCCCCATCTCGGCCAGCCTGTCGGCGACGGCGCCGCTGTAGCGCTCGCCCGGGGGAGGTTTGGGCTGGCCCTTGCGGATCCGCCACCCCACGTCGATGCCGGCCAGGTCGCTCGTGGCGCAGGGGCCCATCGCGAAGCCGAGCTTCGTCATGACGGCGTCGACCTGCTGCGGGAGCGCGCCCTCCTGGATGAGGAACTGCGCCTCGCGGCCGTAGGCGTGCAGCATCCGGTTGCCGACGAAGCCGTAACACACGCCGACGAGCACCCCCACCTTGGAGATGTCCTTCGCGAGCTTCATGCTCGTCGCGACGACGGCCTTCGACGTCTTCTCGCCGCGCACGATCTCGAGAAGGCGCATGACGTTGGCCGGGCTGAAGAAGTGGAGCCCGATGACCTGCTCCGGGCGAGACGTGGACCGCGCGATTTCGTTGACGTCGAGGGTCGATGTGTTCGTGGCGAGGATGGCGTCCTTCCGGCAGAGCTTGTCCAGCCGGCCGAAGATTTCCTTCTTGAGCCCCATCTCCTCGAAGACGGCCTCGATGACGAGGTCGACCTCGGCGAGGCCGTCCCAGCTCGTGGTGCCGCTGATGCGCCCCACGCGAGCATCCATCTCGGCCTGCGACAGGCGTCCCTTGCTGACGGTCGACGCGTAGTTCTTCGAGATGATCGCGAGGCCCTTGTCGACGAACGACTGTTCGCGATCGACCATGACGACGGAGATGCCCGCGTTCGCGAAGGCCATCGCGATGCCGCCGCCCATCGTTCCGGCCCCGAGGACGGCGACGCGGCGCACGGGCGTGGTGGGCGTGTTCGGAGGCACGTCCGGAATCTTGGCGGCCTGCCGCTCCGCAAAGAACACGTGCCTCAACGCCTTGGACTCCGTCGACTCGATGGCCTCGGCGATGAGCTCGCGCTCGCGCTTGAGGCCCTGGTCGAAGGGGAGATCTGCCGCTGCCTTCACGGCCTCGATGCATCGGAGGGGGGCCTGGCCGCCCCGCGACCGCGCTACCGCGTCCTTGCGGGCCTTCTCGAACAGCTCGGGTTGCGCCCTGGCCTTCTCGATGTTGGCCGTGAGATCGCGGATCTTCGGCAGGGGGCGACGCGCGGCCACCTGCTCGGCGAAGGCCACCGCCGCCGTCACGAGGTCGCCCTCGTCCTCGCGGACGACATGATCGAGGAGGCCGAGGTCCTTCGCCGTGGCGGCGCTGACGGGCTCTCCGCTGACAATCATCTCGAGCGCCTTCGGGAAGCCGATGAGCCGGGGCAGCCGTTGCGTACCGCCCGCTCCCGGCAAGATGCCGAGCTTGACCTCTGGGAGCCCGCACTTCGCGTCGCGTGTCGCGATGCGGTAGTTGCAGCCGAGCGCGACCTCGAGGCCACCGCCGAGGGCGGTACCGTGGATGGCCGCGATCACGGGCTTGTCGCTGGCCTCGAACCGCGCGATGACGGCGCCGAGCTCGGGTCCCTTGGGGGGTTTGCCGAACTCGGTGATGTCGGCTCCGGCGATGAACGTCCGGCCCTTGCAGGTGAGCACGATGGCCTGGACGCCCGGTTCGGCCAGGGCCTTGCCCAGGCAATCGACCAGTCCCTGCCGCACCGGCTGGCTCAGGGCGTTTACGGGCGGGCTGTCGATGGTGATGACCCCGACGGCCCCGCGCTTCTCGAAGGATACGACCTCGCTCATGGCTTCGCCTTTCGACTGGAGTGCTGAACTAGCCGCGGGGGTCCGCGGGAGTCAACGCCCGCCGGGCTTACCCTCGTGCGGCGCGCTTGCTCGCGGGGGGGGCAACGGGGACGCTGCGCGCGAGGACGTCGCGCAAGTAGTGGGCGGTATGGGAGCGCTCGCATTGCACGACCTGCTCGGGTGAGCCCGCCGCGACGATCTCGCCGCCCCCTTCGCCGCCTTCGGGGCCCAGGTCGACGACCCAGTCGGCGCAGGCGACGACGTCGAGGTTGTGCTCGATGACGATGATCGTGTTCCCCTGGTCGCGCAGATCCATCAGCGCGGCGAGGAGCACCTCGATGTCGGCGAAGTGCAACCCCGTGGTCGGCTCGTCCAGCACGTAGAGGGTCCGTCCGGTCGCCTTGCGCGAGAGCTCTCGCGCGAGCTTGACGCGCTGCGCTTCGCCGCCCGAGAGCGTGGTCGCCGGCTGGCCGAGCGTCACGTAGCCGAGGCCGACCTTTCGCAAGGCCTCGAGCTTGTCCGCCACGCGCGGCACGGCGCCGAACAGATCCGACGATTGCTCGACCGTGACGTCGAGGGCGTCGGCGATCGACATGCCCCGGTACTTCACCTCCAGCGTCTCGCGGTTGTACCGGCGTCCGCTGCAGGCGTCGCACATGACGAAGACGTCCGGCAAGAAGTGCATCTCGACGCGGAGAACGCCGTCGCCCTGGCAGGCTTCGCACCGTCCGCCCTTGACGTTGAACGAGAAACGGCCGGCCTTGTAGCCGCGCGCGCGGGCATCCGGCAGCCCGGCGTAAAGCTCGCGCAAGAGGGCGAAGATGCCGGTGTAGGTCGCGGGGTTCGATCGCGGCGTCCGCCCGATGGGGGCCTGGTCGATCGAGACCACCTTGTCGATGTGCTCGAGCCCCTCGACCCGGTCGCATTCGCCCACCAGGCCGGTCGCGTTGTAGAGCTTCACGCGCGCGGCCGGGAGGAGCGTGTCCACGACGAGACTCGATTTCCCGCTCCCGCTCACGCCCGTGATGCACGTGAGGAGCCCGATCGGGATCTCCGCGGTGACCCCTCTCAGGTTGTGCGCGCGGGCGCCGACGACGCGCACGCACGCTTTGCTGCGGGCCTTTCGCTTGCCGGGAACGGGGAGCTGGCGCTTGCCGCTGAGCCACGGGCCGGTGACCGACTTCGGGTTCGCCATGAGCTCTTGCGCCGTTCCTTGCGCGACAATCTCGCCGCCGTGCACCCCGGCGCCGGGCCCCATGTCGATGACGTGATCGGCGGCCATGATCGCCTCGCGATCGTGCTCGACCACGATCACGGTGTTGCCCAGATCCCGCAAGCGCGCCTGCGCTTCGATGAGGCGGGCGTTGTCGCGTGCGTGCAGGCCGACGCTCGGCTCGTCGAGGACGTAGAGGACGCCGACGAGCGCGGCGCCGATCTGCGTCGCGAGGCGGATGCGTTGCCCCTCGCCGGACGACAGTGTCTGCGCGCTGCGGTCGAGGGTGAGGTAGTCCAGGCCGACCTCGATGAGGAAACCCAGCCGAGCGGCCACGGCCTTCAGCAGGGGCTCTGCAATGGCGCGCTCTCTCGCGCCGAACGCCTGAAGGGCGGCCTCGGCGGGCTCGGTCTGCTCTACGCTGCTGGCGCCTCGAGCGTCGGCGCCGAGAGCTTCCACGAACTCACGAACGTGGCGGAGCGGCATGGCGCCCACCTGGGCCACGTCTTTTCCGCCGAGCTCGACGGCGAGGGCCTCGGGTCGAAGCCGCTTGCCCTTGCAGGCGTCGCACGTCCGCGTGACGAGAAAGCGCCCGAGCTCGTCGTCGGCGATGCCGCCCTCGCTCGCGTCGGGATCCTCGTCGTCCGCGTCCGACCGCGTGTCTGCGAGGGCCGCGAGACGTCGCTCGAGCCTCGGGACCAGTCCGTCGTACTGGGTCTTCCTGCGGCCGCCCTCGCGCTTGCGTCCTTCTGGGGCCGCTCCGTGCGTGCCGAACAGAATCGATTTTCGGGCATGGTCCGGGAGCTTGGACCATGCGACGTCCGGGCTGACGCCGAGCATGTCGACCGCGCGGGCCACCTCCGTCGCAAGCGCCACGCTGCCGCGCCGCCCCCAGGCCAGCACCACGCCCTCGCGCAGCGTGTGCCGCGCATCGCCGACGCAGCGCTCGGGGTCTACGACCTCGCGCGCCCCGAGGCCGTCGCAGGTGGGGCATGCCCCGTGGGGGCCGTTGAAGGAGAACATGCGCGGCTCGATCGGGGGCAGCGAGATGCCGCAGTCGATGCAGGCAAAGCGCTCGCTCATCCAGAAGGGCTCGTCGTCCCCGGCCTGAACGAGGAGGCGACCTTCGCCGAGCTTCAGGGCGAGCTCGACGCTGTCGGTGAGGCGCCCTTTGAGGCCCTCCTTGAGAACGAGCCGGTCCACGACCACGTCGAGGTCGTGGGTCTTCGTGCGATCGAGCTCGACCTCGTCGCCGAGATCGACCACCGAGCCGTCGATCCGTGCGCGGACGAAACCCTCGCGCCGCAGCCGCTCGAGCTCGAGCTTCAGCTCACCCTTTCGGGCGCGCGCGATGGGCGCGAGGACGGCAAGCTTCGTCCCCTCCGGCATGCCGAGCACGCGGTCGACGATCTGCTGCACGGTCTGCGCCTCGATGCGCTTGCCGCAGCTGGGGCAGTGCGGGATGCCCACGCGCGCGTAGAGGAGACGGAGGTAGTCCGCGATCTCGGTGACGGTCCCGACGGTCGAGCGCGGGGACTTGGAGAGCGGGCGTTGCTCGATCGCGATGGCGGGGCTCAAACCGTCGATGCGCTCGACGTCGGGCTTCGCCAGCCGCTCGAGGAATTGCCTCGCGTAGGCGCTGAGCGATTCGACGTACCGCCGCTGCCCTTCGGCGTAGATCGTGTCGAAGGCGAGCGACGACTTCCCCGATCCGCTCGGTCCCGTGAACACGACGACCTTGCCGCGAGGCAGGCTGACGCTGACGTCCTTCAGGTTGTGCTGCCGCGCTCCGACGACGACGAGACGATCCACGGAAGGAGAACGGTTAGCACCTTATGAGACTCCGTGCTCAATCCGGCCGTGAGTGGCCCTGTGATAGGCTTTGCCGCGGATGCTGAAGGTCGAATGCGAGTCGTGTAAAGCGGCGTATCCGATCGACGAGCGGCGCGTCCCGCCGAATGGCCTGAAGATGCGGTGCCCGAAGTGTGGGCACTCATTTCTGGTGACGAATCCGGCCGCGCCGCCGGCCGGAGGGGTGGGTCCGGCCGCTCCAAGACCGGCGGGCGGGCTCAAGGCAACGATGGTGGGCGGCGTAAGCGCGCCAGACGCCCCGCCCGCTCCGAAGCCCCCCGTTCCTGCTGCGATGAAGAAGACGATGGTCGGCGTCGCTCCGCCTCCCGCTTCGCCGCCCCGACCCGCCGCTCCGCCTCGAGAGGCTCCTCCGGTCCCCCCCCCGCGGGAGCCGATGCCTTCGGACTTTCCGATCGCGCTGGGCTCGCTCGACGAGGTGAATCTTCCGGTCGTGTCGGTCGGCCTGCCTGCTGCGAGGGCCGCGCCGCCGCCGGTGTCGAAGGTCGCTCCGCCACCTCCGCCCCCTCGGCCGAGGCAGGCCATCGAAGAGATCGATCTCGACCTGCCAGTCGTCGCTTCCGATCTGCCGGCAGCCAAGCCACCGCCTCCGCCGAGGCCGCGTCCCAACGTCGATCTGGATCTCCCCGTCGTGGCTTCGGACTTGCCCGCGATGCGGCGCGCGATGGACCCGAGCAATCTGCCGGTCGCGCAGCGCTCGTTCGACCACGGCGATCTGCCCGTGGTCTCCGCCGCCCTTCCTTCGGTCGCGGCTTCGTTGCCGGCCGTATCCGCGTCGCTGCCGGCGGTCGCTGCGTCGCTCCCTTCGGTGGCCGCGTCCCTTCCCTCCGTCGCGGCGTCCTTGCCCAACGTGGCTGCCCAGCTACCCGTCCACGCGCCGTCCCTTCCAACGGTGTCGTCGAGGCTGCCGCCGGTGTCGAACGATTCGCGGAGCTTCGGCGAGATAGAGCTGCCGGGGACCGCCGAATCGCTCGGCGGCGATGCCCGGGCTTTGGTGCCGGGACCGACGGACAATCCTCTCGACCTGCTTGGCCCCGCGGCGCTCCCGTGGTCGCAGGCGAAGGGCGACGACGTTGCCGCGAGCTTCGGCGAGGTCGATCTGCCGCGCGACTCGCCTGCCGGTCAGAGCGACGTGCCGCCCCTCTTTCGGCAGGCCGCCCCGCCGGCGCAGGTCGGGGGCACCAGCTCGGCGGACTTCGGCGACATCGAGTTGAACGAGAGGCCTCGCCCGAGCCATGCGCCGCCTTCCATGGCGCCGCCGGTGCGCAGCGAGGCCTCGCGCGAAGGCGGTGGGGCCGGGTTCGGCGAGGTCGACCTCGGCGGTGGAGGTGCCGAATCCGCGATCGGTCTTGATGCGCAACCGGGCGCGTACGCAGAGGAGGCTCCGCTCGGGGCGGAGGTCCGCGCGGCGGCGACGGCTCAGGTCTCGATACGCCCGCTCGCCGAGCGCGAAGCTCCTGCGGGAAAGCGGGGGCGGGCCAAGTGGGTCGTCCTGGGCATACTCTCCCTCGCGCTGCTCGGGGGCGCGGCTCTCCAGCTCACGACGTACGGCGCCTACGGCTACCTCGCCATCGGGGA
Organism: uncultured delta proteobacterium; assembly: GCA_963847465.1. Taxonomy (GTDB): domain Bacteria; phylum Myxococcota_A; class Polyangia; order Polyangiales; family Polyangiaceae; genus Palsa-1150. The sequence goes on along the minus strand of CAWKAF010000019.1, from coordinate 448,632 downwards.
CATCCTTCATGCGGCGGACTACCAGCGCGCGACCACCTCGGCGATGAACGCCTCGGGCCGGGCCCTCGCGCCCGACACCTACGACTCGGCCAAGACGGCCGCCGACGCGGCCTACGCCGCCCACGCCCGGATGCCCCGAGCCCACGCCCTCGAGGCCTATGCCGCCTTCGTCGAGTACGAGAACGCCGTCCGCTTCGGATCCGACCCGGAGCGTGGGGCTCGCGCGAAGCAGCTCTTGACCGAGCTGCAGCTCAGTAAGGAGGTGAAGTACCTCGACGCGGCGCTCGCGGCGCAGGTGGCAGAGAGCAGCCTCGACCGAGCGCGCACGGCCGTCGACGCCGCCACGCGGCGCGATCCGGGAGACCCCATCCAGATCGATCTGGCTCTCTTGCGCGGCAACCTCGAGATGTCGGCGGGCAACGCCGCGGCGGCACTCGTGGCGTTCAAGCACGCGCTCGAGCTGGCCGCGGGTCCGAGGGCTCCCGTCCCGGCGGCTCAGGACGCGCGCGTTCATTTCGGCCTCGCTCGCGCCTACGACGGGATCGGGGATGGAGAGAACGCGAAGAAGGAAATCGACGCGACCCTGGTTGCATCGCCGCAACACCCCGGGGCCTTGACCCTGCGCGCGCGTCGCAAGAGCGCTTCGGTGGCGCCGCCTTTGGCTCTGCGCGATCTCGCCACGGTGCTCGAGGGATCCTCGCGGCCCCTGGCGTCGCCCATCGAGCTGTCGCAGGCCTACGCGGCGAAGGCGTGGATTCAGCTCGAACACGGGGCGCCGAGCGAAGCCCGGGAGTCGTTCGCGCAGGCCGTCAAGCTCAACCAGCGCAACGTCGAGGCCCTGAACGGCGAAGGTCGCCTCCTCGTGAACGAGGGACGGTACGCCGAAGCGATGGCGCGCTTCGATACGGCGCTCGGTCTGGACCCGAACTCGCCCGAGGCGATCGCGAACGACGCGGAAGCGAAGATCGGGCTCGAACGCCTGGCGGACGCCAAGCAGCAGCTCGTCGCCGCTCGGGAGAAGTTTCCGAAGAGCCTCCCGGTCCTGCTCCTGCTGGCCAAGGCGGAGGTGCACCTCGGCAACAAGGACGCCGCCGAGGCCGTCCTGCGCACCGCGCTCGCGTGCGTCGATCCCTCCCGGCCCGACGCCATTCTCCCGTACATCGCCATGTCGGAGCTCATGTCCGAGCGGGGCCGGCTGAGCGACGCGAAGGACATGCTCGACGAAGCGAGGAAGAAGCTGCCGGCGTCGAGCACCCTCGAGCGCGCCTTCGGCGACATCAGCGAGCTGCAGGGCGACTACGAGACGGCCGTCACGCACTACAAGGCGGCTCTCGCGGGCGATCCGAAGGACGTCGCGGCCCACTTCAAGCTCGGCGTCGCCCTACGGAGAATGCGCCGGTTCGACGAGGCGATAGGCGAGCTCGACAAGGTCGCCGCGTTCGACAGGGACTATCCGGGCCTCTCGCTCGAACGCGGTCTGCTCTTCGAGGAATCGGGCGACGTCGAGAAGGCGATCGACCAGTTCAAGGGTGCGCTTGCCAGGGCGCCCGACGACCCGGACCTGCAGCTCCGCGTCGGGAGTGCGTACGTCGCGATCGGCCGGCCGGAAGAGGCGCTGCCGATGCTCAAGAAGGTGCTCGAGCAGCGCCCTTCGAGCGCCGAAGCCCACCACTACATCGGGCGCGCGCTGATGCTCGAGGGGGGCTCGATGCTCGCCGACGCCCTGCGCAACCTCAAGCGAGCGGTGGAGCTCGACCCCAACAAGGCCGAGTACCACGTCTACGTCGCATGGGCCGCCAACGACGCGACGCCCGCACAGCTCGAGCTCGCGAGCGACGAGGTCGACAAGGCGCTCGCGCTCGACAAGCTCAACGCCGAGGCCTACTGGCTGAGGGGCTCGGTGCGGCGCATGGAGGGGCAGCTCGACGACGCGGTCAAGGACGAGAAGCACGCTCTCGAGCTGCGTCCCTCTCGCTACGAGGCGCACGCGACCCTCGCGGAGTGCTACGACCAGAAGAACGATCAGGCAGCGGCGGCCGCCGAGTGGACGAAGGCGATCGCGGGCGATCGCGGCACGGTCGCGGCGGACGGTGCCGTCCCGCATCCGTACTGGCGCTACATGTACGGCAAGCTCCTGATGGACCGGGGCGGCGCGGGGGAGGCGCTCGCTGTGCTGATCCCCGCGGTGAAGACCGCCGAGAAGATGGACCCCCGTCCCGCGTGGCTGATACCGCTCGAGTTTCTCTCGGCGGAGTCACTCAGAAAGTCCGGCCGTCGCGCCGACGCCACCGAGCACTACAAGCGCTTCCTCGAGATCGCCCCCCTCAATTCGCCGGACCGTGCCGACGCGCAGAAGGCGCTCGCCCAGCTCACGCCGGGGCAGTGATCGCCTGAAGCGCGGACGCCATCCGTGCGAAGGCCTCGACCTCGAGAGTCTCGCCTCTCGCCTCGAGGGCGATACCGGCGAAGGACGCCGCCCGCTGTAGCGCGGCGGAATCGGGCGCGACGCCGGCCCAGGCGTTGCGCAGCGTCTTTCGACGCGCGCCGAAGGCACGCCGGACGAGCATCCGGAACGATTCGGTCTCCTCGGCCCTCGGGGGATGCAGCGGCAGGAGCTCCACGACGGCGCTCGTGACTTCGGGCGGGGGATGAAAAGCCGACGGCGGAGCGCGCAAGACGCGGCGGACGCCGAACGCGGCGTGGACGAAGACCGTCAGGGCCCCCCAGTCCTTTCCCCCGGGGACGGCGGCGAGCCGGTGGGCGACCTCGTCCTGGACCATGAAGACGACGCGGTCGACGCGTCCGGCGACTTCGACCGCCCGCCTGAGCAGGAGCCCCGTGATGGAGTACGGCAGGTTCCCGCAAAGGACCCTCCGGGAGCCCGGCTCCGGCTCTCCGAGCAGCGCGGCGAGGTCCACCGAACGCGCGTCCGCTTCGAGCACCCGCGTCCGCGGGCCGACGAGATCGCCCTCGAGCAGCGAGACCAGGTCCCTGTCTCTCTCGATGGCCACGAGGGAGCGACAACGCTCGGCGAGCAAGCGGGTCAGAGCCCCGGTGCCGGCTCCGATCTCGACGATCCGCGCCTGGCCCACCTCGTCGTCCGGTACGCACGCGATCGCTATCGCGCGCGCGATCGGCTCGGCCACGAGGAAGTTCTGTCCGAAACTCTTCTTCGGTCTCAGCCCAGCCCGGCGGAGCACGCTGCGAGGATCGAGGGGCGTCATGCCGGACGCATCACGAGGCGGATGCCGAGGCGGCGCAGGAGCTTCTCGGCGCGCGTCTGCGTCGCGTGCGCTCTAACCCGGACCGCCTCGTCGGCCGCGTCTGCGATGGGGCTTCGACGCTCGTGTCCCGATCCCACGCCGGCGTCGAGCGGGGGGAGGCTCCAGCGCACCTGGATCCTGCGCGCGCGCAGCGTCCGGACGGTCTTCGCCATGCCGTCGCTCTTCGACGGCGCCGGTGCCCAGACATGGACGATGCTCCCTCGCTGCCCTTCGTTGACGAGGCGAGACAGCACCTGCAGGAGGGCGATCTCGGCCTTGTCGTGCTCCCCGTCGATCTTCGGGGGCGACTCGATGCCGAACGCCGCGAGGTAGTGCCGCAGCCTCTGCTCCCGGGCCGTGTGCGCGAACGGAACCCGTGGAGCGAAGGGAGCTCGCAGTCGGATTCTGGTCTGCGCGCTTCGCGAGGGCGTCGAGGTCTCCCTTCGCCACGTCTGCCAGACCGCGCGGATCGAGCGGTCGCGCGTGCTCGAGGACGCGCCGCCCGACCGCCGCCTCGTCGAGCTCCGAGCGATCGGCGTCGATGGTGCTCGCGGCGCTGGCGAGCGCGCTCGCGAGGAGCGCTCCGTGCGCCGCACCCTCGTCCGGTTCGATCCACGCTCGGAGGCGGGAGGCCGTCACGACGAGCCCCACCCGGTCCCCCCGACGCAGGTGGCGTGTCGCGAGGGCCGCCAGGTTCTCGATGGCTCGGTCGAGCGGAGCGTGGCCCGGCTCGCCCGCCCAGAGCTCGACCGATGCATCCAGCACCAGCCAGACCACCTCGCGCTCCTCGCGCTCCATCTCGCGCACGAGCAAGCGTCCGCGCCTGGCGCTGGCCTTCCATGCGATGCGCTTGAACGGATCGCCTGGCACATGGTCCCGGAGCTCACGGAGCTCGTCCCCCGCTCCTGCCAGGTTCGCCGGCCGTCCCACGTTGGAGGCGCGCCGAGCTCGCCCTCCGAGGGGCGACAGCAGGAACGTGCTCAGGCTCGCGGGAAGGACCTCGAGGCCGAGCGGGTTCGCAAAGAGGAGAGGCACCTCGTAGAGGCCCTCGCCGCCGAGTTGTGCGCCGCGGATCTCGAGGGCGATCCCGTGCAGGCCCCAGCGACCGACGCGCCGTGCCCGGACGGTGACGTCGATGAGGGCTCGGCCACCCGCGGGCAAATCGATCTGCCGTGGCTCGACCGAGGCCTCGACCATGCTCGACGCGACCGGCCGGAGCGCAACCCCACGCACGGTCTCCCTGCTGCGGTTGCGTAGCTCGGCCTGGACGACGATGCTCGCACCCTTCGGGACGCGCCTGACCCTCCCTCGCTCCGCCCAAACCATCTCGAAACCCCCGGCCCGCAGCCTCGTGACGGCGACGAGCGCCACCGCTCGTCCGAGCGCGACGGCGAGGAGGATGGCCCCCCCGAACGCCACCACCGGCGCCAGTCGTGCCGCCGCCCCCAGCGCGACGAGGCCCGCGCCCGCTACCGCGACGTGGAAGGTCGAGCGTGTGGGATGGATCTCCACGGCCGGCGCACGCTCAGATCGCGCGCATCCCGCGCCGATAGCTCACCTTCGTGAGGGCGTCTTCGACGACACGCTCACGCGCCCTGGGCTCGCCCTCCGCTTCGGCCGTCATCACGATGCGATGCGCGAGCACGCTCTCGGCGACCGCTCGGATGTCGTCCGGTGCGACGAACGGACGGCCCCCCAGCATGGCCCAGGCCTTCGAGGCTTGAACCAGCGCCAGCGTGGCGCGTGGACTTGCCCCGAGCGTCACGCGGGTGTGGGACCGCGTGAAGTTCGCGATGGCCACTGCGTAGTCGAGCAGGTCGTCTTCCAGGTAGACCCTCTCCGCGATGCCCTGAAGCTGTGCGACGTCCCTGGCGTCGAGCACCGGTCTCGCGGTGGGCGACCCCACGCCGTGCGTCTTGAGCATCTGCGCTTCGTCGCGCGGCGTCGGATAGCTCATCGAGACGCGCACGAGGAAGCGGTCGATCTGGGCCTCGGGGAGCGGGTACGTCCCCTCGAGGTCGACGGGGTTCTGCGTCGCGAGGACCAGGAACGGCATCGGGAGCTCGAAGCGGTCGCCCTCGATGGTGACCTGGCGCTCCTGCATGGCCTCGAGGAGAGCGCTCTGGGTCTTCGCGGGGGCGCGATTGATCTCGTCGGCGAGCACGACGTTCGCGAAGATCGGGCCGGCTCGCAGGGCGAACGTGCCGTCGCGCGGGGACAAGACGTAGGTACCCGTGATGTCCGCGGGCAAAAGGTCGGGCGTGAACTGGATGCGCTTGCCGCTGCAGCCGATAGCCGTCGCGAACGCCTTGACGAGCGTCGTCTTCGCGACCCCCGGGACGCCCTCGAGCAGCGCGTGTCCCCGCGCGAGCAGCGCGACGAGCATCGTGTCGACCGCGGCCGAGGTCCCGATGTAGACGCGGGAGACCTCGCGCCGGACCCCCTCGATGCGCTCGCGTGCAGCGGCGATCTCGTTGGTGCTCGCGGCGGCGCTCACTGGTTCCTCGCGATTGTATCACGCGAAGGCGCCCGCGCGGCGGCGGCCTCGAGAAGGCTTCGCACGCGAGCGGCCGTGGCCACGACCTCCGCGTCCCTCAAGCGCTCGAGCGCCGGGCGGCGATTGCCACGGAGCATCGTCTCGAACGGGGCGAGGGCCTGGAACAAGCGAGAGAGATCGCGCAGACCGTCTTCGTCGAGCAAGCCGGCGGCGCCCACCTTCTGCACGAGGAGATCATGGGGGGGAGTGCGCTCGAGCCCGAGCCTCGTCGTGAGGTCCTCCTCGAGGGCGCTCTTCAGCTCGAGCATCGCCAGGAAACGCCCGGTGCCCGGCGCACCGAGAATGGCGGCGTGTCCCGCGACGCCGCCATGGGCGACGACCGGGACCAATCGGACGAAGCGCGGCGGCGACGGGCGGTGCGTCTTGCCGGCCCGGACGCTCGTCCAGAACACGACGCCGAGGCCGACCGCGAGCGCGACGAGGTAAGCCGCCAGGGGAGGCATCCCTCCGTGCCTCAGCGATTCGACCGCTTCGGTCACCGACCGCCGCGCTCTGGCGACCACACCCCCGAGGCCGGGGTCGACCCCGTAGCTTCCGGTGATCTCGAAGTCGTTGACCAGGATGTACAGCTTGCCGTCGAGCCTGCCCCACGCGTCGTCCTCGGTCGCGTAACGCACCAGGTTCACCGAGAGCGTGCGGTTGCCCGGATACCGAAGCATCGAGTTCATCAAGAGCGACGAGTCCCCGAGGACCAGCAAGCGGCCCTGTCCTACCGCGCCGGACAGGGCGAGCTGCACGTCGGGTTCGTCGTCCCCCCGCACCACGAGGACGGGCGACAGCGCGGGCTGCTCCAGGCCCGTCGCGTGGTTGGTCACCACCCGCCTCACGTCGCGCACGGCCGAGTGCGGGCCCGCCGGCTCGGCGATCGCCAGCGCCGGATTGCCGCGCAGCATGGCGGCGGGTCGCTCGGGCAGCGGCACGCGTCGGACGCCGAAGTGGGCAAAGAGCCCGTCGCCCGTTCCGTAGTCGTCGAGGAGGACGATGCGCCCGCCGGCGCGCATGAAGATCGTCAGCTCCTCGACGTCGAGCGCGCGCTCCGGGTGCACGAGGAAGAGCGCGTCGGCGCGCCGGAGACTGCCGAGGTCCAGCGTCGAGACGACGGCGACCCGTTGCGGCCCGAGCTCGCCCTGCGCGGTGCGAACGAGCTGAGACAGCCCTTCCCAATCTTCGCCGCCCGGTGCGAGCGGGGACGCCAGCGCCCGCCCCGCGGATGCGAATAGCGTGAGCGCGAAGGCCACGCACCCGAGCCATGCGGCGGCCGCGGGCGCTCGAGGGCCGGTGGCAAGCGGTGCGAGAAACCTTGACCTTGGCATTCGCGTTGCTAGCTTTTGTCTTATGAAGTGGTGATCGGCTCGGGCGGCGTAGGCCCGATCCAAGAGGCTCCGGGAGTCGGGCCAATGCTACCTCCGTTCATCATCGAACAGATCCGTCGGCGAGAAGAGCAGGAGCGTGCTCAGCACGAGCAGCCGCACCTCGAGATTCCCGTCGATCGCCCTGCGCCCCGCTCGCCGCAGGCTCCCGAGGAGTCGGTCGAGCGCGGGGTGGTCATCATCGACCTGATGGCGGACGAGAGCTGAGCGGGCCGCGAGCCACGCTCGACACTCACGCTCGTGCTGACTAGGCTGCGCGCGCTATGCCGCGGCGCCCGGTCGCACGTCGACTCTTCGTAGGCTCCGCGGGCGTGCTTGCGGGCCTCGTGGCCGTGGGCTGGGCGAGCCCCGGCTGCTACGCGGGGAGCAGCGGAACCGCGCCCCCGGCGAGCAGCTTCTACTACCCCGTGGGGCTGGGCGTCTCCACCGGCGGCAACGTGCTTTACGTCGTCAACTCCGACTTCGACCTGCAATGGAACGGCGGGACGCTCCAGAGTTACGATCTCTTCATGATCCGCCGGCACACGGCGGAGCTCATCTCGGCGAACGAGACGGGGGTGCTGCCTTACGACCCCATCCCGATCCCTTTCGTTGCGGGCTACCCGGTTCCGACGCTCGACGCGGGTACCGACGCCGGAACCCCCTGGCAGTCCTGCTACTACGTGTCGAACGCCGCGCCCCCCGAGATGTCGAACGGCACCCGGGTTTTTCTCAGCCAGGCCTGCTCGCCCCCCGTGGACTCAACGCAGCCTGTGTACTTCAAGGATTCGGCCATCACCGGCGCGTTCGCGACGGACCTGCAGCTCTCGCCGACCGGTCTGCGCATGTTCGCCCCCGTTCGCGGCGATGCCACGGTCACCTGGGCCGATCTGTCGGCCGACGATGCGACCAAGGCTCCCGAGGGGGACCCGGCCACTCCGTCGACGCCGACGATCCTGCCGTTCGTGTTCGACTGCGGGCAGGGCGCCGCGGTCACCGGATCGCGCTGCGACACGATTCATCATGCCGGCAGTGATCCCAACGAGCCCGGCGACCTGCGGCAAGCGACCATGCCGGGGGAGCCCTTCGGGATCGCGGAGACCCAGGACGGGACGGCGATGGCGATCACGCATCAGTCGACCGGCGAGACGTCGCTGCTCCTCACGGGGATAGGGGGGAATCAGCCCTCGACCGCCGTGTGCAGCACCGGCGAGCGCCCCGCGTGCAGCCCTTCGTCCAAGTGGAACCCGTCGATGCAGTTCGTCCTCGAGGGGATGCCCGTGGCCGGCAACGGCATCGTCGCCGTACCGCACGATCCGGACGCCGTGAGGCGCTGCGAGGACGTCGGCGACCAGGCGCCGTGCGTACGCCAGGCCTTCCTCGAGACGAACCACTCCGCCGCCGAGGTCGACCTGTTGCGCTATTTCGACGACGACGGGTCGTCCCTCTACCGGCCCTTTCTCGAGAAGGAGCGCCCGTACCCCGTCACCACCAACAGCCCGGGGACCGATCAGCGCGGCATCGTCATCGACCCGACGCCGAGCTACAAGTGCAAGGCGCAGCTGGCGCTGGATCCGGCGACGCAGTGCGACCGGGCGGGCCAGCCACCTTCGGCCGCGTGCATCGCGTGCGGGCAGATTCCGTCCCGCGTCTTCATCGCGAGCCGCGCGCCGCCGAGCGTGATCTACGGCCAGATCGGGCAGTTTGCGACCGACGGCGACGGCACATTCGATCCCGATCAGCTCGTCCTCCAGGGCAACGTTCCTCTTCTCCCGGGCCCTTCGAGGGTGTACCTGGCTCCCGTCGTCGATGCGACGGGTCACTTTGCGCTTCGCCTCTTCGTCGTCTGCTACGACTCGTCCGCCGTTTTCGTCTTCGACCCGGATGACATTGCCACCCTTGGAGCCCAGGCCGTGCCGAAGACCGTCATCTACGTGGGTGCCGGTCCGTTCGCGATGGCCTTCGACCCGTTCACGTTGGAGGAGGTCGCCGCGCAGGAGGTCGACTACGAGATGGGGGGAACCAAGATGACGGTCCAGCCCGACCTGCGGCAGGAGGCGAGCCTTGGCCTGAAGACGTACCGTTTCGGCTATCTCGCGACCTTCATGAATTCGTACCTGCAGGTGATCGACCTCGACGACTCTCTGAAGACGTCGACGCGGGCCCTGAACCAGCAAACGTTCGAGCAAGTGGTCTTCACGCTCGGCCAGCTGACATCGCCGAAGGGCACGTGAAGATGCGAAAGGTGCATGTCGTAGGCATCGGCCTTTTGGCCGCAGCGGGGGTGGTGGCCACGGGCGTCGCGATCTCGAGCTGCGCGGCCACGCCCACGAACGTGCCGGTGCGCACGTTCGAACAGGCGAAGAAGATGGACGTCGTGTGCATCGCGGTCATCAATCCCGAGGACGGCGGTGAGCTGGCCGCGCCGGAGATTCACGGCCTCGTGCAGAGCGAGTGCGCGCCCGCGCAGACCGACTTTGCGGCGCTCAGCGCGACGACCACTCCCAGTCTGCCGAACCACCTCTACGCGGTCGTGACGCAGACGACGCGCGGCGAGCTGGCCGTCGTCGATCTGACGGCGGGCAACATCGTCGACGAGGACAGGTCGACTCCCGGCACCAACTTCATCCCGGTGGGGACGAGCCCGACCGACGTGGTCGTGACCCCCGACGGGCTGATGACGTTCGTTGCAAGCGCCGATCCGAACAAGCCTGCGATCTACGGGATCCCCACCGGCCCTCACCGGACGGCGGACGGGGGACTCGCAGGCCAGCTGCTCGGGGACACGACGGGCATGTCGCCGCCCTTGCCGTTGCAGCTCACGGACCTCGAGGCGTGCGCGTTGCCTCAGCCGCCGCAAGCTCTAACCGTCGCGCCCGTCGCGGGCGCGGACGGGGGTCCCTCCCGGGGCTACGTCCTCGTCGCCGTGCTCGCCGCGACGCCGGGCATGCCGGCCGCGGTAGTCGCGATCGACCCCACGTCACTGCTGCACGGTGGAGGCGTCGACGCGGGCCTGTCCGATGCGGCACCCGCCACGCCGGGAATCCTCGCCCCCTGCACCCAGGTCGGCGCCAACAGTGCCATCGCGCTGTCCGCCACGCTGCCGGCGACGTGGTCGGGGGGGCCTACTTGGCCCGACGGCGTGCCGTACGTCGACGCGGGGAGCCTCGCGCCCCAGGAGCCCTCCACCAGTTCGACGTGTACGGCGTCGACGGCCGACGGCGGCGCGGGCGAGGCGGACGATGGGGGTACCGCGGCGGACGGGGGTGAGGAGCTGGAAGCGGGGACGTTCGCGCTCGCCATGCCCACCTCGGGCCAGCCGTTTCCGACCGAGGCCGCTTTGAGGACCGATCTTCCCATCCTCTACGTCGGCGATGGCGTGCTCCCCCTCATCCACGAGATCGATCTGACCGACCCGACGCACCCGCGCGAGCTCCCACCGCTCCTCGCCACGAGCATCACCCAGCCCACGCGGCAGGTGACCGTCGGCGCCCTCGCGATAAGCCCGCCGACGCGGGACTACAAGACGTACCTCTACGCGGTCGACCAGGGCAACGGCAGCCTCATGGTGTTCGACATCACCGACCCTGCAAGCTCGCCGCACATGCCCCTCCAGCGCCCGCATCCCGAGCTCAACCCGTTGCAGCCACAGGACCGATTGACCTTTTCGGCCCCCGTCGCGACCGTCGGATTCGTTCAGCACGACTGGCCGTTGATTCCGCCGGGGCCGAACGGGACCGCGAATCCCGATCAGATCCACGCCTACGAGGGGCTCCTCTGCAATCCGAATCCGAACGCTCATCCCGACGGCGGTACCTTCAAGGATCTGGGCGCGTACTACCGCGTCGACCAGGCTGCCACCGTTCAGTCCGAGGGGGTCGTCTCGACGGTGCAGGGGTTCCCGACCCGTCTTCGCGGGGTGTTCGGGTTCGCGACGCTCTCGAATGGACAGGTCGTCACTATCGACGTCGACGACTGGGACGCTCCGTGCCGGCGGCCGGACCCGATGGCGACGCCCAACCCCGACGCCGGCCCAAGCTACGGAATGACCGGCTTATTGGACATTCCGGAACCCGCCGCGGGCCCGCCCGGCAGCCCCACGTACCTCGACCCGTACCACGCGCCGGTCACGTATCAGAGCATCATCCCGGAGAGCCCGGCCGTCACACAGGAAGAGTACTTCCCCGTGTCGGCGCCTCACCGGATGCGGTCGCAGTATCTGCTTCGCAACGACCCCACGGCGGGCAATCACCTTCCGAACCTCGTCGGGACGCCGCAGCTCTTCAACTCCAACGGGACGCCCGTGTCCGCGTCCGGTGCTGCGGCGCCCTTGATCCTGCCGACGACCCTCCTTCCGGGCTTCGTGGACCCCACCTTCAACGTCAACCCGACCGAGCCGAATCCCGCGTCGCAGACAAGCAACCCCCCCGCAGTGACGTCTCCGTCCAGCAAGGCCGTCCCCGCGGTTCGTCTCTCGTTCGACGACCCCACGGTGACGATCGCCCAGGACTGGACCGTGACGTACGAGGGTACCCTTCCCGCCGGGCAGATGATCCCGGCGGACATCGAGTCGACCGACGGCTACCAGACGCTCCAGGTCGGCATCGGCGACGTGGCCGCGGACGGCGGGGCTTCGGGCAGCGGCTTCCCCGGGGTCGCCAATGGCCCTGGCTTCTGCGAGCGCGGGGTCGAAGATTGGTCCATCGGCCAGGCCCGAGCAGCGGCCGTCGTCGCGGAGACCCAGGCGGTGACTCCCAGGCTCCCCTCGCCCACGGACCTCGGCCAGTGGACCGCCGACTACATCGAAGTCACCGACGAGCTCTTGCCGCAAGGTGATCCCTACTGGTCGATTCCGTACGAAAACGACGACGGGACGGTCGTGAACGATTGCTGGGAGGGGACCGGCTTCGAAGACCTCGGTCCGGACGGGAAGCCCCAGAACGATCCGAACATCGGCGACGAGCGCTATCAGGCGTGCCAGGGGACCTACGGCCCTCCCTCGTCCTGTCCCGGCAACGGGATGAGCCAGGCCCAGACTTCTACCTGTGAGAACGGCTCGGCTCCGACCGACCCCGACACCTTCCTGGCGCGCGACTTCCCGATCTTGCACGCGTACGACGATCACCTCGTCATCGGTCGGTTCGGGTGGTCGGACAAGGATTCGAGCGGCAAGACCGTGCCGGAGAGCACGAACAACCGCGTCGTCGTCGGGCCGAGCTCGACCAATCCCCCGTTTCTGCGGTTCATGCGGTGCTGCTTCCATCACGAGGTCGGCTTCAAGGTGCGCACCGGCGGGGAGTGGGTGGCCGTCGGGCAGAACGGTCTGGGCCTCCTGAGCCGCGTCGTCGCCGCTCCCCAAGGCACGGACCCTTCGACCCCCTCCAGCCGTCCGTGCGTCCTGTCCTGCGATCCGCACGACGTGCTGCTGAACGCCCGGTCGTTCGACGTTCCCTGGGCGACTCCCTCGTCTTCTTCGAGCGGTGCGAGTTGCCAGCCTCCGGCACCCTTCCCCGACATCGTTCGCACCAATGCGCTCGCGATGGAGAACCCGTACTTCTCCTTCGTCACGTGGATGGGCTGCAGTCCCCTCACCGAAGGGGCCCACACGCCCACGGCGCGAGACCTTCAGTGGAAGTTCTCGGTGCGCGGGGGCTTCACGCCGCTCGCGGTCTCGATCACGGGCAACACGAGCACGGCCGTGAGCCCACAGTCGATGCGGTTCATCGAGTCGTTCGGCCAGCTGGCCATCGTCGACGGCGAGTTGCAGGGCCTCGTGCTCATCGATCTGAACACGCTCGCCTTCGCGCACAACCCGTACTACTGAGCGGCCCGCGGAAGGGGGGGTGCGACGGGCTCGACGTCGTGGAAGCGCGCGTAGTCGAGCGCGCGCCGGCCGTCCGGCAGGAGGACGAGGATGTCGGCGAAGCGGTGGTCGTACCGGATGTCTTCGCCCTTCCAGGCGTGCCGCACGTGCACCGTCTGGCCGGTGGCCTCCTCGATGCCGACCAGCGACGCCACGATGTCGGCCCGGCTCTTCATCAGGGACTCGGGGGTCTCGCCGTACAGCGGGCTCGAGGGGTCGATTGGGTGAATGGCCGTCCACGAGAGGGCGAACACGGCGCTCGACGAGCGCGCGAGCGCAAGGGAGTGAAAGCGCCGCACCGCTTCTCCCTCTTCCGTCGTCTCGTCCCGAACGAGGACGAGGCGCAGCTGCGCCTCGACGAGCCCCGTCGTTCGCTCGTTCGCCAGGCGCACCATGAGCGACCTCACGCCGTCCCGCACGCTGACGACCGCGAACCGGCTGAAGATGACGCGTGCGCGCGGCTGGGAGAACTTGGCGAACATGAGGCCCGTGGCGAGGGCGAACGTGACCAGGCCGAAGAGCGCCTCGAGCGCGACCAGGAAGTTCGCGAACATCGAGGTCGGGGCCATCCTGCCGTAGCCGATCGTCGCCATCGTCTGGACGCTGAAGAAATACGCGTCGCGGAAGCTCCCCGGCTCGGCGTTCTCGATGCCGCCGCCGAGGAGGTAGAGGACGGCGAAGATCGCGTTCGCCCCGAGGTACGACGCGAGGATCAGCGCGAAGAGCACCCACCAAGAGGACGTCAGGAGAAAGTGGTACCCGTCCTGGAGCGGCCGGCGCGCGGCCCCGAGCTTCACCGTCTGCTGGCTATGGCTGAGCGTCTCGCTCGGCGGCGGCGCACGGTGCAAGACTCCCATCCTGGCGCGCGAGCATAGCAGTGAGCGAGGGCGTAGACCGCGCGCCCCAGGCGCGGTACGGCCTCGAACGATGTCGAAGGGCCACGGAGCGGACACCCCCGTGATGCGTCAGTACCTCGCCGCGAAGGCAGAGCACCCCGACGCGCTACTCTTCTTCCGTCTCGGCGACTTCTACGAGCTCTTCTTCGACGACGCCGTCGGTCGCGGCGCGGGCCCTCGACCTGACGCTCACCGCGCGCAACAAGGGCGCCGCCGAGGAGGTGCCGATGGCAGGCGTCCCGCACCACGCGGCGAGCGCCTACGTGCAGAAGCTCCTCGACCAGGGGTTCAAGGTGGCGATCTGCGAGCAGATGGCCGATCCCTCGAAGGTCAAGGGGATCGTCCCGCGCGAGGTCGTACGCGTCGCGACGCCCGGCATCGCCTACGACGACGCGGGGCTCGAGCCCCGACGCAACCACTACCTGGTCGCCGTCGAGCGAGGCACCGATGCCGCCGGAGCGTTCGGCGTCGCCGCGCTCGACCTGTCCACCGGAGAGCTCGCGGCCTGCGAAGCCCCCGACGTCACGAGCGTCCTCTCGGAGCTCGTGCGGCTCGACCCGCGCGAGGTCTTGGTCGGGCCGGGTGCGGGCGACGCCATCAAGCCCCTCGCCGACGTCCATACGCGCGTCGTCGTCCGCGCCGTGGTCGCAGCCGCTGACCGACGCGGACGCCGACGAGGCCCTCGACGCGCAGCTCGGCGCGGGCGAAGCGCGGGCGTCGTGTCCGTCCACCGTGGCCCGTCGCGCGGCGGCGCGGTGCCTCGCCACGGCGCGCGACTGCGAGGCGAAGAGGCAGCTCCCGGTGTCGCGTCTCGTCTTCTACGCGCTGGGCGAAACGCTCGTCCTCGACGAGGCGACGCAGACGCACCTGGAGCTCGTGCGGTCGGTCGACGGCAACGAGCGGGGGTCACTGCTCGCCGAGATCGACGCGACGATGACCGCACCCGGCGCGCGCGCCGCTTCGCCGTCGCCTTCTCGCGCCGCTCGCGGCCGTCGCCGAGATTCGCAGCCGCCTCGACGCGGTCGAGCTCTTCGTCACGCACCCGGCGATGCGCCGCGAGGTGCGTGCAGGGTCTCGCCGACGTCGGGGACGTCGAGCGCCTCGCGATGAAGCTCGCGCTCGACCGCGCGACGCCCCGGGACCTCGTCGCGCTGCGCCGCTCGCTGGCCGCCCTTCCGTCCATCGCAGACGCCCTCGCACGGTGCCCCGATCCGTCGGCTCGCGACGCGCTCGGCGTCGCGCCAGGCGAAGCCGTGGGTCGACGCGTGCGCCGACCTCGAGCGCTCTCCTGGCGCGAGCCCTCAGCGACGACCCTCCCGCGCGCGCGAGCGACGGCGGCGTCCTGCGCGACGGTTTCGACCCGGCGCTCGACGAGGCGCGCGAGCTCACGCGCGGCGGACAGAGGCTCATCGTCGAGCTCGAGGGCAAGCTCCGCGAGGCAGCGTCGATTCCGAGCCTGAAGCTGCGCTTCACGCGCGTCTTCGGCTGGTACATCGAAGTGACGAAGGCGCACCTCGTCAAGGCACCCGCAACGTGGCGCCGGAAGCAGACCGTCGCGACGGGCGAGCGGTTCACGTGCGACGAGCTCGACGCGCTCGCCGACAAGCTCGCGCACGCCGAGGATCGCGCCGCCGCGCGCGAGGCCGAGCTTCTCGCCGTCGTCCTCCGAGACCTCGCCCGACAGCACGAGCGTCTGCGGGCGATCGCCGCACGGCTGGCGGCGTGGGACGTCGCCGCGGCCCTCGCCGAGGTGGCTCACCGGGACGACTGGGTGCGGCCCGAAATCGACGACTCGCTCGAGCTCGTCCTCGAGGACGCCCGGCACCCCGTCGTGGAGAAGCTCGCGGCCGCGGGTCGGTTCGTCCCCAACGACGTGTCGCTCGGCGCCGCGGAAGGGCGGCCCGCGTCTGTGGCTCGTCACGGGACCGAACATGGCGGGCAAGTCGACGCTCATGCGGCAGACGGCCCTGTGCGTGATCCTCGCCCAGATGGGCGCCTTCGTCCCGGCGCGCCGGGCCCGGATCGGCGTCGTCGATCGCGTCCTCACGCGCGTCGGCGCCAGCGACAACCTTTCGCGCGGCGAGAGCACCTTCATGGTCGAGATGAAGGAGATCGGCGAACGTCCTGCGGCGTGCCACGCGGCGCTCGCTCGTCGTGCTCGACGAGATCGGCCGGGGCACGAGCACCTACGACGGCCTCGCGATCGCGTGGGCCGTCGCCGAGCACTTGCACGACGTCGTCGCCTGTCGCTCCATGTTCGCGACGCACTACCACGAGCTCACGGAGCTCGCGGTCACGCGCGCCGCCACGTGCGAGAACTGGAGCGTGAGCGCGCGCGAGCACGAGGGCGACGTCATCTTCCTCCACAAGCTGCAGCGCGGCGCGGCCTCCCGCAGCTACGGCGTGGCATGCGCCAAGCTCGCCGGCCTGCCCGAGCCCGTGCTCGCACGCGCGCGCGCCATCCTGTCCGAGCTCGAGCGCGGTGCCGCGCTCCCGAGCGGCCACGCGTCTTCGTTGCGGGCGCGCTCGCGAGAAGGCCGGCCGCAGCTCGCGCTGTTCGAGGGCGCTGGCCCCCCCGCCGAGCTCCCGGAGCACCGCGCGCTGGCGACGCTGCGCGCCGTCGACGTCGATCGGCTGACGCCCATCGAAGCGCTGCAGCTCGTCGCCAGCCTGAAGAAGATGGCTGCCGAGTCGTGAGCCATCGCCTTGCTCGCACGGCGCCTTACGCGGCCGTTGCGTTCGCCGCGTGCTCCTGGGGGACCTGGGCTCTGCTCCTCCGGCGAGCCGAGGCCATCGGACCGATGTCCACGGCGATGGAGTCGACCGTCGTCATGGCGGTCCTCACGGCCGTCACGGGCGCGATGTCGCTCCGCGATAGGGTCCCCAAGCCCGCGACGTGGCGGGCGCGCGGCTGGGTCGTGTGCATCGGCGTCGCGGACGCGTTCAATGTCCTTCTCTTCTTCGCCGCGTACCGGATCACGATCGGGGTGTCGGTCCTCGCCCACTACGTGACGCCGGTCCTCGTCGCGATCGCCGCGCCGCTCGCGCTTCGAGAGAAGATCACGCGGAGGACCGCGATCGCTCTTGCCGTATCGCTCTCGGGGCTCGCCGTGATCCTCGTGCCGGTGGAAGGCGCGCCCGCCGCCGCGGCCGTGTGGTCCAGCGCGGCGTTCGGCTTCGGGAGCGCCGTCTTCTACGCTTCCGGATTCATCCTGAACAAGTTCGTCGTCGGCTCGTTCTCGACGAACGAGACGCTCTTCTGGCACGGCGTCGTCGCGACTCCGCTCCTGGCGGCATTCGTACCGAGGGAGGCCTGGGGCGCGGTCGATTTGCACGCGGTGGCGTTCCTCGCGCTGGTGTCGCTCGTGCCGGGAACGATGGCGGGCATCGCGTTCGTCTGGGGTCTTCGCCGCATGCTGGCCGCCCACGCCTCGATGCTGACCCTCATCGAGCCTGTCGTCGCCGTCCTCATCGGCGCCGCGGTCTACGGCGAGGCGATGGGACCGCGCGTCTTCATTGGCGGCGCGCTCGTCCTCGCCGGCGCCGCGGCCGTGATGACGCAAAGCGGAGAGATGACGCAAGGCGGAGCGACGTGAGACCGCGCGCGCTCGCGTGGGTTGGCCGACCGCCCCGGCACATGGCACATTCGGCCGTCGTGAGAATCCGGTCGTGCGAACCCGCCGACGTTGCGGCCGTGCAGGAGATCTACGCCCACCACGTGACCACCGGCCTCGGCACCTTCGAGGAGGAGCCGCCGTCCGTCCAAGAGATCGAGCGACGCTTCGACTCGGTCGTCGGAGCCGGCTTTCCGTTCGTGGTCGCCGAGATCGAGGGGCGGGTCGCCGGCTACGGGTACGCGGGCCCGTTCCGGACGCGGGCCTCGTATCGCTTCACCTGCGAGAATTCGGTCTACGTCGCGCCGCAGATGCTCCGCCATGGCGTCGGGTTCGCTGTCATGCGCGAAGTGATCGACGCGAGCCGGCGCCTGCAGATGAAGCAAATGCTCGCCGTCATCGGCGACTCCGAGAACGCCGGGTCCATCGGTCTGCACTCGCGGCTCGGCTTCGAGCACGTCGGTGTCTTCCGCAACGTCGGCTTCAAGTTCGGCCGCTGGGTGGACGTCGTCCTCATGCAGCTCGATTTGAACTCGAGCACACCTGGCACCTAGAGCAAGCGTCTCTCCTATGGGTCGGCGCAATGGCGACGGCAACGCTCGTTGGCACCCGCTCCTACTCTCTCGGCCTCCGCGCCCTCTGCGCCTCTGCGGTTCACAACCCCCTATCAGGTCGGCCGCACCCACTCGAGCAGCGTCGCGTAGTCGCAGCTGCGCGGGTCGACCAGGTAGCTCCGGAGTATGCCTCGCACCGCGAAGCCAGCCTTGATTTGCGAGCCGAGCACCCGGTCGCGCAGCTTGCCCTGGAGACAGCCTGCCACGTACTGCTCCGGCGTCATGCGTGGCGCGTACTCGTGGTACCCCCACAGGCGGCCGCCGGCGACGACGCGACGGAGGCCAAGGTCGACGCAGAGACTCGAGAGGGCCGCATAGAGCGTCTCGCCCACGCCCTTTCCCCACGCCGCCGGGTCGACGTAGATGTCCGCGAGGTACAGCGTGTCGCCGCCCGGATCGTGCGCGGCGAAGGAGCCGTTTCCCGTAATCTCGAGCCACGTGTGCTGAGCTAGCGGGTCTCGGCCGCGCGCGACGATGAACGTCGAGATCGCGCCCATCGGCCCGCGGTCCGTCTCGGCGACGAGCTGCCCCTCGGGGAAGCGCTCGATGTGCTCCCGGAGCTGCGTGTCGTTCCAGACGACGTTCGCCTCGACGAGCTCCGGGTAGGCCGCATGATTCATCACGACGAGTCGGGGCACGTCCGCGAGGACTGCGCGGCGGATACGGATGGCGGGCTTCTGAAGGGCAATCATGGGCTTACGTCCATGGTCGCAATGAAACCGCAAGTGGCAAGGCGGGCCTCGGGGCGTTGCCCCGAGTTCACACGGCGTTCAGTGCGGGGCCGTCTTCAGGAACGCGTCGTACGCCGCCGCATCCATGAGCGCTCCGACTGCAGTCCCGTCGCTCGGTGCGATCGCGATCATCCACGCCTTGCCGTAGCAATCCTCGTTCACGAGCTCCGGCTTGCTCGACAGCTCTTCGTTGATGCGCACTACCTTGCCCGCCATCGGAGCATAAAGGTCGCTCAGCGTCTTCACGCTCTCGATCGTCCCGAAGGGCTTGCCCGCCCCCACCTCGTCGCCCACCTTCACGTCCAGGTTGACGAGCGTGACGTCGCCGAGCTGTTCGACCGCGAACGCCGTGATCCCGATCGCTACCTCGCCGGCGGTCGCGCGCGCCCACTCGTGTTCCTTCGTGTAACGGAGATCCGACGGGACCTTGTCGCTCATCGTCTTGCCCTCTTGTAGAACGGCGTAGAAACGACCACGGCCTCGACGTTCTTCCCGCGGCAGTCGACGAGAAAGCGCGTCCCGACGTCCGTCATCGACGCCGGCAAATACCCGAGACCGATGTTCTTGCCAACCGTCGGCCCTGGGCTGCCGCTCGTGCAGATGCCGACCTTCTGCCCCGCCGAGTCCAGTAGCGGGTAGCCGTGGCGGGCGATGCCCCGCCCCGTGACCTCGAAACCGACCAGCTTGCGGGCCAAAGGCTCCGCCTTGATCTTGGCGAGGGCCGCGCGCCCGACGAAGTCGCCCTTGTCCATCTTGACCACCCAGCCCAGGCCCGCCTCGATGGGGTTGGTCGTCTCGTCGATGTCGTTGCCGTAGAGCGACAGGCGCGGCTCGAGGCGCAGAGTGTCCCGGGCACCGAGGCCGACGGGCTTGATGCCGGACGCCGCGCCCGCCCCCACGAGCGCCCGCCACAACGTAGGGGCGTCGCCCCATGCGCAGAAAACCTCGACGCCATCCTCGCCCGTGTACCCCGTCCGCGAAGGGGTGCACGGGACCCCCGCGACGTCCGCCTTGCGGAAGCGAAAGCTCCCGAGCTGCGAGAGCCCCGCGGCGTCGCCCCCGATCTTCGAGAGGACGTCGAACGCCCGCGGCCCCTGGAGCGCGATGAGCGCCGTATCGTCGCTCTCGTCCTCGAAGTCGCAGTGGTCCTTCGCGGCGCGCGCGAAGTGGGCGCTCATCTTGTCGCGGTTGGAGGCGTTGCAGACGATGAGCCAGTCGTCCTGGGCGTGCCTGTACACGATGAGGTCGTCGAGGATCGTGCCCCGCTCGTTGCAGGCGCACGTGTACATCGCCTGCCCGTCGACGAGCTTCTTCGCGTCGTTGGTCACGAGGTAGTCGACGACGTGCTCCGCGTACTCCCCGCGCATGCGGAGCTCGCCCATGTGGCTGACGTCGAACAATCCCGCCGCCGTCCGAACGGCCTGGTGCTCGTCGACGATGCCCGTGTACTGCACCGGCATCTCCCATCCGGCGAAGGGGACGATCCGTGCGCCGAGCGCCACGTGCTCGTCGTAAAGGGACGTCCTCTTGAGAGCGGGGTCGGTCATCGGAGGCTAGGCGACCGAGTAGCTCTCGATCGGCGGACAGGTGCAGACGAGGTGACGGTCTCCCTGGGCGTTGTTGATGCGTCCGACGGAAGGCCAGAACTTGCGCGCCCGCGTCCACGGCGCCGGAAACGCGGCCTGCTCCCGCGAGTACGGGTGCTTCCAGTCGCTCGACGCGATCGCCTCGGCCGTGTGCGGCGCGTGCTTCAGCGGGTTGTCGTCGCGCGGAGTCGCCCCTTCTTCGACCGCCCGGATCTCCGCCCGGATCGTCGCCATCGCCTCGCAGAAGCGGTCGAGCTCGGCCTTCGGTTCGCTCTCGGTCGGCTCGACCATCAGCGTCCCGGCGATGGGGAAGCTCATCGTCGGCGCGTGGAACCCGTAATCCATCAGGCGCTTGGCGATGTCGTCGACCTCGATGCCCGCCGTTCGCTTCACGGTCCGCGTATCGAGGATGCACTCGTGCGCGACGCGCCCGCGCTTGCCGCGGAAGAACACCGGGAAGTGCGGGTGCAGCCGCTCGGCGACGTAGTTGGCGCTGAGAATGGCCACCTGGCTCGCGCGCTTCAGGCCGTCCGGTCCCATCATCGCGATGTACGCCCACGAGATGAGGAGGATGCTCGCGCTCCCCCAGGGAGCCGCGCTCACCGCGCCGATGCCCTGCTCGCCGCCCACCGCCACGCCGACCGGGACCGGGTGCCTGGGCAGAAACTTGGCCAGGTGCGAGGCCACGCCGATGGGGCCCATGCCAGGGCCGCCCCCGCCGTGCGGGATGCAGAACGTCTTGTGCAGGTTCACGTGGCACACGTCTGCGCCGACGTCCGCCGGGCGGCAGAGCCCCACCTGCGCGTTGAGGTTCGCGCCATCCATGTACACCTGGCCGCCGTGGTGGTGGACGATGGCGCAGATGCGCTCGATCTCCTCTTCGAAGACGCCGTACGTCGAGGGGTAGGTGACCATGATCGCGGCGAGGTTCTTGGCGTTCTCCTTCGCCTTGGCCTCGAGGTCCGGGAGGTCGACGTAGCCCTTCTCGTCGCACGCGACGACGACGACGCGCATCCCGGCCATCGCGGCCGACGCAGGGTTCGTCCCGTGCGCGCTCGCCGGGATGAGGCACACGTCGCGGTGCCCTTCGCCGCGGGACTCGTGGTGCTTGCGGATGACGAGCAGCCCGGCCAGCTCTCCCTGCGCGCCGGAGTTCGGCTGCAGGCTCACCGCGGGGAAGCCGGTGATGGCCGAGAGCATGGCCTCGAGCTGCTTGATGATGACCTGGTACCCCTGCGCCTGCTCGACGGGCGCGAACGGATGGATGCGGGAGAAGCGCGCCCACGTGATAGGCATCATCTCGGCCGTCGCGTTCAGCTTCATCGTGCACGACCCCAGCGGGATCATCGAATGCACGAGCGACAGGTCTCTCGACTCGAGAGCGCGCATGTAGCGCAGCATCTCGGTCTCGGAGTGGTGCGTGTTGAAGACGGGGTGCGTCAGATAGGCGCTCGTCCGCTCGAGACCCGCGATGGCGGGCGACGCTTCGCGCGCGAGCTCCACGCACGAGGGCACCTTCGCCTGCGCGTCGCGCCCCTCGCCGAAGACCGCGAGCAGCGCGTCCACGTCCGCGGGCGACGTGGTCTCGTCCAGCGCGACCCCGAGCGACCGCGCGTCGATGCGGCGAAGATTCATCGTCCGCGCCCGGGCCGCCGACAACCATGCGTCGATCCGCGGAGGATCGCCCTCGACGCGCACCGTGTCGAAGAAGCGCTCGCGCGGGACCCGGACGCCGAGCTTGCGCAGCCCGAGGGCGAGACACGCCGCCAGCCCGTGCACGCGGTCGGCGATGGCCCGGATGCCCGCAGGGCCGTGGTAGACGGCGTACATGCTGGCCACCACGGCCAGGAGAGCCTGGGCGGTGCAGACGTTGCTCGTCGCCTTCTCGCGCCGGATGTGTTGCTCGCGCGTCTGGAGGGCCATCCGCAAGGCCGGCCTGCCGTGAGCGTCGGTGCTCACGCCGATGATGCGCCCCGGCAGCTTGCGCACGAGGTCACCCTTGCAGGCGAAGAACGCCGCGTGGGGGCCGCCGTAGCCCAGAGGGACGCCGAAGCGCTGGGCGCTGCCGACGGCGATGTCGGCTCCGAGCTCACCGGGGGGAGTCAGGACGGCGAGGGCGAGGGGGTCGCACGCCATCGCGACCATGGCACCCTCCGAGTGCGCCTTCGCGATGAACGCGCGCCAGTCGTCCACCCCGCCGTCCGTCGCCGGGTACTGCAGAAGGACGCCGAACACCTTCTTCGCGAAGTCGAACGCGAGCGCGTCGCCCACGACGACCTCGATGCCGTGCGCGACGGCCCGCGTCTTTATGACGTCGATCGTCTGCGGATGGCAACCGTCGGCCACGAAGATCGCGCGCCGCCCGTCGGTGGCTTTCGAGGCCGAGTCCATCACGTGCATCGCCTCGGCCGCGGCCGTTGCCTCGTCCAGCAGCGACGCGTTCGCGACCTCGAGCCCCGTGAGGTCGCACACCATCGTCTGGAAGTTGAGCAGCGCCTCCAGGCGGCCTTGCGAGATCTCGGCCTGGTAGGGCGTGTACTGCGTGTACCAGCCGGGGTTCTCGAGCACGTTGCGCTGGATGACCGGCGGAGTGATGCAATCCGAGTAGCCCATCCCGAGAAAGCTCTTCCACGCCTCGTTCTTGGACGCGATCGCCTGAAGGTGCTCGAGGAGCGCGTACTCGCTCTCCGCCTCGGGAAGCTCGAGCGGCCGCCGGAAGCGGATCGAGCTCGGGATCGTCTGGTCGATCAGCTCGTCGAGCGACGCGGCCCCGACGACGCGCAGCATCTCGGCGACTTCTTCTTCGTTGGGACCGATGTGACGGAGCGCGAACCTGTCGGGATGGACGAGCGATACGGCCATGGTGAGGAGTGCTACTACGGTGTACAGCCCCGCTCGTCCGTTGGCCAGGGCATGCAGCGGCTCACTCGACGCACACCAGCTCGTCCTTCATCTTCGCGAGGGCGATGTCGGGTGCGGGGCAGGACGCGCGGCAGGTGGCGCCGCTGCACGCGGGGTCGCTGGTGCGCGGCAGCTCGTAGCTGCACCCTCCGGGACCGCACGACCAGGAGATGCCCGTCTCCGCGTCGCGCCCGCTCGCGGTGGGCCCGGCGAGCACGCACGCGCCGGTGAGATTCACGCTCCCGGCCGGACACTGGCCGGCGATCGCGCAGACGCCGTCGTGGCGCGGGCTATGGTCGGGGCACGAGGCCGAGCATGTCCCGCGAATGCTGTCGGGCACGAGGTTGCCGGCGCACGTCGTCTCCGCTCGCCTGCGTCGCGGCCGGCTCGTGACGTCGCGTTCGAGCGGCTCGGCGTCCACGGCGGCGACCTCGCGGGTCCACAAGCGCAGCGTGGTCTCGTGGATCCACGCGTAGCCGGCGTCTCCCCAGCCCGGCCCCCAGCTGTTGTGCATGAGAAAGTACGTGCCGTGCGGCAGGCGCGCGTAGCCGGCGAGCACGAGGGCGTGCCCGGAGTTGGGCCCCGCCGACTTGGTGTAGTGCGGGATGTAGCGGGCGCCCGGGCGGCCCTTGGGCACGAAAGCGGAGGGCAGCTCGAGCGCCACGATGATGTCCTGGCCCGCGGCGATCTTGGCTTCGAGCATCGGGATGTCCGGCGTCGTGCCGAGGTACTCCACCTCGGTGAACTCGCCCGTGGCGGCGGCGGCGATGGCGCGGGCGCGCGGGTCGTTGACCGGCTGGCCGCACCCGGCGCGCGGAGGCTTGGGGAAGTCCTTGCACGGCACCCATCCGACGGCCTCGCTGGCCTGGAACGGCCACAGCTGCTCGGCGCCGACTGGCTGCCCGAGGTTCGACGTGAGCGACGTCTCGACCTGAGGCGAGCGGTAGCGGGACCAGATCTCCATGACGCTGACGGACGGGTTGACGCCTCCCCAGCGCGCGAGGGCGTGGTCGATGGCGGTCGCCGTGGCAAAGGCGGTGCAAGCCGGGGCCTCGCCCTGGTTGCGCATCGGCCCCTCGGTCCCGTCGAGGCGGTGATCGACGACGGCGGGGAGCGCCGACTGGTTCCGAGAGAGGAGCTTGCGGGGCACGAGACGCACGGCCCCCCCGCCCTGGTCGGCCCCGAACATCAGCGACTTGGCGCACGCGAGTGGCGCGGCCTCGGAGCCCGTCCACACGGCGCTGCACGGGTGCTCGGTCAGGTCCACGTCCGCCGGCGCCAGCGAGGGCGCTTCGTGGGACGCGAGGGAGGGGAGGTCGGGGAGGGCAGGGGTCGGCGCGCGGGCGACGCGCACGGGCGGCGGCGCCTTCACGGGATAGAGGTCGGTCGGCGCCTGGACGGCGGGTCCCGCTTCGACGGCAGGCTTCGATGCGATCGACGACAGCCAGTCGCAGGACACCCAGTCGCACGTAGGCATCGGGATCACGAGGAGGACGACCGCCGCAGCTGCCAATCGCACGACGCCAAAGAATCGCACGCCTGAGGGCTACGTTCTACACTCTCCCTCGCGATGGGTACTCCGTGGGACCGCGCCGCAGCCGGCTATGTCGAGGAGTGGGTGCCGCGCTTCGTGCCCTACCACCTCGATCTCGTCCGCGAGATGGCCCTCCGGGAGGGCGACCGCGTCCTCGTGACGAGCGCGGGCCCAGGCGCCGAGGTGCTGGCCGTCGCGCGCGCCGTGGGCGAGAGCGGCTTCGTGCGGGCGACCGACAAGAGCGCCGAGATGGTGCGGCTCTGCCGTGAACAGGTGGAGCGCGCGCACCTCTCCGACCGGGTCGAGTGCGTGGAGACCGACGCCATCGACGCGAGCGGGGGGCTGTGGGACGCGGTGGTGTGCGCGTTCGGCCTGTGGCAGCTGCGTTCGCGCGCCGAAGCCCTTCAGTCGTGGGCGAGGGAGCTCGCCCCCCGTGGGAAGGTGGGCGTCATCGCCTGGGGGCCCGGCGATCCGGGCGAGCCGTTCGACAAGCTCGACCTTTGCCTGCGCGAGCTCGAGCCGGGGTTCACGGTCGCGGACCCGCAGGTCCTCACGAGCCGCGAGGCGATGGCGGCGATGTTCGACGAGGCGAGCCTCGTGATGGTGCGTCACACGACCGTGCGGCACACGCTGGGCTTCAAGAGCGCCGAGGCGTTCGTGCGCGCGATGCGCGAGGGGTGCACGTGGCGCCGCGTCTGGGAAGAGCTCGGGGACGAGCGGATGGATCGCGTGGCGGCGCGCTTCTACTCCTGGTGGGGCGGGCCGGACAAGCCGCTCTCGTTCGATCCGGCGGCGACCCTCGCGATCGCCGCGCTGCCGGGGGCCGAAGTCGAGCTCGCGCATCGGCCGAGCGTGCGGGCGCCCGGGTAGAGGCCGTGTCCGGGAGCTAGATTCCGCCGGTGGTCGGCGCCGGAATGGCTCGCTGGTTGAAGAGGAGCTTCGTCCGCCGCTCGACTTCCTCCGGCGGCAACTGCGCCGGATCCTGCGCGAGGTTGGCGCCGACGGCGAGACCGCGCTGCACGGCGGGGCGCGCACTCAGCTCGTCGAACCAGCGCTTGACGTATTTGAACTCGGCGAGGTCCTGTCCCTGGGCTTTCCAGTTCACGGTCCAGGGATACGAGATGATGTCGGCGATGGTGTATTCGTCCCCCGCGAGGTAGCGGCGATCGTAGAGGCGGTTGTTCAGGACCCCGTAGAGCCGGTTCACTTCGTCGCCGAATCGCCGCACGCCGTACGACTGGTCGCCGCGTTTGTCGCCGAGCCGCAAGAAATGGCCGAGCTCGCCGGTCTTTGGCCCTTGGTTGGCCATCTGCCAGAAGACCCACTGCGTGATCTCGTACCGACCGCGCAGGTCCTTGGCCCAGAAGCGGCCGCTCTTCTCTGCAAGGTAAAGCAGGATCGCCCCCGACTCGAAGACGCTGATCGGGGCGCCGCCGCCTGTGGGGTCATGGTCCACCAGAACGGGCATCCGGTGGTTTGGGTTGAGCTTGAGGAAGCTCGGTTCGAACTGGTCGCCCCGGCCGATGTTGCAGGGGACGACGCGGTATTCGAGCCCCGCTTCCTCGAGGAAGATGGTGATCTTCTTGCCGTTCGGCGTGGGCCAGTAGTGGAGATCGAGCACGTTCTTTCCTCGCCGGAGATGTGCCGCGCACCCATTCCGATGGCCAAGGCGGCACCACCGTTGCGAGAGGGAAGGCCATCGTACGAAGAGCCGGAGCCGTCGCTGGGCGAGCCTGGCATGCGGCTCGACGACGATGGCACTCCAGTCGCCGTGCCTGGCAGTTTCATCGACGAGCCTGGCCAATCGATCGTCGACCTTGGCAAATCGTTGGGCGACCGAAGCGGATCGTTCGCCGAGACGAGCCGTCGGGTCCGCGATGTGGGCACACGAGTCGTCCATCTTGGCGTACGGCACGACGATCTACCCCGGTGGGTGGACGAGATTGGCACTCGTCTCGCCGATGTTGGCAACTGGCTGCTCCTCGTTGGCAAATAGGTGAGCGATCGGATTGCCATCGTGCGTCTTCCGATGGCCATAGTCTCGGCTCCGTTTGCCGTCATACGCGATCAAGATGCCATCATCGGCCGGCCGTTGGCCAAGCAAGGGCATCAATCTCGATGGCAGCGCGATGTTGGCGCAAATGAGGGCCATCTGAATGCCATCATGGCGCGCCAAATGGCCAACCTCGAGCCATTTGGCTTGTCACTCGCCGTTCCAGTTGCCAAGGTCGGCCACATGAAACGCCAGCAGCGCCCGCTTCGCGCCGTCCTGACCGACGCTCGAATGGCCCTCGGCATGGGTCAGCGGCAGTTCGGCGAGGCGGCGGGTTCGTCGCACCGGAGCGCGTCCCGGTGGGATGCCGGCCAGGCCACGCCAGGCGAACATCACCTGCACCGCCTGGCCCAGCCGCTTTATCCGCTCGATCGCTCGCTCGCGGCAGAACTAGCTGCTGCGGGCGACGAGACGCTGGAGGGCCTGGGCCTCGAGGCGCCCCCTCCGGCCGCGCCACCCCCGCCTCCGCCTCCGCCTCCTCCCCCCCCGCAAGCGCGCGCCGAAGACCTGGTCGACATCCTCGTCCTCACCGCTGTCGAGCAGAGCGGCTCGGCGCCCGCGATCGTGCGTCCGTGGCTCTACGCCGTGATAAAGCGCGGCGTCGAGCTTCACCTCACGATGGAGATCGCCGCGCAGGCGCTGCGTCCCGCCGACGTCGCGATCAAGGAGAGCAAGGCGAAGAAGTGAGCGGAGGTGCGTCCAGCACTTCGCGGACCTTTCTCCCGAGGGAGTCGGGCGTGAACGGCTTCTGGATGAAGGCTATTCCGGCTTCCAACGGCCCGTGACGAACCACGGTGTCGTCCGTGTACCCCGACATGCAGAGGATCTTCATCGTGGGTCGCGACGTCGCGAGCCGCATGGCCAACTCCGGCCCGCTCATCTGCGGCATCACCACGTCGCTGAGCAGAAGATCGATGGCGCCTGGGTGCTTTTCGCACAAGAGGAGGGCCTCGCCGCCGTTGCGTGCCTCGAGGATGCGATAGCCCTGGCGCTTGAGGATGCCGCGCGCGACTGCCCGCACTTGTTCTTCGTCTTCGACGAGGAGAATCGTCTCCGACCCTCGCAGCGTCGCCGGAGCGAACGTGGGCCTTTCGGCGTCCGGCGCTCCGTCGACCAGCGGCAAGTACACCTTGAAGCTCGTTCCCTTTCCCGGCTCGCTGTAGACCCAGACGCTTCCCCCGCTCTGCCGGACGATCCCGAAGACGGTCGAAAGACCAAGACCCGTGCCTTTGCCCTTCTCCTTCGTCGTGAAGAAGGGTTCGAAGATCCGAGCCTGTGTCGCCCGGTCCATGCCGGTGCCGGTATCGCTGATGGCGAGGAGCACGTGCGGGCCCGCCTTCACGCCGAGGTGGTCGCGAGCATAGGCATCGTCGAGGGTTACGTTGGCCGTCTCGATCGTAAGCTTGCCACCCGTGGGCATCGCGTCGCGGGCGTTCACGACGAGGTTCATGATCACCTGCTCGATCGACCCCGGATCGACTCGGACCTTCCCGAGCGGCTTGGCCAGCGCCGAGGTGAGATCGACGTCCTCTCCGATGAGGCGGCGAAGCATCCTGTCCATGCCGGCGAGCATTTCATTGAGATCCAGAACCTTCGGGTCGAGGACCTGCTGGCGGCTGAACATGAGCAGTTGCCGGGTGAGGTCGGCGGCGCGGTCGCCTGCCTTGCGGATCTCTTCGATGTCGTCGCGGATGGGTTCCCCGGGTTTGAGTTCACCGAGCAGCATCTGCGAGTAGCTGAGGATCACGGACAGTACGTTGTTGAAGTCGTGAGCTACCCCGCCCGCGAGCCTACCTACGGCTTCCATCTTCTGCGCGTGGCGAAGCTGCTCCTCCGTGTTGCGCAGAGCCTGCTCGGCCTTGAGGCGACCGGACTCGGCATTCTTGCGCTCCGTGAGGTCGGCCACGAACGCGATGCATTTCGGGTATTCGAGCATCGCCACGCCCACGAGGACCGGGACGCGTGTGCCGTCCTTGCGAAACGACTCCGACTCCCACGCGGGAGCGACCCCCGCCGCTTGCAGTTGCGCGACCGAGCGCTCGCCAAGGTGACGGAACTCCTCTGGCGTCAGGTCGGCCCATCGCACGGCCCCCCGGAGGAGCTCGTCGCGCGAGTAACCGACCATCGTCAAGTACGCGTCGTTGGCCTCGTGGATGGTGCCGTACACGTCGGCGGTCACGATGCCGATGATCCCGGACTCGGAGAGCCTCCGGAAGCGCGCCTCGCTTTCGCGCAGTGCGTCTTCGGCTCGACGACGGGCCAGCCGCTCCTCGCACTCGCGCAGCTCGCGCTCGATGGCCGGCGCCAGCCGCCCGAGCTTGTCCTTGAGAACGTAGTCGTGCGCCCCGGCGCGCATCGCGTCCACGGCGGCCTCCTCCCCGACCGTGCCCGAGACGATGATGAAGGGCAGGTCGAGTCGCTTTTCCCTCAAGATGGCCAGCGCGGCCAGCGCGCTGAACTTCGGCATCGACCAGTCGCTGAGTGACGACGTCCCACGTCCTTGCCTTCGAGGGCCGCGCGCATCGTCCTCCGCCGTCTCCACGCGCTCGAACTCGACCGGCCGGCCCGACGTCGCGCAGCTCCTGGACGATCAAGCTTGGCGTCCGTCGGCCGAGTCCTCGACCATGAGGACGCGAAGGGCGTCGGTCATGGCGCGCCTCGAGGAGGCGGCGCGGGCTCGTTCAGGAGGAGCCAGAAGAGCCCCAGCGTCTTGGCGGCCTCGCGCGAACTCGGCGAACTCCACCGGCTTTCGGACGTAGGCGTTCGCCCCGAGCGAGTAGCTGCGAGAACGTCCTCTTCCTCCTTCGACGCCGTGAGGACGACGACCGGGCAGGAGCTTCGTACGCTCGTCGCGCGCGGATGCGGCGCAGCACCTCGAGCCCGTCGACCTTCGGCAGCTTGAGATCGAGCAAGACGACGCGTCGGGAGCACCCTCGCGTCTCGGCCCGCGTGCTTCCCGGTCCCGAAGAGGTAGTCGAGCGCGGCCGCCCCGTCGCGCACGACGACGACGTCGTTCGCGACGCCGCACTTCTTGAAGGCGAGGAGCGTCAGCTTCTCGTCGCTCGCGTTGTCCTCGACGAGCAGGATCACCTTTGCTCATGGCGCTCTACCCCCGGCTTCGCGTCGGAAACGTGAAATAGAAAGTCGCGCCCCGTCGTCCACGGCCCCCTCGGCCCAGATGCGACCTCCGTGACGGTGAACGATGCGCTGCACGGTCGCAAGGCCGATCCCGGTCCCGGGGAACTCGTCCGCTGTATGAAGTCTCTGGAAAGGTGCGAACAGCTTGCTGGCGTAGGCCATGTCGAACCCGGCGCCGTTGTCGCGCACGAAGAAGGCGCGAAGGCCGCCCTTGTCAGTCGCCCCGAACTCGATGCGAGCGGCGGGCGACTTTGCTCGTGAACTTCCATGCGTTGCCGAGCAGGTTCTCGAGAAGAGCGCGCGCCAATCGAAGGTCCACGTCCGCGTAGAGGTCGTCCTGTACGTCGATCTCGACGGCGCGCTCTGGCTCCGAGGCTCGGAGGTGCGCCACGGCGTCGCGCGCGATGGCCGAGAGGTCGACGCGCTCGGGGTTCAGCTCGCTCCGCGTCACTGCGCCAAAGACAAGAGGCCATCGATGAGGGCCCCCATCTTCTTCGCGTTGAGCAGGATCTCCTGGAGCCAGTCCTGCCCCTCCGCGTCGAGCTTGTCCCCGTAGGTGTCGAGGAGCACCTGCGCGAAGCCGTTCATGCCGCGAAGAGGCGCGCGTAGGTCGTGGGCGACGGAGTAGCTGAACGCCTCCAGCTCGCGGCTCGCGGCCTCGGCCGCGTCCTTCGCGCGCGCGAGCGCCGCCTCGGCCAGTCTCCGCTCCGTGATGTCGCGCGCCACCTTCGAGATGCCGACGACACGGCCTGCGGCGTCGCGCACGGGAGAGCTCGTGACGGACACGTCGATGGCGCGCCCGTCCTTCCTCTGTCGCACCGTATCGAAGTGTTTGACCTCACCTTTTCGCGACGGTGCTCGAGGATCACCGCCTCTTCGTGCTCGAGCCCGTGCGGAATGATCAGACGGAAATCGATTTGCCGACCATCTCGGCCGCCGAATAGCCGAAGATGCGATGGGCGCTTCGGTTCCAGCTCGTGACGACGCCTTCGAGCGTCTTTCCGATGATCGCATCGTCGGACGACTCCACGATGGCTGCCAAAAGGGCCCTTTGGTGATCCGCCTTCTTGCGCTCGCCGATGTCGCGAATGGCGCTCGAGACGAGCAGGCCGTTGGGAGTCTCGAGGGGGCTCAAGCCGACCTCGATGGGAAACTCGGTTCCGTCCTTTCGTCGTCCATAGAGATCGAGACCCGTACCCATCGACCGGATGCCAGGGGTGCGAAAGTACTTCGTGCGATGCGACAGGTGAGCGTCCCGAAGCCGAGTGGGGACGAGAGTCTCGATTGGTTGTCCGATGAGTTCCGTCCGCGCATATCCAAAGAGCGTCTCGGCCTGGGCGTTGACGAGTACGATCGCGCCGTCCTTGTCGGCGATGACCATGGCGTCGGGCGCGGCCTCCAAGATGCCCCGGAAGAGGGCGTCGGCCGCACGCTCCTCGCGCATCTGAAGGACCGCGGTCTGTGCGGCGTTGCGCTCCGTCGTCGCCTTCTCGGCGACTTCTCGCGCCGCTCGTTCGGCGGCATATGCGCGGGCGTTTCCGATGGCGAGCGCCGCATGGTCGGCGACGCTCTGGACGAAGTGGAGGTCGTCCTCGTTGTATGGAGGGGCGGCGCTGCCACGCAGGAGGAATGCAACACCGACGACCTTCCCCCGGCATAGAAGCGGCAATCCCATCGCAGTCGCGACACCGAGCCGTTCGATGAGCGGCCCGTACTTGGGGTCGGTCGACGTCGCAAAAGTCGCGGTATCGGTCACGGGGATGAGAAGCGGCCGTCCCGTGGCGGCAATGCGCCCCACGAATCCCTCGCCGACCCGCAGACGGTCCGACGACAAAAGCTCACGCGTTGCGGCCAGGAGATCCGGATCTCTATGGTAGACGGCTCCCGTGAACTCCAGCCACGTGCCGTCCTCGCTCAGGGGCCGGATGGTGCACAGGTCCCCGACGAGCTCACCGAGACGACGTGCCACGACGTCGAGCAGGCCGTCGAGGTCGCCCGTCGCTGCCGAGAAATCTCGCGACGCATTGGCAAGAATCTGCAAGCGATCCGCGAGACGTCCACGCTCCACAAGTTCGCTTTGGCGCTCCGCGGAGTCGTTCGTGACCGTGCCAGTGGGACCTTTAGCCCCAGCCATCGTTCCCCCATTCGATCACCGATTGGTGATCCGCAAACGGCGTCACCGTACCATGCAGCCCGGCCCCGGGTAAGTCGCCCGATCGCTCAGTTGGCGACTCCGCCATCGGTGGCGCCGCACGACGACGTGTAACAGCTGGCGCCGCCTCCGTACTCGCAGTAGCAGGAGAGCAGCGTCCCCACGTTGCCGTTGCACGTGCCAAAGACGCACTGCGATCCGTACGGGCAGGTTCCTTCGCCGGGAATCTCGCAGGGCGGCGGAGGCGGGCAGGTGAGGTTGCAGGTCGCGGTGCCGTCCTGGTTGCAAGTGCAGCCGTACTGGGTGGTCCCGTCGGGGCAGGTCCCAAGCGAGCAGAACGACCCCGCGCTGCAGGCGACTTGGCCCTCGAGCAGGCAGGTCACTCCTCCGTCGCCGGGGGCTCCGCTGTCGAAGATGAAGGGCCCTCCGTCGGCGCACGAAGACGTATTGCAGTAGGCCGTACCCCCGGAGTTGCACGAGCAGACGAACACGGAATTCGACGGGTCGGAGCAGCTACCGAAGACGCACTGCGACCCGTACGGACAGGTTCCCTCGCCCGGAATCGTGCACGGAGGTGGCTGCGGACAGTTGACGTCGCACGTGGCCGTGCCGTCCGCGCTGCAGTAGCAGCCGTACTGCGTCGTGTTGTCGGGGCAAACGCCGAGCTCGCACCACGAGCTCGCGCTGCACTGAGTGTAGCCCTCGATCAAGCACACGATGCCGCCGCCGTCGCCGCCGCCCGGGTTGCCGCCGTCCACGGGATTCCCGGGGAGGATGCCAGCGTCTACCCCGTGCGGGACGCAACCGCAGCCGGCGCCGTAGTCGAAGCCCGCGGGGCACGTGTAGTTGCACGCGACGCAGCCGTTGCACCCGGGGCCCGGAGTCTGCCCCAGCGGGCACGTGGCGTCGCAGGGGATGCAATCGCAATACTGGTCGGGCACGTAACCGTTGCCGCAGAGGTACGGAGAGCAGAAGAACCCGGAGTCCGGCACGGCGGGCGCGTCCTGGAAGACCTGGGCGTCGAACATCACGGACGCTTCGGTGTACGGGGCGAAGGCGTCGGCGTACGACGCGTCCGGGTAGTTCGGCACCTGCGAAACGTCGGGATAGGAATAATTGACGGGGGCGTCGTCGGTCGCGTCGACCTCGATGCCCGAGTCGACAGGCAGGCACGCGCATTCGCCGTCTTCCAAGCCCGGGTTGGACCCCGTCGGACACGGGAGCGCCGCGCAGTCACTCGTCGCGTCCGCCACTACCGGTTGGTTGGCGTCGGGGCTCGCTTCGGCGTCCCCCGGTTCGTTCAGCGTGTCGGCCGACTTGCCTCCGCATGCCGCGAGGAGGGCGCTCGACACGAGCGCTAGAACGAGGAGCGTGGCGCGGCAGCCTGCGTGGTTC
The DNA here is from genome assembly GCA_963847465.1 of uncultured delta proteobacterium. GTDB lineage: Bacteria > Myxococcota_A > Polyangia > Polyangiales > Polyangiaceae > Palsa-1150. The sequence goes on along the minus strand of CAWKAF010000019.1, from coordinate 414,986 downwards.
ATGGTCGGAGTCCCCCCTCGCACTATGGCCCCTCCACGGCGGATCCGTCAGGTAAAGAGGGAGTCCCAATGAAACGACCGCGCGTGATGCATGTCGTCGTCGGGGGGGACATCGGCGGTGCCGAGCGCTTGCTCGTCGAGCTGGCCGGGCGCCCGGAGACGACCGGCGCCGATCACGAGGTGGCCGTCGTTACGCCCAACCGAGCGCTGGTCGACTACCTGAACAGCGCGGGCCTCGTCGTTCACGATCGCGGTCGCGTGCGCGAGAACCCCCTGGCCTATCTGTACCGGTCGCTCGGCCCGGTGGACGTGAGATGGCTGGCCGCCCTGCTCGTGAAGCAGAATATCGACATCGTTCACACGCACGTGTTCGGCTCGCACGTGCTCGGTACCCGGGCCGCCCTGCGCGCGGGGAAGTCGCAGCTTCGTACGGAGCACGGCCTCGTCCACTACTTCGACCCAAGCTGCTCCGTGTTCACGCGCTGGGCGGCAGCCCGCACGGATCGGTTCGTCGCGGTGAGCTGTCACGTGCGGGACGGCGTGGCCGGCACGGCGCCCGCCATTGCTGTTCGAATGTCGGTCATACGCAACGGACTCGACACGACGTACTGGAGTCCAGAGGCCCGCGCGGCATCCGCGGACGCGTTCTCCCTGGCCATCGTCTGCAGGTTGACCCGGTGGAAGCGCGTCGACCTCGCCATCCGCGCGGCAGCGCTCGCGAGGGCGCCGCTCGTCGTCGTCGGTGACGGGGAAGAGCGCGGCAGGCTCGAGGCCCTCGCGCAGACACTCGGTGCCCCCGCGCGCTTCGTGGGCTACCAGCGTGACCCGAGGCCCTTCATCGCGGACGCCAGCGCGGTCCTCAGCACCGCGAAGGACGAGCCGCTCGGCCTGTCGGCGCTCGAGTCACTGGCGATGGAGCGGCCGGTGATCGCCATCGCCGGCGGTGGCATCGGCGAGGTCGTGCGGGCAGGGCAGACGGGCTTCGTCGTCGAGGACGCAACCGCGCCCGCGCTGGCCGAGGCCATCGCCCGCGCGCGCCAGGACCCCGAACGATTGCGCCTCATGGGGGCCCAGGGCCGACGCTTCGCGGTCGAGCAATGCGGCGTTCACGCGATGTGCGAAAGCTACGCGGCGCAGTACCGGGCGCTCGTCGCGTGACTCTCCGACCGCCCATACGCCCTTCTGCTCTCGAGGTGTACTGCTGCCCGCGCTGCCGCGGCGCACTCGTCGACCGGGGAACCATCGTGTGCAGCGGATGCGCGGCTCACTACGACGTGCGAGACGGGATCGTCCGGTTCGTGTGCAGCGACAACTACGCGAGGAACTTCGGTTTCCAGTGGAACCGGTTTCAGGCCACGCAGCTCGATTCCAAGACGGGCCTGGAACTCTCGGCCCGCCGGTTCTGGGCGGAGGCCCGATGGCCGCGTGACCTCACGGGCGAGCTCATTCTCGAGGCAGGTTCCGGTGCGGGCCGATTCACCGAGATCCTCGCCCGCACGGGAGCGCGCGTCTTCTCGTTCGACTCCACCGAAGCCGTCGACGCCAACCACCGCTCGAACGGAGACTCCGCCGAGTTCGCCCAGGCCGACATCCTCCAGATGCCGTTCCGCGACGCCACGTTCGACCGCGTCGTGTGCCTCGGCGTGCTCCAGCACACCCCCTCCGCGCGCGACGCGCTCGCGTCCCTCGTCACGGTCCTGAAGCCGGGCGGATACCTCGTGGCGGACCACTACGTCTTCAACGCCCTGACGCCCTTTCGCGGCAAATACTGGCTTCGCCCGCTGACGCGCGGACGACCGCCGGAGGCGATGTTCCCGTGGGTGAATCGCTACTTCGATTTCTGGTACTCCGCGCTGGGCAAGGCGAGCCCCGTGCTGGGCCCCGCGACGACGCACCTCGCCGACATGCTCGGCATCTGCGACTACCGGCACGAGATCCCGCTAGCGTCGCCCGCCCTCGTCCGCGAAATGTCCCTCCTCGACACGCTCGACATGCTCTTGCCCGCCTACGACCGCCCCCGCCGCCCCGCCACCCTGCGCCGATGGCTCGCAGAGCTGGGAATGAGCGAGATTGACGTCACGCCCGGCTACAACGGCATCGAACTCCGCGCACGAAGAGGGTGACCTCTCGCCTCATCGCCCCGCGAGTTGCTGCGGCCGAGCCGCCCGGACCCTGGATTTCGCCTCGATCTCGTACTAGATTGCTCGAGTTCGCGAGAACGCCGGAGGAGCCTCGAATGTCCAGCTACCGTTTCACGTCCGAGTCCGTCACCGAGGGTCATCCGGACAAGCTCTGCGACCAGGTGTCCGACGCCATCCTCGACGCCATCCTCACCCAGGATCCACGAGCGCGCGTCGCCTGCGAGTCCCTGGCCAAGACCGGCATGGTGGTCGTAGCCGGCGAGATCACCACGACCGCCATCCTCGACTTCCCGCAGATCGTCCGCGAGACCGTGAAGGACATCGGCTACGTCGACTCCTCCATGGGCTTCGACGGCAACACCTGCGCCGTCCTCACCGCCATCGAGCGCCAGAGCCCCGACATCGCCCAGGGCGTCAACGAGGGCGACGGCCTCCACAAGGAGCAGGGCGCCGGCGATCAGGGCCTCATGTTCGGCTACGCGTCCGACGAGACGCCCGAGCTCATGCCCGCCCCCATCCAGTACGCGCACACCCTCGCGCGGCAGCTCGCCGCCGTCCGCAAGAAGAAGCTCGTCGACTTCCTCCGCCCCGACGGCAAAACTCAGGTCACCCTCGAGTACGAGAATCACGTCCCCGTGCGCATCGACGCCATCGTCGTCAGCACGCAGCACGACGAGAAGGTCAAGCACAAGCAGCTCCGCGAGGCCGTGATCGAGCTCGTCATCGACAAGGCCATCCCCAAGAAGCTCATCGACAAGAACACCAAGGTGCACGTCAACCCGACCGGGCGCTTCGTCGTCGGCGGCCCGATGGGCGACTGCGGGCTCACCGGGCGCAAGATCATCGTCGACTCCTACGGTGGCATGGGCCGCCACGGCGGCGGCGCGTTCAGCGGAAAAGACCCGAGCAAGGTCGACCGGAGCGCCTGCTACTACGCTCGCTACGTCGCGAAGAACGTCGTGGCGTCGGGCGTGGCCAAGCGCTGCGAGGTGCAGGTCGCGTACGCCATCGGCGTCGCCAAGCCGGTCGGCGTGAACGTGAACACCTTCGGCACGGGGAAAGTGAGCGACGAGGCCCTCGAGAAGTACATCCTCGCGAACTTCGACATGCGGCCCAAGGCGCTCATCGAGGAGCTCGGCTTGCTCGCTCCCGTCTTCAAGCCGACCGCCGCATACGGCCACTTCGGCCGCCGTGAGTTCTCCTGGGAGAAGACCGATCGCGCGGCGCAGATCGCGGACGACCTGCTCGCCAAGGCCCACAAGGGAGCGCGCACGAACGGCGCTTCCGCCAACGGTCACAAGAAGCCGGCGCCGAGCAAGCCCGCAAAGCGTGGCGCGATGGCCGAGGCGTTGCGAAAGCTCGCTACGGCGTCAGCGCCTTCTCGATAGCCTGCTTGACCTCGGGGGCCGTCGGGTCGACCGGCGGCTCGAACCGGGCGAGGATCGCGCCGTCTTTTCCCACGAGGAACTTGTTGAAGTTCCATTTGATCTCGCCTGCGAACTTCGGGTCCGTGGCCGGGCTCGTGAGGTAGTCGAAGAGCGGGTCGATGCCGGGCCCCTTCACCTTCACCTTGGCGAACATCTCGAACTTCACCCCGTAGTTGGTCGTGCAAAACTGGGCGATCTCGTCGTTCGTGCCCGGCTCCTGCGAGCCGAACTCGTTCGCGGGGAACCCGAGGACGCGGAGCCCCTTCGCCGCGTACTCCTCGTGCAGCTTCTCGAGCCCCTCGTACTGGGGGGTGAGCCCGCACTTGGACGCCACGTTGACGATGAGCAGCGCCTTGCCCTTGTAGTCGGCCAGGCTCTTGGGCTCGCCGGTGATGGTCTTCTCCGAGAAGTCGTAGATGCTCGACATGGCGTCCTCCGCTGCGATGGGGCCCCACGCTAGCCCGCCCGGGCCCTCGCGCAAGCCCGCGCGGCTGGCGGGGAAGCGGGGCACGAGGCAGAGTGCACCCATGAAGTTCGTCGTCGCCCTCGCCGCTCTGGCAGCCGTCGGGGCCGTGAGCGCTCCGCGGTCGGCGTCGGCCGCGCCCCCGGAGCCGGCCCTCATGGCCCGCCTCGCGGAGTACGCGGCCCGGCTCGACTCGATGCGCACGCACGCGAGCTACGGCATCGAGGGGCAGCTCGAGACCCTCGACCGCAGCGGCAAGCCGGACTCGGTGAAGGCCATGACGGCGCACGTCGACGCCGACGGCAAGACGGCGAAGCTCAACGTCATCAAGTACACGGAGGACGGTGAGGACAAGACCGACGAAGCCCGGAAGAAGGCGCGCGAGAGCGACGAGAAGCGGAAGAAGGACAACAAGAAGCGCGTGCGTATCCCGCTCCTCGCGACCGAGCAGCCGCGATACGTCTTCGACCAGCTCGAGGTCGACCCCACCGATTCGTCGCGCGTGAAGATCTCGTTCGTCCCGAAGGACCCGGAGCAAGATACGATCGAGGGGTCGGCGTGGGTGGACGCGAAGACCGGCTCGCTCATCTCGGCCGGATTCAAGCTGAGCAAGACTTCGATGTTCGTGGACTACGTGCACTTCACAGTCGAGTTCGGGGAGACGACGCCGCTCGGGTCCGCGGTGTCGACGGTCCTCGTCGAGGGCCAGGGCGGCATCCTGTTCTTCCGCAAGCGCTTCCGGGGGACCGCGAAGGTGACGGGTTATACGATCGTGCCGTGAGCATCGCGACGAGTTGACGGAGTTGGGGGCGGCGATTCGAGGATGGCGGGTTTCGCGAGCGTCGAGACGTATATTGCGTCGCTGCCCGGCGGCATCGACGCCTACCCGGACTGCACCCACAAGGGCGAGCCTCTGGCGGTGTGGCTTCAGCGCAGCCCGACGGCGGGTCTCGCCGGGCGTCTGCCCGCGCAAGCGGAGGCGCTGTTGGCGGCCGCGAGCGACGTGCCCACGTGGGTCCCGGAGGTGCACGCGAACGTGCTCTATCTTGCCATCCGCGAGGCGCACTTCGAAGACGACGCGGCCTTCCTCGCGCACGCGCGCGAGTGCAACCGCGCGGTCCTCGATACCCCGATGAACCGCATCGTCTTCTGGGTCGCTTCGCCGCGGGCCATCCTGCGGGGGGCGGGCGTGCGCTGGAGGTCCCTGCACCTCGGAACCTCCATCGCCTTGCGCGCTCCGAGCCACCTGTCGGCCGAGATGGAGATGACGTTCCCGCACAAGCTGTTCCCCGAGATCGTCCTCCGCGGTAGCGGCACCGGTTTCGCTGCCGCGCTGGAGAACGCTGGCGCGCGCGACGTCGTCGTCGACCTGCGCCTCGTCGAGCCCACGCGCGCGTCGTACGCGGCGCGCTGGCGGTGACACGGGAGTGGACGTCACGCTCCCGGCGGAGAGACACTTGGCGTCATGACCCCGTTCGACCCCGACTACGTCTTCAGCCACCACAGCGCGACCCCCGCCAAGCTTGCCTCGTACGAGGCCATCCACAAGGGGGCCAAACAGTTCGCGGAGGTCATCCTCGCGAACACCCCGGCGTGCGAGGATCGAGTGACCGCGCTCCATCTCCTCCGCGAATCGACCATGATCGCGTGCGCGGGCATCGCGCTCGACGGCCGCCTGACCAAGTAGGTCGCGGCCTCAACGGTCGACGAGCTCGAGCAGCTTGAGCACCGTTCGCCAGTTTCGCATCGTGGACGTGGTGCCCAGGGCCGAGTCGAAGTACGCGTTCGTGAGCTTGCTCGGCGCCACGCCGTTGGGCAGGCGGAGGTAGATCTCCCGTCCCCGCACGATGAGCTCGTCGGGTGGCGACCGGCCCGCGTCCAGCGACGCGACGGCGGCCGCTTTCGGCTTGTCGGCCAGGAAGGCGACGTGCAGCGTGGCGGGATCGTGACCCGCGAGGAAGGGGTTCTTGGCGGCCACGCCCCGCACCTCGTCGGCGCTCCTCGTCACGACCGGAACGCGGTAGCCGCTGCGCGCCAGGATGGCGCTCGCGACGGCCGCGGGCACCTTCGCGGCGACGGCCGGGCGCGCGTTGAACACCACGTTGCCGCTCTGGATGTACGTCAGCACGTCCTCGCACCCCGCCGCGGAGAACATCGCGGCGAGGTCCTTCATGGGCAGCGTGTTCTTCCCGCCCACGTTGATGCCGCGCAGGAGCGCGACGTACCGGCTCACTTCTTGGGCGCCGGCGTCTTCGTCGCGGCCGCCTTCTCGGGAGCCTTCACGAACTTCAGCGTCATCCGGTCGCTCTCGCCAATGGCCGTGTACTTCTCGCGATCCTTCTCGCCGCCCTGCAAGCTGGGCGGGAGGGCCCAGACGCCGTCGGCGTAGTCCTTGGTGTCCTTGGGGTTGGCGTTGATCTCCGACTTGCCGGCGAGCTTGAATCCTGCGGCCTCGACGCGATCGACGAGCCATTTCTCCGGCACGTAGCCCTTCTTCGAGCTCTCGACAGGGTCCGCGTCGGGCTTGGCGCGGTGCTCCTCGATGCCGAGCACGCCACCCGGCTTGAGCGCCTTGTGGATCTCGCCGAGCCACGCGTCGAGCAACCCGCCGTTCACCCAACCGTGCACCTCGCGCATCACGAGCGCGGCGTCGAGCGTGCCGTCCATGTCGAGCTTCGGCGCCTTGCTGTCGACGACGACGGCTTGCACCTTGCCGAACAGCTCGGGCGACTTGTCGAGCATCGCCTTGAAGCGCTGCCCGTAGAACGTGCCGCGCTGGTCGGCGGGCCCGCCGGGGTCGCTGTTGGTGTCGACGAGCTTGCCCTTGGCGGCCAGGACCGGCGCGAGAAGCTCCGTGTACCAGCCCTCGCCCGGACCGACCTCGAGCACCGTCATCGTCGGCTTGATGCCGAAGAAAGTTAGCGTCTCGAGGGGATGGCGGTACTTGTCCCTGTCGGCGTCGCCCGGCTTGCGGTCCTTGCCCGCCATCGCCGCCTTCATCGCAGCGGCAAGGTTCGGGTACGCCTTGTCGGCGAGGGCCTTGGCCGCGGCGTGCATCTCCGGAGTCCATCGAGCGAGCTCGGCCTTGTTCTCGTCCTCCCACTTAGCGCGGTCTTCCTGCAGCTTCTTGAGCGCCTCGGCCTGCTTCTTCTCCTCCGGCGTGGGCTCGGCGGGCGGGGTGGCCGTCGGGGCGGGCGGTGCTTCGGCCACCACGGGGGGAGGCGGAGCGGGTGCGACCGGAGCGGCCGGGGGCGGCTCGGACCCACCGCACGCGGCGAGCAGGCACGACAGGACGACGGAGCCTAAGAGGTGTCTTCTCATGGCGGGCTCTTTATCTTCTCGGGACGCGCGCGGCAACCCGGTGAGGAGTACGCGTCGCGCAGCTCTCGCTTGAGCACCTTGCCGAGGGCGTTTCTCGGCAGCGCATCTCGCAGCTCGACTCGCGAAGCGCGCTGATGCTTGCCGAGGCGGCTGTTGCCCCACGTCATGATCGCTTCCCCGGTCGTCGTGGCCCCCTCGCGGCGCACGACGAGCACCAGCGGAGTCTCTCCCCACTTCTCGTGAGGCACCGCGATGACGGTGGCCTCCGCGACGTCCGGGTGCCCCTCGAAGACCGTCTCGAGGTCGCACGCGTACACGTTGATGCCGCCCGAGAGGATCATGTCCTTCTTGCGATCCAGGATGTAGAGAAAGCCCTGGTCGTCGAGCCGGCCGATGTCGCCCGTTCGGACGAAGGGGCGGCCCTCCGGGTCCCGCCAGAGAAGGGCGTCGGTCTCCTTGGGCTTCTTGTAGTAACCGCGCATGACGCCGGGGCTCAGCCCGACGATCTCGCCGACCTCTCCCTGGGCGACCTCCTTGCCCGCCTCGTCGACGATGCGGATCTCGGTGCCGGGGATAGGACGGCCGACGGACGCGATCTTCCGCTCCATGTCCTCGGGCTGCAGCACGGTGCCCACGCCCTCCGTCATCCCGTAGAGCTCCATGAGCCCGCGGGTCATCCGCCGGAGGATCTCGCGCTTGGTGTCGGGCCGCAGCGGCGCGGCGGCCGAGACCACGATCCGGAGGCTCGAGAGGTCGTGGGCGTCGAACGTAGGGTCCCGGAGGGCGAGCGTGAGCTGGGTGGGCACCATGAACATGTGCGTGCAGCGCTCGCGCTCGACCGTCTCGAGGAAGGCACCCGAGCGGAACTCGGTCATCATCACGGTCGTCGCGCCGGCGTCGACGGTGGGGAGAAGCGTCATCCACGAGCCGTTCGTATAGAGGGGCGTCGTGACGAGAGTGGTCGCCGTCTCGTCGATCCGGAACATGAGCTTCAGCCCGAAGGTAAACATCACGCGCGACGAGTGCGTGTGCACGATGCCCTTCGGGACGCCTGTCGTGCCCGAGCTGTAGATGATGTTGCAGTCGTCGTCGCCCGCGAGCGAGACCTGCGGCTTCTCGGCCGAGGCGGCCGCGAGGAGCGCTTCGTAGTCGGCAAAGGGCCCGCCCGGAAAGCCCACCGCGACGATCGCGTCGTCTCTGCCCAGGGCGTCCCTCATCGTCGCGGCGAGGGGTGCGCACGGTGCCCCGACGAACACCACCCGTGCGTCGGAGTCGACGACCAGCGACGTCAACGTGGCCGGATGGGCGAGCACAGGCAGCGGAACGACCACTCCGCCCGCCCGGATGGCGCCGAACAGGATCTCGACGGCCTCCATCCCGTTCGGAGCGAGGAGGGCCACCTTGTCCCCCTTCGCGAGCCCCTTGGCGAGAAGCGCATTCGCCACCCGGTTGATCCGCGCGTCGAAGTCGGCCCACGTCGCACGCGCCCCGTCGCAGACGAAGGCCGTGTGTGTCGCCCGCGATCGCGCGTGAGAGGAGATCGCGTCGCTGATGGTGGGCAGGATCATCGCTCTCAGTTTGCCCCCGGCCCCTCTTTCAGCCAACGGTCGCCAGCGTCAAAAATGGATCTGTTCGCGACGCGGCGAACGGAGGGCTCGTCGAGGGCTACCGGCTCCTTTCTCGCAATCGCTCTGATGCGCGGGGCTTTGGGTGTATCCCTCCGTTGACGCCACTGCGTGGTGCGACAGCATCATCCGAGCGCGGGCGGGCCGCTGCGCGGTCGCCGCTTTCTCGAACCGTAGGCCCACGACACACCCATGGAATGGGGCGTGCAGTGCGGAGGCCGGAGAGGACTGCGCGTGAGGCATCGGTCCATGTCGTCAGCGATGCTGGGTGCACTGACTTCTTGGCGATCTCTCCGAGCCGCCTGCGTCGTCGCGTCGATCGCAGCGTGCCTTCCCGCTTGCACGAGCGCCGTCCCCCGACCCTCCAACGTCGAGAGCTTGGCCACCACGGGGTGGACCGTCCGCCGCGTGGGCTGCCTGGACGTACGGGTCGCACCGGCTCACGACCGCCTCGTGCCCCAGGGCGCGCTGCTGCTCGACTTCGACTTCGTGAACACATGTCGCTACGAAGCTCGGATCGACTTCACGAAGGTCCGCGTCGACGTTGGACTCGACGACGGTCGCAGCGTCGCTTTTGCATTGTTCGACCCCGGTCACGAGGTGCATCCCGCTGCGCTCGCGAGAGGCGACGAGGGGGCGGAGGCCATCGAATTTGATCCGCCGACGGGGCGCGACGTTGCACGGGAGATACGGAGCGCGTGCCTCGACCTCGGCCAGGTGTCGCCGGAGAGCGCGGCGGTAACCCCTCTTTGCCTGCGCCGTGGGGGGCCTGCGCTCGTTCCGGTCGAGACGGCGCAGCCTCTGCCCGTCGGAGCACGCCGCAACCTGCCCGATCGCGAGGTGAGCCTCGTCGTCGGCTACCGTCATTTCTCGCGATTCGGCGACGGATGGGAGGTGGGGGCTTCCCCTCGGCTGGTGTCCCTGTACGCACCGGGCGCGGACCTCCAGTTTCGGTCGTACCCGGTGGGTTCGCTCTTCGCGCAGCCCGATTCGCCGACCGCAGGTGCGCGACGCGTGGGTTGCGTCGACGTGCGGGTCGAGGCGGTCCAAGCGCACGTCGCGGACGCGAGCATCCCTCTGTCCTTCACGCTCGGGAACCGCTGCTCGACAGCCGTTCGCATCGCCCTTGCCCAGGCGCGCGTCATCGCGACGTGGTCCGACGGCACGCGCCGAGCGCTCACCCTCTACGACCCCGCGTCCGAGGTTCACAGCCCCTTTCTCGACGGCCGGGCGAGCGGGTCGGAGCGGCTCCAGTACGTCGCACCTCCGGATGCTCCGTCCGGGCTCGCACAATCGGTGTGCGTGGACGTCTCTGGGCTCGTCCCGGGGCAGTCCGCCACGGACGCCATGCCCATCTGTGTTTCGAGGACCGGCGCCTGGGTACTCGACGACAGCGTGGTCGGCCACCAGCCCTTCGACGCGGAGGTCTGGCGGCGAAAGGCGTGGCACATGCTCATGGAGCTTGGCGCGGTGATGAACTTCGTCGAGCTGCGGGGTGCCTTGTCGAGCGGCACGACCCAAGCGGGCAAGGCGTTCGATTCTTGGCGCCACGCCGTACCGGAGAACCGTGACCTTCGGCATGGACATGCACGTCTTCCCGTGGGTGTCGGGCCCCTTTTACGGCGGCTTCGCGCTTCAGGCGGCAGCGGGTCCCATCGACCCGAACGCGCGACTCTCGGCGGGCGGCACTTCCGTCCGGGGCGACGACTTCGTGGGGGACGTTTCAGGGGGCGTCGTCGGAGGACTCGTATGGACGCACTCGACCTCGACGCGCCTGCGCGCCGACGTCACGCTGGGCCTGCGGGGCATCCTCTCCGAGGTCTTCCCGCCGGGGTGCGTCAGCGCCACATGCGAATGGGACGTCGGTGGCGCCAGGCCTCTCGTCGAGCCGCGCCTCGTGTTCGATGAGTGGTTTTCGCCGTGGTGGTCGATCGCGGCGTGGGTCGATGCCGACGCGCTCTATCTGCCCGACTTCGGCGTCGGCCTCTCGCTCGTCTTCCACTCCTGGGCCTACGACGGAGTGCCCTGACCATGCGACCCTTGTGGCGCTCGTGGGGGTGCGGCCTGGTCGCGTTGGCGGTCGTTTCGACGTCGGCGTCCGCCCGAGCCCAGCTCTTGCCACCGGCGGAAGGCAGCCCGACGTCCCCACCAAAGCCTGAGCCGCCGGCAGCATGGCCCTGGGGTCTACGGCACGCTTCGACCTTCGAGTGGCTCGAGTTCGGCGTGCGAGGATCCCTGCTGCACGTCGAAGGCGTCGGGGGCAATCGCACCACCGACGGACTCGTGGCGTCGTCCGAACGCTTCGTCGAAGGAAACCTCGGCGTCTTCGACCTGAAGATGGGACTCGCAGGAGCCATCGGCGGAGGCAGCGGCGGCGTCGAAGGGGACTATTCGCTCGACGTGCTCGCGGGCGTGCGCGGTTACTTCACGGGGAGGCAAGGACCCTTTGCGCGTGCCGGGTTCCTGCTGGACGGCCTGGGGAATAGCGCTCTCAATCTCTCGTACGTCGGGCTCGCGGGAGAGGCCGGCTACCAGTACATCGCTCCCGGCCTCAGCTTCGAGGTGGGCACGCTTGGAGGGTACGTACTGGGCGGCGATTTCGGAACGGCCGACGGGGGTCGCCGGGACCTGGGCGAGTCGTCGCTGGTCGGCGCGTTCGCCTGGACGAGCGTAGGGCCGGTGCTCTTGCGCATGGAGTGGCGGCGCTTTCTGCCGACCGATGGCGGCGCGTACTTGCCGGTCGATGTCGTATCGACGAGCGGTTGCGTCGTCATCCTACGTGCGTTCCCCTTCTGCCTCGACCTCAAGTCCTTCAGCGGAGGAGTGCGCACGTCGTCAGGGGCCCCGCTGGCAGCGACCGCGGCCTCGTACGCCGGCTTCTCCGTCGGCATCGGTGGCAGCGGCACTCGCTTCGTTTCAGACCGCAACTGACGATGCCAATCAAGGAAGTGGCCGCCCTCCTGGGCTCTTCCGAGCTCAGGGCGTTCTACCGCGCCTTCGAGCGCTGGACGGGGCTGCCACCGGCCTCCTACCGTCGCAGCGCTCGATAGCGCTCGACGAGCCTTACGGGCAGGGGTTCGTGGTCGGGCAGTTCGTCCCGGTCGGCTTGTCTCCGCAGCAGACGGAGACGCACTGAGTCCCCGTGACCACGACCGTCGCCGTGCTCGTCTCGGTCGTGCCCGTTCCGTTGTCGGTGCCAGGCGCGGCGCCGCCGTCGTTCTGGGTCACGCCGAACCAGGGATCCGCGCCGATCACGAACGCGTTGTTTGCGGGGGTCGCGACGATGGTCGCCGTGCTGCCGGAGGCGACGGACGCCGTGAGGGACGCCCCGGTCGACGCGGTGCCGCCATTGATCGTGACCGAGCACCAGTTGAGGAAGTTGAGGACCGTGAGGGTGACGTTGCCGCCTCCGCCCTCGGATTCCGCCTTCGGCCGGCGGCGCTCCGGTGTCACCGCTCGATGAGCCGCTCGAGCTGCTGCTGGATCCTCCGCTGCTCGAGCTCGAGCTACTGGAGCTCGAGCTGCTGGAGCTGCTGCTGGAGCTGCTGCTGGAGACGCCGCTCGAGCTGCTGCTCGAGCCGCCGCTCGACACCCCGCTCGAGCTCGTGTTTCCGGCGTCCTCGTCCGAGGTCGTCACCGGCGGTGGCGATGAGCTGCTGCTGCACGCAAAGGCCCCCGCCACGGCGAACGCGGCAATGCTTCCGACCCCAACCCAATTCATTCGGTTCATCGTGCTCATATTGAAAGCCTCCGTAGCGGGTTTTTTACACCCGCGAAGGCTGGAAGCTAGCACGCTTACTCCTCGGCGCCCTTTCCGCCGCCCGGGGGAGGGGGATGCGCTTCGCGCTCGAGGTATCGAAAGATGGTCCTCGGGTCCACGCCGAGATCTCTCGCCGTCTGGGTGCGGTTCCCGTTATTTCGCTCGAGGACTTCGAGCACGTATTTGCGCTGGAACTCCTCCTTTGCCTTCTCGAGCGGCAAGATAGGAGTCTCCGCCTCCTTCCCGAGGTCGAGGTCTTCCGGGCCGAGGAGAGACTTCTCGCACATGACGAGCGCCTTCTTGATGCGGTTCTCGAGCTGGCGAATGTTCCCCGGCCACGGGCTCCTCTTGGTCGCGGCGAGCGCCTGAGGCGTGAAGCCGTGAACGTGCGCGCCGAGCTCTTCCGCGTGCTTCGAGAGCAGAGCCTTCGCGAGGATGAGGACGTCGTCGCCGCGCTCGCGGAGCGGCGGCAGATAGATGTTCACGACGTTGAGACGGTAGTAGAGGTCCTCCCGGAACCGTCCCGCGGGGATCTCGTCCTCCAGCACGCGGTTCGTCGCCGCGACGACGCGGATGTCGACCTTCTCTGGTTTGCTGTCGCCGACGCGGAACACGACCCGCTCCTGCAGCGCTCGCAGGAGCTTGACCTGAAGGTTGAGCGGAAGCTCCCCTATCTCGTCGAGGAAGAGCGTCCCCCCGGTGGCCGCCTGGAACTTGCCGGGCCTCGAGGCGACCGCTCCGGTGAATGCGCCTCGCACGTGGCCGAAGAGCTCGCTCTCGATGAGGTTCTCGGGAATCGCCCCGCAGTTGATCACGACGAACGGGCCGCTTACGCGGTTGCTCCGCCGGTGGATCTCGCGCGCGATGAGCTCCTTGCCGGTGCCGGTCTCGCCGGTGATGAGGACCGAGATGTCGGTCGTCGCCACCTTCTGGAGCTTGCGGAACACCTCCATCATCGACGGGCAGGTGCCGATGATGTCTCCGAATCGCTTGTCCTTCAGCTCGGCGACGAGCTTCTCCTTGTCGGCGCGGAGCGCGCTGAGCAAGAGGGCGTTCTGCAGGATGAGGCTCGCCTGCGACCCGAAGATCGAGAGCACGTCGAGCTGGCTCCTCTCAAACAGCCCCTTCACCCGGTCATTGCCGACGTAGAGGACGCCCTGCGAGTGGCCCTGCCACACGAGGGGCGCGCACATGACGCTGGACAGCTGCAGGGCGAGAACGCTCTCGCTTGCCTTGAACTGCGAGTCGCTCAGCGCGTCGCTCACGATGACCGGGCGCCCGGTCTCGAGCACCTTGCGCACGATGCTGTCGCTGATACCCCCGCTCTTGTCGGTGATGGCCTCGCCCTTGACGTTTCGCGAAGCCCGGATGACCGGCCCCTTCTGCGCGGGGGCGGCCTCGGGCGCCGGTTCCGTGGCCGTCGCGGTGAACGCATCCTCGTTGAGGAGAATGAGGCCCTTCTCGGCGCCGGTCACCTCGATGACCGCGTCGAGCATTCCTTCGAGGAGCCGATCGATGTCCTTCATCGTCATCAGCTTCTCGCTGAACTCGTAGAGCTTGCGCAGTCCCGCCAGCTGCTGGTTGGTCACGTGCAGTTGCGCCTCGCTGATCGCGCTCAGCGCTGCCGATGCGGCGTCCTTCGCGACGTCGCCGGTCGCCGGTTCCGGGCGGGCGATCTTGCGGGGCTCGTCGAAGACGCCGAACGAGAGCTCCACGTCGCCCAACGTCAGCCGGTCGCCGTGGACGAGCCGCGCCCGCCTCTTCTTCTTCCCGTTGATCAGAATCTCGCCCTGCTTGTCGACCTCCTCCAGATTGAAGTCGCGGCCGTCGAAGAGAATCTGAGCGTGGGTCTCGGCGAGGCCGTGGCTGGGGATCGCCACGTCGTTGCCCAGGGCACGGCCCACCGTCGTGACCGGCTTGTGGACCACGAACGTCCTCGGCTGACCCTGGGGGGGGAACCACTTGAGAATCGGCATCGCGCTCCGGCGGTCAATGACAGTACCGCAAAAGCCTCGCCCCGCGGGAGCGGTCAGGTTGACGTGCCTGCCCGAGGTGGGGCATATAGGGCGCCGTCCTCGACCTCGCTCGAGACTCACTCTGAGGAGAAATCGATCATGAAAAACATCGCAATTCTCGTGGTTCTCGCGGCGATGGCGGCAGTTGGAGCCCTCGCGGCTTGTGGCGGTGGCACGCCAGCGCCAGACAGCCCTGCCAGCGCGCCGGCTTCCTCGTCCTCCGCTGCGCCTGCGTCGAGCAAGTAGCGCTCTTCGGGAGCATGTGAGTCGAGCGGGGCTTCCCGGGAGGGGGGCCCCGCTTTCGGCTCTCAGCGGGTCTTGCTCACCAGGCGCCGAGCGCTGGTGAGCTTGGCTCCGCCGTTCGTGGGCTCGAGGGCGAACTGGAAGGGCGGGGTCCACGAGGCCGACATGGGCGGGTCGGTCATGTTCCACGTCAGGGCGGCGGCGATGCCGAGACCGGCGAGGCCGCCCGCGGCGTTCGCGATGAGACCGTGCCTCGCGTCGCCTCCTCCCAGATAGAAGAGGTAGACGGGCGTCGTGGCCACCGTGCCGAGGACCTCGCCTAGCCACATGTATTTGATGGTCTGCCAGGAGGGGACGTACACCGTTGCGAGCACGCCGGTCGCCAGGATGCCGGCGTTGTACCCCGCGAAGCCCCATACGGCCGCCCCGTCTTTCCAGTCTCCGTTGACAACACCGGAGCCGAACATGATGCCCGTGAGCGAGCCCCATCCCGCACCGCTTGCGATGAGGGCCAGGCGGCGCGGATCGGGCTGGAACCACTCACCGAACGCATAGCCGCCCACGCCGCCGGCGGTCGCCGCGACGAAGGTCACAGTGGTCCATGTACTGAAGCTCCATGTGTTGGGGCCGCCGTTGCCCGTGAGCTGCCACTGAAGGCCGTCAATTGCGATCCCCTCGATGCCGCCGAGGAGGAGGCCGGTCGCGATCGACGAAGGGACGCCGCGCTCGAACTCCTGTTGCTGGTCCCATACGTAGAGGCCTATGGGTACGCCAGCGCCCAGCGCGAGCGCAGGGAGAAAGGCGATGCCGGGATCGTTGACCTTGCCGAGGGCGTCGATCCATACGCCAGTGCCCACTCCGTAGGCCAGGCCGACCCCGAAGAGGTACGCCATCTCGCCGGGGCTGCGGTACCGGTTCGGCGGCGGCAGCACCGGCGCGAGCGGCGCGGAATACGGAGCAGGCTGCGCGCCGTAGACTGGGGCCGGGGGCTGGCCGTAAGGGGCAAAAGGTTGCTGCGGGTACGGCTGGGGATAGGGCTGGGCCGGAGCGGGCGCCGGTTGAGGGTACGGCTGGGGCGGGTAGGGTTGCGGCGGGGGCTGTGGCGGCGCGGGGTAAGGCTGAGGGTACTGCGCCGGATATGGTTGCGCGGGTGGCGGGAGGGGCTGCGGCTGGGGGGCCGGGGGGTACTGTGCCGCCGCGCCCACCGGCCAGGTCACCCACGTCAGCGCCACCACAAAAGCCCACGCGCGCATGTGTCCTCCGGTCCCGCGTTATCTCAAGGTCGCGCGAGCTACCGCGCGCGGATCGAACTCGTAGCCTAGCTCACGCGCCATCAGGTCGCGTACGGCTTGGTGTACCGGCTTGTCTTCGTAAAGGACCGAGTAGACCGCGCTCGTGATGGGCATCTCGACGCCGAGCTTCTTGCAGAGGTCGTACGCACTCTTCGCGGTCTTCACACCTTCGGCCACGTGCCCGAGGGTCCCGAGAACGTCCGCGAGCTTGCGGCCGAGGCCCATCTCGTAGCCCACGGTCCGGTTGCGCGAAGCCTCGCCGGTGCAGGTGAGGACGAGGTCACCCAGGCCCGCGAGGCCGGCAAGTGTGAGCGCCGACCCACCGCGCGCCATCGCGAGGCGGGCGAGCTCGGCAAGTCCACGCGTGATGAGGGCTGCACGAGCGTTGTGCCCGAATCCCATGCCGTCCACCGCTCCGGCAGCGATGGCGATGACGTTCTTGAGGGCCCCGCCGCACTCGACGCCGGCGACGTCGTCGCTCGCATACGTCCTCAGGTAAGGCGTGTGAAAGCGCTTCATGACCTCGCCGCCAACGTCCGCGTCGTGGGCCGCGATGACCACCGCCGTGGGCTGGTGCGTGGCAAGCTCCTTGGCGAAGCTCGGGCCGGACAGGAACGTAAGGTGCTGGCGGGCGTGAGGAGGGAGCTCCAGGGTGAGGATCTCGTCCATGAACATCAGCGAGTCGTTCTCGATGCCCTTCGTCGCGCTGACCAGCAGCACCCCGCGGTGCACGTGGGGCGCCGCCGCCCGGGCGAGGTCGCGCATCGCATGGCTGGGCACGACGAAGACGATGATGCTGGCGCCGTCGATCGCGGCGGCCAGGTCGTGCGTGCACCGGAGGTTCGTCGGGAGCTTGACGCCCGGGAGGTAGCGAGCGTTCTCGTGGGCAGTGGCGATGGCCTCACAAAGCTCCGGACGCCGGCCCCACAGCGAGACGTGGGCCTCCTTCTCCGCGAGGAGCTTCGCCAGCGCCGTGCCCCATGCGCCGGCCCCGAGGACCGCGGCCTTCATACGATACCCACGCTAGCACGCTCGGTGCGGAGCTCGATTCGCCGCCCGCGCGCTATGCTGCAGGCGATGCGCCTTGCCGCGAGCGCCGCCTTCTTGCTGGTCATCACTTCTTCCCTTGCAGGCGGTGCCTGCTCGCCCAACGCCGTGTGCAAGCTCGCCGGACCCATCAACGACCCCTCGAATCGGAAGCTGCGACGCGACATCATGAGCATCGGCCTCGGGCAGTTTTGCCAGCAGATGACGACGCGCAACGCTCCCCTCACGCTCGCCCCGGACCCCTCGGTCATCGGGCGCTTCTTTCCACAGCACTGCTCGCAGCAGGTGCTCGACAACGGGGACCTGTGGGTCCACTTCGATGGCTTCGGCTATGCGTGGACGGCTCTTTCGCGCAAGGTCACGTTCACGTCCGCCGCTACCATCCAGTACAACCAGGACTTCAAATGCGCCGACGACAACGCGATCTTCGCGTACTTCGATACGCGCAGCGTCTCGACGCCCGACTTTCGTCTCGCGCAGATCGAGCAACCCGGCGCGAACCTGGTGCAAAACTGGATCGCCCCGTACGCGAACAACTTCGGACAGCAGATGGTCGGTGGTCAGCTGGGACAGGGCTTCACGGTCATCCAGGAGAACAACGGCAGCACGGACTTTACCGTTGGCCACTTGCCGCTCGGTCAGCGGCCGTTCCACCCCTACCAGGCGCACGGGTCGAACCGGGTCACCTACGAGAACCTCCGGACCGCCGTTCATTCGAGTGAGCGCGACTTCATCGGGCCGATCACGGTGGAGGGCTCGGGCCGGGCGCTCTTCCTGGAGATGCACCTCGACGGCGTCCCCGCCGTCAACGTCTTCATCGCGCCGAAGGCCGAGGGCGACGCGTCCCTCCAGCTCTATTTCCAGTTCGGACCGGCCGGGCCTCTGGCCTTCCCGCCACGCTTCACGGACGTGGTGCACGCCGGGGTGGAATACCAGCGTGCGGTGCCCGTTCCGGCAGGTATGTACTATGTAGTGCTCGACAACACGCCCTCGGCGGGGCAGGTCCAGCCGACGGCGCCTTTCTTCGGCGTCGTCGGAGATACGCCGGCGGTGGTCAACTACGCGATCCAGATCGGTGACGCGCCTTGAAGACAGACGAACCGCCGCAGGCGGAAGAGAGTGAAGGCCACCACGCCGATGGCGGTCGTTCCGAGGACCGCGCGCAGATGAACGGCGTCGCAAGGGAAGGCGCGCCCGAGCACGCGGCCGAGGCCGCCGAGGCGGTGGCCCCCCGGACGGTCGCCGAGCTGCCGCCGGTCAAGCGATCACGTCTGTTGCGGCTCGTCTACTGGGTCGTTTGGTTCGGCGCCCTCCCTATCGTCCTCGCGTGCCTCCTTATATGGGCGCTGACGCCGCAGGGTGGCCTCGAGCTGGCCACGGGCGCGCTGGGCTGGGCGCAATCCATCGTGCATGCGCAACCGGTGCCCGTCGGCATCGTGCTCTTCACTCTGATCGAGATCGCGCTCTGGGCGGTCCGCCACCAGCTGCCCTTCGCGAGGCATGCGCACCCGCCCCTCCGGAGCGATCTCTCGCCCCGCCTGCGCGGCACCTTCGATCGTGCGCGCCTCCTGCTCGACGAAGCGGAGATGATCCTGGCCAAGCACTCGAAGGCGGTGGTGCGCGAGCTCACCGCGAGAGAGCGCGAACGACTCCGCGCCGACCTCGAGGGGCTGCGCGAGGCAATGGACCGGGTGCCCTTCAACGAGGAGGGCTTCGTGGATGCACTGGCGCGCGCCGACGGCGAGGTCGACGTGCGCCTCGGGCGATGGCGCAAGGGCGAGGTGCGCGAGTACCTCGAGGCGATCGTGATGGCGGTCGCGGTTGCGTTCGCCCTTCGCGCGTTCGTCATCGAGGCGTTCAAGATCCCGAGCGGGTCGATGATCCCGACCTTGATGGTGGGCGACCACATCTTCGTCAACAAGTTCAGCTACGGCCCGGCGATTCCGTACTCTCACTCCCGCGTGTGGACCAACATGCCGCCCAAGCGCGGTGACATCATCGTCTTTGCCTTCCCCGAGCACCCCGAGCAAGACTTCATCAAGCGGGTCGTCGCGATAGGTGGGGACCAGCTCGAGGCAAGGAACGGCCACCCCATCATCAACGGGTGGGAGGTGCCGAGCTGCCGCGTCGGGACGTGGTCCTACAGCGATTACGACTCGCCGATCACGCAGCACGAGGGCGACCTCTACGTCGAGTACCTCGGCCACGAATCGTACCTGACGTTTTACGATCGGGCGTCGGGTGGCGACTTTCCCCAGAACGAGGGCCCGTACTTCGCGAAGAGCGACGAAGTCTGGGTGATGGGCGACAACCGCAACAACAGCCACGACTCGCGCAAGTGGTTCGGCATGCACGGAGGGGGCGTTCCGTTCGAGAACATCCGCGGCCGCGCGCTCTTCGTGTGGCTGAGCGTGAGCGACAACGGCGTCGACTGGTCGCGGGAAGGGGCCCCCGTGATGGGCCGTCCCAGGCTCCCACCGAGCGCGGCGGGGCTCGACGCACAGTTCGAGCAGTGCCTGAAGAACAGGCCCGCGGTCACGGACGCACCGGCCCCCCGCTGACGGCTGGGGCGGAGCACCTACGGGACGCCGGTCCGGTCGATCTGCATCTCGCGACAGAGATCCATGCAGGCCGGGTCATCGACGCACTGCTTCGAGCAGTCGATGTAACTCGAGCGCCCTTTCGAACAGCTGGGGTCTCGCTCGCACCTCATTGGGTCCTGGGCCGCAGCTTTCTGGGTGGCCGCACATCCGGAGACCCACGCAAGCACGGCGCCCAAGGCAATCCTTGCGACCAGGCTCATAAGCGACAAGATAAAGCCTCGTGACGAAAAGGAAGACGACTGCATTTCTGTTGCTTGCCTTCGCAGCCTCTGGTTGTTTCACGACCGGCGAGCCGGCGGCCAGTGGGGACGACGGCGGGGTGGAGGCGGGCGACGCCACGGTGGTGGACGACGCGCAAGGCTCGGCGCCGGTGCTGCCGACCGTCACGCCGGCAGAAAAGGCGGCGTGCACCGCCAATCCGACGGGGTGCCTGACCGGGACCGCGGCGGCGTCGAGGTTCGCGACGCCGCCGGCGCAGATGCAGGCCAAGCTCTATCGCGTCTTCCCCTACGGGACGGAGCCATCGCTCAGCGCGGAGCTCGTCGACGACGCTGGCACGTGGGTTTTTGCCGGCCCTCCGGGCGCGGACGCCGGGCTCGACCCGTGGGGTCACTACTACGTTCAGATCGAGGCCGACTTCAACGTCGATGCGGGGGTGGGTTCCGCGGTCGCCAAAGTGGTCGGGCCGCTCGGCGTACCTTCGGGTGGCCAGCCCATCGCAGTCGACGTTCCTCCGGTGCAGTTGAACGTCCTCGAGTCGCGGGTGCCCGGCGGTCCGATGCAGCTCCAGTGGGTTCTGGCGCACGTCTTCGATCCGACGAGCGGCGCCGAGATCAAGGACGGCGCTACCGTAGCGATCGCGGTCGGCGCCAACGCGGTGACCGTCCCGTGGAGTGGCGGTGGTGTCGACGCGTATTTCTTCCAGTTCCCGACGCCTCCGGCCGCTCAGCCGAGCTACATGGTGACGGTCTCGGCGCCTCCGTTCGGTGCCGCTCCGGTGACGTTCCAGCTTTTGGCCGTTGAGCCCGCGTTCGACGGGGCGATCGTCGCCCCCGACAGCGGGGCGTCCGTCCCAGCAAACAGTCCGCTCTCCATCGTCTGGGAGGCGGAGCCTCAAGCCGACTACGAGATCGTCCAGGTCTTCCAGTCGAGCGGGTTCGCGAGCGTGTACGTATCCCCGCAGCCCGATCCCCCAAATCAGACCGAGGAAACGGTGGAGGCGGGCCTCGAGGCGGGCAGCTACCTCGTCAACGTCTCGTACGCGAAGACCAACTGCCCCGCGTCGGCCAACGGTTGCGTCCAGGCCAACACCGTGTCCGCCGCGAACGTCACGGCGAACTGACCCCCTCACCACCCGAGTCGAAAGTGCACGGCCTTCGGGCGCGTGAGCGCAGCGAGGCCGAGGGCGCCGAGACTGACGCCCTGCCCCGATTCCTTCCATCCGCTCCACGGGAGAGCCGGGTCGAGGTAGTCGCAGCGATTCATGAAGACAGTGCCGTGCTGAAGCGCGCCGGCGAGTCGCGCCGCGCGGTCGCGATCGCTGGTCCACACGCTGGCAGTGAGGCCGAGGCGGGAGTCGTTCATCTTCGCCAGGGCCTCCTCGTCCGACGCCACACGCGCGACGGGGAGGATTGGGCCGAAGGACTCCTGGCGGAGAAGCTTCATTGACTGCGAGCACTCCGCGATGAGCGTGGCCTGGAAGAACCGCCCACGCCCTTCGACATTCGCGCGCTTGCCTCCGGTCACTACGCGCCCGCCCTGGCCGCGCGCGTCCTCGACCAGCGCCTCGAGCTCCGGCACGTGGTGCGGCTGCGCGATCGGGCCCAGGGTGGTGTGGGCAAGCGTCGGGTTGCCCATCACGTAGGCGCGGACGAGCGGCTCCGCCATCTCGACGAAGCGGCTGTAGACCGCTTCGTGCACGTAGACGCGCTCCACGGCGCAGCAGCTCTGGCCGGCGTTGTACATCGCCCCGTCAATCACGTTCTCAACCGTCTTCTCGATGTCGCAGTCGGCCGCGACGTAGGCGGGGTCGTTGCCGCCGAGCTCGAGGCACGGATGCAGGAAGCGTTTGACGGCGGCGAGGGTCATGCGATGGCCGCCGAAGACGCTCCCGGTGAACACCACCTGGTCGATCCGCTCGTCGCCGACCATTCGCTCGCTGGTGGCGTGATCGCAGTGGAGGGCCTGCACCAGATGAGCGGGGGCGCCGGCGTCGGCGAACGCGCGCTCGAAGTGCTCTCCGCAGAGAGGCGAGCGCGGGCTGTGCTTCACGATGACCGCGTTGCCGGCGAGGACGGCCGGCACGACGCAGTTGACGGCCGTGAGCAGCGGGTAGTTCCACGCCGGCAGGTCCAGCACGACGCCGAGCGGCTCGTGCACCACGCGACGCTCGAAGCCGGGGAGGGGAGGCAGCACCGTGTCCGCGAGCTCGGCCTCCGCGATCGACATCATGTAGCGTGCGCGCGCCGCCATCGATTTCACTTCGCCGGAGGACTGCGCGAGGGGCTTGCCCATCATGTTCGTGATGGCGGCGGCGATGGGTTCGGCGTTCGCTTCCATCGACGCGACGGCGCGCTCGCACAGCGCGATGCGGTCGCGCATGCTGCTCCCGCGCCAGGCGCGCGCCGTATCTCGCGCCCGGCCCAGCGTCGCATTCACCGTTGCCTCGCCGGCGAGGGCGACCTGGCATGCGGTGTCGCCGGTGAAGGGGTTGTCCACCGTGAGGCTCGCTCCTGCTTCGTCCATCGTCCCGCGAGTCTAGCCGCCAAGCCGCCTACGATGCAGGCATTGCGGTCAACGACATCACTCGTCCCGTCGCCGTCTTCGCCTTGGCGAGCTTGCGCGGCTCCCCCTCGAAGACCACTCGCCCCCCGTCGTCTCCGGCCTCCGGGCCGAGCTCGATCACCCAGTCCGCGCTTGCGATGACGTCCGGGTGGTGCTCGATGATGACGAGCGTGTCGCCGCGCGCCACGAGCCGCTCCATCACGCCGAGCAGCCGGCGCACGTCCGACAGGTGCAACCCCGTCGTGGGCTCGTCCAGCACGTACACCGTGGCCTCGTGCGCCGCCCCCGCGGTGAGCTCGGCGGCCAGCTTGAGCCGCTGCGCTTCGCCTCCGGAGAGCGTGTTCGACCCCTGCCCGAGCTGCACGTAGCCGACGCCCAGATCGGCGAGGGTCGCCAGCGGCCGAGCGATGCGCCGGTGGTTCGGCGAAGATCTGCGCGGCGTCCTCCGCCGACAGGTGGAGCACGTCTCCGATCGAAAGCCCCGCGTATCGCACCTCGAGCGTCGACGGCTCGAACCGCGATCCGCCGCACGCCTCGCACGGCGCGACGACGTCCGGCAGAAACGGCATCTCCGCGACGATCGTCCCCTGACCTTCGCACACGGGGCACCTGCCCCCGCCCATCTTGCCCGCCTTCGCGCTCTTCGCCGACGCCGTATTGAACGAGAAGCGCGCCGGGGTGTACCCGCGCGTTTTCGCGTCGGGGAGCGACGCGAAGAGCTTGCGCATGTCGTCCCAGACTCCGAGAAAGGTCGCCGGCACCGATCGAGGCGTGCGGCCGATGGGCGACTGGTCGACGGCAAGGGCGCGTCGCACCGCCTTGTGCCCCTTGAGCGTCCCGTGCGCTCCGGGCTCCGGCCCCACGAGGTTCAATGCGCGGCGCAGCGCCGGGTAGAACACCTGCCGCACCAGCGTCGACTTGCCCGAGCCGCTCACCCCGGCGACGACGCACATGCGCCCGACCGGTACACGAAACGATACGTCCTTGAGATTGTTCGCCCGTGCGCCGGAGAGCTCGATCCAGGCGTCTGCCATCGGTCGCCGCGGGCGTACGACCCGCCCGGTCTCCTGGAGCGCCCGCGCCGTGGGGGAATTCGGATCCGAAAGGACGTGCGCTGCGGGCCCCTCGGATGCAACGTGTCCACCGTGCCGGCCGCCGGCGGGGCCGAGGTCGATGACGTGGTCGGCAGCGCGGATCGTCTCCGCGTCGTGCTCGACGATCAGCACGGTCGACCCCATGTCCGCGAGTTGCCTCAGGTTCGAGAGCAGGCGACGCGTGTCCCGCGGGTGCAGGCCGATCGTCGGTTCGTCGAGGACGTAGAGCGCCCCCGTCAGCCCGCTCCCTAGCTGCGCGCTCAGACGCAGGCGCTGCATCTCTCCTCCCGACAGAGATGCCGCCGGCCGGTCCAGCGTGAGGTAGCCGAGCCCCACCTCTTCGACGAAGGCGAGACGACGTACGAGCTCGGCATGAGGAGCCTTCGCTATCTCATGGTCGGATCCGGCGAAGCGCCAGGAGCGCACGCGTGCAAGCGCGCTCGCGACCGAGTGGGCCGTTGTCGTCGAGTAGGTATCGCCGAAGATGCGCACGCCTCTGGGGACAGGGCTGAGGCGCGAGCCGCCGCACTCGCTGCAGCGCCCATGCGGTCCGGGCTCTTCGAGCGCTTCGGGGCCGCCGTCCACGCCGGTCCCCTCGCACGCGGGGCACTGACCCTGCTTCGTGTTGAACGAGAACCAGCGCGGGTCGATCTCCGGGACACCGGTCTCGCACGCAGGGCAAGTCCTGGCGGTCGAGAGGAACTGTTCGGTGTCCTTGGCCTTGGCGGTGGGAGTTCCGGCCGCCACTCGCAGCGCACCGTTGCCCCAGGAGAGCGCGCGGTCGAACGTCGCGCGATCGAGCTGCCCGAGCCTGCCGTAGTAAACGATGAGATCGATCGTGTGCTCTTTCGTCTTCGTCAGCTTCGGCGGCGGGTCGATCGCGACGATGGCGCCGTCGACGCGCGCGGCCTTGAC
Source organism: uncultured delta proteobacterium (assembly GCA_963847465.1). GTDB lineage: Bacteria > Myxococcota_A > Polyangia > Polyangiales > Polyangiaceae > Palsa-1150. The sequence goes on along the minus strand of CAWKAF010000019.1, from coordinate 390,257 downwards.
GCCGGTGCGGGACGCCGAGGTGAAGAGGTCGAGATAAGTCCCCTTGCGGGCCCGAACTGCCGGCGCGTAGACAGTCATCTTTCCGGTATCCCGGGACCCGACCACCCTGTCGAAGAGCGCACCGTCGCTCATCGGCATGATCGCCGCGTCGCACTCCGGGCAGTGAAGCTCGCCGACCTTTGCGTAGAGAAGGCGCAAGTAGTGGGCGACCTCGGTGACCGTCGCGACGGTGGAGTTGGCCCCGCCGCGGGCCGTGCGTTGCTCGAGGGCGATGGCCGGCGGAACGCCCCATACAGCGTCCACGTCCGGTCGCGGCAGCGTCGGCAAGAACTGGCGCGCGTACGGCGTGAGGGTTTCCATGAAGCGGCGCTGGCCCTCGGCGAAGACGACGTCGAACGCCAGCGAGGACTTGCCTGACCCGCTCGGCCCGGTGACGACGCAGAATCTGCCCGTGCGGGATCCTGCACGAGACGTCCTTCAGATTGTGCTCTCGCGCGTGGGACACGACGATCGCGTCGGGGATCGTGGGCCGCGGAGGCGCAGAGGAAGAAAGGCCCAAATCTCCAACCTCTGCGCCTCTGCGGCTCAACATCTTCCCCCTCAGAGCCGCGCCGGTTCGCGTGTCCGCGCGCGCCACGTCCTCGGGGGTCCCTTCCGCGACGATGCGGCCACCGTAAGGGCCTCCGCCGGGGCCCAGGTCGATGACCCAGTCGGACGCACGGATGACGTCGAGGTCGTGCTCCACGACGACGACGCTCGCCCCCTCGTCCGCGAGCGCGTGAAGGGCTCCGATGACGTGCGCCGTGTCGCTTCCGTGAAGGCCGGCGCTCGGCTCGTCCACGACGAAGAGCGTTCCGGGCGCTTCTTCCGTGAGGGCGCGCGCGAGCTTGAGGCGCTGGGCCTCCCCTCCCGACAGCGTCGAAAGCGGCTGGCCCAGCGGAAGGTACCCGAGCCCGACCTTGATGATGGGGTCGAGCGTGCGACGCACCACGTAGTCACGGCCGTCCTGGGGGTCGAAAACAGAAAGCGCCTCCTCGACGGTCATCGCGAGAACGTCGGCGATGGACCGGTCTCGATGCGCGACCGCGAGCACCTCGGGCTTGAAGCGCCTTCCGTGGCAAGCCGCGCAGCGGAGTTGCACGTCCGCCAGGAACTGCATCTCTACGGTCTCGTACCCCTCGCCCGCGCATTCTTCGCAGCGACCCCCGGGTACGTTGAACGAGAAGTGCGCGGGGGTCATTCCACGCCTCACGGCCTCGGGCTCGGCGGCGAAGCGCGCGCGGATGCGGTCCCAGGCTTTGACGTAGGTCGCGGGATTTCCGCGGGCGGTCCGACCCAGGGGAGACTGATCGACCAGGACGACCCGTTGGAGCTGGCGTATCCCGTTCAGTGTGTCGTGTTCGCCAGGCCGCTCGACCGACAGGTCTCCGAGGGCGCGGGCCGCGGCGCGGTAGAGGACGTCGTGCGCGAGGGTCGACTTGCCGGAGCCGCTCGGGCCCGTGAGGGCGCACACCACCCCGAGGGGGAACTTCGCGTCGACGCCCACGAGGTTGTGTGCGCGCGCACCTCGCACTTCGATCCACCCCCGCGCGGCGCGTCTGCGTGGCGCTGCCGTGCGCGCTGCGGCGTCTGCCCATGCTCGTCCCGTGGGCAGGTCGATCCGTTCCGCCAGCTCCGCGGGCGTGCCGTCGAACAGGATACGGCCGCCATGCAGACCCGCACCCGGCCCCATCTCGATGACACGGTCGCAACCGCGCACGATCGCGGGCTCGTGCTCGACCACCATGACCATGTTCCCGGCTCGCGAGAGCTCGCGCATGACCTTCGCGAGGGCCGGCACGTCCGACACATGGAGCCCAACGGTGGGCTCGTCGAGCACGAAGAGAGTCCCCGTCAGCGCGGCGCCGAGGGCCGTCGTCAACCCTGCCCGCTGCGCTTCGCCTCCAGAGAGCGTGCGCGATTGACGGTCCAGCGTCAGGTACCCGAGGCCGACGGCATCGAGGTAGCCAAGGCGAGACGCGAGCTGCTCTTTGACCCGCTTCCCTTGCGGGTCGCGGGCCTCGTACTCGTCGAGCCGCGTCAGCGCTTCGCCCACCGTCAGCGCATGCCAGCCGGCGAGGTTCTCGCCCCCGACGCGATACGCGAGGGCGATTGGGTTCAGGCGAGACCCCATGCACGCCGCGCAAGGCGTGTATTCGCGGTATCGCGAGAGCAGGACACGGACGTGCATCTTGTAGACGCGTGTCTCGAGCCAGGCGAACCACGCGCGCACTCCGGGGTACTTGCCGCCGTGCCAGCTGCCCTCGCCGTCGATGACGAGCGCCCGTTGCTCGGCCGAGAGCTTCGCCCAGGAGACTCCGAGGGGGATCTTTCGCTTGGCGCAGAACTTGTGAAGAACCCTGCGCTCCCAGGTTGTGCTCGGGCCGCTCCAGGGCTTTATCGCGCCAGCCGCGAGTGTCTTCGCCGGATCCGGAATGACCCTGTCCCAGTCGACGGCGATGATCCGTCCGAACCCACGGCACGCATCGCAGGCACCGAACGGGGAGTTGTAGGAGAAGAGGCCGGGCCGCGGCGGATCGAAGGCGCGCGTGCACTTCGGGCAGACGAGGCCACGCGGCACCGACACGTGCGCGCCTCCCTCGGCGCGGAGCTCCGCCCGTCCGCCGCCGCGCGACCATGCCGCTTCGATTGCCTCCTGGAGACGGCGCATCTCGCGCGGATTGACGCCGACGCGATCGACCACGACCTCGAGACGAACACCCGGGGCAGCCGCCTCGCTCGGGCGCACGTCGTCGATCTCGCGGACCGTACCCGCGACCACGATGCGCCGGTAGCCGTCTTTCGCGAGGGTCTCTCTGAGCTTTAGAAACTGCTCCGCGTCGTCGGCGAATACCCCGTAGGTCACGATTGCGCGAGCGCCGGCCATCGTGGTCGACAGGCGGGTGGCCGCGTCGCGTGGCGACGTGTCGATCGCTTCGAGGTCGCAGTCGGGGCAGGTCGGGATTGCCTCGCGGGCGAACAGCGCGGCGAGGTACGGCTCGAGGTCCGCCATCGTGGCGAGGGTCGAGCGACTCGACTTGACCGGCGCGCGTCGGTCTACGGCGATCGTGGCCGCGATGGGGGCGAGCTCGTCCATCGGGGGACGCTCGAGTCGCTCGAGGAACTGCCGCGCGTACGGGCTGAAGCTCTCGACGAAGCGGCGCTGCCCCTCCGCGTACAGCGTGTCGAGCGCCAGGGACGACTTCCCGGCGCCGCTGGGACCCGTGACGGCCACGAGCTGAGCCGGGAAGAGCTCCAGATCGAGCCCGCGGAGGTTGTGCGTCCTCGCGCCGCGAAGCCGGATGCTGTGCATTAAGCGTGGACAGCTAGCTCGACGCGAAAGCATGCGCCACCCGAGGACTCGACCACAGCGAGCGAGCCCCCGTGTGCCTGCGCGATTCGTCGGGCCAGCGAAAGACCCAGCCCGGTTCCCCCCGGGCGAAGGCTGGCCAGCGGCTCGAACACGCGCGACACCATCTCGGCAGGAATACCGGGGCCGTCGTCGGTCACTTCCACCAGGATCCGCCCCGTCTCGGCGCGGGCGCGCGTCGCGATGCCCGGCACCCGCGGCGCGCTTGCTTGCACGGCATTCTCGTAGAGGGCGTGCAGAAGTCGGGCAAAGAGCGTCGAGTTGACGTTCAGTCTCAGGTCGACGGGATCGATCGAATCGACGAAGCGGGCACTGTCGCCGAGATCGGCCCTCGCCGCCTCGAGCATCTCCGTCAGGAGGGCTGGCTCGCGGTGCAGCGTCCCCCCGCGAGCCAGCGCCATGAGGTCGTCCACGATCGCGTGTCCGAGGCGTACGCTGCGTTCGATCTTGGCGACGTGAGGCAGGGCCGCGAGGCCGGTTCCCTTGCCGAGCTCCTGCCGGGCCACGAATGCGCTCGAGCCGATGACCTGCAAGAGGTTGCGCAGCTCATGGGCAGCTTCTGCGGCGATTTCGCCCAGGAGAGCGAGGCCTTCGCGGCTCTCCGCCTCGCGCTCGGACCCCACTCCCAGAAGTGTAGCGCGAGTCGAGCGACGTGTTGGGCTTTGGCGAGCGAAGGAAACGTCGTAAGTTTCACGTCCGGGTCCCCCGCCCGTCCCGCTAAGAGAATGGCCGCCGTCCAACAGGACAACAAGATCGAAGCCGGTACCTTGCTCGTGGGCAAGTACAAGGTCACCGGCGAGCTCGGACGCGGCGGGATGGCGGCCGTTTACGATGCGGAGCACGTCAACATCGGCAAGAGAGTGGCCGTCAAGGTGCTCTCCGCCGACCTGACCAACTCGACCGTGGTCATCGAGCGCTTCTTTCGGGAGGCCCGTGCGGCTGCCAGTGTGCGAAGCCCGTACATCGTCGAAGTCTACGACTCCGGACGCCTCGAGGACGGCCGCCCGTTCATCGTGATGGAGCTCCTCGAGGGGGAGTCGCTCTACGATCGTATGGCCCGGGTCCGGCTCATCGACACGGGGACCACGGTGCGGATCATCAGCCAGGTCGCCAAGGGACTCATAAAGGCGCACGGTGCGGGCATCGTCCACAGGGACCTGAAGCCGGAGAACATCCACCTGTGCAAGGTGGAGGACGGCGGCGAGATAGCGAAGATCCTCGATTTCGGACTCGCCAAGTTCTACGCCCCGGTCGAGGCAGACGAGAAGACGGCGCGGCTGACGCGCGAAGGGGCGGTGTTCGGAACCCCGGCCTACATGTCGCCCGAACAGGTGAAGGGCCACGGAAACGTGGACCACCGCGCGGACCTCTGGGCGCTTGGCTGCATGGCGTTCGAATGCCTGACGGGGCGTCCGGTCTGGAATACGGACCAGGGGGTGGCGATGACGTTTGCCGCCATCGCGGCCGGGGTGCTGCCCGTCCCGAGCCGCCTCCGGCCGGAGCTGCCAACCGCGTTCGACACCTGGTTCAGCAAGGCACTGGAGCGCGATCCGAACAATCGCTTCCAGACCGCGAGCGACCTGGCTGCCGGGCTCGCCATTGCCCTCGACGCGCCCCCGATCTCGCTCGTCACCGTCGGTGGGATGACCAGCCAGATCGAGCTAGAGGCCATCGCGGGGCTTCAGGAGGCGCAGGGGCCGCCCCCTCCGTCATCCGGGGTGAAGAAAGCGTTCGGCGATCTGGGCGGCACCCAACCGACGAGCGAACCGCTCGATCTGCCCATCGGTCAGGGCCCGGCTCTCAGCGCGACCGACCTGCCTCCCACAGCCGCGCCCGAGGGGGCCCCGACCATCTCCTTCGAGCGCGGACGCTCGGGAGTAGGGCCGGCGCTGTTCTCGGTGTTTCTGCTGGCCGTTGCGGGCGCCGCTGCTTGGTTCGCCTATGTGAAGGTCCTGCACCCGAAGGTCTCGGTTCCGGTGTCGGCGGCGAACTTCCCGGCTTCCTCCGTGCCGTCCGCGTCGTCGGAGCCCGCCGCTCCACCGCCTCCAGAGCTGCCGAAGTGGATGACGCCCGTCGAGGAGGGGCAGCAGCTCCTGGCGTCGGGCGACGCGGACGGGGCGCTCAGGAAGTTCAAAGAGGCGTCCGACTCGGGCGGTGGCGTGATCGCGAAGTCGTTCCTCGAGCAAGTGAAGCTTGGCTCCTCGACGACCGGACCGTGCAAGATGGTCGCCTTCTCCCACCCGCGCCTCGGCTACGGCGGCAACCTGGGACGGCCCACGGTAGCGGTGACGTCCAAGGGGGACGTGGTCGCGTGGACGGACGACCACGAGCAGCCGGGGCACGACCACGTCTACTCGGTCCTCATCGACGCCGCGGGAAGGCCGACGTCGCGTCCGCGCGATCTCACGCCGGAGGCCGACTACGCGATGCGTCCCTCGCTGCTCTCGGCGGGGGATCGCGTCGCTCTCCTCTTCTGGGACAAGGGCGGGCGTGATCCGGGCGTGAAGGTGCGCTGGCTGGACGCGGACGGGCGCATCGACGGGATGAGCGTCAGCGTAGGCGCGGCCAGGGCTGGCCTGTTCTGGCCCGCGATCGATCGGTCGGCGGACGGCAGCGGCTTCTGGGTCGTCTGGCAGGCCTCCCGCGACAAAGAGGAAGGCGACGACATCTTCCTTCGTCGCTTGGACGCGGAGCTGCAGCCGCAAGGGTCGGAGGTTAGGGCGAGCGACTACGAGCTCGACAAGGGGAAGTCCGCGAAGCCAAGCTCACCCACCATCGGCCTTTCCGGGTCGAACCTCTTCGTCGCTTACGCGCTCGAGCGCGATCGACAACACCTGGTCGAACGCCTCCGCGTCCCGCTCGCGTCGTCGGATTTGCAGGCAGCCCTGCAAGCACAGAAGGTCCCCCACGAGATCGGCGACACCGCGGTCATGAACGAGGACAAGGTCGGTGGCGACTATCCGTCGCTCGCGTGCGCGAAGGACGCGTGCTTCCTCGTCTGGCACGAGATTGACCGGGGAGCACAGGCGGCGCTCATCGATCCTTCCAAGGCCACGCTCTTGTGGCGCAAACGATTCGCGCCCCGCGGCGGGCACCCCGCCGTGGCCATCACGCAAGAGGGGCAAGCCGAGGTCGTCTTTTACGAGGCGGGGCGGGTGCGCGTCGCCGCGATCTCGCGCGATGGCGTCGGGACCACCAGCACGTTCGCGAAGGTGGCCGGCGACGAGCCGCGCCCGTGGATCGCCCCGGGACGCGTTCGTGGCGAATGGCTCGTGGCATGGCTGGATGCGGAAGCAACCCACACGGAGACGTTCGTGGCCCGGTTGCAGTGTCGGAATTGAGCCCGCTGTCCGAGGCGCTCTGGGTGTCGGCGGACGTGACCGCAGCGGTCGCCTTGATCGCGGCAGTCTTGCCCGCGACCTGGCACACGACGCTCGTCGGTTTCGTCTTTCTCGCGGCTACGTGGGCTCTCGTCTGGCGCGGAGACGATGCCCGGGTTCGCCGCGCGGGGCTGGCGCTGGGCGGGATGGTCATTCCGGGGAGGTTCGACGGCTTGGCCGTCGCGCGGGCAGGGGCGAGCGCGTTTGCGTGGGCTTTCGGACTGTGGGCGCTCGTCGCCGTCCCGTTCTTTCTGATCTGGCGGTTCTGGTGGGCGCCTACGCTGACGTTCTCACTGAGTGCTCGGCCGCTCGACACGGCCGACGAGGTCCTCGGGCAGGTCTTCGTCATCGCCCTGCCGGAAGAAGCGTTCTATCGCGGCTATCTCCAGTCCCGCCTCGACGATGTTTGGCCGCCGAAGCTCGGCGTGCTGGGGGCGCGCGTCGGTCCGGGACTCCTCTTCGCGTCCGTCATTTTCGCGCTCGGCCACGTCGCGACCGTCCAGCTCCCCGCTCGGCTCGCCGTCTTTTTCCCCGCGCTGCTCTTCGGGTGGCTGCGCGCGCGAACGGGAGGCATCGGCGCGTCGGTTCTCTTCCACGCCTTCTGCAACGTGTATTCGCAGATGCTCGGCCGAGGGTACGGCATGTATTGAGGCACGCGCTTGCGCGGTCCGCCCAAGGCGTCTCGCATGCTATGAAGCGCCGTGTGCACGCAGCGTTCGAGGTCCCGTGGGTCGTCGTCGATCGCATCGTAGGTTTCGCTCTCGAGGAAGACCTGGGCTCGGGAGACGTGACGACCGAGGCGTGCATCGCCGCGGACGCCGTCGCGGTTGCTCATGCGGTGGCGCGCAGGTCCACGGTCGCTTGCGGCGGTCCCGTATTCGCTCGCGTCTTCGAGCGGGTCGACGCCTCGCTGGTCGTCGAAACCCACGCTGCGGAGGGGGCCCGCGTCGCGGCCAATGCGCGTCTCTGGACGGTGAGGGGTAGAGCGCGATCGATCTTGATGGCAGAACGTGTCGCGCTGAACTTCGTCCAGCGCTTGTGCGGCGTGGCGTCGCAGACGAGGGCCTTCGTCGACGCCGTTCCACCGGGCGCGATCGCGCGCATCACCGACACCCGCAAGACCACACCGGGGCTGCGAGCACTTGAGCGCTACGCCGTGCGCGTCGGTGGCGGCAAGAACCATCGGGACAACCTGGGCGCGGCCGTTCTCATCAAGGACAATCACATCGCGGCGTCCGGCGGAGTCGGCCCGGCCATCGCCAGGGCGAGGGCGGCCGCTCCCCACACGTCGAAGATCGAGTGCGAGGTGGATTCGCTCGATCAGGTCGACGAGGCCCTCGCCGCCGGAGCCGACATCCTGCTCCTGGACAACATGGGCACTCCTGCGCTCGCCGAAGCGGTCAAGCGTGGCCGGGGCCGCGTCCTCCTCGAGGCCTCTGGAGGGATCACGCTCGATCGCGTGGCGGAGATCGCCGCCGCGGGGGTCGACCGGATCTCCGTGGGTGCCCTGACCCACTCGGTGCCGGCCGCGGACGTCGGGCTCGACTTCGAAGCATGACGCTCCATCGCCAGTGCGGCGTCCGGGTCGCGGGGGTCGGTCACGACCTCTGTGACGCGCCCGAGCTCATCGCCGCACGCGGGTGCTCCCTGGGCAGGACGATACACCTGCTCGAGAGCGTGCCGTCGACCAGCGACGAGGCAAAGCGAGGTGCGAGGGAAGGGGCGGCGCACGGCACGACGTGGGTCGCCGAACGGCAAACAGCCGGACGCGGACGGCAGGGACGGACCTGGACGTCGACTCCCGGCGAGAGCCTCCTCTTCTCCGTTCTCGCGCGCATCGTGTGTCCCGCATCGGCCTTGCCACCCCTGGCGCTCGTTGCCGGTCTTGCCGTGAGGGACGCGGTCGCCCGGGCGCTGCCGGGCGTGAAGGTCCTCACCAAATGGCCGAACGACGTCCTCGTCGGCGGCCGCAAGGTCGCAGGCGTGCTCGTCGAGGCGACTTCCGCAGGGACGCGGGTCGAAGCGGTCGTCATCGGCGTCGGGGTCAACGTTCACACGCGCATCTTTCCGGCGGACCTCGAGGGGCGAGCGACCTCGATCGCCCTTGCGTCGCCCTCCGTGCCCCCCGACCGCGCGACGATCCTCGGCGACGTGCTCGAAGAGCTCGATCGCGACCTGCATGTGGTCGTGGGGCGCGGCCTGAGCCTCGTTCGCGCCCGCCTCGAGGCGGTGGATGCGCTGAAAGGGGGGCGCGTTCGCAGCGAGGTCGGTGACGAAGGGGTCGCCTCCGGAATCGACGACGAGGGTCGGCTCCTCGTCAGGCGGGACGATGGCGTCCTGGCGCGGTGGAGCGCCGGAGAGGTGCATCTCGTACGCGCACTCGAGTAGGCTGTGCGGTCCATGTCACTCCCCACCTCTCCTCGAGCCGTGATCACCGGCGCAGGCGGCGGCTTCGGCCGGGCCCTCGCGATTGAACTCGCGCGCCGGAGCGCGCACCTGGTCCTGTCCGACGTCAACACCCAGGCCGTGGACGAAACGGCACGGATGGCCACCGCCGAGGGCGCCCAGAGCGCGCGGACGGTCCGCTGCGACGTCACTCGACTCGAAGACGTGGAGACGCTCGCCGCGGCTTGCGATTGTCCCATCGATCTCGTCGTCAACAACGCCGGCGTGAGCAGCGCGGGACGCATCGGGGAGCTGCCCGTGAAGGACTGGCGCTGGACCATCGACGTCGATCTGTTCGGCGTGATTCACGGGTGCCATGTCTTCGTCCCGATGCTGCTGGCGCAGGGGAGCGGGCACGTCCTCAACGTGGCCTCCGCAGCGGGTCTGCTCTGCGCGCCGCGCATGGGCGCCTACAATGTCGCGAAGGCCGGCGTCGTCGCGCTTTCGGAGACGCTGGCCGGGGAGCTCTCCGGCACCAAGGTCGGCGTCACGGTCGTGTGTCCGACGTTCTTCCAGACCGACATCGCGCGGAGCGGTCGATTCACCGACGAGAAGACGCGCGCGAGCGCCGAGAAGCTCGTGTCCGGCGGGAAAACTGCGGACGTGGTCGCTCGGTCGGTGCTTGCGTCCGTCGAACGGGGTTCGCTCTACGCCCTCCCGATGGCGGATGCGCGCTGGCTCTGGAGGCTCAAGCGGATGGCTCCGTACACGTTCTCCTCCCTCGCCGGCCTGGTCGCGCGGCGTATGTTCCCCTGACCTCTCGATCGTCGAGTGCGAGCCCCGTAAGATCATTAAAGATCTCGTCGCGCGCGTGCGAGAGGACCAGTCTTTACATCTTGGTCTCGTCGCGGAACGGCATCTCGAAAACGGCTCACCACCGTGAAACGCCTGCCTTTCGCCGCACGGTCGCCCAGCTCGGGAAGCGATTGCGCGAGCTGCGTCAGGCGCGTGGCTGGACGGTCGAGGAGGCGTCGGAGCGCTATGGCGTCGAGCCCGCACATGTCCGGCGCATCGAGGCCGGGAGGACGAACCCTTCGCTGGCGACGCTCCTCAGTATCGCGGACGCCTTGTCGATCGAGCTGGCGGACCTCTTCGCCGATCGCGCTCCCATCAAGAGCAAGAAAGAGCGCTAGCCCTTGAGAAGCTGCCGAATGGCGGCCATCTCGATGGGCTTCGTTAGCCAGCGCGCCCCCGTGGCGTGCATGCGCAGCTCTTCTTCCTTCGAGGCGCCCCCCGTCATGAAGACGAACGCCGCCGCTGCGCGCGGGTCGAGCGCCCGAACGCGTTCGAACAGCTGCGGCCCGGTCATCCCGGGCATCATGACGTCACAGACGATCAGATCGAAGCTCTCGCCGCGTTCGAGCTTGTCGAGAGCTTCGGCGCTCGAGGCGGCGACGTCTACCTTGGCGTATGCCGCGAGCACGCGGGCGAGCGAGCGCCCCACTGCGGGGTCGTCGTCCACGATGAGAACACGCGGGTGGCAGGCAGGCGCCATGAACCCCCCTGAGTAGATCATACAAGATCGTCGCCGGATACGGCGGGCCGCCGGTCGGGCAGAAAAGAGTGTCCGCAGAAAAGCGCTTGCCCTGCTGTCGAGCGCGCCCTACCTGAAGCGGCGCGCCGTGGAAACGATCCCGCGAACGAGGCGATCAGGGCACCCCGCGACGGGGCGACACAGATGGGAGGAGAAAGGCAAGCGAAACCGTGGCGGACAAGTTGTGCCGGGGGGGCAAAACATCCAATTGTCTCCGCGGGCACCATTAACGTATAAGCGCGCGAGGTTCGCCTCGGTTCGCTTCATCCGCGCAATGGGCCCGAGCCTGCTGGCGGTCGCGCACACTTCGCGCGCCCGCGGCGGGTAGCAAGGGCACCCACCGACCCATGCAAATCTTCCCTCGCTCTCTGAACAAGCTGCCGCAGGTTGCTGGCGCGGTCGCCGCGCTTGGCCTCGTCGCGGTTACGTTCTTCATCTGGTACTACTTTTCGCCTTGGTTCACGCAGGTTGGCTACTCCCCCCGGCAGCCGGTCCCCTACTCTCACCGCCTGCACGCAGGCCAGCTGGGTCTCGACTGCCGCTACTGCCACGTGAACGTGGAGAGGGCCCCCCTCGCCATGGTCCCGCCGACGGAAACGTGCATGAACTGTCACCAGCTCGTGAGGACGGACTCGAAGATGCTCGAGCCAATCCGGGACAGCTGGGCGACGGGCAAGCCAATGGAGTGGGTCCGCGTTCACAAGCTGCCGGATTACGTGTACTTCGACCATAGCATCCACGTGACGGCGGGCGTGGGCTGCGTCGAGTGCCACGGGCGCATCGACGAGATGGAGCAGGTGCGGATGGAGAAGCCCCTAAGCATGGGGTGGTGCCTCGAATGTCACCGGGACGTCCGGGACAAGCAGGGCGACAGCGAACACATTCGCCCGGTTTCGGAGATGACGAACATGCAGTGGACTCACGGGGCGACCGTCAAGACGCCGCGGCATCTCGATCCGCCGGAGAACTGCTTCGGGTGCCACCGATGAGCAAGCGAGCCCCGTACCCTCCCGTGCCCGAGCCCTGGCCGGGGTCACCGAAGTACTGGCAAAGTCTCGAGGAGCGCGGTCGTCCGCACGATCCGAGCGTTCGCGCCGCGAACGAACCCGAGTTCTCCAAGGCGCACACGGCGACGCCTCCCAGCGACGAGGCCTGGCAGGTCAGTCGTCGGGGGCTCCTGGGAGCGATGGCCGCCACGTTTGCCGTGGTCGGAGCCGAGGGTTGCCGGCGTCCGATCGAGAAGGTCGTTCCCTATACGAGGATGCCGGAGGATGTCATCCCGGGCGTCCCATCGCACTACGCCACCGTCATCCAGCGCGGGGGCGATGCGGTGGGCCTCGTCATCGAGTCGCACGAGGGGCGACCGACCAAGATCGAGGGCAACGAGGTCCAGGCGGGGAGTCACGGCGGGGCCGATCTCGTCACTCAGGCCACGATCCTCGACCTCTACGATCCCGAGCGCTCGACGACTCCCAGGAAAGCCGGCGTAGCGGCGGGATGGGGCGATTTCGAGGGAGACCTGGCCGCGAAGCTGGCGGGATACGAGAAGGACCTGGGGGCTCGGCTCCGCCTGCTATTGCCGCCGACCATCTCGCCGACCGTCATTCGCTTGCGCTCGGCGCTCGCCAGGCGTTTTCCGAAGGCGAAGGCTCACACGTGGTCCGCCGTGAGCGACAGCAACGCCCGCGAAGGGGCCAGAATCGCGTTCGGGCAGCCGGTCAACAGCGTGTACGCCTACGACAAGGCGCGCGTCATCCTCGCACTCGACAGCGACTTCTTGCAGACCGAGACGGGCAGCGTCCGCGCGACCCGGGGGTTCGCGGCGGGGCGGCGACTACGCACCTTCCGCGACGCGATGAGCCGCCTCTACGTTGTCGAGCCGGCGCGGACAATCACGGGCGGCAACGCGGATCACCGCCTGCGCCTGCCGGCGAGCGACGTCGAACGCTACGCGTATTGCCTGGCAGCGGAGCTCGCGAAGGGCGGGGTATCGCTGGGCGACGTGAGCGCCAGCGCGGCGAAGTTCGCGAACGCCGAAGGCATTCCGGGCAAGTGGCTCGCCGCCGTCGCCAAAGATCTCAGGGACAGCAGGGGCCACGCGCTCGTCGTGGTCGGTGCGCGGCAGCCGGCCAGCGTGCATGCGCTCGCGCATGCCATCAACCAGGCGCTCGGTGCGTCCGGATCGACGGTCACGTACGCGCCCTGCGCAGATCCGGACGAGTTGGACGTGGCGAGGGACATCAAGGCCCTGAGCGATGCGATCGCGACCAACCAGGTCGACGCGCTCGTGATTCTCGGAGGCAACCCCGTTTACGACGCCCCGGCAGAACTCGCGTTCGGTGACAAGCTGGCCAAGGTCCCGTTCAGCGTGCACGCGTCGCTCTTCTTCGACGAGACGAGCGAGAAATGCACCTGGCACTTGCCGCGGGCTCACGAGTACGAATCGTGGGGGGACGCGCGGTCGCTCGAGGGGCACGTCAGCGTCCAGCAGCCGCTGATCGCTCCGCTCTACGCCGGGCGAAGTGATATCGAACTCCTGTCCCTCATCGGCAACGCTCCCGAGAAGAGCGGGCACGAGGCCGTCCGTGCCACCGTCCACGAGCTGGCGTTCGCGGCCCGGGGCTTGACGGGCTGCGCGCCCCAGGCCGACGGGAAGCTGGACTGCCATGACGCGTCCGGCACAGTCGTTCCCGTTCGAACGAGCGATCTCGAGCGCGACTGGAACCGCGGGCTGGCCACGGGGTTGACGGTCAAGGCGCCGCCGCAGACTTCGGCCCCGCCGCTACTCGCAAGCGAGATCGCCGGGGCGATCGACAAGCGTCACCTGCCCGCGCGGGCGGGGGCCGGTGCGCTCGAAGTGACGTTCGCCCTCTGCCCGAAGATGGTCGACGGACGTCATGCCAACAACACGTGGCTCCAGGAGATGCCGGACCCCGTGACGAAGCTCGTCTGGGACAACGCCGCCATTCTGTCGCCTGCGACGGCGCAGAGCCTGGGCGTCGCCAGCAAGGACGTGTTGAAGATTTCGGTAGGCGACCGATCGATCACGGCTGCCGCGTGGGTGGTGCCCGGTCAGGCCGACGGGTCGATCGCTCTCACCCTCGGGTGGGGCAGGAAGAAGGCCGGTCGCATCGGCAACGGCCGAGGCTTCGACGTGTATCCCCTGCGGACCCTCGATTCGCTTGGCTTCGCGGTTGGCGCGCAGGTGACGAAGACCGGCGACGAGCCGTACTTCTTTGCCCAGACCCAGGAGCACAACTCGACCGAGCACCGACCCATCGCGATGGAAACGACGCTGGCCGATTACCGCCTGAGGCCGAACTTCGCGGAGCTCGACTCGCCGCCGCCGCGCGCGCTGCCTCTCTGGTCCCAAGTCGATTACAGCAAAGGCCATCAGTGGGGCATGGTCATCGACTTGAACGCGTGCACGGGGTGCAACGCCTGCGTCATCGCGTGCATGTCGGAGAACAACGTGCCGGTCGTTGGCAAGACGGAGGTCTGGCGAGGTCGCGAGATGCACTGGCTGCGGATCGACCGCTACTTCGTGGAGGACGCCAAGCTTGGCGCGACCGTGGACGATCCGCTGGTCGTCAACCAGCCTCTCGCGTGCGTGCACTGCGAAGAGGCGCCGTGCGAGAACGTCTGTCCGGTGAACGCGACGACGCACGGCCCCGAGGGGCTCAACGAGATGGCGTACAACAGGTGCATCGGCACCCGCTATTGCGCGAACAACTGCCCGTACAAGGTTCGCAGATTCAACTACCTGAACTGGCACAACGACAGCGTCTGGAAGGAGACGGCCGGTCTCCCCGAGACGATGCAGATGCAGCAGAACCCGAACGTCACCGTGCGGTTCCGCGGCGTCATGGAGAAGTGCACGTACTGCGTGCAGCGCATTCAGTCGGTGAAGATCAAGAACCTCCGCGAGTCCCGCGAGATCAAGGACGGGGAGATCAAGACCGCCTGCCAGCAGACGTGCCCAGCCGAAGCCATCATGTTCGGTGACGTCAACGACGAGAACAGCCGCGTCACCCGGTGGGCGCGTGCGGATCGGCGGTTCTCTCTCCTTGCCGATCTCGGGACGCGCCCGCGAACCTCGTACCTCGGTAAGGTCCGCAACCCGAACCCGGAGATGGCCTGATGGCGTACTGGGAGCCCATAGTCGAGATCGGCGAGGCACCGCTCGTTCGGCCGGGCAGCACGCTGCGCGAGGTGACCGAGGACATCTCGCGGGTCACGGAGAACCGCGCGCCCCGAGGGTGGTGGATCTGCTTTCTCGTCGCGCTGTCGTTCGCGGGGATCTTCGCCCTCTGCGTTTGCTACCTCTTTTATCGGGGCGTCGGCGTGTGGGGCAACACGGCTCCGGTCTACTGGGCGTGGGACATCACGAACTTCGTCTGGTGGGTCGGCATCGGCCACGCGGGCACGCTCATCTCCGCGATTCTCTTCATCTTCCGGCAAAAGTGGCGCACGGCTATCAATCGCTTCGCCGAGGCGATGACCATCTTTGCGGTCATCTGCGCCCTCATTTTCCCGGGCATCCACGTCGGTCGTGTGTGGCTTCTCTATTACGTGTTCCCGATTCCGAACCAGATGACGCTGTGGCCGAACTTCAAGTCGCCGCTGCTCTGGGACGTGTTCGCGGTGGGCACCTATTTCACGGTTTCGCTGCTCTTCTGGTACACGGGCCTCATCCCGGACCTCGCGACCTTGCGCGACCGGTCGATGACGAAGTGGCGCCAGCGGATCTACGGCTTCTTCGCTCTCGGCTGGCGAGGGTCGAACCGCCACTGGCAGAACTACGAGCGGGCTTACCTCATCCTAGCGGCGATCTCGACGCCTCTCGTGCTCAGCGTGCACAGCGTCGTCTCGATGGACTTCGCGACGTCGGTCATCCCGGGCTGGCACACGACCATCTTCCCGCCGTACTTCGTCGCCGGCGCCATCTTCAGCGGCTTCGCGATGGTCGAGACCGTCCTGCTCATCGCGAGGACGGTGTTCAAGCTCCACCGCGTCGTCCTGATGCGGCACCTCGAGCTGATGAATAAGTTCCTGCTCTTGACGTCCCTGCTCGTCGGGTACGCGTACTCGATGGAGTTCTTCATCGCCTGGTATTCCGGCAACCAGTACGAGATGGCGCATTTCCTCGTGAACCGACCGACCGGCCCTTATTGGTGGGCATGGGTCTGGATGGTCGGCTGCAACTGCGTCGTCCCTCAACTCTACTGGTCCAAGCGGCTGCGCACGAGCATCCCCGTGATGTTCGTGGTGTCGATCCTCATCAACATCGGGATGTGGTTCGAGCGCTTCGTCATCATCGTCTCGTCGTTGAACCGCGACTTCCTGCCGAGCGCGTGGGGGCTCTTCCGCCCGACGATCATCGATGTCGGGACGTTCACCGGCACGATTGGCGTGTTCTTCACGCTCTTCCTCCTCTTCATGCGCTGGCTGCCGATGGTGGCGATGGCCGAGGTCAAGGGCACGCTGCCGCAGGCTGATCCGCATCACAAGGCAAAGGGCGAGAAGCACCACGACACGGTCGCGGACGAGCCGCCGCCCCAGCCGGCGGCCCTCTTGCCGGAAGGCGCGGAGTGATGGAGACGAATCAATCGACCTCGGCGCACAAGGTCACGCCATCGCTCATCCTGGCGGAGTTCGAATCTGCCCACGACGTCGTCCACGCGGCGGAGAAGGTGCGCGACGCGGGCTACGTCCACTGGGACGCGCACACCCCGTTCCCCGTGCACGGGCTGGACAAGGCGATGGGTCTCAGGGACTCACGCCTCGGCTGGATCGTCATCACCTGTGCGCTTACTGGGCTGACGGGAGCGTTCGTGATGATGCACTGGATGAACGGGGTCGACTACCCGACCATCGTCGGCGACAAGCCGGGCGGCGCACCGGGGACGCTGCCGTCGATGGTCCCCATCATGTTCGAGCTGACCATTCTCCTCTCGGCTTTCGGTGCCGTGCTTGGAATGCTCTTCCTGAACCGCCTCCCCAGGCACAATCACTCGGTGTTCGAGTCCGAACGCTTCCGCTCCGCGAGCGACCACCGGTTCTTCATCTCGATCGAAGCCGAGGACCCGAAGTTCGACCTCGACAGGACGCGGGTGCTGCTCGAGGGCGCCCACGCCTCGCACGTCGAAGTGGTCGAGGAGGAGCCGTCGTGAGCGGATCCCTCCGTGCTTGCGGGCGCGCCTCGTGCTTGGCGTCTGCCGCGCTGCTCGCAACCGTCCTCGCTGGTTGCCGTGGCGAGGTGAGCGAGGACCCTCCCATCATGCCCGAGCGCAACATGTACGACACGGAGCGTTACAACCCCGAGTCGTACTCGCAGTTCTTTGACGACCACCGCACGATGCGTACCCCAGTGGAGGGCACCGTGGCACGCGACCGGTACGAGGACGATCCGGAGGTCGCGACGGGTCTCCTTGCGGACAAATCCGGGTACGTGATGACCGTTCCCACCCAGGTCGTGATGCGGCAAGGCAACCTGAAGAACTTGCTCGATCGCGGACAAGAGCGCTTCGGCATCTATTGCGCGCCTTGCCACGGTCGAACGGGCGACGGCAAGGGCATGGTCGTCTGCAAGCGCGACAAGGTAACGGACCCGTGCGAATCGCGCGGCTTCGCGCCGCTTCCCTCGTACGAGGATCCGCGCCTCCGTCAGATGCCTGACGGCCAGCTTTTCGCGACCATCACGCACGGCGTGCGCACCATGCCGGCCTACGGCCCGCAGATTCCCGTGGCAGATCGCTGGGCGATCGTCTCGTACGTTCGCGCGCTCGAAGTCAGTCAGCTGCCCCCGGCGGCCAGTCCTTCGCAACCGGAGCCGAAGAAGTGAGCACCTCGAGCAAGGAATCCAAGGGCGCAGCGAGCCCGGAGTACCGCATCACGGCAAAGTCGTCGTGGTCGGGAGCGTGGAAGACCGCGGGCATGATCGGCGCCGGCGGCCTCGGAATTGCCGCCTACGGCTGGTGGTCGGACCCAGCGCGCTTTGCCTACTCGTACCTGTTCGGGTTTGTCTTCGCGCTGAGCCTCGCCCTGGGCAGCCTCTTCTTCGTGCTCGTCCAGCACATCACCAAGGCGTCGTGGGGCGTGACCGTGCGCCGCGTGGCCGAGCTTTTCATGCGGCCGATGGCGCTGTTCGCCGTGCTCGTGGTCCCGCTCGTGTTCACGCTCACGCACCTGTTCCCGTGGGCGCATCCGAACGGTTTGGACGCCAAGGAGGCGTCCGCCGAGCATCAGGGGGCGGAGAGCAAGTCGCCGCTCGAGGAGGCGCGCGGTTACGCGGCGAAGGAGCCGGCCGCGATGCGGGACGTCCCCGTTCCGAACCCCAAGCGCATGGAGCGGGCCGAAGAGGGCGCGGAGTCCAAGATTGTCGACCACAAGCGGTTCTATCTCAGTCGCCGCTTCTTCCTCTTCCGCCTTTTCCTCTACCTCGTCGCCTGGTGGTGGCTCTCCAACCGGTACTTCCAGTGGTCGACCGACCAGGACAAGACCAAGGCGCTCGAGAACACGGCGGCGTCGCAGAGCTTTGCGCCGGCTGGCCTCATCATCTTCGCCTTCACGCTCACGTTCTTCGCGTTCGACTGGCTCTTGTCGCTCGACGCTACGTGGTACTCGACGATCTTCGGCGTTCAGTTCTTCGCGCAGTGCGCCCTCTTCCAGATTGCGTCGCTCATCCTCTGGACGCTGATGCTGAGGCGGAGTGCTTTGCTGGGGAATGCCGTCAACGTGGAACACTACCACGATCTCGGCAAGCTCCTCTTCGGGTGGATCGTCTTCTGGTCGTACATCTCGTTCGCCCAGTTCTTCCTCACCTGGTACTCGAACATCCCGGACGAGGTGGCTTGGTTTCACCAGCGCTGGGGTGACAACGGCGGAACCTGGAAGGCGACCAGCCTGGCTCTCGTCGTCTTCAACTTCTTCTTGCCGTTCTGGTTCCTGATGTCGCGAAACATCAAGCGTCGGCTACCGCTGCTCGCTGCGGGAGCCATTTGCATCGTGGTGATGCATGCCGTCGAGGTGTATTGGATCGTGATGCCGAACCGCGGCCCGCTCGACCCCAGCATCGTCGATCTCGGTTGTCTGGTCGGGATCACCGGCGTCTACCTCGCCGCGGTGCTTCATGGCATGGAGCAGTACGCGCTGGTCGCCGTCGGCGATCCGCGCCTCTCCCGAGCCCTGGAGTTCGAGAACGCATAGAGGCGAAGGAAGACGACACATGGCCACGGAGAAAGCGGAGCCCCAAACGGGGCTGATCTTGAAAGTCGGCGCGTTGGCGGTGGTCACGCTGCTCGTGGTCCACGCGGGCCTCGTTGCCTACTTCGACTCCATCGCGACGGCAGAAGAGCAGCGCAAGTTCGGCGATGCGAAGCCGGCGGCTCTCACGAGCTTGCGCGCGGACGAGCAACAGCGGTTGAACGCCGGCCCCATGCCGATCGACAAGGCGATGCAGCAGATGGTCGCTCAGGGGCGCATGGGCATGAGCCCGATGGTCGTTCCGTCGAACTCCCGGGACGTGGCTCCCCTGCAGGGTTGGTCCAAGATGCCGAGCGAAGCTCCTTCGGCGATGATCACGCCGCCCGAGCCGGCTCCGCCCGCAATGGCCGTTGTCGACGGGGGCACCGCGTCCGCTTTGGACGCCGCGACTCCACGTGCAGGCCGTCCCGACGCAGCGGCGCCCAAAGCACCCGATCACGGCCCCCCGAAGCACCCATGAAGCATCACCGCCTCGCCTCCCCTCGCTCGATCGCCGTCGCCACGCTCGCCTCGTGCTTGCTCGTGGGGTCGGCGGACGTGCACGCCCAGGCGTGGCGAACCGAGAGCGACGGGATTCCGGCGTCGCCTGCCCCTGAGCTCGCGGGCGTCGATATCGTCGAGCACCTCGGCCAGGCGCTGCCGCGCGACGCTGCGTTTCGCGACACGGACGGAGAGCCAGTCAGGCTCGGCGATTACTTCGACGGCAAGAGGCCGACCCTCTTCGTCTTCGCGTACCACACGTGCCCGATGCTCTGCAGCCTCGTGCTCGACGCGACGGTGAAGTCGTTGAACGACGTCGCGTGGACGGTAGGCCAGGAGTTTGACGTGGTGTCCGTGAGCATCGATCCACGGGACACTCCCGAGACGGCGACGAAGAAGCGAGCGCAGGTCATCGCGTCGTACCCGCGGGCCAAGGGTGACCCCAAGGGATGGCACTTCCTCGTCGGCGACGAGAAGAACATCCGCAGGGTCACCGACGCGATCGGATTCGAGTACCGCTACGACGCCCGGCAGCAGCAATATGCTCACCCGGCGGCCATCTACCTCCTCGGCCCCGACGGGCGGATCGGGCGCTATCTCTACGGCATCAGTTACGACCCGAACGACGTCAGGCTCGGCTTGCTCGAGGCGAGCCAGGGACGATCGATCTCGACGACCGAGAAGATCCTTCTTTTTTGCTACCACTACGATCCGCAGGGCAAGCACTACGCCCTCGTGGCGATGAACGTGATGCGCCTCGGAGGCGCCGTCACCGTCTTCGCCCTCGGAGGCCTCATCGCTGTGATGTGGGCTCGCGAGCGGCGTCGGCGCAAGCAGCAACCGATGGCACACGCGGAGTCCGCGGCCGGAGCGCACCTGTCATGAACGAGCCCAATGATCCCGCCACGTTCCAGCTCCCCGAGCAGATGTCGACGGTCGCGGGCGACATCGACTGGCTCTACTATTTCATCTACTGGCTGAGCGTTGTCCTCTTCGTCGCGATCGTGGGAACGATGGTCTACTGGGCCATCAAATACCGCGAACGGAAGGGCCACAAGGCGGAGCCCACGGGGCACAACGTTCCGCTCGAAGTGGCGTGGACCATCGCGCCGATTTTCATCCTGGCGTTCCTCTTTCACAAGGGATTCCAGGGCTACATGGACATGGCGATCGCCCCGGCGAACGCGATCGAGATCCACGTCAACGCAAAGCAGTGGGCCTGGGAGTTCGTCTACCCCAACGGCGGGAGCAGTCCCGAGCTTCACGTGCCGGTACACAAGCCTGTGAAGCTTATCATGGGGTCCACCGACGTCCTTCACTCCTTTTACGTGCCCGCGCTACGCGTCAAGCGCGACGTCGTTCCCGGGATGTTTAGCTCCGTATGGTTCGAGGCCACGCACGTCGGGCACGACGACATCTTCTGCGCGGAGTACTGCGGTGGACGCAGTACGGGTCCGAGCGGCGAGCTCCCCTACCAGCCAAGTGACGACCCGAGGAACCCCTTCCCGCCCGGCCAGGCGACGGGGCACTGGGCGATGCACTCAATCTCCTTCGTGGAAACCCAGGAGGACTACGACAAGTTCCTGAAGAGCATTGGCGACAAGTGCGACCAGTACCTGGCGCAAGGCAAGGCCTGTCCGGCCGACGTCGCGGCCGAGCAAGGCCAGAGGCTCTATGCCGCCAAGGGTTGCCTCGCCTGCCACACGACGACGGGTGCGCCCGGCATCGGACCGACGTGGAAGGGGATCTGGGCCAAGAGAGAGTCGACCAACGTCGGTCCGGTGACCGTCGACGAGAATTACGTCCGCGAATCGATTCTCGACCCGCAAGCAAAGATCGTGACGGGCTTCGGGCCGGTGATGCCCACGTTCCGCGGTCAGATCTCCGACGCAGAGATCGGCGAACTTACCTCGTACATCCATTCGTTGAAGTAGCGACCCCGGGAGCCACGTAGAGGAGTCAGGCAAATGGCAGCAGTAGACATGCCGATCGTGAGTGGGCACGCGGTGGACGCGCACGGGGATCCGCACGCGATGTACCTCGATGCGAAGAAGGGCTGGACCTCCTGGGCGTGGACGCTCGATCACAAGCGGATCGGGCTCATGTACCTGACGATGGTTTCACTCGCGTTCCTCGTGGGTGGGGTCTTTGCGCTGCTGGTGCGCCTCGAGCTTTTCACGCGCGGCCGGACCATCATGGACGCGGAGACTTACAACCGCTTCTTCACGCTGCACGGCTCGGTGATGGTCTTCCTCTTCATCATTCCGAGCGTCCCGGCAGCCCTGGGAAACTTCTTCCTGCCGATCATGATCGGCGCAAAGGACGTCGCCTTCCCGCGGCTCAACATGCTCAGTTTTTATATTTACCTCGTGGGCCTCGCCATCATCTTGTCGAGCCTCGTCATGGGCGCGGTCGATACCGGGTGGACGTTTTACACACCCTACAGCGTGCAGACCGCCAACAGCGTCATCTCGATGACCCTGGGTGTCTTCGTCCTCGGGTTCTCGTCCATCCTCACGGGCGTCAACTTCCTCGTTACGGTGCACACGATGCGTGCGCCGGGCTGCACGTGGAACCGCATGCCTCTCTTCGTCTGGGGAATGTACGCGACGGCCCTCATCCAGATTCTCGCGACGCCCGTCCTGGCGATCACGCTCTTGCTCCTCGCGACGGAGCGCTTTTTCGGTATCGGTATCTTCGACCCGAAGCTCGGGGGGGACCCGGTGCTGTTCCAGCACTTCTTCTGGTTCTACTCGCACCCCGCCGTCTACATCATGATCGTCCCGGGGATGGCGATTACGAGCGAGCTCATCGCCACCTTCTCGCGTCGCGCCATATTCGGCCACTTCGCAATTGCCATGAGCTCGATCGCCCTGGCGGTGCTCGGGTTTCTCGTCTGGGGGCACCACCTCTTCGTCGCCGGCATGAGCGAGTTTGCGACGATGCTCTTCTCCGCCCTCACGTTTCTCGTCGCCATCCCGTCGGGGGTCAAGGTCTTCAACTGGACCGCGACGATGTACAAGGGTTCGATCCTGTGGGCCTCGCCGATGCTCTATGGCATGGCCTTCATCTTCCTGTTCACGATCGGCGGCCTGACGGGCCTGTTCCTGGGGACGCTGAGCGTCGACGTGCACCTGACGGACACGTACTTCGTCGTCGCCCATTTCCACTACGTGATGATGGGCGGCACCGTCATCGCCTTCCTAGGTGGGCTGCTCTACTGGTGGCCGAAGATGACCGGCAAGATGCACGACGAGAGGAAGGCCAAGATTGGCTTCTGGTTCGTCTTCGTCGGGTTCAACACGGTCTTCATTCCCCAGTTCATCATGGGCTCGCGCGGCATGCCGCGGCGATATTACGACTACCTGCCGCAGTTCGAGCCCTTCCACCAGGCGTCGACCATCGGCTCGTGGATCCTGGCCATCGGGCTCTTCACCACCGCATACACGCTCCTCGAGGCGCTGTGGCGGGGCAAGAAGGCGCCGCGTAACCCGTGGGGTTCGGCCGGCTACGAGTGGATGACCGACACCCCCCCTCCGCTGGGCAACTACCATACGTCGCCGGTCTTCACGCGGGGTCCGTACGACTATCACCTCGCGACGCCCGAGGAGCTATCGACAGGTTGGGACGAAGTCGAGGCGCCGGCCAAGGGAAAGAAATAGAGGACTCATGTCGAACGTCATCGAACCGGCGGACGCCGCGTCGCACGACGGCCACGGTGGTCACGCGGACGCGCACCCGGATTTCCTACAGCACCACTTCGACACGCCGGCGCAGCAGTTTGCGGCGGCAAAGCTGGGGATGTGGGTCTTCATCGCGACCGAGATCCTCATGTTCGGAGGGCTCTTCTGCGCGTACGCGATCTGGCGCGGGATGGACCCGGCCATCTTCGATCAAGCGCATCACTTCTTGAACAAGAAGATGGGCGCGTCGAACACGGTGGTGCTCCTCTTCAGCAGCTTGACGGCCGCCCTCGCGGTCCGCTCCGCGCAGCGCGGCAAGCGGAACGAGACGACGGCATACCTCATCGTGACGATCGCTTGCGCGTTCGCGTTTCTCGTCATCAAGTATTTCGAATACACCCACAAGTTTCACCTGGGCCTCTTGCCTGGCCATTGCTTCGGGCATCCGTGGTTCAGCGGAGCGATTCAGAACGGCGAAGAGGTCGGTTCGTGCCTTCGCATCCACGCGGACGCGCCGGCAGGCAACCCGGAGTGGGTGCGCGCGGTCGACGAGTCGGGAAACATGCAGCTTCTGCCGCCGCGCGCGAACATGTTCTTCGGCATCTACTTTTGCATGACGGGGCTTCACGCCGTCCACGTCATCATCGGCATGAGCATCCTTACGTGGGTGCTCATCAAGAACGTCAAAGGGCAGTTCTCCAAGGAGTACTTCACCCACGTCGACCTCGGAGCCCTCTACTGGCACCTCGTCGACCTCGTGTGGATCTACCTCTTCCCGTTGCTTTACCTCGTTGGAAAGCCGGAGTGACCATGTCGACCGATCACGCTCACGGCGACCACGACCACGGCCATGCCGATGACGGGCGCGTGCATGCCCACATCTCGACGGCTCGATTTTACTGGGGCATCTTCGGTGCCCTTGTCTGCCTCACGCTGCTCACCGTCAAGGTTTCGTATTACGACTTCGGCAGCGCGAACATCATCATCGCGCTCCTCATCGCGTCGATGAAGGCTTCGCTCGTCGCCGTGTTCTTCATGCATCTTCGTCACGACAGCCTCTTCAACACGCTGGCCTTCCTGGCGGCGTTCTTGTTCCTGGGAATTTTCATCCTGCTGACCTACGACGACCTGGGAAAACGCGGTCGGATCGACAACGACTACGGCGGGACGATAGATCTGCGCAGCGGAGTTGCCGCTCCGGGCGGAGAGCCCGCGACCTCGGCTACCCAAAACAGCACCGAAGGCGAAGCGCCGAAGGGCGGCGCCGGCGAGAAGAAGGAGTAGTCTCGTCGAGATTCGGTGAAGAGGGCTGCCAATCCGCGAGGCCGCCGAGAGATGTTGGGGAGATATTCGTTCTCCTGGCGGCCTCGCGGCTTGGCGGCTTCGGTCGCTCTCGCCTGTCTGTGCCTGCTCACGGCTTGCAAGCGCAAGCATGTGCCCGTCGATGCGGTGCCGGAGCTCGGGTATCCCTCGTGCGGCAACGACGGCGCCGCGGATGCCGGTCAGCTGGTGGCAAAAGGGCACCTCCGTTCGGGACCGTACTCTCAAGAGAAGAACGTCGTAGAGCGCTTCGAGCTCGTCCGTACGGCGTGTGGATACACGCTCAAGTCGCGCCAGGAGTGGCCGCTCGACATCAGCGACGTGGAGGTGCACTACGACGCGAGCTTCACGCCTTTATGGGCATGGAAGCGCATGACCATCGCGGGTTCGAGGCGGGGTGACGGGAACGCAGACATCCGCCGATACGAATTGCGGACGGGCGAAGTCTTCATCAAGCGCCGCGTCGCGAGCGGGGAAGTCACCCTCGAGAAGCTTCTGGCGGGGGGACGGATGAAGGTGCCCGGGGGAGCGCGCGTCGGGGCGGTCGTGGGACCGGGGCGCGGTGTCATTACGGCGTGGCTCAAGCGGGCGAGGCTCCCAGTAGGCGGCAAGATACGCGAGCTCGTCCTCGATTTCCGCGACATGTTCGAGACGCTCGAGATGGCCACACTGGAACGCAACCCCGACCGAGTGGAGCCATCGCTCGGCAAGACGCTTCGCGTCTACACCTTCTACGGTAGGGAGACTGTCTTCGCGGACGACGACGACGTCGTCGTGGGCGACCTCGCGGGCATGCGGCCCAGCGCCTCGCTCTCTACGCCCGAGCCGGAGCCTCTTCCTACGTACGGCGGCGCGGACCCCGTCCGGACGCCTTAACCTGGCTCGTGCTCAGGGGGGGGTGCCCGCCGCGTTGAGCGCGCAATACGTCGGAAACCCGGAGGGGAGCGAAGTGTAGGGCTCGGGCTTGATGCCGAACGGATGGTCGTTCAAGAACTTCAACGCGACGGGCTTGAGGTTAGGGGCCCGCGTCTGGAAGAAGGCGAGGTGATTCCCGCCGTCGTTGCAATCGATGTAGGTCCCGTGGTCCATCGAGATGACCGACTCCCAGGCAGCGCTTTCCTGCGCAAAGTCCAGGATGAAGGTGTCCTGTCCCATCGCACCGTGCGCCACGATCGCCGGCGGGATGTTCGAAGGATCCTGCATCGCGGCCGCATTGATGGTCGCGTCTCCACCCGAATAGCTGATGACGCTCGCGACGTAGCCGGAGCGCGCGAACCAGATGTAGACGGTCTGGAGGCCGCCCGCGCTGTACCCCGCCGTGTGGATATGCTTGGTATCGATGCGCAGTTGCTCGATCGCGCACGCAACCGCCTGGTCCATGAAGGCGGCGTCGCTCGTGTACCAGACGTCATCGCCGGTGTTGCCGGTTGGCGTTCCGGTACGCGTGCTTTCCTCGGGCCCCACGATGATGCCACCGGCGCTCATGAGCGCCGCCGTATCGAAGGCGTCGGGCACCTCCGCTGTCGCGCTGCTGTCGGTGCCGTGCCAGTAGAAGATGAGCGGTCCCCCGCCCGTCGATCCCATCCATATGTCCGCCTTGATGGTCTGGCTGCCCGCGGTCAGAGTGGCCTGCGATCCGTTGGCAAACGTCGGACATGCCCCCATCGCGGTGGGAAGCATCGTCGGGGTCATTCCGCCGCCGCCGCTCGAACCTCCGCTACTGCCTCCACTCCCACCGCTGGAGCTCGACGAGCCGCCGCTGGATCCAGAGCTGCTGCCGCCGCTGCTCTGCGCTCCACTCGATCCGGAGCCGCTTGAGCTTTGCGAACCAGAGCTACCGGCCCCTGAGCTATTGCCCACGGAACCGCTGCTCCCACCGCTGCCGTTGAAGTCCCCAGAGGACGATGAGGACCCTCCGCAGCCCCCGACGAGGACAAGTCCAACAAGTAGTCTAAGAACACTTCGCATAGGTTCCTCCGTCGCCCGCGATCCTGAGAGAAGGCGCGCTAAAAACCCCACACAAGTAGAGCGCGTCTCCTTCGCTCGCGCAACCTGAGTGCCTATTAATCCCTACGCTAACCACTACTCTCACACGAACGCTCATGTGTGACGCCTATGCCTGAGATTCAGTTCGATGGGATCGTTGGCCCCACGCACAACTACGGAGCCCTCAGCCCCGGCAACGTCGCGAGCGCGCGGTCCGGAGGGCAGGAATCCAACCCGCGCGCCGCCGCGCTGGAGGGACTCGCGAAGATGGCTTTCGTGCGCAGTCTGGGCGTTGCGCAAGCCGTCTTGCCGCCGCACGATCGCCCCAGCCTTCGTACCCTGAGGGGGATTGGCTTCCGAGGAACCGACGACGAGGTGCTCGCGGCGGCGGGGAGCGGCGATGGTCGGTACCTGCGTCTCTGCTCCAGCGCGTCGGCAATGTGGACGGCGAATGCCGCGACGATCGCTCCATCCTCGGACACGATGGATGGGCTGGTCCACATTACGCCGGCAAACCTGCAGTCCATGTTTCACCGCGCTCTCGAGTCGGAGACGACGACGCGACTGCTCCGCACGATTTTCGCCGACAGTGCGCGGTTCGTCGTTCACGACCCATTGCCCGGGGGCGGCCAGTTTGCGGACGAGGGCGCTGCGAATCACCTGCGTCTCAGTGCGTCGCAGGGTGTCGCGCACCTCTTCGCGTGGGGGTACGCCGCATGGGACGCTGCCGTCGGTCCGAACCGCTATCCTGCGCGGCAGGCGCTCGAAGCGTCCCAGGCGATCGTTCGCCTGCACGGCCTCGCGACCGCCCGCTGTCGCTTCCCGCAGCAGCATCCCGACGGGATTGACGCTGGCGCCTTTCACTCGGACGTTCTGGCCGTCGGCAACGGGCCCTTCCTCATGTTGCACGACCTCGCGTTCGTCGACTCCGCTGGGCTCCTCGAGGACCTCGAGCGCTTGTTGGGCGATGAGCTCTTCGTCGTTCACGCCTCTGCCGACGAGCTGCCCCTCTCGAGCGCCGTCTCGGCGTATCCGTTCAACTCGCAGGTGGTCACTCTGCCCGACGGGGCGATGGCGATCGTCGCCCCCGAAGATTCCCGCGAGGACCCGGCCGCGAGAGCATTCCTCGAGCGAGTGGTCGCCGCCGGAGGCCCCGTGTGCGCGATCCACTACGTTGGCGTGAGGCAATCGATGGAGAACGGCGGAGGTCCCGCCTGCCTGAGGCTGCGCGTCGCACTTACCGACGCCGAGATGAGAGGCGTTGCCGCCAACGTGCTCCTGGACGACGACCTTGAAGCCGCCCTCCGTGCGTGGATCGAGCGCCACTACCGAGACCGGTTGCGCCCTGACGACCTCGCGGATCCCCAGCTCGCGCGCGAAGGTATGCGCGCGCTTGACGAGTTGTCGCAGCTCCTTCGGCTCGGCGCGGTCTACGATTTCCAGCGTCTGCCAAATTCCCTTGGCGTCTTGGCGCCTCGGCGGCTCTAATCCCGCCGCCCGACCAATGCTCCTCTCCCGCGCCCTCGTCCCCACGGTCAAGGAAGCTCCTGCCGACGCCACGAACGTCAGCCATGTCCTGCTCACACGGGGGGGCTTCATTCGCCGCGTGGGAGCCGGGATGTACGATTTCTTGCCCCTCGGCCTCCGAGTGCTTCGCAAGGTCGAAGCGATCGTGCGCCAGGAGATGGACCGCGCAGGCGCACTCGAGATCTTGATGCCGGCGATGCTCCCTGCCGAGTATTTCAAAGAAACCGGTCGCTGGGACCTCTACGGACCCGTGCTCTTTCGCCT
The DNA here is from genome assembly GCA_963847465.1 of uncultured delta proteobacterium. Classification (GTDB taxonomy): domain Bacteria; phylum Myxococcota_A; class Polyangia; order Polyangiales; family Polyangiaceae; genus Palsa-1150. The sequence goes on along the minus strand of CAWKAF010000019.1, from coordinate 361,964 downwards.
AAAGGATCGCAAGGGTGGCGACTACCACCTCGGCCCCACGCACGAAGAAATCGTGACGGACATCGCTCGCCGCGAGATCCGCAGTTGGCGCGATCTGCCCAAGAACCTGTACCAGGTTCAGGTGAAGTTCCGCGACGAGCCGCGTCCACGCGGCGGTCTGCTTCGCGGACGCGAGTTCCTGATGAAGGATGCGTACTCGTTCGACCAGGACGACGCCTCCGCCGCGGCGAGCTACGAGAAAATGCGTCAAGCCTACGTGCGGATCTTCGACCGGATGGGCCTGACCTACCGCATGGTGCAGGCTGATTCCGGAGCCATTGGAGGCTCGACGAGCGCGGAGTTCCAGGTCCTCGTGGATTCCGGCGAGGATTCGATTGTCGCGTGCGAGACGTGTGACTACGCCGCGAACGTGGAAGCTGCGGAGCCTGCGCTGGCGACGGCAATCGGAGCGAGGCCGGCGGGCTCGCCCGAGAAGATCGCGACTCCGACGCAGCGGACCATCGACGAAGTCGCTGAGTTTCTGGGGGTGGAGAAGAGCCGCATCCTCAAGTCGCTCCTCTACGTCGCCAAGGACGGCCCGCAGGCGCAAAAGGTCGTAATGGCGGTCGTCCGCGGCGATCATGAGCTCAACGAGCTTCGTCTCGCGAGGGCGCTTGGCGCCAGCGAAGTGTTTCTCGCGAGCGACGAAGAGGTTGAGCGCGCGACGAAGGCCAAGATCGGCTTCGCCGGGCCGGTCGGTCTCGAGTCGAAGTGGATCCTGGTCGACAACGACGCCGCGGCGGTGCCTGGCGGAGTCGCCGGCGCCAACGAATCGGGTTTCCACCTCAAGAACGTATGGTTCGGCCGGGACTACCGAGGCGACGTCCACACGCTGCGCCTCGTGCAGGGTGGAGATCGCTGCCCCCGGTGCGGTGGAGTGCTCCAGGCTTACCGCGGGATCGAAGCGGGCCACATCTTCATCCTCGGTACCAAGTATTCAGAGGTCATGGGCGCGAACTTCAGCGACGAGAAGCAGCAGCAACGGCCGCTCGTGATGGGTTGCTACGGCATCGGCGTGTCCCGCCTGGTCGCATCGACGATCGAGCAGCATCACGACGAGAACGGCATGCGCTGGCCGATGAGCGTGGCACCATACCAGGTGCATCTCGTCACGCTTGGCCGGGAAGAGACCGTCGCGTCTACGGCGCGCGCCCTCCACGACTCGCTCGAAGAGGCAGGCGTGGAGGTCCTCTGGGACGATCGCGACGAGCGGCCGGGCGTCAAGTTCAAGGATGCCGATCTCATCGGCATCCCCCTCCGAGTCACCGTTGGCTCGAAGGGCCTTGCCGGCGGCAACATCGAGCTGAAGGCGCGAACGGAGGTGGACCCGAAGAAGGCGGAGCTCGTCCCCGTCGGCGAAGCGGCGACGGCGATCGCGGCCAGGGTGCGCGCCGCGCGCCACCCGATTTGAGCAGCCGGCGTGCTACGAACCGGCCACATGCCGCGCGTCGATCGTCTGCCGCCCCCACCTGCGGTGGTTCCGCATTCCCCGCCCGTCCCGGTGGCGGGGGAGGTGGAAGAGCGCGTCCCGGCGATCTCCGACGGTCCGTCGCTGGAGGCGCGGGTCTGTGCCCCAGTGGGTGCCGTTCGTGCCATCGTGCTGTGCCATCCCCACCCTCTTTACGGAGGCAGCATGCACAGCCCCGTCCCGCTTGCGATCGCCAAATGCCTGGCCGGCCTGTCTGGGGAGCAGGTGCCGGTGGCCTGGGTGCGCTTCAACTTCCGCGGTGTCGGGACCAGCGAGGGCTCGTACGACGACGCGCGTGGCGAGGTCGACGACGTTCGCGGGGCCATCGAGCACATGAGGCGGGTCGCCCCGGGAGCCCCGGTCAGCGTGTGTGGTCATTCGTTCGGATCCTTCGTAGCGCTGCGCGCGGCGGTGCGCGACGCAAGGGTCGACCGATTGCTGCTCATCGCGCCGAGCACGCGCTTCTTCGCGTTTCATGACGGGGGGGGCCGCTTCGGCGGAAAGGTAACGATCTTCGTCGGAGATTTGGACGAGCTCTGCGACGTAGACGAAGCAAGTTCGCTGGCGCGCGACCTTGGAGCGGATCTGCGCGTCTTCGAAGGATTCGATCACCATTTCACGAAATCGCGGCGGGCGATGGCCGAAGCAGCGTTGCCCGTCATCGCCCCAGAGGCCATTTCCCAATGAGCGAGCGCAGAGGCATCACGTCCACGGAAGCCGTGCACGGGGGCGACGAGAAGCCAAAGGCTTACGACGCGGTGCCGATGCCGATCGTACAGACCGCGACGTATGCCTTCGCGGACACCGCGGAGATCCAGGCATACACCGACGGGCGGCATCCGGCTGGCGAACGCGGCGAGTATGGTCGTTACGGCAATCCGACGGTGCGAGCCGTCGAGCTGCGTATGGCGGCGCTGGAGGGGACGGAAGATGCCGCGTTCTTCTCGAGCGGCATGGCGGCGGTAACCACGAGCATGCTGGCCCTCGTGAAGGGCGGACAGCACGTCGTGCTCTTTCGCGACTGCTACCGGATGACGCTCGAGTTCGTGACCGACGTGCTCGCTCGCTTCGGCGTCGCCCACACTCTTCTTGCCGCCGGCGATCTCGATGCGCTGCCGCAGGCGTTGCGTCCGGAGACGCGCCTCGTCCTCAGCGAGTCGCCCACGAATCCGTACCTCGCATGCGTCGACCTCGAGCGACTTGCGACGGCCTGCAAGCCGCACCGTACGGTCAAGTCGATGATCGATGCCACCTTTGCGACGCCGGTGAACTGCCGTCCCGCCTCGTTCGGGATCGACCTCGTGGTGCACAGCGCGACCAAATACCTCGCGGGCCACAACGACGTGCTAGCCGGCGTCGTGTGCGGCTCGAGCGGCCTCGTATCGATGGTGCGCGACCTTCGGGGCGTCCTCGGAAGCGTGTGCGATCCCCACGCGGCGTTCCTGGTAGGGCGCGGGATAAAGACGCTGGCGCTTCGGGTCGAGAAGCAGAACTCAACGGCGCTAGCGGTCGCTCGATGGCTCGAGCAGAATCCGCACATCGAGCGAGTCTTCTATCCAGGCCTTCCATCGCACGCGAGCCACCTCATCGCGCGGGCCCAAATGAGCGGCTTCGGCGGCGTCGTCAGCTTCGTCGTGAAGGGTGGGCTTCACGCAGCGAGCCGCTTCATCGACGGCGTGACGCTGGCCCGCATCGGCCCGAGCTTCGGCGGCGTCGAATCCCTCATCGAGCAACCGGCCGTCATGAGCTACTACGAGATGACGACCGAGCAGCGCGAGGCGATCGGCATCGCAGACGGCCTCGTGCGGATGTCCGTCGGGATCGAAGATGCGGCCAATCTCATCGGCGATCTCGAGCAGGCCCTTTCTCGCGCGTGAAGGGGCAGCTCCTCGCCGCCACCGTCACGGCTTCGCGCCGGCAAGCATCGCGAGGATCGCCGCGGCGTTGGCGGTCGCCTCTTGCATCGTGGTAGGTGCCTCGTCCGTCACCTGCTGCTCCTCGACCAGTTCCGCGGGCACGTCGAGTAGAAACCGACTGACCGTGCGCGGTACGGCCCTACCTCTCAAGACCCGCGACCGGGCGCGTGACAGGACGAGGCGCTCCCTCGCACGCGTGATCCCCACGTAGAAGAGGCGCCGCTCCTCCTCGATGTCAGCCACGCCTCCTTCCGGACCGGCGGAGGCGTCGCTGGCTCGCGCGTCGAGAGTGCGTGCGTGGGGGAGATAGCCCTCTTCGCACCCAACGAGGAATACAACCTCGAACTCAAGGCCTTTACTTCCGTGCAACGTCGAGAGCGTCACGGCATCGCCGGGGTCTTCCGTGTCTGCCTCGATATCCATCGTCAACGTGTGCACGAACGCCGCGAGCCCGTCCGCGCCCGCTCCGCCTTCGCGCGTCTCGCGTCTGGCCAGAGTCGCCAGTACACCCTCGACGTTCGCCCATCGTCTTGCCGCGGCGTCTGGCGACGGAGCGCTCGTGGTGAGCTCCGCCTTGAGGGCAATCCGCTCGCATACGTTGCGGACGATCTCGCTGGGAGGTCGCTTGGCTCCCAGCGAGCGGCGCGCTTCGGACACGACCTGCGCGAGGGAATGACAACCGTCCCTGGCAGCCGTCGGTATGTCGTCCAGGGCGTCGACGCGTTCGATGGTCTGCCAGAGCGACCACTCTCGCCCGCTCGCATGCGAAACGAGCCTGTCGAGCGTGGTCTCGCCGATGCCTCGCGCCGGGTAGTTCACGACGCGCCGGAGGCTTATCTCGTCGGAGGGATTTAGCGCCAGCTTGACGTACGCGAGGACGTCCTTCACTTCCTTGCGCTCGAAGAACTGCGTCCCGCCTACGACGCGGTGCGCGATCCCTTGCTCGCGAAGCGCTTCCTCGAGCAGACGAGACTGCCCGTTGGATCGATAGAGCACGGCCACCTCCCGCGGGCGCTGCCCGTCGTCTCGAAGCAGCCGGCGAACTTCTCTGCCGACCCAGGCGGCTTCCGCCTCGGGAGTCGTCGCCACGATCGATCGAACGGCGTCGCCTCCGGCCCGCTCGGTGAACAGCACCTTGCGCCATCGGGCATCCGTGCGCTTGGCGATGACGGCGTTGGCAACGGCGAGGACGGGTGCGCGAGAGCGGTAGTTCTGCTGGAGCTTTATGACCCGTGCTCCCTCGAAGTGACGCTCGAAGTCGAGAATGTTGCGTACATCGGCTCCTCGCCAGCCGTAGATGGCCTGGTCGTCATCGCCCACCGCGCAGACGTTCCTTCGCCTCCCGCAGAGGAGGCGCAACATCTCGAGCTGCGCCTTGTTCGTATCCTGATACTCGTCGACCAGGACATGGAGAAATCGGTCTTGCCACCTCGCTCGGACGTCGCCCCGCTCGCGCCAGAGGGTCGCCACCTCGCATACGAGGTCGTCGAAATCGAACGCCCGGTATCGCCGTAGAGCGTCGCGGTAGCGCGGGTACAAGGCCTTGGCTATCTCGTCGTACGGATCCTTTGAAGGAAGCTCGTCGGGAGCGAGGAACGCGTTCTTTGCATTCGAAATCCGCGCGAGCACGGCCTGAGCGTCGTAGGCGCGCTCCGCCCCCGCGGCCCGTAGGAGCTGCTTGACCAGCGCCATCTGGTCGCCCTGGTCGAAGATTGTGAAGCGCCCGCCGACTGCCTCGCGTTCGCGTCCTAGGACATCCAGACCGAAGGCGTGGAACGTGCAAATGGTCAGCGCGCGCCTCGGGCCTCGCGGGTGCTTCCACGCCGGCTTCTGCGACCTTTCGGGTCCGAGCAGGGCCATCGTACGCTCGCGCATCTCCGCCGCGGCCTTGTTGGTGAAGGTGAGGGCCACGATCGCTTCGGCGGGCACGCCTCGCTCCACGAGGTGCGCGATGCGGTGGGTGATGACGCGCGTCTTGCCCGAGCCGGCACCCGCGAGGACGAGCAAGGGGCCCTCGGCATGCTCTACGGCGGCGCGCTGTTCGCGATTCAGGCGATTCTTGGCTCCGGACCGCGCCATCGTGCGACGACGGGCTTATCCGCGACGGGGCGCCGGGGCTAGATTGCGGATTGGGCCAGCGTGTGCTCTTGCTGGCGCTCATGCTCACGGGCCGTATGCCGTACGCAGCTCTCCGTTCGCTCGTGCTTGTGGGTGCGTGCCTTGTCGCTTCGTGCGGCGGTGCGACGCCGCCTCCGGCGCCTCCGGTTCCCGTGCAGCCGGTCGCGGTCGCACCGTTGCCCCCGCCGCCAGACCTGAGCCCCGCCCCCGAGCCTCCGGGACTCATCGTCTCCGGCCGCCTCGGCAAGCTCTCGGGGTTGCTCGCGACCGTCCGCGGGTGGTCCAACCTGCCCATGCCTCAGTCGGAGCAGGTGACCGAGCTCCTGACCGGCCAGGCAGTCGGTCCTCTCGTCGACCTCGAGCAGACCATCGATTTCGCGGTGGCGAGCACCGGGGGCGGCACTCACATGCGAGCGCAGGTGGCCGTCTCGGCCGGAATCAAGGACATCGACGCGGCAAAGGCAGCGCTTTCGGATCGCTACAAGCTCGCGCCGGGAGAAAACGGAGCGCTACTCATCCAGGGCCTTGACCATCGTTCGAGTCAAGAGGCGGACGATATCGACTCCGATGGCGACGACGGCGACCATCGGGCCTGCGAGCTGGTCCCGGCCTTCGGCGCCGCGGCCATGCGGATTGTCTGCGGAATGGATGCGAAGTCGCTCGCCGACCTTGCTCCCTGGCTGACTCGCACGGCCACGCGGTCACCGTCGACGTCGGACCTTCGCATCGACGTGCGCTTGCAGGCTCTGAAGCCGACGATTGCGGGGTTCAAGCGAATGTTCTCAGTCGTCGCGGGCGGGGTGCTAGGCGAGCCTTCCGGCGTGCCGGGTCTTCGCGACGCCGCCATCAGCCTAGGGACCGATCTGGTGGATTTCGTTCTCGATCTCGAGACGATTTCGGTCGACGTTCAGCTGTCCGATGCCGGCGCCGGTTTGACGGCGACGACCAGGTTCTCGGGTAACTCTTCGGCGTTCACGCGCGTCGTGACGGCTCACGCGGACGGCGGTTCCCCGACGCCCGCAGCCTTCTGGCAGATGCCCGGCGACGCCGACTCGGCCGCGTTCTACCGGGGCCTCGATGCGAACGATCTGGCTCGCGTGCGCGATCTGGCGCTCAAACTCCTCGATGCCAAGCTCGCCGAGGACACCATCAAGGAGGCCGACCGCAAGGTCCTCGTCGATGCTCTCGCCAAAGTTCCGTCCTCGGCGCCCGCCACATACGCAAGCGGCGTCGACCTCGACGCGGTGAAGAAGGCTCGCGGGGCCGGCGCGGCGTTGGGGTCTTCCCCTGACCCTATCCAAGAGATCGAGGCGCGGCGCGGGCTCGCTGAGGCGCTCTTGGGTTGGCACCTCCTGGAGCTGGACGAACCCTCCTCGCGACTCTCCGCGGCCCTGAAAGAGGTCACGACGGCGTGGAGCCGTCCCGGTCTTCTCGGAGCTTACCGCGCCAAAGCCAAAGGGGGCGTCACCCCCGCGATCCGCATGGCTCCCGTTCCAAAGGGGACCACCTTGCCGAAGGACACACAGCACTACGTGATCGAGCTGCCGTTCGAGCACGACGTATCATCCGAATCGCACAATGTGCCTCCCCCCGCGGCGAAGGGTGTGGCGAAGGCCTCCAGGGGGCGTCCAAGAGCACTCCTCGTGCATCTGTTCCTCGCCGCTGAGGGGCCGCGGACGTGGCTTGCTGTCGGCGGAGACGACGCGCTCGTGGTGTCGAAGCTGAGCTCGGCTCTGACGACTGGACAGACGAATGCTCGATCCGACCTCGGCTTTTTCAGGGACGCGCGCACCGGGTCTGCAGGCTTCTCTAGCCTCAGGTCCGCGGCAGCGATGGCACAAGTGATCGGGGTCCTTTTCAGCGAACTGGGTCTTCATTCGGACGACTCGCTCGAGGATCTCACCCACGTTCCGCACGGGGGAAGGGCGCCCATCGTCTATTCGTTGACCGCTCAGACCGGAGTGCCGTCCTCCGTTGTCGCCACGCTGCAGGTGCCTCGCGCCGCCATCGAAGACGCCGTGGTTGGCGTTCTGCGGCATGGCGGTTTCTGACGCCCTCTCTCGAGCCCATGACCGGTCTCAGGCGCCGAAAGTTGGCCGAAGTCACGTCGGTGCGTACCTTTGTCCCACATGGACCTACGCCGTGGGCTCGTCCTCGCCACGACCCTTCTCGTGTTGCTCGTGCCGGCACGGGCGCTCGCATGGCAAGAGGCACACGAGATTGGCGACGACGTCAGGGTCCATGTTGATCCAAACGGCGCAGCCGCCGTCGCGCACACGCTGCGCTGGCATGTGATCCGTGGGCCGCTGAAGGCTATCGATCTGGTCAACGTGGACGCGAGCGCGGCCCTCGAGCCCGACGTCCGTATCGTGGCAGAGGACGGACGCGAGCACTCCGGGCACCTCGTCCGGCAAGAGGACAAGGCAGTTCGCATCGTGATCGACGAGCCCCGGGCTCTGATGCGCGGCACCTTCTCCTTCGAGGTCCGATGGCATGTCGATCTCGTCGTCTCGCGAGCGCTCGTTCGCGACGGTCCCACCTGGCGACTTACGTGGTCCGCACCGGTTGCCAGCGAGGGCTTGGACGCCGTCCGGACGGAGTTCGACTTTCCGGCAGCGCCCGACGAGCCCCGACCGATCCTCGCGGATACGGGCGCCGTGGATGAGGCCGCGGTCTCCACTCTGCGGCGAGACGCGGGACGCGATGTCCTCGAGCTGGTCCGGCCGCACGTCGCTCGCGGAGAGACGGTCTCGTGGACCTTGCGCGTCGATCCCCGCGCTCTTCCAGAGGTCGTTGACCCCCGATTGCGCCCGCCTGTCGAAACCACGGCAGCCGCCGAGCCCGATCGCCTCCACGAGGCCGTCTTTGCGACGTCGATGGCAGGGCTCGCCGTGGCCATAGGGCTGCTCGTCGCGCGAAAAGGGTCCGCTTTCGAACGAGCCTGCATAGCCCGTGGAGCGCCCACTACCGGCGGCCTGCTGCCATTGCCGTCGGGTGCGCGGGCGACTCTTGCTGGCTTGGCGTTCGCGGCGGGAGTGGCCCTTCAGGTGCGCTCGCAGCCCACGGCTGGCGGCATCCTCGTGGCCTTCGCCACGCTCGCGGCCGCGTTGCGCGGCACGAACGCAGCGCCGGCCGCGAGGGGGCCGGGCCGATGGCTCGCACTGCGCCCCGACGACGCCTTTGCTCCTCGGGCTGCCGAGGGCCACTGGCTCGACGTCGATACGCGGTCGGGGCGTCTCGTCGCCTTCTTCGCCGCTCTACTCGTCGTCGGTCTCGCCGTCGCAGCGGCGCACTGGTCCGCTCAGGGTCCCTGGCTCGTGTCCCTCGATGCGGCCGTGCTCGTGCCCCTGCTCGTGACCGGCCGGTCCTCGCAGCTCCCGCCGGAGGCCGCGCGATCGGCCGCGCCCTGGCTTTCCCGCGCGTTCCGTCGCCTTCGCTCCAGAGCCGACATTCGCGTCGTCCCGTGGGGACGCGTGATGGTCGATGGCTCGACGGTCGACGAGCTCAGGCTGCTCGTCCTGCCGCGCATCGCGATGCCGGGTGTCGTCGGGATCGAGATAGGACTCGCGTGGAGCAAGACTCAGACGGGGTGGATCTCCGTACCCGAGATTCTCGTGCGCGTACTCGAGGTGAGTCCGGCGGCGACTCAGCTCGCCCGGACCTCTTCCGCGTCGCGAACCGTCCCGGGTCGCCGCTCCGACGAGCGCGTCGTGCGCCTCGCCCCCCGCAGACCCACGCTGGAGGGAGCGGTCGCGCTGGCGTGCAGTGTCGCCGGGCTTCTGACCGACCGCCGGCTCGAGCTTCCGGCGAGGACGTGGACGGGTTCCGAGCGCCGAGTCGAACGACCGGCCCAATGGTCCATAGCGGGGACGTGCTAGAACCGTCACCCGCCGGCATGGACCCGAAGGCCGTCCGCGTAACCTCACAGCTCGCGCTCGCCGTCTACGCGGAGTCGCTTGCGGAGCGCGGTCACGTCACCGTCATCGGGGACTCCTCGATCGGTCTCGGCTCTCTGCTGGTGCGGCTAGGTGCCCGCGCGGTAGAGGTGTGGGACCCCGATATCGAGCGTGCGCGCGGCGCGGCGGAGCATGCTGCGCGCGGCGTCACGGTGCGCCCTCTGTCGCGAGACCAACCCGAGGTCAGGGACGTCGATCTCGTCGTGGTTCCCGACCTCGGCTGCTTTCCCGACCCAGCGGACCTTCTCGCCCGCGTGCGGCGCATGGTCGGCGGTGAAGGCGCCGCCATCGTCGCCGCCGCCAATCGAGACGGCACGGCCAACGAGGGGTCCCCCGCCTTCGACTACTACGAGCTCTTCGATCTCGTCGCGCGGGAGTTCGACTGCGCGCGGATGATCGCCCAGCTCCCCTTCTACGGAGTGACGCTGGCGGAGCTCGGAGACGAGGACCACTCGCCTGCAGTCAGCGTCGATACCCAGCTCGCCGAGATGGACCGTCCGCCCGAGGTGTTCATCGTGCTCGCGAGCCAGCGGGATGTGCGCCTCGATGCCTATTCGATTATCGAGCTTCCGCCCCCTCCCGCGCCCCTCAGGGCGCTGGTTGACAACTCGGACGCTGGGCGTCGTTTGCAGGACCTTGAGGCCCTCAACGGCGACCTTCGCGCGCGCGCGGCCGAGGGTGACCGTTTGGCCGAAGCCGTGGCGGTGCTCGAGAAGGGACTCCACGAGCGGTCCGAGGCTGTCGTGGAGCTCGAGGCAGTCCTCGCCGATCGAACGCGACAGGTGACGCAGCTGTCTCTGGAGCTGCAGCAGATGCGGGCGACCGCGCAGGCCGAGCGCTCGAGCGCGGAGGCGATCGAAGAGATCGCTCGTCGCGCCGATTGCGCCGAGAAGCGCACCGTCCTGCTCGAGATGGAACTGCAGCACACCGACGCCCGGGTCGACGAGCACGTCCGCCTAGAGGAGGCCTTGCGCGAGCGCGCTGCCGCCGTCCGTCTTCTCGAGGGTGAGCTCGCACGGCGCGATCAGATGATCCGGGAGCTGGCAGGCGCGCTCGAGGACACGGTCGCCGGAGGGTCGTCCCCGGCGGAGGAGAACGTCGACGCACGGGACGAGGAGAACGCCCGCCTCCGCGGACGCCTCGACGCGCTCGCGCTCGAGCTGGCCCGTCGCGAGGGCGAGGCTCAGGCGACTGTGTGGAAGGTCGCAGAACTCGAACGGGGGCTCGCCCTGGGGACGACCGGAACGCAGCAGGGAGGCCCGGGTTTCGGAGGCCAGTTGTCAGCGGCGCTCGACGAGGTCGATGCACTTCGGCGTGCCCTCCTCCAGGAACACGAGGCGCGCGTTCGGGCGGAGTCCGCGGGCGGACCGGCCGCCCAGAGCGACGACAATTCGCGTTGACACGCTCCGGCCGAGGCTTAACTTGGCGTCGGCGCGTCCCTGCACGCTGTGCGGTGTGGCCTAGCCGAGCCTTGGCCGAGCCCGCGTCCCGAGAGGTTCCAAGCGGTCGATGTCCTCCAAGCGCGACTACTACGAATCCCTGGGGGTCTCACGCGAAGCGTCGGCCGATGACCTTCGCAGGGCGTACCGGCGGGAAGCGCTGAAGCATCATCCCGACCGCAACCCGGGGGACTCCGCCGCGGAGGCCAAGTTCAAGGAGATGAACGAGGCCTATCAAGTCCTGTCCGACGGGGAAAAACGCCGGATATACGACCAGTTCGGACACGCCGGGCTCGATGGGTCGGCCGGCATGGGAGATGGAATCAGCGACGTTTTCGCCCACATGCAGGACCTGTTCGCCGAGATGTTTTCCGGGGGAGGAGGCTTCGGCGGGAACGCGAGGCAGCGTCGGGGAGGCGACCTGCGCGTGCAGACGCGGCTGACTCTGCGAGAGGCCGCCTTCGGGTGCAAGCGAGAGGTTGGGGTGAGGGCTCCGACCGCGTGCGAAGACTGCGCGGGAACCGGGGCGAAGGCGGGGACCAAGCCGGAAGCGTGCGCGCAGTGCCGCGGCTCCGGTCAGGTGTCGAATGCGCGCGGCTTCGTGATGTTCACTTCGACGTGCTCACGCTGTCGCGGAGCCGGTCGCGTGATCAAGCACCCTTGCCCGACGTGCGCCGGGCAAGGAGCCGTGGAACGTGCGCGGAAGGTCAACGTTACCTTCCCCGCGGGAATCGACTCGGGACAGAGGCTCCGCGTCTCGGGGCAGGGGATGCCAGGCCCGCAGGGGGCGCCGCCAGGCGATCTGTACGTGGAGATCGACGTCGAGGAGGACCCCCGCTTCGAGCGCGACGGGGCCGACCTCGTCACACGGGTGCACGTGGCCTTCACTGACGCGGCGCTCGGCGCGGAGATCCGCGTGCCGGCGCTCGAGGTAGAGGACGACAAGGCCAGCGCCCCCGTTGCCATACCGGCCGGCACGCAGTCCGGAGCCGTCTTCACGATGAGAGGGCACGGCGTGCCTCGCCTGGACGGGCGTGGTCGAGGGTCTCTGGTGGTGGTCGTGCAGGTCGACGTTCCCACGTCGCTCACGCAGCGCGCACGCGAGCTACTCGAGCAACTGGGAAGCGAGCTGCGCGAGGCAGACGACGACAAAGAAGGGAAGCGAGCGGCCGCCGGAAAGTAGCCGATGCCCCTCGACACCGAAGCCCTCAAGTCCAAGCTCGCGCAAGTCTCGACCTTGCGCGCGAGCGGTCGCGTGACCGCTGTCACGGGGCTGAGCCTGCGGTTCGTCATGCCTGGCGTTCGGATCGGCGACGTCGCTCACGTCAAGCGACGAGGCCTCCCGCTCGCTTGCGAGGTCGTCGGTTTCGAGGGAAGCCAGGCGATTGCAATGCCCCTCGGCTCGCTGGTTGGTGTGGGACCGGACGACGAAGTGGAATCCACCGGAGGGCCTCTGCTCGTGCGCGCGGGCCAGCAGCTGCTCGGGAGGGTGGTCGATGGGCTGGGTCGCCCGTTCGACGGTGGACCCTCCGTGGAGGGGGAGCTCATTCCCGTCGACCGCGACCCACCCCCCGCACTCGAGAGGCGTCCCGTTTCGAGGCCGATTGCCACTGGCGTCAGGGTCCTCGACGGCCTCCTCACCATCGGCGAGGGCCAGAGGATGGGGCTCTTCGCTGGATTCTGGAGTGGGCAAGAGCACGCTGCTCGGCGCGATCGCGCGCGGCACCGACGCGGATGTCGTCGTCGTCGCGCTCGTCGGCGAGAGAGGACGAGAGGTCGGCGAGTTCATCGACCGTTCGCTCGGGGTTGAAGGGCGCAAGAAGAGCGTGGTGGTCGTGGCCACGAGCGACGCAGCAGCACTCGAGCGCTTGAGGGCCGCGCAGGTTGCGACGGCGTACGCGGAGCATTTCCGCGACCGCGGCGGGCGCGTCCTCTTGCTCGTCGATTCGATCACCCGCTTTGCGCGTGCCCAGCGCGAGGTGGGCCTCGCGGCGGGCGAGCCTCCAGCGCGCCGAGGGTACCCGCCAAGCGCCTTTGCCATTCTCCCCCGCCTCCTCGAACGTGCGGGTCAGGCGGCTCGCGGCAGCATCACCGCGATCTACACCGTGCTTGTCGAGGGTGGCGACATGGACGAGCCGGTCGCGGACGAGGTGCGCGGCATCCTGGACGGGCACGTCGTGCTCGACCGCGCGGTCGCCGCCCGCGGCCGGTACCCGGCAGTGGACGTCACGATGTCGCTGTCGCGCGCGATGGACTTCATCGTCGCCACGGAGCACCGCGAAGGGGCGCGCCGCCTGCGGTCCCTTATCGCGACCTACGAAGCCAAACGGGACCTGGTGACCCTGGGTGCGTACGCCAAGGGGAGCGACCGGGACCTCGACGAAGCGATCGCGCGTTTGCCACGGATCGAGGCATTTCTGCAGCAGAACGCGGACGATCGCAGTCCTCTCGACATTACGGTGGCTGCTCTTGCTGCCGCCGTGGCCTGACGGCCCCTCGCACGATGAGCGTTGGCACCGTCGGCAACGTCGTCGCTGTGCTACTCCCGGCAGCGCCGCGATGACCGTCCTCCAGGTCGCCGATTTGCGCTTCGGATATGCCGGCGACACGCTGTTCGAGGGCGTCACCTTCTCCCTCGCGGTCGGAGATCGGGTCGCGCTCGTGGCTCCCAACGGGTCCGGCAAGACGACGCTTCTCCGCATCCTTGGGCGAGAGATCGATCCCGATGGTGGCTCGGTGGTCCTACGGCGCGACGCGACGCTCGGCTACTATAGGCAGTCGCACGAGATAGCACCGGAGGGCGACGTCTTGGGAGCGTTCCTCTCGGGTTTCGGCAATGTCCTTCAGCTGCGCCAGGAGCTCCAACGTGCACAGGAGAACGCGGCGAGCGGTGCACCCGATGCTCTGGCCAGTCTCGTCGAGGTGACCGATCGCTATCACCTCGCGCACGGCGACGAGCTCGAACACAAGGTCGCCACCCTCGCGAGCCATCTGGGCTTCTCGGACAGCGATCTCTCCCGCCCGATCGCGTCCCTCTCCGGCGGCGAACGCGGGCGATTGCGCCTCGGGCTCACGCTCGCGATGCAGCCGGAGCTCTTGCTGCTCGACGAGCCGACGAACCACCTCGATCTGGACACCATCGAGTGGCTCGAGCGATGGCTGTCCGACTACCGCGGTGCCGTGCTCATCGTCAGCCACGATCGCGCCTTCCTGGACAGCACGTGTCGTGTGACGATGGAGCTAGGCCGCCGCACCTTCCGCGTCTACCCCGCGCGCTACTCCGAGTACGTCGTCCTCCGTGACGACGATCTCGCTCGTGAGCGAGCGCTGGTCGAACGGCAGCAGGCGATGATCGCCAAGACGGACGAATTCATCCGCAAGAACATCGCCGGCCAGAAGACCAAGCAGGCGCAGAGCCGGCGCAAGATGCTCGACAAGCTGGAGCGGCTCGAGCGGCCCGAGGACGTATGGGCGACGGCCGAGCGCGTCGCGTTCCGCTTCGCGCCGGCCGCACGGACAGGCGACATCGTCGTCGACGCCAAGGGCCTCGGCGCTGTCCGTGGAGGACGCGACCTGTTCTCGGGCTTCGACCTGCTCGTGCGGCGCGGGGAGCGAATCGGGATCGTCGGTCCGAACGGAAGCGGAAAGAGCACCCTCTTGAAGCTCTTGGCCGGCCGTGGCCTCGCCGAGGATCGCGGATCGGTCAAGCGAGGGACCAATCTCCAGGAGGGCTATTTCGATCAACACCTCGGCGATGTCGAAACGCACCTCACCGCTGTCGACAATGTGCGGCGCATCCGGGGCGACTTCACGGTGGAAGCGGCTCGCCAGTACCTCGCGAGGTTCCGCTTCTGGGGGGACGATCCTCTGCGAGTCGTCAGCGGCTTCTCGGGAGGGGAGCGCTCGCGCCTGGCTCTCTCCAAGCTGCTGCTCGATCCCAAGAACCTTCTCTTCCTCGACGAGCCGACCAACCACCTGGACATCCCGGCGGCGGAGATCCTGGAGGAGGCGCTCATGAGCTTCGAAGGGACGACCGTCCTGGTCTCCCACGATCGACGCTTCCTCGAGAACGTGACGACGCGGGTGGTGAGCCTTCGAGACGGGCGGGCCGAGGTATATCCTGGAGGGTTCCGCGACTACGAACAGGCGATCGCGCGAGGGGCAAAGGCGACAGCCTCCAACGAGGACGAATCCAAAGAGAAACGGGCTCCCACTCCTGAGGAAGACGCGAAGAAGCGGTACGAAGCGCAGCGTCAAGCGGCGCGCGCCATCGAGAAAAAGCGAAAGCGCATCCAGGAGCTGGAGACCACGATTGCCGCGGGAGAGAAGGACGTGGATGTGCTACGCGCCAAGCTGAAGACGGCGCCTGGGGACGACTGGGAGAAGCTCACGAAGATGGCGCAGGAGGAGCAAGCCCTCACGAAGAGAGTCGACGCGATGCTTCTCGAATGGGCTCGCCTCTCGGAGGAAGTGAAGTGAGAGGTCGCTCGCTCTTCCTGGCCCTCGCGCTTGTCGTTGGTACTGGCAGCGGGGCATGCAAGCGTAGCCACCCTCCGGCTCCAACCGCCCCCGCCGAGACGTCCGTCGTCGTGAGGCCGGAGACCGAGGGTCTCCTTCTCACGTGGATCGACGACAAGGGCGACTTTCACGTCGAGACCCGCGTCCCCGATGTGCCGATGACGGGCCGGGACTCGGTGCGCGTCGTGGATCCGAACAGGGAAGAGACCGCTCGCGGGGACCGCATCACAGTGGCGGACCTTCGAGCGACCGGCCCAGACGGCGCGTACCCGGTGCGGATGATGAGCCGGGCCGACTTCGAGGCCTTGGCAGTGGGACGTCGCGAAAAGACGGGCCCGACGCTCGGAGGCGTGACGCCGCCGGAGTCTCCCTCGGGCGGGGCTGCGCCCGGCGGTCCAGACGTCGGCGCCACGAAGCCGTCCAAACGCACGACGGTCGTCGTCTACGGCGCAGAGTGGTGCGGCGCTTGCCATGACGCGGCGCGCTACCTGCGTCGGAAGGGGATCCCGTATGTCGAAAAGGACGTCGAGAAGGACCCTGAAGCGCAACGCGAGATGCAGGCAAAGCTCGCAAAAAACGGCCTTCGTGGCGGTTCCATCCCCGTCATCGACGTCCACGGCAAAGTGATGGTCGGCTTCAACCCGGCCGACATCGAAGCCGCCCTCGGCGAGGCCCTCTGAACGTATCCCACTGGGCCCCACCTACCTGAGTCGCGCCGTGGGAGGCGAGGAAGCTGCGACCGAAAAAAGACCAAGTCGGGTCGCGACGAATGATCCGATTGGAGGTAAAGAGACCACAGGGGGAGCAAAGCTACCCGTCGAGCGGGCGGCCGTCGCAGACAGGTCAAATCCATGCGCCAACGCAAAGAACTCTGGGCTCTCTACCTCCCGTGCGGTCTCGCTGCGAGCGCACTCCTCGCCTGCGGGGCTCGAAGCCCGCTGGATATCGACGAGTCGCCTCTCGGTGTGGGGCCTGACGGCGGCGAGGCCGTGGAGGCGTCGGACGACGGCGCCAACCCGGAGGGGGCGATTGGCGTCGATGCCGGAGGTTCTTGCGCCAGCACGATCTCCGAATGCACGGACAAGCCTGCGTGCGCGGCCATCTACGATTGCGTCATGATGCAGTGCGCCTCGGCCGCGGGTGGCGCGGGCGGTCTTGCTGGGGGCTTCGTCGGTGGCGGTGCAGCGCCGGCAGCACCGGCAGACGCGGGCGTCGGCGGGGGCCTCGTCGCGTGCTTCGAGCAGTGCATCGGCGACAATACGTCGGAGGTCATGCCTGCCATACAGGCCCTCGAGTGCCTCGGCGGTGGCGGAGGCGCCGCGGGAGGCGCCGCAGGTGGCGTGCCGGGTGGCGGAGAGCTCGGTGGAGGCCTCCTCGGGGGCGGGATGGCCGGGGCTGCAGGTGGAGTGCCCGGCGGCGGTCTCCTTGGTGGAGGCCTCCTCGGAGGCGGGATCGCCGGCGCTGCGGGTGGCACCGGGGGCGCAGTGCCTGGCGGAGGATTCTTCGGCGGAGGCCTTCTAGGGGGCGGTATGGCCGGTGGCACCGGGGGCGGAGTGCCGGGTGGTGGATTCTTTGGCGGCGGCTCCGGGGGCGCTGTACCAGGCGGCGGTTTCCTAGGTGGCGGCCTTCTTGGAGGAGGGGCTGCCGGAGGTACGGGGGGTGGACTCGCCGGCGGTGGGCTACTGGGCGGCGGCTTCTTCGGTGGCGGAATGGCTGGCGCGGCCGGAGGCACGGGGGGTGGCGTGCCTGGTGGTGGATTCTTTGGCGGCGGCGCAGCAGCAGCCGGAGGCGGAGCGGCTGGCGGGTTTCCGGCGGGCGGATTCCTCGGGGGTGGTACGCCCGGCGGTGGTGGACGCGCCGGGGGTGGACTTGCCGGCGGGGGTGCTGCTGGCGGATTCGCGGGCGGTGGAGCAGCGGGTGGGTTCGCAGGCGGCGGAGCCGCAGGCGGTGGAGCCGCAGGCGGCGGGGCATCTTCCGGCGGCGGACCGGTTCCGCTCGGCGGCTGAGCCCACTCGTCTTTTCCGGCCGAGGGCGAACGCTACCGCCCCTTCCTCGTAACGACCCTCTCGTAGACCTCCCTCCGGGCGCGTCCGCTCCAAGCGGCGAGCCTGTCCGCGATCCCACGTGCGTGGTCACCCCGCGCAAGAGCCTGGTCGATGCGTGCGTCGAGCGACGAGTCGTCCACGAGGGCCTCGCGATCTTCCGGCTCGTGCGGCCCCAGCACGATCACGACTTCGCCCGCCCAGTCGCGATCGTCCGCGGCAAGCTCCGCGCTCGTGCCGCGGGCGGTCTCCTCGTGGACCTTCGTCAGCTCGCGCGCGACGCACGCGCGCCGTCGCGGCGTCGCCTCCGCGAGGTCTCGCAGCGTGTCGCGCGTGCGATTGGACGCTTCGAACAGCACCACGGGCTCGGCCGTGGCGCAAACCAGGGCAATCGCCTCCCGCCGTCGGCTTCCCTCGCGCGGTAGGAACCCCACGAACCGGAAGCGCCCATCGCCGGCCAACCCGCTCGCCACGAGCGCGGCAAGGACCGCGCTCGGCCCAGGAATGGGAACGACCCGCACGCCCGCCGCAATCGCCGCCTCGATGAGCGCGCCACCGGGGTCGCTCACACCCGGAGTGCCCGCGTCTGTCACCAAAGCGAGGGACTCACCTGCGAGGAGGCGCTCCACCGTTCGCTCGACGACGCGCGGGGAGGCGTGAGCGTCCAGACGATCGACCTTGACCCCACCGATGCCAAGGTAGCTGAGCAGCTGCCTCGTTCGACGCGTGTCCTCGGCCAGGATCCGGTCGCAGGACCGTAGAGTCTCTACCGCGCGAGTCGTGATGTCGCCGAGGTTGCCGATTGGCGTCGCGACGACGAAGAGGACCGAGGGGGGCTCTTGCTTCAACGCGCCTTACGCAACTTCGACCGCGTCCCCCATCTCGTTTCGCAAAAACTCACGCAGCCTTCCGGTCAAGCGCTGCTCGAGCTGACGCACGCGCTCGCGCGAGATGCCGAACCTGTCGCCCAGCTCCTGGAGCGTCAGCGGTTCGTCCGCGACGAGCCTTTCGTCGAAGATGGCCACTTCTTTCTCCTTACCCGCGAGCGTCGTGCGAAAGGTAGCGAGCTTCTCCTTGAGCAACCCCTGAAGCTCGCTCTCGGCCATCAGCGTCTCCGGGCCTTCGACGAGGCTGGGCATGGTGTCGATCTTCGCCGTGGCCCTACCCTCGCCGTCGCCGATCGGCGCGTCGAGCGACCTCTCGCTCGCCTGAAGACGGACGTCCATCTCGGCGACGTCGCTCTCTGGAACATTGAGCTGTTTGGCGACCTCGGCGTCGGTCGGTTCGATGCCCATCGCTTGGAGCTCCGCGCGCTTCTTCCGGAGGTTGAAGAAGAGCTTGCGCTGGGCCTGCGTGGTCCCAAGCTTCACGAGCCGCCAGTTGTTCAGGATGAACCGCAGGATGTACGCGCGGATCCACCATGCAGCGTACGAGGAGAGCTTGACGCCGCGGTAAGGGTCGTAGCGCTTGACGGCCTGCATGAGGCCGATGTTCCCCTCCTGGATGAGATCCAGGATGTTCTTGTAGGCCCGCCGGTATTCGTAGGCGATCTTCACGACGAGCCGCAGGTTTGCCGTCACGAGGCGCGCGGCCGCAGCCGCGTCCTGGGTGGTCACGAACTTCTCGGCGAGAGCCTGAGTCTCTTCCGGCATGAGGAGGGGATGCTTTTGCACCTCGCGCAGGTACGCGGAGAGGGCGTCGAACCGCGCGATCGAGGCGTCCTTGGGCTCAGGCACGTCGATCGCCGACGACACGGTTTCGTCGGCAAGGTCGGCGTCAACGCCCACCTCTACCTCCTCCCCCTGATCGTCGGCCCTTTCGGTGCCGCCCTCGGCCTCGCCGGCGTCTTGCGCCCCTTCCGCGCCCGCCGATTCCGACTCGGCCGTTGGCCGCTCTGCTTCGGCGTCGACATCGCCTCGCGGCGCCTCGACCTTTGCGGTCCGGGGCTTCTTCTTCCGCGTGGTTTCGCGTGGATGGATGATTCGAGCCAAGGCACTCCCACAAACGATGCTACGAAGCTCGCAGGCGTGGCACGACCTAGCACGTCCGGAGTCAGGATCTCTCCTCTAGGAGCATCGACGCGACGCGTCAACAAGGCCTCCGTGCGATTGACAAGCCGAGAGCCCCCGCGCGAACGTGAGAGGTGGAATTCGATCGTGGTGCGCGCCGTACTCGACCTTCGCGCCGAAGACTTCGAGACCGACCGCAAGGACGGGGCGGCCCCGCCCCTGCGGCGTCGTATGGGCCTCTGGGCTCGCGTGATCCTCGGTAGATTGCGCAAGCACGGCATCGAGGTGGCGGCACGGGTCAAGGACCGACCGGGGGTAGACGTCATCGTTTTCGCCATGAAGCGCGGGCTTCGGCCGGATGCGCCTGGCGGACTGGTCCTTCGTGTCCACCGGAGCGGCGTTGAAGTGGGCGTCGAGATCCCGCCCCGTGGTGCGCGAAAGGCGCGAGCCGCACTGGCCGATCCCGCGCGCGCCGTCGAGCTGGGAGCCTCGCTCGCCGCGCTCCCGGACCCGTTCGCGATCGCTTTCGCCGGCGACGAGTCCCATCTCCCCGCGGCCGGGGTGAAAGTGGACGAGCTTCGCGCGCTCCTGGCACGTGCGGATCGCGAAGACCGCACCCTGCGGATTGGCTGGAGCGTCGCGCGCGAGGCGGCGATCGCGGGCTTGGCCTCCCTCGACGATTGGCTGGAGGACGCCGTCGTCCTTCTGGCAGGTATCTTGGTGCTCCTGGTGGGCGACGGAGACGGGCATTCGCGCTCCGGCAGGCGGCGCCGGGGCGTCCCTCGCGGGCGGAGTGTCAACCAGACCGATGACGACGGCACGGAGGCGCTGATCCCCGGCGCGTCACGTTCGACGCGCGATGGACGTAACGATCGTGCCGAGCGCGATGCCGAGGCGGACGCCGCTCGGGACGCGAAGGCCCCGGCCGCGCGCCCTCAGCGATCGCTCGACGCCGCCGCCGCCTTGCGCGCTGGCCGGCGCCGGCTCACGACCAATCGGTCCGACAAGGGACGCTCGATCGAGCGAGGATCCAAGGTCCGCGTGATCGACGGTCCGTTCGCCGGCAAGGTTGGCGTCGTGCACGAAGTCGACGGCAAGGGAGGCGCTCGTGTGATGCTGGGGCTGCTCGCCGTCTGCTTGGAAGTCAGCAACCTCGCCTCTTCGGTCGGCCCGCGTCCTCGCCTGTCGACATCGCACCGGAAACCCGTGCCGGCGCGCTCGTGACAACCCGGGAGCCTGGTCGGGCATCGATAGACGACGGAGACCCAGAGCGCGCGGTGAGCCCAGCCCCCGAAGCCCAGCAACGATACCCGGCAACCCTTCGCAGCCAGTTTCGCCGTCACGCGCCGCAATTCGTCATCGGCACGGTGATGCTGGCTGCGTTTCAGCTGGCGATGAACCGCATCGATTTGCAGGCCAAGGCCGCCGTCGACGACGTCTTCGGGCCAAGCCCGTCGAACGTGTGGCGGCCCGCGGCGACGATGCTCGTTCTCGCGCTAGGCGCATTCGTCGCTCGGGTGGCGAGCCGCTGGTACATGTTCAACGCGGGTCGCGACGCCGAGTACGAGCTGCGCTCCGAACTCCTTCGCAAGCTGCACCAGCTCGGCGCCGCGTTCTACCGGACCATGCCCGCGGGCGAGATCATGAGCCGGTCCACGAGCGACCTGCAGCAGGTCCGCATGCTCCTGGGTTTCGGGGTGATGAACCTCGTGAACGTATGCTTCGCGTTCGCGAGCGCGCTCCAGGTCATGCTTGCCATGAGCACGAAGCTGACCCTCGCCTGCGTCATCAATCTTCCACTGGCCACGCTCCTCTCGCGCTCGGTGTCGCGTCGTCTCTACCACCGGATGCGCGAGAACCAGGCGGCTCTCGGCCACATGAGCAACGTCTTGCAGGCGAACCTCGCCGGCGTACGCGTCGTACGCAGCTTCGCCCTCGAGGAGCGCGAGCGTGACCGCTTCGAGCAGACCAACGCCGAATACCTGCGGGCGAGCCTCGCATTGGCACGACTGCGCGGATCGTTCGGGCCGACGATTGGCGCGGTGGCGGCGCTCGGCACCCTCGTCTTCTTTTGGTACGGGTCGTCGCTGCTCCTCGCAGGTCCCGAGCATGGCGGCCTGTCGCAGGGCGCGTTCTTCGCTTTCTGGAGTGCTTTTGCGCGGATGGCGTGGCCGATGATCGCGGTGGGCTTTGCGCTGAGCGTGGTGCAGAGAGGCCGCGCGGGGTTCGCCCGTCTGAGGGACGTCTTCGATGCCGTTCCGGAAGTGGTCGACGGTCCGCGCCGGCCGCCGAAGCACGTGGGCGGCTCGCTGTGCGTCGAGCACTTGACGTTTGCGTACGGGGCGCGCCGGGTGCTCGACGACGTGAGCTTCCGGGTGGCGCCGGGCGAGTCGCTCGCCATCGTGGGTCGAACGGGGGCGGGCAAGTCGACTCTCTCCATGTTGCTCGCCCGTCTCCTCCCGACCCCCAGAGGCACGGTAAGGATCGACGGCGTCGACGTCTGCGAGCTGCCGCTGGCCTCCGTCCGGTCGGCCATCGGCTACGCGCAGCAGGATGCGTTTCTCTTCTCGACCACGGTCGCCCGCAACATCGGCTTCGCGCTCGACCAGCCGGATACGCCCGAGGCGGAGGCCAAGATCCGGGACGCCGCGCGCGAAGCTCAGGTTTTCGAAGAGGCGATGTCGCTGCCCGATGGATTCGACACCGTCGTCGGCGAACGGGGCGTTCAGCTCTCCGGTGGGCAGAAGCAGCGCATCGCGCTCGCCCGCGCCATGGTGTTCGGTGCCGGTGCCAACGAGCCCAAGATACTGATCCTGGATGACCCCCTCTCGGCGGTGGACACGAAGACCGAGGCAGCGATCCTCGAAGCCATCGACAGGCAGGCGGCGCGCCGCACGGTGCTCCTCGTCACGCACCGCATCGTCGCGGCCTCGCGCTGCGATCGCATCATCGTGCTCGACGAGGGGCAGATCGTCGAGCGCGGCACTCACGAAGAGCTCGTGCGCGCGGGAGGAATCTACGCGGCCTTCGCCGAAGAGCAGAAGATGGCCCGCGAGCTCGAAGAGATCGAACTGCCTCCGATCGAGGCCACGGTCCCGGCGCCGGAAGGGGCGAGGCCCTCGTGAGCACCACCGCCTCCGTCTCCCCGCCGCGGGCTCCGGCCCGCTCGGAGCAGACGCTGAAGAAGTTCCACGAGGAGGGCGCCATCGGAAAGGCGTACGACGGGCGCCTCCTCCGGCGCCTCTGGCCGTTCGTCCGGCCGCACGCGCGCTACATCGTCCTCTCCCTGGGGACGCTCGTGTTCGTCTCCGCGATCAATCTGGTGCGCCCGCTCTTGATGGGAGACGTCGTCCACCAGGCGGACATGCGAAACGCGCACGGATTGCTCGTCGACGGAGCGGGCCTCGCGCTGCTGCTCGTCGTGGTCCAAGCGCTCACGTTCGTCCAGATGTACGCGATGCAGGTGGCGGGCGCCCGGGCGATGGCGGGGCTTCGCAGCACCATCTTCAAGTTCTTCCAGCGCTTGCGCCTCCGTTACTACGACCGGACGCCCGTCGGACGCCTCGTCACACGCGCGACGAACGACGTGGATGCCATCAGCGAGCTGTTCGCCTCCGGCGCCCTCAACGCGATGGGCGACCTCATCGCCCTCTTCGGCATCGTGGCGATGATGATCTCGCTCGACTGGCGAATGTCGATCGTGTCCTTTCTCGCCTTGCCAATCGTCGGCGCCATCGTGGTCTTCGTCCGCACCCGATCGCGGGCGGCCTACCGCGACGTGCGAGCGCGGACCGCTCGTCTCAACGCGTTCCTCAACGAGCAGGTCAACGGCATCGCCGTGGTGCAGGCATTCGTTCGAGAGCGCTCGATGGCGGCCGAATTCGACGACGTCAACGTTGGGTATCGCGACGCCAACAAGAGCGCCATCTACTACGAGGCGGTCCTCGACGCGTCGATCGAGATGGTGAGCACGCTCTGCATCGCGAGCATTCTGTGGTTCTCGGGCCTTCGCCGCGTCGGAGATCACCGGATCACGTTCGCGCTCCTCGTGACCTTCACGCAGTACATTCGGCAGTTCTTCGAGCCGGTGAGCCTCCTCTCGCAGCGCTACACGCTCCTGCAGAGCGCGATGGCGGGCGCCGAACGCGTCTTCGAGCTCCTGGACGAGACGGACGTGTCGCCGCCAGCGCTTGCACCGGAGGCGTGCACGCCGCGCGGCCCCGAGGAAGAAGCCCTCGCGCTCGAACACGTGGACTTCGAGTACAAGCCCGGCGTTCCGGTGCTTCGCGACGTGAGCTTCACGGCGCGACGAGGTGAGCGCATCGCGCTCGTCGGGGCCACGGGCGCCGGCAAGACCACGGTCGCGAGTCTTCTCCTACGCCTTTACGAGCCCCTGGGCGGGTCCGTTCGCGTCCAGGGACAGGACGTCCGAGGCTACGAACCTCAGGACCTGCGACGGCTCTTCTCGGTCGTCCCTCAAGACGTCTTCCTCTTCCCCGGGACGATCCTGTCGAACGTCGCCATCTCGGACGTAGCGCCCGATCGGGCCCGCGCCGAGGATGCCCTCCGGCGGATCGGCGCGCTGGAGCTCTTCAACCGGAGAGCCTCGACGGGGATGGCCGGCGAGACGGGCAACGGCCTGGACGCGCGCGTGGACGAGCGCGGGCTGAACTTCAGCGCCGGCGAGCGACAGCTACTCGCATTCGCGCGAGCCATCTACCGCGACGCGCCGCTCCTCGTGCTCGACGAGGCGACCGCCAGCGTCGACTCGGACACGGAGGCCCGCCTTCAGCGCGCCCTCGAGGAGGTGATCCGCGGTCGCACGGCGCTCGTCATCGCTCACAGGCTGTCGACGATCCGTGCCGCCGATCGCATCGTGTGCTTCCACAAGGGGAGGGTCGTGGAGATGGGGACGCACACCGAGCTCATCGCCCTCGGCGGCGTCTACGCGCGGCTCTATCGCATGCAGTCGGCGCACGAGAAAGCGGTCGCGGCGGAGCGCCGAGTGCACGGCGAACCCTTCGCCCAGACGCCACCACCCGCGGACGCCACGACGTAACCTCTCACGCCGGCATGGGCGGGGGCCGGGAGGACGCTCTCGTAAAGCTCGATTGGAGCGTGGTGTCCGCTTCGACGAACTCGATCGCCATCCGGTGCGACCAGACGGCCCTGGGATCGTCGTCCGGCTTCTCGACGCGCACGATGCGGCCCGCCAGATTGCGCTCTGCCTCCCCCGGCGAAACCCGAAAGCTCACGGTGACGACGTCACCGACGTTCAGGCCCTGCGTACCCGAGATTAGGATTCCGCCGGCGCTTGCGTCTTTGCACACGGCCCACACCCGTCCCGAGGCGCCGTCGAGGGTGACAGGGAACCATAGCGAGTACCGGTCGTAGGAGCGTTTCTCGTTCACGTCCCCCCTCTTCTCAATAGCCGAGGTCGAAGCCGTTCGTATGCGCGGGTTTCGGCTTGGGCTGCTCGACGGAAGCCTGGGGTGCTTGAGGTGCTGGCGCGTGCGCTCCTCGGACGGGGTTCGAACCTGCCTCGTGCCGTCGAGGCGCGGGCGTCGCCGAGGCCGATGGGTCCACGGCAGGGGTCGCCGACGGAGCCACCGGGATGGCCGAGAGTACCGTCGGCGCGGGCGCCGTCGGCGGCGCGGCCGCGGGGGAGACGGGCAACTCCGTCGAGACCGTGGGACCCGCCTTCACGATCGTGGGAGCCGGATCGGCCTTCACCACGAGCGCGATTGCAATGCATAGCGCGGCGATGCCCGCCACCGATCCACCGGCGACGAATACCCCCTTCCTTCGCTTGCTGTTGGCGTCCGCTTCGGAGCGAGCCCACGAGGCGTCGTTCCCCGTCTTCTTGAACTCGGCGGCCGCGACGGGGTCGGGCCCCGCCAGCGTCGCCGAATTGACGCCGAGTGGCTGCGGATGCGCCTGAAATCCTTCGCCCGATTGCGAGAGGGAGATGTGCTCGGCCAGCGAGTTCTTCCTTGCCCACTCGTCGACCGCATCGGCGAACTCCTGGGCGGAGGGGAAACGATCTGCGGGGTCTCGCGCGATGGCCCGACCGATGATTGCGCAGAACTCCGGATCGAGCGACGGGACGAGGTCAAGGAGTGGCTGCGGCTCCGACAGCGCGATCTTGAACATGAGGTCGTTGAAGGACTCGCCTTCGAAAGGGAGTCGCCCGCTGACGGACTCGTAGAGGATGACCCCGCACGAGTAGATGTCGCTCCTGACGTCCGTCTCGGATGCCCCGCGGGCCTGCTCCGGCGACATGTAGCAGGGCGTCCCGAGGACGGCGTTGGCGCGCGTCATCCTGTGCTCGCCCTCCTTGAAAGGCCGGGAGAACTTCGAGATCCCGAAGTCGATGAGCTTCACGAAGTCAGCGCGCCCAGCCTTCGAACGGAGAATGAAGATGTTCTCGGGTTTGAGATCGCGGTGAATGATGCCCGCCGCGTGGGCGGAGATGAGTGCCGTCAGGAACTGTCGGGCGATGGGCGCGACCTGGTGGGGCGTCAGGTGTCCGTGGCGCTGGATCCGGGTGGCCAGGGTTTCCCCGTCCAGGAACTCCATGACCATGTACCGGTCGCCGTTCTCGAGCGATCCGAGGTCGAGGACTTCGAGGATGTGATCATTGCCGATCTCGCCGGCCGCCTGGGCCTCGCGCTCGAACCGCCGGATGACATCGGCGTTCGTCGCGGAATCCGCGTGGAGCACCTTGAGGGCGATCCGACGACGAATGAGGACGTGCTCCCCTTCGTACACCGCCCCCATTCCGCCGGTCCCAATGAGCCGCGTAATACGGTACTTGCCGTCGATGACCTGGCCGGCCTCGAGAAGCATCCAGCTTGAAAGGGTATCTGCTTTGGTCCGGGGCTCAAGGGCTACGGCCAATCATCCGTGGTCGTGGGCGCGGTGGTGGGCCCGAGTGCGGGCAGTGTGGCAAGTGTGGCAAGAGGGTTTGCTATCCCACTATCTGAGTGCTTGGCTGAGCGCTGTGGCTAGAGTGGTGTGGCGCGCGAGGGTGCTACGCATTGTCCCGCGCCGCGAGCGAACGGTGTAGCATCGAACCTTGTGCGGTTAGCAGCTCGTTTGCTCGTCCTCGGCCTCGTTCTCGGAGGGGTCGGTGCCACCTCGCTCGACGCGCGCGCGCAGTCCGACGATGATCGCGCTGCTGCCCGCGCCGCCGCGACGCAGGGACTCCGCGCGCTGCAAGATGGCCGCTACAAGGACGCTCTCGATTTCTGCACGCGCGCCGAGGCGCTCATGCATGCGCCGACCCATCTGCTTCTCATCGCCCGCAGCCAGGTGAAGCTCGGGCATCTGGTGGAGGCGCAGGAGGCGTACTTCCGAATCGTACGTGAGACGCTGCCGTCCGATGCCCCCCGCGCGTTCTTCGACGCGCAGGCGAGCGCGTCGCAAGAGCAGGCTGCGCTCGCGCCCCGGGTGCCGACGCTGAAGGTCGAGGTCGAGGGGGCGGCCCCCAAGGAAGTGACGCTCATGCAGGATGGGCAGCGCGTCCCGTCCGCTCTCATCGGGCTTGCCCGGCCGATCAATCCCGGTGAGCACACGCTCTCCGCGAAGTCCGCGACCGCCGGCAGCGAGCCCCTCACCGTGACTGTGGCCGAAGGCTCGACCCAGAACCTGAAGCTCACGCTGCGACCCACTACGACCGATGCGGCGGGCTCGGCGAGCACGACCGCGGAGGCGGGGGCCTCGGGCGGGGAGGCCGCTCCCGAGCACCCGGCCGAGAAGAGCTCGCATACCGGGATGCGCGTGGGAGGGTGGATTGCCGTCGCCATCGGCGCTGCGGGTATCGTCGCGGGCACCCTCGCCGTTCTCGACAATCGCTCCAACCGGAACGACGCCAACGCTCTCTGCGTCCCCAACGGATGTCCGGACTCCAAGCGCGACCAGATCAACACGTACGACGAGAACGCAAACCAGGAGGCGACGCTCGCGTGGATCTGGTCCGGCGTGGGCGTTGCCGGGATGGCGACCGGCGTGACTCTCCTCTTGATGAGCGGCAAGTCGTCCGCTCCTCCACAGACCGGTGACGTCCGGCCCTGGATCGGCGCCCGCTCGGCGGGCATCACGGTGGCCTTCTGATGGGTGGGCGAGGGTGGCTCCGCTATGGGCTCATCGCCCTCTGCCTCGCCGGCTTCGCGGTCGCGTGCGAGGGCGAGGCCGAGCGGACCTTCTACAACGACATCGACGCCACCGACGGAACCGCTTCCGGTGACGTCATGCAGGGCGGGGGAGACAGCGCGGAGGACGCCGGAGGCGACGGCGGGTCCGCCATCGACGCGACAACCGGTCCGACAGGCGACGGCGCACACGAAGGTGGCGACGATTCGAGCGGGGAAGACGGCGAGACGCATGTTGACGCCGGAAGGGACGCGGCGAGGGACGCAGGCACCGACGCGGCGCCGGAGGCGGAAGCGGGCTGCGGGCCGCTGGACACCGTCACCAATTGCGGGGCGTGCGGAACGAGCTGCGATTCGACCCACAGCCACGGTGCCGAATGCAACGGCAGTGACTGCACCTACACGGGATGCGCCACCGGCTACGGGGATTGCGATGCGGGGCCGCCGAACACGAACGGATGCGAGACGGCCATCACGACGCCGACGAACTGCACCGGATGCGGCATCGCCTGCGATACGTCCCACAGTCAGGGAGCCAGCTGCGACACAACGGGGTGCACCTACACGGGATGCGCTTCCGGTTACAAGGACTGCACCACCACCGCGCCGGACAGCAACGGCTGCGAGACGCCGATCACGACGACGACCAACTGCGGCGGATGCGGGGTCACGTGCGGCACGCTCAACGTGGCCACCGCGAACTGCACCAGCGGGACCGCGTGCGGGTACACCTGCTCGACGGGCTACTCGAACTGCAACACATCGGGCTCGAACACCACGGGCTGCGAGTGCAGCACCCCGGGCTGCTGCGGAGCGAACTGCGAGGACGTCCACACCAACGGCCCCGCCAGCATCGGCCTCGGCAACACATGGGATGACTGCGTAGCGGACGGGACGTACAACGTGACCCAGGCAACCGCCGCCTGCGTCGCGTGGAAGGGGACGGGCGGGTGCAGCGGGGGCTGGACGTGCACCACGCCTACGCACATGGTCGTCGCCCAGGACACCATTTGTGACAACGCCTGCACGATGTGCTGGTCCTATCAAACGGTGGGCGGCGTCTACCCCACGACCGCCGGCACGGTGACCGACTGCGACTGCCCGGGCACGGTGCTTGGGAACTGGCAGTAGCCGCACTTGGCCGCGATCGGGCCGGGATGGTAACTGACGGAATGGCCCCGCACGCCGGGTGCGTTCAGCAAGGCAGATGACCCGTCCGTTCGTCCACCGCGTCCTCCGCCCCCGTCGTGCCGCTCCGGCGGACGCCGTCCGACCCACGCGCGCGGAGGTCAACCTCGAGGCCCTTCGCCACAATCTGCGGATCGTGACCAAGCACGCCGCCGGGGCACGCGTCTGGGCGGTGCTCAAGGCAGACGCTTACGGACACGGCGCCCCCGCGGTGGCCCGCACGCTGGAGCGCGCGCGGGTCGACGGGTTCTGCGTCGCGCTCCTCGAAGAGGGGGTCGAGCTGCGTGAGGCGGGAATCGTCGCGCCGATCCTCGTCATGGGGGGAGACTACGGAAACGCGCACGAGGAGGTCGTCGCGCGCGGACTCGTCCCCGTCATCCACGACCTCGCGCAGATCGCGCCGTTCGGGCGCCTCGTACGGAGCGGCGCGGCGGCGGGTCCTATCGACGTGCACGTGAAGATCGATACGGGGATGGCGCGCCTCGGAGTGACCATGCGCGCCCTGCCCGACCTCGCCGCGAAGCTTGCGGAATGGCCCGAGGTGCGTGTCCGAGGGCTGATGACCCATCTCGCGTGCGCGGACGCGGTCGACCAGGGAGACACGAAAGAGCAGCTCGCGCGCTTCGACGAGGCGACGTCTCTGCTCGATCGTCGCGGCGTGCGGCCCGAGCTGCGGCACGCGGCCAACAGCGCCGCGGTCCTGCGCGGGGTCGCCACCCTCGACGCCGTGCGCCCCGGGATTGCGCTGTTCGGCGTCGCGCCGCGGGTTGGCGGCGAGCCCCTGACGAGGCAACTCAAGGCCGTGATGGGCGTGCGCACCGAGATCGTCGGCATGCGCGAGGTCGACGCCGGGGCGGCGGTCGGCTACGGGGCTAGCTGGAAGGCCCCGCGCGCATCGCGGATCGCGACCATCCCCATGGGCTACGCGGACGGCCTCTCGCGTCAGTTGAGCAACCGGGGTCACGTCCTGGTCCGGGGCAAGCGGGCGCCCGTCGTCGGGGCGGTCTCGATGGACATGGCGATGATTGACGTGACGGAAATCGGCGGCGCGACCGAGCGCGACGAGGTCGTCGTGCTGGGCGGTCAGGAAGGGCCCCTCGGCAAGGACGCCATCGGGGCCGACGAGATCGCCGAGCGAGCCGGGACGATCCCGTGGGAGGTGCTGACGAGCGTCTCGCGCAGGGTGCCCAGGTTCTACCGGGAACCGTAGACTGGGGCATGCAATCCGCAGATTCCTTCATCGCCGAGCTCGACGCCCGGAACCGGTCGGCGCTCGACCGCATCGGTGCCGCGGCAGCCTGCGAACCAGGAGACGAGATCACCGTCGCCAGGCTGCTCATGCTGGCCCTGAAGAACGAGATCGAGGCGACCGAGTGCGCCGCAAGCTTCATCCCATCGACGCCCGAGATTGACGTCAAGCTCGCGCTCGCCCGGCAGGCGGGGGACGAGGCCAAGCACTATCGCCTCATCGAGAAGCGCCTCGCCGAGCTCGGCGTCGACGCGAGCAAGTTCGACCCCGGCCCGCGGTCGCCCCTCCTGGAGTACTTGCTATCGCTCGGGAGCACCGTCGAGCGCGTCGCCGCGGCGCAGTTCACGCGCGAGGCGCTCGCCGTGGTGCGAAACGAGGAGTTCATTCGCTTCTGCGAGAGCAAGGGCGACGGGGCAACGGCGGCGATGTACCGCGACGTCATCCAGCCCGACGAACGGCAGCACCACGAGCTTGGCCGGCGCCTGCTTCTCCGGCTCGTGACGACCGAGGGCGCGCAGGACGCCGCTCGCCGGGCGGCGAAAGGCACGCTCGATCTTGCCGAGGAGCTGCAAGAGATCGCGCGAATGAAGCTGGGGGTCTCGCGCGCGCCGGGGTGTTAGCGGGCAGCGGCCGCAACGCCGCCGCAGGCTCGACGGCCTTCAGTCCTGCGTGACCGGTCCGGTGTCCGCGACCTCGAGATCGTCGGTCGTGATCTGCTTGATGAGGTACGCGGGATCGCTGAGCGCGCTGTTGAGCGCCATGTCCGACGACCCGGTGATGAACATCGGCGTGTCGCTGCCGCCGTTGTCCGCGAGCAAGAGACCGTACTTCTGCACGGCGACAAGGATCGCGACGATGGGGGGCGGAAACGAGTGGGCCGTCGGGTCGTAGCTCGCCTTGAGCCGCACGCGCATGCCCATCGGAGGGAACGTCGGGTCGTGCGGATTGGCCGGGACGCCGCTCCCCGCCGAGCTCGACGCCGATGCGCGCGCGGGCGCGATGTGGCCCTGCTCGGTGGACGTGCACGTGAACCTTAGGGCGTGGTTGATGGCCCCCTCGCCAATGAGCTCGTCGTAGCGAATGAGCAGCGGCGTGATGGGCAGGCCGGCGGCGTCCGACCCGCTCCCGTTGCCCGGGTCGTCGATCGTCGTGTCCCAGACGGTGCCCGACGCCGCGGTGAACGTCGTCATCCCCGCGCCCCATAGGATATTGTAGACCTCGTAGAGCTTGCAGTTGCCCACGTCGAAGGCCAGGCAATGGTGGTCGCCCGCGGTCGTCGGGTCCCCGCCTTCGATGACAGCGTTGGCCGGGAAGGGCCACGGATTGGGGTAGGGCATCGAGTTGTAGGCGAAGTTCGTCGCCGTGACGGGCGGCGTGTTCGCCGCCACGATGTTGTACGGCATGCTGAGATCGAGCTGCAGGTACGCGCGTCCGGGCGAGCAATTCGCGAGCCAGTCGGCCGAATAGGAGCTCACGGGGAGCGTGTCGATGGGCGTGTTGATCGGGTGGTCGGCGGGGAACATCCGGTAGCCCCCGAAGCTCCCGTTCGGGCCCACTTGCGCGACGCTGCACGGGGGCCCGGAACCGGATTCCCCCGAGGAGCCACCTTCTCCACCGCCTCCACCGCTGCTCGACGTCGTGGCGTCTCCGGTGCCGCCGCCGCTCGAGGTGCTGGTGCCTCCCTCGATCCCGACACCGCCGCCGCTCGACGGTCCGACGCCGACGTCCCCGCCTGCCGCGGCATCGAGCGCAGGGGCCCCTGCGCCCGCCTTCCCTCCGCCACCGCACGACGTAGCGCAGCACACGACCGTGGCGAGTACGAAGCCAGCGGACGGAGGGCGTGGACGCCTCATGAGTGGAGCGTATCTCCACAACGCTCGCGCATACAGCAAGGACGCAAATTCGCGGGCTCACGGTCAAATACGGAAGGCGAGGGGCCCGTCTGAGCGAGGGCGGGCGAAGAACGCTGCGGCTTTCTGCCTCACCGTGGCACACTCCCAGCGGGGAACGTCGGTCGGGCGTTCAGGGAGGCTCTGATGCGGATCTCAAAGCTCGGCCTCGCCGCGCTCGTCGCCCAATCTGTCGCAACGTTCTGTGCATGCGGCGGCTCGAACAACACGAGCGGCAGCCATGACGGGGGCGGCATCGACCTCTCGAACGACGACGCAAGCGGGTCCTCGGGCGGCGGCGGCTCGGTCGAGGCACCCTCCAGCACTTGCGGCGGCGAAGTGTGCAGCGGCTGTTGTGACCCCGCGCAGACGTGCCAGCCCGGCAACACCAACACCGTGTGCGGGGCCTCGGGCGCGGCTTGCGAGGACTGCGCGCAGGGGGGCGGGACGTGCATGGCGGGAGGGTGCGTCGGGACTTCGAGCGCCCACGGGAGCTCGACCTCCGGCGGGCAGGGGCCTGGCGGGTCGAGCGGGTCGAGCGGATCCAGCGGAGGGACTCCCGTACCCGACGCCGGCGGGACCCACGGCGGGCGGGACGGTGGGCGGGACTCCGGACAGGTCGACGTCGACGCGGGAAGCCCGAGCCCGGACGGAAGCACAGCCCCCGACGCAGCCGGCACGAACGACGCGGGCGGCGGTGACGCCGACGCGGGCAGCGCGAGTACCGACGCTGCGGCAGCGGGGGACACC
Source organism: uncultured delta proteobacterium (assembly GCA_963847465.1). Taxonomy (GTDB): domain Bacteria; phylum Myxococcota_A; class Polyangia; order Polyangiales; family Polyangiaceae; genus Palsa-1150. Next base: position 329,230 of record CAWKAF010000019.1, on the reverse strand, counting down.
CAGCCTTGACGCCGCCCGCGTACCTAGCCCTTCTTCCCTGATTCGGCGGCGTGCTTCTGGATCGTGGCCATCGCGGCGTTGACCGCGGCGCCCATGAACTCGCCGGAATGCTCGGTCACCCAGGCGAGCGATCCCTCGCGGCCGCGGTTGGCGACGTTGAACCTGGGGAGCACGTGCCGCGCGAAGAGCTCGTACGATTTCTTGGTGGCCTCGAATGGAGCCCAGTTGTGGGCGAGAAGGAGGAACGCGCCGAAGTGCCCCTGCTTCTGCTCGAGCTTCTCGATCTGAGCAATCGCATCGTCCGGCGTACCGATGGCGGCGCGTCCCGACGCCACCATCCGGTCCACGATGTCTCCGTCGCCGTCGATCCCCTGCAGCGTGAGAGGGCTGATCTTCGAGAAGTAATCCACCCACTTGTCGATTCCGAAGCGGACGTCCTTGCGCGCCTGCTCGCGCGTCTCCGCGAGGTGCATGGGGCCGACAAGTCTCAGGCGGCTCGGGTCCATCTTGCTCCCGCGCTTGGCGGCGACCTCGTTGGCCACACGCCAGTTGACGTCGAGCGCGTCGTAGCCCTGCGCGACGGTCGCCGCGACGCAGAGCATGCCGAGGCCGTAGGTGCCGGCGGCCTTTCCGCCGGACGGCGTGACCGAGCTGGCCACGGCGACTTCGGGCATCGGCTGGGTGTAGGGCAGAAGCTGGCAGCGCGCGCCCCGGAGGTCGTACCACTCGGTCTTCTCGGTCACGGTCTCGCCTTTCATCAGGCGCAAGATGACGTCCAGGCCTTGCATCATCCGGTCGCGCTGCTGGGCCACGTCGATGCCGAGCATGAAGGCATCCGAGGGCAAGAGGCCCGGCCCCACGCCGAACATCACGCGCCCGCGCGTCATGTGATCGAGCTGGATGATGCGGTCGGCCACCATGAGCGGGTGGTGGTACGGCAGGCTGACGACCCCCGTCCCGAGCTTGATGCGGCGAGTCCGCATCGCCGCCGCCGCGATGAAGAGCTCGGGCGATGAGATGATCTCGAATCCGCCCGAGTGATGCTCTCCGATCCATGCCTCGTCGAAGCCGACTCGGTCGAGGAACTCCACGAGCTCGAGGTCTCTGTGCAGCGCCTCCGTCGGGTCTTCGTCGAGGGGATGGAACGGCGCGAGGAAGATCCCCGCGCGAAGCTTGAACGGTCGGGTCACTTCTCGGGCTATTGCCACGCCCCATTCGAGCACGTTCCGAGACCCATCGTAATGCCTTCGAGACGTCGAGCGAGGTAACGCCGAGGTAGAGGAAGGAGTAACCTTATCGAGCTACGGATGAATCGGGACGGCGCGGACCAAGTGGGTGGCTGGGGCATGCGGCATCTCCAGTGGCTCGTCCTCGTCGCCTTGTCCGTCGAGGCGTGCGGCCTCGATTTCAACCGGTTCGACCCCGCCTCCGGATCGACGGATGGAGCCACGTCGGGCGACGCCGCCGATGGCGCCGCGATGGGCGACGCGCTGGCGGCAGGCGACAGCGGACCGGGCGGCGACGCGGCGGCCTGCACGACCTCGGCCGATTGCTCGGGGTCCGCTCGCCTTTGCAACACCGCGTCGCGCACGTGCGTCGTCTGCCTGACGAACTCCGACTGCGGGCCCACCATCCACTTCTGCGATCCGACCACGCTGACCTGCCAGCCCGGCTGCTCGAGCGACAGCCAGTGCTTCGGCAGCACGCCGTATTGCGACCAGACCAGCACGAAGTGCGTCCAGTGCCTCAGCAACACGAACTGCGCCGGGACGAGTACCCCCGTCTGCTCCGCGACCTACGAGTGTGTTAAATGACGTCGACGGCGCCTTAGAAGGTCACCCACTTCCCGACGCACGTGTTGGGCGTGCTCGTGCCCGAGATGTCGTTCGTGACCGTCACCCCCGTTCCCGAGGGCGTGAAGTTCACGTTGCCGGGTCCGAGCGTCACCTGCGTGTACTCCGCGGTGACCTCTTGGGGCGTAATCCCGTCGACGATCACGTTGTCCAGCGTGATGCTGTTCAGAACGGAGGCGCTGTACCCGTCCAGCGTCACCAGTTGATCGCTCGGCCCGGTCAGCGCGTGAAAGTTCTGGATCTTGATGTTCGTGTACTGCGGGATGTCGTTCCCCGTGTCCGTCGTGTACCTCGGGGTCAAAAAGATCGGGGTCTCCAGGTCCCGAACGCAGACGTCGCTGTAAGTGACGTTGTTCACGAGCCCGCCGCGACTCGAGTCCGACTTGATGCGGATGCCGTTCGCGTAGCCGCCGAGCGAGCCGTCGATCGACAGGTCGTAGACGTTGATGTCCGACACTCCCCCGGTAAATTCGCTGCCGATCGACATGCCGTGGCCGGCCTCGAAGTGGTTGTGGGCGATGGTCAGATTGGTCACGCCGGTCGGGCTCGACCCCTTGATGGCGATGTGGTCGTCGCCGTCACTGATCTTGTTGCACACGATGAAGCCGTCGCTGGCCGACTCGCCGGGGTCGATCCCGTCCGTGTTGTGCGCCGAGGTTACCGTCAGGGCGGTGCCGGCGCTGTTGGTCGCCTTCGACGGCGTCTTGATGGTGATGCCCCAGACGGTGAACCCCTTGGCGCTCAACTTGACGTGAAACATGGGCGAGTTGTGGAGCGTGATGTCGTAGAGCGTGAAGTTCGTCGCGCCGGACACCGCGATGAGCGCCGGGCTCGAGCCGCCGTTGCCGTTTTGATCCCAAAATGACCCGGTGCCGCCGATCATCGGTTCGCCCCCCTGGCCGTCGATCACGCCCTCGCCCACGATCCCGGAGTGGGCGCCGCCCACGGTGATCAACGCCGTCGCGCTGCCGTAGACAGTCGGGTTGCGCGTGCCGAATAGGGTGGTGCCGGCGTCCACCCACAAGGAGACGCCGGAAGGCACCGTCAGCGGACCGGTGATGAACGAGTTGTTGGCGTTGCCGCTCCCGGTCGTCAGCTTGACCGCCTGCCCCGAGGGGCACGACGCGAGGGCCGCCTGGATCGTTGCCGTGTCCAGACTGGTCTCGCTGGGGACCCCGTCGGCCGCGACGTTCTGGGTCGCGTGGAGCGTGGCGCAGGCGGCGGGCATCGTCGGCTCCGCCGGCAGGTTCGGGTCGCCCGCCCCGCACGCGCCGGTGCTCGCGTCGCTTCCGCCGGAAGCGTCGCTCCCTGTGGCGGCATCGCTCCCCGTAGCGGCATCGGTACCGGTGGCCCCGCCGCCGCTCCCGCTGCTGCCGCCCGTGCCCGTTCCGCCGCTGCTCCCGCTGCTACCCGTCGCGCCGCTGCTCCCATCGGTGTCCGTCCCGCCGCCGCTGCCGCCGCCGCCTTCCGCCGAGGCACCCTCGGACGAGGGCGATCCGCTGGACGAACAGGCGCCGACGAACGAAAGGCCGCCGGCGGCGCAGAGGAGACCAAACACACCGAATATGCGTGAGCCGGCAAGCCATGACGTCGTCGGGTCTGACATTCGACAGGTCCCTTTCGCCGAACATTCTCGGGCGCGCTCGGGCTCCGTCATATCGTAAGAAATTTCCAGTCACGGGCCCGCGCTCGTCCTCCCATAGCAGTGGCACGGCGCCTGGATTCGGCTCACCTTTTGCGCCAGGGCCAATGGGGTTCGCGGCCCGCGCCGCCGTGGCCTAGTCTCCCTCCCCATGGACGAACTCGTCACCGTGGCCTCGTACTCGGATGCCCCCGAAGCGGAGCTCGCGAAAGAGCGCCTCGAGCTCGAGGGAATCCGCGCGTTCGCGATCGATGCCCAGAGCGCCGGCCTCATGCCGTTCCTGGCGAGCACGAGCGGCCGGGTTCGCGTCCAGGTCGAGCCGAAGGACCTCGAGCGCGCCAGGGAAATCCTCGGCACCTAGAGACGCGGCGGTGCAAGGGCGAGGCAGAAGGGCGCATCGACGTGGCTCATGGCCGCATCGACCTGACAGATCGATGCGTCGACATGGCAGATCACCGCACGGGTCAGCGAGACTCGTGCAGCGACGTGGCTCGTCGGTGCGTCGACGTCGCACGTCGATAGAGGGATCAGCGAGACTCGCGCAGCGACGTGGCTCGTCGGTGCGTCGACATCGCACGTCGATACAGGGATCAGCAAGACTCCCGTGGCGACGTGGCTCGTCGATGCACCGATGTGGCAGGTCGACACAGGGATCAGTGAGACTCGTGCATCGACCTGACTCGTCGATGCATCGATCTGGCAGATCGGCCCAGCGATCAGCGACATTCGTGTAGTGCCGTGGCTGATCGATGCGTCTGCGAGCCACGTCGATGCACTGATCCTCGAGATTCGTGCAGCGACGTGGCGGATCGATACGTCGCCCCGCTTCGTCGTCGCGGCCGATGGGGATGTGCGCCCGCGCCTACCCGAGGGCGAGCACCATCTCGTAGGCCCCGCGCTCCGCGTACACGCCCGCCCGGTAGAAATCGACCACCTGCCGCCGCACGACGAACCCCGCGGCCTCGTAAAGCGCCACCGCCGCCTGATTGCCCGTCCCGACGTGCAGCACGACGCGGCTCAATCGGTGACCCCTCGCTCCGGCCACGCACGCGTCGAGCAGCGCCCGTCCTGTCCCTCGGCGCCGGTCCGAAGGCGTGACCGCGAGGCCGTGGACGTAGAACGAGAGCGCCCGTGCGCTCGCCGCGACGAAGCCCACCACGCGCGCCCCGTCGTCCGCCCGGGCGACCCAGATGTGGACGCCGGCCTGAAGGCCCAGCGGGATGCTCGAGTACGGGAAGACGTCCGCGTCGATGGCCATGCACTGCGCGAGGCCGACGAGATCGGTCCGCCCCAAAGGCAGGACCGTGAGAGCGCGGGTGCCGTCAATCACGGGCGAACCTGGGGGGCACACTCCCAGTGTAGCTCCCTGCTAGACTCGCGCGCGCCGTGAGCGAAACAGCAGGCGACTCGCCCGACACGAGCACCCTCGCGCGCCTCTCGGGGGTGATCGATGGCCTGCTGGCGCCGTTCGTCGGCTTCTTCGACGATCTCGGTGCGACGGTCATGCTCGGCGGCGAGGCGCTCGCGTGGGTATTTCGTCCGCCCTTCCGGCTGGCCCAGTTTCTCCTGGCGTTCGAGTTCGTCGGGGCGGGCTCCACGTTCATCGTCGGGCTCGTCGGGCTGTTCACCGGAATGGCGTTCACGGTCAGCTCGATCGTGGCGTTCCGTCAGTTCTCGGCGGAGAGCATGGTCGGCGGCGTCGTGGCGCTGGCGCTGGCGCGGGAGCTTGCCCCGGTGCTGACCGCCGTCGTCGTCACCGCGCGGGCGGGAAGCACGATGGCGAGCGAGCTCGGGAACATGCGCGTCACTGAGCAGATCGACGCCATCACCACGATGGGCGTCAGCCCCGTTCAGTACCTCGTCGTCCCGCGGGTCGTCGCGACGACGCTTCTCCTGCCGCTCCTCGCCACGTGGTTCGCCGTCGCGGGCCAGGCGGGCGCGTACCTGGTCGCCGTCGTCTGGCAGGGGATCGACCCGGGCATCTTCTTCGCCAAGATCCAGCAGTTTTTGGCTCCCCACGACCTCCGCATGATGGCGACCAAGAGCGTGGTCTTCGGCTTCGTGGTGAGCGTCATCAGCTGCAAGAAGGGGTTTTACGCTTCGGGGGGCGCCCGGGGCGTCGGGGAGGGGACCGCGAAGGCCGTCGTGGCGAGTGTCGTCGCCACCTTCGCCCTCGACTATGTCCTGACGACGCTCATGACCGAGCTGTAAAGCAGGGCGGGTTCCTGTAGGATAACTGACCCCTACGAGAGGTGGCCGTGGACAAGGCACGCAACGACCTGAGCGCAGCGGTCCCCAAGTTTTGCCTCGCTCTGGAGGACAACCGTCGCACGCAGGAAGGCCGAGTGCGAACGTCGCAGGAGATGCTCGCGGCGTTCTTCCCCTACGACGAGAAGAGCTGCACCGACAAGGTATTCAAGTACCTGCCGAACGACGTGCGCGGCCCCATCATCGCGACGTGGGGTATCCGCGGCCTCAAGGCGGCCCTCCGCGATACGGACGACAAGGTGCAGAGCGTCGTGCACGACGCCCTCGTCGCCGGGGACATCGACCACACGTCGTTCGAGGACGCGCTGTCGCCCGAGACGCTCGTGCGGTGGCTGTCGCTCGCGGACCTGTGGGCGTTCTGGCGCGGCGGAAAGCTGACGAAGCCGGCGATCCAGAAGGCCCTCGGGACGGCGTACGAGCTTTACCTCTTCGACGGCCGCTGGTTTCTCGACACCGTCCAGTCGAAGGGCGGCGCGCTCAAGGGGACCGACGTGCTCGCCGAGGGGCTGACGAAGGACGAGCTGACGGGGTGGATCAAGCGCATCGCGGAGACCGGGGACGGGTCGCCGAAGGGCGTCGTCGCGGCGCTCGGATGGGACAAGATCGTCTCGAAGACGTCGAACGAAGTGCTCGTCGCGGTGCTCGACGCGATCGTGGCCAAGGTAGGGCTGGCCGCCGTCGCGCCCAAGAACGACTCGAGGCCCCCGCCCGCGGGGTCACCGCTGAGCGAGCGTCCGCCCGACGATCGCGCCTGGTCGAAGCCGCCCCTCGCCCCCGATGCGCCGCCGTCCGAAGAGGCCATCAACGTGGTGCTCGAGGACGAGCTCCTCGTCGCCCCTGGTGCCGACGATGACGACGACGGCGGAGCGACCGAGGTTCACAGCACCGCCGATCTGCCTCCCGTCGTCGCGCCGCGGCGAAGGTGAAGCGTCAGGACAGCGCGAGCATCCGGTCGATGGGCTTGCGCGCGCGGGCGATGAGGTCCGCCGTCATCTCGATTCGCGGGCTGAGGTCGCGCAGCGCCAGGTAGACCTTCTCGAGCGTGTTCTTTCTCATGAACGGGCACTCGTTGCAGGCGCAGTTCGCGTCGGGCGGAGCGGGGATGAACGTCTTGTTCGGTGCCTGGGTCTGCATCGCGTGCAGGATGCCCGGCTCGGTCACGACGATGAACTCGTTGGCCGGGCTCGACACGGCGTACTTGAGGAGCGCCGTGGTCGAACCGATGTAATCGGCCAGAGCGAGCACGGGCTCTTCGCACTCGGGGTGGGCGATGACGAGCGCGTCCGGGTGCCGCTGCTTCAGGCCCGCGAGCTTCCGAAGGCTGAAGGTCTCGTGCACGATGCAGGCGCCTTGCCATAGGACCATCGGGCGGCCGATCTTCTTCTCGAGATAGCGGCCGAGGTTCTTGTCGGGGGCGAAGAGGACGGTGGTGCCCTCGGGGATGCTCCGGACGATCGTCTCGGCGTTCGAGGACGTGACGATGAAGTCGGAGAGGGCCTTCACCTCTGCCGTGCAGTTGATGTAGCTGACGACGACGGCACCCGGGTCCCGCGCGCGGTGCATCGCGATCCACTTGGCGAACCTGTCTGCCGGGCAACCCGAGGCGAGCGAGCATCCGGCCTCCAGATCCGGGAGAACGACGATGCGGCCGGGGTTGAGGATCTTCGCGGTCTCCGCCATGAAGTGCACGCCCGCGAAGCAGATGACGTCGGCCTCTGTCTTCGCCGCGGCCTGGGCGAGCTGGAGTGAGTCGCCGATGAAGTCCGCGACGTCCTGGATCTCGCTCTCCTGGTAGTAGTGCGCCAGAACGACCGCGCGGCGCTCCCGCTTGAGACGGCCAATCTCTCCTTCGAGATCGAGGGCGGGATGCACGGCGGCGACAGCGACCATGACGGGAAGTTAGGGCCGACCTCAGGGTTTGGCGAGGAGCCGGGTGGCGACGTGGCTTCCGAGCTTGTCGCTCATGAGCTTGGCGACGAAGGATTCGAGCTGATGGCGCTCGGCGTCGTCGACGAACTTGAAGCGGATCCCCATTCCCGCGGGATGACTTTCGGTGGCCCGGCTCTCGTCCACCGTCCACATGACTTCGCCATGCAGCTGCAGCTGGTCGGGCTGACCGGGAATCGACAGGACGAAAACGAATCCGGTGCCGACGTCGAGGGGTTTGCTCGTGCGGATGAAGGTGCCACCCTTCGAGATGTTCTTCGCGTAGTCCGCAAAGAAGGTGTTCATGCGCTTGTAATCGACGCGCAGCGCGATGGCGTGCCGGGGTGCCGCTCGCCGGTCGTCTCCGGACTCGCTTTCGAGCTCCGCGATCGTGGCGATTGCGTCGTTCTCGTCCTCGGGGGGAGTCATCCTTGCCTGCCAAGTTACCACGGGGCGGCGCAAGGATAGGATAAGCTCGCATCAATGCTGCCCGAAAAGATTCAGGCCTTCCGCACTGCCATCTCCGAGCTCCCCGCGCGCCTCCGGACCAACGCGCGGGTGATGGCGCAGAGCGGCCTCCTCTTCGAGTTTCATCTGTCGGGTCTCCGGGCGGCCGCGAGCGCGGCGGTGGCCGGTTCGCGCAATCCGTCCCTCATCTTCAGCCTGCACGCGGCCAATACCCCCGACAAGACGGCCATCCTCTGGCGCGACCGGCGTCTCAGCTTCGCGGAGCTCGACCAGCGGATGAATCGCGCCGGGGCGGGGCTCAAGCGCCGCGGCATCACGCGCGGGTCGAGCGTCGTCATCATGATGCGCAACCGCCCCGAGTTTCTCGAGGTGCAGGGCGGGGCAGGGCGGTTCGGCGCTGCCGCCGTGAGCGTCTCGTGGCGGTCGACGCCCGCGGAGCTCGTGTACCTCGCGCAGCACTGCGGCGCGAAGGCGATCGTCTTCGAGGCCGACCTCTGGCACACGGTCGAGCAGGCCAAGAAGAACCTGCCGTCGCTCTCGGATCGCGACTTCATCGCCGTGGGCGGCGAGGTCCCCGGCTGCAGCAGCTACGAGGGCGACTTCCTGGCCGACCGCGCCGCGCCCCCGCTCGCGATCGAGAAGGGCGCCGAGGAGGACGCGGCGGTCGTCATCTACACGTCCGGGACGACGGGGAAGCCGAAGGGGGCCGTCCGCAAGTTCCCGAAGGACGCGACGTACGCCGCGATGCAGTTCATCGGCGAGACGCCGATGCGGTCGGACGACGTGCACCTCGTGACGTGTCCGCTGTATCACTCGACCGCGTTCGGGTTCCTCGTGTTCAACGCGATCCTGGGCGGAAGCGCCGTGCTGATGGACGACTTCAAGCCGGAGGGCTTCCTCGATCTCGTCGAGCGCCACGGGGTCACGACGACCGCGGTGGTGCCCACCATCCTCCATCGCGTCATGGCGCTCGATCCGTCGGTGCTCGCCAAATACGACGTGCGCTCCATGCGCGGCATCTTCACCGTCGGCGCGCAGCTCCCGGCGCCGCTCGGTACCCAGGTCATGGACTACTTCGGCGACGTGCTCTTCAACTGCTACGGGGCGACCGAGCTCGCGCTCGTCACGATGGCGAAGCCCGAAGACCTGCGCGCGGCTCCGGGGACGATCGGCAAGGCGCTGCCCGGCAACGAGGTCCGCCTCCTCGACGACAACGGCCGAGAGGTGGGGGTCGGCGAGGTTGGGGAGCTTTACGCGCGCAACAAGATGCTCGTCGCCGGCTACCACAACGACGCCGAGGCGACGCGCTCGAGCATGAGGGACGGCTTCTTCAGCGTGGGCGATCTCGCGCGGCGCGACAGCGAGGGCCGCTTCTTCATCGAAGGCAGGAAGAGGGACATGATCATCTCCGGCGGGGTCAACGTGTACCCGGCGGAGGTCGAAGCGGCGATCGAGAGCCACCCGGACGTCGCGGAGGTCGCGGTGGTGGGCGTCGACGACGCGGAGTGGGGCGAGCGAGTGCGCGCGTTCGTCGTCCGTCGCCCGGGCACGACGCTGGACGACGGGCTCCTCAAGGTGTGGTGCCGCGAGCGCCTCGCGGGCCCCAAGGTGCCGCGCGACTTCGTGTTCATGGAGAGCCTCCCGCGGAACCCGACGGGCAAAGTGCTGAAGCGGGAGCTACGGGTTCGCAAGTGATGCGAGGGGGAGCTGGAGAGGCTGGTCGCGAGGTGACGAGCTGCAGGCATCGAGGTTCTGGCGGGCGTTTCTGACGAATAGGTGCTGAGATTGTTCCGGTTTGACTCGACCGTGAGCATCGACCGCGACCACCGACCTCGACCGCGACCACGACCATGACCGCGACCACCGACCCCGCCCTTCGACATCCAACCCACTTCGCGGTCCTCGTGCCAGGCAGGAAGCCTGTCACTCCGGCCGCAGCCGTGGCGCATTTCTGAGAGCGGGATTTGTCCGTTGTTCATGGTTGGGGTCCTCCAGGGCGAGGACCCCAACCATGAACAACGATCAACTGCTGCCGTTTCAGAGACTCGATGCGTACAAAGTCGCGAAGGAGCTGGCGAGGAAGGTGCACGAAGGGCAAGTGCGGGATGCCGAGCTGAGGGATCAAGCCACACGGGCGGCGAAGAGCGCGTTTCTGGGGCTCTGCGAGGGGCTTCCGAGTGACGCGGCGGGGATACGACGGAGGCACTTCGACATCGCGAACAATTCGCTGCACGAGCTGATTGGCGCGGTGGACCTCGCCGAGGCGATCGGCGCCGTGGGCACGGACGTGGCGCAAGAGATTCTCTCCCTGGCGGTCCGGCTGAAGCGAATGCTTCGGGCACTGCCTCGCTGACCGAATTGGGCCGCGCGCGACACGCCGCGCGCGGCCAGAGCGGCCTATCGAATGAGCCGCGTCATCATCGCGACGAAGTGATCCGCGTGCACGAGCACCGCCTCGAGCGCGCCCGCCTCCGCGTCGCCCGCCGCGATCGCGATCTCGACCGCCGCCGCCGCTTCGCCGGCCTCGGCCCTCGCAATCGCGAACGCCCTGGCCTTGTCGGCCCGGCTGACGCGCCCCGCCCCCTCGGCGGCGTTGAGACACGCGCTCTTCGCCGCCCGCATGGCCTGGTCGCGGAGATGGCAATCGCGTATCCGCGCGCTCCGCACGGCCTCGAGAAGCCGAATCGCGACGTCATACGCATGCAGTTTGTGATGAGGCAATCGCTGGTTGTGCATGGGTGGTGGTCCTTTCGCCTGCCGGAAGGACCACCACCCGTGCACCTCCGGCCCCCACCCCGAGCGCCGAGCCCCCGTTGTCCTGCACCCGGAGTGACGCCGCAAAGCGGCGGCACGAGGGTGCGTAGTGGGAACAGCACTTCGACCCCGACCCCGACCCCGACCGCGACCGCGACCTCGACCCCGACCTCGACCCCAACCCCGACCGCGACCTCGACCCCGACCGCGACCCCAACCTCGCCCTACCCCAGCACGTGCACCCGTATCGAGTTCGTACTCCCGCTCACCCCAATCGGCGCCCCGAACACAATCACAATCCTCTCCCCCGGTGACGCGTACCCCCCGGCGAGCAAGTCGCCCGTGCACCAGTCGACGAGCTGGTCGGTGTCGTGCATCGCGGGCATCTCGCGCGGGACGACGCCCCAGTAGAGGGACATGCGCCGTCGTGTCTTCGAGTTCGGCGAGTACGCGATGATTGGGACGGGCGGGCGCGCGAGGCTCACGGTCATCGCGCTCGATCCGCTCTCGGTGAAGGCCACGAGGAACTTGGCGCCGATGTCTCGCGCCGTGTTGCACGCGCCGCGGGCGATGGCCTCGGCGACCGTCGTCGCGCGCGAGGCGTAGGGCGCCTGCTCGAAGAAGGGGCTCGTCTCCGCCTCCATCGCGATGCGGCTCATCATCGAGCACGCGAGGGCGGGATAGTCGCCGGTGGCCGTCTCTCCCGAGAGCATCAGACAGTCGGTCCCCGCGTAGACGGCGTTGGCGACGTCGCTCGCCTCCGCGCGGGTGGGCCGCGTCGATTTGGTCATCGACTGGAGCATCTCGGTCGCGACGATGACCGGGCGCCTCACGCGCCGCGCGACCCCCAGGATTTGCCGCTGGATGACCGGGACGCGCTCGGGCTGAAACTCGACCCCCAGATCGCCCCTCGCCACCATGACGCCGTCGCTCGCCGCGACGATGCTCTCGAGGTTCTCGACCGCGTCCAGCGTCTCGATCTTCGCGACGACGGGCGTCGGCGCTCCCCACGCGTGGCAGATCTCGCGGAGCTGCAGGATGTCTTCGGGGCGCCTCACGAAGCTCATCGCGATGTAGTCGACGCCGCTCGACAGGCCGAACGCGAGGTCCTGCTTGTCCTTCTCGGTGAGCGCGGAGATGCGCATCGTCTTGCTGGGCAGGTAAACCCCGACGTGGTCGCGCATGCCACCGCCCTGGACGACGTGGCACTTGACCCGATCGCCCTCGACGCTCTGCACGGTGAGCACGAGCCGCCCGTCGTCGAAGAGGATCCGGTCGCCGATGCGCACGTCTCCGGCGAGCCCCTCGTACTGAATCGGGATCAAGCGCTCGTCGTCCGACGCGTTCCCTTCGCGCAGCACCACGTCCGCGCCGGTGGGGAGGTCGAACGGGCGAGCGAACTTCCCCGTGCGCACCTTCGGACCGCAGAGGTCTTGCAGCGCGGCCACGGACTTATGCTCGAGCTCCGACGCCTGGCGCAGCCGGGCGAGCCGGTCACCGTGCTCCTCGTGGGTGCCGTGGGAGAAGTTGAAGCGCGCGACGTCCATGCCGGCGGTGATGAGGCCGCGCAGGCCGTCGAGGGAGTCGCACGCCGGACCGAGCGTGCAGACGAGCTTTGCGCATCGTAGCGAGGCCATGTTAGGGGCAGGATAGTACCCCATGCGTCTTTTACGCGACTCTTCTCACGAGCTTCTCCTCGGTGGGGTCAGCCTGACTGCGCTGGCGAGCGACTGCGGGACGCCGACCTACGCGTACGACGTCGACGCGATGGTCGCCGAGGCGGAGAGCCTCACGAAGGCCTTCGACCAGGCGCCGCACCGCGTCGCGTACGCGGTGAAGGCGTGCGCGGCCGGTGCGATCGTGCGGGCGCTGGCGACGGCGGGCTGCGGTGCCGACGTCGTGAGCGGGGCCGAGCTCCTCCTCGCCATCGCGTGCGGGATTGGCCCCGACCGTATCGTCTACAGCGGCGTCGCAAAGACGGACGACGAGCTCGACTGCGCGATTGCGAAAGGGATCCTGGCGATACAGGTCGAGAGCGTCGAAGAGATCTCCCGCGTCCAGGCGCGCGCGAGAGCCGCGGGGCGGACCGCCCGGGTCGGCATTCGCATCAACCCGGGGATAGACGTCGAAGGAGCGACCCACGCGCACATCGCGACCGGTCACGATCGAGCCAAGTTCGGCGTGCCGGGGGCCGACGTGACGCGAGCCGTCGAGCTCGTCGACGCATCGCCCGGGCTCGAGCTCGTCGGAATGGCGGCGCACGTGGGTTCGCACCTGACCGAGGTCGAGCCGTACCTCGAATCGGCCCGCGTCCTCTTCAGACGAGTCCGCGCTCTCCGGGACGACGGGCGCGCGAGGTCGCTCCGCTTCGTCGACACCGGGGGCGGCTTCGGCGTCGATTACGGTGAGGGAGGAGGGTCCGATGCGCCGGTGCCAAGGCCGGCCGATTTCGTACGGGCGGTCCGCGCCGAGCAGCGCGCGCTGGGTCTCGACGACCTCGCGCTCTTCGTCGAGCCGGGCCGGTCGCTGGTCGCGCCCCACGGCGTCCTTCTGGCGAGCGTCATCCAGACCAAGGTGGCCGAGGCGGCGCGCTGGCTCATGATCGACGCGGGGATGAATGACCTCATCCGGCCGGCGCTCTACCAGGCCCGTCACCGCATCGTTCCTCTCCGGGGCGACGGCGACGGCGCCACGGCCGTGGCCTGGCGCGTCGTGGGCCCCGTGTGCGAGAGCAGCGACGACTTCGGCGAGCACCTGCTCCCGCGCGACGCTCCCGCGGCCGTCGCCATCCTGGATGCCGGAGCGTACGGGTATTCGATGGCCAGCCGATACAACGGGCGGCAGCTTCCCGTCGAGGTGTTCGTCCGCGGGGGCCGCGCGGTCGCGCGCACCCGACGTGCGACCGCGGAGGAGTGGGCTGACGAGCGCGCGAAGGTGGGACTGCTGACTACTTGGTCGCCTTCGCGGTGCCGCGCACGGGGGTGACCCTCGGCGGGGGCACCGTCTTGCCGGACGACGGGGGAGGCATCGTCCGGGCGCGGACGACTAGACCGTCGGCCAGGATCTCGACACCGATGGTCCGGCAGCGGCGTGCGAGACGATCGACGTCGACGCCGGCGGCCACGAGGAGCCCCCCGGGCGGCGACGGATCGACGAAGAGCTCCTGCGTCGCGCGACGGGTGCGCAGCATCTCGCGGACGTTGCCGTCCTCCACCCACAGAAACCCGGTCGCCGGAGTCCACGTCACGCGGCCGACCACCACGCTCGCCTGGGCGAGCAGGCGCGAGAGGCTTTCGGGCAGCTGGGCGAGGGCCTCGATGCGCGTGCGCAGGACGTCCGCTTCCAGGCCCGCGGAGAGGGCGCGCGCGAGCGTCTGAGGGGCGACGATGAGATCGAGCGTCTCGGCCGCGCGCCCGAGCTCGACGAAGGGAGCGATCCCGAGCACGGCACCGACGCGCGCCTGCGCCCCGAGACGGAGCACGTGCGTGTCGAGGAACTTCGACGCGGTCCCCTCGGCCGCGGGCGTCTTGTCCGCGAGGAGGGCGCGCCCGCGCGTCGTGAGGCGAAGGGCGATCGGAGCGCCTTCGCCGTCCGCAGGGTCGTGGGGAAGGTCTTCGTCCTCGCCGAGGTCCACGATCCCGAGCGCCGGCAGGCTCTCGTGCACGATGCGCCGCGCGACCTCGATGGGGTCGACGGGGTCGGCCCCGACCCGCTCCGCCCACCGGCGCAGCAAGCGGGCAAGCCCCGGCACGCGGTCGTCGCTCGTGAGCCATCCCGCCAGCGAAGACCAGGGCACCCACCGGCCCTCGCCGAGCTCACGGAGGGCCTCGAGCACCATGTCGCGCACGACCCCCGCCGGGCTCGAGTCGCGCGACTCGGGCGCCAGGCGCAGAACCTCCGGCTCCGTCCGCGCTTCGTCCCAGGCCCCGCCGCGCCGCCAGGTCACGAAGAGGTGGCGCGTCAGGTCTTGCATCGTGAAGCTGCCCGGGGGCGACGAGGAGTTCGTCGCCGAGACGTCCCACAGGCCGATGGCGCGCGAGAGAGCCACCGCGAGCGCCACGTGCGAAGGCTCGCGTCCGAGCCTCGTCGCCAGCTTCTGCACGAGCGACTTGGGCGTCCCCACTCCTGCCCTGACGTCGGCGAAAGCACCCGAAGGCGACCGTCCCTCCGGATTGCGGACCGACGACTCGCGCGCGACGACCGCGAGGCCCATCGCCAGCGGGGCCGGGTCGAGCGAGAACCGCGCGCGGCGCGGCGCGTGGTCGCCGGAAGCGACGAACACCTTGACCTCTTCACGCCGGGCCTCGCGCTCGTTGTGGTGCGCCATGCCGATGATCGCGCTCACCTCGGTCGGGACGACGTGCCTATTGGGATGTACGGGGATGAGGAGAGCGCGGCGCTCGAGCGAGAAGCCGACCCCGCGTCGCGAGGGGGTGGCGCCGGTCGCCGTTCGCAGCCTGAGGGGCTCGCGTTCGAGCTCGAGCAACTCCTCGGTGTCGACCTCGCCGCCGTCTTCCTCGACGCCCTCGAGCACCCGCCGCTCGGTGGGCGAGAGCTTCGCGATCTCGGCAGAGAGCTGCTCGGGATCGCCGAGGACGTCCCACGCGGCCTCCAGCGACAGCGCGATCGGCGGCGTCGCCGGACGGCCGAGGTAGTGGGACGCGATCGCGCTCATCGTCTCGAAGGGCGCCTGCGACATCAGCGCCCGCATCCCGCGGGGGTCTTCTCCCTCCCACGACTTGAGCTGCACGAGGTAGGCGCTCGGCAGGATGAGCTCGACGCCTCCTCCTCCCACTCCACGGGCGAACATGAGGCCGCGCCCGACGAGAGGCTCGAGAGCTGGGGGTACGGAGGCCACGACGAGCGAGCCGCGAGCCTCGGCCACGCGGTGCACGAGCTCGATGCAGGCCGGATTGAGCCGTGTGGGGTCGCGGAGCTCCGGAAGCGAAACGAGCGCGCGTGCCACCTGGGAAGGCGCGTCGATGCGCTTGGCGGCGTCGATGCGAATGCCGAGGCGATCGATGAGCCCGTCCAGCTCACCCTGCGGGAGGGCCCGCAAGATGTCGGTAAGCCTATGGGTCGCTTCGGGCCTGTGTGACGGGTGCACGGGGGGGGGACCGAAACCACGAGACTACCTCCAGAAGGGCCAAGATCCAAAGAGCGTCGCCCCCTCGCCGCCGCACTCGGGCGCGGGTAAGGTCCCGCACGAGAGTGCGCGATGGCCGTTCGTCGAGCCCCCAGTCACGCCCTGAATCGACGCGAGCCGCACGAGAGGGGCGCCGGCGCGGCGCGTCTTCAGTGGCCCGGTCGGACGTGGGAGCCCGGGAGCGTGCCTCTGTCTCTCGCCACCCCGATCCTGACGACGGAAGAGACGCAAGGCGCGCACGCTTCGGGCTCCCGCGGGGTGGTCGGTCCCGGTCGCGTCGTGCAAGGCGACGCGTTCGACGTCGCGCGAGCTCTGGCGTCCGAGGGCCTCGCGGGGAAGGTGGACCTCGTCTACATCGATCCACCCTTCGCTTCGCAGGCGCAATACGTCCACGAGGCGCGCATCGACGGGCCCGCGGACGGGCGGATCGTTCGGGCGACGGCGTACGACGACCGCTGGGAGGGGGAAGGGCTCGGCGGATACCTGGACATGCTCGCGCCGCGTCTCGAAGCGCTGGTGAACCTCCTCGCCCCCACGGCCACCATTTGGGTGCACGTCGACTGGCGCGCGTCGTACCTCGTCCGGGTGATCCTGGACGAAATGTTCGGCCGCGGTGCGTTCATCAACGAGATCGTCTGGAGGCGCGCCCCGAACCTCGGCCGCCAGGCAGCGAGCCACCAGTTCGGGCGCACGCTCGACACGATCGTCGTCTACGGCAGGGAGGGCGCGCGCCTCGCCCCGCCCACCCGCCTCGAGCTCATCGAACCGAGCGCCATCCGCCGGGACGAGGAGGGGCGGCCCTTCACCGCGGCCCCTCGCGGCGACTACACCGACGCGTCGATCGCGCGCCTGGAGAAGGAGGGGCGCGTCCACCGGACGGCGACCGGGAAGGTGTACATCAAGTACTTCCTCGTGAAAAACGACGACGGTGCGTGGTGCCGCGAGCGTCGGGTGGACGCTCTTTGGACGGACATCCCCCCCCTGCGACACGCGTCGCCAGGTGAGCGCACCGGCTTTCCGACCCAGAAGCCACGCGCGCTGCTCGACCGCATCGTCGCGTGCGCGTGTCCGCCCGGCGGGCTGGTCGTGGACTTGTTCGCCGGGAGCGGGACCACCGGGGAGAGCGCATGGGCGCTCGGGCGCCGCTTCGTGCTCGGCGATGCTTCGCCCCTCGCCGTCGCGACCGCACGCTCCAGGTTGCTGCGGGCGGGGGCGTCGCTGGTCCAGCAGGAGTTTGAGTCGGCGAGCGGGCCGCGCCCGGCGAGCCTCGCCGCGCTGGACCGCGTGCCGCAGGTCTCGACGGCCCGATTGGGACAGCGCGTTCGCGTCGAGCTGCGCGAGCCTCTCGACCCGCTCGCATGGGCGGTCGACCCGGCTTACGATGCGTCGCGGCCGTTCCAAGCCACGTGGCACTCGGAGCGCGCTCCGGGTGCGCGAGCCTGTCCGGCCGACCGCGAGGCGCTGGTGGACCGGGGGTCCGGCCCTCTGGCAGTCCGCGTCTGGTACGACGACGGCGACGTCGCGACGCGGCTCGTGGAGCAACCGTGATCCTTCGCGACCCCGTGCACGGGCTTGTCGCCTTCGAAGGCGAAGAGGAACGGCTCGTGGAAGAGCTCATCGACACGCCGGAGCTGCAGCGACTGCGTCGCGTCCGGCAGCTCGGCGTGACGTCGCTCGCGTTCCCCGGGGCGGAGCACTCGCGGTTCGCTCATGCCGTCGGGGCGGCGTTCGTCATGAAGTTGCTTCTGGCGAGGCTGCGCGCGATCGACGGCGTATTGCCGGAAGCGCAGCGCGTGACGCGGGAGCGGGCGCGAGAAGTTCTCGCCGCGGCGTTGCTTCACGACCTGGGGCACGGCCCGCTCTCCCACCTCTTCGAGGACGCCATTCCGGGCGCGCCGCCCCACGAGACGTGGACGGAGCGTGTCGTCCTCGACCCGTCGACGGGCGTGCATTGCGTCCTCAGGTCGATCGACTCGACGCTGCCGGGTCGCGTGGTCGACCTCGTGCACGGACGTCACGAGCTGCCGTACCTGGCGAAGGCCGTGAGCGGCGAGTTCGACGTGGACCGCTGCGACTACCTCCTTCGCGACGCCCACGCGACCGGCGTGCGCTACGGCGTGTATGACCTCGACTGGCTCTTGCGCAGCCTGCGGTTCGCGCCCGCGTCGGTGCACGGCGAGGCGCCGGCGCTCGCCATCGACGGAGCCAAGGGCCTGCCGGCCATCGAGGCCTTCATCACGGCGCGCCTCTTCATGTTCCAGCAGGTGTACCTCCACAAGGCGACGCGCGCGGCAGAGTGGATGATCAGCACGATCCTCGCACGGGCCGTCTCCGTGGTTCGTGCGGCGGGCTCGCTCGAGGGAGTCCCCGCGGCCGTACGCGCAGTCGCGCGAGGCGAGGCGATCGGGCTGGGCGACTACCTCGAGCTCGACGACGGCGTCCTGTGGGGTGCCATGCACACGTGGGAAGGCGCAGAAGACCGGCCTCTCGCCGACCTCGCACGGCGCATTCGCGCCCGGGCGCTCTTCAAGACCATCGAGCTCTTCGGTGAGCACGCCACCACCGACGGCCGCGTGCGTGCTCTCGAAGTGGCGCGCGACGTCGCCCGCGCGAACGGGTACGACCCCGACGCGTACGTCGGCCTCGACGTGGCCAGCGACGAGCCCTTCGGCGGGCAGGATGATCCCCTCATGGTCGTCTACTCGAAGGGGCCCGCGAGACCGCTGCGCGAAGTCTCGTTCTTGCTAGGTCGACTGGCCGGTCAGGTGCTCTCGCGTCTCCGTCTCGTCCTCGCCCCCGAGCTCCGGGAGCCGGTCACGGATGCATTGGGCCTCTGACCTGTGCGCCGCGGCGGTCGCGTTGGCGGCGGTCGTTCTGCGAGCGACCGACGCCCCAGGCGCCGACGACGATCCGAGTCGCGGGCGGCTCGACGGCGACGTGGGCCTCGTCGCAGGTGCGGGCGTGGCAGCCGTCTCGGGTGGCGCACGGGCAGCGGCGGAGCTTCGCCTGCGGTATCTCGAGACCGCCGGCGTCTTCGCGACGTACGAGGACGGACCGCTCACGGGATCCGGCCCCGAGCCCATCCGGGTGCTGGCCACGGGTCTGGAGCTTCGGCCGCTGTTTCTCTTCCGGTGGCTGAAGGGGTTCGAGACGCCGCGCGCGCGCGTGGATCTGGCCCTTGATTCGATGGGCCTCGAGCTCGGCGCGGTGTTCCTGCAGCCGTCCGGGGGCGGCTTCGCGTCGATTCCGGGCCTCGAGGTGGGCCTGGGCATCGAGCTGCCGGTGCTGGCCAGTGCGACGGGGCCGTGGGTAGGGTTTCACGGCGGCCTTCGATGGAGCGATCAGGCGCTCGGATCGGGCCAGATACGCGGACCGGACGATCGCTCTTTGTACCTCGCCGTCACGGTCGCGTGGCACCAGATGATCGTGGTTCACGCCGTCGACGTCGGCGATCGGGCGTCCTACTGAGACGCCGACGACCCTTGCAGAGCGGCTTCGACGCGCCGTGCGAGGGCGCAGTTGTTCGCTTGCCTCTGCATCGCGCCCTGGACCTCGGGGTCGGTCACGACGTGTTCGCCCGCCGGGATCACGCGCGCCCCGGCGGAGCGGCGCAGGCGCACGATCTCCTTGTTGGTGCCGAGCTCGAACACGTGGATCCTCGTCGGATGGGGCGTGAGCTCTAGCGCCTCCTCGGTCATCGGCCCGCCGTCGGCGAACGGGACAGCTTCGGGGACGTCTTCGTCGAGCACGAGGAGGAAGAATTGAGCGCGCTGCAGGATTTCGATCGCGAAGGGGATCTCCTGACTCACCGCCTTGCCGTACTGCTCGGTGAACGCCCGCATCCGGAGATCTTCGTCGACGTCCTTGACGCTCTGCACCCACTCGTCGGTGAGGATTCGCGTGGCCGCGTACGCCTGACCCAGGTTCCAGGGCTGCTCGGCGAAGGCACCGCCGTCGATCTCGCCGCGGATACCCCTCTCGTTGGGCTCCCGCATCAGGCACCCGACGAAGCCGTCCTTCTTGGCGTCCGCGGCGACCTTGCGGACGGCGGTCGGGCCACCCTGCGTCTCCGCGACCCGGAGGCGCAGGTAGAGCCCAGGCTGGCTGCGGAAGGCCCCCGTCCGGGCTTCGGGCTCGACGTGGTCGCCTTTGTACTCGCCGGCGGCTCCGAGGACGTCTCCCTCCAGCCGGTCACGCAGGGGGTACCACTCGGCGCCGAGCGTGGCGGCGACGGCGCGCTGCTTGGCGAGAAGCCCCTGCCTGTCGGTGTGGAGCTCGTGCTCCGTCACGATTTTGTGGGCGATGAGCCCGCCGAAGACGGCGACCCCTGCGGCCAGGCCGGCCTGCATCGTCCATCGCGACCGGCCTGCGGCCCGGTCCTCGCGAGCCTGCATCACCGCGGCGAGGCCGCGAGAGCGTCGCTTCTTCTGCTCGGGCATGACGTCGCGCCTTCCCATCCCGCAGGGCGGACCGGGCGCGGGCGCGCGCCAGGTGGAGGAGCCCCGGGCGGCTACTCAGCCCGTCTTGGGGATGCTGTTGACCATGAAGCTGACGTTCGGGAAGCCCGCGAACGCCGCTGTCTGGAAGACACTCTTCACGACCACGGCTTTGATGTTCTGGTCGATTTCGAGCACGACCACCCCAGGGAAGTCCTTGTTGGGGTGCGTCTGCTTCCAGAGCTCTCGCTTGGCCTTGAGGATGTTGAAGAGCTCGTCGACGCGCTGCATACGCTCCGATTCCTCGACCGCGCGCGTATTTCCGGCGGGCGACCCGTCGACGAGGATTTGGCTGCCGACCACCGCCACGACGGGCGAGTCGACCATGTCGAGGGTGTTTTCCGCCTTGGGCAAGTTGAGGCCCTTGGCGATGGGAGTCTCACCGCTCGCGCTGAACGTCATGAGGAGAAAGACGACCGTCACGACGAGGAAGTCGATCATGCTCGTCAGCGACAGGCCGGCGTTCAGCGAGCGCTTCCCACCTCCCTCGACCTTTTTCTGGACGAACTCCAGCGGCACGTGGTGCATCAGGCGACGTTGGGGCGTCTGGAGGGGCATGACTAGTTCACCGCGAAGGTGATGTTGAACGCGGGGGCCTTCTCGGTCTTCCCGCCGAGCGTCAGGTCCCGATGCGTCTGGTAGATCGCGTCGATGACGCCGACGATGTACTTGAACTCGGTCTTGTTGTCCGTGTGCAGGATGGCCTGATCGAGCTTCCTGTCGGTCGGGTTCGAGTGTTGCCCCTTGGCCTTCCACTCGCTCTCGATCTTGGCCGCCAGGTCAGGGAACCGCACGACCTCGACGGACCCCTCCTGCATCACGACGTCCTTCCGGGGCACGTCGATCGAGTCGACCGTCGTGGCCCCCTGCTTCCAGACGAGGACGAACTTGTCCTCGGCCTGCATCTGGACGTTGAGCTGCTTCTCGGGCTCGACCTTCTCTTGCTCGACGTCCGGACGCGGCGGTCCAGGCACCTGCGCATCCGAGTTGATGCGGGCCATGTGTGTCCACACGGCCGTGATGAGGAGGAACGAGATGGTGACCATGAGCAAGTCGATCATCGGGATCATGTTGATCTCCGAGTCGAGCGACTTGCGCTTGCCTCCACCACCACCGCCGACGTCTACGCCGCCCATGGGTGTCTGCCTCTCAGCCGGTCGGCAGCCCGGCCATGTTGACCTTCTGGCGATTGGTCACGACGAGATTCAAGACCTGAACGCTGGCCTCGTTGATGTCGTCCTCCAACCCCTGCGTCTTGCCGTTCAGCACCGCGAAGGCAACGAGGGCCATGATGGCCACGATGAGGCCGAACGCCGTGCAGTTCATCGCTTCGGAGATTCCCTCTGCGAGGATGCGGGCCTTCTGGCTGGGGTCGACGCTCTCGCCTGACACGGCGCCGAAGCTCGTGATGAGCCCGGAGACTGTGCCGAGCAGACCGCTCAACATTGCCAGGTTCGCGAGCAGCGCGAGGTAGCCCGTGCGTTTGGCAATGCGCGGGATTTCCTTCAACGCCGACTCGTCCATGGCCGCCTGGACCTCCTCGTCAGGGCGGTTCACTTTGACGAGACCGGCCTGCACGATGCGCGCGAGCGGCGCGTTGGCCGCCGAGCACATCTTGACGGCCTTGGCGATGTCTCCTGCGAGAATGCACTTCTGCATGGTCGCAAGGAAGACGTCCTTGTTCATCGAGGCGCCGTACAGATAGAGCGCTCTCTCGACGATCACTCCCACGGTCAGAATGGACCAGAAGAGGATCACGTACATGCCCCAACCGCCATCCTTGAAATGCTTCCACACAGCAGCCATCGAACCGTCCTCCGTCAGGTGTTTTCGTCGGGGGCGCTAATCTCTCCACCATTCGGGGCGAAGCCCCGTGACGACGAGTGTCTTCCGAGCAAGCTGACCCAGATTCTTCCCCGCGAGATCCTCCGCGAGACCCCGCGTGCGGGTGGGCGACGTTATCTGAACGACTCGAACCGAAGCAAGCGCCTCTCGGCAAAGACTCACGCGAAGATGGAAACCAGCAACGCGGAGCCTGACAGGTGGGACCGCAGAGCGTCAAGGGAGTTTGGGTGCCAAAGGGCGATCGAGACGTTCTCGAGAGGTCATAAAAACGCACAAGATCCAAGATCTTATCAAAGTTTATGCTGGCACTTCAGTTCGTAGCTTCCAGGTTTGTGAATTGAAGATGGAGATGGCCGTGCCTCGAGCTCCTTCGAACGAGGGGACCGGCGTTCGCCGGGTCACCCGGCCCGTCACGCGCCCGAGGGGCGGCCTTGCCCAGAGCCCTACGAAGACCCCGACGAAGACAGTCCCCGCGTGACATTGACGGCGCGGATCGCGAGGCGGTATTGTCGGGACGCTCGTGCCCCTGTCACGGACAGGTTGGGCGCAGGTTGGGCGCGCAGGTCGGTCGAGAGGGTCAGAAAGGAGCATCGGGGAATGTTAGTGGTCCTTGTTGCAGAGCAGGCGGCAGCGGCGGCAGGCGGACCCGGTGGCCTCATGGGCGCCTTCCGGGAGAAGCCTACCTTCCTGGTGATGAACCTCGTCGTCAGCGCGATCGTCATCGCGATGATCGTCGAGAGGGCCGCGTTTCAGCTGTCCAAGTACAGCGTGAACTCGAAGGAGTTCTTCGCCCAGATCAAGAAGCTCGTCACGGCAGGCAACATCGATCGTGCCATCAAGCTTTGCGATGCCGGCGACTATCCAACCCTGCAGCTCGTGAAGGCTGGGCTCACCCACGCCAACAAGGGTCCGGACGAGATCGACGCGGCCATGAGCGAGAAGATGGGCGAGCTCCGGCCGGCCGTCGAGAAGCGGGTTGGATCGCTGTGGTCCCTCGCGAACATCGCGACGCTCATCGGTCTGATCGGCACCGTCGTCGGCCTCATCACGACGTTCAGCGCGGTGTCCGACCCGCGGTTGTCCGCCGCGCAGCGACAGGCGCAGCTCTCGCTGGGCATCTCCGAAGCCATGTACAATACGGCGTTCGGTCTCGGCATCGCCGTGACGTGCATGATCGCGCACCTGATTCTGCACCAGCGCGCGAAGAACATTCAGCACGACCTCGACGCGACGCAGGAGCGGACGTTCAACCTTCTTACGATCCAGGCGCGATCCGCCGGCTACTGAGCCCGACCGGAGCCCGCGATGCCGGAACCCGAAAAGCTCAGCGCGGCGCAGCGCAGTCGAATCCGTCGACTCTCGATGCCGAGGGAGCTGTCCCCCGACGAGGAGGGCGGTGAGCTCAACATCATCCCGTTCCTCGACATCATCACGAACGTGCTGATGTTCGTGTTGGCGACCATCTCGGTGACCTTCACGACGATGATCGACTCTCAGCCGCCTCGTGCCGCGAGCGGCAGCGCCAGGGCGCCGACCAAGCCGTCGCTCTCCCTCAACATCATCGTCATCGACAAGGGATTCATCGTGTCGGCGTTCGGTCAGCGCATCGGCGAAGGGTGCCAGGGGCCGGGTGCGGGGGTCGCAGTCGGCCTCAGCAGTGGCCAGGACTACGACTTCCCCGCTCTCACTGCCTGCGCCGACCGTCTGAAGCACCAGGTTCCTGAGGCCGCCGACGAGACGGCGGCGACGCTCACGGCGAACAAGGACATCCCCTATCAGGTGATTATCGGCACGGTCGACGCCATCCGGCGCAGCGAGAAGGGCGAAGAGCTCTTCCCCGACATCAACTTTGGAGTCCCGAAGTAGCCATGAACCAGCCCCCCGGAGGGTCTCCGCCGCGACCGGCGCCTGCGCCCCAGAAGCCTGCAAGCATGGCGACGTACAAGCGCGAGCTGCGGAGGGCAATCGCCAAGAACGCCGCCGAGCCCGAGATCAACTTCCTGAACATCACGGCGATGATGGACATGATGACCATCATCCTCGTCTTTTTGCTCAAGAGCCTGAGCTCGTCGACTGCGGCGCTGCCTCAATCGGAAGACCTCAAGCTGCCCAAGAGCATCCTCGAGACGCAACCGGACTCCGAGCCGGAGGGGTTGCTCGTCATCGTGTCGAAGTCGCAGATCATCGTCGGCGAGAGCGTCGTGTGCCCCGTGCCTCCGGACGCGGCCCAGTACGGGACGGAAGCCCGGTACAAGCGCGGCTCCCGCAACGACTATTTCATCGTCCCACTGGGCAACGCCCTCCAGTCCTGGCGCGACTCGGACAAGCGCATTCGCGCCGCCACGGGAAAGGACCCCTCGCACAGCGAGGCGATTCTCGTCGGCGACTCGCGGACGCCCTACCGCCTGCTCACCGAGGTCATGTACACGCTCGGGCAGACGGAGTTCTCGAAGTTTCACATGATGGTGATGCAGGCCGACAAGGGCGGCAAGAAGTAGCCTGAGTCACAAATCGAGCAGCGGGGTTCTCCTCGCCTGCGACGCGTAGAATCGTCGCATCGAGACGTTCATCACGAGCCCGATGCCCATCAGGATCGTCATCACGCTCGACCCGCCGTAGGAGAAGAGCGGCAGGGTGACCCCGACGACGGGCAAGAGCCCGATGGTCATGCCGAGGTTGAATACGGCGTGCCAGAAGATGATGCTGCCCACGCCGAGCGCGAGAACGGCGCCGAAGCGGTCCTTCGCGATCGAAGCGACCCGTAGGCACCAGAGGACGAGAAAGCAGTAGAGCGCCACGAGCGCCGCGCTCCCGATGAAGCCCCACTCCTCTGCGAAGACGGGGAAGGGAAAGTCGCTGTGCTGCTCGTGCAGGAACATGAACTGGTTCTGCGAGCCCTTCATGAAGCCCTGGCCCAGCCAGCCTCCATTTCCAACTGCGACGCGCGCCTGGTGGGGATCCCAGTTGTAGCCGAGGATGTTCTGGCTCGGGTTGAGCCACGCGTTGATGCGCTCGTTCTGGTAGCCGCGGAGGCCGTAGCCCCAGAAGACGAGCGCCGCGACCGCTGCGCCCACGGCCAGCCATGCGAGGCTGCTCACCTGTATCCGCGTCAGTGCGCAGATCGAGACGAAGACGAGCCCGAGAATCAGCGCGGTCCCCAGATCCGGCTGGAGGAGCACCAGCGCCGTCGGCGCAGCGGCGATGAGCGCGGGGACGACGAGGTCCTTCAGGCTCCGGCCGTCGCTCTTCGGATCGTCGTGCAGGTACTTCGCGAGCGCGACCACGAGAAAGAGCTTCATGAACTCGCTCGGCTGAAAGCTGTAGGTCCCGATGTAGATCCACCGCGAGCTTCCCCGGATCTCGCGCCCGAGGATGAAGACGAGGACGAGGAGCACTACCCCGACGCCGTACAGGGCGTACCCGAGCCGCTCGTAGTGCCTGTAGTCGATGGCCGCGACCATCGTCGCGAGGATCCCTCCGCCGACGAGCCAGTAGATCTGCTGGACGTAGTCCTCCGAGTGGGGCCCACGAACGACGCTGGTCGCCGAGTAGAGGTTGATGACGCCGACCACGGCGAGCGTCGCGACCGAGACGAAGAGCGCCCAGTCGAAGTGCTCGCGGGCGCGGCCGAGGATGCTCGAGTCGTCGATGCGGAGGCTCACGGTCGGCTCCCCGCCGCCCGCGGCTTGGGGGGCGGCGATTTTGCGGACGGGGGGTGGCCGAGCCGTATCGATTGCAGTCGCTCGTACTCGTGAACGATCTGCATCGCCACCGGCACGGCAACCTCAGGGCCCGACCCACCGTGTTCGACGAGGACGGCGACCGCTATCTCCGGCGATTGCGCGGGCGCGAAGCTCGCGAACCACGCGTGGTTCTGCGAGAGAAACCACGCCATCTTCGCATCGTCTTCCTTCTTTGCCACGTAGCCCGTCTGCGCGGTGCCCGTCTTCCCGGCCACGTCGAGCGAGGGGTCCCGCGCCGGAAAGGCAGTGCCCGTGGGGTCGTTGACGACGTCGTAAAGGGCGGTGGTGACGAGGCGCAGGCTATCGGGCAGAAGGGCGATCTGCCTCCGTATGCGGGGCGGGAACTCCTGCACCACGGCGCTGTCGCTCGTCTCGACGGCCCGCACGACCTGTGGCTGGTAGAGAGTGCCGCCGTTCGCGAGCGCCGAGTACGCGAGCGCCAGTTGCAGCGGCGTCACCGTCACGTCGCCCTCGCCGATGGCCATGTTCAGCGTGAACCCCACCCGAAACTGGCCGCGGTAGCGGAGCGCGTACCACGAGCGCGTCGGGATACGCCCCGGCGCCTCCGGATTGATGCCCAGGCCGGTCTTCTGGCCGAGGCCGAAGGCCTGCGCCACTCGCGCGATGCGGTCCATGCCAACGGTCTCGGCGAGGTGAAAGAAGTAAACGTTGCACGAGCGTGCGATGGCCTCGTGCAGACGCACGGGGCCGTGAACGTGGCTGCAGCGAAAGATTCGCCGCCCGAAGGTCACGTACCCCTCGCACTTCTCGACGTGCTCGGGCTCGATGAGGTGATCCTCGAGCGCGGCCAGCGCGCTGAACGGTTTCATCGTCGACCCGGGTTGAAACGCGCCGCTCATGCTCTTGTCGAGCATCGGGCGGAGAGGGTTGGCGTAGAGGTGGTTGAACGCCTCGCGGACGCGGCCCTTGCCCTCTCCGCCCGACAGATCGTTCGGGTCGAAGTCCGGCTTCGAGTAGAGCGCCAGTAGCCTTCCCGTGCGGACATCGACGACGACGACGGCGCCGGCCGCGTGCGCCCTCATCGCCTTGTCGATGGCCTGCTCGAGCTCGACGTCGATCGAGAGGCGCAGATCGCGCCCTGGGATGGGGTCTAGCTTCGAGGGGGCGTCGACGAGGCGCTCGGCGTCGGGTCCCGACCGGTAGCGGCCGCGCGCGTCGACCACGCGTTTCTCCCACCCTCGCTGCCCGCGCAGATAGGACTCCCAGGCGTGCTCGATGCCCGTGGCGCCCACCGTGTCGCCGGTCTCGTAGCCGAGGGGGTTCTGTCGTTGCTGATCTTCGCGAGGAAGATCCTCGAACCCCGGTGGTCTGTACTTCGCAAGCGTCTCCGGGTCGATCTCCGCGACGTAGCCGAGCATGTGAGCCGCCAGGTCTTTGTACGGGTAGAAGCGGACCGGCACTCCGACGACGTCGACGCCCGCGAGCTCCTCGTGGTGCTGTCGAAGCTCGGACACGATGTCCCGAGGAACGTCCTCGCGGACGAGGATGGGCGTATGCCAGCAAGGGGATTTGTCGTCGTCGCTGGCGCAGGCGGTGTGAATGCGTGCCTCGAACGCACGACGCTCCTCCGGGTTCAGGCGCAGAACCTCGGTGAGCCTCGTCCACGAATCGGGGTCGCGCGGGATCGCCTGGCCGTTGCGGTAGTGCACCGGGCGCGCGCTCGGCATGACCCGGCCGGGCACGATCTCGACGTCGTAGGAGGGGCGGCTGGACGCGAGCACTTTGCCGTTGGCGTCGCGGATCACTCCACGCGTGGTCGGGAGGACGACTCTACGAATGATGTTCTCGTGAGCGACGGTCGAATACTCGGCTCCGTCCAGAACCTGGAGCTGGAAGAGACGGCTGGCCACCACGGTGAACGCCAAGAGCGCGGACAGAGCCATCCACTTGTACCGCTTCCGGAACTCGCCGATGTCCGAGCGCGGGACGAGCAGGCTGCTCACGGCAGGGCACCCGAACCAGCCGGCACCCGCGGTACTCTCGCCGTTGCAGCGTCGAGCGCCTGGGCGATGCGGAAGGCCACCGGCGCTACGGCGGCCGTGGCGATCGCGTGCGGAAAGGCGAGCGGGTAGAGCGTCCTCGGCACCCACGGATCGCGCCCGAAGATGGCGAGCAAGACGAGGACCATCGTGCTCTGCAGGAGCGAGAACGCGCCTACGAGGAGAACCTGCATCCACGTTGTTTGCGCCGCGAGCCGCACACCGGCCCCGCGCGCGAGCACGAACGTGGCCACGTACGTGAACGTATACAGGCCGACCGGTGCGATCCCGAGCACGTCGGTTGCGTATCCCAACACGAACGCGACCAAGGCTCCACGCGCGAGCGAATATTCGTGGACTCCCATGAATAGAATGAGGGGAAATACGAGTGCGGGAATCGGCAGCCCGATGCGCATGTGCCCTACCGACACGAGGAGCGAGTAACCGAGGAGCACGACCGCCATGAGCGACCAGTCCGCGCGGAACGTCCCGATGGCCCTCGGCCGTCCGTGCGCGCCGCGAAGCTCGCGCCCCAGTCGGGCGAGGTCGAGGCCCAGCGCGAGCGCTGCCGCCGCGGCCGCAAGCCACGGGCCGACCCCGTCGATCACGCGGAATACGTTCGCCTGCACCATGAGCAGCGCGAGGCCGACGAGCAGAAAGACGCCGCTTCGCATCAGGGCCTCCCGCGCGGCCCGGGCGGTGGGAAGCTGCTCGCCGGAATGGTCGGCAGGTCTTCGCCGAAGTTCGTCAGCAAGATGAGGACGGCATCGAGCCTCGAGAAGTCCGTCGTCGGGATGGCATCGACGTCCTGATCGCGACCGAGCTCGCGCTTTACGACCTTCGTCACACGCGCGACCGGAATGCCGCGCGGAAACCACCGGCCCTTTCCGCTCGTCACCAGCAGGTCGCCTATCTCCACTTCGTCGCGCGAATCGACCATCTCGACCTTGCACGCATAGCGAGTCGGGTCTCCGGTGCCCCGGACGAATCCGCGCGCGTGCGTCCGTTCGTCCTCGACGTCGACGCCGAACGCTGCGTCGACGGCGAGCCGCACGTCAACGGTGTCCCCGGCCACGTGGAGCACCTCGCCGACGACGCCGTCCGGCGCGACGACCGGCATGTGCGGACGCACGTCGCGCGCGCCCTTGTCGAGCACGAGCCGCGTCACCCGGAAGAACTCGGTGAAGTCCTTCGCGACGACCTGTGCGCTGACGGCCTCTCCTGATGTCGAGTCCTTCAACTGGAGCAGCCGACGCAGCTGGCGGCTTTCGACCTGGGCCTGCTCGAGCGAGTGCACCTGCTCGCGGAGGCGGGCGTTGTCGTACTCGAGGCGCGCGTTGTCTCGCCTCACGTCGACGAGATAGACGTAGTCGTCCCAGACGCCGTTCACTCCGCGGGCGACGGTGGCCGCGGCAACCTCGACGGGCGACGAGACACGGACCAGCCACCGGTCGAGGGCATTCTGGGCCTCAGGCGCCCGCATGTTCGCTTTGAGGACGAAGAACGGGAAGGCGAGAAGGACGACGACGATGGCGGCGTCGCGGTAGCGCTTCAGAGCGGGGGACACTGCGGACTCCTACGTCGCCGTCGAGCCCCCGGCTCTCAGGAGATCGTGACCTCCTTGAGGAGCTCCATGTGATCGAGCGCCTTGCCGCTCCCGAGGACGACCGCGCTGATCGGATCGTCGCTCACCATGACCGGGAGCCCGGTCTCCTCGCGGAGGAGGACGTCCAGGTTGCGGAGGAGCGCGCCTCCGCCGGTGATCACGATGCCCTTGTCGACGATGTCCGCGGCAAGCTCCGGCGGCGTCTTTTCGAGTGCGGTGAGCACCGCCTCGACGATGGCGTGGATCGGTTCGGTGAGCGCCTCGCGGATTTCGTCGCTGTTGACGACGACCGTCTTCGGGACGCCGGCCACGAGATCGCGGCCCTTGACCTCGGTCGTCAGCTGCTTCTCCATCGGATAGGCGTTGCCGATCTGGATCTTGATGCGCTCGGCCGTCTGCTCGCCGATGGCGAGGTTGTATTTGCGCTTCAGGTACGCGGCAATCGCGTCGTCCATCTTGTCGCCCCCGACGCGGACGCTCTGCGAATAGACGATGCCCGCGAGCGAGATGACGGCAACCTCAGTCGTCCCGCCCCCGATGTCGACGATCATGTTGCCGCTCGGCTCGGTGATGGGCAGGCCCGCCCCGATCGCCGCGGCCATCGGCTCCTCGATGAGGTAGACCTCCCGGGCGCCGGCGCTCTCCGCGCTCTCTTTGACGGCGCGCTTCTCGACCTCGGTGATCCCGAACGGCACACAGATGATGATGCGCGGCTTCACGAGGGTGCGCCTGCTGTGGGCGCGCGCGATGAAGTAGCGAAGCATCGCTTCGGTTATCTCGAAGTCGGCGATGACGCCGTCGCGAAGCGGGCGCACTGCGCGAATGTTCCCGGGCGTCCTGCCCAGCATCTCCTTCGCCTCGCGGCCCACCGCGAGCACCTTGGTGCCGCCGCGCGCCTCCTTCTGGACGGCCACGACGGAAGGCTCGCAGGAGACGATGCCCTTGCCCTTCACGTAGATGAGCGTGTTCGCGGTTCCCAGATCGATCGCGAGATCGTTCGAGAACAGGCCGTGAAGCCAGTCGAAGATCATTGCGCTCTCCTTGCCGCGAGGGACTTGGAATGCTCTGCGGCCGAAGTGCCGCAGAGGTCGTGAACTCCCAAGAAAAGAAGGGACTGCCGGTCAAGATCCCCGACGAATCGGGGAACAGACGCTTCTACCACACACGACCGTGGTGTCTACCCAGCCGGCTCGCCCCAGCTCGGCTCAGCGCGCGCGCCTAGCCCTTCGAAATCTTCCCCTCCTTGTGCTCGTAGTGTTTGCGGCACACGGGGCAGAATTTCTTTATCTCGAACTTTTCGGACATCGTCCGCTTGTTCTTCGTCGTCGTGTAGTTCGCGCGACCGCAGTTTTCGCAGGTCATCTTGATGATGTCACGCATGAGATACCTTCTTGTCGGCGCGCTTTCCGCGGGCGATCAGTGAAAGAGCCCGCAGCTATTGACCCCATCTTCGCCCGTCCGTCAAGCGCAGGTCAGCCAAATGCCCGCTCGGGCGCCGGCGTCTCGAAGGGGCCTATTCGTCGTCCTTGTCGTAGGTGATCCGGCCGCCGCCTCCGCCGCCGCGGTGCTCCTCGCCCCGTTCGACGCGCTTCTTCTTCGGGCCTCCCCCGTCCTCGAAGGAGCGCTTGCGGCGCTCCTCGTGCTGAGGCTTGCGATGCGGAGGCCCCCCTGGGCCACCGCCGCCGCCCGAGAACGCGGGAGGGAAGGGAGCCGAAAAGCCACCGCCGCCCTCGGGTCTGGCTGGGCGCTCGCCCTTCGGGTGAGCCAGATTCACGACGAGACGCCGCGCGCGCAGATCGGCGGAACGCAGCGCGTCCGCGGCCGTCTTTGCGGCCTCGGCGCTCGCCATCGTGACGAACCCGAAGCCGCGCTTGCGCCCATCGGCGTCCATCGGGAGATGCACGCGGACGACGCTGTCGGCCACGGCTGCGTTGATGAGCGTCTGCACCTCCTCGACCGTCGCGTCGTACGGGAGGTTGCCGATGTAGAGCGTGCGGTCGGGCGATTGCGGGGGCCCGCCCGGACCGCGCGCACCCGGTGGACCACCGACCCTCGGGCCACCGGTGGCGTCGCGCTTGGGGGGCTCGGCCTGGAACGGACGCACGGAGATCGATCGACCCGCCTGGATGGATCCGTCGAGGGCGTCCCTCGCGGCCTGCGCCTCCTGCGGCGTGGCCAGCGTCACGAAGCCAAAACCACGAAGACGCCCGGTGGTCCGGTCCTTCGGCAAGCTGAGGCCGACCACCTTGCCCCCTGTCGCCTCGAAGAGCTGCTTGAGCACTTCTTCCGAGATGCTGTCGGGCAAACCAGCCACGAACAGCTTCGCCTCCTCATTCGCCATGCGAAAACTCACGACCTCCGTTTCGATTTCACACGATATCTAGCATGTTTCACGAGTCAACTCCCCCCGGCCTCGGCACCCCACCCCTCGTCGCCTGTCCGACGGGAATGGAGATGGCGAAGCTCGCGCCGTGGCCCGGGCTGCTGTCCACCCAGGCGAGTCCGCCGTGACTCTGCGCGATGTGCTTCACCAGCGCCAGACCGATGCCGCTACCCCGGACCGGCTGGCCCGACGCGGGGGCGCGCGAGGTAGAGCCCCGCACGAAGCGCTCGAAGATCCGCTCTCTGTCCTCGGGAGGAACCCCGGGGCCCCGATCGACCACGCGAACGACGATGGATCCGTTCTCCCGTCCGGCCCGCACGACGACGACTCCGCTCTCCGGCGCGTACTTGAGGGCGTTGTCGATGAGGTTGATGACCGCGAGCT
Organism: uncultured delta proteobacterium; assembly: GCA_963847465.1. GTDB lineage: Bacteria > Myxococcota_A > Polyangia > Polyangiales > Polyangiaceae > Palsa-1150. The sequence goes on along the minus strand of CAWKAF010000019.1, from coordinate 296,716 downwards.
GGATCGCGCGTTCGTCGATCGTCACGTTGGGAAGCTGCGGCTCCACCTCGACCGTCAGCTCCACCCCCTCTCGCTCCGCACGGTGTCGGTAGACGTTCACCGCCTTCGACACCGCCTCGCCGACGCTGCCTTCGGCGAGCTCGTAGGCCTGCCTGCCGCGTTCGACCCGGGCGAAGTCGAGGACGTTCTCGATGAGGGAAGAGAGGCGCTCGCTCTCGCTCACGATGATGTCGAGGTACTCCTGCCGCTTGGCGTCGCTGCCCACGCGCCCGGTCTGCAGCATCTCACCGAACATCCGGACGAGCGCGAGCGGCGTCTTGAGCTCGTGGCTCACGTTGGCCACGAACTCGCTCTTGAGCGCCGACATCCGCCGCTCCTTCTCCGCTGCGAGCAGAATGGTAGCGACGCCCACGACGATCACCGCGCACGAGAGGACGATCATCACGAGCTCGAGCATCGCGCGGCTCTGCACGCGCGCCGTGAGCTCGTCGCTCGCCCCCGGAGAGACCTGCACGCGCCAGCCGTAGAGCGTCGTCGGAAAGCGGACGGCGACCGTGAACTGGCCGCTCCGGAGGGGAGGACCGAAGATGATGCGTCCGTCCTCGTCGACCACGTTGACGCGGCTCGGCGTGAGCGCCTCGGAGAACAAGGTGGGCATCGTATCTTTCACGATGCGTCCGATGTCGTGCCAGGCCACTACGAGGTAGCGGCGAGCGCCGAGATCGGCCGGCGCGTCCTCGCCGGCGGGCGGGGTGACGATGCGCTGCCAGTAGCTGACGAGGTAGCTCTGTCCCCGGTACTCGTGGTGAAGATGCCGAAGCTCGTCGGGCGGCAAGCGCGCGAGATCCATGTCGCCGCACATGCGCTGCACCAGGAGCCTCCGGAACGCCTCCTCCTCGGCGAACGCTCCTCCCGCGCGCGACGCGAACGCGAGGACGGTATGCGCCTCGTCGAGGACGACGATCGCCCGGACGGTTGGCGTCTCGCGCTGCGCGGTCGGGAGCCATCTCTGGGTTAGCTCGGCGACACGCTGCGGATCGGCGACCGCGAAGACGACGTTGTCCTGCTCGACGATTCGCTTGTCGAGGCGGTCCGCCTTCTCGTTCGCGAGGCCGAGCGTCGCCTCGAGGACGGACTGCTGGGTCAGGCGCTCGACCTGCAGCGTCGTCCTGAACGTGAAGAACGCGACGATCCCGACGGCGGCGAGCACCGGGGGGAGCACGACGAACCGGGCGAGCCTCTCCCGCTGACGTGCCATACGTCTTTCAGTCTACACGCGTCAGACGTCGGGGCTCTTCCTCGCCGAGATGCGGTCCGCGTCGGTCACGACGCCGCGCTCGCCGAGGAACTCCGCGAGCTGGTCGGCGATGTACATGACGGCGTTCCCCTCGGGCTCGGTGAAGGGCTGCCCGTCGACCGGGTTCAAGAGCTCGATGGCCCCGAGGAAGCGACCCGATTGCATGACCGGCGCGATGATGAGGCTCTGGACGCCGCCAAGCGTGACGTAACGACCGATCGCGGCCGCCTCGCTCCGCGCACCGTCCGCGATGACCAGCGCGCGCCTCTTTCTCATGGCCGAAGCGAGCATGGGCTCGTCCTCGGGATGACGCAGAAGGAGGAGCTGTGACGCCGTCGCGCCGCGCGTGTTCGTGACGAGAAACTCGCGCCGATCGATGTCGTAGAGGTGAATGATTCCGGCTGCCGACGGGAGCTTTTCCATCGCGAGTGTGAGGCAGAACTCGCCACCCTCGATCGCGTCGCGCAAGAAATGGAGATCGTGCATCGCCTCGAAGAGGTCGGCCACGAGATCCTCGCCGCGCACCCGGGCGACGGGGCCGCCGGTGCGGAGGGGAGGAGGGGGGAGGAGGGAGTAAACACCGGCGCCTGGGGTGGTACGAACGCGGGCGCGGGCGCGAACGCAGGCGCAGGCGCAGGCGCAGGCGCAGGCGCGGGCGCGAACGCGGCGCGGGCGCGGGCGCGAACACGGGCGCAGGCGCGGCCGCGGACACACGCGCCGGCGCCGGAACGAACGCCGCTGGCGCTGCCGGCACGTGCTGCACCGCTGGGAATTGCCCCGGCTGGAGCAACGGCGCGGCCGCAGACGGCGCCGTGTGGGACGGCGCCACGTACCCCGGCCGACGCGGGAACGCCATCACGTGCGCGCCGCGCCAATCCTTCCACATCAACGTCGCCAGGGGGGCCGTCTTCGGCTTGCCCTCGAAGGGCGCGTCGACGACGGCGAGATTGACCAGCTTGCCCGCCGCCGCGCGTTCGAGCGATGCGCGCACGAACTCGAGCTGGGTCACCAGAAGTGTCTCCGCGGCGGCCTCGCTCGTGCCCGGTGGAACGCCGTAGATGTACTCGCGGTAGGTCAAGGGCATCGACTCCGTCGCCTCTTGCTCGCGCTTGAACACGATCTGCGAGGGCACATTGGCCGCGACATCGGCGCGCAGTGTGGAGGGTGTGGGCCCCGAGGCCGGCGGTGCGCCGAGCGGCATCGGTGCGATGGGCACGATTGGCGGAGCGGGGGCCACGGGCGCCGTCGCGACAGGGGCCGATGGCGCGTGAACAGCCACGGGGGCCTCGACAACGGCAGGGGGCGAAGAGCCCATCATCATCGTCTGGGATCCAATCGCCGGCCTTCTCGAGGGCGTTTGCCCGTGGGGACTGGGCCGCGGGGGGACCGACGCCGTCGGTGGGGCCGCCGCGGGAGCTGCCGGGGCCGGGGCCGGTACTGCCGCTGGCGCTGCCGGAGCCACGGCCGCTCCTTGGTCCGCCGCGCGCCGCACCTCGTATCTCATGCGCGAGTTGGGGTCGACCGCGCGGCAGCCGTCGTCGAGCAGCTCGATCGAAAAGCCGCTCATCGGGCCGGTGTCGCCGCGCTGGCTCCTCGCGAACTGGAGGGCCTTCTGCCACGTCTCGGCGTCGAAGTGCAGCGACTCCTTTTGAGTCGTTGCAAGCGACGTCACCTCGACGAGCCAGCGCATGAGTCGCTTCGCCTTCCGGGGATCAGGGTCACGCGGGCCGTGGCCCGAGAACTTCTATCAGGCGCCCATCGGCATGGTCAAACACCTCATTCGGCCCGTAGGCCGTCCGCGGGCCGCAGCCTCGCGGCGTAGAGAGCCGGGAAGATGGTCGCGACGAGGCAGATCCCGATCGCGGCGACCGGCGGCAAGACGAACCAGATCGAAGCGTACGGACACCGGGAGACCGGAGATGAAATACACTTTGGGGTCGAGCGGGAAGCGGTAGAGCATCAGGAGGCGGCAGGAAAGCCCTCCAATCAGGACGCCGAAGCAAGCGCCTGCCAGGCCGATGAGGCCGCCGTGATAGAGAAAAATGCGCAGAATGGCGCCCTTCTTGGCGCCCAGCGCCTTCAGGAGCGCGATCTCTTTCTTCTTCTCGAGGACGATCATGATGATGGTGGCGATGACCGAGCACGCCGCCACGAGGATGATTAGCGCGAGGACCCCGCTCATCAAGATCTGCTGAAGAAAGAGCGCCGTGAAGAGCCCGTGGTTGAGTTCGCGCCAGTCCATCGTGTGGTAGATGCCGTTGTTCAGCAGAGCGTCGATCGTGCGCGATACGTCGCGCGCGCGATCGATGTCTTTGACCTTCATCTCGACGCCCGTCACGCTGTCGCCGTACTCGTAAAACGCCTGCGCCTCGTAGAGGTCGGTGTAGACCAGCTTGGAATCGTACTGATCGAAGCCCGCCTCGAAGATGGCGCTGACGCGGAACTGCTTCGCGATGGGCGAGCGAGCGCCACTCCCGAAAGAAATGCCGATCTGGGGCGACGTGACCTGCACGCAGTCGCCGAGGTCGACCGACAGCTGCTTGGCGAGCGTCTTACCGAGGACGATCCCGGGCATTCGGGCGACCTCCGCGGAGCTCTTGCAGGGGTCGGGATCGATCGAGTCCGGCACGAAGTCGTCGTCCGGGAGCTGGCTCTTGTAGCCGCCGGTTGGGGTCACGTCGCCGCGGAGGGCCGCGGGCGGGTGAGTCGGGGGGTCGAGCTTTTCGTGACGGCGGACCTCGGGGGGGGTCCCCGCAGTGGCCGGGCCTCCCGCCCCCGCGTCGGCGAACTGCGTCTCGCCATCGACCTCGCGACGCATCCATTGCAGGAGTGTGTCGGAGCCGCCGTCCGCGTCTCGGGACGCGTGAGGCGAGTCCTCCCGCATGGGATCGTCACGGACCGGGTCGAACTGCCGCTCGGGCGGCCGGGCACCAGGGCGCCGCAGTCCGGCGAGGCTCCCCGAGACGATGTGCTCGGGCAGGTCGAGCACGCGGGGCATGAGCTCGGGATCGACGCCCTTCAGAAGTACGCCCGTCGCCGTGCGGTCGCCGTGCGTGACCATCATGGGGTTGATGACGAACGGCTCGGCCGCGACGACGCCCGGGACGTGCTCGACCTTGGCCATGACCTCCCGGTATTCGCGGAAGTCGATCGAGTACTTGAGGACGAGCACGTGCGCGTTGACGCCCAGAATCTTCTCGCGGAATTGGTCGAGAAACCCGCCCGTCACGCTGAGCACGATAGTCAGCGCGGCAACCCCGAGCGTGACGCCCCCGATCGCCAGCGCCGTGCTGATCGAGATCATGTTGCGCTTCTTCGACCCGATGTACCGGAGCGCGATCGTAAGCGGGTACCCCATGGGCGTGCGCGAACGCGCTCGTATCACGGATCGTTCTCGCCTGCCCTGCGAGAAGAGCCTACCTTCACCGATGGCCGAAGCGGGGTGCTCGTCTGAAAACTTTGCGAGGCTGCCCCTCCGACCCTATCCAGAATCCGAGAAGATAGCTCAAGTGGCAGGTGGGGCCTGGGGCGGATCGCTTCTTGCTCATGCGTCGGGCGGCTTGCGACGCTAGCCGCTCCCCAGGATCCTTTAGCTCTGGCATTCGTCGAGGACCCCATGACCAACGCTCCGAAGCCGCCGCTGGGCCCTCCGTCGCGTCCAGGCGAGACGCCCACCGTGGGAATGGCCCCCGTGCTCGACGCGCCGGAAAGCGGCACGCCGCCCCCCTCGAAGATCGACGCGCTCGTCGGCAAGACCATCGACGGTCGGTACCTCGTCGAGCGGATTCTCGGCGAAGGCGGCATGGGCATCGTCTACGCCGCCCGTCACAAGGTGATAGGGAAGAGGGTCGCCATCAAGGTCCTGCGTGGCGAGATGGCCACAGACAGCGACGTGAACGAGCGCTTCCTGCAGGAGGCGCGTGCGGCCAGCGCGATCGGCAATCCGCACATCATCGACATCAGCGACTTCGGTCAGCTGCCGGATGGGTCGACGTATTTCGTGATGGAGTTCCTCGACGGCAAGAGCCTGAGCCAGATCGTCTCGGAGGGTACCGACCCGATCCCGGTGCCGCGGCTGTGCCACATCGCCAAGCAAATGGCACAGGGGCTCGCCGCCGCCCATGCCGCCAACATCGTCCACCGGGACCTGAAGCCCGACAATGTGATGCTGATCAACCGGGGGACCGAGAAGGACTTCGTCAAGATCCTCGACTTCGGCATCGCGAAGGTGGGCGGCTTGGCGAGCAAAGTGACCCGCGCTGGCAGCGTCTTCGGGACACCCCACTACATGAGCCCCGAGCAGGCGGCGGGGGCCGCGGTCGACCACCGTACGGACATCTACGCGCTCGGCGTCATCCTCTACGAGATGGCGTGCGGCAAGGTCCCCTTCGACGCAGACAACTTCATGGGAATCCTGACGCAGCACATGTACAAGGCGCCGGTCCCCATCCGCGCCCTCGTCCCGGAGGTCGACGTGCCCCCGGGGCTCGACGCCATCGTCCTCAAGTGCCTGACGAAGAAGCCCGAGGGCCGCTACGAGACGATGGATCAACTCGTGGCCGACCTGGAGAAGCTCGATCACGGCGTCCTTCCCGACGCGGTCCAGGAGATGATGGCGCGCTCGGGTGGGTTCAATGTCCCGGCCGATTACTTCCGCTCGACGGCGATGCCCGCCCCCGTGCCGGCGTCGCCGGTCGTGCCGATCAAGCGCTGGCCTCTCTATGCCGTCATCGCCGCGGTCGCGACAGGGATCGGCGTCATAGGGATCGTCGTCATCGGGAAGAGCGCGAGCAGCACGGCAAGTACGCGGCCACCCGCACCGATCGTCGCGACCGCAGCCCCTTTGGCGACTGCGACGACGGTTGCGCCGATCGCGAGCGCGACGGCGGCAGTGACGCTGGCCCCGGTGTCCACCACGCGTGAAGTGCTCGTGAGCGTCGCGCCTTCGGACGCCGTCATCACCCGCGACGGCAAGGATGTCGGTCCACAGCCGGTCGAGCTGCACCTAGCCGATGGCGAACGTGCCTCGCTCGTCATCGCTCGCAAAGGGTACAAGTCGAAGATGGTGACGGTGGACGGGAAAGAGGCGCGGCAGTCGTTCGCTCTCGATTCGATGTATGGCGCCCCGGCCCCGAACGCGGGCGCAGCGAAGCCCGCGGCGGGATCGAGATTCGGCGGTATCGACGACGTCGGCGACCCGTTCGCCAAGCACTAGTCCCGCTTCGCGAACTGCGATCCGTTCCACGCATAGCGAACGTTGCCGATGCCGCCCCACGGGAGGAGCAGGGGCTCGACCGTGCTGCTGCCCGGTTGGTCTTGCGCCCACGGGTAGGTCTTCTCCGTCCAGCCCGTCGCTCGACCCGGCGCGGCGAGCACCTCGAACGACTTGCCGCCTGGAGCCGGGATGAACTGCACGAGCCCCTGGACACGCTTGCCGCCCTCTTCGCGCCCGGTCTCGATGGCAAAGATGCGCGTCATGGTGTCGGCGCGGACCTCGTAGACGAACATCACCTCGGAGTCGACGCTCTCGCCTGTCGTTCCGGACATGTGGCGCACCCCGCGGACGATGATGTTCGCCGCTCCGCCGCCGGTCAGATCACGCGCCGACATGTCCTTGACGTCACTCGCGTCCGCGAACTGCGACAGCGTGATGTACGCATAGCCGAGCCCTCCCTTGAAGCCGGGGCCGAAGACCACGATGTCTCGCCCGATGAGCACGACGCGCTCCGGACGCCCGTCGCCGGCGACGTGGACGCGCAGGTCCACCTTGGCCGTCAGGTCCGCCCCGACCCCGCGGTCCTTGCGGTACTGGTCCAGCACGCGAGCCGAGAGTTCGCCCCCCTTCGACACCTTGGGCGTCGGCGGCTCGGGTGGGTGCACCGGGGACGGGTGGTCGGGCGTGCCGGCGCTCGGCAGCTGCTCTCGCTGCGCGACCTCTTTGCCCTTCGAGAAACGCGTCCCGTCCCAACGCCATACCTGCGAGCGCACGGCGCCCCAGGGGAACAAGATCGGTTCCACGTCGCTGACGATCGGTTCCTTGTACGAGAGGGGGTCCCAGCCGGTGGCCGGTTCGACTGCGACCTCGATCTCGCCGCGCCCCATGTGCACGGAGTTGTCGATGTGCTTGTCGGACTGGCGCACCGCGATCTCGTGCGCGAACGTCACACGAGGTTCTTCGGTCGCGCTCACGGAGCTCAGCACCTCGACGAACTCGCGCGTCGCGTCGCCCACGCTGGCGCGGCGGCGCAGGATGACGTCGGCCTTGCCTCGACCCGTGACGTCGCGGACCTCGAGCTTCACGAACTCGCCGCCCAGATCGCGAAAGAAGAAGCCCGTGCCTCCCATGTACGAGGTGCCGCAGATCGTGAGGTAGTGCTCGAAGACGGCGACGCGTTCGCGCATCCCGTTGCCGAGCAGATCCGCGACGACCTCGGCGGTCGGTGCAGTCTTCGTCAGCCCCTTGGGCGTGAGGAGCTGCTCGACCATGGAGAGCTCCGGCTCGCTCGGCACCCACGGCATCGCGGTTGGGTGTTGCGCGTCGCCGGGGCCCGTCGCGATGATGCCGTCGTCGCCATCGAAGTAGCGGGCCACGCCGTGGATCCCGACGCGAGTCGTCCGCGCTTCGGGCAGCGAGCTCCACGGGATGACCGCCTCGAAGGTGTAGCCGCCCGGCGTCGGAGCCTCGACGATCTTCGCGCCCGCGATGGCGGTGTGGCGCCCGTAGCGAACGCTCCCTTCGCTCTCCCCCGGCTTGCCGGCGTAGAGGGCCACTCCGTACGTGGTGTACGAGCCGCCCGGTTCCGGTACGGCCAATAGGAGGGACACGTGGTCCTGCCCGGCCACGAACGAGGCATCGGTCACGTCGGCGCCGACGTAGAGCTTCGCCTCGTCGTACTGCAGCGAGATCTTCATGGCCGACTTCGTCGTCCCCTTGACGACGAGGCTCGCCTTCGCGGGGGCAGGCCACTCGTTGAGGATGCCGTCGAGCTTCACCGGCTTGTCCTTCTCGAGCAGCTCGAGCCGAAGGCCGTCGGCCGTGACCTCCGGCGTGTCGCCGCCGCCCCCGTTGAGCGTCTCGATGCCATGCGCCGCCGCGTACGCCGCGAAGTCGGGGTCCGAAGGATTGTTCGGGGGCACCTCCGCTGCCTTCTGGGGCGCCGCCGCGCCTCCGCAGGCCACGAGCGCGAGCGAGGCAATCACGGCGGACCGACGCATCGACGTCACCATAGCAAGAGGGAATTCTCAGGGGCGAGTGACGAGCCTCTGGATGATCTTGAGCGCCTCGACGGCCGGGACGATCGACGCCGACAGAAGAAGGAGCATGCTCCATTCGGTCACGTTCATCGGGAACGTCTGGAACACAGGGCGGAGGGACGGGACCAGCACGGCGACGAGGTGAATGCCCGCGCTCACGCAGACCGCCGCGAGGAGCGCGAAAGGCACGAGCGGACGGAGCATGAAGACCGACGTCGTCGCCGAGCGGCAGTTGAACGCGTGCAGCAGCGGACTGAAGGCGAGCAGCGAGAACGCGATCGCGCGGGCGTGCTTGACCGCCAGCGGGCCGCCCGTGCCCGCGGGCAGCAGATAGCAGGCCATGGCGGTCGCCCCCATCCACGCGCCCACGAAGCCGATGCCGAGCCAGTCGCGCGTGCCCAGCAGCCCGGCGGTGCGCTGGCGGGGTGGCTCGCGCATCTGGGTCGGATCCGGCGGGTCGACGCCGAGGGCCAGGGCAGGCAATCCGTTCGTCACGAGGTTGATCCACAGGATCATCAGCGGTGTGAGGGGCTTCAGGTCCGTGAAGAAGCTGACCCAGAAGACCGCGACCAAAAGGCCGGCGTTCGACGACAGGAGAAAGAAGATGAACTTCTGGATGTTGCGCCAGATGGCGCGTCCTTCGCGGACGGCCTCGACGATCGTCGCGAAGTTGTCGTCGGCGATCACCATGTCGGCGGCCTCCCGCGCGACGTCGGTCCCGTCCTTCCCCATCGCGACGCCGATGTGGGCCTCGCGCAGCGCCGGGGCGTCGTTGACGCCGTCTCCGGTCATCGCGACGACGTGCCCGCGGCGCTTGAATGCGCCCACGATGCGGAGCTTCTGCTGGGCGGTCACCCGCGCGAACACGCGCGCCGCGTCGATGCGGCCCTCCAGCTCGGGGTCGGTGAGATCGTCGAGCTCCGCACCGGTCAGCGCGATGGCTCCCTCTTCCCAGAGGCCGAGCTCCTTGGCGATGGCGACGGCGGTGAGCTTGTGATCGCCCGTGATCATCACGGCCCGCAGCTGGGCTTCGGCGCAGAGGCGCACGGCCTCTTTCACGCCTTCCCGCGGCGGGTCGATCATGCCGACCAGGCCCAGGAACGTGAGCCTCTCTTCGATCTCCGCCGTGGGCCGCGCGTCTACGTCGGCCGCGGCGTCGGCGCGGGTCATCGGAGGAGCCGAGCGCCTGCCGAGCTCGCGGCGTGCGACCGCGAGGACGCGCAATGCCTGCCCGCTCATTCGCTCGGCCTCGTCGAGGATTGTTCGCCGCGCCGCTTCGTCGAGCGGCTGGGGTCCGTCGTCCATGTCGCGGTCGGTGCAGAGCGGGACGAGGACGTCGGCGCTGCCCTTCGAGTGGACGATCTCGCGCCCCATCTCGTCGAGGGCCACGATTGTCATCCGCTTGCGGTCGCTGTCGAAGGGCAGCTCCTTGACGACCTGATTGGAACTGACCACGAGCTCGCGCGAGACCCCGCCCTTCGCCGCGAGCGTCAGCAGGGCTCCCTCGGTCGGGTCACCCTGCACGCGCCAGACGCCGTCCCGCAGCTGCAAAAGGGCGTTGTTGCAGAGGGAGATCGACGCGAGGAGATCCCGCAGCGGACCCGAAAGGGAAGCGACGCGGCTCCCGTCCGCGCCGAGCAGGTGGCCCTCGGGATCGTACCCCGTGCCGGTCACCCGGAAGCGCGCCCCCCCCGCGTACACCTCGCGGACGGTCATCTCGTTCTGGGTGAGCGTCCCCGTCTTGTCGGTGCAGATGACCGTCGCGGATCCCAGGGTCTCGACCGCCGCGAGCTTGCGGATGATGGCCCCTCGCTTGGCCATCCGCTGCATGCCGAGGGCGAGCGTGATCGTCGTGATCGCCGGGAGACCTTCGGGGATGGCCGCCACCGCGAGGCTCACGGCCTCGAGGAGGAGCTCGTGCCAGGTGCGGCCACCGTGGATCATGCCGCGCGCGAAGAGCAATCCGGAGAGCGCGAGGCACCCCCACAGGATCCGCGTTCCGAACGACTCGAGCTTCTCCTCGAGCGGCGTCTTCCGGTCGCGCGGGCGGTGGATGAGCGCCGACAGGTGCCCGAGCTCCGTATGTGGGCCCGTCGCCACGATCACCGCGCGCCCCTTGCCGCGCACGACGCTCGTGCCGACGAAGAGCATCGTCGCCCGGTCTCCGAGCGGCGCGTCGCGGGCGACAGCGGCGCGAGCGTCTTTCGTCACCGGGACGCTCTCACCCGTCAGCGAGCTCTCCTCCACGAGCAGGTTGACGGTCTGCAGCAACCGCGCGTCCGCCGGCACGGCGTCGCCCGCCTCGAGCTCGAGCACGTCGCCGGCCACGAGACCTGTCGCCGCGACGATCTTGACGGTGTCGCCGCGCCGGACACGGGCGTTGGGCGTCTGCATCTTCTCGAGGGCCTCGAGCGCAGCCTCCGCGCGACGCTCCTGGACGAAGCCCAGCACTGCGTTGATGACGACGATGAGGAGGATGGCGGTGGCATCCCCGAACCGGACCATGACCGGCTCGTCAGAGCGGCTCGCGCCGTTGACGATCGCGATGATCGCGGCCACGAGAAGCGTGAGCACGATCGGGTTGGCGAACTGCTGGAGTATCTGGAGGATCGCGCTCTTCGGTTGGGGGCGCGGCAGTTCGTTCGGCCCGTCGCGAGCCAGGCGCTTCTCGGCCTCGGCCTCGCTCAGCCCGCGCGCGGCGTCGCACTCGAGGCGCGACAGAAGGGCGTCCGCGGCCTCCGTGTGGGGCGGGTGGATAGAGGCGCGGTGGTCGGCGAGCGGGGGAGCGGCGGCCACGGAACCGTTAGTATCACGAGGGCCGGGTCACATGTTCGTGTCGTCGGGCGAAGGCGACGTCGCCTTCCACGGCTCGGTTTCCCGAACGCGCGAGAACCACGCGAGTAGTCTGCGGAAGTCGCCTAGCGGCAGCCTCGCCGGGTCCATGAACGCCAGCGGCGTGGCGATGGCGAAATCGGCCAGGGTCAGCTTGTCCTGGGCAATCCACTCTTTGCCCTCGAGGTGAGCGTCCAGGATGCGCCCGAGGTCCGAGACGAGCGCCTCGCCGCGCTTCTCTTCCGCTGGATCGGGAGCCCCGGCGCCGATCATGCCCTTCACGACGCGCTCCCAGCCGAGGACGCTCACCGCCGGCTGAAAGTGGTGGGCCGACCAGAAAAGCCACCGGTTGACGTCGGCTCGCGCGCGCGGCTCGGTCGGATAGATGGCCTCGCCTCCCGGCGTCGTGTCCGCCAGGTATTGCATGATGGCGTGCGACTCCCAGAGGATGAAGCCGTCGTCCTCGAGGACGGGCACCTTGCCGTTCGGGTTCTTGCGGAGGAAGGAGGCGCTCCTTTGGGCACCCTTGGCGAGATCGATGAGGACGCGCTCGACCGGCGCTCCGAGATGGATCGCGGTCATGACGGCGCGGCGGGAGTTGGAGGACATCGGATGGTGATAAAGGCGCATGGGGAGGTTCCTTTCGCCCGAGCGAATCACCCGGGACGAGAGGCATCTTGCGCGCGGCGACTGTCAGCCTATTGTCAGGTTTCTCGACGTCGTGGCTCGAACCGAACGCCTCTTTGCACTGGCGGAGTACCTGCGAGGCCGTCGCACGGGCGTGACGGCCGACACGCTGGCCGAGCGATTCGGGGTGACCGTCCGAACGATCTACCGGGACCTCGACGCCTTGCGGGCCGCGGCGATGCCCCTCTCCTCCGAGCGCGGCCGCGGCGGCGGGTACGCGCTCGACGCCAGCTACAGCCTCCCGCCGGTCAACTTCACCGCGCGCGAGGCCGCGCTCCTCGTCGCGCTGGGGCGCCACGCGGCCGACATGCGCCTTCTTCCCTTCACCGAGACGCTCGAATCCGCGCTCGACAAGGTCCGGGCGGCGCTCTCGAAGTCGGCGCAGCGCGAGCTCCTCGCGCGGCTGCGGGAGCTCTCGTTCCTCGGGGTGCCGGCCCTGGCCGCGAAGAGAGCGGTGCGCAAGGCCATCGAGCGCGCGTGGTTCGAGCAGCAACCGCTGCGCGTCACGTACGTCGACGGCAACTTCATCGAGACGACCCGCGTCGTCCGCGTCATGGGGGTCGTGATGGATCGCCGCGAGACACGCCTCGACGCCACGTGCCTCGACAACGGAGAACGACGCCCCTTCCGCATCGACCGCATCACGATCGCCGAGGTGCTCCGCACGCCTCCCTGACGTTCACGAGGTCGCGCCGACCGTGAAGCAGGTCATCGAGGTCGAGCCCATGGCGTAGCCGTCGATTGCAACGTCGGCCGGCCGGCCGCACGCGTCGGCGAGTCCGGCGATGTACAAGAGCGGAAGGAAGTGGTCGGGTGTCGGCGCCGCCAGCGGGAAATCGACGTGCCGCTCGAGGGTGAGGACGTCGCGGGGCGCCTTCGTCATGATCGCCCGGGCGTCGCCGTCGAAGCGGCGAGCCCAGTCGAACGCGCCCTCGGGATCGCCCCAGTCGAGGCGTCGCAGATTGTGCACGACGTTGCCGCTGCCGAGGATGAGCACACCCCGTTCACGCAAGGGAGCGAGCCGCGCGCCGAGGTCGAAATGGAAGTCGAACGGCTTGAGCGAGTTGATCGAGAGCTGGAGGACGGGCACGTCCGCGTCCGGGAACATGTGGCAGAGGACCGACCACGTGCCGTGATCGAGACCCCAGGTATCGAGGTCGAGCCCGACCGAGTCGGGCTTGGCCACGTCCGCGATCTCTTCGGCCACATCGGGCGCGCCCGGGGCCGGGTACTTGACCGCGAACAGCGCGTCGGGGAAGCCGGAGAAATCGTGGATCGTGCGCGGCCGCTCCATCGCCGTGACCGCCGTGACGTTCGTGAACCAGTGGGCCGACACGACCAAGATGGCGCGCGGGCGCGGCATGGAGCCGGCGAGGGCGCGCCATGCCTTCGTGTAGCGGTTGTGTTCGATCGCGTTCATCGGACTGCCGTGGCCGATGAACGCGGCGGGCAGCAGGGAGGAGGTCATCGGGATCGAGGGTAGCGCCGGGGACGCGGTGGGACGAGACGATCGGGAGCGTGTGATAGCTTTCTCTCGGCGCCGATGGCGACTCTTCAGATCTTCGATCGCCTCGTCGCTCGCTGCCGGGACCTGCCGCGTGTCCCCTTCGCGGTCGTGGCCGCCACGACGGACGTGGCCCTCTCCGGCGCGATGGCCGCGGCAAACGCAGGCCTCATCGAGCCCATCCTCGTCGGGCAGGAGGGCCTCGTTCGCGAGCTCGCGTCCAGGCTGAGTATCGACCTTTCCCGCACGCGGATCATCGACGCGTCCGACGACCGAGACGCTGCCAACAAATCGGTGGCGCTGTGCCGCGAAGGCGTGGCGATGGGGCTCATGAAGGGCAGCCTGCACACCGACGTGCTGATGCACGCCGTGCTCGACCCCCAGGCAGGCCTGCGGACGGCGCGCCGCGTGAGTCACGTCTTCGTCATCGACGCACCCGCATACCCGCGGCCACTGCTCGTGACGGACGCCGCCATCAACATCTACCCGACGCTGGACGACAAGGTGGACATCGCGAAGAACGCGATCGAGCTCGCGCATGCGCTGGGCATCCCGGTGCCGAACGTTGCCATCCTGTCGGCCGTCGAGACGGTGAGCTCGAAGATCACTTCGACCGTCGACGCCGCTGCTCTCTGCAAGATGGCCGACCGCAGGCAAATCACGGGCGCGATCCTCGACGGTCCGCTCGCGTTCGACACGGCGGTGAGCGCCGAGGCCGCGGCGATCAAGGAGCTGGTGTCGCCCGTCGCGGGCGTGGCCGACGTGCTTCTCGTGCCGGACCTCGAGTCCGGCAACATGTTGGCCAAGCAGCTCGAGTACCTCGGAGGGGCCGAGCTCGCGGGCGTGGTGCTCGGGGCGAGGGTGCCTATCGTGCTGACGAGCCGGTCCGACTCTGCGCGCGCGCGTCTGGCCTCGTGCGCGGTCGCCGTGCTGCGAGCCGCGGCCGGGTAAGGTGGGTCAGGCCAGCCGGCCGTACCAGGCGACAGCGTCGTACGCGAAGGTGACGTGGCCCTCGCGCGCGTGCACCGCGAAGATCTCTCCCAGGCGGCGCATGATGGGCTCGTGATACGGGTCGCCGGGGCGCGGTGCGTAAGACGACGACGTGAGTCGCCCGCGAAGGCCGGCGCGGGCGCGGGCTTGAAGCTGGATGCCGTCGTTCTCGACGGGTGACGGCGGGATGTGGCTTCTCAAAGGCTCTTCGGGAAAGCATGATGACGCGAGATGATTCGCGTCGAGGCTGTCGAGAAGGCGTATGGCGGGAAGCGTGTGTTGGGCCCGCTGACCCTCCAGGTCCCTTCGGGCCGTCGTCTCGCGATTGTCGGCCCGAGCGGGTGCGGCAAGTCGACCCTGCTCCGCGTCGTGCTCGGTCTCGTGTGTCCGGATCGGGGCAACGTGACGATCGCCGGAGAGCGGATGGCCGACGACACGAAGCGGGCGCTGCGGCGCAAGGTCGGCTACGTCATCCAGGACGGCGGTCTCTTCCCTCATCTGACGGCCGAAGGCAACGTCACACTCCTCGCCCGCGAGCTCGGATGGAGCAGCGATTGGCTGCGCGAACGGGTTAGCGAGCTCGCGGCGATGATGGGGCTCGACCGCGAGACCCTTGCACGCTGGCCCGTCCAGCTGAGCGGCGGCCAGCGCCAACGCGTGGGCGTCATGCGAGCGCTGATGCTCGACCCCGAGGTGCTCCTGCTCGACGAGCCCTTCGGATCGCTCGATGCCATCACGCGAGGACGTCTGCAGGTCGAGCTCGCGGGGCTTTTTCGATCGTTGAGCAAGACGGTCGTCCTCGTCACCCACGACATCGCCGAGGCTGCGCGGCTGGCGGAGGAAACCGTGGTCATGCACGACGGCCTTCTCGTCCAGCGTGGCACCATCGACGAGATGGTCCGGGCGCCGGTGAGCGCGCTCGTGGCGGACTTGCTCGCGGGGGCGGCTACGTGAACGTCGCCCTCGCCGGCGGTCTCGTGCTCGCGCTGGTCACCGCCGCCGGAGAGGTCACGGCTGACGACCGCGTCACGGTCGGGTCGAAGGCTTTTCCCGAGTCGTGGATCCTCGGCGAAGCCCTGACCCTCCTCGCACGCTCTGCTGGGGCGGACGCGGCGCACCGCGCGAACCTGGGCGGAACCGAGATTGTCAACGCCGCGCTTCGCGCGGGATCGATCGACGTGTACCCCGAGTACACGGGGACGCTGCGGGACGTCATCCTGCACGCCCCCGGGGCCTCGACGGAGGAGATCCGGGTGCGCCTTGCTCGCGTCGGCTTGGGCGTGACCGAGTCCCTTGGCTTCGACGACTCGTATGCGCTGGCGGTGGCGCCCAGGGTTGCCGAGAGGGACACGCTTCGTTCGCTGTCCGACCTGTCCGCTCATCCGGAGCTACGCGCAGCGTTTTCGCACGAATTCCTCGGGCGCGCGGACGGATGGCCAGGGCTGCGTGCGAAGTACGGCCTCACCCTGTCGGACGTGCGAGGCGTCGAGCATGCCCTCGCCTTTGACGCTCTCATGGCGAACCGAGCCGACGTCATGGACGTGTACACGACCGACCCGGAGATCGTCAGGCTGCGGTTGAAGGTTCTCGAGGACGACCGCGACTTCTTCCCGCGGTACGAGGCGGTCGTGGTCTACCGGCTGGACCTCGAGACCCGCGCCCCCAGCGTGCTCCAGGCGTGGCGACGCATCGTCGGTCGCGTGGACCGGGCCGCCATCGCGAGCGCCAATGCCGCAGTGGTGCTCGATGGCCACAGCGCTGGCGATGCCGCATCGATCCTCGTCCGGGATGCGCTCGGTACCGCCCTACCCACCGTCGACGGCGGCGATTCGCGCAGGGCCCGCGCAGCCGACGTGGTGCGCGATTTGTTGCGGCACATCGGGCTCGTCGCGACCGCGTTGGTCGCTTCGGTGCTCCTCGGCGTGCCCCTCGGAATCGCGGCATCGCGGCGCGACCGGCTCGCGGTCCTCGTGCTGGGTGGTGCGGGGGTGGTGCAGACGATCCCGTCGCTGGCGCTGCTCGCGTTCCTCATCCCCGTGTTCGGCATCGGCGTCGTGCCGGCGACGCTCGCTCTCTTCCTTTACGCGCTCCTTCCCATTGTGCAGGGGACGTGTACCGGGATCGCGGGGATTCCTGCAGGGCTCGCGGCGTCTGCCGAGGCGCTGGGGCTGACGCGCTCCGCCAAGCTCGTTCGCATCGAGCTGCCGCTCGCCTCACCATCGATCCTGGCCGGCATCCGGACGAGCGCCGTCATCGCCGTCGGGACAGCGACGATTGCGGCCCTCGTGGGGGCCGGCGGCTTGGGCGACCCGATCCTCGAAGGGATCGCGCTTCGGAGCACGTCGCTCATCCTCGCGGGGGCCGTTCCGTGCGCGCTCCTTGCTCTCGCGGTGAACGCGTCGTTCGCGCTGCTGGAGCGCGCCCTCGTGCCGCCTGGGTTGCGCCTCAGGACGCACGTCGAGTGACGGGCGCGGGGAGCGCCGTGTGTTCCAACGGCGCTCCCCGTTTCCGCAATCACGACACGGCCAGTGCGCCTACGGCGCGCGCGGAGTCGAGCCGGCGGCCGGCGCAGGCGACGTCACGGCGGGCGGCGAAGCGGCCGACGGGGCGCTCGGCGCGGTCGCGGGGACGGTGCCCTTCACCTTCGCCTTCTGCTTCTTGCCGAGCGTGCCCCGGGCCTCACGCGTGGCCTTGGCCTTGGCGGCGGCGGCGACCTTCTGCTCCGGCGTCTTCGTCGCAGTCTTGGGCGCCGTGAAGCCGAAGTCGGCGAGGACGGGGCTCGTCTCGCCGAAGGAGTTGAGGACGTACTGACGCAGGCTCCGGAGCAGCGGCGTCAGCTTCGCCCCCAGCGCCTTCTGGGCCGCGACGGTCGAGTGCCAGTTGGCGCCCGCGGCGGCGACCACAGCGGCCGAGTCGATGCGGCTCTGCACGAGCTTCACGAGATCGGCCGGCGCGTACGTCGCCCCCGCCAGCGGCAGGCTCGGCACGTTGAGCAGGTGCTTCTGAATGCCCACGATGACCTGGGCGTCGTGGGCCTGGGTGGTGTTGTTGTTGACGGTAGCCATGATGGTTTCCTCTCGGTTCTGGACGATGGAGATGGGTGATCGGCGGAGCACCGTGCGCCGCGCGTTCACCCCTCACCCTCTAATGCCACCCGAGGAGTCCCATTTCGGAAAAAATAGTTCGGTCGTCGTGTCGATTTGTCGCAGGCACGCGCGATCGCAGTCGAGGGGTACGCGCTTGTCGACGAGATGGGCGCATGGCAGGGCCACCCAGGCTCGCGGGAAGGCGAGCTACCTGCGTATCCAGCGCGGATACGCACGCATCCGACCGAGAGAGCCGGCCATCCGGGCCAGCCATGCGTGTCGGTGGACGAGAGAGACGCGTATCCAGGCCGGATGCGTGCGTGGCTGGACGAGGTCCTTAGCCATCCGGACCGGATGCGCGTGTGGCTGGACGAGATGCGGGCATGGCTGCGACGGATATGCGGGGAGCTGGCTGCCCCGACCGCCCTATGCCGCTACCCGCAGGCGCGGGCGCAGGCGCGGGCGCGGATCCCACGCTGGTGACGCCGAGCGAGCGTCAACTGGGGTGACGACGCGGGGCCAGGGGGTGGTTCGCTCGCTCGCTTTACGAGCGTGGCGCCGTGCTCGACGGCGTCAAGGACGCTATCGCGCCGTCGCCAGGAGGCGACGGTGCTTCACGGGCAGGAGCCCGCTCGCATCCTTGACACCATCTGCGCGCGGCGCCGCAGGGGCGGGGCTTTTGCGAGAGGCGCAAGGCAGAAAGGCGAAACGAACATGTTGAGAATCTACGAGACGGTGATCGAGGTGCTCCGGGGATTGCGGCCAGTGATGGCGCAGATCGAGGCGCACGACCGGGATCTCGCGAGGCAACTGAGACGGGCGGCCAGCAGCGTGGCGCTCAACGTGTCCGAGGGCAGCGGCTGCAGCGGAGGGACGCGACGCGAGCGGTATCGCAATGCGCTCGGGTCGGCACGGGAGACTGGTGCATGCCTCGATGTGGCCATCGCATGCGGGTACGTCGGCGAGATTGATGCGTCGCTGCTTGATCGGCTCGACCACGTCCGGGCCGTCCTGGTGAAGAACGTCGTCTAGCCCGATGGAAGACGAGCGCCGCATCGCGCGGCGCTCGGTCTCCCGCGCCTGCGCCCGCGCCCGCGCCTGCGCCCGCGCCTGCGCCTGCGCCTGCGCCCGCGCCCGTCCCTACCTCCCCGCCTTCCTCTTCTCCCCCCCTGCTGCTCCGCCTCCAGCTCCTCGAGCGCCGCCGCCAGCTCGTCTTGGTCGCTCTTCCCCGCGCCAGCCGTCGTCACGGCCGGCGCCTCGACGCGCGCCTGGACCGGCGGCGCCGGCGCCTTCTCCTCCTCCGGCGGCAGCATCCCCATCTTCCGCTTCAGCGCGACCAGATCCTCATCGGAGCTGTGCTTGCCCTCGAGCTCCTTGAACTTCGAGGTCAGCGTGTCGCCCGAGTACTCCTCCGCGAGGTCGCCTTCCGCCTCCGCCTCGGCCTCGATCTGATCCACCTTGGCCGCCATGCGGTCGAATGTCTCGAAGGCGCTCTGGTCGCGCAGGCCGCTCATCGTGTCCTGGATCGCGCGCTGCGCTTCGGCGCGCTTTTTCCGCGCGATGAGGACGTTCTTCTTGCGCTTGGCCTCCTCGATCTTGTCGTTCAGGAGGCGGAGCGCCTTCTTGAGTTGCTCGACCGCGGTCTTCTGCTTCGTCCACTGGTCCTTGTAGGTCGCCGCGAGCTCGTCGAATTCGCGCTTGCGGGCGAGCGCCTCTTTCGCAAGCTCCTCGTTGCCGGCGCGGACCGCCATCATCGCGCGCCGTTCCCACTCCTGCGCGTTTGCCAGCTCTTGCTCCAGCTGCTTGGCGAGGCGCTTCTCGTCGGCGATCGAGGCGGCGACCTGCTTCTTTGCCTCGACGAGTTGGTTGTTCATCTCCAGGACGACCTGGTTCAGCATCTTCTCGGGGTCTTCCGAGCGGCTGATGAGGTCGTTCAGGTTGCTTTTGATGAGCTGCGCGAGACGGCTGAAAATTCCCATTCATTCTTCTCAGTGGGTACCGATCGTGCCCTTGGCCATTCGCGCGAGCTCTGGAAGCTGCTGCGCCAGGGCGACGTCGATCTCGTCGAGCGTCGCCTGGATCTCGTTGTAGTCGAGGTTCTCGAGCTCGAGCGCGCTGGACAGGACCACGCGGCCGGCGTCGATCCCGTAGCTGGCGTGGACGAGCTCTTGCGCGTTCAGCTCGAGCAGCCTCCGGTAGAAGGCCGCCTCTTCGGCGTCTCCGGTCAGCTTGCCGATGTACACCCGGATGACGACCAGCGGTGGATTGACCCGCACGGCCACCGCAGGCATCCCGCCGCTCGACTCGACGAGAAAGGTCCCCGGCTGGCTGTCGACCGCCCGAAACGGCCGGTTCGAGCGGAGCAGGTACGCCTCGACGTCCTTCTCGGTGCGCATGGAGGGCCAGACTAGTTCTAGTTGGCTGAGGAGTCACCCCGAGGACTTGTAGGTACTTGCGCGGGGTTGCGGCCTCGGCGCCCAAACAAACTTGCCGTTGGCGTAGGGGGCCTTAATCGATTAAGGCGCCCATGCCAGCACCAACTCACCCCCGCCGCTTCGTGTCGCTCCTTCCGGTCCTTGCCGCAGGGATGAGCGCGGTGCTCGCGGCGCAGATGATTGGGCACGACCGGCGCTATCTGGCGCCCGTTCTCGACGATCGCGACGCTCATGCTGGCGCCCACGATCATCAGCCGCTGGCGCACCCGCAAGCTTCTCATCTCGGGCGACGTCGAGCGCGTCATCGGCACCTGGGAGGGTCTCATCGACCGCGTACCCCACCCCGAGACCATGGCGCCCCTCCTGCGGGCCACGGCCTACGCCTCGTACGGCTGGATCGAGGCCGCTCGCTTGGCCCTCAAGCGCGCGGTGCGAGGGCCCGCGTGGGAGGCGGCGGTCGAGCAGCGGCTGTTCGTCGAGACGCTCCTCGACACGTTCGAGGGCGATCGCGACGGGGCGATCCACAAGGCCGAGGCCCTGGCCGCGCTGCCGATGCCCGTCACGGGGGTCTTTGCCCACCGGCGCATCAAGCTCCTGCGCCGGGGTCTCGCCGCCCTGGCGCGCGCGTTTGCCCACACGAGCAAGCCGGGGGACGCCAAGGTCCTGGCCAAGGCGGCCGGCGGGTCGCCGCTCGTCCACTGGGCCATGCGCTACGCCGCCGCCATCGTCGCGGTGGACGACGGGCGCGGCGGCGAGGTGCGGGCTCTTCTGTCGGGGGCGCCGGAGTGGCCCAAGGAGAGCGCCTTCTACGCGTACCACCACGAGCTTCTGGAGCACGCGGGGTCGGCCTAAGCGGGTACAATCGACCCGTCGACATGGCGGAGGCCGTCCTACGAAGCGGAAGGCTACCCGAGCTCGCCAAGTACGAGATCCTCGAGGAGATCGGGCACGGCGGCATGGCCACCGTGTATCGAGCGCGCGACCGGAGGCTCGGGCGCGACGTGGCCGTGAAGGTGATTCACCCGCACCTGCGGGACTCGCGCGAGGTCGTCTCGCGCTTCAACGCCGAGGCGAGGGCCGTGGCCAAGCTGCGCCACCGCAACATCGTCGAGGTCTACGACGTGAGCGCTCCGGAAGACGCGGAGCAGTACCTCGTCGTCGAGCTCGTACGCGGCACGACCATGCGCAAGCTCCTCGAGAAGCGCCGGGCGCTCCCGCCGGAGATCGCGGCCGCGCTCGCGATCGAGCTCCTCGGAGCCCTGGCGCACGCCAACGCGGCGGGCGTCGTTCACCGGGACATCAAGCCCGAGAATGTCCTCATCGAGCACGTGCCGCCGCCCGAAGAGTCGCCGGACCAGGGGCGGCCGAGCACCGGCTCGCGCGTCATGGTCAAGCTGACCGACTTCGGCATCGCGAAGCTGCTCGACGCGCAGGGCGTCACGTCCACAGGCCAGGTGCTGGGCAGCCCGGCGCACATGGCCCCCGAGCAGATCGAAGGCGGGGAGGTCGACGCCCGCGCGGACGTGTTCGGCCTGGGGGTCTTGCTCTACGAGTGCATGGTCGGCCACCTGCCGTTCGAGGGGCAGAACCCGGCGCAGGTGCTGAGGCGCGTGCTCGACGGCACGTATCCCGAGGCTGTGGCGGAGCGCCCGGTCGTCGGCAGGACGTGGAGCGCGCTGCTCGATCGCGCCCTCGCGCACGCGCAGGCCGCCCGCTTCCCCGACGCCGGAGCGATGAAGGCCGCCATCGCCGCCGAGCTCGATCGGCTCGCCTTTCCGGGTGCGGAGGGCGAGCTCGAGGCATGGCTCGACAGCCCCGACGCGTACGAAGAGACCCACGCCAAGAGGATGATCGACCGCCTCTGCAGTCTCGCCGACGACGCCCGGAGGAAGGGCAACGTCCTCGCCGCGGCGGCCGACTACAATAGGGCCCTCGCCCACGCACCGGACGATCCGCAGCTCTTGCGGATCGTGGCGGGGATGAATCGCGCCGAGGCCCGGGCGCGTCTCTTGAAGCGGGGGCTCTCGGCGCTGGCGCTCGCTGCGGGGGTGGGAGTCCTCGGGTTCGGTCTCGATCACGCGCTGCGGCATGACAGGCATCCTGCGAATCCCGCAGGGGGTCCAGGTGAAACGCCCGGCGCCGTGGCCGCCGTGCGGGCCGATCCTTCGTCGTCGCCGGTCGCACCCGGGGGTACCGAGAGTGCGCGCCGGTCGCCGGCGGCTCCGCGGGTCGCTCCTGCTCCTGCTGCGCCGCGCCCGATCGAGCGCGTGATCACGCTCGACCTGAAGCCTCCGATGGGCGTCGCCATGTCGATCGACGGGCAGCCGACGCGCGACGTGAGCACGGGCGACCGGCTGACCCTCGACGGGAAGGCCCACGCGCTGACTTTCTCGTGTCCCCGTAGCCGGGGCGACGATCCGTGCGTTGTCGTCCGGCTCGCGGTGGCAGCGGGGGAAAAGGACGACACGCTCGTCGTCTCCGTGCCGGTCAAGCCGGCGACTCTGGTCGTCGACGGGGACATGGCGAAGACCTATCAGGTGGCCCAGCACCCGGAGGTCACGGTGCGCGCGGGGACGAATACCGTGGCCCTCAAGAGTGCCTACGAGGCGGTCACCGTGAACGAGATGGAGACCGGCACCTCGGTATCCGTGAGGCTCGAAGCCGGCCGGACCGTTCACGCTTCCTTCCATTGAGCCGCCAGGGAGACGCCGGCCTGCGGCGAAAAACGGTTGCAGGCCCTGTGCTGGTCGGTGGATCGTTCCGGACGTGCCACTGCCCTGCCAGGCCCCGCGGTACGTCCGAGGCCTGGCCGGGGTGCGCCAGTGCGCTCTGGCGGTGGCATGTATCGTCGCGCTCGTGCTCGGCGGGTCGTCTGCGGCCTACGCCGACGCGCAGGGCGATCTGGAGAAGGCGCACAGCGCGTACGTGGCGCACAAGTACGACGACGCCGAGTCGCGGCTCCGAGCGCTGCTCGACGCGAAGACCGGGCTGCTCAAGGACCCCGACAGCATCGCCGATGCGCGCATGTACCTCGGCGCCGTGCTCGTGGCCGAGGCGAAGAAGGAGGACGCCGCGCGGGTGTTCGAGCAGCTGCTCCTCGAGAAGCCGGACTACGAGCCCGACCCCCTCCGCGTCTCGCTGGAGTCGATCGACGGGTTCGTCGATACGCGCTCGCGGCTGAGGGAGAAGCTCGCCGCCATCCAGGCGGAGCGCGTGCGAAAGGTGCAGGACGAGCGAGCCAAGACCGAGGCCGAGAAGCAGAAGGCGGCCGCGCATCTCGCCATGCTCGAGAAGCTCGCGAGCGAGGAGATCGTGACGGAGAAGAACGATCGCTGGAGGGCCCTCTTGCCGTTCGGCGTCGGTCAGTTCCAGAACGGACAGGATGCGCTCGGGACGGCGTTCCTCAGCGGGGAGCTTGCGCTGGCGCTGGGCAGCTTCGTCGGCGCGGGCCTCACGCTCTACGACACGGGCCAGGCGAGGGCCGCGCTCGCGCGCTATGACCCCAGCGCCAAGGCTTACCAGCAGCACGGGCAGGTGGCCGCCATCGTGGGCGATCTCTTTGCGGCCGGCTTCTTTCTCGCGGCCGCCGCGGGCATCGTCCATGCCGAGGCGACGTTCGTCCCCGAGCGCTCGGAGGTGCGAAAGCGCTCCCTCCCCGTGGTCTCGCTGTCGCCCCTCGTCACCCCGACCGGTGTAGGGTTCAGGTTCTAGGCTGGGCGGTGACCCGGGCAGGCACTACAGCGCCTCTCGGACGAAGAGGTCTTCCAGGGTCTCGCGCTTCGGGGTCACGCTCTGGAGTCTCGCGCCGTCGGCGAGCACGCGTTCCACGACGGCGCGCACCGCGACGTCGCCCTCGACTTCCATCACGAGCGAGTCTCCTACCTGCCGGGTCACCTGCGCGATCGGTCCCAGGGCCTCGCGCAGTCCGTCGCTGAAGCCGGCGATGGTCACTTCGCTTCGTCGTTTGCCCTCGGCGAGCAGCTCGCGGAGGCTCCCGGCCACGACGACCTCGCCTCGTCGGAGGATGCACACGCGGTCGCAGAGCATCTCGACGTCGCTCAGGATGTGGCTCGAGAAGAACACGGTGCGCCCCCGGCGCTTCTCCTCCACGATGATGTCGCGCACTTCTTTTCGCCCGACCGGGTCGAGACCGCTCATGGGCTCGTCCAGGATGAGCAGCTCCGGATCGTGCACGATGGCCGCCGCGAGCCCGGCGCGCTGCAGCATGCCCTTCGACAGCGTGCGCGCCGCCCGGTCGATCGCGTAGCCGATGCCGACGCGATCGATGGCGGCCTGGCACCGGTCGCCCAGCGTCTTTCCGGAGAGACCCGACAGCCGCCCGCAGAGCGACACGAACTCGCGCGGCGAGAGGTACGGGTAGAGATACGGGTTCTCCGGGAGGAAGCCCACGCGCGCCATGACGTCCGGCGACGGCGCTCGCACGCCCAGGATCTGCATCGTGCCGCGCGTGGGGGCGATGAGGCCCGTGAGCATCTTGATCGTCGTGGTCTTGCCCGCTCCGTTGGGGCCGAGAAACCCGAAAATCTCTCCGCGGCGTACGTCGAACGTGACGTTCCGCACGGCGTTGACCGGGCGGCCCGTGAAGGGCTTACGGAATGTCTTCGAGAGGCCCGTTGTGGCGAGGACGACGTCACTCACGTCTGCTTGTCTCCGGTCGAGGGCCCTTCCTCGCCCGGGGGAGGCGCGGAGGGCGATGGGGGCAGCTCGTACTCGTGCAGCTTGTACTGGATCTTGCGCGGGCTGACGCCCAGTACGGTCGCCGCCTTCGACGTCGAGCCGCCGCAGGCCTCGAGGGTCTTGAGGATGGCGTAGCGCTCGAGCTCTGCGATGGTCGACCCGGGGATGGGCGGGGGCCCGTCGCGCTCGTCCGACGGCACGACGGTCGGAGGCAAGTGCTTCTTCTCGATGCGCGCGTTGCCGTCGCCGGCGTCGCACAGCACCACCGCCCGCTCGACGACGTTCTCGAGCTCGCGCACGTTGCCGGGCCATGCGTACTGGTGCAGCTTCTCGAGCGCGTCGTCCGCGAACGTATCGATGGTCTTGCCGTTCTCCGCGGCGTACCGGCGCAGAAAGAAGCTCGCCAGCGGGGCGATGTCGCCGCGTCGCTCGCGCAGCGGCGGTAGTTCGATGGAGACGACGTTGAGCCGGTAGAAGAGATCCTCCCGGAAGGTGCCTCTTCGGATCTCGGCACCCAGGTCCCGGTTGGTCGCGGCGATGACGCGCACGTCGACCCGGAGCGTCTCGTTGCCGCCGACGCGCTCGAAGGCCTTGCTCCTGCAGGAAGCGCAGGAGCTTCACCTGCACCGCCGGGGTGATTTCGCCGATCTCGTCGAGGAAGCAGCGTCCCGCCGTCGGCCTGCTTGAATCGCCCCTCGCGCCGCCCGATCGCGCCGGTGAACGCGCCGCGCTCGTGCCCGAAGAGCTCGGACTCGAGGAGCGACTCGCTCGAGCGCCGCGCAGTGCAGTCGCACGAACGGGGCCTTCGCGCGCGGGCTGGCGAGGTGGATGGCCTCGGCGATGAGCTCCTTGCCCGTTCCGCTCTCGCCGGTGACAAGGACGCTGGCCTTGCTCGGGCCCGACCTGGGCCACGAGCTCCAGCACCGCCTGCATCTTGGGGTCGTCGGAGACGATGTGACTGAACGGCGTTGCGCTCGCGCAGGCGGTCGCGGAGGCGCCGGGCCTCCTGGACGAGCTGCGCCTTCTCCATCGGCGCGCTCGACGACCGCGCCGAGCGCCTCCGGATCGAGCGGCTTGAGGAGGTAGTTCTCCGCCCCCTTCTTCATGGCCTCGACGGCGCTCGAGATCGTCCCGAACGCCGTCATCACGACGAAGACGGCGCCCGGCGCGGCGGCCCGCGCCTTCTCCATGAACGCGATCCCGTCCAGGCCCGGCATCTTCAGGTCCGTCAGGATGACGTCGGGGCCGAACTCGTCGAGCTTGCCGAGGGCCTTGAAGCCGTCGGCCGCGGTCTCCGTGGCGTAGCCCTCTTCGCGGAGGATTTCGCTGAGCGCCGCGCGCGCGTTGGACTCGTCGTCGACGATGAGGATTCGACCTCGATGCGGCATGGGTCTTGAACGTGTCTCGCCAAGGGGGCGACCAATCGCTTCTGGAGGCTAGAAGCCACTTGGTGTTAGGAAAGCTCTGGCCGAGGATACGCCAATCGCTTTCCGGATCTGGAGAATGCTCATGGGGTCTTCCCGTTACGCGATGTCCCTTGCCGTCCTCGCCCTCGTCGCGGGGATAGGGCTACCGTCCACCGCGCGAGCGCAGGGCGCGGCGGCCGGGGCATCGCCCGAGGGTGCGCCTGCGGCCGCTCCGGCGCCCGCACCGGCGCCCGACACCGCGGCCGCGCCCGCGTCGCCCGCCGCGCCCGCGCCCGCCACCGCGCTTGGCGCGCCAGCGGGGGCCGAGGCTGCTCCAGCTCCCGCCGCCCCCGACGAGGACGCGGTCGCCGCGGCGGAGTGGGCCGACCGCGACACTCACCTCAACGAGGCCAACACCATCACGGGCGGCACGGGCCTGCTCCGCACGCAGCACGCCCAGAGCGGCGCCCCCGGGCAGTTCCGGCTGCGGCATCGTGAGCGAGTGGTACGCCGGCGAACTTCCTCTGCACGACCAAGTTTCCCTGCCCGGGGAACGCGAACTCCGGCGGGATGCCGTACACCACCGACACGCTGCACCACTTCGGCGGCACCATCTCGCTCGGGGCCTCCCTCTTCAAGATCGGCGAGGGCACCTTCGACGCCTATGCGTCGACCGAAGCGGTGCGCGAACAGCGACACGGCGAACGTACCATCCCTCCTCCAGGTATTCGGCGACACGAACCTCGGCGTCAAGTACGGCGCGCCGGTCGGCAACGTGATGCACCTCGGGCTCTTCACGGAGCTGTGGCTCATCAACGGCACGGGCTCCGTCGGACTCGACGGGAGACGGCACGAGCGCGAAGTTCGGCGGCATCGCGACGGCGGACCTGCGCGGCCTGGAGTCGCCCGTTCCGCTTCGGTTCAGCGTGAACCCCGTCTACTCGCTGGACAACACGGGCACCGTCGTCAGCGGCACCGAGACCGGGCGAGCCGCCGCGGCCGGCGATCCGCCGGGGTCGACGATCCCGGTCACGCGCATCGAGCGCTTACGGTCTCGACATCAACCGCGTCGATCACGTCGATCTCTACTTCGGCGGCGAGGTGTTCGTGGCCGACGATCGCGTCCGTCCGTTCATCGAGGCGCACATCCTCATCCCGAACAACCGCCAGGGCTACGACTGCCACCAGAACAACCCGAGCAGCGACAACTGCCTCGCGCTCGACAAGCTGGCGCCCACGACGCTCACCCTCGGCAGCCGCTTCTACCCCTGGAAGCGGGGCTTCTCGGTGCTCGCCGCGCTCGACATCGGCTCGCCGGCGTCGAGCAACTTCATCGAGGAGCTGCAGCCGCTCCCGCCCTGGACGCTCTTCATCGG
Organism: uncultured delta proteobacterium; assembly: GCA_963847465.1. Classification (GTDB taxonomy): domain Bacteria; phylum Myxococcota_A; class Polyangia; order Polyangiales; family Polyangiaceae; genus Palsa-1150. Next base: position 269,151 of record CAWKAF010000019.1, on the reverse strand, counting down.
CGCGGGTTGGGCGACGGACACCAAGGACCGTCCCCCCGTCGTCAAGACGAAGATCGTCGAGAAGCCCGTCGAGAAGGTCGCCGCGACGAGGCACGTCGACGGCTTCGTCCACGAGAAGGACAAGAACGACCCCATCGCGAACGCCATCGTCACCTACCGCGACCGCTCCGACATGGCGCCGCTCGCGACCGGGCCGGACGGCAAGTTCGGGGACGACGTCGCGCCCGGGCAGTACACGTACGACATCAAGGCCGACAGCTACAAGCCGGGCTCCTGCGACCTGACCGTGGCGAAGGAAGGGGGAATGCTCAACACCGATTGCGCGCTCGATCCCCTGCCGCGCGTGGGCACCGTCGTCGGCCACGTGCGCGATGCGCTGACGAGCGAACCCATCGGCGGCGTGCAGATTGTCCTGACCGACTCGCAGCACAAGGAATACCGCATCAACGCCGACCCCTCGGGCGGCTTCCGGTTCGAGGGCGTCGCCCCGGGCACGGCCGACGTGAGCGTGACCGCCGACGGGTACCTCGCGCTCGTGTCGCCCGCCGACGTGAAGGTTCGCCAGGAGAACCCCGTCGACCTGATGCTCAGGCCCATCCCGAAGAAGCCCAACGTCGTCATCACGGGCAAGGAAATCACGATCAAGCAGCAGATCCAGTTCGCGCTCGACAGCGCGGTCATCCTGCCCGAGTCGTTCGGCCTCCTGACCGAGATTGCCGACACGCTCATCCGCCACGCGCGAGATCAAGCGCGTCGAGGTGCAGGGCCACACCGACAACAGCGGCACGCCCGAGCACAACAAGATCCTGAGCGAGCAGCGAGCCGAGGCCGTGCGTCGCATGGCTCGACGCAGCACGGGGTCACCTCCGACCGGCTCGTCGCGCGCGGATACGGGCAGGAGAAGCCGCTCGTCCCGAACGTGACCGCCGGCATACCGCGCCCAGAACCGACGCGTCCAGTTCATCATCCTCGAGAAGGAAGGCGCCCCGGCGCCGCCGCACCGGGCGGCTCCCGGCGAGCGGAAGAGAAACCCACTGCCGGGGTTCTGAGCGGAGGGCAGCCCGCCGGAAGGGGGGCCGACATTGCTCTTGCCGGCCGGCCTCGTAGGCGCTAGGTTTCGGCGCCCAGTTAGGTGGTTGTCGATCGCGCGGGACCCCAACCGGGGCCCGCGTTTTTTTTTGGCCCGTCACGCTTCCGAACCCATGAACTCTGCGAGCTCCACAGACGTCCTTCACGGAATCGATCGCGTCGCGCTCGATCGCGTCATCGAGCCCGATCGTGCACGCGCACGGGGCCGAGGTGGTCGACGTCGAGTTCAAGCCCGAGCGGGGCGGCGTGGGTCCTGCGCGTCGAGCGTCGAGCGGGCGGGCGCATCCGAGCGCCACCTGTCCACCCGCGACGCGGCCGTCAACCTCGAGCTCTGCGCCAACGTGTCGCGCGACCTCAGCCCTGCGCTCGACGTCGCGGACCTCATCCACCACCCCTACCAGCTCGAGGTCAGCTCTCCCGGGGTCGAGCGGCGCACTGCGCGGGCGAGCGCGACTTCGTCCGCTTCGCCGGGAACAAGGCGAAGCTCAAGCTGCGCGAGCCGATGGGGCGTCGCCCGAGGGCCTCGGCGGGCAGCGCGTCGTCATCGGCACGCTGGACGGGGTCGTCGAGCGGCAAGGTTCGCGTGGTCGAGAGCGGCCAGGCGCACGAGGTGCCGCTCTGGCGATCGTCGAGAGGGCGCGACTCGTCTTCGAGATTCGGACGTCCGAGCGCGGCAGGAGCCTGGAGCACGAGCAGCACGAAGCACTGAGGAGACCATGGCGATACAGCAGCAACAGCAGAGCCCGGCGATCTGACCCTCCTCCAAGCGATCGAGATGGTCGCGAAGGACAAGGGCATCGACAAGGCGCGCCTCGTCAAGACGGTCGAAGAGGCCATCCTCAAGGCCGCCCAGAGCGTCTTCGGCCCCAACCGCGAGCTCGAGGCCCGCTTCAACGAGGACATCGGGCCAGGTCGACCTCTTCCAGTACATGACCGTCGTCGACGACGTCGTCCGACGACGATCGCGAGATCGCGTTCGAGGACGCGCAGAAGCTGGGCCTCGCGGCCGAGATGGGCGAGGAGCTCGGCTTCCAGATCTTCTGGCACCCGGCGGACGCGAAGAAGGCGGCCGAGCAGGACAAGGAGTACGGCGACATCCTGCGCGTCAAGCAGGCGCGCCAGGCGTTCGGACGCATCGCGGCGCAGACGGCCAAGCAGGTGCTCATCCAGCGCGTGCGCGACGAAGAGCGCGACCTCATCTTCAACGAGTTCAAGGACCGGAAGGGGGAGCTCATCAAGGGCGTCGTCCGGCGCTTCGAGAAGGGCAACAACCTCATCGTCGACCTCGGGCGCACCGAGGGCATCCTCCCGTTCCGCGAGCAGACCCCGCGCGAGACCTACCGACCGGGCGACCGCATCGTCGCCTACGTGAAGGACATCGACCGCGAGGCGCGCGGGCCGCAGGTCATCCTGTCGCGCAGCGACCCGCGCCTCGTCGAGAAGCTCTTCGAGGCCGAGGTCCCGGAGATCTACGAGGGCATCGTCAAGATCGTCGCGTGCGCGCGCGAGCCGGGCGCACGCTCGAAGATCGCCGTCACGAGCCGCGACGCGGACGTCGACCCGGTGGGCGCGTGCGTCGGGATGAAGGGCGCGCGCGTGCAGGCCGTCGTGCAGGAGCTTCGCGGCGAGAAGATCGACATCGTTCCGTTCGACCGCGATCCCGGCGCGCTTCGTCTGCGCCGCCATCCAGCCGGCCGAGGTGAGCAAGGTCATCGTCGACGAGGCCGACGGCCGCATGGAGCTCGTCGTGCCCGACGAGAAGCTCTCGCTCGCCATCGGCCGCAAGGGCCAGAACGTGCGCCTCGCCGCGCAGCTCTCGGGCTGGAAGCTCGACATCATCAGCGAGGCCAAGTTCAAGCAGATGGAGGAGGAGGCCGTCGCGCCAGCTGCAGCAGATCGACGGCGTCATCCGAGGCCATCGCCCGCAGCATGTACCGCCTCGGCTTCCGCACGCTCGAGGAGCTCGCGGAGGCGAGCGAGCAGGAGCTCGCGTCGATCCCCGGCCTCGGCGGCGCCGAGGCGGCCACGCGCATCCGGACGAGCGCCGAGACGACGATGGAGCGCCTGCGGCAGGAGCGCATCCGCGCCGCGTCGACCCGCACCGAGCCGCTCACCGAGCGCGAGCGCCTCCTCTTCATCCGCGGCGTCGGCGAGCGCACCGTGCAGCTGCTCGAGGACGCCGGCTACAGGACGGTCGAGGACATCCTGCGCGAGGACGAGGACAAGCTCGCCATCAAGACGGGCCTCGGCATCAAGAAGGCGCGTGCCATCAAGCACGGCGCCGAGCAGTTCCTGTCGAGCGAGTCGAAGGCCATCGAGGCTGCGCGCCGCGAAGCCATAGCCAAGGCGCGCGAGGCGGCGCAGCCGTCGCCTCCGACGGAGTGAGCCCAACGTGAGAGCGTCCATGACCGAGCGACCCAGGACCGCGAGAAGCGCACACCGACGCGGACGTGCGTGGGCTGCGGCTCGCGCGACGACGCCGGCGGAGATGGTCCGCCTCGTCGTCGCCGACGACGAGGTCGCCTTCGACCTCGCCGGAGGGGCGCTTCGGTCGCGGGGCGCACGTGCACGCGCGGCCCGCGTGCCTCGGCGAAGGCGCCGCGCGGACTGTCGCGGGCGTTCCGGCGCGATGCCGGGGTCGACGCGAAGGAGCTCGGCCGTCCGGCTCGTCGCGGCCTGCGACCGGCGGATGGGCGGGCTGCTCCTCGCGGCGCGCCGGCTCCGGGCGCGGTTGCGCTCGGCACCGACGCGTCGCTGGATGCGCTCCGGGGCGGCGCGCCGCTGGCGATCGTCGCCGTCGACGCGGGCTCGGTCGTCTCGAGCGTCGGAGGTCGCGCGGGCCGTGGCGGCAGGGCGCGCCGTCGCGTGGAGCACGAAGAGCGAGCTCGGGAGCGCTTGCTGGGAGCAGAGTCGTCGCCATCTGCGCCGTCAGGCACGAGGCGATCGCGGCGGAGCTCAAGAAGGTACGTGCGGCCGCGGTCGCAGGTGCGTCGGTGACGGGAGAAGGTGCGGAATGCAGACGTCCGGAGGCCCGATGAGCGGCAAGGTTCGCGTCTACGAGGTGGCCAAGCAGTTGAACCTCGATCCGAAGCAGGTCGTCGGCCTGTTCCAGGCCATCGGCATCGCCGATGTCCGCAACCACATGAGCTCCGTCGAGCCCGAGGCAGTCGAGCGCGTCAAGCGCCACCTCGAGAAGCAGCGCACGCACGACGTGGTCGAGGAGCGCATCCGCACCGACGGCCGCGTCGTCAAGCGGCGCGCGATCGCGAAGCCGGGGCGGCCCGACGGAGCCCGGCGCCGAGCGTCGACGGCAGCTCGTCCGCGTCCCGCGTCCGCGCGTGCCGTCGAGGAGTCGCCGTCGCAGCCCGAGACCAACGGGCACCCGCCCGAGCCCGCGGTCAGCTGCGCGACGTGGAGAGCGGGCGGCTGCCGATCCCCGAGGAGCGCAAGAGCGCCAAGGCGGTCGACCGCCGTCGTCGCCCCGCGTCCGCGCGCGAGCGCGCGAGCGCCCGCAAGCTGCCGCCGCCGCGGAGCCCGCCGCCGCCGCGTCTCGAGCCGCGCCCCCGTGCTCGAGCGCCCCACCGACGACGCGGCCGCGGCCGCGACGCCCGCGGTCGACGCTCGAGCCGCCGTCGAGCCGCCGGCAGCTCCCCTGCCTCGCCGAGCCTGCGCCGCGTCCGATGGCGCCGGCCGGGCTCCCCGGCCTCGCCGGACGCCCCAGGCCCGCGGCGCGCGCCGAGCTCTGCGCCGAAGACGGGCGTCGAGTACTGGACGGGCCGTCCGGGCGTGCCCGATGCCGTACGCCGCGAGCGCGCGACGTCGGCGCGCACCGGCGTCGCCGCAGCCGAACATGCCGCGGCGCGTTCAGTACGACCCGCGCGCGGGCGCGGTGGGCGGGCCCGAGCGTGCGGCGAGACGTGCGCGCGCCGGGCCAGCAGCCGGGGCGGCCCATGATGGGGCGCAGCACCGGCGGCGCGGGCGGCCGGCGTCCGTCGGGCCGACTGTCCAGCCGCGGAAGCCCGTCGATGGTCTCCACGCAGGAGATGAGCGCGCACAAGAAGGTCATCCGCATCGAGAGCGACGTCACGCTCCAGACGATGGCCCAGCAGCATGAGCCTCAAGGCGACCGAGCTCTCGATGAAGCTCCTGTCGATGGGGATGAGCAACGTCCACATCAACACGACGCTCGACGCCGACACCGCGAAGATCCTCGCCGAGCGAGTTCGGCTGGGAGGTCGAGGACGTCAGCAAGAGCGAGGAGCAGACCATCGCCGAGGCGCGCGGCGAGGAAGAGGTCGCGCCGGCCGAGACCGAGGCGGCGGAGACGCGGTCCGCCGGTCGTCACGGTCATGGGCCACGTCGACCACGGCAAGACGAGCCTGCTCGACAAGATCCGCAAGGCCAACGTCGCCGGCGGGCGAGGCCGGCGGCATCACGCAGCACATCGGCGCCTACAAGGTCGAGACCAAGCACGGCACGATCGTCTTCCTCGACACGCCGGGCCACGAGGCGTTCACGCAGATGCGCGCCCGCGGCGCCAGCGTGACCGACATCGTCATCCTCGTCGTCGCGGCGGACGACGGCGTCATGCCGCAGACCAAGGAAGCCATCGCCCACGCGAAGGCGGCGAAGGTCCCCATCATCGTGGCGGTCAACAAGATCGACAAGCCGCAGGCGCGACGCCGGAGCGCGTCAAGCGCGAGCTCGGCGAGCTCGGCCTCGTCCCGGAGGAGTGGGGCGGCGACACGCTCTTCGTGAACGTGAGCGCCGTCGACGGGCGAGGGCATCGACAAGCTGCTCGAGTCGGTCGCAGCTCCAGAGCGAGCTGCTCGAGCTCACGCGCGAACGCCGAAGCCGCGCCGGCGAGCGGCACGGTGCTCGAGGCGCTGCTCGATCGCGGCCGCGGCCCGGTCGCCCGCGTCCTCGTGCAGGACGGCACGCTGCGCGTGGGCGACTTCGTCCTCGCCGGCGCCGGCTTCGGCAAGGTCCGCGCGATGACCAACGAGCACGGCAAGCAGCTCCACGAGGCGCGGCCCGGCGACGCCCGTGGAGATCCTCGGCCTCAACGAGGTCCCCAACGCGGGCGACCGCATGGACGCGGTGAAGGACGCGAAGAAGGCCCAGGAGATCGCCGAGAGCCGCAAGGGCAAGATGGCGAAGAGCCTCATCCCGGCGACGGCGAAGGTCTCGCTCGAGGAGCTCTCGAAGCGCATCGCGGAGAGCGGCCAGCAGGAGCTCCGCGTCATCATCAAGGGCGACGTGCAGGGCTCGGTCGAGGCCCTCGCCGACGCGCTGGCGAAGCTCTCGACCGAGAAGGTGCGGCTCTCGATCATCCACGCGGCCGTCGGCGCCATCACCGAGGGCGACGTCAACCTGGCGATCGCCGTCGCAAGGCGATCATCATCGGCTTCAACGTGCGCCCCGCCGGCAAGGCGAGCGCGCTCGCCGAGGAGAACAAGATCGAGATCCGCCTCTACTCGATCATCTACGACGCCCTCGACGACGTGCAAGAGCGCGATGGAGGGCCTGCTCCCGCCGACGCTCGTCGAGAAGCAGCACGGCAAGGCCGAGGTCCGGCAGCTCTTCAAGGTCAAGGGCGTCGCGGTCGCGGGCTGCTACGTCACCGAGGGCAAGATCGTCCGCGCGCGCCAAGGTCCGCCTCGTGCGCGACGGCATCGTCGTCTGGGACGGCAAGATCGCGAGCCTCAAGCGCTTCAAGGACGACGCGCGCGAGGTCGCCGAGGGGTTCGAGTGCGGCATCAGCCTCGAGAACTTCAACGACCTGAAGGAGAAGGACATCCTCGAGTGCTACGAGGTCGAGGAGATCAAGCAGAAGCTGTGAGTCGGCCCGGCTCGGCCATGTTCGTCGGCGTCCTGCGTCTCACGTTTCACGTCCCGCACGCGCGGTCCCTCAAGGACAAGCGGCGCGTCGTGCAGAAGTTCCGTGACCGCGTGCGGTCGCGCTTCGACGTGTCGATCGCCGAGGTCGGCCGCGCAGGACCTGCTCAGCGCGCCGTCTTCGGCGTGAGCGTCGTGTCGGGCGACGCGGCGTCTGCGACTCGGTGCTCGAGCAGGTCGCGCGCGCGGCCGAGACCCAGGAGGACGCCGTGCTGACGGACCGCGCGACGGAGATCGTGACGATCGGCGACGACATGTACGGGGAGCGCGACGATGGCCGCTGAGCACGACATGCGGGTCGCGGCGGGTCGAGCGAGGAGTGCGCGAGGAGCTCGCGGCGCTGCTCGCCGCACGAGGTGAAGGACCCGCGGGCCGCCGGCGCCGTCGTCACGCGCGTCGAGATGACCGACGACCTCCGCAGCGCGCGGGTCCACGTTCGCCTGCTCGAGCGGCGGGGAGGACCAGGAGCGCAGGCGCGCGCTGGTCGACGCGCTCGGTCGCGCGTCGGGGATGCTGCGGCGCGAGGTCACGCAGCGGCTGCCGCTGCGCACGCGCGCCGGAGCTGCGGTTCGTCTACGACGACGGGCAGGATCAACTCGACGCGTGTCGAGGAGCTCCTCGCGGAGATCGAGGCGGGGAAGCGCGAGGCGCGATCGCGAAGTAGCGAAGCGCTTGCGCTCACCGCAGCCGCGTCACGTACCAGGCGCCGCGCCACGCCGTCATCTCGCGGATCGGCAGCGTGCGGGTCCGGCCGTCGACGACGTACGTGAGCCGCGACCCGTGGACGGTCCAGAGGGGCTTCTTCCAGCCGTGGCGACGCGGTGTCGCCTGGCCACGGCGTGTCCCAGCTTCGAGCGAGACGAACTGCGCGCGGTCGAGGTCCGTGTGACGCCGCGACAGCGCGTGCACGGCCTTCCGGAACGGGGTCGCGACGCGCTTGTCCCAGTCCTTGCCCGGGTCCGCCGCGTCGCGCAGCGCGAGCCACGCGTCGCGCGGGAAGAGGATGTCGTTCGCGAGGTCGGCGTCGTCCTTGCCGATCGCCTCGAGCAGGTGCCGGGCGCGCGCCGTCAGCTCGTCGCTTGACGCTCGGCGGGATCGCGTCGTCGGGCGGAGGCCGGCCTCGACGACCGTGGTCGCGTCGGTCGCCGCCGTGCGTCCGCCTCGGCGTCGACGATCGCGGCGTCGCCGCGTCGCGGCGTCCGGCCGGCGTCCGCGACTCCCGTGCAGCCACGCGACACCCGCAGAGCGCGCAGCGACTGACGAGCGATCGCCCCGGCGCGGCGCGTACCGCCCATCACGCGAGCATCGGCAGCGTCACCAGGTCGACGTGCAGCACCTCGTCGAACGCCTTGATCTCGGCCAGGCACGCCTCGGTCGGCCGCGACAGCAGGCGCAGCTTGGCGCACGCCGCGCCGCCGCCCTCGAAGACCGTGTTCGTGACCTCTTCGACGTTGATGCCGTGCCGCTTGAGGACGGCGAGCACGTTCGCGAACGTCCCCACCTTGTCCATCATCCGGATGACGAGCTGGAAGCGCGCCGCCGCCGACGACGACACGTTGACCACGTTGGGCACGGTGCCCTCGAGCAGGAACGACCGGATGACGCGCACCGTCTCGGTGGCGATCGCGAGCTGCGCCTGATCGGTCGCCGCGGCGATGTGCGGCGTGCCGTAGACGAGGCCGCCCGGACGGGAACGAGCGGAAGATCTCGGGCTCGGGAAGATGCTGCGAGCCGCGTGGCTCGTCCGGGTAACACGTCGAGGCCGACGCGCAGCCCGCGCTTCTCGGCCGCCTCGATGAGCGCTCCGTGGTCGACGAGGTCGGCGCGCGCCGTGTTGATGAACATCGCGCGGTCGGGCAGAGCCGCGATGCACGCGCCGGTTCACGATGTGGCGCGTGCGGTCGTTCAGCGCCAGGTGCAGCGTGAGGATGTGGCTCGCGCGACGCGAGCTCCTCGATGCGACGCCGCGTGGCCGACGCCGAGCTCGGCCGCTCGCGCGGGCGTCAAGCGAGCGGCTCCAGCCGACGCACGTTGAGCCCGAATGCCCGCGCGCGATGCGCGACCTCGCGCCCGATGGCGCCGAGCCCGGCGACGCCCAGCGTCTTGCCGTGTGAGCCCCTCGGCCTTGCCGTACTCCTGCCGCTCCCACTTGCCGGCCCGCAGCGACGCCACGGCGTCCGGGATGCGCCGATCGAGCGCGACCATCAGGCCGAAGACGAGCTCGGCGACGGCCGACGCGTTCTTGCCCGGGACAGTTGGCGACGTAGATGCCGCGCTTGCTCGCGGCGCGGACGTCGATCGTGTCGAAGCTCGGCGCCCGGCGCGCACGATGAGGTTGAGCTCCTTGGCGCTGTCGATGGCCGTCGCGTGACCTCGGTCGACCGCACGACCAGGATGCCGACGCCCGGCAGCCGCTTCTCGAGGCTCTCCTTCGTCAGCTCGGGCTCGTAGACGACCTCGAGGGGCAGCGTGCGCGAGCTCTTCGATGGCGCGTGGGTGGAGCTTGTCGGCGATGAGCAGACGCATTGCAGGCGCGGATGCTAGCCGAATCGTTCGCGAGGCGCCTCACCGGCGCGGGCGATCCCGACGGCGCGCGAGCGTCCGCCGATGCGCACCAGCGGCAAGCCGCCGTCCGCCGACTCGACCAGCAGCGGGCCGAGCGACGCCTGCGCGTGCGGGCTGAACTTCGCCTCGAACGGGCCCTCCGCGAGCGTCGCGCTTGACCGGGGCGTAGAGCGCGCCGTCGCCCCCGACGCGCGTCGACTCGGGTCCCAGGTCTCCTCGGTGCCGTCGCTAGAGGAGCAGCACGACGCGGTCGGCCTCGACGCGCAGCGCCTCGGACGAAGTACGGCGCGTCCTCGACCGTGAAGTACGTCCAGTCGTAGCCGTTCGTGAGGATGTAGCGTCCGTCGTCGGGGTGGCGGCAATCCACGAGTGCAGCGCCGCCGCGAGGCCCGGCGTGCTCGACCAGCCGCCCGTCGTGCCAGAAGCGCCCGCGCGCATCGAGCCGCATCGTGCTCTCGCGCGAGCGGCCCTCGGGGGCCGGGAAGCGGAAGAACTCGGGGTGGTCGCCGGGTTTCATCGCGGCCAAGCATGCGGCGTCGCACGCGAACCAGCCCGAGCCTCCACGGGCCAGGGCGCCTTGACGGCCGAGACCCGAGCCTAGAAGCATGTCGTTCAAAATATTTTGAAAGTTGTTACGGGAGGCGCTCGCGATGGCCTGGGACGGCATGGGCGCGTTCGTTCGAGCGCTCGAGCAGCGCGGAGAGCTCGTGCGTGTCGCGCGCCGGGTCGATCCCCACCTCGAGGTCGCCGCGATCGCCGACCGGGTGATGAAGGCGGGCGGGCCCGGCGCTCCTCTTCGAGGACGTCGGCCGGCTCGCGCTTTCCGCTCCTCATCAACGCGTTCGGCTCGCGGCGGCGCATGTCGCTCGCGCTCGGCGTCGACGACCTGGAAGAGCACGCGCGCGCCATCGCCGAGCTCGTCGTCGCACGCGGGCCCCGTCGAGCGCCGCGGGAGCTCGCGCAGCTCGCGCTCAAGCTGCCCGAGCTCGCGCACATCCCCCCGCGCCCGGCGTCGCGAGGGCGCCGTGCCAGGACGTCGTCGACGACCGGCGACGACGTCGATCTCGACGCGCTCCCCATCCTCACGTGCTGGCCGCGCGACGGCGGCCCCTTCATCACGCTCCCGCAGGTCATCACGCGCGACCCCGAGACGGGCGCGCGCAACGTCGGCTGCTACCGCATGCAGAAGCTCGACCGGCGCAGCACCGCCATGCACTGGCAGATGCACAAGACCGGCGCGCGCCACTTCCGCCGCGCGAAGGAGCTGGGCCTGCGCCGCCTCGACGTCGCGGTCGCGCTCGGCGGCGACCCGGCGCTCACGTACGCGGCCACGGCGCCGCTGCCCGACGGGATCGACGAGTGGATGTTCGCCGGCTTCCTGCGCAAGCGCGCCGTGGCCACCGTCAGGTGCAAGACGGTCGACCTCGAGGTCCCGGCCGACGCCGACTTCGTGCTCGAGGGGTACGTCGACCCGCAGGCGAGCCCTCGTCGACGAGGGCCCCTTCGGCGACCACACGGGCTACTACACGCCGGTCGACCGCTTCCCGCGCTTCCACGTCACCGCGCGTCACGCGCCGCCCGACGCCGTCTATCCCGGCCACGCTCGTGGGCCCGCCGCCGATGGAAGACGCGTGGCTCGGCAAGGCGACCGAGCGCCTCTTCCTGCCGCTGCTCCGGATGCTCTTCCCCGAGGTCGTCGACATGAACCTGCCCGTCGAGGGCGCGTTCCACAACCTCGTGCTCGTCTCGATCAAGAAGCAGTACCCCTTCCACGCGGCGCGCCTCGCGCACGGCCTCTGGGGGTCGGGGCAGATGTCGTTCTCGAAGGTCATCTGCGTCGTCGACGACGACGTCGACGTGCAGAACGTCGGGCAGGTCGCGTGGCGGCTGCTCGCGAACCTCGACCCGAAGCGCGACTTCGCGTTCGTCGACGGGCCGATCGACCAGCTCGATCACGGCGCGAACCAGGCGCTCTGGGGCGGCAAGGTGTGCATCGACGGCACGCGCAAGTGGAAGGAAGAGGGGTACACGCGCGAGTGGCCCGAGCCCTGCCGCGATGAGCCGCGGAGGTGGAGGCGCGCGTCGACGCGATGTGGGCCGAGCTCGGCATCGACGCTGCCTGCGGCCACGCGCGTGCACGTCAACGGCGCTTCACGGGCGGCGCCGCGATCGCGCGCGTGCTCGCGCGCGCGCGCGCGAGCTCGCTGGGGAGGGCACGATCGTGACGCGCGCCCGATCGCGGACGCTCGACGCGCCGCCGCGGCGACGAGGCCGCGCACGGCGACGCCGCGCGCGCGATGTTCGAGCGGATCGCCCCGACCTACGACCTGCTCAACCGGCTGCTGTCGGCGGGGATCGACCGGCGCTGGCGGGCGCGCGCCGTCGCGCGAGCTCGGCGAGGGCGCCGGCGGGCCCGGTGCTCGACCTCTGCGCCGGGACGATGGACCTCACGGCTGCTCGTCGCGCGCGCGCGCCCGAGCGACCGCGCTCGTCGCGGTCGACTTCTCCGCGGCGATGCTCGACGCCGGCAGGCACAAGGCGCCGCGCGCCGAGATCGTCGTCGCCGACGCGCACGCGCTCCCGTTCGACGGACGGCGAGTTCGCGGCCGTCGTCTGCGGCTTCGGCGTGCGCAACCTCGCCGACCCGGGCGCGGCGGTCCGCGAGGTGCTGCGCGTGCTCCGGCCCGGCGGGGTCTTCGTCACGCTCGAGCTCTTTCGTCCCGACGCGCCTGCCACGCGCGCGTTTCCACCGCGCCTACGCGAGCGTCGTCCTCCCGGCCGTGGGCGGCTGGCTCTCGGGCGACCGCGGCGCGTACCGGTACCTCGCCGAGAGCATGGCGGGCTTCTCTCGACGCGCCGGAGTACGAGCGGCGCTCGTGCCGAGCCGGCTTCGCGCGCGTGTCGCGGACGCGACCTGACGCTCGGCGTCGCGTCGATCGTCCGCGCGCGAGGTGGCACCGATGAAGCGCGAAGATCGTCGTCGGCATCACCGGCGCGAGCGGCGCGCCTTACGCGCGAGCGGCTGCGTCGCCGCTGCTGCGGGACGCGCGACGGACGTGGAGCTCGGCGTCTGCGCCTCGCAGACGGCGCCGGAGGTGTGGGCGCTCGAGTGCGGCGGCGACCTGCGCGAGGCGCTCGGCGGTCCCGTCTGGGGCATGCGCGACTACAAGGCGCCGTTCGCGAGCGGCAGCGCCGGGCTGGCACGCGATGGCCGTCGTCCCGTGCTCGATGGGCACCGCCGCGCGGATCGCGCACGGCATCTCCGACACGCTGCTGACCCGCGCCGCCGACGTGATGCTCAAGGAGCGGCGCACGCTCGTCGTCGTGCCCGCGCGAGACGCCGCTGAGCCTCGTGCACCTCGAGAACCTCACGCCGCTCGCGCGCGCCGGGCGCGCGTCGTCCTGCCGGCGATGCCGTCGTTCTACGGCAAGCCCGCGACGCTCGACGACGCCATCGACACGGTCGTCGGGCGCGTCCTCGACCACCTCGGCGTCGAGCACGACCTCTCGCGCCGCTGGGGGTCGCCGTGAGCGCGCTCGTCGACCGGGCGATCGACGCGGGCCGGGCTCTCGCGACGTCCTCGCGGCGCGCCGCGACGGGCGACCTCTCGCGCGGACCACGGCTCGCGCGCCTGCGCGCGGCGGACCTGCTCGCGCTCGGGGCGCTCGCCGACAGCGTGCGCGCCGAAGAGGTCGGGCGACGAGGTGCGCGTCTACACGGGCGGCGCGCGCGGCGACGCAGGCGCGAGCGCTCGTCGCGTTCCCGCGCGCGGGCGAGGAGCTCACGGGGCTCGAGCTCCTGCGCGAGGTCGCCGTCGCGCGCGTCACCGGCCCCCGCGGCGCGCGCGTCCGCGTCGACTGGACGAGCTGCGGCCTCGAGCTCGCGCAGGTCGCGCTCGGCTTCGGCGCCAGCGAGCTCGCCGGGCCGCATCGCGACCAAGCGCGGCCTGCCGATCGCCGACGGCGAGCAGCGGGCGTGGGAAGAAGAGCGAGCTCGAGTCCGCGCAGGTCGTCAAGCAGCGAGAGCTCGCGGGCTTCGTCAAGCGGGCGGGGCGCGTCGCCGTGTTCGTCGACCCGACGGAGCCGAGCGCGCACGACGCGAATCGACCGCAGGAGGAGGCCCCGTGAGCCTCGACGCCGATCCGCGACAAGGTCCGCGCGCGGCGAGCGCCTGACGTTCGACGACGGGCGTCGCGCTCTTCCGCCACCCCGACGTCGTCGCCGTCGGTCAGCTCGCCAACGAGGTGCGCGAGCGGCTCCACGGCGACCGCACGTACTTCAACCGCAACATGCGCCTCGAGGTCACCAACGTCTGCGTCGCCTCGTGCCTCTTCTGCTCCTTCGCGAAGCTCGAGGAGGGCGCGCCGGGCGCGCACACGATGAAGCTCGAGGAGGCGTGGCGCGAGCTCGAGGCGCGGCATGGACGACCCGCCCGCGCGAGATCCACATCGTCAACGGCCTGCACCCGGGCCTGCCGTTCTCGTACTACGAGGAGCTCCTCGCGGGCTTCAAGCGCATCAAGCCCGACATCCACATGAAGTGCTTCACGGCCGTCGAGATCCACTTCTTCGCGCAGCACTACGGCGATGACGCTACGCTGAGGTGCTCGAGCGCCTGCGGCGCGGCGGGCCTCGACAGCCTGCCCGGCGGCGGCGCCGAGATCTTCCACCCCGACGTGCGCATCGCGCATCTCCGCACGACAAGGCGACGGCCGACGAGTACCTCGAGGTCCACCGCGTCGCGCACGGCATCGGGCATGCGGACCAACTGCGACGATGCTCTACGGCCACATCGAGACGTTCGAGCACCGCGTCGACCACCTGCTGCGCCTGCGCGCGCTGCAGGACGAGACGCGGCGGGCCTCCAGGCGTTCATCCCGCTCGCGTTCCACCCGGACGGCAACGGCATGAAGAACCTGCCCGCGCCGACCGCGGTCGACGCGCTGCGGACGGTCGCCGTTTCGCGCCTCCTGCTCGACAACGTCGCCGCACGTCAAGGCCTACTGGGTCAGCATGACGCCCGAGGTCGCGCAGATCGCGCTCCGCTTCGGCGCCGACGACCTCGACGGGACCATCGTCCACGAGACGATCTACCGCGCCGCCGGCTCGCGGTCGCCGAGCGGGCTCGACGGTCGACAGCCTCGTGCGGCTCATCCAGGAGGCCGGGCGCATCCCGGTCGAGCGCGACACGCTCTACAACGTCGTCCGCGAGCACCCGCGGCGACGCGCTCCCCGAGGCGGCGCTCAAGGTGCGCGACCGCAAGGCCGCACAAGCATCTGGAGGTGCTCTCGTGACGCTCGAGCCATGCGACCGCCTGCGCGTGGCGGCGGTCGTCGTACCTGAACGCCCGGCCGCTCTACGAAGGCGCTCGATCGCGAGCCCGCGTCGGCGCGCGTGCGCGCTCGACTGCGCGCTCGCCGAGCGAGGTCGCGAGGCAGCATCGCGGAGGACGAGGCCGACGTCGCGCTCATGCCCGTGGCGGCCGCGGCGTCCCTCGGGGAGCTGCGCATCGTGCGCGGCTGCGCGATCGGCGCGCGCGGAGCCGTGCGGAGCGTCGTCGCTCGTCGGCGAGCGCCCCATCGACGAGCTCGAAGAGCTCGCGGTCGATCTGTCGTCCCGCACGAGCGTCGTCCTCGCGCGGCTCGTCCTCCGCGCGCGCAACGCGGTCGCGAGCCGCGGCTCGTCGGGACGCACGCCCCGCGAGGCCATCGCCGGCGTCGGCGGGAGCGCGCGGCGCGCTCGTCATCGGCGATCCGGCGCTCGAGATCGAAGGCCGCTTCCCGCACTCGCTCGACCTCGGGCTCGGCGTGGCGGGAGCTCACGGGGCTGCCGTTCGTCTTCGCGGCGTGGTGCGGCCGCGCGGGCGCGCTCTCGGCCGACGACGAGCGGCTGCTTCGAGCGCCGCGAAGCGACGGGCCTCGACGCGCCGCGACGCCATCGCCGACGCGCACGCCGCGCGGACGGGCCTACCGCCGCGTCGCTCCGCGTCGTACCTGCGCGACGCCATTCGCTACGACCTGGGCGACGAAGAGCGCCGCGGCCTCGAGCGGTTCTACGACGAGGCGGCGCAGCGCGGGCCTCCTGCCGAGGGCGCGACGTCCGCTTCTTCGACGACGACCGCCGCAAGGCTCGTCCCCGGTCGAGTCGCTCGACACGCTGCTCGCGCGCGCCGCCGACGGCGAGCGGCTGAGCGCCGCCGAGGGCGAGCGCCTCGTCGCCGACGCGTCGCTCTTCGACCTCGGGCTCGCCGCCGACGCCGTGCGGCGCAGCGCAAGCACCCGCACGACGTCGTGACGTACATCGTCGACCGCAACGTCAACTACACGAACGTCTGCACGACGAGCTGCCGCTTCTGCGCGTTCTATCGCCCGCTCGGGTCACCCGGAGGGCTACGTGCTCTCGCGCGAGCAGCTCGGCACAGAAGCTGCAGGAGGTGGTCGACGCGGGCGGCGTGCAGATCCTCCTGCAGGGCGGCCTGCAACCCGGAGCTCCGCATCGAGTGGTACGAGGACCTCTTCCGCTGGATCAAGCGCGAGTACCGGCTCGGGCTGCACGCGCTGTCGCCCGAGGAGATCCTCCACATCGCGCGCCTCGAGGGGCTGAGCGTGCGCGCGCGTGCTCGAGCGGCTCCACGCCGCGGGGCTCGACAGCGTGCCCGGGCGGCGGCGCCGAGATCCTCGTCGACCGCGTGCGCCGGCAAGATCGCGAAGGCCAAGTGCACGAGCGACGAGTGGCTCGGCGTCATGCGCGTCGCGCACCACATGGGGCTGCGCTCGAGCGCGACGATGATGTACGGCACCGTCGACACCGCCGCGCGACCGCGTCGGCGCACCTCGTCAAGATTCGCGACCTGCAGGACGAGACCGGCGGGCTTCACGGCGTTCTTCTGCTGGGACTTCCAGCACGAGCAGCGGCACGCGGATCGAGCCGGGCGACAGCGGGACGCGTCCTCTACCTGCGCCAGCAGGCCGTGGCGCGCATCCTGCTCGACAACGTCGACCACGTGGGCGCCTCGTGGGTCACGCAGGGGCCCGAGGTCGGGCAGGTCGCGCTGCGCTTCGGCGCCGACGACTTCGGCAGCGTGATGTTCGAGGAGAACGTCGTGTCGAGCGCCGGGACGACGTTCTGCATGAACGCCGACGGCGATGGAGCGGCGCATCCGCGCCGCGGGCTTCAAGGCCGCGCGGCGCAACGTGCGCTACGACTGGCTCACGCCGCCCGCGTGAGTCATGGCGATGCGCGCCGTCCATGCCGACGTGCGTCGTCACCGGGCGACGCGGCGCCGATCGCGCGACGGGGCGGTCGTGGTCGATCGCGGCGGCGTCGTGGTCGACGTCGGGCCCGCCGGCGGACGTGCTCCCGCAGGCATGCGGGGGCGACGCGTCGAGCGCGTGCGCGGCGTCGTGCTTCCCGGGTCTCGTGAACGCGCACACGCACCTCGAGCTCAGCGCGCTTCGCGGGCAGGTCCCCGGCGGCGCGGGCTTCGTCCCGTGGGTCGAGCAGCTGATCGGCGTCGCGCGGCCGAGCTCGAGCCCGAGGAGGACGCGACGGCGATCGAGCGACGCCGTCGCACGAGCTCGACGCGTTCGGCACGGCGGCGGTCGGCGAGGTCACGAACTCGCTCGCGCGCGGTCCGCGCGCTCGCGCGGCGCGGCATCGGCGGCTGCGTCTTCCACGAGGTCTTCGGCGTCGAGACGCGAGCCGCTCGAGCAGCGCGTCGCCGCCCTCGCCGAGGATCGTCGAGGAGCAGCGTCGGCGCGTGGCCGACCGCCGACCTCGCCTACGCCCCTGCGCCGCACACGCTCTACACGACGCACGCCGACGTCGTGCGTCGAGTCCTCGCGCGACGCGCCGAGAGCGGGGCGTGCGCGACGAGCCTCCACCTCGCCGAGCACGCGGCCGAGCGTCGCTCCCTCGAGCACGGCGACGGCCCCGTCGCCGACTGGTACGAGGCGCGGCTGAAGCTGCGCCGCGACGCTGCATCGAATGGCCGGGCAAGTCCTCCGTCGCGCTCGCGGACGAGCTCGGCGCGCTCGGGCCGCACGTCGTCTGCGTTCACCTGACCGACGCGCGCCCCGACGAGCTCGAGCTCGTCGCGCGGCGCGGGCGCCCCGTCGTCTTCTGCCCGCGCTCGAACCTGTACATCGAGACGCAAGCTGCCGCCGCTGCTCGCGGCGCGCGCGGCCGGGCTCGCTCCCGGCGCTCGGCACCGACTCGCTCGCGTCGAACGCGTCGCTCGACGTGCTCGCCGAGGCGCGCGCGCTCGGCCGATCGCTTCCCGACGGTGCCTGCGCGGAGCTCGTGCGCATGGCGACGTGGGAGGGCGCGCGGGCGCTCGGGCGCGACGACCTCGGGCGCATGCGCGAAGGGCGCGAGGCCCGGGCTCGTCGCGATCGACGGCGACCCGGGGGACGACGCGCTGCGCCTTCGTCCTTGGCAACGTGCGGGCGCCGCGCCGCTGGATCGTGCGTCGCGGACGGCGGCGGCAAGCATGACCGTCCTGGCGCGCGTCCGCACGTACGGCTCGCTCGTCGCGTTCGCGCACACGGTCTTCGCGCTGCCCTTCGCGGCGAGCGCGGTCGTCCTGTCGCTCGCGCGTCCCGCACGCGCCGCTCACGGCCGTGCGCGGCTCGCGCGATGCTCGCGTGCATGGTCTCGCGCGCGGACGAGCGCGATGGCCTTCAACCGCTGGGCCGACCGTGACGTCGACGCGAAGAACCCGCGCACGCGCGTCACGCCACGTCCCCGCGGGGACGGTGAGCCCCGCGCGAGGCGCTCGCTGCTCGCCGCGGTGTCGGCGGCCGCGTTCCTCGCCGTCGCCGCGACGCTCGGCTTCTGGCCCGCAGTGCTGGCGCCGGTCGTGTCCTCGCGTCCTGCTCGGCTACTCGTACGCGAAGCGCTTCACCTGGGGCGCGCACGCCTGGCTCGGCGTCGCGCTCGCGCTGGCGCCGGGCGGCGCGTGGCTCGCGATGGGGGCGCGCGCCGGGCGTCGGAATCGTCGCGCTGATGGTCGCGGTCGCAGGCGTGGCTCCTCGGGTTCGACGTCCTCTACTCGCTGCAGGACGAGGGATTCGACCGCGAGGCCGGCCTCCACTCCATCCCGGCGCGCTTCGGGGTGCGCGGCGCGCTTCGCATCAGCGCGGGAGCGCACGTGGTCACCGTCGCTTGCGCTCGCGGCGTGCGGGCTCGCGCTGCATCGCGGGCCGACCTACGCGGTCGCGGTGGCGACGACCGCGGCGCTCCTCGTCTACGAGCACTCGCTCGTGAGGCGGCGTGGTCTTTCGGCGATCGACAAGGCGTTCTTCGACGTGAACGCGTGGGTCAGCGTCGCCTTCTTCGCGCTCGTCGCGGCCGACGCATTCGTCCCCCGCTTTCTCGCCCGCTGAGGGGGTAAAAGGCTAGCCTCGCCCGCGATGCGCGGTCTTGTCGTGCTAGCGCTCGTGTGCGCCGTGGGTGATTGCCGGGAGAAGGAGACTCCGCACCCGGCGCTGCCGCCTCCCCCGGCGACCGTGATCGCGCCGGTGGCGACCGCCGATCCGCCGCCCGTGCCGACCCCCGCGGAGGTCCCGCCGCCCCCACCCGCCTGCGCCGACGCCGGTTCGCCGGAGTGTCCGACGTACGAGAGGTACGTGAACCACCGCTTCGCCTTCTCGGCCGACGTGCCCACGTTCTTCGTGAAGAAGGGAGCGGACGCGGACGGGAGGGGGCAGCCGTTCGAGTACTGGTCGAAGGCGCGCGTCCGCGCATGGGCCATGTACGACAGCCCTCCGCGGCCCGAAAGCCCGCCGATGACCGGCGAAGAGCTCTACGGCGACTGGACGCGGCGCGACAACGTGACGTTCAAGACGCTCGCGATGAACACGTGGGTGGTGCGCGGCTCGGAGCACGGGCGCCTCTACTATTCGCGCTCGATCCTCGCCGACGGCGTCATCGCGACGATCGAGGTCTCGTACGACCCGGCCCTCGCGGACACGTTCGAGCCCATCGTCGCGCGCATGGGCGCGTCGCTGATGGCGATTCCCGGCGAAGGCGTCCGGGAGAAGAAGGGGCGCACGGACGTCAGGGACGCCAAGGCGGATTGAGCGGGGGAGGCGCGCGGCCGAACGGGGAGGGGGAGCCGCCAAGCCCCGACCACCGACCCCGCCCTTCGACATCCAACCCACTTCGCGGTCCTCGTGCCAGGCAGGAAGCCTGTCACTCCGGCCGCAGCCGTGGCGCATTTCTGAGAGCGGGATTTGTCCGTTGTTCATGGTTGGGGTCCTCCAGGGCGAGGACCCCAACCATGAACAACGATCAACTGCTGCCGTTTCAGAGACTCGATGCGTACAAAGTCGCGAAGGAGCTGGCGAGGAAGGTGCACGAAGGGCAAGTGCGGGATGCCGAGCTGAGGGATCAGGCGACACGGGCGGCGAAGAGCGCGTTTCTGGGGCTCTGCGAGGGGCTTCCGAGTGACGCCGCGGGGATACGACGGAGGCACTTCGACATCGCAAACAATTCGCTGCACGAGCTGATTGGCGCGGTGGACCTCGCCGAGGCGATCGGCGCGGTAGGGACAGACGTGGCGCAAGAGATTCTCTCCCTGGCGGTCCGGCTGAAGCGCATGCTTCGGGCACTGCCTCGCTGACCGAATTGGGCCGCGCGCGACACGCCGCGCGCGGCCCAGAGCGGCCTACCGAATGAGCCGCGTCATCATCGCGACGAAGTGATCCGCGTGCACGAGCACCGCCTCGAGCGCGCCCGTCTCCGCGTCGCCCGCCGCGATCGCGATCTCGACCGCCGCCGCCGCTTCGCCCGCCTCGGCCCTCGCGATGGCGAAGGCCCTCGCCTTATCGGCCCGGCTGACCCGCCCGGCCCCCTCGGCCGCATTGAGACACGCGCTCTTCGCGGCCCGCATGGCCTGATCGCGTAGATGGCAATCGCGTATCCGCGCGCTCCTCACGGCCTCGAGAAGCCGAATCGCGACGTCATACGCATGCAGTTTGTGATGTGGCAATCGCTGGTTGTGCATGGTGGTGGTCCTTTCGCCTGCCGGAAGGACCACCACCCGTGCACCTCCGGCCCCCACCCCGAGCGGCGAGCCCCCGTCGTCCTGCACCCGGAGTGACGCCGCAAAGCGGCGGCACGAGGGTGCGTAGTGGGAACAGCACCTCGACCTCGACCTCGACCTCGACCCCGACCCCGACCGATGAGTGCTACCCCCACAGGACCCCCATGTCCCTACCGCGAACGCCCGAGGTCGAAGCAGCTCTTGCCCGAGCCAGCGACGAGGCCGGTCTTCAGGAGTACTACCGCGACAGCGCGCGGCCTCTTCTCGGCGTGGGCAGTGCGCAGTGGCCGCGGTGCTGCGGCGGCGACTGCGAGCCGTGTGCGGACACGCTCATCCGGGTCGCCCGACGCGTGCACGAGCTACTGGGGATCGAGATCGACTGAAGGGTCGAGGTCGTGCTCGTCACTCGAGCAACAGGGCCCTCTTTGGTTGACTCACCCGCCTAGTGCGTCGAGCATTTCATCAGGCACATCAGGTCGCCGTTGCACCCGCAGTCGTTCTTCTTCACGGGCGCCGCAGGAGCGGCTGCCGCGGGAGACGCGGGAGCGCCTGGTGCTGCCGCCGCACCCGGCGGTTTGGCTCCACCCGCGGCCGCCGCCGGATGGTACCCGCCTCCGCCACCGACCGCCTTGGGCTTCGCGGCGGCCGACGCCGATGGCGCTGCCGAAGCCGTTGCCGACGCCTCTGCCGTCGCCGAAGGTGCGGGCTCGGCGGTCGTCGGCGCGGCAGGCGCCGCCATCACGGTGGCCGACGGGACCGGAGCGTTCGACGCGGCGACCTTCACAGTGACCACCACGCTGACGATGACGAGGAGCAGCGCCCCCGCCCCGAGACCGATGAAGAGCGGTAGCTTGCTCTTCGGCTGCGCGTCTCCGCCTCCCCCGAGCGCTCCGATGGGCGCACCCAGCGGTGCAGGCGTGAAGCCGAGAGGCGGCGCGAAGACGTCGCCGTCCGCCTTCGGCGCGATGGGGCGCATCGACTCCGTCCGCGCGGCAAGCGCTTTCAGATCGATGAGCCCCGAGTCGTCCTTCTGCGTGGGCGAGGGGGCCTCGTGGGCCGGGCGCTCGTCGCCGGCCTGCGTCAGCACCGCGAGCGAGAAGAGCACCGAGTTCTCGTTGCGTTCGCCGGTGAGCTTGCTCGCCGCGTCGTCGGCCTCGCGGGACGTGGCTTGCGGCATCGACGGTGCGCTCGTCTGCACGTCGTCGCCGCCGGTTGCACCGAAGAGGTCACGCCCGCGAGCCTCTCGCTTCACGACCGCGGCTCGCCGCGGTTCGGACGCCGGCACGGCCTGGGCCTGAGCGCCGTAGGCCGCGGACGAGCCGTAGGACTGCGGAGGCGCGGGGGCCTCGTAGGTCCTCGCGGGCGGGGGTGCGGCCTCGGGCTCCGGCGGCTCGTAGGCGGGGACGACCGACGCCGCGTAGATCTGGCCCTGTCCGCCCGCGGCGCCCTGATCGGCGTACGCGTGAAGGGCGGCGACCACGGCGTCCACGTCGCTGAGCGGCTTCCAGTCGTCCATCCCGTCGGTCCAGATGAACGTCTCCTGGGTGACCGCGCCTGCGTTGTACGCCTCGACGAGGTCCGCCATGCTCATCGTCCGCTGGTCGTTCTCGTTCACGTTGACGTGCCACTGCTCGCCGCCTTCGGGCGGCGCTGCGTGCTGCGCCGGCTCCGGGACCACCGAGCCGTTCGTGGCTGCCCCACCCGTGCCGTTGACGACAATCGTCGCGCCGCACTTGCGGCAACGGATCTTGACGATCTTGCCCTGGACCTTCTCGTCGGCAACGTTGTACTTCGATTGGCAGGACTGGCAGCTGATCTTCATGTGAGCCCGTGGGTCGTTCGACAGTGTACCTCGACCCGACGTTTCTGGCTCTTTTTCCGGCGCGCCAGCCAGGCCCGCCCGCCCCTCACGGCTTCCGTCACGGCTTCCTCCCGCCGCGCAGGTCGTCGCCGCGGACGAACGTCGCCTGGCCTTGCAGTTGAGCCGTTAGCCTGCTTGCGGCGGGTGGCTCGCCGGGCTGCGTCGGAGGCGGCGCTCCGCCCGCCGTCGCGAACACCATCACGACCCGCTGCTGGACATCGAACATGCGGGCCAGCGCCTCGCCGCGCACGATCTCCATCTCGCCTTGGGCCTCGGCCATGAACTGATCGAGCGTCGCCCCCTTCGGAACCCCGGGGAGCTCGACGTCCGTGTTGGTCGCGTACGACTTCACGTCGAGGCTCAGGTGCACGCGGTTGCCGGTGATGCTCTTCACGCGGTACGCGCGGTACGAGATCGTGTCGACCCCCGACAGCGGCATCCGCGTCTCCGCGATCCACTGCGCGCCGACGCCCACGGGCTTCGTCGGCAGCGGCACCATCGCGAAGACGAGGGCCTCGGCGGCGCTCTGCGCGAGGCGATCGAGCTCCGACTGCGTCCCCTTGCCGAGCAGGACCTGCACGTCGCTCTCGCGGCCGTCGGGACCGACCTTCATCCGGATCTGCGTCCCCTCGAGCGAGGCGATCTCCTTGTCGGTACCGGGCGGGAGCTGGCCGAGCTGCTCCTTGGAGGGCCCTGCCTTCTTGAGGTCCGCCTGGAGCCAGTCGGAACCGCCTTCGTCCTTCTTCGCCGGGCCCAGCGCGAAGCCCAGATCGATGGTCGGCATCGCGACGCGCTGTCCCATCTGCAGCCCGAGGCGCAACCCCGCCGGCCCGTACCACGACGTGGCCCCCTCGGGGCCGGGATCGAGCGAGACGCGAGGGTCGGAGCCGTCGCTCACGACGTCGACCTTCGTGAGGACGCCGGCCGGATGGCGCTGGTTGGCCACCCCCGCGGGGAAGACGCCCTCGGGTGGCGGCCCGTTCTCGCCCGAGCCCGAAGCGGACGCGGCGGCCTGCAACGCCTTCGCGAGCTTCGGGTCGGCGGTGGCGTACTTGTCCTTGCCTGCGCTCGCGTCGGCTTGCGGCGTATCCGGCGGAGGCGGTTTGTCTTCGCACGCCCACAGGAGTGCCGCGACCCCTAGCGAGACCGAGAGCGGACCGAGCACCTTTCGGGACATGGCCGGGAGTCCTTTATCACGAACTCCGCTCGCATCCCCAGGCTCTAGGCCGGGCTCGAGCCGGGCCTCAAGGGAAAGGCCGGGTGACGAAGTCCTTCTTGTACTTCTCCTTGTACGGATCGTGGCAGTGCTTGCAGGCCGCCTTGACCCCCGCCAGGTCCTGCTTCGCCGCCGCGGCCGACCCCTCCTGAGCGGTCGCCACCCAGTTCGGGTAGTCGTTGCCCGGCAGAGGCTTGCTCGCCACCAGATCGAAGGCCTTCTTCAGCGCGTCGAAGTCCTGCCCCGCGAGCGGGGCCCCCATGTTGGGCTTCATCCACTTGCCCAGCAGGGTGGTTGGCTCGCCGGCGGCCGCAAGCCCGGCGGCGAGAGCGAGAGCGAGGGTGAAGGGGACGGTTCGTCGAAGCAAGGTGGCGATCATCCTTTCCGCTTTCTACTAGGACGTTCCAGAAGGCAAAAAGTTACGGAGAGGGTCGACTGGACTGTGGCAAGGCACTTGCCGTGCAGGAAACGCCCGTTCCCCCGAGGCCACAGTAACCGTCGGGGTTCTTGGCCAGGTACTGCTGATGGTAGCCCTCGGCGTAGTAAAACTCTCCCGCGGGCTCGATCTCCGTCGTGATGCGCCCAAGGCCGGCCTCTTTCAGCCGCGCCTGGTAGGCGTCGCGCGACGCCTCGGCCTCGCGCCGTTGCTCGTCGCCGTGGGTGTAGATGCCGGACCGGTACTGCGTCCCGACGTCATTTCCCTGGCGCATTCCCTGCGTCGGATTGTGGCTCTCCCAGAAGGTGCGGAGCAGCTCGCCGTACGTCACCTTCGATGGATCGAAGACCACGCGGACCACTTCGGCGTGGCCTGTCCTCCCGGAGCACACCTGCTCGTAGGTGGGGTTCGGCGTGGACCCTGCCGCATAGCCCACCATCGTCGAGAAGACTCCGGGCATCTGCCAGAACTTCTTCTCGGCACCCCAGAAGCACCCCATCCCGAACGTGGCCATGCGCATCGCCGGCGGGAAGGGCGGCTGCATCGGGGAGTCGAGGACGACGTGCCGGGCGGCGGCGTGCGACGGCGACATGGGCCAGCCCAAAGCTTGCCACAACCCGGCGCCGTCGCCCACTAGGGCCCCGCCCTCAGGGGTCGCCGTTCACCGGACACGTCACGTCGACGTTGGGCGCGTTGGGCGTCCCGAGAAACCCCGGGAACCAGGACGCCGTCGACGTCTGCCAGAGCGCCCAGTCCGAACGCATCGTGGGATCGCAATCGGCGGGGAAGGAGAGCGACGCACCGACCGTGAGGGTCACCGCCGGATACGTCAGCGTGTCGATGACGACGTCGTTCACGAGCAGGGTCACCGTGGTCCCCTTGTTGCGCAGCACGTCGCCGAGGTTTCCCGACCACGCGACGACGGTCCCGGGGACATAGTGATTTATCGCAGGGTCCGTCGAATCGGCGACGACGAAGAAGCCTCGAGGGGGCAGCCAGAGGTCGTCGGTCACGTCGAACGTGGCCACCTTCGCGCCGCGCGGGCACTCGCCGTGCAGGCCGGCGAGGTCGACCGCGCAGTCGAGCATGCTCGATACCTCGAGCCATTCGCCGTGGTCACCGGTGCCCGACGTCGACTCGATCATCCATTCGTCGATCCGGAGATCGCCGGGCGACAGCGGCTGGTCGCAGACCCCCTCGGGGCCGGCGTCGAACGGAGGCATCGGGGCGATGCCGTCGGGCTCCGCGGTGTCGGCGCTCTCGGAGGCGTCGGACACGGTGGCGTCTTCCGCGGCGACGGGACCGCCCTCGAACGCGATAGCGCCTCCGTATCCACCCGCGCCGTCATCGGACGCGTCGCCCTCGCCGACGCCCGCATCGGCGACGTGGCCTCCGCACGAAAGGAGCACTGCACAAGAGAGAACCCACGCGCGCTGAATGCCCATGCGGGATGGAGGGGAGCAAGCCGTGTTCCGTGTGCGCCCTCATGGATGACGAGCACTTGCCCTGCGCCGGCCGTGTCCCGGACACCGGCGCCGCGTCGAAGGACAGCCGTGGACTTGGTAGTCTCCGCGGGAGTCCATGAGCGCGAGGTTTCCGTGGCCCATCGTCCTCGCGGGCATCGCGACCGGGGTGGCCTGTGGCGGCGGCGGAGGCGCGGGATTCGCGGCGCCGTTGCCGGATGCGGACGGTTCGGGCGCCGATGCAGCGTCGGGGCCCGTCGCGGCCACCTACGCGGCTCCGGGCCCGTGGGCGGTGAGCACGTGCAACGTCGCTACCTCGACTTCGCCCTGCATGGCGTGGAGCGACCTGGCCTCGGACTCCGGCGACACGGGCGTCCTCTACGTCGTCTTCTATCCCACGGACCTCGCCGCGGCCGGCTTCGAGCACCCCATCCTCACCTGGGGAAATGGCACGGGCGCGGCGCCGGCCCAGTACAGCGTCCTCTTGACGCACCTCGCCTCGTGGGGCTTCGTCGTCGTCGCGTCGACGAGCCCGAACACGGGGACGGGGAGCGAGATGCTCGCCGGAGAGGACTATCTGGTCGCCGCCGACGCGGACGCGGCGAGTCCGTTCTACGGGAGCCTCGATCTGGGCCACGTCGGGGCGGTCGGGCATTCGCAGGGGGCGGACGGTGCGGCGCAGGCGTTGCTGGCTGCCGACGCGTCCGGGTCGCCCCACAGGTTCATCGCCACGTTGCTCCCCATCGAGCTCCCGGCGCAGGAGTGGACGTGCTTCGGCAACCCCGCCTCGGCGTGCGTCGCGGCGGAGTCGTTCGCTTCCTCGAGCCTCGTGCACGGCTCGGTCTTCTTCGTGGACGGCAGCAAGGACACGTTGATCGCGCCGCCCACGCAGGCCGCGGGCACGTCCGGCGAGCAATCCATCCAGGCCTACTACGACGCAACTCCGACCGGGACCCCGAAGGCGAAGGCCACGCTCCTTGGCGCCGATCACAACGACATTCAGGACAGCTGCGCCGTCGGGATCGGCTGCGCGGGCGTCGGCCCGCAAGGGTACCTGGGCTACGTCACCGCGTGGCTGATGTACCAGCTTCGAGGCGATCCGCGGGCGCGTCTGGCGTTCGCCGGAAGCGCGCCCGAGATCAACGCCGACCCGAGCTGGACGGGGGCGGAAGAAGCGAGCCTTCCGTGACCGCGGCTGAAGTACTCTCGTGGTCGCTGAGATGGAGTGGGTCAACACCGTCACCGGCCGCGCGAAACCCGAGGAGTTCGGGACGACGCTCGTGCACGAGCACCTGCTGGTCGGCTATCCCGGCTGGCAGATGGACGCGCTGGCGCCCAGGTTCCGGCGAGCGGACGCGCTGTCGCGGGGCGTCGATCGGATGCAAGAGCTGAGGGGGTTCGGAGTGGCCACGTTCCTCGATCCGTGTCCGATGGACCTCGGACGCGACGTGGAGTTCATGGCGGAGGTCGCGGAGCGCTCGGGGATGCGCATCATCTGCACGACGGGCGCCTACAAGCAGAACGAGGGGCTCACGTACACGTTCGGCGCCCTTCCCGTGGAGGAGATCGAGGCCATCTACGTGAAGGAGCTCACCGAGGGCATCGGCGAGAGCGGCATTCGCGCGGGGCTCGTCAAGGTGGCGACCGGTGCGCCCGAGATCACCGACTACGAGAAGAAGCTCCTCGTCGCGGGTGGTCGAGCGGCGGCCGCGGTCGGCTGCCCGGTGCTCACGCACACCGATCACGCCAGCCTCGGGCTCGAGCAAATCGCGATCCTCACCGCCCAGGGCGTGCCCGCGCATCGCATCCTCGTCGGCCACTCCGACGGCCGCGACGACCACGCGTACCACCGCTCGCTCGCGGACAAGGGCGCCTACGTGGGGTTCGACCGGTTCGGGATCGAGGTCTTCATCAGCGACGAGAAGCGCATCGAGAGCGTCTGCAAGATGGTCGGCGCGGGCTACGCGCGGTCCATTTGCCTGTCGCATGACTCGACGTGCGCGAGCTGGCTGGGCCGGCCCGTCTTCAACGGGCGAATCGTCATGACCCCCGAGGCCCTCGCCGCCAAGCTCCCCAACTGGGAGGCGACGCACCTCTTCAAGCGAATCGTGCCTCGGCTTCGAGAGCGGGGCGTGACCGAGGCCGACCTGCAGACGATCTTCGTGGACAACCCGCGGCGCTACTTCGCGGCGAACGAGCCGCCCCGGTAGCCGCGGCTCAACGGAGGAGCGCGGCGCACTCGCCTCGCGGGCCTCGCTTGGCGAGCCGGGCGCAGCTCGCGAAGCACCGGCGCGCCTCGGCGTAGGTGCCTCGCGTCTGGTAGGCCGCGCCGAGGATGAGCCACGCTTCGGCGTCGGTCGGGTCGAGATCGACGGACCGTTCGCCGGCTTCGATGGAGCTCTTCGCGTCGCCGCGATCGAGGGCCCGCTGCGACGTGCGCTTGGCGTCGCGGGCGGCCGCGGGGTCGGGCTCGACGGTCGCTTTCTCTACGTCCGCCTGAGGTGCGCTTGCCGCGGGTGCGACGGCCGCGACGGCCTCGGTCGTTTGAGGCGGCTCGGCTGCGGGGGGGCTCTCCGACGTAGGGTCGGGCTGGGGGGCCGGCGAGCTCGCGGCAGCGACCTCGGTGGGAGCGGGAAGTGGCGCGGCGTACGCGACCGCGCTGGCAGGTGCGATGCGCGTCGTCGCGGCGCGGACCGTCGCGACCCGCACCCCGGCAGCGACGCAGATGGCGCAGGAAAGGGCGACCGCGCCGGCCACGACGCGCCCCAGACGGCGGCGGCGCTCGGGGTTGACCGGCCTGCGCCTCGCGAGGGGCTCCGCGTCGACGATAGCGGCTCGTTCCTCGTCGTAGGTGACGGGCGGTGCAGAGAAGAAATGGGCGGCCGCGGGATCGTTCGCGTCCACGTTGCCGGCTGCGGGTGCCGCGGCGGGCTCCACGGACGGGGGCTTCGAGCGGGCGACGTTCCTGGCTTTTTTCCGGGACATGGGGGGCTGTCTTTCCCATCAGTGTGCCGGGGACCCCCGAACGGATCACAACGGGCCCGGAGAATTGCACTCGGCCTCCACGTTGCGCCGCCGGGTCGGGCGACTAGAGTCGCGGCCCACATGCAGCCTGGTGTCGTTTTTGACCTCGAGAACGGACCTCGGCCCGCACCATGAAGTGGCTTCGCCGCGGCGTCGTGGCGGCCGCGCTCCTGTATCCGGTCTCGCTGCTCCTCTCCGCGATGGCGCTGAGGTTCATCGGCGAGCGCTCGTGGGTGACCACAGTGGCGCTCTACCTGCCTCGCCTCGTTCTGGGGGCTCCGCTTCCGTTCGTGGTCCTCGGCCTCTTCCTGTGCGGGAGGACCCGATGGTTGTGGACCCAGGCGGTCAGCGCGCTGCTCCTTCTCTTCCCGCTCATGGGACTCGTCGTCCCCGTGCCCCGCGTCGCCAGCGCCACGGCGCCCAGCCTTCGTGTCCTCAGCTACAATATCAACTCGGCGCTGGGCGGAGCAGCGAGGATAGGAGAGGAAGTCGATCGGTACACGCCGGACGTGGTCCTCATGCAAGAGATCGACGCGCCCGCGGAGCTCAAGCGCGTCCTCTCGCCGCGGTACCCGACGGTCGAGGCCTCCGGGCAGTTTCTCGTGGCGACGCGTTACGCGATCGTCTCCACGTTGGACCCCGAGCGTCTTCCGTTCGAGGGGCGGACCCGATCGCCGCGTTTTCTCGAATACGTCATGGATACGCCCCTAGGGCGCATCGGCTTTTACAACGTCCATCCCATATCACCGCGCGACGACTTCTATGTCCTGCGCGGACGGGGGCTGGGGCGCGAGGTTCTCTCCGGCCGCATCTTCTCGGGGGCGGCCGGTCCCGCGATCCTGGGCAACGCGGACCTTAGAGCGCTGCAGGTGCAGTCCATCGTCGAGGCGGCCGGGCGCGACGTCGAACCCGTGGTCATCGCCGGAGATACGAACCTGCCGGGACTGAGCCTCGTCTTCACCCGCGCGCTCTCGAGGTTCAAGGACGGCTTCGTCGAAGCCGGCTCCGGGTTCGGTTACACGTACCCGAACGATAGGCGTCCCTGGATGCGCATCGATCGCATCCTGGCCTCGGACGCGCTCCGGTTCGTTCGATTCCAGGTCGGGACGTCAGCCGCGTCGGACCATCTGTGCGTGGTGGCTGACCTGCAGCACGTCCGGTGAAAAGCGGCTGCGCCACTCGTCGGCCAGCTTGCCGATGGCGCGCACCTCGCGTGCTCCCACCGGGGCGAACTTGACGCCCATCCCGTCGGCGCGTGTCCATCGGACCACTCCGGGCAGGATCAACTCCTCGTCCCAGCCGTTCGGCCACAGACGAATGACCACGTCGCTGCCGGGGACCGCGGGAAAGTCGGTCGCCACGAACGCCCCGCCCACGGAGATGTCCGTGGCGAACCCGAAGGTGATGCGCCTCGGGTCCCACGGCGTGAACTCCAGGGGAGTCTTCACCGGTCTTCGCGGATAGCGGCGTCCCTCGACCACGTCCGTTCGTCTCCTCGCGTTCCCGGGACGGGCTGCCCGAGGCAGTCGACCCGCTCTCATTGGGTAGTGGCTCGGCCGGGTCCGGACGGATCACTTTCCGATGGTAGAGTCCCCTCGGCATGAACCTCCGCTACCTCGGCCCGCTCGCGGGATTCGTCATCCCTACTGTCGTGATCGGCTTCGGATTCGTCATTCCGAGGAGCTGCATCGCCGGCGTGAATCAGCTCACGATCGGCTTCGGCACCACCATCGTCGGTGCATGTGTGACGTACTGGATGGGCGTTCGGATGGCGCTCGCGAAACGCGACGACCCCTGATGTTCAGGCGCGGTGTTCAGGTACTCGGCTCGAGCGCCGCGTGCGTCTGGGCGTGCTCGAACGCGGCGACCGACAGAAGCGCCTCGGAGGCTGGAATCGACGGCGCCACGGCGGCGGCGGGCGATGTCGACGCCGCCGAAGCGGGCCAGCCAGAGGGCGGGTGCCCGGCGACACCCTGCAGTGGGGCCTGCGTGCAGGGTCGATGCCTCGTCACTCTTGCCCAGGCGTCTTCGCCGGCCGCCTTGGTCGTCGATCTCAAGAGCGCGTATTTCACGAGCTGCGCGGCAAACGGCGGCGCGGCGCTGAGTGTCCCTCTGGGCGGCGGCTCGCCCGTGACGCTCGCGTCCGGCCCAGGTTGCGCGGTCGGCCTGGCCGTGGACACCGCTAGTCTTTATGTCGCGGGCCTGGACGGCGACAGCATCATGAAAGTGCCAGTCGCCGGCGGAGCGCTGACCAGTGTGGCCCCGAGCCCCGACGCGCCGATCGGCGTGGCCGTCGACGCGACGAACGTCTACTGGACGACCGCCGGTGGGTCGGTGATGAAGGCACCGATCGGTGGCGGTACGCCGATGGTGCTCGCGTCGGGTCAGAAGAGCTGCACCCGTCCCGTCGTCGACTCCGCGACAGCGAGCGTCTACTGGGGAGATCCGGACGACGGCACCATCATGCGGGTCCCGCTCGACGGCGGCGCCTCCACTCTCGTGACGTCGGGGGGGGCGGCGACCGATATCGCCGTCGCCGGCGCCGACGTGGTCTTTGCGAGCGGGTACACGCTGATGAAGGCACCCCTCGGCGGCGGCTCGCCGACCTCGCTCGGCACCGCCGCGGGCGCGCCCGTTCTGGCGGTCGCCTCCGACGGCGCGAGCGCCTACTTCACGAGCTACGGCTCGATCTGGAAGGTCGCGCTCGCCGCCGGTCAGGGGGCCGCCGTCGCGTCGAATCAGGACGCGCCGAGCGCCATCGCCGTCGATGCCACGAGCGTTTACTGGACGAACGGCCAAGGCGGCCAGGTCATGAAGCTCACACCGAAGTGAGCGCGGCGGTGAGGCGGCCGGCGGCTACTGGAAGAACACGTTGATGAGCGCGGCGTTCGAAGGCCAGTTGGAGAGCACCGCCGTGTTTCCGACGGTGTCCGTGTCTTCTATGCCGGGCGTGAAGCTCATCTGCACGAAGTTCGGCGTCGCGGCGCTCATGTAGACGTCGGTGAACGCGATGAAGGGCGCGCTGTCGACGAGCCCGAGGTCCGACATCATGTTCATGTTCTTGTCTTCCATGAAGAGGCCGACCACGCCGCCGTTGAGGCTCGAGTTGCTGAACGCGGCGGTGCCCGAGTTGTCGGTCGTGAGGACGTTGCTGCCGTTGACCAAGAGGGTGGCACCCAGGTCCTGGCGGAAGGCGCCCCCGGCCCAGCGAGTGACCAGCGTCACCGAGTTGGGAGAGCGTGTCGCCTTGTTGGTGGTAAGCGACGCGATCGTTCCACCTACCGACGTCCCATCGGTGCTGCTCGCCGGCGAGAGGAAGCTCATGAGGCGGTTGCTCCGCTTGAAGGGCGTGAAGTACTGGTAGCCGATCAGCGTGCCCGCCGTATTGTACCCCGCGAACTCGTAGAACACGTTGCGCTTCAGCATGGCCAGGAAGTGGCCCGCGGAGTCCGGCATGATGGTCTGCTCGGGCGGCCCGTCGGCGCGCGGCGTGGTCACCTCGCGCACCTCGATCTTCCCGAGGACCGGCACGTTGTCGGCGAACGTCTCCGAGAGGCCTTCGACCGTGACCGGGTCGTCCCCGCACTGGATGTCGGTGTACTGGGGGTCTTTGCCGTTGAGGTACTTGTAGACCTGGATGAAAGAGCCCTTGGAGGCCGCGACGGCGAAGTGATCCTGGTGGACGAACGTGTACTGGATCACGTTGCATCCAGGGCCTCCGTCGTCGCCGGCGCCACCTTCGGCGACCCCTCCGTCGTCGACGGCCACGGTCCCGCCGTCCGCTTCTTCGGCGAACGCGCAGATCGACGTGCCCGTGGCGTGATGCGGCGTGTCCATGAGGTCGTGCTGGGACGAGAGGCTCAGCGTCGGCACGTTGCCGACGTTCGGGACGCCGGAGAAGTTGAAGTAGTGAGCCACCTGGTCCGCGTGGGCGCCAACGCCTCCCGCGCCAATGAAGATGCCGCAGTGCTCGGTTCCCTGCGAGTGCCCGCCGAGGTCCACCTGGGTGAACTGGGGGAACTTCGCGAGAATCGCCGTGACCGCAGCCTCGATCTTCCCGCAGCCCTGGGGCGTGTTGGGGGCCGTGCAGTCGTTGCCCGGGTTGTCGCCGAGCGAGTTGTATTCGACCCGGACGATGTGGTCTGCGCAATACCCGTTGCTCGCGAGGAGCGCGGCGACGTTCTCGAAGTTGTCGCCCGACCCGTAGGTCCCGTGAACGAAGACGAATGGTCGCTTGGTCGTGTCGCAGGCCGTGTCGGAGACGATGGTGGGGCACGCCGAGGGGGTCGGGACGGTGACGTCCGTGGTGACCGCGTCGACGCTTGCGTCGACGCTCGCGTCAGCGGACGCGGCGGGGGGCGATGCTTTGTCGTCCCCACTGCCGCACCCAATCAGGGCCCCCGAAACCGTGATGGCTCCAAGAATAAGCAAGATCTTTTGCATGGTTTCCTCGGGGGTTTGCCCGGGCGCACTCTTCATCGAGAACGATTGCGGGCCTAGTCTCTTGTCGGGCCAATTTTTGTGCCCCTCGGGTCATCCGCGGAGGCGTGCGAGGATACCACTGGGCTTCGGGTGCGGCCCCGACGCGCTCACGACACCGACTCCGCGTGCGCCAGAAGGGCTCTCGCCAGACGCTCGCTCCCGTCGGCGCTCCGCATCACGGTCTCTTCCTCCCACGCAGGCAGCCCGGGAACGGAGTCGCCGTGCTGCACGACGATGCCGCGAAGACCGGGGTAGTGCGCGGCGATGGCCGCGGCGGAGGGCGGCACTCCGGCGAGCTCCGGAATCATCGCTGCCAGCGGACCCTTGACGGCCTGCCCGTTGACGATGGGACTGACGGCGACGACGGGCCGCGAGAATACGGCGTCGCGCAGACCGGGAAGACGCAGGATGGGATCGATCGACACGTAGGGGTTCGAGGGCCCGATGACCACCAGATTGGCGCCGCGGACGGCATCGAGGACCTCGGGAGTGGCGGTTGCGTCACCGTCGAACCACACGCGACGGGCGGCTGGCTCGGTGCGATAGCGCACGAACCACTCCTGGAACGTCAAGGTCCCGCGCTCTGCAGTGTCGATCATCGTGCGGCAGCGCTCGTCGCTCATGGGCAGGATGCGCGATGCCACGCCGAGGGCGCGGCACAGGCGCTCGGTGACGCGGGTGAGCGTTTCGCCGCGTTCGAGGCCTCGCGTGCGCGAAAGGTGGGTCGCAAGGTCGCGGTCGCCGATTCCGAACCAGCCGTCGTCGCCGTAGAGGCGCATCCCTTCGAGGGCTCGGAACGTTTCGTCCGCGAGACCCCAGCCTCGCTCCTCGTGCGCTAGCCCGGCGAGGGTGTACATCACCGTGTCGACGTCGGGGGAGACGTAGAGACCCCAGTGCTCGAAGTCATCCCCCGTGTTGACGACTGCCGTCAGTGCGTCCGAGGGCAGCACCCTGGAGAGGCCCCGGAGGAGCCGTGCGCCTCCGACGCCGCCCGAGAGCGCCACCACGGACCGCCATCGACGGCTCATGCGTAGACGTCCGTGCCCGGAGGGCGCACGAGGTCGGCCGCCGTTCCCTCCGCTGGTTCGAAGGTCAGCCCCCGGACGATCAAGAGCGGTCGCCCTTCCGAGCCCTGGCCGGCGACCAGGTCCGCGGCGGCCGCAACCTGGTCGGCCATCGCGGTGACGGTGTGCTCGAGGCGACGGCCGTGGAGGTCCGTCTCGCCCCTCTTGTCCCAGAGCGGAGGGAGCCCGGAGACGCCGATCGCCGCGCCTACGGTTCCCAATCGGAACGGCCTGCCGAAGGAGTCGCTGACGACGACCCCGATGGCTGCGCCGCTCGCCTCACTCAGCGCACGACGCAGGAGGTTGGCCGAGCCGTCCGGCGCCGCCGGCAAGAGGAGAACCCAGGGCCCGCTCGCGACGGAAGCCCCGACCGGTGTGGCGTTGCTCTGGTCGATTCCCGCGTCTGCGCAGACGAAGCCGAGCCTGTGCCGCACGATGAGCACGTTCGGCGCGGCGCGCGAAACCGCGGTCGACTCGCGCAGGACGAGCTCGACGAATCGTTCGTCCTTGGCCACTTCCCGGGCGAGGGAACGGGCCGCCGGCGAAACGTCGACCGTGGAGAGGTCGACGAACCGCCCCTCGGCCCTCGACACCGCCTTGGACGCCGCCACCAAGACGTCGCCGTCACGCAGCTCGAACCGCGCCCCGGCCAAGGCGGCGACGGCGACCGCACCGAGATCGTCCCCGGTCTTTAGCAGTGGAACGCCCGGCAGCGCGACCACCTCCAAACGATTGGCGCAATCGATCACGTCTGCGCGAGCTCGGCCATCAGCCTCACGGCTTCGGGTTGCTTCGCGCCGACGATGAGGGTGCCAATCGGCAGCGACTTCCACGCGGCAAAGCGATCGCGGATGCGACCGGGCGTGCCCACAAGGTGGAGTGCGTCGACGAGCGCATCGGGCACCGCGGCGATGGCCTCCTCGCGCTTGCCGGCCAGAAAGAGGCTCTGGATGCGCTCAGCGGCGGCCTCGAAGCCCACGCTCCGGATGTACTCGTTGTAGAAGTTCTTGTCCTTGGCGCCCATCCCGCCGACGTAGAGCGCGAGGCTCGTCTTCAGCGGCAGACGGCAGGCGTCGAGGTCGTCGCCAACGATGCAGGCGACCGTAGGAGCCACGTCGAAGGTGGCGAGGCTCTTCGTGCCGCCGGCTTTCGCGAACCCCGCGCGCAAGCGGGGCTCGATGACGTCGAAGCGCTCGGGGTGCATGCACGTCATGAGAAGGCCGTCCGCGATCTCCGCGCTGAGCTCCTGGCTCTTGGGCGCCATGGAGCCGGTGTAGATGGGGATGTCCTTGCGCCCGTGCAGGATGCTCTTGAGAGCCTTGCCGAGCCCCATCGCGCCGGGGCCGCGGTAGGGGATCTGGTAACGCGTTCCCTCGAACTCCAGCGGACGCTCGCGCGCGAAGATGGCGCGCACGATGGCGACGTATTCGCGGAGCCACGTGAGCGGCTTGTCGAACGGCACGCCGTGCCAGCCTTCGACCACTTGCGGCCCCGACGTACCCAGACCCAGAATGAAGCGACCGCCCGACAGGGCGTCGAGCGTCATCGCCGTCATCGCCGTGCTTGCAGGAGAGCGCGCCGGTAGCTGCATGATGGCGGTGCCGAGGCGGATCGTGCGGGTCTGCGCGCCGATCCACGCGAGGGGGCTCACCGCATCGGAGCCCCACGCCTCGGCTGTCCACACCGAGTCGAAGCCAAGTCGTTCCGCCTCGCGAATCAAGTCGATGTCGAGCGAAACTTGCGCTCCCGCATAACCGACCATCAATCCAAGTCGCATGGCTTTCTCCCTGCTTGCCCTATCACGATGGGGACGGCGCCAGTACGAGCCGGCCGCGCACGCCTGGCGCAGGAAATAGATGGTACAGTTGAAATAGGGCGCCGTGAAACCCGACTCGATTGACGCTCACACGGCCCGGCGACGCACGCCATTGCCGGACTGGAAGGGTACGGCGCGGTACGAGGTGACCAGGTGCATCGGCGCCGGCGGCATGGGGGTGGTCTACGAGGCGTTCGATCGGGAGCGCAGCCAGCTCGTCGCGCTGAAGACCCTGCTTCGCTTCAGCCCTGCCGCGCTCTATCGGTTCAAGCAAGAGTTCCGGACGCTGACCGACGTCGTCCATACGAATCTGGTCAACCTTTACGAGCTCGTGGCGACCGACGCGCACGTCTTCTTCACGATGGAGCTCGTCCAGGGCGTGGACTTTCTGACCTACGTGATGGGTCCGGGCGCCGGTGCAGAAATGGCGTCTTCACGCGTGGACGCGCCCACGCGGGTCCGCTCGACGACCCTCCTCAAGGCCCGGCCTGCCGTCGCCGCTCCCTCCCGCGCCGCGCCTCCCGTCGACGTCGAGGCGAACGAAGTGGGTCGGTCTCCAGCCGACTTCGAGCGTCTGCGCCCGGCACTCCGCCAGCTGGTGGCCGGGGTCGGCGCGCTGCACGGGGCGGGCAAGCTGCACCGCGACATCAAGCCGTCCAACGTCCTCGTGACTCCAGAGGGTCGGGTCGTCCTCCTCGACTTCGGCGTGGCGACGGACGTCGCACTCGCGACCGGCGATCACCCCGGCGAGCGTGAGATCGTCGGGACGGCCCAGTACACGGCGCCCGAGCAGGTCGGCGACACCGCGACGACCCAGAGCGACTGGTACAGCGTCGGCGTGATGCTCTACAAGGCCCTCGTCGGGCACCTACCTTTCGCGGGTCCGGACATGGACGTGCTCACCCGAAAGGCCCTCTGCGAGCCCCCGCGGCCGAGTGAGTTCGTCCACGGCGTCCCCGGCGATCTCGAAGAGCTCTGCTGCGCATTGTTACGCCCTGCCCCCGAGGCCCGACCCGACGGCGCCGAGATTCACCGCCGGCTCGACAACGGACGACACCCGGCCCCTACGCCGCCACCCGAGGTCAAGCGCGCCGCGACTCCCCTCGTCGGACGGGCGGCGCACCAGCGCACCCTCAGGGAAGCCTTCGATACGGCACGGCAGGGGCGGGTGGTGACGGTCCGGGTCCACGGGGCATCGGGGATGGGCAAGTCGGTCCTGGTGCAGCGCTTCCTCGACGAGCTCGTCGAGCGAGGCGAGGCCGTGACCCTGCGTGGCAGAACGTACGAGCGCGAGTCCATGCCCTACAAGGCGCTCGATAGCGTCATCGACGCCCTCAGCCGCTACCTCATCCACCTGAGCGAGCAACACGTATCCATACCGCCGCCGATCGATCTGTCCGCGCTGGTGCGCCTCTTCCCCGTACTTCGACGGGTCGATCGGATCGGAGCGATGGCCGAGAGCGCGGGCTCCGAGCCAGCCCATGTCGTTCGGCGACGGGCGGTCGCGGCGCTGCGCGAGCTTCTCGCCGGCTTGGCGGTAGGACAGCCGCTGGTCATTTGCATCGACGACGTCCAGTGGGGCGACGTCGACAGCGCCGGTCTTCTCGTCGAGCTGGTGCGCCCTCCCTTCGAAGCGGCGCTGCTGATCGTGCTCAGCTACCGCGAGGAGGAGGCCGACTCGAACTCTTTCCTGGTCGAGACGCGCGCTCTTTGGCCTCTCGGAACGGACGTTCGCGATCTACCCATAGGGCCCCTCGAGCCGCTGGATGCACGCGAGATGGCGCTCTCGTTTCTCGGGTCCGAGGACGCGAATGCGACGGCGGCCGCCGACGCCATCGCACGCGAGTCGGGCGGGAGCCCGCTATTGGTAGAGGAGCTCTCCCGCGGCATCCCCCAGCCCGGGCGCGTCGCAGCGGTGCGAGCAGGGGCCATCCGGTTGCAAGACATCGTGGACGCGCGCGTTTCGCTTCTGCCTGACGGGGCGCGCCTCGTGCTCGAGCTGGTTGCGCTGAGTGTTCGTCCCCTCCCCGTCGTCTCCGCCGGCCTCGCGGCGGCGATCGACGACGGGCTCGACGAAATCGTCAACACGCTGCGTGCGCGCCGCTTCGCACGGACCGGATTCCGCGATGGGCGCGAGGTCCTCGAGATCGTGCACGACCGGATCTGCCAGGCCATCGTCGCCCGGCTTTCCGAGGAGAGCGTTCGCGCCCACCATGGCCGCATCGCGCGCGCGCTCGAGCAGGCCGGAGCCGACCCGGAGACACTGGCCCCGCACCTGCTCGGAGCGGGGGAGGGCGAGCTTGCCGCCAAGTATGCCGAGCAGGCCGCGGAGTCGGCTTCGGCCAAGCTTGCATTTGGACAGGCCGTGCGGCTCTACAGGCTCGCGCTCGACGCGGTGGGCGAGACGTCTGCCGATGCTCACCGGCTTCGCATGGGCCTCGTCGACGCGCTCGATCGAGCCGGGCGGGGAGCGGAAGCGGCCCGCGTGTATGCGGCCGCGGCGGCGCAAGCTCAAGGTCTCGAGCGCATGGAGCTCGAACGCAGCGGTGCCGAGGAACTGCTCCTGTCGGGGCACGTCGAGGAGGGTGCCGCGGCGCTCGATCGCATCCTCGACGCCGCGCGCATCTGGCGGCCCAGGACCCTCGTCGCGGCTCTGGCCGTGGCGTTCGTCTATCGTGCGCTCGTGTTCGTGAGGGGGCTTCGCCTCCCGGACCGCGACCCGCGCGACGTCCGGCGCGAAGACCACCTGCGCATCGAGGCGCTCTACGCCGTCGTCGTCGGATTCAGCTTCGTGAACGTGATCTACGGCATGTGCGCCCAGGCCCGGCACCTCTTTCTCGCGCTTCGTGCGGGCGATCGGTTCCAGGTGTTCCGCGCCGCCGTCGTGGAAACGACGAACTCGGCCGCTCTGGGGGGACCGGAGGGCAAGCGCGAGAGGACGTTTGCGGGCATCGTCCGTCGGTTGACCGAGACGAGCGACGATCCCAAGTACGTCGCATTCGGAGCGGGGGTGCACGGCCAGCGCATGTTCCTGCACGGCCGCTGGAAGGAAGCGCGAGAGCTCCTCGATGGGCTCTACGAGCGCTTCCGCGGAAGCCGCGCCGGCTGGTTCGCCAACTGGCACCTCTTCCACGTATACGCGCTCGGCCTCATGGGCGAGCTCGCGGAGGCGCGTCGGCGTTGCGCGACTCTGATCCCGGACGCCGAAGCCCGCGGCGATCTCTATACGCTCGTCAATCTACGCATTGGCCATTGCACCACCATCTGGCTGGCAGCCGACGACGTCGACGGCGCGCGACGCAACCTGCGGGACGCGATGGCCTCGTGGTCGCAGAGTGGCTTCTTCCTCCAGCACTATCGCGCCATGCTCGCCGAGGCGAACGTCGACCTCTATGCCGGTCTCGGAGAAGCTGCCTACGGCATCGTGGCACGCGACTGGGCTGCGCTCAGGCGCAGCTTTCTCATGGACGTGCAGTACGTGCGCGCCGACGCCAATTTCTTGCGCGCACGCTGCGCGCTTGCGTTGGCCGCGGCGACGCCGGGCCACCGAGCGTGTGTGGCCGAGGCCGCCCGCTTCGCGCGCAAGCTTGACCGCGAAGGGATGCCGTGGACGGCTCCGCTCGCTGCCCTCGTATGGGCCGGCGTCTGTCACGCCAGGGGCGATCACGCTGGCGCCATGGCTCGCCTTCGCACCGCCATCGAGAGCGGCGAGGCCGCCGACATGCGGCTGCACTCTGCCGTCGCGCGCATGCGTCTCGGGGTACTCGTGGGCGGCGCCGAAGGCGAGGCGCTGCTTCGCGAAGCCCGGGAGTGGATGGCCACGCAGGAGGTCCGCGTCCCGGACCGGATGGCGGCGATGCTTGCCCCGGGGTTTGCGCCGAACGATGCCGCGAGGGCACGCGGTGTGTTAGAGCCTTCCGCGTGAAGCGCGTACTGAAGTGGGTAGGCCTCGGAGTGCTGATGCTCGCGATCGCGGCGGCGGCGATCTGGTACACCGCATTCGGCAGCAATAGCCCCATCGTCGACGGGACACAGGTGGTGCCCGGCGTCGAGACGGTGAAAGACGGATTCGTCAGCATATTCGTGCTCGACGCTGGGCCCGGCAAGGTGGCGCT
Organism: uncultured delta proteobacterium; assembly: GCA_963847465.1. GTDB lineage: Bacteria > Myxococcota_A > Polyangia > Polyangiales > Polyangiaceae > Palsa-1150. The sequence goes on along the minus strand of CAWKAF010000019.1, from coordinate 229,075 downwards.
CGTCGATGCCGGCAAGGACGCGTCGGGCAAGGCCCTCCTGGCGGCGCTCGCGCGACGCGGGCTCACGCCCGCCTCGGTGGCCGCCATCTTTCTGACGCACGGTCACGGCGACCACACCGCCGGGTGCAAGCTGTTCCCCGACGCGCAAGTGTACGCTCTGGAAGCCGACGTCGCGCTCGTCGGCGATGCCGCCAAGATCAGCCATCCGCTCAAGGACGGCGACGTCACCAGCGTCGGCGACCTGCGCGTGGAGTCGTTCGCGGTGCCCGGCCACACGTCGGGCTCGGCAGTGTATCTCGCGCGCGGCGCGCTCTTCTTCGGTGACAGCGCCGGCGCGTCCAAGGACGGCCTGATGATGAAGGCGGTTCGCCTTTTCTCCAAGGACTCCGCCCAGAATGTGGCCTCGCTCAAGGCCCTCGAGGCACGGTTGGAGCCGCGCTCGGCCGAGATCAAGGCGCTCGCGTTCGCGCATACAGGCCCGCTCGAGGGCTTCCAACCGTTCGCGGAGTTCGCAAGAGCCCACTGACATAGGTCGCCCGTATCGCGCTACCGTCACGATGCGAATGCCGCGTCGCGTCCTCCGCTGGCTCGCCGTCGCCCTGGCCGTATCGCTTCTCGGCGCCGCCGAAGGATCGCACCTGATGGCGTCGTTGAACGACCCCATCCCCGGGGTCCTCGAAGCGCTGCACGCGCACGCAGACCCCGCAAAGACCCCGGCTGCCGCCCCCGTTCGGCGCGTCGTCGTGGTGCTGATCGACGGGTTGGGCGGGGACCCCTTCGACGCCCGTCTTCGCGAGGGCACTCTCGGCGACGTCCCGTGGAGGGTCTCTCTCGACAGCGGGGTGCCGTCCCGGTCACGCCCCGTCTACCACGCGATCCTCACGGGGGTTCCGCAGTGGGCGGGGGGCATCCGCGGCAACGGCTATGCGCCCGGACGAGCCGACGGCGTCTCCGACCGCGTGCGCGCCGGAGGGGGGAAGGTCGCGTGGATGCTGGAGAGCGAGCCGTGGTTTTGCGAGCTTTTCTGCCGCCCGGGGGATCTCGTCGTCCACGGTTCGGAAGTGACGACGCCCGAGACCTTCGAGCGCGTGTGGGACTCGGCGCCCGATCTCATCGTCTTGCACCTGACCGAGGTCGACGAAGCCGGGCACCTCTACGGAGCCGAGAGCGAGGAGTACGAGACCGCTAGCCGGCGGGCGATCGGCATCGTCGCCGCGTTTCGGGCTCTCGTGCGCCAGAAGCATGACGGCGACAGCGGCATCTGGTTCGTCGGTGCGGATCACGGGCACACGGCGCACGGCGGCCACGGCGGGCCGGAGGAGGCGGTCAGACGGGTGTCGTGGATTGCGCTCTTCGACCGGGGATCGACCGATGACAGCGGCCCACGCGCCGCGGCCGCCATGACGCCCGTGACCTCCCTGGCGCCGACGATCGCCCGGGCGCTCGGCGTGGACGCTCCGCGAGAGTCGATGGCGGACGGGCTTCCCTTCATGACGGCGCTCCTCGGCGAGCCGTTCCGCGCGAACGCGGAGCGCGTCCGTGCGGTGGAGGCCGCCCGCGTCACGAGCGGCTTGCGCCTGCTCGGCAACGCGACTTCGCGGGCGGATTCGATCGTCGGCGTGCTCGTCGCGACCTTCGCGGCCGTGGTCTGGTTCCGGAGGAGGCAGGGCGTCGCGGAGACGATTGTCTTCGCCGTCGCGGTCGCCGGGTTTCTCGTCGTGGGGCCGGGGCTGTCGATGTCGTCGGTGCGAACGGAGGGAGGGTACCTCGCCCACGGGCTGTGCACCCTGACGGCATTCGCCGCCGCGGCGTGGGCGGTCGCGAGGAAGTGGGCCTCTCCGGTCGCGTCGGCCTCGGTGTGCGTCGTCTTCCCCCTCGTCGCGCTCGCCGCGATGCGGGGATCGCTAGGGCAATCGGACGTCACCCCCCTGGAGTCGGTTCTCTGGCCATCCCTCGGTCTGGTTCCGGCGAGCGTGTGCGCCGCCATTGCCCTGATCGAGAGCGGCCTCGTCGTCCGCTCGCGCTACGTTGGGCCGTGGTTGCTGGCCGACGCCCCGCGCTTCGACGTAGGTCTCGGCCAGAGCGCGTACGCGAAAAGGGGCAGGAAGACGATGAGCTCCCAGGACACGACCTCGAGCCCCTCGACGGACAATAGCTCGACGCCAATGGGCGCGACGGGGATGGGCCGCCACGGGAGGAAGTAGCGGCGCGTCAGGAATGGCCAGAGGAGTGCGACGCCCTTTCCGCCGTCGGTCATCGCGTCCAGCAGACCGTGGGAGCCGGCGACGGCTGCGGCGACGAGCGCCGTCTTGACGAAGCGACGTTTGCGGCACCGCACGACGACGGCGAACGCGAGGCCGAGCAAGCCCGCCATGAACAACGAGTGTGTCGCGCCCCGATGACCCCACGGCGCACCGTAGGGCACGCCGTACGCCATGCCGATCACGTCGACATCCGGCAACAGCGACAGCACCGACAGCCCGAGCATCGCGGCCGATGGTCTGTCCACGCTCCACCGTCGCCCGGCCCCCATTCCCACGGCAATGTGCCCGAGGCTAGCCACTCGCTCTAGGTCAGTCGCTCTAGGTCAGCGATGGCCGCCGCCGTGCCCGCCACCGCCGTGGAAGCCCCCATATCCGCGCCCGGCTCCGAAATACCCTCTACCGCCGTAGCCGTGAATGCCCCCCCAGCCAGGAGGGGCATAGCGAACGCCCCATCGCGGGCCCCATCCCCATGGGCCGTAGTGGAAGGGACCGAGGCCCCACGGCGACACGAACCACCCCCAGCCATACGACGGGACGTAGAGGTAGGCGTACGGCTCGACTCCGACCGTCGTCGTGGTCGATCCACGAGGCACCCATATCCAGCCGTTCGGGGCCGTGTAGACCCACTCTCCCTGGGTAGCCACCTGACCCGCGCCCTGCGGAGGGGCCGGGTAGGTTGGCGGTTCGGTCTGAGGGGGAGGCTGAGACGGCGGTTGGGCCGCAGTCACAGGCGTCGCGGAAGGTTGTGACACGGGCGTCTGCGGTCCGGACGTGTGCGGCGGCGCGGGCACCGGTGGCGCCGGTGTCTGGGGTGCCGGCAGCGCAGGCAGCGGCCGCGCGGGGGTCTGCGGCGCAGCTGCCTTTTGTGCAGGTGCGCTCTGCGGGGGCGCATCCGGTGCGCCGTTCCACCAAGGCTCGCTTTGAGCGAGGGCGCTCGGCCCCGTCGGTATCGCGACCGAGGTGCAGGCCAGGATCGCAAGAGAGGTCTTGGAAACCTTCATGGTCGCTTCCCCAATTCGCCTCCCAAGCGTAAATCCCTCGAGCGGGTGAGGCAAGTCGGTCGCGCGGGGAGCACGGCGGATCTCCGACGAATGATGAACGCCTACCAGACGCCCGGGAACAGGCGGTAATGCACCTTCCGCCGGTACTCCGCATACCCCTCGAGCTCCGCGGCCAGCATGCGCTCCTCGCCGACGATTCGAAACCCGAGAAGGAGCGTCATCGCCGCAGCCAGCGCGAGCCCGATCGCCGAGCCGAGCAGGAGCGGCGCACCCGCGAACATCAGGAGGGCGCCGAGGTACATGGGATGCCGCACGAAGCCGTAGACGCCCGCCACGACCACGCGCTGCGTTCGCTCGGTCTGGATGCGCACGAGCGGCGAGAGGAACGTGTTGTCGTGGAAGGCTCGGAAGAGCAGGAAGGCCGAGGCGAAGAGGAGCGCGCCGCCGGCCGCTTTCAGCCCCAGCGGGAACGTCGGCGTCCAGCCGAAGCGGCGCGCGTCGAGGGGCATCACCACGATCCAGGCGGCGAAGGCCAAAACAAGGGCATAGACCACGGCCTCGTCCCGGCCCTTCTGACCGCCCGAGCCAGGTCGGCGGTAGCGCTCCGCCAACAGCGCGGGGTCCTTCCGATACAGCCAGACGATCACGGTCGCGCACAGCGCCACGTACCAGGCGGCGAAGAGCCAGCCTTCGAGCCAGCGTCCGTCGCCCGCGACGAGGAACATGAGCGCCGGCCACGCGGCGATGTACAGCGCGGCGCCGGCGAGCTTGAGCGGGGAGATGGGGTTGGCTGGATCCAGTGGGTCTTGGTGGAGGCGCCGGGAATCGAACCCGGGTCCGAAAACGCCTTGCTCGCGCATCTACGTACGTAGCCGGCAATTTGCATCGCCCCGGGTCGCGCCTGCCGGCGGGCTCTCCTCGGAGCTAGTCACCTGTTTGATCTCGCCTCCCGCCCGGTAACCCGGCGCTCGGCTATCCAGCTTGGTTACGCCCTTCGGGGGGTGCTGGAGGACCCTTCCGTCGGACGGCGTTCAGTGCTGTTTAGGCAGCGAGCGCGATTGCGTTATCGTTCGCAATCAATCGTGCGCGGGTTTTTACGTGGGCCTGCGCGCCACGGTACGCAGCAACGAGTTCGTCGTCTCCGTCGAAACCGATCGCCCCCCTTTCTTGGGACTTCAGTGCCCAACGTAACGGCGTGCGCCTGCTCGTCAACCCAGCCGCGGGGGGCGCCGGCCACGCTGGGGCTTGGTCCGGGGCGGCCGCGGCGTAGTACGATGGGGTGAGGAGAGTGACTTTGCGAAGCCGTTGAGCCCGAGCTAGAGGGCTGGCCAACGAGACGAACACGATGTCGCCAACGCAGCCGCTGCCGCCCAAAAAGGAGGTCGCCCTCGCGCTCCTCGAGCGCTCGAGCGTTTACGTGCACCTCGATCCGCGGCAGGGATCGGTCGTCGTCCCCGCATGGTTCAAGAAGCAAGCGCAGCTCGTGCTCCAGGTGGGGCTCAACATGCCGGTCCCCATCAAAGACCTGCAGCTGGACGACGACGCGATGAGCTGCACGCTGAGCTTCAGCCGTTCGCCCTTCTTCTGCGTCGTTCCGTGGTCGAGCGTCTTCGCCATCATCGGGTGCGACGACGGCCGCGGGATGGTGTGGCCGGACGACGTCCCGGCAGAGGTTGCGCGGCAGGCCGAAAACCGCGAGCAGCCCTCCGCGCGCAAGGACCCTCCGAAGATGGTCCCGCCGCTCGAACCTCAATCTGACGCACCGAAGGCAAAGCGCGCTCGAAAGCGTCCGCTGCTCGGGGCGGTCCCGGACGTTGCGATCCGGGAGTCGCTTCCAGGCAAACCGGTCCGATCGGGGCAGGGAACGGCATCGTCGCGCCCCGCTCTTTCGCCGGCGCCGGCCGTGCGCCCGGCATCGCCCACCCGCAAGAAGCGCGAGCTTCCCCCGTATCTCCGCGTCGTGAAGTGACGGGCGTCGCCCGGGCCGTCCTAGAGCGTCGCCTCGGCGTCCTCTCGGCCACGGCGATCATCGTCGGCTCGATGATCGGCTCCGGGATCTTCATCGCTCCTTCCATCATGGCGGCATACGTCACGACGCCCGGCACGTGGCTCGGCCTGTGGCTCGTCGCGGGCGGGCTCACTCTCTTGGGCGCGCTGGCGTACGGGGAGCTGTGCGCCATGATGCCGCACGCCGGCGGGCAGTATGTCTTCCTGCGCGAGGCGTTCGGACCGCTCGTCGCGTTTCTCTATGGGTGGACCTTCTTTCTGGTCATCCAGACAGGGATCAACGCCGCGGTCGCGATCGCCTTCGCGAAGTTTCTCGGTGGCATCGGGCTTCAAGTCGGCGAGCAGGACATGGTGCTGTCGATCGGTCACTTCGCGCTGTCGCGCGCCCAGGTCGTCGCCGTCCTCGTCATCGGCGTCCTCACCTGGGTCAACATGCGCGGCGTTCGGGAGGGGGCGATCGTGCAGAACGTCTTCACCGCGCTGAAGGTGGGGGCGCTCGTCCTCCTCGCGCTCGCTGCCTTCGGGAGCGGGAAGGGGTCGCTATCCCATTTCGCGCCCGTGTTCGGGACGGGTGTCGGGTCCCGGGGGCTAGAGCTCGGGTTTCTGGCCGCGATGGGCGTCGCGATGTCCAAAGCCCTCTTTGCCTACGACGCCTGGAATACGGTGACGTTCGTCGCGGGCGAAGTGCGTGAGCCGGAGCGGAGCCTCCCCCGCGCACTCGTCCTTGGCACGGCGGTGACGATGCTCGCCTACGCTGCGGCCTGCGCGGCGTATCTGTACGTGCTGCCAGTCAGCCGCATGGCCGGCGTGGCAGAGAACCGCGTCGCCGCGGAGGTGGCGAGCGCGGTCTTCGGGCCCGCTGGCGTCACCCTCGTGTCCGTGGCGATCCTCGTCTCGACCTTCGGTTGCCTCAACGGCCTCGTTCTGGGTGGAGCGCGCGTCCTCTTCGCCATGTCGCGCGATGGCCTTTTCTTCCTGGTCGCGGGGCACGTCGACGCGCGGCGCCAGACGCCGAGTGGCGCGCTCGTCCTGCAGGCGTCGTGGTCAGCGGTTCTGGCCCTCTCGGGGAGCTACGATCGCCTCCTGACCTACGTGACGTTCGCGTCGCTCGCATTCAACGCGCTGACGGTCGTGGGCCTCTTCGTCCTGCGCCGCACGCGAGCGGGTGCACCAAGGCCCTACCGAACGTGGGGCTATCCCGTGACGCCCGCGATCTACCTGGCGGGCGCCACGTTCTTCTTGCTCTTCATCTTCATGGGCGATCCACGCGACTCGTGCGCCGGGATCGCGCTCGTCGCGCTTGGGTTGCCCGCCTATGCGCTCTTCGAGAGATCGCGCCACGGCAGCACTATTCGTTGACGTCGGAACCCGTCACGTCGTGTGTGTGTGTGCTGGCCGGGGTGCCCGCGCCCCGTTCCCGTGGGACGAGCGGGGGCGCGGCACCGCGTCCGTGCGCCCCACCCGCGAGAACTGCAGGGCGAACGCCGCGGTACGTCCATTGCTGGCCGGGCGCCATGCTTTCGCGCCTTTCGACGCCGTCCGCCGTGTTGTTGACCCTGCTGTCCGTCCACTGCGGTGGCGGAGGAAACTCGGCCACGAAGTCTTCGAACGGCAACGGGCCCGAGGGCGGACTCGACTCCGACGGCTCGAGCAGCGGTATCGCATCCTCGAGCAGTGGCGGCGGGTCCGTCGGAAGCAACGGGTCGAGCGGCGGCAGCGACGACGGCAGCAGCAGTGGCGGTTGCGGCGGCGGCAGTGGGTCGGGGAGCACCGCCGCGAACGGCGACTCGGCGGGCGTCACGTTCTCGATCGACATGAGCCGGGGCCCGCTGCGTCAGTTCCAGCCGCCCGCGAAACCAGTCCCCATCTCGCCCTATGTCTACGGAATCAACGCCTTTGGCATCTGGGAGAAGACGACGAAGTGGGGACTCGCTCGCCAGGGCGGCGACGCGACCACGGCCTGGAACTGGACCAACAACTACTCGAACAGCGGCGCCGACTACTGCTTCTGGGAGGGGCAGGACACGGGCGGGAGCACCCTGGCAGGCAACATCACCAGCCCCCAGTCAGGGTTCCCGATCTCGACGGCCCAATCGCTGGGCGTCGCCTACCTGGTGACCGCGCCGATTGTGGACCACGTGAGTGCCGCGTTCAGCAACAACACGGGCATCGACAACCTGTGCCCGGGGTCCGCGACCTGCAACAGCGGAAACGAAAACGGGCTCGAGGTGAACTCCGGCAAACTGGACTTCGCCTCCACCGATCCCAACAGCCCTGCGTTCGTGGGCAACAGCGCGAGCAAGCCCGGTGGCAACTATTGCACGTGCCAGCCCGGCGCGACGTGCACGACCGGCTGCGCGCCGAGCACGACCGGCACCGTGTACGAGGACGAGTTCGTCAACTACCTCAAGGTCAACTACGGCAGTGGCGGCGCGCCCATCTTCATGATGCTCGACAACGAGCCGAACTACTGGCCGAGCACGCACCCCGAGATCTGGCCGTACACGGGCACGCTGGGCTGCGGCACGAGCGGAACCGTCACCTTCGACGACATCGTGACGCGCAACACGACCTACGCGACCGCCATGAAGAAGGCCTGGCCGCAGACGAAGATCTTCGGCCCCGTGGTGGCCCAGGACGGCATCATCTACGCGGGGGACTACAACGACCCGAACCTGCCGACGCCGTTTACGGACTATTACCTCGGGAAAATGGCGACGAACTCCGTGACGGCCGGCACGCCGCTGCTCGATGCGTTCGATGTCCACTACTACACGTCGAACGGGAGCACGTCGCAGTGTGTGCAGGTACCGCGCATGTTCTGGGACCCGAACTTCACCGATTTCTCCGCCTCGGCGACGGACAGTATCGACTACGGCTGGTCGGGCCAGAACAACTACTTCGACACCAACCTTTACCCGCGCCAGATGATCCCCCGCCTCCTCGGGAAGATCGCGACCGCATACGGTACGAAGACCGCGGCGCCGGGGCTGTCGTTCAGCGAATACAACCCAGGCTGCGAGACGCAGATCGAGGGTGGCGTGGCCGAGGCCGACCTGCTTGGCATATTCGGCCGGGAAGGGGTATTCGCGGCGACCGCGTGGCCGTTGAAGACGATCACCAATGGCAGTAGCCAGCTCGAGAACTTCCTCGTCGCCGCGTACGACCTCTATCGCAACTACGACGGCAAGGGGTCCATCGTGGGCGACACGACCGTCGCGGCCGCGACGTCGGACGTCGAGCACACTTCGGTGTACGCGTTCGCCCATTCCACCGATTCCACCCGGGTCGATCTCGTCGCCATCAACAAGACGAACGCGCCGCTCCCGGTTACGATCGACATCGCGAGCGCGCCAACCCTGACGGGGGCCACCCTCTACGAGCTTGCCGCCGCGAAGGCCGGCGTCGTCGCGGTCGCCGTCTCGCCGCCCACCATCGCGTGCGCAGCGTGCAACTGCACGCTCGCCTACACGTTGCCCGCGATGAGCGCCACGACGCTCGTCCTACAGTGACGGGCAACGACTTAGTCCGTCTTGGTTTTCAGCTTCCCCTCGTTCTCCTTGATGAACGCACGGATGTCGTCCGCCAGCGCGAGGAGCTTTATCCACTGTTCCTTGTAAAGGGTGACCGGGAAGCGTCCGAGGCCGTAAACCGACAGGCCTCCCTTCTCGGACACCTTGAGCGAGGTGGGTCGGCTGCCGCGTTGCTTCAGTCGCTCGTTCTCCGCCCGCAATCGCTCGAGCTCGGCCTTCACGTCGTCGTCGGACATGCGGAGTTCCTCCGCATGTCACGCTAGCTACGTCCCCTCGCCCCTGCCAAGCGACTTCGCGAGCCGGAAACCGAGCCCCGTCCCTCGTGTCAGCGAAAACAGACCCACCCCGCGCGACGCGGAGCGAGCCCACTTGCCGTCGGCGCTCCAGCAGCCCGAGCGCACCCGACGGAACGAGGAATCTCCGCGCGGAAGATCCGGAGATGGCTCGGGCTCGGAGCCAAGCTCGCTCGCCGTCCGCTCCGCGAATACGTCGCCCACCCATTCGCGCACGCCTCCCGCCATATCGCGTACGCCGTACGGAGACTCGTCGGTGGCGAACGTGCCGATGGGTTCCGGTTGGGGTGGGTATGGTCGCGATTCACGCATCAGGCAGAACGTGGGATCGAAGCGATCTCCCCAGGGGTACGTGCGTCCGTCGCTACCCCGGGCCGCCTTCTCCCACTCGGCTTCGTTCGGCAACCGAAGCGGGGCGCCGTCTACCCGGCTTCGCCAGCGGCAATACGCCACCGCGTCGAACCAGTCCACGAGGTGCGCCGGCACGCGCCAGTCGTGCCCCTCGCTGACGGGGAAGGTCTTGCGGGCCTCGCCCTCGATGATCATGGGGTCGGGCTCCCACCGTCCGTCGTCGCGCCGCCGTGCGGCGAACGCCGATCGCTGAAGGTCGTGGGGGGCCCGTTTGTCCGCGAGCGGCGCGTCGGTAAGCTGCAGATCGTCGAGGAAGGAGCAGTAGCCGCGCATCGTGACGGGAAACTGCGCGATGGCGAAGTCGGCCACGTGGCTTTCCTGCCGCGGCAATGGCTCGTAGGCGTCCGGGTCCCCGCCGAGGATCGCGGCGCCACCGGGCACGTACACGAACCCTTCGCCGATCTCGTCGTTCGTGTAGAGGTTCACCTCGGCCTGATGGTGGGATCCCCGGGCCAGGAGCAGGGGGTAACGCACGTCGCGCCAGCCTGGAGACTTGATGATGACGAGATAGCTGCCGGGATCGAGCCGCAGCTCACGCAGCGGTGTCCGTCCGAGGTAGCGCTCGTCGCTCGCCACGAGGATACGATCGCGTTCGACGTACCGGTGGACGACGACGTTGGCTCCCGGAGGTGTCGTCGCCAACGAGAGCCGCGCGTCGGCCCGCAGGAGCGCGGCGTAGCGGCCCTGGTCGTGGTCCGTGACGAGCGCTTCGTAGTAGATCTGCACCGCGGGTCGTCGCTCCGTTTCTCCCTGGCGCGCCCGCGACCAGTAGAGGTCCGCCAGCCCGCGATGAGCGTCGGCGCAGTCCGCGTCGTAGCCGAGGGCCTTCGTATAGAGCTCGATCGCCTCGGCCAGGGCGCGCCCGCCCTCGCGCTCCGCCTCTGCCGCCCTGTCCTCGAGCGACCACCCGGCGCGCTTGCGCTCCGGCGGCTCCCACCCCTTCACGTGCCGCAGCGTCAGCTTGGCGAGCTCGCCCAGGCGGTGGCGCTCGGTCTCCAGGTGCTGGAACCGGAGCACAGGCTCGTTCGCGCGCGCACACAGGCTCATCGCCTCCGCGCGGCGTCGCTCGCGCTCTTTCGCGCCCTCGAGGAACGCCTCCACCTCTGCCGCAACGTCGTCCGCCGAGGCAGGCCGGTCGTTCTTGTCCTTGGAGAGCATCTTGAGACAGAGATCCTCGAGCAGGAGCGGGCAGCTGGCCACGACGTCTCGCGGTCGCTTGGGCGCGCGCTCGATGGTGGCGAGGAGGGCCGCGCCGAGGTTCCCGCCGGCGTCGAACGGGTGCGTCCCTGTCAAGAGCTCGTAGAGGACGACACCGAGGGCGAAGACATCGGCGAGCTCGTTGACGTCCTCCTCGTGTCTCAGCACCTCCGGCGCGATGTACCCGGGCGTGCCGCTGGTCTGCGACGAGACGCCGTTCGCCTGACCCGCCGGCAGCTCGACGCCCGACGGGATCTCGATCGCTCCTTCGCGCATCGCCTTGGCGAGACCCCAGTCCGCCAGATACACCTCGCCGAAGTCCCCGAGCAGTACGTTCTCCGGCTTGATGTCGTGGTGCAGGATGCCCTGGGCATGGGCGTACGCGAGAGCGCGCGAGACCTGGAGGAACGCGCCGAGAAGCCTGACGAGCGGCCACTGCGACTTGAGTTCGGCGTTCGTCAACACGTCCCGAAGGGACTGCTTCTTGACGATCCGCATCGTGTAGTACGGCTGACCGTCCGGCAGCCATCCCATGTCGTAGACAGGGACGATGTTCGGATGCTCGAGCTGTGCGGTGACGTGCGCCTCGTCGATGAACCTGCGCGCGGCCGTCTGCGCGGCCTGCTTGCCCTGCTTCAGGATCTTGATGGCGACACGCCGGCCGATGGTCCGGTCGAGAGCGCTCGTGACCAGCCCGACGCCCCCCGCTCCGAGCAAATCGCCGATCTTGTATCGTGGGCCCGGAGGGTGAGAGGGCGCGGCTTCGCCCTTGCCCGATCCCCGCGGTTCGGTGTCTCGCTTCTTGGCGTCGGAGTCCTCGGTGGCGTACGGCCGCGTTTCCGCCTGTCCCGTGGAGTCGGCCACCAGCGAGGCGATGCGAAGGGGATCCAGCGAAGACCCGGCGAACAGATCCTCGGCCGACTGGGCGTCTCCGCCGCGCGCCCAGCGCGCCGCGAGCTCCCACAGTTCGGCCGAGGACATCCAGCCCCGCGCGACCGCTTCCAAAGCGACGGAGCGGGCGTCGCGGATCCTCATCGCCCTCCCAGTCTACTGAAGAACGGGGTTCATGCTCACGATCGGCGCGGGTGCCGGCGCGGTCACGACGTCGCTCGTGATCTCGGCGGTGCACTGGAATCCCGCCATGAGGACGAGCAGCGCCTCGAAGGCGGCTGTGTTCTGCGTCTGCGTGATCGTGTCGGCGAACACGACTCCATCCCATGTGATGCCCAGACCGAAGCAGGGATCAGGTGGATGGCTGCCCGGGCCGAAGACCGACGGAAGATGCACCGTCCCCGGTTCGTGCAGGAAGACGTTCACGACGTTGAACACCGAGAGCTCGTGGGTGGCGGCGCTGAATGCCACGATCTCGGCCGAAGGAAGGGTAGTCACCGAGCCCGAAAACGCCGCGCCGCTTGCGAGCATGAGCGCGGTTGCTACGAGTCCACCTGACACGAATCGCTTCATCATGGGTTTGTCCTCCAAGAAGGGCGTGCACGCGAGCCACCCAACCTCAGGCCGCGCGAGGCGCATTTGCCCCCAAATAACAATATCACTGCAGGGTCCCCACGCCACGACGGCGCCGCGCCACCGCGCGAGAAAGCTCGCACCAGGTGAGTGTAGATGCCAAGTTTTCGTACGGCGCTGGCCTTCGTCCCTCCGCGGCCCCACACACACGATCGAAACTCGTCGCTCTTTGCCGGCGTCCTTGCGGGCACGGCGGGGTGCGGGCTAGCGTGCGACTCCGCGAAAAGCCGATGGCGAACAAGACCATACACCTCCCTCTCGCTCCCTCCCGTCCGGGGACGCTCGAGACGATGCGCAACGACGCCTGGTGGGCAGGGCCTCTCGTCACCTTCATCGTCCTTGCCGGTTTCGTCGCGTACGCCACCTGGCGCACGTTCGAGGGAGCCGACTACCGGTGGGACGCGTATCTCTCGCCCTTCTACTCCCCGCTCCTCGACGTCGGCTGGGCGCACAAGGCGGGGCTGGCCTTCGTTACCCCCGCGATGCTCATCCTGCCCGGTCCCCTCAGCTTCCGGTTCACCTGTTACTACTACCGAAAAGCGTACTACCGCGCGTTCGCCTGGGACCCGCCCGCCTGCGCGGTCGGCGAGCGGGCGCCGCATCGCTACAACGGTGAAACGAAGCTGCTTCTTTTCCAGAATCTGCACCGATACGCGATGTACGTCGCGGTCGTCTTCCTGGTCCTCCTCTGGAAGGATGCGATCTTCGCCATCGTCGGTTGGAGAGACGGGGTGCACGCGGGCGTCGGCACCCTCGTCATGCTCGTCAACGTGATCCTCCTGACCGGCTACACCTGCGGTTGTCACAGCTTCCGCCACCTCGTGGGCGGGGGCGTCAACAGCTACTCCACCACCTCACTCGGCGGCGTTCGCCACGGGCTCTGGAAGCTGGTCACGGTGCTCAACGAGCGTCACATGTTTTTCGCGTGGACGAGCCTCTTCGGCGTCGGGCTGACGGATCTCTACATCCGCATGGTGGCCAGCGGAGCGGTGACGGATCTCCGACTCTTCTGAAGGGTGTCTCGATGAGCGACAAATACGAGTTGCACGAGCACGACGTTCTCGTCATCGGCGCCGGCGGCGCCGGACTCCGGGCAGCCATCGAGGCGAGCGGCGAGGGCGCCAGCGTGGGCCTGGTATGCAAGTCGCTCCTCGGCAAAGCGCACACGGTCATGGCAGAGGGCGGCGTGGCCGCGGCGCTCGGCTACGTCGAGCCGAAGGACAACTGGAAGGTGCACTTCCGCGACACGATGAAGGGCGGCCGCTACCTCAACCAGTGGAGGATGGCGCAGCTCCACGCGATGGAGGCGCCGGACCGCGTGAAGGAGCTCGAGGAGTGGGGCGCGCTCTTCGACCGCACCGCCGACGGGCGCATCCTTCAACGCAACTTCGGCGGTCACAAGTACCCGCGCCTCGCTCACGTGGGCGACCGCACGGGACTCGAGATGATCCGCACGCTCCAGCAGCACGGCATCCACAGCGGCATGAAGGTGTACATGGAGTGCACCGTCACGCGTCTGCTCGTGGAGGGGGGCGCCGATCGAGCTCCGAAGATCCGCGGGGCGTTCGGCTACTGGCGGGAGAACGGCGCGCTTCGTCGTCTTCCACGCGAAGTCGGTCGTGCTCGCGACGGGCGGCATCGGCCGCTGCTTCCGCGTCAACTCGAACTCGTGGGAGTGCACGGGGGACGGGCAGGCGCTGGCTTACCTGGCCGGCGCGGAGCTCATGGACAAGGAGTTCATGCAGTTTCACCCGACCGGGATGGTCTGGCCGCCGAGCGTCCGCGGGACGCTCATCACCGAGGGCGTGCGCGGCGAGGGCGGGACGCTCCGGAACAAGGACGGCAAGCGCATCATGTTCGTCGTACATCCCGGAGCTCTACGCCAACGAGACCGCGAACACCGAAGAAGAGGCCGACCAGTGGCTGCGCGAGAGCACGTCCGGCGTCAGCTCGAAGGCAAAGCGCACGCCGGACCTCTTGCCGCGCGACATCGTGGCGCGCGCGATTCACAGCGAGGTGAAAGCGGGCCGCGGCAGCCCGCACGGCGGCGTCTTCCTCGACATCTTCTCGCGCCGCAGCGCCGAGGACATCAAGCGGAAGCTGCCCGGCGATGTACCACCAGTTCAAGGAGCTCGGCGACGTCGACATCACCAAGGAGCCGATGGAGGTCGGGCCGACGGCGCACTACACGATGGGCGGCATCCGCGTCGACCCTGAGACGCAAGAGTCGCGCATCCAGCGGTCTCTTCGCGGCGGGCGAGTGCGCCGCAGGGATGCACGGCGCCAACCGCCTCGGCGGCAACTCGCTCTCCGACCTGCTCGTTTTCGGGCGAATCGCGGGGCTGCACGCGGCGAAGTACGCGAAGAGCCAGGTGGTGGCCCCGCTCGACGAGGGCGAGATCGAAGAGGCCTCGCGCGAGGCGCTCGCGCCGTTCGAGCGCGCCGAAGGCCCCAACCCCTTTTCGCTTCACGAGGACCTCGAAGGACAAGATGCAGACCTTCGTCGGCATCATCCGGAGCGAGGAAGACCTGAAGAAGGGGCTCGAGCATCTGGAGCGCCTGAAGGACGCCTCGTCGCGAGTGCACGTCGACGGCAACCGCCACTACAACGCGTCGTGGCACCAGGCGATCGACATGCGCAACATGCTCGTCGTCAGCGAGGCGATGGCGCGCGCGGCGCTCGCGCGCAAGGAGAGCCGCGGCGGACACGCGCGGGAGGACTTCCCCGAGATGGACAAGGGGCACTTCTCCAAGGTCAACGTGGTCGTGCAGCAGACGGCGACGGGGATGGCGATCGAGGAGGTGCCGCATCCCGGATCCGCCGCCCGAGATCCAGGAAGTCCTCGAGGACGAAGGAATGAGTGGACAAGAAGGCCACGCTCAAGATCTTTCGCGGCGACAGCGGACGGGGGCGAGCTGAAGTCGTACGACGTCGAGACCTACCCCGGCATGGTGGTGCTCGACGCCATCCACGACGTCCAGGCCAAGCAAGAGCCGACGCTCGCGGTTCGCTGGAACTGCAAGGCGGGCCGGTGCGGCTCGTGCAGCGCGGAGGTCAACGGCAAGCCGCGCCTCATGTGCATGACGCGCATGTCGCACTTTCCCGAGGGTGAGCCGATCACGGTGACGCCGATGAGGTCGTTCCCGGTCATCAAGGACCTGGTGACCGACGTGTCGTTCAACTTCGAGATGGCCAAGAAGATCCCACCGTTCAAGCCGCGCCCGCGAGACGCCGACGGCACCTGGCGGATGAAGCAGGAGGACATCGATCGCATCCAGGAGTTCCGGAAGTGCATCGAGTGCTTCCTCTGCCAGGACGTGTGCCACGTCATCCGCGACCACCAGAAGACGAACTTCGCGGGGCCGCGCTTCCTGATCCACCTGGCGACGCTCGACATGCACCCGCTCGACACGCTCGATCGCCGCGAGCTCGTCAAGGACGAGTTCAAGATCGGCCTCTGCAACATCACCAAGTGCTGCACCGAGGTATGCCCGGAGAGCATCCACATCACGGACAACGGCATCATTCCGCTCAAGGAGCGGGTGGCCGACGACTACTTCGATCCCGTGCGCTGGCTCGTCGGGAAGGTGACGGGTGGCGAGAAGAAGGAGAGGGCCCGCCGGCTGCCCGTCGTCCGCGATCCGGGGGCCAACGGGGGGAGCACCGTCAAGGCGACGCCCACGGCCAAGCGGGCGAAGGCCGAGTAGGCGCGAGGACGCCGCGTGGGGTTCGATCTCAAGCGTCTGCCGCGCGCGAGCCTCGAGGCTGCCATCGCGAAGGCGGCCCACTACCGCGATCTGAATCAGCCCGAGGAAGCCGAGAGCATCTGCCGCGACGTGCTCGATGTCGACGCAAGGCACCAAGTTGCGCTGAGGCTGCTCGGCCTGGCCCTCACCGATCGACTCCAGACTGGGCACGTCGGGCTCTTCGAGCAAGCGATCGACGCTTTCGAGAAGCTGACCGACGAGTACGAGCGCATCTACCACATCGGCGTCGCGTGGGAGCGTGTAGCCAAGGCGCACCTCGAACGAGATGAGGCGCACAGCGCGGTGACCGCGTTCGAGCATGCGCTGGCGCTCTTCGCAAAGGCAGAGTCGATGCGGCCGGACTCGCCTGATCCCGTCCTCAGGTGGAATCGCTGCGTCCGTCTCCTCGCGACCCACCCGTCCCTCCGCGCCGCGATGGACGCCCCTCGCGAGGACGAGGTTCACCTCGGGGACTAGCGCCCGCTTCGGCTACCCGGGCGGCCTGCACGCGTGATTCAGCGCGTCGCGCGCGCGTTCGCGCACGAAGGCCGAGTCCCGGCCGGCAGCGACAGTCGGCAGAGCGGCGCAGGTCGCGCGTAGGCCATCGCCGTACGTCTCGAAGGGATCGATCGCGCGCGCGACGACCTCGTGGGCGGACGGCAGGCGAAGGATCGTGTCCGCGAGGACGCCGTCCATCTCGGCTGGGCAGCGCTTCGTCGCGTAGCCGAGCGGTACCGTGAGCTCCTTGTACGAAGCGGGCGGACGCGCCGCGAAGGCCCTCGCCCAAGCCACGTGGAGCTGGGTGCACGGCAGGGCGTCGCTCTTCCCTGCTGCCCCCAGAATGCCGGGTTCGCCGCGCTCCGCCATCCACGTCAGCACGCGCTCGTCGTCCGACGAGACACGTACGACCGCATCGACGCACGACGCATCGTCCCGGGCCGTCTCGGGAACGTCGATCAGCGCCTTGCGCGCATCGGCGTCGGCACCGCCCGACGCGATCCCTCGGCACATGGCGCCGCGCGTCGATGGGTCCCGCAGCCGGCGCTCGATGAAGGGCCGCGCGCTGGGTCCGACACTCGCGAGCGTGCTCGATACGTTGACGTTCTCCGGACTCGCCGAGAGGCGCACCAGCGCGGCGTCGAGGTCGGTCAAGAACGCCGCGAGGTGTGCCTCGTGTCTTTGCATGGCGCTCGCGGCGACGTCTGCGCGCTTGGGGTCGGCCAGCCCGCCGCGCAGCATCGTGGTCCCCCAAGGCGCGCCCCGGACCACTGCAGCCCACGCTGCCCGGTACGGCTGGAGCTCGAATGGCGTGCGCGCCTGCAACACCCCGAGCGCCTTGGGGTCGTTGTCCGCGAGACGCCCGAGCGCGGCAATGGCCTCCGGCGAGGCGTTCTGCTCGAGCCAGGCGACATCACCCTTGGTCTCGGCCTCTGCAACCGTCTTCGGCCGACACGCCGTCACGCCCGTGCCGAACGTCACGATTGCCAAGAACCCGAAATACCCCGCCCTCATCATGCACGAGGATACACGACTATCCCGGGCGCTCCTCGGTCATGCTGGGCGACGTCAATCGAGGGCCCTCCCTGAGGTTGAGGCGCACGGGCAGGACGACCATCGGCACGCCCGCGTGCTGCAGGCGGCGCTGGATCATGAAGGCCGTCTCGTTGTGCAGCGCCCGCGTGACGAACGTGTCCTCCTCGAAGATGAGCTGTCCCGCAACGAACAGCGCCTTCGGGTACCTCTGCACCACTTCGACGGCGATCGTCTCTGCCTCGACAGCGACCTCGATACCGGTCGAGAAGTGACTCTCGGCGGGCAGGCCGATCCATGCGGCGTACTTGACGTACTTGTCGAGCGCCTCCTGGGTGCGCCGCTCGAGCTCGTGCACCTCGGCGATACCCTTGAAGTTGCCCGAGTCGATCACGGCGACGGAGACAGAAGACGATCCCCTTGAAGTGCCCGGGGAACATGCGCAGGAGCGTCAGGAGCGCGTGCCGGCCGAGGCCGCCGTAGCCGCCGACGAACAGCACGGCGACCGGCCACTTGCGGTCGATGGCCGTTGGCCCCGGGCTCGCCGAGAGCTCCGAGACGCTCGGCGGAGGAGGGGTATGCGCCTCGGACGCGAGCGGATCGGGCAACTCGACGTCGAGCTGCCGGATCGCACGCGACCACCCTCAGTAGTGTCGCTTGATGGAGAGGCAGAGGATCACCAGGAGGCCGGTGACGACGAGCGTGAGCCAGCCGCCGGCAGCGAACTTCTCGATGACGGTGACGACCAGGATCGTCAGACAGAGCCCGAGGCCGATGAGGTGGACGGGCAGGTGCCTGTACCAGTCGGCGTGCTCCTTGCGGTGCCGCATCCAGAAGCGCGTCATGCCGAGGTTCGACAGCGAGAACGTGAGAAACACGTTGATCGAGTACATGACGACGAGCTTCTCGACGTCGCCGTGGGTGTAGAGGAGCGCGAGCGATCGACGTGCCGCCCATCAGGAGGACGCCGTTCTGCATGCTGAGCCGCTCCGACAGCGCGGCGAAGCGGTGAGGCAGCCAGGAGTCGACCGCCATGTTCGCCATGACGCGCGGCCCGTCGACGAAGCCGGCCTGCGCGGCGATGAAGAGAAGCCCCGCCTCGCGACGCGAGCGCGATCGTGACGAACCAGCCGCCCGACGCTCCACGCGCCGATGTGCCAGCGTCCGGCGACGCGCTCGAGGAGGACCGCGTTCATCGTCTTGTCCTCCACCGGCATCGCGTGCACGAGCAGGTACGCGAGGATGATGCCGCCCGCGGTGATCGCCAGCGACGTCGCCATCAGCACCATCGTGCGCTTGGCCGTGCGCACCTTGGGCTCGCGCATGATCTGAACGCCGTTGGAGACGGCCTCGATGCCCGTGTACGTGCCGCCGCCCAGCGAGTAGGCGCGCACGAAGAGCAAGAGGGCTCCGAGCGAACCGAGCGACGCGACGGTGTGGCCCAGGTTGACGCGCGTCTGGTGGGCGACGGCGCCGATGTCGCCGAGGTGGCCGAAGATGGCCACGCCAAGGAGGATCGCGTGCGTGACGACGAAGACCATGAAGATGGGCAGGATGGCCTGCACCGACTCCTTGACGCCCCGGATGTTCAGGATCGTCAAGAAGCCGATGGCCACGATCTCGACGACGAGCTTGGTCCGCTGCACGGGGTCGAGCCACGACCCGACGTCGTCGGGCCGGATCGCGCGTCGCCGCCGAACCGAACCATGCGCGCGGGATCATGCTGAAGATGGCGTCGCCGCCTGACGCGATCGACGTGGTGATCGTGAGCGACGTAGTCGACGAGCAGTGCGCTAGCCGCTCACGACGCCGAACCGGGGCCCGAGCAGCTTCGTGGCGACGACGTAGCCGCCGCCGCCGGAAGGAAAGTGCTCGATGATGCGCGAGTACGCGTACGAGATGATGAAGACGGTGACCGCCGTCCCGAGGGCCAGCGCCGACGGCCAGCGACGTGTGCTCGTCGCCGCCCGTCGACGAGCTCACGAAAGGCCGCGTCGGGGCCGTAGGCAGACGACGAGAGCCCGTCGGCGCCGAGGCCGACCCAGGCGAGCATCGCGACGAGCGAGATGCTGTGGAACGTCTGCTCCGAACGAACGTCCTTCGGCGTGCCGAAGAGAAGCCCACGAACCTTCTTCCACATCGGGCGCCCAGACGTCCGCGCACTTTAGTGCACTCGGGGCTGTCGTCAAACGCAGTCCATCGTCGACGCGTGGGCGAGCCCCCGAGTGCGGTAGTCTCTCTTGCCGGTGAGCACCCCCGTCCGTCGACTTCTCACCGCGCTCGGCGTCTTCGCCGTTCTCGTCGCTCTCGGAACGTGTGGCTATCTCGCTATCGGACGCGGGCGCTGGGGGCTGGCCGACTGCGCGTACATGACCGTCATCACCATCTCGACGGTCGGTTTCTTCGAGCTCGGGCACATGCGCGAGGTTCCGGGGGCGCGCGTCCTGACGGTGGCCCTCATCGTCAGCGGCGTTGGCGTGCTCGCGTACATGCAGTCGAGCCTCACGGCTCTCTTCGTCGAGGGCGTCATCGGGCAGGCATGGAGGAAGAGGCGCATGCTGAGGGAGATCGCGAAGATGTCGGGGCACGTGGTCGTCGCGGGCGCGGGGGCGACCGGAAAGCACGCGATCGAGGAGCTGCTCGTCACGCAGACACCGTTCGTCGCGATCGATCGAAGCGAGCAAGTGCTGACGCAGGTCTCCGAGGAGCTCTGCGGCGGCGTCGGAAAATGCTCCACGTCCTCGGCGACGCAACGCTCGACCACGTCCTGCTCGCGGCCGGAGTCGCGCGTGCGCGTGGCGTGGTGGCGGCCCTCACGCACGACAAGGACAACCTTTACGTCACGCTCAGCGCACGCAGCCTCAACGCGCAAGCGCGCATCGTGAGCAAGGTCGTAGAAGACGAGGCGGCGCCGAAGATCATCAAGGCTGGCGCCACCTCGATCGTGAACCCGACGATGATCGGTGGACGGCGCCTCGCGAGCGAGCTCATTCGCCCGATGGTCAACGAGTTTCTGGACCAGATGCTGCGCGACAAGGACAAGAACCTGCGCCTCGAGGAGGTGGTCATCGAGCGAGGCTCTAGCTTCGCCGGGGTTGCGCTGAAGGACACGCCGATCCGCCGCGAGACGCGTGCCCTCGTCATCGCGGCGCGCGGAGTCGACCGTTCGTTCATCTACAATCCGGACCCCGAATACGTCATCGCCGAGGGGACGACACTCATCGTCCTGGGAGAGACGGACAGCATCGTGAAGTTGAGGCAGTTGGTAGCGGGCTGAGGCTCAGCTCCCCGTTCGTTCGCGCCCGACCCACCCCAACCCGACGCTCATGAACGGAGTCTCGTCCGTGCTCGTCGCCGTCGCGCTCACGCTCAGCCGGTATGGCCGCTGGCGCATCGCCTGAAGCTCGCGGGAGCCTCGCGCTTCGTCCGATTCGTTCTCCGGCGGGATCGCGGCATCGCCGTCGACGCTGTCGAGTGGCGGGAGGAACGCGACGGCCTGGATGGTCGTCGCCATCTGCCCGACTCCCGGGGACGCGCGCAGCGTGAAGCGCAGGTGCCCGCAGTCGGCGTTTCCGCCGTTGCGATCGGGCAAGAGGACGGCGATGCTTCGGAGCTGCGTTCGGAGCTGCATGGCGAGCGCGGCGTCTTCGGACGGACGGTCGGGCGCGTGGAGGACCACCTCGAGGGCGTCCCCGCTGTGCGCGGCATACACCTCGAACCCGTTGGGGCCGACGAACACGCGCGCCAGTGGCAGCGTAGAGCGACCGATCAGGCGGGCGCCACGCGTCCGGACGTCGATCCACGCGTCGGCCATGTCGAGCGAGGCGCGGCCGTCCCTTCCTGCGACGAACCGTTCGGCGTGCACGACGTGTACGTCCGCGCGGCCCGATGGCGCCCGCTTGGCGTGGTGCATCGTGCGGGGCGGTGGATCCGAGGCCGGGTCGGTCTCGAACTGGAAGGAGAGCATCGAGGAGTAGGACGTCGGCCAGTCACGGGGCTCGGTGTCGCCGCCGGCACCATTGCCCTGCGATGCCGTGTCGCCTCCGTCGACCATGCACGCGTCGGTCAGGTCGCCCTGCCCTCCGCGCGACCGCGCAAACGTCTTGGCCTGGTCCTCGCCCGAGAAGAGATAGGTGAACCGGACGCCCCGCCCGGCGCGCTTCAGCTGTTCGAGCTGATTGGCGGGCATCCCGGCCAGGACGAAGCCGGCGACCTTCTCCGCTGGCGCGATGTACTTGGGTGGAGTCGCTGCCGGAACGGGAGGGACTTGGCCCTCGGGCAACGACGCGAAGGCTGCCGCTGCTCCGGTGCCGGTCGTCACGGGAGCCGCGACGGTGACCTGGGGCGTCGCGATCACGGCTGCCGAAGCGAACGCCGCCACTGTGATCCCTCTCGCCCGGCGCATCAGAGCGTCCTCACATACGCCTCGAGGGCGTCGAGGTCTTCGGGGGACAGCTGCGACGTGTGGCCCATCTCGTCTTTCTTGTTCGCCACGAGCAGATCGTGCAGCGTCTTGTAGCGGCCGTCGTGGAAGTAGGGCCCGGTGCCGCCTACGAGATGCAAAGACGGCGTGTTGAACTCGCCCGTCCTGTCCGCGTCGCTCTTGCTCTTCACGTCGTGGTGACCGTTGTCCGTAGCCATCGCGCCGCTGTGGCACCCCGCACACCCGACGGCGCTGGACGCGAACAGGTCCGCGCCGCGCTGCACGTGAGCGTCCCGTACCGCCGAAGGGGTTGGCGGCGGGGCCAGCGATTCCACGTAGGCGGTCAGGGCCTCGAGCTCGACGCTCTTGAGGCCGCCCG
The DNA here is from genome assembly GCA_963847465.1 of uncultured delta proteobacterium. Lineage (GTDB taxonomy): Bacteria > Myxococcota_A > Polyangia > Polyangiales > Polyangiaceae > Palsa-1150. The sequence continues at coordinate 206,766 of CAWKAF010000019.1, read as the reverse complement.
CGCCATTGAGCCGGTCGAACGTCGCGGCGAGGTGCGCTCGCAGGTCGCTCTCCGAACCGTTCCACGCGTACGGCGCCGTCCCCCCAACGCGCCCGGCAAGCGTGATCGACCGGCGTGGCCCGTCCGGCGTGGCCCACACGAGCGAATCGTCGCGCCCCTCGGGGTGACAGCTGGCGCATGCGCGCCCGTCTCGGGCGATGCGTGCATCGCCGACGGAGTGGAAGAGCAGACGCCCGAGCGCCGTGGCGACGGTGACCGAGTGTCGCGAGCTGGGCGCCATGACGATGCGCTCCGGGGGCACCGGCGGCCGTCCCTCGTCGTCCGTGAGCCGACCGTCGCCGAGGTCGATGACGTCGAGCGTACGGTCGAACTGCGACCACACGACGGCGCGGTTCCGGGCCGCGTCGACGGCGATGCCGCTCGGGCCCGCGGCGACGGCCCAGCGTCTCCGCTCCGCGCGCGCCGGGCTCGCGGCGAGAGCGTCGTAGGCGATCACCTGGTCGAGTCCGAAACAGGACACGAGAAGAGAGCCGGAAGAGGGGTCCATCGTCGCGGCCCTGGGCAGTAGGCACTCGCTCTCCTGCGACGTTGCGCGGATCCTCTCCCCAGCCCGCGTTTTCCGACGGGCGCTCCAGCGAGGCTAGGATGGGCTTACCCGTCGACGCGTCGATCACGGCGACGTCGCCCACCTCCGTCGGGCTCTCGTCGTTGCCGTACCCCTGCGCTCGCTGCTTCGGGTCGCCGTTGTCGACAAGCACTTGTGGCGCCAGGATGCGCCCGCCGGGGCTGACCGACTTCGCGAGGGCGAAGCCCTGACACGAGGGGTTTCCCCCCGTTTCCAGCTCGGCGATCTGCTCTGCGAGCGCTGGGGGCGCCTTCTGCCCCTTCTTCTCGTAGGAGTCGATTTCCTTCTCCAGAGCGTCTCGCTGCGCCTCGGTCTGAGGGTCTTTCTCGTGAAGCGCGATCTCGACGACCGTCAGTCCGCCAGCGTGACGCGGCTGGCGCGGGCGCCGACGGCGTGCGACACGTATGCGAAGGCGCCGTCGTCCGAGACGACGACCGCGCGCGGCTCGCGCGGCAAGGAGACCTCGAAGGACTTGGTGATCTTGCCCGCGTCGAACGCCGTGAGCGTGCGGCCCCAACCGCTCGTCACGAGCAGGGTCGTGTCGTCCGGCGTCCGCGCGAGGGCGACGGGCTCCGCGGCGGTGCCGACCACGCACCTCGTCTCCAGCTCCTCCGGTCTCTCGCCGGGTTCCATCACGGCGATCTGCGATCTGTCGCGGAGCAGGACGGCGAGGCGACCGTCCGGCAGGAAGATGAGCTGGGAGGGCCGCCCGTCGAGCGCGGCGCTGCCGAGCTCCTTTCTCGCATCGACGTCGACGACGTGCACCGCCCAGTCGTCCTCGTCGGCCGCATAGGCAAGCGTCCTGCCGCCACGCGTCGCGAGGGCGACCGTCGAGCCGGCACGGACCGCGCCGAGGGGCGTCGCCGTCGACGCCGGCGAGTGCACCCGCCCGCACCCCGACGCGACCGGCGTCCTGTTCGGGGGTGCCGCCGCCTGCGGAACGCCCGCCCTGGCCCCTCCGCTTGCTCCGCCGCAGGCGACCGCTGCGAGAGTGACCGTGAGAATGCCAACCCCGGGGATGATTGCAGCCTTCATCGATGGCCGTCCTTCTGGGTCCGTGAGACCCGGCGCCACGTTCCGCCCACGGACCACAACGCCGCGAGCGGGCGGAGCTCTTCCCGAGATGGACGGATGGACGACGAAAAAGGTTCCGGGTTCCAGTCCGCGCCCTCCATGGAGGGTCGGACACTGGCGCTACGGTGTGGAAATGGCGCCCGAGGCCGCGTTCCTCTGCGCGGCAAGCTCGGCGAGCTTCGTCCCCTTCGCCGCCGCAAGGGCCCGGCCCGCCGCCGCTTGGTCCGCCGGCGCGCCATGGTCGAGCACCCCGAGCAGGAACTCCGCAACCTCGGTCGTGTCGATCTGCGCCATCGCGCGCAGCGCCGCCGCTCTCACGGACGGTTCGGCCGATTCGCGCACGATTCGCGCGAGGGGGTCGAACGCGTGCGGGAAATGCAGCGCCTCCACCGTCTTCGCGGCCTGCTCGACGACCGCCGGGTCCGCGTCACGCGCGCCGGCGCGGACCGTCACGAACGTTCGCTTGAAGAAGAGCGTCTGCATGGCCCGGAGTACGGCGGTCTTCACCCGCCGTTCGGGCCTTGCGAAGAGAGCCTCGAGCGGCGACAGAACGGCGTAGAGTTGCAATTGCGAGAGCTCGTCGGCCAACCGCGCTCGCGCATCGACGAGGGAGGAGCCCACGCCCACGTCCGCGGTCCTCGCCTCGACCTCGAGGGCCGTGAGACGCGCGATCAGCGCCCTCCTTCGAACGAGAGGCGGCCATCGCTTGTCGAGGAGGACGTCCGCGCACACCTCCGCCGCGCTTCCCCGTTGCTCCCATTCGAGAACGTCCACCTGCCAGACGTCGGCGAAGCTCGTGTCCGGGCGGGATGGCCGGGACGTCTCCACCGCATCGTCCTTCGCGTCCACGTAGCGCCTGGCGGCCCGCGCGTACTGTTCGCGCCGCGGAGCTCCTAGGTCGAGGCCACCGAGTTCCGCATAGAGGGCCCCCACCTGCGCGTGCTGTCCGATCTCGCCGTATGCCAGCACGCTGGCGAGTAGCGCGTTCTCCGCGAGCTCGACGGGCGCGCCACGCTCCTGGTGCTGCTTCGACACGGCGCGCCAGAGCTTCGCCTGATGGAGCGCATACCCGCCGGCCATCGAGGTCAGCCCCAGAGATCGCGCGTAGGCCGCGGCGTCGCTCGCGAACGTTGCCGCCGCGCTCGTCTCTCCTCGCTGGGTAGCCGCTGCGATCGCCTCCTCGAAGTATTCGAGGGCGAAGCTCTTCAGGTGGTCCTCGCGAAGGATGCGGATGCAGTTGACGTAGCCCTCGAGCACGTCCTCGAACGCCGCACGCTCACGGCCGACCTCTGCCATCACCTGGAAGCAGTCGAAGGCCCGTTCTCGCTGGCCGATCGACTCGAAGTGGTCTGCCCCTTCCTCCAGAAGGCGAACGCTCGCCACGAAAGCTTGGCGCGCGCCCGCCGCGTCCCCGCACTTCCCGGCGCAGCGAGCGAGGTTGAAGCGGACCAGCGCCGCCACGTAAGCGTCCTCGAGTTCAGTCGCCTGGGCCAGGCGTGACCACAGCGTGCGGGCACCAACCCAGTCTCCCGCGCCCTCGCGAAAGAATGCGGCCGCCGCCAAACGTCCCCCGTCCTCCATCTCGCGGGCCGCATCGAGCGCACGCCCCTGCGCGGCCGCGGTGCGCGCACGGTCGGCAGGAGACACCTTGTCGAGGAGGGCCCGCGCGCGCTTCCATGCCGCGGGGTCGTCCGTCGCCTGGTACCCGATGACCGACAGGGCGCCGCGCGCATTGCCTGCGCGCGCAAGGGCCTCCTCGAGCGGACGCAGTACGGAGAGGTAGTCGCGCTCGGCGACGTGCGTCTGCCCGAGGGCAGCCACGAGCTCCCTCGACGCGCCGTCCGCGTCGCCTCGGGCCATCGCCGCGCGTGCACGATCCCGCGCCGCGTGCAGGGCGAAAGCCACCTTAGCTCGCTGGCGGCAAGCTTCGGCGGGCTTCCGCGCGCCTCGCGCGTCTCGCAAGCGCCAGGGCACTCTCGACGAGACCGATGACGACGTAGCAGGAGAGTAGCCACACGAGCACGAACGCAGGCCGGGTCTGCAGGCTCACGATCGCGCTCGATCCGACCGCGAACGCCACGAGGCCGAAGGTCCGCGCGTTGAGCCGCAGGTCCTTGAAGCTCCGGAACTTGATGGTCGAGACCATCAGGAAGCTGAGGAAAATGGTGAGCACGATCATCGCCCACGCGTGCTCGTCCAGACGCAGCTTTTCGCCCATCGCGTGGTTGGCGAGTACGAGCGAGATGAGGATCCCGGCCGCTCCCGGGACCGGCAGACCGACGATGTACTTGCCCGGCTTCGTCGGGGCTCCGTTCTCGCCCATCGACAGCACGTTGAACCGCGCCAGCCGCACAGCCCCGGCGGCCGCGAAGAGGAACGAGGCCACGAGGCCCCCCACCGGGCGCTGCCAGAGCGACCACTTGAAGACGAGGATGGCGGGCGCCACGCCGAACGAGATGGCGTCCGCGAGCGAGTCGATTTGGAGGCCGAAGGCGCTCTGCGTCTTGGTCAGCCGGGCCACACGCCCGTCGAGCATGTCGAAGAAGAGAGCGAACACCAGCAGCAGCGACGCCCGGTAGTAGTCGTCGTCCCCCTGGGCCGTCGAGCTGATGCGGATCGAGTCGAACCCGCAGAACACGCTGGAGAGCGTGATCAGGTTCGGCAAGAGAAACAGGGTCTTGCGAAGGTCGAGCTTTCGAACGGGAGGCGGCAACGGCGGGGGCCCTCGGGGAGCCCGCAATCCTCGCCCAGAAAGGGCGGGGGGTAAAGTTGCGCCGGGGGCTGGAAAATTGGCCCCTCGCTGCTGCGCGCCTTACCCTTCTTGGCCGATGGGTCTCCGATCGGCAATTGACCCCGGCATGGCCGTCCTCGCGGCCGCGGCGGCATTCTTTCTCGGGTGCGCCGGCCCGTCCGAGGAGCGCCACCTCGACGCCATGCGTGCCGAGATCGACGCCATCCAGAAGGACCGAGACCTCGCGGACGACGTCTCGCACGAGTCCGACGTCGCCCCTGTCGGTGCCCCCGCCGTAGCCCCGGGAGGGCCGGTGCCTGCGGCGGTCACTCTCGGCTCGGACGAAGATCAACAAGGGGACGAGGCGCCCGACGTGCGATGATCCCGCACCCCGCCCGGCCATCCGGGTGTTCGGTGCCGCCCGTCCGAACGGGGGTCGCTGGCGTGGCGACGACCAGGTCGAGCAGACCTTCCCGCCTGGCGGCGACGCTCCTCCGCCTCCGAGTGCGATCGACCCCGAGGCGAAGCGGGCCTACGACGCCGCGCTCTCGCTCGTGACCGCCCGGCAGTACGACAAGGCGCTCGACAGTCTCGCGGCTTTTCTCGTCAAGTGGCCCGACCATCCGTACGCCGACAACGCGATGTATTGGCGAGGCGAGTGTTACTTCGCGCAAGGCGACTACGTGCACGCGTCGGAGCAGTTCGAAGGCGTGCTTGCCCGTTTCCCCGCGGGGAACAAGGCGCCGGACGCCCTCCTCAAGCTCGGCATCTGCCGGCAGAAGCTCGGCGACCCCAACGGGGCCCGGGAGCTCTTCGTTCGTCTCGCGCAGCAATTTCCCAAGAGCGAAGCGGCCCGGCGCATCCCGGCGGTCAGCGTCCCCGCCGTCACGCCGTCCGGACCCCGGGCAGAGGACCACAGATGATTCGACTCTCGTCACCGCGCCACGCTCTCCGTCGCGTTCGCGTTCGGCGCGATGGTTCCCGCCTCGGCGTGGGCTCAGGCGGGGCCGCCCGCCAATCCGACCCCCGCCCCTGGCGGCGGCGCGACCGTCCCCTCGGGTCCCGCCGACCACGGGCGGATACGCGGCCGCCGCGGGCATCAGCTTCGGGAACCCGCAGTCGGCCAACGGCACGATCGGCGGCGGCAACGCGACCGAGTCGAGCGCGCACCCCGTCACGGGCGACGAGGAAGACAACTTCGACTACGGCCGGAGCGGAGCGGCCGGCGGTGCCGCACATGGGGACGCCAACGGCCCGGTCTTCGTGATGGGCGGCCACACCCAGACCGGGGGCGAGGTGCCCTCGACGGTGATCGTGAAGCGCGGAGACACGCTGTGGGGCATCTGCGACCAGTACTTCCAGAACCCGTACCAATGGCCGCGCCTCTGGTCCTATAACCCGCAGATCAAGAACCCGCACTGGATCTACCCGGGCGACGAGCTGCGCATGAAAGAAGGCGCCGTCGCGAGCGAAGGGGCGGGGGAGGGCAAGGGCTCGGGGAAGACGTCGCCGTCGGAGACGGGTGACGCCAACAAGATGAGCATCGTCGATCGGCGCCGGCAGGTGCCGAGCGGCACGGTGTTCCTCCGCGACGAGGGTTGGGTAGAGGATGCGACCGACGAGGTCTGGGGCGACGTATCGGGGTCTTCGGCGGACAAGATGTTCCTGTCGGACAACGACGAGCTCTACCTCGCGGTGAAGCCAGGTCACGACGTCCACCTGGGGCAAGAGCTCACGATATTCCACAACCGGACGACGCTGGCGGCCGGCCAGATCGTTCAAATCCTCGGGACCGCGCGCGTCGACGAGTACAACGCGCACGACCGCGTTGCGCGCGCAAAGGTCATCGAGACGCTCGACGTGATCGAGCGAGGCGCCAGCGTGGGGCCGCTCGAGCGCCGCTTCGAGATCGTGCCGCCCCGCCGCAACGACGTAGAACTGCAGGCGCGTGTGCTCGGGAGCGTTCATCCGCACGACTTCTACGGGCAGAACCAGGTCGTCTTCATCGACAAGGGCGAATCGGCGGGCCTCAAGCGGGGCAACCGGCTCTTCATCGTGCGACGCGGGGACGCGTGGCGGCGGAGCTTGGTGACGCGAGGCGCCGGCTACCGGGTGTCGACCGACGACGAACGGCCCATGCCTCCGATGGAGAAGATGCCCGGCTCGAAACGCCAAGAGGATACCTACCCCGACGAGGTGGTAGGCGAGCTTCGCGTGCTCTCCGTGAAGAAGGACGGCGCGGTTTGCCTGGTAAGTCAGTCGCGGCTCGAGATCGAGAGCACCGACATCGCTGTGGCGCGTAAGGGTTATTGACGATAGACGTGGGAGCGCCGTGCGCTTCCGCGGTCGCTTCGCCACGCCCCGCAGCAGCCTCGTCGGCGTCCTCGCGGTGGCGGTCCTCGTCATCGTCTCGTCGTCCGACGCCGGGGCGAAGAAGCCCAGGCACAAGCGCGGCGGCTGTCCAGCGAACATGGTGCGCGTGCACGACGTCTGCGTCGATCGGTACGAGGCCCCGAACCGGCGACACTCGAAGCCCCTGGTCATGCAGTCGGCGAACGAGGCGGACGCGTGGTGTCAGGCGCACCGGAAGCGGCTGTGCACCGAGGACGAGTGGACCGCGGCGTGCGAGGGCGACGACCATCGCCAGTACCCGTACGGCGACACCTACGAGTACAGCCGCTGCAACGACGACAAGGCGTGGAAGCAGGTCGACGAGGCGAGGCTGGCCCGGTGGCCGGCGTCGGACGCCCAGTCGCACGCAAGAGAGCTCTACCAGGCGTCGCGCAGCGGTACGAAGAGCAAGTGCGTCTCGCAAGCGGGTGCATACGACATGACGGGGAACGTGGAAGAGTGGGTCGTGCGCACGCGCGAGCACGCGAACGGATGGCCGTACATCCTGGCGGGCTGCTACTGGTGCGGCTGCTACGGGGGCGGCAAGCCGACGTGTCGCTCGACCAACAGCGCGCACGGCCCGGAGTTCCGCTTTTACGAAACGGGTTTCCGTTGCTGCAAGGACGCGAGGTGAAAGTCAGCCGACTGCCAGAAGCTCGACCTCGAACACCAGCGTGGAGTCAGGTGGAATGACCGGGGGGAAGCCGCGGGCGCCGTAACCCAGCGCGGGCGGGATCGTCAGCTTGCGGAGCTCTCCGATGCGCATGCCCGCGACGCCGCGATCCCAACCTTGAATGACCTCTCCACGTCCGAGCGTGAAGCGGAATCCCTGGCCCCGGTCGCGCGAACTGTCGAACTTCTTTCCGTCGGTCAGCGTTCCGACGTAGTGCACGGTGACGCGTTCGCCTGTCTTGGCTTCCGCGCCCGTGCCTGGCTTCAGCGTCTCCATCACGAGGTCGCTCATCCGTGCGAGCGTACGAGATCTGGTTTTGGTAGTCACGTCGCGACCCTCCTTGACACGCGCCCGCGGGGTCGGGTGCTATCCCTTCGCGGTGCAGCGTCTGGTCTCGTCCCTTGTCGCCCTCGTCGGGCCGGAGAACGTCCTCGTCGGCGACGCCATCAGCGACGACTACACCCACGACGAGGCGCTGTGCGGCGAACACCACGTGCCGCTCGCCGTCGTTTTCCCTTCCGGCGTCGACCACGTGCGCCGCGTCCTCGTCTGGGCCAGCGAGAACCGCGTCCCGGTCACCGCGCGCGGCGCGGGTACGGGCCTCTGCGGAGCGTGTGTGCCCAGACCGAACGGCGTCGTCATCTCGTTCGAGAGGATGAAGCGCATCCTCGAGATCGACACCGACAATCACGTCGTGGTCGTCGAACCTGGCGTGAGCCTCGACGCGCTCAACGCGGCGGTCGCCGAGAAGGGCCTCGTCTACCCCGTATTCCCCGGCGAAAATAGCGCCACTCTCGGCGGAAACGTCGCCACCAACGCGGGCGGGATGCGGGCGGTGAAGTACGGCGTCACGCGGCATCACGTCCTCGGCCTCGAGGCGGTTCTTGCCACGGGCGAAGTCATCCGCACCGGCGGCAAGTTCGTGAAGACGTCTACCGGCTACGACCTCACGCAGCTCGTCATCGGCTCCGAGGGCACGCTCGCCGTCGTCACGGAGGTGATCCTCAAGCTCGTCCCGCTTCTCCGGCACAGCGCGACCCTCCTAGCGCCGTTTCCCACGCTCGAGCAGGCCGTCGGCACCGTGCCCCTCCTGGTCGTGAGTGGCGTCGGGCCGCTCCTCGTCGAGTACATCGATCGAATGACGATGATGGCCATCACGGCGCAGAGCGGCGTCTCGCTGGGCATCTCGGCGGAAGTCCAGGCAACCACAGAGGCGTATCTCCTCGTCGTCGTGGAGGGCCGCACGGCCGACCGCGTCGACGAGGACACGCAGCTCGCGGGAGCGACGCTCGCCGAGCACGGCGCAACCGACGTCTTCGTCCTGCCCGCCGGCGCCGCGACCCAGCTCGTCGAGGCCCGCGAGAAGAGCTTCTGGGCGGCCAAGCGGGCCCAGGCCAGCGAGGTCGTCGACATCGTCGTCCCACGGGCGTCGCTGCCCGAGTACATGCAGAACGTGAAGACCATCGCAGAGCGTCACTCGACGTTCATTCCCGGCTGCGGTCACGCGGGCGACGGCAACGTGCACCTTGCCGTGTTCGAGCGCGATCCCGACAAGCGCTACGCACTCATGCGCGAGCTCTTCGAGGCCGGGCGTCGCCTCGGCGGCGTCATCTCCGCCGAGCACGGCATCGGCGTCGAAAAGAAGCGCTACTACATGGAGCTCGAAGACCCCGCGAAGGTCGCGCTCCTGCGTCGCATCAAGCAGGCATTCGACCCCAACGGTGTCCTCAATCCGGGCACGATCTTCGACTGACGGAGGACCCTCGATGAACGGCGCCGAATCTCCTCATGCAGACGCTCCTCGCGAACGGCGTCGACCTCGTCGTCGGCAATCCCGGCACGTCCGAGATGCAGTTCGTCGCGGCGCTCGACGCCGTGCCGAAGCTGCGCGCGGTGCTAGCGCTCTTCGAAGGAGTGGTGACAGGCGCCGCGGACGGATACGGCAGAATGGCCGACCGGCCCGCGGCCACGCTGCTCCATCTGGGTCCAGGGCTCGGCAATGGTCTGGCGAACCTGCACAATGCGCGACGCGCACACACGCCCATCGTGAACGTCGTCGGCGAGCACGCCACCTTTCACCGCCAGTACGACCCTCCCCTCCACTCCGACATCGAGTCGATCGCGCGGGGGGCCTCGGAGTGGACCAGGACGATTGGGTCCGTCAATGACCTGAGCGGCGACGTGGCCGCGGCAGTGGGCTTCGCGCGAGAGGCTCCAGGGCACGTCACGACCATCGTCTTGCCGGCGGATGTCGCCTGGAGCCAGGCGACGGGGGAGCCGAAGAAGGCCACGATTGGCAGACCGCGCAGCGTTCCGTCGGCGGTCGTCGACGAAGTGGCGCAGATCCTCCGGCGGGGCGAGCCCGCGGCGCTGCTCCTCAACGGGCAAGGCGTCCGCGAGCCGGCGCTCGGCCTAGCGAGTCGGATCGGCAAGCACGCCGGCGCGAGGGTTCTGTGCGACACGTTCCCGGCGCGCATCGAGCGGGGCGCCGGACGGGCGGTCGTCGAGCGGCTCCCGTACATCCCGCAGATGATCCTCTCGGCGCTCGGAGGAGTGCAGCACCTCATTCTGGTGGCGGCGAAGGCACCGGTGTCGTTCTTCGCGTTTCCCGGTGGCGCGAGCATGGCGGTCCCCGAGGGATGCCAGGTTCACACTCTGGCGACCGCGTCGGACGACGTGGTGGGCGCCCTCGAGGCCCTCGCCGCCGCGCTGGGCGCCCCGGTCGACCAGACGCTGCAAGCGGATGGTCGTTCGCCCGCTCCCACCGGGGGCGCGATCGAGCCTGACTCCTTCGCAGCTGCTCTCGGAGCGACGCTCCCCGACAGGGCCATCGTCGTCGACGAATCGAATACGGTCGGCTACCTGGCGCCCATGGCCACCGCGGGCTGTCCGCCCCACGACTGGCTGTGCCTGACGGGCGGATCCATCGGCATGGGGCTCCCCGCTGCGACGGGGGCGGCCCTCGCGTGTCCCGATAGGCGCGTCGTCGCGCTCGATGGAGACGGCAGCGCGATGTACACGATCCAGGCCCTCTGGACGCAAGCCCGCGAGAAGCTCAACGTGACGAACGTCATCCTCGCCAACCGCTCGTACGCCATCCTCAACCTCGAGATGCTTCGAATGGGCCTCGGCCAGGCCGGGCCGGTCGCCAAGCAGATGCTGGATCTCACCAACCCCACGATGGACTTCGCCTCGATGGGCAAGGGGATGGGCGTCCCGTCGTGTCGCGTGGCGAGCGCCGACCAGCTCGTCGCCGAGCTGCGGCGATCCTTCGCCACACCCGGACCGTCGCTCATCGAAGCGGACATCAAGGTCTAGAAGCGCCCACGAGGGCAGTCCTTCTCCGGGGCTCTTCAGATGCCGCAATCTCGTCCGGTCGTCGCCCGAGCCCAGGCCTTCTGTCAGGCCCTCGGTCTTCGCGTTCCCATCCTCCTGGCCCCGATGGCAGGGGCGTGTCCTCCTTCGCTCTCGATCGCGGTGGGTCGCGCCGGCGGGCTGGGCGCCTGTGGGGCGCTGCTGATGCCGCCGGTGGCCATCGAAGCCTGGGTCTCGGAGGTCAGGGACGGCGGCCCTCTTGGGTTCCAGATCAACCTCTGGGTGCCCGATCCGGCCCCCGCGCGGGATTCCGCGGCCGAGGACGCTGTGCGCACCTTTCTGAGCCGCTGGGGGCCGGAGGTCGCGCGGGACGCCGGGGATGCCCGGCCGCCCGACTTCGCGGCGCAGTGCGAAGCCGTGCTCGACGCTGGCCCGGCCGTCATCTCCTCGATCATGGGACTCTATCCAGTCGCCTTCCTCGACCGAATCAAGGCACGAGGAATCCGGTGGTTCGCGACGGCGACGACGGTCACCGAGGCACGGGCTGCCGAGGATGCGGGCGCCGACGCGATCATCGCGCAGGGCATGGAGGCCGGTGGCCATCGGGGTACGTTCGATCCGACGAGGGCCGACGTCGACATGGTCGGCCTCTTTTCGCTCCTGCCGGCGATCGTCGACGCGGTGAAGGTGCCGGTGATTGCGACGGGGGGCATCGCCGACGCACGGGGCGTCGCGGCCGCGCTGATCCTCGGCGCCTCTGCCGTGCAGATCGGCACCGGCCTTCTACGTTGCCCCGAAGCGAATCTGCCGCGCGCGTGGGCCGACGCCCTGGGCCGGAGTCTGCCTGAGCAAACACTGGTGACGCGCGCGTTCTCCGGCCGTGCCGGCCGCGCCCTGGCCACGGCCTATGCCCGCGCGGCCACGGCCGCAGGCGCTCCCCCGCCGGCTCCGTACCCGGTGCAACGTGGCCTTACTCAGGCCATGCGCGACGGAGGAACGAAGGCTGGTGACCTCGATCGAATGCAGGCCTGGGCCGGGCAATCCGCGGCATTGGCGCCCGCGCGACCGGCGTCGGAGGTCGTACGCGAGCTCTGGGAGGGCGCCCAAGCCCTGCTTGGCGGATCAGAACGTGAAGCCCGTTAAATCTCCGAGCACCGGGTTGTCCACGTCCGAGACCGGATAGAAGACATTCTGCGAGATGCACATCACGTTCGTTTCTGCGGACTCGCCGAACGTCAGCTCCTCGCCGGTCGTGTTCACGTCCGTACAAGTCCACGTGATGGTCGTGCCCGACGCCAGCATGAGGGGCGGCGAATAGTTTTCTGGCTCGGGCTCCGACCACTGGGTATTCGTGTACAGCGTGACCCCAGTCGACGTCGTCGCGACGAAGTTCGTCGCGAACTTGTGCATGTGGCCTGCAGCCTGGAGGATATAGACATCCTGGGGGAGCTGGTAAGTGCCCGTCGACGGGCACCCGGTCGTGCAGGTCGCGGCGACCGTCATCGTCGCCTGGTTGAGGAAGAGGACTCCGGCGTGATTCGTCACGACGTTCGGCTTGGCGACCCACATCGTGAGGGCCACGCTCGACGTCAGCGTCGACGAGGTCGTGTTGAGATAATGCACCATCATCTGGAAGCCCGTACCCGACGGGATCGTGGCGCCGACCGATTGGGGGTACGTGACGGTGGCCTTCGGGGTCTGCGAGACGAACGTGAAAGCACCGAACGTGTTTCCTCCGTTCGGGCACGCTGCCAGCGCGCCGTTCGTCGCGTCGCTCGCGTAAAACGCGAACATATGGTGAGACCCGACCCCCATGTCCAGCGAGTAGGTCTTGATGTCGACCTGCTTGCCCCAGGGGTTCGCGAAGTTCTGGCAGTAATAGACCTCGGCGCCTGGCTGGACGGTGAACGTGCTCATCGTGAGCGTGACCGGCGCCACCGTGTAGTCGATGTCGGGGTTGTTCTGCAGCCCCGCGTCGCCCGTCGTAAGGCCACTGCCGCTGCTCGAAGCCCCGCTGCTCGACGCGCCGCTGCTGCTGCCGCCGGTGCCGCTGCTCGACCCGCTGCCGCCCCCGCTGCTGCCGGAAGCGCCGCTGCTGCTCGAGCCTCCTGCGACCGAGCCGCCGCTGCTGCTCGCGCCAGCGCCGCTGCTCGAAGTTGCCGCGCCGTTGCTGCTGTTGCCCCCGCCGCTGCTCTGGTCGGACCCCTCGCCGCCGAACCCACCCGTCGAGGGGGTCGAGCTGCAAGCGAGGAGGAAGAGTACGAGTGAGGCGGCGCCGACGAAACGCATCGTCATGGGAGCCGACCGCTTCAGCGGCCTAGGATTGAAGAGAGGGTTGATCGTCATAACGCCATCTCCAAAGGGGGTATGGCGCACGTTAGCGTTGAATGATGAATTGGCAATCAGTAATGCGGAGTAATGCGCGACGTGCAACATCGCAAAATTACGATGGGATATGATTCCTCCCTTGCGGATCTATCGATCCACGGTGGCTGCAAAAAGATGGCTTTACGACATTTAGTCGTACCGCTCGCCGTGGACCTGCTGCCTCGGGAGGCCCATGTCCTTCCGGAGCAGTTCGCGGACCGATCCCACCATCCGCTCGAGCCCGCAAATGTACGCGTGGGGCGCGCCCGCCGCGAGCGACTCGAGCTCGGACCAGAGCGCACGCACGTGGGTTTGCACGTAGCCGCTACGGCCCACCCAGCCCTCGTGCGGTCTCGAGAGCGTGGGCTCGAAACGGACGAAATCGTGGCTCCGGGCCATCGCCTCGAACTCGTCGCGGTAGACGAGGTCGTCCTCTCGTCGCACGCCGAAGAGCAGCCACATCGGGGCACGCGACCCTGCCTCGATGGCTGCGCGCATCATGCTGCGCATCGGAGTGACGCCCGTGCCCGTCGCGATGAGGAGTGAGGGCACGGGGCTCGAAGCCGCACGGGTGAAGAAGCCCTGAGGTCCGATGAACTGCAGCACCGCACCCGGCTCGAGCGAGGTCAGCCACGTCGAACCAGGGCCACCGGGAACGCGCGTCAACGCGATGTCGAACCGTGGCGAGCCGTCCGGCGCAGACGCAACCGAATATGACCTCCGGATGGAGGTCGCCGCCTCGACTGCGACCGGCAGCGCGACGCTCACCCATTGCCCCGGCTCGAGCGTCATGGGCTGCTGGTCGACGCGCTCGAACGTCAGCTCGCGTACGCTCGGGGTCAGCGTGCGCGCGCGAACCAGGCGGGCCTCGAACGTCGGCGGCGGCATCATCGGAGCCTACGTAGGGTCTTTTGCGCCTCGGCGCACCGGGACCGTAGGGGCTCCTGGCGACAGCGCGTCCGGACGGTACGCATAGGCCACCTTGACCCGGGCGAGGGCGCGCAGGGTGCGCTCCATGCGAAGCAGGGCGTCGAGCGCGTGGTGTGTGGCAAGGTCGGCGGCATGCGCCGCGGCCAGGACTGGCTGTATCGCCGTCGTCGCGTCGCGCGGGTGGAAGACCGCGCCAGGCAGCAGCGCGACGAGCAAGGGTTCGTCCGTGCCGACGACCCTGCCATCGACGAGCTGCCCCGCGGCCGCGTCGAGCTCCGCTCGAGACGCGTCGTCGACGAGCGTGAGCACCAGCTCCGCGCCGCTCCAGACGTCCACCAGCACATCGCCCTGTGCGCGGAAGAGCCCGCGATGCGCGCGCTCGAGGGGCGCGAGCCAGGCGCGCTCCCCCTCGTCGAGCTCGTCCTCGACCTCCCGCCCGAAGCGCCCGCGGGTCACCGCGTCGCACCAGAATGCCCGGCTGCGCTCCTCGAACCAGGAGTCCTCGGGCGAGTACGAGCCCGTGGCCGCCTCGAAGCGCGCGCGCATCGCCGCCACCTGCGCCGCCCGACCCTCGGTGCCGCCCAGATGAACGATCCGTGCCGACGGTCTCGAGGACTCCAGCTCCCATCGCCCGTGCGGGCTCGTGATACCCTCCTTCTCGGGCGCGTGCGATGGAAAACAAGTTCTTCTTCCCCGAGGCGGCGCTAAACCAGTGGATTGTCGACGAGGTCGTCGACGTCCAGAACGGTGAGCTCACCATCCTGGGCGAAGGGCGCCGCTACCGGCTCGCCGAGGCGGTTCGGGTCGTTCGCGAGGTCAGCGGGACCGTCGACGGCCACGACCTCGTCGGTCGCGTCAAGGCGCGCACCGGGCTCGATCAACTCGGAGCAGAGATCGTCGAAACGTCGATGCTCCTCGGGGATGCGGCCTACGACGTCGAGCCTGGCTGGGTGGGCACACCTCTCGGCACGTTCGCGCAGCACGAGGGCTCGGAGGCCCGGAAGAAGGCACGGGCGGGGCGGGCGGGCCCGAAGCCGACGACGGACGAAGAGCTCCTGGCGCGGTTTCTCGACGGGAGCCTTTGACGGCAACTGGCGGACTTGGCCAGGACGTAGCACGATCCGGACAGAGTGACTCTTCAGCTGGCGAACGTGCTTTTCGCGGCCACCGCCGTGGTCTACTTCGCGGCGTCGGTCTTGTTCGTCGCCGAGCTTGGCGGGCACTTTCTGGCGGCGGCTCGGTGGGCTCCCCGTCTCGTGGCCCTCGGCGTGCCGCTCCACGCCGCGCAGATCGTCGTCTGGTCGCTGGTCCTGCACGTCTGCCCGGTCGAGGGCATTCACTTCGCGCTTAGCGTCGCGTCGATGATCGTGTGCTTCGTCTACGCGATCGCCCGTTTGCGCTTTCGCGTCGACGTGGTCGGGGCATTCGTGGCGCCGCAGGCCCTCGCGTTCCTCCTCGCCTCACGCTTCGTGGGCCCGGTGGACGACGAGCCTCGCCTTCGCAGCGCGATCTTGCCCTTTCACGTGGCCAGCAGCCTCCTCGGGATCGCGCTCTTCACGCTCGCGTTCGCGGCCGCCGTTGCCTACCTCCTGCAGGAGCACCGCCTCAAGAACAAGAACCTCGCGCGCATCCAGCGGCTGCCTCCCATCGACGCGCTCGACCGCGCGGAGCACCGGTTCCTCGTCGCGGGCTTTCCCCTCCTCACCATCGGCATCCTGACGGGCACGATCTGGGCCCGCGAGATCGAGGCGGGCAGCCTGCCGGGGATCGCTCGCGCCGTCCTGTCGTATGCCTCGTGGGCGCTCATCGGCGGCGTCCTTCTTCTTCGGGCCGCGGCCGGCTGGCGTGGCAGGCGCGCGGCTGTGGGCACGATCCTCGGCTTCGGGCTGGCGATGCTCGTCCTCACGTTTTACCTGGTGCGGAGCCTCGTCGGCGGCGTGCACGCATGATCGTCGTCGTCGGCCTCTCGCACCGCACTGCGCCCGTCGAGGTGCGCGAGCGACTCGTGGCGGGAGCCGATGCGCTTCCGGCTGTCCTGGCGCGGCTGGCCGGGCGGGAGGAGCTCGCCGAGGTGATGTTCCTGTCGACGTGCAACCGCGTCGAGGTCGTCGCGCTGGTGCACGGAGAAGGAGGGCTCGACCGGGGCATTGCGGCGATTCGCGAAGAGCTCGCGCGCCACGGAGGCGCGGCGAGCGGTGAGCAGCTGGCGCCCTACCTCTACGAGAAGCGCGGAGACGAGGCGGTGCGCCACGTCTTCCGGGTGGCCGCGAGCCTCGACTCGATGGTGCTCGGCGAGCCGCAGATCCTCGGTCAGGTGAAGGACGCCTACGACGCGGCTGTCGCCGCTGGCGCGCTCCGCGGCACCCTCGCGCGCTGCGTCAGTCGGGCGTTCGCGGTCGCGAAGCGCGTGCGCACCGAGACCGCCATCGGAGCGGGCACGGTGAGCATCTCGAGCGTCGCCGTCGAGCTCGCGCGTCGCATCTTCGTCGATCTCGACGAACGAGTCGTGCTCCTCCTCGGCGCCGGGGAGATGGCGGAGGCCGCGGCGCGAAGCCTCGGGAAGGGCGCACGCGCGCTCCGCATCTGCAACCGGAGCTTCGACCGCGCGGCCGCTCTCGCGCGCGAAATGCAAGCGGCGGCGGTGCCCTGGGAAGGGCTCGACGCGGAGCTCGTTCAGGCAGACGTCGTCGTCGCGAGCACCGCGAGCGCCAAGCCCGTCGTCACCCGAGACATGGTCCAGCGCGCGATGAAGGCTCGCAGAGGACGGAGCCTCCTCTTCGTCGACATCGCGGTACCTCGCAACGTCGAGCCCGCCGTGCACGCGATCGACAACGTCTACGTCTACAACGTCGACGACCTCGAAGAGGAGGTCGGCCGCGGGATGAAGGCGCGTCACGCCGAGGTCGACGCGGCCGAGGCCATCGTCGCCGACGAGGTTGCGCAGTTCCTCGTCTGGACGCGCGGCCTCGAGGTCCAGCCGACGGTCGTCGCCCTTCGGACGAAGGCGCGCGCGGTCCTCCTCTCGGAGCTCGAGCGCTCTCTCGGAGGGCGGCTGAAGCACCTCGGCGAGGGGGACCGCGCGGCCCTCACGCAGATGGTCGAGAGCGCCGTGAACAAGCTGCTCCACGCACCGACGACGAAGCTGAAGGCCCGCGCCGCGGAGAGCGACGACGCCGGCGACCTCGCGGCGGCCGTCCGGTTCCTGTTCGACCTGGAGGAGGCTGCGGCCGCTCAGCGAGCAGCGCGCGGGGAAGGGGAGGCAGCCCGCGACGACGACGAACGGCTACCGAACTGACTCCGGGGCCACCCCTCAGCGTCGTTTCTTGCTCTTGGTCTTCGGTGGAGTCTTCTTCTTCGCCGCCTTGCGAGGGGCGGCCGCCTTCGGCTTGCCGGGCTTGGCGCTCTTCGCCGACTTGGCCTTCGCCGCGGCCTTCTTCAGGGCGACCAGCATCGGCGCCGAGGGCGGGATCGACAGGAAGACGGGCCGCGGTCGTGGGCCCTTGCCCCGCAGCTCGACCGGGATGACGCACTTGTGGGCGGTATGGGTCTTGGAGAACGCGACGACCTTCGTATCCACGAGCCCCGCGCCGCGGATGGCGTCCATGACGTCACCCTCGGAGATGTCCTTGCCGGCCCCCTTCGGACGCAGGATCCACAAGACCCCGGTGTCGACCATCCGCGCTCTCAAGAGCTGGATCTTCCTCAACGCCTCGCGCGTCTCGGCTCCGAAGAAGATGATTGGCGCGCCTTCGGGGACTCGCCCCTCGGCCACGTTCGCCGTGCGCTCGCGCAGGGCCGTCACGAACAGCGAGTCGGTGACGTCGACGACCGCTACTCGCGATTGGGGGCTCACGTCGAGCTTCTCGAAGAGCCCCTTGGGCTCCTTGATGAGCCGTACCCAGCGTTCGGCGACCGGCGCGCCCACCTCGAAGCGGGCCTCCTGGTCGTCGGTGCGTATGACGAGGGCCGGCCCCTCCACGGTGACGCTTCGCATGGCGTCGAAGGCTATCTCGAGGTGAAAATCCCCCCGAAACACGAGCCTGTCGGCCTCGAGTAGCGCCGTGCCAGCCGACGTCTTGCGTCCCGCGCGGACGGTGCACTCCGCTTCCAACCCCATTGGATGAGGATGGTAGACCGCCGCCGTCAAGGGTGCGGCATTTCTTGAGACAAATAATCGCCCAGCGTGCGCCCCATCCGCGCTGCCTCGGCGTCGTCCGCCGGCCAGTGGAAGACGCGCTCGGCGGTCCGGACGCCCGAAGGCCCTTCGGCGGCCACGAACGCCCGGAGGCGCAAGAGGTCGCCGGTGCGCTCGGCGTAGGCACCGAGGGGTGTGCGGCAGTCGCCGCCGAGAGCGACGAGGACGCCCCTCTCGGCGCTGACGCAGATCGCCGTCTCGGGGTCGTGAAGTCGGGTGAGGAGGGTCCGGGTGGGTGCGTCGTCTTCGCGGCACTCGATGGCGAGCGCCCCTTGCCCGGGGGCAGGGAGCGACACCCCGAGCGCGAGCACCTCGGTGGCGCGGCCCTCCAGGCCGAGGCGCAACAGGCCCGCGCGGGCGAGCACGATGGCGTCGCACTCTCCCGCTTCGACCTTGCGCAGCCGGGTGTCGACGTTGCCGCGAAGAGGGACCACGACCAGGTCGGGGCGGAGGGCTTCGAGCGAGCGGGCTCGACGAAGGCTCGACGTGCCGACCCGCGCGCCCCGCGGCAGCGCGTCCAGCGTACGGTGACGAGGGGCGACCAGCACGTCGTGAGGATCCTCCCTGCGTGGCACGCAGGCGATGGCGAGGCCGGCTGGCATGAGTCCCGGCATGTCCTTCATCGAGTGGACCGCGAAGTCGGCGCGACCCTCGAGCAGGGCGTCTTCGATCTCCTTCACGAAGAGACCCTTGCCGCCGATGTCGGCGAGAGGCCGGTCCTGTATGCGATCGCCGCTCGTGACGACCTGCAACTCCTGCGCGACGATCGAGCCGTCGCCGCCCTGCAGTAGCGCCACGAACGCGCGCGACTGCGCGAGCGCGAGCGCCGACCGGCGGGTGGCGTAGGTGACGACGGGAGCGGTCATCCCGGCGAGCTTAACCCTACTGACTGCTTCATGCTGGTTTCGGCTCGAGAGCTTGATCGACGCCCGGTCCCATGAGAATAAGGCTGGGCCCCCCGTGCCGCGCCGTGCCTGCGTCGTTCTGATCGCGCTTCTCGCGTCGATCGCGCTCTTTCTTTGCGCACGTCGCTCGGAGGCGAGGGGGGGCGAAAGCACACCCGACCCGACGTTGCTCGAGGTTGCCGGCTATCCCGACGCATACTTCTACAAGCCCCGGACCAAGTCGCAGCGTCCAGTCCTCCTGTATATCCACGGGCGGGGTGGAAATGCGTTCGAGGACTGCCGCAAGTGGGCGCGCGTGGCGAGGCGGTTCGGATGGATCGTGTGTCCCGAGGGACCGAGCGCCGGGGACAGCGGGGGTCGCACTTGGAACAACGACCCGGACACGGCCAAGCGGATCATCGATGCGACCGTGTCCGCTCTGCGCGCCAGATTCAAGGGCCGCGTGCGCGCGCGCGGCAATATCCTCATCGGCTTCAGCGAGGGGGCCTTCATCGCGCAGCAGGTCGGCGTGCGCGACCCTGTCCACTGGAACCGCTGGCTCATCCTCGCCGCGAACGATCGCTACTGGTCCGGCGACGCGCCCCAGCTGCTCGAGCAGAATCGATCGAAGATAAGGCGCGTTTACCTCTACACGGGCGAGAACGACCAGGTCGCCGAAAATACCAAGCGTGCCGGTGACATGCTCAAGACGGCACGCATCCCGGTCAGGGTCCGGATCGTGCCTGGCCTCGGCCACGAGGTCCCGGAGGACCGAATGATAACGAACTACCGGAGGCCCCTCCGCTGGCTCGTTGCCGCGAGGTGATGCGCTGCTCCAGGCGCCGGTAGACGCCCGGGCCATCTGGTAGGATCCGATCCTGCCTCGTGGCTACCCAGCGCCCCATCGCTCCCGGCCACCCGAAGGCCAAGTTGGTGTGCGACCTGCTCGTGCGAGAGAAGTTTCTCGCGCCCGCCCAGGTACCGTCGGTGTTCGACCGTGTGCAGCGGACGGGCGATCGGGCCGAAGACGTGATCGTGAACCTCGGCCTCGTCCCCGAGACGGATCTCCTCAAGTGCTTGGCGGGCCATTTCAAGGTCCAGTTCATCTCGACCGAAAAGCTCGCCAAAGTCGACGTCGCGAGGCCGCTCGTAAGCGCGGTCCCCGCGCGCTTCGCCGAGAAGGTGGGCGTCTGCCCGGTCCTCTTCGACCCAAAGGCGCGCGCGCTGACCGTAGTCACCGCGGATCCGGACGATCTCGAGGCCCTGCGCGAAGTTCAGATGGCGTCGAACGCGAAGGAGGTGAAGGCGGTGCTCGCGCGACCGGCCGCGATCAAGGCGCTCATCGCCAAGACGTACGCCGGAGACGTCCATGCCTTCGCCATCCTGGACCGCCAGGCCCAGGCCCAAATGAACCAAATGATGCACTACGACCACGGCAACATCGTCATGGACGATTCGCCGGCGCATGCGCCTCCGGCGCGGCGTGAGTCGAACCTCAACACGCGCGAGCGGCTCCTGAGCTCGGGCGACATGGAGCCCGTGGCGCCGAAGCCCGCGCCGCGAGGCCCCTCGGTGAGGCCGGCCGCCAAGCGGTCCCCCGTTCCGCCGCCTCCGCAGCCGCCCCCGCCTGCATCGATGCCAGCTCCTTCGGTGCTCGTCACGGGGCACGGCGAGAAAGGGGTCGCCGGGGCGTCGTTCGTGGAGCTTCTCAATGTCCTCGTCAGCCTCCTCGAGAGCTCCCGGGCGGACCTCCGGGGCCACTCCGCACACGTGGCGCGACTCATGCGCCGCCTGGCCGAGAAGCTGTCGCTCGACGCCGGCAACACCGCGTACCTCGTCGCGGCCGCGTTCATCCACGACCTCGGCAAGATGGGCCAGTACCACCTCACGCCGCTCAACTGCAGCGAGTACGACGGCCACAAGGTCGCGGCCCAGAAGGCGGTCGGCATTCCGGCGCGCCTGCTCGAGCCCGTGCGCTTGCCACCGGAGACGATCCAGGCCGCCACGCGCATGTACGAGCGCTACGACGGCAAGGGGTTCCCGGACGGCATCGGCGGCAAGGACATCCCGCTCGGCGCGCGCCTGCTCGCCATCTGCGACACGTACGCCGACCTCACGAGCAACCCGCGCAACCCGTTCCGCAAGACGCTCTCGCCGCAAGAGGCCTGCATCGCCATCGCCAAGTACAAGGAGACGATCTTCGATCCGAACCTCGTCGATCTGTTCCGGAACACCGTGCTCGGCGAAGAGCTCGCCGCGAAGCTGCTGGCCAACCGCTCGCAGGCGCTCCTCGTCGACGTGGATCCGGAGGAGACGACCGTGCTCGAGCTGCGGATGATCGAGCAGGGGTTCGTCGTGAAGACGGCGCGGACTCCGGAGCAGGCGCTGAAGATCCTCGCCGAAGGAGACACGGATCTCGTCGTGAGCGAGATCGACCTCGGCAAGAGCGACGGCCTCGCGCTCCTGGCCGAGGCGCGGAAGCAGGCGTGGGGCAAGGACCTGCCGTGGGTCATCTACACGCGACGCCAGGAGCGGGCCGTGGCGCAGAAGGCGTTCGACCTCGGCGTGCTCGACTACGTCAACAAGCCGGCGTAGGCGGACGTGCTGGTCGCGAAGCTCAAGGCGATGCTCGACCAGCGCGCGAGCGCCAGCCCGCGCAACTCCCGCGGCGTCAGCGGGTCGCTGCGCGAGATGGGCCTGCCCGACATGGTGCAGGTGCTCTTCCACGGCCGAAAGAGCGGCAGCCTGCAGATCCGCGCGGCCGAGGGCTCGGGCGAGATCCACTTCGTCGAAGGGCAATGTCGTCAACGCGAAGTGGGAGCAGGTCAAGGGCGAGACCGCCTTCTACGCGATGCTCAAGCTCACCGACGGCGAGTTCGGGCTCGATCCGTCGTTCAAGACGACCGAGCGCGTCATCAACCAGTCGGCCGAGGCGCTGCTGCTCGAAGGGATGCGGCGGATGGACGAGGGGCTGGCGTAGGGCTACTCGTTCGAGGCCGCGATCTCGACGCCGTTCGAGGTGCCGATGCGCGTGGCCCCGGCTTCGATCATGGCGCGCGCTTGCCCGGCCGTGCGAATGCCGCCCGATGCCTTGACCTGAGCGCGCCCCGCGGCGACCCCCAGGAGGATGTGCACGTCCTCCACGGTGGCTCCTCGCGGGCCGAAACCGGTCGACGTCTTGAGGAAGTCGGCCCCCGCCTCCACTGCAGCCTCGGCGGCACGGCGGATCGTGGGTTCGTCGAAGTATCCCGTCTCGAGGATGACTTTGAGCACCGCGTTCGGCGCGGCCTGCCGGACGGCGAGGACGTCGGCCCGGACGGCCGCCCAGTCGGCGCTTCTGGCGAGCCCGATGGCCATCACCATGTCCACCTCCCTCGCTCCCTCCGCCACCGCACGGCGAGCCTCGTCCGCCTTCGTCGCCGACGTGCTCGTGCCGAGCGGAAATCCCGCGACGGCCACGACGCCCGCCGCGTCCCCCACCCATCGCCGCGCCGACGCCACATAGAGCGGAGAGACGCAGACCGCCAAGAGGCCGTGCTCGACGGCCTCGAGGCAGTGACGCTCGACCTGCGCCGGCGTCGCGTCCGCGCGGAGTAAGGTGTGCTCTACGTAGCGGGCGAGGCGCATCCGGCGGAGAGATAGCCGCCAAGCCGCGAAGCCGCCAAGAGAGGCCTGGCCTGGCGCCTTGGCGGCTCCCCTCTCGATTGTGGTAAAGGGGGCATCCCTCAGGAGATTGGCGCATGGCTCGATCGCTCTTCGTCTCGCTGTCGCTTCCCCTCGTCCTCGTTGCGTGCGGTGGAGAGACGCCGCCCCCGGAACCCCCTCCCCCCCGCCCCCTGCAGCGACGGCCGCGGCTCCGGCCCCCGCGCCTACCGCGAGCGCTGCGCCAGCGCCTGCCGAGCCTGCGCCCCCTCCGGCGCCCACGCCCGTCGCCAAGTACGCCGGCTTCCAGGCGCCGGAGAGCGTCCTCTACGACGACCAGGGCGACCGGTATCTCGTGTCGAACATCAACGGCAAGCCCTTCGACGTCGACAACAACGGCTTCATCTCGGCCCTCTCGCCCGACGGGCAGGTCACCACCCTGAAGTGGATCGAGGGCGGCAAGAACAAGGTCAAGCTCGACGCGCCGAAGGGCCTGGCGATTGCCAAGGGCGTCCTCTACGTCGCCGACATCACCACCGTGCGCATGTTCGACGCCAAGTCCGGGGCGCCGAAGGGCGAGGTCAAGATCGCCGGCTCGACGTTCCTGAACGATCTGGCGGCCGGCCCCGACGGCAAGGTCTACGTGTCGGACTCCGGCTTCAAGGCCGGCGCCAACGGCTTCGAGCCCACGGGGACCGACGCCGTGTTCGAGATCGACAAGGGCAAAGCCAAGGCCATTGCCAAGACACCGGATCTCGGCAAGCCGAACGGCCTCCTGGTGACCGACAAGGGCGTCGTCGTCGTGACGTTCGGGTCGGGGGAGGTCTACAGGCTCGACGCCAAAGGCGCGAAGGTCGACGCGAGCAAGCCGCCCAAGGGCGCGCTGGACGGCGTCGTGAGCCTCGGCGACTCGCTGCTCGTGTCCAGCTGGGAAGGCTCCGCGATCTACCGGGGCAAGCTCGGGGGGGCCTTCGACGTTGCCCTCACCGACCAGAAGTCGCCCGCCGACATCGGCTACGACACCAAGCGCGGTCGCGTCCTCGTGCCCCACTTCACCGAGGACACCGTCGAGGCGTACGAGCTCAAGTGACGTCCCGCGGCAAGAGCGGTCCGTCCGTTCGCCATCGAGGCGGGGACGGCGAGCCGCTTCTCTTGCTCCACGGCTTCGCGCTCTGCGCAGAAGCCTGGAGGCGGGTCCTGCCTGCGCTCGAGAGCAAACACGACGTCCTCGCGGTGACCTTCCCGGGCCACATGGGAGGCGAACCCCTCCCGGCCGGCTTCGTCCACAGCATCAAGACCTCGGCCGACCTGGCGGAGGCGGAGCTCGAGGCGGGCGGGTTCGGGAAGGTGCACATCGTCGGCAATTCGCTGGGCGGGTGGCTCGCGATCGAGCTCGCGCGT
Organism: uncultured delta proteobacterium; assembly: GCA_963847465.1. GTDB lineage: Bacteria > Myxococcota_A > Polyangia > Polyangiales > Polyangiaceae > Palsa-1150. Next base: position 182,538 of record CAWKAF010000019.1, on the reverse strand, counting down.
CGCGGTCGCGCGCTCTCGGTCGTCGCGATTTCGCCGGGTGGAGGGTGGCAGCCGGGCAGTGACGAGCACAAGCGGTTGAAGAGCGTCTTCAAGAGGTTCAGGACGACCCTGCATCTTGGCGGCCCTCTCGCGCCGCTCGTCTCCCGCTTCTCGGCTTCGCGGCGACTCGCGCTCGGCGAGATCGTTGCGCACCCGGAGCGCCTCACGTCGGCGGAGGCGCGGATGATCATCGAGTCGTCGTGGCGCTGCGACGCGTACGACGGCGTGCTCGACGCGCTCTCGCACGAACCGCCGCCCGCTCCCATCCACCCGAGCCCCTGCCCGATACGGCTCGTCTGGGGCACGCGCGACCGCCTCCTGCCGATCCGCGGATACTCCGAGCTGTGGCGCCGAGTCCTGCCTTACGCCGAATGGGTGGAGCTCGAGGGGGCTGGCCACGTCCCCATGTTCGACGACCCCGAGGGTGTCGTTCGGGCCATCCTCGACGTCACGACGCGGACGAGGGCTTAACGGCTAGCTGGACGCGCGCGCGATGGCGCCGAGCGCGTCGTACGCCGCGTACTTGAACATCTCGCCGAGCGTCGGGTAGTTGAAGACCATCTCGATGAAGGCGTCGATCGTCCCGTCGAGGAGCATGACGGCCTGGCCGACGTGCACGAGCTCCGACGCGCGCTCGCCGATGCAGTGGCAGCCGAGGAGCTTTCTCGTCGTCCGCTCGACGACGAGCTTGATGACCCCGTCCTTGTCGCCGACGATCTTCCCGCGCGCGTTGTCGCGGTAGAAGGCCCGGCCGACGACGAAGTCGAGCTTCTTCTCCGTCGGCCGCCTCCTCCGAGAAGCCGATGCAGCTCACCTCGGGGATCGTGTAGATGCCGAAGGGCAGCAGGTGCGAGACCTGCCGCTTGTACGTGAAGCCGAACGCGTGGCACACGGCGACGCGCGCCTGCTCCATCGACGTCGACGCGAGCGCGGGGAAGCCGATGACGTCGCCGGCGGCGTAGATGCTCGGGACGGCCGTGCGGTAGTCGGCGTCGACCTTGATGGTCGCCGCGCTTGTCGACGCCCACGCCCAGCGCCTCGAGCCCCAGCCCGTCGGTCCAGCCCGACCGTCCGCTCGACGCGAGGACCTTCTCGGCTTCGATCTCGAGGCCGTCGTCGAGCGTCGTCACGATGCCGCGCCCCTCGACGCGCTGGATGCTCTTCGTCGTCTTCCCGAGGAGGAACGTGACCCCGAGCGACTGCATCGCGCCGCGAAGGCGCTCGGCGATCTCCACGTCGAGGAACGAAAGGAGCCTCGGACGACCTTCGACGAGCGTCACCTTCACGTGCATCGCGGCGAACATCGACGCGTACTCGCATCCGATGACCCCTCCGCCGACGACGAGCATCGTCTTCGGCAGGCGGTCGATCTGGAGGATCGTGTCCGAGTCGTCGACGTCTTCGTCGTCGAAGGGAATGTCGGCGGGGTGGTGAGGCTTGGAGCCGGTCGCGACGAGAAACACCTCGCTCGTGATGCGTCGGGGCGATCCCGAGCTGACCAGCTCGATCGTGTGCGCGTCCACGAAGTGCGCGACGCCCCTGAGCATCGCACGTCCGGTGGCGTTCGAGGTTCCACTTGATGCGCGCGACCTCGAGCTCGCGCACCGCGTTCTTGCGCGAGAGGAGCTTGGGCACCGCCAGGGTCGGAGTTCAGCTCGACGCTGAGTCCGTACAGCTCCCGCTGGCGAAATCCCGAGAGGAAGATGGCCGTCTCGCGCAGCGTCTTGCTGGGCAGCGTCCCCGTGTGCACGGCGGCGCCTCCGGGCTCCTCGGCGCGCTCGACGCACGCCACACGCTTGCCGTAGTACGCGGCCTGCGCGGCGCCCTTTTCGCCAGCCGGCCCGACACCGATGACGACGAGGTCGTAGTCGTAGTCGTAGGACACGGCGCGAGCCTATCAGGTATGGGGGGTGTGCGAACTCCCTCCCCGAGCCCTACTTCGTGACGGGCGTTCGCGTGCAGTTGTCGGTCAACGTGACCGCCGGGTCGGGCGACGCCACGATATCGAAGTCGCTCACCTCGATCCCGAAGAGGTCGTGCGAGCCCAAATAGGCCGTGGCGCTCGAGTCGAAGGTCAGCGGGATGTTGCCTCCGTCGTCCAGGAACATGCCGTACTTCTGGAGCGCGGTGGCGACGGCCTTGGCTGCGGCGTTCGGGAGCGACGAGACGTCGTAGCTCGACTTGAGACGGAAGCGTGCGACGTACGAGGGCATGAGATTGCCGCCGCTGGGGCCGCCGGCGTGCGTCCCGGGGTGAACGTAGACCCCGCTCTTGATGCTCGAGTTCGGGAGCGTGAACCTCATCGCGTGGTTGACGACGCCCGCCTCCAGGTCCGCGCCCGTCACGAGGAGCGGCGCGATCGGCATCCCCGCCGCGTCGGCGCTCGTGCACTGGTCGCCCCGGCTGTACGGAGTCCCGGGTTGCCAGTAGTCGTGCGTGAGGTCCCAGACGACCTCGCAGAGCGTGGTGAACGGGCTGCCCGTCGCCGTCCCCCCGGCGATCGTCGTGTTGTAAAGCTCGTAGAGGCGCGTCCCCTGGTAGACGAGCACGTGGCAATCGCCCTGGGAGGTGTCGCAGGTGTAGTTCGTCTGCCCCTCGGCGTTGCCGCCTGGCGGGATGGGGACCGTCGTCATGTCGCAGTCGGGCGTGTAGTAGCCGGACGCGGGGGCGAAGGCGCGGGGCGTCACCGTGCTGTCGGCGTGGAGGATGGTCAGACTGAAGTCGATCTGGAAGTTGCCTGACCCCCAGCCGACGCTCGCCAGGTTGCTGATGATGGCGGCGGAGTTGGGGTCTAGCGCGGCGTTCGAGACGTCCTGGTAGATGATGGAGGTCGACGGGAAGCGGTCGGTGCCCGAGGAGCCGGAGTCCTGACTGGCGACGGCGCCCGTGTCGGAGTTCCCGGCGTCGTCGGCGGGGGGTGGAGTCGTGCCGGTGCCATCGCCTCCTGCGTCGGGTCCGCCAGACGCTCCGTGAGAGCCGGAAGACGAGGAGCAGCCCATGAGGGCGATCGCGACATAGCGCGCGAAGGATGGCCACGAGCGACGCGGAGGGATGGACATGGGCACCTCAGTCCAAAGGCTAGCGCTAGGCGGGGGGATGATAACAAGCCTATCGCGAGCGCGAAGCTCGACCTCGACCCCGACCTCGACCCCGACCTCGACCTCGACCCCGACCCCGACCTCGACCCCGACCTCGACCTCGACCTCGACCTCGACCCCGACCTCGACCCCGACCTCGACCCCGACCCCGACCTCGACCTCGACCTCGACCTCGACCTCGACCTCGACCTCGCGACCACCAAGGCTTCTCTGCACGGAAGCCTCGGTGGATTGCAAGTCATCGCGGCTTCCGTGCACTTCCGCCTCGGTGGATCGCTCCGCCGCCCTCGATGAGTCGAAAGTCTCCCACGGTGTCCTACCTATTTTTCCGGAAAGAGCCCTCGTGACACCGCAATAGAGAGTGAGGCGCAGCGATTCACGACGCCGGAGCACGGTGCTCCGGCGCGGGGACCGCCTCGTCCTCGGAGAGAAGGAACATCATCATGAGTGCAGCAAAGGTCACGAAGGCAACGTTGGAACAGCGGATCCGCGGACTTGTCGCGGGTACGCAGAAGCACTCGCCGAACGGGTCGTTGACGTTTGGTGGTGCGACGTACACGGCGACGGCGCTCGTCCAGCTCCTGCAGAGCTTGGCCGACGCGCTCGGCGCCGTGGACTCGGCGAAAGCCAGCTGGCAGGACGCGCTGAAGAACGCGGCCGACGTCAAAGCGAAGGTGGGACCTGTGGTTCAGGCCTACCGGAGCTGGGTCGTCGCCACGTACGGAAACGCACCCTCGACGCTGGCCGACTACGGCGTGACGCCCCGCAAGGTGCCCACGCCGTTGACCGCCGCGCAGAAGGTCGCCAAGGCCGCCAAGGCCAAGGCGACGCGTACGGCACGGAACACCATGGGCAAGAAGCAGAAGAAGGACGTGAAAGGAACGGTGCCCGCGACCGCGCCAATCACACTTTCGACCGCTTCGCAGCCAGTGGTGCCAGGGCCCGTCGCAAGTGCCGCTTCGCCGGGCACGAGCGGCGTGGCTGCGCCTCGCACGCAGTAATCGGGTGAGGTGACGACAAGGGGACCCGGGGCGCGCCATGTGTATGAGCGGCGTGCCCCGGGTTTCGCCTTGTGGATGACGACCGCGACCACGACCGCGACCATCGACCCCGCCCTTCGACGTCCAACCCACTTCGCGGTCCTCGTGCCAGGCAGGAAGCCTGTCACTCCGGCCGCAGCCGTGGCGCATTTCTGAGAGCGGGATTTGTCCGTTGTTCATGGTTGGGGTCCTCCAGGGCGAGGACCCCAACCATGAACAACGATCAACTGCTGCCGTTTCAGAGACTCGATGCGTACAAAGTCGCGAAGGAGCTGGCGAGGAAGGTGCACGAAGGGCAAGTGCGGGATGCCGAGCTGAGGGATCAAGCCACACGGGCGGCGAAGAGCGCGTTTCTGGGGCTCTGCGAGGGGCTTCCGAGTGACGCGGCGGGGATACGACGGAGGCACTTCGACATCGCGAACAATTCGCTGCACGAGCTGATTGGCGCGGTGGACCTCGCCGAGGCGATCGGCGCGGTGGGCACGGATACGGCGCAAGAGATTCTCTCTCTGGCGGTCCGCCTGAAGCGAATGCTTCGGGCACTGCCTCGCTGACCGAATTGGGCCGCGCGCGACACGCCGCGCGCGGCCCAGAGCGGCCTATCGAATGAGCCGCGTCATCATCGCGACGAAGTGATCCGCGTGCACGAGCACCGCCTCGAGCGCCCCGGCCTCCGCGTCGCCCGCCGCGATCGCGATCTCGACCGCGGCCGCCGCTTCCCCGGCCTCGGCCCTCGCGATCGCGAACGCCCTGGCCTTGTCGGCCCGGCTGACCCGCCCGGCCCCCTCAGCGGCATTGAGACACGCGCTCTTCGCCGCCCGCATGGCCTGATCGCGTAGATGGCAATCCCGTATCCGCGCGCTCCTCACGCCTTCGAGAAGCCGAATCGCAACCTCGTACGCGTGCAGTTTGTGATGTGGCAGTCGCTGGTTGTGCATGGGTGGTGGTCCTTTCGCCTGCCGGAAGGACCACCACCCATGCACCTCCGGCCCCCACCCCGAGCGCCGAGCCCCCGTTGTCCTGCACCCGGAGTGACGCCGGAAAGCGGCGGCACGAGGGTGCGTAGTGGGAACAGCACCTCGACCCCGACCCCGACCCCGACCCCGACCCCGACCCCGACCCCGACCCCGACCTCGACCTCCCGCTAATGCTTCGGCTGCACGACCTCGACCTCCCAGTCGATCGTCGCGTCGCTCGATCCCGGATAAGGCGGGAACTGAACCTTCTGGAACGCGTTCACGATGCAGAGCCCCGCCGGCTTGCCCTCGTACCCGGGAGGCAAACCCACCTGCTTGACGTGCCCGTTGCGGCCGAGAGTGACCGTGGCCGTTATCTTGCCCCACGGTCCTGTCGCTTTTCCGTCTTCGTCGGTCGCCGACCCACACGCGCCCTTCACCTGACGAGCGGAGCGCTTCAGCTGGGCCTCGACCGCGTCCTTGTCGTACCCCTTGCCGCTCGCGCCGCCGCTCGGCGCGGAGTCGCCCGAGGACATCGCCGCCTCCGCTGAGTCGCCGCTCTTGCTGGACGACTTGTGTTTGGGTTCCGAGTCCTCGTTCGCGGAATCGGCCGGGACGCAGTCCGAGCCGCGGAGAACCGTGCCGTCGGGGCACGTTCCGGGAGAGCTTGCCCCCTTCTCTCCGCCGCCGCACGCCACCAGTCCGAGGAGACAAGCCCCCGCCACAACGATTTTGCCTTGTCGCATGGCGCGCATCATAGCGCCATCAAAGGTCCGTGATCTGATAGTCCTTGATCTTGTACAGAAGCGCCCGGTGGCTGATTTCGAGCAGCTCGGCCGCCCGGGTACGGTTGCCCTTGGTCTTCTGGAGGGCGCGGCGGATGAGGATCTGCTCGATGGCCGCGGTGGTCTTCTTGATCGACAGCTCGCCGCTCGCAAGTTGCACCTGCACGGGATCCAGCGCGTCGCGGATGCGCTCGGGAAGGTCGCCGTCCTGCATGACGTCGCTCTCGGCCAGGACCATCGCGCGCTCGATCGTGTTCTCGAGCTCGCGCACGTTGCCGGGCCAGGCGTACTCGAGCAGGAGCTTGCGGGCCTCGGGCGAGAGGCCGCGGATGTTGGTGCCCAGGCGCGCGTTGTTGCGGGTGACGAAGTGGTCGATGAGGAGGTTGACGTCCTCGCGCCGTTCGCGGAGCGGGGGGATGTGAATCGACAGGACGTTGATGCGGTAGAAGAGGTCCTCGCGGAAGCGCCCCGCCTTGACGTCCGCGGTGAGGTCGCGGTGGGTCGCGGCGATGATGCGCACGTCGACCTTCACGTCCTTCGTGTCGCCGAGGCGGCGGATCGTCTCCTCCTGCAGCACGCGCAGGAGCTTCACCTGAAGGTTGCAGCGGCAGCTCGCCGATCTCGTCGAGGAAGAGCGTGCCCGCCGTGGCCTCCTCGAAGAGGCCGCGCCGGTCGGACGACGCGTCCGTGAACGCGCCCTTCTTGTGCCCGAAGAGCTCGGACTCGAGCAGGTTCTCCGGGATGGCGCCGCAGTTGATGGCCACGAACGGGCGCGCCCTTGCGGCTCGAGCGCGCGTGGATGGCGCGCGCGACGAGCTCCTTGCCCGTGCCGCTCTCGCCCGTGATGAGCACCGTCGTCTTGAAGTCGGCGATCTTCGCGATCGTCCGGAAGATCTCGAGCATCTCGCGTGCTCTTGGCGAGGATCGACTCGAACTGGTTGTCCTTCTGGATCTGCTCCTCGAGCGCGCGGTTCTCGCGCCGCAGCGTCTCGCGCTCCTCGGCCTTGCGCAGCGCGAGGACGATCTCGTCGGGCTTGAAGGGCTTGCTGACGTAGTCGTAGGCGCCCGCCTTCATCGCCTCGATGGCCGAGGTCGACGTTGCCGTAGGCGCTCATGACGATGACCGTCGCCGGGTGCTGCTTGGCCTTGAGGGTCGCCGAGCAGATCGAGCCCGCCCATCCGCGGCATGCGGACGTCGGTGAGGATGACGTCCGGATCGAACGAGTCGAGCGCCGCGAGCGCGGCTCTCGCCGCCGTCGGCGACCTCGACCTCGTAGCCGTGCTTCTTGAGCAGGGTGCGGAGGACGAGGCGGATGTTCTCCTCGTCGTCGACGACCAGGACGCGGCGCATGGTATGAAAACTCTTCAGTCCGGAGAATACGCGCGAAATGGGCGGCAAGCGAGTGAGTCGCGTCGGCTACGCAAGAATTGCGCGTATGCTACGCGCCTACGCGTTTGCTCTAGTCTCGGGAGCCGTGCGAACAGGACTCGACCGCCTCGCGACGCATCCGAAGCTCGGGGGCCGAGCTGCGGGCAGCCCGCGTGGGGCTGCTCGCGCACCCGGCCTCGGTCGACCGCCGGCTCGTGCATGCGCGCCGCGTCCTCGACGCGCTCGGGGTCCGCGTCGCAGATCGTGTTCGGACCCGAGCACGGATACGGAGGCGAGGCGCAAGACATGGTCGGTGTCGACGACGCGCGCGACGCGTTCGGTACGCCCATCCGCAGCCTGTACGGCGAGTCGCTTCGAGGATCTCTCGCCGAGAGCGGACGACCTCACCGGGATCGACGTGCTCGTGATCGATCTGCAGGACGTCGGCTCGCGGTACTACACGTTCGTCTGGACCGCCGTACTCGCGATGCGCGCGTGCGTGCGCGCGGGGGTGCGGACCCTCGTCCTCGACCGCCCGAACCCGATCGGCGGCGACCCGTCGCCGTATCGAGGGACGACGGCAGAAGCCGGAGTATTGCTCCTTCGTCGGGCTCGAGCCCATCCCGATACGGCATGCGCTGACGCTCGGCGAGATCGTGGCCTGGCGCGCGGAGGCCGAGGGGGTGCTCCCGGGAGCTCGTGCGCGTCGTCGGGGTGGCGGGGATGGATCGCGTGCACGCACGCTCACGCGTGGGATCGGCCCTTCGTGATGCCCTCGCCGAACATGCCCGGACATGCGACGGCCCTCGTGTATCCCGGCGGGTGCCTTGTCGAGGGGACGAACCTGTCGGAGGGACGGGGGACGACCCGTCCGTTCGAGATCGTCGGTGCGCCGTGGATCGACGGCGTCCGGCTCGCCGACGACCTTCATGCCCTGGGCTTCCGGGTGTGCGAGCCCGGCCGCTCACCTTCAGCCCCACGTTCCACAAGCACGCCGGATTGCGTGTGCGGCGGCGTCCAGGTCCACGTGACCGACGGAGAAGACCTTTCGCCCCGTCGCCACGTACGTGGCGCTCGTCGCCCTGGCGCGGTCGCAAGCCCCTGGGCGATTCGCGTTCCGCACGGAGAAGTACGAGTTCCGAGACGACGTTCCGGCCTTCGACCTTCTGACCGGCGACTCCGAGGCGCGCGAGCGCATCTCGCACGGCGAGCCGGCGCGTCAGGTCGCCGACGCGATCGCGTCGGTGGACGACGCCGACCGGGCGATAGTCGCCGAGGCCGTGGAAGCGGGTCGTTCGAGGCAGAATCTCGTGAGGATCGCGCGATCGGAATAAGGCGGCGACCACCGTTGCTGAAGAGGAAGAGACGCGAAGAAGCCGGCCTCCTCCCGGAATCGCCCCGACGCCCACGAAAAAACGAAACCCCCTTGCCCGAGCGCCGTACGAGACACATGTAGGAAGTGAGTGCGGATCGGGGCGGCCGCTAACCCAAGCGGCGCGGCCTCGAGCCCGCACCTTATGGGCCACGCGAGCCCCCTCCCCCAACCGCGTGAGCCCACCGCGTCCGGACGGCGAAAGCTGCCCGGGCGCGTTTTTTTAAGGTCCAGAGGCGCGCGTTACTTCTTGTCGCCGTCGAGGTCTTCCGCCAGGTAGCTCAGGATGACCTCGTCGAGAGACTTGTCGCTGATGAGGTCTTCGCCGAAAATCGACTTGCCCTGCTGCGGTCGTGCTTGACCGAAGATGGACGCCGGACGCGTGGGCGCGTAGCGGCGATCGCCGGCGGCGGCCATCGATTTCACCGAGGCGCGCCGCACGGGCGGGGCGGTTGCCTTCATCGGCCCGCTCGCCGTCTTCACGCTTCCCGAGCCGGCGCGGGACGCCTCGGCGGCCGGCGGGGGGGATGGCGCGGCCGCCACCCGGTACTTGCCGGTCGCCTTGCGTTCACGGAAGAGGTTTGCCGGAGGAGGCGGAAGGTCGCTCGCGCCGCGCAAGAGGGGGGAAGACGCGTTTGCCGCGGCGGCGGCGGCGCGCTCCAGCGCCTCGATGTCCAGCATCAGCTCCGGCGCCTCGCGAATGGTCGCGGGTCCGTCCTCCGTCTGCTCGGCGAACGAAATGGCGGCCGCGGCGCTCGCCTCGGCTCTGGGTTGCAACTCCACCACCGGGATCGACGGATGGGGCACGCTCTCCGGAGAAGGGGGCGCCGGCGGCCGGCTCAGCTGGGGCCCCTCCACCGCGCCGCCCTCGACGAGGGCGTCGAACTTGCCGTCGCGCAGGGCGATGAACATCGCCTTGTGCTGCTGCTTCATCATCTCCCGCACGATGTCCGACATGCGGTCGTTGCCGATGTATTCGGCGTAGCTCGTCTTCACGCTCTTGAGGATTCGGCCCCCGTCCATGAAAAGGTGCGTGATGATGTGGCCGTACTTCGCCCCCGAGTCTTCCGTCTGGATGTGGAAGACCTTGCCCTTGTGACGGACGTTGTTGTTGTAACCGAGAAGGGGCGACGCGTACTTCGTCGGCATGGGGAGCGCCGCGCACGATGCGGCTCAACTTCCCAAGCTACCACAGCGCTCAGTCGCCGACGATGGGGCGGAGGCAGGCGTCCCGGCGCTCGCGGATGGCCTCGACGCCCACCGAGAGCCCCAGCGGGGGAATGCCCACGGACAGCACATCGCCGCCAGTTTTGCCGACCGCGCGGGCGGGAACGCCGAGCCTCTCGGCTCGCTCGAGCACCGCGCGGACGGCCTCGGGCCGAACGCTGACCACGACCCGGGACGGAGCCTCGCCAAAGAGCGCTGCAATCGCGTCCAAGGGCGAGGCCTGGCCAGGCAGGTCGACCGTCGCGCCGAAGCGCTCTCCGCCGACCGTGCAGCACTCGGCAAGTGCGGTAGCGAGGCCCCCGTCGCTCACGTCGTGGGCGCTCTCGAGCATCGGCTCGCGCGCCAGCGCGAGCAGGAGCCCCTGAAGCTTCACCTCCGCCGCGAGGTCGATGACGGGCGCATGTCCGCGCAAGGCGCCCGTCTTCCTCACCAGCCACTCGCTTCCGCCCAGGGCCCGCGCGCCGGAGCACGCGGCCTCGCCGAGGAGGAGTACGGCGTCGCCCGCGCGCTTGAACGGCGCGGTCACGATGTCCGCGACGGAACGCACGAGTCCGACCGCGGCCACCGTCGGCGTCGGCAGGATCGCCTTGCCGTCGGTCTCGTTGTAGAGGCTCACGTTTCCGCTCACGATGGGGACGCTTCGAGCGCGTCGCATGCGGCGGCGATGCCGTCGATCGCGCGCGCGAACGAGCTCCATCACCTCGGGACGCTCGGGGTTGCCGAAGTTCAGGCAATCGGTGATGCCGATGGGCTCGGCGCCGCTGCACACGAGGTTGCGGCATACCTCGGCGATCGCCGCCATCGCGCGCCGACGTACGGATCGAGCTCGCACAGGCGGCCGTTGCAGTCGACGGCGAAGGCGAGGATCTTCTCGATGGTCGCCGGCGCCATTCCATCTCCGCGCTTGTCCGTCGCCTCGCACGGGACGCGCACGACCGCCGCGTCCGACCCCGGCCGCACCGACCGTTCCACCGCGCACGATCTGGTCGTACTGGCGCCACACCCAAGCGCGCGAGCCGACGTTGGGCGAGCCCACGAGGTCGAGCAGCTCCGCCGACAGGTCGCCGGGGATCGGCACGGTGGTCGGGTCGATCGCCGCCGGCTCCGCCTTCGGCGCCGCCCGCGGGCGTTCGTAGCAGGGGCGCCTCGTCGGTCAGCGCGCCGACGGGGATGTCGCACACGACGATGGGTCTTCGCGCCGACGCGGGGTCTACCAGCGGGTCGTATCCGGGCGTCGCCATGACGACCCAGCGCTTCGTGTCGGTCACCTCGCCGATGACGGCGGCGTCGAGGTCCCACCGCGCGCAGATCTCGAGCACCCGCGATTCCCGGCCAGGCTTGGCGACGAGCAGCATTCGCTCCTGCGACTCGCTCAAGAGGATCTCGTACGGCGTCAGCGCCTTCGCGCGTCGCGGCACGCGGTCCAGATCGATCTCGGATGCCGTTGTCGGCCCGTCCGGCCATCTCGACGCTCGACGACGTGAGCCCCGCGGCGCCCATGTCCTGGATGCCCTCGAGCACGTCGGCCCGCGAAGAGCTCGAGGCAGGCCTCGAGGAGGAGCTTGCCCATGAAAGGATCGCCCACCTGCATCGTCGTCCGGATCGCGGGCCGCTTGCCCTGCCCGCTGAACTCGTCGCTGGCCATCGTCGCGCCGTGGATGCCGTCGCGTCCCGTCTTGGCGCCGATGTAGAGGATGCTGTTGCCGATGCCCGCAGGCCGTCCCGTAGAAGATGCGGTCCGTCCGCGCGACGCCGCACGTGAACGCGTTGACCAGGATGTTGCCGTCGTAGCGCGCGTCGAACTGCAGCTCGCCGCCGACGGTGGGCACGCCGATGGAGTTGCCGTAGCCGCCGATGCCTGCGACGACGCCCCGCAGGAGCTCGGCCGTGCGCGGGTGGTCCGGCCGGCCGAAGCGGAGCGAATCGAGGCTGGCGATGGGGCGCGCGCCCATCGTGAAGACGTCGCGCATGATGCCGCCGACGCCGGTCGCGGCGCCCTGGTGGGGCTCGATGAAGCTCGGGTGGTTGTGCGACTCCATCTTGAAGACGGCGGCGAACCCGTCGCCGATGTCGACCACGCCGGCGTTCTCGCCGGGCCCCTGGATGACGCGCGGCCCCTTGGTCGGCAGGCGCCGAAGGTGCACGCGGCTCGACTTGTACGAGCAGTGCTCGCTCCACATCACGCTGAACACCCCGAGCTCGGCGTACGTGGGGTCGCGTCCCAGCGCCTTCCGACAGGCGGCGAACTCTCCCTCCGTCAGCTTGTGTTGTGCGATGAGGGCGGGCGTGACTGCGGGGTCGTTCGGGAAGCTCGACGCGGGCATGGGCGCTTGAGAGCGTGTGCGTAGCGGGAAAGCGTGGAGGGGTCCAGACACACGTCGCCGGGGAGCCCGCGGCGTGCTACCGAAGGCTCGCGTCATGCGGGCATGCGTCGTCGTCTTCCCGGGGTCCAACGCCGACGCGGAGATGATTCACACGCTGCGCGATCTCTGCGGTGCGCCGACGACGTCCGTCTGGCACGCCGACGTCGACCTGCCGGCAGGGACGGACCTCGTCGCCATCCCCGGAGGCTTCAGCTACGGCGATTACCTCCGCACCGGGGCGATCGCCAAGGTGAGCCCCATCGTGCGGGCCATCCGCGCTCACGCCGAACGCGGCGGCTACGTGCTCGGCGTCTGCAACGGCTTTCAGATCCTCACCGAGGCGGGCCTGCTCGCCGGCGCCCTCACGCGCAACGCGCACCAGCGCTTCGAGTGCGGGGACTGGTTCGTGAAGGTGACGGCCGAGGGCCCGTTCACCCGCGTCGTCGGCGACGTGTGGAGGCTTCCGGTCGCGCACGGCGAAGGGCGCTTCCAGGCCGACGACGCCACGCTGAAGCGCCTCGAGGGCGAGGGTCTCGTCGGTCTTCGCTACTGCACGAGCACCGGAGCCATCGAGGCGCAGGCGAATCCCAACGGCAGCCTCCAGGCGATCGCCGGGATCTACGGGGGACCCCGGAAGAACGTCTTCGGGCTGATGCCGCATCCGGAGCGGATGAGCGAGGCCCTCGTCGGCGGGACCGATGGGAAGAAGCTGTTCGAGTGCGTGCTGGGAAGAGCCGCCTAGCTCAGACCTCGAACTCGGCCTTCTCGAGGATCTCCGTCACGCGCCAGAGAAACCCGTTCGCCGCCACGCCGTCGACGACGCGGTGGTCGTACGAGAGGGCCATGTACATCACCGGGTGGATCGCGATGTGGTCCTCCCCGTCCGCCGATTCGACCACGACGGCGCGCTTCTGGACCTCGCCCATGCGCAGGATGCCCACGTTGGGCTGGTTGATGATCGCGCCGCCGAAGAGGTTCCCCTTCAGGCCGGGGTTGGTGACGCTGAACGTCGCGCCGCTCAGGTCGTCCACGGTGATCTTGCCGCTCCGGGCCCGCTTGGCGACGTCGTCGATCGCGCGCATGATGCCGCGCACCCCGAGCTCGTCGGCTCGCCTCACGACGGGCACCACGAGGCCCTCGGGGGAGTCGACCGCCACGCCGACGTTGATGTCGTGGAGGATGACGTAGGCGTCGTCGAGCACTCGCGCGTTCATCGCGGGGTTCTCCCGAAGCGCGCGCGCCGAGGCGACGACGACGAAGGCGAGCATCGTGAGGCTCATCCCCTCGGCCTTGTAGCGCTCCTTGTTGCGCGTCTCGCAGCTTGCTCGTCCGGTGGACGTCCACCTCGGCCACGGTGACGACGTGCGGCGAGGCGAACTTCGAGTAGGTCATGTGATCGGCGGTGATGCGCCGACGCCGAGTGAACGGCACGACCTTGTCCCCCTCGGTCGGCCGGTACGTGGGGACCTTGAAGGTCCCGTAGCCGACGCCCGGGATGGGCGGAACGAAGCTGCCCTGGTTGATCATGTGGGCTATCTGCTGGGTCTGCGCGGTGGCCTTGGTCTGAGGGGGCTCGATCGCGGGCGGGGGAGTCGAGGGCAGGCGGTCGCGCGCAGGCGGAGGGGGAGCTGCCGCCGGAGCGGCCGCGCGCATCACGTCGTCCCGGGTCACGCGGCCTCGTTCGCCCGTACCCTGGATGTGCTCGAGATCGACCTCGTTCTCGAGCGCGGCCTTGCGCACCGTCGGCGTGGCCAGGGCGCTGCCCGTGGCGCTGCGCGGAGGTATTGCGAGCGCCTTCGGGACCGCAGGGGGAGCCGGCAAGGACACGGGGGCACCCGGCGCCGCGGACAACGCGCTGGGGATTCCTGCCGAGGCGATGCCCGCGGCTCCCTCCTCGATCTTCGCGATGACCGTCAGCACCGGCACCACGTCCCCTTCGGCCGCGAGCAGCTTGGCCATGCGTCCACTCGCCGGAGCGGGCAGGTCGCTGTCGGCCTTGTCGGTCGCGATCGAGACGATCGGCTGGTCCTTGGTGACCGCCTCGCCTTCACGCACGAGCCACTTCGCGATGGTCCCCTCGCTGACGCTCTCGCCCAGCTGGGGAAGGGTCACGTCAATCAGCATGGACCGCCTTATATCAGAAGGCCCGAGCATCTGCGGGCCGGGGGTCTAGCGCCGTACGAGGCGCGCCACGAAGTAGCCGTCGGTCCCGTGCACGTGCGGCAGCAGACGAAAGACGGGGGCCTCGCCCGCGACGGACCGCACTTCCGGCACGTCGAAGGGCGCCGGCGCGAGGTCCGGTCGGGCGAGGATCAGCGCGTCGATGACGTCCTCGCCCTCCTCGCGGAGCACGCTGCACACGACGTAGACGAGCGATCCGCCCGGACGGACGTGCGCGGCCGCGCGCGTCGCGATCGCGATCTGCGTCCGCGTCAGTGCCTCGAGGTCCGCGCTCTCTCGACGCAGCGCGATCTCGGGGCGCCGGCGCAGCGTGCCGACGCCGGTGCACGGCGCGTCCACGAGGACGCAGTCGTACTCCCCGGTCACCTCGCCCGAGCCCACCGTCCAGTCGACGGCGAACGTGGCGCGGGTGCGCAGCGCCAGCCGGGCGAGCTCCGCACCGAGCCGCTCCAGCTTGGCCGGGCTCGAGTCGCACGCGTCCACCGCGCCGGCGGAGCCCACGGCGCGCGCGAGGACGGCCGTCTTGTTCCCACGCCCTGCGCACGCGTCGAGCACCGTGCTCCCCTCGCGCGCGCCGACCGCGAGCGCCGCGAGCTGCGCGCCCTCTTCCTGTACGGACCACGCTCCCTCGTTCCAGCCCGGGAGTCGCTGCGGCTTGCCGGCGCCTCGCGCGAGGATGGCCAGCGGCGATACGCGGCCGGCCTCGAAGCGGGCCTGCGGCGCCGCCGCGCGCAGGCGCTCGATCCACGCCGTCGCGCTCCGCGGCGCGCTCGACGCGCAGCGCCACCGCGGGAGCTTCGGCACCGGACCGCAGCAGGGCACGCGGCACCCTCCGGCGACAGCGCTCGCTCGAGCGCCGCGCGCAGCCACGCCGGCGCCGATGCGAACGACGGCCTCTTCGCGCTCGGCCTCGGCCATCGTCTCCGCCCGCTCTGCGACCCTCCGCAGCACCGCGTTCGCGAACGCCGCCACCCGCGTCCCTCGCGCGGTGCGGACCGCGCTCACGGCCTCGCTCACGGCGGCGAAGGCCGGGACCCGCATGAAGAAGAGCTGGTACGCCGCGAGGACGAGGTGCGCCCGCACCGCGACGTCGAGCCGGTCCATCCCGCGCGGAACGAAGCGCGCCAGCTCCTCGACGAGCCAGGGCCGGACGCGCAGGCTTCCGTAGACGAGCTCCGTCGCCAGCGCGCGATCGCGGGCGTCGAGCTGCACCGCGCGAGCGAGCTCCGATTCGAGCGCGGCCGCGGCGAACGCCTTCTGCTTCTCGACACGGGTCAGCACGTGCGCGGCGATGTCGCGCGCCGGCTCGTCATGAGCAGGATCTCGCGCACCTGCGTGACGATGACGTCCCAGCGTCGCTCCACGTCGTTCTTGAACGCGACGAGCATGAGCAGCACCAGCACCATCATCCCGGCCAGGCTCGCGACCTCGCGGATGCGCAGGGGCAGTGGCTTTCTGCGCGCGGCCTCGAAGAGGAAGAAGAGGAGATGCCCGCCGTCGAGGACCGGGATGGGCAAGAGGTTGATGAGCCCGAGGTTCACCGAGATGAGCGCCATCGCCCACACGAAGTAAGCGGGCCCTCGCGCCCCCGCCTGCCCCGCGATGTCGTACATCGTGATGGGCCCGCTCACGCTCGACAGCGACACGCGCCCCTGCGCGAGCCGCAGGAGGCCCACGCTGATGAACTTGATCACGCTCCGGGTCTCTCCGACCCCCCGGCGCAGCGCATAGGTCAGCGGGTGCGGGTTGGGCACGAGCCGGTCGGCGGCGGCCGGGAGCCAGTGGTCGGTACGGAAGACGTAGCGCTCGTAGTGCTGCCCGAACTCGTCGTCCCACTGCTCCTTGCGGAGCTGGAAGAACCCGCGCATCGGCGTCGCCCTCGCGCGTCCACTGCAGCTCGCGCATCTTGTCGGCCCCCGCGACGAGCTCGTCTTCCATCGTGCGCCACAGCCGCTGCGGCGCCCCGTCGAGCATCGTGATGCGGTCGCCCGGACGGAGGCCGGCGCGCCACTCGCTCGAGGCCTCGGGCACGAACGCGACGTACATGTCCGCGCTCTCGATGCCGGTGCGCTCGAGGACGTCCGCCGCGCGCGCCTGCGCGTCGGCCGGAGGCATGGCACCCGCAAGACGTGGCGTCGGCGTGAGCTGCGCGACGCCGGGCTCGAGGACCGCGAGGTCGCACAGCCCCCCGAGCGCGTGCGGCACGTCCACGGGCCGCAGGTAGCTGAGGACGACCTGGTCGCCCCGGTTGGCAGCGAGCACGTCGACG
Organism: uncultured delta proteobacterium; assembly: GCA_963847465.1. GTDB lineage: Bacteria > Myxococcota_A > Polyangia > Polyangiales > Polyangiaceae > Palsa-1150. The sequence goes on along the minus strand of CAWKAF010000019.1, from coordinate 165,839 downwards.
AGGTCGACGTAGCGCTCGATGCGGCGGCCGTTGACGGCCGTGATGCGATCGAACGTCCGCAGCTTCGCGTGGCCCGCGGGCGAGTCGCGGCCGGGCGACGCCCACGACCGCGGCCGGGAAGCGCGGGTCGAAGCCGATTCTGCCCCTGTGCTCGACGATGTCGAGCTCGCGCACCTCGGCTTCGTCCGCGGGCGTCACCGTGACGTCGACGCGCTTGCCGTCCCGCTCGACGCTCGAGCTTCACCGCCTTGCCTGCCCGGCGCGAGATGATCTCGCTGCACCTCAGGGAAGCTCGTCACTTCGTCCCCGTCGACGCTCAGGATGCGGTCGCCCGGCTCGAGCTTCCCCTCGGCCGGCTTGCCCGGGACGACGACGCCCACGGTGGGCGGCAGGAATTCCTTGTCCTCGAGGAAGACGGACGTGTAGAGCGCGATGGGGAAGAGCACGTTCATCGCGGGGCCCGCGAGGACGATGACGACGCGCTTCCAGAGCGCCTGCGCCTCGAACGTGCGCTTGCGCTCCTCCGGCAAGATGGGCTCGCTGGTCTTGCTCTCCTCGAGCATCTTCACGAAGCCGCCGAAGGGGAGTAGCCCGATGCAGTACTCCGTCTCCTTGCCGCGGATCCGGACGACCTTGGGGCCGAAGCCGATCGAGAACGTGATGACCTTGACGCCGAAGATCTTCGCGAACGCGAAGTGCCCGGACTCGTGGATGAAGATGAGCGAGCTGACGAGCAGGACGAAGTAGAGAAGATCCACGGAGTAGGGCCCCCCCGTGAGTAGCGAACAACAGGGAGCCGCGCCATGCGAAGGGCGCGGGCGAGGTGAGCGTCAGTAGGGCGGGACGCGCAGTGTCAGGGCGTGCACTTCGGGTTCGTGTGCGTCGGGGCCACAAACTGGAGTACTGGATTGGGTAGCGAGCCCACGCACGTCGTGGGCACGCCCTCGTTCGGGTCGGGGTATCCCATCACCCCGCCATCTTCCGCCGCCGCTGCCGTCCACGTGAGGAGGGTGGGTTCACCCTCCCCCAGAGGGATGTCGAGGGGCGGAGGTAGCGTGGCGATGAGTCCAGCATCGAGGTCCCCCGTCGAGGCGAGATCGTTCAGGACGTCGATTCCGATCGGTTGCAGTCGCAGACGGAATGTGACCATCGCCGGCATCACCGTCGCACCCCCGTCGTTGGTGATGGGCACCCCACTCCTTGGGAAGAACCGTACCTTGTGTGAATTATAGGCCGCCATGTTCGGAAGAAAGGCCGTGATCGGCGGGAGCTCGTTGCCGTCGGTGGTGGCACCCTGCCAGAACATGTCGACCTGGTTGTCCTGCGAGTCGAACATGCAATCGCGCAGGAGCCACAAGTCCGGGTCGTTCGTCACGTCCACGGGGGACATCCCGGACGGCACGACGCCACTCTGGTAGAGCACGTTGCCGCTTTGGTCGTACGCGATGACCTCCGCCCACAGGCGCCGATCCTGGGCGGCTCCGCTGGGGAAGTCGTGACCCAGGTTGACCGTGTCGAGGATGACGCGGATGCCGCCGGCCTGCGTGACGCAGAGGGCCCCCTGCATGCCGTTCGTGAGCTTGGCTTGCACCGCCGCCTGTTCTTGCTGTTCGTTCGGGAAGGGCGTCTGCGCCTTCTGCGCCTGGTCCACCGCCGGGAAATCGTGCTCGTGGAACGTTCGCTTCGGCAGTGGCCCCAGCGCCGGTACCACGGCGATGACCGTGTCGAGGTCTTGCTTCATGTGGCAGCCGCTCGCACCGCACGTGGTCACCCCTTCGCCCGCATCGGGGTTGCCGAAGGCGGACGCTTGCCACTCCGCGAACGTGCGCTCGATGTGGCCGCCCGCGGGCGAGTCGATGTCGTGGCACGCGCCGCACAGTCCCGCGCTCTCGGGCTGCGTCTCGTCGTGCAACGGGGAGTACTTCGCACCGTGAAACGAGATCGCGACCGGCTTCGTGACCTCGCCGCGCATCACGGTGTCATTGGCCAGCGTGACGCCCGCGTTGAACGGTTGCGCGGTGTCGACCGAATCGATGTTGTGGCAGAAGTAGCACGTCACCCCCAGGTACTCGGGGCCGAGCTCGGACAGGTTCGAACCGTCGGTCGTCTTGCCCGCGAGGACCGCCATCGGCGCGTGGCACTTCAGGCAGAACGTTCCGAGCGACGGGTTCTCGCGCTGCATGCGCTTGTTCATCGCGAGGAACACGGGGTCCTGCGACGCGTACGCGTGCATGCTTCCGGACCACTGCAAGTAATGCTCCGCATGGCAGTCGCCGCAGACGGCGGGGTCGAGAAGCGCGCCAGCGTCCTGCGTCGCCTGTGCGGCGGATTCGTTGCCGTGACCGCAGCCCGAAGCCAGCCCCAGCCCGGCCATGGCCACCAGGGCCCCGGTGGCCCAGACCGTCTTCATCGCGTCCGCCGTCGCCGCAGTGCCATCGCCAGGATCGCGCATCCCGCGAAGAACCCGGCCGCGCCTCCTCCGCCGACGACCGAGCAGCCGCAGCTCGCGTTGCGGGGTGCCACCTTGTCAACGACGGCCGAGCCGCCATCACCCCCGTCACTCGCGGTGCTGCCCGCGTCGGTCTGGGGGCCGTCCATACCGCAGCCGAAGCATGCGCTGGGCTCGTAGCCCGTGCATATCTGCTGGTAGGTCGAGCACGAGCAAGCGGAGGCGTTCGCGTCGGTGAGGCAGGCTTCGGCCCCCCCGTTCGGGCTGCACGCGATGGGGCCGCTCATGCTCGTGATGGTGGGCATCAGCGCATCGAAGGTCATCCCGTCGTCCGTGGACCTGCCGATGACGAAGCCGCTGATCTCGTCCGAGCACGCCCAGAGCTCTGGGCCCGTGCTTGCCTGACGCGAGGCGAGGCACTGCACGTGGATCTTGGAGTTGACGTTGGTGAACATGAGGTCCGTGCTCGACGCCGACCACAGCCCGGTCTCCCTCGTTCCGACGAAGACCTTCGACCCGTCCGGCGAGAGGGCGAAGCCGAGCATCTCGCCGATGACCGTGAAGTCGGTGCTCTGCACGACGGGAAGCACGAATGAGGCGGTCGGAGGCACCGTGAAGGTCTGCCCTCCGTCCGGCGTCACGTAGAGGCGCGAGAAGCCTGGCGTGGGCGAGGCGGTGAGGCCGTTCGAGCGAAGGTAGACGCGATTCGCGTCGGTGGGGTCGACCCCGGCGATGAAGAGGGAGTCCTCGCTCGGACACTGCATGGCCGGCATGTCCAGGCACGCAATGGACTGGTTGAACTTAGGCACCTGGTGCTCGACCCAGGTGGTGCCGTTGTCCATCGACACGAAGAGCGAGGCCGTGCGCGCCGTGCCGTATTGCCGGGTGCCCGACACGTAGATCCGCGACGAGTCGGTGGCCGCGACGTCGATCGTGTCGACGACGACGTCGCTGGGAAGCACACTGCCGAGCGCGGCCCAGTGTGCGCCGTCGTCGTTGCTCTGGAAGACCTGCGAGTAGGTTCCGGCGTCGACGTCCGTGCTGAACGTGTTGGTCAGCGCCAGCACCTGGTGCGAGGTGGAGCCTGCCCCGGCGTCTGATCCTGCATCGGATCCGGCGTCACCCGGCACTGAGTCCGGACGCACCACGATGTCGGCGATCTGCTGGTTGGCGAGGGCGCCGCCGAGGCAGTTCCAGTTGCACCCGAGGTCCGTCGAGACGTCGAGGCCGAGGCTGGGGTAGTAGAGCCCCGCCACGAGCGAATTGTTGTACGTCAGCCCGAGCTCGGGGTCCTGGTACGTCGTCGCCGGCAGCGCCAGGGCGTTCTCGCAAAGGTAACCCCACGACTTTCCGTTGTCGTTCGACGGAAGGATGGCGTAGGTCGTCCGGCCGACGATGATGTTCTCCTTCGTCGGCGAGAAGACGATCTGATTCGAAGCGGGGAAGCGGCCGTTGGCGAGCGCCGGTCGCCCGGCGAGGAGCGCGACGGCAGCGGCCGTCACGCCAAGCAATAGGGTACGCACGGCGGAAGGCTAGCGCGTCGGGGGTGCCAAGGCATGGGCGATCCCCTCTTTCCGACGTCTCACGCGCGTCGCGCGACCACCCGCCACTCCACGTCGCCGAGCGGTTCGATGCGACCGTCCCACTCGGGCGCCAGCGCGCTGCGCCATTCTGCCTCGTCGAGCACGCGGGCCTCGATCGACGCGCCGACGACGAGGTCCTCGATCCGGCACGTTCGCGGTCCGGTGCGCCGGGCGCGGCGCTCGCCGTCCCCGGGCACCCCTTCGATGCGGCCGATCCACGCCGGGGATGGCACCTCCGCGATGAACACGCCGGCCGGCCGGACGAGGCGCGCGAGCTCGCGTGCGAGGCGCCCGGGAGCCCCGGAATCGGGCGGATGGGCAAGGGTGCCGTGCAGCGCCAGGACGGCGTCGAACGCGCCGTCGCCGAACGGAAGGGGAGTGCTCCAGAAATCGGCGCACACGAGCGGCACCGCGCGACCCCGTCGCGAGCAGCGGTCGAGCATCGCGCGCGACGCATCGAGGCCGGTGGGGGCGTGACCTGCGTCGAGCAGCGCCGTCAGCTCTCTCCCCGTCCCGACGCCCAGGTCCAGGACGCGCGCCGGCGCGGGCGGAAGGTCGAGGAGGACGCGCTCCATGCGGCGGCGCGACTCCAGCGTGGAGAGCGCGTAGACGCGCTCGTAGCGCCCCGCGATGGCCTCGAAGAAGCGTGCCGCCGCGTCGTCGGTCATCGTCTCACGAGATCGCAGTAGGCGAGGTACATCGCTTCGTGCAACCCCGCGAAGGCGATGGCCCGCGAGAGCAACCGCCCGCGGTCCTTGTCGCTCCAGGGCTTCTTCGGAGCGCGCGTGGCCCCTCGCCGGTGCGCCGCGCCGAGGAGCGCACCGAGGTGGCGGGCCAGGGGCTCGAGATCGATCGCGCGCAGCCGCCCGAGGTCGAGCTTGTCCTCCTGGGGCGACAGGCGACGCACGAACATCGACCGCCCGCGCAGCTTCGTCGTCCCGATCATCCGCGGCGGCCGCAGGAGGCAGTCGTGAAGCGCCGTGCATACCCGCTCCGCGGGCTCGAGGCGCGGAGGCCGCACGAGGCACGCGCTCGACGGGGCCCCCTCTTCTTTCATGTCGAACACCCACGCACCGTCGGTGTCGCCTCTTCCGCTCACTAGCAACGCGACGCGCAGGCACCCGAGGCTCCCCGTCCCGGCGACGCGGAAGGCGGCGTCGATCACCGTCAGCGCCGCATCGGGCATCCGTTCGGTTTTGGGCAGACTCTTCGCGTATTTCTGGAACGCTCGCTCCGCCTTCACGAGAACCTTCTGCGGCAGCGTCTCGTACCTGGGCCCGCGCACGAACCGCCGGTGTCCGTGAACGACCTCGGTCCGGGCGTCGAGGAGCTCTTGGCGTGTCCGTTCCCGCACCTGCTCGACGAGGGCCGCGACGGCGTGCGGATTGGTCGGGGGCTTCCGCCTGTGGAACGCGGCACCGACGTACGCGGCGATGAGGGCGTCGCACAGCTTCAGCGTGACTGTGCCGTCGGCCCCCATCTCGCGGCCGCCCAGGATGAGGCTGGTGGCGAGGCGAAGGACGTCCAGGCGCCAGGGACCGATGAACGCGTCGTCGAAATCGTTGAGGTCGAAGACGACGGCCTCCTTGGCGCGCGTCTCCTTCGACTCGGCGGTCGACAGGGCGCCGGCCCTGTACGCGCCGAAGTTCTCCAGGTGCGCAGTCGCCGACGAGCCACCCTTCGCCCGCCGGGCCGTCCCGCAGCGCGGGGTGGCCGTCGAGGATCTCGTAGAAGAGAGGGGCCGACCCACGCAGCATCGCGAGCGGAGAGGCGCTCATCCGGGCCGCCTTGTGCGCCAGGAGGTGTGGGAATCGCGACGTCCGTTCGTGGTCGATCTCGAGCTGGCGCTTTGCGAGGCGGACGGGGTCGAGGGAAAGCATCGGGGGCGGGACCGGAATGGACCAGGATAGTTGTTTGAGCGCGGCAAGGAAAAGGGCATAAGGGCCCGTGCTCGCCGCCTATGCGGAGGCCCTCGAACGGGGCGCCTTGCCGGTCCTCTCGCGAGGACGCTCGGGCGGGTCTGGGAGCACGCGATCGGGCGCGCGGTGGTGCGCAAGCTGACCTGGCCCTCGCACGTGCGTGTGGTGGCGGTCGGCGGGGCGACGCTCGGCGGCTCGGGCAAGACACCGCTCGCGATCGCCTGCGCGGCGGATCTCGCGTCAAGGGGAGTCTCGGTCGCGCTCGTCGGACACGCGTACCGCGCGACGCCGCGGCGTGCGCGCGTGGTGCGCGGAGACGATGCGCTCGACGAGGTCGGGGACGAAGCGCTGCTGGCCGCGCAAGCGCTGGGTCCCTCGGGGGTTCAGCGTGGTGGTCGCCCCGAAGCGATCCGATGCGGTCGCGCTCGCGGCGACGCATCGCCGACGTGCTCGTCCTCGACGGCGTCGCTCAAGCTGCGCCCGTCCGCGCGTCGCTCGCCCTGCTCGCGGTGGACGCGAGGAGCCCTGGGGACGCGCCGCCGCACTCCCGCCGAGCGGGGACCTGCGGGCCCCCGTTCGCAGCCTCGTCGGCGCCTGCGACATGATCGTGGCCGTGGGCGATGACGGGCAGTCGCCCACCCGTCGTGGGCGCACCACGCTCGCACGACGCTGCACGGCGTCTTCTTGCGTGGCGAGCTCCTCGGGTGGGATGAGGTTGCGCAACTGCGCCTGGGCTTTCTGAGCGCCCTCGCGCGGCCCGATCGCGTGCTCCGCGCGCTCGAGCGTCGCGGGGTACGCGTGCGAGCCGTCTTGCGCGCGCCCGATCACGGTCCCCTTTCGCCCGAGCTTCTCGAGCGCTGCGTGGAAGGCTAAAGCGTACGGCCGGGTTCGATCACGTGGACCTGTGGCTCGCGACCGCGAAGTGCGCGCTTCATATTCCCGCGGCAGGCGCAGCCGTTGGCGTGATCTCGAGCACATGCGTGCTCCCGAGCGCCTTGCGGGAGTGCCTTGACCGCGACCCTGGTGCGGCAATAGCCTGGACGTTGGTAATCCACACCTTTTGAAAGAGTGGCCGGCGGCGTGAGCGAGTCCAGAGGAGAAAACTCGAGTCACAGCCATCGTGCAGAAGCCCCTCGGAGGAGAGCGACGGCGGTCCCCAAGGGCAATGACTGCCTCGTCGTCATCTACACGAAGGAGCCAAGCCTCCTCGGGCGGCGCTTCGTCCTCGACAGCAGCCCCATCCGCATCGGCCGGGGGGCCGAGAACCACATCGTCCTCGAGGGCGACAGCGTCTCGCGCCGCCACGCCCACTTCGAGCAGCGCAGCCAGGCCTGGTGGTGCGTCGACGACGGCTCCACCAACGGCTCGTACGTCAACGACGAGCAGATCATGCGCGAGGCCCGCCTCGGGCAACGGCGACCGCATCAAGATCGGCCCGACCATCTTCAAGTTCCTGAGCGGCCAGGACGTCGAGGCGCAGTACCACGAAGAGATCTACCGGATGACCATCATCGATGGTCTCACGCAGGTGCACGTGAAGCGGTACCTGCTCGAGGCGCTCGACAAGGAGCTCATGCGCGCGCGGCGCCACGTGCGCGATCTGAGCTTCCAGATGCTCGACATCGACCACTTCAAGAAGATCAACGACGTTCACGGTCACCTCGCCGGCGACTACGTGCTGAAGGAAGTCGCGCGCCTCATCCAGCAGCGCATCCGCCGCGACGAGGTGCTCGCGCGCTACGGCGGCGAGGAGTTCGCCATCATCCTGCCGGAGACCAACCTCGAGGGTGCGCGCGCGCTCGCCGAGGGGCTCCGCGAGAAGATCGAGCAGAGCCGCTTCGTCTTCCAGAACGAGACCATCCGCGTCACCATCTCGATCGGCGTCGCCATGCTCGCCGACGACGACCGCACGAGCATGGACCTCATCAAGCGCGCCGACGAGAAGCTCTACGAGGCGAAGCGCGCGGGACGCAACCGCGTCGTTGCCTGACCATGGCGCCGAGGCGCGACTCTCCGGGCAGCGCGCCGCCCGGGCCAGTCGCTGCCGGACGTGCGCGTGGACCCTCCCGGGCCCGCGCTCGCGCGCGCTCGCCGCGCGGCTCGCGGCCGTCGAGTCGCCCGCGGTCGAGGCGCGGCGGCAGCGCGCGATCGACGCGCGAGCGGCGAGGATCAAGCGCCCATCGTCTACGCGTACGGCGAGGGCGCGAACGTCGTCGACGTCGACGGCAACCGGTACGTCGACCTTGCCGCCGGCTTCGGCGCGCTCCTCCTCGGGCACCGGGCCGCCGGCGCCCGCGGCGGCCATCGACGAGCAGCGCGATCGACTCTGGCTCGCGCTCGGCGACGTGTACGGATCCGACGCGAAGGTCGTTCTCTGCGAGCGCCTGGCCGAGCTGTACCCTCGACCCGGCGCGCGCGTGATGCTCGGCTCCAGCGGCGCCGACGCGGTCACGGCGGCGCTCAAGACGGCCGTCCTCGCGACGGGGCGTCCCGGCGTCGTCGCGTTCGAGGGGGCCTACCACGGACTGTCGCACGGCCCTCTCGCGGCGTGCGGCCTGCGCCCGCCTTCCGCGAGCCGTTCGCCGAGCAGCTCAACCCGCACGTCACGTTCGCACCTTACCCGGGCGACGAAGGGGCGCTCGGTGCGGCGATGGCGTCCGTCGAGCGAGGCGCTCTCGAAGGGCGACGTCGGTGCCGTCCTCGTCGAGCCGATCCTCGGGCGGGGCGGGTGCGTCGTGCCGCCGCCTGCGTTTCTGCCCGCGTTGCGCTCGGCTTGCGACCGCGTGGGCGCGCTGCTCGTCTGCGACGAGATCTGGACGGGCCTCGGTCGAAGCGGGGCCTGGCTCGCCAGCGTCGAGGCGGGTGTCGTGCCGGACGTGATCTGTCTCGGCAAAGGACTCGGCGGTGGGCTGCCCATCAGCGCGTGCATCGGGAGCGACCGCGCGATGGCCGCGTGGGGGGCGCACGGCGGGTCCGCGATTCACACGGCGACGCACTTCGGCGCGCCCATCGCCTGCGCGGTGGCCGTGGCGACGCTCGACGCGATCGAGGACCGCGCCCTTCCCGAGCGCGCCGGCCTGCTCGGTGCGCGGTGGATGGCGAGTCTGCGAAGCCGCGGGACCCCCCTCGGCGTCGGAGCCGTTCGAGGTCGGGGTCTGATGGTCGGGGTAGAGATTCGGGGAGGCGCGGGCCAGGCGCTCGCGGTGACGCGCCGGCTCCTTCGTCGAGGGTGGATCGTGCTGACCGGTGGCGCCGAGGGAGATGTGTTGACGCTGACGCCGCCCCTGGACATCGACGAGCTGCTCCTCGATGCGTTCGTCGACGCGCTTGCCGTGGCGTTGCGCGGCTGACCAGCAGGGTCGAGAGCGAGCGCCGGGATGGAACGGGACACGTGCCGCGAGAGCGACGCGCTCCACGGGCGCGCGCGAGCGATGGTGCACGCCTTCGAGCGTGGGGCCGCCGCGCCGGAGTCTTTCGACCGGCTCGCGGTCGATCTCGCGCGCTTTCAGGCGGCCCACGTCCCCGGCTATGCGCGTCTCTGCGCCGCGCGCGGCATGGATCCCGCCGCCTTCGGACGTGCGTCGGATGCCCCCGCCGTGCCCGCCGACGCCTTCAAGCTGGCGAGCGTCTTCTGCTTCGAGGACAGCGACGCCGCCGTCACCTTTCGCACGAGCGGGACGACCGTCGGCGTCCGCGGCACGCACGCGATGCGCGACGTACGCACCTACGACGCCGCGGCGCTGGCGTTCGGCCGCGCCATGTTCGTGGGCGATCGGACGGTGCCGCTGCCCGTCCTCGTCATCGGGCCTCCCGAGGTCGAGGCGCCGGACTCGTCCCTCGCTCACATGTGCGGGCTCTTCGCGCGGACGCTCGGCGTGGGCGAGCCGCTCGAGCGCACGTTCTTCGTTCGCCAGGGCACGCTCCGGGTCGACGAGCTGCGCGCGCGGGTGGCGGCGCTGGGACGGACAGAACCCGTGGCCGTCCTCGCGACGAGCTTCGCGCTGGTCCATCTGACCGACGTCCTGGGCAGCGACGTGCTGGCCCTCCCTCGGGGCAGCCGCGTGATGCAGACGGGGGGATTCAAGGGTCGCTCGCGCGAGGTGGCGGCAGACGATCTCCGCCGGGCCGTGGCTCGAGCCTTCGACGTCGACCAGCGAGCGGTGGTGAGCGAATACGGGATGACCGAGCTGTCCAGCCAGCTATGGGAGGCCACGCTCGTCGATGAGGGCGCTCGGCCCGGTGTCTATGTCGAGCCGCCGTGGCTGCGCGTCGTGGCCGTCGACCCCGAGAGCCTCGCCCCGCTGCCGGACGGTGCCGTCGGGATCGCGCGCATCGAGGATCTCGCGAACGTCGACAGCGCGTTTGCCGTGCTCGTGCAGGACCGGGTGCGGCGGGTCGACGGGGGAATCGAGCTGCTCGGGCGCGCTCCGGGTGCACCCCCGCGCGGATGCTCGATAGCGCTCGACGAGATGCTGGGCGGGCGCGAGGGGGCCCCGTGAGCCGGCCCGTCGAGGAGCGCGCCGCCGACGTCCGGCGATGGCTGGTCGCGAGCCGCACGGTGTACGAGGACCGGGCACGCATCGCCCCGGAGATCGCGCGCCACACGGGCCTGACGCTCGAAGGCGCGCTGTACGGGTTCTCCTGCCTCGAGCGCCACGTGGGCGACGGGGACCTCGGCTCACTCGTCGCCGCGGCGGGCGACGCGGAGCGCGTGCACGTCGTGCTCTCGGCGAATGTCTTCGTGGCTCCGCTCCGCGCCGTCGCCATCGCGCGTGCGGCCTCCGCGCGGGTCACCGTCCGCCCGTCGCCCCGCGATCCGACGCTCGCTCGCGAGCTCGTGAGGGCCGCCGGAGACGACGCCGTCTCCATCGTCTCGGACCGCGACGTGGCATCGGTCGATCGAGGGGAGATCCACGTCTACGGCCGGGAGCCGACCATCGCCGAGATCCGCGCCCGGGCTCGCCCAGGCGTGACGGTGCGCGGCCACGGCCCCGGCATGGGCGTCGCCCTCGTCACCCAATCCGGCGACCTCGCCGCGGCTGCAGACGCGATCGCGACGGACGTCGTCCCGTTCGATCAGCGGGGGTGTCTCAGCCCGCGCCTGGTGATGGTCGAAGGGGACGAGGGCCGTGGCGAAGCCCTCGCGGCGGCCCTCCACGAGCGGCTCGAAGGGTGGGACGCGCGGGTGCCGCGCGGCGAGCTCGCCGACACGGAGCGGGCCGATGCCGCGCGCTGGCGGGAAACCGTCCGCTTCGTTGGCCGTGTCTGGTCCGGCGCCGGTCACGTCGTCGGATTCGCCCGCTGGGGGGGCGTCGCTGCCGTGCCGCCGCCAGGGCGCCATGTGCATGTCGCATCGCTGCCGTCTCTCGGCGAGATCGAGGACGCGCTTGCGCCGATCGCCCGCCACGTCGTGATCGTCGGAACCGACGACCCCGCGCGCCTCCGCGGCAGCGTTCCTCGCGACATCCGCGTCGTATCGCTCGGCCTCATGCAGCGCCCGCCGCTCGACGGCCCGGTCGACCGCCGCGCGGTCCGTTCTCGCGTAGACTGACGGCCCAGGACGATGCCGAAAGAACCCGACGCGGACGCGGTGCGCGATTCCCTCGAAGTCAGCGATCTCTTCTCCATCCGCGGCAAGGTGGCGCTCGTGACGGGCGGCTCGAGCGGGATCGGGCTCATGATCGCGCAGGGGTACGTCGAGGCGGGGGCTCGCGTGTACATCTCGTCGCGCAAGAAAGACGTCTGCGACGCCGTGGCGGCGGATCTCTCCAAGCGGGGAGCCTGCTTCTCGATCGCGGCGGACGTGGCGACGAGCGAAGGTCGAAAGGGCCTCGTCGAGGAGCTCGGCAAGCGCGCGAAGGCTCTCCACATCCTCGTCAACAATGCGGGCACCGCGTGGGGGGCGCCGCTGGGCGAGTACCCCGAAAGCGGCTTTCGCAAGGTCGTCGCCCTGAACACGGAAGCCGTCTTCTTCCTCACGCAGGCGCTCCTGCCCCTGCTCTCGGCCGGCGCGACGGCCGACGATCCCGCGCGCGTCATCAACGTGGGATCGATCGACGGCATCCGCGTTCCGGAGCTGGACACTTTCGCGTATTCGGCGTCCAAGGCCGCCGTGCACCACATGACGCGCGTCCTCGCGGTCAAGCTGGGAGAGCGCCACATCACAGTCAACGCCGTCGCGCCGGGCCCGTTCGCGTCGCGCATGACCGCGTGGGTGCTCGACAACAAGCGCGATGAGCTCGTCGGGCACTGCCCCCTCGGCCGCATCGGCGTCCCCTCGGACATGGCGGGGATCGCCATTTTCCTGGCGTCACGCGCGGGCGCGTACGTGAACGGTGCCGTCATCCCGGTCGACGGCGGCATCTCGATTGCGTGACCGCGGTCAGAGATGCACCGCGACCTCGACGGCGAAGTCCATCGACAGCACAGGCTCGTTGCCGCTCACCCAGAGGGTCGGCGCGAGCAGCTCGAAGATGAAGTCGACGTTCCCCGATTGCACGCCGAGCCCCGCCGACACCTGCGCGAAGGGCCCGTTTTTCGGCAGATACCCGGTCGCGGCACGGAGCGGCACGAACCATGCGGTCCCGAGCGGACGCCGATGCTCGAGGAGAGCGTAGAGCAGCACCTCGCTCGTCCGCCCCGCCTGCCCCTTGAGGTCCGCGTACCCGATGTACCCTCCGAGGCAGGTGTTCCACGTGAAGCAGCGGTCGATTCGGCCTCCGATGAGCTGATTGTAGAAGGGGCCGGGAACGCCGATTGCGCCTTCGGTTTGGAGGGCGAGGCGGGAGAATTGGGGGGAGGGTGCGGATGCGGTTGGGGTCGAGGTTGAGGTCGCGGTCGGGGTCGAGGTTGAGGTCGCGGTCGAGGTCGGGGTCGAGGTCGGGGTCGAGGTCGGGGTCGAGGTCGCGGTCGCGGGCGCGGACGCAGGCGCGGGCGCGGTCGCGGTCGCGGGCGCAGGCGCGGGCGCAGGCGCGGGCGCAGGCGCAGGCGCGGCCGCCGGCTCCGGCAGCGCCGGTAGCGGCTGCGCTGCGGCCTGAAGCGCCGTACCCAACGTCGCCGCGATCCCCATCCCCGCCACAAAGCGTCGCCCCATCACGGCACTCCCCCGCTTGCCCTGTTCGCGGCCTCGAGCAACACCCGCGCGAACGGCGCGTTGTGCGCGGCGGCGGCGGGATCCTCCAGCACGAGCAGCGCGTCGTACGCGGCGCGTCCGATCCGGTCGTTCGCGAGCGTGAGCCCCTGCGTGTGCCCTGGCCAATCCGTCGAGATGGACGGCGTCATCTCGACGAGTCTTGCAAGGACCGTGACCGCCTGCTCGTGAATCTCGCGCTCGATCGCGCGGCTATCCGGCACCTCGCCCGTGTGGCACGTGGCGCACGTCGTCGTGCCCGCCTTGAAGGCGTGGCCTGCGCCGCGCTCGAGACCCGACGGCCCCGCGGAATGGCAGCCGATGCATCCTCCGTCGACGCCGCGGTGCACGGAAGGTGCCTCGAGCGGCGCTCCCGTTTGCGGGTCGACTCCACCCCGTCCGGCCCAGATCGCAGCGGCCGAGGCGGCGGGGGAGAGCGTGCGTCCGCGCGCACCGGGAGCGAAGGACGCGACAGGCGCGTGGCATCGAAGGCAGACCCTCGACGGCCGTGGGACGGAAGCGCCCTCAAGCGACTCCGGCAAAGGCACATCGCGTACGAGATGGTCGGCGTTCGCGGCCGCGCGCGTCGAATGTTCGTCGTGCGGCGCGTGGCACGCCGCGCACGCGATGCCGATGGGCTCGACGTCGGGGGGAGGCGCGCGGTTGCCCGTGCCGTCCCGGAGGCTCGCCAGGAAACCGGACGTCGTGTGGCACCGCGCGCACGCCGCGTCGGCCCGGGCCTGCGGGTCGGCGTCGGACCGTGCCATGCGCGACGAGCGCCACGCGGCGACGTGGCCGTACGTGGGCGGCGCGTCATGGCACGTCGCGCAGACGTCGGCGCGCAGGATGGCCCAGCGCGCGGACGTCTCTGGAACGGCGCTCGGCCCGTGGCAGCCAAGGCACGTGACTCCCCCTAGTCGACGCGCCGCGCGCGGCAGCAGCGTCCAGCCGACGTCCACGTCGAACCCGGTCATCACGTCGGTAAAGCCGCCGTCGTGCGTACCCGGCTCTCCGGTGGCGTGGCATGCAAGCGCGCACGCGACCCCGCCCGACCCTAGACGGTCATCGCCGATGAGCTTGTGGAGCGCGCCGGTCATGGGACTGCCCTGCTCCACGGCGGCGATGGGGCCGTGGCAGCTCGATCGCCCGCAATCGAGGGGGACCTCATCGTATCGCCCGGCTTGCAGCGAGAGCGCTCGCCCCGCCGAGTCGCGCAAGAGCCACGGGCCCGCGACGTCCGGGACGAGGCGTGTCAGGGCGCCGCTCGTCTGCAGCGCGGCTGCGGCGTCGTGCGGCGCCGTGGAGACCGACCAGCCCGGCCCCGCGAGCAGGACGCCTTCGTCGACGCCGACGTTCGGCAACCCGCGAGCGCGACTCGCCGAAGAGAGCTCCACGCGGCGACGGACGACGGACGCCTCGCCGCGGGCGGGCTGCCATTCGGCCTCGATTGCGATCGCCGCGGACGTGCGAGGCGAGACGGGCACGATTCCGTGGGCGGGCGGTTCGAGCCCCACGTCCGCCCAGCTTGCCGTGCGGCCCTCGAAGCGCCGGCCGCTCGCGTCCGTTCGCCAACCCCGGAGGGCGGGGCCCGAGACTTGTCGCCACGTCACCGATCCCCCCGCTGGCTCCGGACAGCCTGGGACCGCCTCGAGCACGAAGGGCGCGTCGTAGCCGAGGTCGCGCGGGTGAGGCGGTGATCGCAGCGCCAGACGCGGCGCGAGCCGCCGGTGATCGACCGCGGGCGGGTCCAGCTCGGACGCCGAGACCGTGAGAGGGCACGCGCCGGGAACGTCGATGCGGACCTCGCCCGGCAGCGCGAGCACGTCGACGCCGATGAGTAGCCGTGCGCCCGATCGGACCGAGCGCACCACGACAGCGTCGGGCTCGACCCGCGCGGAGTCGAGCGCCTCGATGGAGTCCTCGTCCGCCTCGGCCGGCTCGGCCGGCTCGACGGCGATCCATGCCACGGGTCGCGGTCGTGCGTCGCGGGCGCACCCGCACGCGAGGACGAGCGCCGCTCGCGACAGGATGGACGTCCGATTCGTCGGGAGCCGCCATCTCATGTTCCGGCCCGGGCGCAGGAACCGAACCGGCACGCCCCGCTCTCGCAGTCGGCGTCGAGCGCGCACGAAGGGCGGGGCCAGGGCGGCACGCAGCGCGCACCGACGCAGAGCGCACCCGCGACGCACGGTCGCGCCGCGTCGCAGGCGTCGCCCACCGCGTGCGCCTGCGGGTCGCGAACGCAGACGCGAGCGGCGCCGCGATCGTAGGACCACCGGCATCGAAGGCCAGCGGCTCGCCCCTCGGGGAAGTCCGGGGACAGGTCCACGCAGACGCGAGCGCCGAGCCGGTCCCGCGCACCGCGCCTCGCGCCGCATATCCATCCGGGGTCCGTCCCCGTGCTCGACACGCCCGCGGCCCGCTCGCTCCCGACGCAGACGGCGACGCCCGCGTAGTCCGAGCACGTCCATTCCCCCTCGTCGGGCTGACGGGCGTAGCGCTGGGTGCAGGTCGCGAGGTCGCACGCGAAGACCGCGGCCGAGGCCTCGCGCGGCGTGCACGTGCGCGTCGGCCCCGAGCCGGAGCACCGGAAGCCGAGCGGGGTCGGGGCGGGGAACGCGGGAAGTGTTCGCGCGACGAGGAGCGGACCTCCGGGCGGACCCCAGCACGCGCGCAGGTCGCTCACATCGGCGCACGGTTCACCGACGTCGTCCGCTGGTGCGGCCTGCTCTGCGGCGATCTCGACGCCCGATCCGATGCTGCCGCGAGACGGACACCCCGGCAGCGCCAGCGCAGCGGCCATCGTCCCGAAGAGGAGGCTCCGCGCCATTCCATCAGCGGTCACCGCGACCTTGCCCTGCCCGCGCAGATTGTCCGCGCGAGCGCCTTCTCTTGCGCCGCGCGAGCGCGAACGCCGCGACGGAGAGCGCGACCAGCCCACCGCGCGCGCCGCGACCGGTCGCCGCTCCGCAGCCGTAGAAGAAGGGGGGCTCGACCGTGTCGACGCACACGGGGGAGCCGCTGGTCGACGCCTTCAGCGTGAGATCGCGGACGATCGCCGCGAAGCAGATGTGCCCGAGTCCGCTCCCGAGGGTGGTCGTCACCTGGGCGGCCTGTCCCGAGGGGGGGATGCGCTGGACGAGGACGAGTGTCGGTGCGCTCGCGTCGACGGTGGACCCGGAGGTCTGGAAGACGAGCAAGGTCAGCGAGTCGCGTCCGCCGTCGTCCGCCGCCGTCCCGAGCCCGAGGGTGAAGACGTAGCGCTGGTCGATCGAACCCGTGCACGAGTCCGAGTTGCGCGAGACGTCCCATGTCACCGACGTGATGCCGTCGAAGGTGGGTGGCGAGACATCCTGCTCGGACCCGGCGGTGAAGCTCAGGTTCATCGTGCTCCCGAGGGTGGCGGTGTCGATGCCGCGCAGCGCGGGCCAGTGGACGACGTAGGCGTCGCCCGGCGTGAGGGGCATCGGGGGCGTGATCTGGAGGAGCCCGCTCGTGTCATCGAACGTCGCCGGTACCATGGTCTCGACCCCGGCGGGGTGCTCGAACATCACGGGCTCGTCGAGGTACTGCGCGATGGTCGCGTAGCGCGCGAAGAGCATCGCGTTCGTGGGGACGTCGGTCGCGCCGGAGGCCGGAATGGTCTCGATGAGGTCCGGCGACGTGCACGAATCCGCCCGGGCTTCGCGCTCGGACACCAAGGCACTCGCAGCGATCGTCGCGACCGCGAGCGTCCGCCTCAGGGCGAGCACGTCACCCCGCTGCACTGGCCGATGGGCTCGCCCGTGGTGCCGTTGCCATTCAGGTCGAACTGGTCCTGGCAGCAGTAGCCGTTGTCGATGCAGCACTGCTCGAGCGCGGCGGACGCCTTGTCGTTGTCGGCAATCGACGCGCACGCTGAAGGGGGCGATTGCTCCTGGCAGTATCCAAAAGAGAGGCCGTCGGCCGCGCAGGTCTGGATGCCCCAGCTGTGGCAGTACGAGATGAAGCAGACTTGCTCGCTCCCCGGGATGCACAGTCCGCACCGCGTGGGGCACGCGCTGTACTCGCCCGCGACGCAGTACTCGAAGTCGCCCCCCGGGCACGGGATGGGGGGCATGTTGGCGCACGGGTCTTCGGGCGGGGCGGCTTCGACGACGCTGACGGCGGTGACGGTATCGTCGGCCGCGTCGGCCGCGTCGGCGTCGGGCGCGACGTCGGGCGACGCGTCGACCACCGGGAGGTAGAGGCCGTCGTCAATGTCCAGTTCCGTCCGGCTGCACCCTGTCAGGAGCGCGGCCAGGGCGGCAACGAGGACGAGGCTCGGACTGTGCAGGGGCCGCGAGAGGAGTCGCGAGCGACGCAGGTGGGCAGAGAAAGGCACGTGGACCATGCGACCGACCCTGTGACGTGCAACGACGAAGCCATTGCCTCGAACCGACCACACAAGCCTATCATCGCTTTCCCGTGACGAGTAAGCCCACGACTCCCCAGCCGAGTCGCGTCGTCTTGCTGATGGCGGCGGTTTTTGTTGGGCTGTGGCCATGCGCGGCGGCGGCCGCGGACGACGCGGTGGGAGTGGATGGGGGGGTGGCGGCGGCGGGGACGGCGACGGCGCCCGCGCCCGCGACCGCGCCTGCGCCCGCGCCCGCGCCCGCGCCCGCGCCCGCGACCTCGACCCCGACCCCGACCCCGACCTCGACCCCGAGTGCCCCCCCGTTCACACCCCCTCCCCAACCCCCGTTCACACCCCCCAAGGACGTCCGCGACGCGAATGCCGATCGGGTCGTCGTCATGCCGACCGCGTACACGCACCCCGCGGGGACGATCACGGCGTCGACGTACGACATCTTCCTCCTTCAAGTTGGGTACTCGTTCACCGACTCGACGCAGATGTCGCTCACGTCGTCGGTCCCCATCGAGGGATTGGTCATTGCCGACCTGAGCCTGAAGTCCGTCATTGCACGCGACGGCCCCGTGCGTTTTGCGGCCATCGGTTCGGCCACCGGAGTGTGGGGATTCAACTTCGGCAACGAGGTTCTCGGTCGCGTGGGCGCGGTCGGCGAGTTCTGCTTCGACGACAAGTGCCGGTCGAGCGCATCGGTCGCGGCGACGGTCCTTCTCGGAGGGCCGGACACGGTGGTCATGACGGGCATAGGCCTCGTGTGGCGTGTCGCGAGCTGGCTGTCGCTCCTCGGGGAGGTCGACACGGTCGTCCCTTTGACGCTCGTGGCGGGGCGCTTCAACGGGGTCGGGGTCACGCCGGGGATCCGCCTCCCGCATCGCGTGTGGTCGCTCGACCTGGCGCTCGCGAAGCCTTTCGGGACCACCAATCCCGAGACGATTCCCTTTGCGGCATTCACGATTCGCTTCCTGCCGGAAGGTCCGTTCTAATGGGGCTATGCCGTACGCCGAAGGACGCACGTTCCACGACGCCGACTCGCACGTGATGGAGCTGCCGGAGTGGCTCCCGTCGTACGCCGAGCCCAGGTACAGAGACCGCATCCCGTCGTTCTCGATCCTCAGCGCAGGCTCGCGCTCGCGTGTCGAGCCGATGATCGCGCGCGGGAAGGTCCGCGCTGGGGCGCCGGCCGAGCGGGCGGGTCACGAGGCGGAGCTCATGACGCGCAAGAGCTGGGACGCGTACGGCGCGTTCCACGCGGACGACCGGCGGCGGGCGCTCGATCTCCTCGGGTTCCGCTCGCAGCTGGTCTTCTCGACGTTCGCGCCGACGCAGTCCGAAGAGGCGCCCGACGTGGACGTGAGCTACGCGGCGTCGCGCGCGCTGTCGCGAGGCATCGTCGAGTTCTGCTCGGCCGATCCGCGCCTCCTGCCGGCGACGTTCATCCCGCTGACGGTCCCGGAGCGCGCGATCGCCGAGCTTCGCGTCGCGCTCGACCTTGGCGTGAAGGGCGTGACGATTTCTCCGCTGCCGCCGGATACCCATTCGATCACCCACCCGTCGCTTCACCCGTTCTACGCGAAGCTCGAGGAGCGTGGTGTGCCGCTCCTCTTTCACGTCGAGGGCGACGCTCCGCGCAAGGCCGCGCATGGCTTCACGAACAACGGCTGGGAGGGGCAGACGGACTTCCACGGCGGCGGCGAGAACTTCACGGGCCTCCTCTACATGGCGGTGAGCCACTGGGTAGAGGTCGCGCTCGCGGCGCTCATCTTCGACCAGGTGCTAGAGAAGTTCCCCAAGCTGCGGGTGGGAGTGATCGAGCTCGGCGCGGTGTGGGTCCCGGCCTGGCTCGAACGGCTCGAGATCGTGAAGGACACCTTCGGGCGGACGGAGAGTCGGATCGGGGGCTTGCCCCTGCGTCCGTCGGAGTACGTGCGCCGCCAGGTGCGCGTGACGCCGTATCCGAGCGAAGACGTGGGGCGGCTCATCGATCGAGCAGGGCCCGAGCTCTTCATGTTCTCGTCGGACTACCCGCACGTCGAGGGTGGACGCCACCCGCTGAAGCGGTTCGAGGCCTCGCTGGCGGAGAGGAGCGAGGCGGAGAAAGAAGCGTTCTATGCGGGGAACTTTGCGAACCTGATGGCGCTCCGGGGCTAACCCTCGGTGCCTACGTCGGATGGCGCCGCACGGCTGCAAGAGTAGGATGTGCCGATGAGCATGTTCCGGGTGAACGTGGTCACGGCCAATCCGAAGCAAGAGGAGGTGACGTCGCCCCCTCAGGAGGCTCTCGTCGATACAGGGTCGGAGTTAACCTGGCTGCCGGCAGACGTCCTCAGGGCCATCGGCATCGCCCCGCGCCGGGAGCGCCAGTTCGCCACTGCCAGCAAGCAGATCCTGCGGCGTCAGGTGGGGTACGCGATCCTGCGCGCCGAAGGGTATGAGACCAACGACGAGGTCGTGTTCGCCGAGCCGAACGACATGGTGCTCCTGGGCGTCCGCACGCTCGATGGTTTCGGAGTGATGGTCGACAACATCGGGCACCGGTTCGTGGCCACGACGACGATCGTCGCGGTACGACAGCGGCGGTAGCCGCGTCCTTTCCGCCGGCCCGTCACATCCGCACGACGTCGGCGAGCGCCCGCGTGTGGTAGTCGCATCGCGCGAGGCGGACCGTGGTGACGGCTCCGGGGGCGCTGGACGACGCGCGGCTGGCGCGGATCTCGGCAGGGAGCTCGGGGGTGATCTCGCCACGGGCGGCTTCCAGCTCGACCCAGAGCGTCCGGTCGGGGGTGCGTCCGAGCCACGCGTGCATTCCGGACAGGAACGCCGCCTTCTCGTCCGGCAAGAGATACTCGAAGAATACAGTGCTGTAGGCGAGGACGAAGTCGTCCGGGTTCTCGGCGGTCACGCGCGCGAGCACCGCGGGCATGTCCTCGGCGCGGCAGGTCCTGGTTTCGACGGAGGCCAACCTCGCCTGGGCGATCGCCGCGTCCAGGGTCTCCAGACGATCCCGCTGTCCGGGCCACACGCACGCGCGAAGCCACGAGGCGCTTGCTTCGTCTCGAACGTCGATGGGTGCGCGATCGAGCCCCATGCGCGACACGACGACCGCGCGCGTGTCGAGCGCGATGGGGTTGCCGGCTTCGTCGACCAGGCGCACGGTGCCGAGCCTGTCTCCGATGAGGTTGAGCCCCGCGCTGCAGCCGAGGTCCACGAGGTGCACGCGGGCGGCCGGCGCCGCGGGCCACGTGGAGAGCGCGAGTCGCCAGGAGGCCGAACGCGACACTTCGTTCGTCTGGACGAACCGGTGGCGCAGCGTGGCAAGGAGGGCGTCGTCGCGCAGGGCGTCCTCGACGAGGGCGGGGTCGACCTCGCCCTGGCCGTCGGCCCCTTCGCCGATCAGGGGCGCGAGGGGATGGGCGGGCCGGAGCAACGTCGCCTGCCGGAGCGAGGCGCAGAAGAGTAGGGGGCGTTCGTAGGGCGCGTGGAACTCACGGTCTGCCCAGGCCGACGCCAGGACAGAGCGGACGCCGGGGCGGGAGCTGACGGCGCCGAGGAGTGAGCTGTAGACGGGGATCCCGCGAGCCGCGGTGAATGCGGCTTGCATGGCGAGCTCGTCGTCGAATCCTGCGATGCCTCGTGACATGCGGGCGATAGGTTGAGACGGGACGAGCGCGGTCGTCAAGGCGACGCGTTCACGCGGTGCAGAGGGGGCACTCGCTACGTGGCTCGGTGACGGCGTGGCAGCTCTTGCACTCGGTCCGGGCCACGTGAAAGCCGGGGTCGTCCGGGCCGGCGCGGGCGCGCGCCTTGCTGGCGCGCCGGCCTTCGTAGACGACGAGCGCAGGCACGAAGGCCGTGGCCGTCAGTTGCTCGCCTCGGCAGCTCGCGCACGACTTGGGAAGAGGGAAGGCGTTCTCTTCCTCGAGCGCCCGTCGTATCCCGTCGTCGGCGCCGCATCGAGGGCACGCGCTCGCCGCGAAGATCTCCCTTTTGCACCCGTCGCACGCGATCCGGTAGGTGCCCCGCACCAGGTCCTCTCCCTTGTAGCCCCACGCGGGGGTGCCGAAGGGTTCGCCCGCGAGGAGCGGAATCCACTGGGCGACGAGGGCTTCGATCGCGAGCTTCCTGCTCTGGCAGGCGGGGCACCCCGCATCGACGAGGGCGGTGAACGCTTCTTCCGAGAGGGGCATGGGCTCGTCGCCGACGATGCCACATTGATGAGAACTTGGCCGAGGGGATCCCGCACTCGTTACGATCTCCGGATGCGCCCCGTACTCCATGCCAACTGCCCCCGCGGACGCCTGCGCCGCGCCGTCCGAACCCGCTGCGAGGTCGTCCGCGAGCGAGATTTCAAGCTCGTGGGAACGAACGTGCTCGACCTCTCGACCCGGGGGATGCTCCTCGAGACGGACATGGCCATTCTGACGGGCGAGGATCTCGTCGTCTCGTTCAAGAGCCCCACGTCCGACCGGTGGTACGACTGCGCCGCGACCGTCGCCCGCGTCCTGCACGGCAGGCGCCGCCGGGACGAGCGGCGCGCGGTCGGCGTCGCGTTCGGGTCGCTCCACGTGCTCGACGAGCTGCTCCTGTGCGAGGAGCTGAAGAGCGCTCCGGCGGCCAGGCGAGAGATGCGCTCGGACCCGACGCTGCGCTGGTGAACGGCGGAGAGCACTAAAGGGGCCTCTTGGGCACGCGGGCCGGTCTCGCGAGATCGTTGTGGTCGTCCCACCCGACGAGATCCGCGGGCGCGAGCTCGGCCGCCAGGGGTTGCGCGAGGTAGGCCCGGGCGGTCGTGCGCTCGAGATCGCGTGCGCACCAATCGTCGAGCTCGACGAGGATGTGTTTCATATGGGCTTCAACATATTGGCGCTCGGTCGTGGGTCAATGACACGGGGGAAGCTCCGGGGCGCGATGGTCGCGCGTGACTAAGCGAAGGGACCGAGATGCCGAGGGAGGGGACCGTCCGACCCGGCCTCGCCCGCCCACTCCCGAAGCTCGGCGGCTCGGACGCGGGCGAAGGGCCGTCGCACGTTTCGCGGAGCAGTGGGCTCCCGTGCCAAGGACCCCGACGACCGAGCGACACGACCTGACTCCTTGGGCTCGCTCTCGGACTTCTCTGCCTCGCTCTGGCGTGAGTGAAGGAGGAATCGAGTGCGCCTCGCCCAGAGAACCGACGCGCGAACGACGGAAGCGTGTGCACGAACGAAGGGAGCGCCCTCCTTGGCGTCGGGAACGCGCTCGTGAACGAAGCCATCGCGGTCCCGAACGAAAGGAGCCCGTTGTCGAAGCTCGCTCTCGGACTCCTTTGCTTCGCTCTCGCGGAAGCGAAGGAAGCCATCGCGCGCGCCTCGCTCAGGAGCCAACGCACAAGCGAAGGAAGCGCGTGAGCGAACGAAGGGAGCGGCCTCCTTGGCGTCAGGAACGCGCTCGTGAACGAAGCCATCGCGGTCCCGAACGAAAGGAGCCCGTTGTCGAAGCTCGCTCTCGGACTCCTTTGCTTCGCTCTCGCGGAAGCGAAGGAAGCCATCGCGCGCGCCTCGCTCAGGAGCGAACCCGCCAGCGAAGGGAACGCGGGCGCGAGCGGACGTCGTCGGGAAACGAGCGTAACGAGTCCTCGACCGAGTGAAGGTCGTCGGGGCGCGAGGCGTGCGAACAGCCGCGCGAGCTTCGCGATTGCGTTTCCGAGCGGAGCGCGTCGGAGCGCACATCTCACCCCGCCAAGAACCGTCCCTGCTCGTTCAGCGTCGGCACACGGCACACGTCGTACTTGCCGAAGAGGCGGTAGCGATTGCGGGCGAACGCGCGGTAGAAGAAGTCGAGCACGGGGAGCGGGATCCAGCGGAGGACGATGGCGGCCCCGAAGAGTCGCGGCCAGATCGCGCGGCCGGCGGCGCCGTCGGACAGCAGGCGCTCGGAGGGGGTTCCCGCGTCGGCGAGGAGATAGACGCTGTCGATGGCGTGCGGGTCTCTTCCGTGGCGGCTCAACGCTTGCTGCGCGAGCGGGCCCTGCAGGTGTGCGAAGTGGAAGAGACCCTCGTGGTCATGGTCGAGGATGAAGGCGACGATCCGATTGCAGGCGACGCACATGCCGTCGACGAGGACGACGTTGGAGCCGACCGGGGGGACCGCTGCGGCGTCCATGTCCTTTGTCTTAGGGCGGTTGTGGCAGAGGACAATGGCGCGGCGGGCGCGGGCAGACGACGAGCGAGGCACGTGACGTCCGGCCCGGCAGACCCGTGCGCAGGTCTTGCGCACGAGCCTGCGAGCCGCGCGATGTCGCTAGGCCGCTACGCGGACGAGGGTGCCGACGACGCGGTTCATATTGTCGAGCACCCCCGGGGGCACCGCTGGCACGTAGCCGAACGACTCCGCGACGCGGAGGCACGCGAGGGTCTCCCTGGCCGACCCGAGAGCCGTGCGGTACCGCACGGTGCGCACGCGCCCGAACGAACCGCTGCCCTCGGCAAGGTTGAGGACGACGCTGCTGGCCGCGCGTCGTAGCTGCCGCGCCAGGTCGGGGTCGCGTTTCTCAATCGCCGCGAGCATTCCTCGCATCGTCCGTACGGCTTCGAGCATGTCGTCGTAGATTCTCAGCATTGGCGTAACTCCTGGTTCGCCCTCACGCACCGTGCGCGAGGCGCGCCCCGCGCCCTCCCCGTCGGGCGGAGGGCGGGTCAAGGCTGCGAGCGGGCTTCCCGCGAAGCACCGCCGCCTCCTGGCGGCGGCGCGAAGCGGCCTTGAGGCGCCCGAGCACGACGGTACGCTTGTGAAGCCGAGCGAGCGTCAACTGGGGTGACGACGCGGGGCCAGGGGGTGGTTCGCTCGCTCGCTTTACGAGCGTGGCGCCGTGCTCGACGGCGTCAAGGACGCTATCGCGCCGTCGCCAGGAGGCGACGGTGCTTCACGGGCAGGAGCCCGCTCGCATCCTTGACCCCGTCTGCGCGCGGCGCCGCAGGGGCGGGGCTCTTGCGAGAGGCGCAAGGCAGAAAGGCGAAACGAACATGTTGCGCATCTTTGAGACGATGATCGAGGTGCTGACGGACCTCAAGCCGGTGGTCGCGCAGATCGAGGGTTACGACCGGGACCTCGCACGACAACTGAGGCGGGCGGCAAGCAGCGTGGCGCTCAACATCTCCGAGGGCAGCGGGTCCAGCGCGGGGACGCGACGGGAGCGGTATCGCAATGCGCTTGGGTCGGCGCGCGAGACTGGGGCGTGCCTCGATGTGGCCATCGCATGCGGGTACGTCGGCGAGATCGATGCAGGGCTTCTGGACCGGCTCGACCATGTCCGTGCGGTTCTGGTGAAGAACGTCGTCTAGCTCGACGTCGAAGGAAGACGAGCGCCGCATCGTGCGGCGCTTCGTCTTCCGCGCCCGCGCCCGCGCCCGCGCCCGCGCCCGCGCCCGCGCCCGCGCCCGCGCCCGCGCCTACGCCGTCGTCTTGTCGGGGATGATCTGCACCCTGCGCTGCGGCTCTTCGCCGAGGCTCTCGGTGCGCACGCCCTTCACGCCGCGGAGCGCGATGTGCACGATGCGGCGTTCGCGCGCGCTCATCGGGTCGAACGTGATGACCTTGCCCTCGTCCGCGACGCGCTGGGCGAGCCGTCGCGCCATTTGCGAAAGCTGGTCCTCGTGGCGCGCGCGGTAACCCTCGGCGTCCACGATGATGTGGCGGCGCGGTTCACCCGGGCGGACGACGACGCGCGCCGTCAGGTACTGGATGGCATCGAGGACGTTGCCCTTCTTGCCGATGATGCGCCCGGCGTCCGGCCCCTCGATCTCGATGCGGATCTCGTCCGGCGAACCCTCGCCGTCGTTCGGCGCGACGAGCACCTCGACCGCCATCTGCATCCTGTCGACCAGCGTCCGAACGAACGCGACGGCTTTCCTCGTCTGCGCGTCGAGCGTCGCCTCGTCGACCGCTGGCGTCGAGCCCTCGGCACGCGGAACGGTGGCCCCCTCCTTCAATCCCGTTTCATGCTCCTCAGACACGAGCTTTTCCCTTTCGCAGCGCCGCGGCGAGTGCCGCGCCCTTGTCCTTGTCTTTCGGTCGCTTACCGTCCGTGCGGCCGTCCCTCTTCACGACGATGTCGCCCCCCGACGGCGGCCCGCCCGCGCGCGGGAAGAGCTTCTCGACCGCGAGTTGCTGCGTTATCCCGAGCACGCTGTTGGTCAGCATGTAGACGCCGAGCGCTGCGGGCAAAAAGAGCATCATCACGGTGAAGACGCCCGGCATCAGCCACGTCATCATCTTCTGCTGGATCGGGTCCATGCCCTGCTGCGGCACGATCCGCTGCTGAACGATCATCGTGGCACCGAGGACGAAGGGCAGAATGAAGTATTTGTCGGGCGCGGAGAGGTCCGAAAACCACAGGAACTTCGTCGCGGTAGAACTCTACCGCGGTCTGGAGCGTCGCGTAGAGGGCGAACCAGATCGGCATCTGGACGAGCGCCGGCAGGCAGCCGCCGAGCGGGTTGACCTTGTTCTTGCGCCAGAGCTCCATCATCGCGAGGTTCTTCGCCTGCGCGTCGTCCTTGAACTTCGCGTTCAGGACGTCGATCTCGGGCTTCAGCCTGCGCATCGCGATCGCGCTCTGGATCTGCTTCCACGTGAGCGGGAAGAAGCGTCACCCGGAGGCCGATCGTCAACACGATGATGGCGAGCCCCCAGTTGCCGGCCGTGATGTGCGCGTGGATCCACGTGATGATCTCGACCAGGACCTTCGCGACGATCGAGAACGTACCGAGGTTGATGAGGTCTTGCAGGCGCGGCCAGCCCCCGGCGGCGCGCGAGAGCACGTCGCGCTCCTTGGGGCCGAAGAACGCGATCTGGCGGTACGTCGCCGACTCGTGCGGCCCGAGGGTCCGCGCCGGGGTACTGCAAGCGCGCGTGGTAGATGGCGCCCGCCTGGTCGTCGTCCGGCCGCTGGCCCTCGCCGTACCATTGCTCCGCGAGGACGTCGCACGAGGGCTTCTCGCCCCCGGCGGCCGGCGCGGCGTCGAGGGGGACGATGGCCTGAGCGAAATAGTAGTTGGCGATGGCCGCGTAGCGGTCGTCGAGCGGCTGCGGAGAACCAGCCGCTCTTGAACTCGCTGGCGTCCTTGGCCAGGCGCTTGACGTCGTCGTCGCGCGCGCACTCGAGCCCGGTCAGGAACGGCGAGACGCGACCGAGCTTGCCCTTGACCTCGGCGTTCGTGCGGTAGGCGAAGACCTCGATGGAAGCCGTGTGCTTCTTCGGGGCGTCCGCGAGGTTGGTCAGCGTCGTCTCGACCTTCAGCTCGAACGGGCGCGGTTCGCGGCGTCACGGTCTTGACGATGCGCACGTCGGCGTCCTCGTACGTGAATCGGCAGCCCGGCGCGCACGCGGCGATCGAGCTTCCAGTTGAACCGGTCGTACTTGACCTGATCGTCGGTGGCGGGGGCCACCCCGGGCGTGCGGAAGAGCGTGCGGAGGTTGCGCCAGCGCTCGATGTCCGGCGTCGTCGACACGTCCTTCGCGTCGCTCAGGGCGTAGCGAGCGTCGGTCAGATAGAAGTGCGTGACGCCGGCGCCGCGGGTCGACAGGTCGGCCTCGAAGCGGTTGCCCGCGGATCGCGCACGTCTGCTCCGCGGCGGGGGGGAAGCGAGGGCTTGTCCGGCCAGCGCGTCGACCACGTCGGGCGCGAAGCCGGGCGCGTTCACGTACGTCTCGGGCGGGAGCCGTCTGCCCGCCGTCGCCCGACTTCTTCCCGTAAAAGAGCATGTACCCGGCGACGGCGATGCCGGCGATCAAGATCGAACGCACAATCGAGCTGCGATCCATGAAGTCTCTGGCCCGCTAGCCGATGCTCGAGCGTGCCGCGGGAGGAGCGGGGGGAGGGTCGTGGCCGCCGGGGTGAAACGGGTGGCACTTACACAGGCGCACGATCGAAAGCAAGCCGCCCCTTATAGCGCCGTGCCCCTCGAGGCACGCCATCGCGTAGCGCGAGCACGACGGCTCGAACCGGCACACGTTGCCGAGGAGCGGCGAAAGGACGGCCCGGTAGAGCCGGATGAGCATGACGAAGAGGCGCGCTGTCATCGGCGGTCCCGGCCAGGATGATCCGCCACGCGGCCTTGCGCCAGCGCCTCGGCCGCGCGCTTTCGGAGGAGGCGCTCGACGGCGTGCCACTCGGACCTGACCTCGGCCAGGCCGAGCTCGGGTGCGCCCGGGCGCGCGATGACGACGAGGTCGACGCCAGGTGGCAGCAAATCAGGCCAGGTCCGGAAGCACTCGCGGCAGAGACGCTTGACCCGGTTGCGCTGCACCGCACCTCCGACGCTCCGAGCCGCGACGATGCCGAGTCGCGGCGTCGAGGCTTCCCCGGGCTGGAGCGCCACGAGGAGCGTGAAATGCGCCGTGCCGACGCGGCGGCCGAGCCGCTTCGCGCGGACGAACTCGGCGTGCTTGCGCAGCCTCTTGTCTTTGCCGAACCCTAGCGCCATGCGGCGATGCGGCCAGCGCGGGGCCCCGCGGGGCGGCGCTACTTCTTGTAGATGGTCGGAACCAGGCGCATGCGGCCCTTGCGGCGCCGGTTCGTGAGCACCTTGCGGCCCCCGCTGGTGGCCATGCGGGCGCGGAAGCCGTGCTTTCGCGCGCGGCGGATGTTGTGGGGCTGGTAGGTGCGCTTCACGGGGAGCCCAAGAAAGCACCCGAGCGGCCCGCGGTCAAGTTGGCTCGTCCGTGCGATCTTTTCTTGGCGTGACGAGCGGGTCTCGTGGGTATCCTCGCGGCGCATCGAAGTATCCGACGCGCTCTCGCTCTCTCATCCGTAGCCTGGCGAACGTGGCGGTCGGACCCCGCAAGCGCAAACAGGCACCCGGAGCGACGATACGAATGGCACGAGTCCAGCATCGGTCCCCCGCCAAGCCGGCGCTTCTCGCCTTGGCGGCGAGCGTCGTCGTGCTCGCGGCGGGTTCCGCCGAGGCTCAGCAGCAGACGTTCCACCTCGATCGTCTGGAGGTGCCGGGCGCCCCGGACGACGGCGCCGTGATGTTCCGGCCGGTGACGCAGCCGAACGCGATCTTCTACGGGCAGCTCGGCGCTCGGGCTGGCCCTCGACCCCCTGCGAACGAGCAACATCACCAACGACATCAGCGCCATCCGTGCGTCGTCGACCAACGTCGTCACGACCCAGTTCTCGACGTATCTGTCGGCGGGCTTCGAGCTGCTCGATCGCCTCACCCTGGGCGCCACGTTCCCGGTGGCGTGGGGAGAATCGGGCAACACCCCCGTTTATCCCGACTCGGCGTTCGGCGGCCCGGCCAACACCGCGTTCACCACCAACGGCCCCGCGGTCGGCGACACGCGGCTCGACGTGCGGTACGTGCTCGCGCGCAGCGCGGATCGGACGCAAGGCTCTCGGCATCCAGCTCAGCGTCTGGGTCCCCACGGGGGCGGGGTCGTCCACGAACTTCGGCGGCGACGGCGGGGTTGACTGGATGCCGATGGTGACCGGCGAGTGGACACCCGAAGCACAACTGGCCCATCTTCATCGCCAACACGGGGTTCGACTTCCGCCCCGACAACTCGATCAACGATCCCGCGGGGAACCACGGTCCGGCGGGCAACGGGCTCGGGATCGGCGCCGAGTGGCGCTGGGCGCTCGGCGCGATGCTCCCCCTCAAGGGCGACAAGTACCGCCTCGGCGTGAACGTCTTCGGCCAGACGGGCCTTCAGGGCTCGGGCAACCAGACGACCGGGAACACCTTCTTCACGGCGCGCAATACGCCCGTCGAGTGGAGCGCCGAGGGGCGGATGAAGCTGCCGATGATGCTCGGATGGGACAAGTGGTTCGTCGGCGCGACGGCGGGGACGCTCATCCTCGACGGCTACGGCGCGCCGGATCTCCGCATCGTCGCGCTCTTCGGATCGTACGTTCCGATCACGGACACGAACGCTTCGTCGCCCGAGCCTCGCGCCAAGCTCCACAGGGACATTCGCGAGTCGATGAAGGATACCGACGGCGACGGCATCCCGGACGACATCGATGCTTGCCCCACGGAGCCGGAAGACCACAAGGACCCCGATCCGATGGACGGCTGCCCGGCGCTGGCCGACAGGGACGGCGACGGCATCCCGGACAACGTCGACAAGTGCCCCGACGTGCCCGAAGACAAGGACGGCATCGACGACGAGGACGGCTGCCCCGAGGACGACGCCGACAACGACGGCATCCCCGACGCAAAGGACGCCTGCCCGAAGGAGCCCGGACAGCCGGACCCCGACCCGAAGAAGAACGGGTGCCCGAAGTTCATCCACCTCGAGGGGTCGTCGGTCCGCGTGCTTCAGCAAGTGCACTTCCAGACGGCGTCGGCGACGATCCTGCCCGACAGCTTCCCGATGCTCGGCGAGATCGCCTCGCTCCTGAAGGCGACGCCAGCCATCAAGAAGATGCGCATCGAAGGGCACACGGACAACCACGGCGCGGCCGACTACAACCTCGATCTGTCCAAGCGCCGCGCAGCCAGCGTCCGCCAGTGGCTCGTCGAGCACGGCATCGACCCCGGTCGTCTCGAGAGCCAGGGATACGGCATCACGCAGCCCATCGAGACGAACGACACCGACGCGGGACGCGCGGCAAACCGCCGCGTCGAGTTCAAGATCACCCAGGAGGACACCGGAGGCTCGAGGCCGGAGCCGCCGTCGACGCCCGCGAAGTAGCGGTCAGCGAAGCGCGCCCGCGAAGGTCTCGGCCACCCAGGTGTCGCCGTGCTCGTCGCGCGCGACGCCGACGCCGACACGGTCGAACTGGGCGCCGAGCAGGTTCGCGCGGTGCGACGGGCTCGCCCACAGGGCGCGGTGAGCGAGAGCGATGGCCGGGGCGTGGGCGACGTTTTCTCCGATATCGCGCGCGTCGAGGCCGGCCGAGCGGAGGCGGTCGACCGGGCTGCCGTCGCCCGCGTCGTGCGAGAGGTCGTGCACGGATGCCATGCGCTGGGCGTGCGCCCGGGCGATGGCGTCGAGGCGCGTGTCCCGAACGAGCGGGCGGAGGCCTGCCGCGCGTCGAGCCGCGGCCAGCATGCGCGCGAGGCGCTCGTCATCGTCGCGGGCAGGGGATAAGCCCTCGTCTTCGCCGGGCGCAGTCCGATCGCTCGGGCTCGAGGGGGGCTCGGCGTCGGCGAACACGCTTGCCTCAAGCACGGGACGCGGACCGCCGTCGACGTCGGCGATCACTTGAACGGCGAACTCTCCGGGACGGTCGAGAGCGAAGCGCGCTCGAAGCGTGACGCCGTCGAAGGCCGTCGGCAGGGAGCGTGGTGCGCCGCTCGGCCCGAGGACAATCACCTTGCCGCCCCGCGCGCGGACCCTCATCCGCGCCTCGACCTCGAGCCACTGGCCCGTTCGTGCCCGGATGGGCAGGGGGGCAAGATTGGCGAGGGCGTCGACGGCGACGACCGCGACGACGCGTCGGCCGTCGGTCCCGGCGCCGCTCGCCACGCCGCAGCGCCGCCGCTCGGCGGAAGGCTGCTCGGCGAGCCACGCATCGAGCTTGCGCATCGCCGCGTCAGGAGTACCTGGCGCCGCGACGACGACCCAGACGCGTGGCCAGGGATGGGGCTCCCCGCTCGCGCGCCGCAGAAGCTCGACATCGTCCATCTCGGGAATCGGAAGCCCCTCGACCTTGCCGGTCACCAGGACCCGCGCCACGTCGCGAAGGCGGGCTTCCTCCGTCCCGCATCGGGCGAGCGCCGACCGCTCGAGCGCATCGACGGGAGGATCGTCTGCGAGCAGGGGAGACCGGGTGTCCGCGGCCCACACGATCGACCGATCGCCGGCAGCGTGCGCTGGCGGTGCGCCGAGCGCGATTGTCGCGGCCAGGCCTGCGAGTAGGGCGCGTCGCACGCGATCGACACTAGAGCCCGGGACGAGGCGCGTCACCTTTTCGCCGGCGCGCAGAGCGGTATCCGACGGCGATCCCCGTTCGAAGGCCGAGCAAGAAGGCGGCGCCGATGGCCAGTCCGACGGCGAGGGACATCACGCCGGCGTGGCTGTCAGTTGATCGAGAAGCTCTTGCTCACCGAGAAGGGACTGCCGCTGAAGGCGGGCACGTGCACCCCGCGGAAGCGCGCCGAGACGCACGCGCCGGTGGGTGTTCCCTCGAACGGCGGGCCCGAAACGGTCGCCGACTGGGCGGCGCCGCTCGGCGCGAACATGACCACGACGCGGCCGGTGCCGCTAGGACCGTCGGCCTTCTTGCAGCCTTGCGCGGCGGACGCCGCCGCAGCGAGCCGTGCCTTGGCCTCGCCCATGTTGAAGGGCTGATTGGCTCCGGCCTGGGGTGCCGCCGGGGCCGCGGGGGCTGGCGTCGCAGCAGCCCCCGCCATGGCGGCGGCGAGCGAGGTCTCTTTCGGGGCCGCCGTGGCGGTCGCGGTGGGCGTCGCGGCGCCCGCGGCGCCGGTGGCCGCCGTCTTCGGTGCGGTGGTCGCGGTCTTGGTGTCGGGGGCCTTGGCCGCCGTCGAATCGGTCGGCGCCGCGGCCGCTGCAGCCGACGGGCTGGCGGAAGCGGCCGTGCCCGCCGCGGCGACCGCCGCGCTTGCCGCCGCTGAAGGCAACGCGGTCTCGGCCGCGCTCGCGCTGCCGGCCGTTGCTCCGTCGGCCTCGGTGCCCTTCGGACGCATGAGCATCACCATCGCGCCTATGGCCGCGACGATGAAGAACGCGCCGCCGCCAAGGGCAAGGAAGATGAGCCCGCGGTTCTTGCTCGGGCCACCCGCCGCTCCGGCGCCTGCGTCGGCCGAGTACTCGGAAACCGACGGCGCGGTAAGGAGCGTCGGCGCCGTGAGCGACGGGCTGAACGCGCCACCGCCGGCGAGGTTCATGATGTCGTCGATGCCACTGCGCTTCTTTTCGTTGGTGGCGTGAAGCTGTGCGCTCAGCTGCTTGATGTCGATGAGGCCCGAGGCCTCGACGCCGGGGATCGGCGCCTTGGGCGGACCGCCGGGGCCCTTGCTCGTCAGCGCGGAGAGAGAGAAAAGAACGCTGTTCTCGTTGCGCTCTCCCACGAGCTTCTCGGGCTCTCCGCCACGGACCTGAGGCATGCCCGCCGGGGCGCTCGTCATGACGTCTTCTTCGCTGCCGGCCTGCGCCACACCGCCGAAGAGATTGCCCGCGGGCGCACGACCTCCCGCTCGACGTGCAGTCGCCGCAGGTGCGGCGGCGACAGGTGCTTGCCTGTTCCCGTAGCCGTTCCCGGCCGGTGGTCCCAGGGCCGGACCGACCCCGGGCGGCCTCTCGAGCTCGGAGGGCCCGGACGCCGAGCTGCAGGCTTGGTAGAGAGCGTCGATCTCCCGGAGCGGGAGCCAGTCGGCCATCCCGTCGCGCCAGCAGTACGTTTCGTCCGTGATGACGCCTTGCTGGTAGGCGCTCGCGACCTCGGCGTCGGTCATCGTCCGCTGATCGCCTTCAGCCACGTTGACCGTCCACGGCTCCGCGCCGGCACTGTCGGGGACCACGGGATACGCGGAGGCGGCCACGGCGTCCCCCGTACCGCCGGCGCCATTCACGACGATGGTCTCTCCACACTTCTTGCAGCGGATTTTTACGATCTTGCCGAGGACTTTGTCGTCCGCGATCGTGTACTTGGCCTGACAAGACTGGCAGGAGATCTTCATCTGGCGTCCTGATCGATGCTAGCGCGACGCCGTCCCGCCGTCCGCATCGGCGTATCCGGGTGGCTGAGGAGCCATATTCTGCCTCGTTTTTCCTCAGTTGAGGAGCACCAGCTGGGTGCCGTCTTTCCCGCAAAAGGCGGCTACCCCGTCGAACCGGTCGCCGCAGGTCGGGCAGATCTTGCCGCGGGGGGCCGCCGCCGCGGGAGGAGGGGCGGCCAAAACGGGCGGCACGAGCTCGTCGCCGTCGTGCGGGCACACCTTGACCCCCGGGTTGAAGCCCCGCTTGCAGGTGGGGCAGACGCCTCCGGAAGGCCCGGCCATGATGTCCTGGTGCCCCGCGACCTCGACGAGGCGGTTGGAGTCGAACGGGCAGAAGGTGCTCCCGGGCGGGTACTCGCGCCGGCAAGACGGGCAGAACATGGGGCCTGACGCTGCACCGCGGGCGGCCATCTGGGCGGCGGCATGCTGCGCGCGCGCGACGCTCTCGTGGTGGGCGCGGGTCTGGGCGGCGTGTTGTTCCTCGCGGAGGCGCTTCTGCTCCTCGTGCTCGCGCATCTTCTCCGAGTGCACCTGCTCGGCTGCCTGCTCGACCAGGCGCCCCCGGCGCGCCCTCCGCGCGCCGACGAAGGCCACGACGCCGAGCACCAAGGTGAGGCTCGCCACGACGGCGATGAAGATCGCACGCCGTCGCCGCGCACCGTCCTCTGCGCGGGAGTCCGAGGCGCCGATGGACTCGGTGGCCAGGATTGCGACCGCGGGTTCGTCGCGCTCGCCCCTCGCGTCGAGCCCCGATTGAGCGAGGAGGGCCTCGTAGTTCGCAGCGGAGGTGGCCTGCACCGAGGCGCGGGCGCTCCGGCCCGCGGCCGTGGCGACGATCTCGAGGTTCGCGTCGGCGAAGTCCGCCGACGGCACGCTCAGCTTGCCAGAGGCATCGATGGTCGGCTGGGCGGGATGCGGTTGCCCGTCCTGGAACTTCAGCGACGCGACCGACCACTGGATCGGCGTCCCCGTGGCGCAGCCGTTCGCGTCGATCACCATCGCCCGGAAGGTGAAGTCGTCACCCAGCCGGAGGAGCTTGCGCGACGGGCGAACCTCGAGCCGAGCCGGGTCGCCGGGGCTGCTGCAATCCACCCGGGTCGGCGGTGACGGCGCGGCGCGAACGGGGGCGGCCGTGACGGTGAGCGCGGGCGTGGGAGAGACGATGGGAGCCTCGGTCGCGCTCGGCGTGGGGCCCGCGAGCGTGACGCGCCGCAAAGACGCGCTTCGCTTCACGTCCGCGATGCAGTGAGCGTCGTTGATTGTGAACTCGTACCGACCCGTCTCTGCGACCGAGAGGGTGTCGTCGCCCGTAACGAAGTACGCGGCGTTGACGACGGCGTGCCTCGGGTCGCTCGCGGGCGAGGAGCAGCGTGTGCGCCACGACTTGCCGTCGGTCGAGTGCGCGTCGCGGGCCAGAGTGGGCAGCGGGTCGAGGCACTGATTGGTGCGGAAGGTGCGGCGGCCGCCCGAGATCACGAGCTCGCCGGCCTGAGTCTGGACGGTCACCGGCCCGCCGGCTTGGAGCGTCCCCGAGACCGGCGCCGGCCCGCACGCGGGGCTCCACTGCTGCACCGTGAACGACTCGCCGACGGCCGACATGCTCCAGGCCCCGTCGAGGGAGCCGTCGGCTCGCGCGTCGCGCGCCCGGAGCCCGAGCACAGCCAGCGCGAGAAAAAGGACGATGACACCCGAGCGCCGAGGACTCACGTGATTCGACGCACGAGCCTAGCAGAGTCGCTCGTTCGATTGACCAGGGTGAGGGGGGCTTGTGTTAGCCTCCGAGCTCCCGGGGAGTCGCCGAAATATGGAAGAGCTGGAGTGAGGGAGCGCGAGCTTATGACAGTCCGTGGCACGCGGGCGGGTCGCGGGATGAGAGCGGCGGTCTCGGCCTTCTGTGCGGCGACGGCGATCGTGGGTGTTTCCGGCCGTGCCTACGCGCAGCCGTCGACGAACGCCATCGCCCCTGGCAACGGCGCGGGTCTGGACACGCACCTCTTCCGCCCGGCGATGGACTCGAAGGGGCTCTTCTCGGTGAACGGCACCGACATCCTCGGCCACCGGGACCTGAGCTTCGGCCTGATCCTCGACTACGGTCACGACCTGCTTCGCGCGCCGAACAACGTGCTCATCGAGCACTCGTTCCAGGGAACGTTGCAGTTCAACTACGGCCTCTTCAACCGCGTCGTCGTCGGCGTCGATCTGCCGGTCGATCTCATGTCCGGCGCGCCGACGAGCGAGGTGCCGGGATGGGGCCCCCAAAGGCTCGACTACCAGGGCTTCGGTTACGTCGCCGCCCACGCCAAGTGGCGCATCCTGAAAGTCGAGCACGGGTTCGGGCTCGCGGCCGGTGTTCAGATTGGGGATGGGCTGAGCGGCGCTGCGGCGAACGCCGGAGCGGACCCGGGCTTCTGGTACTGGCCGATGATCATGGCGGAGCGGCGCTTCGGGACGACGGGGCAGCTTCGCCTCGCGATCAACGGGGGCTACCGCGGCCACTCGGCGACCAGCACGACGCTCGTCCTCAAGGATGGGACGTTCGCCGACGGGAGCCTTTTCACGTACGGCGCGGGAGCCAGCTATCGCATCCTCGAGTCCCTCGACCTCGTCGCGGAGACGTACGGCACGTATTTGCTCGCGAGCGGCGCCGACAGCGCCGTCAAGCTGTCCAGCGAAGCCGTCGGGGGCATCAAGCTCTTCGTCGAGCGCAATTCGTACTTCATGCTCGGCGGCGGCGCGCGGTACACGACGGGCTTCGAGGCGGCCGACGAGCGCGTGTTTCTCGGCTTCGTCTTCGAGCCTTCGATCGGCGATCGCGACGGGGACGGCATCAAGGACGACGTCGACCAGTGTCCGGACGATCCCGAGGACTTCGACGGGTTCAAGGACGAAGACGGCTGCCCCGATCCCGACAACGACAACGACGGCATTCCCGACGTGGACGACCGCTGCCCCAACGTCCCCGAGGACCGCGACGGCATCGAGGACCAGGACGGCTGCCCCGAATCGGAGGACGGAGACCGCGACGGCGACGGCATCCCCGACTCGAAGGACAAGTGCCCCGACGAACCCGAGGACCGCGACGGCTTCCAGGACGAGGACGGCTGCCCCGATCCGGACAACGACAAGGACGGCATCCCGGACAAGCTGGACCAGTGCCCGAACGACCCGGAAGACAAGGACGGCTTCCAGGACCAGGACGGCTGCCCGGACCCCGACAACGACCACGACGGGATCCCGGACGTCGTCGACAAGTGCCCGAACGAGCCCGAGACGTTCAACGGGTTCGAGGACGAAGACGGCTGCCCCGACAAAGGAAGCGTCATCATCCAGGACAACAACATCGTCATTCTCGACAAGATCAAGTTCAAGAAGGCGAGCGCGGAGATCCTGCCCGAGTCGAACAAGATCCTCGACGCGGTCGCGACCACGCTGGAGCATCACCCCGAGTTCAGCTTGATCGAGGTGGCCGGCCACGCGGACGAGCGCGCGAGCGACGAGTACAACCTCAAGCTCACGCAGGACCGGGTCAACTCCGTCATGCGCGCCCTCATCGCGCGAGGCCTCGAGAAGAGCCGCCTGCGGAGCAAAGGCTACGGCGAGTACTGCCCGCTCGAGGCGGGGCACAACGAGGCCGCGTGGGAGGAGAACCGCCGCGTCGAGTTCAAGATCGTGAAGAACAAGGAGGGCCCGACAGGCGTCGAGCTCGGCTGCGCGAATGCGTCGGCCCACGGGGTAAAGGCCGACCCGGTTCCGTAGTCGCCCTACGGTCTCCTAGTTGCCCTGCTGCTTCTGCGTCCAGATCGCGCGGGCTTGCTGCACGCAGCTCTTGTCGCCCAGGTCTTTGCAGGTGCTGATGAGCAGACGAATCTCGGTGTCGCTCGCCTTGCCGCCGAAGACGCGCGGTTCCAGCTGCTGCTTGAGGAGCATCTTCGAGTCCTGCGTCCCCTGAAGTGCGAGCTGCCGCTCGCGGTCGTCCACGCCGCTGCCCCGGGTCGGCGGCGCGGAGGGAGCCGGGGCCGGCGGTGGATTCGCCGGGGCCGCAGGCAGCTCGGTGACCTGCGCGGTCCGCCGCGCGGACTCGGATCGAGGGGGCAGCGCCGCGGGCTCACCGGGTAGCGGTGCATCGAGGGCCACCGGGAGCCGCGTTGGATTCGTGGCGAGGGTGTTCGTGCTCGTATCGAGCTGCTGAAGCTTGTCGGCCGCGGCCTTGCGGCGTGCGGCATCGACGCTGACGCTCTGGGAGACGCGCTGGTAGAGGCCCCGCTTCTTCGTCGGGTCGGGTTCCGCGTCCGCGCGTGCGAGCACCTGGTCTGCCCAGCGATTCTCGATCTCCTTGAATTCCGCCGACCCGCGCAAAGGGGACGACTCCGCGATCGCGAGCTCGACCCCCGCCCGCGCCGCCTCGCAGTCGCCCGTGAGGCAGGCTCGCCGTGCGTCCTCGATCGCCGCTTGCTCGGGGGACGGGCCGCGCGGGGCGACAGCAGCGGCGGCCGTCGTCGTGCCTTCGCCGCGCGGTCGCGAATGCAGCCACGCACCGATGCCGCCGACGACGACCACTCCCGCGAAGATCGCGATTGGCAAGAGGGGGGAGCTCCGACGGGGCCTCACCACGTCGGTCGCCGTGGTGTCGCTCAGCACCTCGAACTGCTGGCTGTCCGTCGGCCGGAACAGCTTGCCGGCCGCCATGAACTTGAAGCGAACGTCGCCGAGTTCGATGAGATCTCCCGGCTCCACGATGCCGCGCCGGAGCTCATTGCCGTTGACTCGGACACCGTTGCTCGAACCCGTGTCGACGATCTCGAACCGCCCCTCGCCGAGGGCGCGCACCTCGCAGTGCATTCGCGAGACCGAGTTGTGGTTGACCGAGATGGTCGCGTCCTCGGCGCGCCCGATGGTCAAGAGCTCCCGGTCCATCGGGTACTCGGAGGCGGGCGTCGGCCCCACGATCATGATGAGGCGATTCGGCCGGTCGAACGCGGCGGACGCGACGCGCGCATAGGGTGCGCCTGGAATCGTGACCTTGGACTCGTCTGTCACCCCCGGCGCGGCCGCCGCGGCGGGCGCCGCTCCCGCCTGGGCCTCGACCTCGTCCTGGAGGACGATGCGGTAGTCCCCGATCTGGACCAGGTCGCCCTGGGTCAGGTCCTGGGCATGGGTGATGCGCAGGCCGTTGACGAAGACACCGTTATAGCTCGTGAGATCCTCGAGGACGAAGGCGCCCTTCTCTCCGCTCTCCTCTCCGCTCTCCACTGTGCTCGCGCCGTTTCTCTTCGAGAGCTTGGCGTGGTCGCGAGAGACGTTTCGCTCGGTCAGACGGATCGTGCTCCCGTCTCGCCGCCCGATTGTGTAGAGGTCCCGGGTGAGCGGGACGAGGGTGCGGTTCCCTTCGTCGTCCTCGATGACCAGCTTCCACATGGAGGGTCCGCTCGCGCTCGCCTGAGACATGACGGTAGCGACAGCGAGGCCATGAAACAACGGGCGAAAGCGCCCACGGTCCTTGACGGCCGTCCCTTCCGGTCATACGT
Source organism: uncultured delta proteobacterium (assembly GCA_963847465.1). GTDB lineage: Bacteria > Myxococcota_A > Polyangia > Polyangiales > Polyangiaceae > Palsa-1150. The sequence goes on along the minus strand of CAWKAF010000019.1, from coordinate 127,178 downwards.
ATCACGTCGTGACACATTCAAGCGAGGCCAGGGACGAGGGACGCAACGAGTCCCCCGAAAGAGCCGCGAGCCCGTCCAGCACGGATCCAGAGGCGCCGGAGGCGAGGGAATCCAGGAAGGAGCGGGTCCTTCATACGCGGGTCCCGGCTGTGCTCGAACGCGAGCTCAAGCGGTTCGCCGAGAACCTACGCATCCCGGTATCGAACTTGGTCCGGACGATCCTGGAAGATGCGCTCGAGGTGGCGGATGCGGCGACGGAGAACGTCGAAGAGGGCCTGAAGAGAGCCGCGGGGCATCTCGAACGGGAACGCGAGAGGCTGAAGAGGCGCATGGAGCAGCATGACCCGCTCGAGGGCGTCGTTGCTTTTCAGGAGGTCACGCTCGCGACGGCGGCGTCGTGCGCGCGATGCGAGAACGAGCTGACGGCCGGAACCCGTGCACATCTGGGGATCGGCGACGGGAGAGACCGACCGCGGGTGTTCGTCTGCGGGGGCTGCCTGCCGCGGGCCTAGAGCACGGCCCGGACCTTGTCTTTCACTCCACGCGTTGTGGCTCGCCCGCCGGCAAGAGGGCGACGAACGAATCCCGCGCAGCCAGTACGCGTGTCTCGTCGCGTCCATCGAAGGTGAGCTTCGTCCGGTACGTCGGGTCGAGCCACTTCGGATACGAGCCGATCGAGACGTCTCGGAAGGCGTCGACGACGCGGTCGAGCAGCGGCTTGAGCTCGCCCTCGTCCATCCTCACGTAGACGGCATACGACAGAAACGGCGCGGACCGCGTCGCGTCGACGCCCGCCAGTACGACCGGGAGCTTCATCCGGAAGACCTCGGGGATGCCCGGCAAGAGCCATGTGTTCTCTAGCCGGATGGTCGGCCACCTCACCTCGCTCGTGACCTCGAGCGAGGCGCCTTCGGGGATTCGCGCCATCCTCAGGTGGCCCTCGGTGCACCGGTCCTTGTAATGCGTGCGCAGCATCGCCTCCATCTCGGACGAGGAGACGACGCCGACGCCGAACGCCCTGGCCACCGCCTCGATGGTGACGTCGTCGTGCGTCGGGCCGATGCCGCCGCTCGTGAAGAGCCAGTCGTGCTCGCGCGAGAGCTGAGCGACCTCGCGGGCGATCGTCTCGACATCGTCCATCACGACGACCACCCGCCGGAGCAAGATCCCGAGCTCCCGGAGCGCCCGGGCGAGAACGGGGACGTTCGCCTCTTCGACCTTCCCGGAGAGGATCTCGTCGCCGATGACGAGCACCGCCGCGGTGGCCGGTGTCGAAGACACCACGGGAGGGCGGTGGGCCATCTCTTTCATACGCAAACGAACGTACACCACACCGATTTCGTGCGCCCGCTGCCGTTCGTAGTACTCTTTGTAGGGTCCATGCGAAGCGTCCTCGTGGTGGAAGACTCGGTATCCGCTCGCGCCTTCGTCCGCGCGGTCCTCGAGGCTCCCGAGTTCGCGGCGCAGCACGACGGGGTCACGGTCGTGGAGGCGAGCTGCGGCTTCGACGCGATGCGCCTTCTGCCGCGCGGTCCCTACGACCTCATCATCACGGACATCAACATGGCCGACATCAACGGGCTGGAGCTCATCCGCTTTATCCGGAAGTCGGCGCATCATAGGACGACACCCCTTCTCATCATCTCGAGCCTGCGCGGTGAACAAGACGTCGATCGCGGCCTCGCCCTCGGCGCCAACGCTTACCTCGCGAAGCCGTTCACCCCCGAGCAGCTTGGTCGGACGTGCGAGCGCTTGCTCGCAGTAGGCGCCGCCGCCGCTAGCCCGAGCGAACCCGCTTCGGGTGGCCACGGGTCGTGACCGATGGCGGAAGGCGGCGGCGGTCGCGGTGACGGCGGGGACAAGGCCCGTGACGAGTTCTTCAGCGAGGCGCAGGAGCTGGTCGACGGCCTGGGTCGCGACCTTCTCGCTCTCGACAACGCGCTGAAGAACGGTCGCAGCGACGTGGAGCTCGTCAATGACGTGTTCCGCGGCGTCCACACGTTGAAGGGGCTCTCGGCCCTCTTCGGCGTGACCCGGATGGCGGGGCTATCGCACGAGCTCGAAGACGTGCTCGACGATCTGCGGCTCGGACGCCTCGAGGTGACCGCTGGGCTGCTCGATTCTGCTCTTTCGCGCCGTCTCGCTGTACTCCCGGGTCCTCGCGGCCGAAAAGGGAGACGGGGACGAGCCGTCGGCGGAGATCGAGCAGCTCCTCGTCGCGCTCGGTCAGACCTCCCAGAGACCCACCGGCGGGGGCGGTGGCGCCGTGGCCCAGTACGATCTGGACCCCGCCCTGTTCGGTGTCCTGACCGAGTACGAGGAACATCGGCTGCGGAGCAACATCCAGCAGGGTCTGAGCCTATTTCGCATCAAGGTTCGCTTCGCGCTCGCGACGATTGACAGCGCGCTCGACGAGCTCAAGGCGAGCGCCCGACCCCACGGCGAGATCATCACCTACCTGCCGACCGGATCGGGCGCGGACGTCGACACGATCGAGCTCGAGATCCTCATGGCCGGTCGCGGTACGGTGGATGTGCTGCGCGGAGCCATCACCGGCCCGAACGTCGTCATCGAGGAGGTGCGACGCAGGGGGGCGGGGAGCGGGGCGCCCCCAGCGCCGGCCCGGCCCGCCGAATCGCTCGGACCGCCGCCCGTATCCTCGATGGCCCCGTCGGGGCCTGATTCCCTGGCGCCCTCGGCTCCGCCCCGGGCCCCCGCGCTCGCCACGCCGCCTACGCGCGGGACCGGCAAAATGCGTCTTCCGGACTCCATATCGCCATCGCCCAGGGACGACGCGGGGGCGGCCTCGCCGGTCCACCAGGCGCGGGCGATCGCGACGAAGGCCGCCCCCGAGATGTCGCTCCGCTCGGTCAGTCAGACGGTACGAGTCGACATACGGAAGCTCGATCGGCTCATGACGATCGTCGGTGAGCTCGCCATCGTGAAGACGGCCATCACTAAGCTCAGCGACCGGGCGCGGTCACGCGCCGCGGACCCCCGCGAGCTCGCGATGGAGCTGCAGCGATTGAACCGCAACTTCGAGCGGCACCTGGCGCAAATGCAGGGCGGCATCCTCGAAGTTCGCATGGTGCCCCTCGGGCAGGTCTTCGACAAGCTGGCGCGGGTCGTTCGCCAGATTTCGCGCGAGGTAGGCAAGGAGGTGAACCTCGTCGTGACAGGCGCGGAGACCGAGATCGACAAGCTCATCGTCGAAGAGCTGAGCGACCCGCTCATGCACATGATCCGCAACGCGATCGATCACGCGATAGAGGTGCGCGCCGAGCGGCTGCGGGTCGGCAAGCCGCCCATAGGGACGATCGCGCTCAACGCGTTCCAGAAGGGCAATCACGTCGTCATCGAAGTTGAGGACGACGGGGCAGGCATGGATCCGAAGACCATCATTACCGCGGCGGTGCGGCGGGGCATCGTCACGGCCGACGAGGCGTCGGAGCTCTCGCCGCGCGAGGTGTTCGCCCTGGTCTTCATGCCTGGGTTCACGACGAAGGACGTGGCGACCGACATGAGCGGTCGGGGCGTCGGGCTGGACGTCGTCAAGACGAACATCGGGAAGCTCGGCGGCGTCGTCGACATCGCGAGCGACGTGGGGATCGGCACGAAGATCACCATCACTCTCCCGATCACGCTCGCGATCATCAACGTCCTCTTGGTCGAGATCGCCGGGAGGCTCTTCGCAGTACCCCTCGCCAGCGTCGACGAGGCCATTCTCCTCGACGGGTCGCAGATACGCGCGGTCGATTCTCGCGAGGTGATGACCGTGCGCGGCAGCTCGCTTCCCATCTGCAGGCTCGACCGCCTCTTCGGCCTGCCACCCAAGCGCCGCCCCAGGGAGTACGTGGTGATAGCCCAGGTCGCGACGCGGAGGCTCGGCTTCGTCGTCGACGAGCTCGTGGGGCAGAGGGACATCGTCATCAAGGCCCTGGGCCCTTCGCTCAAGGGTGTGCGCGGATTCGCCGGCGCCACCGAGCTCGGCGATCAGCGCGTGGCGCTCGTGCTCGACGTGGCGGCCCTCATCGAGGAGGTCCTGTCCCCGGGCGAGGCAAGGTTCCTCGCGTGGCAGCCCGCCGCCAGGAGGGCATGAGAGATGGCGTCTCTCTCGAAGGTACGAACCGAGAAGCGTGCGGCCCGGCGCGCCGGCGAGATGGGCGCTCGAACGGAATACCTCGCGTTCGTCCTGGCCAGCGAGAACTACGCCGTGCAGATCGCGCACGTCGCCGAAATTCTCAAGCCGCCGCCCATCACGGAGGTGCCGCGGGCCTCGCCGACCGTCCTTGGTGTCGTCAGCGTGCGGGGCAGGCTCGTCACCGTGGTGGATCTGCGCCGCCGGTTCGGTCTCCCCGAAGCGCCGGCAGGACTCACGATGGACAGGAGGGCCCGCATCCTGCTCGCGGACGTCGGGCGCGGAGAGCAGATTGGTCTCCTCGTGGACGGAGTGCAGCAAGTATGGAGGCTCGCGGTCGAGGAGATCGAGCCAGCGAACGTGCTCGGAGGCGAACAACCGGCGCACATCGCCGGCATCGGCAGGCCGGCGGGTGCGGACGGGACCGTCCTCATCCTCCTCGACTTGAACCCGATCCTCGACTCACCGTGACGGCGCAAGAACGATGATCCGATCTCGCCATCGCCACGACCCTTCGAAGAACCTGGTCGGTTTTTCGCTCGGCGACGTGCAATATGCCGTGCCGATCGCCCGCGTGAAGGAGATCGCCAATCCGATGCCTCTGGTGACGCTTCCGCACGCACCTCCGGCGGTCGTGGGCGTCTCGGACTATCGCGGCGACGTTGTCCCGGTCGTCGATCTCCGGAGCCGCTTTGGCCTGCCGTCCACCGACGCCACCCGCAAGACCAAGTGGATCGTGGTCGACGTCCTCGGCCGCTCTGCCGCGCTCGTCGTCGACGCGGTGACGGGCGTCTTCGGCACCGGGGGGACCGACCTCCGGCCCCCTCCGTCGGTCGGGGGGGAAGACAAACGCGGCCTCGCCGGCGTGACCGACCACGAGGGCGCCCTCGTGTTCGTCCTCGATACGTCGAGCATGAACGACGTCACCGACCCCTTCGCCGCCCGGGGCGCGAGCAATCAACGCGCCCCGGCGTTGGGGCCGCCGAAGGGTGCATCGACGTGAGCGAGGCCGCCGCCGCTGTCCGCTGGCTGCTGCAGCAGGCCGAACCCGAGGCCCGCCGGGTCGCGGTGCAGCAGATCTCCAAGGTGGCCGGCCGCGAGGCCAGCGAGCTTCTCCTTCGGGCGCTGAGCGACGAGGACTGGCGCGTACGCAAGGAGGGGGCAGCCGTCGCACCCGCCCTCGAGCAGCGGGAGGAGGTGGTGGCCACGCTGCTGGCGGCGCTCGAGGACAACGTGAACATCGGGCTGCGCAACGCGGCCGTCGAGGCGCTCGTCGCCATCGGACCGGACGCCGTGGGCGGGACCATCGACGCCCTCGCGCGGCTCGACGGGGACGCTCGCAAGCTCGCCGTCGAGGTGCTCGGTGGCGTCCCCGACGCCCGCGGAACGGCCGCGCTGACGCGCGCGCTGGCCGACGAGGACGCGAACGTTCGCGCCGCCGCGGCGGAGGCCCTCGGTAGCGCGGCGATCGCGGGCGAACAATCGCGCGATCTTGCCATCGAGGCACTGGCGGACGCCCTCTCGACGAACGACGCGTTCCTCAAGATTGCCGCGCTCGACTCGCTCGCGCGTCTGGAAGCCCAGTTGCCGTGGAGCCTCTTCGAGCCCTTCGCGAAGGACCCTCTGCTCCGGCGCTACGCGGTCGCCGCCGCGGCGGCCTCCCGCGAACCCGCTGCCGTGAGCGCCCTGGCGCGCGCGACGGGCGACACCTCGCCGACGATCTCGCGCGAAGCCATCGTCGCCTTGGGCGACGTGATCGCTCGCGTGACCGACGACACCGCACTGCAGGACCTGGCTCGCGCAGAGCTCGAACCCGTGCACCAGGGATGTGCGAACGCGCGCCGGGCCGCCCGGGACGCGGAAGATCCCCGCGCCCGCGGCGGTGCGCTGTTGCTCCTCGGCCTCCTTCGACGGGAGGAGGACGTTCGCTCCCTTGCCGAGGCGCTGGGGGAGGACGACGTCGCCGAGCGCGCAGACCTGGCGCTGCGTCTGTACGGACCCGAGGCGGTCCAGCCGCTGCTCGCGGTCGCGCGCGCGTCGAGACCGAACGTTCGAGCGGCAGCGTTGGCGTTGGCCGCTTCGCTCGAGGGCGCCAACGTCGCGGAAGTGCGTGCCGCGTTGCGCGATGGGCTCGAGGACGCCTCTCTGGACGTCGTGTCGTGCGCCGTCGAGGCGCTCGGTCCGCTCGGCGACGCGACCGATCTCAAGCGCGTGGCCAGGCTGCTCGCGCATCCTGACGACCGCGTGGCGGCCACGGCGACCAGCGCCATCTCGGAGCTCGCTGCGCGGCACGTCGACGCGGCACGCGCGCTCCTCCGGGATTCCACCCTGCGCCAGGACCCGCTTGCACTCGGGTGTGTCCTGCTCGGGGCGATCGCTTCGACGCGAGCCCTCGACGAAGGCGACGTGGCCTTGCTCGAGCGCGCCCTCGCGCACCATCACCCGCAGGTGCGACGCGCCGCCGTGGATGCCCTCGCGCATGCAGGGGGCGACGCGGCGGCAGATGCCGTCGTCTTCGCCCTGGCCGACGAGGAGCACGAGGTCCAGCTCGCGGCCGCGCGTGCCCTGGGGCGGCTGCGGCGGCCCGAGGCCCTCGTCGGGGTCGTGGCCGACACGCGCGACCCCGTCTTCGCGGCGACGGCGCTCCGCGCGCTGGGCGACGCGGACCCCGCGCGGGCTCTCGCCTCGGCCCGCCCGCTCGTCACCCACCCGGACCCCGCCATCGCGTGCGCCGCCGTCGATGCCATCGGGCAGCTTGCGCCGCGCGGGGCTGCTCACGCTTCCACCCACCTCGAGATGGCATGCGAGGACGCGCTGTTCGAGGCTCTCGACCACGCCGATCCCGAAGTCGTCAAGCTTGCGCTCTCTCTCGTGGGGGCCGAGCCCGGCGCGCGGGCGCTTGCACGACTGGGCCTCTGCCTGGAGCACGCTTCGTGGGAAGTTCGGCGGCTTGCGGCCGAGCTCCTCGGGCAAGACCGCCGCGCCGGTGCTCAGGGGCTGCTCCGCGCGCGCTACGAGCGAGAGAGAGATCCGGTCGTCCGAGCCGCGATCGGCTCTGCCGTGAGCCTCCGGCCGCCCGCCGAAGTCGCCCGCGCCCCCGAGCGCGCCGAGAGTCCTGGCGCCGAGGGGAGCTCCAAGGAAGGCGAGTAGTGCGCCGCTCGCCTTCATTCGGGGACGGCATCCCGCTGAAGCCAGACGAGTTCCGGCTGCTCCGCGACCTTTTTGCGTCTCGCGCCGGCCTGGAGCTGGGTCCGGAGCTTCGCTTCGCCGTCGAGCGACGCCTGCGCGAGCGCCTCATGGTCCTCAACCTCTCGAGCTACGCCGAGTACCACCACTACCTTCGGTTCGGCGCGAACGCGGCCACCGAGTGGGACGAATCCATCGATCTTCTCACCACGAACGAGACCTACTTCTTCCGGGAGGAGCGCCAGCTCCGCGCTTTTCAGAACGAACTTTTGCCCATGCTTCACGGGCAGGCGGCGAGCCGGAGGCGGCTCGCGATCTGGAGCGCAGGGTGCTCGACGGGCGAGGAGGCCTACACGGTCGCGATGCTCGTCCATCAGTCGGGGCTCTTCTTCGCGGGCGCGGTCGGCGATCGGGAGCCCGAGTCGCAGTCGCCGGAGGGGTCGCCCGAGAGATGGGACATTCGCGTCTACGGTTCCGACATTTCACGACGTTGCGTGGCGGCCGCCCGGCGCGGCATCTACGGGGAGAGCAGCTTTCGAACGACGCCGCCCGAAGTCCGCGCCGAGTTTTTCAACGGTTGTCGCGGCGCCTGGCAGGTGGGGGAACCGATTCGTAAGCTCTGCCATTTTGGCCAGATGAACCTGCTCGACGAGGATCGTCTGCGCGTGCTCGGCAGCGTCGATGCGATCTTCTGTCGCAACGTACTCATCTACTTCGACGCACGGGCGCGGAAGGTCGCGATCGAGCGTCTTTACGAGCGCTTGAACCCGGGCGGGGTTCTCCTGCTTGGACATTCGGAGTCGCTGCTCAACGTCTCGACGGCATTTGAGCTATTACACTTGAGAGACGACCTCGTGTATCGAAAGCCCGCATCGGCTCGCGATCCGGGAATACTCTAACGAACACGCTCAAGACGAACCCACGTGACCTCCAGTGCCACCGCCGCACGGCCCATCCGGGTCCTCGTCGTCGATGATTCGGCTTACAATCGGCGCAACATCGCTGACGTGTTCGCGGGCCACCCGGAGGTCGAGGTCATCGGCAAGGCGGCCGACGGCGAAGAGGCACTGCAGCTCGTCACGCTGCTGAAGCCCGACGTCATCACGCTCGATCTCGAGATGCCTCGCATGGACGGATTCACCTTCCTGCGCATCCTGATGTCCCGGGCACCCACTCCGGTCATCGTCGTCAGCAGCTACTCGCAGCGCGAGAACGTGTTCAAGGCGCTCGACCTGGGTGCGCTCGATTTCGTGCCCAAGCCCGAGAGAATCGGCCCGGAGGCGACGGAGGTACGCGAGGGGATTCTACAGAAGGTGCTGCTCGTGCGCTCCCTTCGTTCTTCGTTCGTGCCAACCCCCCTCGCGCGACGTACGAGCGGCGCGTTCACCCCGGAGGGCGACTCGGGCACGTTCGACGCCGTCTCGCCGCGTCCGAGCGTGTACAGGGCGCCCAAGCAACTCGTCGCGATCGCCAGCTCCACTGGCGGCCCGAGCGCTCTGCTCCACATCTTTCACAAGCTCCCGGCGACGACCGCCGCGGCCTTCGTCGTGGCTCAGCACATGCCAGACAAGTTCACGCGCACCTTCGCGGAGCGGCTCGACAAGCGCGGACCCGTGCACACCGTCGAGGCCAGCGACGGCGATCTGGTCGCGCGAGGGACGGGCTTCGTCTGCCCGGGGCGCAAATGCATGACGCTCGTCCAGCAAGGCGTCGAGCTGAAGCTGCGCGTCGAGCCGCCGGTGCAGGCGGACCGTTATGTCCCCAGCGCCGACCGGCTCTTCAAGAGCGTCGCCAAGCTCGGCCCGCGATGCATCGGCGTCATCCTCACCGGGATGGGCGACGACGGGGTCGAGGGCGCGCGTGCGATCCGCGACGCGGGCGGGATCGTCATCGCGGAATCACAGGAGACAGCGGTCGTCAACGGCATGCCTGGCGCGGCGGTCCGCGCGGGCGTCGCAAACGAGGTCCTCCCGCTTCCCTCCATCGGCGACTATCTCGCCAAGCTGGGTTAAGGGACCCGCGCGCCCCCGCCGATGCCGAAGCGCCCCGCCGCCGGTCAGAAGGAGGCGCCGCCCGTCCGCCCCGGCGATGCCTCCACCCACGGCGACGACGCCAGCTTCGACCGCGCCCTCCGTCCCCGGACGTTCGAGGACTACATCGGTCAGACCAAGCACAAGGACAACCTCCGCATTTTCGTCGAGGCCACGCGCCGTCGCGGTGAGCCCCTCGATCACATTCTCCTTTGCGGGCCGCCGGGGCTCGGGAAGACGACGCTCGCGCACATCCTGGCGCACGAGATGGACGTCCAGCTCGTGAGCACGAGCGGGCCCGTGATCGAGCACAAGGGAGCGCTCGCGGCCCTTCTGACAACGAAGCTGCAGAAGAACGACATCCTGTTCATCGATGAGATTCACCGCCTGAACCCGGTCGTCGAAGAGAGCCTCTACCCGGCCCTCGACGACTCCGTGATCGACATCATGACGGGTGAGGGGGCCTTCGCGAGCGCCGTGCAGATCCCCCTGCAGCCGTTCACGCTCATCGGCGCGACGACGCGCACCGGCCTTCTGACGGCGCCCCTCTTCTCGCGATTCGGACACGTCGTGCGGCTCGACTTCTACCCGCCGGCGGATCTCGCGCGGATCGTCACGCGTACAGCGAAGCTCCTCGGCGTGGAAATGGACCCCGCTGCCGCAGACGAGATCGCCGTACGCTCGCGCGGCACCCCCCGCGTCGCCAACCGGCTGTTCCGCCGCATCCGCGACTTCGCGGAGGTGCTCGGCACCGGCCGCGTGGACCTCTTGCGGGTCAGGGAGGCCTGCGAGAGGCTCGAGGTCGACGAGGCCGGGCTCGACGAGATGGACAGACGCTACCTCTCGGTGGTCATCGACCACTACGACGGCGGTCCTGTGGGCGTCGACGCCCTTGCTGCCGCGCTTGCCGAGCCGCGCGACACGCTCGAGGACGTCGTGGAGCCCTTCTTGATACAGCAAGGGTACGTCGGCCGCACTCCGCGCGGTCGCGTCGCCAACCGCAAAGCGTATGAAGCGCTGGGGAAAAAGCCTCCCGTGCGCGGAGGCGATGCCCCCCAGGGCGACCTCTTCGAGTGACGCGTCGCATCAGTACGGGAGAAAGAAAAGCGAAGAGAAAGGCGTTCTACGCCTCCGGCCGGGTTGCCGCTCCCCCGTGGCCACGAGTACACTTTTGTACGTGCCTGGTGGACCCGTCCTCGTGGTCGACGACGACACCGTCAGTCGGCATGTCTTGATCCAGGCCCTGGCAAACGCGGATCTGCCCCACGTAGCGGTGGGGTCGGGGGCCGAGGCTCTCGAGCAGATCGAACGGGTGACCCCTTCGATCGTCCTCCTCGACCTGGTGATGCCGCCCCCGGACGGATACCAGATCCTGCGCATCCTGCGGGCCCGCGACGAGACCCGCGATTTGCCGGTCGTGGTGCTCACGGCGCTCGAGGCCGAAGAGGAGATCGCAAAGGCCTTCCAGGCCGGGGCCGACGACTTCGTGCGCAAGCCGTTCAAGCCGGTGGAGCTGGTCGCGCGGATCCGCGGCCAGCTTCGCATCCGTGGCTTCGTCGACGCTCTCGCGAAGGAGAAGCAGGACGCGCGGCTCGTCCTCGATTTGACGCAGGCCCTCGCGTCCAACCTCGACTTCCGGGGCATCCTCTTCACGGTCGTCCAGCGCATCGCGGACGTCGCCAAGGTCGACCGGGTGAGCATCGTCCTCGTCCGCGAAACGGGCGATGTCGGCTATGTCGTCGCTGCGAGCGACGACGAGCAGCTGCGTGACCTGCCGATCGACCTCTCGAAGTATCCCGAGATCCAGAAGGTGCTCTCGAGTCGCGAGACCCTGGTCATCTCCGATGTCGCGACGCACCCGCTGCTCGAGATCGTCCGTCACGAGGGACGCAAGAGCGCCTTCAGCAGCTTGGCGATCTTGCCGATTCTCTACGAAGGCAAGCCGATGGGTGTCCTCTTTCTGCGAGCGAGGCACGCATTCACCTTCGGAGACCGCGAGCTCGCCCTGTGTCGCACCGTTTCCAATGCGATGGCCATCGCACTCCGCAACGCGCGCGTGATGCAGTCGCTGCGCGACACGACGCAGGAGGTGACCGTTGCTCGCTTCGAGGCCGAGCGCAGGCTTCGGACGCTCCAAAGGTATGCCGATTTCTTCGAGAGCGCGGCCGACGGCATCGTCGTCATCGACTCCGAGGGGCACCTTCTCTTCTCCAACCCCCGCGCGAGGGTCATCACGGGGTACTCCCAGGAGGATCTCGGTTCGCGCCGCGTGGGCGACATCTTTCCCACCGAGGACGCTCGCCTCGCGCATCAGCTCCGCGTCGGGTTCAGCGAGGGGCGCTTCCCTCAGAACGTCGATATCCGGATCAAGAAGAAGAACGGAGAAATCGCCATCCTCAGCGTGAACTTCAACTCGGTCATGCGAGAGGAGGGGGTCATCCTCTGCACGTTCCGCGACGTGACGGCCGAGCGGGCGGTCGAGCAAGAGCTGCTGAAGACGAAGGATTTTCTCCAGCGCATCATCGACTCCTCCGTCGACGCCATCGTCAGCGCGGACCTGCGAGGCCGCATCCTCCTCGCCAACCCGGCCGCCGAGCGCGTCTACGGCATCCCCGTCCACCAGCTCATCGGCCAGAACCTCCGTGCTCGCTACCCGGAAGGGGTTGCCCACGACGTGATGCGGCTGATTCGACTGGGAGGCGGTCGCGTCGAGAACCTGCGCGCCGACCTCCTGAACGCGGACGGCGAGCGCGTCCCCGTATCGCTCTCCGCAGCGCTCATCTACGAGGGCGACGTCCCCGTCGGCAGCGTCGGCATCTTCACGGACCTTCGAGAGAAGGTGCGGATGGAGCAGCGCCTCGCCCAGGCGCAGGAGCAGATCCTCGCGCAGGAGCGCCAGGCCATCGTGGCCGAGCTCGCGGGCGCCGCGGCCCACGAACTCAACCAGCCGCTCACGAGCGTGATGGGCTACGCCGAACTCCTCAAGCGTCGCCTAGAGGCCGAGACACCGGCGTACGCCGCCGCGGAGGTCATCTTCAGCGAGGCCGAACGGATGGCCGAGATCGTCCGCAAGATCGGAAAGATCACCCGGTACGAGACCAAATCGTACGTGGGCCGTGCGCGCATCCTCGACCTCGATCGGTCGGCGGCTTCGTCGCCGCCCCCGCCGGCCCCAACGGGGGACACTCTAGCTCCCAAGAAGGTGGGCGATGCGTAAGCGTCCGATGGGTCGAGGCGGCGACGCGCGCGCGACGGGCGTGCGTCCCACGAGCGAGCCCGTCCCGACGAGCAGCACCGAGGTGTCCTCGCCGCGCGTGCGCGTGCCGGACCGGGTGCCGGCGGGCTGGCTCGATCGCCTCCTCATTGCCGTCATCGATCTGCCGATCGCGAGCGGCGATCGCGCCGTGGCCGAGGCCGTTGTCGACGCCATAGGCGCGATCCTCCCCTCGTATGCAGTGGGCGCTTGCCTCGGGCCCGACGTCGCCGGGGCGGGACGCGAGCCGATGGTCATCAAGCGGGTACCGGCGCTCGGTCCTGCCAGCGAGCAGTCCGGTGAGCTCGACCCCACGCGGATGTTCCCCGGTCTCGCGCACGAGTACATCGCGCCCGTTCCCGGGAGCGCAGGGTCGACGTTGCACGTCGCATCCGACGAGCATGACCTCGAGCCGGACTCGTCCCCGGCCGTCCACCTGCTCGACAGGGCGGCGATGGCACTCGGTCGCGCCCTGCCCGGCGCGCGGTCGGCAGCTTCGCGGCGCGAGCCCGCGCTCGAGGCTCGCATGATCCAGGCCGACAAGCTCGCGACGTTCGGTCAGATCGCCGCGGGGGTGGTGCACGAGCTCAACAACCCGCTGACGTCGATCGTCGCGTACTCCGAGTACCTCATTCGGAAGGCTGCCGCGAGTGGAAGCGGCGACGCGGACGACGTGGAGCGCCTGCGACGCATCCACGAATCGGCCAACCGGATGCTGCGTTTCACGCGTGACCTCGTGAGCTATGCTCGGCCCTCCACAGGCGTGGCCGATACCGTCGTCGTGCACGAGGTAATCGACCTCGCGATCGCCTTCTGTGAGCACGTGTTCGCGGCGTCTTCGGTGCGCGCCGAGCGGCGCTTTAGCCCCGACGTCGGCACGTTGCGAGGAGCGAACGAGCAGCTCGTGCAGGTGTTCGTCAACTTGCTGACGAACGCCTGTCAGGCGGCGCCCGAGAGGGGCGGGCGGGTGGTCATCAGCACCTCGTACGACGCCGACTCGGCGCGACCCATCGTGGTCGAGGTGGAGGACAACGGCGCCGGTATCGCGCCCGAACACATCGGACATATCTTCGCACCGTTCTTCACGACGAAGGTCCACAAGAACGGCACGGGGCTCGGCCTGTCGATCGTCAAGGGCATCGTCGAGAGTCACGACGGCGCGATCCGGGTCGAGAGTCACCTCGGCCGTGGGACGAGGTTCATCATCGAGCTCCCTGCGGGACGTTGACGACCGCACGCTTCGCTCGCTCGCGGGCGCGCTCCTCCCCGAAAGGCGTTTACATGGCCTTTCCGCGTCAGCTACCGTTCGGACGCCGAAAATGCCCGATGTGAAGCGAAGATCGCGGGCAAATCGCCCGGCGTGCGTCGTCGCCGCCGTGGTCGTCGCCGCCTCTCTTCTGGGCGGCCGAACCCTCGTCGCGGCTTCGGCTCCCGCCGTGAGGGGCAAGCTCGCCGGATGGGACAAGCTCGTCCCGCCGCTCTATGCCGATGCAGCGAAGAGCGATTCGCATAGGTACACGTGGCGTGAGCCCTCTCCCACGGTGAAGCAGGACTTCCGGAGGCTCTCGGCCAACGTGTCACGCGATGTGTGCGTCGCGGCGTTCGGCACCGGGACGGCTCCTGCGCACGAGCCCATCTCGGTGAAGGTCACGGGGGGCCGCCTCACGCCGTCCACCATCGCCTTCTCGGTCGGTTCGCGCCTCAGCTTCAAGAACGTCGATCCATTTCCCCATGTGCTCTTCGAGGCGGGCAACGACAAGTGGGGGCCCAATCCGACGGGCCCAGGGTCGACACGCGAGTGGGCCGCGACCACGCCCGGATTGCACACGATCCGGGACCAGCTCTTCCCGAGCATCGTCATGTACGTCTTCGTCGATCCGGCGGCCGTCGAGTTCGCGATGCCGGATCACGATGGTGCCTTCTCGCTCCCGCTACCACCCGGCGAATACGCCCTGAAGGTGTTCTTCGAGGGCAAGCAAGTGGGCAAGGAGGAAGGGCTGCGCGTCGGCGATAGGGGCCTCGACCTCAAGGAGCCCATCGCAGTGGCCGGGGACTCGAAGTGATGATCCTTTCGCGGCTCTGGTACGTCCTGCTCGGTCTCGCCGTCGCCGTGGCCTTGTACGTCGTCTTCGTCGCCGTCGGGCAGTACGATCGCCAGAACCTGCGGGCGCTGAAGGAGGGGCTCGCGTCCGACAGCCAGACGGTGGAGTGGGCGCTCAAGATCGACGCACGCCGCCGGCTCGACGCCCTGCTGGCGGGCAGCGTCGACCCTACGCTTCAGCAGGCGCTCGTGGCCGCGAACAGCAGCAAGGACGGCAAGGTCCCGGACAAGTCGCGGACCGACGCGAAGAAGGCGCTCGCGACGGTGAACGACGGCATCCCCGCCGACTTTCGCCCCGACTCCGTCTTCGCCGTCGACCGCGATGGCCGGGTCATTGCGGAGGTTGGCTACGACGCCGTCGCCGGAAACGACGACTTCGAACTCGGGGGCTACCCCGCCGTCAACGACGCCTTGCACGGATGGTTGCGCGACGACGTCTGGCTTCTCGGCAACCGGATGTACGTCGTCGTCGCCCGTCCGGTGGAGTACGACGTCACGCAGCGACCGGCCGGCGCGATCGTCGGGCTCAAGGAGATCAGCAAGCGGTTCGCGAGCGACCTCGCGAAGCGCACCCGGACCAATCTGGCGTTCTTCGCGTCCGGGCAGCGCGCCGCCGGGGGCATCGGTGTCGATGGCGTCGATGAGGAGAACCTCGATGCGGTCGGGAACGACCTGAAGAACGTCGACGACAAGACGTACGGCGACTCGGCCCGCTCGGACCCGCGTATGCTTTCGGACAGTCTGGGCGTGATGTACGCGCGACTGCCGGGTGACGTGTCGACGCTCGGGGGTGGCTTCGCGGTCGCGCGCGTCCGCCGGACCCTGGGCGGTCCGTTAGGGTTTCTGAGCACGGCCGACGACAAGGACAAGGCGAACGTGCCGTGGCCGTTGCTCGCCGGCGCGGTGCTTCTGGCCGTGGTCATCGGCATCCTCTTCACGGTGCTGGAGCACACGATGCCGCTCCGGGAGCTGCTCACGCAGGCCGAGCGGCTGAAGGCCGGCGGGATGGACGGGCTTCAGGTCGCGCGCTTCCGTGGCTCGTACCGGCTCGCTGCTCAGAGCCTGAACCTTGGAATGGAACGTTCGATCGAGAAGGCTGGGGGCGTGACGCGCAAGCCGGCCGACCTCGAGTCGATCCTCGGTCCCGCCCCCGCGCAACCATCGATGAGCGCCTTCTCGTTCCCGATGGCCGACGGCGGATCATCGCCCGCCATACCGCAGGTGCCGCTGTCCTCGCCCGCGCTGTCCCCGGCGCCGTCGGCTCCGGCACTCTCCCCGCCACGGCCAGGGCCGCCCGGCCCTCCGAGGCCCGCAGCCGGTGCCGCGCCTTCGCCCGTCGCGCCCCCCGTCGTCGGCAACGTGGCCTCGCCGAGACCCGGTCCTCCTCCTCCCGCTCCCGCTCGGCCCGTTGCGCCGCCACCGAGGCCGCCCGCCCAGTCCTCCGGCTTCGGGGGCGACGACGACGAGGACGCGACGATGGTGGGAGCCGTACCCGCAGAGGTGATGGCTCAGGCGACTGGCCAGAACTCGGCCGCTCCCGAGCCGGCGGAGTGGCTCTCCGTATTCGACGACTTCGTCCGGGTGAAAAAGCAGTGCGGGGAGTCGACCGACGGGCTCACGTTCGAGAAGTTCGCGCTGACGTTGAAGAAGAATCGTGACGCGCTGCTCGAGCGCCATCACTGCAAGCGCGTTAAGTTCACCGTGTACACCAAGGACGGGCGTGCTTCGTTGAAGGCGACCCCCGTCAAAGACTGACGACGCGTTTCGCCCATGAGCCACCCAGCGCCCCGCAACGTCATCATCGTCGGATCCGGCCCGGCAGGGCACACCGCGGCGATCTACGCCGCCCGGGCGAACCTCAAGCCGCTGATGATCGAAGGGCTCGCGCGCGGGGGCATCCCCGGTGGCCAGCTCATGATCACCAACGACGTCGAGAACTACCCCGGCTTCCCGGAGAAGATCACCGGTCCGGATCTCATGAAGGCGTTCCGCGACCAGTCCGTGGCCCAGGGCGTCGAGATCATCACCGACGACGTGGTCAAGGTCGATCTCTCGAAGCGTCCCTTCAAGGTCTGGGTCGGCGACGAGAAGACCGAGCACGTGGCCCGCACCCTCATCGTCGCCACGGGCGCCCAGGCCAAGTGGCTCGGGCTCGCGAGCGAGTCTGCACTCCAGGGGCGAGGAGTCAGCGCGTGTGCGGTGTGCGATGGCGCGTTCTTTCGCAACCAGGACGTCCTCGTCGTCGGCGGTGGCGACACGGCGATGGAGGAGGCGACGTACCTGTCGGGCATCTGCCGCACGGTGACGCTCGTGCACCGCCGCGACTCGTTCCGCGCGAGCAAGACGATGCAGGAGCGCGTCTTCAAGAACCCCAAGATCACGATCCTCTACAACTCCGCAGTCGACGAAATACTCGATGTCGACAAGGGCGAAGTCACTGGCGCGCGGATCCTGAACGTCAAGAACAACGAGAAGGTCGTGGTCCCCTGCACCGGTTTCTTCGTCGCGATCGGCCACACGCCGAACACGGATCTCTTCGCCGGGCAGCTCGATCTCCATGACAACGGATACATACGGACCAAGCCCGGCACGTCGACCACGAGCGTGCCCGGCGTGTTCGCTTGCGGCGACGTCCAGGACTTCACCTACCGCCAGGCCGTGACGGCGGCGGGGACAGGCTGCATGGCGGCGCTCGACGCCGAGCGGTGGATGGGCGCGCACGAGTAGCGCCCGTGGTGACCGGCGTGAATCCCGCTGGTCACTACTCAAGGGGACGCGGGCGTCGTACGCTGCCCGTCGCCTGTGTCCGCTTCCTCCCCTGGTCCGATGGACGAGCCGCTGACCGAACGCGAGGAGCAACTCGCGCGCGTGCCTTTCTTCGATGGGCTGACGCGCGAGGCGATGGGCCTCATCGCGAACGCCACCAAGGAAGAGTCTCACGCTACCGGGACGAAAATCTTCCAGTACGGCGACCCGGGCGACAAGCTCTTCATCATTCTCGACGGCAAGGTGCGGATCTCCCGCGAGGTGGCGGGGATGGGCGAGGAGGCGCTGGCCGTGCT
Source organism: uncultured delta proteobacterium (assembly GCA_963847465.1). Taxonomy (GTDB): domain Bacteria; phylum Myxococcota_A; class Polyangia; order Polyangiales; family Polyangiaceae; genus Palsa-1150. The sequence continues at coordinate 109,408 of CAWKAF010000019.1, read as the reverse complement.
CGGGGCGGGGGAGGTATTCGGGGAGATGTCGCTCCTCGACGAGTCGCCGAGGTCCGCCGACGCTCGGGTGCATGACCGCTGCAGGTTGCTGGTGATAACGAAGGAGGCCTTCGACGATCTGCTCTTTTTGCACAAGGATCTGGCCTACGAGGTCCTCTGGAACTGCGTGCGGATCTTGTCGTCGCGCCTTCGAGAGACCAACGAGAAGCTGACGTTTCTGACGACGAGCGGTAAGTTCTGACGATGGGACGAGGCCACGCGTTGTTCGTGGTCGCGCTCGTCGTGGCCGCTTGTGGAGGAGCGGCGCCATCGGCCCAGGCGCCATCGGGGGGGACCTCGACCCCGACCCCGACCCCGACCTCGACCTCGACCTCGACCTCGACCTCGACCCCGACCTCGACCCCGACCTCGACCTCGACCTCGACCTCGACCTCGACCCCGACCCCGACCCCGACCTCGACCCCGACCTCGACCTCGACCTCGACCTCGACCTCGACCTCGACCTCGACCCCCGTCGAGATGAAGTCTCCTGTCCCCACCGCCCTGGTCTCCGAGCTCCAGGGCCTCGGTCTCGACGCCAAGAACCTTCCCCCTATCGACAAGCTGGAGCCCAAGACACTCCGTGGTGTCATGAAGCTCCTCGCCAAGTCTCTCGGTGTCAGGTGTGGCGATTGCCATCAGCAAGCGGACTTCGCCGCCCCCACGCGGAGGAAGAAGATTGCTGCTCGAATGTGGAACGAGTTCGCGGGGAAGCTCGCCATGGCGGATGGCGCGCCCCTCTTCTGCGACTCCTGCCATCAGGGGCGCATCGTTCAGCTGGATCGCCGCGACAAGAAGGCGCTCTCGAAGTGGATGGATGACAACTTCGTCGCCGGGCTCAAGCGAAAGGACGGCCAGTCGCAGGAGTGCGAAACCTGTCACGTGGACATGGACATGACGTTCCTTACGGCGTGGGGGCGGTAATCCGTTCACCCCTGATCGCCACCTTTCTTGACGATAGAACGCGCGTTCAGTAGCCTTCGCCCACGATGCAAGGCTTGACGCAGCGGCAACAGATGGTTCTCGACTTCATCCGGCAGTCGATTACTGACCGGGGCTACCCCCCAACGCTGCGCGAAATCGGCGCACGGATGGGGATTCGCTCGACGAACGGGGTCAACGACCACCTCCGCGCGCTTGAACGCAAGGGGTACCTGACGCGCGAAGACATGAAGTCCCGTGCGCTCCGGCCGACCGGCCTGGGCACCCAGGTCCTGGGTGACGAGGGGAGTTCCGCCGAGCCCGCCAACGACGTCGATCTCGTCGAGATTTCCATCCTTGGGCGCGTCGCGGCGGGGCTGCCGCTGCTTGCCGAAGAACAGGTGATCGATACGGTGCGCATCGATCGCAGCCTGGTCCGGGGCGGTCGCGAGGTCTTTGGCCTCAAGGTGCACGGCGACTCGATGATCGACGCCGGCATCCTGAGCGGAGACTACATCTTCGTCAAAAAGCAGCTCACCGCGAACCGCGGAGACATCGTGGTCGCGCTCATCGGGGACGAGGCGACGGTGAAGTACTACTTCCCGGAGAAGGACCACGTGCGCTTCCAGCCCGCGAACAAGAACATGGCGCCCATCTACGTGCGCTCGGTCGACTTCAGGCCCACGATGCTCCTCGGCATCGTGGTCGGCATTTTCCGGAGGATCTGAAGCACGAAGGGGCACGAGGAGTCGGGTCACGCGAAGGAAAGCGCGCTTGACCGCTCGTTCGCGCGGACGCTACCGTTTCGGATGCCCGGGATGCGAGTCCTCATCGTCGCCTTCAGCGCCGCGCTGAGCAGCGGGCTCCTCGGCTGCGGAGGGGTTCACTACGCGATAGCGGTCAACGCTGCGGCGTCGCGCGTCGAAGAGGCCAAGGCCCTCGGGGCCGATCAGCTCGCACCGTACGAATATTATTTCGCCACCGAGCACCTCGAGCAAGCCCAGATCGAGGCTACGGAAGCGAGCTACTCGGACGCCGCGAACCTCGCCGAGGAGGCCGAAGAGCACGCCAACACGGCGATCGAGCTCTCGCAGAAGGCGAAACGCTCTCGATGAATTTCCGGCGCATCGGCCATGCCTTCTTCGCCGCGCTCCTGGTGACCTCCTGCGCCCAGGGCCCGGCCATGCGCGGGAAGATGCGCGGCCTGTCGACGACGGTGGAGGACGCCGAGAAGAACGGCGCCATGACATGCGCCCCGAGGGAATTGGCCGTCGCGAAGAGCGAGCTCGAGTTCGCGGAGATCGACCTCGATCAGGGTCAGCTGTCCAACGCAGAGGCGCACCTCGCCAAGGCCGAGCCCAACGCCCAGGCGGCCTTCGCGATGAGCCCAGCGGATCGGTGCACTTCGCGTGAGTTCGTCGAAGTGGCGGCACCGAAAGTCGACCAGGATACGGACGGCGATGGCATCCCGGACTCGAAGATCAGTGCATCCTCGAGCCCGAGGACGTGGACGGCTATCTCGACGACGACGGCTGCCCTGACCCGGACAATGACGCGGATGGCATCCCGGACGACAAGGACCAGTGCAAGAACGAGCCCGAGGACTTCGACGGCTACAAGGACGACGACGGCTGCCCTGACCCGGACAACGACGGCGACGGTGTGGCGGACCTCGAGGACTTTTGTCCGAACACCCCCGGAGTGCGCGGCGGGGACAAGCCGGGTTGCCCGAAGAAGAACTCGCTCATCGTGGTGACGGAGAAGGAGATCCGCATCACCCAGCAGATCCAGTTCGAGTTCAACAAGGCCATCATCAAGCCGGGGATCAGCTACAAAATCCTCGACGAGGTCGGTGGCGTCATGACCGACAACCCGAAGATCACCCTCGAGGTGCAGGGCCACACGGACAACGTCGGGAACGACGCCTACAACATGAAGCTCTCGCAATCCCGTGCCGACGCCGTACGTGCGTACCTCGTTGCGCATGGCACCGAACCGTCGCGCCTCATCTCCAAGGGCTATGGCTTCCACCAACCGCTCGTCCCCAACACGAGCGAGGCAAACCGCGCCCTCAACCGGCGCGTCCAGTTCATCCGGACCGAAGCCGGCCCCGCCGCACCCTAGGCTCACTCAAATCTCCGTCTCTGCGCGGATTTCCTCGTTGCCTGAGCCGTCACCTGCTCTATGCTCGCGCGGCCCCTGGAGGAAACCGTCGTGCAACGCACCGCTCTCCCCGCCATTGCGCGGCCGTTTCTGGTCTGTCTCGCGGTCGTCGTCGCGAGCCTCTTCACTTTGCCCGCTTTTGCAGACCCGAAGACAGAGAAGGACGCCCAGGCCCTCCAGAAGAAGGCAATCGAGGAAGACAACCTCAACGTCGCCTACGGCGCGGCCGTCAAGAAGCTTCAGTCGGCCATCGGCAAGTGCGGAGGCGACAAGTGCAATCCCGGGCTGAAGGCCACGCTCATCCGTGACCTCGGCGCGATGCAGATCCTCAACGGGAACGTCGACGAGGGCAAGGCCAGCTTTGCGAAGGCCCTCGCCCTCGACGCGTCGCTCGATCTCGACGCCGCGTACAAGAACCCCATGCTCGATGGGATCTGGAACGAGGTGAAGAAGAAGGGTGGCGGCGGCGGTGGTGGAGGAGGCGGGGGTGGCGGAGGTGGAGGCGCGGCGGCTGCCGGAGGTGGTGGCGGGGCCCCTCCTGGAGGAGACTTCGCGCATTCAGCACCCCCCGAAGCCCCCGTGCGGACGCCGCTCCCCATCTACGCGGAGTACCCCGGTGACGAGCAGCTGAAGCGCGTCGTGGTCAAGTACAAGGGCGCGGGGAACAGCGACTGGAAAACCGTCACGCTCAAGAAGGCCGACAGCGGCTTCGGCGGGATGATCCCCTGCAAGGACGTAGCGCAGGGGAACCTGCAGTACTTCATCCAGGGGTTCAACGCGCAGAACGACCCCGTCGCCACCTCGGGCAGCAAGAACAAGCCCTTCACCGTATCGGTAGTGGACGTGGACGCCCTACAGGGTCCTCCGCCGAGCCTGCCGGGCGAAGAGCCACCGAAGCAGTGCCCCGCAGGGGCTGGCTCCGGAGGAGAGGAGTGCCCGCCCGATTTCCCTGGTTGCGCTGGCGCGGGCAAGGATTCGGGCGAGGACTGCGACAAGGACAAGGAATGCAAGAGCCACTCGTGCATCGACAACAAGTGCGCCGAGGGCAGCAAGGGCGAGGGCGAGGACTGCGAGAAGGACGGCGAGTGCAAGAGCGGCTCCTGCTCGGAGGACAAGAAGTGCGCTGCCTCGAAGAAGGCCGAGGGGGAGGAGTGTGGGGCCGACGACGAGTGCGACAGCGGCAAGTGCAAGGAGGACAAGTGCGTCGGCTCGAGCAAGGGCGGCAAGTTCCCGCGCGTGTGGCTGGGCCTCGCCCTCCAGCTCGACCTCTACCTGCTTCCAGGTGCGCAGGACGTCTGTCGCTTGAACGCGGCGGGCACCGGGCCGCTGCCTGACAACGGGCCGGGGTACTCCTGCGTCGATCCGACCAAGAGTTCCAACTTCCCGGGAAAGGGCCAACCCGGAAAGACGAACAACGGCTTGATTGCCCCGAGTGCGGGTCCCCCGAGCAGTGACGAGGTCTCGGGCGGCTTCCGGCCCGGCAACCTGCGCATCCTCGCGACCCTGGACTATGCGCTCACGCAGAACGTGATGCTGGGGCTCCACGCGGGGTACGAGCTCTTCACCGACCCTGGTTCGAGCCCCGGGCCAGCCTTTGCGCCCGTGCACATCGAGGCTCGGCTCACGTACCTCATCGGCCACAACGCCCTCACCAAGATTGGCATCTCTCCTTTGCTCTTCTTCGGCGCGGGTCTCGGCGAATTCGATGCCTTCGTGCCCGTCACGGTGCTCTCGACGACGAAGCAGGAGTTGCCCGAGAACGCGTGGCTCACGGCGGGCCCCGGCTTCGTGTCGGCCGGAGCGGGCGTGAGGATCCTTCTCTCGCCGAAGGTGGCGGCCACGGGCGCATTCAAGTTCGAGGGCGGGTTGGGCGGTGCGGCAGGGTTTCTCCCCGGGTTCGCGCCCGAGCTCGGGATGCAGTTCGGTCTTTGATTGTACGATGGGTGGGTGAGCAAGGCGCCCGCCCTATCCGCGACGGCGCTGGAGATCCGGTCCAGCGTCTTCGCGGATCTCGGCCCCACGCATCGAGGCGTTCGCGCGTCGGGGCGGTCGTCTCATCGAGCTTCACATCGGCGATACGCACCGTGCTCCGCCGGAGGGCGCGAGGTTCTCCACTTCCGACGAGGGTGCATTCGACGTGGCGCTGTACCGCTATGGCGCGGTCGGGGGGATGGACGCGCTACGCGATGCGTTCGCCACGCGGCTTCGTGCGTCGGGGCACGGGCCTGCGGACGTCGATCCCGAGAAGCACGTTCTGGTTGCCTGCGGCGCGACGCACGCGATCTTCTGCGCGGCGCGCGCGGTGCTGGATCCGGGGGACGAGGTGCTCGTGGCGTCGCCCTACTGGCCGTTGACCGTCGGGGTGCTGCGGGCCGCGGGCGCGATCCCGGTCGAGGTGCCCCTGACGTCGCGCCTCTACGCCGATCCGGCGCTCGACCCGGGAGCTCTCCTCGAGACTGCGTTGAGTCCACGTACGCGCGCCATCTACATCACGACACCGAACAACCCTGACGGAAAGGTGCTCTCGAAAGCGCAGCTCACCCGGGTTGCACGCGTGGCGATCGAGCGCAACCTTTGGGTCATCTCCGACGAGGTCTACGCGGAATACGTCTACCAGGGCGTCCACGCATCCATCGCGCGGATCGACGGGATGGCAGAGCGCACGCTCTCGGCATACTCCCTGTCGAAGAGCCATGCGCTTGCGGGAGCCCGCGTGGGCTTTGCCGTGGCGCCCGAGGCGGTCGTACGGGTCGCTCGGCGGATCGCGACGCACACCGTGTTCAACGTTCCAGTCGCTGCACAACGTGTGGCGCTCGCGGCGCTTCGCTCGCCGGATACATGGGTCGACGAGGCTCGACGCGACTATCGGGCGGCCCGTGACGCGACGCTGCGGGCGCTCGACGGATCCGGCGCGCGGACGTTCGCGCCGGAGGGGGGCAGCTACGCGTTCGTAGACTTCGACCCCGTCCTCGGTAAAAGACCGCTCACGACCCTCCTCGAGCGTGCCATCGACAAGGGGGTCCTGCTCGCCCCGGGCGACGGCTTCGGCGACGGCTTCGCATCATGGGCACGCCTCTGCTTCACCTCGGTGCCGCGCCCCGACCTCCTCCTTGGCATCGCACGCTTGCGGGAGGCGATCGCCGAACTCTAGACCAAAAGGCTTCCCGTCTTCCCGGCTTCCTGTTCAAACTCTCTGACCATGAAGAACCTGAAGGGCAAGGTTGCGGTCGTCACGGGCGCAGCGAGCGGGATCGGACGCGCGATGGCGGAGCGCTTCGCCCGCGAGGGCATGAAGGTGGTGCTCGCCGACGTGGAGGAAAAGCCGCTCGGCGAGGCACGTGACGCCATCGGCAAGGGCGGCGCCGAGGCGATTTCGGTGCGCACCGACGTATCCAAGGCGGCGGAGGTCGACGAGCTTGCGCGTAGGACGTTCGACGCCTTCGGCGCCGCGCATGTCGTGTGCAACAACGCGGGCGTCGGGATGGGGGGTCTGATGTGGCAGGTCCCGCGCGCGGACTGGGAATGGATCCTCGGCGTGAACCTCGTGGGAGTAGTCAACGGCATCCGCGCATTCGTCCCTCGCATGATCGAGCAAGGGGAGGGGCACGTCGTCAACACGGCGTCGATCGCCGGCCTCATCTCCGCCCCCGGCATGGGCCCCTACTGCGCCACCAAGCACGCTGTCGTCGCGATGAGCGAATGCCTTCACCACGACCTGACCCTGGCGGCCGGCGGAAAGGTGAAGGTCAGCGTGCTCTGTCCGGCGTGGGTCAAGACGAGAATCTCGGACTCCGAGCGCAACCGACCGGCGTCGGCGCCGGCGGGGCAGGGAGGCGTGCGCACGCCGCAGGACCAGATGGTCGAGAGCATGGTTCGCGCCGCGGTGGAGGCGGGGATACCTCCGGAGGTCGTGGCCGAGAAGGTTTTGCAGGCGGTCATCGAGGAGAAGTTCTGGATCCTCACGCACTCGAAGACCAAGAAGATCGTCGAGAAGCGGATGATTGGGATCCTCGAGAACCAAAATCCGCAGTTCGAGGCGCCCGACGTCTAGCAGTGCGTTCGACCCCTCGCGTCACAGCAGCACGAAGTTGTTCAGCGTCGCGACGACCACGCCCACGATGCTCTCGCCTGCGATGAGGCCCGAGGCGATGGGGACCACGAACCGTTCGGCTTGCCGCGAGTCGATCCGCGCATACAGCCACGCGGCCACCGCCCCGAAGACGAACGACAGCGAAGTGGAGAACGGGAGAATCAGGCCTAGGCCAATCCCCGTCGCCGAAGGCATCCACCGCCTCTCCCGCGGGAAGGCCCACTCGGTCACGGCCAGCACCGACCCCACGAGCAGCCCCATGGCGATCCCGTCGCGTGCCATCGGATGCAGGTTGCCGATGCCGAGCCGGAAGATCTCGGCGACGGCCTTCCACTGCTGCGCGGCGGGAGCGGCGAACTGCGGCGGCCGGCCGGCGCTCCCCGTCAGCGCCGTCGCGTCGGGAACGAGGACGAAGTAGCAGAGCACGGATGCGATCGTCCCCGACAAGATGCCCGCGAACTGGGCCACGAACTGCCGCCGCGGGTGCGCCCCCAGAAGGTACCCGGACTTGAGGTCCGTCAGGAGATCCGCGGCCTCTGCCGACGCGCTCGACGTGATCGACGCCGTCATCAGGTTCGCCGAGTAGCTCTGCGGCATCAGCACGCCATACGTCAGCTGCATGATCTTCCCCATCGCGCCGATGGGGGTGATGTCCGTCTCGCCCGCAGCGCGGCAGGCGACGAGTGCGAGAAAGAACGTCATGAATACGGCGAGCGCGCCGTAGTGGAGCGGGATGTCGAACGCGAGCCACGCGAGGATCACGACGGCCGTGCCCGCGATCGCGGTGCCCATCACGAACCATGCGATGGGGGTCTCGATCTGGTCGGCGACGTCGTCCCCCTCTACGCCGCGCCGACGGCCGAAGGCCGCGAAGGCACGCCCGATCGTCTTATACTGCAGCGCGAAGGTCACGAGGCCATACGACACCATGAGGGGTGCGCCGAACCAGATGCCTATCTCCTTCCATGCCGCACCCGGGCGAGCGGCGGCCGCGACGAGGTGGCCGGCGGCGTTCGTCCATGTCCACGCCATCGCCGAAGGACCGATGACGAAGACCACCAGCAACCCGCCCGCGGCCATCGACAGCGTCGTACGCAGACCCACGATGGCCCCCGCCGCGACGAGGACCAGGCTGTGGTCGAGGACGACGTTGGCCGCCGAGAGGGGATAAGGCTCTTGCGTCATCGCATGCGTGCGGGGGTCGAGGCGGGCGGACGAGAGGCGCGGCAGCCAGTCGAAGCACTTCGATTGAGCCGGCAGGATCGACGTGCGCTCGGCATGCCCCGCGGCGTCGACCGAGCGGATCGCGTTGAGGTTGGTCAGGAGGGGGACGATCGCCCCGATGCATCCGGACACCGCGAGCGCGCGCCCCTTCGCGAGGGCCTCGGCCCCCTCGCTGTAAAGGCTCTGGAGGAGCATCGCTGCTGCCGTACCGGAAGGGAACTTGAGCCGCTCGCGGTTGATCATGGTGCGCTTCATCGGGATGGCCATGAGCACCCCGAGCGCGGCGACGCAGAAGACCCAGGCGCCGACCAGGAACCATCGCATCTGCGTCCCTCGAGGATTCGCGTCGGTCACGGAGAGCATGAGCATCGCCGGCACGGCCGAGACCAGCATGGACGTCGTCGAGTAGCCGGCTGACGACGCGGTCGACTGCATGCAGTTGCTCTCGAGGATGGTCATCGGCGACTTGGCGAGGCCGATCTTGACCAGCGTCGTCCAGATCGTGAACGACGCGATGCACGCGGTGAGCCCGACTCCCAGGCCCCAGCCGGCCTTGAGGCCTACGTAGACGTTCGTGAACGCGAGAAAGAAGCCGAGGACCGTGCCCATCACGACGGCGCGCACCGTCAACTGCGCCGCGTCTCCCCGGTACGCGCGCCGGTACCACTCGCGGTCATCGAGCGCATCGACCTCGAGGGGAGGTATGTCGAGCGGCTTGCTGCGCTCGATCTCCTCGGGCGTCTCGGGCGGCTTCTGAAAGAGCGGCATCGTGGGTTCCTCTCAGCGCATCTTGTAGACGAGGAGACGGCACTCGATGGGGCCGTTGTGGAGAATCCACCAGCGTTCGGGCTCGCGGCGCATGGCGCGCGAGATTGCCGGGGAGCCCGCCAGGAGAGCGACCGTGTGCCCGTGCATGCGCCCGAGAGCCCGAGCGACGTCGCCGTAGAGGGCGTCGTCGTGCTCGAGGCGTTCACCGTAGGGTGGGTTGGTCACGACGGCCCCGGCCTTGCCGGTCGGCTCGAGATCGCGCACGTCGCGTCGTTCGACGACGAGGTCGACCCCGGCGGTGCGAGCGTTGGAGCGCGTGCGCTCGATCGCGAGACCGTCGATGTCGCTCGCAAGGACCGGCGGGCCGTCGCGGACGCTCGCCGCCCGTGCCCTGTCGCGAAGATCGCACATGGCCTGCTTCTCGGTGTCGTCATGGCTTGCCCATCGCTCGAAGCCGAAGCGAGCACGGGCGAGCCCGGGAGCGATGCGCCGCGACCACGCCGCCGCTTCGATGGCGATGGTCCCCGCCCCGCACATCGGGTCGACGAGGGGGCTCGCCCGGTCCCACCCGGAGAGGCGGAGGATTGCGGCCGCGAGCGTCTCCCTGAGGGGTGCCTCCCCTCCGCGCGCTCGCCATCCTCGCTCGTGCAACGAGGCGCCGCCGACGTCGAGGTGCAGGGTCGCCTGGTCGTTCGCCAGATGGACGGCGACGCCGACGTCGGGGTCTTCGAGGTCGACGTCGGGTCGCTCGCCGAATCGGTCGCGCAATACGTCGACGATGGCGTCCTTGGTCTTCTGGGCGACGAACTGCGAGTGGGTCAGGTGACTCGAGCGGCACGTCGCCCGCACGGCGAGGGTGGTACGCGGCGTCATCCACGGGCCAAAGTCGACTGCCCTGACCCCCGCGTACAGCGCGTCCGCATCGTCGGCCTCGAAGCGCGCCACCTCGAGGAGCACGCGCACGGCGATCCTCGACCACAGGCACGCTCGCGCCGCGTCCCCCATGCCGCCCTCGAAGTGCACCCCGCCGCGATCGGCGCGTACGCCGGGGATGCGAAGCTCGCGCAGCTCGTCACGGAGCGCGGGCTCGGTCCCTTTGGCTGCAGTCGCAAAGAAGCGCACGATCTGGAGATTCAGATTAGGGCGGGACGAGGGGTTCTCCGCGCGTCCCACACGAGCAGAGCCACGCAGGCCACGGATGCAAACGCCGCGTCGACGTCGAGCGCCGCACCCGGGCCAACCGCGCGCCACAGAGCGCCGGTCAGCAGTCCCGCCGGGAGCACCGTGACGCCGACGACGAAGTTGTAGGCGCCGTACCCTCGTCCCCGTTGCTCGGCGCCGACGAGATCCTTGACGAGGGCCTTCTCCACGGGCTCGGTCAACCCATAGAAGATCCCGTAGACGACGAAAAGGCCCCACACGTGCCAGGAGGCCGTGGCGGCGCCGAGTCCGAAGTAGACGATCGCAAAGACCAGCCAGCCACCCGCGATGAGGCGGGCGCGCGGCAGCCGGTCGGCCAGGCCGCCGCCCAGGTACGCCCAGAGCACTTTCGAAAGGTTCAGCGCGGACCAGAGGAGGGGAATCGTCTCCGTCCGTAGCCCCAGCGAGTGCGCCCGCAGCAGCAGAAACGCATCGGAAGAATTGCCGAGCGAAAAGAGAGCGAGGATACCCAGATAGGAGAGGAAGGTGGGAGTGAGGAGCGGGATGAGGTCGAGGTCGAGGTCGAGGTCGAGGTCGGGGTCGAGGTCGGGGTCGAGGTCGGGGTCGAGGTCGAGGTCGAGGTCCGGCGTGGCTCGCGTACCGCCGCCACCAGCCCCGTCGCAACCACCCCCGGCACGACCGTGATCGCAAACACCTGCCTCAACGACAGCCCCATCGCGATGAGCATCGTCGCGAGCAGCGGCCCGACGACGGCCCCGGCGTTGTCCATCGCCTGGTGAAACCCGAAGGCGCGCCCGGCTCGGTCTCCCGCCGCATCGGCGATGAGTGCGTCTCGCGGCGAGCTGCGGAGGCCCTTTCCCACGCGGTCGGTGACGCGAACGGCGAGCACGTGCCAGGGCCTCGTGGCCAGTGCCACGAAGGGCCGCGCGGCGCTTGCCAGGCCGTAGCCCGCCAGCACCAGCGGCTTTCGTCTCGGTATCGCGTCGGCCATCACGCCCGACGCGAGCTTGACCAGGCTCGACACGGTATCGGCCGCTCCCTCGATGAGCCCGATGGTCACCGGCGCCGCCCCCAGCGTCTCCGTCAGAAACAGCGGAAGGAGGGGGAAGATCATCTCCGTCCCCACGTCCGTGAAGAGGCTCGTGAATCCGAGCAGCACGACGGTGAGCGGAAGGCTCGAGCGGCGTCTATTGCTCATCGGCCGGCGATTGTAACGCGTGCTAGCTTGCCGGCCGTGTCCGTCGCCTTCTTCATCCGACACGGCAAGGCGTCCGCGTTTGCATCGACCGACTACGACCAGCTGTCGCCGCCCGGCGTCGAGCAATCGGAGCAGCTTGGCGAATGGCTGGCGGAACAGCGCCTCGCGATCGACGCCGTCTTCCTCGGACCCCGCCGCCGTCACGCTCAGACCCTCGAGGCGGTGACGCGCGTCCTGCGGACGCGAGGACTATCTCTGCCGGATGCCACCATGTTGCCCGAGCTCGACGAGCACGACGGCCTCGCGGTCGTCTTCAAGCTCCTGCCGTCCCTCGCCGCCGACGATCCAACCCTTCGCTCGATTGTCGAGGCCACCGTACGTGGAGAGAAGCCTTCACCCGACGACGTGCTCGCCGCCTTCAAGCGCGTCACCCGTCGCTGGGTCCGCGGCGAGATCGGGCATGACGAGGTAGAACCCTGGAACGTCTTTCGCGCGAGGATCGCACGCGCGCTTCCACGCATCGCGGAGATCGGCCGGGGCAAGACGGCGCTCGTCTTCACGTCCGCGGGGGCCGTAGCGTCCGCCGTGGCAGACGCCCTGGGCATCACCGAGGAGGAGAGGGTCCTCGCCCTGAGCTGGTCCCTCTACAACGGTTCGATCACGGAGCTCGACTTCGCGGGCAATCGCTGGGGGCTTCGCACCTTCAACACCACCCCCCACCTTCGCGACAAGCGGTTGATTACTTCTGTCTAGGTCGCGCCCGTTCCAGTCCTCGCACCGTTCCCCTAGACTCGCCCTCAATGCTCGCACCGACCGACCGTGCCCGTGAGACCGTCACCCGCGTCCGCGAGTTCGTCCAGAACGAGGTCTTCCCCGCGGAAGCGAAGGTTGCGGAGCTCGGCATCCGCGAGGCGCAGCCATTCCTCGAATCACTGCGCGATCGCGCACGCACCGCGGGTCTGTGGGCGCCGCAGGTGCCGCGCGAGCACGGCGGGATGGGGCTGTCGTTCCTCGAGTACGCGTTCGTCTCGGAGGAGCTCGGGCGGTCGCCCCTGGGGCACTGGGTGGTCAACGCGATGGCCCCCGATGCCGGCAACATCGAGCTCTTGATGCACCACGCCGACGACGCGCTGAAGAAGCGCTTCCTCGGGCCGCTCGTCGCCGGGAAGATCCGTAGCTGTTTCTCCATGACCGAGCCCGACCACGCAGGCTCGAACCCCGTGTGGATGTCGACCCGTGCGGAGAAGCAGGGCGACGACTACGTGATCACGGGCCGCAAGTGGTTCACGACGGGGGCGGACGGGGCCGCGTTCGCCATCGTCATGGCCGTCACCAACCCCGAGGCCGACAGCCCGTATGCGCGCGCCAGCCAGATCATCGTCCCTGCGGACACGCCAGGATTCCGCGTCGTGCGCAACATCGCCGTGATGGGAGAGGCCGGCGCCGGTTGGGCGAGCCACTCGGAGGTGTCGTACGATCAAGTGCGCGTCCCGCAGTCGAACCGGATCGGTCCCGAAGGCGCAGGCTTCATGCTCGCGCAGGAGCGCCTCGGGCCCGGGCGCATCCACCATTGCATGCGCTGGGTCGGCATCTGCGAGCGGGCCATGGACCTCATGTGCCGGCGGGCCGCGACGCGCGAGATCGCGCCGGGCAAGCCCCTCGCGACGAGGCAGATCGTCCAGGAGTGGATCGCCGATAGCCGTGCCGAGATCCACGCGTCGAGGCTGATGGTCCTGAACGCCGCCGAGATCATCGACAAGTCCGGTACCTACGCGGCTCGGGACGAAATAGGCATCATCAAGTTCTACGTCGCCGGAGTGCTCCAGCGGGTGCTCGACCGCGCCATCCAGGTCCACGGGGCGCTCGGGCTGACCGACGAGACCCCCCTTGCCGTGTGGTACCGGCACGAGCGAGCGGCGCGCATCTACGACGGCCCCGACGAGGTGCACAAGGTCGTCGTCGCACGGAGGACTCTCAAGAAGTACGGCGTCGACGTGAGATGACCGATGGCCGAGTCCCTCGATCAGCCCACCCCCGTTCGCTCCGAAGCCAGCTTCGACGTCGCCGCGCTCGCCCGATGGCTTCGCGCGAAAGAGAATGGGCTGGAGGGTGAGCCCGAGCTGCTCCAGTTCGGGCGCGGCTTCTCCAACCTGACGTATCTGATCCGGTTCGGGACGCGAGAGCTCGTCGTCCGTCGTGCGCCGCCCGGGGTGAACATCAAGAGCGCGCACGACATGGGTCGCGAGTTTCGCATCCTGCGGGCGCTCGCTCCCACCTGGCCCAAGGCTCCGCGTCCGGTCGCGTACTGCGAGGACGCCTCGGTCATCGGGACGCCCTTCTACGTCATGGATCGCTTCCGTGGAGTGATCCTTCGAGCGCGCGTGCCGGAAGGCCTCGTTCTCGACGAGCCCGTCATGCGCTGCGTCTCCGAGGCCACGTGCGACACGCTGGCCGAGATCCATGCCCTCGACTGGCGGGCCGCGGGTCTCGACAGCCTCGGCAAACCCGAGGGCTACGTCGAGCGCCAGGTTCGCGGTTGGGGAGAGCGCTGGCGCAAGGCGCGTACGGACGACGTGCCACAGATCGAGAAGCTCGGCGCATGGCTCGAGGAGCATCGGCCCGCCGACAGCGGCGCGACCCTTGTCCACAACGATTTCAAGTACGACAACGTCGTGCTCGCACCCGACATGACGCGCGTCGTCGGCGTACTCGACTGGGAGATGGCCACGATCGGCGATCCTCTGATGGATCTCGGCACCGCGCTTGGCTACTGGATCGAGAAGGACGACCCGCCGGTGTTCCAGGTCATGGCATTCGGCCCGACGAACCTGGCCGGCAACCTGACGCGGACCGAGTTCGTCGAGCGCTGGTCGCGGGCGACGGGGCGGGACCCCAAGGGCATCCTCTTCTACTACGCGTTCGCGCTCTTCAAGCTGGGCGTCGTCGCGCAGCAACTTTACAAGCGATACGTCGACGGACTCACGAAGGAGGACCGCTACTCCGTGATGCTTGCGGGTGTGCAAGCCGTGGGAACCGCCGCGCTGGTGGCAATCGACAAGGGCCGGATCGACCATCTGGGGGAATAGGAGGCACCATGAGCGATGCGACGAAGGCGGTGTGCGTGGTCGTGGGGGTGGGGCCCGGCAACGGGGCGGCGATCGCTCGCAGGTTCGCCTCCGAGAAATATGCGGTGGCCCTCCTGGCACGAGGAACCGAGCTCACGCAGAAGCTCGCGGGCGAGCTCCCGGACGCTCGCGCCTACCCTTGCGACGCAGGCGATGCCGCATCCGTCGAGCGGGCCTTCGCGGCGATTCGGGGCGACATGGGAAACGCAGAGGTCCTCGTCTACAACGCGGGCTCCGGCGTGTGGGGTAACGTCGAGGAGGTGAGCGCCGCCGACTTCGAGGCCTCGTGGCGGATCAATACGCTCGGCGCGCTGCTCACCTCGAAGCAGGTCATCCCCGCGATGAAAGCGGCGAAGCACGGCGCCATCGTCTTCATCGGAGCGACGGCCTCTCGTCGCGGCAACGTCAAGACCGCCGCCTTCGCGCCCGCCAAGGCCGCGCAGCGCAGCCTGGCCGAGTCGATGGCGCGTCATCTCTGGCCTTCGGGTGTCCACGTCTCCATCATCATCGTCGATGGGGTGGTCGATCTTCCGGGAACGCGTCAGCGCATGGCCGGCAAACCGGACTCGTTCTTCGTCAAACCCGACGACGTGGCCGAGACCGCGCTTCTCCTCGCGAAGCAGCGGCCCTCGGCATGGTCGTTCGAGGTCGAGGCGCGTCCGTTCGGAGAGGCCTGGTGACGTTCACCAGGCATCGCGCTGCCGGCGCCGCGCCCACCGTTCCCAGCGCGCATAGTCGTCCATCCGAGTGCGGCCGAGCATGAAGAACCGGAGCAGGACCGCTCCAGCGACGAAACCGCCCACGTGCGCCATGAATGCTACGCCCCCCTGCGAGGTGCTCGTCATCGCGCTCAAAAGGTTGACGAGAAAGTAGGTGCCGATGACGAGCCACGCCGGAAACCGGAGGAAGAAGCCCCAGAAGATCCACAGGAGGGGTATCGGGTTGAGCACCGTGATGGGCGATCTCGGATAGAGAAAGACGTAGGCAGCGAGGACCGCGGAGATCGCTCCGGAGGCGCCCACCATCGGCACCAGCGACATCGGGGCCGCGACGGTCTGCGCGACGGCCGCGCCCACGCCTCCGATGACGTAGAAGGCGAGGTAGCGCCCGTGGCCCAGGGCGTCCTCGACGTTGTCGCCGAAGATCCACAGAAACAGCATGTTCCCGCCGATGTGCATCAGAGCTGTGGGGTCATGCATGAACATGCTCGTGAACATCGTCTCGACCCCGACGATGGGATCCCCGAAGAGGCGGCGCGGCACGAGGCCCCACGTCAGGAGCAGGTCGTTCGCGTCGAGCCCGTCGGCGATCATCGAGCGCTCGACGACGAAACCGAGGACGTTCGCGGCGATGAGTGCGTAGTTGATGAACGGTACCGTCCGGGTCGGCAGGTGGTCTCGGAGCGGGAGCACGGCCTCGACTCTTGCACGAGAGGAGAGGACCTAAAAGGACCAACCGATTTGAAATAGGGCGCGCGGAAAGAATGCGTCTACTCCCGCCATCCGGATGTAACCGAGCCCGATGCCCGCTCCGATCGTGAATCCGCCAGGAAAGACTTCTTGCCCACCGAAGTCGAAGGCAAGCCCCCAGTACGACTGCGTGTGCGCCGCATCACCGACCTCGGCGTTGCTCGTGCCGCCGAGGAGCAGCGACGGCCCGAGGAACGGCCCTCGGAGCGAGCGCGCCCAGCGCCACCAATAGTGATAGCCGAGCTCGATGCCGACGCCGTTGGAAGCGGGTGACGCGAACCCGAACCCGTTCGACAGAGCACGAGGTGTGCCGCGATCTTCGTTGAACACGAGAAGATTCGGCGAGAGGGCAAGGGAGTGATGAGGCGCGAGCTGCACCTCGACATTTCCGCTCAGCCGTCCCCAGATGAGGGGCAACGGATTGAGGGTGATGGCGACGGGCAGTGGCTCGGGCTCCTCGATGACGTACACGACTTCCGGGCGCCGGTGGACGTGAGCGTGATACGGAGGAAGCGGCGCGGCCTGCGGTGACGGGGGGGCCGGTCGTGGCGGTTGCGGCGGCGGTGGCTGGGTCGATTGAGGAGGTGGTGGCGGTGGCAAATCCGTTGGCTGGCCGATGGGCGGTGGCGGGGGCGGAGGCAGATTGACCTGTGCGTATGTCGCCCTCGCGGCGAGCATGACGGGGAGGCCGATGAGGAGCGCGAGGCTCTCCGAACGCGTCCGCATCGCGAAGGAGCTTAGCCGAATCAAGCCGCTCGTGGCTCTGGCGCTGCTCGCGTGCCACGCAAGCGCGGCCGGCGAGGCGCCCTCGGTCGCGGCGTCGTCGGGACCGCCCGATGCCGTCGCCGCTGCGCCTGCCACGAGCGCCTCTTCCGCGCCGGCCCCGGTCGATTGTGACCCGGTGCGACTCGACTTGCCCGATCCGCCCGCGGTGCGGGGTCTCGCTCCACCCACCGTCGACATCGACGACCCGCGCGCCGCCCTCTCCCACTTCTTCGAACGGACCGCGTTGCTCGCGAGGCAGCGTGCGAACGCGACGGTACGCATCGCCGTCTACGGCGATTCGAATGGGACGATGGACTACATGACCGGCGAGATGCGTCGCGTCCTCCAGACATCGCACGGCGACGCGGGGCACGGCTTCGTCGCTCTCGCACGGCCCTGGCCGTGGTACCGCCACCAGTACGTCGTCGCCGACTACGACCATGACGCGTGGAGTGCTTTTACGGTCACCACGCATCCCACGCCGGCACTCGATCCGTGGTACGGCCCCGGACTCATCGTCGCCCAGAGCAAACAGACGGGCGCCACCACGTGGGTCGCCACGGCGCCGGACGGTGCCCCGATAGGTACGCGCGCAAGCCATTTCGAGGTGTGGTACCTGGCGTGGCCGCCAGGCGGCGCGTTCGACGTGAAGATGGACGGCGACGTCGTCGCCGGCGCCGACACGCGCTCCGACGGCGAGCCCCGCTTCGCCTTCGTAGAGGCCGACGTTGCCGACGGGGCTCACAAGATGACCATCGTGACTCGCTCGGCGAAGCCAGTGCGTCTCCTCGGCGCCGTGGTCGAGCGAGGCGACGCCGGGTTCCAAGTGGATGGGCTGGGCGTGGGCTCGCTGAACTGTCTGTGCGTGTTGCGCGAGAGCGAGGAGCTCGACGCACAGATCTTCGCTCACCGGCCTTACGACCTCGTCGTCTTCCATATCGGCTCGAACACGTGGAACCCCGCCGTGATGGATCCGGTCGCGTGCATGAAGGAGGAGATTGCGCGCCTGCGACGGGCGATGCCGGACGTGAGCATCCTCATCATGACGCCGCCCGACTGGGGCGAAGGAGGGACGAAGTGGACGCCCGGTTGGATGCGCAAGGCAGAGGAGCAGCTCAGGCGGGTGGCGGACGAAGCCCCTGCCGCCTTCTTCGACTTCCGGCGCGCCATGGGAGGGGAGGGGTCGATGGCGCGGTTCGAAGATTGGGGGATGACGCAGGGGGACGGCATTCACTTCAACCAGAAGGGCGGCGCCTACGTCGGACAACGTGTGGTCGATGCTCTCGGTAGGGCGTTCGCGGCGTGGGCCCATGATCGGCCGCGTGCGGGGTGTGAGTGACAATCGACACTCCCGTCCTCCTCGAGCCACGGCTGGCTCGTAACTGTGCGACGCGGCGTGCTCGTTGGAGTGGTTCGGTTGTTGCTCGTCTCGATGCCCGAGGTCTCCCAATGAAACTTAGCTTGGCTTTGGTGTGTACGGTGCTTCTCGGCACGGCGTGCAGCAGTTCGAGCAGTCCTTCCAGCTCGGCCGGCGGCGACGGAGGAGAGGCAGGAGTGGCAAACGAGGCCGGAGTGGTCGAAACCGGGAGCGACGGCGGGCCGCTCGTGGATGCCTCGTCCGGCGATGCCGCGGAAGGCGCCACGGGAGACGCGAGCGGCGATGCTGCCGACGGTGCCGTCACTTGCAACGCGCTCGCGAATGGCGCTTCACCCGTGACCGGCATGCAGGTGGCCGAGAATCCGCCCACGCTCGCGGGAGGTACGCCCGTGAACGGCACCTACTTCCTCACGAGCCTCACGATCTACACCGGCCCCGAGGGCCCCGCCGGTGCGGCCGGGCCGGCACAAACGACGATCCAGATCAGCGGCAGCACGATTCAGGTCGTCACCAACGGTACACCGGGCACGCGCACCGAGATGTTCACGGCGTCGGGCACCTCCTTCACGGCGACCGACACGTGCCCCGACACCAGCGGGTTCCAGGGTACTTACACGGCGACGGCCACGAGCTTCGTCGTCCAGTTCCCCGGCGGCACCGACGACGCGGGCGCTCGGACCGTAGAGGAGACGTTCGCCAAGCAGTAGCACCTCGCGTGCTAGGCTCCCCGGCCCGATGAAGGCCCGGGCGCCGCTCGTCGACCGTATCGCGCTCGCGATTGTCGTGGTGGCGACGGCGTGGTTTGCCTTCACCGCCGCCTGGGGAATGTTCGGGATTCCCGGCGGGGGCCACCTTGGCGGCGGCAACGCGGGGACGCTGATGGCGGCGGAGCAGATCGTCCGTTGGAAGATCCTGTACCCGGCGCGCGCCTGGTACTCCGACGTCCAGCCCGAGGGTACGACCCTCATGTGCCACCACCCGTACGGGCAGTACTACGTCCCGGCGCTGCTCTACTTTCTCTTCGGGCACCGGGACGTCCTCGTCCACCTGCCGGCGGTCGTCTTGAGCACGGCCATCCCGCCACTGCTCTACGGAATCGCGAAGGAGCGACTGGGTGCGCCGCTCGGTGCCGTCGCGGCGGCGGCGTACGTGGTGGTGCCGATCGCGGTGGGCTTCTCGACGTACTGGAACCTGGAGACCATCTGCATCTTCGGGACCCTCCTCTTCTTCTGGGGGCACTCCCGGCACATGGCGACCTCGCGGACGCGCTACCTCGCGGCGAGCCTCTTCGGACTCTGCGTCGTGTGCTCCGGCGACTGGATCGGTTACGTCCTCGTGGCCCCCACGCTGGCCTGGGCGTTCATGCGGGCCTTCTTGCTCCCTGCGCGCGCGACGCCGCGCTTCAAGCTCCAGCCCTACGCGCGCTGGTGGGCGATGTCGGTCGTCATCATGGTCGTCCAGCTCGTCTTCTGGGTCGGGCTCTTCCAGCACGTGGACCAGATCTCCCAGTGGCTCGGAGCGGCGGAATACCGAGGTGGTGGGAAGGTGGCGACGCTCGCCGAGACCCTCCACGCGCGGAGGGGCTGGATCGAGTTCAGCTTCACTCCGCTCGCGATCGCTCTCGGAAAGGTGGCCGCGCCGGTCTGCCTCCTGCGGCTTCTCGTCTCACGACGGGACGAGGAGACCTATGCGCCGGGGCTCCTCTTCGGAGCGGTGGTCCAGTACGTGACCTTCAAGAAGGGCGCCGACGTGCACACCTTCTGGCCGCACTACTTCGCCCCGTATTTCGCCCTCGCGCTCGCCGAGCTGGTGGGATCGGTCGTGTCGGTGGTGACCGCGGTCGTTCGGCACTTCTCTCGCTTCCGCGTGCAGTTTGCCGCGGGGGTGGGGCTCGCGATCGGCCTCGTCCCCGCCCTGGCGATGGCCCACGACGGCGTCAAGTCGCTGTGGGTCTGGCGGCGAACGGGCGGACGCTACGACGACAACGGCGCGCTCATCCGCAGCCATGTCGATCTGCTCTACGTGCTGCGCCAGGTCGTCTTGCCGCAAACGACGCGTGGTACGAGCATCGACGCTCACCCGAGCGCCCAGTGGGGCTGGGAGTTTTTATGGACCTATCAGGGCGTCGCGAACGCTGCGGCGGCCCCGGTGGTAGGCGCCGCCGATGTGGCCCGGCACCCGTTCTGGATCGCGCGCGGCAGCGGGCTCTCGGCCGACGAACAGCGGAAGATCTCGGCCACGGCCCACGTGAAGGTCTTCGGGGACGCCTGGATCGTCGACCAACGCGAGCGTCCCGAGCCCCTCGACGCGTACACGCTCTCCGAGCGTGAGCCAAACGCCTTCGAGTGGCTTCTCTACGGCGGGACGGAGCCCGTGCGATCGATCAGTTCAGCGCCCGACGTCCTACGGACATGGGAGTGGAGGACGCACCTCGGCCAGCCTGTGGCTTTGCCCTCGGTCTCCCTGTCTTCAGACGGGAGCGACTCACCCGGCGGGGAGGACCTCGAAGAGATGCGGCTCGTGCACAACGTCGCGGTGGCGAAGGGCGACGACGCCGCAGCCGACCGGTGGCGGTCGAGGATCTCGCAATCACTCGATCGGAGCGTTGCCACGTCCTTTACCGAGGGCGTGGAGCTGATGGGCATGAGGATGATGGGGGGGGTCCAGCCTCGCGCGGAGCTCTGGTTCACCCTGAAGGGCGACGTGCCTCCGGGGGACGCGTCCTTCAACGTGCGCTCGACAGTCGAGTCTCGCGAGTCGTTCAGCCTCATCCCGCCCGACCCGACCGATCGCGAGATGGCGTTCCCGCCGACCTTGCCCACCAAGCTCTGGCGCCCCAACTTCATCTACGAGACGGAGGTCGTGCTCAACCATCGCATCGGACGGGAGCGCTACTGGGGCTATTGGCGCTCGCGCGACGGCAGCCGTCCGCCCGCGCGCCTCGACGGACAGCCTCAGACGAAGCTGGTCGTGGTCGAGTAGTCACTGCTCGGCCTTGAACATGCGGTCGGCCGTCGGGACGACTGCGGCCTTTTCCTTGTGGCCGAACTGCTGCAGAAACGCGCTGAGCGTCGCCTTCAGGTGCTGCACTTCGGGAGACCGCGCCTCCTGCTCGTACAGGTCGTGCTGCTCGTAGTAGTCGGTCGTCCAGTCGTAGAGCTCGTAGGTGCCCTTGAGGCGATTGAGGACGAAGTTGTAGTTGCCCTTGTGCAAGGACACGATCTCGAGCGGCTCGTATCCGTGAAAGAGGCGCTCGGGCAAGAAGAACTCGTGAAAAAGGACTCGCTGCGTGTCCCTCTGCCCGGTCAGGATCTCGGGCATGAGGCTCGTGCCCTCGAAATCGGTGCGAGGATCGACCCGAATGAGGTCCGCGACCGTAGGCGCGATGTTCATCGTGGTAACGAGGCCGTCCGATTGAGACGGGTGAATGCCCGGGCCGTGCACCATCAGCGGAACGTGAAGCGTCGCCGTGTAGAGGTCGTACCCGTAGTGCGAGCGTCCTGGATAGAAGACCGTGCCGTGGTCTGCCGACACGATGGCGTACGTCGGCTCCGGTCGCTGCTCCAGGGCGTCGAGCAGGCGTCCGAGCTGGGGATCGATGTACCGCAGCTCCGATTCGTAGAAGGCCTCTTCCGTGAAGTTGCGGTGGTCGACCCCTGGCGGCGCCTGATACGGCGGGTGGGCGTCGTAGTAGTGCACCCATAGGTAAAGGGGCCGGTCGCGCTGCTCCGAGAGGACGCGCAGCGCGGCGTCGGTGATCTGCGGCGCATTGAACTTGGCGGCGGGGATGGCGGAGGTGTCGACCCGCTGGAAGCCGCGCGTGACGCTCGGCCAGCGAGGCCGGTTGAAGTACTCCGTCGGAAGAACGGCGACCGTCTCGTATCCGGCGTCGTCCATCACGTCCTGCAGCTGACGCTCCGTCGGGGTGAAGGAATAGGGTAGACGAAGCCCGACCTCGAAGGTCAGCTGGGTGTCCCAGCGCGAGGTGAACATCGACGGAAACGACAGGCGCGTCGACGGCCCTGCGGAGAAGCAGTGGGTGAATAGCGCCGAGCGCCCGGCGAAGTCGTCGAGGTGCGGAAGATACGACGTGGTGCTCCCGAGCTTCACGAGCCGGCTCGCCGCGAGCGCGTCGATCGTGACGAGGACGATGGTGGGTTTCTCGGGCAGCGAGGTCTGCCCGACGCTCATCCGGGGCCGCGGACGCAGCGACACCGGCTTGGCGTCGACGCCGTCGCAGTCCTCGTCCACGCCGTTGTCGGGGATGTCCGCCGCCCCCGCGTGCCGCCGGGGATCGAAGGGCGCGCAGTCGCCCCCTCCCAGCACGTTCAGCTGCCCGTCTCGGTCGAAGTCCAGCGCGGCCGTCAGGACGGCGTACCCGAGCTGACCACTCAGTGTCCGGTCGAACGCGAGCATCCGCGCCGTGGTCGACTCCGGACGAAGTCGCAGCGCGAGAGCCGCGCTGGCCGCGAAAGCGACGAGCGCCGCCACCAGGCCAAGGCGGGGCCACGGCGGTCTCGCTCGCGACAGCAGGGCCGTCAGGCCGAGGCCGACCACGAGGCCGAGGAGGGGGATCGCGCTGGCCCACGAGGCCGCGCCGAGCTCGTCTCGGTAGGCGAGCACGAACGTCTTCGCGGCGAAAGTCGCCGGAGCGATGAACAGGGCGGGCATCGTCCACTTCCACGCGAACAGCCAGCGCAGCCACCGCACCTCGGCGACTCTGTCGACGAGCACCAGCACGGCGCGATACGTCCACGGCGTAGCGAGCACGAGCGCCCCGGCAAAGAACCAGCAAAAGGCCACAAGGGCCCCCGCCGCCGTGTCGGGGCGTGCGAAGCCGAGCTGGATGGCCACGATGCCCCGGTAGGCGAGCCAGGTGAATGCTCCGAGTAGGGAGACGATCGTCAGAGTGCCGGCCGCGACGGCATGCCCCCTGCTCGTGCGAAGCGCAATCCACCTGGCGCGAGCACCGGTGATTGCCCGCTCGACCCCCGGTACGACGACGGGGCCGAGCAACGCCCCGAGGAGAACCGCAGGCGGCAGCGCCACGAAGAGAGCGGCTCCGACGCCGGTCAGCCACTGCATCGCGGTGGCGTGACCGCGCATCGCCGCCACGACGCCCAGGTCGCCCAGCCAAAGTCCGAACGCCGCTCCCGCCCCGAATCGAGCGCCCACCAGCATCGACCGCGGAATGCGAGGCCCGCGCATTCGGCGGCGGCCCCCCGCCGGGGCGACGACAGCACTCGGCTCGATGTTGGGAGGATGAGGTAACGGTGCCGCGTCGACGACGTCCGGCGACGGGACCGAAGGTATGTGAGGCGAACTCAAAGAGCGACGGAGCTTAGCGCGGACCGAGGCGTAGACGGAAACGGCTTGTAGCAGCCATGCGACGCCCCGTCGGAAAGGTGAGACCGGAGCCCGTGCCCCTTGTCGCCCTCACCGCTCCGCTGGCACGTGCAGGGCAGCGCAGAACTCGGCCAGGGCGATCATCAGGTCCGGCAGCCGCGCGGCGTCGCAGAACATGCGCAGCCCCACCATCGCGTGCTCTACCACGGCGTCGACGTGTGCAGGACCGAACGAGGCGGCGTTGATCCCCCGGGCGCCCAGCGCCTGGGCCAGCGTGGATTCGGCCAGGATTGGGCTCACGTATTGGCGCAGGATCTCCATCATCTCGAGGTACGGCGGCGAGGGGTTCGCCGGCGCGACACGCCGCAGTTTAGATGAAGAGAGTGACACGGCCGCCTGCGGCTTTCTCGAGGAACGTCGCGGCGCCGCATGTCCCCATGTGGGGATAGTCGATGAGCTCCTGGGCGGAGATTCCCATGATCTCGCGGGACATGTCGCATGCGTAGATGCGAACGCCGGTTTCGGCGCAGATCGCCAGCATCTCTTCGGTCGATGCGAAGTTCTTCTTCGCCATCACGTGGCGGATCATGACGGGCCCCGCGCCGCCCATGTTCATTTGAGACATGGGCAGTTTCTTCATGCCGCGAGGAAGCATCCAGCCGAACATCTTGCCCAAGAAATCCTTCTTCGGAGTCTTCTTCGGGTCGCGCAAAGCGCTCAAGCCCCAGAAGGTGAAAAACATCTCGACCTGCATGCCGCTCGCCGCTGCGGTCGTGGCGAGTACGAGAGCGGCGAGTATGCGGTCGAGCGACCCCGAGAACACGACCATCGACATCCGGTCCTGGACCGCCTCGCGCGCGACCTTGCCCTCGAGGGCGCTGAGGCGTTCGGCGAGGCGCTGGAGCTCCGCGTTCGTGGAGACCCCGTGAGTCAGTGCGCCGATCTCGGACGTGGCCATCTCGTCTATGCCCCCTTCTTGACCACCGCGTGGTGCACGTTCTCGCTCTCCGACAGACTCACCAGCGTGTTGCCCGTCTTCTTGCACCACGCGGCGACGTCCGCCGGAAAGGCCCTGTCGTCAGCCAAGACCTCCACGGCGTCGCCCAAGGCCATCTTGTTTATGGTCCGCATGAGCTCCACGATGGGCATGGGGCACGCGCGACCGCGTGCGTCGAGTGTTCGAGTCGCCGCTGCACCCACCCACCGAGTGTCGGACCCTGGGCTCGAGGCTGTCAAGGCGGCCGCCTCTTCGCGACGACCAGCTTGGGGGCGAGTATATTGCAGGTGTGCAGTGGTCCGTGGGAGGCGCCCTGGCTGTCGCGGTCTGCGTGACCGCGTGCGGAGCGCTGTCGGGGCTGGACCAGTACGTGGCGACCGATGAGGACTCCGCCACGGTGACGCTCCAGCCCGACCCCGACGCGGCCCAAGACGACGACACATCGACCTCGCCGCCGGAAGGCGAAGGTGAGACGAGCGACGACGCGGGCCAAGACGTCGGGATGAGCGAACAGGCAAACGGCGATGGCGGCGCGGACGTCGGAACACCAGTGGACGCGTTCGTCAGCGACGTGGTGACGAAGGACGCCGCTCGCGTCGACTCAGGGCAGCCGAGCGACGCGGAGATGGCCCCGGACAACTACGTGTGCGGTTCGACTTCTTGCGGCGGCTGCTGCACCGGCGGCGTCTGCGCGGGAGGTCAATCGGTCGCCACCTGCGGCGTCGGAGGCGTGCAGTGCAAGGACTGCACGAGCACGGGCGCCTGCATCGGCGGATCGTGCACGACTCCCCCGGTGGAGGCCGGGCCGCCCCCCATGTGCGTGGCATCTCAGTGCACGAACGTATGCGCTGCGGCGCCCATCCAGGGCGTCTGCTGCAAGAGCGACAACACCTGCGGGTGCCAGTACACGATCTTTGCACCCTGCAACTAGCCGGACCTCTGCCCTTTCCACGTGAGAAAGGCGGCCGCGCGCGGCGGCAACGAACCATTGCCGCGTCAACAACGTACGCGCTGGTATGACTTGCCTTACCTTCCGTGCCGCGAGCGCGGTCCTTCCTCTTCTGGTGATTTGCGCTTGCAGTAGCTCGTCCGCATCCACCACCACCCCCGCCGAGGTCGTGCCCGACGGCTCAACGGGGCCGGAGTCGGACGCGGCCGCGTCGTCCCCTGCGGAGGCAAGTGCGACGAGTGCGGGGCCGACCTGTCCGTCGTACGTGGCGTCGTCTCTATCCTCGTGCGCGATGCCCCCCGCGACGGGCGCCTTCCCCGCCGATGTCGCCGCCGTTCTCGGTGACAAGTGCCAGACGTGCCACAAGAGCCCGCCCGTCAATCACGCCCCCTTTTCGCTTCTGACGTACGAAGACACCCTGAAGCCCGACTCCCTGTGCGGCGGGCTGCCGATTTGGCAGGCGATGCACTACGTCATCCAGCCGAACAGTTCTCCGCACATGCCGTTCGGCAATGCACCCCAGCTCACCTCGTCCGAGTTCACGACCCTCGACGGCTGGTTGACCGGGTGCGCCGTCCCGGCGGCGATGGATGCCGGAACCGACGACGCGGCCGGCGAATGAAGCCGTCGACCGCAGTGAGCGACTTGGACAATCGATTGAATGATGAGGTGTCTTATGTGGACCAATGATCGAAGCTCGTTCGTAATTGTGCCGGCGCGATTCTTCGTCGGCGCTGCGATTGGCGCAGTGCTCTTCGGATGCAGCTCGAGCTCGAGCAACGGCTCGGCTGGCCCGGGCGCCCCCGACGGGAGTACCGACTCCTCCTCGGTCGTGGTCATGGGGTCGGATGCGGCGGTCTCGGGAGATGCGCCTTCGAGTACCGACGGCGGGGCCGAGGCGGCCACAGCCAATACGGTGATCGCCGATCAGTTCAACAACCGAGTCATCGAGGTGGACTCCCAGGGCCATATCGTGTGGACGTTCGGCAACGGGAGCTCCGTTGCGGGCCCCGCCTCGGTGGTGGCGCCCAATGACGCCGAGCGCTTGCCGAACGGGCAGACATTGATCTCGGGCACCGGGACGGCGGCGGGCACCGAACCCGCTTGCCCCGCCGACGGCGGCGACTGCCCCGACAACCGCATCCTCCTCGTCGCGGCCGATGGTGGCATCGCCTGGGAGTACGACGACGACGGCGGGCTCAGCGCTCCCGTGTGTTCGGTCATGCTGCCCAGCGGCAACGTGCTCGTGACCGATCAGGGCAACCAGCGCATCATCGAAGTGACGCCGCAGAAGACGATCGCATGGCAGTACCTGCCGATGGCCGACGGCGGCCCCGCCCTCAACAATCCCAACAGCGCGGAGCGGACCACCACCGGGAACACGCTCATCGCGGACGAGAACAACAACCGGGTGATCGAGGTCAACGACGCCGGCGTCATCCAATGGCAGTACGCGACGACGCCGGACGCGGGTCCGCTGTCCGGCGTGGCATTCGCGAGCCGCCTGTCGAACGGGAATACGCTCATCACCGACTCGGGGAACAACCGGATCCTCGAGGTCACCTCGGCCGGCGCCGTCGTGTGGAGCTACTACACCGCCTCTCGCAGCACATCGAGGACGGCTCCCACGGTCGACGGCGGCAACGCGGCGCCCAGCCCGACGCGCGCCGTCCGCCTCGCGAACGGAAATACGCTCATCAGCGACCAGTTCAACGACCAGATCATCGAGGTCAACGCGGCAGGCCAGGTCGTCTCCAGCTATGGCACCCTCAATGTCGCAGGAGCGGCAGCGGGCCAGCTCAATGGCCCTTACGACGCGAAGCGCGTGGGCGACTACACGGGGCTCACCGCTCCGTGAAATGAGCGGACCGGGGGGGCCGAATGGGCCTGGCGTGTGTCATGCTTGGGTTCCAAGCATGAATACGCGCCTTCTCCGGCTTGCCCTCTTCGTCGGTGGTGTCGGCGGTTCCGGAGCGCTGGCCGCGTGCGGCGCCCGCACGGGCCTCCTTGTCCCGCTGCCGCTCACAGACGGGGGCACCACCGTGGGCACTGACGCCGACGACGCCGGCCCGTTCCCACTCGACGCCCCGATTCCGCCCATCGACGCGACCCCGGGCGTCGTGCCGAACGACTGCCCGGACGCGGGCGACACGCTCATCTACCTCGTGACGTCCCAGAGCCGCCTTTACAGCTTTTATCCCCCCACCGCTCAGTTCGCGCGGATCGGGGCGCTGTCGTGCCCCACACCGCCTCCGTCGGGGTCGGGGTGGGAGCCGTTTTCGATGGCCGTGGATCGTCAGGGGACCGCCTACGTGCTCTTCAGCGACGGCGGCGCAGGGGGACAGCTCTTTCGGGTGAGCACCGCCACCGCGGCGTGCGCGAGCCTCCCGTACGTCGGCGGTCAGGACGGCTTCGAGACCTTCGGCATGGGGTTCGTCGGCAATACCGACGGCGGCTCCGAGACCCTCTACGTGGCTCTGAACACGGAGCAGACCAACGCGGCGCCCAGGCTCGCCGTCCTCGACGTCGCGAACCTTCAGCTGTCGATGGTCGAGACCATCACTCCTGCGGACATCGCGAGCGCAGAGCTGACGGGTACGGGCGACGGGAGGCTCTTCGCGTTCTACGAGCTGGGACCCTCTTCGGCCATCGCCCAGCTCGACCCTTCGACCGGCAGGGCGCTCGGCAACGACGATCTGACCGCCCTCCCGCAGATGCTGCCGTCGGGCACGAGCGGGTGGGCATTCGCGTTCTGGGGAAGCGACTTTTACCTCTTCACGACCGACCCCGCGGGAACCGGTGGGTCGATCATCACGCGTTTCGATCCGGCCGACGGCTCGCAGACCATGGTGGCGACGCTGCCCGAGCTCATCGTCGGGGCGGGCGTCTCCACGTGCGCTCCGCAGCAGTGAGACGTCGCCGGCGCTCGTCAGCCGGGCAGCGCCGATCGAGCGTCGGTGCCTTTGGGCAACATCTGCCTGAGTCGCCAAGCTTGGGCGAAGTTGCGCCTCTCCGATAGGACGAGCGCATCGACGGCCCGTCCGACGGCGAACACGGTTGCGACGACGGTGAGGGCCGAACCGAGGGCGAGGAGCAGCATGGCCGGCAGCGGCCGGAACTCGACGAGGTTCGACACGATGCGAATGGATCCAGGTTCGAACACGTAGGATCGTGGAACGATCCCCGTGAATTCCAGCGCCGCCGGAATGAACACCGCGGCCAGGCCCAGCAAGGGCGCCGCTCGGCGCACGGCGAAGTTCGCACGCAGATTCACGAGGAAACTCGCGACGGTCACGGCCGTGGTCCCTGGCACCATCACGAAGGGGCCGAAGATGCTGCTCGTCAGGCCCACGAGAAGAAAGCTCAGCGGGAGCGCCCAACCCATGTAGCGGGGCCCGGCCTTTCCCGTGCGCCACATCCATCCCATGTATGCGGACGTCACGACCCCGGCCGCGACCAGCGCGACGAAGAGGAGCGGCCTCTGGATGCGCATGGTGAGAAGGACGGGCGCGGTCAGAGCCAGGAACGAGTAGGCGAGCATCGAGTCGCGTGCGGCGCGTGGACGATTGGTGCTCTCGAGGGCCTGGAGCTCGGCTTCGGCTTCCGGGGGCAAGTCCCCCGGCGCTTCGAGGAGCACTCGCATCAACGTGCGCAGCGCGTCTGCGTTCGACGGCTCGAGAGCAAGCGCCGCGCCTAGCTCGCGCATGCCTCGAGCGCGCTCCGGCTCGCCTGCGGCGCCAGCGCGGGCGGCTGCCTCGAACGCCTTTGCAGCCGCATCTTCGTGCTGCTTCGCCAGCTCTCGCCGGCGCTCGGCGTCTCGCTCGCCGTCGAGGTAGCGTTCGACGGCCTCCTGCATCTCGCGCGCCGAAGCGAATCGATCGGCCGGGGAGAGCGCCGTCGCTCGCGCGCAGATGTGGTCGAGCTCGGGCGGGATGCCGAGGAGCGGTGCTCGGGCGCTTGGGCGGGACGCACCCGACTGCAGCGTGGACGCGATCAGCGCGTCGACGCTGTCGCCCCGGTGAAGCGGTGAGAGCGCGAGGAGCTCGAACAGGATGGCCCCGAGCGCATAGACGTCGGTCGGTTCGCCCACCCGTCTGTCCCCCTGGACCTGTTCGGGTGCCGCATAGCCGGGCGTGCCCACCAGGGCGCCCGCCTGCGTCCGGCCGACAGGGACTTCGACCTGTGCCGTGGAGGGCCGCTTTACCCAGGCGTCCTCGAGCACGCGCGCGACTCCCCAGTCGAGGACATAGACCTCGCCGAAGTCGCCCAGCATGATGTTCGCGGGTTTGAGATCGCGGTGAACGACGCCCCGGCTGTGAGCGAACGATACGGCCAAGCAAACGCTGCTCACGGCGGTGAGCAGGCGACGGCGCGAGTAGGCGCGGACCACCGCGGGGTCTTCTCGTTTCAAGCCGTGGATGATCTCGGCGAGCGTCAGCCCACGAACCCGCTTCATCGTGAAGAACGTCGCACCGTCGGGGCGCGTCCCGAGATCGTAGACGGGGACGATGCTCGGATGTTCGAGCTGGCCTTGCACGAGCGCCTCGCGGACGAACCGGGCACGGAGATGTGGCTGCCCGGCCTGACCGTGATGGGCGATCTTCATCGCGACCTCGCGCCCTATCCAGCCGTCCGCCGTCAGGTGCACCTCGCCCATGCCGCCTTGACCGAGCAGGCTCTTCACGGCGTATCGTGCGCCCGCCGCGTCGCCCTGGAACGCGTTCGGGCCAGGCAGCGCTGCCGCGAAGGCGGGCACCTCGAATAGGCCTCGCCACGTTTTCTCCCCGCGCTGGCACACGAGGGCATCGTCCGGGACCTTGCCCGAACGGATGCCGAGGATGAGCAGCGAGGTCGAAACCGGTCCAATGGTCGCCCCACCTGGCACGCAAACGAACCATTCGTCCATTCACGCACTCTATCGGGCTTTGCGCGGGAGCTCACGGCGGCGGCGATGCCCGTGGTGGCAGGCGATCGGGATCACTCAGGTCGATCCACTCGATGTAGCCGACCGCTCGTGTCGGCGAATAGGCGTGGAGGAGGACAGGAACGTCGCCCACCCAGAGTGGCGGCATGGGATTGTCGGCAGAGTATCCGACCGGGAACGTCGCGACGGGCGGTTGCGCCGGGCTCAGGAACACGTCGCCGTAGTTCGTCACGAGGCGACCTGCCGCGTCGGCGGCGAAGAGGGGAGTGTCCCCTCCGGACCAATGTCGGTAGTGCCCTAGGACGTCGAGGTCGGTGGACAGTTCGTCGAAGCCGTCGTTGGTGCCCAGGACGAGGCGGCCGGAGGCGATCGCCAGGGAGGCCTCTTCGCTGGTCGGATGCACGACGTCCTTCTCGACGGCGAGCGAGGGCGACAGTTTCAGGAGGTGAGTGACGTCACCTCTGCCGACCAGGGCATACGCGTGCCCGCTCAGGACGACGAGCTGCAGCGCCCGAGGCCCACCCACTTGAGGAGTGAGCGTTCGACGCAACCGCCCGATGATCCGCCCGCCCGCGTCGATGGTCGCGGCGTACCAGTTCGGAAGTTGGAACCACGACACGACCGACATCGTCCCGTCGCTCGCGAGGATGGGCGCGTCTCCGACGCCAAGGTCCACTTGGCGAGTGACCCGCAACGTCACGGCGTTCACGTCTGCGTACCGGACTCGAGGACTCGCGACGGCCAGATGCAACGAGTCGCCGGTTCGTGTGACCGCGATGCCGGTCTCCGGCCACCCAAACGGTACCTCCCGCACCACTTTCGCCAGGGCGATGTCCCATTCCGTCAAGGTGACCCCCTTGCCGTCGAGCGGGCGTGCAAGGATCACGGTGCCTCTCGGGTGGGCGGAGCTCGGCAGCTGTCCGGGCGCGCCCGCGAAGCAGTTCATCGGCATCGATCCCGGCAGTTCCGTCCAATGCGCACCGTGAGCGACGGTCTCTCCGGCGGCGCAAGGCCGGACCGAGGAAGCAACGACGAGGGCGAAGAGCCCCGCCATGAGAATGCATGTACGCAAGAATCACCTCCCCGTGGCTCGGTACATTCCGTCGATCGCGTGTTCATACGGCAAGGCGCCGGAGCCGATCCGCCCGGCGTCTTCCGTCCACGCCCACTGGTCGCTCACCGTTTCGTGCCAAAAAATGCGGCGGTCGACGCCACCTCTCCCCGGCGACCCGCCGCACCCCCACGAGCTATCGACCACGATCGTCGTCCACCGCCCGCTGGTGGCGGCCTCCGTCGAGATGTGCGCGGTACCCGTGAGCCGGTCGAGCTCGCCCCCGGTGGTCGGGTACGAGTCGCGCACGATGGCGGTGTGTCCGACGGGTCGCGGGTCGTTGGTCGAAGGGGCCGGCGGCTTCAGGATGAAGAGGTCGCCGGCGCGCGCCTCCTGGAGGGACACGCGCACGTATCCGCGTTCGGCAAGGCCGCTGAGGTTCTCCATGAGGGGCGGGCGCAAGCCAAGATTCGCGCGGGTGACGCCTCGCGCGGCGAGGAGCGCCTGTTGCACGTAACCGGCGCAGTCCAGGCCGACCCCGTGGTCGAACATCATCGTGCGGACGCGCAGATCCAGCCCGGGTGCCCCCTGCGCAGCAGCTGGCAGGCGGCCCTCGCCGATAAGCCCCTGAGTGAGGCGAGTCACCTGAAGAGGCGTGGCCCGCCCGGCCTTGGCGAGGGCAACGACGTCGTCCGTGAGCCCGACACGCCGCGCTGCGCTGGCCAGTGCGGCCGCGTTGCCCGACACGACCGCGGCATGCCCGTAGTACTCGCTGTTCATGCGAAACGGGATCCGGACGGCGACGTCACCTTCCGTCGTGTGGAACGTCGGGGTGGCGAGAGCCCGGAACGCATCGAGCCTTTGTGCCACGACGGCGTCTGCCGAACGCGTGACCGTCCGGGTTGCGCCGACGCCGACCAGTGGTGTCGGACGTGCGGTCAGCCGGCCCGGCAATGCTCCACCGGCGTCGGGAAGCTCGGAGACGTCCCGCGTGCGTGGTGGAATGGGCGCCGACGGAGGGGCGCTCGGTCCGTCGAGGGTGAAGGAGTGGCGCGAGGTGATGGGCTGGGTCATGCCCCCCTATCGAGCCGCCTCCGGGGCCGGTTGCGTGCGCCCGAGAGGATTTCACGCTGCGCTGGGTGGCTTCGGCTCCTCTTTGTCGGATTCCTTCGCCTTCGACGGTGGCTCCGCCTCAGGGCTCCTCGGCGCCTGCGCGGTGGGTTCGTCCTTGCGACCGAACACCTCCCGCTCGACCGTCGTGGCGACGTTCTCGATGGCCCTCCCCACTTCGCGAGCGCTGGTCAGGACGACCTGTTCCAGGTCCTTGGTCGGCAGTCTTTCTACGGTGGTCTTCGCAGCGCGCAGAAGCAGCCCCAGACCTTTGAGCACGTCCGTCAGCGGGTTCGGCCTTTCGTCGCTCATGGCCCAAGAACCATGCGCACTCCCGGCCGCCCTGTCGAGCCCGGCCGCCGTCAGCGCGCGCTCGCAGCGAGCCTGCGGGGATTGCGCCACGCGGTGCACCGGTCTCGCCCGGAGCGCTTCGAGACGTAGAGCGCCTCGTCGGCTGCCTTGAAGAGTGCCTCCCAGTCGCGTCCGGCCTCGGGGAACGTGGAAATCCCGATCGAGCAGGTGACCGTCAGGGCGCCCTTCGTCGTACGGAAGCTCGTCTTGCCGAGCTCCTCGCGGATGCGGTCGCCGAGGAGCATCGCGCCCTTCTCGTCGGTCTGCTCGCAGAGGACCACGAACTCCTCGCCGCCAAAGCGCGCCACGACGTCGGTCGTGCGCTTCTGACGCCGGAGGATCTCGCCGAGGCCACTGATGACGACGTCGCCCACGTCGTGCCCGTACGTGTCGTTGACCTTCTTGAAGTGGTCGAGGTCGGCCACGATGACGGAGAGCTTCCGGTCGAAGCGAGCGGCCGCCGCTATCTTCAGGGCCGCCGCCTCGAGCATCGCCCGCTTGTTCGACAGGCCCGTCAATCCGTCGGTCGTCGCCATGGTCTCGAGCTTGTGAACCATCCGCGCGTTCGACAGGCTCACGGCGAGGTGGCTGGCGAGCACCTCGAGCGTCGGCCTCACCGAATCGCCGAACGCATGCCGCCGTTTGGCACCGAGGATGAGCGTGCCGAGGGCCCGGTCGTGGATGACGAGCGGAAGGACCAGCAAGCTCGGGTGCGACGGCCAGGGGAGCCGCTTGCTCAGCACCACCTTCGGCCCCGCCTCGAGCTCTCCGCGGTAGGGAAGGGGGCAGCGGTTCTGTACCACCATCGAGACGAGTCCCGCGTTGTGGACGAAGCGCACTCCCACAAGATCGTCGATTTCCCCGTCGGAGCTCTTCGCCGCCACGACCTCGTGCGCCTTCGACGTCTCGTCGTAGATCGTCACTGCCGCCAGATCGAAGCTGGCGACCTCGCGTGCCGCCCGCACCCCCGCGTCGACCACGTCCTTCTCGCTGAGCGCCGCGCCGAGGGCCTGGGCCGCACGGTAAAGCTTCCCCTGCTCGACCTTGGCGCGCTCCAGCTGCAAGAAGACACGCTCGTTCTGGATGGCCCGGAGGCAGAAGCGCGCCGCCTGCGTCGCCGTCTCCTCTTCCTGCTTGGAGAAGGCCGTATTGGCCAGACGGTCGATCGCGAGCACTCCGCGGAAGGTCTCTCCCTCGAGCACCGGGATGGCGGCGAGCGCCCGGACCGGGCAGGGCCCCGAGTAGTAAGGGACCTTGAACGCAGGCTTGAGGCCGCTCAAGAATATGCAATTGCGCTGGGCGAGGACCGCGCCCAGGACGCCGTCGCCCGCGGGGAAGGGTGCATCGTGCATGTCGTCCGACGCGGTGGAAAGCTCGCTGATGCGAAGGTGGGTACCGGCGTCGTTCAGCCAGAGGAGCACGGCGGTGTGCAGGTCGAGCGACCGGCGCAAGAGGTCGAGTGCGTAGTGCACGGACTGGTGAATCTCCTCCACGCTGGCTCGCGCCAGGCGATTGTTACGCACCTCCTCGCGGTCGGTGGGCTCGCCGGCGCCGAGGAGGCGGTAGCTGCGCGCGTCTTCCTTGATGCGCACGAGCTGGGCTTCCACCCGCGCGCGGGCCGTCGAGCGGATCCGGACGACCTCCGCCCGGAGCAGCGCAAGGTTGAGCAGGGCGAAGGCTCCCACGAAGCAGCCGTGCGTCGCGAAGCCGGTCATGTCGGTCTCGTGGAGCGTCAGCAGCCGAAGGGCGGCCTCGAGCGCGATGACCCAGCCAACCACGAGGATGCCCGCCATGGGCCGCGCGAACGCGGCTACCAGGGCGACCAACACGTAGACTCCCGGCGAGAAACGCCCCGACAGCCCTCCGCCATACCGGAGGAGCGCCGCATCGAGCCCGACGGCGAGGAGCGAGCCTATCTCCACGTCCAAGAGGACCCCCGCGTCGCCGGTACCGCGCAGCTTGCGGGGCAGCCGAACGGCGAGCAGCAGCACCCAGGTGGCAAGAGCGACTCCCGGAACGGGTCCGAAGTCCGCGGTCGCGCCGCCGAGGACCACGTAGGCCCCGAGCGCACATGCCAGGAGCAGCCCGTGGCCCCGCCTCAACAGCGTTCGCAGGGCGAGCGACGCCACGACGAGCGGTTCCATCCCAGGATCGCGAATATCGGAGGCCGGCGGGTGCGGGCAACAAAGGTGCGGCGCGCGGCCTTCCGTCCTATGTAGACACCGCGTGAGCCAGCCGCCCTCGTCGCCAAGGCCGCGCCCGGTGTACACGGAGGTGGCCGACGATCACCGGCTCGTGCCTCAGAAGTGGCTCGATCGAGCACCCGTCACACGGCTCTTGCTCGCGCTCAATGTGGCCGTCTTCGGTGTCGAGGTGGCCGACTCGGGCCGGAGAAATCTCTTCGCGCCGTTCCCGATGCACCAGCTTCTGGAGCTCGGGGCCAGCTACCCCCCCGCGACCCTCGGCGAGAACCGCTGGGAGACCCTGGTCACTGCGTGCTTTCTTCACGGGGGCATCTTGCACATCGCGTTCAACATGCTCGCGCTCTGGCAAGCCGGGCCGCTCGTAGAGCGCGCGGTCGGGTCCGCACGGATGGCGCCGATGTACCTGGCGGCCGGCGCGTTCGGCAACCTGCTGAGCGTCACCTACGGATGGCTCACGCGCGTGGCGGTACCGAGCGTCGGAGCGTCCGGTGCCATCTCGGGTGTCATTGCCGCGGCGCTCGTCGTCGGGTGGCGCGTCCAGGGATGGCGAGGTCCCTTGACGCAGGCCATGGCGAGGTGGCTGGGGCTTCTCATCGCCTTCGGCGTGATGTCGAACCTGAGCGGGGCGTCGATCGACAACCCTGCTCACATCGGCGGAGCCCTGGCGGGCGCGATGATCGCGTCGATGTGGCGCCGCGGGGCAAGCTATTCGGCGACATCCGAGCGCCTGATCCTCGGCGGATGCGGGGTCGTCTTGGCCCTGTGCATCGGGGTCGTCGCCTTCCACGACCGCACGGACCTCTATGCCCCCATGACCTTGATCGAGCGGACTGACTTCACACGGCAAGCCCTCCGGGTGGGCCGCTGCCGCGACGCGCAGGAAGGTCTCGGTGCCGTCGAACGCCTCCGCGCCTGGGCGGCCCCGGTCACATCGCTCCGTACGCAGGTCGAGTCGATGTGTGGCTCGATGGACAAGGGGCTGTAGTCCGCCCGGCGGAGGTTTGCCAGGGGCTCGCCGCGCGATCTGCGCCGCCCTCTCTCGGCCAGGGCCTGTGCCCTCATGCCGAATAAGTCGACGCGCAAGCCACCATCCCTGTGCACATCGAGCCAGTCGGCATCGCCCAGGCGAACGGAAAGTTGGTCCAGCCGATCGCCGACGCGACCCTTGACCAGAGGCAGGCGCTCCGCAGACCAGGGCTTGTCGCCCTCCAGGAGCCTGGCGGTTCCGAGCTCAAGAATCGGTGGCTCTACCGTGCTGAGCGCGGCAAACATCCATGTGATCGCGCGCGCCCGAGCACTGGCATCGTCCGGCAGCAAGCCTGCATGTCGCTCGGCGATGTGAAACACGATCGCCCCTGACTCGAACAGCGCGAGATCGCCTTCCTCATAGGTCGGAATTTGGCCGAAAGGATGAAGCGCCAGATGCGGGGGCTCTTTCATCGCACGAAACGAAACAAGGCGAACCTGGTAGGGTTGGCCCACTTCCTCGAGCGCCCAGCGAACGCGCGTATCACGCGCCAGCCCCTTGCCGCCATCGGGGGAGCGTTCAAAGGCGGTAATGGTGATGGTCATCGAGAGGCTCCTCCGCCTTCGATCAGACGTCAGAGCGCCGACAGCGGCAGCTTCATCACGGCCCCTTGACCAGTGCTCGCATTGCCGTTGACGAGCCAGTAAACGGCGGTCGCATCCACGGCGATTGACACGACATTGTTCTGGTCGATGGCGAGCGTCGTGGGCGTTCCGCCCGAAAGGAGCGCGGAAAAGACCGAGTTGGAACCGTCTGCCCAGTAAGCCCGGGTGCCGTCGATGGCAATGGGGCCCGGAGTCGAAGATTGCGCACCCGCCACGACGGAGGTCACAGCGCCCCCTTGCACGGAGACCCTGCTCACGCCGGACATCCCGGCGGGAGGGCCGGAGGTGAAGTAGACGTTCGTCGCGTTGACGGCGAGGCCGGCCGTCGGCAGCGTGGGAAACGAGGAGGTCAGCGCCGTCGCGGTGCCCCCCACCTTGGGAGCGCTCATCACGCCCTGCCCCATCCAGAAGACGTCCGTATCGCCGAGCGCGATCGACCAAGGCGAGCTCGCCGTGGCGACCGTCGCAACCGCGCCTCCGGCGATGGCAACCTTCATGACCGCTCCCCCTGTCTGCTCGGTCCAGTAGACGGACGTCGAGTCCACGGCGATGTGCGCGGGGGGGCCAGGCCGAGCGGCGAGCGTCGTCGCGGTGCCGCCGCCGACCGGGATCTGCACGATGGCGCCGCTCGACGCGTCCGAGGTTCCGGCCACCCAATAGACGCTTCCGTTTCCGACGGCGATACCCGAAAGGCGATCGCCGGACGCGAGCGCGACGACTTCGCCGCCCGCCTTCGGCACCTTGAGCACGTACCCGCCGGTTGGGTCTCCGCAGTTGGTCCAGTAGACGCTCGTCGCATCGATGGCCATGCCCCACGGGCAAGTCTGGCCGGCGGCGAGCGTGACAACGGCGGCTTGGCTCTTCGGAGGGGGTCCGGGCGGTCCTTGGTCAGTCGAGCCCGTGACAATCAATCCGCCTCCCGAGCTGGTACTCGTTCCCCCGCCGAGACCGCCGGCGCCGGCGCCGCCGAGAGGGCCAGCGACGGGTGCGGCGCCAGTCGCGCCGTTTTGCGCCCCGAACGACGCCGCTCCTCCCGCATCGAACGCGAGACCCGCCCCGCCGTCGCTCGCTGCGGGCTCCGGTGCGATGGCGCCTCCGCAACCGACACAAGCCACGACGGCGATGCTCACGAGATCCCAATGTGTCATGGTCACCCAGAGGGCAAAGAGCGTTCCCTTCTGAGGGCGCGAGGCCAATTCTACCAGTTCACCGCGTGTGCGCCCGTCGCGCGCCGAGGCTCGGCGGGGGCATGCAGTATTGCGGCACGGAGCTGGGCGTGCGTCACACTGTGCCTCCTCGTGATCGCCGTGTCGCGGCCCGCCATCGGGTCGCAGGCCAAGGGAACGACTACGTGGTTACTCTAAAGGGCGCACGATCATGGGTCGCCACGCACTCCGCTTCGCCGCCGTGGCAATCGCCTGGCTCGGGTGCACCCCAATCGCGTCCCCGACGAGGCCACTCGATCCTTTTGGCGGAGTCCATCCCCGCGCCGGCCTATCCGAAGTAGGACGAGGCGCACCCTCGCCCCCCTGGGCCACGTTGGCGAAGTCACTCGCCTCCCGCGCCCGAGCTATTGTCCAGGGATGCGGTGGCGCGTTCGGGGGGCGACGACGCGCCACACGCTCTCGGTGCTCGGCGCGTCGATCCTCTCGCTCGGCTGCGTCATGCGGGCGACGGAGTCCTATTCGGTGCACGACCCAGCCGCCGTCTTCCTCCAGGCCACGGACGGTCGCCCCGTCGTGCCGCCCGGGCCATCGACGTCCCCGCGCACCGAGCTGCTCCTTCACGGCGAGCACCGGGCGCTCTTCACGGACGTCCACTACGACGTGTTCGCCGAGCGCACTCCAGATGGGGCCCTCTACGTCTCCTGTCCCGTGTGCCCCGTCGCGTTCCACGCGCCCGTCGCGGAGCGGCTCCCGCTGGTCGGCGAGGACCGGTTCACCGCGCCCGTCGCGGTCGACGACGTGACCAGGACGCCCGATGCCATCGTGGTCCACGAGCGTCCGTGCTTCCACGAGGACAACAAGCACAACTGCACGGCGGGAGCCGATGCAGTGCTGACGATTCCCTGGAACGAGGTCGTGTTGATGCGCGAGCATATCGAACCGATACGGTGGGTCGGCGTCGTTGCCATCTGCGGAGGCGCTCCCGTCATCCTCGCCGGCGCGCTCGACTTCGCCCTGTCGCCGCGCGATGCCCCCACGGGCCTCGGAGCTCTCGGCCTCGGTGCATTCGGCGCCGCTCTCGTGGGCGTGGGCCTCTGGTACCTCTTGGCGCCCGGCAGTCACGAGGACACGCGGGCGCCCCAGCGGATCCCGGCGGTGACACCATGACGGACTATCGAGTCGCATCGCGCGACGAGACGCTCGCTGACGTGCGAGGCGGGGAGCCCGTTCACAGCACCACCTATTCGCTCTAACTTTCGGACGGAACAAATAGCCAGGACGGACATCGCGCCGCGCTACCCTGATCCTCGTCATGGGGCCGTATCGCCACCTCGCGGGCATGGCCGTCGTCGCCACGAGCTGGGTCGGGTGGGGAGTCCTCATGGCGTGCGGCAACGCGACCGCCGGGAGCGACGCGGGCACGATCGAGAACGCGATCCGGACCTCGTGCCAGTTGACCACGCCGACCGCTTGCTCGACCCCCCTCCAATACGCGGACGTCGCGCCGATCCTCACGAGGAGCTGCGTCCCTTGCCACTCCGGTGACGCCGCCGACATGGCGTGGCCGCTGACCGCGTACGGAGACGTCGCCGCCTGGGCCCCCCTCGTCCAGTACGACCTCTGCACCGACCAGATGCCGCCGCTCGACGGAGGCATCGCGATCACCCCGGCGGACCGCCTGGCCGTCCTCGACTGGATCCAGTGCGGCGACGTCGAATAAGGGATGCACAGTCACCACCCTCAGAGAGCCGTTTGCGGAAGCCTTCTCCTCCCCACTTGGGCGTAACGGCTGGAACGCTCAGGCAACGCCTCTCGTCCCTGCCGACTGTCGGCGAAGGCCGGCGCAGGCGGACGCTACCTTCGTCTTCGGGTCGGAAAGACGCTCGGGCGTCTGCGTGGCGACTCGGCCTGCGGGGTGACTTGGGCGGAGGACGCGTGAGTCACCGAGCGTTCGCGATCCAGGGTGCCGTTCTCTCCTTCGCCGGGCTCGCCCTGTGGGGCTGCGGGGGCAAGGCGGCCAACGTCTCGGCCGCCGTCGCCGATGCGTCCACGGATGGCCCGTTCGATGACAGTACCCTCTCTGGAAGCGGTAGCTCGGACTCCTCCTCGAGCAGCAGCAGCGGCGGGAGCGGCAGCAGTGGGTCGTCCTCTGGGAGCGGCAGCTCCAGCGGCAGCGACGCCTCCCCGGACGGCATGTTCACCGACCGGGGCATCCCGCTCTGCGCCAATACGCCGTGCGACCTCCAGTCGAGCACGTGCTGCGTCGCTCAGTCCATCACCGGATCAACCTGCATCCCGCACGGTCAGAGTTGCCCCTCGATGACCGTGGCGTTTAAAGGACACGCCGCCGCGTGCGCCCAGACCGAAGCCGAGCGGGTTGAGGGTCCAGCCGTAGGGGTTGG
Source organism: uncultured delta proteobacterium (assembly GCA_963847465.1). Lineage (GTDB taxonomy): Bacteria > Myxococcota_A > Polyangia > Polyangiales > Polyangiaceae > Palsa-1150. The sequence goes on along the minus strand of CAWKAF010000019.1, from coordinate 68,975 downwards.
TGCCGTAGCCGGCCTTGGCGGCGAGCTCGAAGTCGAGCGGGGCCATCGCGAGCACCTCGCCCGGAGCCCCAGCGAGGAGGGAGGAGCATGCCGCGACAAGAGCAGCGGCACCCCGACGGAATGCAGGCATTCTCGCGAGCGCTGCGAGGGCCGTGCCGAAGCGGCGTCGCTGTGAATTGAGGGCGGACACGACCCTGCAGCCGATGTGCGGCGTTGGCGACTGGCAACGGGGTTGACTGGGAGAGAGATCTTGCGGCGCCCGCGACTTCCACCGTGACCCCGACCCCGACCCCGACCGCTAACCATTCCGCGGTCCTCGTGCTCCACTCACTTCCGGGGCGGCAGGGTACGTAGACGGCGCTGCCGGATCCTGCCCGGCTCGATGACCGTCACGTTGCCCGACACGGTAGTCCAGTCGATGCGGGCAACGAACTGCTCGAAGAGCCCAGCGATCTCCGCTAGCCGCGCGTCGGAGCGGGCTCGAACCACGATGACTCCGGAGGGAATCGCGCCGTCCATCGGGAGGGGGAAGTCGAGATCTCGCGTGACGACGACGCGCTTCTCGCTCGCCGACAGCTGCCAGAGAGCTGCGTCCGTCGCGCCCCGAAGCGCTGACGTCGCGACGTGGAGTGCTTCGTGTCCCGCTCGCTCGAGGGAGTTGCGACGTCGGCGGGCAGATTCTCGTCGACCAGGAAGCGCAACGGCACGCTCCGACGCGACCACGTGCGCTGCGTAGGCGACCGCCGCTCGAACCTGAGCCTCTGTGACCCGATAGGCGGAAGCAACCTCCGCCAGGCCGTCGCCCGAAGCAACCGCCATGACGAGCACCTCGACGGGCACCCGGGTGCCGACGATGACGGGCTTGCCGCCTTGGACGCTCGCGTCGATCGCGATCTCGTGCTCCCACTGCATTGTGTACCTTGCGAAGTATGGGCTGACCGCCGGAGCTTCTCAAGCGGAGGCGTGCGCGGTCGGCTCGTGCGCCTGCTTGACCGCACCCTCGCAGTGATCGGGACGGTCGGAGTAAGGCGCGTTGGATATGCGAACTACCTTCCGGCCACGACCCACGCTTGGATCGCCCTCACAATAGCGGGCCGGGGAACGCCGCGCTTCGGTTCGCGCGGCGGTCCCCATCCCTTGTTGTCGCCACGGACCTACGTGGCGTGTGGCGGCGTCGCGGTGTTCGCGGCCGTCGGGGTCGTCGCGACGGGGACGATGTTTGTCCCGGCTCCGCGCGTGCGGCGGGCCCCATTGCCCGCCGGACTTGCCTCGCACCTCCTATAGAGACAGTCCGACGCGGAGGGCGGATTCGCCGTCGCCAGGTCATTTATTTTTCGCGAGGCGTGTAACTCCGCGAAGGCGCGGGGGAATGACGCTGTCGATTTTTTCGATCGTCCCGTCCTGGGGCGTGGCTGCGCGAACCCGCGGCGTGACCAACGCCCGCAACGGTCTTGACAGTATATGTAGGCGGGCCCCAGCATCCCACGAGGGAGGCTCGACCAATCATGGGGCGAAGGGTTGTTGCCTTTGGTTCGGCCGTGCTGTCGGCGGGGGCACTGGCCGTGCAGAGCTGCAGCAGCAGGCGGCGATGCTCCGTCCGACTTGCCGACGGACCAGCCAGAGGCGGCGGCCTGCGCGCCTTGCCCGGCCGTGTACGCGTGCGTGGCTGCTCCGAGTGGCCGGCAAGCCACCTACGCCGACACGCAGGACCCCGAGGGGACTTGTCATGTGTCCGGCCTGACGCTCAGTTGCGGCGGCACCGGCACCGCCGCCAACGGATCGCCCATCACATGGGCTTACGGCAACAACCTGGGACCGTCGGGCGGGCCCGGCCTAGTGATTCAGGCGACGGGCCTTCAGTTGAATTGCGAGTGAGCCTCCTCGCCTCCGCCGCGTCGATCCGGAGAGCGTGCTGAAGATCGCGCGGGTTGCGGGCGCCGGCCTCGTCGTTCACCACGCGGCGCTGGAGGACGGTCAGTCGAACATCGTCCGGCAAGGGCGAGCTCGCGTCTCGCTCGATGAGCTGCCGTTCGCTGCGCCGTATCGGCTCAAGCGACATCAGGGAGCATGGAGTTTCGCAGCGGCATCCTCGGCTTTGTGGGTGTTCGCTTGTGGCAGTGGCGGGTCTGGCGGCCCGAGCGGCGATGACGCCGGAAGTGCTTCGTCGATGCAGTTGTATCAATGCGAGCCGTCGGGCGCTCGGATGCGTGGGTATCATTGTGGACGCCAAGGACGAGGACGCCGGCATCGCACCATCGACAATCTGGTGGGAACGGCGAGCGATGTCTCGGCGCTGAGCGCCTTGCGAGCTTCGTCAGTTCGTAATACGTTTTTGCCATGTCTGTATCCACCCGCACCGTAATCGTCCGCCTCGCGCCGCCACTCGACGCGAAGTTGACACGCCTGGCGACGAAACGACGCGTGAGTCGGTCCGAGCTCATTCGGACAGCCCTCATCGAGCTGAAGGAGCGTGGGGGCTCGTCGCTCGATTCGATCGCGGATCTCGTGGGCGCTGTTGACGGCCCTCGGGATCTGTCCACGAATCCAAAGCATATGGAAGGCTTCGGCCATGATCGCCCTCGACGCCGGTCCCATCGTCGCTCTGCTTAACCGGCGCGATACCCGCCACGCCTGGGCTCGGGACACGCTGAAGACCCTGCGCGGACCGTTCATGACCTGCGAGGCAGTCGTTGCCGAAGCCTGTCATCTTCTGCGAGATCGGGGAAACGTGCTGGTGACCGAGCTCGGGGAACGCGGTTTCCTGTCCGTCTCGTTCGCATTGCAGGCGCACTGGGCGAGCGTTCGTGCGCTGATGCGCCGGTACGAGGACGTGCCCATGTCGCTCGCAGACGCGTGCCTGGTGCGCATGACGGAGATGGATCCGGCGATGCGCGTGATGACCATGGACACGGACTTCACGGTGTACCGGCGTCATGGCCGGCAAGTGATTCCGACCATCATGCCGAAGTAAAACGGCGCCAAGGAGCGTGCCACGGGCCGCTCACGCCCCGATCACGGCCCTGATTCCCGCCCGCTCCTCGTCAGGCACCTATGAGCGCGGTCGCCGCGTTGGCTTCCGCGCCGGCCCAGTCTTCCGACCCCGCGGAGAGGTCCGCGGCGGTTGTGCCGGTGTCGCGTAGCGCGCAAACGCCGGCAAGAGAATCGTCTGCCGAAGTCGCGTGGGAATGACGATGTCGATTTCTTCGATCGGCATGTCCATCGTGCTCGACGGCGTACCTTCCACGCCCTTCGCTGCCCGGATCACGCGGACGACCTGCATCACGAGCGTGAAGGACGCGTGCGTCTCGCGGAGAGGCGCGCCGACGAGCGAGACGGGTGCGCGCACCCTGCTCGTCAGGACGGTGGTCACGCTCATTCGCGCATCCGTCACGCTCATCACCGCATTCGTCACGCATGATGGGTGCGTTCGTCTCGCTCGTCGGTGCATTCGTCCCGCTCGTCGGCGCGGGGCCTCCGCGTGACGCGTTCACGCAACGCGTGCAACGAGCGCGCCTCTCGACGAGACGGGCACGGGTGCGAAGCAAACGAGCGCTCTGCAGTCGTTCGTCGACGTTCCTCTCGGGCACGTCGCCCGGCCTCTGGTCTTCGTCGACCCGGGGCTGGCCAACGTTACCGCGTCTGTCCGCTTCTTCCATGCGCCTCTCACGCGAGAGGATCATCACGATCACGGCCACGAGCCCGGTGCTTCTCGGTCGCCTCGTGTTCGACCCGCGTGATCGTTCCTCCTCCGCAGAGGAGTCGACGCGGATCCCCTGCTATAGCCCTGCCTCGGGAGAAATACCGGCATGGCACCCCACAAGACCGTAGGCGCGCTGCTCTTCGAGGGCTTCGAGCTGCTCGACGTGTTCGGGCCCCTCGAAGCGTGGGGCATGCTCGCGTCGGCCGGCGGCTGGAAGATCGTCACGACGGCCGCAAGCGCTGGCGCCGTGGCCAGCGCCCAGGGACCATGCGCGGTGGCCGACTGCTCGCTCGAGGACTGCCCGAAGGTCGACGTACTCCTCGTGCCTGGCGGCGTCGGGACACGCCGCGAGGTGACCCACGAGGTGCTCCTCGAATGGCTCCGCCGCCGCAGCTCGGAGGCCGAGGTCGTGACCTCGGTGTGCACAGGCGCTGCGCTCCTGGCACGAGCCGGACTGCTCGACGGGCGCCGCGCGACGACGAACAAGGCGAGCTTCGGCTGGGTCGTGGAGCAAGGTCCGGCGGTCACGTGGGTCAAGGAGGCGCGCTGGGTCGAGGACGGCCCCTTCGTCACGTCGTCCGGAGTCTCCGCCGGGATCGACATGACGCTTGCCGTCATCGCGCGACTCGCAAGCCACGAGGTGGCCGAGCGAATCGCCGTACGCATGGAATACGACTGGCACAGCGACGCCTCGTGGGACCCTTTCGCGAACGTGCACGGGCTGGTCTGAGCCCCAAGGGCCGTGGGGGCATGTCGTCCCCTCCCGGCTGGGGTGCTCGAGGAGGAGCGGCCGCCGCTCCCCTCGACGTGACGTGCGTGACAGCGACGCCGCAGCGGAGCCGAGCGCAGCGAGTCGAGGCAGAGCGAGGCTCAGGGTGACCCAGGTGACTCCTTAACCAAAAAGTGTGAAGCTCCCGTCGCCATGCCCGTCGAGCATCGCCTTCATGCGCGGTGCGGCTGCGCTTCCGCCGGATCGCTCGAACGCTCCACGTCTGCCGGTCGCCCGTTCGCACTCCCCTCCAGCACCCGGCACTTCGAGCGCGATCGCCCGTTCGCGATCGACCACCTCGTGCTCGACGTCAGGCTGGACGTCGTCGAGAAGCGCATCCGGGCCACGGCGACCCTCGACGTCCGTCGCATCGACCCCACCGCCGACGAGCTCGCTCTCGATGCCGTCGGCTTCGAGGTGGACGCGCTGACCCTGGAGGGAAAGCCCGCGAAGTGGCGCTACGACGGCCGCGCGCTCTCCGTCTCGATTCCCCGCGGCAGCGACAGCGCACGCGTAGCCATCACCTATCGGGCTGCACCGCGCCGGGGGCTCTACTTCCTCGAGCCCGACGAGCACTACCCGAGCCGCCCGCGCCAGGTGTGGTCGCAGTGCCAGGAAGAGGACGCGCGCCACTGGATCCCCTGCCACGACAGCCCCGACCTGAAGATGACGACGGAGGTCATCGCGCACGTGCCGAACGGGTGGTACGCGCTGTCGAACGGCGCGCTCGTCTTCGAGCACGAAACCGAAGTCGGGCGACTGGTCCTACCACTGGAAGATGACCGAGCCGCACTCGAGCTACCTCCTGACGCTCGTCGCGGGCGAGTTCGCGGAGATCGCGGACACGGTGGACCTTGGCGGTCGTCAGGTCCCGATCGGCTATCTCGTCCCGAAGGGGCGGGAGGACGACGGCGGCGGACGTTCGGCCGCACGCCGGAGATGATTCGCCACTTCGGCGACGTCACCGGCGTCCCCTACCCGTGGAACAAGTACGCGCAGGTCGTCGTGTCCGACTTCATCTTCGGCGGCATGGAGAACACGACGGCGACGACGATGTACGAGCACGTCCTGCTCGACGAGCGCGCCGCCATCGACGTCAGCTCCGACGATCTCATCGCCCACGAGCTCGCGCACCAGTGGTTCGGCGACTACGTCACGTGCCGCGACTGGTACGAGGCGTGGCTCAACGAGGGGTTCGCGACGTTCTTCGAGCACGTCTGGCGCGAGAAGCACCTCGGCCGCGACGAGTACGACTACGGCCTCAAGGGCGACCTCGACGCGTACGTCGGCGAGGCGCACGGGCGCTACCGGCGCCCCATCGTCTGCCAGGACTACGACGCGCCGCTCGATCTGTTCGACCGCCACCTCTACGAGAAGGGCGGCCTCGTCCTGCACGCGCTCCGCGCGGAGCTGGGCGACGCCGCTCTTCTGGAGCGGCGTGCGCGCGTACCTCACGGCGCACGCGCGGGGCGTCGTCGAGACGCGCGATCTCCAGCGCGCGATGGAGGACGTGAGCGGCCGGAGCCTGGGGCGCTTCTTCGAGCAGTGGGTCTACAAGCCGGGCCATCCGGAGCTCGAGGTCGCCGTCACGTGGGACAAGGGGATCCTCGCTCTTGCGACGAGAGCAGACGCAGTCGACGGGCGACGGCGTGCCCGCCTGCTTCGAGCTCCCGCTGGACGTCGACGTCTGCGACGCGGACGGCGGGATCGTCCGCCGGACGGTACGCATCGTCGAGAGGCAGCAGACGTTCGCCTTCCCCGTCCCGATCGCGGCCCGCGTTCGTCGTCGTGGACCCGGATGCGCGCATCATCGGCGACGTGCGTGTCAAGGCGCCGGGCGACATGCTGCGCGCGCAGCTCGCCAGAGCGCGCCGACGGCGCGCGGCCGCTGGCTCGCCGCGCATGCGCTCGCCAAGCTCGACGATCCCGCGACGGTTCGAAGCCCTCAGTCGAGCGCTGACGGACGAAAAGGCAGTTCTGGGGTACGCGCGTCGAGTGCGCCGCCTCGCTCGGGAAGCTTCGTGCGCGCGAGTGTTTCGAGGCCCTGACCGGGGCGCTGGGCGCCGCCGATCACCCGAAGGTCAGGCGCGCCGTCGTCGAGGCGCTCGGGCAGTTCAGGACGTCCAAGGCGCTCGAGGCCATCCGGCCGCACGCGCTACGCGACGAGAGCTACCTGGTCGAGGCGGAGGCCGCCCGCGCGCTCGGGCGGACGCGCCAGCCCGGGGCATTCGACACGCTCGTCGATCTCCTCGACCGGCCCAGCTGGTCCGACGTCGTCCGTGCCGGCGCGATCGATGGGCTCGCCGCGCTCCGCGACGACCGCGCGGTACCGCACATGGCGGCGCGCACCCGCTACGGGCATCCCCCACGCGCCCGGCGCGCCGCCGTCATGAGCCTGCCGAAGCTGGCGAGCGACCGCAAGGCCAGCGAGGCCCTCGAGCAGCTGCTCGACGACGCTGACCCGCTCCTTCGCGTCGACGTGGTGCGCGCGCTCGGCGAGCTCGGCGACGCCAAGGCGCGCCCGTCGCTTCGCGACCGCCTCGAAGTCGACCTCGACCCGCGCGTGCGGCGTCGGATCCGCGAGGTCCTTCGCGACCTGGCCGAGCCGAGGCGAGCGACCGAGCAGCTTCGCGATGAGCTGGAGAGGCTTCAGGGAGATCACACGGAGCTCAAGTCCCGGATGGCCAAGCTGGAGGCCCGGCTGGAAGAGAGAGGCTCGGGGACCCGCGTGGGGGTGCGCGGGTCGAAGAGGAAGGGACCTGGGAGGAAAAAGTGAGCGACGACTTTCCGATCCGGGTCGATCAGCGTGGCAGCGTGGCCGTGTGGACCATCGACCGCCCCGACAGAATGAATGCGCTGTCACGGGCGGCGCTGGTCGCGCTGGGTCAGCTTGCGCGCGAGGCCGCGTCGAACGCCTCCGTTCGGGCCATCGTGCTGTGCGGCGCCGGCGACAAGGCGTTCTGCGCGGGGGCCGACCTCAAGGAGCGGCGGGGCATGACGGAGGACGACGTCCGCGAGCAGCTCGATCTCTACCGGACCGAGCTGGCGGCGATTGACAGGTCGCCCAAGCCGGTTGTCGCTGCCATTCAGGGCGTCGCGCTGGGCGGCGGGCTCGAGCTTGCCCTGTGCTGCGACCTGCGCGTCGCCGCGCCAAACGCCCAGCTCGGCCTTCCAGAGACGTCGATCGGTATCATTCCCGGGGCCGGAGGCACCCAGCGGCTCCCCCGCATCGTCGGCGAAGGGCGCGCGAAGGAGATGGTCTTGCTGGCTCGTCGCCTCTCGGCCCAAGAAGCCCTCTCCTGGGGTCTTGTGAACCGCGTCGCGCCGGCCGGCAAGGACGTGGTCGACGAAGCGGTCGAATGGATCCGGCCCATCGCCGACGGCGCCCCCGTGGCGCAGGCGCGCGGCGCTCGAAGCCATCGATCGCGCGCTGGATGAGCGCATCGAGGTGGGTCTCATGATCGAGAGGGCGTGCTACGAGAAGACGCTCGTGACGGAGGATCGCCGAGAGGCCCTTGCGGCCTTTGCAGAGAAGCGCAGGCCGTCCTTCCGGGGAAGGTGAGTCATGCGATCGAGTGCCGTGCTTCTCCTTTGCTCTGCATGCGCTTCGGCACCTGCGCCCGCGCCTGCCTCGGCGCCCGCGCCCGCGCCTGCGCCTGCGCCTGCGCCCGCGCCCGCGCCCAGGGCTACGCCTTCCGGCCCTCCCCCCACCGGAGGCTCCGTTCTCATCGGCGACATCGTTTCGCCAAAATCGTTCGATCCCGGGCCCGTCCTTCGCTCGCTCCAGCCCGAGTTTCTCGCCTGCTACAACCAGGCTCGGATCGCGGCGCCCGCCCTCCACGGCAAGCTCAGGCTGCGAATCCACGTGAACGAGGCCGGCACGGTCGTGGGAGTCGACGCCGAGCCCGGTGGCAACGCGGACGATCCCGCCCTCGTCGGCTGCCTCGGCGATGCCATGAAGGCCGCCCATTTCCCGAAGCCCGGTGGTTCCGCGACCGTGACGGCTCCGGTCGTCTTCCGTCCTTAGCCGGTTTCCGCTAAGGCAGGGACCCCACCGATGCCCTTCGACGAGAAGCTCAAGGAGACGCTGAGCCAAGTCGCGCGCGGGGGCGACGCGAAGTACCACCAGAAGAACGCCGAGCACGGCAAGCTCTTCGCCCGCGAGCGCATCGCCCGCCTCGTCGACGACGGCGAGCTTCGTCGAGGACGCGATGCTCGCGCATGCGGCTCGACCCGGATCTGCCGGCCGACGGCGTCGTCACCGGGACGGCGACGGTCGCCGGTCGGACGATCGCCATCATGGCCAACGACTCGACGGTGAAGGCCGGCTCGTGGGGTCGGCGCACGGTCGAGAAGATCCTCCGCATCCAGGAGACGGCATTGCGTCTCCGGGTGCCGATGCTCTACCTGGTCGACAGCGCGGGGGCGCGCATCACCGACCAGGTGCGAGATGTTCCCCGGCCGCCGCGGAGCCGGGCGCATCTTCTACAACCAGGTAGCAGATGAGCGGGCAGGTGCCGCAGGTATGCCTGCTCTTCGGCCCGAGCGCGGCGGGCGGCGCGTACATCCCGGCGTTCTGCGACGTCGTCGCGATGGTCGAGGGGAACGCGAGCATGTACCTCGGCAGCCCGCGCATGGCCGAGATGGTCATCGGCGAGAAGGTGACGCTCGAGGAGATGGGCGGCGCCAGGATGCACTGCAGCGTCAGCGGCTGCGGCGACGTCTTGTGCAAGACCGAGGACGAGGCGATCGCGTTCGCGCAAGCGCTACCTGGCGTCGATGCCGGCGAGCTTCGAGGCGTCGCCGCCCATGCGCCGACGCGCGTCCGCCGCGGGCCGGGAGCGCAGCGAATCGAGGACATCGTCCCGCCCGACGAGAACAAGCCGTTCGACATGATGGCGATCATCGCGAGCTCATCGACGACGGTTCGTGGCTCGAGATCAAAGTCGCTCTTCGCGCGCGAGGTCCTCACCGGCTTCGCGCGCATCGACGGGCGGGCCGTCGGGATCGTCGCCAACCAGCCGAAGTGGCTCGGCGGCGTGCTGTTCGTCGACAGCGCGGACAAGGCGGCGCGCTTCATCTGGCTGTGCGACGCCTTCAACATCCCGCTCCTCTACCTCGCCGACGTCCCGGGCTTCATGATCGGCACGAAGGTAGAGCGGCAGGGAATCATCCGCGCCGGCGCCAAGATGATCGCCGCGGTGAGCGAGGCGACCGTGCCCAAGGTCAGCGTGATCGTCCGCAAGGCTTACGGCGCCGGCCTCTACGCCATGTGCGGCCCCGCCTTCGAGCCGGACGCGTGCATCGCGCTGCCGTCCGCGTCGATCGCGGTCATGGGGCCGCAGGCGGCGGTGAACGCCGTCTACTACAACAAGATCCAGGACGTCGCCGAGGGCCCCGAGCGCGATGCGTTCGTCGCCCGGCTGCGCGACGAGTACAAGGCCGACATCGACATCATGAAGCTCGCGAGCGAGATGGTCGTCGACGCGGTCGTTCCGGGCGATCGGTTGCGGGACGAGATCTCCATTCGCTTCCGGCGCGCTGCCACGAGGCACTCCCTCCGTCCGGCGAAGAGGCGCTCCGTTCCCCCGGTGTAGACTCGACGCGTGCGATTGACCGTCGGTCTGGTGCTCGCGCTCTCTACGCTGGCGACGCCGCTGCACGCGCAGGCGACTCGACCGCCGGCCCGCCTCCCTGACGGTGCGACGCTCGTTCGGCTCCTCGGCCCCCGCGCCCGCGGTGTCTTCGCACCGGCCGCTTCGCCTGGCATGGGCGCGCTGGTCCGCTTGCCGGCGGGGGTTCGCGGAAGCGACTGGGGCCTTCGCGAGGTCGCGCCTGGCATCGGCCGTCTCTGGGGCTCGCCGCAGACGATCGTCGCGTTCGGCGATGCGCACCTCGACGCGGCCATCGAGCTGTCCACGCCGCTGCATCCGTTGCTCAACACGGCGTCCGGCTTCGTGGGAGCCACCGCGGCCATCCAGCAGGGCCTCGATGGCTCCGGAGCGCTCGTCGGCATCGCCGACACGGGCCTGGACGTCACGCACCCCGATTTCATCGACGCCGAGGGACACACTCGGGTCGCCTGGCTGCTCGACCTGTCGGTTCCGCCGCTCGGGATTCACCCCGACCTCGAGCAGATGTTCGGATCGACCGACCCGTCCGGGACCCTCGTCGCGGGGGCGGTGTGGTCTGCGCAAGACATCGACGCCGCGATGACACCGGGCATGACGTGCGCGGCGGCAGGTGTCCAGGGCTCCTCCTGCGCGCTGCCCCAGGACCCGGTAGGGCATGGAACTCTCGTGACGTCGTGCGCGGCGGGCAACGGGCTTGGCGGCAAGTCGCCGTACCGAGGCATTGCGCCGGGAGCGACGATTCTGTTCGCGCGTGTGTCCGACGCCGGAGGTGGGGCGATCGGCAACGACGAGCTATTGCGCGGCGTCGCGTTCCTCTTCAATCGTGCCGACGCTCTCAACCAGTCCGTCGTCGTCAACCTGTCGATCGGAACGGACTTCGGCCCCCACGACGGGACGACCGCGTGGGAAGAGACGCTCGCGAGCTACGTGGGCCCCGAGCATCCAGGACGCGCGCTCGTCGTCGCCGCGGGTAACAGCGGCTCGATTGCAGACGCGCCGGTGCATCAGAACGTCCACGTCAACAAGGGCACGAAGATGCTCGTGCCCATCGAGACGAACGGCGCGGCCCAGAGCGGCGCCGTCGAGGTCTGGGTCGCCATGCACCCGGGCGCGAACCTGAGCGTTGGCCTCGACGCCCCTGGGGGGACGTGGGTCTCGCCGACGGCCCCCTCCCGCTCGGCCGAGAAGATGACCGGCGAGTATTCCGCGGTCGTCTACAACGGCAGCCAGGCGGCCGGCAGCCCGGTGCCCGCGCAGTCCCAGGGCGCCGTCGTCATCTGGCAGGGTGCGTGGCCGACGGGCGAGTACACCATCACCCTTTCCGGTTCCGGCACGGCCGACCTCTACGTGGATGCGACGGGCGACGCGTCGATCCCCGGCGTCACCCAGGTGAACTTCGCGAATGGGGTCCGCGAGAGCACGGTCAGTCTCCCGTCGACCAACCCGTCGATCATCGGTGTCGGGTGCACCATCAACAAGCCCTCGTGGGTAGACCTCGACGGCCATCCCCTCGGACTGAGCGTGCCGTTGCTCGATGCGGTCGGCGGCGAGCCGGATCCCAATGGTCTGACGAGGGACGCTTTCCCCGGCGAGCCTTGCTGGTTCTCGGGCGCGGGGCCAACCCTCACGGGGTATTCAAGCCGGACATCATGGCCCCCGGCGCCGCGATCGTGGGCGCCCTGTCGCGCCAGGCCACCCCGCCGGCGCCCGAGAGCATCTTCACCGGGCCTCCGTGCGGGCCCAACATGAAGGACGTGACGTGTCAGCAGATCGACTCGCTGCACGCCGTCTCGTTCGGGACGTCTTTCTCGTCGCCCATCGTCGCGGGGGCGGTCGCCGTCATGTTGCAGCACGACCCGACGCTGACGCAGGACGTCGTCATGGCGGCGCTCCAAGGAGGGGCACATCCGCTCCGGGGTCCAACTCCCTTCGAGGATCAGGAGGGCCCGGGCGAGGTCGACGTCATCGGGGCCGTGGAGGCCGTCGATCGATTGCGCGACCCTCAGCTTGCGCTCCCTGTCCGTGGAGCGAGCTGGATGACGCTGGGTGGCGACCAATACCTGGCCGATGGGTCGACCCCACTTCAGGGCATCGTGGAACTGCGCGCGGCCGGCACGGGTGGCGCGTCTCCGCCGCCTGCGGACGGCTTCGCGGCTACGCGGCTGGCCTCCTATGCGCTCGTGAACGGCTCCCCGATGCCGGGGGTCACGTCCCTCGTCCGGCGCGGTCCAGGGATTTGGGTCGTCACGTTGACGCTTCCGGGGGGTCTAGGTGGCTCCCTCCTGACCGTAGGAACGACGTTCGATGGCACGGACATCGTGGACCCGAAGTCGATTCCGATCGCGACGGACGCGTGGAGCGCGGAGTATCCGCCGAGCATCGGAGGGGGATGCGCGATCGGGCGTGGGGGGATGGGAGAGGGAAGCAGCGGCGTTGCGATCGCCCGCACCCTCGCAGGCCTTCTACTCTTCTCCGGTCTTTCGTTCCAGCGGCGGCTTCGTCGTCGCGCGCACACGGGTGCTCGACGAGGGCCGTGACGGTGAGGGTCCCGCCAGGCCGGTTTCCTTGCGGATCCTCTGGAGGCAAGCTTCGAGGCGCGTCACCTCCTCCACCACGGAGGGCACGTCCTCGGTGCTGGCGGCCTTCCCCAACCGGCGCCCAATCTCGCTGATCTCGGGGAACCCGTAGCTCACGCCATTGCCTCGCATGTTGTGGGCGAGCGTAGAAATCACGTCGAAGTCCAGGCGCGCGATGGCCTCGCGCAGGGTGCCCACGTCTCTCTCTCGATGCCCGACGAACTTGGGCAAAAGGGTGGTTGCCGTGCTCGATCGCGCGGAGCCGAGGGCCACGGTGCGGTCCGCTTCGCGGTCGACGTAGCCGCGGAGCACGGCGAGGAGGTCGGCCCTCCGTATGGGCTTGGCCAGGTGCTCCGTGCAGCCGCACGCGAGTGCGCGCTCGACCGTCTTGGGGAGGGTGTCGGCGCTCAGAGCGATGACGGGAACCGGATGCGCGGCGCGCTCGGCCTCGACGCGCCTCAACTCGCGTGTCGCCGCGAACCCGTCCATTCCGGGGAGATGGAGGTCCATGAGCACGACGTCGAACGTGGCGAGCGCCAGCCTCTCGAGGGCTGACCGGGCGTCATCCACGACTTCTACCTCGGCGCCGCTGGGCGCGAGGTAGGCCGCAATGAGGGCACAGCTCTCGTCAGAATCGTCGACCATCAGCACGCGAAGGCCCGCGAGCTCGCGCGCCGATCCCTCGGGGGCCTCGGGCGCAGCCGGGACGAGAGGTGAGGGGCGCGACGCTCGCACCCGATCGGCCCGGGAGAGGATCTGCTGGCGCTGCCGAGCGAACCCGATGGCTCGTGCCAGAGCGACGGCGTCCGTCGCGCCCTTGAGGAGAACGTCTTGCGCACCCATCGCCACGGCAAGCAGGGCGAGGTCGGCGTCGTCGTTCGCGGTGAACACGACCAGCGGCACCTGGGGGGCACGCTCGCGGAGGGCGCGGACCGCGTCGAGGCCCGCGAGACCGGGAAGCTCGAGGTCGAGCAGCACGACGTCGACCGGTGTCTCCTGGTCGAGGCGTGCGAGAGCGTCCTCCGCCGATCCAACGTGCTCGACGCCGGCGCCGCCCCTGCCAAGGGTCGCCAGGAGGGCGATCGACTTGCGGGTGTCGCCGAGGTCGTCCTCCACCAGGAGAACGCGGAGCTCTGCGGCGCTCCGTGAGCTCACGACACCTTCCTGTCCTCGCCATGCTGAGGAAAGGTCTCCAGGCCCTTGCGGTATAGCGTACGGCGGTGGACGCCCAGGATCTGAGCGGCCAGCGTCTTGTTCCCTCCTGTCGCGTCCAGGACGCGTCGGATGTAGCGACGCTCGATCTCCTCGAGGGGCACGAGCTCTTCGGGTCGCTCCGATAGGAGAGTGCCTCGGGCAGCGTCCGGCACGCGCACGTGCCGGGGGAGGTCTTCAACGTCGATCTGCGAAGAACGCGTAAGGGCGACGGCGCGCTCGATCACGTTGGCGAGTTCCCGAACGTTCCCCGGCCACGCGTATGCCATCAGCTTCGTGGCGCAGGCGGCAGTAAGGCCGGCGACCGGGCGTCCCATCTTGTGGGCAAGCTGTTCGATGAAGTGCCGGGCGAGGAGGAGAACGTCGCGCCCGCGGTCGCGCAGCGGGGGCAAGCGAACCTCGATGACATTGACCCTGTAGAAGAGATCGGCGCGAAAGCGCCGCTTCTCGACCGCGCCGCTGAGGTCTGTGTTCGTCGCCGCGATGAGCCGGACGTCGATGGCGATCTCGCGGTCCGCGCCGACGGGCCGCACCACGCGCTCCTGGAGCGCGCGCAGGAGCTTGGGCTGGAGCGAGAGCTGGAGATCTCCGATCTCGTCGAGGAAGATGGTCCCGCCCTTCGCGCGCTCGAAGAGCCCGGCCCGGTCGGTCCGGGCGTCGGTGAAGGCGCCCTTGGCATGGCCGAAGAGCTCCGATTCGAGCAAGGCCTCTGGAATGGCGGCGCAGTTCAGGGCCACGAACGGCCCAGCACGCCTCGCGCTCCGCTGATGAAGAGCGCGCGCCGCGAGCTCTTTGCCGGTACCGCTCTCGCCCGACAGAAGCACCGACGTCTCGACCGAGGCAATGCGGCCGAGGAGCTGGACAATTTCGCGCATCGGGGCGCTATGGCCAATCATTCCTTCGAAGGGGGCCACGTCGCCCGGCACGTCGCCCTCATCGAGGGCAGGAACCTCTTCCGCCAGGCGGCGGTTTTGCACGGCGCGTTCGACGGTGGCGACGAGCGCGTCGATGTCCGGAGGCTTGGTGAGAAAGTCGTGAGCACGCACGCGAAGGGCTGCGACGGCCGCGTCGATGGTTCCGTGAGCGGTGAGCAGGATGACCGGCAAGTCGGGGTGAGCGGCGACGATGCGATCGCAGAGCTCGATTCCGTTCATTCCCCTCATGTGCAGGTCGGTCACGACCACGTCTACGTCGTTCGATTCCAGGGCGCCGAGCACGCGCTCCGGCTCCGTTTCGAAGGCCGAGCTGAAGCCCCGGGATCCGAACTCGAGGCCCAGGAGATCGCACATGCTCTCGTCGTCATCCACGATGAGTACACGCGCTCGCGGGCTTCGGCCTTCCCCAACTCCTTGCATCCTCTTCAATGTGACGCCGCCCCGCCGCTGTGCACAAGCGGATAGTCATTTCGGTGCCACCTCCGCATACCTTGCTCCGACGAAGGGTCGGTCCCCGGGCACGAACCGGGTCAGATTGGAGGGCAAGTCACGTGACATTTCGTCACCCATGGGCACCTGGGGCTCGCCTCGGCTGGCGAACGAACCGGGCTTTTCCGTTGCCGAGCTGACCCGGCACGCATCGTGCTCGCTGGACTTGCATGACCACCCTCCACGCCGAAGGACACCGCGCGCCGATGAACATCCTCGTCGCCGACGATGACGAGGACGTTCGAGCGCTGGTCGTTGAGACTCTTCGAGCCGACGGCCACACCGTCGTGGAGGCGTGCGACGGGGCTGAGCTCGTCGAGTGCTTGAGGGACGCGCTCGACAACTCGGCGGCGTGCCCGGATGTCATCGTGACGGACGTGCGAATGCCCAAGCTGTCCGGGTTGGGCGTACTGGCTGAGCTCCGGCGATCGCACTGGAACGTGCCGGTCGTCCTCATCACGGTGCTTGCGGATGACTCCGTGCGCACCGTTGCCCGTAGGCTGGGCGCGGTCGGGGTCCTCAAGAAGCCACTCGACGTCGACAACCTGCGAACGGCCGTCCTGAATGCCGGGGTGGCCTTTGCGCGCTCCAGAGAAACTACGCGACAGACCTGAGGTCTATCGCAATACGGGAGGGGCGGGGGCGGACCCGAGGGAGACGCCGCCGAGGTTCGCGACGAGGGAGATGATCTTCCACGGTTCCACGGGCTTCGAGACGTGGGCCTGGAATCCTGCCGCAAACGCGCGCTCGCCGTCCTCCTCCCTGGCGTAGGCGGTCAGCGCGATGGCGGGCGTTCTCCCGCCACGATCGGGGGGCAGGCTCCGAATCCTGCGAATCATCATGTAACCGTCCACGACGGGCATCCCGATGTCGCTCACGAGCACGTCCGGTCGGGTCTGCTCGAGCACGTTCAAGGCTTCTTCCGCGGACGGAGCGCATCCCACAGTGGCCCCCTGATCGGTCAGCAATCGGCGGACGAGCGCCCGCGCGTCCTCCTCGTCGTCGACCACGAGCACCTTGAGGCCGTCCAGGCGCGTATTGCTGCCGGCTCCGTCGGCTACGGCGATGCGTCGAGAGACGATGGGCTGCTCTTCGGCGACGCCCGGGGGCTGACATCCCTGAAGCTCGACTGTGAACGTCGCGCCGGCGCCTTCGCCGGCGCTGTGCGCGACGACGGTCCCTCCGTGCGCGTCCACGAGCTGCTTGACGATCGCGAGCCCCAGTCCCAGGCCCCCGTGGCGCCGGGTCGTCGATCCATCCGCTTGCCTGAATGGCTCGAAGAGATGGGGCAAGAACTCTGGACGGATCCCCTGTCCGCTGTCGCTCACGCGGATGCGGATGACAGGGCCGACGCGACTCGCGGTGAGTTCGACGCGACCGCCCCTGGACGTGAACTTGATCGCGTTGGAGAGCAAATTCCACACGATCTGCTGGAGCCGGTCGGGATCCGCGGACACGAATCCAATCGGACCGTCCAGGTTGGCTTCGAGCCGCACTCCCTTCGCGTCAGCGGCGGGCCGGAGAGCCAGCACTGCGCCGTTGATTGCATCCGCGACCTTGGAGGTCGTGATCTCGAGACGAAGCTTGCCGCTGATGATGCGAGCCGTGTCGAGGACGTCTTCGATGATGCGGGCCTGCGCGCGGGCGCTCCGCTCGATGGTGGCGAGGGCTCGCTCTATCTCTGCGGACGGGGACAGCCGACGGGCGATCATCGTTCATCCCAGAATCGAGTTGAGCGGTGTACGAAGCTCGTGCGACACAGTGGCCAGGAACTCGTCCTTTGCGTTGTTCGCGATCTCTGCGTCCCGGCGTGCGGCGCGCTCACTTTCGAGCAAGAGCGCGAGCTTCTGCATCGCTTCGTCTCTCTCGCGCGTGCGCTCGGACACTTCCTTGTGCCGAAGCTTCTCTCGCTGCTGAAATAGCCCGATGAACCCCTTGACTCGGGCGAGCAAGACATCCGCGTCGAAGGGCTTCGTGATGTAGTCCGTCGCGCCCGACGCATACCCTTGGCGGGAATACGTCTCGTCCCGATGGATGGCCGTCACGAAGATGATCGGCAGCTCGACGCCATTTTCCATCTTGCGGAGGCGCTTGGCGACCTCGAAGCCATCCATCCCCGGCATTTGCACGTCGAGCAGAATCACGGCGAAAGTCTCGGCCGCAACCCGGTCGAGAGCCTCGGCGCCGGACTTCGCCTCGACGACACGAACATCGAGCGGCTTGAGCAGCGCACCCAGCACCACCAGATTCGCCAGCGAGTCATCGACGATGAGGACGCTCGCGGTGTTCGGTGTGCCGGCGTTTGCCACGTATTACTCCTTACTCTGCGGATCGTCCGAGAGGGACGACAGCCGGTCTCTGGCTCGTCATCCACACGTGGAGGATGGCCAGTAGCTTCTCGGGGTCGACCGGCTTGGTCACGTACTCCGAGGCCCCCGCGGCGAGGGCCTTCTCGCGATCGCCCTTCATGGCCTTCGCGGTCAGCGAGATGATGGGTAGCGACTGGAACTGCAAGATGTCGCGGATCGCGCGGGTCGCGGCGATGCCGTCCATCTCGGGCATCATCGTGTCCATCAGGACGGCGTCGACGTGTCGGTCGGCCTGGAGGAGCTCGATCGCGATCTTCCCGTTCTCGGCATGGAGGACGCTCATTCCACGCGACTTGAGGACGCTCTCGATGGCGAAGACGTTGCGGCCGTCGTCGTCCACGATGAGCACCTTCTTGCCGGAGAAGTTCGCATCCTCCGGGAGGGGCGGGACGTCCATCTCGGGTACGGCTTCGCTGGCCCTCTCTTCTCGCGAGAGAGCTTCGGCGCCGGCATACGTGACCGGCACTTGCAGAGTGAACGTGCTTCCCTTCTCCGGGGTGCTGACGACGTCGATCGATCCGCCGAGGAGGCGCGCGATCTCGCGGCTGATGGTCAGCCCGAGGCCCGTTCCGCCGTACTTGCGACTCGTGGTGCCGTCGGCCTGCTGGAAGGCCTCGAAGATGAGCCGGTGCTTGTCGGTCGGAATGCCGATACCGGTGTCGTGAACGGCAAAGCTGATTGCCTCTTCGCGATCCGCCCCCGAGGGCTGCACGACGAGCGTGACGCTGCCCTTCGAGGTGAACTTGAACGCGTTGGAGAGCAGGTTCTTGAGGATCTGCTGAAGGCGAGTCAGGTCGCTGAAGATCGAGGCCGGCAGCCGCGGATCCATGCGGATCTCGAATGCGAGGCCCTTCTGCTCAGCGATGTGCCGGAAGGTCTGCTCGAGATAAGCCGTCACCTCCGCCACCGTGAAGGTGCGCGGGTCGATGGGCATCTTGCCCGCTTCGACCTTCGACAGGTCGAGGATCTCGTTTATCAGCTGCAGGAGGTCGTTCCCCGAGGCGTGCACCGTGTGGGCGAACTTCACCTGCTCGGGAGTGAGGTTGCCGTCACGGTTGTCGGCGAGGGTCTTCGAGAGAATGAGCAGGCTGTTGAGCGGCGTACGAAGCTCGTGCGACATGTTCGCCAGGAATTCGGACTTGTACTTGGAGATGAGCTGAAGCTGCTCCGCCTTCTCCTCCAGGCTGCGGCTCGCAAGCTCGACCTCCTGGTTCTTGACCTCGAGGAGCTTCGCCTTGTCGTTCAGCTCGGTGGCCTGGGCTTCGAGCTCCGCGTTGGACGTCTTGAGCTGCTGCAAGAGCTCCTCGGTACGCATGCTCGAGGAGATCATGTTCAGAATGACGCCGATGCTGCCCATCAACTGGTCGAGGAAGGTCAGGTAGTTCGGCGAGAACGTCTTGAAGGATGCGAGCTCGATGACGGCCTTCGTCTCGCCCTCGAAGAGTACGGGGAGCACGACGACGCAGCGCGGAGGCGCCTCGCCCATTCCGGTCGCGATGTAGATGAAATTGTCGGGCACGTCCCCGAGAAGGATTCGCTTCTTCTCGAAGCCGCACTGCCCGATGAGGCTCTCTCTCAGCCGGTAGGAGCTCGAAAGGCTCTTTCTGCCGCCGAAGCCGTAGCTGGCGATGAGGTGGAGCGAAGGATCCGGCTCGGCGTCCATCATGTAAAACGCGCCGTGGTGGGCGTCGACGAGAGGGGTCAGCTCCGAAACGATGAGCTGCGCGACCGACGTGATGCTGCGCTGGCCCTGCATCATGCCGGAGAACTTGGCGAGGTTCGTCTTCAGCCAGTCCTGCTCCTCGTTCTTGTGCGTGGTGTCCTTCAGGTTGCCGATCATCTGGTTGATGTTGTCGCTGAGGGCCGCGACCTCACCCTGGGCTTCGACGGTGATGGATCGGGTGAGGTCGCCCTTGGCGACCGCGGTCGAGACTTCGGCGATCGCGCGCACCTGCGACGTCAGGTTGCCGGCCAGCTGATTCACGTTGTCCGTCAAATCGCGCCACGTGCCTGCCGCGCGCGGCACCTTTGCTTGACCGCCGAGCTTGCCCTCGATTCCGACTTCGCGAGCGACCGTCGTGACCTGATCGGCGAACGTGCGAAGCGTGTCGGTCATGTTGTTGATCGTCTCGGCCAGCGCGGCAACCTCGCCCTTCGCTTCCAGAACGAACTTCTGCCCTAGATCGCCATTCGCGACGGCCGTGATGACCTTGACGATGCCTCGCACCTGCTTGGTCAGGTTCGAGGCCATGACGTTCACGTTGTCGGTGAGGTCCTTCCAGACGCCCGAAGCGCCCGGCACGTTGGCCTGACCGCCGAGCTTCCCTTCGATGCCCACGTCGCGCGCCACTTCGGTCACCTGTGCGGCGAAGATGCGCAGCGTGTCGGTCATGTTGTTGATCGTCTCGGCGAGTGCGGCGACCTCGCCCTTTGCCTCGAGAACGAATTTTTGACTCAGGTCTCCGTCGGCGACTGCGGTGACGACCTTGACGATTCCTCGCACCTGCTTGGTCAGGTTCGAGGCCATGATGTTGACGTTGTCGGTGAGGTCCTTCCACGTGCCCGACACGCCTTTGACCTCGGCCTGACCGCCGAGCTTCCCCTCCGTGCCCACTTCCTTGGCGACGCGCGTGACCTCCGCGGCGAACGAGTTGAGCTGGTCCACCATCTTGTTGATGACGTCCTTGATCTGAAGGATTTCGCCCTTCACATCGACGGTGATCTTTTGCCCCAGATCGCCGTTGGCGATCGCGGTGGCGACCTTGGACACGTCACGCAGCTGCACCGTGAGGTTCGACGCCATCGCGTTGACGTTGTCGGTGAGGTCCTTCCACGTCCCGTAGACGCCTTTGACGTCGGCCTGCCCGCCGAGCTTGCCCTCGGTACCGACCTCCTTTGCAACGCGGGTCACCTCCGCCGCGAATGAGCGCAGCGTGTCGACCATCGTGTTGATCGTGTTCTTCAGCTCGAGGATCTCGCCCTTCGCGTCGACGGTGATCTTCTGCGAAAGGTCCCCTTTGGCGACGGCCGTGGTGACCTTCGCGATGTTGCGCACCTGGGTAGTCAGGTTGGCCGCGAGGACGTTGACGTTGTCGGTCAGGTCTTTCCACGTACCCGAGACGCCTTTGACGTCGGCCTGGCCGCCGAGCTTCCCTTCGGTGCCGACTTCCTTCGCGACACGCGTCACCTCGGCCGCGAAAGAACGGAGCTGATCGACCATCACGTTGATGGTGCTCTTGAGCTCGAGGATCTCGCCTCGCGCGTCCACCGTGATCTTCTGCGACAGGTCGCCGTTGGCGACGGCCGTGGTGACGTTCGCGATGTTGCGCACCTGGGTAGTCAGGTTGGCCGCGAGGACGTTGACGTTGTCGGTCAGGTCTTTCCACGTGCCCGAGACGCCGCGCACCTCGGCTTGGCCGCCCAGCTTGCCCTCGGTGCCGACCTCCTTCGCCACGCGGGTGACCTCCGCGGCGAACGAGTTGAGCTGGTCGACCATCTTGTTGATGACGTCCTTAATCTGGAGGATTTCGCCCTTCACATCGACGGTGATCTTTCGGCCGAGGTCCCCGTTCGCGATCGCCGTTGCCACCTTCGACACGTCACGCAGCTGCACCGTGAGGTTCGACGCCATCGCGTTGACGTTGTCCGTGAGGTCTTTCCACGTGCCGGAAACGCCCCGAACGTTCGCCTGACCTCCGAGCTTGCCCTCGGTGCCCACCTCCTTCGCGACGCGCGTGACCTCGGCGGCGAAGGAGTTGAGCTGGTCGACCATGACGTTGATGGTGCTCTTGAGCTCGAGGATCTCGCCCTTCGCGTCGACGGTGATCTTTTGCGACAGGTCGCCCTTGGCGACGGCCGTCGTGACCTTCGCGATGTTACGGACCTGTGCGGTCAGGTTCGCGGCGAGGCCGTTGACGTTGTCGGTCAGATCCTTCCAGGTTCCTGAGACGCCCTTGACGTCGGCCTGGCCGCCCAGCTTGCCCTCGTTGCCGACTTCCTTCGCGACGCGCGTGACCTCGGCCGCAAACGAACGCAGCGTGTCGACCATCGTGTTGATGGTGTTCTTCAGCTCGTTGATCTCGCCGCGCGCGTCGACGGTGATCTTCTGCGAGAGGTCGCCGTTGGCGACGGCGGTCGTCACCTTCGCGATGCTTCGCACCTGCGCCGTCAGATTGCCCGCGAGGCCGTTGACGTTGTCGGTGAGGTCCTTCCACGTGCCCGAGACGCCTTTGACGTCTGCCTGGCCGCCGAGCTTGCCTTCGGTGCCGACCTCTTTGGCGACGCGCGTGACCTCCGCCGCGAAAGAGCGGAGCTGGTCGACCATGACGTTGATGGTGTTCTTCAGCTCGTATATCTCGCCGCGCGCGTCGACCGATATCTTCTGCGACAGGTCGCCGTTGGCGACCGCCGTGGTGACCTTCGCGATGTTGCGAACCTGCGCGGTCAGGTTCGCGGCGAGGCCGTTGACGTTGTCGGTGAGGTCCTTCCAGGTGCCGGAGACACCCCGCACGTCCGCCTGGCCGCCGAGCTTGCCTTCGGTGCCGACCTCCTTCGCCACGCGCGTGACCTCAGCGGCGAACGACGAGAGCTGGTCGACCATGACGTTGATCGTGCTCTTGAGCTCGAGGATCTCGCCCTTGGCATCGACCGTGATCTTCTGCGACAGGTCGCCCTTGGCGACGGCCGTGGTGACCTTCGCGATATTGCGGACTTGCGCCGTCAGGTTCGCGGCGAGGCCGTTGACGTTGTCGGTCAGATCCTTCCAGGTGCCCGAGACGCCCTTCACGTCCGCCTGGCCGCCAAGCTTCCCCTCGTTGCCGACCTCCTTCGCCACGCGCGTGACCTCGGCGGCGAACGAGTTGAGCTGGTCGACCATCGAGTTGACCGTGGTGCCGATCCGGAGAAACTCGCCGCGCACGGGGCGGCCTTCGATCTCGAGGACCATCTTTTGCGAAAGGTCGCCGCGCGCGACGGCGGTGATGACGCGGGCGACCTCGTTGGTGGGCGCGACGAGGTCCGCGATCAGCTGATTGACGGAAGCCATTCCATGCGTCCACGAGCCTTTCGCCGGCCCTACGGAGGCGCGCTCGTGCATCTTGCCTTCCTGGCCGACGACGCGCCCCACGCGAACGAGCTCACTCGTCATGTGCTCGTTCAGGCCGATGATGTCGTTGAGGAGCTCGCCGACTCGGCTGAGGATGCCGTCCTTCTGGTATTCGAAGCGCGCGCTGAAGTCGCCCTGCTTGACCGACTTGAGAAGCTCGACGAGGTGCTCTACCTCGGTGCGGCTCGCCGTCGACAGGCGATCCCATTCCGTGATGGGAACCCCGGCGTCGAGCGCCCGCTTCGCAATGGCAGCTCGCTCGTTGGAGTCGCGCACGCGCTTCGCGCGCTCGAGTGCTCCGTCGGGCTTTGGCCGGCTTTCGGCGGGAGCGGCATGAGTGCCATTGCGCGTGGGCAGCGCTCGCGTTTCGCCCTTCGACGCGCGCTTCGCACCATTCGAGGAGCTCGAAATGTCCTTCGTCGACATCACTGGCCTCCGCGCGCCGCAGCGTGGTTTTGCGCTGCGCGTTCGCAACTCTCCATCAGAGTAGTCGTCGTCCGAGCGCACTCAACGAAGAACCGCCGAGTGGAACAAATTGCCACACGTGATCTTTCGCCACACGTGCTCGAGACGCATTCGAGCCCTAGCGAGGGACGCGAGACGGCAACTGCAACACCTTGGCGACCGACTCGAGCATGTCGGAGAGAGCCACGGGCTTCACGAGATGTGCGCTAAAGCCTCCGCTGCGCGTCTGCTGGCGATCCTCCGGGCTGCCGTAGCCCGTCAGCGCAATGGCGGGAATTTCTTCGCCTTCGGGGTCAAGCTCACGCAGCTTCTTCAGTAGGCTGAATCCGTCCTCGTCGGGCAACCCGAGGTCCAGCAGAAGGACATCCGGGTGCTGTGTCTGGAATGTCGCCAACGCTTCCGCGGCGGTCTCGGCAATGGCCACTACGGCGCCGCTCCGCTCGAGGACCATGGCCAGCATTTCGCGGCTATCGGCGTCGTCGTCCACGACGAGGACGCGCTTCCCGCGAAGCGCAGGGCAGTCCAGGTCGCTCATCGCTCGAGCTTGGAGCAAGACTGGTACCCGGCGAGGAGCATCATCGGCATTCGAGTATCACGTCTTCCCGCCTCGCGGAGGCCCCTCGGTGACCCGCGGCCTCGATGATGCGGGCGCCGGAGGCACCATCGACGGCGTGCTTGCGCCCGCCACCGGTACGGGCGGCGGCATCGTCGCGCGCCCGGGCTCACGCAAGTAGCCGCGCGCGCGACGAAGCCATTGGGTGCGCTCCTCGCGTTCGCCGGGGAAGAGCGCGTCCAGGATCTCCGCGGTGAGCGCCGGCATCTCGTCGGCGACTCCTTGCGAGGCTACGAACGCATCGAGATCGCGGGCGAGCTCCGCGGCCGTCGCATGGCGATCGTCCCGGTCCCGCGCGAGCGTCCGACGGAGGACGTCCCACAGGCCCTCCGGGTAGTCGGGCATCCTCGCCCGGGGGTCGGGGACGAGCCCTGCTCGCACCGCCATCAGCGTGTCGACGTCGTCGTCGCGCTTGAACAGGCGGCGCATCGTCGTCATCTCCCAGAGCGTCGTCCCGAGCATGTAGCAGTCGCTGCGGCGATCGAGCGGCAGTTGTGCGACTTGCTCCGGGGAGAGGTACGGAAGCTTGCCTTTCACGATACCTTCGACGCTCTTGCCCCGGCGTCCGCTCGACTTCGCGAGACCGAAGTCGAAGAGCTTCACGTCGCCTTCCAGCGTCAAGAAGATGTTGCTCGGGTTGACGTCGCGGTGAATGAGGTGAATAGGGGCGCCCTCCTCGTCGGTGAGCTCGTGGGCGTAGTGGAGTGCGTCCGCCACGCGCGCCGCGATCCAGGCCGCGTGATCGGGCCGCAGCGAGAGTTTGCGCAACTTGCACGCGTCCCATACGTCGAGCATCGTCCGTCCGACGAGGAGCTCCATGGCGATGAAGTGCTGTTCTTCGTCGGTGCCGAACTCGTAGGTCGCGGCGATGTTCGGGTGCGATAGTCGAGAAAGGATCTTCGCTTCGTCGAGGAACATCGTCACGAAGCGTTCATCGTGGCGCAGATCGTGCCTGATCACCTTGAGCGCGACCAACCGCTCTCCACCCCGCTCGTCGCGCCCGCGTCCCAGGTAGATCGTGGCCATCCCTCCACCGGCGATCTTGACAATCACGTCGTAGGGACCGAGCCGCGTCGGGCGCACGGGAAGGGGCACGCTGTCCTCGAAAGTTATCGCTTCCTGCCCGCGCCGTCACTCCGGGCAGGTACGACTCAGCCGGGCCCCGGGGGGCGGATGGATGCGAGGCTGACGGCCTCGCGCCTTTGGGTCTCGCCAGCCTTGTCCAAGGCGAGCTTGAAGAGCACGGGCCCCACCATTTCGTTGACCGCGACGGTCGCTACGGCGAGCGCGCGAAACGGCGTCCCGATGCTCGGGAACTCGTGTGCGACGATCGTCGATAGGCCCAGCGCGAGGCCGGCCTGCGACACCAGCCCTGACCACGACCAACGGCGCAGGATGGGTGGATCCCTGGCGAGCCGTCCAGCTATGAGCGAACCGCCCCAGGTGATGAACGAACGCGCACCCGCCAAGACGAGGGCCACTGGCCAGAGCCCGCGGAGGAGCGGCACGTCGAGGTCGGCGCCCGCGGTCGCGAAGAAGACCACGTAAACCACATTGCCCGTCTGCTCGATGTACGACAGGAACTTGTGTCCCTGATTCGACATGTTGCGGACGATGAATCCGGCGACCATGAACGTCAGCAGCGCGTCGAACCGGAGGTAATCGAGCACCGTGCTTGCGCCGAATCCGAGGACGAGGAGGACGACGAGCATCTGCCGGTTGACGAGCCTCAAGTACGCGGCGATGACGAGGCCGAGCGTCGTCCCCAGGGCGACGCTGCCGAACAGCGAGTGGCCCAGCGTCACGAAGGCGTCGAGCGAGAAGCTGGCCGTCGGGTCGATGAGCGGTCGGGCGATGCCCATCGCCGTTGCGAGCAGGACGACGACGACCACGTCGGACGCCATGACGAACGCCAACGTAAAGGTGGCGAGCGGCCCGTGGGCGTGTGTCTGCGACAGGATACCGAGCGTCGCGGACGGGCTTCGCGTCACCGCCAGCGCTCCCCAAAGAAGTGCGACACCAAGCATCGCGCCTGGTGCGAGGGAGCGTGTGAACGGGATGATGGGGCGGGCGGCGAAGAACAGGCCGCTCATCAGAACGAGTACGAGCAAGCACTGCACGAGGGTCGCCCAGAGGAGACTCCTCGTCCCCCTCCGCACGGTCGCGAGATCGAGCTCGGCTCCGCCGGCGAGGGCGATGAGGGACAGCGCGAGCGTGTTGACGGGCGAGAGGTACTTGACCGTGTGCTCGTCGACGAGGCGCAAAGCGTACGGCCCCGCCGCGATCCCCGCGATCAGGTACCCGGTCAGGTGAGGCAGACCGAGTGGCTCGATGAGCTCGCTCGTCAGGGTCCCCGCGAGCAGGAGAAAGCCGATCGCGGTGATGGTCCACAGGCCGCCGTGGAGCTCGGGTACGGCGCGGGTGACGAAGAAGAGAAGGGCGCCGAAACCGACGAGAAGGACCCCGTGAGCGAGCCGCGTCCCGACACCCTTGGGGACCCTCGCTGACGCGGCGCTCATGCCGCGACTTCTTCCTGGCCGGGGCTCGCGGTGTCGGCCTCTCCGACCTCTCCCGCCGCGCGCAGGGCGCGTCGCAGACGCACGGGTCCGATGAATTCGCCCACGGTTGCCGAGAGCACCGCGATGGCGAGGACCGTGTCCCCGACGAACCCCGGAAAGCGCATCGCGAACGCCAGGCCGATGCAGACCGCGAGGCCGCCCGACGACAGGAGCGACAGTCCAACGAGCGGTCCGCCCTTGCGCGCAGACCGCGACGAGGCGGCGAGCATCCAGCCGACGACGACCTTGGCGGCGAGCCGCGCGCCGATGGCCGCTCCGGCGATCCAGGGCAGCGCGGGGCTCATGTGAAGATCGATCCGGGCGCCAGCGAGCAAGAGCGCAGGGAGGAGGACCGGGCGCTCGGTGGGCGCCACCATGGCCCGCAGCTCGCGACGATGCCGCGAGAGCATGGACACCGCAATCCCGACGAAGAAGGTCGCCGTCAGGGTCGACAGGCCCAGGCGGGCAGACGTGCCAATCGAGATGAGGGTCACGCCGAAGAGGACACCCCACGTGTCCTCCAGGCGCAGCTCGCTCCGGACGAGCAGCGCGGCGCCTCCCCCTAGCACGAGCCCGAGCCCCACCGTGATGGCAGGCCAGTCCCGGAGCGGCATTCTCACGATCACGTGACCGGTCGGGTCCAGGGCGAACAGCACCGCCACGGCGAGCAGGGGGAGGAAGTCGTCCGCGTGGGCCACCTCGTCGAGCCGGTCGGCGAGCGGTCCGCTGGCACTGTGGCGCTCGACCACCCAGCGGACGGCGTGACGCGTCGTCTCCGAGCACGCTGTGCCCACTCCGCCCGCGAGGAGCAAGCGCTCGACCGGCGTCACGTCGACGTGGAGGCGGCGCAACGCGAACCACGTCGCCGCGGCGACGGCGCCTCCTGTGATCAGCGAGCTCAATGTGCCGAGGACGAGGCTTCCGGCGCTCACGCGCCTGTCCCCGGAGAACCCGAAGTCGAGTCCTATGGCGAAGGCGAGCCATCCCAGGGCCACGTGGGCGACCGGCTCGAAGGCTGCGAGCGTATCGCCCGCGACCAGATCGAGAGCTTGCGGACCCAGCACGAAGCCGAGCGCCACGTACTCGATACCCGAAGGCAGACCCGTACCCCGGACGGTGCGCCCCCCCACGAGAAAGCTACCGAGGTAGGCCAGCACGAGGAGGCCCATGAGGAGCAGGATGGAGTTCACTGAGGCTCCCTTCGGCGACCTCCGCGTCCCAGCCCCATCTTCTGCTCGGCGATCGCTTGTGCGACTGCGTCGGCAAGCATGGCCGCCCCCTTGCCGTGACGAGGAATACCCGACACCCTCCAGCGCGCGCCGTCGGCGTCGAGCGATACGAGATCCACGCGCGCGCGATCGCACGTGGCGACGGCCGCTCCGACGAGAGCCGCCTCGACCTTCGCCGGACGTTCGTTGGGGTCCACCGTTATCTCGATGCTCGCGAGAGGCGCGCTCCCGAGCACGCGGGTGGGATGCCACAGGCCCAGCAGCTGCGGGATGCGGACCTCGCAGCCCACGTCGTCTTCCAGGACGACCTCCAGGAGCGTCACGTCGCGTACGACACCCGAGCGGCCTCCCGTCTCGACGAAGTCCCCAGGCCGGAGGC
Source organism: uncultured delta proteobacterium (assembly GCA_963847465.1). Lineage (GTDB taxonomy): Bacteria > Myxococcota_A > Polyangia > Polyangiales > Polyangiaceae > Palsa-1150. Next base: position 40,944 of record CAWKAF010000019.1, on the reverse strand, counting down.
GGCGTCCGAACACGGCCGGCACTCCGGCCGCCGCGCACGCGAGCACCGGCGTGCAGGCCAGGCCAAGCGCTACGAGGGCTACCACCCCGGCGCGCGACAGGGCGCCGTCGTCCGTCCCGGTGATGAGCGGCGCGGCGAGCACGATGGACGAGAGGACCATTCCCGCCCGAACGAGCACGCTCGTTGGGCCCGCGAGCTCCCGCGGAAGCCATTCGAGATGCGTTTCGCCGCGGGTGACCCCGCCGAAGAACAGACCGACGAAGCGCACCGCGATGCCGAGGGAGACGGCCGCGATGGCGGCCACGACGAAGAGCGGCAACGCGGCGCCGAGGCGCCCGATGAGCGCCGAGAGCGGCACGAGCACGAACCCGGCGAGCCGATCGGTGTATGGGCGCGTCGCCTCGAAGCGCGAGAGCGCGAAAATGAGCCAGGAATAGACGATGGCGAACTGCGCGATGCGGTGCGAGAGGGCGAGGGCGATCGACACCGCGCCGCGGACTGCGACGGGACGGACGACCTCGATGCTCCCAAGCTTCAGGGCGGGGATGTTGTCCGGGTGCGCTCGCACCCAGGTGCGCGCGCGGCCGGAGAGATCGCCCACCCGGCGGAAGAGCAAGAACGTGAGCAACCCCGAGAATACGAGCAACGACAGCGAGAAGACGCTGGTCGCGATGGCGCTTCTCTTGCGCTCGGCCCTCAGTCCGTCGTCAATTTTCGACGCGATGCTGGCGGCGAATACGTGCAGCGACGCATCGCCCCCGGCGACGACGGCGTCTTCGTCGTCCAGCGTGACGATAGGGGTCTTACCGACGAAGATGACCGCGGAGCCCGGCTGCTCCTCGACGTGGGTGCCTGGCTGATCCGGATCGTCGAGCACGTTCTCGAGGGCGTGGCTCGCCGCTCTTGCACGCTCCGGTGCAGATTGGCCGGCCCGAGCCGCCCGCAACGAAAAGACGACGTGCTCGTGCATCCTCACGTCCGCGGTTGGGGCCGTCGCGTGCGCGCTGGCGACGGGCTGGGCAGGTCCAGCGACCGTAGAGGGCATCGCCGATGGCGCAGGCGCCGGCTGAGCGAGGACGGAACGCGTCAGGAGCAGGCACGTCAGTACGGCGATGGTCAGGGATACGAGCCCGCCCCGTCGCCTTCTCCTTGACCGGTCCACGGCCGATAGCCTCCGCGCGCGAGGGCGCGGAGGTCAAGCGCGTCAGCGTTTACTCAGCACCCAGGGTGAGCAGCCATCCGTGCGGCTCCCACTCGCCCTGGTTCGGATTGAATGCCTGCTCCGTGCTCCCCACGTTCGCGCCGACCACCAGGAGGTGATCCACGCCCCCGAGTTGTTCCACGGTGATGGCCGCGTGGGTGCTGCGGTCGACCGACCCGATCGGGATCCGAGCCAGGACTCGCCCGGCGGCGTCGAACTTCGCCACGGCCCACCGCATGCGACCGTAGTCCTCCCACTCTGCCTCGACGTGAAGCTTCGCGTCCGGCGGAGCACTGGCGAGGTCCACCCGAATCAAGCTCGCCCCCGTGGGGGCTACCGGCTCGGGCGCGGCCAGGCGACGGGCGCGCACGGGCCACGGGATGTTCCACGCGGCGCGGGGCGGCGGATTCAACGACGCACGATCGATCGCAAAGCGCGCGAAGACGTCGTCCAGCGTCGATCCCTGCCACAGAGCGTCCCGCAAGGAGACGCGGAGTACGTCGAACGACGTTGGGGTTCCGGCCCACCTCGATGCGACGTACGGCGTTCGAGTCGGGGCGAGCGCCCATAGGCCTTCGACCAGGGCACCGGGCGAACGGCCGAAGGCAACTTCGAGCCACCCGAAGAACATCGACGCGCCGCGATCGAACGCTCTCGAAGACGGATCGACGAGCGCGTGCTCCGGGCGCAATTGAAAGGCCACGTCGTCCTCGTCGCCGGACGCGCAGGCGGTCGTCAGGCGGGCGATGGTCTCGACCTGCGCGAGAGCGCTTCCTTCGTCGACGGCGGGTGCGGTGCGCCAGAGGGACCCGCGCACGACGGCTCGTGCCAGCGCGAGATCGAGCGAGCAGCCCGGCAGCGTCGACCGATCGAGGAGAGCGAAGCTGGACGCACGGTCGAAATGGGCGCGTGGGTCGCGGGCGCCGAGAAAGGCGCGGGTCCCGCCCTCGACTCCGTCGACGAGGTAAAGGTGCCATGCGCCGTCGGCGGCGACGTCCGGGGGTGGGGCCTGCAGGGGGCCCGTAAGGGCCTCCCATGCCCGATCCGCGGAGTCGAGTGCGGCGAGCTGGAGCGCCGGAGGCGTCCCTGGTGCCGCGTGCTCGCATATCGGATGCCGGACAGAGCATGCCTCCTGCCACGATTCGGCTCCTGCAGGCGGAAACGCCACCTCGATCGCAGGGCCTGTCTGTCTCGGGGGCGGAGCCTGGGCGGACGCGTCCGCCGCGGAGAGCCAGACGAGGGCAAGTGAGGTAGCGGCCAGACCTCCCTTCACTAGACGCCCCACGCGAGGCTCTCGAGTTCGTAGACGTCGATTTGACACCTTGTTTGTGCCACTCGTATAAGCTCAAATAGCAGGCGATGGTCGCCCCTTCGTTCGATCCGACTCACACGGTCCGTTTCGACCTTCCACAAGGAAGCGTCCGGGCCGGGGGTGATGGCGATCCCGTGTTGCTCGTCCCTTGCGCCGCGCTCGACGATCTCGTCCTTTCGGCACCTACCGAAGCGGTAGAGGTCTTGGGACGCGCGCTCGGCACTGCCATCGGTCGCAGGGTGGCGGCACGGCTCGAGGACCCAAAGAGTGCGTCGATGGAAGCCTTCGTCACGCAGCTCGCCGGTGAGGGCGCCATCGCCGGCGTCGGCGTCCTGAGCATCGAGCGATGGGGGAGAGCCCTCGTCGTCGTGATCGAAAAGTCCCCGCTGGTCGGCACCTTGCTTGCCCCGCTCGTGGCGTCGGCGATCGAGGCTGCCTTCGGGCGAAGGGTCTGGTGCGCACTCCTGTCTCGCGACGAGCACGCTGCACGCGTGCTCGTGGCCAGCGAGTCCGCGGTGGAGCGGATGCGCGAAGCCATCGCCTCTGGTACTGCGTGGGGGGACGCCCTCGCGATGCTCCACAAGGGCAAGTCGTGACCGCAAGCGGGACGATCGCCAAGCTCGAGGCCCTGCTCGCGCGCGTGCGGTCGAGGACGGCAGAGCCGCGTACGACTCGGGCGGCCGCGCCCGTCCTCGAGCTGAGCGTCGACCCGCCGCTCGATGAAGAGGACGACCAACCCACTCTCCCGCCCCCTCCGATCGCCGAGGTCGTGCAGCCCAGCGTCCTTCCACTCGACATCGACGTGACCGTGGAAGAGACGAATGTGCCGGTGCTGGCCCTCGACCCGCCGGCGGCGCAATCTCCCGAGAGCCGCGAGCGACTCTTGGCGGCGCTCCCCGGCTCCGAACCTGTCGCCGAGGAGCTGTCATCGGCCGAAGCCGGAGCCGGGATGGATGTCGCCCCGGCGCTCCAGAAAGGCGCCGAGGAAGCGGTCGAAGAGGAGCCTCCTGCCTCCTCCCGCCGCCCCGTCGTGCCCGAACCTGAGGAACGGCTGGCAGAGATGGCGTTCGGGGCGGAGGAGCCGAGCCCTCCGCGGCATTCCCCTCCCCCTGAATCGGGGCGGTTGCCGGCCGCAGCCGCCGCTTCGTTCGACGACACCGACGTCACGAGCGCCGACGTCCAGCCGCCGGCACGGGACCTCGTGCCCGAGGCCATCCGCGGCGACGTCTCGGCCAACGCCAGGGTCGCGGACGTCATCGGCGAAGCCCAGCGGTTCGCGCCAAGCACCTTCGGCGCGCTCCTCGACGCAAGCTTGGCGCTCTGAGCCCCCCGAGCTTGTTCGCTACGACAGCCAGGTCACCTCGGCGTGGTTGAGCCACGTGCGCTGGCGACGCGCGAAGACGCGCGTCGCGCGCACGATTGCGTCCTCCAGATCGGTCGGAGCGACCCGTCCGTCGAGCATCGCGCGGACCTGTGCGTAGCCGACGCTCCCCATCGCACGCGCGTCACCCTGCCCACGAGCTACGAGGTCGCGCACCTCTTCGACCCACCCGGCCGCCAGCCATGCGGACACACGTGCGCGGATGCGCTCGGTCAACGCGCCTGGATCGTACGCGATCGCGAGGAGCCGGGCGTCATGGCGAGCCGGCCGAAAGGCGTGCTCGCGCTGCCAGACGCTCATCGGCTTGCCCGTGAGCTCGTGCACTTCGAGTGCGCGACTGACGCGAACGAAGTCGTTGGGATGTAGACGGGTCGCGCTCTCGGCGTCCACCCTGCCGAGGAGTGCGTGGAGCGCCGTGCGCCCTTCCCGCTCGACGATCTGCCTGTGGCATTCGCGTAGTTGGGGACTCCCCGCGGGCGCTTGAGCGAGGCCGTAGAGGAGGGCCTTGATCCACAGAAAGGTTCCGCCGCACACGATCGGGACGAGCCCTCGCGCACGAACGTCCGCGACGGACGCCGCCGCGCTCTCGGCCCACGTCGCCGCGTCCACGTGCTCCAGAGGGTCGAGGGTGCTGACCAGATGGTGCGGGGCTCGCGCGAGCTCTTCCGCCGACGGCTTGCCGGATCCGGCGTCGAAGCCGCGGTAGATCTGCACACTGTCCGCGCTGATGATCTCGCCGCCCAGGCGCTCGGCGAGCGCGACGGCAAGCGCCGTCTTGCCCGTGGCGGTCGGGCCGACGACGGTGACAAGCTCGCCAGCGCACGACCGCGCCGCACGCAGTCCTTGCTCAACGGCCGACGCGGCGCTCGAGTTCGTCATATCCGATGCGCGTCACGACAGGACGCCCGTGCGGGCAGTGGCCCGCGAAATCGATGTCGTCGAGCGAGCGCAGGAGTGCGGACGCCTCTTCGCGCGACAGTAGGTCGCCGGCTCGAATGCTGCCATGGCAGGCCATCGTCGCGAGCACGAGGTCCGCTGCGTCGCCGAAGGGGCGCCTGGCTGCGCGCCCCAGCTCGGCGACCAAGTCGCGCACAATCCGCTCCGGCTTGGCCCGGGACAGAAGGGCGGGGACCGCGTGCACCGCAACCGCCGAGGCCCCGACTGCCCGTAGCTCGACGCCGAGCGCTCCGACATCGCTAGCGCGCTCTTCCAGCGTAGCCACCTCGGCGGGGAGAAGTTCGACCACGTCGGCAATGAGGAGACGTTGTGTAGCGATGGACCGAGATGCGAACGCCCGACGCAAGCGGTGGAAAATGACGCGCTCGGCCGCGGCGTGCTGGTCGAGAATGTAGAGCCCATCGGCACCATTGCAGAGGAGGAACATCGTCCGCAGCTGCCCGAGAAACTCCAGCGACGCATAGAAGCCGGTGCTCTCGAAGAGCGCGGGCCCGGCCGCTCCGTCGATCGTCACGGCGGCGGCTCGCTCTGCGAGTGAAGCGCCGGAAGGCCAGTCCGCTTCGCCCTGAAGGTGCCATGGGTCGGGTGAGGCGCTGCCAAAGAGGGGAGTTGCCGCGGCCGGCACATCGAGGGGCGTCGCGGGACGCGGGTGGGACCACGTCCGCGACGCTCCGAGCGCGGGCAGCGAGAAGGCCTTGGCCATTGCCTGGTGCAGCTCGCGTGTCACCGCGTCGTGCAGAGTGCGGGCGTCCGCGAAGCGGACCTCGGCCTTCTGCGGGTGCACGTTGACGTCGACCTGTTCCGCCGGGAGGTCGATGTACACCGCCCCGACCGGGTAGCGCCCAGGCTCGAGCACCGACCCGTAGGCCTGCGCGACCGCTCGGGCCAGCTGGCGATCCTTGACCGCGCGGCCGTTCACCAAGAGGTGCAGCCCCACCGCCCCCGCACGTGCACGTTCCGGCGGTCCAAGGTGTGCCTCGATGCGGAGGGGACCACGCTCGCCCAGGCACGGCTCGAGGCGCTCGCCCTCGAATGCCTGCGCCGCCCGTTCGCGGCGCGTCGTGGCACGCAGCCACTCCCGCGCTGGGCGTCCGTCGCGCAAGAGAAACAGGCTGACGTCCGGGCGCGCCAGCGCGGCGAGCAGGAGCGCCTCCGATACGTGTGCGGACTCCGTCCCGATCGACTTCAGGAACTTGCGTCGAGCGGGAAGGTTGTAGAAAAGGTCGCGCACCTCGACGGTCGTCCCTTCGGCAGCCCCCGTGGGTCGTATCTGCGCGGTCCCGCCCCCCTCCACGACGACCTCGGTTCCTGCGGGTGTGCCCCGGGCGCGAGTGACGAGCTTCAGCCTGGCCACGGACGCGATGCTCGGTAGCGCTTCGCCCCGGAATCCGAACGTACGAAGGGAGAAAAGGTCGTCCTTTCCGCGGATCTTGCTGGTCGCATGGCGCGCGAACGCGAGCGCGCCGTCTTCCGCGTCCATGCCCAAGCCGTCGTCGCTCACGCGGACGAGGTTGGTCCCCCCGCTCTCGATCTCGACTTTGACGCGCGTCGCTCCCGCATCGAGCGAGTTCTCGACGAGCTCCTTGACTACGCTGGCCGGACGCTCGACCACCTCGCCAGCCGCGATCTGGTTCGCGAGATCCGTCGGCAGGATCCGGATGCGTCCCATTCGGTCTACTGCTCCTCCACTGCTTTGGCGGTCTCGTCGAAGAACTCGCGCGAACGGCGCCTCGTCAAGGCGATGACGACGAGGGCGCTGCCCAACGTACGGAGAGCAAGACCGAGCGGGTTCATGGCACGTAGCATCCCCGTGGTGGCGCGCGTAATCTCATCGGCGCGCGCGCGCTCGGGAACGTGCTCGTGCGTCTCTGCGGCCTGCTTGGCCTCGTGCACGTGCAATTCTGCCTCGAGTACGCCGGGCAGGAGCCAGTACGCTGCGGCGTAGGTTCCGGCCTGTGCGACCACCAACTGGACGAGGGCCGCGCGCGCTCGACCGCTGCCGCCGAGCGCTCGCGTCGCAAAGACGAGGACGGCGCTGCCCAGAAGCAGCGTGGCGATCCCGAGAGGCCATCCGCGAGGTCTGGCGGCGTCGAGGGCCCGTAGATAGGCCTCGAAACGAGCAACGAGCGCCACGCGGTCGCCCTCATCCGGGATGCCTTCGCCGGCCAGGGATGGGTCGATGGGCTCTCGGTAGAGGGCCACGGTCGCCCATCCCGTGCACGCGTCATTCGCTCCGAGGGCGAGGGCGCCCAGCAGAGCCAAGACAAGGTAGAAGGGGCGCTTTCGCGCGGCGGTGACCATCTCTCGTCCTGCGAAATAGCACGGCGTCGTCGATCAGGGAGCGCAGCAGATCGTGGTCTCGTTCGCCAGCGCAACGTCTTGCGCGCTCGAAGCACCGGACGCCTCGCAGGCGATGTCGCTGGGCGAATTCCCGGTATAAATGTACGAATTGTAGCTCGTCGCGGGCTTCGTCACGAGATCGAGGACTTCGTAGCACGTTCCGTCGGCGGGCACGTCCAAGGCGCCGCGCGTGCAGCCCTCGTCCGAATACAGCGTCACCGTGCCCGTGCATGTGCCGGTCACCGTGCATGTGCACGACGAACAATCGAACGAGACGTCCGTGCCGACGAGGTGCTGGACGCTGAGAGGACCCGCCGGACACGTCACGGCGCCGGGAGCGGCGATGCACCCCGCGTACGGGCCGCCGGCAATCGGCGTGCATACGTTCCCGCTGCATCCGGCCGATTGCGGGGACGCAGGCGTGCACGTGCGGTCGTGCGCCGCGTAGGTGACGTCGTTCAGAGACGTGGCCCCGGGCGAGCTGCAGACGCCGCCACTCGGGCCGGAGGGGACGTACTCGAGATCATATAGTGCGTAATCGCCCTGATAGAGATCGGTAAGGCAAGTTCCAGCAGGGCTATTGCCGAGCGGTGTCACGGAGCCCGGGAGGTTGCAGGTCCCTGCGCTGACATTGGTGATCTCGTCGTAGAGGACCTGCAAGGGACCGGCCGCGCACGATGGTTGCGTCGTCGTAGTGCACGCAGCACACCCGCACGCGTTGGTCGTATCGGGCCCTTCCACGAAATCTGCAGATTGGCCGAACCCGGTGGGGCAGGGAGCGGACTGAGTGGGAGCGAAGGCCACGAACGTCCAGCCGGTCGGCACGACGACGCAGTCGCTGGCGTCGGCGCACGACGCTCCCGCGTCCTCTGGGTTGCTCGCGTCGCTTCCGCTCCCCCCGTCGTGGCCGCCTCCGGCATCGACGGGCGCTCCTCCGTCGTTCCCCGTCCCGCCCTCTCCCGCCCCGTTCGCGTCGCCAGGCGATAGGGCGTCGTCTGCGGAGTCAACCTCGACGCTTGCCCCGTCGTTGGAGTCGCCGGCAACCGACTCCGGTTGGTCGATCCCATCGGCCGCGGACTGTGCGTCGAGGGAGCTCATCCCGTCCGACGTCGTCGCATCGGGGATGCCATTGGCGCTCGAGATGGGCGGTCCGCTGAGTCCCGCGGTGCCAAGGCCGCAAGCGACCGAAAGGACGACGCAACTCGCGGCAAAGAAGCGCGCCCCACGAAACCACATGCCAATAGACTAGCCGGGCGTGGCAGTCCGGGCACGGTCGGACTACTGGTTGCGACGCGTCTCTTCCTCGTCGATATCGTCGTGGATGGCTTTTACGAGGGGGTCTATCGCGGGTAGGGCGGGCGCGATGGTCGCGGGTGCCCCGGAGTTGTGGTCGCGATCGGCGTCGGAAGTCACACCGGTGGTCGCGGCGGGGGGCGCGGGTTCAGCGAGCGTCCCCGCCCCCTCCTCGGCCTTTGTGGTGTCACCGAGCGCGTGCGTGTCAGGGGATGGTGTGGGTGCCGCGGCAGGAGTGACCCGACGCCCCACCCCCCGCGCCTTGTTGGTGGTCGGCGCTCTGGGGAGGGCCTCGACCGGGGCCTCGGGGACGAGCGCGACCACGCTCGGCGTCTGCGGTCCAAGCAACGTCGACGAATGGGGCAAGGCGTTCTCGATCCCGTTGTTGCCTGGCGCGTCGTTGCCCGGCGGAGCCGACCCTGCCCTCGCGGCGGCGCCTCCCCCCGGCAAAGTGGTGCGAGGCGGCGTCGCCACTGCGGCGACAGCAGCCACCAACGCAAGCCCGGCGCCCGCGGCGGCGATGGTGGGCATCCAGTTTCTCTCGGCCCGTGGCGATGTGCGCGACGAGGCAGCGGAAGGGCCAGGCGGGACGGTCGCGGCGACCGGCGGAACCGACCCGTGCGGGGGGCTCACCGCGACGTCCCCGTCCAACGGGGAGGACGCGACCGCTGCTCTATAGAAGTTGCTGCGAGTCTCGGGTGGTGGGTGCCCCGCGAAGGACGGCGGGACGCGTGGCGGGGGAGGCGGGCTTGTCGCAAGCTTCGCAGCGGGCAGGGGGGGTGGTCGGCGCGTCGGTGCCGGAGCGGGGTGTGCTGGCGGCGGCGCAACGGAAGGCGCACCCGCAGGTCGAGCGATTCTTTCTCAGCACCAACCTACGCGCCCGGGGCGGCTGACTGGAATCTTGAGTTCCCATCTTGCTCCGTGAGCGCGGTCGGCGCGCCACGTTTTGCGGCCATGCATGTGTTTGCACGCCGGGCGTACCGCGCAAGGCTCTCATTTGCCCTTATGCTTGTTTTCTGCGCTTCGGGCGCTGGTATCCCCCCCGCGGTACTGCGCGAACGCGCAGAGGCTTTACGTATCTTCACGCGCTCGGGGCGCACGCCGCTGCACTGCGTGCGCATCGATCTTCCCTGAGGACGACGACGCCCTCACACAAGGAGGATCGGACCATGCTGGGCTTTGTCATCGGTACTGTGTGTGCCATCGGCTTGATCAAGGCGGTACGACGTTATCGTCGCCGGCGCGACCGTTTCGGATGGCGTGGTCACGGAAGAACACCCGGGTTCGGCATGCGCTATGGGTTGCGCTCGCTCTTCGAGGGCCTGCGCACGACCCCCGGGCAGGAAGAGGCAATTCTCTCTGCCATCGAAGGGCTTCGCGGCAACGGAAAGCTGGTCCGCGACGAGCTGAAGCAGACCCGGAGCGACTTCGCGCGCGCATTGCGAAGTGGTCTGGTGGACGACGCCGCCTTCGAAGAATCGTTTGCACGGCACGATTGCCTGCTCGCCCAGCTCCGGGTGTCCATCGTCGAGGTCGCGAAGCAGGCGGCTGAGGCGCTCGACGGACAGCAGCGAGAGCACCTGGCCGAGAGGCTCGAGGGCAGAGGCTTCTTCGGGGGCCGAGGCGGCTGGCACGGCGGCCCTCGCGTGTGGGCCTGACGACCGGGCAGCGTTTTGACCAAACGGGCGCGCGCCCCCTCCAAGGGGCGTGCGCCCGGCGTCGTGATGCGCCACAATCGCCCATCCGAGGGGAACGGGAACGTGGGAAAGCAAATGGATCGGCCGCCGACGGAGCTCGACCATTTCCGGTCGATGCTTCAGTCGTACATGCTGAAGAAAGGCCTCCGCTCGACGGATCAGCGCAAGCTCATCGTCGAGACGTTCTTCCGGGCCGACAACCACGTGAGCATCGAAGAGTTGCTAGCCCATGTGCGCGCGCAGGACCCCCGCGTCGGCTATGCCACGGTGTACCGCACCCTCAAACTGCTGACCGAATGCGGCGTCGCCAACGAGCGCCGCTTCGGTGACGGCCTCACTCGCTACGAACTCGCCGACGACGCCACGCACCACGACCATCTTATCTGCGTCGAGTGCGGCGACATCACCGAGTTCGAGGAGCCGCGAATCGAAGAGCTCCAAGAGAAGGTCGCCCGCCGGCATGGCTTCGTCTTGCGCACGCACAAGCACGAGCTTTACGGCATCTGCCCCAGGTGCCAGGGCAAAAGGCACGCGGAGAACTAGAGCTCGGCCTCCGTGATTACGGCAGGCCCGGGTCCGTCGCGAGCATGTGGTCATCGGCGTAGTGGTTCGCGCGACCGTAGACTTGAAGGTTGTCCCTGACCGTGTCGGCGCTGACGGTGACCGCAAAGTTCCCGTTCTCGGGCTTCACTTCGATGTTCACCCAGTGGTCCGGGAGCCAGTACGGGTCGTTTGGCACCGCGCTGCTGTTGATTTGACCGAGAAGCACGCGTGCGCTGTGGCACTGGAGGATGCGCGTCAGCTCCTCGGCGCTTACGTCCTTGGGGGGCCGGACGAGAAGCTTGGCCCCGTTCACGCGCTCTTCGCTCGTGTTGTTGGTGCGCACGTGCGAGTAGAGCGGTTGGACGTGCAGGACTTCGATCGATCGCACCAGGCTGTCCTGGGCCGTCGAGCTTGAGTCGCACTGCATCCGTTCTACACCTGCGGCCTGGGCCGTTGCACGCGGCTGACTGGCGCACGCCGTGGCGAGCGCAACCGCTCCCATCGTCACAGCCCCAAGTAGATAGCTCCGCATGGTTAGCTCCTTTGGCTGGCACGGATCCCAGCAAGATCCGTGCGACCACCTAAAGCATAAGGTCGACAGATGAAACGTGCAAGAAACAATCGGCTGGGCTTACGAAACAATCTGGAAACATGCCAAGGTGTCCCGCAGCCATCGTCGAAGTGCGGCAGCGGGCCCCGGGCGCCACGCCCTTCAATCATCCCAAGATAGCAAGACTGCCATGGTTTCATGGGTCTCATGTGCGTTCGAAGGGCCCCATGTCGTCGGTCGGTGCGGGTGGCGTCCGAGGCCTCCCCGCAACTGCGATAGCTCCGGGTGGGCGAGGGAGGTTGGAGCGGGAACCCCGAGCAAGAGCACCCCCGAGGGTGCGTCAATCGTCCGAATGTTTCGGGATGATGTCGGCGGAGGTTTCGGGACGATGTCTTGAAAAGGTCGCGCTCATATCCAGCATATTAATGGAATCATAATGCGATATTGATGCGATTCTAATCAAGAATTCACGTGCGTTTGAAGCGGCGAGGCACTAGATTGTTCCGTGTTCAACGGAGCCCGTTCATGAACCGACTCATCTCGCTGCGTACCCCTGGTCACTTGTTCGTTGCAGTAGCCCTGCTCGTGTCCTTCGAAGGCGTTTCTTACGCACGAACGACGTCGCAGTCGCTTCGCACGACGCTCGAGACGTCGGCCGCCGCATCTGCCGGTAGCGCGCGCACAACGGAAGTGTCGGTCGTTCACACTACTAGTGAAGACGGAGTCGCGAGAATTCGTATTTGCCATATATCGAAACACCCGCGGGACGGCGTTCCGGCGACTGAGCACGCGTGTCCGTTGATCATCGCGGAAGCCGACGGGGTCATTCCCGCGTCGGGCATCACGCTGGCCAACTGATCGCCCGCGACGCCCCGCGTCAGAGGACGCATTCGAGTGTGCGAGCGTCGGTGACGACCCACGCCACTGCGACGTCGCCCTCGGTCTCCGGGGCCTCGGCGATCAGCTGAAAGTCGAATACGACGGCGACCGTGGTGGTGGCAGGCGCGTGAAGGGCGAGGGCCCGATTGTAGTGGCCGCCTCCGTAGCCCACTCTGTGTCCGCGCGGGTCGACCGCCAGGGCGGGAGCCACGATGACGTCGATCTGCCCCGGTCCGGCCTTGAGATCGTGCGCTGCGGGCTCCTTGTGGCCGAAGGGATGCGGTCGCATGGTGGCGAGGTCCTCGACGAACCGGAAGTCCATCGTGCCCGCCTCGGGGTCCAGAATCGGGTATGCCACGCGCGCACCCCGTTTGCGCACGATCTCGTCGAGCGGTCGGAGGTCGACCTCGTGGCGGTCCTCGATTGGCCAAAAGAGCGCAATGGCGCTTGCCCGAGCCACGGGTTCCAGACCGACCAGCCGCTCGACGATGCTCTCTGACCGGCGCGCGCAAGCCGACGCCGGGAGCGCTTTGCGTAGGCCGCGCATCCGCTTGCGGAGCTCTGCCTTCACGCGGCGGCGCAGCACCTCCTCGGCGGACGACGGGATGAAACCGTGGTGATCGGCAGGCATCGCTGAGGCCATTCTGGCACCATGTCGCGCCGTGCGCGCCCGTCTCGTCCCCGTGACAGCGCTCGCCGTGGCACTCGCGTGCGGTGGTGCCCCGCGGGCGCCCGTGCCGTCGCCCGCCGTTCCACCACCCCCCCCAACCGCGACTGCCCCTGAAGCCAAGCTCTCGCACCGTGGGCCACCGGCCCAGTTTACGCCGCTGGGCGCTCGCATCCTCGACGACCTCCTGGGGGACGAACCGTCCCTGGCCCGCGACCTCGGGCTCCACGAGTACGATGGCAAGGTAGCTCCAGCATCCGAGGAAGCCATCGTTGCCCGCGTCGCTCGGCTCCGGACGGCCGAGCACGACCTCGCCGAGATTGATCCGGTATCGCTGGACGCGGACGAGGCCCTCGATCTGGCGGAACTCGAGAGCTGGGTCAAGACGAGCCTCTTCTGGCTCGTCGACGCGGACGCGCCACACAAGGTCCCGCAAAGCTACGAGCCGCTGTTCGCGGTCAACGTGTACCTCGATCGAGACTACGCGCCGCTGGAGGAGCGCGCGCGGCGCCTGGTGGCTCAGGAGCAAGCGGCGTTGGTCGAGGTGAGGCACGTCCGTGAGAACCTGAGGCCCCCGCTTTCGAAACCGGTCACAGAGGTGGCCGCGCGCAACATGGCCGGCTTCGTCACGTATCTTCGCGGCGACGTGGCGAAGCGGATGGGGGGACTCGGCGATGACGGGCAGCGCAAACGATTCGCGGCATCGAACGAGGCTCTGGCGAAGGAAGCCGAGGGCCTCGCGGCGTGGCTGAAGATCGAAGCCGCGCGCGGAGATCAGAGCCACGTGCTGGGGCCCGGGCGCTTTGCGAAGCTCCTCCGCGTACAAGAGGGGCTCTCGCTGCCGCTCGATGAGTTCGAGCGTATGAACGAGGACAACCTCGCGGCCAACGAGCGGGCCTACGAGGCTCTCGCCGCGAAGGCGAGGTCGAGACCTGTGAAAGAGGCGGAGCTCTTCTCGACCGCGACTCAAATGGTGGAAGACGCGCGTCGGTTCGTCCTCGAACATGCCATCGTCGACCTCGCCTCGGAAGACGCGGTCGTCGTGCGAGAGACGCCGCCGTATGAACGGTGGAACTCTGCCTCGATCGACATGAGCGGTCCCTTCGATACCGCGCGAAGCGCGTACTTCCAGCTGACGATTCCGGAAAGATCGTGGCCCGCGAAGGAGCGGCAGGCCTACCTGGGCAGCCTTGGCGACTTGCTCGGGACGACGATCCACGAGGTGTACCCCGGACACTTCGTCCAGGGACGCTGGGCATCGCGCGCGCCGACGCGCGTGCAGAAGGCGTACGCCAGCTATTCGTTCGTCGAGGGCTGGGCGCATTACGCCGAGGAGATGATGATTGACCAGGGCTTCGGCACCGCCGATGCCGCGAACGAACTCGCGATGCTGCGGGGGGCCCTTCTGCGGAACTGTCGGTTTGCGGCCTCTCTGGCCATCCACACTCGCGGAATGACCGTCGAGCAGGTGGAGAAACGGTTCGTGACGGACTGCCATCAGGACGTCGCGACCGCGCACGAGCAAGCCGTGCGTGGGACCTTCGACCCCGGATACTTCGCCTACACGCTCGGCAAGCTCCAGATCCTCGAGCTACGCGACGCGGCGAAAAAGTCCTTGGGCGAGCGCTTCTCCCTTCGCCGCTTCCACGACGCGCTCCTCGCGCACGGCTCCCCGCCCCTCGCTCTCATCCACGACCGAGTGATGAGGGAAGCAGGCCAGTAAGCACGTCGCTCTCCGGAACCGGCGCGTCCGATCATCTCTTCTTTCCGATCGTCACCCACAGCCCTCCTTCCTTCGCGAGCGTTTTTGCCCACGTCAACTGGGTCACCCATCCCTCGAACCCCCAATCGTCGCCGGCCGGTTCGAATAGCCCCTGCCCGTCGAGCGTCTCGGCGCCGAATCGCGAATCGGGGTAGGTTCGCACGTAGTCGACCCCGTTCTCCCGGAACCAGCGCATGACTTCTCTCAACGTGTGCCGGTGCTCCTCAGGGTGCATGTACTGATCTCGTAGCCAGGCCTCGCGGCGCGCGGGCTCGGCCGAACGGCTTCGCAGCACGGGGTCGAATGGAATGAAGCGAAAACCGGTGAGGCGCCCAAGCCCGCGACGGACGCGGTGCGGGATTCGAGCCCATGCGTTGTACAGGCCCAGGACGACTATCCCACCGGGGCGTGCGAGGCGGGCCATTGCCGCGAACGAGGCCCGTGGATTGGGGGTGTGGTGGAGCACGCCCGATGAGTAGACGACGTCGAATGCCGCCTCGCGCAACGCCGCGTGCCCCAGGTCGGTCTCAATGAAGACGAGGGATTCCACCCTGGAGCGCCGTGCTGCGGAGGCCCCGAGCTCGAGGGATGCCCGCGCCAGATCGGCGCCGACGACGATACGGTCGGCCGTCGCGAGGAAGATACACATTTGTCCCGTCCCGCAGCCCAGCTCGACGATACGGGCGTCCCCTGCAATGGCGCGGTCGAGAGCCATCGCAAACTCGCTCTTCGCGGCACGCGCCCGCAGGGACCCCAGATTCTCTTGCGGAGCGTACCCGGGGAAAGGGGCACGGGAGTAGAAGGCGCGCACGGCCTCGGTCCGCGCGTCTCCATCCACGCGCAAATCGGGGATCTCGCCGCTGATCGGATAGCGCCCGCTGCACGCCGGGCAGACGAGGGCCTCGATCTCGTCGCGCATCGGGCCCTTGCACACGGGGCAGGCGAGCAGATCCATCGGTAGTCGCATGAGCAATCCTCGGTCAGTCCTCTCCGGGCTTGCGCGATGCCGCGGAGCTGTCACTCTGCGGGCCCTTCGTGATTCGCCTCGATTCCGTATCCAAGCAACATGGGTCGCAGATCCTCTTTCTCGAGGCCTCGATGGGTGTGTTCCGTGGCGAGAAGGTTGGCCTCGTGGGCCCCAACGGTTCCGGCAAGTCCACTATCTTTCGCATGATCGTGGGCGAGGAGCAGCCCGACGGCGGTCAGGTCGCCGTCGATCGCGGCGTCAGCGTCGGGTACTTCAGCCAGGACGTCGGCGAGATGAAGGGCCGCAGCGTTCTCGAAGAGACGATGGCGGGCGCCGGCGAGGTGTCGGTCGTCGCGCACGATCTGCACGCGCTCGAGCACGCGATGGCCGATCCCGCGCAGGCCGTCGATCTCGAGGACTCTGATCGAGCGGTTCGGTCACGCGCAGGCGCGCTTCGACGAGCTCGGGGGCTACGCTCTCGAGGCGCGGGCCCGTGAGATCCTCGCTGGTCTCGGCTTTCGCGACGACGTCGTCGACGACGATGTCGGCAAGCTCTCCGGCGGTTGGAAGATGCGCGTCGCGCTCGCGCGCATCCTGCTCATGCGCCCCGACGCCCTCCTGCTCGACGAGCCGACCAACCACCTCGACATCGAGTCGATCATCTGGCTCGAGCGCTTTCTCCGTGGGTTCGAAGGCGCCCTCGTCATGACGTCGCACGACCGCGAGTTTCTCAACCGCCTGGTGACCGAAGATCGTCGAGATCGACGGCGGGGGCATCACCACGTACTCGGGCAACTACGACTTCTACGAACGGCAGCGCGAAGTCGCCGAGGCTCAGCACGAGGCGCAGTACGCGCGGCAGCAGGCGATGCTCGCCAAGGAGCAGGCCTTCATCGCCCGGTTCAAGGCCCGCGCCAGCCACGCGGCGCAGGTGCAATCGCGCGTGAAGAAGCTCGAGAAGATCGAGAAGGTCGAGCCACCCAAGCGCCGCAAGGTCGTCGAGTTCGACTTCCGCACTCCCGCCGCGCTCCGGCGACGACGTCGTCAAGCTCGACGGCGTCTGCAAGGCGTACGGGGCACGCGTCGATCTACGACGGGCTCGATCTGCTCGATCCGCCGGCGCGAGCGCTGGTGCGTCATGGGGGTGAACGGCGCGGGCAAGTCGACGCTCCTCAAGCTCGTCGCGGGCGACGTACACCCCGACGCGGGCCGGGTCGCGGTCGGCGCGAGCGTGAAGCTGGGCTACTTCGCGCAGCACGCGATGGAGCTCCTCGACGCCGACCAGACAGTCATCGAGACGCTGCGGTCCGCTTTTCCCGCTGGCGACCATCGGCTCGATGCGCACGCTCGCCGGCGCGTTCGGCTTCTCGGGCGACGACGTGGAGAAGTCCGTGCCGCGTCCTCTCGGGCGGCGAGAAGGCGCGCCTCGTGCTCGCGACGATGCTCTACGACCCGCCGAACTTCCTCGTCCTCGACGAGCCGACCAACCACCTCGACATGGCGCACCAAGGAGATGCTCGTCAAGGCGCTGGCCGAGTTCGAGGGGACGATGCTCTTCGTGTCTCACGACCGCCAGTTTCTGGGCGCTCTCTCGAACCGGGTCCTCGAGCTCGGACCCGACGGAGCAAAGGAGTACGGCGGGGGTTACCTCGAATACGTATCGAGCACCGGCCACGAAGCCCCGGGAGTGTCCTAGAAACACGGCAAAACCGCTGATTGGCGAGTATTCGAGAGACCTGGGCCCCTAGAAGATTGCATAGATGAACGGGGCAAGGGCCTCCACGGTGCTCGCGAGCACCAGCACCAGCCCGGTCACGCACAGGAACACCACGAGCGGAACCAGCCAGCGGTTTCTCTCTCCGCTGCGCCACATTCCTCCTGCCAAGTCCACGATTGACGGACCCGCGCTCGCGATCACCGTGAGGCCCCGGCGGATCTTCCCCGTCTGGCGGAGCGTCATTGCGCGGCCTCTTCGATGTCCTCCAGGGCGCCGATCTCGCCCTCTCGCGACGCGCGGCGCTTGCTGACGATCGTTCGCCCCGCGACGAGGAGGTCGATGCCGCATCGACGGAACGTCGAGTACCCCTCGATGGCGCGGTTGACGATCGGCTCCCCAGCAAGGTTGAACGACGTGTTGAGAAGAACCGGCATGCCGCTGACGCGTCCGTAGGCCTCGAGGAGCGCGTGAAACCGCGGCGCCATGCCCGCCTCGACCGTCTGCAGGCGCGCGGTGCCATCGACGTGAGTGACCGCGGCGAGGTTGCCACGGTGCTCGTCCCTGACGCGAAAGACGCCCGACATGAAGCGGGCCATGCGATCGCGCCGCCCTGTGGCAGCTCGAAGTACGTGCTCGCGTGCTCGACGGGGACGGCCGGAGCGAACGGGCGGAACTCTTCGCGGAACTTGATGCTCCTGTTGAGCCGGTCGCGCTGCTCTGATCGTGTGCGGCGCGCGTCAGGATGCTCCGGTTGCCGAGAGCCCTCGGGCCGAATTCGCTACGGCCGCTCATCCAGCCCACGATCTTGCCGCTCGTGGAGGTCGTTTCGCGACCGCTGATCGAAGAGGGCCTCGTCGCTCGGCAGCTCGCGCAGCGTCGAGGCCGTCCTCCCGGGCCACCCGCGCGAGCTCCTCGGCGTCGACGCCCGGGCCCCAGTACGGATGGTCGGGGAAGCACTTCGATCCGGATTGCCGAAATGGACGCGGTCGGCGAGCAGCGCCGCGCCGAGCGCGCACCCCGCGTCGCCCGGAGCACGGCGGGACGAAGACGCGCTCGAATCCGCTCTCGCGAAGGATGCGCGCGTTGCAGACGCCGTTGAGCGCGACGCCGCCGCCGAGGCACAGGTCGGGCAGCCCGTCTCCGCTCGTGAAGGCGCGTGCGCATGTCGACGAGGATCTCCTCGAGCACGTGCTGCACGCTCGCGGCGATGTCGGCGTACCGTCGCCCGTCGCTCGACCGCCGGGTCGAGCGGCTCCCAGGGCGCGCGGGGCGCCCGAACGTCGTCGATGAACCGCTTGACTGAACGAGCGCTTCGCACGTCGTGTGGTACTCGAAGAAGCTCATGTCGAGGCTGGAACGCGCCGTCCTTCGTGCGCGCGGATGACCTTGCGCACCTCGTCGGCGAAGCGGGCTTGCCGTAGGAGGCGAGGCCCATCACCTTGTACTCGCCCTCGTTCACCTGGAAGCCGAGGAACGCGGTGAAGGTCGAGTAGAGCATCCCGAGCGAGTGCGGGAACCGGACCTCGCGCAGGATCTCGATCTCGTCCCGTCGGCCCTCCGGCGCCGGCCGCGCCCTACCGAGAGCGTCGCCCACTCGCCGACGCCGTCGGCCGTGAGGATCGCAGCGTCCTTGCGTCGGCGCCGTGAAGAAGGCCGCGGCGGCGTGCGACAGGTGGTGCTCGGAGAAGAGGATCTTGCTCGCCGGGGACGCCGAGCCAGCTCTGGATGACCCCCTTTACCCAGAGTTTTCGCCCGAGGGAGTTCTTCATCGCGTGCGGGAAGCTCGCGTACGTGCGCGGCCACTCGCGCAGCGCCATCGTCAAGATGCGCTCGAACTTGAGCATCGGCTTCTCGTAGAAGACGACCGCGTCGAGCTGTGCAGGCTCGATCCCAGCTTCTTCGAGGCACCACTCGATTGCGGCCACCGGGAACGCCGCGTCGTTCTTGCGTCGCGAGAACCGCTCTTCCTGCACGGCAGCGACGGGTACGCCGTCGACCAGCAAAGCCGCCGCCGAGTCGTGGTAGTGGGCCGAAATGCCGAGGATACGCATCAGTACTGGGTCCGCAGCGTCCGGGGCCGGGCGCCTCTGGCGGTCCAGCCAGGAGTCTCGCCGTGCAGACCCGCAGGGTGCTTGCGTGCGGCGCGTTTGGCCAGCAGCGCGAACCACGGAAGGATGACGAAGTACTGCAAGGCGAGGACGCACGTTCCCATGACGCCCGCCACGGCGGCCGCCAGGCGGAGGTACGCTTTCCAGATGCGGTGAAGGCGCGCGGCCCAGAGCCGAAGGCCGTGCCGGCGGGGAGACATCGCGTCCGAGCTCTTTCCTCGTGTAGGTCATGTGAAATACCTCGTCGCGCAGGATTCGCGTGAAGACGGCCCTCGTTTCGGGATCGTGGCCGAGCACGTCGCGATAGACGGCGAAGCGCCTAGCCGCGGCGCGTTCGCTCAGGTGCAGGAAGGCGAGCAGTGCCTCGTCGTGGTCCTTCTCGACCACGACGCCGTCGAGACCGCGCTCGCCCGGGGACGAACCAGTTCGCATGCAGCCCGGCTGGCCGGCGCGACAGAGTCGACGAACATCGTCCGTCCCCGCTGACGGAACATCTCGGCGTGGCGCTGCTCATCCATCGCATGACGCAGGTAGAGTCCCCGAAGGACGGCGTCGTTGGTGAGCTCCGCGGCGCGGGCTAGGTCGCGCCCACCGTCCGCCTCCGTCTCCGCGAACACCAAGAGCTTGTGGGCACGTCGAAGGGGGTCCTTCCATACCCATCGGTGGATGGGCTTGAGCCATGTGTCGACGGCCCCGAGCGGAGCGTCGACCGGATTGTCTCGGGATCTCTCCATCTGGCCGTCCAGAATCGGGACGATACGCCTCGGTCGAGGGGGCGGCCAGGCGCCCAGCGGACGAGGCGCTATCCTCGCCGCTGCTTGTTTCCGCTTCGTCCAGATCCTTGTCCGCCGAAGGCACGCTCCGATCTCGAATGGGACAGGGTGCTCTCGGCCCTCGCGGATCGGTGTGCAGGATTCCTCGGTCGTAGCCTCGCTCAGGTTCTGCCTTTTGCGCCGACGCGGGAGGAGGCCCGCTGCTGGCTCGTGCAGTCGGCCGAGGCGCTGAGGCTCCGCGATGCCGGTCGCCCTCTGCCCCTGGGGGAGCTGGACGACACAGGGGACGGCATCGAGCGCGTGCGTGTCGGCGGCGCGCTGGCGGCGGCCGAGCTCCGTGCACTCTGCCGCATGCTCGGAGCGGCGCGTACTCTTCGCCGATTTCTCACCGCGCGGAAGCTCGAGGCGCCCGAGCTCTTCGACGCGTGCGCCACCGACCCCACACTCGATGCGGTGGCGGACGAGATCGCGCGCTGCTTCGCGCCTGACGGCATCCTCGCCGATCACGCGAGTCCTCGCTTGCGCGAACTACGGGCAGAGTGGAGTGCGGCGCGACAGCGGATGCTTGCCCGGATGGACGATCTGATGACCCGCTACGAGGATGTCCTCCAGGACCGCTTCGTGACCGAACGAGAGGGCCGATGGGTCCTTCCGGTACGCTCGGATGCGCACGAGCGGTTCCCCGGAATCGTGCACGCGACCAGCAGCAGCGGTGCGACGTTGTTCGTCGAGCCGCGCGCGGTGGTCGGTATGGGCAACCGTCTCAAGGTGCTCGAGGCCGAGGTGCGCCGCGAAGAGGACGCCGTCTACGCACGACTGACCGCCCGGCTCGCCGACGTGTTGCCCAGCGTCGAGGCCGCCGCGCATGCGATCGCGCTCGCGGACGTTCGTGCGGCGAGCGCCACGCTCGCAGCGGATATCGGGCTCCTGTTTCCGGACGTGATCGACGAGCCCCGCATGGACCTACGCGAAGCCCGTCATCCACTGCTGGCGCTGGATGCCCTGCCCGGGCCGGGTCCGCGGACCGGTGGCCCGGTGGCGTGCGTCGTCCCGAGTGACCTCACCGTCGCGGCAGGCCGAGCGATCGTGGTCAGCGGTCCCAACGCGGGCGGGAAGACCGTCGCCCTGAAGACTCTCGGTCTCGCGGCCCTCATGGTGCGCGCTGGCCTTCCCGTCGCGTGCGCCGAGCGAAGCGTCGTCGGGCTCTTCGACGTCGTGTTGACCGACGTCGGTGACGAGCAGAGCTTGCAGAAGAATCTGTCTACGTTCAGTGCCCACGTGTCGAATCTCGCCGCGGTGTTGGAGGAGACGACCCGCGGCGCGCTCGTATTGCTCGACGAGCTCGCAGGCGGAACGGACCCGCGAGAGGGCGAGGCACTTGCCGCGGGGATCCTGGATAGCCTGTGTGCTCGGGGTGGCGCTGTTGCCGTTACGACGCATTACGAAGGGTTGAAGGCACTTGCGGCGGTCGACCCTCGCTTCGACAACGCCAGCGTCGGGTTCGATCTCGCGACGATGACCCCGACGTTCCGCCTTGCGATGGGCGTTCCGGGGAGCTCGAGTGCCCTCGCGGTCGCGCGTCGCTTCGGCATGCCCGAAACGGTAATTGACCGTGCCGAGCGCTTCCTCACGCGCGAGGACCATAGCTTCGAGACCGTGATCAAGAGGCTGGACGACGAGCGCGCCGCCCTAGAGCTCGCCCGAGCAGCAGCCGACGAACGGGAGGCCGAGGCGCGTCAGACGTCCGTTCGCCTAGAGGCCGAGCTCGAACAAGCCAAGCACCGCCAGACCCGGATCCTGTCGGAGGAGGGGAGCGCCCTGATGGATCGCCTCCGACGGGCGCGCGAGGAGCTGCGGGCGGCCCAGGCGCGATTGCGTGTCAAGAAGCCCGACGCGCAGGCCGTCCGTCAGGCGGAGCAGACCATCGAGCGGCTCGCGGGAGACGTCGCCATCGGCGGACCGCTCGAAAGCCTCGTCACGAGGGTCGAGGACGTGCCGGGCGAGCCCGTCCGCGCCACGGATCTGCGGAAGGGCGAACGGGTGTGGGTGCTCAGGCTTCGCGCAGAGGCCGAGGTCATCGATGTACTAGGCGACGGCAGCGTTCGTATCGCCGCGGGCCCGCTCAAGTTGACCGTTCAGTCGAGCGAGCTGCGAACTCGCCCCGCGCCCGCCCCGCCTCCCGCACGAGCTCCGCATCGCTCAGCGTCGCGCTCCTCCCCCGAGAGCACCCCTCTGCAATCTCACGACAACACGTGCGACCTCCGTGGGCTGCGTGTCGACGACGGTGTGGCGCTGGCCACCAGCTTTCTCGACCGCGCGCTCAATCATGGTTTGGACGTCGTCTTCCTCTTGCATGGCCATGGCACCGGGGCGCTGCGGGATGCCATACGGCGAGAGCTTGCCCGCTCGCCCTATGTGGCGCGCTCGCGTGGAGGGGCGTCCGGGGAAGGCGGCGAAGGCGTCACGGTGGTGTGGTTGGCGTGATGTACTAGTTAGCGGTTCCTCCGTGGCATCCGAATCCATTCGCATCGAGCCGGGCACCGCCGTCGGGCCTTACGTCGTGGAGCGACGTCTGGGTCACCCGGGAACGAGCGTCATGTACGTCGCGCGCACGGGCAGCGGAGCACGGGTCGTCCTCAAGATGCTGTCTGTGGACGGGGCGACGCCGGCCGCGCGAGGGCGCCTCCTCCGCGACCTGCGAGCGCTGGCCGCTGTCGAGCAACGCAACGTGGTGCGAATCGACGCGACCGGAGAGCACCAGGGGACGCCCTGGGTCGCCATGGAATACATCCAGGGCACGGACGTCGCGCGTGTGCTTGCGGAGCGGGCGGCGCTGCCCATCGAGGTCGCCCTGGGCTACGCAATCCAGGCCGCGGACGGCGTCGCAGCCGCCCATGGCGCCGGCCTTCTGCACGGGGCTTTGCGACCGTCCAAGCTGCTCCTAGCGCCGGACGGGCGCATCATCGTGGTCGACTTCGGGATACCAGGGCAGAGTTCGCTCGCTTACCTCTCGCCCGAGCAGATTGAGCATGGAGTGGTCGACGCTCGAAGCGACGTGTGGTCGCTCGGCTGCGTGCTCTTCGAGATGCTGACGGGCGAGCCGCCGTTCGGCCGGGGGGGGTCGGCAACTGCATCGGCTATCCTTCGCGACGAGCCCAGCTTCCCGCCTGATGTACCCGCGCCGGCAGCGGCCGTCGTTTACGCGTGTCTGCGCAAGAGCTCGTTCGCGAGGATCGGATTCCGCGCGGGAGCTCGTGGGCCTCATGCGGGACGCGCTGGACGGGCCGGACCCGTCGTCTCAGCCGGGAAGGGAACCTCATGCTTCGTCCTCGCGGCGCAAGTCCGCGCGGCCGGTGGTGCGGGCAAGCGCTCCGCCGCCTCCGAGTGCTTCACACGTCCAGTCCGCGCCGCGAATCTCGACGGTGCCGTCGCGCCCGCCATCGATTCCTCCGTCGTGGGCCCCGAACGGGGCACGCGTCCCCGCCCTGCGCGGCCGCGTCAAGGGTACCGCCGTGCGGGCCGGCCTCGCGTGGTTCAATGACTCGTACGGCGGTCCGGCCACGGCGCGCGTGGGAGAGCTCGCGTCCGAGGAGCTTCATGCGACGTTGAGGTTCGGGGACCCGGCCCTCGGCATCATGCCCTCCGGTTGGTACGACACGCAGATGATCGGCGAGCTGTTGATCGCCATGGAGCGAGCCGTGTCGCCCGCTGATCCGGACGCGTTCATTGCGCGCCTTGCCGAGGCCATCGCACGCGACAACGTCAAGGGTGTCTACCGATCACTCTTCCGTCTCGTCGCGTCGCCGTCGCTGCTCGAAGCCAATGCTCAGCGCGTGTGGAGGACGTACGTCGATGAGGGAACGCTGAGTGTGCACCTTCTCTCGCCCATCTCGTTCGACGCGCGCGTGCGTGGCTGGTCGCGTCACCACATCGCGGTCTGCCGGTTGCTGCGGCCGCTACTGGAGCACCTTCTCCGGGCGATCGGCTATACGGCGCTGGTCGTCGAGCGCACGGAGTGTGTATCAGACGGGGCGTCGCAGTGCAGCTTCGAGGGCAGCTGGCTAGCGTGACGTGGTGAGGACCGACACATTCGTCGTCGATGTCGGCCAGGCCCGAACGACCGGTATCGTCTACCGAGCGCGGGATCCACGGGCAGCGATCGTGCTGGCACCCGGGGCCGGTGCGCCTCACACGCATCCCTGGATGGTCATGGTCGCCGGCGCGCTGGCCGACCGCGCGTTCGACGTCGTGACGTTCAATTTCGTCTACTCTGAGGCCAAGCGTCGGGCTCCCGACAAGAACGACCTGCTCGAGGCGACCTGGCGTGCCGTCATCGCCACGGTCCGGGCGCGAGGGGACGGCGAGGGCCGGCGCCTCTACATCGGGGGGAAGTCGATGGGCGGGCGAATCGCCACACAGGTGGCGGCCGGAGGAGACGTCGAGGGCCTGGCGGGACTCGTGCTGCTCGGCTACCCGCTTCATCCGCCAGGCAAGCCGAACCAGCTGCGCGCGTCGCACCTGCCGCGCGTACGCGCGCCGATGCTCTTCGTTCAAGGCTCGCGCGACACGTTCGGCACGCCCGACGAATTGGGGCCCATCGTGCAGGGCCTCTCTCAGGGCAGCCGCCTCTTCGTCATCGAAGGGGGCGATCACTCGCTCAAGCGGCCCAAGAGCAGTGGCCAGAGCATGGAGCAGGTCATCGCGCGTGTCGCCGAGGAGGTCGACGCTTTTACCTCGACACGATGATCCGGACGTGGGCGCGAGCGGCCTGGAAAAACGCACTCTCCGCCGCGTGCAGACGTTCCGCCACGAACCAGCGCCGAAGGGCCGTTCGAGACTGCTCGAACGGTTGCCCGCGAAACGGGTGAGCCGACGAGCGGAAGACCTCACGAAGCTGCTCGTCCGAGGGCTGGAGGATCGGCGTGACGGCGCGATCGAGGTACCAGGCCGACATGGCCTGCCGTCGGAGGAGCGCATCCACTACCGACGGGTCAAGCTGTTCGACGGCGGCCGCCGCCTCGACCCGTTCGCGGCCTCCAAGCCTGTCGAGCTCCGC
The DNA here is from genome assembly GCA_963847465.1 of uncultured delta proteobacterium. GTDB lineage: Bacteria > Myxococcota_A > Polyangia > Polyangiales > Polyangiaceae > Palsa-1150. The sequence goes on along the minus strand of CAWKAF010000019.1, from coordinate 15,741 downwards.
GGCACCCAGGTCTTGCTCGATACGGGTGAGCTCCGCCTCGGTAGGCCTCTTGCTGGGCGGGGACTCCATGATGAGCTTGTTCGCCAGGTTGGCGAGGAGCTCCTCGCCGACATGGCGTTCGAGGGCATCGCGAACGTGACGCTCTTGGTACGCATCGCCCGTCCCCTCGGCCTTCTCGGCCATCACCTCGAGGCGCGCCTCGAAGGCGAGCATCCGTTCCTCGATGAAGCGTGGATGGGCTGCTCCACCCATCTCGGCCGCCGAGAAGCGCGCGACTGTTCGCTCGACTGCCGGGCGCGGTTCGGACATGGCCGCGCCCGAGAGAAGCACCGCAGCCAAGGCAACACCGCAGGCGCTCGCCCTTTTCACGGGGGGGGCACGTCTTCTTTCTTCGGCTGCGGCACGCTGCTGACGGCGCGCTCTTGAAGCATGTGCTCGTGGTGGTGCGCGAACCCGCGGGCCGCGCGCCGCGCCTTCAAGAACTCGGCGAAGGTCGTGACCAGGTCGAGGTCTCGCGGGCCGAGCGTCTCCGCGACCTCCTTCAGTTGCTGCCGGAGTGTCTCCGCGTTTCGCGCCCGACGGCCGCCTTGCGACTTCGGACGCCGTCTTCGCTGGATTCGGGGGGGACCTCGCTCTCGGGGGCGGGCGGGGGGGCGTCCGGCCAGACCGCGCGGGCAACGGGGGCGATTGCGTGCGCGGTCAACCAGGCCTCCATGAACGTGCGCAGCCGCTCGCTCCGGAACGTGAACCAACGCTCGCGCTCGGGCCCGTACGACATGAGGACGTCCTTGAAACGGCGGAACGCTCCCTTGCCGTCGATGGCCTGCGTGAGCTTCTCGCGAAGGTCGGGCTCGTCCACGATCGGGATGAACCGCTCCATCCAACGGTATTGCTCGCGCGAGCTCACCGGATCGATGCGGAGGTAGTTGCCGTCCGAGGCGATGCGCACGTGCATCTGCGGGTCGGCGACGCCGTCCACGACGCGCAGGACTTCTCCCGTCGTCAGATGCAGGTAGCTGTGAACCTCGGGCGCGTTGTTTTCGAAGGCGTCCTCGAGGGCCTCCCAATCCACCGGCACATCACGAACGGGGCCGGGCGGGCTCCCGGCGTTCGGATGTTCGCCGACGCTATTGTTGGACATGGCTCCCTTCCTCCAAGCTCGCCGCAAGACACCGGTCGACGGCACCGGCATTTCCTACGATTCTCGATCCGCCGTCGACCGCCTGGGCTGAGGCGGACGAGAGCTTCAAATCACAACGTAAGGCGCACATCCTAGAATCGCACGGGACGCTCACTTTCGCGAGCGGCTCGAGCTTGCCCGCTGGATCGCGTCCTCCCAGCGGGAAAGGTGGTCGGCTCGTTCGCCAGCGTCCATCTTCGGCTCGAAGCGGGCGCTGAGCTCGACCATGCGCGCCGCCTCGTCGAGCCCCTTGAAGACGCCCGCGCCGATCCCGGCAAGCATCGCGGCGCCTCGCCCGGTCGACTCGATGTCCGATGGTCGCTCCACGACGACGCCGGCGACGTCCGCCTGAAACTGCATCAGAAGGTCGTTCGCGGCGGCACCGCCGTCGACTCGCAGGCGAGCCAGGGGGCGCTTCGCGTCCTTGGACATGGCGTCGAGCAGATCACGGACCTCGAACGCGATGCCTTCGAGGGTGGCGCGGGCGAGGTGAGCGGCTGTCGTTCCCCGGGTGAGGCCGGTGATGGCGCCGCGGGCGTCCTGGTCCCAGTGTGGAGCGCCCAGCCCCGCCAAGGCAGGCACGAAAACGACCCCGTCGCTCGACGGGACGCTGCGTGCAAGGGCCTCGATTTCCTTCGCGCTCGTGATGACGCGAAGGCCGTCTCGGAGCCACTGGACGGCGGCCCCAGCGACGAACGCGCTCCCCTCGAGCGCGTACGTGGTCTGCCCGCCGATCCGCCACGCCGCGGTCGTCACCAAGCCGTGTTCGCTCAGCAGGGGCCGCGCTCCGATGTTCATGAGCGCGAAAGCTCCGGTGCCGTAAGTGCACTTCGCGTCTCCCTCCGAGAAGCATGCCTGCCCGAAGAGGGCCGCCTGCTGGTCGCCTGCCATTCCCGCGATCGGCACCCCGTCTGGGAGGAAGCCCACCCCGCTCGTGCGCCCGACGACCTCGGCGCTCCCGACGATGCGTGGCAACAAGGACGCGGGCACGCGGAAGAGGTCGAGGAGCTCGGGGTCCCATTCGGCGCGAGACAGGTTCATGAGCAGCGTTCGCGAGGCGTTCGTAACGTCGGTCACGTGCACGGCGCCGCCGGTCAGCTCGCTTACGAGAAAGCAGTCGATGGTGCCGAAGGCGAGCTCGCCGTGCTCCGCACGCGCGCGCGCTCCCGCGACATGATCGAGCAGCCAGGCGATCTTCGTCGCGCTGAAGTAAGCGTCGATGACGAGGCCCGTCTTCTCGCGCACCCGCGACACCGTGTGCGGATCCTTCTTGAGCCCCTCGCAAACGTCGGCCGTGCGGCGACACTGCCATACGATCGCGAGATCGATCGGCCGTCGCGTCGCGCGGTCCCACACGACCGTCGTCTCACGCTGGTTCGTGATACCGATGGCAGCGATGTCCTCTGGGCGGGCCCCCGCCCTTTTGACGGCTTCTTTGACGCTCTCTCCTACGCTGTGCCAGATCTCGTTGGAATCGTGGGATACCCATCCGGGCTTCGGAAAGTGCTGGGGAAACTCGATCGTGGCGCGGCCGAGGGTCCTGCCGGCGCCGGCCTCCGCCCCACCTCCGGTGGCAATTTCGACGACGAGCGCCGTGGATCCCGTGGTCCCCTGGTCGATCGCGAGCAAGTGCTTTGCCATGAGGCGAGCGTCCGAAGGGGAGGCCCCGTCGTCAAGGCCCGGGTGACGGGACAGGCCAGGTGCCGCACAATGGGGCCGACGTATGGATGACAAGCCCCGACCCAAAGCCCCAACCCTCGTAGGCATCGGTCCGCCCGGGGCGGCGGTAGTCGTCGGCGCAGTGGGCAAGCTCGAGCTGACTTCGCCTCACTCCGTCGAGACGCAGCGGATGATCTTCGAGCCGGGGCATGAGCCCAAACCAGTGCCCGGGGCGGAGTCGTCGACGATGACCGCGTTGACCGGAGAGACCGAGCCGGTTCCCCCCCCGACCCCCTCGCCGCCGCCTGCGTCGGCCGAGCCCGTCGAGACGCCTGCGCTCCCCCCCGTCGCACCCGTGTCCGAGCCATTCGAGCTTGCCCGACCCCCACTCAGGACGCAGCCGTCGGTGCTAGCGGAGGAGCCTCCCGTGGGCCCGACGCGGCGGTCGCCGCTGCGAGCGATGGCGGTCGCGGGTGCTCTTCTCCTGATTGCGGTCGTGGCAGCGGCCGCCGTGTTGCGGCACGGCGTGAAGAGATTCGTATGCGAACGCGTCGTCGGCCCAAGCGGCGATCGTGACTCCGATTGCCGAGGCGTCGACCTCGACCACGACCACGACCACGACCCCGACCCCGACCCCGACCCCGACCACGGCCACGGCCACGGCCACGGCCTCGACCCCGACCCCGACCACGGCCACGGCCTCGACCCCGACCCCGACCCCGACCTCGACCCCGACCCCCCTCGCCGTCTTCAACTCCTACGCTGCGCGACTCGCTCTTGATGCCACCTCGCACGAGGTAGCCAAGTGCCGTCGAGGCAAGGCGTTTGGAATCGCGCTGGCCACCGTGACGTTCGCGAACGACGGCTCGGTGAGCGAGCGAGTGGTGAGCCCGCCGTTCGCGGGGACGCCGACGGGAGCGTGTGTCGCGGACGCGCTCGGCGAGGCCCATGTGGCGCCGTTCCTGGGGAAGCCCGGCGTGATGGTGTACAAGTTTTACGTCGCGCAGAAGTGAGGGCTACCGGCCAGTGTCAGCGCCTGCGGGGCCGCGCAAACAGGCTGGACAGGAGGAGCAGGGCCGCTGCGCCGATCGCCGCGCCGGCCAACCCGCGCGCCATCTGCCACTCGTGCCTTCGCCACGACTCCAGGGCTTCGAATCCAGCGACGAGGCCGATGGCGGTGTAGATGATCTGCCGTCCGGCAGCGTAGACGGCGTCGCGCCCCTTCCTGCACCCCGCGCACGCGCACCTCGAGCTCGCCCGCGGTTCGCCTTGATGAGGTAGCGGCGCATGTCCTCGGGGAGCGTCATCGCGCTCATCGCCATGTCGCGGATGGCCTCCATCGCGATCTGCGTGAAGTCGCGGTTGCCGAGGACGAAATCCTGCAGGTACGGCTGGATGATCGCGACCGGGTTGAGCTCCGGGTCGAGCAGCGAGCAGCAGCCGTAGAGGAGCAGGATCGTCCGCTCGAGGAGCACCCAGTCCTTCGGGACGTGGAACGCGCCGGAGAGCTCGCGCAGGCCGATGTTCATTTGCCGCAGGTCGAGCAGGTTCTCGAAGCCCCGCTGCGGATCGATGCTTGATGTCCTTCAGGTTGAAGCTCTCGAGCCGCACCTCCTCCTGGAAGCGCCGGTGGAAGTACTCGATGATCTCGCTCGCTCACGCCTTCGTCGGTCGTCCGCGAGATGAAGCCCATCTTGCGCATGCGACTTGACGAGGCGATCGGTGTCGCGGCGCAGCACCCCCTCGAGGAACTCGGGGATGCCCTCGCGCATCTGGGGCTGAGCTCCGCGACGGCGCCGAAGTCGAGCAGGACGATCGCCCCGCTGCCTCTGCGACCAGCACGTTCCCGGGGTGCGGATCGGCGTGATAGACGCCGTCGACGAAGATCATCTGGCAGTAAAGGCGCACGAGGCGTCGCGCGACGTCCTTCTTGTCGACGCCGAGCGCGCGAAGCGCCGCGACGTCGCTCACCTTCACGCCCTCGACGAACGTCGTCGTGAGCACGCGCCGCGTGGAGAGCTCGCGGACCGGCGTCGGGAAGACGACGCCGCTGTCAGCGGCGAAGTTGCCCGCGATGCGCTCGATGTTGTTCGCCTCGAGCGCGAAGTCGAGCTCCTGCGTCAAGAGTTCCTTGATCTGGTGGTAGTACGCGTCCGAGCCCCTGCACCGGAACGAACCACTGGACGATCCCCATGATGCGGCGGATGGTGCGGAGGTCGAGGCGGACGATGCGGTCGATGTCCTTGTGCTGCACCTTCACGCAGACCCGGCGCCCGTCGACGAGCTGCGCCACGTGCACCTGGCCGAGCGAGGCGCTGGCGATCGGCTCTGGGTCGAGCTCCGCGAAGAGCGCCATCCCTTCGCCGAGCTCGCTCCGTAGCCGTTCCGCGATCTCGTCGTATGGTCGAGGAGGCACCTGGTCCTGCAGGGCCTCGAGCTCGCAGCGAAACTCGGGCGGCAGGAAATTCGCCATGATCGAGAGGAGCTGCCCGACCTTGATGAACAGGCCCTGGAGCCGCAGGATGGTGGCGTAGACGCGCCGTGCGTTGCGGGTGTGGACGTCTCCGACGCGCGCGTCGCGCCACGACCGACCGAAGAACCGCGCGCACGTGGAGAGCCAGACGTAGCTCGCGATGACGAGGAATGTCGTCGCGTAGGCGCGCAAGAAGCGTGATCCGCCTGCCGTGGCGCCGTGGCGCGCAGGGGCCGGCACGCCGCCGCGAGCTGAAGCGGCAAGCGCCGACGGCGGCTTCGAGGGAGTGGCCACTTGGGACATCGCTCACGACGGGTGTCCTTCATTTCGGGCGACCGCGCCACTGTTGTCGCGGGCGGGTGGGGCGATTTCACCGCGAGGAGAGCGTTGCCCCGCGTCCGTGAAGGAACTCAGGTCTCCAGAGGAGTGGCCGGTGGGGGCGCGTGCGACTCCCAGAACGTGCGCGCTCGACCGACGCGCGACCGCGAGATTTCGACGTTCGGGAGACAACGCCCCGTGGCGTAAGCGCTGAGCCGATCTTCGATCGGAAGCTTGCGACACACGCCGAACGACCCGCGAAGAATATGGAGCGCGGCGCGGAAGCACCGTTGCCTGTTCTCGACCAGCTCTGGGCCGCTCCAGCCCTCGAGTGTCGTGCCTGCGCCGACGTGGATCTGCATCAGGCAGTACGACCGGCCGTTATCGCCCCTCCCTATGCCATTATCGACGGATTTTTTGAACGAGCTCTCGAACGATGCGACCGAGAGCATCAGGATTGCCGTCTCGGCACGTCCGCTCGTCCCCCCAAACAATGGTTCCTCGCCCCCGTCCAGCACGACCTGCGCGACGTCATGCGCAATGCTCTCGTAGCGTCCGCGCGCGTCCTCGGCGGACTCGCCGGGGGCGTGCGCATACAGCGGGACCCACGAAAGCATCGCAGTAACGAGATAGGTGACGAGACTCTCCATTCCTTGACCTCCAGGCAAAGTGGGCGGCTTACACGTCCTTCCCCTTGGGGGGGCGCCGACGGGACGCAACGCCCGCGCCAACATCACGGCACACGGGTTGCTAGGTCTGCCAGATTGTCAATGCCGGTCTACGTGGACCGTCACTCGACGACGTCGAACTCCGTTCTCCCGACCAGTTGCCCGTCATCGGTCTCCACGTCAACGCACCATGCGCCTAGCAGGGCATCCGGAAGATCGCGACCGGTAAGCGACGATCGCAGTCGCACGATGCCTTTTGGCCCGCTGACGCGCGACGTCTCCTCGGTGGTCCGGTGCACCTCCCGTCCTTCGTGGCGCCAGAGGTGGCGAAGACGGTCTCCCTTGCCTCCCGGGACGACGACGTCCGTCACGGCGATGAGCTCCTGTATGGCCGACGGGTGCAGCGTCTTGACCTCCATTGCGAGTCGCCCGTCCGGCAGTTGCTTCGGCCCGACGCCCGCCGACGAGACGTACATCGGCACCGGAGGGATCGCCACGCGGCCGGCATACGCAAGGCCAACACCGCCGACGAGGCTCATCGCGAAGAGGCCGATCGTGATCCTCTTTTTGAGCTGGGGCACCGTGACGTGCAGCGTCCAGAAGCTCACGACCGCGAAGCTGGCCGCTCCGAGGAGCGACCATAGCGTGCGCGTGTCGGGGAAGAGCGCCGGAATGACGAGGTTCAGGCAGGCGAAAAGCGCGATGCCGTGGAAGAGCGAGGCGAGCGAACGCCAACGCATCAGTACGCGATCGAACACGATGTCGAGCGTCGACACGACGGCGCACGCCGCGAGCAAGACCACGAACCACCCGTTCGCGGCGTTCATCGTGGTCGACTTCCAATAGAAGGGGAGCAGAAAGAAGAGCATCCCCTGGTAGAGGTTCTTCAGCGCGTAGGTCATCACGTAGAAGCGAACGCGCGTCCGTGGATCCGAGGCATCGAAGGCGCGAGGCTCTCCGCCGGCGCCGCGAATTCGGAAGAGCAGGACGACGAGCAGCCACGCGAGACCGAGCGACACCGCCAGCCAGCGCGCATGCTCGAAGCCTTTCCGCGCAAACGCGACCACCCCAGCCCCCAGCGCCAGCGCGTACGCGGAGTGAAGCCACCAGAGCTTGCGTCCATGCTGGTCGAGGAACCGGCGCAGTGGCGTGGTCCTGCCCGTCGCCGATTCGTGACGCAGTTCGACGCTGGGCGACGGCTGGCGGCCGAGCTTGACGTTGGACGGGTTCTGCACGCCGTTGGCCCCTTGTCCTTCTACGCTGCTGCTATAGCGCACGCGAAGTCTCTCGACGCGCTGCCCGTCGAGGCTATCGTTCTGGCCGTGCAAACGCGGTTTCGCTTCTGGCCAAGCGTCGCGGCTGTAGTGTCCTGCGCGCTTGGAGTCTTCGGGTGCGAGACGCCTTCACCGGCGACTGCTCCTCCTCCTCTCGTGCCGCCGGCGCCGCCTCTGGTCACGCCTGTCGGCTCCGCTGCCGACGCAGGCGCGATGCTCCCGTACCCTGCCGCGCGGCGCGTCGATCAAGTCGACGTTTTGCACGGAGTGCCCGTCGCGGATCCCTATCGATGGCTGGAAGACGGCGCCAGCGCAGAGGTGAAGAAGTGGACGGAAGACGAAGATGCCTTCGCGCGCGCCCGTCTTGCGCGTCTGCCCGAGCGGGAGGCCATCGCCGCGCGGTTCAAGGAGCTCCTCTACGTCGAGAGCGTGGGCACGCCACACCGGTACGGGCAGCCGGCTTTTTTTCCCGCGGCGCGACGTCGGGCAAGGAGAAGTTCACCATCTACTGGCGCGAGGGCAAGTCTGGGCCGGACAACGTGCTCCTCGATCCGAACGCGTGGTCGACCGACGGGAGCGTGTCGCTGGGCGTATGGGTGGTCTCGCACGACGGAAAGCGCGTCGCCTACACGGTCAAGAGCAACAACTCCGACGAGGCGACCCTCCACGTGATGGAGGTCGCGACCGGGAAAAAGAGCGACGTCGACGTCATCGAAGGCGCCAAGTACGCGTGGCCTTCGTGGACTCCGTCGGGCAACGGCTTCTACTACACGTGGCTCCCGCCTTCCGGGCAGCGTCCCCACGGCCGACCGTCCGGGCTACGCCGAGGTCCGCTTCCACAAGCTCGGCGCCGATCCGAAGAACGATCCAGTCGTGCGCGAGCGAACCGGAGACCCGAAGACGTTCGTCAGCGCGACGGTAGTCCGAGACGGGCGCTGGCTCGTCGCCATCGATCGAGCACGGCTGGACGAGCACGGACGTTTATTTCGAGGACCTCCACGAGCAGAAGCCCGCATGGAAGCCGCTCGTCGTCGGCAACGACGCGCGCTACGACGTGAGCGTCGATCGCGGCCGCTTCTTCGTGTGGACCAACGAGGGCGCGCCCAACGTATCGCGTCTTCCGCGTCGACCCGGGGCATCCCGCGCGCGAGCGCTGGAGGGAGATCGTCGCCGAGAGAGGCGACGCCACGCTCGAGGGAGTGACGTCGTCGGGCACCGCCTGTCGCTCGCGTATCTGAAGGACGTCGTCAGCCACGTCGAGGTGCGCGACGAGGACGGCAAGCTCGTGCGCGAGCTCGACACTGCCGACGCTCGGGTTCGGCGTCGGGGCTGAGCGGCGAGACGGACGACGACACCGCCTACTACTCGTTCCAGTCGTTCACGTACCCGACCGAGATCTTCGAGACGAGCGTCGGTAGCGGCAAGACGTCGACGTTTTACACGCTTGAAGGTCCCTGTCGACCCGACGAAGTACGCGGTCGAGCAGCTCTTCGCGACGAGCAAGGACGGGACGCGAGTCCCCTTCTTCGTCGTTCACGCCAAGGACCTTCACAAGGACGGCACTACGCCGACGATCCTCTACGGCTACGGAGGCTTTCAGTCGGCGCAAACGCCCGTCTTCTCCGTCGTCGATCTACCCGTGGCTCGAGACACGGTGGCTCGTGGGTCACGGCCAATCTGCGCGGCGGCAGCGAGTACGGCGAGGAATGGCACCGCCACGGCATGCGCCACGAGAAGCAGCATGTCTTCGACGACTACTTCGCGGTCGCCGACGAGCTGATAAAGCAAGGCTTCACCGCTTCCGCGAAGCTCACCGCGCTCGGCGCCTCCAACGGGGGTCTCCTGGTCGGCGCGGCCATCACGCAGCGGCCGGACCTGTTTCGTGTCGCGCTGTGCGGCGTGCCGCTGCTCGACATGGTGCGCTACCAGGAGTTCGGAAGCGGCAAGACGTGGATCGCCGAGTATGGCTCGGCCGAAGACGCGGACGACTTCGCCGCGCTCTACGCGTACTCGCCCTATCACCACGTGACGAAGGGCACGAAGTATCCCTCGACGCTGATCCTCAGCGCGGACAGCGACGACCGGGTGGACCCGATGCACGCGCGCAAGTTCGCCGCGGAGCTTCAATGGGCCTCGAGGGGCGGCCCGGTCCTCCTGCGCGTCGAGAAGCACTCGGGCCACGGCGGTGCAGACCTCGTGCGCGCCTCCGTGGAGAAGCTGGCCGACGAGTACGCCTTCGCGCTCGACGAGATGTGAGAAGGGGGCTCCTACTTCTTTGCCTTCGCCTCGAGATAGAGGGTGAGGCTTTTCGCCGTCTCGACGAGGTTCGACTGGATCCTGCCCACCATGAATTCCTCCACCGTGCGCCCGACCGTGCCCGCTAGGAAACGAGGCACGCCGCGGATTCTCTTCGCATCGACCTCGAACGAACCGCGGATCTCGAGAATGGTCTGATTGGCGCCGTCCTCCAGGAACCGGTTGTGGCCGACGGCGCGCACCGCCTCGCTGAACGCGTGCGTCTCGATGCGCCAGTCGCACGAGAGCGACTGCGCGTTCCACGTCGCGTAGTCGGTCCACGAGAGCATCGACTCGCTCAGGAAGGCGCGCACCGCCGCGGGAATCTCGCCTCCGCCCCGCCACTCGTTCACGAACTCCACCACGTGACCGTCGTCTTTCCGCGACTTCACCTCGATGGCCTGCACGTTCGTCAGGTACGGAACGAGCTCGACCACGTCGTCGCGGTAGGCGGCGAAGACGGTCTCGCGCGGAAATGGGATGCGGGCGTCGGCGCGTAGGTCCATGAGGGGGCGACGAGCCTAGTTGCCGCCCTCTTCAGCGTCTACGACCCTCTCGTCTTTCTCTGGCTCCCGCGGTACCGGAGAGCTAGAGCGTCGTATTCGTCCAGAGGAGACACCATGACCCTGTCCGTTGGAGACAAAGCCCCCGACTTCACGCTCCCTTCGTCATCGGGAGAGCCCCTCACCCTGTCCGAGGTCTACGCGAGGCACACGGTCGTCCTCTATTTCTATCCGAAGGACGACACGCCCGGTTGCACCGTCGAGGCTTGCAGCTTTCGCGATCTGATACGATGCCTTCAGCGAGGCGGGCGCTGAGGTCGTAGGTGTCAGCTCGGACTCCGCGGACTCTCACGGGCGATTCGCAAGCAAGCACAAGCTCCCGATGAAGCTCGTCAGCGACGCCGACAAGAAGCTACGCGGTCTCTACGGGGTCCGCGCCACGCTGGGCTTGCTTCCCGGCAGGGCGACGTTCGTCATCGATCGCAAGGGGATCATCCGGCACGTGTTCGTGTCCCAGCTCCGTTTTGGCCGGCACGCAGAAGAAGCGCTCGAGGTCGTCAAACGTCTGGAGAGCGAAGCGCGTCAGGGCGCCCTGGCCTCGCCGGCCGCCTAGTCGCGGCCCTGGCTGGTAGTATCGAACAGTGTCTCGAACGTTCGTCATAGGCGACATTCACGGAGACCTCCCCGCGCTCGAGCGTATCTTCGATCGTCTACCGACTGCGGAGCGAGGCGACACGACGGTGTTTCTCGGCGACTACGTGGACCGGGGCCCCAGCTCCGCGCAGGTCATCGACTTCGTGCGTCGGCTCGCGAAGGACGGCCCCGCGAAGGTCGTCGCGCTGCGAGGCAATCATGAGGACGCGTGGCTCCGCGTCATCGATGCGGGGTGGCCCGAGTTCGTCCGGCCGCCGGGGAACGGGTGCCTTGCCGCGATGCGCTCATTCACCGGTGGCCCGGTCGCCGAGCCCGATTCGGAGCCTCGCACGGACGAGGTCCGCTCGCTCTTGCGCGGGACCTTCTTCCCGGCCGACGTGGTCGCGTGGATGCGTACCTTGCCCTTCTGGCACGAGGACGAGCACGCCATCTATGTGCACGCGGGGCTGCCACGCGACGCAACGGGCTTCGTCCACCCCTCGCGGGCGCCCGTCCCCGTCGCTTTGCTCTGGCTTCGGGACGAAGACTTCTTCAGAAACTACCGAGGAAAGCTCGTCGTCTTCGGCCATACGGCGACGGCATATCTCCCGCCGGAGTTGAGCACGTACACCCCGGAGGACCCGCTCGACATATGGGCGGGGCCTTGCTGCGTGGGCCTGGATACGGGCGCGGGCAAGGGCGGCTTTTTGACCGCCATCGAGCTCCCCGCCATGCGTGTCTACGAGTCCCGCTAGAGCGCGATTGCTCCCAACCGGCCGTCACTCCATCAGGTCTCGATGTCGCCGAGCTCTGCCGGCTAGAGGATCGACAAGCGTCTCGGACGACTGAAGGCGTGTGCGAGTGAGGCGAGAATGACGCCGCCGACGATGGACCAGACGATGGGGAACGGATGCCCTCCGACCGTCACGAGGACCAGCGGGGGAAGGCGCGTCTCGCGCGCGATCCAGGCACCCAGAAACGCGCCCAGGAAACCAAGGAGGATCGACATGATGAACCCGCCGGGCGTACCGCCGACGAGCGCTCGTGCAATGGCGCCACAGATGCCTGCGATGACCAGGTAGAGGATAAATTCGAGAATCGTCATGCCTCTCGACGAAGCAAGACCGGTGCCCGGGTAACAGGCTGCACAAGCCTAGCTGCCCAGCCCGCCAGCGACGTCAGGTGCCGTCGGGCCCTCGGAAGAGGCGCGGACCGTCGGCACTCCACGCCAGAAACTGCGCCGTGGGGCCGTCCGGGTCCGGATGGATCACCAGATGCGTTCGAGCTGCTCGAGCCGGAGGCGAGGCGTCGTCATCTCGAGCCTCCGCCTCGTGCCACGATCCCACGTTCACATACGTGGTTCCGCCTTGGGCCACCGGCACCATCGTCGGCGTGTGCGTGTGGCCCATGACCACGAAGGCCGCGGGGAAAAGGCGCGCGAGGTGTCCGGCACGCTCGGTCAGGGTCTCGTCGTTGTCCAGGTTTTCGCCGAACCAGGCTCGACGGCGTGCGCTTAGATGGCGGTTCGCCAGCCACCACCCGAACGCAATCCCCCCCGCGAGCACCAGGCCCCACGGGTGAGTTCTTCCGACACAGACCAGACTCGCGATTGCGCCGGTCGCGATGATGCCCACGGCGAGCCGGTCGAGGAGGACGCTTGCGAGGATCTTGGGGATGGACCGCGTCACGGGAGGGACCTGCAGCGCCGCGAGCGCCCGCAGGCGCTCGATGCCGACCCGCGTGGCCACAGCCAGCGCCGCCATTCGTCGCTCGTGCTCCTCTCGAAGCACCTGTGCGGCCGCAGTGAGGTAGGAGCGTCGCAGTCGGAACAGCTCGACGACCGCCGCCGCGAAGCGCAGGCCCAGGCGGACGAGTCCAACGACGCCCAGGCGGGCAGCGAGCAGGACGTAGTCGACGAGGCCCATGCGGTGGTGCCCGTACTCGGGGACGCCCCGGGTCGGCCGGACGACCCAGCGCAGGAGAACGTCGGAGAAGCTCCGCATGGTCCGGCGCTGATCCAGCGGCGACATCGGCGCCATCACGTGCTCGGTCGAACAGAGCGTGTCGTACTGATGCCCGTGCTCAACGTAGGCGACGCCCCCGACATAATAAAACCAGGGAGCGAAGTCGATCCGCGAGGCGACGTCCCCGGTGTCGCCAGGGGTATTGCCGGGGCCGCGCGGGCGAGCCGCCAGCTCGACGAGAAGCGCGCGAAGCTCCTCTTTGACCGCGTCCCAGTGGAACTCCACGTCGTGATTGCCGTGCACGATCGTGACGGCATGACCGTCGGCAAGGAAATCGGCGAGCGCCTCGAAGACCACACGATGTCTCGTGGCGACGGCCCGCAGCTTGAGCCGTCCGTGGTGGGCGGCGTTGCCCATGCCGTGCGCCCGCTCCTCGGCGCTGGGTTCGATTCCAACATCGCCCTCGCGTGCGAGGATCGCCATGCCGACGAAGTCGATGAAGTCGCCGGCGATCACCAGACGCCAGCGCGTTCCCCTGCAGGGCGTCGTTCTGTAGTGGGCCAGCAAGCTTGCCAGGTCGGCGTCGACTCGAGCCGAACGCTTCTGGCCGCTCGGCGCCACGTCGTTCAAGTCGTTGCCCAAGTGGACGTCCGACAAGATCAATAGACTCTCGCTCAGGTCGCAACTCACGGCAGATTAACTGTGCGTCGAGGCCGCTCCAACAGCAAGCCGCGTCTCCGTAACGATCGCAGGCGGGCGCAGGCGGGCGCCCGCGGGGACCCCAGCTCATGCGAACTCACATGCCGCTTGTGACACGGTCGAGGGCCCGCCGGGCCTCGAGGGCGAAGGCGTAACAAGCAAACGCCTCTGGCATGGAGGGGTCGCGCTTGGCGCGGGCGGCGCGCGCGGCGCCCCGGAAGGCTAGATAACGAGCTCCGTCCAGCCCCAGCAGAACGACGATCAGGGCCGGGTCGCGTGCCTGCGTCTGTCCCCCGACGACCAACGAGCCCGCCGCGAGGACGCGTGACAGAAGGTCCTCGCACGCGGCGACCGCGACCGTGGCGTCCCGGGCCGCGAGGGCCTCTTCCACTCGGCGTACGGCGTCCCGGTCGGCCGATGGCCAGAGCTCGGCAAGGGAGAATGGCCCCCCAATTCCCGCAGGCGCCGGAGTGGTCGCGTGATCGTGACGCGGCAATCGCTCCACTGGGGCCGGCGAGGCGTTCCGCGGGCCTGCAGGTGCCCGCGGAGATGCCGCCCCAGCCATGGCGCCCAGAGCACGGCGACCCCCGGTGGACGGGGGTACGGCGGGCTGCGAATCGGCGAGCTCGCGAATGGCGTTGGCGAGACCCACCTCCTCGGCGTCGAGAAAGAGGGGTGGCCGTTCGCCCTTGCCGGCGCTCGCCGGCACTTCGGCCCGGTATCCCTCCACGACGAGCTTCGTGACGCGCTCGAGCACCTCGAACACGCCCGTCCCGTCGGTTGCCACCGTAGAGACCGTCGGCGCGCCGAACAGGTTCAGTCTGCGATCGAGCTCCTCGGTCGCGACGACCTCCGCGAGGTCGCGCTTATTCCATTGAAATGCGTGTGGCAAGTGGCTGAGCTTGCGTCCCTGCTCGGCCAGGTTCGAGTTCAGATCGTCTAGGGATTCGATGTTCGCGTCGAGGCGAGCGCCCTGGCTGTCGGCGACGAAGACGACGCCGTCGGCCCCGTTCAGGACCAGCTTGCGCGTGGCGCCGTAATAGACCTGTCCCGGCACCGTGTAGAGCTGAAGCTTGACCGTGAGGTCTCCCAGCTTCAGCAGCTTGACCGGCAGAAAGTCGAAGTAGAGCGTCCGGTCCGTCTCGGTCGCCAACGAGACCATGTTCCCGCGGCTCTCTGGCTTCGTCGCCGAGTGCACGTGCTGGAGCGTCGTCGTCTTGCCTCCCAGGCCCGGGCCATAGAAGACCACCTTGAAGAGGAGCTCGCGCTTGAGCCGGTTGATGGAAGCCATGCTGCTCCCATCCTAGGATACGCCGCCTTGCGCTTGTTTCACGCGGTGAATATGCGACGGATTTCCTCGGCCATCTCGGCTTCGCTCTTCTTCTTCGCGAGCGCGAGCTCTTTCAAGAGCAGACTCTTTGCCTGATTGAGAAGGCGGCGCTCCCCGAACGAGAGGTCCTTGTCGAACTTGAGCCTATTCATGTCGCGAAGGACTTTTGCGATCTCCACTGGGGAGCCGCTCTTGATCATCTCCGTGTAGACGCGGAAGCGTCGGCTCCAAGGCTGGACGTCCACGGCGACTTCCCGGGCGCGCATAGTGGACAGGATGCTCGCTGCTTCCTTTTCACTCATGATGCTTCGAAGGCCAACCTGCGTCGCCGCGCTGGTCGGCACCATGACCTTCATCGCGTTGTCGAGGATGCGCAGGATGTAGAACGTGGCGCGAGTTCCACCGATCTCGCGCTGCTCGATGGCAGTCACCTCGCCGACGCCGTGCGACGGGTGAACGGCCTTGTCTCCCACGTGGAACGTCGGCGCCGGTCCCTGGGGCACCGGCGGGGGCACGTATGCGCCGGGGACTCCGGGCCGCGTCGAGGGCCGCGTGCCAAACGGTGGCGGCGACGGCGGCGGTCGTTCGACGGCCGCCGGAGGGGATTGAACGGGTTTGGCCGCTCGTTTTGTCCTCGATTTCATTGACGTGCTCGGAACGGCCGAGCCGTGCGCTACCATTATGTTCGGTCCGGCGTCAATGACGGGCGAGGCGGGGCGGCGATTTCTGGGCCTTCTTCGAACAA
>CAWKAF010000018.1:0-29047 GCA_963847465.1 uncultured delta proteobacterium | reverse complement strand
GGCGCGGACGAAGGATTGTTCACGATTGTGCAGGATTCCGCGTCATCGGTGAACGAGAAGGTGCCGGATGGTGAGCCATCGTGCGGCGTGCTGCCGCGCGGTCCTGCCGCGGGCGAAGTCGATCCGGTAGACGTGGCGCTCGCGCGGGCTCTGGCCGACGCGTCCAACGCCGGTCGGTTCGACGTCGTCCTGCAACTCGCGAAGGAACTGGAGGCTCGGCGGCTCGAACGGGGAGCCCAGGGAGAGTAACTGCTCAGGAGCTTCTTGCCGCGTCTTGGCGGCCGGTGCTCGCGGCCCGTGAGGCGCTTCGCGGTTCGCCGCCGCTCGGCGAGCGGCATCGACGAGGTGCTGCAGCCAGGACGCGAGGGCCACGGCGTCTCGCCCGCGCGCTTGGATCTCCATGCCCCCGAGAATGCTGCATGGAAGCGATCCTCGGGATGCGCGGGTCGGCGATCGTGCGTAACGCGGCGGCTCGCTCATCGAAGTCAAGGAAAGGCTTGCACTCTCATTCAGCCCGGACGATCGCGCCTGCCGCGATCGGAACGCCGCGCAAACGGGTGATCCCTTCCATCCCAGGCATCGGCGCTCGGGCCCAGGCCCCCCGAGCTGGGAAAGCCATCGCCACCATTTCCTCCACAAGCCAGCAGTAGACGAGCAGCGCCAGCGACGCCTCATAGCGATGGATTCAGTTTCGTCGGCGCTCGCATGGTTCCTCTTGGCGTGGACAGGAGGAGAGTTTCAGGTTTCGGGGTCGGGTCCCGGACGCGATGTCAACCGGTGTAGCCAGGGTTGTCGCTCAATCCTGCGCACTGGAGGAAAACGGAATTGCAGCTCGTCGGACCGGGGGCTGGGTTGGCCTCGAGGCAGGCCGAGCATTGGGCCTGCGTGCCCGTAACGCAGGGGCCCGCGCAGTAGGTCGTGGTGCAGTTGAAGAGGGCGACCAGGCAGGTCTGGCAGGTGCCGGAGAGCGCCGGGCTCTTGCTCGAGAGGCATGTGGTGACACAGCTGTCGGGCTGCCCGATGCAGCTCGTCCCACAGCTCGCGACCTGCGTGGAAGCCGTTCCGTCCATGACGAGCGTGCAGTCGGAGCAGCCGTCGCACCCGCCCCCAACGGTGCACAGGTATTGCGTGCTCGGTGTGGCGTCCGGCGGGGCCGTGCACGTGGCGGTGGGCGCCGCCTCCCCGGGGCCGCCGTCGGAAGGAGCGCCCGATCCGCCACTCGGAGTCGCTCCGCTGCTGCAAGCGGCGAGACAAGCCGCCCAGGTAACCGCCGCCCCGACGATGCGGCGCGTGCTTCCGCCCCTGCCTCTCGAAGACCTCATCGCCTCTTTTTCCCACTCTGGCGTCGAAGCGCGTCGCCTTGCCGCTAACATGCTGCCGACCCCTGCGTGACTGAAGCGGGGCCGGCGGCACCGCCTGACGGGCGGAGAGGAGACATCTTGCTTGTGGCCCTTTCTTCGTACGTATAAAAACCGCGGCCGCTCTTGCGCCCTAGCCGTCCGGCGGCCACGAGATTTCGCAAGATCGTCGGCGCCCTGTATTTATCGTCGCCGAACTCGCGGTGCAGCACGTCCGCGATGGCGAGGACGGTATCGAGTCCGATGAGATCGCTCAACTCGAAGGGCCCCATCGGATGATTCAGGCCGAGCTTCGCGCTTGTGTCGATGTCGGCGACGGTGCCCACGCCTTCCTGCAGAGCGAAGCAAGCCTCGCAGAGCAGCGGGAGGAGGATGCGGTTGACGAGGAAGCCGGGTGCGTCGGTGGTGGTGGTGGTCGTCTTCCCCATCTTGGCGGCGAGCGCGAGCGTGAGCGCGTGCGTCTCGTCGCTCGTCTGCACCGCGCGCACGACCTCGACGAGCTTCATCAGAGGTGGCGGGTTCATGAAGTGCATGCCGATGACGCGATCCGGGCGAGACGTGGCCGCCGCCAGCTTCGTCAGCGAGATGCTCGACGTGTTGCTCGCCAGCCATTTGCCTGGAGCCAGCGCGGCGTCTGCCTTTCGCAGCAGGGCTATCTTCAGATCCAGGCGTTCGGTCGCCGCCTCGATGACGAAATCGCACTCGGCGACTCGATCCGGCGCACCGGCCGTCTGGATGCGCGCCAGCACCTCGTCTCGTGCGTCCGGGACCATCTTCCCCTTGTCGACTTGCTTGGCGAGGGCGCCCGCGATCTGCCGCTTACCGTTGTCCGCGAGGTCGAGCGAAGCGTCGATCAGGAGGACCCGGAGCCCCGCCGTCGCCGCGACCTGCGCGATGCCGCCGCCCATCTGGCCGGCGCCGAGGATGCCCATGGTTTGAATGTCGTCGAGCGATGCCATCTCCACACACCTTTCGCGCTTTTTTATGAACCGATAGAGAACAGGGTCATCCTCTAAGAGCCCATTGAACCTTGAATGCATCAAGTTCGTCTTGACCAAATATGACTCAAATTGTATATTTGGTCAATGCGTTTCGTCCGCGCGCTGGGGTTCGCAGCGGTCGGCCCGCTTGCCTGCGCTTGCGCAAGCGTCTCCGGCCTCGAGGACTACTCGGCGGATCCGTCGCTCGACCAGGTGACGGCCACGGACGCCGCCCTGCCGGACGCCGCATCCGGTTCGGACGAGGCTTCGTTGGACGACGCGGGCTACCCCCGGAGCAGAGGCGACGCCGGCGATGCCTGCTCCACCTGCTACATCGATAGTCCGGGCCAGGCCCGTTCGTGCACGGCAGGTTTCGGCTACGCGCCGAGCAACTTCGATCCGTCGAGCTACCCGGCGCCCGAGACAGCGACCACCATCGACTGCAACACGACCTACGACTCCACGGCCCACGCGTTCACGGGCTGGTGTCCCGGGCAAACGGCGCCCGAGGTCACGCCGAACCTGAGGCAGTCGAACGGACCGGGCATCGACGTCCTGTCTTTCCGCGCGCTCACGGTGAGCGTGGGGAGCACCCTGACGCTCACTGGAGACAATGCGGTCATCCTCGCCGTGTATGGCGACGCGAGCATCGTTGGGACGGTCGACGCGAACGGGGCCGCGGGCGTGTCCGGGAGTAGCGTGGCGGGGGCGTCGGGCCCAGGCGGTGATTACGACTGTGGAGGAAGCGCGGGCGGCAACGGAGACACCGCGACGAGCAACTCCGGCGGCGGCGGCGGTGGAGCCGCCACGGCCGGCGGCCAAGGTGCCAACGACTGTCCCGTCGTGGCCATGGGAGGCGCTGCGGGAGCGCCGCGCCCGAACGTCCCTCTCGATCCCCTGGTTGGCGGCTGTCCGGGAGGTCAAAGTGGACCGGGAGGGTGCACCACCGGCGGAGGCGGCGGAGGTGGCGCCGTGCAGATTTCGGCCGCGGGAGCGCTCACGGTCGACGGGGCCGTCACTGCCACCGGTGGAGCAGGAGGCACGAGCACGTGCACGGAGCTCGTCGTCGGTGTCACGTACTACGGTGGGGGAGGAGGCGGCGGAGCCGGAGGCACGATCCTTCTCGAAGGGCACACGGTCACCGTCACGGGAGCGATCGCCGTCGGGGGCGGCAACGGGGGCGCCAGCGGCGGGAGCGGGGCCGGCGGCCCATCGTCCGCCGGGGCCGGCGGAACCCCGTCCACTTGCAATGGCACGGGCGTCGCCGGCGGCGGCGGCGGCGGCGGCTATGGATACGAGAAGACGACCACGGGCGCGGCTCCCTCCTGCGACGACTGAGGGAGCTACTCTGCGGCGATCGTCTCGCCGTCGACGCGACCCAGGAAGTCGAGGACGAGCCTGTTGAACTCCGCCGGTTGATCCACCGGCGTCGCGTGGCCCGAGTCTTTCACGATCTCCATCGTCGCCCGGGGAAGTCGCTCGACATACAGGCGCTTGCGCGCGGTCGGCGTGTAGTCGCGATCGCCGCTGACCACGAGCACGGGTTGCGCGAGGGACTCGAGCCGATGGGCGACGGACCATCCGAGGATGGCCGACACCGCCCGGAGGTAGGACGGCTTGTGGTTCTCGGCAAAGCGCGCGACGAAATCCGCACGCAGCTTGCTCTGGTTCTCGTGGGGGAACAGTCGCCGCGACAGCAGCGCGCCGAGCCAGCGCATCGGCAGCAAGCGCGAGAGGACGCGTCGCGCGAAGATGGCGACGTGCTCCTTCGCTGCGCGCGGGACGACCTCGGGACCACTATTGACGATGACGAGGCTCCGCACGAGCCCGGGCTCGTCGAGAGCAAGCTGAAACGCCACCATTCCCCCTAGCGAGAGGCCGACGACATGGCACGGAGCCGCGCCGTGCGAGCGGATGACCGCCGCAGCATCGGCGGCGAGATCCCGCATCGTGTAGGGCGCCGACACCGGCGCGGATTTGCCGTGGCCCCGCTGGTCGAAGCTCACGACGCGGTGGCGAGGCGCGAGCGCTGGGATCTGCGCCTCCCAGTCTCGCTGGCTGGAGCCGAGGCCATGAATAAGGAGGACCGGTGAACCTCGCCCGATCGTGGAGCACGCGAGGGCGACGGTTCCCAGGGCGAGCCTCTGGGACGAGGGAGCTTCACTCGCCGATCCAGCGGTCCGAGGTTGGCTCTCCTGGATCCCAGGGCGAAGGGGGTGTGCTGCGTTCATGACCAATATACTACATATGGTCATTCACAAGAGCAAGGTCAAATCCACGTCAAACGCCATTTTTAGGGCCTATCATACGTTTCCTCTTGCACGACGAATGACTATAATCTATACATAGTCAACTCGCTTCGAGTGCCCTCGGGCGAAGACAACGAGAAGGGGAAGCCAATGAAATTGTCGATCGATCGAGCCGGAGGTGACCCGCGGGTCCTCGCCGCAGTCGCCGTCATCTCGGCGTGTCTCGCGGCATGCAGCAGCGGAATGAGCCCCAGCCAAACGATCGCAGGCGACGATGCAGCCGCGGCGGTGAGTGACGACGGCGGCGGCGCCGCGCCGGACGACGCGACGGGCCCGGCCCTGGACGCCGGTACGGGCCAGGCGTCCCCATCGTCCACGCCGGACGCCGCCGCGGGCGAAGCGTCTCGATCACCTGCGCCCGCCGCGACATCGACGGCCGATACCTCCACGACGGTCACGTGCCACCCCGCCCTCCCCGCGGTGACCTCGAGCACCCAGTACACGTGCAACCCGGGGGGCGCAGGCAAGTGCGACGACTGCGGGGACTGCGCGATGGTCATCGACGGAACGGCCTCGACGCAGACCGCGAGCTGCGGCACGAGCTGCATCGGCCAGCCCGACAGCTGTGTCACCTCGTGTCTCTCCGGCAAGAGCCCGGCGCTCTCCGGCAGCTGCCAGACCTGCCTGGTCGCCCTGTTCAACTGCACCACGACGTACTGCGCGGGCCCCTGCGTTACGGGCACGCAGGCCCAATGCTCGGCCTGCCTCGCGGCCAATCCGAGCCCCGGCGCGAGCAGTTGCAATTCCGTGTTCTTGCAGTGCGCCGGGCTCGGCAGCAATCCCAGCTACACGGGCGGATGACATGCGTAGGCCGCTCGCTCTTGCTCTCGCCGGCGCTCTCGGCCTCTCGGCGGCGCCCGCCGTCGCCGGTGGACTGGACCTGCCCATCGTCTACACGGCGCGGCACGCGGGCATGGGCGGAACCGCGATCGCGGGCGTCAACGACGCATCGGCCGTGTGGCACAACCCCGCCGGGCTGGCCGGCGTGAGCGGCCTCTCGCTCTTGGGAAACCTGACCCTGGTGGACACGAACCTCGAGACGAGTCCGAGCTACCCCAACCAGAACGTGCAGTCGGGCGACTCCGTCGCGCCCGCACCATTCATCGCGGCCGCCTACCGACCCATCGACAAGCTTTCAGTCGGGCTCGGCGCCTACCCGCTTGGAGCGGTGAGCGGCACCTTCAAATACAACGACGCGAACGGCGTCCCGACGCTCAACTCGCAGAATACGATCGTCTACGAGATCTCGCCGGCCGTCTCCTACACCCCGATCAAGCAGCTGTCGCTCGGCGTCGGCTACCGGGTGACCATCATCCAGTTCGACCGGCACCTCGGGGCGGCGAGCAACCCTGTCACCGTCGACATCAATAGCTCCGGGGCGAACTTCACGGGCTTCCGTTTCGGGATCCAGTGGCACCCGCTGAAGCAGCTCTCGTTCGGTGCGGTCTATCGCCCCGAGATACAGCTCACCTCCAGCGCGGACAGCGGGCACCTTCTCGGCCAAGCCGCCACCAACATCCAGGCGCAGCTCAACTACCCGAGCAAGCTCGGCGCCGGCGTCCGCGTCGACCTCGACCCTGTCAGCTTTGCCGTCGACTACGAGTTCGTCTCCAATTCGCAATTCAAGACGATCAACCTCAACGGAGACCTACCGCACGGCACGATCAACGCGCCTTTCCTTTTCAACTGGAGTGATTCGAGCACGATCAAGGTCGGTGTCGAGTATCGGCCCACGCACGAAGTCGCCCTGCGGGCGGGTTACGCCTGGGACGGGAGCTTCTCGAATCCTGGGTATCCGGACACGTTCATGCAGCCGCCCGTGGCCGGGAACTATCTGACGCTCGGCGCCGGGTACAGGGGCGAAAGCTGGGCGGTGAACGTGGCCCTCTCGTACCGCCCGGACGAGACGGCCGTCATCACCGCGAACGAGGTCGCGAGCGCGACCGAGTGCCCCCTCTGCGCGAAGCCGGGGACCTACGGGTCGCGGTTGAACATGGCCCTCGTCGATTTTTCAAAGGACTTCGATCTCTGACACTTTCGGTGACGAAGCAAGGAGAGCTCTCTATGAGATACGCAATCTCGTGCACGTTCCTCGCCGGGCTCTTGAACACATGGGGGTGCGGGGCTCTCCCCGGCTCGCCCCCCCCGCCGGACGGCGGCGCCACCTCGCAAGCAGCCTCGTCCCAGGGAGCGTCCGGTGCCGTCTCGGCGGTGTCGGATGACGCGAGCCCGGAAGGGGGTCCGGCCGCGGCCTCGAGCGAAGCGGGCACGGAGGGTACGGAAGGGGACGAGGGGACCGCTCGGGACGCGGGATCGGACGACGCGTCTGCGGCTCCGGACGATGCGTCGCTGGCCGTCGTCGACTGTATCCCGGCTGCTGGCGACGGTGGGTGCCCTCTCAGCCTATCCGGGACCGCCCTGCCTGGAGCCGGCACCCAGTTCCAGTGTGAAGGTGAGAGCCTGACCGAGTGCCAGGCGCCGAACACCCCGCCCAATCCGGGAACCTGCGCGCCCCACCTCAAACCCGCCGGCCAGAGCCGATGCACCGTCACGGCAACGACGGTGAACTGCAGCTCCGTGAACGCCACCATCGGCGGCCGCGAAGTCGTCTGGCAGGTGCCTCTCGGCACGCCTCCGCCGAACGGCTGGCCCGCGGTGGTCCTGTTCCAGGCCTCGCTGTACCCGCCGAGCGCAACGTGGTCCGGCGACGCGGGCGGCGCCTTCGGGATATTCAACTACCTCTTGCTGGAGGCGATGCTTCTGGACAACGGGTTTTCGGTCATCGAGCCGACCGCCGACAACAGCGGGAATTTCTGGGATACGAACTTCCCCAACTACGACACGTCCGGAGACGCCACCTTTATGCCCATCTTTCTCAACGCGATTCAGGCGGGCACTTTCGGCCCCGTCGACCCCACGAAGCTCTACGCGAGCGGTATGTCGAGCGGGGGATTCATGACGAGCCGCATGGCGGTGAGCTACCCGGGGTGGTTCGTCGCCCTCGCGGTCCAGTCGGGCGGCTACGCGAGCTGCCCCGGCGGAGTGGCGTGCACCCCGACGCTGCCGCTTCCCGCGAACCATCCGCCGACGCTCTTCCTGCACGGCGCCCTCGACGTGGCCGTCCCGATATCGGACTCCGAGAGCTACTACCAGGACCTCGTCGCGCAGGGAACCGAGACCGAGATCATCGTCGACGCACAGATCATTCACGAGGTCCTCAAGATCGCGCCGCAGGCGGTGACCTGCTGGTTTCTCCAGCACGGGGGAAGCCAATGAAGGCGCGAGCTATAGTGGCGTTGGCGGCTCTCCTCGCGATGAGCCTTCCTGCGGTCGCGGTCGCGGATGTGATCGTCGAGCCCTCGAGCGGAACGTCCTTCGAGAGCCGCCCGTCCTCGGAGGGGCAGACGTACATGTGTCTCGGCGCGGGTGTTCGCAAGTACCTTTTCTGGAAGGTCTACGCGATGGACTTCTGCGTCGAGGAGTCCCGGGCAAGGGCAGAGATCGACACCTACTTCGCCGGTCCAGGTCAGAGGTACGCGAGCCTCAGGGGGGACGCCCTTGCGGAGGCCCTGCGGCACGACGAGCGGTTCTTCGGGGCCATGTCGTCGATGCGGGCCGACAAGCGTGCGGAGATGGTCTTCCTGCGCGATGCCAGCGCGGACACGCTGCGCAAGAGCTTCGTCAAGAACCTCCAGAAATCTTTCGGCTCGGGCGACGCCGAGGCGGCCATGATCGGCGACTTCGTGTCGCCGATCGATCACGACGTGAAGGCTGGCAACCGGGCGATCTTCGTGACGCACCCCGAAGGCGAGCTGGTCTTCGCGTTCGGCGCCAAATCCAGGAGCCTGAAGCGCGCGAGGGTCGACGCTGCGTTCTGGACCGCGTACCTCGGGCCGGACAGTCCGATTGGCTCGCTCAGAGACGCGGTCGCTCGAGGCGTTGCGAACCTGCGGCGATAGACCAACCCAAACGGAGTACGCGGAGGTCGGAATGGGCACTTTGCAACCATGGCTCTGGGTCGCTGGGGTGCTCACCTTGGGGTGTGGCGGGGCACCGAGCGCCGTGTCGCCTGCCCCGGGCGACGCGGGGGATGGCGGCGAGTGTGCTCCGCAGTTCAAGCCCGCGGGCGAGAGCCGCTGCACGGTCACCGCATCGTCCCTGGACTGCCCTCCGACCATCTCGACCGTCGGAGGCCGGCAGGTTTACTGGCAGGTGCCGCTCGGTGCCCCTCCGGCGGAGGGCTGGCCTGCGGTCGTCGTTTACCAGCCTTCGTACGTCGGCCCCGACGAGACGTGGTCGGGCAGTTCGAGCGCTCCCCTCGGCGCCTTCAACTACATGCTGATGCAAGCGCTCCTCCTCGACAATGGCTTCGCGGTCATCGCCCCGACCACGGCCACTGGCTGCTGCTGGGACACCAACTTCCCGGATTACGACACGTCTTCCGACGCGACGTTCATCCCGGAGCTCCTCGCGGCGATCACGGGCGGCCAGACCTTCGGCCCCGTCAACGCGAAGCGGCTCTACGCGACGGGCATGTCCAGCGGGGGCTTCATGACGAGCCGCATGGCCGTGAGCTACGAGGGAATCTTCGCGGCCCTCGCCATCCAGTCAGGCGGCTACGCGACGTGCTCGGCCAGCCCCTGCGACATCCCCGCTCTGCCGGCGGATCACCCGCCCACGCTCTTCTTGCACGGGGGAATGGACCCCCTCGTGCCGGTGTCGTTCGCCCAGGATTACCACGCACGCCTGCTCGCACAGAACACCGAGACGCAGCTCACGATTGATCCGAATGCGACCCACGAAGTTCTCGCGGTGGCGCCTCAAGACGTCACCTGCTGGTTTCTGTCTCATTGATCGGAAGGCCGTTCTCGACCGACGGAGGAGTGCATGACGCTGAACCTTGCCACCATCCTGCGCGAGAGCGCGGCTCGATTCCCCGACAGGCCCGCCGTCGTCCTCGATGACGCCTCGCTCACGTACCAGCAGCTGGACGAGTCGGCGCGAAGGTTCGCCTCCGCGCTCGTGGCGCTCGGCGTCCATCGCGGAGAGCACGTCGCGCTGATGCTGCCCAACGTGCCGGAGTTCACGGTGGCGTACTTCGCGGCGCACTACCTCGGCGCGCCGGTCGTGCCGCTGAACGTCCAGCTCACGCCTGACGAGATTGCCTACCACCTCGCGGACTCGGACGCGGTGGCCCTCGTGGCATCGGGCGACCTCCTCGAGCGGGCCCGTGCCGGGTGCTCCCGGGTCAAGACTTGCAGACGCCTGGTCGTCACGACGCCCAGCGCTGGCGAGGCCTCCCTTCCCGACGGAGTAGAGGGCATGGCGGCGCTCATCGCGGCGCACGAGCCCGTCGTCGACGCGGCGGACACGATGCCCGACGACACGGCGGTCCTCATCTACACTTCCGGTACGACGGGGCACCCCAAGGGGGCCGAGCTCACCCACTTCAACCTCTTCTTCAACGCGGACTATTGCTCGTCGCGGCTCTTGCCGCTCACGCGCGAGACGGTGGGGCTGGCCGTCCTGCCGCTCTTCCACAGCTTCGGACAGACGCTGCTGCAGAACAGCGTGCTCCGTGCGGGAGGAACGGTGGTCATGATGCCCCGCTTCGATCCCGGCGCGGCGCTCGCCCTCATGCAGAAGCACAAGGTGAGCCTCTTCGGAGGCGTACCCACGATGTTCTTCGCGCTCCTTCATCACCCGAAGAGCGACCGTTACAACATCTCCTCGCTCCGGCACTGCGTTTCCGGCGGCGCCGCCATGCCCGTCGACGTCATGAGGGCGTTCGACGACAAGTACGGCGTGAACATTCTCGAGGGATACGGGCTGAGCGAGACCTCGCCCGTCGCCAGCTTCAACGTGCTCGATCGTCCGAAGAAGGCCGGAAGCATTGGGATCCCCATCCGCGGTGTCGAGTTCAGGCTCACGGACGAAGGGGGGGCTACCATCACCGAGCCCATGATGCCCGGCGAGATCTGCATCAAGGGGCACAACGTCATGAAGGGCTACTTCAAGCGCCCTGAGGCGACGGCCGAGGCCATCCGGGAAGGATGGTTCTCCACGGGGGACGTCGCGTACCGCGACGCCGACGGCTACTACTTCATCGTCGACCGCAAGAAGGACATGATCATCCGGGGCGGCTACAACGTGTACCCGCGCGAGATCGAGGAGGTGCTCTACGCGCATCCAGCGGTCCGGGAGGCCGCCGTCATCGGCGTCCCGCACGAGCGGCACGGCGAGGAGGTCAAGGCCGTCCTCGCGCTGAAGCCCGAGCAGCGCGCCACGCAGGACGAGATCGTCGCCCACTGCAAGCAGAGACTGGCCGCCTACAAGTACCCGCGCATCGTGGAGTTCAGGGAGTCGCTCCCCAAGACGGCCACCGGCAAGATCCTCAAGCGAGAGCTCCGAAACTGAGCCCCGTCGCTTTGACGGGAGCCCCGCAGCCCGATACACGGTCTTCCCGTGGATGAGGCAAAGCACCAGCGCATTCTCGAGGCGGCGACGGCCGTGTTCGTTGAGCACGGCTACAAGGACGCGTCGGTCGACGAAATCTCGCGCCGCGCCGACGTGGCCAAGGGCACCATCTACCTGGCCTGCGAGAGCAAGGCCGATCTCCTCTACCAGGCGGTGCATCGCGATCTCAAGGCCTGGGGCGCCCAGATCACGCGCTTTATCGACCCGCGGATGCCGGCCGCGGAGATCCTCACGAGGATGGCCCGAAACGGCCCCATCTACCTCGCCGAGCACCCGCTCGTACGCGGCCTGTTCTCCGGCGCGCTTCACGGCCTGCTGCGGGACTGGACCGACCGCTTCGAGCAGCTGCGGACGATGGGGAGAGCGGACGTCGCCGAGGTGATCCGGATGGGCATTCGATCGGGCGAATTTCGCGCCGACGTCGACGTGGAGGAATTTGCGGCGATCCTGCAGGATCTCACGCACACCGGCTATGTGCTCTACGGGGATCTATGGGTGAAGGATCCGTCCGTGGCGGTGCGGAGGATCTCCGGGATGATGGATCTCGCGCTGAACGGGCTCAGGAAGCGTTGATCCGGCCGCGGAGGCGCGCGACCGCCTCGACGAGAGTGCCCGGCGAGAAGGGAGGCTCGCCGCCCGAACCGAGAAGGGGCTGCATCCACCGGGCCGCATCGTCGACGTTCGTGCAGATGAAGCGCGGGGAGGACGCGCCGAAGAGCGCGCCGAGTGCCCGCACCGTCAGGCGCATCATCGCGAATCTCAGACCATCCCCTTCGAAGACGATGGCGGCACACGCGACCTCGGAGCGAAGCTCCTCGAAAATCTTGGCGGTCGCCTGTCTGCACGCACGGTCGGGAAGCTCGGCGGCTGGCTCATAGACATGCAAGAGCCCAATCTTGCCTCCGGTGCTCTGCAGGTATTCCGTGGCGGCGCGGCGCGTCCGATCAACGTTCTCCAACGTTTGCTGGCGGCGGCGTATGATGATGAGGACGTTGTGCCAGCGCGCGATGCAATTGTCGGCGTCGTCCGCGTAGACGATCGAATCGACCTCCACGGCAGGCATTCGCTTGAAAGCGTCGCATAGGGGGACAAAGGTGCGCAATTCCGACGGCTTCGAGAGCGAGGGCCCCACGGGAGGGTCGAGCGCGAGCTGGAAGGGGACCGAGCGCTACGCGCTCGTCCAGCGCATCGGAGAGGGGGGCATGGGCGTCGTCTACGAGGCGTTCGATCGCGAGCGTCGCCAGCCGGTCGCAGTGAAGACCCTGCTGCGCTTCAGCCCGGACGCCCTCTATCGATTCAAGCAGGAATTCCGGACCCTGACCGACGTCATCCACCCCAACCTGGTGCGTCTCTACGACCTGGTGGCCTCGGACGACGAGGGCGTCTTCTTCACGATGGAGCTCATCCGAGGGACGACGTTCATCGAGCATGTCCTTCTGGCGAACCGTTCTCCCGGGCCCAATTCGAGCGTGGCGACCGCGCGGCTCGGGCGAGCTCCAGCCGGAGCGCCGGCGTGGAGTCCCGCCGCTTCGCCATCGGTCGAGCGCGCAGTCACCTCGGGGCCGGCGAGGCAGTCCCCCACCGAATCTCGCTCGACTCCGGCCGGCGCTGAGACAGCTCGCCGAGGGGGTCCATGCGCTCCATCTCGCAGGCAAGCTGCACCGGGACATCAAGCCGTCCAACGTGCTCGTGACCCCGGAAGGGAGAGTCGTGCTGCTAGACTTCGGGGTTGCCACAGAGGTCGGTCGAGAGGCCGAGGTCGACCTGGCCCTGGTGGGTACGGCCCGCTACATGGCGCCCGAACAGGCCACCGAGGGCGCACCGACATCCGCGAGCGACTGGTACAGCGTCGGCGTGATGCTCTATGAAGCGCTCGTCGGGGAGGTGCCGTTTGCCGGCTCGGTAGTCGACGTGATCACGAGAAAGAGCATCATGGATCCTCCGGCCCCGCACGACTGCGTGGAGGGGGTCGCCTCCGACCTCGATCTTCTCTGTACCGAGCTTCTGCGTCGCGAGCCGACCGAGAGGCCGACCGGGACGCGAATCCTCGGCCGGATCGGTCTCCGGAGCGCGGGAGCGAGCCTGCCTCCGACGGAGCCGATGCCGGAGGCTTCGATCGTGGGTCGCGATCCTCAGCTCCGGGCGCTCGCAGAGGCCTTCGTCGCCGCCGGGCAGGGAAGCTCGGTGACCGTGATGGTGAGCGGCGCCACCGGGATGGGCAAGTCCGCGCTCGTCCGGCACTTCCTCGACGACCTGGTCGACCGGGGCGCCGCGACCGTCCTGCGCGGGCGCGTCTACCAGCGCGAGACGGTGCCGTACAAGGTGTTCGACAGCGTCATCGACTCGCTCAGCAGGCACCTCCTGCGCCTCGTCGAGGATCGCGGGCTCGTGCTCCCGGGCGACGTCCGGGCGCTCGCTCGCCTGTTTCCAGTTCTCCGCAGCGTCACCGGCGTGGCCCCTCCGGAGCCTGCGGTCGCCGATCCCCACCTGGCGCGGCGGCGGGCGTTCGCGGCTCTCCCGTCCCTGCTCACCGAGCTCTCCCACCGTGGACGGCTGGTCGTGTGCGTCGAGGACATCCACTGGGGAGACCGCGACAGCGTCGGCCTCCTGCTCGAGGCTCTGCGTGCGCCAATCCTGCTCGTCTTCACGTACCAGGACGAGCCCGCGCGGACGACCCCGTTCCTCGACGAGATGCGGGCCCGCTGGCCCGCGGGCGCCGAGCGTCGCCATGTGCCCCTGGGACCGCTGGACGGCGACGATTCCCGCGCCCTCGCGCTCTCGCTGCTGGGTGCTCATGACAATCGGGCGCTGAAGGACGCGGTGGCCATCGCGCGCGAGTCGGGCGGAAGCCCGTACCTGGTCGAGGAGCTGGTCCGCAGCGCGCGCGGCCATGAGCCGAGCGCGCCGGCCTTCGCATCCGGTGCGTCGGGCGGTGTGACACTCGAGAAGATGGTCAGCGACCGGGTGTCCCGTCTCGACGGGAAGGCCCGGCGGTTGCTCGAGGTCGTCGCCGTGGGCGGCAGGCCGCTCGAGGTCTCGCTCGTCGGCACCGCCGCGGGGTTGAGCGTCGAGACAGAGGACGTGGTCGATCGCCTCCGCGCCCGACGCTTCGTGAGGACCGAGCTGCGCGACGGGCGCGAGCTGATCGAAATCGGCCATGGCCGGATCGCCGAGACGATCGTCGCCCCCTTGTCCCCCGAAGCCGTGCGTGACCACCACGCCCGGCTGGCGGTCGAGCTCGAGAAGGCTCCAGGCGTCGACGCCGAAGCCGTCGCCCTCCATCTGCTGGGCGCGGGCTACGAGCTACGCGCCGCCGACTGGGCCGAGCGCGCGGCCGAGGAGGCTTCGGCGAAGCTCGCGTTCGACCAGGCCGTTCGTCTCTACAAGCTCGCGGTCCGTACGCACGAAGCCATCGATCCGGCGTCGGTCGCCTTGCAACGTCTGCGGATGCGGCTGGGTGAGGCTGACGCGCACCTGTCGTCCGAGGAGCTCGAGGGTCCGCTCAAGGAGCACGTGGACGAGCTCGTGAGGATGGAGAGGGCCATCGAGGACACGGAACGGCGCATCGCGCACCTCCGACAGGATGCGAAGGCCTCCGTGGGGCCTGCGCCGAGCTTGCAGGCCCAGATTGCCGACCTCGAGGGAAAGCTCAAGGCAGCTCGCGCCCGGTTCCAGGATGCGGTGGTGGACCTGCCGCTGGATGCCCCGTCGCGCGAGGCGTGAGAAGCGGCTCCTCGTCTGCGGCGTGCAAGCGTTGACAAATGGTTCGCACGTCCGATGATCCGCACCGCCCGCGCTCGGGCGCGCTCCGCGATGAGCCACGTTGTCGGCATTCCAGCAGCGGGTGTGCGCGAGAGGTTTCGAACCCCTGCGAGCGACAATCTGTAACCAATCGATGTCGCTCGGGTTTCCATCGTAGGGGTTCGATTCTGCATCGAAATCGGGCCGTGCCCGAGTCTCCGCCCGTCTCCACCAGTCTCTCGGAATCGACCCGGGTCGTGGAGAGATTTTGGAGACCCGCGGCTTCTCAAGCAAGCGGTGCCGCTCTTCCGTTCGTCATCGCAGCCGTCCCGTTCGTGACTGTTCGCACGCAGTCCCGATAAAAACGTGGGTGCGTTCGACGTCGCGCTCGACCAGGTTGATCCACGAGGAGGCGGGGACCGAGGCTGGGCCTCGCCGACGCGCGCGCGCGACCCCCGACGCTTTCGAGCCGGCCTGACGAGGTGCGCTCGCGTTCGGATGGCAGACCGTGGGACACGCGCCGCTGCTCTACGGATTGGGGCATGAGCAAGCACACGACCCCCGGCAATCCCCGCATCGCCGTCGCCTACCTGCGCGCGTCGAAGGAAAAACAGCGTCTCTCGTCCGAAGCCCAGCGTGCCGACATCGAGGTTTGGGCCGAGCGCGAGCGCACCTGCGTGGCGGTATGGTGCGTCGATCAAGGTGTGTGCAGCGTCTCTCCTGTCGCCGAGCGTCCTGCCCTGCGCGCTGCGCTGGCGGCTCTGAGCCGGCACCGGGCGGGCGTGCTCGTCGTCGCCAAGCGCGATCGCGCGCATCTTCGTCGACGCCGTCTTCGCGAACTACCGCACGCGCGCCAAGCGAGGTGGAGTCGACGATCCCCAATGGGGCTCGGTCAACTTCGTTCACCGGTTCGGCAGCTTGAACCTCCACGTTCACTTCCACTTGGTGGTGCGACGGCGTCTTCGCGCGCGACCCGCAAGGCCGGCTCGTGTTCCATCCAGCAGCGCCGCCCACGCCCGAGGATCTCGATGCGATCGTCGGCCGTACGGCACGTCGCACGATGACGTGGTTGCGCAAGCACGGCTACGTCGACGACTCGCCGCTCGAAGCGCGCTCGAACGAGTTGCCGGCGCAGACGGCGCTCGACGCCTGCGCCGCGATCGCGATGGGCCGCGGTACCGTCGCTACGCTGCCCAGCGACGGCACGCAGCAAAACGACGCCCGCGCCGATCCCGACGAGCGCCCCGACAAGCCCGCGCTCGCCGTCGAGCGCGACGGCTTCAACCTCCACGCGGGCGTTCGCATCGAGGCCGGCGACGATCTCGGTCGGGAGAGACTGTGTCGCTACGGAGCGAGGCCAACGCACGCGGTCGGCACTTTGTAGCCTGGTCCGTCGACCGCACGGTGACTATCGAAGGCGATAGGCAGATTCTCATTGCCGCGGTCTCCAACCTCCTCCAGAACGCGTTCAAGTTCAGTCGCAAGGAGGGGAACATCTCCCTGACGACGCGCGCCACCCGCGGACCGCGTCCTCTTCGAGATCGAGGACGAGTGCGGTGGTCTGCCGCCGGGGAAGATCGACGACTTATTCGTCCCATTCAAGCAGAGGGGCGCCGATTCGAAGCGGCGTTGGACTCGGGCTCTCCATTTGCGTCAAGGCCGCCAAAGCGAACGGCGGCGAGATCCGCGTCCGGGACCTCGCGGGCAAGGGGTGCGTCTTAACCATGGACCTGCCGCGAAGGCCGCCACCCGCCTTGTCGATCGTCGGTGGAGAGAAGGGCAGTGCGGGTGACGCCGACAGGCTGGCGATTGCCTCGGCGAAGCGATCATGAAGCGCGTCGAAGCGAATGTCTCCCGCACGACCCTCACCTCGTGTCTTGAAGCCATCCGACGAATCGTGCCGCCCAATGGCGAATCTCCTCGGCATGGGCCAGAAGGTCCTGTCGAAATTCGACCTCGATGTACGGTAGTGCGTTCGGATAGGCGTGTCTTCGGATCGTGTAGTCCGTCCCGTCCATCCGATACGGCTCGTTGTCGCCGACCATCAGCGCGGGTTCGCTGTTCAGGCGCCTCAACATGGCGAGGCTGAGACTCACCTCGCCGGCGTCGTGAAGGATCCCGATGTGCCAGGGGCGCCTTTGGTTCGCCAGTACCGGCGTGAAGGAGTGGAGCGCGACAAGGACTGGCGAGGTGCCACGCGCTCGTCGCGCCGCGATCTCGTCGGCAATTCGTTGGTGGTACGGCCGGTGTATCGCCTCCCTTCGCAGATCGCGCTCAGCCTCGCTCAGGGCGGCATTGCCAGCGACGGAAGTCTGGTCGGACACCTTGAGCATCGCGGCCTCGGACAGCGGGTCGCGGTTGCAGTCGATGACCAGCCGCGAGAAGGGCTGCCAGATGAAAGTCGCGTCAAGCGCGGTCGCCAGCTCCGTGCCCAGGGCGAGGACCCCGAGGTCCCAAGCGATGTGTCGGACGCGGTCGCTCCTCGACAGTCCCAAGTCCCCGAGCGAGGCCGGGATCGCATTCCCCGCGTGATCGCCGAGCAAGAGAATGTTGCTGCGCCCCCCTTCATGGAGGGCGCGCACCGGCGGGGGATCCGAGTTGCCAAGGAGTGACCGAGGTTGCTCAGGCGGCACGAAGTGCTCGTATTTCTCCCAGCGATGGGCAACCAACCGGAGCGTGGGTCTTGGACCGCGATCGCGGCGGAACGAGAAGGAGCTTTGCGGATCCGCCGAGTCCACCCACCTCAGAAATTCGGTCGCGCTCGCAGTCGGAAATGTCACTCAACGTGTTGCCTCGCGCATCATGTTGCATATGCGACGGCATTCCCTGGCCCCGCCATGAATCGCAAGGACGCGCTTCATGAGCGCCTCCCGCCCTCGATCAGTCGGGGCCGACGACCCCCACTGCTCGCTTTCTTTTAGGCACTCCCAGATCCACGCGCGGAGCTGCTCCCTTCTATCCGACGGCAGGGTCTCGAGCTGGCGAACAACCACATCGATGGCTTCGCGGACGTCCAGGAATCGCTCCGGCATCTCTCTTCCTTTTGGCACCAAAGTGAAGGATTGGCGGAACCTGGTCGAAACCGCGTCCACGCAGCTTCCTGCCGGCTGCCGACAAACAAAACGCCCACTACTTCACCTCGACTGTTCAGAGGCACCCAGCAACCCGATTTGATTCCAGCCTTAAGTTGGTGGGCTGGTTGACCGGCCTTTTTGTCGCCGATCTGGCTCATCAGAAGCAGTTCCTGGTTGACGAAGGTCCAGCCCTCCGGCGTGCCTTCGATTGGGAGCATTACCTCCTGAGTCGG
The DNA here is from genome assembly GCA_963847465.1 of uncultured delta proteobacterium. GTDB lineage: Bacteria > Myxococcota_A > Polyangia > Polyangiales > Polyangiaceae > Palsa-1150. Next base: position 10,875 of record CAWKAF010000018.1, on the reverse strand, counting down.
GCTCTGTTCTTTCCCTGAGGTAGTTGTAGTAGTTGCAGCTGATGGGGATTATTGACGTCATAAAGCGCAATGGTTGCCACGTCGTGAGGGATCAACCGCTGAATGCTCGCGTCAATCGCGGCCAACATCTGGCGGATGTCGGGATTGGCCAGTACGGCTTTGCTGAGTTCAAGAACGAGCGACTCTTCGGCACTCTTGCGGTCTGTGAAGTCGCGGGTGACTTTGGAAAATCCGATTGAGCTGACCGTCTTTTCCGCGCAAGGCGGTGATGATTACATTGGCCCAGAAGCGTGAGCCGTCCTTACGGATCCTCCATCCCTCATCTTCGAATCTGCCTTCGGCGGCGGCCACTTCCAACTCGTGCTGTGGTTTGCCGCGATCTACGCTTTCCTGTGGGTAAAATTTCGAAAAATGCTGGCCGAGGATCTCTTCGGCGCGGTATCCCTTGATTCGTTCCGCGCCAGAATTCCAGGTCGCGACTCTTCCTTGGGATCGAGCATGAAGATTGCATAATCACTGGCGCCTTCCACTAGCAGGCGAAATCGCTCTTCGCTGCGGCGGAGGGCTGTCTCCGCCTGTTTGCGGTCCGTAATATCCCGGATAACCGTCAAGACCGATTGTTCGCCGCTTGATTCGACAGGGCTGAGCATGATGTCGACTGGAAACTCGGTTCCGTCCTTCCGCCGCCCATAGAGTTCGAGGCCGGTCCCCATGGGGCGTGCGCTGGGCGCGGCAACATAGGCTTCACGGTGCTGGGGATGATGACCGCGAAACCTTTCCGGGATGAGAATTTCTACCAGATTCCCAATCAGTTCCGTCTCGGAATACCCGAAAAGCTGTTCGGCAGCAGGATTAACCGCAGAGATATGGCCATTAACGTCGTGACAACGATCGCATCCGGAGATGCCAGGAAAAGCTGCCTGAACAGCGCCTGCGCGTGTTCAGGAGCATCATGTGGTCAAGTCGTAGCCATTTCGTACGCTTTTTACTGGATACTCTGGGCATAGCCGAAACGCGCTTTCATACGAATCATTCGACCTTCCCAGGACTTTTACATGAGGCATAATGTACACATGACTTTCTACTGCAGATGGCGAGTCATGCGTGCACTTGCGATTTCACAGCTATTTGAGCTTAGGATTCCTTAGATAGCAAAACGTAATCATGGGACTCTGGAGTCAAGCCGACGGTGTTTATAGCGCTAACGATGCGCAGCAGGCAAAGCGGCTGCTGTATCTCGTAAGGCGGTCGCAGTAACTCCAAGCGGGATAGGTCCGAAATGAGCCGCTCATGGCTATGAGCGTCCCGGAAAGCGACGATGGGCCTCTGAAAGTGGGAAGTGATCATCGCTTGTTGAGGTATCGGCTCTATGGCAAACGGGCGTTTCGTGCCACTTCAATCTTCGTGACCAGCTAGATTTGTTGCTGAGATGTGACTGAGCGGCTTTTCTTCCGTAGTTCATTGGCGACCGCTATCGCTCTCTTCAACTTCTCCCTTGAGATCAGCTGAACCTGTTTCTGGAGTCTACAAGCAGGATTGCGCCCGACTACCCGTTGAGCTGATGGCTGCCAGTACATTCCAATCATGCCACGCCCCGATCTCATCTTTTGCCTCGCCCAGGGCAGCAATGAATTTCGTGTCGCTGCCCGCGAGCAATTGAAGAATACTGCGAAGTTCTTTGACCTTGAGCCGGAACGAATGCAGGCTGTCCTTATTCAACCGAGGGCAATTGCTCAGCTCTCGGGCATGAGCTTGCACGACGGCTACTATATTCTTGGATAAGCTCGTTGCCGCGTTCTTCTTTGAAGAATAAGGTTCTTGTCGATGAGTCTCGAGCATTGCTTTAACGAGTGAAAGGCTTCTTCTCTCTTTGCGGAAATGATGGCATGAAGTTTAGCAGCAGCTTTGAAGCGCCGCTCACCCAGATACTCGAGCAATTGCACCAGGCATTCGTCCTTACGGCTCATTGGGAGCGAGCAAGCGAGTCCCACGAGCACATCCATGTCGCGCACTTTTCCGGCCGCTTTGCTGATTAGGACGAGAGCTTTGAGGAGACGACGAACCTTCCGGTCACGGCCGCCGGTGAGAGCATCCCGATTGCTTCCAGTGTCCGTATCTGCCCCCGCAAGCGATGGACATCTTCCGGCAGCGGCTGCCTGGGAAATCGCTTCAACAGTTTATGCAACTGAGTGATCTGTTTGCGCAAATTTTCAATTTTCAAGCGCATGATTTCGCCAACTCCTGGAGGTGCCGTTGTGTTATGCCCTCGCGTACGCAGATCCCCGGGAGACTGGCTATGCAGCGACTCTGTTCGCTTTTCTAATTCCTGATTTATTCATTGTGCTTTACCTGGAAACACTTCTGAACTCGGGCCAGTGAAAATATCCTTGGCGCGCTTCAGATTTTCATATCATGCAATGTCGCGAATGCACGGAATAACGTATGTGGACTGTACTGACCCTTGTAGACGGGAGGGGGTTCCCGCTTTAAGCCGAGCAGTCCGTACACGGCGGTCATCGCAGACCGGATGGAATATTCAACGGTGAATACCACGTCGTCCGCCAGCTCGCAAAATTGTCCAGTGAAGGCCAGGTTGGTCCATCCCTTCGGTACCGGCTTGAGGTCGATCGCCTTTCTCCCGGCGGAGAAACTGACTGGTGATGAACGGCATCATGCAGGGAATGCAGGTCGAGGTCTCAAGGATCCGCGACGCCTCTGCTTCGATACGGAGGTGACCCATGATTTCCGTCATGATCTCCCGGCCCGTGCATGCGTGCATGGGCTTCTTGACGAAGTCGCCCGGTTTGTCGACGAACAGGCCGTAACCCCAGAAGACATCCACGTCTTCGGGCTGCCCGATAAAGTCCGGTTGATGCGGCAGTACAATCGAAGCGAGCCAGCTGGAGTTTGCAAGAGTGATAGTCCGCCCTCGCCCGGAACATTGCCGGTGAAGTCACGGATGAGCCGGAAGAAAGTTGGATCGTGCAAGGTAGTGGTGAACGAAACCCATTTGGACTCGTCAATGTGATCGGCAAAGGTCGAGGGTCGGCCGAATTCCGGCCTGCCGGCGGCGATCTTTTCCCACAGCGCCCAGGCACCGCCATCGGACTTACACTTAAGAACAGGCGCTGAGTCCATCGAACCTAGGCTCGATGCCTCCGTCATAGAGCCCAGCGTGACGATGACTAAATCGTCTGCCTCTACGGTAATCTCCCGGCTATGTCCTTGACGTTCGCAGACGATGCGCTCCACCCGTTTGCCGTCTGCGTTCTCGCGCAGGACAAGGTCTGTCACGCGGGTATTGAATGCGAATTGTACGCCGTGCGCGTCGAGCCACTTTTGGAGTGGTCTCACCATCGAGTCGTACTGGTTGTACACGGTACGCATGATCCCGCGGAGCCGGTTAAATCCCTCGACCATGTGCGTAAAACGCAGCAGATAGCGTTTGAACTCCACCGCACTATGCCAGGGTTGGAAGGCGAAGGTGGTACACCACATTAACCAGAAGTTCGTCACGAAGAACCAGGATCAAACTGGTCGGCGATGCTGCTCTTGCCGAGCATCCCTTCTGGTTCCAACATAAGGCGCTCAAGCGTGAGGATATGTTTTTCGCTGAGCCCAAATTCGGGAGCATTTTCCCTTTGTCCATCACGCACGAGACGGGAATGGGACAAGGTCTTCATGGTCTCGTTCCAGTCAAAAATCTCTTTCGTGACCGTCTTGCTCTCATCGAGCGTGGGGATCGATGAGAACAGATCGTAGGTACACAGATACTTACTTTCAAACATGCGTCCGCCGCGCAGCACGTATCCTTTTTGGGGCGATCCAGCCCCGTCAAGGCTGCCCCCAAGCCGGTCAAGCTCTTCGAGGATCGTGATGTTATGGCCCGGAAAATCTGCGTCCCGGATGAGGAATGCGGCAGCGGCGAGCGAAGCGATGCCACCCCCCACGAGATATACCTTCGTTTCGGCAGGATCAGTTTTTTGCTTTGGATGACCAGGGTCGAGCTTCACAGGAGAAGTACCTTTCTATCGTTGCATCCGTTGTTCGGAATCACGCGAAGGACCTATGCCCACGGCCGGAATGCGCCAGATCCACAAGAGAAGCGGCTTGCTTCGCCTGTAGATCATTCGCTGCGTCAGTCTCCACTGATCGCCATGAGTGCTGCGCGGTTGGGGATCATTACGGTTGTTCCGTGGAGCATAACCAGATGCCTGCTCTTGAACTCGCTTAATGTGCGGGTAACCGTTTCTCGGGTAGAACCGACACACTCGGCAATCTGCTCGTGTGTCAACGGCATTTTGATTTTCGCTGATTGCGAGGTCTGCTTTTCGTCAGACGACCACTGCAAGAATAACCGTGCGATCTTCTCATGCGCGTTGGTGGATAAGCCGACTGTCCGCAATTGTTCGCAGGCACTGGCATATTGGGAATTCAGCTGCCGGATCACTGCCTGGTAAGCCTCTGGAAACCGGCCGATGAACGAAATGAAGTCTTCACGGCGGATAAATGAGACCTGTGACGGATAAAGTGTTTCGGCGCTCACCTCGTAGGGAATGCCAGACATTGCCGCGCTTAAGCCGAGTATCTCGCCCGGGCGGGCGAGTTGTAGGATCAAGGTCTTTCCGCCCTTGGAACTGACCGAAAGCTTAACCTTTCCCGAGCAAAGCAGGTAAATTCCCTTGGCTGGTTCGTTTTCCAGGAACAGCCTGGCTCCCGCCGGATAGGACGTGGAAATCTTGATGGATTGAAATTCCTTCGCCGCAGCGGCCGTGAGATGGCATAAAAAGCCGCTCTCTTTCAGCTTGCAAGTTTCACAGATCGAGGTTTGTCCGTTTGGGGCCTGCATGTTATCTCTCCTCTTGCTCGAGCGCCGCACCGCTCGTAGCCTGGTTGGCAAAGTATTGAGTTAAGGGAGAATCGGAAAGAATCTCCGCTCCCGTTTCCCTGACAATTTCTTGAAGAATGTGGGTCCCCGTCTGGTCCGCGAAGGTTACTCCACGAATGTCTACCCGCAACGGCATCCGACTCGCAGAAGCCCACAAATCGTGCCATGTTCTTCCCAACTCCATGGCCCACGGACCGACCAGTTTGCCCTCGATCTTGAGAGTTGCTACCGGCGAATCGTCTTTTATCGAGATTTTCAGCACTGTCTTCACTTCCTTGCGCTGCTATAGAGCAAATGGGTTACCAAAGGGAGGGGAATTCGAGCATTGTCTTGATGTTATTGAAAACAGGTGGCTTAGCGACGATTTGCTCTGCCTGCGACGGCGGGGATCGAAATCGGAGACGAGAGATTAAGACGAGATGTCGTCTCGGAGACGATAGCGTCGTCTCCTTTAGATGAGCTTGGAGCGGATGTTCATCTCTGGGTTATCGGAGGGTGGCCTGCCCGCGGAGACGTCCGGTTTAGCAGCGCAGGACGAGGAGTCCTCAAAGCGCGGGTGACACTCGTCACATCGGATACAGAACAACCTCAATAGACTGCATATGTTGCTATCCAACCTTCGGAGATGTCTCATGGCCAGCAGATGTATCAATCCGAAGTGTGAAAATCAATCGAGCTTTTTTGGCGCGGGCGCTCTGTATTCCTTTGAAGAATGTGAGACGGCTCATTCACGACGGCACATGCGGTATCTGTGGCTGTGCGCATCATGTGCGCCCCATTACGTTGTACGAACAGACGGCGCGGGCAAGGTAATCGTCGTTCCGCGATCGCATGCCGAACCTTCAAAACGCGGAATACGGGCGGCAAGCTGCGGCTGATCTTTCGCTCGAAAAGAGTTCCGCTGCCCCTGGGGGGCTGCCAGGCGGGGAGCCCATCACATTTTCAGCAGTATCAGAAAGAAGCATGACAATTGAGTCGCCAACTCTTATTGGTTACCAATCGCCCCCCTGACAGCCCGGGAGGCAAAGTGTTGATCCCGCCGTTCGGCGAGGTAGTGTGGTGGCCGAAGAGATTGATCGAAGTCTCAGGATGCCACTGGCGCGCTATCTTCGGCATTCCCGGATTATGGTTGTGCTCTCGTCGCCATTCATTTACCTCTGTTTTCTGGCCTTCCTGCTGCTTGATATTTCGATTTCGATGTATCAAGCCGTATGCTTTCCAATCTATGAAATACCTAAGGTCCACCGCGCCGACTACCTCATCTTCGATCGCAGTAAACTACTCCACCTGAATCACCTGGAACGCCTTAACTGTCGCTATTGTTCGTACGCGAACGGCTTGATTGGATACGTGGCAGAAATCGCGGCGAGAACAGAGCAGCACTGGTGCCCCATCAAGCATTCTCACGAAATTCCCTTGCCACACTCCCGTTACGACCAATTCATTCGCTTCGGAGATGCGGCAGCCTATCGTGAGGGGGTGGAGACAGTGCGTCGTAATTTCGTCTATCCCAACGGATGAACCTGGGGATGAAACCTGGTTGCCGAACCGATCCCGTTTCCAACAAACTCTACGAAAGGCGATTTGGGATATTATGGGCTAAGCCCTTTCTCGGCTCGAGGGACTCCGAAATATCCTGCAGTGTGAGCTGGGTCGACCGCTTCTCGGGTAATGGTGGAGTATATGAGCTATGCATAGATTCTTCGGGTCGTTAGCCAATGAAGGGCCGAGTGCGAACATCGAGGTACACGATCCTCCTGGTCGCTCTTTCGATCTTCATCCCCAAACCGCACCAGCCATTGGCGCGGACATCCCAGTGGCTCAAATGGAGATCCCCGCTGTGGGAATTCCATCCAGGCCGGCTTGGGCTCGCACCGGTTCACAGTTCGCCCAATTTATTTTGCACATGGATTCATTGCAGCGAGAACTGGTGATCCGCGACGAAATCCTCAACGGCAATATCCCTGATTTTCTTAGGAAGCTGGTTCCGGTAAAGATGCGTTACACCGCGCCCGGCGGTCGGCTGATCAGCGCAACCATTTTTGTCACACCGGATTATCTCGCTATCGGATCAGACACTGATTTCTTGCGCATTCCGATGAACCTTTACACCGCCGAATCGGTTGCGAGCCGTTTCGGCTTCATCTTGCCTACGAAGAAGATGGTGGATGCGATCTATGCCCAATCTACCTATCGTCTGGCTCCTCAACCGATGCCGGCCGGCCCGCAGATGCGATCGACGGAATATTATCGAACTCACAACCAGATGATCCAGCAGCAGGTTGAGGTCCTCGGCATTCCCTCAGGCGCGTTCATTGCCGGGCATAAGAAGGATGTCGTGGTCACAAACCGGTTGGCGGAAAACGAAGGACGGATTGCAATTTACGGCTGGCATCGGGGTCTAGGAGAGCCGATCCAACCTCTCAGCACCGTGCATGGCGCTTTTTACGCTGACTACAGCCATGGAATACGTCTTATAAGCGAGGTCGTCCTCGTTGATGGCAAGCGCAAATCAATTTATGACTTGTTGCGGGACCCGAATCTAGCGAATGTCCTCAGCTCTGAGGGCACCATTCCCAATCCCTGGGGTTTCACATCCACTTCGCAGGATGCTCAGACCATTGCGCTCAGCCTTCTCATGGATAAATGAGCGGGACAGGTTTTTATGGGATCCGCGCATTGCGGCTCAGTTCAGACTCTTACAGCAGCGAAAACCCAGATGATAGTTCGCGTGGCTGTGCTCATCCATGACTCTGGTTCCATGCCAGAATGGCGCACGCCATCGACACCAGTCCTCATGTGCTCTGTAAGTATCGAAGATGAACCAGCTACCTTTCATCTCCGTATAGCCCAATTGCAGACTCCCACGGCTAGACATCTGGCTCTCGTCGATAGGCAGATTCATGTGTTCTGCGGCATTTCCATTCAAGTCGTAGACCTGCAGAGAGCTGTGGCAGCCCGGAAAATCTCCTGCCGGGAAAGTGTTGGAACCGCAGCCGTTCCAACTTCCTCCGTTGCACCCGGCTGTCTTTGTGCTTGAGGTGGCGCAAATTCCCTTCTTGTATTCAGGGCCATAGCTCCACTATTTGGAAGCACTGTAAGCCTGGTTATGGGCAATGCGCATGCGCCGGATTCCTTCTTCCGGAGTTACCCCTTTCGCCAGATCGAAATCGATAGTCGGGCGGCTCAAGACTCTCCCTCACAGGCCCCTTCCCATTCATGCGCATCGCAAAGCCGCTTGCCCTCGGCACTGCAAATCTCAGCAGCTTCGCGAGCCTTCACCCACACCACCGGGTATTCGCAGGGGATATCGGGAAATTCAAACTGATCGATACAGGCCTTTGCATCTTCAGGCCGTTCCTTGTAAGGGTTATAAAGCGGCGCCATGTATTTGGCTTTACAAATTTTCTCGAATGTTGCGTTCTCGTAATGCACGCCCATCTGCTTGAGCTTTGCTTCGCACTCTGCTGGGGTCACCGGATGATGAGTGATCGCCGGATTTCCTTGGCCGATAATTCGAGATTCCGGCGAATATCCTTCGAAGCGCCTTGAGTTCCTTCGTCCTGCAATCCGTCAACGCTCTTAAGTTTCTCGAAAAGAACGTCATTTTGCTCCTGCAGGGTCTGGGCCTTGGCTCGCCCTGGCTGATGTGAAGTCACACCTGAAATGATCAATGCTCCTAGAACTAGTCGGATGTGACAGTTTCATAACTCTGTCCCTCCCTTCATTAGGCTTGCGCCGCGTTACATAGAAGAAGTCCCGGTTATCTGGATAGGCTAGAAAGCGCGGAACACTCTTACCAGACGCGGACTTGTCCACGACACTCATTCCTCGTATTAGGTGATCGATGGAGAGCTGCCCGACCAGACCGCCGATAAACAGCCAGGTATGTGTGCTCGAGAGCATTCATGTCGAGTAGGAAGGCGTATTTACACTGATACGCCTGGAATATACGAGCCATTGCAGAGGGCGTTGCATCTGAAAATACCGCGTAAATCAAGAAGGTCTTTCCGCCTTTCTGTAAGCGCCAGGCCCCCGCCGGATCGTACGCAATTTCATTTCTTCGGAGCCCGACCAGTTTCCCGGGCCCCAACGATTTACCAGGGCGCCGGGAACAGTCGAGTGCGAAGCTTCGTCAAACTCGACCAGCGGAACACCATTTTGACGGGCATATTGACCCTCGATAGGAGTTCGTTGTCTTTCTCTTGCCATGTCTTCATCTGTGTTTGGCCGTCATCCAGTACAAGGATCGTTGCCAGTCCAGGTTGAAGCTTGCTGAACACCACGCCATCTTCTACAAAGCCATAGTGGCTGCCGTGATTCTTCTGCGCTAGCTCTCCATATTGGAAAGCTCCATGTTCGCGCTTAAAGCCGCCAGTGAACGCTGACACCGTGGCTGCCGCATCTTCGGGGCTGACGAGACCTGTAGAAACAAGCGGCGAAATACTCCGATGCCATCCGGTCCCGGAAGGTGCGGGTCTCGCATCGCCGGCAGCATGTGCGGGGACCACCCCACGCCCGGGTATTCGGTTCCAAGCGCATAGGAGAGATCGTATTGGTCGAGGTCAAAGGCAACCAGATAGCAAAGCGAAGACGCCTCTGTGCCATCCAGGCTGTTCACCCTTGTCTTGTAGCTCTGTAGCAGCAGCGGATCGATCAAATTCGGCTGAAGCAAACTTACATAGATTCCAGGATTTTCGCTCGCTGCATACCATGCACCTGGACGTAATCCATCTCTTTCAGAGTTTTCCGCAGCAATTCCCAGTTCACCTGCGACGCATCAGCCGATCGGCATATATTGCATCCATCAAAGCCGGCAATGGTAGATGTATCGGCTTTCGCCGATCTGGCCATCTCCGAGCGGGAGACTCGGTGTGGATCTTTCCAGTTTCGCGATGAGTATCCGCCAGCACGTGGTGAAAGACGTCGATTATCTTCTCGCCCCCCATACCTGATTACGAGAAACTCGGTTGCCGCCTCTAGACTCGTTCGTTGACCTTTCGGATTTCCGTCAGATAAAGACGGCCCCTCGCACAAAGGAGCGAAGATGCTCTGAGAGCTTCGGGCCTGATCGAGGGGCTTCGGCAGAGCCCGTCCCAAAAAGGTCGCACGGATAGCGATTTGCTCCCTCCAGGATTACGATCCCTGCGGGGAAACTTCCGTCCAATGCCAGCCTTTGGGATGTGGGGGCGGGGTTCTCCAGGTGATAGGTCGCTTCCGCCGTCCCACTCCATGCAATCGTCAGCACATACCACATGTTGACGGTAGGATTGAGATTAGCAAGGCTTGCCACGCCTGCTTTTCCCCCACCACTTCGGATAGCAATAGAAGTCGTCTGCCGAAATTGTTGCAGTTGCAGTATCGTCTTCGGAGCGTCTGATTCGTATTCTGTGGCTTGACTGGTATCCGAGATGGGCTCCGCCAGCACCCCAGCCAGGGCAGGTGTCGCGGTCATGACGTTGTGTGCGGTTTTGACATGTACTGCCAGGTTTGCCCAGGTCAGGACAAAGAAAAAGACCAGCGAAGATCCGAAGCCGATCCAAACCTTTGCGCTGAGAGTTGAGATTGTAGGATTAGGTCTCATAATATAGGTTCCCTCTTAGACCGCCAGCACCGCGGTTACGAACATCAAGAGGATCAGGATGCGACTTGTGCGATCACTCGTCGCGAATAGCACCGGATCGTCCCCCATCTGTCCGCGATGCGCGACCAACCACATTCGCCCAATCCAATAGAGCAGCAAGGGGCAGAGAATCCAAATGAGCTGGTGTCGGCTGTACAGAGTGTGGGCTGGGCCACTGGTGATGTAGAAGGTCAGCACCAGGACCGCAAGGTAGCCACTCGCCGAGTGCCTTTTGCGGCGAGCAGTTCCGCATCTCCTGCTTCGTAACCGCGCGCCCTAGCCGCCGGACCATCAATACCGCTGATGGTCACGAGTTCGCTATAGCGTTTGATGAGTGCCAGACTCACAAATAGGAACATCGAAA
>CAWKAF010000017.1:0-3355 GCA_963847465.1 uncultured delta proteobacterium | reverse complement strand
TGCCCGCACGGGTCGGCGGGCTCGGCCTCGAAGGTGGCGCCGCCGCAGCCGGCCAGGAGGAGGGGGAAGACTAGCCTAGTTTCACGGCGCGCTCGCTTTCTCACGGATGCGCCGCTCGGCGGTCGCGATGGCTTCCTCGACGTCCCTCAGCGCTTGCTGGCGGACCTTGCTCCGGCCGGCGTCGCGGCGGAGCATGGCGATCCCGTCGCGCACGGCGTTCGCGTAGTCGGCGCGCTCGCGGCACGCGGCCTCGCACTTCTCGCGGTAGTGGTCGGCCGTCTCTACCGCGGTGCGGTCCTCGAGCCACACGCCCATGCGGGCGCGCATCTCTTCGCGCTCGAGGGATGCCTTGTTGCTCGCGTCCGAAGCGATCTTCGCGCGCTCGATCGCTGCGTCGAGCTTCGCCTTCATCCGGGCGATCTCCGCGTCGTGCAACAGTTGCTCGCCGAGGAGCTTGGCCAAGGTGTGTTCGATTGAATCCTCGTCGGCCTGCTCGTACTCTTCGAGCCGGATTCGGCCGCTTCGCGCCTCGTTTCCTCGTCGTCGCGCTCTTGCTCGAGATCCTTGGCGCGCTGCACCTCGGCCTCGTAGTTGTCGGCGTCCACCATTCCGTCGAACCGCAGCAAGGCGTCCACGAACACGCCCTCGAGCGCGTCGAGCTCGGCCCGCGCGTCCTCGAACCGGACCGAGGGTGGAAGGTCGGCCGACAGGATGCGCCGCAGGCGAGAGAGCGCCCCACGCACGTCCAGCGTGGCGACCGTGGGAGAGACGTCCAGCGTTCCGTCTGTCGATGCGAAGTCGAACGCGTTCACGGCTGCACCTCCGTTGTCGCAGGCACCTTGTGGGTCGGCCGCCACTCACCGGACGGGGCGTCGAACGTGAAGCACGCGCCGCAATCGCAACGCCTGGACGCGTCCAAGCGGTTGTAGACCGCGCAGTCCGCGGTGTGGCTCGCCCGGACGAACAGGTAGACCTCGCGGTCCGCCCGGTACGGGCTGACGTACAGCGCTTGCCCGTCCGCCGTCGGGTGCAGGCCGATCAAACAGCTGGCCCCGTTCGGCGCGCTCGCTTCCACGATTTTCGCCGTATCGTTTGCTTCCGCGTTCCGCACCTTGACGGTGGGTCTCTTCGCCTTGCCCATGTTGTCCCCTTGCATCCTTCCGCAGCCTCACGCCGCAATCGTCCACCGAAGTGCCCGAGGGACGCGCAAGGGGGGTTGACGAACCCCGTGCGACCTCGGCGGACGATTGCGACGGCGGAAGGGACGAGGGTTCGCCCCTTCCGCGCGCCAAGGGTTCTTTTTCTAGGGCAGCTCGACCCACCATCGGGTGGGATCGGGTTCGCCGCGCCGCAGGGCCGCCAGCCGGTTGCGAGCGAGCCTGTAGGCGATGCGGGAGAAGCGCGGATCGTTGCCTCGCCACTCGCGCCCAGCCTCGCGCAAGTTCAGCGCTTCCACGAGGGTCGAAACGATCGGATCGCAGGTGGGGTTCATGCTGCCACCATCGCCGCGTAGTCGGCCGTGCGCCCGCGTTCCAATAGCTTGAGCGGATCCTTCTCCTGGTACTCCGTGCCCATGCTGGCGATGATCCAGCGAAGCAGGGTGTCGGTGAACTTCTCGTTAGCCGTCAGGATCGCCCCGCGCACGTAGTCCTCGCGCAAGCCTTCCAGCTCGGCGATAGGCGCCTTGCCGCGCTTGTACGTGAGGATCCCATCCGCGAGCACGCGGCACACGAAGAGATCCACCGACGCTTCCACGCTCATCCTCGCGCCGATGTTGCCCACGAGTCGTCGCCCGAATGCGCGATGCTCGCGCTCGTTATCGGCGATGCAGCGCCGGAGCTCGCGCAGCTCGCGATCCTTGCCGGTTCCGTCCGCGGCACGCTCGGCGCATCCCGCCAGTTGCCGGAGGAACTTCAGGTGTGCCTTTCTCTCTTTCGGTCCCATGATCCCCTTGCCTCTCTCGTCGGTTCCGCGGTTCGTCCGCCGCGGTCAGGGTTCGCCACGAGGGCAGGCCCTGACGCGCGAGGGTCGAACCCTTCAGACTCGCCGGGGCATGATGACCCCTTGCCAGCTCGCCTCCTTCGTTTCGAGCGTCCAGTGCCATCCGTCGAGAGGGTCGGAAGGGATCGTCAGTTTCGCGAACGATCCTTCCTTCAGGTAGGAGCGCTCCTTCGCCGCGTCCTTTTTCGAGAGGGCAGGTCGCGGCACGTAGTCTTCGGACGCACGCGCACCCGCGGCACGTTCCACGTCGCCGATCCGCGCGAAGTAGTCAGGGTTGACTCCGTACGCCGGCGCGAGCTTGCCCACATGGCCAGGCTTCACGACGCTGGCCCAGCGCGGCGGGACCATGTTCGTCGTCGCGAGCTCGCCCGCGCCGTTGACGGTGAATGGGGCCATGGCCTGGATCGCGTCCAGCGCCAGCGCGCGATGCGTGCCGGACCGGCGCACGACGATCGTGTGACCGTCGGTCGCCACGTAAGACAGGCCCCCTTCGCTTTCGTAGGCGTACACGGCCGTCATGTGGGGGCGCGTCTCGTCGCGCGAGGCGAAGATGCGCAAGGCGCGCAGCTCCTTTGCGTTCGGTGCGAGCTTGGCCGCGTCCGTGGTGGGCGGCGTCGTTGCCAGCGTTTCAGCGTTCATGTTCGTTCCCCTTGCCCTTTCCTTGCGTGAGACACCCTTGTCATGTGGTAATTGGATCGCGGGTTCGCATCCCGCGGTCAAGGTTCGCCCGAACCGGCGAGCCCTGACGCGCGAGGGTCGAATCCTAGGCCGTTGCCTTGACTCCGTTGCCTTCCTTGTGGCGGATTGTGATGTGGGACGGATGTATTCGTCCATCAGGCGTAATGACCACGTTCACGATGCCCGTTCCGCTTCCGTTCGACTGGTACTCGTAGCCTTCGATTAGATTGGGTGCGTTGTCACTGTTGCCGAGCGATTCGAGCTTGGTACGGCAAAAGGCGTGGAAGCGTTCCGACCATTGCGCAGTGGTCTCTTTTTCTGGCGAGGGCAACGCGTCGAACTCGTCGCGGTAGTCGTCCACGATTCCGTACGCTTCTATCAGCTCACTCTCGGGAATCGTGGGCAGGCATCGATCCACGTATCCCACGCATCCTCGAACGATCGCGCGTGAATGACGTGCGTCGCGCCAAACTGGTGACCGCACGCGAAGAACGAATCCGGTGAGGATGACAGCCCCGATTCATCCAGGAACGTGACGGCGCACGGTTCACGGCCGTCATCGCCTTGGATCGCAAGCTCCACGTCCTCTGAAGCGTCGAGTAGCCCGATCAAAACGTCTAGCGTGCACATCGTCCCCTTGCCTTTCCTTGTCGCGGTTCTCATCCCGCGGCAGAGC
>CAWKAF010000016.1:0-511958 GCA_963847465.1 uncultured delta proteobacterium | reverse complement strand
CTAGGAATAGCTGCTGCCCTGGGGCGCGCTGCCGTTGCTTGCGACCGCGGCGCGCCATTCCTGCACCGCGACCCTGCGGACGCGGCCGAGGGCGCGCAGGATGGACGCCGCATCCCGGTCGGCCTCGGAAACGCGCGAAGTCCCGGTGGGCGTCCAGCGAACGAGCGTGTCGGCCACGAGCGGCGACGGTGCGTCGGGCGGGGTCTCGAGCGCCGGGGAGTGGGCGAGCGGGACGAACACGCTGCCGTTGCGGTACCCGATGGCGGCGCGCACGACGCATCCCGCGGGCAGGTCCCGCACGAAGAAGTCGCCCAGCGTCGCGTGCACGTCGTGGTCACGCACGCTGGATTGAGGCCCGTCCCAGGTGGGCACGACCACGACGACCCGCAGCACGATCGTCCCCCCCGGCTGCTCGCCACGCACATACTCGAGCGTGCGCTGCCGGACTTCCCAGTAGACGTACAGCGTCACGGGGTCGACCGGGATCGCGACGCATTCGTCGACGTCGTAGCGCGGAGGCAGCGGCTCGTCGTCGAGCATGTGCGTGGGCTCGCTCGGCATGACGGCCGCCGGCTCGCTCGCCGGCTCCGACTCGACGGCCGGGCTTGCCTCTTCCTCGGGCGGCATCCGCGGAGCGGGTACCGGATACGTCGCATCGCGCAGCCGCGCGAGGAGGGTGGCCGCCGCGACGTGCTCGGGCTCGCGGTCGAGCACCCCTTCGAGCGTCTCGATCGCGCGCGCGCGATGGCCCTGCGCGGCGTAGATCTCGGCCAGGGTGACCGTGGGCATGGCGGCGGGGGCGCTGGGGCGCGCAAAAGTGGGGGTGCCCATCGCGCGGATGCGCTCCGCGGCGTCGGGCAAGTGCAGGCCCTGCTCGACCACGCGGGCGATGAGGTCGCGGGCGATGCCGAAGAGACCTCGCGCACGCTGCTTGGTGGCGTAGTCGCTCGTGCTCCGGAGGAGCAGCTCGTCGACGAGCTCGGGGCGGGTGAGGACGCGCGCCCGCGCCACCCCGGCCCCCTCGGCGCGCGCAATGAGCCCCTCGCGATCCAGGCGCTCGAGCTCCGCGCGATTCATGACCACTTCATGGAGCAACGGAGCCCTGGAAGCAAGAGACGAGCTTGTCGCGCGCATCGATCGCGTCGCGGGCGATCTGCGCCTTCAGCTCGGCGACCGAGCCGAACTTCATCTCGCCGCGCAGGTGCGCCACGAGGTGAACGCGCAGTCGCCTTCCGTAGAGGTCCCCGGAGAAACCGAAGAGGTACGTCTCGATACGGCGCTCGCTGCCGCCCACCGTGGGACGCATGCCCACGTTCGTCACGCCCTGCCCGAGCGGGCGGAACCGCCCGGCTTCTTCGTCGTACGCGTCCACCGTCACCGCGTAGACACCGTCACGCGGTTGGAGCTCCGGCACCGAGCCCAGGTTTGCCGTCGGGAAATCGATCGTGCGGCCGCGGTGATCGCCGTGCACGACGACGCCCGTAACGGCGTGCGGCCGGCCGAGCACGTTGCGCGCTTCGGCCACGTCTCCCGCGGCAATGGCTTCGCGGGCGCGGGTGCTCGAGAAACGCCCACGCGGATCGGCAGCGACCGAATGGACGCGCGCCTCGAAGCCGAGCCCCTTGCCCAGATCCCGCAAGAGCGGGAGGTTCCCGGACCGCTTCGCCCCGAAGCGAAAGTTCTCCCCGACGACGACGACGCGTGAACAGAGCGCTCCCGCCACGAGCTCGCGCGCGAAGCGCTCTGGCGACCACGACGCGAAATCGGCGTCGAACCGGCGCACGTACATCCGCTGGACGCCGATCCCCCCGACGAGCTCTGCGCGCGTCTCGAGCGTCGTGAGAAGCGGCGGAACCCCGGCGCCGACGACCGCCGCCGGGTGGGGGTCGAAGGTGAGCACACAGGCCGAAAGCCCGCCGGCCTTCGCCTCTTCGACGGCCTGGCGCAGGACCGCCTGGTGCCCTCGATGGACCCCGTCGAAGTTGCCGACGACCAGCGCGCAAGGCACGGCGCCGAGCTCCGACGAGGACGTGGTGCCATCGATGTGGACCAGTCGGGCCGCGGTCATAGTCCCGCTAGGCTTAGCATGCGTGCCTCAGTCGGCCCCGGCGTCGGACGCCTGCGGAAGGCACACGGGGGGAACGGCCTGCTCGCCCCCGCAATGGGTGGAGTCGGCCGTCGGCACGATCTCGACCACCGCGCGAGGACCCTGCGAGACCAGCACCGGGCGCGGTTTGAGGGTGCACTGGGGCGGCGGCGTCGCGTAGTTCGTCGACCCCTCGGTGCCCGAACACCCGCCGGCCTCGTTGGGGACGGTCCAAGCCTGGCCGTCCGGATAGACGACGTTGATCGCGTAGCGTCCGATGGGCAGGCACGCCGTGACGGGGGCGCCCTTCACGAGGGCCGCGACCTGCGGATTGTCGAAGACGCTGGGCGGCGCGATCAGGGCGTCGGCCATGCCCGTCGGCAGGTCCGCCGTCGTGCCGAGCAGGTACGGGGTGACCAGCGTGCCGCGCTTGTCCACCTGGGTTGGGTCGAACAGCGAGTCGAAGCAAATGACGTTCGGGCGCAGGAGCACCGTCATCTGGCTCTGGGGGCGCACTACGGGCCGGCCCGACGCATCGAAGAGAGCTCCGTTCTGCGCCGCGCCGATCGTGTCGAAGAGCAGGGACGAGCTGCCTTCCCCGAGCAGCGTGATCGCCTGCAGCACGATGACCGGAGCGGTCGCGCTGCCCTGCTCGGTGAGGCTCGCGGGGTCGACCGTGTGCGTCGGGTCGTCGACGAGCTTGGTCAGGACGACGAGCGGCCATATGGAGGGGATGTTCTGCCCTTCGGGAATGAGCAATGGCACCCACACCTGGCTCGCTGAATCGAAGCTCGCGTTCTGCCAGAGAGAGAGCGCGCCGCCCGTGGGCGGGAGCTGGAAGTGGAAGGGCTGCGACGACGCCGTCGCGATCGTCTGCTCGGCGGCGGGGAGGCCGCCTTGCAGGACGAGGTGCGGGAAGCTCGCCTCGTAGTGGTCCACGTTCGCCTGGTTGACCGTCACAGGCGGCGCGAGCACCTGCAGATCCTGCGGAATCGTCAGCACGGGGGCGTAGGTCGGATTCAGCGGTGCGAGGTCCGGCGAGCCCATGTCCGGCGTCGGCAGAGACCCGTTCGGTAGCGGCGCTCCCGCCTGAAAGGTGGTCGGCTTCGTGGCATCGAACGCGCTCTCGGCCCCCACCGGAAAGAAATACGGTCGCGGCAACGTGAGGACCTCACCCATCGTCACCGTCACGTTGTCGGCGATGTACCCGGTGTCGGGCATGACGAAGGTGGGTACCGCGGTTGGCGGGGCACCTGCCGGCAGGGGCTGCGGGATCCCGACGTCGACGGGCAGGAAGTGGGGCTGGTAGTCCAGATTGCCGAAGTTCACTGGCTTGAGGGCGTCTGCCGTGTCGATGTCGCCGCCGCCGACGTCCCCCTTCTCGGGCAGGTCGCGGAACTTGAACGTCGGAAGGAAATCGCCCGTGTAGTCGTAGAACGCCTCGAGCACGTACGACGCGGGGTCGACCGGCGAGATCGTGAACGGCGCGCTGACCGTGATCGTGTCGGTGATCCCGTGCTGGAGAGGGCAGTAGAGCTCAGCTCCGGCGTAGCGGGGCTCGTTCGCGAAGAGGACGTCACCCGTCGCGACGCCGAAGTTGAGCGCCGTGCTCGCCAGCCCGCTCGGCGGAGGCGGGTTGGCGCGATCGAAGACGAGCACGATGGCGCTGCCGACGATGTGCCCGTTGTCCGAGCAAGGATGAGGGCCGCTGTAGACGACGTTGCCGCGGATGACACCGGCAGGCTGGATGAGCCGCCCG
This sequence comes from uncultured delta proteobacterium, assembly GCA_963847465.1. Taxonomy (GTDB): domain Bacteria; phylum Myxococcota_A; class Polyangia; order Polyangiales; family Polyangiaceae; genus Palsa-1150. Next base: position 508,113 of record CAWKAF010000016.1, on the reverse strand, counting down.
CCGGGAGGCGGTTGCGTCTCGTCCGGCACCGAGCTGCACGCCACCCAGGCGCATGCGAGCGCAAGGTGCAATAGCGGGGAGCGTGCGATGGCCATGGTGTTCTCAGAACCTGTAGGTCAAGAGGCCCATGATCTGCCGGCCGATGATCTGGCCGAACGGATGCTCGCGGTGCTGGTTGTCGAGCAGGTTGAAGGCCACGACGCTGACCACCGCCTGTTTGTTGCGGAGGAACCCGTACCCGACCCGCGCGTTGAGAAGAGCGTACGCGTCGAGGTGGTACGACTGGTACACGATGCTCTGCTTCTGAACGTCGATGACCTGTTCCGCCCAGGTCTGCGGCGAGACGAAGTGGACGTCGACCTCGCCGTCGAATCCCGTCTTCGAGCGGACCTGCACGCCGCCGTTCAGCTTGTGCATGCTGGTCCGCGCGTCGGCCACCTGCGGTACGGTGCACGCGGACTGGTCGTCGACGACGTCCATGAGCGTGTAGTTGCCGTAGATATCGAGACCGTCGATCGGAAAGACGCGCGCCCCGATCTCGGCCCCGTAGACGTCGTACTTCTGGCACTGGTTCTGGTATCCGCCGAAGAAGAGCGGGTAGAGACCCGTCGACGGACTGAAAGTGGTAGGCGCGCCCGGCGTCGCCAGGTCTCCCACGGTGATCGCCGTCGCGGGCGCGATCTCGATGAGGTTGCTCGCGCGGTTGTAAAAGAACGCGCTGTCGATCGTGAAGTAATCGCTCTCGGAGTTGAGATACCCGAGCTCGGTCGTGAAGATCTGTTCGGGCTGCACCTTCGGGGACGTCGGCGCCCGGTACTCGCCGCCGCCGGCGTACGGAAGCTGGATGAAGTTGCCGATGTACGACTCGAGAAAGGTCGGCGTCCGGAAGGCCGTGGCCACGATGCCGCGTACGGTCGATTGCTTGCTCGGATGGAAGAGGACCGACCCGCGCGGCGACTGCACGAATCGATTCAGGTAGGGCACGAAGTCCGCCCGGTAGTCGCCCACGACGGCGAACCTCTGCCCGATCTTCACGGCATCGTGCGCGAAGAGGCCCGCGTGGTTCTCGGTTTCATCCCCCAGGAGATACGACCAGTGGACCTCTTTAAGTCGGTACTCGGCACCGACGTGGAGATCGTGGACGACGCCCTTTCCCGTCTCGAACGTATCGATGTACTGCGCTTCGCCGTCGACGACGTTGGTGTCGAATATGGCGGTGAGGAGAGACTGCCCGATGTACGCGGCGTTGTTCGAGTTCGTCCCGTCGTTGTGGTTCCAGAAGGCGCGAACCTCGACGTGCTTCGATCGCAAGGTGGCCATGAGGTCGGACACCGTGCCTGCGATGATCACGTCGTTGATCGGACCCTCCCCGAGGATCTCGAAGGTCCCGTCGACGAAGCCGCCCTGCAGGCCGACCGTGACGTCGTTGCCGAGTTGACGGGTGATCTGCGCGTCGATGCGCTCGCCCCGCATCGATGCGTTCTGGTCCTGGGTGGAGAGCTGGAGGTCTGCGCGTCCGGGCGGCACCTCGCGACTCCAGCGCGACAGGTACTCGTAGTTCGCGGACAGGCGGTACGCGGTCTCCCCGGCGTGCCCGCTCGCCCAGATCGAACCATGCGTTGCGTTCTCCGTCCCGTAGCCGACGTTGAAGCCGCTGCCTCCGGTGCCGGGCGCCTTGGTGATAATGTTGATGACGCCGTTGAAGGCATCGGCGCCGTAGAGCGCAGACCCGGGCCCACGCACGACTTCGATGCGCTCGACGTCCTCGACGCTGATCGATAGCGCCGGCCACAGCGTGGCGCCGAGCAGATCGATGTACACGCTCCGCCCGTCGATGAGGACGAGGACCTTGTTGGAGAGGCGCTGGTTGAATCCTCGAAGGGAAACCTCGGTCTGGGCGCCCGTCACCTCCATGATGTCCACGCCGGCGAGGCGTCGCAGAAGCTCGGGGAGCTTGGTGATGCCCGACAGGCGGATGTCCTGCTCGGTGATGATCGACGTGGAGTTCGGCGCGTCGAGGGGGCTCTGCGCGGTCCTCGATGCCGTGACCACCGTCTCCTCGAACAGCTGCTCGGTCTTGAGCGAGCCCCCTTCGCCCTCCCCGCCTTTGGGGCCCGGCCCGCCGGCCGGCTTGGCGACGCCCGCGGTCGTTCCCCCGGGAGCTGTCGCCGCCCCCGGCCCTCCCGCGGCACCGCTCGGGCTAGGGGCAGCGGGCGACGGAGGGGGCGTGGCCTGTGCCTGCTGCGTCTCGAGGAGCTGCGCTTGCTGCTTGCGGATACGCGCCTCGAGGTTGACTACGACCTGGGCGACTTCGTCGCGGTCCTTGGGCGACCCTTCGAGGTACTTCTGGTAGTAGACGACCGCACTCTCGAGGTCGCCCACGTCGACGTAAGCGCGCGCGATGTTGAAGAGGACGTTCGGGTGGGGGAGGATCTCGTAGGCCCGTTTGAGGTCCTCTATCCCGGCCTCGTACTGTCCCTCGGCGATGGCGGCCATGCCCTTCTTGAAGTGGACGCGCGCCTCGGAGCGCTCGTCCGCGAGGGCGCTCGTCGCGGAGAAAAGGAGCGCACCGAAGGCCAGCCCGGCCGTGATCCTCGCGAGGTTGCGTCGAGCCACTGGCTACAGACTACAGATCTAATACGGGACGTCGTTCTTGTATCCGTTCGGCAGCGCGGGGGCCTCGGGTCGGGCGACGGCTTGCGGCACGACACGAGGGACTTCGACCTTCGCGAGCTTCACCATCAAACGGGCGTCCGTCACCTTCACGCTCCTCGTCTCGGAGCGATAACCTTGCCGGCCGAACGTGAGCTTGTGCTCGCGAGAAGGGTCCGCGTCGGGTCCCTTGTAGAGAAGATCGCACGGGGTGCTGCTGCACAGCTCGACGCCGTCCTCCCTGACGCTGGCTCCGTCGGGATCCGTGCTGACGCGCACCTTCGCCATGAGCGTCGCGGACACCGCAAGGGTCGGTTCGGGGGCGACCGGTGCGGCCGCGACCGGGGGCCCGGCCGGCTGCGCGGCGCTGCCGATCAAGCCCGGGTGGAGGGCCACGTAGCCGAGCGCGCCCGCGACGACGAGCGCTCCGAGTATCCCGAGAAGCAGCGCCCCCTTCGATCCCTCTGGCGCGGACGGCGGCTGCGACAGCAGTGGCACCATGGAGGGTGGGCCCCCGTTCGACACCGCCAGCGGCGCGGGGAAGGCTCCGGCGTCGCTCGGGCTCGGCGAGAGGAAGGCCGGCACCGCGTTCGTACCCGAGACGGCGCCCGCCGCGAGGGGCGACGACTGCGGCCCGCTCCCGGACGTCGAGAGCGTCCGGTACTGACCGGTGACGAGCCCGTTCGTCGCGGCCGCGCCCACCCGCTTGAGCGCTGCGAGGACCTCATCCATCGACCGGAAGCGTTCGTCCGGCGACTTTCGCATGCACCGGGCGATGGTCTCCTCGAGCTCGGGCGACGCTTGTGCGTTGGGGTTCATCTGGGAGAGCGGGATCGCGCTTTGCTTGACCTGCGCCATCAGGATGTCGACGCTCGTCGAGCTGTCGAAGGGCACCTTGCCCGTCACCATCTCGTACATGATCACCCCGAGCGCGTAGACGTCGGTCCGTACGTCGACCTTTTCGCCGCTGATCTGCTCCGGGGCCATGTACTTCGGGCTTCCCATGAAGAGGCCGGCCTTCGTCAGCTCTTCACCCTTGGTCTCCACGACGTTCTTCACCAGGCCGAAATCGAGCACCTTGACGAAGTCGGACTCGTCGCCGTGCTCGACGAGGAAGATGTTCGCGGGCTTGAGATCCCGGTGGATGACGCCGAGGGCGTGGGCCTCGCGCAGCGCCCGGCAAATCTGGCGTGCCACGTGAGCGGTGCGTTCCTCGGGAAAATGGCCGGCCTCGCGGATCGCACGATGGAGGGTGTGCCCCTCCAGGTGCTCCATCGCCATGTAGTAGATGTCGTCATCGGTCCGCCCGTAGTCGAAGATCGTCACCGTGTTGGGGTGCGTGAGCTTCGAGGTGAGGCTCGCCTCGAGGAAGAACCGCTTGTGAAACTCGGGGTCGTGCTCCCCGGAGTAGTTCGGGTTCAATACCTTGAGGGCGCAGACGCGGCCGATTGGGGCCTGTTCGGCGCGGTAGACCTTGCCCATGCCTCCGCGCGCGATGAGGCCGGTGATCTTGAACCTCTCGTTGATGACTCGTCCGATCAGCGGGTCGGGCCCTCCGGCCCCTTTGGAAATTGCCGCCGCCGCGCGATCCGTCATGGACTCACTCCGCAGGGCAGCCCACCCCCGCCTCCCCCGCTCGGGCAAAAATAGGCGCCTATCGTGAGTCTGCCCCCCGGGTCAGAGGCTGTCAACGAGAGGGCGATCCATGTAGCCTCTCTTGCCGCATGAGCCCCCAAACGAGAACGCTCTCTCCCACGCGAGCCGCCCTCTTCGTTGCCTTCGTTTCGGCGATGGTCGTCTTCCTCTCGGGCCGCCAGGCCTTCGCCGGAGGAACCTTCAGCATCAAGACGCCGACGGTCGACGAGAAATCCGGCGAGTGGCACATCAAGGTTCGCATCGATCTGACGCGACCCCCGTCGATGATGCACACGCCGATGCGTTTCACGTTCTCGAAGGACGTCGTCGACGAACGGGCGATCATGTCGCAGGGCGCGGAGCCGGTGCACCACAGGATGGTGGTCGACACGCCGGCCAAGCAGATCGTCTCGATGGACGTCGACTTCGCCGACGCGAGCGGCAAGGTCTACAAGTCGACGTACTTCGAGTTCGACCTGCAGCGAGGCAAGGGCTACTTCGAAGCCGGCGAGTACACCGTGGCGCTGGCGGGCCAGGACGGCGACGTGGGCGGCACGCAGAAGCTCGTCCTCAAGGGCGACAACCCGCCCGTCTACCGCGGCTCGATGGATTTCACGGGCAAGGATTCGAAGCAGAAGGGGCCCAAGATCCAGAAGGTGGAGAGCGGCGTGGATGGAGGGGCCGGGGCACAGAGCAACAACGACACCCCATCCGCGGCGCCGATGACCACGGACGTGGCCCCCGTGGGCAACGCACCGGGCATGGTTCCCGATAGCGCCTTCAACAAGACGGCCGAGGAAGAGGCCGTCCAGGATCACCCGAAGGGTTGCGGCTGCGTCGTCGTGGGACTCGAGCAAGGCTCGGCCGCCGGCGGCGCCGCGATTCTCGGGTTCGGCATCGTCCTCGCCCGTCGCCGGCGGAAGTGACGCCCCGGTGACGCCCGGCGAAGCCGTCGACCAGGCGAAGAAGGGGCAGCTCCTGCCGCTCTACCTGGTGGCGGGGGAAGAGCGCCTCCTGCGCGACGACGTCGTGGGCGCGCTCCGCGAGGCTTCCCTCGCCGGCGGCATCCCTGCGTTCAACGAGGACCGCTTCACGGCGGGAGAGGTCGATGTCGAAGTCGTGATCGCCGCGGCTCGCACGGTGCCGATGATGGCGCGGCGGCGGTTCGTCCTCGTGCGCGGCGCTGAGCGTTGGGACGCCAAGGAAGCCGAAACGTCGCCTTTCGACCGGCTCGCCGAGTATGCGTCGGCGCCCGTCGATTCGACGTGCCTCGTCATCACGGCGTCCAAGATCGATGGCCGGCGGAAGCTCGCCCTCGCCGCGCGCAAACAGGGGTTCCTCGTGGTGTGCGAAACGCTCGACGACCGGGCGCTGCCTCGATGGATCGCCGAGCGCTTCGCCGCCAAGGGCCACACGATCGACCGCGACGTGGCAGAGCTTCTGGCCGCGCTGGCGGGGCCTGGGCTTTCGCCGGTGGACGACGCCGTCGAACGGCTGTCTCTCTACGCGGGGCCGGGGGCGCCCATCGACGAGGAGGCCATCGCGGCGTGCGTCGCCCGCGTGCGCACCGACGACACGTGGGCTCTCGTCGACGCCGTCGGCGCGCGGGACCTCGGCCGCGCCCTGCGGACGCTGGCCGACGCGTACGATCCGCGCGAGCGCGGGCTACCTCTGCTCGGCGCTCTGGCGTGGTCCATCCGGCAGCTCGCGCGTTACCAGGCGTCGATCGAGGGGGAGCCTCACCGGACGAGGCCGCGAGACGCGCCGGCGTCTTCCAGCCGGGCCGCGCGCGCGAGCTCGCGACGAAGGTGCGCGCCGTGCGCGTGAAGGAGGTCGAGCGCTGGATGCTCGTCCTCGCGGAGACGGACCTCGCGCTCAAGAGCTCGCGCCGCGCGCCCGACGCCGTACTCGAGGAGATGCTGACGCGGCTCTGCCGTGCCGAAACGCGCTCGGCGCGAGGTGCATCGAAGAGCGCGTGACGGTGCGTACGGTCGCAGTTCCGACCATTTGACGCCCACCAGGCTCGTCCCTATGTTCTCGGGTGCGTCGCCATGGCACATGCGCCCGACGCTTTTGCAAATTAACGCGGAGATTGAGATGCACGTCCCCCCCCGACGGGTGATCCGGCCTCAAACCTTGCAAGCCTCGACGACCGAGTGGCTCGCAGGCGCAAGGATCCCCACACGCCACGGCGAGTTCGAGACCCACGTCTTCCGGAGCCGGGCCGGAGCCGACACCGATCCCGACGAGCTCCCGCAAGAGAACGTCGCGCTCGTCTTCGGCGACGTCCGCGATCGGGAAGACGTCCTGGTCCGCGTTCACTCGGAGTGCATCACGAGCGAAGTCTTCGGCTCGCTCAAGTGCGACTGCAAAGAGCAGTTCGACGCGGCCATGGCCGCGGTGGCGCGCGCAGGGGCAGGCGCGGTCCTGTACCTTCGCCAGGAAGGTCGCGGCATCGGGCTCGCGAACAAGATTCGCGCCTACGCCCTGCAATCGCACGGGCACGACACCGTCGACGCGAATCGCCTGCTCGGTCTCCCCGACGACGCCCGCCGGTACGACGTCGCGCGGGACATGCTCGAGCACCTCGGCGTCGCCAGCGTGAGGCTGCTCACGAACAACCCCGCCAAGGTCACCGCCCTGCGCCGCCTCGGCGTCCGCGTCGTCGGCCGCAAGCCAATCGTCGTGGCCCCCACGCTGCACTCTGCGCGCTATCTCGAGACGAAACGCTCGCGCATGGACCACGACCTCCCGGACGCCCTGCTCGCCGCCAGCGGCGACGCGGAGTGAGGGGATTTGAACCGCTGAGGCGCAGAGGACGCAGAGAGGAGGGCCTGCAACCCTCAGCGCTCTCTGCGCCTCAGCGGTTCTCTGGACTCTCCCGATGCGCATCGCACTCACGCACAACCTGCGCGTCACCGACTCCGAAGAGGAAGCCGAGTTCGACCCGCCCGAGACGATCGCGGGCATCGTGAACGCGCTGTCGCGGGCGGGGCACCGCGTCGAGGCCTTCGACGTGACGGGGCCTGCGTCGCTCCTCGTGACCCGCCTCGAGGCCTTCGCTCCCGACATCGCGCTGAACCTCGCCGAGGGGCACCGCGGCAAGACGCGGCGCGCCTTCTACCCGGCCCTCTTCGAGGAGCTCGGCATCCCGTCGACCGGCAGCGACGCGTACACGCTCTGCGTGACGCTCGACAAAGCCCTCACCAAGAAGCAGCTCGCGGGCTGGGGCGTCCCTAGCCCTCCCGGGCGCTTCGTCACGCACCGCATGCTGAGGAACGGAGGGCTCGACGAGCTCCCCTTCCCGGCCATCGTCAAGCCGAACTTCGAAGGGTCGAGCAAGGGGATCGGCCAGGACAACGTCGTCGCCGACGCCGTCGAGCTCGCGCGCGTGCTCGAGGCAATCCTCGCGAAGTACCCGGACGGAGCACTCGTCGAGCGATACGTGCCGGGCGTCGACGTGCGCGTCGTCCTCGTCGAGGGGCTGCCCCCGCTACCCGCCGTCGAGACCGTCGTCGACCCCAGCTACCCGCGCCGCCACGACATCGTCGACTACACGCTGGCAAACCTCGACACCCGCGCCATCCGGCGCCGCGCACCGGCCGACCTCCCCCGAGCGGTGCAAGAGCGCCTGCGCGATCTGAGCGATCGCGCCCTCTCGGCTTTCGCGCTGCGCGACGCGGCCGCGCTGGACTTCCGCGTCGGCGCGGACGGCGAGGTGCTCTTCCTGAGCGCGACGGCCATCCCGAGCTTCGCCCGCGACGGCGCGCTCTTCGTGGCGACCGGCGCCGTGGGGGTCGACTACGACGCAACCATCCTCGCCGTCCTTCGCTCCGCGGCGGCTCGCCACGGGCTGACGCCGCTCCTCGATGCGACCAAGCCCCGCCCGGCCTCGCGCGCTCGGCGCACGAGCCTGCGCGTCGGCCTCGCGTTCAACATGAAGCGCATCGACTCGCACTCGGGGGACGACCGGGAGGCGGAGTACGACGCGCCCGAGACGATCCAGGCCATCACGCGCGCCATCGAGAGCCACGGCCACGTGGTGGTCCCGCTCGAGGCGACTCCCGAGTTCCCGCGCGTCCTCATGGCCTCCAGCGTCGACGTCGTCTTCAACGTCGCCGAGGGGATGGTCGGCCGCAGCCGCGAGGCGCAGGTGCCGAGCCTCTGCGAGCTGCTCGGCGTCCCGTACACCGGGAGCGACTCGGCCACCCTCTCCATCTGCCTCGACAAGTCCCTCGCGAAGCGGCTCCTCGTGGGAGTCGATACCCCCGCGTTCCAGGTACTCGTCACCGGACGCGAGAAGATGAGAAGCCTTCGCTACCCCGTGATCGTCAAGCCCAACCAGGAGGGGACGAGCAAAGGCATCACCGACAAGAGCGTCTGCGACGACGAGGGTACCCTCCGCGAGGTCGCGCGCGACCTCATCGATCGCTACGGGCAACCGGCGCTGGTCGAGGAGTACATCTTCGGGAGGGAGCTGACCGTCGGGCTGCTCGGGGAGCGAAGGCCGCGTGTCCTGCCTCCGATGGAGGTCGTCTTTCTGTCCCCGAACGAGCGCCCCGTCTACGACTACGCATGCAAGCAAGACTGGGAGCGCCATGTCCGCTACGAGTGCCCCGCGTCGCTCACGAAGGACGAGGCGCGCGCCATCGAGCGCGCCTGCCGGACCACGTTCATGACGCTCGGCTGCCGCGACGTCGCCCGCGTCGACCTCCGCCTCGCGCGGGACGGGCGGGTCTACGTCATCGAGGTGAACCCTCTGCCGGGTCTTACACCCGACTACAGCGACCTTTGCCTCATCGCGAACGGCACCGGGATGGAATACCGCACGCTCATAGGGGAAATCCTGAGCGGCGCCATCAAGCGATGGCAGACCCTCCAGCGCACGGGGGCGCCGGCGGAACGAATCGACGGCGTCGAAGCGCGCGCCGCCGACGGGGGCGTGTCGTAAAGAGCCTACAGTCTCGCCAGGGTCTCCGCGGCGGACAGCGTTGTCTCCGGCAGCCCACCGCGTAGACTGGTCCGAATGCGTAAGAGGTGGCGGAGCGGCACGGGGAGACTTGTGGCTCTCGTGACCGCGCTCGTCGCCGTCTCGTGCGCAGCGGGCGAGCCCCCGCCGGCGGGCACCACCAAATGGGACCCCTCGTCCACGTCGTCGAGCGCCTCCGGCTTCGGCGGCTCGAGCACAGGCAGCGGCGGCGGTGACGAAGGCGGCGACGACGCGTCGGACGAGGGAACGACGTATCCGAGCAGCAGCGGCACCAGCGGCAGTGGCTCGAGCGGTGGTTCCACCAGCGGACCCACGAGCGGATCCGGCGGCGGGGATGAAACTACTGGCGGATGCTCGGACGCGACCTGCCCTTCGGGCTGCTGCGACTCGACCAACACATGCCAGAGCGGAACGGATCCCACCAATTGCGGCTCGGGCGGAGAGGCGTGCATGGCGTGCGCATCGGGCCAGGTCTGCAGCGGGGGTTCGTGTGGAGCAGCGACCAGCTCCTCCGGCGGATCGTCGTCGGGATCGGTCGGCTGCACGCCCTCGGCCTGCCCGGCGTGTGTCCTCGGCATGCAGTCGTGCTCATCGGCTGGGGCGTGCCAATGCTGCATCGGAACGCTGTGCTCTTGACCAGCCTCGTGTAGCAAGAGAACCTACACTCCGGGCCCCGCTGTCTGTTTCCCAAGGATGTCGTTGTTCGCGGCGGCGTACAGCGTAGACTTGGGATGATGCGGAAGGGCGCGGGGGACCTCGCGACGAGGCTCGTGGTGCTCGTGGCGGGCATCGTCGTCGTCGCGTCGTGCGCCGCGGGCGAGGTCATCAACGGGGATGGGGGCACGTGGAACCTCACCGGTGCCTCGGGCTCTTCGGGCGTCTCGGGATCGAGCACCAGCAGCGGATCGAGCTCGGGCGGCTCCACCAGCGGCGCGCCCGGGGACGACGCCGGCTACGGGCCTCCTAGCACCAGCGGATCAAGCGGCGGCGGCGACGACGCGGTGGCGCCGAGCAGCGGCGGAGACGACAGCGGATTCGAGCGGTGGCTCCGGTGGCGGAACGAGCGGCGCCGGGGACGACGCCACCGGGTGCTCGGGGGCAAGCTGCTCGGGCTGCTGCGACTCGACCAACACGTGCCAGGGCGGGAGCGATATGGCCGCCTGCGGCTCGGGCGGAGAGTCGTGCACCACTTGCGCGTCGGGGCAGGTCTGCAGCGGCGGCGCTTGCGGGGCCCCCGTCAGCTCCAGCTCCAGCTCCTCGGGCGGATCATCATCGTCGTCGGGGTCAGGGTCGGGCGGTGGGTCGTGCAGCGGTGGCAGCGCGAGCTCGTGTCCAAAATGCACGCTCTGCAGCGCGTGCTGCACGTCCGCCGGCGCCTGCGGGTGCCTTACATTTTGCATCCCCGGCACCTGCAGCGGTTGAATCGCGAACCGGGAAGGTGACGAGGAGTTCGGCTACCTTGTCCCGCGAGCATGGGCCAAGGTCGACGGCCGCTTGCGGCGATCGTACTCGCCATGTGGATAGCGGCGCCCAGCGCCACCGCGCAGACCGCTCCCTCGATCGACGCGCGCACGTGGCGGCCGTCCATCGATCCTGAGGCCACCCTCGCGCTCGAGCCCGTCGCTACACCCGGTCCGTGGCAATGGAACGTGGGTGCGTGGACGTACTACGCACAGGACCCGGTGGTCCTGCGCGACCCCGCGACCGGTGCCGTCACGAGCCGTCCGGTCGAGCATCTCGTCGGCGCCGACCTCGTGGCGGGCATCGGTCTCGGTTCGCGAGCGGCGGTCGGCGTCGATATGCCCGCGTTCCTCTGGCAGGACGGGACGGCGTCGGTCCCCGCGAGCGGCCTCGGAGACGTGTCGCTCTCCGGCAAAGCGACTCTCGTGTCGAATGACCGCCAGGGCCTGCGCGTGGGCTTTGGCCTCGCCGCCCTCGGAGACGTGTCGCTGCCGACGGGGGATCGGTCGAGCTTTCTTGGCGAAGGCCAGGTCACGGCGACCCTTCGGGCCCTCGCCGAGTTCGGCTTCGGCGTGGGGGCTCTGCGCGCAAGTCTCGGCTACGCCGTCCGTCCGGCGTCGCGCCCGTGGCCAGAGGCAACCATGTCTGGGCCTACCCTCGGTGACGCGATCCCGTGGGCCCTCGGACTCTCGCTACGCCCGCGGGCCGTCGCCCTGGGCATCGACACCGGCGACCGCCAACTCTGGGAGATCGCCGCGCACGGCGCCCTGCCCGGCGGGCCCGTCGCTCCATTCGGGCTGAGCGGCTCCGGATCCTCGCTACTCTCTCCTGTGATGCTCGCCATCGACGATCGCGTCGCCCTCGGGCACTTCCGGGACATGTATGTGCTCATCGGAGCGGACGTCGGCCTGGACGACGCCCTCGGAGCTCCTCTCGTGCGCGCGGTGGCTTCGTTCGGCTGGGCGCCGCGCGCGCACGACAGCGACGACGACGGCGTGCCCGACGACGTCGACGAGTGCCCCGACCTGCCGGAGGACAGGGACGGCATCCAGGACCAGGACGGCTGCCCGGAGGATGACGCGGACGGCGACGGCGTCCTCGATCCCGCCGACAGCTGCCCCCTCGTCAAAGGCCTGCCGAACGCGGACCCGAAGAAGAACGGCTGCCCCGACGGAGACGGCAAGTGAAGCGACGACGGTTCGCCGCAGCCGCCACGCTGGCGCTCGTGCTCGTCGCGTCCGCGCCGGTCGATGCGGCACCTGGTTCGGCCACCGAAGCGGCTCCCAGCCTGCGTTCGCGCTTCGGACTCGACGTGGCCCTCCGTCTCATGCGATCGCCCGACGCCGCCGAGAGGCTCCGCGGGATCGAGCGCACGTCGGCCATCCGCACACCCGAAGCCATGGCGCTCCTCGTCCGCGCCTCGCTGCCGAGCCCGCCGGGCGGACTGGACGCACACCCCGCGCTCGAGGGCATATCGCGACTGGATCCGCGCGCGCTTCTCTCGGTCGTGCGGGGTCTGGCGACGTGGGTGGCCGTCGGGTCCGCCCGTGAGGCGCTGGCCTCGATCCTCTCGGCTCCCACCCAGACGCTGGACACGCGGGTGTCGACGATCCCGCCCCGCGACCCCGGGGAGGCGGCCGCGCTCGTGACCCTGGCACTGCAGGAAGCGGCCATCGCCCTCGACCGATCGGGAAACACGATCGCGCTCGAAGCGCTCGTCGCGGTCGCGCGGTCGGCAGGGGCTGCCCAGGAGGCGGCGCTCGACGCGCTCGCGGTCGACCCGCCCGCGGGTCCCATCGCGCTCGGCGGGGTCGCGCTCACGACGAGGTCGACCATCGCGCTCGCGGCCCGACTGGGCGACCTCCGCACGCTCGACGCGATCCTGGGCGTCCTGCCGGCGAGCGACGCGGGCCTTCGCGCGGCCGCGATCGAGGCACTCGCCACCGCCGGCGACACGCGCGTGATCGACATCGCACGCTCGTCCGCGCACGACGTCGACGCGCGCGTGCGGCTGGCGGCAGCGGGCGCCCTCGTCCGACTCCGCGCGCCCGACGCCGGAGCTGCGGTCGAGGCGAACGTCGCGGACAAGGAGACCGCTCTCGACGCCCTTGCCCTCGCCCGTGACGTGGAGAGCGAAGGAGTGACCCGGGCGGTCGCGGCGCTCGCCGTGGCCTCGGGCGATCCCGCGTGGCGTGCGGCCGCCCTGACGGCGCTGGGACGGCAGACCACGCCGCTCGCGGTGCGCGCGCTTCTGACGCTGGCCGAAGACCCGAGGCTGAAGGGCGACGCGGCGTACGCGATCGCACGCTCGCCCAGCGGCGCCGCCCTCGGAGCGCTCGAGGAAATGGCGGTCGCGGGCGCGCGAGTGGCCGCCCGCGCGTACATGGTACGCAGGTACACGCGCGGCGAGAGAAGCGCGCGGCTCGACTCGCTTCTGCAGCGACTCGCGGCCTCGGGCGATGCACGAGACCGTGCGGTGGGGGTGCAGGCGCTCGTCGCGCTGGGCGAAGCGTCGCTTGATCGTGCCCTCTCCGACCGCGACCCACGCGTACGCCGGGCGGCCGCGATGGCGGGGATGACGCCGGGGAGCGGACACGGTGCGGCCATCCTCCTTGCCCGGCTCGCCGTCGAATCGGACGCGGCGACGCGTCGTCTGCTGGCGACCGGGCTCGCGGAGGGTGACCCCGGGGAAGCCGTACCGACGTCCGCGCTGGTCGAGCGCGCACAATCGGGAGCCACCGACGCTCCGCTGGCGGCGCTGGCCCTGGCGCGGAGGACGGACAGCGCCACCGACGCGAACGTGAGCGCGCTTCTCACGTCGAGGGACCCGCTCGTGCGGGCACACACGGCGCGGGGCCTGGGTCTCGGTTCGGCGCCCGACGCCCCGGGGCGCCTCGCGCGCGCGTACGAGTTCGAGACCGCGGTCGGAGTCCGACGATTGATCGTCGCCGCGCTCGCGCAGTGGAGCAAAGAGGCCGCAGCGACCCTCGAGCTCGCGGCGCAGCTCGATCCCGACGCCGTCGTGCGCTCGCTCGCGCAGAGCTCTCTCGACGGAGCACGGCCCGCGGGTCGGCCGCTCGTCCGAGAGGTCGCATGGATGCGGGTGGTCGAAGCCGACGGAGCCGCCCTGCCCACCGATATGGCGGGGATGCTCGTCCAGAGCGACGGGCTCGCCGTGCCGATCGCGTTCGACGAGGACGGCTACGCGCTCGTGCCGGGCGTACCGCCGGGGGAGGCTCGGTTGCGCCTTGCGCCTGGCCTTCCGGCGTATTTAGCTCCATCCCCATGAGCCCGCGCCCGCCCGCCCCGTCGCCCGAAGCGTCCGCCGCCGAGACGCCGTCGTTCGAAGCTTCGATCAAGCGCCTGACGGCGATCGTCGAGAGCCTCGAGCGCGGAGACCTCCCGCTGGAAGAGTCCCTCAGACTGTTCGAGGAGGGGGTGGCGCTCTCGCGGTCGTCACAGAAGCGCCTCGACGCGGCGGAGAAGCGCGTCGAACAACTCCTGGCCGTCGACGAACAGGGTCGAGCCCGCACGGCACCCTTCGAGACCGACGCCAGCAGCGACGACGACGAGGACGGTGAGCCGGGCTGAGGGGGTCGACGGGCCTCTTCAGCGGCCGATGGCTCCGCGGTAGACCCAGCCGTCGCTCGCGAAGCCTTCGCCGTACTTCACGGGATACCAGCCGTCCTTCGCGGCGCCGACCCGGATGGCCGTGCCGCGCTGAAGGCGAGCGAGGACCTTGCCGGTCTTCGGTGCGTCGCGGATGATTGCGACCTCCCAGGTGACCTGAGCGGCGGCGTCTTCGGCTTCTTTCGCCTCCGGCCCGGCGGACGAATCGCCGTGGCCCCCGTGGCGGCGGTGGGTCGCGCTGACATCCGCGGCCGGCGCAACAGGAACCGCGGGCTGGGACGACGCGGGTGCAACCGCCACCGCGGGTGGAAGGACGGACACGGCACCTGCGGCCGACGGTCCCGCGGCGCCCGAAGCCGGCGCGGTCGCTGCCGACGAGGGCGCTTCGGGCACGCTCGGCCCCAGGCGGACACCCGCCAGCCGGGGCCACGCGACGCCGACGATGAACCCGATCGCGGTGATGACGCCGACCCTCCCCCAGGAGGGACGATCCGCTCCGGGACGGGGGACCTCGACCGCGAGCGGAGCGTCCGCGTTGCGCCGCACCATGGGAGCGCACGAGTACCACACGGCATCGTGCACGGGCGAGAACCCTGCGACTACCGGTTGACGGCCGGAGCCTGGTCCTGCAACCGACCGAGGGTCACCTTGAGCTCGAAGCGCTTGCCCATGCGCTGGACGCGCACCGTCACGGGGCGGCCGACGCCGGCCGTGCTCGCGAGCCACGGGAGCTGCCCGAACCGCTCGATGGGCTGGCCCTCGAAGGCCACGATGATGTCGCCCCGCTGGAGCCCCGCCTGGTCGGCCGGGCCCCCGGGGTTCACGTCGCCGATGACCGCGCCGGCAATGCGCTCGCCATCCGCGACCCCCAGCACCTGCCTGTCTTCCCGGGAGAGCAGCCGCGAATCGAGGATGCGCACGCCGAGGGCGCTGCGGGTCACGTGACCGTCGCGGAGGAGCATGGGGAGCAGCTGCTTGACCATGTTGATCGGGATCGCAAAGCCGATCCCCTGCGCGCCGCCGCCCCGGATGGCCGAGTTGATGCCGACGACCTCGCCCTTCAGGTCGAGGAGCGGGCCGCCCGAGTTGCCCGGGTTGATGGACGCGTCCGTCTGCAAAAAATCGTAGTAGCCCGCCGGATCGAGCGGCACGTCCTCCCTCGTGCGCCCCTTGGCGCTCACGATGCCGGCGCTCACGGTGTGCGAGAGCCCGAACGGGTTGCCGATGGCAACGACCCAGTCCCCCACGTCGAGGCCGTCCGAATCGCCCAGCGGCAGCGGGCGCACGTCCTTCGCGTCGATGCGCACCACGGCCACGTCGGTCGGAGGGTCGGTGCCGACGACCTTCCCCTGGAACTCGCGCTCGTCGGAGAGCTTCACCACGATCGTATCGGCCTCGCCCACGACGTGGTTGTTCGTCAGGATCGTGCCGTTCTTGTCGATTACGAATCCCGTGCCGAGACCGCGCGTCTCCCTCGGCCTGACCCTGTGGGTAAAGGGAGAGATCTCGGCCTCCTCGCCCACCGTCGTGATGGTGACGACGCTGGGGTCGGCCAGGTGGGCGATAGGCGCGAAGCTCACCGGCCCCGCGCGCACGATGACGGAGGCATCCGACGGTGCCGCGCTCGCTCTGGGTGCCGGCACGTCGTTGGGCAGCAGCGTCGCGGCCGGCGGAATCGCGGTCCCCGGGGGATCGCCATAGGGCCTCGGCGCCTCCCTCCCGCACGCGACGACGGCGACGACGACGGCAGCAGCCAGACTGGCCCGCGAGCGCCGCATCACTTCGTCTTCGACTGCTCCACGTACCGCATTCTCAGGTCGAACAGGATCTGACCGATGAGGCGCTCTTCGTCCCCCGTGAGGTTGCCTCGTGTCTTCTCCTCGAGCATGCCGAGCAGATCGATCGTCTGACGCGCGAGCGAGAGGTTCTTCTCGAGCGTACCCGTGTCGGGGTGCTCGGCCTCGCCCAGGTGCAAGAGCGCCGAATGGCTCAGCGAGAGGACAAACGTCGCGAAGTCGACGTGAGGCAGCGAGATCTTCCGTCTCGCCGGCCGCCTTCTGGCCTTGCTCGGTCCGATCACCCACGACGAACCTCCTCGCGCCCAACTAGCCCGATCAGCTCTCGCGCCCTCCGAGCGCGGGCGCCGCGAAGCCGATGGACTCTGCCTCTTCGGACACGTCGGGGAGCTGCGCGATGTGCTTCTCGACGTCCTTGTCGTCGATGATCCCCTTGCGGATGTTGCGCTCGCGCACGCGGATGTCCCAGTCCCAGGCGTTGATGGTCTTGTTCGTGTTCGACATGGGTCTTCTTTCTTGGCTCCCTTCGGAGGAGACGGTGCGTCTAGTTGACGGCGCGCTTGCCGGGACGGGCAAGTTGCCCGATTTGCGCCGGTTCGTGGGTGTGGTCGCAATCGGGGCCGTGCATGTGCTCGTGCGCCTCGTCGAAGTCGGCGGCGGCGCGCTCGATCTCCGAGTCCGTCGCGAGGCGAACCGACCGGACCGCGACGTTGTAGCGAAGCGTCATCCCGGCGAGCGGGTGGTTGGCATCGACCACGACGACGTCGTCCTGCACCTCGACGACCCTCATGGCGACCTCTTCCCCGTCGGGCGACTCGGCGACAAACTCGTCGTCGATGGCCACCGCCTTGGGGTTGGGGAACTCGGCGCGGTCGATCTCGACGAGAAGGCTCTCGTCGTACTCGCCGTACCCGGAGTCGGCGGGTACGACGATCTCGCGCTCGTCGCCGACCTTCAGGCCCACGAGGGCGGCCTCGAGCCCCGGCACCAGCATCCCGTAACCGTGAACGTAGCGGATGGGCTCCCCGCCCTCGATCTCGCTCGCGTCGAGCAGATCGCCGTCCTCGTCGCGAAGCTCGTAGTCCAGCGTCACGTGACGGTTCGGCTGGATGTCGAAATCGGTCATCACAGTGGGGCAAGGACTAGCGCGGGACAGGCTGCGCGTCGAGCACTGAGGGATCCTGGAGCTCCACCTCTTCTGGGGACCCGATGCGACCGAGGACGGCGCTCGCGGCGACGACGAGCGGGCTCGCCAGGTACACCTTGCCCGGGCCGCTTCGCCCCGGGAAGTTCCGGTTCTGTGCGCTCACGGTCACCTGGTCGGGCGAGTCGCTCGCCCCAGGCCCGGCCTTGATGCACGCCCCGCACGACGGATCGACGAGCTCGGCCCCCGCCTCGCTCGAAGAGGCCCGTGTACCCCCTCGCCTCGGCGTAACGGCGGATGTCCTGGGAGCCGAACTGCAGGTAGAGGCGAACGCCGGGCGCCACCCTCTTCCTCGCGCGACCGCGGCGCCGAGGACGCGGGCGTACATGTCCATGTCGGCCTTCTTGCCCCCCGTGCACGAGCCTCCGTACGCGATGTCGATCTTCACGTCGGGACCCGAGCAGCGCCGAGCGGCACGCCGTTGCGAGGATCGCCGGGCGTGGCCACCATCGGGCCTATCGTGGCCAGGTCGACGGTCGAAGGTCGCAGCAGTACGTCGCCCCGGCGTCCGCGCGGACGATGCGCCGGCGAACGCCGTCCGCGCGGAGGCCGCGTTGCTTCGACCAGGTACGCCGACGACGGCCTCGTCCGCCTCGATGATCCCGGTGAAGCCCCCCGCCTCCACGGCCATGTTCGTGAGCGTCGCGCGCTCGTCGAGCGGCAACGACGACACGCCCGGGCCCGCGAACTCGATGACCTTGCCGATCCCCTCCCCCGACTTGAAGAACGGCTGCGCGAGCAAGTGCAACATCACGTCCTTGGCGCAGACGCCCGACCCGAGCTCGCCCTCGAGGACGAAGCGCGCCGTCTCGGGCACCGTGACGCGCACGTCGCGCGTCCTCCAGGCGTTGGCCATGTCGGTCGACCCCACGCCGAAGGCGAAGCAGCCGAGCGCCCCGGCCATGCACGTGTGGCTGTCGGTGCCGGCGACGAGCTGCCCGGGAAGGGCAATCTCTTCGATCACCTTGTTGTGGCAGATGGCCTCGGAGCCGACGAGGCGTCCGTCCCGGTGAACCTCGCCGTAGAGGCGGACGCCCATCCTCCGGGCGAAGGCCTCCTGCGCCGTCGCGAGGCTCCGGGCCTGCACATCGAGCCCCATGTCCTTGTGGGCGCGAGGCATGATCGTGTCGAGGAACGTGAGGTGGTCACGGAAGGCGAAGACGCTCTCCGGCTCGATGACCTTCGCGTCCGGCCCGAAGCCGTGGCGGAAGAGGGCCTCGGCCATCGGCGTCACGTACTCGTGCGAGAAGCGCACGTCGGCGCGAGCAAAGAAGGCGTCGCCCGGCTTCACCGCCCGCACGCCGATGGCGTCGGACCGCACGTCGACGACCGCGTGGGCGGCGAGGATCTTCTCGCAGAGCGTCATCGGCCGCAGCGGAGTGACGACGGGCGGCGGCGACGCCCTACCCTCGAGACGCGCGGCGTTGTACGCGAAGAGGCCCCCCTGCTCGACGATGGCCGCACTGATGGGATCGAGCCCGTGCGTGAACTCGTCGCCTGGGATGGATTCGCCGCGCGCGATGCGAGCGAGGAGGCCGAAGTCCGTGCTGGTGAGAAGGCCTATGTTCTGCGCGTTCTGGCGGTAGATCTTCTCGATGCTGCCCGCGATGACGAGGCGAATGCCTGCGGCGAGCTCGCTGTAGGGGGCGGTCTCGCGAGACGAACCGCAGCCCTTCGATCGCCCGCTGACGACGACGGAGAACCCGCCGCGCTGGATCGCGTCCGCCCCGACCCTCCCGCCACGCAAGCCGACGAGGCAATACCGGGCGAGCGTCTCGTCGTAGTAGTAGCAAACCCACCCTGGCGTAATCTCGTCGGTCGAGATCCGGTCGAGGAGCGGCACCGCGGGATCGAACGCCAGGTCCTTGCCGGCGAGCTGCTCGTCGATGCGGTCGAGGTCCTCTGTGAGGAAGAGGACGCGGCCGGGGAAGGTGACGGTTCTGCGAGAGCTCACAATCCTCCCTTTTCCATTACCATCCGGGACAGGATGCGCATTGCGATCGTGACCACGAGCTGGCCTTGGTCCGAGGGGGACCCGAGCGGGCACTTCGTGCGAGCGGAGGCGCGCGAGCTCGAGCGGGAGGGGAACGTCGTCGTCGTCGTGGCGCCTCCGGCGGGGGGAGCGTTCGGGTGGCCGGGGGCGGCAGCGCGTGTGCGCGAGCGGCCCGCGAGGCTCGCGGATGCGGCGCGATGGGTGGCGGGCGCGCGCGGGCGGCTGCGATGGGTGCGCGTCGACCGCGTGGTCGCGCACTGGGCTCTACCGTGCGCATGGCCGGTCGGCTCGGCAGCGCCGGACGCGAGGCTCGACGTGGTCTCGCACGGAGGAGACGTGCGACTCATCGTGGCGATGCCGGCGATCGCGCGACGGTGGACCGTGCGGAAGATCGCGGAGCGCGCGGCGAGCTGGCGCTTCGTGTCGGAGGCGCTCGAGGGCACGCTCGTTCGAGCCCTCGACCGGGACACGCGAGCGTGCGTAGAGCGCATCGCGTTCGTCGAGGCGCCGAGGATCGAGATGCCCGATGTGAGAGAGGCCGTGGCCCGCAAGCGGCGAGAGCTCGCGGGCGCGCGCGTCGCGGTGAGCGTGGGGAGGCTCGTCGCGAGCAAGAGGGTCGAGCGGGCAATCGAGCGCGTGGCGCGGGCAAGCGAAGTGGACACGCTGGTCGTCGTGGGCGACGGGCCGGAGCGCGGGCGCCTCGAGCAGCTGGCGCGGACGCTAGGCGTCGACGCGCGGTTCGTGGGTGCGGTGACGCGGGACGAGGCGCTGGCGTGGATTGGCGCGGCAGACGAGCTGATTCACGCGTCGATCGCGGAGGGGATGAGCACAGTCGTCCGCGAGGCGGAGGCTCTGGGGACGCGGGTGGTCGAGGGGTGAGGGGGTGACCCCGCGAGAGACTCCGTCGCGAAACAAATGACTACGGGCGAGGACACGAAGGCGGGCGCCGGCGTGGGGAATCTGGTGTACCGTCTAGCTCTCTCCTTGGCGGGTGGCTGCACGTGTCCGATGATCGATGGCCCGAAGGTGACTGCCCGGTGCTCCCCGGGGATCTGGTCAGCGGAAAGTACCGGGTCGATCGCATCCTCGGAGCTGGCGGGATGGGTGTCGTCGTCGCGGCGACGCAAGTCGACCTCGAGCGGGCCGTGGCGCTCAAGTTCTTGCTTCCGCGAGTCCTCGAGCGTCCGGACCACGTCGCGCGCTTCGCCCGGGAGGCGCGCGCAGCCGCCAAGCTCGAGAGCGAGCACGTTACGCGTGTCCTCGACGTCGGGGCGCTGGACAACGGGGCCGCTTACATCGTCATGGAGTATCTCGACGGCGAGGACCTCGGCCGCGTCATCGCCAGCCGGGGGGCTTTGCCTTGCGCGGAGGCGGTCGGATTCATCCTCGAGGCCAGCGAAGCCGTCGCCGAGGCGCATTCGGTCGGGATCGTTCATCGCGATCTGAAGCCAGCGAATCTCTTTTTGGCCAAGCGGACGAACGGACGGCCCATCATCAAGGTTCTGGACTTCGGGCTCTCGAAGATCTCCACGGCCAACGAGCAAGTCACCAGCGAGTCGTCCATCCTCGGTTCGCCGCTTTACATGTCCCCCGAGCAGCTGCTCTCGGCACACTCCGCCGACGGGCGAGCGGACATCTGGTCACTCGGTGTCACTCTCTACGAGCTTTTGGCCGCGCGTCCGGCGTTTCAGGGGGCCAGGATGCCAGAGCTCATCGCGGCCATCCTGCACGGGCGCGAGCAGACCCTGGAGTCGCTGCGCCCCGACATTCCCGCGGGCCTTCGGGCAGTCGTCCACCAGTGCCTCGACAAGGACCCCGAGAAGCGGTTCGCGAACATCGCGCACCTCGCGACGGCGCTCGCGCCGTTTGGTCCGCCTTCGCGCCAGGCATCCGTCGATTGAATCTCGCACCTCCTCGGCAAACTGGGGACCGCGGCGGTCGCGTCGGTCGAGACGCTGACCCATGCGCCGGCGGCGACGCCGACGCCGGATGTCGGCGCCACTGCCGTCTCACGAACGCCGGTGGAATCCCTCCCCGGGGCGAGTCAGTCGGTCACGCTCCCGTCGTCGCCCAGTCCGGACATAGTCGGAGGTGCGGCCCGCACGGGTTCGGGTGCTCGAAGGCGGCGGGTGGTCGGCTCCCTCGCGGCTGTCGCAGCTGCGGCGGCCATTGGATTCGTCGCGGTGTCGCGTACGACGGCGACCGGTGTCGACGCCCCCCGCGCGAGCGGCGCTGGCGTCGCTCCCAGCCGGAGCGCGATGGCGGCGTCGATCGACCGCGACGTCCCGGTGCCCGCGGAAGAGCCGACGATGCTGGCGGCCGCCCCCGAGGAAAAGCCCAAGTCGTCCGCGGCCGCCATGGCCCCTCCCTCGGCGCCCTCGACGACGCCCACGATTGTCCAGCCGAAGGGCGCACGCGCGGCACGCAGTGCAGCCCCGCCACCGACCGCTGTCCCGGCACCCACCGCGACGTCGAGCGCGGCGGCATCACCCTCCGCGCGCATCGATCCACTCGCCAGGCTGAAGAGCCTCTGAGGCCGATGCGACGCGCGCCGCTGCTCCTCACTTCGCTCATCGCGATGCTGAGTGCGTCGGGGCTGGAGGTGCGATTCGCGTCCGCACAGTCGGCCGACGCCGGATCGGCACACCAGGCGCCGCTGACCGACTCGCTGTCGGGGGCTGCGAAGGAAGCGTACGACGCGGCCGTCGTCCTCTTGAACAACAAGGACTGCGGACGGGCGATCGCGAAGTACCGGCAAGCGTACGACCTCTCGCAGGACCCCCGCCTGCTCTTCGACATCGCGGTCTGCGAGAGGGATCTCCGAGCGTACGCCCAGATGCAGGAATTGCTCTTGCGCTACGAGCGCGAGGCTGGTGGAGAGATGTCGGCCGGGCAGCGAGCCGACGTCGAAGCCGCACTCGCAGCCATCCACAACCTGGTCGGAACCGTCCACCTGACGGTGAGCGAGGAGGGCGCAGAGGTCACCGTGGACTCGGAGCTCGTCGGGACGACGCCGCTCGCGACACCTCTTGTCGTGGACCTCGGCCAGCACGCGCTCTCGGTGAAGAAAGCCGGCTTCGACCCGGCGGCGCGGGCGATTGAGATCCCCGGGGGAGACGAGACGACCATCGAGATCACGCTCGTCCCACGCACGCGCCCCGCTCTTCTACGCGTCGCGGCCGATCCCGGAGCGACGATCGTCATCGACAAGAGGGAGATCGTGCACGGTTCGTTCGACGGCGCGCTCGCGCCCGGTGCCCACGATGTGCAGGTCACCGAGGTGGGCAAGAGGGACTACCAGACGCGCATCGTCCTGGGTGACGGCGAAGCGCGGTCGCTTCAGGTGACGCTCGAGAACGAGCACCGCACTACGCTCTGGCCCTGGATCGCCGGAGGCGTGGCTGTGGTCGTGGGCGCAAGCGTCGGCGGGTACTTCCTCCTGCGGCAGCAAGACACCCGTGGGGCCGGGCCGCAGGGACAGATCCCATCGGTACAAATCCCCGGCACAAACTAATGGGTTGGCGCGGGCTCCTCTGGATCGGTGTCCTTTTCGCGGCGAGCGTGGGGTGCGCCAAGGCGGTCCCCACGGGCGGGCTCATGGTCGTGGTCGGCAGCGACGGCACACTTCCCACGGAGCCAGATACATTGCACATCGAGGTAGGCCCGGCCGATGGCGGCGCGCTGTACCGCGATGCCAGCTACCCGATCGCCGACGCGTCGACCGGTGCATCCGGTACGTACGCGCTTCCGGTCACCTTTGCGATCGACTCGAACGGTGACCCCAACGCGTCTGTGCGCATCGTCGTCGGCGCGGGCGTCTCGAAACCGGGAGGCTCCACCGCCCTGGAGACACTGAGTTACACCGTCAACTCGATCCCGACGGACGAAGTCGCGGAGCTCGACGTGGTGTTCCGCGCCCAGTGCGCGTCTTCGGCGTCGGGCGTCGGAGGCTCCAGAGAGGCCTGCTGTCCGACTCCCGGGTGCACGTGGACCGCGAGCGGAGCGTGCGAATGCAGCGGGCCGCTGCTACCCCAATTCCCGGACGACGCGGGGTGGGGGCCCCTGGGTATGGGGGAGAGCGGCTCGGCGGATGCGACGAGCGTCGACAGCGGCGACGGGGATGCTGGCCTTCCGCCCGACGCCGGCTCGTGCGAGACCGGGGCTATGGAGTGCAGCGACCCCGCAACGCCCCAGCGATGCACCTCGACAGGACAATGGCAGGACCAGCAGGCATGCGAGAGCGGCTTCACGTATTGCTTTCAGGGCCGCTGCGTTCCCGTGCCCACGAGCTGCGTGGGGACCGACTACTCGCTCTGCGGGAGCTACGAAGTGCCGGGGGGCACCTTCCAGAGAGGCGACGACCCACTGCACGAGGACGCGGGCGCCCCGGCAACGATCAGCCCGTTTCGCCTGGACGCCTACGAGATCCCCCTCTGGCGCTTCCGGGCGTTCGTGACGGCCGTCACGCTGGGCACCGGCCTTCCGGACGGCGGAGCAGGAATCCACGCGAACCTGGCGGGGGGCGAAGGTCTCAACGCAGGAGGAGACGCGGGCGCTTACGAGACCGGCTGGGATCCCTCGTGGGACACCATGTTTCCGACGCAAGAGACGCAGTGGGACTCGAACCTCGACTGCTCTTACCTTGCCGGCGTCTGGACGCCTGACAACGAGGGCAACGAAGATCGTCCCATCAACTGCGTCACCTGGTACGAGGCCTACGCGTTTTGCATCTGGGACGGGGGGTTTCTCCCGAGCGAGGCCGAATGGAACTACGCGGCCGCGGGGGGAGCGTTGCAGCGTCTGTACCCGTGGGGCTCGACCGACCCCGGGGTGAACTCCCAGTACGCCGTCTACGGTTGCCTCTTCCCTCAGGCGGGTCCGTGCAACGGCACGACCACCCACAGCATCGGCGACGTTGACCAGCTCCCGATGGGGACCGGCCTCTTTGGTCAGTGGGCGCTTGCGGGCAATGTCTCGGAGTGGACCTTCGACTTCTACGACTCGACCTATCCGAGCCCGTGCACGGACTGCGCCGCTCTCTCCGGAACGCAGCGCGTCTTCCGTGGCGGCGGCTTCGACCGCCCGGAGGAGTTCCTCTACACGTCGACGCGCGTGCCGGCGGACCCGACGGGTCGCTTCCAGGACGTCGGCTTTCGATGTGCGAGGACGCCTTGAAGGGCGCGATGGCCTCGCCGGTCGCGTTCGCCCTCGTGCTGTCCGCGGGCGCAACGGGATGCTCCGAGCAGACTCCGGGTGGCGGCTTGCTGGTCGTGATGAACGTCGATTCTTCGCTGAGCCAGGATCCGCCCAACCGACTGACCGTGGACGTCGGCTCGCTCGACGGTGGAACCACGTACCGAGACGCGGGCTATTCGATCGATGACGCCGGCGGGACGGGCCGCGTGCGCTTCCCCACGAGCCTCGGCATCGACTCGAATGGCGACCCGAACGCTGCCGTATCCATCGAGCTGGGCGTCTGGGATGGGACCGAGCGCATCGACTTCGAGCGCTATCGGATCACGAACATTCCCACGGCAAACGTCCACGTGCTCCCGGTCCTCTTTGGATTGCCGTGCGCGGCGTCAGGGCCATCGGACGGCGGGACACTCTGCCCGCTCGAGAGCTGGGGGTGCACATGGGATTCCCTTCTCGATCTCTGGTCTTGCGATGCAGAGAGACTCCCGCCGCTCGGGGCGGATGCGGGCTTGTCGCCCTCCGGCGCATACGGGGCAGGGGATGCGGCGCCGGATGCCACCACCGGCGACGCGAGCGCGATCGACGCGACGAGCGAAGAGGATGCTGGCCTCGGTGTCGAGGCAGAGACCGGCGAGGAAGCGGGTGCGGCTCCGAGCTGTTCAGGCGGGGGGCCGGGCGCGGGACCCAATTGCGGTGGGTCCCCCGGAAGTGACGACTGCTGCGCGAGCAACGAGGTTCCGAGCGGTGCGTTCCTCCGCGACTACGACGGCATTACGTACCTGGACGATAGCCATCCGGCAACGGTCAGCCAGCTCCGCCTCGATCGATACGAGGTCACGGTCGGGCGCTTTCGCGCGTTCGTCGACGCGATCTCTGCCGGAGATGGAGGAACCCCTTGGACGCCTCCTTCCGGATCCGGAAAGCACACGCACCTGAACCACGGGAATGGCCTTTCGAATGGCGGCGACGGGGGAGTCATCTACGAGACGGGCTGGGACATGTCTTGGAACGCCTATCTCCCCCAGGCCCAGAGCGACTGGGACGCGGAGCTCTTGAGTTCGGGCTGCACGGGAGCCGCCGAGGATGCCTGGTGGACGTGGACAACGACCGCAGGGGGCAACGAGAACCGCCCCATCAATTGTGTCAACTGGTACGAGGCCTACGCCTTCTGCATCTGGGACGGGGGGTTCTTGCCGAGCCAAACGGAGTGGGACTACATCGCGGCCGGCGGGAGCAACAACCAGTACGAGTACGCGTGGGGCAACGATCCCCCCGACCGGAACGCCAGCCACGCGATCTACGGCTGCTACTGGCCGCCCAGGACGACCGGAAACGACTGCCAGGGTATTGCGAACATCGCCCTGGTTGGTTCGGTGCCCAATGGCGGCGGCACCGCCGTCTGGGGACAGCTGGATCTGACGGGGAGCGTCTACGAGTGGGTGCTCGACTACGGGCTGGCGCCCTACGCGCTTCCATGTGTCGATTGCGCCGAGACCTCCTCCGGGACGCAACGTGAGTTCCGCGGGGGCGGCTTCGACTCGAATGACACGCAGCTGTTCAACTCCTTCCCGAACGCCAGCGTTCCGGAAAACAGTTACGCCGACGTTGGCGTGCGCTGCGCGCGGCCACCGTAAAGTATCACTGGAGCGGGGAGACGTAGATTCCTGGCGCCGCGCCGGAGGTGACCGTGTACGCGATCTGCGTCTGGTCGCTCGAAATCGCGTAGTCGCCCGGAACGCCGCTGGCGATGTTCACGGCGTCGCCGGCGCTTGCCGGGTCGACCTCGTCGAGATCCATCGTGGCGGCGGTGCCTCCGTCCACGTCCTGGTAGTTGTCGCGGACGACGAGTTTCGACCCGCGTACGGTCGCGAAGTCCATCGCGTACCCGTTCGACAGGAGTTTCATGGTGTAAGGCGGCGTCACGGGCATCGATCGCAGGTAGCCGATCCAGCTGTTGTCGGGGTTTTGCAGCAGGTTCGTCAGCACGAGGGCGTAGGCGCTGTCCGTCGTGAAGCCACGGTTCCCTCCCTCGTAAATCCCGCTCGCCGCCACAGGGAGCCCACCGTACTGCTCCGACGACGCCACGAGCGCGGGCACCCCGGGGTTCTTCGTGGAGACCAGGCTCAGATCGGCGAACCAGCCATCAACATTCTCCTGGTTCGACGCGAGCATCCAGTTTCCGTCGGGCGAGAGCGCGTTGAAGAAGTTGACCCCCGCGTCGACGAGGGTCTGCGGCGACGGGTTCGTCGCGTACGCCTGCTCCAGGGCGCCCGCCTCGTCGTTGTAGAGGATGGACCACGGATCGTTGACCGATCCCGTGAACGAAAGGTTCGCGTTCACCTGCGCGCTCGGATCGACGACCGAGCTGGGCCCGCCATCGACGGGGAAGATCTGGATGGCGCCGTTGCCACTCGAGGCCGACGCGGCGGCGATCCGTTCGCCGTCGGGGTCGACGGCGAACGGGAACGTGAACGGATTGCGATCGAGCGGGTTGAACTGGAGAGAGTCCACCCAGTTGGGGACGGCCACCGCAGAGGCCCACCCGTTCGAGATCGAGAACACCTGGATCGTCGGCGTCAATGCACCGCCATCGGCAACCCCGCACAATGAGACGATGGCGTAGTCGCCTTTGAAGACGAGCCGAGGGAAGCACGCCGGCGCCTGCCCGGAGAACGAGGAATCGATGTCAATGTCCGAAAGAAGAAGCGTCACTCCGGACCCGTCGGCGTTCGCGCCATAGATCGAGCCGACGGTCGCGTCGCTGCTCGTGCTCGTCAGGTAGGCGACGTGCTTCGAGTCGTCGCTGGCCCACATCGTCTGGTAGAGGTACGCAAGTCCGCTCGTCGTGAGCGATACCCCTTGTGTCATGCCGGACGACCACGCCACGAGCGTGCCTATGTAGTCGCTGTCCCAGGCCCAGCAGAACGCGACGTTGCCGAGGACGGTGAAGTAGCCGGCGTACGCGCTGAGGGGCGCCGTGTAGATCGCCGTCGCGGCGCCACCCGCCAGCGGGCTCGCGTAGTACGTCTGCGTGGAGCTATCGTAGTAGATAAGGTAGTTGTCGCCCGTGGCACCGCCGACGCTGAGCGTCGAGCCCGGCACAAGAAGGTGCGCAGCAACTCCGCCTTCCCCTGCGTCCGATGCATCCCCGTTCGGGCCAGCGCCATCTCCAGCGCCATCTGTGGGACTCGCGTCGGCGCTTCCGTCTCCGGTTGCGGCGTCCGACACCGTGCCGTCCGGGGGCGCGGCCGCATCCTGCGTCGGCTGCGCCGCATCTTCGCCTGTTTGCGAAGGTCCATCAGCCGTGGCGTCGGGCGCGGAGCCGCTGCTCGAGGAGTTGCACGCCAGTGCGCCGCAAATAGCGACCAATGGCAGAAGCTTTCGTTTCCACGAAACCATGGTCACTCCCTCGATCAGCCCGATTCCGGGCAACAAAACCACGCGTCCGTCTCGCTCATAGCCCGGCGTCCCGGGCTGTCCATAGTCATTTCTTTCTCCCCCACGCTCGAGGCGGTGCTCGGTCACGCGGATCTCTTCGTCGCGACGATGACTCGATTCGGTAACGCAGCTTGGGCCGCGCTCGCTCCGCGATCACGCCTTGATCATCGTGCCGACGAGCTTCCTGAACCCCTCACCGAACGGCGGCCTCAGCATCTTCCCGAGCACGTCGATCCGGGTCTGCGTGAACACGCTCTTCGCGTGGGAGAACGTCCGGAAGCCCTCGCGGGCGTGGTAGGAGCCCATGCCGCTCGGCCCGACGCCACCGAAGGGCAGATCCTCCTGGACGATGTGCATCATCACGTCGTTCACCGTCACGCCGCCCGACGTCGTGCGCGAGAGAACTCGCTCGCGCTCCTCCGCGTCGTGGCCGAAGTAGTAGAGCGCGAGCGGGCGATCGTGCGCGTTGACGTAGGCGATGACCTCGTCGATGTCCCGGTACGTCTTCACGGGCATGGCGGGGCCGAAGATCTCCTCCTTCATGATGGTCATGTCCTCGGTCGCGTTGAGGACCAGGGTGGGCGGGATCTTGTTCGTCTTCTGGCCCTCGAAGGACTCGTTGCGGGAGTTCAGCTCGACGAGCTCTGCGCCCTTGTGGCGAGCGTCGTCGAGATACCCCTGGATGCGCTTTCGGTGGCGCTCGTTGACGACCGATGTGTAGTCGGGGTTGTCGCGGAGGCCGTCGAACATCGCTGCCGTCGCTTCGCGCAGGGCGCCAACGAGCTCCTGCTGCCGCTCGGCCGGCACCATCACGTAGTCCGGCGCGAGGCAGATCTGGCCCGCGTTCATGCATTTTCCGTTCATCACCTTGACGGCGACGTCCCGCATGTCCGCCCCCTTGCCGACGACCACCGGGCACTTGCCCCCGAGCTCGAGGGTCACCGGCACGAGGTGGTCGGCCGCCGCGCGCATGACGTGGCGGGCGATCGACGTGCCTCCCGTGAAGACGAGGTGATCGAACGGCAGCCGGGTGAACGCGCTGCCGACCTCCGGGCCGCCGGTCACCACGGCAACCTCGCTCTCGTCGAAGGCCTTGCGCACGATGCTCGCGATCACCTCGGCGCTCGCCGGCGTGACCTCTGACGGCTTGATGATGGCGCGGTTGCCGGCCGACAGGACCCCCGCGAGCGGGGAGAAGGCGAGGTACACGGGGAAGTTCCACGGGCTCACGATGCCGACGACACCGACCGGCTGATAGCGGACCTCCGCCTTCGCGCCGAGCAGTCCGAGGGGGAACGCAGGGCTCCGCCGCTCCGGCTTCATCCAGCCGCGCAGGTGCTTCTTGCAGTACTTCGCGCCCTCGATGATGGCGGCCACGTCCGCCCACCGCGAGGCGTCCCGGCTGCGGTGCCCGAAATCCGAGACGAGGGCGTCGATGATCCGCGTCTCGTGCTCGATGACGCTCGCGATGAGCCGGTCGATGCGCTGGATGCGAGCCTCCGCGGAGGGGGGACCCTGCTCGAGGAAGGCCCGCCGCTGGAGCCGCAGCAGGTCCTCCATGTGGCGGGTGTCGAGGGTGGGGGCGTGATCGTTCGCGACGGCGAGTGCAGCCATGGTTCCTCCGCGCGGGGGAACGGCTTGGGCCCCCCTGCGGGGCGTCTATACCACCGTCCGGGGAGGGGGTCGTGGGTACGGCGGGTCGGGGTCGGGGTCGGGGTCGAGGTCGGGGTCGGGGTCGAGGTCGAGGTCGAGGTCGAGGTCGGGGTCGAGGTCGAGGTCGAGGTCGAGGTCGGGGTCGAGGTCGAGGTCGGGGTCGAGGTCGAGGTCGAGGTCGAGGTCGAGGTCGAGGTCGCGGTGCTGTTCCCACTTCGCACCCTCGTGCCGCCGCTTTGCGGCGTCACTCCGGGTGCAGGACAACGGGGGCTCGCCGCTCGGGGTGGGGGCCGGAGGTGCACGGGTGGTGGTCCTTCCGGCAGGCGAAAGGACCACCACCATGCACAACCAGCGATTGCCACATCACAAACTGCATGCGTATGACGTCGCGATTCGGCTTCTCGAGGCCGTGAGGAGCGCGCGGATACGCGATTGCCATCTACGCGATCAGGCCATGCGGGCCGCGAAGAGCGCGTGTCTCAATGCGGCCGAGGGGGCCGGGCGGGTCAGCCGGGCCGATAAGGCGAGGGCCTTCGCCATCGCGAGGGCCGAGGCGGGCGAAGCGGCGGCGGCGGTCGAGATCGCGATCGCGGCGGGCGACGCGGAGGCGGGCGCGCTCGAGGCGGTGCTCGTGCACGCGGATCACTTCGTCGCGATGATGACGCGGCTCATTCGGTAGGCCGCTCTGGGCCGCGCGCGGCGTGTCGCGCGCGGCCCAATTCGGTCAGCGAGGCAGTGCCCGAAGCATGCGCTTCAGCCGGACCGCCAGGGAGAGAATCTCTTGCGCCACGTCTGTCCCTACCGCGCCGATCGCCTCGGCGAGGTCCACCGCGCCAATCAGCTCGTGCAGCGAATTGTTTGCGATGTCGAAGTGCCTCCGTCGTATCCCCGCGGCGTCACTCGGAAGCCCCTCGCAGAGCCCCAGAAACGCGCTCTTCGCCGCCCGTGTCGCCTGATCCCTCAGCTCGGCATCCCGCACTTGCCCTTCGTGCACCTTCCTCGCCAGCTCCTTCGCGACTTTGTACGCATCGAGTCTCTGAAACGGCAGCAGTTGATCGTTGTTCATGGTTGGGGTCCTCGCCCTGGAGGACCCCAACCATGAACAACGGACAAATCCCGCTCTCAGAAATGCGCCACGGCTGCGGCCGGAGTGACAGGCTTCCTGCCTGGCACGAGGACCGCGAAGTGGGTTGGATGTCGAAGGGCGGGGTCGGTGGTCGCGGTCATGGTCGTGGTCGCGGTCGAGGTCGGTGGTCGCGGTCGTGGTCGCGGTCGCGGTCGTGGTCGCGGTCGTGGTCGCGGTCGTGGTCGGGGTCGATGGTCGGGGTCGACGGTCGCGGTCGGGGTCGCGGTCGGGGTCGCGGGTCGCTGGAAGCCGCCCGTCGGACGGCGCCTCGACGCCGGATCCTGCTCACCGGATTCATCGATTCATCGGCCAGCCGCGACGGTTTATCGGCCAGCCACGGCTGTTGATCGCCGAGCCACGATGGTTCATCGCCGATCAACACGGGTTTGTGGTCCAGCCACGGCCGTTCATCGCCGAGCCACAGCCGTGGATTGGCCAGCCACGGTCGTGGCTCGTCGAGCCACGGCTGTTGGTCATCCAGCTACAGCCGTGGGTCGTCGATGAATCGCTGCGGCTGCGCGATCAACTGCCGTGGCTCGACGATCAACTGCCGTGGCTGGACGATCGAGAGCGTTTTCATCGACGAGCCACGGCTCTTCATCGCCGATGAACAGCGATGGCTGGACGATGAACGACTCTGGCTGGCCGAGCCATGCACAGCACACCGCCAACCCCTTGCTCCGATCCGCCGTGCCCGTGGTCGCGTCCCGCCAATAGGGGACGGGGTCGTCGGCGCGCGCGCAGCCCGGGAGCTTCGGAGGGAGGACGAGGATCTGCGGAAGGTCATCTTCCCGGACGCGTACGCGCTGACCCGCGACCTCACCGATGCGAAGGAGCTCGCGCAGGACGCGATGGCCGACCGCCCCGAGTGACCGATGACCCGACCGTCCAGTCGGCCCGACAAGAGCCCGACGTCGTCGGGTCGGAGCGCAGGCGGCGGGTGGGGCAAGTCTCGGCCGGCCCCCACCCCACTTGACGAACTTCCCGCCGAGCCGGCCGACGCGGGGCCCCGCCCGCCGCCGAGCACCGACCCGACGACGCCGGGCGGTCGTCCCGCAGGCCTGCCTAAGCGCTGAGCCCGGGCAGCCCTGTCGTGCCACCCTTCGCTGGCCCAGATTGGCACTCGCGAACACCCATGATTCCCAGTGCATGGCGGGCATGGGCCTCGGCCCGACTCGTGCTCAAGGAGTGCCCATGCTCCGAACACGACTCACCCGGTCCCCTGTCGCACTCGCTCTTGCCGGCTTGCTCTCCGCCGCCTGTTCCGGCGAGGTACTGCCCATGCCGACCGGCACGGGCGGGTCCGGGTCCAGCTCCGGCTCCGGATCGAGCTCCGGGGTCACCTCCAGCTCGGGAGTCAGCTCCAGCTCCGGAGTAACCTCCAGCTCGGGGGTCACTTCGAGTTCCAGCTCGAGCTCCGGGTCGTCGGGGGGCGACCCCTGCGCGGGTCTCGCGGCGCCGACGATCGCGGAGCAATGCTCCGACGGTTCCTACGCGGGAGCCAGCTACGTCTTCGAGAACGGCCAGTGCGTCCTCACGTTCGACTGCCCACCGTCGACCTCTCCGTGCGAGGGACCGTGCACCTCCCCGCCCGTCCCAGAACCGGAACCGTCACCCGCTCCGAGCCCGCCCGCGTGTACCGCCATGCTCCCGGACCAGTGCTCGAGCTGCCTCGCCCTCCCGCAGATCTGCGAAGTCTGCTCCAACGGCGAGACCGAGTGCGCGCACTACGTCCTTCAGAACAGCGCGTGCCAGATCGAGATCTGCCCCGCCTCGGTGGAGCCGGTGCCCACGCCCCTCCCGCCCGAGCCCGGACCGTGCGCGACCGGCGGGGCCTGCTCACCCGGCGAAGGTTGCGGGACGGCCGTACCGGCGGGCTCGAACGAGTGCAGCACGACCTGCAACTGCAACGCCGGCGGCACCTTCGATTGCACCCAGAGCTGCCCGCCTCCGGGCGTCGTGGACGGCGGCGGCGGAATCCCCGGGTGCTCCCAGGGCGACTCGTGCACGGAGAACTCGGGCTGCGGCGGCGGACCGGTCAACGGCTGCGACGTGAACTGCTCGTGCGACTCGACCGGCCACCTGGACTGCACGACCACCTGCCCGGCCACCGGAGTCTCCGTGGGCCCCGCGCAGCCAGCGAACGGATGAACCATCTCATGGCGGCTTGGCGCCTTGGCGGCCAATCCCCATCTACAGCGCGAGGCACGCCCGCTCGTCGCTCGCGTCCATGCAGTCGTACGCCATCGCGTTGAAACCCTGGAACCAGAGGCCCGATTCGCGGCCGGCCTTCGACTCGTTCGGTGCGAGGTTCGTCGTCTTGCACATGGTCTTGTCGACCTGGTCGCCTCGCGAAGGACACCAGGTGCACGACACGGCGCGGTCGCAGTGGTTCGACGAGCGTGCCCATCACCTCGTCCGAGTTACGTTGCACCAGCTCGAGGGACACGCAGGCGCGCATCTCGTGGCAGGGCGGCGGCGGGGGCAAGGGGGGCGATGACGCGGCGGGCGGCGGGCGAGGGGGCGGCGGCGGGAGCGGTCTCGCCTTGGGAGCGTTCGCCACCGGGGAGGGGTCGACCCCGAGGGCCATCGCTCGCGTGCAGCTCTTCGTGTCGCCGAGCTTGCACGCACTCGCGTAGAGCCGCCCCGCGTCGCTCTGGCTCCGTGGCTCGACATCGAGATAGAGCTCCGCCGTGCGTGCGCACAGAGCCGGACGCGCGTCCGTCCCGTCCGAGCCGACCACCATCCCCGCGCACGCCTTCTCCCCCGCCGCGCGCGCCGCGAGGAGCTCGTCAGGGGGCACCGACGGCTGGGCCCGGACAAGCGCGAGGTACTCGGTGCATCCCACGGAGTCCTCGAGCGCACACGCCTTGCGCGCGAAGCCGATCGCGTCCGTCGGTTTCTCGTCGGCGGCCAGGCGCTGCGCCACGAGACCGCACGCGGCGCCCTGACGCGTCCGGTACCCCTCGTTGCCGTCGGCGACGCCGAGGCTGCATCGATCGAGCTCCGCCTTGGGAATGCCCGAGGCGCATGCCGCGACGGCGGCGACGACTGCAGTCGTAAAAGCGAAGGAGCGCAAAGAAGGCATGACGGCCAGCCTAACAAACCGAGGGCCGTTGCGATCATATCCCCGAGAGCACGCCCGCAATCGTCGCCGTCATCAACGTGGCGATCGACCCGCCGAGGACGGCCAGGAGACCGAGCCGGGCGACGTCGTGACGACGGCCTGGTGCGAGGCCGCCGATACCGCCGATCTGGATCGCGATCGACGAGAAGTTCGCGAACCCGCAGAGCGCGTAGGCCGCAACCACCTGGCTGTGCTGCTGCAGCTCCCGGAGATGCGCCGAGAGGTCCGCGTAGGCGACGAACTCGTTGATGACGACCTTCTCGCCAATGAAGCTCCCGACCAGCGGAGCGTCGCTCCAGGGCACTCCGATGAGCCACGCGATGGGCGCGCAGACGCCGCCGAGGACGGTCTGCAGGCTGAGGACGAGCGGCCGCCCCGCCATCCCCGAGAGGGCCCCGTTGACCGCGCCTCCCCCGGCGCGTCCCAGCCACTCGAGCGGCGCGTTCACGAGGGCGATGAGCGACACGAACGCGAGGAGCATGGCCCCGACGTTGAGGGCGAGGCGCAGGCCGTCTCCCGCGCCGGACGCCGCCGCGTCGATGACGTTCGCGGAGGTCTTCGGAACCTCGAGCTTGACGGTGCCGCGAGTGAGCGGCTCGCCGGTTTCGGGCATCAGGATCTTCGCCACGACGAAGGTCGCCGGTGCGGCCATGACGCTCGCCGTCAAGAGGTGCTTGGCGAAGAACTGACGCTCCACGGGGTCGCTGCCGCCCAGCAGGCCCACGTACGCCCCCATCACGGAGCCGGCGACGTGCGCCATGCCGCCGACCATGACCGTCATGAGCTCCGAGTCGGTCATCTTCTCGAGGTAAGGGCGGATCGTGAGCGGCGCCTCCGACTGACCGACGAAGACGTTCGCGCACACCGACGTCGTCTCGGCGCCGGACACGTTCAGCACCCTCGTGATCGCCCAGGCCATCGCCTTGACGACGTTCTGCAGGACGCCCAGGTGATAGAGGACGCCCGTCAAAGACGAGAAGAAGACGATGGTCGGAAGCACCTGCACGGCGAAGACGAAGCCGAACGATGACCCGTCGGCGAGCTTGCCGAAGACGAAGCGCGACCCGACGTCGACGTAACCGAGGAGCCGGATGAACGTGCTGGCGATCGCGCCCAGGACGATGCGTCCCAGAGGCACCTCGAGCACGA
The DNA here is from genome assembly GCA_963847465.1 of uncultured delta proteobacterium. Lineage (GTDB taxonomy): Bacteria > Myxococcota_A > Polyangia > Polyangiales > Polyangiaceae > Palsa-1150. The sequence goes on along the minus strand of CAWKAF010000016.1, from coordinate 473,063 downwards.
GCGTCGCGAACGCGATCTGCAGCGCGATCCCCGAGAGAACGAGCTTCCAGGGGACTTTGCCCCTCTTCTTCGAGAAGGACCAGGCGATGCCGACGAGGACGGCGAGGCCGAATAGGCCGCGCAGCATGGGGTCCGGTCAGCGCTGCTTGCGCTGGAACGCGGGCACGTCCCAATCGTTGTCGAGGTGCGGGAAGGCGTCCTGCAACGTGACGGTTCGCGGCTGGGGACGGGGCAGGGTGGACGGAGCCTGTGCGCGCGCATCGCGGCGTTGTTCCTCGCCGACGCGCATCGTCTGCGACGGCGCGGGACGCCGAGAGCTCATCGCCGCCGCGTCCATCGACGGGCGCATTCCGCTGGACGTCCCGAACGATCGCGGCGGCGCGGACGACATCATCGTCTGGGGGGCCATCGAGGGGCGGTGGGACTGGGCCTCCACCGCCATCTCGCGATCCTGCGTATCGAAGCCGGTGGCGATGACAGTCACCTTGACGTTCTCGCCGAGCGTCTCGTCGATGCTCGCGCCGAAGATGATGTTCGCGTCCTCGTGCGCTTGCTCCTGCACGAGGCTCGCGGCTTCCTGGATCTCCTTCATCTTGAGATCCGGACCGCCGACGATGTTGATGAGGACCCCGGTCGCACCTTCGACGCTGATGTCGTCGAGCAGCGGCGAGGCGATCGACATCTCCGCGGCGAGCCGTGCGCGGTTCTGCCCCTTCGCGACGCCGGTGCCCATGAGCGCGCGGCCCATGTTGCTCATCACCGTCTTCACGTCGGCGAAGTCGACGTTCACGATGCCGTTCTGCGTGATGAGATCGCTGATGCCCTTGACGGCCTGGTAGAGGACCTCGTCGGCCTTGCGGCACGCGTCGATGAACGTCAGGTCGTCGTCGCCGAGGAGCAAGAGCTTCTGGTTCGGGATTGTGATGAGCGTGTCGACGTGCTCGGTCAACATCGCGAGGCCGATCTCCGCGCGGCGCGCCCGCTGCCGGCCTTCGAAGAGGAACGGCTTGGTGACGACACCCACGGTCAGCGCGCCCTCTTCGTGCGCGATCTGCGCGATGATGGGCGCCGCGCCGGTTCCGGTGCCGCCGCCCATTCCGGCCGTGACGAAGACCATGTCGGCGCCCGAGATGAGCTCCTTGATGCGCTGGACGTCCTCGAGCGCCGCTTTGCGGCCCTTGTCTGGGTCCGCGCCGGCCCCGAGCCCCCGGGTGACGGTGGAGCCGATGGGCAGCTTGGTGGGCGCCGCGCTCGCGTTGAGCGCCTGGGCGTCGGTGTTGACGACGATGAACTCGACGCCCTCGAGGCCGAAGTTGATCATCGTGTTGACGGCATTGCCGCCGGAGCCGCCCACGCCGACGACCTTGATGCGCGCCTCGTAGGCTTGCGTCTCGTCCGCGAACTCGATCGAGAAACTCATGGATTTTCTCCGGGCGACGTTGTCTTTGAATGCGGCGCCAAACTCATGATTGGCTCTAAGGGAAGTTCGATAAGGAAGCCAAGTTATCGATATCGATTCGTGGGAGCGGGTCGCACTCAGAATGCCGCTTTGATCCAATCCCAGAAGCCGGACCGGCGGGGGTCGCCCGCATCGGCGTGGGCCACCATGCGCGGCGGAGGCACGGAGGCGAGGCCCGGGAGGAGAGACGCCTCGGCGAACACCGCCTGCGCGCCGTACTTCACGAGGCCGACGCCGGCGGCGTGCTCGGGCCCGTGCACCAGTTGCGTGATCCCCTTGATGCCCGTTGGCATCCCGATGCGGACGGGCATCCCGAGGATCTCCTCGGAGAACTCGGACATGCCCTGCAGGAGCACGGCTCCTCCGGTGAGGACGACCCCGGCGCTCAGCTGCTCGAGCATCCCGGTATCTTCGATTCGCTTGCGGATGACCGCGAAGATCTCCTCTACGCGAGGCTCGATGATGTCGCTGAGCACGCGGCGGGCGGTCTTCCGGGGCGCGTGGCCGCCCACGCCCGGCACTTCGATCTCCTCGTCGTCGCCGACCATGCGTCCGAGCGCGCAGCCCGAGAGGCGCTTCAGGCGGTCCGCCTCGGCCATCGGCGTGCGAAGGCCGGCGGCGACGTCGCTGGTGATGTTGTTGCCTCCGACGGGGATGACGCTGGTGTGGGCGATGCCACCGTCGACGTAGAGCAGAAGGTCCGTCGTGCCGCCGCCGATGTCGACCACGGCGACGCCGATCTCCTTCTCGTCGTCGCTCAGCACGGCCTCGGCGCTGGCGAGAGGTTGAAGAACGACGTCGGCGACCGTGAGGCCGCACCGCTCGGCGCAGCGGATGACGTTCTGGACGCAGCTCGTCGCCGCGGTCACGAGGTTGACCTTCACGCCCAGGCGGACCCCTGCCATTCCGATGGGGTCGCGAATGCCGTCCTGGCTGTCCACCGTGTACTCGCGGGGGAGCACGTGGAGGATCTGGCGGTCCGCGTCGACGGGAATGGCGCGCGCGCCTTCGAGGACGCGCTCGACGTCCCGGCGGGTGACCTCGCCGCCGGCGATGGCCGCGACCCCGTCGCTCCCGGACGAGCGCACGTGGCTACCCCCGATGCCGACGTAGATGGTCCGGATCTCGACGCCGGCCATCGTCTGGGCGCTCTCGATGGCGTCCTTGATTGACCGCACCGTCCAGTCGATGTTCGCGACGATCCCCTTGCGAAGACCGCGGCAGGAGACCATCCCGGCCCCGAGGATCGTGATGCCGTCGGCGCGGTCGACCTCCGCCACGACCGCGCAGACCTTGGTCGTCCCGATGTCGAGGCCGACGACGATCTCACCCTGCGAAGTGGCATTGCTCATCTCATCCCCGGATCGCATGGGCAGCGAGGGTGGGCCAAATCTTCGGCTGAGCGTTCATCCCCGACGAAAGGCGCTACCGCATGCGGACGACGACGCGGTCGGGGCGGGTGTCGTTGTCGAGCATGATGGCTTCCGCCCTGGCGCCGCGGCTCTCGAGCTCGGCGACGACCCGGGCCGCCTGATCCAGCTTGCGGCGAAACGGGGGCCCGCCCAGAACGAGCTCGAGGGCGCTCTTTCCGACCACGAGCGCGAACGCACCGTCCGCCTCGACGTGGACCTCCTCGAGCGGTAGCCGCCTCGACAGAGCCCCGCGCTCGTACTCGGCCGCGAGATCGACCGCGCGCCGTATCGTCCGGACGGTGCCGTCGTGGTCTTCGACCAGTCGCTCCGGGGAGAGGCCGGTGACCAGCGGCAGGTCGACGGGGTCGGTCGCCTCGAGCTTCTTGAAGGGCTCTCCGTCGGCGCCTGCGAGGAAGAGATCGCCGACGGCGACGAGCGACGCCGGTTTGCGCTCGGTCACCTGCATCAGGATGGTCCCCGGAAGACGCCGCGCGAGCGTCGCCTCGGAGATCCACGGGTCGGAGAGCACCTTCGAGCGCGCGGCGTCGAGGTCCGTGGCAAAGACGTTGGCGCCGACGGCGAGCCCGCTCTCGGCGACGATGTCCGCCGTCGTCCGGCGCCCGTTTCCCACGACCTCGATCTCCGTGACGGCGAAGCGTGGGCTGGTCATCACGTGCCGCCGCGCCGTCCACGCGAGGCCGACGGCGGCCCCCACGACGAGGACGACGCCGACGACCGCCCGAGTCACCGCGAGCGCTCGCCCCCACCCGCCCGAGGGCTGGTGAGGCTGGACGCTCGCGGTGAACCGGGAGGGGACGACGGAGTCGTCCGCCCGTGGCACGAAGCTCTTCACGCGCCGGTTGCCGGGGGTCATGGCTTGGACTCCCGGGAGAGCATGGCGAGGAGCTCGCGAGCGCTCGCGTTGATGTCCCCCGCGCCGAGCGCGATGACCAGGTCGCCCGGCTCGACCACGTCGAGCAGCGCCTGCGCCACCCTCTTCTTGTCTCCCACGAACGAGACGCCGCGATGGCCGTGCGCCCGGATGGCCTCGGCCAGGGCCTCGCCCGTGGCGCCCTCGATGGGCTTCTCGCCGGCGGGGTACACGTCGGTCACGAGGAGGAGGTCGGCCTTGTTGAACGCGCGGGTGAATTCGTCGAAGAGCAGCTTCGTACGCGTATAGCGGTGCGGCTGGAACGCGACGACGACGCGCCGATCGAAGCCGCTCTGCGCGGCGTCGAGGGTCGCCTCGATCTCCGCGGGGTGATGGCCGTAGTCGTCCACGATCATCACGTCGCCGCGGTGGCTGCTCCTCGTGCAAGCCGGCTGCCCGAGTACGGTGAACCTCCGCTGCACGCCGTGGAAGCTCGCGATCGCCTCGCGCGTCACGTCGAGCGGCACCTCGAGCTCGTCGGCCACGGCGATGACCGCGAGCGCGTTGAGCACGTTGTGCGCTCCCGGCATCTGCACCACGAACGTTCCGAGAGCGACGTCCCGGCGGGACGCGTCGAAGCGCGTGGCGAGCCCTTCGAAGCGGACGTTCCTCGCGCGGTAGTCGGCCTGCCGGGAGACGCCGTAGGTGAGGTGCCGGCGGTCGATGCGCGGCAAGATCTCCTGCACGCTTGGATTGTCGATGCAGAGGACGCACAGCCCGTAGAAGGGCACCTTGTTCACGTGCTGTACGAAGGCCTCCTTCACGGCTTCGTGCGTGCCGTAGTGGTCGAGGTGCTCGGCGTCGATGTTCGTCACCACGGCGATCGTGGGCGTCAGCTTCAGGAAGGAGCCGTCGCTCTCGTCCGCCTCGGCGACGAAGAGGTCTCCCTCGCCGTGCCGGGCGTTCGTGCCGAGGGCGTTCACCTTGCCGCCGACGACGACCGTCGGGTCGAGCCCGGCCGCGCGGAGGACGGTGGCGACGAGCGACGTCGTAGTCGTCTTGCCGTGCGAGCCGGCGATCGTGACCGCGTAGCGAGTGCGCATCAGCTCGGCCAGCATCTCGGCGCGCGGGATGATCGGGATCTCGAGCGCGCGGGCGCGGTCTATCTCGGGATTGCCGGCCCCGACCGCGCTCGTGAAGACGACGACGTCGGCGCCCGTCACGTTGTCGGCCGAGTGACCGAAGTGGAGCCTGACTCCCAGCGATTCGAGGCGTCGCGTGTTCTCGTTCGGCTTGAGGTCCGAGCCGCTGACGTCGAAGTCCAGCGTGCGGAGAACCTCGGCGAGGCCGCTCATCCCGATTCCGCCGATACCGACGAAATGGACGTGACGAACGCGACCCCGGAACATCAGCCCGGCCCCCCGGCGCCGGCACCCGACGCGTGGAGGGAGGCGCCGTTGGCGCCATTCCTTCTGCTGGAGCCACGCTCCTCGACGGCGGCGAGGGCGAGCAGATCCGCCGCGATGGCCCGGGTCGCGTCCGGTCTGCCGAGCGCGCGAGAGGCGTCGGCCATCGCGACGCGAGCCTCGCCGTCTTCGAGGAGACGCTGGATCTCCGCCGACAGCCGGGCCGGGTCGGCGGCCGCCTGGCGGATGCACGTCGCGCCTCCGGCGCGGGCAAGCGCGGCGGCGTTCATCGCCTGGTGGTCGTCCGCGGCGAAGGGGAACGGGACGAGGACCGACGCTCGCCCGATCGCCGTGAGCTCGGCGACGGTCACGGCACCGGCGCGCGCCACGACGACGTCAGCCTCGGCGATGGCCGCCGCGATGTCCTCGATGAACGGGACGACCGTCACGCGCGTCACGCCCTGGGCGGCGTAGCGGCTTCGCACCTCTTCGTCGCGATCCCGCCCGGCCTGGTGGGTGACCTCGAGCGCATGGACCCTCGCGCCGAGGCGAGCGACCGCCTCGGGCATGCGCTCGTTCAGCGCGGCGGCGCCCTGGCTGCCACCCATGACGAGGACTCGCGCCGTGGTGCCCGCCACGTACGGTCGTGGCGAGAAGCCGCGCCGGAGGGGTACCCCGTACGCGCGCCGCGCGCCGGCGCGAAAGGGGCCGGCGGCCTCGTCCCATGCGAGGTACGCGCGCCTCGCGAACGGCGCGAGGAGGCGATTGGCGAGCCCCACCACGCTGTTGGGCTCGAGCACGGCGACCGGCACTCCGAGCAGCGCCCCGGCAAGGGCGACCGGGCCGGCGGCGTAGCCCCCGACGCTGAGCACCGCGCGCGGCTTCAACCTGCGCACGAGCGCGAGCGCCCTCCACGTTGCACGGGCGGCCACGATCGCGCCGCGCATCGCGCCTGCGAGGCCGCCGCCCTTGATGGGCGCCACGTCGAGCCGTTCGAGCCGCCACCCTCGCGCGGGGACGACGCGGGCCTCGACGCCCCGGTCGGTGCCGCAGAAGACCACCTCGACGTCGGCGAGAAGCTGCAGCGCTTCCGCCACGGCCACGCCGGGAAAGACGTGCCCGCCCGTCCCGCCACCGGCGATGACGATCGTCGGCCGACTCATGGCTCGGTCCTCACGCGTCCACGTCCGCGCCGAGGGACGGCGCCGAAAGGACAGCGGGCGGGCTCCCATCGTCAGTGGAGGCCACTGCCTCCTGACCCTCCGCGTTCCCCGCCTGACGCGAGATGTTGAGCAGGATTCCGGCGGCCACGGCGTTGACGATCAGCGACGAGCCACCGTAGCTGACGAAGGGCAACGTCAGCCCCTTGGTGGGGAGGATGGCGAGAGCGACGGCCAGGTTCACGAGCGCCTGCACGCCGAACATCGCCGAGAGCCCGAACGCGAGGAATGCGCCGAAGTCGTCCGGCGCGCGGAGCGCAGCTCGAACGCCGCGCGCGACGAGCAAGAGGTACGCGGTGCACAGCGCGGCGACGCCCAGAAACCCGAGCTCCTCACCCACGATGGCCGCCACGAAGTCCGTGTGGGCCTCGGGCAGATACAACGTCTGCAATCCGCGGCCGAGGCCGAGCCCCGTCGGGCCGCCCGACCCGAAGGACATCACGCTCTGGAATGGCTGGTACGCGAGGTCCTGGCGGTGCTCGTCCATGTGGAGCCACGCGAGAAAGCGCTCGTAGCGATACTCACGGAAGCGGACCAGCGCGGCCCCGGCGGCGGCGCCGAGGATGGACGCCCCCAGGATGTACCCCACCTTCGCTCCCGCCACGAAGAGCATCGTGAACGTGAGGAGCAGAAGAACGACGGCGCTCCCGAAGTCCGGCTGCTTGAGGCAGAGGAGCATGTAGACGCCCGCGACGATGAGATGCGGCAGGAAGCCGACGGTGAACGTCTTCACGCGCTCGGCCTTCTTCGCGAGCGAGTACGCGAGCCAGATGACGAGCGCGAGCTTCGCCATCTCTGCGGGCTGCACGTGCACGGGACCGACCGAGAGCCATCGCGCCGCGCCGCCTCCGGAGTGGCCGAACCCCACGACGCAGAGCATGAGGAGCACCCCGACGAAGACGAGGACGGGGTACGTCAGCTTGTAGAGGCGGTGGTAGTCGATGCGGCTCGCGGCCCACGCCGCGAGGAGCCCGGCGATCGCGTAGGCGGTCTGCCTTTTGAGGAAGAACTGCGGGTCGTGGTATTGCACCGTCGCCTGCACGGCGCTCGCGGTGTAGACCATCACGACGCCGAAGCCGACGAGCGCCACCAGCACGGCGGCAAGCACGGCGTCGACGGGGCCCGACGCTCCCGACGCGTTCGGCTTCGCATCGAGGGGCGCGACGAGCTGCAGCTCGACGGTGCGCCGCATGTTGCGGAGCGTCGCTCCGACGCCCGTGGGGCCATGACGCGGATCGGGCGAGACGGCGTAGGTCATGATGCGGCCTCCTCTTCTAGGATCCTGACGGCGCGAGCGAACTCGTCGCCGCGGTGCTTGTAGTCGCGGAACATGTCGAAGCTCGAACAGGCGGGCGAGAGCAGCACCGCGTCGCCGGGGCGAGCGAGCGAAGCGCCGACGCGCACCGCTTCCTCCATCGACGCCACCCGGCGGACGGGCACCTGCTCGCCGATGGACCGAGCGATGGCGTCGGCGGCCTCGCCGAGGAGGACCGCCGCCCGCCCCTTCTTCGCGAGCGCCTGCGCCAGCGGACCGTAGCTGCCGCCCTTGTCGCGACCGCCCGCGATGAGCACGGCCATGGGCTCGACGAGCCCCTCCAGCGCCGTCACGGCGGCGCCCACGTTCGTGCCCTTCGAGTCGTCGTAGAAACGCACGCCGCGCACCTCGGCGACGAGCGCGGTGCGGTGAGGCAGTCCGCGGAACTGCTCGAGAACGCGGCGAACGGTCGTAGACGGGACGCGGAACGGGGACACGCTCGCGATGGCCGCCGCGACGTTGAGTGCGTTGTGTCCGCCGGTCAGGGCGATGTCGGCGCGCGCATAGCGCTCGCCGGTGCGGCGATCGACGACCGCCTCGTCATCGACGTCGATGAGACCGCCGGGGCCGAAGGTCACGACCGACCCTCTCCCGCGAGCCGCCTGACGGGCGGAGGTCGAGTCGCCGGCGGGAATCACGGCCGTGTCGCTCTCGGTCTGACGGACGAACGCGTTCCCCTTCGCGTCGGCGTAGTCGTCGAAGGTGGCGTAGCGATCGAGGTGGTCGTCGGTGACGTTCAGGAGCGCGCTGACACGCGGACGGAAGAGGTCCACGTGCTCCATCTGGAAGCTCGAGACCTCGAGGACCACGGCGTCGAAGCGCTCGTCGGCATGCTCCGCCAACGGCTCGCCGAGGTTGCCGCCCACGAAGACCCGCAGGCCGTGGGCCTCGAGGAGCGCACCCACGAGAGACGTGGTGGTGCTCTTTCCGTTGGTGCCTCCGACGGCGATCAAAGGAGCGGGATGCGTCATGGATCGCACCGCGAGCTCCACTTCGCCCCAGACAGGAACGCCCTTCCGTTCGGCGGCTGCGATCTCGGCGAGCTTCGGGACGCCCGGGGAGACGACGACCACGTCCGCGTGCTCGATGTTCGCGCCGGCGTGGCCCCCGGCCACGATGGTCGCGCCGAGACCCTCGAGCGCGCGCGCGTCGTCGGTGAGGGCGGCCCGTGGTTTCCCGTCGTTGGCGACGACGCTGGCGCCGAGTCGCAGGCAAAGGCGCGCCGCCGCAACGCCGCTGGCGCCGAGCCCCACGACCACGACACGTTTCCCGAACAGCTCCGACACTCTCGACCTCTGGTTTCGGCGGCGCGCCGGCCGAGCCGGCCAACGACTTTGCGCCCTCATCGCAACTTCAAGCTCGAAAGGCTGCAAAGTGCCAAAAGAATGGAGATGATCCAGAAGCGGACGATGATCTTGGGCTCGGCCCAGCCCTTCTTCTCGAAGTGGTGATGGATGGGCGCCATGAGGAAGATGCGCCGGCCGGTGAGCCGGAAACTTGCCACCTGGACGACCACGCTGACGGCCTCGAGGAAGAAGACGCCTCCCAGGATCGCCGAGAGGAGCTCGTTCTTCGTGAAGACCGCGCACATCCCCAGGCCACCGCCGAGGGCAAGGGAACCGACGTCGCCCATGAAGACCTGGGCGGGGTACGTGTTGTACCAGAGGAAGCCGATCCCGGCGCCCACCATGGCCCCGCAATAGATGGCGAGCTCGCTCGCGCTCGCGATGAACGGGATGTCCAGGTAGCGGGCGACGACGAAGCGCTGCGAGACGTGGGCGATGCCGAAGGTCGCCCCGGCGAGGTACGCCCAGACGAGGTAAGTGCCGGCGTTGATCATGACCGGGCCGATCGCCAGGCCGTCCAGGCCATCGGTGAGGTTCACGGCGTTCGACGTCCAGACGACGACGAGGACGGCGAACGGGAGGTAAACCCAGACGGGCAGGACGATCGGGTGCTTCGAGAACGCGACGAAGGGCACACCCAGGTTGAAGCGGATGTCCCACCAGTCGGACGGCAGGTGGTCGCGCGCCAGGAAGGCATAGGAGAGCACCGCGCCGCTGATCGCGAACTGGCCGAGCAGCTTGTAGCGCCCGGGGACGCCGCGGGAGTTCTTGAGCCTGATCTTCAAGTAGTCGTCGAGGTACCCGATGACGCCGTAACCAGCGGTGACCGCCGTGGTGGCCCAGACGAAGATGTTCCGCGGGTCGCACCAGAGGATGGTCGGCAAGAGGACGCTGAGCAGGATGAGCGCCCCGCCCATGGTCGGCGTGCCGCTCTTGACCTTGTGGGAGGCCGGACCGTCTTCGCGTACGACCTGGCCTATCTGCTTGCGCCGAAGCTCGCGGATGAACCAGGGTGACAGGACGAACGCGAGGAGCATCGCGCTCACGGTCGCCGCAATCGTCCGGAACGGGACGTAACGTAGGACGTTGAGCCATCCGAGCCAGGCGGCCTCGTGCCGCAGCGGGAAGAGGAGCTCGTAGAGCATCAGCGAAGCTCCTCGCCGTACGCCCGGACGAGCGCGTCGACCACTCGCTCGGCGCCGACGCTGCGGGACGCCTTCACGAGGACGCGGTCGCCCGTCCGGACGTGTTCGGCGCAGACGAGGGCCGCCTCCGCCGCGTCCTTCGCGCAGAAGGCCTCGACCCCTCCCCCCTTGGCCGTCCTGACCGTCAGATCGGCGAGGCCCCCGCAGGAGACGAGGAGCGCGACGCCCGCCGATGCGACGGCTTCGCCGAGCCGCTCGTGCTCGCGTTCGGCCTCGGGGCCGAGCTCCTTCATCTCACCGAGGACGGCGACGCGGCGTGCTCCGGCAATCTCTCCGAGCGCGCTCAGCGCGGCCCTGACGCTCGCTGGATTCGCGTTGTACGCGTCGTCGATGACGAGGATGTCGTTCTGCAGGCGGCGGACCTGCATTCGCCCGGCAATCGGCGGGAGCGTACGGAGAGCCGACGCGATTCGCGCGTCGTCCAGCGTCACGCCGAGTGCTGCCTCGGCCGCGGCCAGGGCCGCGGTGAAGTCGATGGCCGCGACTTCGCCGGGGATAGGAAGGACGAACGCGCTCTCTCTGTCGGCGCGGCGCACGTAGACGCGCGAGCCCTCCGCGCCGAGCGGCTTGCGGCGCACGAGACGCACGTCGGACCGCTCGGACCTGCCGAAGAGGACGCTCCGGGCCGACTGCGCGCGGCGGGTCTGGGCGACGACGGCCGGGTCGTCCGCGTTCGCGACGGCGACGCCTTCGGGGCCGAGGTGGGCGAAGAGGGCCCCCTTCTCTCGACCCACGTCTTCGAGGGTGCCCCCCACGCCGCCGGCGTGAGCGAGGCCGACGTTCGTCACCACGGCCACGTCCGGATCCGCGATGGCGGCCAGCGCCGCGATCTCACCGGGGACGCTCATTCCGAGCTCGAGGACGGCGAAGCGGTGGTGCGGCTCGAGGCCCAGGACCACGGCGGGCATGCCCACGCGGTTGTTGAGGTTCCCACTCGTCGCGTGGCACGCGGCGACGGCGCGGAGGAGCGCCGCGCACAGCTCCTTCGTGGTGGTCTTGCCGGCGCTGCCGGTGATGGCCACGACGCGAGCCTCGGGACTCGACCGCCTCCACTCCCGCAAGTGCGCACCGGCGATCGCGCCCCACGCGACCAGCGTGTCGTCCACCTCCACGACGTCCACCCGTGGGTCGGCCGGCGCACGCCCGCGCTCGACGACCACGAGAGTCGCTCCCGCCGCGATCGCCGCGTCGATGTACTCGTGCCCGTCGTGGCGCTCTCCCCGGATGCAGACGAAGGCGCAACCGGGAGTGACCGCGCGGCTGTCCGTGGTCACCCCGAGCACGCGGCGTACGGGCTGGCTCGCGCGCACGAGACGGCCGCCGGTGGCCGCCGCCGCAGCGGGCGCGTCGAAGGAGGCCCGGTTCTCGGGGATGGGCGTCGCCATGTCAGCCCCTTCGCGCCTTGCCGCGACGCGTCTCGAGCGCCCGCCGCGCCTCGACCCGGTCGTCGAAAGGGTGCTTGGTGAGACCGATGACCTGATGGTCCTCGTGGCCCTTCCCCGCGATGAGGATCGCGTCGCCTGCGCTCGCCGAGCCCACGGCGAGCTCGATGGCGGTCCGGCGGTCGAGCTCCACGATGGGCACGCGGCCCTCCGCTCGCAGGCCCTCGGCGGCAGCGGCTGCGATGAGGGCCGGATCCTCGGTGCGCGGGTTGTCGTTGGTCAAGACCGCCACGTCGGCACCGCGGGCCACGGCGCGTCCCATCGGCGCTCGCTTGGTGGGGTCGCGGTCGCCGCCGCATCCGAAGACACACCAGAGGCGGCCCGACGTCACCCTCCGTACGGCCTCGAGGACGCGTTCGAGGGCGTCCGGCGTGTGCGCGTAGTCGACGAGCACGAGGACGTCATCGCCCTCGGAGTCGCACCTCTCGAGTCGTCCCGGGGGCCCGGCCGCGTGTGAAAGGGCTTCCGCCGCCCGACCGAGGTCGAGCTCCAGCGCGTGCGCGATCCCCAGAGCGACGAGCAGGTTCTCGAGGTTGTGGGCGCCGACGAGGCGGACCGCAAGCCTGACGTCTCCCGTAGGGGTACGCACGACGCCCTCTATACCGCGCGCATCGAGTCGCATCTCCCGTGGCGCAATCTCCGCGTCCGAAGCGCTCGCGCCCTTCTTCGCCGTCACGCGCACCAGTGGGCCGCGCACGCGGGCGGCGAGCTCTCGACCGAACGCGTCGTCCACATCGAGCACGACCGAGCCCGGGCCAAGCTCGGTGAACAAGCGGCCCTTGGCCTCCGCGTACGCGGACATCGATCCGTGAAAATCGAGGTGGTCCTGCGTGAGATTCGTTAGCGCGGCGACGCGGAAGCGCGTGGCGCGCACCCGGTCCAGCGCCAGCGCGTGGGACGAGACCTCCATCGCCACGTGGGTGGCCCCCAGGTCGCGCATCGCGGCCATCGCCCGAGCCACTTCGTCGGCCTCCGGCGTCGTGTGCGCGGCGGGGGCAGCCCAATCGCGGAACGAGTGCCCCACGGTGCCGATGACGCCGCAGCTCGGCCGTCCAAGCGCCCCGTCGACCGCGGTCCGCGTCAGGTGTGCCGTCGTCGTCTTGCCGTTCGTGCCCGTAATCCCCACGACCTCGAGCGAGAAGGACGGCTGCCCGTAGACGGCGGACGCGGCGTACGCCAGGGCCGACGCGGCGTCGTCGACGAGGACTACGGGCACGCGAGCGCGAAGAGGATCGACGTGCCCGCGAACCCCCAGAACCGCCGATGCGCCGCGAGCGACGGCGGCGTCGACGAACATGGCTCCGTCGGCGTTCTGACCCCGGCGGGCCACGAACAGCTCACCGCGGATGACTTCCCGGGAGTCGTGCCGCACGCCGCGGACCCGGACCGAGGGATCGCCTATGACCTCCACGGACATCGGCAGCTCGCGCGCGAGCTCGTCGAGGCGAAGCCCACGAGGCTGCTCTTCGGTCATGACGGACCCCATCATGACGCGGGTTCGAGAACCACGCGCACCGAGCTCCCCTTGGGGGCCGCACTTCCGGGCGCGGGAGTCTGACGAATCGCGCGCCCCCATCCCTCCACCTGCGGGACGAGCCCGGCTTTGCTGAGGGAGACGACCACGTCGTGAGCGGCCATGCCAGTCGCGTCGGGAACGCGGACGTTGCCGGGCGGGAGGGGCGTGGCCGGAGGCGGCGGCGGGAGCGGCGGCCCCTGTACCGCTTTCGTATTCGCGAGCGTGGCGTCGGGGACATCGCCCGGGTGCTTGATGGCAGAGACCTTGGCGGAGCTGGTCGACGGCGTGACGCCCAGGTAGCGCAGGCTCGCCTCGGCCACCCGACGAAAGACCGGCCCCGCCAGGTCGCCGCCGTATCGACCGATCATCGGCTCGTCGAGCACCACGGCGACGACGATGCGTGGATGTTCCACCGGCACGAACCCGACGAACACCGCGGTGTACTTCTCGGTCGAGTATTTCCCGGTCGCGGGGTCGACCTTCTGCGCGGTGGACGTCTTGCCGGCCACGCGAAAGCCCGGGACCGATGCCTCGACGGCCGTGCCTCCGTCCTCCGTGACGGCGGTGAGCATCTCGGCGACCGTGCGAGCCACCCCCGGCGCGAGCACTTCCCGGCGCACGTGGACTCCGGACGACCGCATGGTCTCGCCGCGCCCGTCGGAGACCTTCTTGACCAGCACCGGCTCCAGCAACCTGCCGCCGTTCGCGATGGCGCTCATCGCCATGGCCAGCTGAAGGGTCGTCACCGTCAGCCCTTGGCCAAAGCTCGCGCTGGCCGTCTCGGCGTCGTACCACGCGCGACCCTTCGGCCTGAGGACGCCCGCGGCCTCGCCCGGGAGCGGCACGCCGGTCGCCTCCCCGAACCCGAAGCGCCTGTACGTTGCGTAGAGAGCGGGCTCCCCGAGCTCGAGGCCGATCTTCAGGGCTCCGATGTTGGAGCTCCGCGCGAGGATCTGCGTGGGCGACAGCATGTCGTTGATATGGGTGTCGTGAATCGTGACCCCGCCGATCTGGTAGATGCCGTGCTCGCAGTCGATCGAGTCGTTCGGCTTCAGGGTGCCGGCAGCGAGCGCTCCCGCCATCATGAAAGGCTTCATGACGGAGCCGGGCTCGAAGCGATCGGTCACCGCGCGGTCGCGGCGCGCGTCCGCCTCGCTGTCCGTGTAGTCGTTGGGGTTGTATCCGGGCACGCTGGTGAGCGCGAGGATCTCGCCCGTGGAGGGATCGACGACCACGAGGGAGCCGCCTTTGGTCTCGTACGTGTGCATCGCCGCGTCGAGCTCGCGTTCGGACGCGTGCTGGATCCCCTCGTCGATGGAGAGGACGACGTCGTTTCCTTGCAAGGCGTGCTCGTCGCTCACGCCCTCGAAGATGAGCCGCCCGCTGCGGTCGCGAAGCCCCCTCACCTCTTCGACCTTGCCGCGCAGATCTTCGTCGAGCGACAGCTCGATGCCGTCCTTGCCCTGTGAGTCCGGGGCGACGAAGCCGAGCACCGGTCCGGCGAGCTCGCGACCCGGGTAGTAGCGGTGGCCCTCCCCTTCGATCGACAGGCCGTGAATCGGGTGCGCCTGCTGCTTGGCGTCGCCGAGCTCGCGCACGGCCGCGGCCTCCTCGCCGGTGACTCGACGCTTGATCCACACGAAACGATGACGGGGACTGAGCCTTTCGTAGAGCTCGTTCACGTCGAGAGAGAGGGCGCGGCCCAATCGCGCGGCCGAATCGCGCAGCGCCGCCTCCTGCGCGGGCTTGCCTTCGACGCCGCGGAGCATCTCGACGACGTCGGCGCTCACGCTCGGCACCTCGACGCTCACGGCGAGGGGAGCGCCGTTGCGGTCGTAGATGGTCCCGCGTTTGGGCTCGATGTGGAGCCGGCGTTGGCGCTGCTTCTCGGCCATGTCGCGCCACTCGGGGCCGTCTTCCACCTGGACGCGCCAGGCGCTGGAGACGATGCCTCCGAGGGCGATCCCCATGACGCCGCAGAGGACCCCCATTCGCGTGCGGATCCACCGGGCGCGACGGGGATCGAGGTTTCTCAAGGAGGGCCCTCGCTGCCAGCCGACGCGATGTCGCTGTTGTCGCTCGGCGATCTCGCGATGGGAACGATGCGATCGGACGAGGGGGGCTCCATGCCGAGGAGCGTGCGCGCGACGATGTCGACACGCTCGGGCGTCTTGTAGCTGGCTGCTTCCACTTCGAGCACACGCCTGACCTCGCGCAGGCGCGATTGCTCCTGGTGCGCATGCCCGAGCTCGTAACCGAGCTGCACGGTCCGTCCGCGAAGGGCCAGGTGCACGACGAAGGCGCTCACCGTGGCGGCGATGGCCAAGGTCCACAACGGCAAGAACGCCCGGCGAGACGCGTTCATTCAACGCCTCCTGCCTCGGGGAGGCGCCGGGCGGCACGGAGCTTGGCGCTGCGGGCGCGGGGGTTCTGGTCGCACTCCTCGTCGCATGGGATGAGCGGCTTCTTGCTGAGGCGGGACCAGCCGTCCGCCGCGAAGGCGCGCTTCACCAGGCGGTCTTCGAGCGAATGGAACGAGACGATTGCCGCGACGCCACCCTCGACGACGACGTCCGCCAGCGCGGTCAACAGGTGTTCGAGCTCCTCGAGCTCGCCATTCACGGCGATCCGCAGGGCCTGAAACGTTCGGGTCGCGGGGTCGATGCCGCCCACGCGCGCCGGTCCGACGGCGCGCACGATCGCGCGGCGCAGGTCGAGCGTCGTTCGCAGCTCGCCGACCGCCAGTGCCTTCTTGATGCTGCGCGCGATGCGACGGGAGCGTCTCTCGTCGCCGTACTGGTAAATCACGTCGGCCAGCTCGTCGTCGGCGAGGCGCTCGATGAGCTCCAGCGCCGTTTCGCCGCCGTCCGTGTCCATGCGCATGTCGATGGGCCCCTCGCGGCGGAAGCTCATGCCTCGACTGGCGTCTTCGAGTTGCGGCGAGGATAAACCCAGGTCTGCCACGAGCCCGTCGACGCGTTCGATCCCCAGCGCCTCCAGCTGCTGCCGCACGTTGGAGAACGCCGAGTGGAGAAGCGTCAGGCGATCGGCCACTGGCGCGAGCCGCTCTGTCGCCGCGGCGACCGCCAGGGGGTCGCGGTCCAGGCCGATGAGTCGGGCCTTGGGCTCTGCCTCGAGCAGGGCGACCGTGTGCCCGCCAGCCCCGAGCGTGGCGTCGACATACACGCCCCCCGGGCGAGGAGCGATCGCTCTCACGACCTCGTCGCGCATGACGGTCGTGTGCTCGAAGCGCTTCACGTCGGTCACCTCTTCGAAATCATCTCCCCATACCCATTCTGCAGAATCCGCCAGGACGCCGGGCAGGGCGAGCTGGAGATTGTTCATAGCCCGAGCTCCGCGAGGCGCGCCGATATGTCGCGCCTTTCGTCGTCGGTCGTGTCGAAGTGGCGCGCCCACTCTTCCTTGTCCCAGAGCTCCGCGTACCGGCCCGCCCCTGCCCAAAGCACGTCCTTCTTGAGGTGGGCATGATCACGCAGGGTCGGCGGGACCAGGACGCGGCCCACGTCGTCTATCTCGCACTCGACGGCGCCGGAGACGTAGATCCGCTTCAGCTTCTGCACGGCCCGGTCGAACTGAGGCAACCGACCGATGCGATCCTCGAACGCGGTCCACTCCGCCGGGGTGTACGCAACGAGGCACGGGTCGAGGGCGCTGGTGAGCACCACCCGCCGCTCGCCGACCGCCGCGAGCGCATCGCGATACCGCGCGGGGACGCTCGTCCGCCCCTTCGCGTCGATGGTGTGCTCGTACCGCCCGCGGAACATCGACGCGTCCTTGCCTCTCGACCACCGTTACATCGCCCGCATCGCGGCTTGACACTTCTTGCCACGATTTCCCACGTCCAAGCTCGACGCTATGGATAGGAGGCGTGACTGTCAATTATTACTCGACGTTGCAGCCCCCCCGGCCAAGGGGGGAGGGCTATACCTTCGTGCAGGTATCGGGCGGGTGGGATACTGGATCCCCAGCCGACGGGCGCCGTCGCGTCAGCCAGCGAGCACGTGCTTGGCGATGACGATGCGCTGGATCTCGCTCGTTCCTTCGCCGATTTCACACAGCTTCGCGTCCCGCAGGTGCCGCTCGACGTCGAACTCCCGGACGTATCCGTAGCCGCCGTGGACCTGGAGGGCGCTATTGCACGCCCGCGTGGCGGCCTCGCTGGCCATCAGCTTTGCCATGGCAGCCTCGCGCGCATGGCGCCGGCCCTGATCGGCAACCCACGCCGCCCGGTAGGTCAAGAGAGCGGCCGCGTCCAACTCCGCCTTCGCATCGGCGAGCATCCACTGGACTGCCTGGAAGTCTCCGATCGCCTTCCCGAAGGCTCTACGCTCTTTCGCATAGGCGACCGCCCTGTCCAGGGCGCCATAACCAAGGCCGAGAGCCATCGCCGCGATGGAGATCCGCCCGCGTTCGAGGATTCGCATCGTATCGGCGAAGCCGTGATCCACCTCCCCCACGCGCTGCGTGTCGGGCACACGCACGTTTTCGAACGCGAGCTCCACGGTGTCGCTCGCGCGGCATCCGAGCTTGAGCAGGTGTCTCGACACCGTGAAACCCGGCGTCCCGTGCTCGACCACGAACGCCGTGATCCCGCGCTGGCGGGGGACGCCCTGGTTGGTGCGGGCGAGTAGGACGCAGAAGCCGCCGACGGACCCCTGCGTGATGAACGTCTTGGCGCCGTTGATGACCCAGCCGTCGCCATCCGGCTCTGCAATCGTACGAAGGGCGGCGGCGTCGCTCCCGCTCCCCGGCTCCGTGAGTGCCCACGCCGCCAGCCACTCGCCGCTCGCGGCTTTGGGTAGGTACCGGCGCTTCTGAGCCTCGGTGCCGTAGGCGAGTATGTGCCCCGTCCCGAGCCCGTTGTGCGAGGCGACGGTCAGCGCGATCGACCCGTCGACCCTCGCTATCTCCTCGACGCAGATCGCGTACGCAAGGACGTCCATTCCGGACCCGCCGTACTCCTCGGGGATCCGGATGCCGAGAAGGCCCATGCGGGCGAGCTTCGGCACGAGCTCGAGGGGAAAGCGCTCCTCTCTGTCCCACCCCCTTGCGTGCGGAGCTATCTCGGCGCGGGCGAAGTCGCCGATACTCTGGCGCAGCAGTCTGTGTTGCTCGGGAAGATCGAAATCCATCGAAAGGTCACCGCTCGGGAACGGGGCACTATCTCACTTCTCGACACAGACCGCCTCGCCCTGCTGACTCTGCTCGCACCGGAAGTGGGCGGGGCAGGCGTCGTCGCCGCTGCACGAACGCGAACAGTACCGCTGTACCCCGACGGTCACGCAAGCCCCCGCGGAGCAGTCTGCTCCGCGCACGCAATTGGCGCCGAGGTCGGGCGACCCCTTCTTTGCCTTCAGGACCCCCGCTCCCTCGGCCGTGCTGAATACGCTCCCGGCGAGGGCGTTCTCGATGAGATTGAAGAATGCATCGGCCCGCGTGTAGGCGTTGCTCGCCATGGAGGCACCCGGGACGCTGCGCGACGCGACGCCGACGATCTCTCCGCTCGTCTCGTCGATGGCAGGACCGCCGCATCCGTCCTTGTCGCAAGGCGCCTCGGCGACCAAGAGCTCGGCGGACGTCGTACCCAGCACCAGAACCTGGTCGCGCACCAGCTTCGTCATCGAGGCGCCGGCGCCGCGGAAGCGGCCGAAGCCGATGGACTTGACGCGGTCCCCGTTGGCGGCGCCCGTCGGACGCACGGTCAGGGGCTGGACGTCGTCGACGGGTTCGTCGAGGAGCACGAGCGCGATGTCAGCGCCGCAAAGCGAGTCGGTGGGCGGCACCACCAGCGCACGACCTGTGGCACGCTCGACGGCGGAGGAGACGTCGTCGCCCAGAAGGATACGCACGGAGCGGGCGGGCGTGGAGCCCGCGATCTGGGCGCCCTTCGCCGGACACTCGACGGGCCCGACCAGGGCCGAAACGCAGTGACGCGCGGTGATGACGACGTCGGGCGCGATGAGCGCACCGCTGCACAGGCGGCCGGCGACATCGAGAGCAATGACCGCCGGATCGTCCCCGTTGTCGGGGGCGCCGGAGACGGGGTCGGCCTGGTCGACGCTCGGGGCACCCAAGACGATGGGCGCAGGCGGAGGCGCCTCGCCGGAGCAGGCGGGGGCAATCAGCACCGGCCCGGCCACGTAGAGAGCCCGGAGCGACCGCGAGAGAAGAACCATGCGACTCACCTCCATCGGAACCGGTGAGCCGGATGCGACGGACGTGCCGCGCGCAGGACGCGCCAAGTTTCGCGGGGGCACGCCGAGCCCGGGTGTCCCACGACGGGCGAGGGTGGCACGTGGCCAGCCGCCGGGCATGCGGCGGCGCACGGCAGAGAGGTGATCTAAGCTATGCGATCACTTCCCGCGGAGCCCACATGAGCCAGGCCACGAACGTCCATTCAATCGGTAAGTGGAACACGGCCGAATGCGCCGAGCTCAAGGGCAAGCTGGCGGCCGGATTTCGCATCGTGGCGCGGAGGAGGATGGACGACGGAATCGCGGGGCACATCAGCTGTCGGGTGCCCGGGTCGGTCGACAAGTTCTGGGTCAACCCGCTCGGTCTCTTGTTCGAGGAGGTCACCCCGGACGATCTTCTCGTCGTGAACCTGGACGGTGACATCCTCGAGGGAGAGCGGCCCTACAACCAGGCGGCCTTCGCGATTCACGCGACCTTGCACGCCGAGCGCCACGACGTCATGGCCATCTGCCATACCCATCCGCCGCGGGGAACGGCGTTCGCCGCGCTCGGTTTGCCGCTCAAGATTCTCGACCAGAACGCCTGCTCCTTCTACGAAGACCATGCGCTCGTCACGGAGTACGACGGCGTCGTCGCCACGAAGGAGATGGCGAAGGGACTGAGCGCGGGGATCGGAAAGAAGCGGGTCGCCGTGCTTCAGAACCACGGTCTCATCACCCTGGGAGAGTCGATCGAGCAAGCCGTCATCGACATGCTCGACATGGAGCGAACCTGCGAGCTGAGCCTCGGCGTGCTCGCGCTGTGGGATCGCGTCATCGAGGTGCCACGAGAGGCCGCGCTCCAGTCGAAAGCGGTCTTCACCAGCCGCAGCCGCCTGAAGCTGCAGTGGGACGCCCTCGTCAGGCAGGTGGCGAGGGACTGACTTACACCCTCGCGCGCACGTTCTCGCGCACCCAAAGGATGATGGACTCGAGCGACGTGCCCGGCGTGAAGACGCCCTTGACGCCCGATGCCTTGAGCCCGGCGAAGTCTGCTTCGGGAATGATGCCCCCTCCGAAGACGACGACGTCAAAGGCCCCGCGTTTCTTCAGCTCGTCGACGACGGCGGGGAAGAGGGTGTTGTGGGCGCCGCTCATGATGGAGAGGCCCACGGCGTCCACGTCTTCCTGAACGGCCGCGGTCGCGATCATCTCGGGCGTCTGGTGCAAGCCCGTGTAGATGACCTCGAACCCGGCATCTCGTAGCGCACGCGCGATGACCTTCGCCCCGCGATCGTGCCCGTCGAGACCGGGCTTGGCGACGAGAATGCGGACCTTGCTGTGGTCCAGCGGTACGGCCGTCATGGCTTCTCTCCCGACCTAGTTCGAGTCAGCCTCCGCGCCGCCTTCTCCGTCCTCTCCGTCGTCGTCATCGTCGTCGTCCGGATCGTCCGGGAGCTCGATCGACGAAGGAGCCGCCGGCATGGGCTGGCCGTCTTTTTCGGCTTGCTGACGGGCCTTCTCGAGCGCCGCACGCTGCTGAGCGACGCGCTGCATGACGGCCGGCTTCGGCGCGATGATGAGCGACATCGCCCGGGCCTCCATCATCGGCCGCGTCTCGACGTTCGAAACGTCGTCGAGTGCCTTCAGGATGACGTCGAGCTGCTCGTGCGCCTTCTCCGGGTGCGTGATCTCGCGACCTCGGAAGCGCACGGTGAACTTCACCTTGTGACCGGCCTCGATGAATCGTCGCGCAGCCTTCACCTTGAAGGCGATGTCGTGATCGTCGGTCTTCGGACGGAGCTTGATCTCCTTGATCTCGACGACGGACTGATTGCGCCGAGCCTGCGCCTGCTTCTTCTTCTCCTCGTACTTGTACTTGCCGAAGTCGAGGATCTTGCAGACGGGCGGCTCGGCCTTGGGGTTGACCTCGACGAGGTCGAGCCCTTGCTCCTGCGCCTTGCGAAGCGCTTCGTGGGTCTGCAGAACGCCGAGCATGCTGCCATCGGCGTCGATGACGCGGACTTCGGGGACGCGGATGCGGTGATTGACTCGAATCTGATACCCGCGCTGCTGCTGACGCGGGTCGAACCGTGAATGACCCAATGCCATTTTTGACTGTGTAGCCTCCGTGGTGAATAGCGATGCGCTCGGCCCCCCGCTTATTCGGGGTTCTCGGGTGCACGCCTCGTTATAGTGCGAGTTTCGAGGGGAAGAAGCCAGGGCGTCAATGCGCGAGTGCTCCGGGGGGAGCGTTCTCGCCCAGAACCCGCGTGGCGAGCTCGTCGACCTTCATCGCGCCGAGCTCTCCGGCGTCACGGGAACGGACGCCGACCGCGTCGACTTTCCGCCTCTTTAGGGCCCACGACGAGCAAATAGGGGTACGCGGAAGGCACGCGCCGATGCGGATCTTGGCGCCGAGCTTGTCGCTCGACAGATCGGCGTCGACTCGCAGCCCTCTGGCGCGCAGCCTATCGACCACCTGGCGCGCGTAGGCGTCGCTCTTTTCGCTCACCGTGAGCACGCACGCCTGCTTGGGGGCGATCCAGGTCGGGAAGTTCCCGCCGCAATGCTCGAGGTAGACGCCGAAGAAGCGCTCGAGCGACCCGAAGATGGCCCGGTGGAGCATGACGGGGCGGTGCTCGCTTGCCGTCGTCACCGACGAACGACAGGTCGAACCGCTCCGGCATGTTCGGGTCGTACTGGATCGTGCCGAGCTGCCACGACCGCTTGAGCGCGTCGTGCACGTGGAACTCGATCTTGGGCCCGTAGAACGCCCCTTCGCCTGGCGTGACCTCGAACTTCAGCCCGGCGCGCTCGAGACCCTCGGCGAGAGCGCTCGCTCGCTTCGGTCCCAGTCCTCGTCGCTGCCGAGGCGCTTCTCGGGGGGCGGCCGCGTGGCGAGCTTGATGTCGACCTTCTCGAAGCCGAAGGCCCGGTACACCTCGTCGGAGGAGGGCGATGAACTTCTCGATCTCGCTCGGCGACCTGCGCCTCGGCGCAGAAGACGTGCGCGTCGTCCTGCGCAGAAGCTCCGCACGCGCGCGAGGCCGTGGACGACGCCGCCGCGCTCGTAGCGGTGCAGTCGCCCGAAGTCGGCCACGCGCCACGGAAGCTCGCGGTAGCTTCGCCGCTTGCCCGCCGAAGATGACGCAGTGGCTCGGGCAGTTCATCGGCTTGAGCGCGAAGCGCGCCCTCGCGAAGACCCGGCGCGAGCTTGCCCTCCGCCTCGTGCTTCTCGACCAGGTCCTCCGTCCAGAGCCGGTACATGTTCTCGTTGTAGTGGCCGAGGTGCCCGCTCGTGCGAAAGAGCTTCGGGTCGAACACCTGCGGCGTGATGACCTCTTCGTAGCCGTAGCGCGCGTACAGGCTCGCGCACGTAGTCGATCATCCGCTGGTAGACGAACGCGCCGCGCGGCAAGAAAAACGGCATCGCGGGAGCGACCTCGTCGAACATGAAGAGCTCGAGCTCCTTGCCGAGCTTGCGGTGGTCGCGCTGCTTTCGCCTCCTCGAGGAGCCTCAGGTGCTCTTCCAGCGCCTCGGGCGACGGAAACGCCGTGCCGTAGATGCGCTGGAGCATGGGGTTGCGCTCGTCGCCGCGCCAGTAGGCGCCCGCGACGTGCGTGAGCTTGACCGCCTTGAGGAACCCCGTCGACGGAACGTGCGGCCCTTCGCAGACGTCGACCCATTCGTTCGGAGGCGCTCCGTGCTTGTAGAGGCTGACCTCTTCGTCCGGTGGAATCGCGTCGATGATCTCGAGCTTGAACGTCTCGCCCATGGCGGAGAACATCCTCTTCGCCTCGTCGCGCGTAACGACGACCCGCGCGGAACGGCGTGTCTTTCTTGACGACTTCGAGCATCGACCTGCTCGATCTTGCGCAGGTCGTCCTCGGTGAAGCCGGAGCCGGGCTTGTCGAAGTCGTAATAAAAGCCGTCCTCGATGGCCGGGCCGATGGTGACCTTCGTGCCCGGGAAAGAGGCGCTGAACGGCGTCGGCCATGACGTGGGCCGTCGAGTGGCGGATGACTGCGAGCCCCTCCGCGTCACCCGCGCGGATGGGGGAGAGCTCCGAGACCGTGGCCGGCACCGGCGTGAGCAGGTCGACCGTCCGATCCCGGTATTTCACCGCGATCACGTCCTTGTCGATCGGGCCAACGGACGCGAGGATCTCGCGCGGGGTCTCACGGTCGGGCATGGGAGAGCGGGTCTTATAGCCCACGCGACGGATCAGCGCTCAGAGCCATCCAAGGCTCTCGCAACGCCGCGGGTCCGAGCGGCATCTGAGCAACCTGGAAGCTAGCCCCGCGATCGCTTGACGCGATCGATCCTTGTACCTAGGAGCATGCATCGCATGCGCACAGCGCTGCCTTTTGCCTTGCTCGCCCTCGTTGGTTGTCATCGGCCCGAGGAGGCCTCGGCGTCGCAACCTGCCCGCGAGGCATCGCCGCCGATCCACGTGCAGACCGCCTCGGTCATCGAGCGGCCCATGCCGCAGTACCTCGCCCTCACCGGAAGCCTGCGTGCCGACCAGGAGTCCAACATCGCCGCGGACGCGAACGGAAAGGTCCTGCAGCTCCTCGTCGAGCGCGGCCAGCCGGTCATGCGGGGCCAGGTCATAGCGACGCTCGACGCTCGCTCCGCTTCGCTCGGAGCCACCGCCGCCCAGGCACAAGCCCACCTTGCCCAGAGCCAGCTCGAACAGGCGCAGCGCGAGTGCGAGCGCGTCAAGCACCTACTCCAGACGGGCGCGATCTCCCAGGCGGACTACGACCGGCAGACCTCGCAGTGTACCGTCCAGCAGTGGTCCGCCGCGGCGGCCGAGGCGCAGCAGCAAAGCGCCACGAAGCTCCTCGGCGACACGAGCATTCGCGCGCCGTTCGACGGCGTCATCGGCGAGCGCATGGTCAACGTCGGCCAGTACGTCCAGCCGAGCACGCAGGTCGCTTCCATCTACGACCCCGACCCGCTCAGGCTGGCGGTCACTGTCCCCGAGGCCAGCCTCGCCGACGTCAAGGCCGGCATGCCCGTCACGTTCACGGTCGCCGCTTTCGGCGAGGAGCGCTTCTTGGCCACGGTGAAGTTCATCAGCCCCAACGTCCGGGAGTCGTCGCGCGACCTCATCGTCGAAGCCGTTGCCCCCAACCACGAGGGGCGCCTTCGTCCGGGCATGTTCGCGGTCGCACGCCTCGAGCTGAGCGAGCGGTCGCGGCCGGTGGTGCCGACGTCGTCGGTGAAGTATGTCGACACGGAAGCTCGCGTGTTCGTCGTCGAACCCACGAAAGAGGTCCAGGAGCGTCTCGTCCAGGTGGGCGCGTCGAAGGGGGACGTCGTCGCGATCCTGGGCGGCGTGAGGGCTGGAGAGGCCGTCGTCCTCTTGCCGGGGCCGGACGTGCGCGACGGCGCGCGCGTGGAGTAGTCGCCCGTGCAATGGCTCGCCGCCCTGTGCGTACGGCGCCCGATCTTCGCGTCGGTGCTGATTCTGGTCGTGTGCGTGTTCGGCATCGCGGGCTACGTCCAGCTCGGAGTGGATCGCTTTCCCAACGTCGATTTCCCCTATGTCGTCGTCATCACGAGGCAGACGGGCGCAGCCCCGGAGGACGTGGAGACCGAGATTACCGACAAGGTGGAAGAGGCGGTCAACACCATCAGCGGGATCGACGAGCTTCGCTCGATCACGACAGAGGGCGCTTCGCAGGTGGTCGTCTCGTTCGTCCTCGACAAAGACGTGAACGTGGCCGCCCAGGAGGTGCGCGACAAGGTCAACGCGGTCTTGCCGAGCCTTCCCAAGGACGTCGACCTCCCGGTCATCCAGAAGCTCGACCCGGACGCGGCGCCCGTCCTTTTGGTCGCGCTGCGCTCCACCCAACACACGATCCGGGAGGCGACCGAGATCGCCGACAAGCGCCTGCGGCGAGCGCTCGAGTCGGTGGACGGCGTGGGCGAGGTGCAGCTCGTCGGCGGCCGGAAGCGGCAGATCAACGTCGTCCTCGACCCGATCCGCCTGCGCGGTGCAGGGGTCACCGTGGTCGACGTGCAGCGCGCCATCGCCTCGCAGAACCTAACGATGCCAGGCGGTACGGTCGACATGGGGCCGTCGGAGCTGACCGTGCGCGTCCTGGGGCGCGTGGCCGACCCCGAGCAGATCGGGGACCTCGTCGTGCGCCAGGAGGCCTCCCACTCCATCCTGGTGCGCGACGTCGGGCAGGTCGTCGACGGCGAACAGGACTCGGATTCGGCGGCCATCGTGGACGGGACGCCGACGGTCCTGCTCGCCGTGCGCAAGCAGTCTGGCTCGAACACCGTGCAGGTGGCCGACAGCGTTAAGGAGCGGATCGGCGAGCTGCGCAAGCAGCTCCCTTCGGGGTACCGGATGGACGTCGTGCGCGACGAGTCGAACGTCATTCGAACGAGCGTCGACGCCGTGAAGGAGCACCTCGCCGTGGGTGCGTTGCTCGCCGCCGTGGTCGTCTTCTTCTTCCTGGGCAACGTGCGGAGCACGCTCATCGCGGCGATCGCGATTCCGACCAGCATCATCGGGACGTTCGCGGCGATGTGGTGGGCCGGCTACACGCTGAACACGATCACGCTCCTCGCACTGGCCCTGGCGGTGGGCATCGTCATCGACGACGCGATCGTCGTCCTCGAGAACATCTTCCGGCACATCGAGGAGAAGAACGAGAAGCCGATGCGCGCCGCGGTGGAGGCCACCAAGGAGATTGGCCTCGCGGTCATGGCGACGACGCTGTCGCTCATCGCCGTGTTCCTCCCCGTCGCCTTCATGAAGGGAATCCCCGGGCGCTTCTTGCGATCGTTCGGCGTGACGATGGCCTTCTCGATCGCCATCTCGATGCTCGTGAGCTTCTCCTTGACCCCGATGATGTCGTCACGCTGGCTCAAGCAGAAGTCGGCGGGGGCGAAGTCCTTCGGCGAGCGTCTGGTCGATGGCTTCTACCGGCCGATCGAGCGCGTCTACGGCTCCGTTCTTCGCTTCGTCATGCTCCGGCGATGGATCATCGTGATCGCCGCCCTTTTGACCCTGGGATCTTGCGTGCCCCTGGCGCAGAAGACGAACAAGGGGTTCTTGCCGGTGAACGACGAGGCCCGGTTCCAGCTGCAGGTGCGGGCGCCCGAGGGTACCGGGCTCGACGAGACGTGCCTCATCGCGGAGCGCATCGCACGCCAGGTACGCGCCTTCCCCGAGGTGCGCCTCACCGTGACCACCATCGGCGACGACGGAGCGCACACCCACAACTTCGCGACGGTGTACGTGCTGCTCGCCAACCCCGAACTGCGCGTCGCGTCGCAGAACGATCTCATGGATCGCACTCGCCGCGAGATCATCGACAAGCAGTCGAAGGACCTTCGCATCACCGTGGGCGAGGTCCCCCTCTTCGGCGGCGGCGGGTTCTCGACTGCCCGCACGCAGTACACCTTGCGCGGGCCCGACCTCCGGCATCTCGAGGAGGTCGCCACCGACGTGGTGGCCAAGCTCAAGAAAGTCCCGGGGGCCGTAGACGTCGACTCGTCGCTCATCGTCGGCAAACCGGAGATCGGCGTCACCATCGACCGCGCACGCGCTGCAGACCTGGGCGTGCAGACGAGCGACATCGCCAATGCCTTGCGCCTTCTGGTCCAGGGAGATCAGGTGTCGAGCTACGAGGAGGGGGGCGAGCAGTACGAGGTGCACGTCCGGGCGGCCGCGAAGTACCGCGCGGACGAGGAGGGGCTCCGGCTCTTGACGGTCCCGTCGCAGCGGCTCGGCTTCGTGTCGCTCGCCGACGTCGTCCGGCTCGGCAGGGCGACGGGGCCTTCGCGCATCGACCGCTTGAATCGCCAGCGCCAGGTGACGCTCCTCGCGAACGCCGCACCGGGTCACGGCGACCAGGAAGTGGCCAGCAAGCTCAAGGAGATCCTGGACGGAGAGCACCTGCCGGCCGCCTACGAGGCGTCGCCCACGGGACAGACTCGCGAGATGGGCCGCGTCGTCACGGCATTCGTCGCCGCGATCGTCCTGTCGTTCGTCTTCATGTACCTGGTGCTCGCAGCGCAGTTCGAGTCGTGGCTGCACCCGATCACGATCCTCTTGTCTTTGCCGCTGACGCTGCCGTTCGCGTTCATCAGCCTCATCCTCTTCAAGCAGTCGATCGACATCTACTCGGTACTCGGCATCCTGGTTCTCTTCGGCGTCGTGAAGAAAAACTCGATCCTGCAGATCGATCACACCAACCAGCTACGCGAGAAGGGGCTGCCCAGGCTCGAGGCCATCTTGCAGGCGAACCGCGACAGGCTCCGTCCCATCCTGATGACCACGGCGGCGTTCGTCGCGGGGATGATCCCGCTCGTCCTGTCCCAAGGAATCGGCGCGGGCTTCAACCAGGCGACGGCCGGGGTGGTGGTAGGCGGTCAGATCCTGTCGCTGTCGTTGACGCTCCTGGCCACTCCCGTCGCCTATTCGCTCTTCGACGATGTCTCGCGATGGACCGGTCGCCTCTTTGGCCGAACCGCCCCTGACGTGAAGGAGACGGCCGTGGTGAGTCAGGAAGCCGCCCAGCCCGCCGCGGGCGAGTAGAGTTGCCGCGCCGGCTCAGAACATCAGCCCGTCCGCCACGTAGATGCCCAGGGGCAATCCGGGGTTCTCGGACTCCGCGTCGGGCGAGTACGCGACCTCGACCCGAAAGATCGCGGCCTCGCCCCACTGCAGAAAGAGGCCTCCGCCGATGCCGTACTTGAGCCAGAGCGACGTTCCGTCCACCTGCGACGTGATGCGGTATTGGTCCCAGACTCGGCCCGCGTCGAAGAACGTCGTCGTCCCGATGCGCAGGCGCTGGCCCCAGAGGGTGAAGCGTGGAAACGGAGTGGCGCGGATCTCGGTGTTCGCGATCATCTTGACGGGGCCCGCGTAGCGCCCGATCGGCACCCCGCGCACGCCGGTCTCGCCGCCGAGCAGGTACTGCGGCTCGAAGGTCCCCCCCTGTGCGAGGTCGTAGAACGGAACGCGCCCGAACTCGAAAGACGCCACGAATCGACTCGCGAAGACGAACGGCCCCCCCAGGGGCGCGAAGTGCTCGAGCACGGCCGACGCGTTTCCGTAGGCGACCTGCTCGGCGGAACCGACGGTCCCGCCGGCGCCGACCTGATAGAAGAACCCCTCTCGCGTGACGAACTCGCTGTCGCGGGTGTCGATCATGACCCCCGCCGCGAGTCCTGCCAAAAGGGACGGCTGCCCGCCGACGGCGACGGGGCTCCCGTCCGGGTTGCGAGTGGCGAGGTCCGTTGCGAGCTGCGAGCCCGGGTAGACGACGGGAGCCTCGTAACGCAGTAGCCCTCCGAGGACGAGATCCAGCCGGGACTTCGTGTGAAAGCGAGCGATGGTCCGGAGGCGCCCCTCGTCCTGGAGGTACTCGTACCGTTTTCCGATCGTCGTCTGTCCGGGAAGTGGGGTCAGATCCGCCGTCGCCGCGTTGCCGAGCCCGTAGTAGCCCATGTTGATCGTGCGCTGATAGCTCGCGCGAGTGTCGAGCCGGAGGCGCCCCGACCAGAGGTCGAGCGCGTCGAGCCGCAGGACGTGACTCTGCTGCACGAGGTTGAAGCCGTTCTGGTCGTCCTTCACGCTCGCCGAGAGGAGGAGGTCGATGTTCCAGAGGTAGGGGAACGCGCCGTCGTAGAAGCGCGTAAGAGTTGCCGCGCCTCCGAACTGGATACCGATGTCGCTGTTGCCCCCGACGATCGGAAAACCAGCGAGCTCGTAACGGCGGTCGTTGAGCGGCATCGAACCCGGCACCTCTCCGCCGTCCGCGCGGGCGGTGGAGGCACCTAGGACCAGAAGCGGGGCGGCCAGGCCGCACGCCAAGGCCCTGCCGGGGCGTGCAGGCACCCCTCTCTTGAACGGATGGGCAGTTTTCAGAGATCGGATAGCAAAACCTCTTTTCCACCACGTGCGTGGGTGCGTTCGCACTCACGCAGCGAGCCGAAGCATCCCCCTTGCGCTTTCGCGGGGGCTCGGCTTCCCTAGCTCCGCCAGCTTCCGGCTCCAACAGACTTTCTGAGGTCGTTGTGACGCTTCAATCCGTTTCCCGCTTCCTCCCTTCACCCCAGGCCGCGCACGAGGGGACGCTCGTGCGCTCCCCGTACCCCGGCTTCGTGGGGCGACTGGCGGTGGCCGCGGCACCGGTAGAACTGCGAACGTGGGACAACGCGCTGCGTGACGTGCGGAGGGTGCAGGAGGCCACGCTCGCCGCTCTCTTGGCCCATGCGAGCCATACGGAGTTCGGACGCGCCCACGGCTTCGCAAGTATCCACGACTACGAGACATTCCGGCGACGAGTCGCGCTCGGCGACTACGACTCGTTCTCCCCGTACATCGATCGAATGCGCGCCGGCGAGCACGGCCTCCTCGTACCGGAGCCCGTGCTCTACTTCGGAAATTCGTCCGGCAGCTCGACGCACGGCAAGTCGAAGTTCTTGCCGATCACGGACCGGCAGATCCGCTTCCAACAGCGCGCCGGGACGGACACCGTCATGCTGTACCTCCGCGCCTCCGGCGACACCGGCATGCTGGGCGGCTTCACCCTGGGCCTCTTCCCCGCCACCACGATGCGCGCCGAAGGTCCCGTCCTCATCACGTCCAATCCGGCGTTGATGATGACGAAGATGCCGCTCTTCACCCGCCCGGTGTATTTGCCCGACGATGACGTCCGGACGATCGCCAACTACGAGGAGAAGCTCGGCGTCATCGCGCGGCGGTACCTGGACCACGACGTGCGCGCGGTCGCGGGGACCACGTGCTGGTTCACGCTCCTCTTCGAGAAGGTCCTGGCCGCAGCGCGGGCCCGCGGCAAGGACGTCCGCTCGATCTCGCAGGTCTGGCCGAACCTACGCGTCCTCTTCGGAGGCGGCGTCTCGGCGGCGCCGTATTTGCCGGTCATCCGCGATCTCGTGGGGCGAAACGACGTGACGCTCGTCGACACGTACAACGCGACGGAAGGGGGCGTGTACGCGACGTCCGATTTCAGCGGCGCGGCCGGAATGCTCATGCTCCCTCACCGGGGGACGTTCTTCGAGTTCGTCCCGCTCGAGGAGCGCGGCACCTCCAATCCGGCGCGCGTCCCGCTCTGGGCCGTCGAGCGCGACCGCCGCTATGCGATCGTGGTAACGACGGCGTCGGGCCTCTATGCGTACGAGCTCGGCGACATCGTTCGCTTCCCTTCGGTCAACCCGCCCAGAATCGAGTTCATGGGGCGGCTCTCCGGTTGTCTTTCATTGACGCAAGAGCTGACGACGCACGTCGAAATCGAACACGCGGTCGCCTACGCTGCCGCCTCGTGCCGCTGCACGACGC
Organism: uncultured delta proteobacterium; assembly: GCA_963847465.1. Lineage (GTDB taxonomy): Bacteria > Myxococcota_A > Polyangia > Polyangiales > Polyangiaceae > Palsa-1150. The sequence continues at coordinate 442,338 of CAWKAF010000016.1, read as the reverse complement.
TCGATTTTGGGGCCGCGGGCGACGTCGCCGTCGACGGCACCGCGAAGTCGCGTTACTTGCTCTTCGTGGAGTTCCAGGAGGGTGCCGCACCGGACGACGTGGATGCGTTCTCCCGGGCCTTCGACGAGGGCCTCTGCAAGGAGAACCGCGTCTATCGCGAGCACCGCCAGAACGAGGTAGCACTCGTCCCGCCCCGCGTCGTACCCCTCGCGCCAGGCGGCGCACGCCGCTTCCTCGAAGAGGTCACACGAGGCAACGTTCAGGGGAAGTTCCCACGCATCATCGACGAAACTAGAAAAGAACTGCTCTGGAAGCACGCGGCCCTCTCGGCGCGTGGCCTCTCCTGAGCGTCGCTACGAGGCAAACGCTGTCATGAGCCGTATTGGGGTCGCCATCATCGGAGTGAACGGAGCCGTCGCGTCGACGGTGATTGCAGGCGTCGAGCTGATGAAGCGCGGGCTCGTCCAGCGCCTCGGGATGGTCACGGAGCGGACCGAGGCGCGGATCTCGGAGTCGATCACCGAGATGCTCGATCTGGCGCCGCTCGAGAGCCTGGTCTTCGGGGGGTGGGACCTGCAGTTCGCCAACTGCTTCGAGGGCGCCTTGCATCACAAGGTCCTCCCGCCGCACGTGCTCGAGAAGGTGCGCCCGGAGCTCGAGCGAGTTCGCCCCTGGCCTGCGGTCTTCGCGAAGTCGTACGTCGAGAAGCTCCGCGGTGACAACGTGGTCGCTGCAGGAAGCCACCGGGAAGAGATCGCGATTCTCGTGGCCAACCTCGAGGCCTTCAAGAAGGCGCACGGCCTCGAGCGCGTCGTGATGGTCAATCTCGCATCGACCGAGAGCTTCCTCGAGGTGCAGCCCGTGCACCGCGACCTGCGCGCGTTCGAGGCCGGACTCGACGCGAGCGACCCCGCGATCACGCCGGCGATGCGGTACTTCTACGTCGCCAACAAGCTGCAGATGCCCTACTGCAACTTCACCCCGAGCCTCACCAACGTTCCGGCTCTCGACGCCCAGGCCAACCAGACGGGCAATCCGTTCGCTGGCATGGATGGCAAGACGGGCCAGACGTTGCTGAAGACCGTCCTCGCGTCCATGTTCCGAGCGCGGCGCCTCTTCATCGAGGGCTGGTACTCCACGAACGTGCTCGGCAACAGCGACGGCCTCGTCCTCGACGCGCCGGCGTCGAACAAGACCAAGGTGCTGAGCAAGTCGGCGGTGCTCGACTCGATCGTCGGCTACCACGTCGACAACCACCAGGTTCACATCCACTACTACAAGCCGCGCGGCGACTCCAAAGAGGCCTGGGACAACATCGACATCGTCGGGTTCGCGGGCATCCCCATGCAGATCAAGGTCAACTTCCTCTGTCAGGACTCCGCGCTGGCCGCGCCGCTCGTCATCGATCTGGTGCGTCTTCTCGACGTCGCGAAGCGCGCGGGAGAGCGCGGGATCCAGCGGCAGCTGTCGATGTTCTTCAAGTCGCCCTACCACGCCCCCGGCGAGTCCCCCCTCCACGACCTCTTCAAGCAGGAGAAGCTGCTCCTCGAGTGGGCCCGCACGCACGCGACGACGAAGCCGGCACACACCAACGGCGTCAAATCGCACGCGGAGCCCTCGCCGTGACGGCGGCCGGCGAGCTCGCCCTCCTCGGGGCGAAGCCCGCCCTGACGAGAGAATCGCACCGGGTCTGGCCGATCGTCACGGACGACGAGAGGCGGGCCGTCGCGCGCGTTCTCGACCGCGGCATCCTCTCGGGCCCGTTCGCGCCGGAGTCGATGGCTCTCGAGCAGGAGTTCGCGAGCTTCGTGGGTGCGAAGCATGGCGTGCTCACGCACTGCGGCACGAGCGCGCTGGTCGTGGCCCTGGCGGCTTCGGGCGTTCGCACCGGCGACGAGGTCATCGTCCCCGCGTACAGCTTCGTCGCGACGCCCCTGGCGGTCACGCAGGTCGGCGCGGTGCCGGTGTTCGCCGACGTCGACCTAGCGACGGGGTGCCTCGATCCGGCCGCCACCCGGGCGGCGATCACGACGCGCACTCGCGCGATCATGCCGGTGCACATGCACGGCTGCGCCGCCGACATGGGCCCGTTGCTCGACCTCGCGCGAAGACGCGGGCTCGTCCTCGTGGAGGACGCTGCACAGGCGCACGGCGCATCGTGGGAAGGACGTCCGGTCGGTGCCATCGGGGCCGCGGGTGGATTCTCGATGCAGTCGAGCAAGAACCTCCCGGCCGGCGAGGGCGGCATCATGGTGACCGATGACGACGCGCTTGCGGAGCAAGCGTGTGCCGTCCGCAACTTCGGCCAGGACCTGTCGCGCAGCGAAGCCGGCGAGTTCGACCCGGCGCGCCCTTTGGACGGCGGACGTGCGCTCGACTCGCGTCGCCTCGGCTCGATGTACCGAGGCAACGAGATGATGGCTGCGTTCGCGCGCGCTCAGCTTGCCCGCTTGCGGGAGCGCACCGAGCGCTGCCAGCGGAACGCCGAACGCTTGTCGAGAGCCCTCGTCGAGCTTCCGGGTGTGACGCCGCCACGGACGCCTCCCGGTAGGACGTCGGTCCACCACAAGTTTCGCGTCCACCTCGACCCCGTGGTCGGAGGCGTCCCGCTCCAGCCATCGAGTTTGCGCGACCTCATGGTCCGCGCACTTCGCGCCGAAGGTCTCGAGGTCGTCCTCTGGCAATCGGCCCCCTTGCCTGCTCAGACGGTGTTCCGGCAGAGAGACCCTGCCGGCGCCTTCCCGCGTGCTCTCGAGGGCGGCACGGACCTTACCCTCAACTACGACCCCGACGCTTATCCCAATACCAGCGCACTCCTAGATGGTTCGCTGGTCCTCTTCTCACAGTCCTGCCCCCTCATCGCCCAGTCGGACGAAGTGGTCGACCGCTACGCCGACGCCTTCCGGCGCGTCTGGAGTCATCGAGACGCGATCGCCGAGTGGGCAACGCGACAACCGTCATGACGGAGAAGGGGGGCGCGGGCAGGCGGCGGTTCGCGCGCGCCCTGCTGGCGACCCTTGGGCTATCCCTCATCGCCTACCTCGTGCGCGGCGCCGGTGCGGACAGGGTCGCCCACGTCTTATTGCAAGCCGGATCGTGGCTGCCCGCCATCCTTTTTCTCGAGGTACTTCAGCTGTCGAGCGACGTGGTCGTGTTGCGCATGCTCCTCGCCGACGGTTCCTCCGAGGTTCCGCCCTTGGCGTGGGTTCGTTCCTCGGCAATCGCGTACGCCATGATGATCCTGGTCCCGGCCGGACGCGTGGCCGGTGAGGTGGCACGGGCGTCCGTCCTGGCCGGTCACATAGGAGCGCCGAGGGCCGCCACGGCGAGCACCCAGCTTCAAGCGGCGTACCTCTTCGCAAACGGCGCTCTCTCGACCGTCGCGTGCAGCGTCGTCTGCATCTGGCTGGGACCGCGCTCCACGCTCGCGCTTCTGCTGGCGGGCAACGCGCTGTTCATGACCGCCATCTCCGCCGGGCTTCTGGCGATCCTGTGGCACGGTCGGGTGGGCCGGTGGCTCGAGGCCCTGCGCCAGCGGTTCACGAAGGTGATCGGGCCGTCGGTCGCGGCGGGCCCTGACCGCGGCAGGCGGGTTCCCTGGCGAGAAGCGATGGTGTGCTCCGTCAGCCGCTGTGCACAGGTGGTGCAGTACGCGGTGATCCTCCGTGCCGTGGGCGGCGTGGTGACCGTCCGCAGCGCCTTCGTCGCGCACGGCATTCACCTCGTGGGCGCCACCATCGGAGACATGATCCCCAACCAGCTCGGCGTCCTCGATGGGGCCTACCGGACATTCGCCGCCGATCTCGGCTTCGGCAAAGACCCGGCCCGCGCTCTTTCGATCGCGTTCGTCGTACACATCGCGCAGCTCCTCTGCGCCACCGGGTGCATCGTCGTGGCCGCCGTCACGGGGCGGGCGGTCCCGGAGACCGGAGCAGCGCCAACATCGGCGCGTGCAGACGCCCGTTCGTAGCCAGCACGTTGCCCGAGCCCACGGGGTCCGGACCGCCCCCCGGCTCCGACACCTGTCCGCCCGCTTCGCGCACGAGAAGGGCGCCGGCCGCGACGTCCCACGGCGCAAGTCCGAACTCGAAGAACACGGCGAAGCGCCCGGCAGCGACGTACGCCAGATCGAGCGCGGCCGCCGCCATACGCCGTATGCCCGCCGCCTGGCGCATCACGCCGGCGAGCTGCGCGAGATATGCGGCGTGACGCTGTGGCCGACTGACGTGCGGGATGCCCGTGCTCACGACGGCTCGCGAGAAGTCGACGTCGCCCGAGACACTCAGCCGCTCGGCGCCGAGCCACGCGCCCCGGCCGTCCTCGCCGGCGAACATCTCGTCTTTTGCCGGGTCGAACACGACGCCCGCGACCACTCGCCCTTGCCGCTCGAGGGCGATCGAGATGGCAAAGTGAGCGATGCCGTGGAGAAAATTCGTCGTCCCGTCGAGGGGGTCGACGATGAAGCGCGTGCTCGCATCGCTGCCCACGATCGCCGCACTCTCTTCGGCGACGAAGCCGGAAGCGGGGTACGCCCCGAGCAGGACGCTACGCAGCGTCTTCTCCGACTCGAGATCAGCCGTGGACACGAAGTCCGCCGGGCCCTTGAGCTCGATGCGGAGACTCGACCGATCTCGGAAGCGGTGCATCAGACCGTTGCCTGCCGTCCGGGCGGCCGCGATCATCGTGGCCAGCTCCGGCGACGGGTCGATCATCGGCGCATACTAGAGCGCATCGGACGGCCTCGTAGTCACCCTTTGCCGGGAGGGCCGCCCTTTTCGCCGAGGTCGTTTCGCGCAGACGCCGACCCTTGCCGACTCGGGACGCCGTGAGGCTCTCCGTCGCGGGTGACCCTTCCAATTCTGGCGTCCCAGGATGCATCGCGAGGAAGGTCGATCTTGCAGGTCTCGCGCGCCGCCCCTCTTTCCTTCTTCGATGGACCCTCGAGGCTTCCATGGGAAGGCGACGACCCCTGGCCGGCGTGCCGGTCAAGCGAGGAAGGCACATCTGCCAACCTGGACGGATAGGCCATCCATGCGTGCAAGGGCGGGAAGGGTCGCGAGGTCGTCCCTGCTTCCATCCCTCACAGGATCCTCGGCCACGCTTGGATGGTCCGCCCACCAGCTCTGGCACTCCGGCCGGTCACGCTGGCATTCATTGAGGTCCATCGTTCACGGGTCAGGTGGCGAGACGGGAATGGCTGGCCGCGGTCGCGATCGATCGTCTCGGGACATCCCTGGCGGGACGCCCCTCCAAGCGTGCTCGCTCGTTCGCTCGACGATGGAAGGCTGTCCTGTCAGACGAGGTACACCGGCCACTCAGACTTCGAACATCGGCCCGCCACGCGCAGAAACCTGAGGAGGACGACCGAGGGGGCGCGCACGTTGTCACTGGAAGTTTCCGTTGTGCGCGTTGCGTCACCGGACAGGCTGACTGGATACGTTCCGTGTCGCTGCCAAACACACGGTTTCATGCGTAATTTGCGTGCGGGACGCCCGGCCCCTTGTCATCGTTCTTCCTCCCGATTCGCGGAGGCTGACCCGATGAGTAACAGCGGCGAAACCTGGTACGTGAAGCTCCCCAACGGCGATGTCCACCCTGTGACGATCGATCAGCTCGACTGGGCGTTCGAGCAAGGGCACATCGACGCGAACACGCTCGTCCTCTCGGAAGAGGCGGAAGGGTGGGCGCGACTCGGCGACGTCGCGGGGCTCGATGAGGCCTCTCCGGCAGCAGCCGCTCCGGCGACCGCGCCCGTCAGCATGGCCGCGCCCGTCCACGTGGCGGCGCCGGTCAGTGTGGCCGCGCCCGTTCGAGTCGTTGCGCCTACCCCCGTAGCCGCGCCGGTCTATGCGCCGTCGCCGACGCCCATGGCAGTGGCGTACTCGGCCGCGCCTCGACCCACCTCCTACGCGCCCGTCCGGGCGCCCGCGCCCAACAGTCTGCGCCCCGTCTCTCTCGACGTGGATGACTTCGACCTGAACGACGTCCCGTTCAAGGCCCGATCCCGGAAGGGCTGGGTCGTCGCCGTGGTGGGAATCGCGATCATGGGGGGCGGCGTCGGCCTCGCCTCGCAGCGGCTTCACGGGGACGCCACGCCGGTTCCGCAAGCCGCGGCCGTCCAGGCGCCCCCTCCGGTCGAGACGCACGTGCCCTATCAGACGCCTGCTCCGGTGGTTGCGGCCGCACCTCCGCCGCCGGGCGATTCGCCCCTCAATCCCCGCTTCAGCGAGGCTCAGAAGGAGCAGCTCCTCAAGGCCGACAAGAAGCGCGACGAAAAAGCCGCGGCCAAGAGCCACGCGAGCTCGGGAAGCACGGGGCATTCCGCCAAGTACAAGTCGATGGGCTTCACGACCGGGGGCAACAAGTTCGACCCGATGAACAGCAGCCTCTGAGTTTCGCGCGGCGCACGGTCTTCAGTACGGCAAGATCTGCGGCGGGTGACCGAACACGGCGCGATAGAGCGAACGATCCGGGTAGGCCTCCCGGACGCACTGGAGCGCCCCTGACCCGTGGTCGACGGCAAGCAGCACGTCCGGCGCAGGGTAGAGATCGAGAGGCATGTTCTCGGGCAGGTCCAGCGCGTCGGTGACGTCGCCCTTGCCTCCGAACACGATGGCGTCATGCAAGTCCAGGCGCCCGAGCGCGACCCCTAGCCAGTGGTACCGAAGCACGTCTGCCGACGCGTAGGGGTACATCATCGGCGCGATGCGCAGGACGCCGACGAGGACCGCCGCCAGAGCCAGGAAGGCTGGCGCAGAACCAAGCCAGACCATCGGTCGCGCGTTCGCGCGGGCCGCGCCCCAGAGGCGCGCGAGCATGACCCCCGTTCCGACGGCCATCGGCACGACGCACGGGAGCAAGTACCTCGGCCCGTACCCTGAGTCGAGTTTGCGCCCGAACTCCGTGAGCGTGTAGGCGACCGTCAGCGCCAGACAGCTCACGAGGAAGATGAGCCCCATGCAGTTCTTTCGGCGACACACGGCCGCGAGCCCTGCAAGTCCGACTGCGGGCGAACATGGCCACCAGCAGTACGCGCCGGCGGCGATCGGAACCCCCCACTTGAACTCGTCCGCCCGCGGCACGCTCCAGCCAAAGACCGCCCAGGGATACGCGACCGCCGTCAGGGAGTAGCCGGTCGTGAACCACCTGCCGAGCTGCAGGCGAAGGATGACCAGGGTGACGGTACCGACCACGCCAAACACGGCACTCGCGGCCGCCACGGCCCTCCACCCGACGCGACCGCCCGCCGTCGCGTACGCGAAGTAAAGAAGCAATCCGAGTCCCAGAGCACCGCCATCGAGTGGGCGCGCCGCCATCATGAATGAGGCGCAACCACCCAGCGCCGCGCCCCATCGCCACTGCGCTCGCGGGACGAGACCCGCAGTCCCGACCGTGCACAGCGCCTCGACGGACCACGCGAACATGGCCGCGATGAAGACGTGCGGGAACCGCGAGCCGCCGTTGCAAAGAATCATCGGACTCACGACCAGCGCGAGCGCGGCGAACCTCCCGGCAACCCGGACTGTCGCAGGCGACGGCAGGTTCGAGTCCGGCAAACCGGTCGCAGCTCGCCGCCCCAGTCGCATCACCCCCGCGGCGAGCAGGCCGAGCGAAGCCGGGCCGGCGACCCAAGGTGCACCGACGACGACGAACGGCGCCATGAAGAGCGGCCACCCCGGCGTGTACTGGGCAAAGGAACGCCCCATGTACTGAAAGACCCAGTACGCGCGAAAGGACTCCGGGCACGCAGGAACGCTGCCGTAGGCGCGCAGCTTCGCGAACAGGGCCGCCTGATAGGTGTTGGCCCATTCGTCGGGGCTCGACGTCCATCCGTGCAGGAGGACACGGCAAACGATCGCCCCGGCGACGGCTGCGATGACGAACGCCGCCACGTCTTCTCGAGCGACCTCCGACGGAAGAGGAGCCGAGAGCTCTTGCGGACCTGCCGGCGGCGCGCGCCAACCAACCCCCACGAGCAACCCGAACAGGGCCAGATGCGCCGCCGAGAGCTCTGCGTCGCAATTCTGGATGTAATCCGTGATCGGCCAGAGCACGACCTCTCCAACGGCCGCGGCGATCACCAGGGGGCGGCGACGCGCTAGCAGCGTGGCCACGGTGGCGAGCGCCGCAGCGACCTTGAGCACTGGCTTGGCGAAATGGGGGCCGACGGCGAGGCCCACATTGCGCAGGAAGTCTCCGTCGGCGAACGGGGCCGTCCCGATGGGAGCGATCACGGCCAGCGCGATGGCGCCCAGGAGGAGCGCCGTCGCCGCTCGCGGCTTGATGCTGCGAAACCAGAGGGCACCCCCGAGCACGAGCGCAACCGACGTCTGCGCCACGATGAAGGCGTCGATCGGTTCGGAAGTGTACGGATATTTCATGGACTCGAGTCACCTCGCCGGGAGGCGGCACCAGTATGGCAGCATGGATTCCCGTGCTAGTAGACCCGAGCTTCGGTAGAACGTTTCGATAAGGTGAGCATGCTGACGGATCCCAGCCCGCATACGGACCACGAGGGGTGGAACGAGCACTGGAACGACTACGCCGCGTCCGCCGCCCTGAACCCGGCGCAGGCGTATCGCCGCAAGCTGGTCTTCGAGCTCCTCTCCCTCGAGCGCGCTCCCGCTCCCGTTCGCCTGCTCGACCTCGGGAGCGGCACGGGTGATTTCGCTGCCGACGTCGTGCGCGTACGCGCCGACGCCGAAATCGTGGGCCTGGATCTGAGCCCCAGCGGCGTCGCCATGGCGAGGCAGAAGGTGCCGAGCGGCCACTTCTTCGAGCAGGACTTCACGCGACCGATCGAGATAGGCGCCCGCTACCAGGGATGGGCCACGCACGCCGTCTGCTCCGAGGTCCTCGAGCACGTGGACGACCCGGTGGCTGTCCTACGCAACGTGAGGCCGCTGCTCGCCGCCGGGTGCCGGCTGGCGATCACCGTGCCTGGCGGCCCCATGTCGGCGTTCGACAAGCACATCGGACACCGCGCGCACTTCAGCGCCGCGCGCCTGGACAAGACGCTGCGTGAGGCCGGCTTCGAGGTCGAGGATCTGCGCGGAGCGGGGTTCCCGTTCTTCAACCTCTATCGCCTGTCCGTCGTCGCGCGCGGCAAGAAGCTCATCGACGACGCCTCCGATCGCCATGCCCAGTTGCCACTGGCCGCGAGGGTGGCGATGCAAGCGTTTTCCTGGCTCTTCAAGCTGAACGCGAGCAAGGGCAGCCTTGGCTGGCAGCTCGTCGCCCTGGGCAGTCCCGGATCGGGATCGCCTTCATCTCGCTGACAAAACGAGGAAACAGCGGTGCGTGCATTCGTCATCGGTGGTGCGGGGTTCATCGGGAGCCACCTGGTCGACCAGGTGGTCGAGCGTGGCACCGCGACCGTCTACGACAACATGAGCGTCGGCAAGACCGAGTTCATCGGTGCAGCGCTCGCTTCCGGCCGGGCCACCCTGGTCAAGGGAGACGCTCTCGACCTCACGGCGCTCACGGAAGCGATGCGAGGCCACGACGTCGTCTTCCATCTGGCCGCGAACCCGGAGGCGCGCTGGGGGCTCGAGCGCACCCGCCTCGACCTCGAGCAGGGAACCATCGCCACGTACAACGCGCTCGAAGCGGCCCGGCTGAGCGGAGTGAAGAGGTTCGTCCTCGCTTCCAGCGGTACGGTCTACGGCAACGTGGCCGAGGCCTGCGGGGAGATGGACCTCGGCCACTTGCCCATCTCGCTCTACGGGGCCAGTAAATTCGCAGGGGAGGCGATGGTGGCTTCCTTCGTCGAGTGCTTCGGGCTCGACGGGTACATCTGCCGGTTCGGCAACGTCGTCGGGCCTCGCGGCACCCACGGAGCGATCCTGGACTTCTGCAAGAAGCTCAAGAGTCACCCCGACTACCTCGACGTGCTCGGAGACGGTCGCCAGGCGAAGCCGTACCTTCACGTGAGCGACTGCGTCGCGGGGCTTCTCTTCGTCCTGGACAACGCGAAGGGCGAGCGCCCGGCGATCTACAACCTTGCCCCCCCCGACTCGACGAGCGTCAGACGCCTGGCCGAACTGTGCGTCGCCGCCTCGCCGAGCAAGAGCGCGCGGATCGTCTACGGCACCGCGCCGCAAGGATGGCCCGGAGACGTACCGCGGTCGCTCCTCAAGCCCGACAAGCTGGCCGCGCTGGGCTTTCGCGTGAAGAACACGTCCGACGCCGCCGTCGGGCTCGCGGTCGCCGAGGTTGCGCGCGAGGTGTTCGGCTCGTGACGTCCCGCGGCGCGTCGGGCCATCAGGCCTTCCCCCTCGATCTCGCGCACACGTCGTACTCCTATGTCGAGCGGTCGAACCCGGCGATCCAGGGGCTTCTCGAGAGGCACGTGATCTCCCGAAGGGCCGGGGCGCGCATCCTCGACATCGGCTGCGGCTGCGGGGCCAACGCCGCGGCGTTGAAGAAGAGCAGCCCCGAGGCCCGCGTCACGGGCATCGAGCCAAACGCCCGCGCCGCCGAGCTCGCGCGGCGCGCCTGCGACGAAGTGTTCAACGGGACCCTCGAAGAGTGGGCACGGTCGGCCAATGGCGCCTCGTTCGATGCTCTCGTCCTCTCGGACGTTCTCGAACACATCGCGGACCCGATAGCGTTCGTCCGTGGCATCGCCGCGCTGCCGCTCGCACAGGGCGCCCTTTGGATCGTGTCGGTTCCGAACTACGCGGTCTGGTACAACCGGGTTCGAACGCTGATGGGAGTGCAGGGCTATTCATGGTCCGGCCTCTGGGATCGCACTCACCTGCGGTTTTACACACGAAGGAGCGCGCGCAAGCTCCTCGAGTACTGCGGTCTGTCGGTCGTGGACGAGGCGTGCACGCCGTCGCTCGTCCAGTCGACGGCCCCGATCCTGCGGCGCCTCTTCGAACGGGACGTCCAGCAGGGCGATCACCTCGCCCTCGCCGACTCCCGCGCGTATCAGCTCTATCGAACCATCGTCGAGCCCCTGGAGAATCGCGTCTGCGGGGTCTGGCCCGAGCTTCTGGGTTTCCAGGTGGTCTACGCCGCGCGGCTCTGACCGCCGGGGCAATGGCTCGTCACTGACGCCAGACGACCACGGCCGTGGAATGGAGGAGGAGCGTGAAGGTGAACGTGACGAAGCCCGCGATCATCAAGAACATGCCGCTCACCCCAAGGTTGTTGACGGGGGCATCGAAGCTCAGAAGAAATCCGTGCTTCACGTAATAGACGACGAGCCACCCCTCGAGCCCGAGGCCCGTAGCGAAAGCCCCCGCTGAGAGCATCACCGTTCGCGTATACGGAAACAGGGCAAACCACCGCTTCGTCGTCACGCCCGAGTAGTCGAAGAAGACCTGCGCGAGGACGCCCAGGTACACGCACTGCAAGCCCAGCGTCGCCAGCGTGAGGCCGAGAAGCATCCAGTGGATCGAGAGCACGATCGGCCCAACGTGAATCTGCCCGAAAGAGAGCGGCACGAGGAGCGCCAGGCCGATCGCCGCGAGGACGATTCCGGGGCGGAAGAGAAAGAAGTTCGCCCCGTAGATCAGCATGGCACGCATGTTGATCCACGCGGCGGCCCAGGGCGAAAACCACCCGGATCGCTTGTGGTGACTGAGCCGCCCCTCCTGGTCCTTCAGGAAGCGGATCGGGACCTCGTCGGTGACGAGCTTCATGTGCACCGACTTGAGCACCATCTCGGACGCGTACTCCCAGGACTGCGACCGGAGCCTCATCCGCTCGAGCGCGCTCCGCGCGATGCCCCGCATACCGCAGTGGATGTCCGAGAAGCGACTGGAGAAGATGACGTTCAGGATCCACGTCGTCACCGGTGTGCCCAGGTAGCGATGGAGCGGGGGCATCGAGCCGGGCTCGATGTACCCGCGGAAGCGCGAACCCATGATGAACTCGGTGCCAGAGCGGAACTTCGCCACGAAGGGCCCGAGCTCGCGAAAGTCGTACGTGCAGTCGCAGTCTCCCATCATCACGTATTTGCCACGGATGAACGGCAGGCTGTCGATGTACGCGCGCCCCAGGCCACGCTTGGGCGTCTTGAGAACGCGTGCCCCCTTCGAGAGGGCGATCTCGGCCGTCTTGTCGGTCGAGCTGTCCACGATGAGGATCTCGCCGACGACGCCCGCTTCGGCGAGCCCCTGCTTGCACCAGTCGATGAACATCGCCATCGTCAGCTGCTCGTTCAGCGCCGGGATGACGATGGATAGCTCTGGCTGGGCGACATCGTCCTCCGGAACGAGGAGCTCGATCTCGCGATCGCCGCTGACGGTCTCCCCCGAGCCGAGCGTGGCAAGGGCGAGGCTGGGCTCTGCGCTCATCGACGAGGATGCTGCCAGATCTACAGCAAAAAAAGAAACCCGCCGGTGTGATAGCGTCGCGGCGCCGAAACCGTGACTGGGGCCGAGATGTCTCCTTCCGATGTGATCGCTCGGGCTGCGCGTTGGTTGTCGCCGGAGCCCGCTTTCCAGGCGCCGCAGCACGATCGCGAGAAGGTGTCGGATCTCGTGCGCGCCGGCCGTGACTACGTGAGGGCGGCCCGAGCGACCGATCCGCGGCGTACGGCGGCAACTGCAGCGCTCTACCGGGATGCCCTCGACTGCCTCCTCTCCGCGCAGACGGTGTCCACGGCGACCACCGGTCCCGAGGAGGCGCCGGGACCCGTCGACGCCGCCACGTTCGTCTCGACGTCGCCGCTCGCGCCCGGGGACCCCGGCAAGGACGCCGTGCAGCTGCTGAAGGAACCGCGCGCCATCCCAGCCATCACACTGCGACGCGCGACGCGTGCCCTCGCGACGCTCGATCGCGTGGCCGCGGGGCTCGTGTCGAAGCTCTACCCCGCCACGGAGATCGAGGCTCGGCACCTACGGATGCGTCGTCGGGTCGGGACCGGCCTCTTGCTTGCCCTTTCCGTCGCCCTCGGCGTTCGTTCGCTCACGGCGCCTCGCAACGTCGCCCGGGGAAAGAAAGTGACCGCCAGCAGCGTCCGGTTCGGCTCCCCGCAAGCCCTCGTCAACGGAGCGATCGAGTGGGGCACCTTCGGGTTGCACACGGGGGCGGGCTCCGAATGGGCCGTCATCGATCTCGGGACCTTTTACTCCCTGGTCTCGGCCGATATCTATGCGCGGGGCGACGGGCGCCTCGAGTTCAATCTGCCGCTGCGCGTCGACCTGTCCGACGACGGCGTGACCTTCCGGCCGGCAGGCGCCTGCAAGGAACTCTTCACCCAGGCGACACCCTGCGTCGTCAACCTCGGTCACCAGAGGGCCCGATACGTGCGCGTCGCCGCGAGCGAGGTCGTGCTCAGCGAGGTGGAGGTCTACGGAGAACCATGAGCCGTGGCGCCGCCCGTGCGGTCTCCGGACATGCGCTCGTCGGCGCAGGTGCGCTCGCGTTCGCGGTCGTAGCGCTCGTCGCCTTCACGGGGCGCTATCACGAGTTCTGGCGCGACGAGGTGCACCAGCAGCTGCTCGCCGCGAACATCCCCCTCTACCGGTTCTTCCTCACGCGCAGGGTCGAGGGGGTACCGACCCTCCTCGGCCTCTTCCTGAAAGCCTTTGCCACAGTCATGCCGCTCCACGCGAGCTTGCTGCTCGGCGGCGGCATCGGCTACGGCGCGCTGCTCTGCGGGACATACCGGTGCGTCCTCTCGATCAGTCGCCGCCCGACGGCCAGCCTCGTCGTGACCGCCGTTCTCGCCGGCACGTACATGTATGCGTACGAGTACGGCGTCATGATGCGCGAGTACGGGCTGGGCGCCGGTCTCGGCCTCGCGACCAACGGGTATCTGCGAGAGGCGCTCCGCGGCCGCTCGATTCGTCCCGTGGTGCTCGGAACGGTGACCGGTGCTCTCTGCGCCTGCACGGGTGCCCACGCGTTGACCTTGGCCGGGGGAGCCTTCGCCGCGTTCGGCGTCATGGCACTCTGGCGCGATCGGGGGGTGCGTCGAATCTGGCCGATGCTCGGCGCCCTGCCGTTCTTCGCGCTGGCGTTGTACCTGGCGCTTCCCTTCCCGGGTCGCACATCCGAGGCGAACGTCGACGCACATCGGCCCGCGGAGCTGTTCACGCGGTATGCCGTTCAGGCCATCAGCGGCAGCTTCACGACGCAGGATTGGTGGGTGACGGCTTCCTTCGGGGACCCTCACGTCCTGGACCTGATCGCGCGTCTCCGCCACTGGGGTGTCATCGGGATCGCGATCGGAGTGGTTTACTCGACGACGCTGCGGCTCGTTCCAGACTGGAGCGACTACCGCCCGATCCTCCTCTACGACCTGCTGGCCGTCGTCATCGGGTGGCTTCCCTTGTTGGAGATCGTGGTCAATCACTACTGGGGGTCACCGCGCCATCACGGTTTCTTCGCCCTCCCTGTCCTCGCCCTCCTCGCGGGATGGGGGCTCCAGCGCGGCGGCGGGACTGCGCCTTGGGCAAGCGCTGGAGCTCTCGCGCTGCTCGTCCCGTGGTTCGCCTATCAGTACATCGTCTGCGTCCGCGATCTCGATCTCGAGGTGCGGCTGCCCTTCTCCGATACCAAAGAGGCGGCGGCCCTGGTGCCACCCCGCGCGCACTTGGTCGTGGAGTCGTTGACGATGCAAGAAGCCTTCATGTTCTGGCAGCCCACGCTGTCGGTACGAGGCGCCGATAACGGGGGGCGGCACCTCGGAGCCATCGCTCCAGACCCGGCCTGGAACCTGCGCGTGCCGATCGTTCCGCTCGTGCGCGAAGAGTGCGCCGCGGCGCCGGACGCCACGTATTACTCGGGGGCCGCATGGGGCGTGCAGTCGATCTCGCGGTGCCTGAAGCTCCTGCGCACGGCGACACCGCACTCCGAACAGACGCGCGCCGACGAGCGCATGGACGTGTGGCGCGTGGACTGCGCCTGCGTCACGGCCGCCGGCACCCCGTGATCCTCACGGCGACGAGAGGGGGAGCGGGACGATCCTCACGGGGACACCCGGCTCGGCGCGGTAGAGGGACCGCCCTTTGTAGTTCGCTCGGACGCACTCGACCGCGGAGGGCGCCGTTTCGTTCGCGATGAGCACGCCCTGATCGGGGTAGAGATCGAGAGGGTAGTTCTCCGTCAGGTCCAGCGGGCTCGTGTTGTTGGTGCCCGCTCCGGCAAAGACGACGGCGTTGTGCGGCCCCGCGCGCTCGATCGCTTCCTTCACACGGCTGTGGGCGAGAACGTCTTCCAGCGTGTACGGATAGACGAGCGGCGCGATGCGGACGACGCCGAGGAACACGGCCAAAATGGCGACGGCGGCGGGCCCTCCCGCCCGAAGGGCCGTCGCGGCCGTCGAAGGCTGTCGCGCCGCGGTCCACAGGCGGGCGAGCACGACGCCGGTGCCGACGGACATGGGCACGACGCACGGCAACTGGAAGCGCGGGCCGTAGCCGAAGTCGGAGTTGCGTCCGAACTCGGCCAGCGTGTAAATCACGAGCAGCGCCACGTAGCTGACGAAGAAGACGAAGGCCATTCGCTGAGCGCGGCCGCGAAGGGAGGCGACCCCCGCGAGGCCCACCGCGGGAGAGCACGGCCACCAGCAATAGGCGCCCGCGACGAGGGGGATGCCCCACTTGTATTCGTTGGCCTTCGGCAAGCTCCAGCCGAGGTTGACCCATTCGTAGATCGTTGGGGCGATCGAGTAGCCCGTCGCGAACCACCGCTGAAGCTGTAGGCGAAGAACGATCAGCGTCACGCCCGAAACGGCGGCGAACGCTGCGACGGCGACCGCCGCCGCAATCCATCCGATGCGACGGCGTGCGACCGCATAGCCGAAGTACAGCAGCAGGCCCATGCCCAGCGTCGCACCGTCCGCCGGGCGCGCGCTGATCATCAGGCCCGCGCTTACCCCTAGGACCGCGCCCCACACGCGTTGTTGCCGCCAAGTGAGACCCGGAGCCGCGACCGTGAAGAGTGCCTCGAGCGCCCACGCAAATGCTGCGGCGACGAGCACGTGAGAGAACCGCGACCCTCCGTTGATGAGAACCGTCGATGCGAGCATCAAGACCAGCGCTGCGAAGCGGCCGGCGGCGCGGACCTCGCCGTCGGACGGCGGCTCCGTACCTGGCGAGAAACCGGCCGCCGCGCGGCGAGCCAGGCGAGTCACCGCCGCACCCAAGAGGCCGAGCGACGCCGGTCCCGCAAGCCACGGCAGGCGAAGCGCGACGAACGGCGCCATGAAGTAGGGCCAACCGGGCGTGTACTGGGCAAACGATCGCCCCTTGTACTGGAAGACCCAGAAGTTGCGGAACGCCTCGGCGCACGCCGGGACAGACCCGTACGCGCGCAGCTTTGCGAAGAGCGCCGCCTCGTAGGTGTATGCCCATTCGTCCGCGCTGTCGGTCCACCCGTGGAGGATGGCGCGGCAGACCATCGCTCCTGCGAGCGTGCCGAGCACGAACGCGGCGACGTCGTCTCGCCACAAGGGAGATGCGTCGGCGCTCGGGGCGCCTCCGTCGACGGGGCCATTCGGGACGGATGGCTCCGTGCGCCACGCGAGCCCGACGATCAGTCCGAAGAAGGCGAGGTGGGCACCGGCGAGCTCGGCCTCGCTGTCCTGGATGTAGTCCGTGACGATAAAGAGGGCACCCTCACCGAGGAAGGCGACGACCGCCAGCAGCCGCCGTCGGGTCAAGAGCGCACCGATCGTCGCGAGGGCCGCGGCGATCTTCATCGCGTGCGCCGCAAGGGCCGGCCCCATTGGGAGCCCGACCTCGCGCAGCCAGCTGGCGTCGTAGAAGAGCGCGCTGGCGAACGGGCGCGAGCTCCCTGGGCCGGTAGCCATCGGGAGCAACACGACGATCGCGATGGCCACGAGGACGAGCACCCCCGCCGTCCTGGGGCGCCACCCGCGTGACCAGACGGCCGACCCGAGCACGAGGCCGACCGACGTCTGTGCGGCCATCAACGCATCGAGCGGTTGAGTCGTGTAGGGAAACTGCATCGCGCGCCCGTCAGGGCTTCAAGGCGCGGCCGTGTCGCGCGTCCAGACCGTCCACTTTCTGCCCCGAAAGGTCGCGTGGAATGAACCCGGAGGAGGCCGGAAGCCCTCGCCGCGCGTGAGGACGTAGTCGTAGTACGGGTAAAGCTCGGCGATGGGCACGGACTCGGGCGTCCACTCCCAGCGAAGCCTCGGCATCGTCCCGGGCGGCGGGAACTCGCCCGGCTGGTACTGCACCGGCCAGTGCGGAAAGCCCGTATAGGCGAACTGGACGACTCCGCCCTTCTCCGCCTGGTAGTACGAGACGAAGTGCAGGTAGGGGGCGTAAAGGTCGCTCATCACGGTGGATGTCTTGTCGAAGATGAGCCCCGCGACGTGCTTGCGGGGCGCCATCGACTGGAGCGCACCATCGAAGTCGCCGAGCTCTTCGCGATCGAACCGGATGAAGTGTTTGCAGACGTTCACGGTCGAACCTATCGCGACCACAAGGGCGGCTGCCGTGACGAGACCTCCGCGCACGCCGCGCGGCATCCGGAGGAGCGGCACCGACGTGAACAGCGCGGGCACGGCAAAGCGCTGACCGAACATCCACACGTCGCCCAGCATGTTCCCGAGCGTGACGTACCCCATGACGCACGCCACCGGCAGGAGGAACCATGTGCGGGCGACCGGATCCGCGACGTCCCGGTCGCCCATCGAAAGCCCGAGCGCGCCGAGGACCACGAAACCCAGCGCGACGATCCAGTACTCGTCGGACTGGTCGCTGAAGATGTTGGTGGTCCATCGCGAGAACTGCACGAGCGCTCCGTCGAGGGGGGCGAACGGTTTCTGGTTCTTGAGCGCTTCCAGGGCACCGCCGCCCGCCGTCGAGCCGAGGACCCACCACGCCACCAGAGCGAGTCCGACGGCGAGCGGCGCCGCGCACGGGACCCACTTGCTCGGACGGGTCCACGGGAAGAGCGCGATGCAGCCGACCCCGAAGAGCGCGAACGGCAACACGTGCGCATAGAACGTGAGCACGGCGAGGACGCCGAGCGTCACCCCGCGGCGTAGCGTGGGTCTGCCGAAGTGCCTCACCGCCGCCGCTAGACCGGCGAGCATCATCGGAAAGCCGAAGACGAACGGCAAAAGGCCGAAGCAGAACATCACGTTCACGACGAACGGCATGACGAAGAGCGTCAGACGCTCGTCCCGTCCGAGGGCGCGCAAGAGCGCGCACATCGCAAGTGGAGTGCCCCCGAGATAGAGGCACATCATTGCGACGCTCGCGGCCTTCACGCCGAGCACGAACGCCAGCGCGTCGCCGATGAGATAGTAAAGAAGGTACTCCGTGTGGGCGAGGTTCAGCTGGTAGACGTCCGCGAACCCGAAGGCGGGGTTGGTGTGATCGTGGATGAGCCTCAGCGTCGCGATGTGGAAGGGCAGGTCTTGAAGCGGCGGATACTTGACGATCCACGCCGGAGCGGTGGCCAGGATGGCCAGCGAGACGTAGAAGAGCGCTTTGGGCCGCAGGGCCGCCAAAGGGAGTCGCACGCGGGCGAACTTACACGAATTGGGCCGTGCTAGGCTGCGCCGCGCCGTGAGCGAGGAGCAAGGGCCCACCGGCACCGCGGCGTGGCGAAAGTGGGCGTTCGCGGCCATTCCCGCGGCCGGCCTGCTCGAGCTCGGGGCGCACATCGTGCAGACGCACTCGGTCGCGCCCCGCAGCGACTGGGAAGCCGCACGCGCCTATGTCGAGACGCACGCTGCGCCGGACGATCTCGTGGACTTCGCGCCCCGCTGGGTGGACCCGGTCGGGCGTGAGGTGTTCGGCAAGTCCATCGCGACGCTGCAGCGCGAGGCCCGCCCCGACGAGACCCGCTTTCCGCGCGCGCTCGAGGTGTCGATACGAGGAGCGCACCTGCCCGAGCTCGCGACCTGGCGCCGCGCCGACGTACATCGCTTCGGTCGAGTGACGGTCACGACGTGGGACAACCCCGCGCCCGCACACGTCCTCGACGATCTCGTCTCGTTGGTCGAGCCCGACCGCGTTCACGTGACGCGTTCGGAGGGCGGACGCGAAGTCGACTGCCCGGCTTCTCGCGCTGGGGTGCAGAGCGGCGGCCTGGGCTTCGGTCCCGCGGTGCCCGGCGACCGCTTCACCTGCCCCGGCGGCAGCTTCGTAGGCGTGAGCGTGGTGGCCGACCTGGAGTACAGGCCGCACAGGTGCATCTACGCCCCCGCCCCGGGCGGCGGCGGCATCGTCCGACTGCGCTTCGCCAACGTTCAAGTCGGGCACACGCTCTACGGGCATCACGCGATCTACGTAGAGGCCGAACGCGACCGGAGGGGGGCGCCGGTCACGCTCACGTTCAAGGCCGGCAGCGCGCTCGTCGGCAGCGTGGTCCATCACGACGGCGACGGGTGGAAGGCGTTCGAGTTCGATACGAGCGAGCTATCGGGGCAGCGGGTGGACGTCGTCGCGGAGATCTCCGCGCCGAGCGGCGAGAGGCGCCAGTACTGCTTCGAGGCCGACACCCGATGAAGCTCCCCTCGCTCCGGTTGCCCGAGCGCGTCGGGTGGCGCGATCACGCGGTGGGCGCCGCGATGGGCGCCGCGTACGTCGTGTGGCTGCTGGCGACGGTCCGGACCGTCGGCGTTCCCCGCGACGAGGGCGTCTACTTCAGGGCCGCCACCGACTACGTGGGCTGGTGGCGCATGCTGCTCGAGCACGGGCACGACGCCCTTCAGCAGAGTGCGATCGACGCCGGGTGGAGCGTCAACCACGAGCACCCGGTCCTGATGAAGACGCTCTTCGGCGTCTCTTGGTGGCTCCTGCACATGAAGTGGCACGTGTTTGCGGACGCGAGCACGGCGTTCCGTCTGCCGGGCATGATGACGGCAGGCGCGACGATCTGGACGACGTACGTCTTCGGCGCGCGAGCGTGGAATCGCTGCTCGGGAGCGGTGGCGGCGGTGCTCTTCGCGCTCATGCCGCGCGTCTTCTTCCACGCGCACCTGGCTTGCTTCGACGTTCCGATCACGTTCATGTGGCTGCTGTGCATCTACGTGCACTGGCGGGCGCAGGAGAGGCGCGGGCTCGCCGGGACCCTCGCGTGGGCCGTGGCGGCAGGCGTAGTGTTCGGCCTGACGCTCGAGACGAAGCACAACGCCTGGGAGCTCCCGGCCGTAGTCGTGCCGCACGCATTGTTCGTGCACCGTCGGGCGATTCTTCGAGGGCTGCGCCTCGGCCGCGTGACGGTGCCCGCGAGCCTGGTCGCGATGGCGGTCCTCGGGCCGATCGTGTTCTACGCGCTATGGCCGTACATCTGGAACGACACCTTGGCGCGCCTGCAGTGGTACGCCGATTTCCACCTGCACCACGAGTATTACAACATCGAATTTCTCGGCAGAAACTACTTCGGGCCCCCCTCGCCCAAGAGTTACCTCCCGGTGATGGTGCTCGCGACCGTGCCGACGGTGACCCTCCTTCTATTCTTCGTCGGCACGTTCGATCGCGGCAAGGCCGGCGCGAGGCGGCTCTGGGCGTGGGTGCAAGGACAGCTCGAGAGGCCTGTGACCGAGCCGCCGGCAAGAGATCCACTCGAAACGGATCTGCTCATCGGGCTGTCGATCGCCGCGGCGATCGGTCCATTCTTTCTTTCGAAGACGCCGATCTTCGGCGGGACGAAGCACTGGATGCCCGCGTACCCGTTCCTCGCTCTGCTCGCGGGGCGAGGGTTCGATCTCGTCCGGGTCGCGATGGTGCGGGCGCTACCCACGTTGTCGAGTCCGAGGAGGCTGGCGACGGAAGGAGCGCTCGTGGCGAGCGTGGTGCTCGCTCCGCTGGCGGTGACGGCTCACTCGCACCCGTTCGGGCTGGCGTCGTACGTGCCCCTCGTAGGCGGCACGGCGGGGGGGGCAGACCTTGGCCTGAATAGGCAGTTCTGGGGGTACACGACGCTGAATGCTGCCGCGCAGTATCTGAACGCGAACGCGCCCCGGGGCGCGAGTGTCTTCATCAGCGACACGACATGGGAAGCGTGGGGACGGATGCAGGAGGAGCATCGCGTCCGGGGCGATCTACGTGCCGTGGGAACGCCTCACGAGTCGCAGCTGGCGCTCGTGCAGCACGAGCTTCACATGAACGAGGTCGACTACTCGATATGGACGGCATACGGGACCGACGCGCCGGCGTACGTCGTGGAGGACGATGGGGTGCCGATCGTGAGTGTCTACCGGCGACCGTGAAGGCTCGCCTGGTCCCGCTCAATCAGGTCCAGCGAATCTCGAAGTGGAGCCGTACGGTGGCCACCCCATGGGAGGTCCCGTCGGGCGCGGGCTGGGAGGTCCGCACGTCGACGGACTGTGCGCCGGCCATCGTCAGCGCCACGGGCACGAACCCCTCGGCGCACCAGTTGAACCAAGGGCCGAGCGCCGCAGGAATGCCCACGCGATCCGAGTCAACTCCGCCGCGGCCCACGGCGCGGGTGTCGGCGCTACCGAAGTCGAAGTAGCGCATCGACAGGCCGCCAAGACGGCTTGCGACGGCATCGACGCTCGCCACGCTCAGGATCACGCGGTAGACGCCGCGCAGATCGCGCTGCGCGATCCACGCGGAGTTCTCTCGCACGTGATCGCCGACGGCCTTGCGACGCAGTCGCGCCGCGGCGACGGCCGACGTGAGGACGGGGAGCACGGGGTACCAGCCTCCGGGCACGAACCGCGTCTCGTAGAAACGTGCCGCGTCTGCTTGCCCCGAGTCCACGAGCGTCGCCCGGACGGCCTCTGCGCCCCCCGGCACGGTCGCCTCCCAGAACTCGACCGCCCCGGCGTGGACGAGGCCCTTGGTTCGAAAGAGGTCCGGGGCTGGCGAATTGACGGCGCTCACTCGCACCCTCGGAACGACACATCTCACCAAGATTACCGTCTCAGCGCAAGGGTACGCAGGTGACCGAATTGGGCGAGCCACCATTGCCTCTTAGGGCGACTAGACCGGGCGGCGTCGTGAAGGATCCAGTGACCGTGTTGTGTATCGCCCTCGCGCTGGCCGGCTGCAGTGGCGGTGTCGACCTATCGCTGCGCATGCCCGTGACGGGCGGAAGCCTGGGCCGAAGTGAAGCCGGGTGATCCCGACTAGGGTATGAGTGGGATGGCGTGAAGGCATCGCACTGGACCCGTCGAGGCTCGGCAACGGCCGCTGCGGCAGCCGTGCTCGCGTTCGCTGGCGGCACCCCTGCGGCCGGCGGCGACCTTTACGCCGACGTTGGCGCGTGGCGTCTCATCCCACGCGAGTCGGGTCCCGTGAACTACTACCGTGTCGTCAGCGACCCCGTCCTTCCGTACATCCATGCCGACTACCAGCCCGGCTACAAGACGGCCGTAATGGGCTTCGAGGTCCCGCAAGGTCAGGTGCGCGCCTTCCACCATCTTACGTGGAAGTGGCGCGCAGACGTCCTCCCGCGCGGCGGTGACGAGTGCGCTCGGGGTCAGGAGGACTCTGCCGCCGTCGTATACGTGACCTGGAAGCGGGGGCTCCGCTGGTATTCACTCAAGTACGTCTGGAGCGCGGTCGGAACGAAGGGCAACGTCTGCGGCAAGAAGCGGAACCCTTTTGTCGCGCAGGACACAATCATCCTCGAGACCGGCGGCCCGCCCGGCGTGTGGATGACGGAGACGATCGACCTCGACGCCCAGTTCCGAGCGCACTTCGAGGATGACGAAGTCCCGGATCTTCAGGGCCTCGGCCTGATGAGCGACGGCGATCAGACGCGAAGCGAGAGCTCCGCCGACTACGGGGCATTCGTGTTCTCGCCCTGAGACGAGCGACCTGTCACCTCAGCCTTTCCGGCGCCTGTCAGTTTCAATTCTTGCCGAGCCGCGAATGGCGGAAGCCGTAGGCGCCATATACGCCGAGCCCCACGACGAGCCAGACCCCGAAGCGGACCCAGGACGAACTCGGCAGCTGCCACGCGAGAACCAGGCACGACGTGGCACCGAGGATCGGGACGAAGAACGGGCCGAAGGGAACACGGAACGGGCGCCGGCGGCCGGGGTCACGCTT
The DNA here is from genome assembly GCA_963847465.1 of uncultured delta proteobacterium. Lineage (GTDB taxonomy): Bacteria > Myxococcota_A > Polyangia > Polyangiales > Polyangiaceae > Palsa-1150. The sequence goes on along the minus strand of CAWKAF010000016.1, from coordinate 419,365 downwards.
GCGCAAAATGACGATGCCGAGGCACACGAGGACGAACGCGAAGAGGGTGCCGATGTTGGTCAGGTCGACCATCTCGTCGATGTTCGCCAGGGCGCTGACGACCGCGACCAGGACGCCGGTCAGGATCGTCGCGACGTGGGGGGTCTTGAACCTCGGGTGGACGCGCGACAGGGCCGGGGGAAGAAAGCCGTCACGGGCCATCGCGAAGAGGATTCGCGGCTGCCCCAGCTGGAAGACGAGGAGGACCGACGTCTGGGCCACCACCGATCCGAGCGCGACGACACCCACCATCCAGGCCGGCGTCTTCGCGTATTGCATCGCGACCGCGAGGGCCTCGGCGCGCTTGCCGGAATCGAGGGCGGCGAGCTCGGTATACGGCACGAGCCCCGTGAAGACCGCGGCGACCGCAACGTAGATGACCGTGCAGACCATGAGCGAACCGAGGATGCCTATCGGCATGTCGCGGCCGGGGTTCTTGCACTCCTCGGCGCACGTCGAAACGGCGTCGAATCCGATGTACGCGAAGAAGATCACCGCGGCGCCGGCGCCGACGCCCGACAAACCGTTCGGGGCGAAAGGATGCCAGTTGCCCGGGCGCACGTACTTCGTGCACGCAAGAACGAAGAAGGCGAGGACGACGACCTTTACGGCGACCATGACGCCGTTGAAGCGCGCGGACTCCTTCACCCCCCAGACGAGGACGACAGTGACGACGGCGACGATCGCAAAGGCGAGCCCGTTGAAGACGATGGGCACGCCGAGGACGTGCGGCGCACTCGCGATGACCCCAGGGACCTTGGCCGCGGTGCGGTAGTCCGTGACCAGCCACCGCGGCAGGTGAACGTCCAGGCCTCGCAGGAACGCGTCCATGTACCCCGCCCACGAGATGGCCACTGCGGTGTTCCCGATGGCGTACTCGAGGAGCAGGTCCCACCCGATGATCCAGGCGACGATCTCGCCGAGCGTCGCGTACGCGTAGGTGTACGCGCTGCCCGCGGCGGGGACCATCGACGCGAACTCGGCGTAGCAGAGCCCCGTCATGGCGCAGACGACCGCCGTCAGCACGAAGGAAACCATGAGCGCCGGGCCCGCTCCGGGTCGGTTCGCGTCGCCGCCGGCGGCAGTCCCAATCGTGGCGAAGACGCCCGTGCCGATGATCGCCCCGACCCCGAGGGCCACGAGATGCCCGCTCCCGAGCACCCTGCGAAGCGAAGCGCCCTCGCGCTCGCTCTCGGCGAGAGACCGATCGATCGATTTGGTCTGGAGGAGTTGCCGGAGCATGCGGCGAACGCGAGAGGATACGCTCGTTCGAGTGCCCCGCATCGCGCCGCCTGTTCATCCGGTCACGATTCACCTCGACGGCGATCCGGTGCTCGCCGAACACGGTGAGCCGGCCGCGGTGGCCCTCATCGCCGCCGGATACCTCACGCTCGCACGGAGCCCCAAGTTTCACCGTCCCCGCGGGCCTTCGTGCATGCGCGGCGCGTGCGACGGCTGCCTCGCCCGCGTCGACGACGTGCCCAATGTGATGACGTGCCGCATACCCGCAAGAGACGGGATGCGCATCGAGACGCAGAACGTGGTCGGCTCGCGCGATACGGACCTCCTCCGGTTGACGGACTGGTTTTTCCCCGAGGGCATGAACCACCACGAGCTACTGGCCGGGGTTCCCGGCGCGTCTCGAGTCATGCAGTCGCTGGCGAGGCGCGTGACGGGGCTGGGCAGGCTCCCCGGGAAAGGGGCTGCGCCAACGGCCGCGCGCCGGCGCGACGTCGACGTGCTCGTCGTGGGCGCTGGGCCGGCAGGGATGGCGACCGCGCTCGAGCTCGCCCGCCGCGGGCGTCGTGTCGAGGTGGTGGATGACGACCTGACGTGGGGCGGAGGGGTACGCGCGCTCGTCGGCAGGGCACGGCAGGGATGGGAGCCCCTTCTCCGGACGATGCTCGAGGCGGTGTCGGCCGGCCGCGTCGTCGTGCGATCGCGTACGACCGCCGCGGGCATCTACGGCGACGACGTGGTCGTGGCGGACGGAGCAGGGATCGAGGTCGTATCGGCCAGGACGCTCGTGCTCGCACCCGGCGCCCACGACGGGGTCCTGGCGTTCGAGGGCAACGATGTGCCGGGTGTCATGAGCGCTCGGGCAGCGGGCAGGCTGCTCGAACTCGGCGTCACCCCGGGCAAGCGGGTGGTCGTGGCGGTCGTAGCGGGGGCTGGACCGTTCGGCCAGGCCTACGCCGACGCCCGGCCCGGGGTGACGCTGGTGCACGGGATACCCCTTCGCGTGCGGGGCACCGCCCGACCGCGAGAGGTATCAATCGCCACGGCCGATGGCGAGGTTCGGCTCCGGTGCGACGCTCTGCTCGTCGACGCACCCCGCGCCCCCGCTTACGAGATCTGCGCCCAGGCCGGAGCGGAGCTCGTGCACGAAGACCCCGGCTTTCGGGTGCGGACTGCCGCCGGGGGGAAGGTTCGAGGCGGGGTATTCGCGGTTGGCGAGGTCGTGGGGACGAGACTCGAGCCAGCGCACGTGGCCCGCGAGGCCCTCGCCCTCGCCGACGCGGTCTAGGAGCTCCTAGTCCTCGACCAGCGCCCCGAACATGGCGGCGCCGCCCGTGATGGCGACGAGGTCGAAGATGGCGAGGAGAACGAGCCAGTCGCGCACCTCGGCCATGTCGACGGGCTGCCCGCCCGTGGCGGCGTAGAAGATCTCGCGCGTAGCCGCCACGCTCGAGACGAGCGCGGGCGAGAGAAGCGGGAACAGCACCGCTGCCAGTAGCAGCTCGCGAGCCCCAGTGCGCACCGTCATCGCGCCGAAGAGCGTCCCTGTCGCGGCGACCCCGATCGTGCCGAAGACCATGACCAGCGCCAACGGACCTGCGACGGCGGGCAGGTCGACGTGAAAGAGCAGCGCCACGATGGGGACGACGACGGCCTCGACCGCCAGAACGAAGGCCAGCACCCCGAGCGCCTTTCCGCACCAGATGGCCGCGCGAGGCACCGGCGAGACGAGCAGGCCGACAAGCGTGGACTGCTCCCGCTCGCGCTCCCAGGTCCGGCCGAGGGCAAGCATCGACGAGAAGAGGACGGCAAGCCAGAGAGCACCCGGAGCCACCCGGGTGGTCGTTTGCGGGCCGGTCGTGAACGCCACGCTCGCCAGGACGGCGACCATGACCGCAAAAAAGGCCGCCGTCGTGACGATCTCACGCGTGGCAAGCTCGATACGGAGGTCCTTCTCGAGGACGACGAGCGCCGCCCGGGCGAACCCGGGAGGCGCGGAAGGCGCAGAGGAAGCGGGTGCGGATGACGGGGGCAAGGGGGGAGCGGCGGGGAGGGGAACGCGATCCCAGCTTGACCCTGATCGCGAGGTCTGTAGATTCGCAAGAAGGCGCCGCGTTTGCCATCGACACGCGCAACCATGATTCAAGGACTCCGGAACACATGACGGTCGACGCCCCGCCAGGGCCTTCTCCGACTCAGAAACCGATCGAGACGCTCACCACGTCAGGCCGGCGTCTCCCCTCGAACCGACGCGCACGTGCGGCGAAGCGCATCGCGGTCCTGCACAACGTGGACTACGAGGACACGCTCCCCGAGGCCGACCCGGCATGGGCCGCGCGAGCGGAGGTAGGGCGAGTGGCTGCTGCGGTCGCGGCTTCGCTCACCGAGGCCGGACACGACGCTCACCTGGTCACCATCGACGGCGACCTCGCGAGTCTCCGCGACAGGCTGGTCGAACTCGACGCCGACTGCGCGTTCAACCTTTGCGAGTCGATGGTGGGAGACGCGAGGCTCGAAAGCGCGGTTCCGCTCCTGCTCGAGTTGCTCGGGTTCCCCTTCACGGGGTCGCCGCCCGAGGTCCTCAGTTTCGGCCTCCGCAAGGACCGCGTGAAGCAACGCCTCGAGGCCGCGGGCATCCCTACCCCCCCGGGCCGCGTCCTCACCCGCCCGGACGACCCCTGCGATCTGCCGTTCCCGCTCATCGTCAAGCCCGTGCGCGAGGACGGATCGGTCGGCATCTGGTCCACGAGCGTAGTGCGGGACGACGCGTCGCTCCGGCGTGCGGTGGAGGTCGTCGTGACTTCCCTCCGGCAGCCGTGCCTCGTCGAGCAGTTCATCGACGGCCGCGAGTTCAACGTGGCGCTCCTCGGCCACCCGACGCCGCGCGTGCTGCCCCTCAGCGAGATCGACTTCACCGGCCTGCCGGCGGAATCTCCCCGCATCGTCTCGTACGACGCGAAGTGGTGTAGCGGGTCGGTCGACGATCTGGGAACGGTCCCCGTACTCCATCCGTCTCTGCCGGGTCCCATCGCGGCGCGCGTCCGGCGTGTTGCCGCGGACGCATTTCGGGCAGTGGGTGTGCGCGACTACGGTCGCGTGGACGTGCGCCTGGCGGCCACAGGGGTGCCGTACGTGGTCGACGTGAACCCGAACTGCGATCTCTCGCCGAACGCGGGGATGGCTCGCGCCGCCGCGGCGGTGGGGATCGACTACGGCGCTCTCGTGGGCCTCCTCGTGCGGTATGCACTACGCCGAAAGGGGAGCGAGGTGACGGCCGCGGCTCGCTCGGGCGGACAGGGGTCGCTATAGTTCGAGCAGATGACCCTCGAGGAGGCCATCCGCATCCTCCGAAGCCCTGAGGGGCGCGACGAGACGAAGCGTGTCTACCTGCTCAGGCGCGCGGTCGATTGGGCCGAGATCACGATCCGCGCCGGAGACGTATCGCGCGAAGACGCCGAGTCCATCGTCGACGCAGTCGCCGCCCGCGCCGAGGATTTGTTCCCCGGAAGCCAGGAGACCTTCTCCATCGTGTACGGCGTCCGTCTCCGGCGAGTCATCGAGGAGGTCTACGGAAAGAGCGACTGACGGGGTCAGTCGAGCCCGTGTTCTCGAACTCCGAGGCCTGGTTGCACGGATTGCGGTGCGGGGCGAGACCGCCAGGCAGTAGGCTGAGCACCATGACCGCTTTTCGTGGCGCCCTCGCGGCGCTCGCTCTCGTCGGTACCGGCTGCAACGGAGGCAATGGCGCGCCCGCGAAGGCGTCCGCCGATGTCGGTGGCGACGAGTGCCCTCCCGGCGTTCCGTGCGACTGCACCTACGTCGACGGTACTTACAGCGGGTGCGGGGCCGACGGCGGCGTGCCGGCGTGCAACGCGGTCGATGGCGCAGCCGGACTGCTGTGCGCTTCGGTCGGCGCGACGTGCTTCGACTGTTCCGAGGGGGCGGGACTGTGGTGCTACTGCGCCTACGCAGGAACTGGATTGGACGCGGGCGTGCAGTGGCAGTGCCTGGGAGCCGGCCACGCCTGCAAGGGCCCGTGAGCCACCGTCTTGGAAGGCGAGCCATGTTCGCAGCGGGCGGCGACTACCGGCACGAAGATGCGCAGGTCGCTGTCGCTCCGTCTCTATTACGTGGCAGCGTTCGCGGTCGGCGGCGTCTACCTCCCGTTCTTTCCCCGATGGCTCGAGGCTCGCGGAATGCACGGGGTCGAGCTCGGGCTGGTTGCCGCGGCATCACCGGCGATGGGCGTCCTCGCCCCCACAGCGATCGGAGCGATGTCCGACTCCCTCGGCCTTCGCGGACGCCTGCTTCAGGTCGCGTGCACAGGAGCGCTTGTGTCGTGGGGATCGCTGACGCTGGCCGCCGCGCTGGGGGTGCGTCTCGGGCTGGTCACGCTCCTTGCGTCGGCGCTCGCGCTCGCGCTGTTCCGCGCCCCGATGATCTTGGTCGCGGACCTGACGGCCATCGAAGGCGCTCGCTCGGTGGGAACCTCCTACGGAAGGCTTAGGCTCTGGGGCTCGTTGGGCTTTCTTGGCGCCGTTCTAATGGCGGCCCGGTTCGTGGACACGCGCGAGGTGATGCCGTTCCCGCTTGTGATCTCCGCTGGGCTGTTCGCCGCGCTGCTCGCATCGCTGGGAATTCCCGCACGCGCCGAGCTGCGTCGACGAGGCGACCGGCATTTTGCGCTGGAGCTTCTCGGGTCGACGGACTTCAAGGTCTTCCTCGTTGCCGCGTTTCTCGGCCAGTGCGCCCACGCCAGTTACGATCTGTGCTTCACGCTCTATCTTTTCGACCTGGGATTGTCACGGAGCGCCGTCGGGCTGGCATGGGCCGTCGGCACCGCCTGCGAGGTGGCGCTGATGGCCTCGGCCGGGCGCTCGTTGCGCGCGTTCGCACCTGCGTCGCTTCTGGCGTTCGCGCTCGGCGCCGCGGCGCTAAGGTGGGCCATCATCGCCTCGGTGCGCTCGCTGTCGGTCCTCCTCGTGCTCCAGCCGCTCCACGCCTTGTCCTTCGGCCTCATGTGGCTCTCGGCGGTGGCCTACGCGCAGCAGCAGGCCCCGGCAGGCTCACTCGGGACGGCGCAGGGACTGCTCTCGACGGCCCTCGGTGCCGGATCCGTGGCTGGGATGCTCCTCTGGGGGGCGACCTACCATCGTGGAGGGGGCGCGCTCGTCTTTGCGACAGCAGCCGGCGTCGCGGCCTGCGCGTCCGCGTGTGCGCTGACGCTCACGGAATGCGTTCGGCGTCGAAGTCGGAGGCGGCGCGCTCGCGAATCATCTGCGCAGCCACAGACCGCTGCTCGGGCGTGAGGATCGGCAGCACCTGAGCGGCGATGCCGAGGAAACGATCACTCGCCGTGCTCGCCTTTTTCCCGACGTCGACCGCGGGAGCCACTTCGTCCATGACGAACCGGTCCTGCTTGAACGCCTTGAGCAACTTCGCTCCGCGGTGCCTTCCCTCGCCCGACCAGGGGCCCCCGCCGTGCCCTTCGCGTCCGGCCTCGAAGGACTGCTTCACTAGCGTCATGATCTGGGACTGCTGGGCATCCGTGAGTTTCAGGTCGGCGGCCCAGGCCCTCATCGGGTGGCGCTCGCGGAGGTCGTCGATGTGCTCACCGAGGCGCGCCTCGAGGGCGTCGACGAACGCCGTGCGCTGATCGGGAGCAAGGATTGCATGGAGCCGCTCGAACGCGACGCGATCCGCCGGCTGCGCGCTCCCCGCGGCTGCGACGAGAGCGTCGATCCTCGGCTGAAGGGCCGCGCGGTCGATCGCCCCGGCTTGCACTTGAGCGGCGATCGCCAATACGAGCTCCTTTTTGGCCGTGCGCGCACCCTCGTGGCGGGCGTCGGCATCGACAGCGAGCTTTTCGATGTCGCCCCGCTGCTCCGGGGTGAGCGGCACGTCCGCGAGTGCCTCGCCGATCAGCCTGACCTGACCGTGTGCGTTCTGCGCGACCGGGGCCCGGACGGCCCCAGGGACCGAGACCGACTGACCCGACGTAGTCCCTCCGCATCCGAACGCGGGACCAGCCAGGAGAAGCGTGAGCGGAAGGGCAAGACGGATGGTTGAGCGAATGAACATGGGCACTGACCTCCTGCCCACTATGACGCGCGATCCGGCCCGAGCGCTGCCCCTCCGGGGGTAAAGAAACGTAAAACAAATCAGAAAATGAAGACGCCGCAGGCGATGACGGTGGTCCACAGGCCCTTCGGGTGGCCCTCCGCGCTCTGCACGATGTTGCGGGTCTTGAGGATCGTCTTCTCGAGACGGAAGACCTGTTCGCGCTCGTTCCAGGCCTTCTCGGCATCGAACTCGACGCCGAGCGTCGTCGCCAGCATCGTCGCGGCGAGGTCTTCGGCATAGTCGCCTGACTTCTTCGCGGTCTCGCCGTAGCTATGGTGCTCGGAGAGGTAACCGTATCGGTCCTTGTCCGCGGGGCGCGCAAGGCCGATGGCCGCGGCGATGAGGCGGTTGGGCTCGTTGGTGTCTTGCCGGGCCATCACGCAATGAACGATCTGTCCCGGCATGATGAGCCGCTCGCCCTCCTTCCGGCTCATCTCCTGACAGCGGGGCGGAAAGATAGAGCTTACCGTGACGAGGTTCGCCTTCTCGATGCCTGCGTCGCGCAGCGCAAGCTCGAACGACGACAGGCGATCCTTGTGAACCCCCACCCCGTTCGTGAAGAAGATCGCTTTCGGCACGAACATCTCGTGCATGATCGGAAAGCCGCTCTCCCCGAGGACGATTCTGCTGCCGTGCTTGTCCTTCTTGCCCACTGCGATGCCTCCACATGGACGCCCAGCGAACTCGCCCGCGCGACAGACTACTCGGGAAGGCGAGACCTTCGGGCGAAAAAAAGCGGGCGGCGAGGGTGCCCCTCTGTCACGTGTTCGCCTTCTTCGCCGGCGCCCTCTTGCCCTTGTCAGGCGACTTGCTCGTCGACTTCTTGTCCTTTGGGGCCGGCTTTGCCTTGTCGGCTGCGGGGGCGGCCTTCGCGGAAGCGGCGGTGGATCGCTTCAAGGCCGACTTGTATGCGTCGAAGAGGCGCGGCACGGGCCACTCCGAGAGCTTTTGGCGGAGGCCCACGTCCTTGCTGCGTTTCTCGAGCTCGAGGAGGCCGCCGATGAGCTTCTCGCGCGTACCGAACTTCTCCTTGACCTCGGCGAAGGTCGCGTGGAGGCGCAAGAGCTTCGCGTTCGAGACGTGCGCGAGGCCCTTGTCCTTGTTGGTGCGCGCGACCCACAGGTCCTCGCCGGTAAGCTTTTCGAGCGCCTCGACGAGCTTCGCCTTGTCGCCGAACTTCTCCTTCACGAGCGTGAGCGGAGTCTTGCTGGCCATCGGAGCCTGCTTTCTCTGTCAGGGGTGCGCGAGATGACTCGCGCGGTCAGGGGGGGCGCACCATCTAGCAAGGTACCCCGCCACCCGCAAGTCGCTGCGGGTTCCGTGGAGGAAGCGTCGGTGATCTTCGTCGAGACCGAGCGAGCGCTAGGAGGCCGAGCGAGGAATACTGACGTATTTCGAGCGAGGCCGACGACGCGATCGCGAAGTGATCGGCGAAGAGCACCGATGCTTCCTAGTCGTGCGCCAGGCTGGCCTCGATCACGTCGGGGGTGCTCCGGTAGCGCCGGTAGAACTTCGTCACGTTGACGACGTAGTCGCGCGTCTGGTTGAAGGGCGGGATGCCGCCGAAACGCATCACGGCGCCGTCGCCCGCGTTGTAAGCCGCCACGGTGAGCTCGAGGTCCCCGTTGAACTCGTTCGCCAGGACCCGGAGGAGCCTGACGCCGCCGAAGATGTTCTCGCGCGGGTCCTCGATGTCCCGTACCTGCATGAGCGACGCGGTGTCCGGCATCAGCTGCATGAGGCCGCGGGCGCCCGAGACGCTCACCGCGCGCGGGTCGTAGTCGCTCTCGCAACGGATGATTGCGCGGACCAGCTGCTCGGGAATCTGGTAGAGAGTCGCCGCCTGGAGAATCCATTCGTCGTAGCGCGTGAACCGGGCCACATCCCGGTCGCTCGGGGCCACCGGGACGACGCCGGCCGCCCCTTCCCGCGACGAGCCGTTACCGTGGATGTACACGCGGTAGCGTTTGTCGCCACTCGGGACGTTCGTGAAATGGACGGTGCCGTCGGCGTCCGTGAACGAGAAGATATCCGCCTGCGCCATGCGCGTCTGGACGGGGAGCGCCCAGACGGCGAGGATCGCGACTCGGCAGAGCAAGCGGTGTGGCACGAATTCAAATGGTGCCAAGAGGACGGCCTTCCCGCAAGTTCGCGCCTTTTTCTTCCCATCGCGCGACGCCCTCCGCGATAGGTTTCTCATGGGCCCGCCCCGGCGCGGGCCCTGTCCGATGCAAGACCGCTCTCTCCCGCTCATCCTCGCGACGGCGGCCTTTCTGGCCGTCCTTCTCTGGCGCGTACGCCCATCCCTTCTGTCCGGGCGCAGGCGTCGCGCGTCCCGCGATGCCCTGCGCGAGGCTCGAGGGCGCATCGAGTCGGCGCCGGACGATGTTGCCCGGGCGCGCGCCCTCTGCGACGCGGCCGACCTCGTGGCGAAGAGGATCGGCGGCGGCGTGAGCGCCAAGGGCCTGTACCTGCGCGCCCTTCGATCGGACGGAACCTCGGTCGACCTCGTCCTACGGGCGGTGACCGGGCTGGCGAAGCGGCCCCGCACGCTCGAAGCCGTCCTCTGGCGTCACCTCGCGTCGGTCCCCTGGACAGGGCCATCGGGCGACGCCGCACTGGCCTCTCTCGACGCCCTCCGCGCGCTCTACGGCGGACCCCTCAAGAACGCCATTCGAGCGCGTGCGCTGAGTCACGCGCGCGAGGCGCTCGGTCAGCCCGGCGGCCAGAACACCGTCGGCAGCGCGTGACGGTGCCACAACGCCAGCCAGTCCATCAGCCCGGCCACCGTGATGTGCACGAGGAAGCCCTGATAGATGCTCTTGGTCTTCATGCTGAGCGAACCGAGCGCGATGCCGGCAATGATGGCGCCGTTGGCCTCGAGGAATGGTTTGCCGTAGTGAATCATGCAATAGGGCACTGCCATCGCGAAGATGGCGCCAGATCCGAAGCTTCGCCTGAGGGCGCCGAGCCAGAACCCGCGGAAGAACATCTCGAGGGCGAAGAACTGCACGAAGTACATGCCCTCCCAGAGGAGGTAGTCGTAAAACGACCGCGAGCAGCCCTTGTAGAACGGGTAGTACGAGCCGAAGTCCGGCTGCCGCGATACGGCGAGCAAGAGCGGCAGGACGATGACCAGAAAGAGGCCGTAGATCCATGCGTGCTTGAAGAAACCCCGCGTACGGAGGCCCATGTCGAGCAGCGAGTCTTCGCGGAAGCAGGCTTTCCAGACGGAGAACGGGACGACGACGTAGCCGAAGGCGCGCGTAGCCACCCACCAGCCGAAGCCGTAAAGCTCGTCGTACTTCGCGAGGCGGAAGACCTTGGGATGCCTGAGGTCGAAGCGAGCGAAGATCGGCCGGATAGCCTCCTCGAAGTAGACGCGGCCACCGTAGTACTCCTGCAAAGTCAGGATCACCGCGCATAGGGCCAGCGCCACGAATGGCCTGAAGTCGGTGCGGCCCTCTTCGGTCAGACGGACGCGCCAGCGGGTGGCGTCATCGTCGAGCTCCTTCCACGTGTCGCGAAAGAACCACCAGAGCGCCGGCAGAAGGATGAGCAGCGCGGGCAGCGGGACAATAGGCTTTATCGCCGAGAGCAGCGCTTCGAACCCCCCGGCGACGGGAGGGGTCACCGGCGTCTGCATGGACGGGCGCTCGACCTCGCGGGCATCGGGGGGCTTGCGAGCCTAACACTTTCGGCAACTGCTAGGATGGCGCGCCCCGCAATGAGCCAGGAGAAGCCCAAGACCGAACCGGAGAAGCCGCCCAACTTCGTGCTCGAGATGGTCGAGGAAGACGTCCGCGCGGGAAAGAACGGCGGGCGGGTCGTCACGCGGTTTCCGCCGGAGCCCAACGGCTACCTGCACATCGGACACGCGAAGAGCATCTGCCTCAACTTCGGCATCGCCGCGGCCTTTCCGGGGGCCGCATGCAACCTGCGCTTCGACGACACGAACCCGAGCACGGAGGAAGACGAGTTCGTGCGATCCATCGAGGAGGACGTCCGCTGGCTGGGCTTCTCCTGGGGGGGCCGCAAGTACTTTGCGTCCGACTACTTCGAGAAGCTCTACGAGCTCGCGGTCGCGCTCACGAAGGCTGGCAAGGCGTACGTGGACAGCCAGTCGCTCGACGAGATGCGAGAAGGCCGCGGCAGCTTCTACAAGCCCGGCCGCATCAGCCCGTACCGGGAAAGGTCTCCCGAGGAGAGCCTGGACCTGTTCCAGCGCATGCGGGCAGGCGAGTTCGCCGACGGTGCGCACGTGCTCCGCGCGAAGATCGACATGGAGTCGTCCAACCAGAACCTGCGCGACCCTGTGATGTACCGCATCAAGCGCGAACACCACCACCGCACCGGCGACAGCTGGTGCATCTACCCGATGTACGATTTCGCGCACGGCTACTCGGACGCGGTCGAGGGCGTCACCCACTCGATCTGCACGCTCGAGTTCGAGAACCACCGGCCCCTCTACGACTGGTTCCTCGACCAGGTGCCATTCGACCCGCGGCCCAGGCAAACGGAGTTCGCGCGCCTCAACCTCACGTACACGGTGCTGTCGAAGCGCAAGCTGCAGCAGCTCGTGCTCGGCAAGCACGTCGACGGCTGGGACGACCCCCGCATGCCTAGCCTCGCGGGGCTGAGACGACGCGGGTACACCCCGGAGGCGATCCGCGCGTTCTGCGAGAGGATCGGTGTCTCCAAGCGCAACAGCTTCGTCGACGTCGCGCTCCTCGAGCACGCGGTCAGAGAGGACCTGAACGCCCGCTGTAGGCGCGCGATGGGCGTCGTGCGCCCGCTTCGCGTCGTGCTCGAGAACTTCCCCGAGGGAACCCAGGATTCGTTCGAGGCCCCCTGGCACCCGGAAGATCCCGGCCAAGGGTCTCGCCCCCTCCCCTTCTCGCGCGTCCTTGCGATCGACGCCGAGGACTTCGCCGAGGTGCCGCCCAAGGGGTGGTTCCGGCTCTCGCCCGGCACGGAGGTGCGGCTCCGCTACGCGTGCATCATCAGGTGCGAGCGCGTCGTGAAGGACGAACGCGGGCGCGTCGTCGAGCTCGGTTGCACGTGGGACCCGAACTCACGAGGCGGCAACGCGGCCGACGGCCGTAAGGTGAGGGGCACCCTCCACTGGGTCTCCGAGAAGCACGCGCACCCTGCCGAGGTCCGCCTGTACGACCGCCTCTTCACGACCGAGCACCCCGGGGAAGAGGGAGACGACTTCCTCGCGGACCTCAACCCCAAAGCCCGCGAGATCGTCCAGGGCGCCCTCGTCGAGCCCGCCCTCGCCGGCTCGCCTGCGGGCGACAGGATGCAGCTCGAGCGCGTGGGCTACTTCTGCGTCGACCTCGACTCGAAGCCCGGTGCGCTCGTCCTCAACCGGACCATCGGCCTTCGCGACTCGTGGGCGGCGAAGCAAGGGAAGTGAGCCAAGGCGGCGCCCCGACCCATGCGAAGGCTTGCGTTCAGCCCAGTGCGCGCCGCGACGGCCGCCGCCGTCGCGCTCGCGAGCACCGCGATCTTCCTCGGCCTCCGCCACCATTCCGTCGCGCTTGCGGCGTACTGGAGTATGGCGATGCTCGCTTCGTTCGTCGGATGGGGCTCGCTCGCGAACCTATGGCTGGCGCCCGATCGGCGGATGGACGCGGGCCTCCGTGCCGGATGGGGGATGGCGCTCTTCATCCTCACCGGTGGCTTTCTTTCTGCCGCGCACCTTGCGGTGCGTCCGGTGCTCATGGCCCAGGTCGGCGTCGGCGTGCTCGCTCTGCTGGGCCTTTGGGCTCACCGTCCGACGCCCTGTTCGTCGGCAACGCGATGGCGCCGTCGCGTGACGGCCCTTCTCGGGCGAAGCGGAATGTTCGCCGTCGTCGCCGGCGTGTACGCGATGGCGGTCTTCACGCTGGTCGCGTTCCTCGGCAATCACCGGTTTCAGCTTTCGGATGATCCTCCGCTGTATTTCACGCTAGCGGAGGACCTCGTTCAGACCGGGTCGCTATTTCAGCCTTATGCGGCAAGGCGCATATCGTCATTGGGAGGCCAGGTCTACCTGCACGCGGCGTTCATATCGGTCGCGCCGATCTATTATCTACACGTCGTCGACGCGGGGATCTCGCTCGTCGTCGTGGCCGCACTCGTCGTGGGCCACGTGGGGCGCTCTGGCCTCAAACCGTGGCACGCCGTGCCCATCGGACTGGCCGCCCTCGTGCTCTTCACCTTGCAGAACGTCCGGGTGAACACGGCCAGCCTGATGTCGGGTGTTGCGGCGACGATGACCCTCTACCGCACGGTACGAGTACCGTTCGGACGCGATTCAGACCGGCCGCTATGGCCCATCGAGCCGCGTCGCGCACTGGCCCTCGCCGGCTGCGCGGTCGTGCCCATACTCTTGCGCACGTCGAACGCCGCCGCCGTGTTGCCCTTCGTGGTGCTGGTCTTCGCTTCGGACTTCCTCCTCGGAGTGAGAAAGCCCTGGACTCGCGAATCGTTGCTGTCTCTGGCTCGCACCGGAGGGATCTTCGCCGCGGCCTTCCTCCTCCTGCTCTCGCCGTGGTCGATCATGCTGCGGCAATCGAGCGGCACCTTCTTCTTCCCATTCGGGCACAATAACCTCACCCCGGGGTGGACGTTCCTTGCGCACCCTTCGAGCCTCACCGAAGAGTTCGTGGTGCACCTCTATCACGGCAAACCCTTGGCGCTCTTCGTACCGTTCGTAGTGGCGGGACTCGTCCCCCTACCGGGTCGGGCACGAAACGACCTGACGGCGCTCACGGTCGCGACCCTGGTGGGGCTCTTGGCGCAGAGCTGGCAGTCGGCCGCATTCGGCGCGGACGCTACTGCCCGGTATTACTTCGCCTACGTCGCGGCGACGGCCGTCATCGTCGCCATGTCGGTCGGGCGCAACGCGGCCAGAGCGGCCCTCGCGGGCGTGGCCGTGGCGGGGCACGTGGCCCTTACCCACGACGACACGCGCGACGCCTTGAGCAGCTCCGTCGCAAATGCGATCGCCGCGATCGACGAGTCATCGTGGGAGCTGCAGGTGTTCGATGCCAAGAGCGCCGATTACCTCGAAGTGCAATCCTATATACCGCCGCACGTGCCCATCGCCACAGCCGTGCTCGAACCCTTCCGCTTCGACTTCCAGCGAAATGTCATTTACGTCCTGGACACTTTAGGGGGCATGGGCCCGAAGCCAGGCTGGCCGCTGAGGCAGGGCCCCGAGGCCCTCGGCGGGTACTTCCTCGCGAACGGCGTCCGGTACCTCGTATCGGTCGACTTCAACCTGCCGGGCGAATTCTACAACAAGGCCCACTGGACCTCGCACCTCAGCAGGATAGGTAGCTACCTCCAAGGAGAGGCCATCGTTCAACTCGACGCAGAGGACGCCATCGAAAAGCTGACGGCAGCGCACCTGGTCGTCTACTCCGCGCACGGCATGACGGTCGTCGACCTCGCGCAGCCACCCGCTCCGTGAAGAGAGCCTGCAGGTTGCTCGGAGGCGCTTTGCAGGAGGGGGCCGCGAATGCTAGGTACGAGCCGCGTGCTCAAGCTTACGTTGTCGATCCTCGCGGGTCTGCCGAAGACCGGCCCGAGCGACCCGATCGAGTACTACCGGCGTCCCCTCGTGGGGCTGATTTTCCGTGAGCGGATCAACATGGGTCTGAGCATGCTGGCAGATCGCCGGTATGCGCGTGGCCTCGAAGTGGGATATGGCGCGGGGGCGGTCCTTCTCACGATTGCGTCTCAAGTCGACCAACTCTTCGGCATCGACCTCGACGCAAATCCAGAACCGGTCAACGCGCTGCTCGCATCCCGCGGACTCCGGGCCGAGCTCACCCGGGGCAGCGTCATGGCGCTTCCCTACGAGAACGGATTTCTCGATCTGGTGGTGAGCTTCTCGGTCTTCGAGCATCTCGCCGACTACGAACGGGCGCTCGCCGAAGTGGTCCGCACCCTGAGGCCCGGGGGCCATTTCTTGATCGGCATGCCCTCGGTGAACAGGATGATGGAGATCGGTTTCCGCATGATCGGCTTCAAGGGGATCGATGACCATCACGTCACGACGCCTGCGCAGGTTGCAAGCGCCTTCGCACGAGTCGGCCTGCGTGTCTTGCAGGCGGAAACCCTGGATCTCCCGATTCGCCCGCTGCGCCTCTACCACACGTGGCTTCTCGAGAAATCGCGGTCACAATCGGCGTGAACGTGTACGCCCTGACTAGGCTCTGATACCCCTGACCTCCCATGTCAGCCGCCGCTCCCGTCACGTCTCCGCCCCCTTCCCCGGGTCGGCCTGCCACGGACGGCGAATACGGCTTCGAGAGTCGAGAGAGGGAGCGACTGGCGAAGCGCATCGTCGCGTACGACCGGATCGCCGATTGGCGATATCAAAGGGTCGACGAACATCACTACTATTCCGAACAGGTCCGTAGGCTGGTCTCGAGCCTCGTCCTCCCCGGCAGTCGGGTGCTCGAGGTCGGCTGCGGTCTCGGTGATCTTCTCGCCTCGCTCGATGGGCCGACGCGCGTGGGGATCGACCTGTCGCCGCGAATGATTCGAGCTCGCTCGGCGGCGCCACCCCGAGCTCGATTTGCGCGTCGTCGACGTCGAGCGCGACCCGCTTCCCGAGGGGCCGTTCGACGCCATCGTCCTCAGCGATGCGATCGGCCACTTCGAGGACATCCAGTGTGCCCTCGAGCAGCTGCGAGGCCGGATGGCCCCGGGCGGCAGGATCGTCCTCACCTACTACAACTTCATCTGGGAGCCCGTCCTCAAGCTCGCGGAGAGCCTCGGTTACAAGACACCCTGGCCCGAGCAGAACTGGCTCTCGATGAACGACATCGCGAATCTCCTCTTCCTCTCGGGGTTCGATGTCGTCCGAAAGGGCACCGATATCTTGCTGCCGGCGCACGTGCCCTTGGTATCGGAGATCGCCAATCGGGTCGTGGCCAAGTTGCCGCTCGCCAAGAGCGTCGCGCTCGTGGACTACTTCGTCGGCCGCACGGCGGTCGAGAACGCGGTGGCTCCGCTGCCGGGAGTCTCCGTCGTGTGCCCATGCCGCAACGAGAAGGGCAACATCCGCGCGGCGGTCGATCGCACCCCGCTCATGGGGCCGGCCACGGAGCTCATCTTCGTCGACGGCAACTCGACGGACGGGACCGTGGAGGAGATCGCCGCGGTCATGCGCGAATACAAGGGCCCACTCGAGCTCAAGTTCATCGCTCAAGGAGCCGGCAAGGGTAAGGGCGACGCGGTACGGAAGGGGTTCGCGTCCGCTCGCCACGACGTTCTCATGATTCTCGACTCGGATCTGAGCGTCCCGCCGGAGGACCTTCCCAAGTTTTACCGCGCGCTCGTAACCGGCAAAGGCGATTTCATCAACGGGGTACGCCTCGTCTATCCGATGGAGGGGGAAGCGATGCGGTTTCTCAATCTCGTGGGCAACAAGTTCTTTTCGACCGCGCTCTCATGGCTGATGGAGCAGCCGGTGAAAGACTCCCTCTGCGGAACGAAGGTCCTTTACCGCTGGGACCATGACCGCATTGCCGCCCATCGCGCGTTCTTCGGCGAGTTCGACCCGTTCGGGGACTTCGATCTTCTCTTCGGTGCCGCCCGGTTGAACATGAAGATCGTCGACGTGCCCATCCGGTATCGGGCGCGAACCTACGGAGACACGAAGATAAGCCGTTTTGCCGACGGTTGGCTCCTTCTGAAGATGACGGCCTTCGGCTTTCGCAAGATGCGCATGGGCCTCTGAGCGATGGCGCTTCGCGATCACCTCGCCGGTGCCTTCGGTGCCGCCGCTCCGGCGCATTTCGAGTGGCAGACCAAGGGCCCGTTCGTCTCGGACCAAGAGGCCGAGCTCGTTCGTCGGGCCTTTCTTCCCCTGGGCGAGCGAGTCCTCGACGTCGGGTGCGGCGAAGGGGCAACCCTTTACCACCTCGGCGCTCCGGCGGGGGCGGTCGGCGTCGACCTCTTCGAAGAGAAGCTCGTATTCGCGCGTGAACGGCTCCCCGCATGCCGATTCGTGGCGGCGTCGGTCGAGTCCATGCCCTTCGAAGCCGGTAGTTTCGACCACGTGCTCGTCAGGGACGTCATCCATCACTTGGACGAACCCGCGCAACTCGTCGACGAATGCTGCCGGGTGCTCGTACCCGGCGGTCGCATCGACGTTCTCGAGCCCTGTCGTTACAATCCGCTCATCTTCCTTCACGCGCTCGCCAATCCGGCCGAGCGGGGCGAGCTGAGATCGACTCTCCCGTTTCTCGTCGAGACGCTCTCGCGGCGCTTCTCGGTGGTGACCACGATGCGGTACCAGGCCATGCCCATCCATCGCGTCGTTCTGCACCCCGAGATGGGCCGCCCGGCCCTCGGCGAGGACCACATGATTCGCGCCCTCATCGGGGGCCTCGAGCGATTCGCAGCGGCCGTCGTGCCGCGACCCATGTGGGCGTACATGCACATTCGCGCCGCCGTGCCTCGGGGATCATGAAGCACGCGGGCCCGGAGTCCGACTGATGCCCGTCGCGGCAGCCGAGGCATGCGCGGTCGGCCTCTACGCGCTCCCTTTGCTTGCTTTCCTCGCGGCGCGCTCGACACGCAAGACGGGCATGACGAGGCTCGGGCTCGACATTCCGTTCTTCGTCGCGCTCGATTTGCTCGGCATCGTCCTCTTGGCCTGCGTCGTACGGCTGGAGGTCGCCATATTGATCTCGCGCCCGGCGTGGCTCGTGGGCTTCGGAGCCCTTGCCGTCAAGCGTCGACGCGCCGGCAGGGACTTCGCAGGACGCCCGCTCGCACTCCGCTTTACGGTGCTCGTCACCGTGCTCGCCTCCGCGGCGCTCGCCCTCGCGGTAAGCACGACCCTGTCCCGTCACTATGTGATCTGGGACCGCTACTGGCACAGCCCGCTCGTCACCGCGATCGGAGTGCAGAGGATCCCCTTCGTCAACGTGCTCGAACACACGTCGAAGTGGCGATACCACTATGCGGGAGATGTGTTCGCGGCAATCTTTCGGGGCCTCTCCTTCGACGTCATCTCGTCGAATCGTGCCCTCAGCATCGCGCACGACGTCGCATTCGCCCTGACCGCATCCACCCTCGCTCTCCTGATGCTGGGAAGCGGCCTGACGAAGGGCGCGCTCGCGGCGCTGGGAGGGGTATCGATCCTGCTCTGCGGGCCGATTCCGTTCCTTCCCGGCGTATCCGATCCCCTTTTCGGATTCATGCACTTGAACTTTCTCACCATCAGCTTTCGCCCTCACGTCTCGGTGGCTGCGCTGCTCATGGTCGGATTCGTCGGCGCCGCGACGGCGAACCCGCTCGCCCAGCCCGGCGCCCCGCGCGAGGGGGTCCTCGGTCGCCTGCTCGCGATCGCGGCGCTGATGAGTCTGACCGACGAGACGTCGCTTGCCCTCCTGGACGTCGCGCTGGGAGTGGCGTGGCTCCCGCATCCAGGGATCCTCGGCGTCGGACGCGCGCGTGGAGTGGCCTTCCTTTTGGCCATCGGCGCGATGTCCGTCTTGCCGAGCGTGCTGCTCGGTGGGTCCTTCGCGCCGGGTGGCCCGGTTCAGAAGCTCGGGTGGGCCGCCGCGCAGGTCCCCTCGACCGACCACTTTCACGCGAACCTCACCTTTCCGGGCGAAGCCGCCAAGAAGGCTCTCTTCAGCGATCTGCTCCCGTTCGCCATCGGCGGCGGCGGGATTGCCCTGGTCCTCGTCGCCACGCCGTCGCGTGCGCTCTTCTCTCTCTGCTATTTGCGATGACGGCGACGGTCGTGGGCGCCGCGTTCGCGACTCACATTCAGGTGAACGGCGAATCCACAGTGGAAGCGCAGCGCTTCCTCGTGGCGCCGTTTTTCGCCGTCTTCGTGATCGCGCTGCTCGTCCTGCCGCGCGTCCCTCTGGGCGGCTTCACGAGCGTCGTCATCGTCGGCACGGTCGCCCTGCCGGCCTTCTTCTCCCTCTATTGGATGATCACCGCCGTTCCCGAGCGACTTGCGTCCGAGAAGCTTGGGGCCGACCCCGATACCCTCGACACCTACAAGGTCAATTGCAGGACCGAGGCGGGGACGACCTTCGGCGAGAAGGCCTCGGTCATGTACATCGAGCTGCACGCGTACAACATGTACGCGACATGCCGCCCTATCTTCACTCCGGGCAACGAGGACCCCCCGTGGCCCACGAAGATCTTCGCGGTGACAGACCCGGCGACACAGCTGCGCGAAGTCGAACGAGAGGTCCTGTCCACCGAGGCCCAGGCGACGGCCGTGTGCCGGGCAGACAACGCCGTGCCACACGACCCGGTGTGCATCCGCTTGCTGAAAAAGCGCACGTCGTGCCGCGCCGCGGGCCTCCGCTTTCTACAATGCCCGCTGAGTCGCGCGGACGTGAGCGCGATTCTCGGTCACTAGGATACACTGCCGTCCGGGCCATGAAGCGCGCTCTCATCACGGGAATCACCGGGCAGGACGGGTCGTACCTCTCCGAGCTCCTTCTCTCCAAGGGTTACGAGGTCCACGGCGTGGTGCGCCGCGCCAGCACGTTCAATACCGAACGGCTCGAGCACCTCTACCGGGACCCGCATGAGCCGGGCGCTCGCCTGCTTTTGCACTATGGGGACCTCGGCGACGGCACCGGGCTGCGGCGCATACTGGAGAAGGTCCGTCCCGCAGAGGTTTACAACCTGGCCGCGCAATCCCACGTGCGGGTCTCCTTCGACGCCCCGGAATACACTGCCGACGCCGTCGCTACCGGAACGCTCCGTCTCCTCGAGGCTCTCCGCGACTACGGCGCGATATCGGGCGAGAGCGTCCGGTTCTACCAGGCCGGGTCGTCGGAGATGTTCGGCGCAGCGGCACCGCCGCAGAGCGAGTCCACGGCCTTTCACCCGCGAAGCCCGTACGCCGCGAGCAAGGTCGCGGCCCACTGGTATGCCACCAACTACCGCGAGGCCTATGGCCTCTTCATCGCAAACGGCATTCTCTTCAATCACGAGTCTCCCCGCCGCGGAGAGACGTTCGTGTCGAGGAAGGTCACGCGGGCCGTGGCGCGCATCAAGCTGGGCCTGCAAGACAAGCTCTACATGGGCAACCTGGACGCAAAGCGGGACTGGGGATTCGCGGGCGACTACGTGCAGGCGATGTGGCTCATGCTCCAGGCAGAGCGGCCGGACGACTACGTCGTCGCGACGGGCGAATCGCACTCGGTGCGAGAGCTCTTGCAGGCGGCGTTCGGTCACGTGGGCATCGCATGGGAAGGCCACGTCGAGGTCGATCCGCGCTACTTCCGCCCCTCCGAAGTCGATCACCTCTGCGGAGACGCGACCAAGGCGCGAAGGGGCCTCGGCTGGGAGGCGCGCGTGGGCTTCCTCGATCTGGTGCGGATGATGGTCGACCACGACCTCGAGCTCGCACGCCAGGAGAAGACCCTTCGCCAGGCCGGCCACGTCCCGTCGGCGCGTGGGGCGTACGAGTGAACCGAGACGATCGCATCTTCGTCGCGGGGCATCGGGGCCTCGTCGGTTCGGCGATCCGACGAAGACTCGCCGCGGACGGCTTCGAGAACGTCGTCGAGCGGTCGAGCGTGGAGCTCGACCTGCGCCGTCAGGCTGACGTCGAGCGATTCTTCGCAGCCGAGCGGCCCGCGTACGTGTTCCTCGCCGCCGCGCGCGTCGGTGGCATCCTCGCCAACGACACGTACCGGGCGGACTTCATCCGTGACAATCTGCTCATCGAGGTGAACGTCGTCGCGGCGGCGCACGAGTCGAGGGCCAAGAAGCTCCTGTTTCTCGGTTCCTCGTGCATCTACCCGAAGCATGCCGCGCAGCCCATCAAGGAGGAGTACCTCCTCACGGGACCGCTCGAACCGACCAACCAGTCCTACGCGATCGCGAAGATCGCCGGGCTCGAGATGATCGACGCGTACCGCCGGCAGCACGGCTTTCGTGGCGTCAGCGTCATGCCCACCAACCTGTACGGACCCCACGACAACTTCGACCCGGTGACGTCGCACGTCCTGCCGGCTCTCATCCGTCGCTTGCACGAGGCCAAGCAGGCCGACGCTCCGGAGGTAGTCATCTGGGGCACTGGCACGCCGCGACGCGAGTTCCTCCACGTGGACGACCTGGCCGAAGCGTGCGTATTCGTGATGCGGGAGTACGACGACCCGCGGATCCTCAACGTCGGGGTGGGCGAGGACGTGTCCATCCGCGAGCTCGCCGAGCTGGTGAAGGAGATCGTCGGGTTCCGGGGCGCGTTGCGCTTCGACCCTAGCAAACCGGACGGAACCCCCCGCAAGTTGCTCGATGTCTCGCGCCTTGCCGCGCTCGGATGGAAGGCCAAGATCCCCCTCCGGCGCGGCATCGAAGAAACCTACGCCTGGTTCTGCCAGCGGTAGCCTTCGCTCCCCGACGCTCCCGGCGTCCTCGGGCTCTCGCTACTCTCGCCCCGGCTCGGCACGTTCCGCCGCCGCACGTAGCCGTCCGGTCGCGCGATCGCGTCCCAGCACCGCGATGACGTCGAACAGTCCCGGACTTGCCGTACGACCCGTCAGGGCCACGCGCGCTGGCTGCCCGAGGTCCTTCATCTGGAGCGCCGCTCCGGCGACCCACGCCTCCACCGCCTGCTCGATGGCTTGTGCGGTCCACGGCTCGACGCGCTCGACGACCCCCGCGAGCTCCCGAAGGCGCTGCGCGTTGCCGGGCACGAGGAACTTTGCCACCGCCGTCTCCTCCATCACGGGCGGATCGCGGAACACGAAGTCGAGCCGGTCCGCCGCGTCGACGAACGTCGTGGCGCGCTCGCGGATGAGCCACACGGTGCGCTCGACGTCCCCACGGCTTACCTCGAGCCCGCGTGCGCGCAGGAACGGAACCGTTTGCTCGGCGTACGAGCGGTCGTCCGTGAGCCGCGACGACTTCAGGTGTTCGTGATTTATCGCGAGGAACTTCTTCGCGTCGAACTTCCCGTCGGCCCGGTTGCAGTGCTCCCAGTCGAACGCCTCTACGAGCTCGTCGAGCGAGAAGACCTCCTGGTCGCCGTGCGACCAGCCGAAGCGCGCCAAGTAGTTGAGCACCGCGCGCGGGGCATACCCCTTGTCCTTGTACTCGGAGACGCTGACGGCCCCGTGACGCTTGCTCAGCTTCTCGCCGTTCGCGGCGAGCATCATCGGGAGGTGCGCGAAGTCGGGCGGCCGCCGGCCGAAGGCCTCGTATAGGAGGATCTGCGGAGGCGTGTTGACCATGTGGTCGCGCCCGCGCGCGACGAGCGAGATTCCCATGGTCACGTCGTCGACGACCGCGCCGAAGTTGTATAGGGGCACGCCGTCGGACCGCAGGAGGACGAAGTCCTGCTGCGCAGCGTTCGGGGTCGTCACCTCGCCGAAGACCTTGTCGTCGTAAACGACGGCTCCGCTCGATGGCGCCTTGAAGCGGACCACGAACGGCAACGCGGGCCGATCCGTCCGGTCGCGGCACGTGCCTGGGTAGGTAAAGCTGGCCTTCGGATCGCGCGCCTTGAGCGCGGCGCGCTGCGCGTCGAGCTCCTCCTTCGTGCAATAGCAGCGGTAGGCCTTGCCCGACTCGATGAGCGCCTCGGCGTGCTCTCTGTACACCGGCAGCCTCTCCATCTGCGTGTACGGCCCGTGCGGCCCGCCCGTCTCGGGCCCCTCGTCCCAGGTCAACCCGAGCCAAAGGAGCGACTCGACGATGACCCGCACGCTCTCCGACGTGCTTCGATCCTGGTCCGTATCCTCGATGCGGAGCACGAAGGCCCCTTTCGTCTTTCGGGCCCACAGCCAGTTGAAGAGGGCCGTCCGCACGCCACCGATGTGCAGGTACCCGGTCGGCGACGGGGCGAAGCGAAGACGGGCGGGAGACGCGCGCTGCGGACCGGACGTCATTGCGTGACGAGTAGCAGAAAGACGACTCTTGGGTATGCTCCCTCTATAGGGGCGATGAGCGGGGATTCCGAGATTCGAGCAGCGTGCGCAGGCGCGCATCGGCACGACACTCCGCGGCAAGCTCCGCATCGACTCGGTGCTTGGAATTGGCGGCATGGCAGTCGTCTACGCGGCGACGCACCGCAACGCGAAGAGGTTCGCGGTCAAGATGCTCCATCCGGAGCTCTCGCTGAACGCCGACATCCGGACGCGCTTCCTCCGCGAGGGCTACGCAGCCAACAGCGTCGGGCACCCAGGCACCGTGGCCGTGCTCGACGACGACGTGGCGGAGGACGGCGCCGCGTTCATCGTCATGGAGCTGCTCGACGGCGACAGCGTGGAGGGGCTCTGGGAGAGGCAAGGCGGCCGCCTGCCGGTTTTGACCGCCGTCGTCATCGTCGATCAGCTCCTCGACGTCCTCTCCGCGGCGCACGCCAAGGGGATCATCCATCGCGACATCAAGCCCGCGAACCTCTTCGTCACCCGGGACGGGCTGGTCAAGGTGCTCGACTTCGGCATCGCCCGCGCGCGCGAAGCCGCCAGCGGCGGCGGCGGCAAGGGGACCGGCACGGGGGTGCTCCTGGGCACGCCGGCCTTCATGGCGCCGGAGCAGGCGATGGCCAAGTCGAGCGAGATCGACGCGCAAACCGATGTGTGGGCGGCGGCCGCCACTCTGTTCACCGTCCTCTCCGGTCAGCTCGTCCACCTCGGCGACAACGCGTCCCAGCTTCTCATCTCGGCCGCCACGCAACAGGCCAGGCCCATCCTCGCGGTGGCACCGGGCGTCCCTCCGCTCATTGCTCAGGTGGTGGACAGAGGGCTCGCCTTCCACAAGCAAGCCCGGTGGATGAGTGCCTCCGAGATGCGCGGAGCGCTGCGCCACGCGTACCAGAGCATCCTCGGTGCCCTTCCAGAGCGCGTTCCGCCGCTCACAGCCTCGGTGGGCGTCACGGCCTTCGCCGCGACGCAGTTTGCGCCGTCGGAGGCGCGGCCCGTGCCCGCGGCGACGCCCGCGTGGACGGGCCAGCCGGGCGGCACGACTGCGCAGCCGGTCGCCGCTTCCGTTGCGGGCTCGGGTGCGAACGAGCCTGTGATACTCCCGAAGCGATCGCCGGTCGTGGCGCTCCTTGCAGCAGGCGCCGGGGCACTCGCGCTCGTCGGGGTGGGCTTCGGGCTGCGCGCGATGCGGGCGGGACCCGCCTCCGAGGGGAGCCCCGGGCCAACCGTCGTCGCGGCGGCGACCGCACCGCCTGCGGCGGCATCCAGCGTGGCAGCCATCGTGCTCTCTGCTGCGGAAACGACGCAACCGGCTGTCGATGCGGGAAGGGCGACCGCGAGCGCACCTGTCCCTGCGAAGCGAACCGCTCCCTCTCCCGTGACAGCGCCCCCGCCACCCGTCGCCATGGCGCCAGCTGCGCCGCCCGCGCGCGTCACGCCGAGCGGCAACTGCTCCCCACCGTTCTACTTCGACGCCCAGGGGAGCAAGGTGTTCAAGAAAGAATGCCTATGAGCGTGGCCCTATCACGACCCGCTCGCGCCGCAGCTTCTCGCCCTCTTTGAGCACGAAGCCTTTCGTCACGCTCGGCTGCCCGGACACCTCGAACGTGAATGCGTGCGGGCCGGGATCGACCGCGACCGCGGTGCCGTCCAGCCGGCCGACGAGCGGCTTGCCGTCCATGCTCACCCGCACCTCGCTCAGATCGTTGCCGGCGCCGTCCTTTGCGTCGAAGACGATCGTCGGCTGGATCCGCTCGAGGTCATCCAGGCGCTGCGTGCAATCGTCGCGCACCATCGCCGGGCAATGCGGATCGGCGCAGATGGCGAGCTGCGCGCGCGTGGCGACGAGCTTGCTCGAGCGCCGCAGAGACTGCGCCTTCGTGTTCGCGTCGATGCACTGATCCTTGGTGACGTCGCCCGACGGCGCGGGCGGTGACGGCGGAGCCACGGCGACGGGGGCAGCCACGGGCGCTGCGACGGGGGCTGCGACTGCGCCCCCGGAGTGTCCGGGAAGCATCGCCACGGCGTCCGAGAACTCCTGATGAAAACCCTTCTCGGTCAGGGCGGTGACGAGCTCGGCCACGGCCCGCCGCTTCGTGATGACGGTGACGTTGGTCTGCGAGCCGTCCGCCTGGAACCACACTCCGATGTACGTCCCCCAGCTGAGGCCCTCGCCGGGCGCCGTGCTGGTGAGCATGAAGCCCTTGTCGGGATGCTCGTCGATGGACTCGGCCCCCGCGTTGCGGAGAAT
This sequence comes from uncultured delta proteobacterium, assembly GCA_963847465.1. GTDB lineage: Bacteria > Myxococcota_A > Polyangia > Polyangiales > Polyangiaceae > Palsa-1150. Next base: position 393,790 of record CAWKAF010000016.1, on the reverse strand, counting down.
CTGAAGGGAGATCTTCCAGGCCTGGTCGATCGAGACCGGGTACGACACCGACGTCCCCTGGCCCTTCGCGCGGGCGGTCTGGAGGTCGCTCATGTGAGCACAGCCGACGAAGGCGAAGATCAGACCGAGGAGACAAAGAACGGGAAGTCGATTCGGCATCGGAGACGGGCAGGATCTCCACCCCGGCCGCAAATGGCAAGCGTGAGCCTCCCTTACGGGCCGAGGAAGCGATCGGCCTCGGCGAGCCCTTCGTCGCGCAGATCGAGCTCCACGGCCACCGCATCGACAGGGTCGCCCCGCCGCGCTCGGGCGCGGGTGCCGCGATGCGACCGTGCGCGCATGGCCACGACCCGAAGAGCGCTTTCGATGCGCTCGAGCCCCACGATGCTCGCCGCGAGGTCGGCTTCGAGACGGGCGGCCTCGGCATGCTCTGCCGTCAGCCACGTCATGGCATCGCCCGCCTCCGGCGCGGCCGACCGTGCGCAGGCCTCCGTCCTCTTCGCGAGCCCGAAGCGGTCGATGCGCCGCAGTCTTCGAGCGCACTCGCGGCGCGCCACGTTCAGGTGCGCGGCCCGGGCGACAAGCACGTGCACCTGACCGCGAAGACGTTGCAGCGTGGCATCGTTCCGGGTCGCCCGCATCGCCTCGCGGGCCGCGGCGCGAACTCGACCCATCGGGCTTCGAGCAAGGCGACGCGAGATGGCCACGAGCGCCATGATGACCGCAGCGGCTCCCAGAACACCGGCGACCGTCGCGACCGCGCGAAGCGTCGCCGGCGCCAACGCCGGTGCCAGAGCGGGCTCCACCTCGACCGCGCCGGAGAGAGTCGACGCGAGCTCGGCGGCCGTTCGAAGACGCTCGTGACCGATCTCTGCCAGGCGCGGCACGAGGCACGGGGAAGGCACGCCCGCGGCCGCGCAGGCGGGGGCCGGCGTCCCTTCCGATTCGAACACGTACTCGTGGCGGTCCGGGTGCGCCTCGGTCATTCGCAGTCCACCGGCCACGGGGTCGAAGAGGCCACCGGCGCGCGACGCGCCCGTCGAGAGCCCGTCCCACTGAGCCAGGGCATCGAACACCGTGCCGTCGACCGATGTGCGTGCGATCCCGTGCATCACGACGTGCGCGCCCGGGTCGAGCGCGAGCGGCGTGACGCGGTCGAGCAGGACGGGCGTCCCCATCAGAAGTACCCGTAGCCCGATCCACGCAGCATCACGACGAGCGCCAGAGGATCCCCCATCTGACCTTTGCCTCCGACCGCGCTCGCGAGCCTTTCGAGCCTCGCGCCGTCCTCCGCGAGCATGGGCTCGGCCAGCGCTTCGGATGCGCGGCGGAGGACCTGCGCGCGCTCGTCGAGCAGCCTGTGAGCTCCGGATCGGTCGCCGCGGTCGACGTCCTCGGCCGCCGCGAGGATGGTTTCGCCCGCCTCGAATGCCTGGGACATGCGCTCGACGCTCACGCTCGCGGTCGCCGCACTCTCCGCGTCGCTCGCCGCCCAGCGGAGCCTCACCGGAAGCTCGCGCGTCACGTTCTTCTTGAGGAGGCGATCCTTGTAGCGCACCTCGACGCTCGCGATGCTCCGCTCTCCTCCCCCCGGAGGAAGCTGCAAGGTCATCATCGTCGCGTGCCGGTCCGCCGCCGCGAACGCAGGGATGAAGAACCGCATGCCGCCCGCCGCGTCCATGTCCCGATCGGACGCGATGCCGTGCTTCTTCTCGCCGCGATCGACGGCGATCTCCTGCGCACGGACCGCCGCGGCCTCGACCTCGGTGAGTTCGCGCGATCCGAAGACCCGCGTCGCCAGGACGTCGGGGCGGAGGCGGACTCGCACTTCCAGCGCCGTGGCCACGGGCCGCATCCTTGCGTCAATCTCGCGCGAGAGGGCCGGCGCTATCTGGGACGAGTCGGCCAGGTAGTAGTAGCCGCCCGCCCCTCGGTCAGCGATGCGGCTCATGAGCGCCGCGTCGAAATCGGTTCCGAGGCCAAAGGCGCTCGTCTGGATGCCGTCCTGAAACGCCCGGTTCGCGCGATCGGCGAGGCGCTGGGGATCGGTATCGCCGGCGTTCGCGTGCCCGTCCGAAAGCAGCATCAGGACGCGCACGGCGTCGTCGGACACGGCCGCGGCGTGGGCCTGCGCATAGCCAAGGTCCAGGCCGGACGACATGTTCGTGCCGCCGTCGGCCTGCACGCCCTCGATGCGTGCGACCACCTGGCTGCGACGAGGACCGATCGGGCCGTCGCCGACCAGAACCTGCGCCGAGTTGGAGAAAGTGACCATCGAGAAGTCGTCGGTCGGCTCGAGCTTCGCTACGGCCGCTTCGGCGGCGTGCTTGGCGTCTTCGATGGCCTGGCCGGACATCGAACCGCTGACGTCGAGGACGATGTGCACGGACAGCGGGGCGCGCACCGGAGTCGCGTCGCTCGAGACGAGCGCGACGCGCAGGTTCATGGGGCCCCCTTCCGGGCCGACGGAGGTGCGCTCGGTGTCGACGGCGATCGCGAGCGCGCCGTCCACCGGCCGTGCGAGGGCGGGGGCGTAGCGGGCGCCGAAGTCGGCGACGAGGTCCCTGTACGGGGCGGGAATCTGCCCGCGCGAGACCGCGGCATCGAAGGCCGCCAGCGCGGCTCCGCCTGGGCGGTACGTGGTCGCGTATCGTGCGTTCGGGTCCAGGTGGGGCGCAGCGACGACGAGAGGCGGCTCGCTCGGCGCGGCGGCCTGGGCGACGGAGGATCCGAAAGGCGCGCCCGCCCCGTGCCCGATCAGCCCCACCATGCCGAAGGCGGGCGCGGCGTTTTGATTGACAGGGTCCGGCGTCGACACTGGCAGCCTTTTCACCGTGCCGGAGACCGCCGGGTTTCCCATGCTGCCCTCCTCACCCTTCGCCCGGGTCCCCACGGCTTCCGTGGACCTTTGCCCCGGGTCGGGGACCTCGCTCGCCTGCGTGCGGCAGGCGCCAGACCCCGCCACCAGCACACACACCGCCGCCACCGCGCGCACGGACGCGCGCTTGCCATCGACGCAGACCATCGTCAGCTCCTTGGGTCGGGCGGGACGCGGGCAATGTGCCCGCGTGAGCCGCGCCACGTCCGGTGAGGACGCATGGCCCGGAGAAAGGATCTCCCCGAGAGGCGAGAAAGTTCCCGACCTTGCGCCTAACCGCCGAAGAGATCCATCAACAGGTCCTGAATGAGCGACCCGCCGCTTGGCCCGTCGCCCGCCTCGCCGAGCGTACCGTGGAGCCCCACACCCGCCGCGCTGACCCGTTCGCGCACGTGCTTCTCACGAGCCGCGGCCTCGCGCTCTGCCGCGTCGCGCTGTCGCGCCCGCGTGAGCCCACCCGACTCGACGAACGCAAGCACGCGTGGCAGCTCCCCCGCGTCGAACCAGGTACCGTGCCGGACGCACACATCGACGACGACGCCGCTGCCGCCTCCGAAGTTGCGCCGGTTCATCATCGACCCGCACACTGGGCAAGCCACGTAGCGGACGCGCGTATCCGCGCACACGGGGGCCGTGCGAGCGCGGGCGAGGCCGACGTCGAGGCGGTCGTGGTGCTCGATGAGATCGCGAAGGGCCGCCACCTCGACGAACTGACCGCCGCATCGCCCGCAGTCGTGGAGCAGGCCCGCCGAGCCGCACTCGAACGCAGACAGCGGAACACGGCAGTCGGGGCACGCCAGCGTGCCGTCGCGCGGAGTCGGCTCGAGCCCGAGCTCGCGCCCGCAGCCCGAGCAGTGGGCGGAGTCGCGCGCGTTCATCAGGAAACAGCTTGCGCACCGCACGGTGGCGATCGGGGCGTTGCAGTGCGCGCAACGGCGAGCACCCTCGTCGACGCCCGCGCCGCAGGAAGGACACACGAGGGCGCGCGCGAGAGGCACCCCCGTATCGTAGCTCAAGGCGAGCCCAGGCTTCGCCAGATGTCCCCCAATATGGCCTGGATCGTGTCGAAGCGAACGGGCTTGGTCAGGCGCGCGTAGACATTCGTCCCGATGGCCTTTTGGGAGTATCCGGGGGCAGTTTCGGCGGTCATCGTCACGAGGCGAACGTGCGCGAGATTGGGACTGGCCGCGATCCGCGCGATGAGCTCGAAGCCGTCGACCGTCGGCATCTGAAGGTCCGTGATGACGACGTCGATGTGTCGCCCTCGAAGAATCTCGAGCGCTTCGCCACCGTCGCGAGCCTCGAGGACGTCGTCCGTCGGAACATCGCTGACGCGAACGGCTTCGGACAACAAGGCGCGGATGACCCCCGAGTCGTCGACCACGAGAACGCAGAGACTCCTCAAGGCGAGCCGCCCGAACTCTTCGGCGGCCAGGAATCGCCCGAGCTCTCTTGCGGAAGCCAGAGGCGGAAGACCGTGCCTTGGCCGGGCTCGCTGTCGACGTGAATGTCGCCGCCCGCGGCCTTGACCAGGCGGTGCACGGTCGCGAGCCCCAGTCCGGTGCCCTTCCCCGGTTTCGTGGTGAAGAACGGCTCGTAGATGCGGGAGATGGTCGTCGCGTCCATCCCGCATCCGGTGTCGGAGACCACCAGCAGCGCGAAGCGCTTCGACGCGGACGCAAACGACCGGGCCTCGATGCGCAGCGCGCCCCCCCGAGGCATCGCATCCCGCGCGTTGGCCGCGAGGTTGAAGAGAACCCGCTCCAGGTCCGTCGACGACATGCGCGCGGTGAGAGGCTGATGCCACGTGCGGAGGTCCAGGTGTACCCCTGGCCCGACCGCGGCGCGGAGGACATCTTCCAGCCCTTCGATGACCCCGTTCACGTCGATGCAAGCGCCAGGGTCCGAGTCCCGTCCGAGATCGATCAGCTGTCTGGTCAACCCGGCCGCCAGCGCTGCGGCGCCGAGGACGTCCCGCAGGAGCCCCTTCATATCGGCCGGGGCCTTCGGGCGCAGCGCGGCTTGGACGCTCGCGGTGATCACCGCGAGAAGGTTGTTTAGATCATGCGCGATCGAAGCCGCCTGAACTCGATCGCTTGGACTCGCACAGACCCGCGCACGATGCCGGGTGTCTCCGCCCGACGGGTCCACTGCCGCACATCCTTCCCCACGTTCCCGTGACATGAGGACTTTGGTTTGCAAAGTACGGTCCACGCGCAAGTTGCTGGAAGGGTCGACCGGCCGGCTCGCGCGCGTTCGACGTTCGAACAGCCAGGGCCGCCACGTTCGATTGTCGAACGCGCCGGGTCGGTGCAGCCGCCGTCGAGCCGTGCAAGGATATGGTGCCGTGGGGAGGAGCGTTCTCATCGTCGACGACGACGCCCTGGTGACCCAGGCCCTGGGCGATCTCCTCCAAGCGCGCGGCTACTCCACGCACGTCGGGACGAGTGTTGCGTCGGCGAAACAGGCCCTCGAGGCTTCGGACTACGACGCCGTCCTGCTCGACCTGTACCTCCCCGACGGCGATGGGATGGACGTGCTCCAGCGGGCGCTCGATCGCGCGCCGGCGCCGCAGGTGCTGCTGATGACGGCTCGCGCGGACATTCGTGGCGCCGTCGAAGCCATGAGGCACGGCGCCGCCGATTACATCGAGAAGCCCTTCGACGTCTCGGATCTGACCATGCGCCTCGAGCGCGCTCTCGACGGCGCCGCGGTGCGCCGGAAGCTCGCGCTCTACGAGGAGCGCGATCGAGACGCCACCTCCGCCGTCGTCGCGAGCCAGGCCCTCCGGGACGTCTTTGCCGTAGCCAGCCGGCTGGCCACTACGCCGTCGTCGTCCGCGCTGATCCTCGGCGAGAGCGGCGTCGGCAAAGAGGTGCTCGCCGCCCACGTGCACCAGAGCAGCGATCGACGACGTGCGCCGTTCGTGAAGGTCAACCTGGCGGCCATCCCGGAGAGCATGGTCGAGGCAGAGCTCTTCGGCAGCGTTCGCGGCGCCTTCACCGACTCGAAGCGCGACCGGGCCGGGCACTTCGCAAGCGCCGAGGGCGGCACCCTCCTCCTCGACGAGCTCTGCGAGTTCAAAGTCGAGTTGCAGCCGAAACTCCTCCGTGTGCTCGAGGAGCGGCGCTTCTTCCCCGTCGGGTCGGACAGGGAGCGCGGGATGAACGTCCGCATCCTCGCCGCGACCAACCGCGACCCGCAAGCCGCAATCGCGAGCGGCCAGCTACGGCAAGATCTCTACTACCGGCTGGCTACGGTCACGCTCCGTGTTCCGCCCCTTCGCGAACGACGGGAGGACATTGTCCCGCTCGCGGAGCACTTTCTCGTCCGGTTCGCCGCAGAGTTCGGTCGCTCGAGGACCACGTTCAGCGCCGAGGCCAAAGATGCCCTCGCGGCCTACGATTGGCCTGGCAACGCGCGCGAGCTGCGGAACGTGGTGGAGCGGGCCACCATGCTCGCCGACTCGGCTCTCATCGGGCCCGTCGACCTCGACCTGCCCCCGGTGCCCCCATCGACGCCCGCGCAAGGTCCGCCTCGGGAGCTCGGAAGCCTGGGCGACTCGGAGCGCGACCACATCGAGCGCGTGCTCGTGGCCATGGGCGGGTCGCGCACGCGCACGGCGGCGGCTCTCGGGATCTCGCGCTCTACGCTGTGGGAGAAGCTGAAACGGTATGGGCTCGCGCGATGACGGGCGACGACGCGGACGAGCTGCGCCTCTACCGAGCGATCCTCGCCCGAGCCTGGGACGTCACGTGGATCTTCGACGCCAAGGGCCGCGTCACGTACGCGTCGCCCAATCGCATGCTCGCGGGACCGCTGCTCGCCCCTTTGGGCGAGCTTTCGCTGGAGCACATCGTCCTTGCTGCGCGGGCGGACGAACGCGAGAAGATCCGGGCGGCGTTCGCGCAAGCACTGGAGGCCCCCCCGCATCTTCCCGTGTTCCTCGACGTGCACGCGACCCAGGCGGACGGATTGGAGCGCGACCGAGAGTGCGTCATCCTCAATCGATTGGACGACCCGGACATCCGGGGCATCCTCGTCCAGACACACGACATTGGCGTGCTCAACGAGCCGCGTCGCAAGAAGGCCGACGCCGAGCGACGCTTCCGCGCGCTCTTCGAGGCAACGTCTGCGGCGGTCACGATCCGGGACGTCGCCACCCAGACGTTCCTCGACTGCAACGAGGCGGCGCTCCGCATTTACGGCGCCAAGAGCGTGGACGAGCTGCGCGCGCTCAAGCCCAACGACCTCGCGCCGCCGATGCAGCCCGACGGTGCATCCTCGATCGAAGGCCTTCGCCGGGCGGTCGAGCAGGCGACTCGCGAGGGGGCCTGGAGCGGCCAATGGCTGGCGCGACGCCTCACCGGCGAGACGTTCACCGCTCGGATCCGCATCTCCAGGATCGATCTCGACGACGGTGCAGTCTTCCAGAGCATCGTCGAGGACGTCTCCGACCTGGCGCACGCGCGGGAGGAGGCCCTGGCCGCCAGCCGCGCGAAGAGCGCATTTCTCGCGACCATGAGCCACGAGCTTCGCTCTCCCCTCAACGGCGTCATAGGGATGGTGGACCTCCTGTCGGCCACGAGCCTCGACGAGCGCCAGAGACGCTACGCCGAGGTGGCGCTGGCCTCGGCGCGCGGACTGTTGTCGATCATCGGCGACATCCTCGACTTCTCGAAGATCGAGGCCGGCAAGCTCGAGATCGGCACCGAGCCTTTCCGTCTGCAGGACGTGATCGACGAGGCATCGTCCGTTCTGGCGCTCGCAGCCGAGGAGCGAGGAATCGCGCTCGTTTGCTCGCTCGATCCGGCGCTTAGAGGGCGGCTTCTCGGCGACGCCGCACGCATCCGGCAAGTGCTCGTGAACTTCATCGGAAACGCGGTCAAGTTCACCGACGCCGGCAGCGTGCACGTGCGCGCTCTCGCGCATGACGTCGTGGAGCGCGGCGTCGTCCTACGGATCGAGGTCGAAGACACGGGGCCGGGGGTCGCGCCCGCGGACGCCGGGCGAATCTTCGCTCCCTTCGCACAGGTCGATTCCCCGGGGACGAGACAGCGGGGAGGAACTGGGCTGGGGCTCGCGATATGCCACGAGATCGTCCAGACCATGGGCGGCACGATCGGCGTCCAGAGCGTGCCCGGGAGCGGTTCGACGTTCTGGTTTCAGGTGCGCCTCGCGCGCGGTCCCGGCGACTCCTACGCCGTCCGCTGGGAGAATGACGCGAAGGCCAAGGCGATCCTCGTCGTCGCCCGTCACGCCCTCGTCAGGGACACCCTCGATCGCGCCATCGTGACGCGGGGAGCACGCGCGGAGAGCGCCGCGACGATCGAAGCTGCGCACCAGCGTCTCCTCGAGACGCCTTTCGCCGCGGTGATCGTGGTCGACGAGGGAGAGCCCTTCGACGCGCGCACGCTCGTCTCCCACATGGCGGCCGTGGAGGGGCTCGGGGATACCCGCATCGTCTTCGTCGAATCCTTGCGGCGGCCGCTCGACATGGCGGAGGTCCGCGCCTTCCGCATCACGGCACACTGCCCGAAGCCGGTGTGGAGCGCGCGTCTCGAGGAGATCCTCGGCGAGATTCTGTTCGAGACAGGGCCGCGTAACGCCACTTACGCCGCCAGCTCTTCCGAACCGGGAGCCTCGGTCCTCGTGGTGGACGACAGCGCCCTCAACGCCGAGGTGACCCGCGAGATCCTTCGCTCCGCGGGCTACCGGGTCGTCGTCGCGTCGTCGGGCGAAGACGCCCTCGTCGAGGTGACGAGGACGCCGTTCGACCTCGTCCTGCTCGACAGGTACCTGCCTGGCATCGACGGCTACGAGACGGCGCGTCGTATCCGCGCGCTCGAGCACGAGCGCCGCACGCGCTCCCCCCAGAGGTTGCCCCTCGTTTCGCTCACCGCCAGCGCGACGCCGGACGACTCCGACCTATCTCGCGCGGCCGGCATGGACGGCCACATCTCCAAGCCGATCGAGCGCGCGCGCCTCCTGCAAGTCACGTCGCAGCACGTGACCGCCTCGAGGTCCAGGCGCGCAAGGGCTCCGTCCGGGGCACCTCGGCCCGCGCCGGTCGACTTCGCCCGGGCGCTCGCGAGGGTCGGCGGCGAGGCGGCCATCCTCCGGCGCGCGGCTGTCGGCTTCCTCGAGATCGCGCCGGGCTCGTGGGCCCTCCTCCGAGCCGCGATAGAAAGGCGCGACAGGGTGGCGGTCGAGTTCGCGGCCCATCGCCTGCGCGGGCAGGCGTCGATGTTCGACGCGCTCGACCTCGTCGAAGCGTTGCGCGCGATAGAAGAGTTGGCCGAAAAGGAGCAATGGCAGCGCTCCGAGCTCGCCGTGGCCCAGGCGGAGAACGCGCTGAACGAGGCGTTGCGGGCGCTGGGCCAGGAGACCGCGTCGTCGCTCGCGACAACGTGACCCGAGAGGGCCGTCATGAACGCCGCGTCGCATCCCCTCCTCGGCAAGACGTCGCAGACGCTCGTCGCCATGCTCGCGCTGTTGGCAGTGCCGTACGCGAGCACGAGGCTCCGCGCCCTGCGCGTCGTTCCGGCCCCGTGGGATACCCCCGCCGCGCACGAAGAGCATCAGCCCCAGACCGATGCGCCGCCCGCACCCACCGCCGGAGAGCAGCCTCTTCCCCCGACCGAAAACACGCCGACGATCAACAACGCGCTCCCTGCCGAGTCCGGAGGGGCGCTCCCCGACATGGATCCCCAGGTTCGCGCGACGCTCCGGACGTGCAAGATCGAGGACCCGGGCGGCCACGCTCTGGACTCGTTCTTCGCGCGCCTCGCGCGCACGGACCGCAAAGACGCCGGCGCCATCACGCGCATCCTGCACTACGGGGACTCGACCATCGCGAGCGACTACATCTCCGGCACCATGCGCCGCCGGCTCCAGGCCCGCTTCGGCGACGGCGGGCACGGGTTCATCCTCATCGCGAACCCGTGGGAGTGGTACTTTCACAACGACATCCTTCACGCGTCGAGCGGCGAGTGGAGGGCAAGCCGCCTCGCCGGCCCCGTCGCCCCGGACGGGATGTACGGGCTCGGTGGCGTGTCGTTCACCAGCTACGGCGGGGGCGTCGCGTGGTTCGGCACGGCGACCCGCGGTGAGTTCGGGCGCAAGGTCGCGCGCTTCGATCTCCACTACCTCGAGCAGCCTTTCGGCGGGGACGTCGAGATGAGCACCGGTGACGGGCCCGCCGAGCGCATCTCCACGCGAGGCAACACGAAGGTCGCGCGCGTACGCTCGGTGCACGTGGAAGACGGCGCGGCCAAGCTCACCGTCCGCGCCATGGGTGGCGGCCCCGTGCGCCTCTTCGGGGTTGCCCTGGAGCGCGAGCAGCCGGGCGTCGTGTACGACGCGCTCGGGTCGCACGCGGCGATGGCGGTCTACTGGCAGCGGCAAGACCGGGCGCACTGGAGAGAAGAGCTCGCGCTACGCGACCCCGCGCTGGTGGTCTTCGAGTACGGCACCAACGAGAGCGACCTTTGGAAGCTCGACCGAGACGAGTACGAGCACGCCCTTTCGGACCTCATCGACGAGATCCGCGACGTCGCGGGGGCCCCGTTGCTCGTCGTCGCGCCGCTCGACCGCGCAGAGTCCAAAGAGGGGAAGCTCGTGACCAAGCGCGTCATCCTCGATCTGGTCGCAATCCAGCGACGCGTCGCACTCGCCCACGGCGCGGCGTTCTGGGACACGTTCGACGCGATGGGAGGCGAGGGATCGATGGCGCGATGGATCAAGGCGAGGCCGCAGCTCGGCGGGACCGATTCTGACGCACCCGACGCCCCTCGGCGCCGAGGTGCTCGGCGACATGTTGAGCAACGCGATCGTCGAGGCGTACGAGACTTGGGTGCAACGGTGATCTAGCGGACCAGTGCGAGCCACGTCTCTGCCGGTCCGTCGACACGTCGCGGCGGCGCCTGAGCGTCGCGCGATACCCAGGAGCCGGTGTAGCGCTCGTACCCCGTGCGATGGAGCAGAAGCGTCTCGGTGACGTAGAGGAAGCCCTTCCTCCAGAGCTTGGGCGGCAGGGGAACGTCCCAGGACATCTCTCGTACGACGGGTGAGGCGGGCACGAGGCTGAGCGGCTCTGCGCGGTCCACGGTCGAGTGCAGCGTGAAAACTGCGTCGCCCCGCGGCTGGTCCCCCGCCAGAAACCATACTTCCAGCTTCCCCCGGCTCCCGCCCCCGACGCGCACGCCCACGATGCGTGTGCCATCGTTATACCGGGCCGTCACGTTGCGATCGATCTGGCCTTCGATGCGCGCTTGGTATAGCTCCGCCGCCGCCGCGTTGCCCTCCTCCACCGCCGCGTTGTGCGCGATACGCAGCTCGTCCAGCGTTCGCGGCGCGATCGTCGGAGCCTTGGAGCGGACTCCGAGGTGCGTGCGCCACTCCCACGTGAGGAAGGGATCGGGAGTGGCCGTGGTCGAGCGGATCGGGTCGGCATCGCCGTAGAGAACCCACTGGATGGGATTCGGGTCGCGCTCGTCGACTCGATACGCGTCGATGGGAGCGGCCGCCTTGCGCTCGTCGACGAGCCAGACGTTGCCATAGACGCGCACGTGAGCGGCCTTCGAGATCTGGAGGAGTTCGTCCGCCGACATGCGGCTGGGACGGGCGATGAAGAACGGATGCGAGACGTTCACAGGTCCGAGTTCGCGCGGGGGCGCGTTCACCTCGACCCCCAGCGCCTTCGCGGCCCAGATGTCCTCCCACCACCATTGCACCGACGGGTGGGCATCGACGTGCATGCCGGGAAGCATCTCCGGACGGATGAACCGCTCGGTGACCCAGATCGTGTCCGTCCCGCTGTAGATCGGGCTCCCCCGATCGTCGTAGCGCCCGCCGGTCGCGCGGAAGAGACGAAGCCCGCGCCACCCGTCGGGGATTATGGCGGCGCAGATGAGCAACGTCGCCGCGAGCGACGCCACGGCCCCGGCCGTCGCCATGCCCCGCAGGCGTACCTTGTTCCCCACGAAGCGAACCACCGACCCGAGCGTCGTGACCAGGGCGCCGAGAGCAAACGCGAAGTAGAGAGCGAAGTGGTGCGGCCAGAAGATGTGAACGTCCGCGCCGCCGGGAAACCCGAGGTACTGCACGACCGCGCCGAACAGCACCGCGATCCCGTAGAACTCTTCGTCACGACGTAGTGCGGCGGCACGAAGGACGGAAATGGGCAAGGCTACTTTGCCCACGCGGATGGCGAGCGGAGTGAAGGAGTACTCGATCCACGGCTGCCGCGACGCGAGCACCACCGACAGGTGCTCTGGTGGGGTTCCGGCGCCTCGCGAGAAGGCGGACTGGACCCACTCGACGATCCGGTCCGCGTGGTAGAAAAGCCCCATCCAAAGCAGAAACGTGAAGATTGCGGTCCCCGTCGAGAGCGCCCACCAGCGGGCATATCGGGCCTGATCGAACGGCGGCGTGAGTCGCCTGGGCAGGACGAACGCACGAAAGAGCCCCCATCCGAGGAGCGCTCCGATGGCGACGTACCCAGGCCAATCGGCGCTCGTGGCGAAGACGACGCCGGCGAGACTCGCGGCGAGGTACCGCCCTTGCTTCGTTGCCAGATACCGCGTCTGGCCGAAAAAGAAGAGGACCCACCCGAACAGCGTCATGACCTCGAGGCTGTGGAAGTTGGCGTAGCCCAGGGCCAGCGGCACGACCGTGAACCCACAGGCCGTCGCCGCCGCCCCGACCGCACCCCAACGCTCCCGCATGGTCCCGTAGAGCAGCGGCGGTGTCGCGGCGCTCATGAGCACGGCGGGCAACCGAACGAGGCAATCGTGGTGTCCGATGACCGCGAGGAAGGGGACGGCGAGGTAAAATACGCCGAAGGGGTGATGCGTGTAGTAGTCGGCCGGAGTCGGATGCGTCAGCCCGTACAGGGCCCACGACGGATACAGCGTGTGCCAGCGCAGGATGACCTCGGCCATCAGCAGCGTGCCGGACGACCCGCTGCCGTTGTGGCCCTTGTTGACCGAGGCGAAGAGCCCCCATGCCGCCGCGAAGGCAAACCACACCGACGCCGCTGCCGCGACCCACGCCGCGACGCGGTCGATGCGCCGCGAGCTCATGGCAGGCACGCTACCCCATCGGGCGCTAGACAGTCATCAAGCTCCGCGCGATCTGCGAGATCTGGATCTCGTCGGTTCCGCCATAGATCTGCAACACCTTCGCGTCGCGGCACAGCTGCTCGACCTGGTACTCCGCCATGTAGCCGTTGCCCCCGAAGAGCTGCACGGCCTCGATGCACACATCCATCGTGGCCTGCGCCGAGTAGAGCTTGCACGCCGACGCCTCGGCGAGGGTCATCGATTTCCCCTCCGCGGCGAGCTCGATCTGGCGAAAGACCAGGTTCTGGATGTTCATCCGCGCGACCTCCATCTTCGCGAGCTTGAGCTGGATGAGCTGGAACTCGCCGATGGGGCGCCCGAACTGAACGCGGGTCTTCGCGTAGTCGACGCACAGCTTGAGGCACTGCTCGACGATCCCGAGGGCCATCGCGGCGACGCCCGTGCGCTCGGTGGCGAACGTGTCCTTGGCCGCACCGCGGGCCGGAGCGTCCTCCGTCTCGCCGAGGAGCCGGTCTCTTCCCACTCGCACGTCGTCGAGAAAGAGCTCGCCCGTGGGCGAACCGTGAAGGCCCATCTTGCGCAGCGGTTTGCTCTGCGTGAGCCCCGGCATCCCCTTGTCGAGGACGAAGCTCACGATCTTTCTCTCTGCCGGATCGTTGCCTTCGTCGAGCTTGCAGATAAAGACGATGGTGTCGGCGTAGGGGCCGTTCGTGATGAACGTCTTGCTGCCGGAGAGCACGTACTCGTCGCCGTCGCGGCGTGCGGTGGACTTCATCGCGCCGAACGCGTCGGAGCCCGAGCCCGGTTCGGTGATGGCCCAGGCCCCGATCTTCTCGAGCGTCAGAAGCGGGAGGGCCCACCTCTCCTTCTGGCGGACCGTGCCGCGCGACACGATGGCGTTCGCCGTGAGCCCCATCGACACGCCGAGCGCGGTCACCATGCCCGGGCTGTACCGGCAAAGCTCGATGATCGGGATCATCCGCAGCGCCATCTCGTTGCCCGCTTCGGCGCTCAGGCCCCGCGCCTTCTTCGCTTCGGGGGGCGCCCCCTCGGCCTCGCGCGCCTTCTCTTTCGCGATCTGACGAGCGAACCGCGCCTCTGCCATGTCTTTGAGACCGAAGGTCGCGACCATCTTGCGCAGCACGTCGTAGGGCGGTTCGGACCCGTGCTCGATGTCCTTGATCCTCGGAACGACTTCGGTCTCCACGAACCTGCGCATCGCGCTCTGAATCGCCAGATGCGTCTCGGACCATTCGATCATGAAAGGCAGATTACGACATCGAGGCCGTATTTCACGGCGGAGCGCGAGACGCCGTCAGGTGCTTGCACAGGACCCGCTGCGCCGGCGCACCCGCCCGGAGCGGCTCTCTCTCCAGCCCCCAGGTGAGGCAGACGGTCTCCTCGGCGCTTCCCGACAGCCGGAATGCCCCCGGCAGCGGCACGCCGTTGCCGCACGCCACCCGCGCTCGCGTCAGCGGGAACGACGCCCCGCTCGCGTCGTACACGACGAGGTCGAATGTCTCCCCCATCGACGGCGGGCACGTGACCACCGCCTTGAAGCGATCGCCGTCCCTGAACACGCCCGTCGCATCGTCGATCCGCTGGTCGTCGTCGCGCACCAGCGAGAACGCGACCGCGTCCCCCTTCACACCCGCCGCGCCACCCGAATCGGCCAGGCTCCCCTGTCGCCACCGGGCCCCCACGCCGAGCATCGCCGCCGCAGCGAGCGCGAGAACGCTGGCGCCATAGGCCCCCAGTCGCGCACGCGCACCGAGGCCACGCGCCCGCACCTCGCGCGCCGCGGGCAACGGCGGAAGAGCGGAAGCCTCGTCGCTCTCGACGCTCGCGAGGCATTCGGCGCACGCCGGGCACGACGCGAGATGGGACGCGATCGAAGCGCGCTCCGCGCCGTCGACCTCGCCGAGCTGATAGAGCTCGAGGCGCAGCCACGACACGGGCTGATCGATGCAGCGCCCGATCATGGCGCCTCCCCCTCGGGGGGACGTGCAATCCGCCCGACCACCTCGCGGATCCGATCGAGCCGATGCCCGATGGTCTTCCGGCTGAGACCGAGGAGGCTGGCGATCTCGTCCTGCGTCATGTCGTCCAGGTAGCGGTAGGCGAGGACTTCGCAGTGCTCCGCGTCGAGCTCGCGGACGAGCTTCGCGAGCAGGTCCCGATCGATCGCGCGCTCGTCTCCCGCGGTGCGCGAAGAGCGCCCGGGAATCGCCACGTCGCGCTCGAGCAACCGAACTCGGTTCGATTCGTCGCGAAGGAGCGTGAGGCAGCGGTTGGTGACGGCGCGGTACAGGTAGGGGAGATCGAGCGGGACGTCTTCCCCCCGTTGAAGGAGATCGACGAACAGGCCCTGGACGACGTCGCTCGCGTCGGCGGTCCCGACCATTCGCCTTGCCTTGCGAAGGAGTGCCCGGCCATAGCGTTCGTACGCCTCCATCTCGGATCGGTCAGCGGCACGTTCCGCCGAGGGCGGTCGCCCAGGAGCAGTTCGACCCGGAGTCCGGACCGACCGTGTCGAGGTCGCACGGCGTGGCCCCGTCACCCAGGACGAGCTCGACGGGCATCGCCCCGTCGCACTCTGCGCTCGCGCAATCGCTGTTCGCCAGGCACGGCGCGCCGCTCTGGCCCAGCCCCTGACCGGGACCGCACTGGAGCGGAAAGAAGACGCTGCGCGCCTCGCACGCCACGCCGCCCGCGCACGGCGCCTGCTCGGTGCACTGCCCGCAGTACTGCGTGCCGCCGTCGACCCATTCGGGGCACACGGACCCATCCTGACACTCGTTGCTGCTCGAGCACGTCTCGCCGAAGCGGAGGTTCGCGATGGTCGGAGGGGTCGCCGTGCACCCCGTCCTCGACTGGATGGCCATCTCCGCGAGGATGGCCGTGCCGGTGCCGTTCTTCTTCACGTAGAACGTGATGCCCTGGTACCGGGCGGGCGCGGTGATCTCCGTCTGGACCGTCTTCCACGTGGCCGTGCCGAGAGGCGCCGTGTAGTCGATGATGCCGTCGTTGTTGAAATCGACGCTCACGGTCATGTCGGCGGTCGGGTCGATGTCGCCGACGCTGGTGAAGAGGATGCAGGTCGCCTGGTTCTCCTCGGTGACCTGCGAAATCTGCGTGCCTTTCGTCCCGTCGTCGAGGAACGACACGCCGAAGTCTTCGCTGTTCCAGGTCGGGACGCGCGCTATCTGGCCGAAGTCGGTCTTCCACGAGCACAGCGACGCGCCGCACCAGTCACGGAACGTGGGATCCTGCACGATGTCTCCGTCGCAATCGTCGCCCAGCGATGCGCACGCGAAGGCGACCACCACGCCGACGGCGAACCTCGCGCGCGTGACTCGGTTCTTCATTGGCCTTCTCCCAGGCGAACGCGTAGACCCAGGACGAGCGACGGGCCGCCGCTGTCGTGAGTGTCCCCGATGAGGTTCTGGATGACCGGCGCGTGGTCGTAGCCCGCCTGCACGAAGAGGGTGGCCAGGCGCCGGAACCGCACGGTCATCCCTCCGGCCCCCCCGAAGACGTATCCCATGTACGTGTCGGTCGACGAGGGCGGCACGCCGGTCTGCACCGTCTGGAAGTTGAGGACGCCGAGGCTCAGTCCACCGCCGACCTGCGCATAGACGCCCAGCCACCCGCCCAGCACGTCGGTCGAAGCGCGGACGTACAGAGCGGCCGAGTACGCGCTGAACGAAGCCGTGTCGTCGCTGTTGCCGACCGTGCGCGAGTAGGTGTCACCGGCCAGCGTCGCGAGCTGGACGACCCCCGCGACGTGCGGCGCCAGAAGGCGCGAGGCGCCGAGCGTGAACCGCCCCGTCGGCAGATCGATGATCGAGGGCTGGCGCTGGAAGCCGAAATCCTGGAGCGACTGCGTGTAGCCGTCGGTCTGACGCCAGATGAAGCCTGCGGCCCCCTCGATCTCCCACCGGTCTCTCTCGCGAAGCTCGTGCTCCGGGGCTTCCCCTTTCGACGAAGTGCGGTCGACCGGAACCGTCGTGCACGAGGCGGTGTCGAGCGGCGTGACCTGATCGTCGACGAGGGCGAAGCGGCACTGGAGAATCCCGGTGGAACGCGCGACGATCGCCTCGTAGGCGCCGGCGACGAGGGCCAGCCGGATGGGGGCGCCCACGGCCTTCTGCAGCTCGGCGACGACGGCGCCGCTCGCCCGGTGCTGCACGAGGACCCGCGCGTCGAGGGGGCCCGGTATCTCCAGTTGCGCCCGGGCCTCTGCGGGATACGTCACGGGCACGTCTCCTTGTCCGACGAGATCGGTCTCCAGGGTGACGTGCTGCTCGCCGACCTGCGTGCGCGCGGTCGAGGCGAGGGTGCGCCGGTACGCGTACCGGTAGGCCTCGTCGAGCGAGACCCGTCCGTCGCCGTCGGCGTCGCCCGCGCCGCGCAAGGCCGTGACGAAGTGATGGGTGAAGTACGACGCCTTCAGCTCGTCGGATTCCTGACTGAGCTCCTGCGACGTGCTCGAAGCCATCACCGCGAGCCCCTTCTGCGTCAGGCGCGACACCGAATTGTAGCTGAAGTCCGCGGCGGGCTCGGCCCCCTTCACGCGGGCGAAGGCGCCGCTCTGGCATGCGTCGAGGACGACGATGGTGAGGGTCGACGGGAGCGCGCTCAGGCGCTCGCGGAGGGTGCCGAGGGCGATCTCCTCGCTCCCGAGCGTCAGCGCATTGGCTCGCGCGTGGCCGGAGTAATAGAAGACGACCTCGGCCTGCTCGCCGCCGGCGGCGTTCGCCCGGACCTTGGCGGCGAGCTCGTCGATCGCGCCATCGACGTGAGCGACGTCCGGATGCAAGAGGACGTGCACGTCCGCGGCGGCGTAGTGCCCCAGGTCTCGAAGGACGTCGGCGACCCGACGCGCATCGTCCTCGGCGAAGCGGAGCGACGCCTGTCCCGCCCCCCCCGCGTTGCTTCCGATGACGACCGCGTAGGTGTGGGGGCGAGGGGCAGCAGACGACGCGGGACCGTCGGCGCGCGCCGGACGGGTCAGCCCGCCGGCTGCGAGTAAGACGAGGAGAGCGGAAGCGGAAGGGCGCATGAGGCGTCTCGATGGGCGTTCCTGGTGTTAACGCGCCAGCCGCTCGAAATGGGAACCCCGGTCCCGTTCGAGCGGCTCACTCCTTCGCCCAGGTGACCCTCGCCCCGATGGGGTCGAGCCCCTTCTCGGCGCGCCACCCGTCGTACGCGCGCATCAGGTCCGTTCCGAAAGACGTGGCGAGCTGGCTGTAGCCGCTGCGCGTCAGGTGGACCCGGTCACGACCCCCGCGAGGCTCCGGCTCCGAGGCCCACGTGGAGATGCTCCCAGGGCCGCCCATCGCTTCGAGCTGGTCGTAGAACCCGCAGCCGGCGGCTTCGGCGACGCGCCGCTGCGTGGCCACGATCTCGAGAACGCGCGGCCACGTCTTCCAGTCGTCGCGGCCCTTGGTGTGGCGGGCGAGGTCCGGAGGCCCGAGCAAGAGACATGACGTGCTGGGCGCCGCACGCTCGATGCGGCCCAGGAGCTCGACGAGCTTCTGCTCGTACTCGGCGTTCGTCAGCCCGGGCTCGAGGGCCTCGTTGGTGCCGTACGCGAGGACGACGAGATCCGGCGCCTGATGGCGGAGCTGCTCGGCGAAGTGCTCTTCGCTGGCGCGCAAGAGCGTGAATATCTGCGCCCCATTGATGCCGAGCGCGTCGACGACCACCCCTGCCTGCGCGCGATCGAGCGTCATCCCGAAGACCCGCACTTCGCCGTCGCCCACGGTGCGAAGCTCCACCTGGTGCGGCACGTCCGCGACATCGAACCCGAAGAACCCGGAGCCCGCCTCGGCCGAGCGCGTCGCGATCCGTCCTGCCTTCGCCCCGTCGACGAACACGTCGAAGCTGCCTCCGTGAGGCTCTTGCCAGTAGTCGAGCTCGACGCGCGAGAACCGTGGCGCCACCTCGGTCCAGGCGCGCGCGCCCCCGGTCGACGCGCCGATGCCGACGCCGAGCAGCCCGTAGCACCCGTCGCCGGAGAAGTGCCCGTTCTTGAAGACCGTCTTCGCGGGCTCGAACTCCCTGGTCATGCCCCCGCGGATGCCGTCCTGGCTGAACGTCTTCCACGGTCGTCCGACGGAGACGAACCCGCGGCCCCCGTCACCGAAGCGGCTCTGGAGCAGCCGGCGAAAGGCGCCTACCCCCAGATCGCTCGCCGTGTGCGAGTCCCCGTACTGAAGGATCCGGACGTCGTCGTGCGCGTGCCCGCCGTCGAGATTCGCGAGCGCCTCGAAGAGGTGAGTGAGGTGATTGGGGCCTTCGAGATGGCCGACGGTGGTGGAGAAGGCGAGGGTTGGGGTCGAGGTTGGGGTCGAGGTTGGGGTCGAGGTCGGGGTCGAGGTTGGGATCGCGGTCGCGGTGTCACCGTCGGTGCGTGCGACCTGGGGCGCCGCAACGACCTCGAGGGGAGGCCCTTTCGGGGGCGCTGCGCAGCCCGCGACCACCAGGAAAAGCGCCGCCCGACTCCTCAATCCCACCTTGACTGGATCGTGGCACGCCGGAGCGATCGGACGCAAATCGCCCGCCTCACTTGATACCGTCGGCATGTGTTCGACTTCCCTCCTCGCGCGCGCGTCGCCGTCGCCGCTTGCTGGGTGGCGGGGCAGGCCGCGCTCGTCCTGACGGCGTACGACCGCCCGGACCACATCTTCGGCTTCCAAATGTTCCCCGAAGCGTCGACGATCGAAATCCACCTGTCGCGCGAGACCTCCCGAGGGGACCTCCCGGCCCCGCGCGGCGAGTGGAGCGCCCGCGACTCCTCCGGGCAGCTCAGGCATTTCTCGTGGCGGGATCGCGTACGCGACCCGTTGCTCGGATCACTCGACGCCCGCATATTCGCCTCGTACGGCGTCGACGCGCAGCTCGCGCGACTTCAGCGCGCGCTGGACGACGTCGCGGACCACGTGCCGGAGGACGGCGAGACGCTGCGCCTGCGGGCCGACGTGCGTGTGTGGAAAAACGGGCGGTCGCCCTCGACCGTGACACTGACGAGCCACGCTCGGCGGAGCGGCTGATGCTCGCCGCGATCCGCCGCTGGCGCGACGAGGTGGGCTCCACGTACGTGCTCGGCGAGGTGCGTGTGGCCCTTGGAGTCCTGCTCTTCTGGAATGCCTGGCGCGCCGCGCGCGAGCTCGAGCACGGATATTTCGGCGACTTCTTCCACTGGCCCATCGTCCCCGAATCGCTCGTGCCGTCGCGCGTGCTCTACGCCAACATCGTCCTGGCGCAGATGCTCCTGGCCGCGTTGATCGTGGCGGGGCGAGGGGCGAGGTCGGCCCTCTTCTTGAGCGCCGTCGCCGGCACCTATCTCCTTCTTTGCGACAGGATGCAGTTCCACCACAACCGGTGGGCGCTCTTCTGCTACGCGCTGCTCCTCTCTCTCTCGCCTTGCGACGGGTCTCTGTGCATCGGCCGTCCGAGGAGCCTGACCGTGGGCCCCCTTTGGGCGGCCCGCCTTGCACAGATGCAGGTCTCGATCGTGTACCTCGCGTCCGGTGGGTCCAAGCTCCTGGATCCCGACTGGCGATCGGGCCTCGTCGTCCTCGAGCGAGTCCGCCTTCAGGCCGAGTGGCTCGCCCGGCCGGACGTCGCGAGCGGTCTGGCGAAGCTCGCGATCGCGACGGAGATCGGGCTCGCGGTGGGCCTATGGCTGCCCAGTACGCGAGCGTTCGCGCTCTGGTGGGGCTTGTGCTTCCACCTCACGATCGAGGCGACGAGCCGGGTCGAGGGGTTCACCTGGTTGACGCTGGCCATCTACGCGCTCTTCGCGACGCCCGACGTCCGCGCGCGCAAGTTCTTCTACGACGCAAGCCGCCTTCGCGGCCGCATCGCCGGGCGCGTCGTCTCCTGGCTGGACTGGCTCGAACGCTTCGAGGTGAAACCGTGGGCACCCGACGACATACGCCGGGGCCGCTCGGTCGTCGTCGTCCGCCGCGACGGGACTTACGCGACGGGGGTGCGGGCGGTGGCGATGATGGCTCGCTGCTTGCCCCTCGTGTTCGTCTTGTGGGGACCGCTCGCGCTGGTCGCGAGCTTCACCGAGCGTCAGGGCGCGCCGGACGTGTAGATCGATTGGACCTCGGCCGCGCTGAGGGCGTGACCATAGACGCGGATCGAGTCCAGGTTGCCGACGAAGTAGGTGCCGTTGATAAGGTCAGCGCCCATGATGAGGTCGCTCGTCGCGGGCGTGCCGAGATCGTTGACGGCGCCTTGAGTCGACGTGCCGTTGACGTACACGTTGATGGTCGTCGTCGCGTCCTGCGAATAGACCATGGCGACGAATGTCCACGCCGGTGCCGCGATCGTGCTGACCGGGATGGCGAGGCCGCTCTCGAAGTCGTCGCACCCGCCCCAGAACGTCGCGTCGTCTCCGCCCTGATCGCCGATGCCGAACTGCAGACCTTCGCAGTTGCCCGTTCCCCAGTAGACGACGCCCCACTCGTCCGTGTCCTGCGTGGGCTGGAGCCACGCCGTGAGGGTGCGCGAGGCGTCGCCGTTGGGCAGAAAGCCCGTGGGCATGGCCGCGTCGATGTACGCGGTTCCGTCGAAGGCATACGCGCTGTTCGCGACGCCGTTCTGGTCCGCGGTGAGCGTCGCGTTCGTGACGACGCCGTTGTTCCCGTACCCGCTCGCGTCGTTCGCGTTCCCGGTGAAGGGGAAGTAGGCGAGCATGTCGCAGTCGACCGTGACGTTGTTCACGGCCGCGCCCCCCATCGTCCCGCCGCCGTTCGTCACGGAGCATGTCTGCGCGATGGGCGTCGTCGGATTCGTCTCGATCGTGACGCCGTACATCGTGCCCACGGCGACGGGGGTCTGCATGGTGAACGGCCCGTTCTGGCTCAGCGTGAGGACGTCACCGGCGAGGTCTTGCAAGACAATCGATTCGCCGACCGTGAGTCCGGCGAGCATCCCGCCGACCGCGTACGTATTGGTGCAGGTGACGACGACGCCCGTCACGTTCGCACCGGATACGGTGCCGCTTCCGCCCGCCGTGACCGCGCAGGTCTGAGGAACGGGGCCGGTCACGCCCGTGACGGTCACCGCGTAAGTCGCCGCATCGGCAAGAGCCATGTCGAATGTGAAGGGGCTCGTTGTTACCGGCAAGGAGTCCGTGCCGTTCAGCAACGTGACCGTGTCGCCCGCGCCGAGGTTGGAGACCGTGCCGCCCAGGGTGTACGTGTTCGTGCAAGTGACGACGACGCCCGTTACGTTCGCTCCGGCCACGGTGCCGCTTCCACCGGCCGTCACGGCGCATGTCTGGGGAACGGGCCCGGTCACGCCCGTGACGGTCACCGCGTAGGTCGCCGCGTTGGCGAGAGCCACGTCGAACGTGAAGGGGCTCGTCGTCACCGGCAAGGAGTCCGTGCCGTTCAGCAACGTGACTGTGTTGCCGGCACCGAGGTTGGAGACCATACCGCCGAGGGTGTACGTCGCGGGGGTCACCACGTCGGGGGCCGCATCGGGGACGCTCGTGTCCGATCCGGCGTCCACGGTGCCGCCGTCTTGCGCGGTGCCCGAATCCGCCCCGCCCGCGTCGGCGGACGATGTTGCGTCCGTGGCCGCGTCGTTGCCGCCGGCGTCCGTGAGCGATGCGCCGTCGGTGCCCGCCTCGCTGCCACCGGCCTCCGCGGTCGACGTACTGTCGGTACCCGCGTCGTTGCCGCCGCCCTCCGTGGACGACGCGCTGTCGGTGGTCGCGTCACCGCCGCCGGCCTCGGCCTGCCCAGCTTCTTGCGAGCCGCCTTCCGCTTGTGTGGTGGCGTCGTTCCCGGGCGTCGCGCCGTCGGCCGAACCGAGGCCTGCGTCGAACTCCGGCGAAGACGAGTCGCCCCCGTTGTACGTGCCCTCGTCGGGCGTGTTGTCGCCGCCCGACTGCGCCCCGCCTCCGCCACCGCAGGCGGTGGCCATGCATGCACAAATGAGAGCCGAAGCCGTTCCCAACCACAAGAGACGTTTGGTCATGATCCCCACTTATAACGTGCGCTACTGCCCCGACGCTAAGGGTTACGTGACGAAAGAGCGTGCAAAAGAAGCGCTGGAGAAGGGCGATGTCGGTTCATGGCCACAGTCGTCGGCGTCCCGGTACGCCTCTTGTCCATTGCTTCGCTCGGCCTAGGCCCGTACGTTTTTCCCTGGCGCACCCGGGCGCGAAGGGAGAGGCAGGTAGGTCATGGTCAGACGCTTGGTGGGAGTCGGCCTCGCGGGGGTCCTCGCAGGGGCGGCAGGCCTCGGTTCGGGCACGGCGTGCAGCAGTTCGAGCACCGGCGGGACCACCAGCAGCTCCAGCGGCGGCAGTTCCGGCAGCAGCGGCGGAACCAGCACGTCGAGCAGCAGCTCCGGCGGGAGCGGGGGCAGCACCTCCAGCGGCAGCAGTTCCGGCGGCGGCGACAGCGGAACCAGCACCTCCAGCAGCAGCTCCGGCAGCACCGGCGGGGGCAGTGACTCCGGCAACGCCGACGGCGGGACCGACAACTTCGACTCCTGCTCGGTGGTCACCGAGGCCGAAGCGGCCGCCGCCATCGGGGAGACCGTGACGGCGGGGGTCCTCGGCACGGCTACCGTCGAAGGGGGACTCGCCTGCGTCTTCTACGGACCTTCATCGCCCACCCCTCACGACCCGAACACGGCGCAGGCCGATTCCGTCCGCGTCGTGGTCGTCGAGGGTGCCGACGCCTTGACCTGGTACAACGACTACAAGTCCAAAGTGAACGCACAGGCGATCACGGGCTACGGCGATCAGGCTTACTACGACGGGGTGGCGTCGCTGAGCGTGATGAAGGGCAACTACTACCTACGGGTCGCCGTCTCCCCCGCCGGCGCTCCGCCCTCCTTAACAGACGAAGAGAAGCTCGCGACCGCCATCCTGCCGAGCTTGTAGGCCCTTCAACCGGGCTCCGGAATGGAGCAGTTGTCGAGGCCGTCGATGCTCAAGAGGGGGACACTCAGGTCGATCGAGGGGTCCTGATTGGGCGCGTAGAACTGCGTCCCGTCCTGGCGCAGGTACTCGTTGAACGTCACGTGGAGAACCGCATCGAGCACGCTGGCGGTCGCGCTCACGTCGACGAGCTCGCGATCGGAATACGTGTTCACGATGGTGAGGCCCTCGCTCTCGGCCCAGTCGACGACGGCCTGGTAATCGCACTCCGTCGGCCCGAACATGGCCGTGTACTGCGCCGGCGTCAGGTACATTCGATACATGGGGCTCGTCGGGTCGGAGACGTTCTGCAGGTAGATGTTGAGCTGCGATGTATTGCGGTCCGGCAGGCCGATCGACAGACTGATCACGGTCGACGGTGGCACGGGACCGACGAGCGGGGGCGCACCGCCGTCGGCGCTGCCGCACTCCGCCGTCACCTGGGCTACCTCGCCCGTGAGCACCTGGGGTTGAGCGGGAGGCGTCACCGCGGGACACGGAGCTCCGTCCGGCTCGAAGGCGCCGTCCACCTCGGCGTCCGGCAGCGCACTCGACCCGGCGTCGGAGGTTGGAGTCGACAACGAGGCGTCACCCTGGGGCGCGCCAACGTGGGCGTCGGCCGGCTCGTCCATCCCGACGGGCGGGGGCGTAGCCGAAGCGTTGCAAGCCATGAGCGCTGCACCGAGACATCCGACCCCCACCCGTTCGAGCATGATCCGCCCATTCTACGGCCTTCCCACGCTGAGCGCACGCGACAGGGGGGTGGCGCGCGGCCTTCGAGCGGGTCATAGCCTCTATCGGCGGAGGGTCGATGAGGGGTCGCGATGGGTGCGGGTTTGTTCTCGTTTCGTTTTTCCTTGGGACGGCGTGCGGGTGCGGCCCGAGCGATCCACTCGGCAATGCGCCATATCCTCTCTTGGACGGATCGAGCCAGGCACCCACGGGCGACGCCGCGTCGAACGCCGACGTCGCCCCCGCTCCCCCCCTACCGGGCGACGCCGGTGTCGTGCCCTCGCTCTCGATCGCCACGGGGCTCTTCTTTACCTGCGTGGCGATGACCGGCGGGACGGTGGAGTGCTGGGGATACAACGACTCGGGCATGCTCGGCGACGACACCACCGCCGACTCGCCCACCCCGGTGCAGGTCTCGAACCTGACCGGCGCGCTCGCCATGGCGACCAGCGGCTACAACGCGTGCGCGCTCTTGCCGTCCGGCGACGTCGATTGCTGGGGAGACAACTTCGGCGGCCAGCTCGGCGACCTCACGGTGGGGGCGTTGACGGACGTCCCCACGCAGGTGCCCGGCGTGAGCGACGCCATTCAGGTCGCGATGAGCGACAGCGACTTCGACTGCGCTCTTCTCTCGAATCGTACGGCCGTCTGCTGGGGAGCGAACAACGTGGGCCAGCTCGGCAACGGCACGCTGGGCGCCATGCCGGGCTACAGCCCGTATTACATGGCCCCGGCCGAACCGGTCGTGGGCCTCAGAAACGCCGCATCCCTTTCGGCGGGCGAGGGCCAGGCGTGCGCCCTCCTCGTCGACGGGACCGTGCTGTGTTGGGGAGACAACGCGTCCGGCCAGCTCGGGACGGGAACGACATCGAAGAACTCCCTGGTCCCCGTCGCCGTGTCCGGGCTGACCGGCGTCACGGCCGTATCCGCGGGGACCGCCACGTGTGCGCTGCTCGGCGACGGCACCGTCTGGTGCTGGGGAGACAACAGCTACGGTGAGCTCGGCATCGGAGCGATGACCCCGACGTCGTCGGCGACGCCCCTGAAGCTCCCCGGCCTGAGCGGCGTCACGGCCATCTCGGTCGGCAGCCGGTACGCCTGCGCAATCCTCTCGGACCGCTCCGTCGCGTGCTGGGGCAGCAACGAAGACGGTACCCTGGGCAACGGGACGACGACGACCGCATGGGCGCCCGTCCCCGTATCGAACCTCGCCAACGTCTCGGAGATTGCCGCGGGCAGCGAGCACACCTGCGCGCAGATTGCCGACGGCGGCTTCGCGTGCTGGGGCAACAACGAGTACGGCCAGCTCGGCGACGGAACGACGACCTCGTCGCTGACGCCCGTGGTGGTGACGGGGCTCTAAGGCGCCGCGAGCACCACCCGGTGAAGGGCCGAGCCGAGAGACAGGAGGTATCGACGCACCACGTTTGGCTCCTTCGAGGACACGTCCTAGTCTCCACGCGCCATGAGCCGTGCGCTTCTCCTCGCCATCGTTCTCGGTCTCGCCGCGTGTCACGCATCCCCCTCGGGCCCCGCCACTCCACCCGCATCGGCCAAACCAGCGCCGGTCGAGAGCGCGCTGGGAACAACGGCAACCGGCCAGGCGGTCTCCTTGCCTGGCGCCGGCAGCGGCTGGTTTCAGGCACCCGCGACCGCCGGCAAACACGCGGCCCTGCTCGTCATCCAAGAGTGGTGGGGGATGAACGACTGGATCAAACAGGACGTCGCTCGCTTCGCGTCGCAGGGGTACGTCGCGCTCGCCGTCGATCTCTATCGGGGCAAATCGACCAGCAATCCAGACGAGGCGCACGAGCTGATGCGCGGTTTGCCCGAAGACCGGGCGATGGACGACATGAAGGCGGGTTTCGACTGGCTAGCCTCGCGCCCGGATGTGGACCGGCAACACATTGGCATCGTCGGGTGGTGCATGGGCGGCGGCTACGCGCTTGCTTTTGCTGTTGCGGAACCTCGCCTAGCGGCCGCCGCGATCAACTACGGCAAGCTCGTCACGGACCCCACCAAGGTCGACGCCATCCACGCCGCCGTCCTCGGCAACTTCGCGGGGCTGGACCGCGGCATCGAGCCCAAGGACGTCCAGATCTTCGCGGACACACTGAAGAAGGACCGCAAGGATGCCGACATCAAGGTCTACGACGGCGCCAAGCACGCCTTCATGAACCCGAACAACAAGGATGGCTACAACGACGCGGCCGCAAAGGACGCGTGGGCACGCATCGACGGGTGGTTCGCTCAGAAGCTGGCGACGCGCTGAACGCCTGGGGGCTCGCCGCCGCGCTCCGTTCGCCTACAATCGACCCATGTCCCGCCTCGTCAGCGCCTCTACGGCCCTCTCCGGCAAGTTCCGGCAAAACATCACGGTCGGCCCTCACACTCTGATCGGCGACGAGTCAACGGAGGCGGGGGGCGATGACGCCGGCCCCGAACCGCACGAGTACCTTCTCGCCGCGCTCGCGTCGTGCACGTCGATGACCGTGAAGATGTACACCGACCGCAAGGGGTGGCCGCTCCGGAGCGTGCGCGTCGACGTCACGGGCGCGCGCAAGGACCAGACCTACGCGATCACGCGCACGATTCACCTGGACGGCGGCCTCGACGCCGAACAGCGGGCGCGGGTCCTCGATGTCGCCAACAAGTGCCCGGTGCACCGGACGCTCACGGGGAAGATCGAGATAACGAGCGAGCTCGCGGGGTGAAGCAGCGGCCTTCACACCGGTGAGTGACAGACCGCCTCGATGTTGTTGCCGTCCGGATCCAGGACGAACGCGCCGTAGTAGTGCGGGTGGTAGAGGGCACGCGGCCCCGGCGGTCCGTTGTCCTTTGCGCCCGCGGCGATTCCAGCGGCGTAGAAGGCGTCGACCGTCGCGCGATCCTTCGCGGTGAACGCGACGTGGGTCGGCGACACGCCGGCCTTGTGCGCAGCAGTCCAGAAGTCCGGCGCCTTCGCGCCAATCCAGAAGAAGGGTCTGCTCTCCACTCCGAACCCACCATAGATGCCGTATTCGGAGATGAGCTTGATTCCGAGGGGCGCAAGCGCCTTCTCGTAGAACGCCTTCGACCGCGCGTAGTCGGCCACGGTCAACGTGATGTGATCGATCATGGGGGGAACATCCTACTCCGGCGCGGCTCACTCCGCCGAGAGCACGCGGTCGTCGGGGTAGCAGTACGCCCACGTCTCGCCGATCTCGCCCGATGTGACGACCGGATGGTGCGTGCCGTGGAAGTGCGCGGTCGCGTGGCGATGGGGCGACGAGTCGCAACAGCCGACGTGGCCGCACGTCAGACAGATCCGCAAGTGCACCCATTCGCCACCGATCTTCAGACAGTCCACGCAGCCGGGGGGGGCCGGTGAACCTTGCGCGGCATCGCGCTCGTCACATGCCCACAAGGCTCGGAAAGGTCGACGCGAGTCTCGGCTCCGCTCATGGTCGCGTGAGCGTACTTGCGCACGCCGCCGCGCGTCTAGCGGGCGCGTGCGAGGTGAAGCGCGAAGCGCCGATCGCCGTCGTGGTAAGTGGCCTCGAGCTGGAAGCCGCCGGCAGCGACGAGCTGCTCGACCCGGGGGAGATCGTACTTGGTGCTCGACTCGGTGTGGATCGTCTCGCCCGCATCGAAGCGCACCCGGAGGTCGAGCCGATCCACGGCCACCTCTTGCACGCCGAGGCTCTCGAGGTGCATCTCGACGCGCGAGGCGGCGTCGTTCCAGCGCGCGACGTGGCCGAAGCGGTCGAGGTCGAAGCGGCCGCCGAGCTCGCGGTTGACGCGCAAAAGGATGTTCTTGTTGAACGCCGCGGTCACGCCGGCAGGGTCATCGTAGGCGGCGAGAACGACGCCGGGGCTCTTGCGCAGATCGGTGCCGAGGAGCAACCACGTCTCGCCGGGGAGCGCTTCGCGAACGCTCCGCAAGAGAGCCGACGCTTCGTCGTCCGCGAGGTTGCCCACGG
The DNA here is from genome assembly GCA_963847465.1 of uncultured delta proteobacterium. Lineage (GTDB taxonomy): Bacteria > Myxococcota_A > Polyangia > Polyangiales > Polyangiaceae > Palsa-1150. The sequence continues at coordinate 365,176 of CAWKAF010000016.1, read as the reverse complement.
AGCTCCCGAGGAAGAGCACGAAGCGAGGCGGCGCGACGTCGGCCAGGACTCGCAGGGCCTCTTCATGCGTCATGGCGAGTGGACGGACGCTTACCTCGGGGAGCTCGGCGTGAAGACGAAGCTCGGCTTCGTCGAGGGCAGTCGTCGAAACGTCGACGGGGAGATAGAGGCAGCGCCCGTGACGCTTCACGACGGCCCGGAGGAGCACGCCGGTCTTCGAGGCGCTCCCGGCGCCGAGCTCGATCACGCGAATCGCGTCGCCGTGCCTCTTCGCGATTCGATCGACGATGTCCTGCGAGCGGGCCAGCAAGATCTCCCGCTCCACGCGGGTCAAGTAGTACGCGGGGAGCTCCGTGATGCGCTCGAACAGGCGTGAGCCCGCCTCGTCGTAGAAGAGATAGTACGGCAGCGTCTTGGGAGAGCTCGTGAGCCCCTTGCGAACGTCGGCGGCGATGGCCGCGAGCGACACCGAGGGGTGCTCTTCACGCTTTTTCGTCCTCACCCCGAGACCCCCCGCGCGAGGCGGATGCCCGCCATCTGGAATCGGGTCTGCGGGTGCCAGAAGTTGCGATAGGACGCGCGCACGTGTCCGCGCGGCGTGAGGCAGGACCCTCCGCGAAGAACGAGCTGACTTACCATGAACTTGCCGTTGTACTCCCCGAGGGCTCCTCGCGGAGCCTGGTAACCCGGATAGGGCTCATAGCTCGACTGGGTCCACTCCCAGGCATCGCCGAAGAGCTGACGGACGCCCCGTCCGTCTGCCGAGGCGGCGCTCGCGGCGAGCGGGCGGAAGACCTCATCGTCCGCGAAGTTCCCTCGAACGACGCCTTCCTCCGCGACCGTCTCCCACTCCGCCTCGGTCGGGAGTCGCGCACCGAGGAAGCGCGCGATCGCGTCGCCCTCGTAGTAGCTGAGGTGGACGACCGGTTCGTCGTCGCTCGCCACGCGAGGACCAGCGAGCGAGAAGACGTGGAGCTGCCCGTCCTCGTAGGTCGAGTACAGCGGGGAGGCAACGGCGCGAGCGCGGACGAAGTCCAGCCCGTCCGACAACCAGAGCGACGGTGTGCGGTATCCCCCGTCGTCGAGGAAGGCCTTGAGCTCGCGCACCGAGACGAGCCGATCGGCAAGCTCGAAGGGCTCGACCCAGCGCTTGTGGCGCGGCCGCTCGTTGTCGAACGCGAAGGCGCTGCCGGCCGGCGCGCCGATCTGCCGCAGCCCTCCGGCATGGGAGACGAAGCGAATCGGATCGTGGGCGGGCGAACGTGCGGGCGACGGCGCTTCCACGCGATACGGAGGCCGCAGCGGGCTCTCCGAGAACGCGTGCAGGATGTCCGTGAGGAGGAGCTCTTGATGCTGCTCCTCGTGCGCGATCCCCAGCTCGACGATCGGGAGAACGCCGGCAAGCGCCTCTGCGTCGATCCGCGAGAGGAGGCGTGCCACGCGGTCGTCGACGATCCGCCGGTAGTCCGAAATCTCCGCCGCGCTCGGCCTCGACAGAAGTCCGCGCTTCGCGCGCGGGTGCCGCGCACCGGCGGCCTCGTAGTACGAGTTGAAGAGGTACTCGTATCGACGATCGACGACGTCCACGCCCGCCGGCGCGAGGACGAACGTCTCGAAGAACCAAGTGGTGTGCGCCCGATGCCATTTCGTCGGGCTGGCGTCGGGCATCGATTGGAGCTGTTGGTCCTCGGCCGAGAGAGGCGCCGCGAGGCTCTCGGTCCGCGCGCGCACGCGGGTGTACCTGGTCATCACGAGGTCACGCTCGTGCGGGAGATCGCCGGCGGGGCGCGGCAGATCCGGATGGGTCATCGAGGGCGCGATCATTCGGCGAGAGAGCGATGGACCAGCTGAACGCAGATCGAGCCCTCGCCCACCGCGGACGCGACCCGCTTGACGCTGCCCGAACGAACGTCGCCGACCGCGAAGACACGGGGACGACTCGTCTCGAAGAGGTACGGGGAGCGTGCGAGAGGCCACCCCGCGCGCGACAGATCGTCGGCGCCGAGGTCGGCGCCGGTCTTGACGAATCCCTTCTCGTCGAGGGCGACGCATCCCTCGAGCCACTGGGTATGCGGCTCGGCGCCGGTCATCAGGAAGACGTGCGAGGTCGCGAGCTCACCGGTCGCGCCGTCGAGCCGTCGCCAGCGGATCGCGCGAAGCTGCTCGTCCCCCTCCAGCGCGGTCATCTCCGTGTGCGGACGGAGCGTGATGTTCGGACTCTCCTCGATCCGTCGAATCAGGTACCGCGACATCGTGTCGGAAAGACCGGGCCCGCGGATGAGAACGTGGACGTGTTTTGCGCGGCTCGCGAGGAAGACGGCGGCTTGCCCGGCGGAGTTGGCTCCGCCGACGATGACCACGTCGTCGCCTCGGCACAGCTCTCCTTCGAGTGCCGTGGCCCCGTAATAGACGCCGAGCCCTTCGAAGCGGGCGAGATCCGGGAGGGCGAGCTTCCGGTACGTCACGCCGCTCGCGATGATGATCGCACGGGCCCGCACGGTCGACCCGTTCGATAGATTCACCAAGAAACCGTGCCTTTCGTCGCACACCAAGTGCGCGGCGGTCCGCGCGATCGCGATCTCCGCGCCGAACTTCTGGGCCTGGGTGAACGCGCGCGCCGCGAGCGCCTGGCCCGAGATGCCCGTCGGGAACCCGAGGTAGTTCTCGATCTTCGAGCTCGTCCCGGCCTGACCCCCAGGCGCGTCGGTCTCCAGGACCAGGACATCGAGCCCTTCGGACGCCCCGTATACGGCTGCGGCAAGCCCGCCGGGGCCCGCACCGACGACGAGAAGGTCACGGATTGCTCCGGAATCGAGCGTCGCGCTCAGGCCGAAGCAGTCGGCCACCTCTTCGTTGGTCGGGTTCTTGAGCACCTTTTCGCCGCGGCAGATGACGATGGGCACGTCCCCCACGCCGACGCGGAAGTGGTCCAAGAGGGCCTGGACGTCCTTGTCGCGGTCGACGTCGACATAGGTGTACGGATGCGAGTTTCGGGTGAAAAACTCCCGAAGTCGGAGCGTTCCCGCGGAGTGAACCGAACCGATGAGTGTGGCGTCGCCGTACCCGTGCGCGAGCAAGGCGACGCGCCGGAGGATGAACGCCCGCATGAACAGATCGCTCAACTCCGTGTCCCCTTGCACGACGCGCCGGAGCCCCTCGCGGTCGAGAGCCAACACCTCGCCGTCCTCGCGCACGCGACCGCGCACGAGCGCGCGGCGCCCCGACAGCACGGTCACCTCGCCGGTGAATTCGCCTGCCGTGTGCACCGTGATGAGATCTTCGCCGGTCAGGTTGGGCCGCACGATCTCGAGTGCGCCCGAGAGGATGACGAAGACCTGTGCGTTCTCGTCCCCTTGATCGAACAGGATCTCCCCCGCCCGCATGGGGCGGCGCTTCGCGAACGCAGCGACCCGTGCGATCTGCGCCGCGGTGAGCGTGGGGAATCTGTCGGCGCGACGCCCGTCGTCGGCCGCGCCGCCCGTCTTCGGGTCAAAGGGAGTCATGACGCGTCCCGCCGGGTGAGCATGGGACCGGATCCTAAGGGCTGACCCTCGCCATCGCGACGACAATCGCGATCGTTTCGAGCTCATCCCTGACGCCCGATCCGGAGGACGAGAGGACGAGACCTGAGCTATGGTCCCGTTCCGGCAAAAGGAGGCACATCATGATCCGCAAGAGCACGGCACGCTGGCAAGGCGATGGGCTTCACGGCAAAGGGGCGCTCACCACGCAGAGCGGCGTATTTCACGATCAGCCGTCTTCGTTTCAAACTCGCTTTCAAAGCGAGGACGGAAAGGCCGGTACTAATCCGGAAGAGTTGCTCGGCGCCGCGCACGCGGGTTGCTATGCGATGGCGCTCTCGTTCGCGCTGAGCGGGGCGGGGCGCGTGCCGGAAGAACTCCGGGTCACAGCGGCCGTCGATCTCCAAAAAGAGGGTGACGGATTCGCGATCAAGACGATCGCGCTCGAGCTCGAGGCACGCGTGCCGGGCATCGATCAAGCGACGTTCCTGACGATCGCGGAGGGAGCCAAGAAGGCGTGCCCCCTGTCGAAAGCGCTCGCGGCGACGCCGATCACGCTGTCGGCGAAGCTCGTCTGACGCGACAGCGGTACCCTGAACGGTTTTTTCCGCCACCACCGGGCTCTCGGGGTGCGGACGGCCCTGGCGTGGGAAGAGACGAGTGTTATGACGCTCGTGATGAGCGGACGACTCACCGCCCTTGCTGTCGCGTCGGCCTTGCTCGCCGCGGCGTGCGGCTCTTCGGCCGGTTCGAACTCCACCGGTGGCGGCAACAGCAGCAGCTCGGGTGCCGGCGATCATGGCAACTCCGGCTCCGGCAACAGCGGTGGTTCGGCAGGCGACGATGCCGGCAATGGCGGCAGCTCGGGCACCGGCAGCAGTGGCAGCTCCGGGGCCGGACCGGGCAGCAGCTCGGGCGCGGACAGTAGCGGCGGTTCGGGCGCGAGCAGCAGCAGCGGCTCGGGCGCTTCCGGTGACGCCGGGGCGGTAACCCCTGCGCTCTTCTACTTGGATCTCACGGGCGGTCGCGTGATGCGCGCAGGCACCGACGGCACGAACGTCGAGGCCATCGTGACCAGCGGAAACGCCCAGCCCGACGGCGTCGTCGTCGACGTGCCGAACGGGTACGTCTACTGGACCAACATGGGCGCCATCGAGGGCCTCACGCAGCCGAACGACGGCTTCATCCGCCGAGCCAACATCGACGGCTCGAACGCGACGACCCTTATCCCCGAGGGCAATACCCACACGCCCAAACAGATGAAGCTCGATGCGACGCACGCCCAGCTCTACTGGTGTGACCGCGAAGGCATGCGGGTGATGCGCGCGAATACCGATGGGTCGAACATCGAAACTCTCGTCACGACCGGCACTACAGACAATCAGGCCGACTACGCCGTCGGGATCGCCCTCGACCTGGCCGGCGGCGAGATGTACTGGACGCAGAAGGGATCGGGGCCTACGAGCAGCAACGGCACCGGTGGCCAGGGGAGCATTCGGCGCGCCGGCATGCAGATCCCCGCGGGGCAGAACTCGACGAACCGCACGGACATCGACGTGCTCTTCTCGGGCTTGCCCGAGCCGATCGATATGGACGTCGATCTAGGAACGCGCCAGATGTACTGGACGGATCGGGGCGACGGCACGGTCTCCCGGGCTCCGATGGATCCGCCCGCCGGCTTCAACCCCGCCACCCGCACGGACCGCGACATCCTGCTTCAGGGGCTGGGTCAGGTGATCGGGATCTATCTCGATGTACCGAACGGCGTCATGTACTACACCGGGCTCGACACCGGGGCGGTGTCCGTGGCGCCGCTCGACGGAAGCAGCACGAAGAACGTCTTGACGTCCCAGGGCGGCCTCGCCGGGATAACGCTCGCGCTGCTGCCGAAGTAGCCATGCCCTGACTCCGCGATCATCCCTGACACACCCTGGACCATCTTCGAGCGCGAGCTGGGCAGCACGAACGACGGCAATTTCAGGGTCAGCACTCAAAAAGGACGAGTGGCCCGCCAGAACCCGAACGCAGGCATGCCGCGTGCGTCGTACGGCGCACCATGAAGTGGAATCCGAACGCGTTTGCCCTTGCCCTTGCGATGGTGCTCGTCGGACCGGCCGCATCGGCACAATCGTGCCCTCCGTCCGAGTTCGGCCAGTCCTGTGGCCCGTTCGGTTCTTCTTTCCCGGGCCTTCCGCAATGGGTGGGCGTTTGCATGGCGTCGACGTGCAGCAGCGAGAACCTGGACGACGGGGCGGTCAGCGAGCAGCCGTGTGGATTCTGCGAACCGGTCGCCTGTCCCGTGCCCGAAGTCGGGCAACCGTGCGACGCGGGCACTTGCACGCAGGCGACGTGTCGCGGCGCCGATGACGCCGGAAATGCCACGTCGCAGACATGCGGCGTGTGCATCGTTCCGATCCCGGGGTGCAGCTCGGCCAACCTGGGCGCCTCGTGCGGCGACGGCGGAACCTGCATGACGGGAACGGTTCGCGCACCGGGCCCGGCGGGGGCGGCCCCGCCCTCCGATCTCTTCCACTCGACGCCTCAGTGCGTCGTCCCTCTAAGCGTGCCCGACGGGGGCGCTCTCGACGTGGACGCGGGCATCGGGGCAACGCCCCACGCAGCCGACGGTGCTGCATCGGCCCCTGCCGCGGGCGGGGACAGCGGGGACGCATCCCCCTCCTCTCGTGACTCGGGGGGTAGCTCGGGATGCGACGTCGCTGCCGGAGGGGGACTGCGAACACGTGGCCCGCAAAGCATCGGGCTGCTCTTCACGGCCGCGGCCATGCTCGTCGCCATGAGAAGGCGTCGCGCGGCTTAGTGCTTCGTGAAGACGTCCTCCCGGCAATCTCCGCCCCAAGGAGTGTCTCGATGTCGATGTATCCTTCGACCCCGTGATCGTTAGCCTCGACGGCGTGGACAAGATCCCTTTGTGGTCCGCCCTGGCGGCCTACGCGGCGCTGTGGGCGACGGCGGGCGTGATCGTGCGCACCGTACTGCGTCGATCCCTCGCGCGCGTCTCGGCGGCGAGGGGTACGGAACTGAGCGAGGTCCTCGCGGCGACCGTGCCACGCCCCGCTGGGATCGCCGTGTTCCTCGTCGGCGTGGCCGCCGGCCTGCGGCTGCTGCCGATCCGCGAAGCGCGGATGCTCGAGCTCCACAAGCTGGTTGCCTTCTCGCTCGCTGTGCTGGTCGTCGTGCTCCTCATGCGCGTCGCGTTCCGGTCGATCGACGCGTTCGGCCGCTCGCACCCGCAGCTCCACTCTTCAGCCGGAGTCGGCCGCGCCGCCACTTGGGTCGTGGGTCTGGCGCTCGTCGCCGTCCTGGTGAGTGACGCGCTCGGCATCTCGCTCGCGCCCGCGCTCACTGCGCTCGGCGTCGGTTCGCTGGCGGTAGCCCTGGCGCTCCAGGATACGCTCTCGAATTTCTTCTCGGGACTTTCCATCATCGTCGACAAGCCCATCCGTCCGGGCGACTTCGTCCGGATCGAGCCGAGCTACGAGGGGTTCGTCGAGTCGATCGGCTGGCGTTCGACGCACCTTCGCACGCTCTCGCACAACCTTCTCGTCATCCCGAACGCCACGCTCTCCAAGTCGGTCATCACGAACTACGCGCTGCCCACGGCGAGCGTGGCCTCGGCGGTGCGCGTCGACGTCGTGGCGGAGTCCGACGTCGACAAGGTCGAGAGCGCGCTGAGCGACGAGGCCCGACGGCTTCTCGACGTCCCCGGAATCGCCGAAGCACCCGCGCCAAGCGTCGCGCTCGCACCGGGCTTCGTCGACGGAGGGATCGCGTTCACGGTGGCCTTCTACGTCCAGTCCTTCGGCGATCAAGCGAGCGTGCAGCACGCCATCCGTATGCGGATCGCTGCGCGTCTGAGGAAAGAGGGAATCTCGCTTCGGCGGAACGTATGAGCGGCACCACTTGCCCATACGTCGACAACGGATTGAAACTGTTGCTCGTCGCCGCCCTGTCTTCCGCAGGGTGCTCTCGACAAACGCTCTCGACGCCGCCGGATGCCAACGCGTCGGGACCTCGCCAGCTCGCGGTCCGCGTCCCCGCAGCGCTCAGCATAGCGAGGGCTATCGACGCTCTGTCGGTCGCCGTCGATCCTGCCTCACTCGCGCTGACGCAAGTGACAGCCGACGCGGGCATGGTCATCGGCGTCGAGCGGGAGGTCTTCGTCTTCCCCGAGGGACAACCTCGTCCGGCCCTGGGGCGCCGTGGCCTCGTGCAAAACACCGACTTCGCCTCGAGCACCGATACCTGGACGACGAAACAGGACGGCATCCCCGTTCCCGGCACGCGGTACGCCGTCGAGATGCAGTTCGTCCTCTTCCAGACCGACGTCCCCTACGCGAACGGGTGGGACCCCCGCGCCGGCAACTACCAGGTCCTTTGGTCACGAACACTCCGCCAGGCCGAAGAGTGAGTACGGTCGCAGCGTCATGCGCGCCGAAGCGCACCTGCCCAAGATACAATGGCGTCGGCTCGGCCAGGGGGTACGCTGCCGTCACGGCCTGCAGGGAGGCCACGGGTGGGCGTCCGATGCGACAGCGGTTTTTGACCTCGACTCGGAATGGCGTCATGGCAGTCGCGGTCGCGCTCTGCCTCGGGCATGCGGCGCTCGCCGACGAGCCCGGCCCGCGGCGCGAAGCCCCCGCCGCCGGCACGAAGGCCCCGCTTCAAGTTTCGATCGACAAGTCGAAGGTGGACTTGAACGAGCACCATCTGGAGCTCAAGGCGTCGCGCGACCTCGCCAAGGTGACGCTCCGAGTGACGGGCGATTCGGGGACCTTACTGGCGGACATCGAGCGCGAGCTCTCCTCGTATCCAGCCGGCAAGCCGCTCGTGATCCAGTGGAACCCGTCGAGCGACGAGCCCGTCGTCCGGATCGAAGTCTTCGCCTACGACATGGACGGCTACTACAAGGGAATAGCCATCACCCCCTGGGCGATCTCGATCCCGCACGAAGAGGTGAATTTCCGCACCAACTCGGCTCAGATCGACGACTCCGAGAAGCCCAAGCTCGACGCGAGCTACACCAAGGTGACCGAGGCACTCGAAAAGCACACGGACCTCCGAGTCACGCTCTTCATCGCCGGTCATACCGACACCGTCGGCGACGCGAGCTACAACCTGCAGCTGTCGCGGCAGCGCGCTCAGGCCATCGCGAAGTGGTTCCGGCAGCGTGGACTCAAGATCCCGATCGGTTACGAGGGATTCGGCGAAACCGCGCTTTTGGTCAAGACGGCGGACGAGGTCGACGAGCCGCGCAACCGGCGCGTCGACTACATCCTCTCCGTCGACGAGCCCGTCTTCAAGTCGAGCGGCGCCCGGCCAACCTGGTACCGCGTGCCGTAGGCGCGGCGTAACGGGCGGTCGGCCTGAGCGGGGGGCTCGGGTCACTTCCGCGCCGTCATCTGCGATACGTCCACCGACGCGATGTCGTCGATGGGCACGGCCACGAGCCGGAACGTGCCCTCCGACGAGGCGGCGAACGTCGCGACGACGTGATGGCCATCGGTCGTGACGGCCTGAGGCGCCCCGAAGACGTCCGCGTCCGGCGGCGATATCTCCACCGGCGCTCCGAGCGGAGCCCCGTCCGTAGACCGACGCATCTGCGCCATCGCGCGATGCCCCGACTCGAGCGTGCCTTCCGTCCAGCACAGGAGAAAGCGGTTCCCGTCCAGAACGACTCTCGTTACTCCGGTGGAAGGAGTCGAGCGATCCTCGCGCGCCGTGGGCTCCCACGACACGGGCTGAAGCGAGACCGCGTCGAGCCGCTCGTGCGCGCCCGAGTGCTCGAGCCCGAACGTCACCGCAACCTGGTTGTTCTCGGAAGTGACGTGCACGGGCACCATCGGATTGACGTGGGGGTCGATGACCCGCAGCTCGCCGACCCGCACGGACGGCATCGCGTCCGAACCGACGCCTGCGAAGCCCGGTCCACCGCGTCCCGTGCCGCTCGTCGCGCACCCGAAAGCCCCCAGCATCGCCGCCACCACCAACCCCAACTTGATGTCCATGACCCGTCCCCGTGTGGCTCCGCGAGCGGCGTCGATTCGCCGCGTTCGCGTTGCGGGTGGGCTTAGAGCAAGGGTGAGGCCAACGAGGCGGAGCGGCGGATCGCTCGAGGAATCGTGGGGAAGTGATGGCCGGACGGCAGGCCGCGCCGCACGATCGACGAGGGTCCGTCAGCCGAGTGACGAGGGTTCGTCGGCGACTCGGGCGGCGGGTCCGGGAGCCGCCTGCCACCTTCATGGAGAGCGTCCATAGCGTAAGCGGACGCGAAACCTACGCCCGACCCGGCGACGTCGATCAACCGCCGTCGTGCGTGCACGCCGTCGTGGTGCCGCTCTGGTTCAGGATCGTGTCCAGGTTCGCGTTGCAAATCGGCGCGGAGAACGTTCCGGTCAGGTGGTCACCGCTCGCGAACGTCGCGTCGAAGCTGCCCGCAATCACGGAGCTATTGACCGTGGTGTAGGTGACCGTACCGCTCACCGCGTTCTCGTTGACCGTTTGCGTGCAGTTGGCATCTTGAGCCTCGTACGTAACCCGTGTGCCGCCCGTCGAGGTCACGGCATACATTCCTGTACCGACCGCCGCGATGCCGGCCACGGCAATCCCCAGGAGCGCGCCGTTGGCCGGGTTGGCATTGTCTTCGAGTGAGGTGCATGCCCCTGCCACGTTGGTGATGAATACGTCGGACTCGTAGACCGTGGTCCCGCTCACGGTCAGGGGGCCGCTCACGCTAGCGGCGTCATTCAAGGCGACTGCTTGACCCCCGACGGTGCCGCTCACGGAAAGCGAGAGCGCGCCCGAGGAGGAGCTGGAGCTGCCGCACGCCGCCCCGCACACGATCAGGGAAAGGAGCGCGCATCTGCCGGAATCGGTGCCGCGCGCCCCGAGGCCCCTTGTCGCGCAGGGCGGGTCGTCCTTCCTCACGTCGAGACGAGCCCCGCCAGGGAAGTCGCCTTGATGCGTCATCCTTTCGCCCATTCCTCAGCAGCTAGCTCGTCTTAAGCTCGTCGCGCAAGACCCTCCGGCTCGATCTGCGGCGACCGGGTGGCGTCCTACGCCTTGGTCGCGGCGTCGATTCGCCGCGTCGCGTTGCGAGGGGGCCTAAGCAATCAGTGAGCCCGGCGCGCATGGGCGCCGACGAACCATCGTCAATCGGCTGACGAACCATCGTCGGCCACACCACGTTCCGCACGGCTCGATCCACGGTCCCCCGTGATTCTCCGAGCGATTCGCCGCTCCGTCTCGTTGGCCTCGCCCTTGCTCTGAACGCACCCGCAACGCGAACGCGGTGATTGGCGCCGCGACGAACGGAATGCCATGAACGCGCACCTCCTTTCCTGGTCAATCTTCGGCCCTGCGACTGTGTCGTTCTGCGAGGCGCGCCTCGACGGCGTCGTGGCGGAGCCGGCCAACGCCTGGTCCAGCATGACGTACGTCGCTGTCGCGCTCGCGCTGCTGGTGCACGCCGTGTCCCGGCGCCGCGAGGTGCTCGTCCTGGTCGCGGCGACGGGCATCATGATCGGGGCCGGCTCGTTCGCGTTGCACGCGACCGCCACCTTCCTCGGCCAGTTCCTCGACGAGGCCTCGATGTTCCTGCTCAGCAGCCTAGCGGTCACCCTCGCGCTGCGGAGGCTCCTCGGCTGGAGTCCCACGGCGTGCGTGAAGTGCTACGCGGGGCTGAGCTGTGCGTCGATCACGCTGCTCGCCGTCGTGAAGACGAGCGGAATTCCCGTCTTCGCGCTGCACATGGCAACGGCGATGAGCCTCGAGGTGGTGCTCTGGCGGCACGGCGCGGCAGGCATCCGGTACGGGCATCTGCACGCGGTACTCGCGATGTTCGCGATCGCCTTCGTCCTGTGGGGTCTGGATTTGACGCGCATCGCCTGCGACAGCGAACGATCCCACGTCTTCAACGGGCACGTGGCATGGCACACGCTCACGGCCGCGTGCCTGCTCGTCTACTACCGCTTTCAGGAGCAGTTCTTCGCGCCGGCAGCCGCACCAGGCGAACGTTCTGACGAACGCTTGCGCGTAAGGGTCGCGACCGTGAAACTCGGCATGTTCGCAGACCTGCGGGGGGCGCGATGACGTCGATGGACCCTCCGGCGCCATGATCCGCGTGCTCGACGAAGCCGACGCCCGCGTCCTTCGCGGGCTGCTGTGAGGCGTCACGCGATCTCGAAGCCAGGTCCCCTCCCAGAGCGCGACATCATTGCTGAAGAGGCCAAGGGCGAAGTCGGCCCCAGCCTCTTCGGACTGAATCGCGGTAGAGTCGCCAGAATTCACCAAGCTTTTTCTCGCGCGCCGGGTCGTCACGTTGCATCGTGGCCAGCTCGGACACAAGCCTCGTCGCCTGGAAATAGAGGTCAAATTGTTTTTCCAGGAAAGCCTTCCGCGACTCGCGCCACCGGGCGTTCGCGTAGCGAAGCACGCCAAACAAGAACACAATGACCGCACCGAACTTGGCAGGGTCCTCGAGTGCTTTCCATAAGTTCATCAGGAGCTCGCGCAATTGGCTCTACCGCCTCCCCCCGAACGCTTCGTTGAGCGTCTGGATCACGTGGGTCACGACCACATCTGCGGTCAGCGCGTCGATCTCGTACTCGCCGCATTTCCCAACGCTCCCATTGTGACCGATCATCGTGTTGGTCGACGCCACGGTGACCCTTCGTTCGCTGCGGTTGGCCGAGAACGCGACCTCGATGGTGATCGGGTTGGTCTCCGTCGACTTGTGAGCAAACGGCTTCGGGACGATGCGCAGCCAGACGGCGGCGGACTTGACGCCGCCCGCGGTGCTCGACGACTCCTCTTGTTCACCCACCGAGGCCTCGTGACCTCGCTCGTTCAGCATGTCGGCGATCTCCTGGATCGCGGGCTGAATGGTCTCCTTCTTGAGCGTCACGAAGCGCCCCGGGAACGCTGCAAGCGCCGCCCGTCTCGCCGCGTCCACGCGTTCGGCCTCGGCGAGTTTTTCGTCGTAGTCGCCGACAATCTTCTTCAACTGGCTCTTCGCTTCATCCCTCATCGGCCGTCGACCTCCGCGTCGTGACGCCATGTTCATCCGGCGCGTCCAGCCAGGACTTACCACGCCCACGGGCGCGTAGACGACACGGGCACTCGCCGAACGACCGGATGACAACATGGCCCGCAGCCTCGACCGATCTTTGGTGGCCGCGGCTGTTCACGCGCGTGGCTTCGATCCCACGAGGTAGGTGACCGTCGTATCGCCGACGACGCGTGCCGAGTGCGGAGTCCCAGCCGGCAGCCAATCGCGGTCGCCGGGGCCCAGCACGTACTCCTCGCCGTCCACCGTAAGCGCGATCGAGCCCCGCACGACCCAGTGCGACTGGTCATCGTCGTGCGTGTGCGGCGGATACGTCGTGCCGCGATCGTCCGTCCACTCGTAGGCCGAGTAGCCCTCGGCCTCGAGCACCGCGCGCACCGCACCAGGATCGGGCGGCCTGAATCCCTGCCAGCGATGCACCTTCATGGAGAGCGGTGGATGCCGAGGGCCTCGAGGGCGCGCTTCAGGTGCGGGAGGTTGGGGGAACGAGCCACCTCGGGAAACTCGCCCGTCTCGGCCCAGCGGTCCAGCTCTTCGCGACTGAGCGTGCTCGAATCTCCGCGTCGTATCGCTTCGGGCGAGACGGCGGCACCAGCTGCCAAAAGCGGGCTGGTCCGCTAAATGGCGTTCGCGGCCCTCGACGGTGGGACTCTCGCGCGATAGTGCTGGCGCTCATGGCAAAGGAGTCAGGGGGGGCGTCCCCGGTTGTCGGCGTTGCGCCGCCGAACACAGGTCAACCCCTCGAGCCGTTCGACCCGCCGCGGGCCAAGCTCGTACACGACATAAGAAACCCGCTCGCCATTGTCACCACGAACCTCGACTTCGTTCTGGGCGAGCTGGAGGCGGGGAGGTCCGGCGACGAGCTTCACGCCGCCATTCAAGATGCCCGTGACGCCGCCGAGCGGCTCGCGATGATCGCCGACGGGCTCGACGCGCGGACCAACGAGACGGGCCAGCGGTCGATCTCCGAGGTGACAGGCTTCGCAAAGCCACAGCGGGGAAGCGGGACGCGCGCTCGCATGGCCCGCATCCTGGTCGTGGACGACGAGCCTGCCCTCGGTGCGGCCCTTCGGAGGAGCTTGCGGGACTACGACGTCGTGGTGACCGTGAGCGGCCGGGAGGCGCTGGCGCGACTCGCGACGGGCGAGAGGTTCGACTTCATCCTGTGCGACCTGGCGATGCCGGCGATGGGCGGCGAGGAACTGTATCTCCAGATCCAAGGGGTCGCCCCGGACCAGGCACAGAGCATGGTCTTCATCACCGGGGGTGCCACGACCGAGAGAGCCCGAAGGTTCCTCGAAAACGTCCCGAACCCGGTCATCTACAAGCCGTACGACGCAACCGAGCTGCGAGAGATGATCCGGAAACGGATTGCATCCGGCGCGCGGACAGCTTCGCTCACGTCATCGCGTCCTTAGCCGCCTTCACGGTCCTTCGCAGTCGTTGCCGATGGACCCGAGCATGACCAACGGCGTCCACGAGCGCGCGGCGTGGGAGCGGCATCCGAACATCGGGGGACCCCCCTCGACGCTCCTTGCGATTCACGATCAGTTTCGCGCGGCGTCTCGACGCCTCGCGTTCTTGATCGATCGCGCGCCCCTGGAGAACATCCGAGGGCTCCGTCGCGCGTTCGAGCCGCTTGCGACCACGCTGCACCATCATCACCACGCCGAGGAGGTGATGCTCTTTCCGATGGTGCTCGAGCGGACCGGCTCCGCCCCAGAACAGCTCGTGAGCGACCACCAGGTCTTGAAGAGCGCCATCGCCGCCGTCGAAGCCGCCCTTTCGGAGGGAGACAAGACCAAGGCGAAGGCGACGATCGCGAGCTTTGACGAAATCCTCGTCGCTCACCTCGGTCGCGAAGAGGCTCTCGTCATCCCCGTCCTCCTCGAGATGACCGCCAGCGAAGGGTGGGCACTCCTTCACGGATAGCGCACTGTCTATCGCTCCGTTTCTCGCCGTACGCCGCTACTACTCATCTCAGCCCCCACCGTCCACCGCGGGGGCCGCCGCTGTGTACGTCGCGATCGCGATCATGGAGTCCTCGTAGCCCGCTACCCCGGCGTCGCTTGCGTCGGTGTCGCTCCGCTCTCGGTCAGCATACCCTGGCCCCAGCCCCGTTCGCGTTCGCCAGCCCATGCGCCTCTCCGATCGTCCCCGCGTTCTCGGCTCCGTCTCGATCCTCGCGGTCGCCGCGAGCCTGGCCAGCCTCATGGGCTGCGGTTCGAGCGGCAACCCAGGCGCGGGTTCGCAAGAGGGTCCGGCCCCCGCGCCGTGCACCACTGCCGCAGTCCCTTCTGACCGTCTCCGGGTTCTCGACGTGCAGTTGCTTCAACGGCACCTTCGTCTTGTCCAAGGAGAGCGTCGCAGCAAGCTCCAGCGGATACCTCTGGTCGAGCACGGCCATCACCGGGTGTCCGGGACAGTTGTCCACTGCCTACTTGAAGTTCTCGATCGACCCGAGTGCGTTCGGCATCGGCATCGCGGACGAGGAGAGCAGCCCCGGGTCCGGCGAGAGCGACTTCGCACCCGCAACGGGCGGGACGTGCTCGCCGCTGGACGTGAGCGGCGATGGAGCGACGACGGGCAACATCAACGCGTTCTGCCCGGGCTCGGAAGACGAGCACATGACCTGGTCGGTCACCGATTGACGGGCGGCAGCGCCATGGGCGCGTGGCTTTATGCGTACCGCCAAGTGGATCCGCCCGACGAATTCGTCACGCCCACGACCGGCGGAGACGATACGGGGTTTCGCTGTGCGCGGTCGCCCTGAGACGGACGGTTGCCCGTCGTGCGCGGGCGGCATGGACGCATGCGCAGCATCAACAATCGCACCTGGACGACGCCCCCAGCCTGGTCGCGGGCCGCGACCGCCCCTAGCTTTCGCTCATGCCCCTTCCTCCTGGCCCCGACGGTTTCGTCGCCATGAACACCGTCCGCTGGCTGCGCGACCCGTTCGGCTTTCTCGACCAGGCGCACGCCCGCTTCGGCGACTCGTTCACGCTGCGCCTGGCGATGCTCACGGTGGTCATCGTCTCGGATCCCGAGACGGTGAAGCAGGTCTTCGCGCTGGGCCCCGACGAGGCGCACGCGGGGGAAGCGAACGCCGTGCTCAAGGCGTTCCTGGGACCGAGCTCGCTCATCCTGCTCGACGGCGCGCCCCACCAGCGGCACAGGAAGATGATGCAGCCGGCCTTTCACGGCGAGCGGATGCACGCCTACGGCCGCACCATGATCGATCTCGCCAACGACTCGATCGACGGCTGGCCGGTCGGGAGACCCTTCGCAGTCCACAAGCCGATGCAGTCGGTCACGCTCGACGTCATCATTCGCACGGTCTTCGGCGTCGAAGAGGGAGCGCGCTTTCGCCGCTTGGCGGGCCTGCTCAAGGACCTCCTCGACACGGGCACCTCGCCCCTCCTGCTCTTTCCATTCATGCAGCGCGACCTGGGGCGGCTAACGCCCTGGAAACGCCTGCAGGACGTCGGCGCGCGATCGAGCGAGATCCTACGCGAAGAGATCCGCGCCGGCCGCGAGCGGGGGACAGCCGGCCGCACCGACGTGCTCGCGATGATGCTCGATGCCCGCGACGAAGCCGGGCAGCCGCTGAGCGAGGACGAGGTCCACGACGAGCTTTTGACCCTCTTGCTCGCCGGCCACGAGACCACGGCGACCTCTCTTGCCTGGGCGCTGCGGTGGATCCTGCCGGACGCGAACCTGGTCGCTCGGCTGCGGGAGGAGATCGCCACGGCCGCGGGCGATCCGGAGCGCATCGCCAAGCTCGCCCTGCTCGACGCGACGGTCAAGGAGTCGCTTCGCCTCCAGCCGATCGTCCCGGTCGTGGGCCGCCTGCTCAAGCAGCCCATGCGGATCGGCGGAATGGACCTGCCGCGGGGCACCATCGTCTCCCCGTCGATGTACCTCGTACACAGGCGGCCGTCGCTCTACCCGGATCCGACGCGTTTCCGGCCAGATCGGTTCCTGACGTTCAAACCCTCGCCGTCGGAGTGGCTGCCTTTCGGCGGGGGGCTTCGACGGTGCATCGGCGCCGCCTTCGCCGTCTACGAGATGAAGATGGTGCTCTCGACCCTGCTGCCGCGCGTCGACGCGCACCTCGCCAGCGACGACGTGCGCGTCGTGCGCCGCTCCATCACGCTCGCCCCCGGAGCAGGTTTGCCCATCGTGGTAACGGCCCGCCGCTCACGGCACGTGGCCGGCAAGCCGCGTCAGGCCGCACGAGCCCTGGCCATGACCTCACCGTGAAATCGCGACCCGTTCGCTGAGGAAGGGACATGCGGAGAGGCGGAGCGCGACAGCCCCATCCGTCGATACTGGCTGCCGCTCTCACTCGGTCTCTCCTCTTGGAGCCGGGGAAGCAAGCGAGAAGCCGGCATCTTGCTGCGCATCGGCGCCGCCTGGGCGTGGTGCCCCTCACCGCGCTTCCCGGCTTGCCCGCTTTTGTTCTCGCGTCGGTTTCGGTGCGTCGGCCCACTCCCCCGGAGTGCGCGGCGGGATGAGCAGCGCGATCACCAGCTCGCCCCGCGCGTTCACCTTCGACGCCACGCGTCCGTCAATGCCCTTCTCCTTGGCGAGGTCGCCTATCGAGTGCATGAGGGCGCGGATCATGATGTTCATGGTCCTGAACACGTGAGCAGCGACCGGCGAGGACGTCAAGACGGGCCGGATCGCTACGGCCGGCCCCAAGATGGCTTGGTCGAACGGGGTGACCGCTGGTCGAATCGCGCCACGAGAACGCGACGTAGTTCACCGCGCGCGAGCGGAACGGGCAGCCGACGGCCGACGGGGACGGGACGATCTACGCGCAGCTGCGATGGCCGCCGCAACCTGGGTCCTCGCTTCTGCCCAAGGGATGCCCTTCACCTCGCCGCGTTGGAGCTCGTCCACGCGGCGACGAATCTCCTCCGCAAAACGCGGATCATCTTCGGAGAGAACACCCGGCGGAGGTGCGCTCTCGAGGAGCGCAGCGGCTAGCTCGAGTCGGGCGGCCTTGGGCAGCGCAAGAGCTTCGGCGAAAACCTCGGCGCGACGCTTCATCGAGAGCACTGTGCCTCGCCTGGGGGCAATCGTCACGCACCTCGTAGCGCGACGCGCTACCGCTCTCGATTAGAATCGGGCCACCGTGAGGGCCCTCCCCTATCATTTGTGCGACGTTTTCACCGATCGCCCACTTGCCGGCAACGCCCTGGCCGTATTCACCGACGCCAACGGTCTCGACGACGCCACGATGCTGTCCGGTCCAGAAGCCCTTCCTGTCGAGCCGTGAAGTCTGCTCCGCCGCTCGAGAAGATCGCGTCCTCAATGGTTACAGGGACATCCTCGCCGCTCGACCATTAAGACTGACCCCGTTCGAACGAGACCGACGCGAGAGCTGTGCTACATGCTCAACATGAGCGCGAAGAGACGGCGCGCCGGCGCAACCGAAACATTCTCGGTCTTGGTCGACGCGGACACGAAGCGTGCGCTGCGAGGGCTCGCCGACGCGGAGTTCAAGGGGCAACCTCTCGGCACTCGTGACTGACTTCGCGGAGGAGGCCCGGCGGCGAATGGCTGCGGCGGCATACCTCCGCAAGAACGGCATACCGAGGCTGACGCGAGGCGAGGCCGAGACCGTCAAGGCGCAAATCGAGCGAGAGATCACGAGGGCCGCTCCGCGGCGCACACGGCGCCGCGTCGCGTGATTCCCAGGTGCGTGCTCGACACCGGCGCCCTGATCGCCGCCGATCGCGGCAAAGGCTGCCGGCCTCGCGCTTGCGCACATCAGGAACATCGACGGCAGGATGACAGTCGACGCCATCGCGATGGCAACGGCAGCTCGCTCGACGCCGTCATCGTTACTGGAGACGTCGCCGACTTCGGCCGCCTCGCGGCACACTTCCCAGGCGTCACTCTCCTCGTGGCCTGAGAATGCGCAGCCTGACGGTGTTGAAGTCAACTAAGGCGGATGACGCGCGGATGGAGAAGGCCGTGTCGCAAGCGAGTGTCCCCGGGGGCGGACCGAGTGCGCCCGCGTCCACATGGCCGGGCGTCATCGTGCTCGTGCTTGCCGGGGCCTGCAGTTCGCCCCGCGCGGACGCCCGGCCGGACGCCGCGGCGGCGGTCGACGCGACTGCCCAACTCGGCACGGTGGTCACGTTCCCGGCCCCCGAGGAGGACGCGTTCGCCGGCCCCCCCGCGGAGCCCGACGATGCGGCCACCGAAGCCGCGATGGCTCCACTGGACGCGGGCGCCGGCGTCGTCACTCTCGCGACGGGGCAGGAGAACCCGTCGTTCATCGCGGTCGACCAAGCCAGCATCTACTGGACGACGTTCGACCTCGGCAGAACGTTCGTCATGAAGATGCCTCTCGACGGGGGTACCGCGGTGACGCTCGCCATCGGGCCCGGCGCTCCGTACGGTCTCGCCGTCGGCGGCGCGTACGTCTACTGGACGCAGGCCGCGAACGGCACCGGCAGCGTGATGAGCGTGCCCGTCGAGGGCGGACCCGCCGTTCCGCTCGCGGTTGGACAGGTCGATCCCGTCGGGCCGGCCATCGACTCCACGAGCATCTACTGGTCCGCCGGAGACGGCGGGCTCGTGATGCGGGCGTCGCTCGACGGCGCAGCGCCGGCGCCCGTGGCCGTCGGCCAGATCGCGCAGAGCGCGGTCGCGGTGGACGCCACGAGCGTCTACTGGATTGCGTATGCCGTCGACGAGGAGGGCGGGCCGCTGGCCCCCTCCATCCTGAGCGCCCCCCTCGACGGCGGTGCCCCCGCGATCCTGTGGAGCACGGGCAGCACGCTCAAATCGCTCGCGGTCGACGGTACCGGCGCCTACGCGTCCGACGAGGACTGCGACCTCTGGAGGATCCCGCTCGACGGCACCGCGGCCGTCCTACTGAGCTACAATCAAGTGTGGATCTGCTCCTTCTTCATGGGCAGCGGTGGCATCGCCTCGGACGGGACGCGGGCGTACTGGACCGCGCAAACCCCTGGGTTCGTCCTGAGCGTGCCCATCGACGGCGGTACCGACGCCTCCGCGACGACGACGATCGCCGCCGGACAGGCCATCCCCGTCGGCGTGGCCGTGGACGCGACGTACGTCTACTGGACCAATAGCGCGGCCGGCACGGGGACCGGCCAGGTGATGCGTGCGCCAAGGTGATCGCGCGCTCGATACTGGCGAATCGTCAATAGGGCAGCCTGGGCCTCCGAGCTCAGAGCACGGTCCGGTGCGCTCACGGCTTGCTTCGACGTGGCGCGCGCGAGAGACGGGCAATACGGTGCCCGCCACGACTCCATGAAGCTTCATCGCTTTCTCGTTGTGGCGGCGCTCGCGGCGTATCCGGTACAGAGCTGCGCGTCCTCGCCTTCGGGGACGGACGACAACAGCGGACTCCACGGCGGATCTTCGGGGTCGGTTGGAGACAACGGCTCCAGCAGCTCCAACGGCTCGAGTGGCTCGCCGGGCTCGAGCGGCACGCCTGGATCGAGCGGCTCGAGCGGCGTGTCCGACGATGACGGCGGCTCGGATGCGACGGTCGGGCAGGACTCGCCTTCGCAGGGCGGGTCGAGCGGGTCCAGTTGCCCGCCGCTCATCACGACGCAGACGTCGTTCGTGAACCTGACGCCGGCAGGCGTCGCGCAGGGCACCCCGTTCGACAAGAACGAGAACGACCCGGTGCCGGGCGCCGACGCGGGGATGAGCACTCCCGCGGGGTGGAACTTCTACAACTTCCCCGGGGCGATGTGCCGCGACGGGTCGCCGCTCGGCATCTACGTTCGCTACGGGTCGGTCAACAAGCTCATGATCTACCTCGAGGGCGGGGGCGTCTGCATCAGCCCGCACTTCTGCGATCACAACCCGGCCAACATGAACCAGGTCTTTCCGGGTGGCTCGCTCAACGGAGAGTCGTTCAGCGGATCGTTGACCACCGTCTCCGGCCTGCAAGCCCCGTACACCACCGGGATCTTCGACACGACGAACTCGGCGAATCCGTTCCTGAACTGGAACCAGATCTACGTCCCCTATTGCACCGGCGACGCCCACATCGGGACGAACCCGAGCGCCAACATCCCGAACGACTTCGGGACCGCGACCACACAGCACTTCGTCGGGGCTCTCAACATGCAGCTCTTCATCGGCCGCATCGTGCCGACGTTCAAGAGCGTCGACCAGGTCGTTCTCACGGGGTCGAGCGCGGGCGGAATCGGAGCGGGGCTGAACTTCGGCTTGGTTCAGGATTCGTTCGGGAGGGTCCCCGTCACGCTGGTCGACGATTCGTTTCCGCCGTTCACGGGGACAGAGGACATCACGCCGTGCTTGCAGGACCTCTCGAACAGCCTCTGGGGCCTCACGGCCGCGTTGCCGTCGGACTGCGCGGAGTGTTCGGACCCTGACGGGGGATACACGAACATCGTGCCGTACTGGCTACAGAAATACCCCCAGGCGCACTTCGGGCTCGTCTCGAGCATCCACGATCAAGTGATCCGCCTCTTCTTGGCTGCAGGGACGGACAACTGCGCGGACACCGACCCCAACCTGTTGACGACCCTCGGGCTCCAAGGCGGGGACGTGCCCGAGTTCGACGGAGGCCAATACGAGAACGGCCTCTTGGATCTGCGCTCGACGTACCTGTGCACCGGCCGCATCTCGTCGTACTTCATCGGGACCGGAGACCCCGACGCATCCGACTCGAACGGGACGATCGACACGTTGCACGAGCACATCTTCCGGCCACGCTTTTACGACCCCCTGGCTGGGTCCGGACAGCCGACGCTCGCACAATGGATGGGCGACATCGTCGCCGGCAAGGTCGAGCAGATCGGACCGTGATATCGAGCGGGTTGTGGCTGCAGTCGAAGGAACAAGGCCCCTTCGCAGGCATTGCGACCGGCCTCGGGCGCGCGGCCATGGAGTAGTCGAGGACGATGTCGAAGGAACGAGGCCCCTCCGCAGGCGTTGCGATGGATCAGGGTGCTTCGGGGGCGCCTCCCGTTCGCTCCCATTGTTCTCGCGCCACTCGCTTTGCTCGCGACCGTCGCAATCGTAGCGGCGTGGCGTAGGCAAGACTCGGCTCGCCGTCGCGAGCGCCCCTCGCGTTTTGTGTGGCCAGCAGCAGGTTCAGCGCGGCTCGGTCATCCTGGTCCCACCGGGTCCCACACCCTTCGCACGTGGGCGCGAGGATCTCGGCCGCATCGAACGCCGACACCAGCCCGCATTTCTGGCACCCGCGCGTGGTGTCCCGAGCCGGCACCTTCGTGACACTGCCTCCTCTCGCCAGGAACGCCTGCATGACCGCCGTGCGTAGCTCGCTCACCGCGGCGAGGTGCCTGTTGCGACGGGCCGTCGTATTCTCCGCTCTCTCCTCGGCCTTGGGCCGACGGGCCACATCGCGCAAGTCGCAATCCGCCAGCACCAGTGTCTCGTACCTGCTCGCGAGGCTGGCGCCGACGAGCCTGTACACCTCTCGCCTTTGGGCGAGGGCGTTGCGCCGTTGGTGGGTCGCCCAGGTCCACAGATGGTTGTCACCGTGCCACGCGCTCGACGACGGATCCGCTCGACCGTCCTTTAGCCTGTCCCCGCGTAACCAACGATCGAGCGCCGAGAATTGCCTTCGTTCTTCTTCGCTCTCCCCGAGATTGACACGCCAGTGGTTGCAGAGCGCCGCGAGACGGGCCTTCGACTTCCAGTGACTGATTCTGGCTGCCCTCGTCCGGAGCCATTCGGGAGCGACCGTGGAGGGGGCGTCGAGCCAACGGGCCAGCCTATCGCGCGCGACGTCGAATCGTTCGTCGCGAATCGACTGGAGCGACTCGGTCTTGTGCAGCGATGCGAGCAGACCGCTCGAAAGCCTCACATCCGCTCGGGCGCCGTCGTCTCCGCGCCAGCTCGCCACACGCAGTTCGTCACCGATGACCCGCCATCCGAGGTTCACGGCCACCGCGCCGGTGCCGCAACGGCGCACGTCCGGCGGCATCTCGACGGTGAAGCACACGCACCACCGATCGCGGTTCGCGACGCGCTCGCACAGGATGCGCGCGTTCTTGATCCGAGACCCCTCGGGCAACGGGCGATGCAGGACGATCGGCCAGACAGCCCAGATGGGCTCGCGTGCATCGGAGCCCACCCGAGCATGCAAGAGGCGGAGCAACCTGGGAGAGTCCTTGCAGGTCGGCGGTCTCGGACTCGACCACTTCGGTTCGGCGTCGAGGCGCAGGCGCGTGTCCCGGCCGCCCGTAAGCGCCTCCGATGTCATTCCGCCCTGAATCTGCACACCGACGGCCCCGTTCCCATTCCACTCTACGAACTGCGGGTCGCGCGCATCGGTACCGTCATCGATCGGTGTCTTGCGCGCCGTCTGGTCGGCGGCTTCGATGAGGAGATACGTTCCCCAGGCGCCGAAGTGCGGCCCCCCTTCGCCCAACCCGCAATGGTGCCGAGCGTTTCGTCGCAACTCGGCGGCTCGCTCGTTGATTTCCTCGTGCGCCCCTGCGAGCTCGGGGGCGATCCGACGACGTGCGTCGAGGAGAGCCACGTAAGCCGTCCTGCGAGCCGCTCGGCACGCTCTCACCGACTCGCGCATCGCGGCCGTTTCGGTCCGCTTGTGTGTCCGGGCACGTTCGCGGCGAATGGAATCGATCGCGGCGTCGAGCAGGGCGGATGCGTCCTTGTACTCTGTCTCCCGCGCCGCCATCTCCGGGCGCGCCGAGCGAACGGCACGAATGGCCGCGCGACGAGCGCGCTCGACAGCCACGAGCGTGTTGCGGTAGCGATGCGCCGTGCGCATCTGCGCTTGCACGAGCGTCTCGTTTTGGATCGGTCGTAGAAGCCCGTATTTGTAGACTCGAACGACCACCTGACGTCGGATGATGCGATGAAGGGCCGGCGCATCGCAAAGGCCTACGCGCTCGGAGTTCGGTCCTCCGCGCTCATGTGCGCTCGCGCTGGCGAAACTCCACCGTGCTGACGCCGCTGGTCCATCGCCGGAAGGCCTTGGAGAACGACGACGCGTCCCGAAACCCGAGCAGGAACGCGACGTCACTCGTGGTGACCCCGGGATCCATCAGGTACTTCTTCGCGAGATCGTAGCGCACGGCGTCGAGGACGGAGGCGTACGTCGTGCCTTCCTCCTGCAGACGGCGCCGGAGCGTGGCGACACTCATGCCGAGCCGGCGTGCCGTGGTCGCCATCATGCTGCCGCCCGAGCGAAGGTTCGCGAGCAACGCCCGACGCACGGACATGGTGATGCCCAGAGTTTCACGAATCCGCGACAGCAACTCCTCGGCGTGCTTCTCGTACTCGGAGCGCGCGTCGGGGTTGCTGCGGGTCAGCTTCGCTTCGAGCTGCGGGCGACTGAAGACGAACGCGTTGTACGGTGCCCCGAACCGCATCGTGCTCCTGAAGACCCCATCGTAGGCCGTCCTGTACGTCGGCTCCGGGTGCATGAAGTGCACTTCGAGGGGTGGCTCGTACACGTGGCAATAGGTCTTCGCGAACGCGTCGGCGGCGGCCATGACGAAGTCATTGGCTGCAGGTAGCTGGGGTACGCTGTCGGTGACGTGCTGTCGCAACGTCCACCGCTCGCCATCCTCGACCAGCGATAGCTCGGCCGCTTCGTTCAGGAGGGCAACGTACCGAAGGAAGCAGCCGATGGCCTCACGCAGAGTGGAACAGCTACGCGCGGCGTATTCCAGGATGGCAAAGTCGCCCGGCTGGAGGCCCGCTCCTGCACTCAGCCCGATCTCGGGGTCGCCCCCGTCGACGCTGAGCCTGAGAAGCTCCATCATGACGCGGTGACTCACGCGGGTCTCCGGATCGAAGTACTCGGCCGGCCGAATGTTTTCCCGCGAGAGGATCGCCTCGGCTGCGGCGCTATGGCGACTCACCCGCGCGAAGATCCACACGAGCCGTATGGAAAGACGCGCCTCTTCTACCCGGGGGGCGAAGGCCATGAATCCGGGACAAGGACATCACTGTGCGATGCAGTTGTCGACCATCGCCCACCACAGGAGGGCGGCCATCACCTTCGCGCCGCTTTGGGAGGGATTGACGCGATCCGAGCCGATGTAGCCGTCCGCGTGCCCCTCGAAGGCGGGTCGTGTGTCGACGAACAGGCACTCTGGACCGAGCGCGTTGCCCTTGCACGTGTAACTTGCGGCCGAGGAAACGAACGTCGTACCGCAGCACGCTTCTTCGACGAGCTGGTACCCGTAGTCGAGCGTATCGTTGATCGCCGTCGACGGCGTCTCTAGCAGGCCCCCGCCAGCCGGGTCGAGATGCGGATAGAAGAAGAACACGACGTGTTTCACCCCGTCGAGGGCCATGGTCTTGCCGAGACCCTTCGCCGCGTCGGTCACGCTCTGCATGGTCGTCGCGCAGCTCGTATTTCCGGGGGGTGCCGAGGTCTCGCAGGCGGCGTTGCCGAGCAGGATGTCGTTGATCCCCCCGATCATGATGACGGTGTCGATGTCCCTCGGATTCGTGACAGTGAGATCCGTCAGAGCCTCGGTGGTGAACTGATACGGGATGCTGGACTCTAGCGAGCCCCCGACCATCGACGCGTCCCCGCGATAATAGTGGCGGTAGGTCGTGTTTCCGGGCAGGGCCCCGACATCCTGCGCGTCCGCGAAGAGCTCGAGCGCCGTGTCGCTGTCGGCGGGGTCGATGTACGAGTCGCCGATCATCACGACCTGATTCGGCATGACGCGCCCTCTCACGCAGGACGCACCGCTCGACTCGGACCCGGGCGGCCAGGAGTCCGGGTCCGCCGCCAGCGACCCGGAGCAGCCCGTCATCGCGACCGCGGTCCAGAAAAGACGCTGGCACGCTCCGCTCGGGGCAAAGGAGGACATGGTCGGCTCGAGCGGCGCGGTGCGGGCGTAGAGGCCCTCTTCAGCTCCGCAGCTCGCGCTTCAAGATCTTCCCGGTCGGTCCCTTGGGCAGCACGTCTCGGAACTCGACGATGCGCGGGTACTTGTACGCAGCCAGGTGCTCCTTGCAGTAGGCGATGATCTCGTCCGCCGTCGCCTTCGCTCCTGGCTTCAGGGACGTGATCGCCCTCACCTCCTCACCGTGGCTCTCGTGCGGTACCCCGACGACCGCGGCTTCCGCGATGGCGGGGTGCGCATAAAGGACCTCTTCCACCTCGCGCGGGTAGACGTTGAATCCGCCGCGGATGATCATGTCCTTCTTGCGATCGACGATGAAGTAGCACCCGTCGTCGTCCCGGTAGGCGATGTCTCCCGTCGAGAACCAGCCGTTCTTGACGACCTCGGCGGTCACCTCGGGACGCTTGTAATACCCCTTCATCACGTTGTGGCCCTTGATGCAGATCTCGCCGGGCGCGTTGCTCTTGGTGATGGTCTCGCCCCGGTCGCCCGTGAGCTTGAACTCGACGCCGCCGATGGGGATGCCGATGGATCCCGATTTTTTCGGCCGATCGAGGACGTTGAAGCTGGCGACGGGGGACGTCTCCGACAGGCCGTACCCCTCGAGGACGTTCACGCCGTACTTCGCGTCGAAGGCGCGCATCACCTCGACAGGCATCGCGGAGCCGCCCGACGTGCAGAATTGCAAGCTGCGGAGGTCGTAGGCGTCGGCCTCGGGGTGGTGCAAGAGCGCGAAGTACATCGTGGGGACACCGCTGAAGTGCGTGACGCGGTGCTTCTGCATCAAATCGAGCGCGCTCTTTGCGTCGAACCTCGGCAGCATCACGAGGGTGCCGCCCTGGAGGATGGTCGCGTTCTGGATCGAGGTCTGGCCGAAGCTGTGGAAGAGGGGCAGCACAGCGAGAGCGACGTTGTCGCTCGACGGCGGGAGGAGCTTCGTCCCCGCGTATTCCGCGTTGTAAAAGAGGTTGAAGTGGGTGAGCTCGGCGCCTTTTGGACGCCCGGTCGTGCCGGAAGTGTAGATGATGACGGCGGTGTCGTCCGGCATCGTGGGGGCGAGCTCGAGCTCGGGTTCCGAGCCCGCGATGAGCTCGCCCATGTCGAGGGCGCCCTGCGGAGGCGGCGCGCCGTTCGGGGTCGCACGGGCGATGATCAGGTGTTTGCAGGACTCGACGCGATTGAAGCCGGCGCGGGCCTGGTCGAAAAAGCCCTCCCAGGCCACAAACGCCACCGCATCGGAGTCGTTCAGGTGGTACTCGATCTCGTCGGGAGCGAGCAGCACGTTCATCGGCACCACGGGGTTGCCGGCGTAGTGGCAGCCGAAGTACGCGATCGTGAAGTGGGGGACGTTCGGCAGCAGGAACGCGACGTGCTGCCCTTGCCGGATACCCAGCTTCGCCAGGGCCCCCGCGAAGCGCGCTGCATACTCGTGCAACGCCTTGTAAGTGAGCCTGCTCTCTCCCAGGACGACGGCCGTCTTGGCGGGGTAGCGTCGCGCGCTCTCGCGAAGAGTGCTGGCAAGGTTCAGGCTCATTCGGATCTCGGCGGCAAGCCCCGAGGTCAGAGAATGTGATGAACTGAGGGCGCAATCGCAAACGCGCTCGGACTTCGGTCCTCCGCGCTCAAACTACGGAGCGATCGCGCGAGCGGTCAGAACATCGCCTCGACGTTGCCCGTGACGATGCCGATCCACTGCGTGTACTTGCCGCCGCCGTCTTCCTCGACCGTCGGGATGTTGATCTGCACCGTGTTCGGGAAGGTGTTGAGGGTGCTCTTGCCCGTGTTGTCGCGGTTCATGTACTGGATCTGCGTGTACGAGGCCGTGAAGAAGAGCGTGTCGGTGAGGGCGAACCGCCCGCCGATCGCCATCAAGATGTTGTTGGCGTCGAAGAGGTCGGGCGCGAGCGTCGAATCCGGAACGGCGGCGGTCTCGTAGCCGCCGCCCACGAAGAGCTCGATCTGCGGCTTGGCCCAGTAGCTCGCGCCGATGCGGGCGCCCCACGTGTTGTTCCAGTTGCGCCGGTCGTAGGTCTGCACGCCGTCCGGCCCAGTGGGCGGCTGCGCCCCCTGGTTGGGGTTCGTCGACCCGTCCACCGGCACGATGGTGCAAGGGTCGCCCTTTACCACCACGCACTGGTACTGCATCTTGCTCCAACGCGTGTAGTCACCGAAGATCCGGAATTCCCAGGGAATGCCCTTCGGTCGTACGCGCAGCCCCGCCCTGAAGATGTCGGGCAACGACTGGGTGAAGGTGACGGGGAAGTCTTGGGTCTTGCCGTACTGCGTGTTGCTGCTCATCCCGTTGAGCGACTGCTGGCCGAGGCCGGGCTGCGCCTGGTAGGAGCCCGCGAGGTAGATCTGATCGCGGAGGATCTCGAGCATGGCGCCGGCCGCGAAGCTGCCGTCGAACCCGTGCGCGTCGAGGTACGCGCGCCCTTCCTGCGACGTGTCGGCAAGCCCCTGGTTGCCCTTCGCCTGGTTGACCGACACCGTCGAGCTGATGACGTTCGCCGTGGCCCCGATGCTCAGAGGACCCAGGCGATACGCCGCCCCGGCCGTGAAGTAGAGAACCTCCATCTTGCCGTCGATCGAGAACCATCGCTGCGAGCCGTCGACGGCGTACGGGTACTTCGTCACGGTGGTGCTCGAGAGGGTGTCGTTCTTCTCCCAGTGCGAGATCCCGTAGAACGGAGCGAAGAAGCCGGCCCCGATGACGAGGTTGCCGATGTGCGTCGTTCCCGCGGCGGAGGCCCCGCCGAAGACGTTCAGGAGCTTGGCCTCCGCGCTGTTGGCTCCCTGGGCATCGGCAGGGTCGGCGATGGTGCCGGGTGCGTTCGAGGCCGGCGTCCAGGTCGCGTGGCGAATGGCGAGCGAGCCGTACATGCCGAGGGCCGTCCCCGGACTGAACCCCAAGGCACCCGGGTTGTAATAGAGGGCCGTCGGGTTGGTAGCGACTACACTTCCCTGCTCACCGCCGAACTGCTGGCTCGCAAACCCGGCGGCCTCCGCCCTCTCGGCCCACATCCCGGCAAGGGACAAGGCCGTCGCCCCCGCGGCGTAAAACCTCGAACTTCTCATTGGTCTCTCCGGTCCCCTTAGCCGCTTGCGCGGGATTCCACCACCGCAAAGTCTTCGGGGCAATCGTGACTACGGACGACTGCGACATAAAAATCCTTGGCCACTTCCGGGCCGGGCCACGCGGGCTCGCGCGGGAGCGTTCTTGGCGACGCGGGACCTCGGTGGTCAAAGCGAAGTCTGGAGGTTCGCCGGACGATACGGTATACGCCCATGAATGACTCAATTAGGTGAGGTCGTGCGCTATCGTGGGGGTGAGGATCGCAGCTTCGTCGGACGCCCCCGGGGGGCCATGAAGGCGCTAGTCCGATTCACTTTTGCAATGGCAGTGGTCGCGACGCCGACGGTTGCACGTGCCCAGAGCGCGACTGTCGACGAAAAGGCCGACTGTGTGAGACGGCTCGACATTGCTGAAAAAATCGTCGCCAAAGACGCCTACTACGCGCATGCCTGGACGGACTCCTGGTACATGATCGGCACCACCTCGTCTGTGCTGGCCCTGACGCGAGCCTTCCAGTACGGCGACTACATCCGGGGCGAATCGCTGACCTTCGCCGCGACCAGCCTTCTCTTGATGATCCAGCGGCCCCTCGCGCTCACGAGCACCGACGCCCTTCGCGGGCTTCGCACGAGCGCCACCGAAGACCCCTGCCTCGCCCTGGCCGACGTGAGCGCGATCCTCGTCTCGAACGACGTCGACGCGCAGAAGCACCGCGACTGGCCGCTCTACGTCATCCCCGTGGTCTTCAACCTCGCGGTCATGGGGATACTCACGGCGGTTACCCACCACTTCGACTTCGCCGGCCATAGCGACCTCGGGCTCAGCACGCTCATCGGCACCGGCCTCAGCGAGCTTCAGGTCTACACGTACCCGAGCGGGTCCTTGAAGACGGCCGGCAGCTCGCTCGAGATCTCGTTCTAGAAGCGCCCCCCCTACTGCGCAAGCTGCACGACTCTGTCGAACAGGGCAGGCGTGAACGTCGTTCCCCGCAGCTGCTGGCGGACGCGGCTGAAGAGGTCGTTCCACTCCTTCTTCTCGCCGTCGCTCAAGTCGTAGGACGTCTTCGAGGCCTTCATCCGCCCGTACGCCTGAGCATCGATGTTGCGGATCGAGGCGGTGAGACGCGCCGACATCTCGTTGCCCCGTGCGGTCACGATGTCCCGCAGGTTCTGCGGGACACTCTGGAGGCGAGCCGTCGAGAAGATCATCGCGCCGATGCCGAAGCTCACCGTCTGCGAGCTGATGTGCGTGACGCGCGACGCCCACTGCAGCTGCTCCGCAGCCAGTGGAGGCGCCACCACCACGTTGATGGATCCGCTCCCGAGCGAGGGCAGGATCTCGTTGACCGTCAGCTGCTTCGGGGTGATGCCGCCGATCGCGGAGAAGATGGCCGGCTGCACGGCGTCTCCCGAGTTGAAGAAGCAGGCCTTGCCCTGAAGGTCCGCGGGATGGTGCACCTCGAACCCCACCGTCATCGTCTTCGCCGCGCCGACGTCGCCCCAGCCGCCGACGGTGAACCCCTTGGACTCGAACGCCTTGTTGAACTCGTCCTTCAGCGCGTTGCGCGCGTTATCGAGCTTGCCCCAGTTCGCGAAGAGGCCCGGCATCTGGAAGAGCAACACGTCGGTCACCCCCGTCTGCGAGAGGCCCACGGCCGTGATGGCCGCGCCGTCCAGCTGACCCGAGCGCATCTTCTGCACCATCAGGACCTCGTCGCCCGCCTGCCCGTTCCACTGGAAGTCGAGCTGCACCGCGCCGTTGGTGTCCGTCGAGACGATGTTCGCCCACTTCTTGAACTCCTTGCCCCACGGAGAGTCCTGCGGGGCGAGCGTTCCGATCTTGATCGTGGTGGTGGCCTGCGCGTATCCCCCGAAGCCGAGCGTCACCCCGATCGCCGCGAGCGCGAGGACGTACCTGAGGTTCATTTCCGGTATTTACCAGTGCATCCCGCCCGACGGAAGCGGCATTCGCGGGCAATTCGTGAGCGCGCAAGACCGCATTATGAGCGCCCACGACACGCGGACCGAACAAATGACTATGGCAAAAAACAATAATGACTAACCGGAGTCAGCGTTGACGGAGAGCAGGGGCGCTGTTAGCTCCTGAATAGAGGAGGGGGCTTCCGCCGCAGATCCGTGGTTACCCGAGTGGCTTCGGCATGGATCGTCGCGCTCGTCGCGGCGTGCTCGGTATCCGCCGGCTGCGGAAGCTCGGAATCGTCCAGCGCGCGGTCCCTTTCCGACTCGGGTCCACACGACGTGGCGGTGGCGAACGACAGCGGTGACGCGAGCGCGAGCGAAGGCCTCGATGACGCGAGCGCGGACGAAGGCCCCGGCGACGCCGCCGAAGGGCAGGACGGCGACGACTCTTCCTGCGCGGCCGGCACGGGCACGATCGTCGTTACGCTGGCCACGCCCGAGGCAGGTTGCGTGTGCGACTGGTACGCGACGGGGGCGAACGCATCCGCCAACGGCTCGGTGGACACCGGCCTCAGCGTCTTCACGGTGACGTGCGTCCCGGCGGCACTGAACTACGACATCAATTGTACGTGCGCCTCCGAGCCTGCCGGAACGCCCGGCTATTTGGGTCCGTGCGAAGGCTCAGGATCGTTCTCTGTTGCATCCGGGACCACCACGAACGTCGACGTCGAGATTGGGTGTCCCGGCTAGTGTGTACGGGGCCACATCAGACGCTGAGCGTGGCGAGAACGGCGAACAGCACGCTGGACGCGAAGACCCACGAGTTGATCGCGCTGGCCGTGGCCGTGACGGTCCGGTGCGACGGGTGCATCGCGACGCACGTCGAAGGCGCCCGAAAGAGCGGCGCGACCGCCGAGGAGATCACGGACGCCCTGAGTGTCGCCAGGGGCGCAACGGCGACAGCAACGCTCGTTGGCACCAGCTCCTACTCGACCCTTTTTTTGTTGTGAACCGCAGGAGACGCAGAGGGCGCGGAGAGGCGGATTGAAGGACAGGGCGTGCGAACGACGCGGCGAATCCCTGCCAAAGCACACCCTCTCTCGCCCTCCGCGCCCTCTGCGCCTCTGCGGTTCACAACCCCCTACCGACCCGACCGACACCCATAGTTGCTTTCCTTTGAAGCGATCGGCGCACGGGCCGTCGTCCCGATCAATGGATCGGTTGCTCTGGGCGAGGGAGAGCGATCAGTTCGTCGTGATCGAGTAGTTGCTCACGGTCCACGTCGCGTCCTGGCCGTTGGTCGAGCAGACCTCGGTCCCGAAGCTGAGCTGGTCCACCGTGGAGCTCGCGGGGAGCCAGCCGTGCGAAGCCCCGTAGTTGAAGAGCTGGAGAAGATCCACGGTGCCCGACGTGAACGTGGTGTTCGCGTAGAAGACGACGTATCCGCCCGTGCCGCTCGAGGGGGACCACCAGATGTCGTACGACCGCCCTCCCAGCGACACGTTCGACGCCACCTTGTTCCCGCCCGGCGTCTGGTTGTAGTTGTCCACCCAGATCATGAACTCGTTCGCGTTGCCGTTGAACCAGCAGTCCCAGGCGACTTCGTAGTCGCCGACGTGCGGGCTCGTCTCCTCGAAGGTGGCCGAGATGGTGCTGAACGAACTGAGGAGCGGCGCGTCGTTGAAGTTGTCTTGCATGGCCGGGTACGACAAGACCGCGGTGTTGCCGGCCGCCTGATTCGACGTCACGACCCAGCTGACCGTGCCGTCGCTATTGGCACAGCCGTAGGCCGACTCCGGCCCGCAGTTGTTCCCGGAGTTTCCGCCGCAGTTCCACTGGTTGTCGTAGAGATAGTAGCTGCCCACGTTGCAGCCGCTGTTGGAGGCGTTGCACACGGCGTCGGCCATGGTGCAGGTCCCTCCGCCGCCCGCGGACGCATCGGTGGTGCCACCCCCGCTGCTGCTGCTGCTGCCGGACCCTCCGCTGCTGCCGCTCGAGCCGCCGCTGCTACCGCTGCTGCTACTGGTGGATGCGTCGGCTCCCCCCGCGCCGCCTCCGCTGCTGCTCGAGCCACTGCTGCTGCTATTTCCACCGCTGCTACCGCTCGAGCCACCGCTGCTACCGCTGCTGCTCGAGCCACCACTGCTGCCGCTTCCGCCGCTACTGCTACTGCTGCCGCCACCGGTGGATGCGTCGCTGCCCCCCGTGCCGCCTCCGCTGCTTGAACTGCCGTTACTGCTCGCGCTGCCGCCGCTGCTAGCTCCGCTGCTGCTGCCCGTGCCGCCGCTGCTACCCGTTGCGCCATCATCGTCGATACCGCCAGCCCCGCTGCCGCTGGCTGTTCCAGTACCCGGTCCTGCCCCACTGCTGGATCCCGCCCCCGTTGCGCTCCCGGCGTCCTCTCCGTCGCTGTCGGAGGCCTGTCCGGGGCTCGGGCTCCGAGCGCAGCTCGCAAGCAAGAGCAGCGCGACCGGCACGACGGACAAAGCTCGCTTGAACAGCGTGGAGACGTGCGCTCGAGCGGGGCTCATCATGATCGGTATCCTCCTGCCACCTGAACAAACCCGTCCCTCCCGACGTCAAGAACGTCGGACGCGACGAGACGAATGGGAGAGGAGGCGACAGAAGGAACCAATAAGGCTCAAATAAATTCTCCCGTGACCACGCTGGCGCGCGTTCCCGTGGACTGGACTCCGATCAGATTGCGACGAGCCGCAGGTCCGGGTCGAGACGCCGCAAGTCCTCTGTGTCCCCGGTCATCACCGCGTGGCCTCGCGCTCGCGCGCAAAGCACGACCGACGCGTCGATGACGTCGGACGTCCCCGTCGCGCCGCACAGCTGCCCCGCAGCACGCGCCATGGCGTCGTCGAGGGGCTCCACGTCGACCGCACGCGAGCCGAGGAGCCGAACCAGGGTGACCTGCCGCCGCCCATCGCGCCACACCTGTCCCACGACGCCTGCCGGGATCGCGACTCGCAAACCTCTCTCGAGGGCGCGCGCGATCACCGACACGACGTGTCGATCGTTCCTTTCGAAGGCGATGAGCGCGCCCGCGTCCAGCGTGATGCCACTCACCTGGTGCGCCGGCGGTTCGAACGTCCGAGGACTCGATCGGCGGCGCGACGCTCGGAAGCGGTCAGCGGCCCTCCACTCTTGGCCAGCATCGCTTGCAGGAGATTGGCAAGGTCATCCAGTTTCGCCTTCTCGGCCAGGGCCGCGGCCACGTAGGCGCTCATGCTCTCGGCGTGACCTCTCGCGACGGCCCGGCGCGCTCGTGCGACGACGTCCTCGGGGAGGCTCACGGCGATCTTGGACACGGTCATACCGGTAATCATACTCCGATCCGGCAACGGGACAACGGTGCAGGACGCGCACTCAGTGAATCAAGTCGCGTAGCGATCGGATCTCCGGCTGGCCCGCGCACGCGGTGCGAAGGGCATCGAGCTGCGCCCCCGTCAGCACGGGCGGCCCCTCGACCGCGGGCGCCGAGCGGATCATCTGCAACCTGTTCGCCGTCGACGGGTGAGTCGACAGGAACGTGAGCGCGCCCTCGGGTCCGGCGGAGCTATTTCGCTCGAGGAATGCCGCCAGGCCCGCCGGTGAGACCCGCGCATCTGCGAGCATCGCGAGGCCGGTACGATCGGCTTCGGCCTCGACGTCGCGCGATTGGCGGAGCTCGATGAGGTGCTCGAGCGTGCGAGGGTCGACGACGAGGAGCGCGGAGTAGTCGCCCATCGTCGCCGCCCAGATGCTGCTCATGAACGTGTCCTGAATGAGCTCGGCGAGCACGTGCCGGTGGCGGACGTGCGCCATCTCGTGCGCGAGGACGCCGGCCACCTCTTCTCCGCTCTCGGCCCCTTCCACGAGCGCGCGCGTCAGGAGCACCGTGCCTCCCGGCAGGGCGAATGCGTTCGGTACGTCGAGGTTCACGACGCGCACGTCGGCGTGAATCGACCCGGTGGGGTCGAGTCGATCGCGAAGCGCCCCGAGGGCGGCCTGCGCGTCGGGCGTGCGGCACGTCCGCGATTCGAACAGTCCCGCAAAGCGGGGCTGCAGGCGCCGCTCGACGTCGAGCGGAACCCGCTGAGCGACGGCGCGCGAGACCCACGGCATCACCGCGTAGAGCCCGCCGAAGATGGCCACGACCGCCGCCGCGCACGCGAGAGCAAGGGCCCCGCGTCGTCGCAAGGGGAGCCCCGAGCGCCGTGCGCCTGCGGCACGAAGGGCGGCGAGGAACGCCTCGTCGCCCGTCGTCGCGGCGCGATCGGGGTCGCTCGAAGACTCGATGTGCGCCAGGCTGCCCTCGTGCATCGCGTCGAGCCGCAGCGTGGAGACCGGCCACCGCGCGAACGTCGTCGCCCCGTCGGTCGAGACGACCCAGAGGTGGCCCTCCCGGAGCTCCAGTTGCACGGGGACCAGGGCGGCCACTTCGCCGCCCGCCCACTGGCCCGAGGCCCGCACGACGTCAGAGGTCGATTCCGACATCGAGCGCGCTCGCCAGGTCGTCGGCCGCGGCGCCGCCTTCCACCGGCCGCTGCTCGACCCGTGCGTAGTCGATCAGCCCGTAGAAGGAGATCTTCGACGTGACGGTGCGCAGCGCGTACGTGGTGATCCACGGGACGGCGATGCCGAGAGAGAAGATCGTCCCGAAGACGGAGACGAGGAGGATCTTCCAGACGTCACCGCCGGTGAGATCGAGCTGCCCTCGGGCGCCTTGAAAGACGGTGTGCGAGAGGCGAAAACGCGCGAACTCGGCGATGTACCACGGGTAGTAGATACCGAGCGTCGCCATCGAGAGGAGCATCCCCACGAACATGATGCGCCAGGCGTCGGAGTCCGAGCCGTCGTAACCGAAACGCTCCGAGCCATAGCGAGACCTCGACGTCAGGTACTCGTGAATATGGTTCTGTCCGATGGGCATGTACAGCCCGAACGAGATCGCGGAGAGCAGGAACGTCACGATGTAGAGCCGCAGAAAGCCCTTCGCGCCCGGCTCGAGCCCGAAACGCACCCCTCGAAGGCTGGTCCTGCTCAGGCGGTAGCGGCGCGACCCGTAGATGGCGATCGGGATGAGAAAGAAGATCGCGATGAAGCCGACGGCCTGCGCGATGAAGCCCGCTATCTTGCTGACCATCGAGATGCCCATGGGCACGCCGAAGAGCACGATGTAGACGAGCGCCACCTTGAGGTAGCCGACGAAGATCTCGCCGCCCGTGCCGTGGTAACGCAGCCGCTGGCCGCCTATCTCGACGTTCTGCCAGAGGTACTTTCGCCGCTCGGTGCGGGCCCAGGGCAAATAGATCCCGAGCGTTACCAGCGTCAGAAGCAGGTTCTTCACGCCGACGAAGAAGAGGCCACCTCCCGTCCCCACGTACCGCAGCTCCACCTTCGGCGGTGTGGGGGCCATGCGGTAGACCGCATACGGAGGAGCGACCTCTTGCATGGGGACCATCGTGCGGCCCGGGGCGCCGCGTGTCCATGCTCGTCCGTCACTGGAACACTTTGATCTCGTCGATGGCGATGTACCCGTGGTGAGGGCACCGGACGCGGACGTAGCGGGCAGGGGTTCCGTGGGCCTTGGCCTTCCACGGCCGGCTGTCCGAGAACGACGTCGCGCGGCGATTGATCGTCGTCCAGGCGACCCCGTCGACGGAGAGCTCGAGGACGAACGGCAAGCCGTCGTCCAGCCAGCCGTCGGCGCGGTTGTACACGCGGACCTCGCCGATGGGGTACGCCTTGCCGAGATCGACCATGACCCACGGCTGGCCTTCGACGGTGGTCTGCACTCCGAACGTGGACTCGATCTGTCCGTTGGTCACGCCGCTCGCCGGCGGCGAACCGTGGAGGAGCGAGCTCGCCGACGCGGGCTTGCCGAGGGCGATGTTCGGCCTCCAGAGGAGCGCCCACCCGAGGACCCCAAACAGCAGGACCGCCGCGACTCCGACGCGGACCTTGCGCGCGCTCCGTAGGACGCTCACGGGGCGAGGGTCGACACGGAGGGCCAGCCACCGGACGGCGTCTTGCGCGGCCTTGCGCAGTGCGAAGCGATTGTCCGGCGAGAGCGCGTCGATCGCCAGTGGGTCGTCCTGCGCGAGGGCCGCGCGCGCCCGGTCGAAGCCCTCGGGCCGGCGGGGAGGAGTCGCGGCGCCATCGAGGATGCTCCACGCTTCGGACGGCTTCGAGGGCAGATCGGCGCCGGCGTCGCTCGCCTTCGCCAGCGCGGCCAGGAGAAGGACGGCGGCGTCGCGATAGAGCAAGAGAGCACCCAGCGCCTCGGACGGTTCGAGCAGCGTGTCCGCGGCCTTCATGCGGCTCGCGGCGGCGTCGCAGTAGCGAGCGATCGCGGCCTGCTGGGGGCCGGTTCGCGCAAGCGAGGTTTGTTCCGCGCCCCGGAGAAGGTAGCCGTCGAGCGCTCTCGCGAGGCCACGGCGGGCCACGGCGAAGGGTGCCATGAGAACCTCGTACCTAACCGACGGCGCCCGCGCTGTCACTTGGCCTCGGCGCCTCAGCGAGTCGAATCCGCCTCGATGCCCGAGCAGTCCGCCTTGATCCGGACGTGCCGCATGCGGCGCGTGACCTGCACCGACGCCAGCCCGAAGCCCTTGTCGTCGACGACCCAGACGACCACCGCGCCGTCGCTTCCGCGCGGAACCGGAGCGGTCGCGCCGGAGGGAACCGTGGCCCCCTCCCCGTGCCCGTCGCCGGGATGGTCGCCGTAGTAGAGGTGGATCTCCTTGGGGCACGCGTTGGTCACGTCGAGCGCGCGGAAGTGTGCGGCCGGCGCGTCGCTCGGCCCCTCACTCGCCGACGGTGCGGCGACGGCCTGAGGCGCCACGTTGGCGGAGGGAGGCGGGGCCGCGGCAGGGCCACCGGCCTCCGGCGCCGGAGCGCACGACAGACCGACGGCGAACGAGACCGCCCAATGGATCAAACGACGAAGCATCAGCGCCATTCTCCCTTCTGCACGACCGGAAGCTGCAGGGCCCGCTCTCGCTCGAGATCGAGGTTACCGACGTGGATCGAGATGGGGGCCTGGACCCACTTGTAGATGGAGGCGCAGAAGAGGACGAAGAAGCGCTCGGCCCAGTCGCTCAGTCGCTCTGCAGGGTGCTCGGGGAACATGGCCACCAGCGCCCGGCCCACCTCGTCCGGCGCCATCTTCTCGCCCGCGAAGAGCGCGAAGCAGGCGTCGAGCACGGGGAACGGCATCAGCTCGCGCTCGTCTTCCTGGTCATCGGCCAGCTCGGCGCTCGCCGGCTTGAGCAGCGTCAGGCGGATCCCCTCCCACCGGGTCTGCTCGTAGAGCCAGTCGAGCAGGTAGTTGACGACGGTCTTCGGCACGTTGGCGATGACGCTCAGCGCGCCTTCGCCGTCGCCGCCGATGGTCACGTAGCCGACGGCCTTCTCGCTCATGTTGCTCGTCTGCAGGAAGAGCCCGCCCGCGGCGTTCGCCCAGGTCCACATGCGCTCCGAGCGCACGCGCGCCTGGACGTTCTGGCGCGCCATGGCGTTGAGCCGCTCGCCCGGCTGGAGCATCTTCTCGACCGCCGCGAGCTCGCGCTCGAAGGCGTCGTCGATCGAGACGACGGACAGGGGGGCGTCGAGGTCGCGCGCCACCTGCTCGGCCGCCGCGCTGGTCTCCGGGGACGAGTACCGGGTGGGCATGAAGAACGCTCGCAAGACCTCGCGCGCCTTGTCCGCCCGCCCGGCCGGCGGAAGGTGCGCCCAGCGCCGGTCGATCCACCGGCGCGCAAGCGCGAGGACGAGCAGGCTGTCGCGGCCGCCGGAGAGCGCCACGCCGATCGTCTTGAAGCAGCCGCTCTTCTCGAAGTAGTCGCCGAGACCGAGCGCGAGGGCGTCGAGGAGCTCCTCGGCAAAGGCGTCGCGCGCGCTGCGGAGGGGCACGTCGAGCGGGAGAAAGAAGCTCCTCTGGGCCGGAACGGGGAAGGTCAGGGCCTCCCGCCCGCCGGTGGGCACGTCGACCCGCACGCGCGTCACGTCGCGGGCCACGGAGGCCTGGCTCTCCTGGTCGGCCCGCCACGTGCTGTTCTCCGTGCGCAGGCGCCGCGTCCGGTCCAGATCGAGCGTGACGGCGTGGACGCCCTCGTGAAAGCGGGTCGCCGCGAGCAGCACGCGACCGTTCTGCGAGACGTAGCCTCCGCCGTCGAAGACGAGCCCGTCGTTCGCGCCGACGAGGTTCACGTAGGCGACGGTCGCCTGGCAATCGGCCGATCGGGTCGCGATCATCTCGCGCCGTGTCTCGGCGACACCGACGCGGAAGGGCGACGCGCTGACGTTGACGATGAGCTCCGCGCCAGCGAAGGACCGCCTGCGCATCGGCCCGTCGGGTGACCAGACGTCCTCGCAGACCTCGAGCCCGACGACGCCGAAGTCGAGCTCGAACACGAGGTCTCCGAAGGCCACGCCGTCGACGGTGTCGCGGAGACCCGGCGCACCCCGGGCGAGCGTGCGCGCTTCGTAGAAGATGTTGTAGAGCGGCAGCTTCTCCTTCGGGACCAGCCCCCACACCCGTCCTCCGTGCACCAGCGCCGCCACGTTGTAGAGGTGCGATCCGCGGGCCACGACCAGACCGACGACCGACGCGCACCCGAGCGCGGACGTCTCCCGCGCGAAGCGTTGAAGCTCGACTCGCTGCGCGTCGACGAACGCCCGCCACTGCACGAGGTCTTCCGGCGGGTAGCCGCCGACGACCTGCTCGGGGAAAGCCACGATGCTGGCACCGTCCGCGGCGGCGGCGCGGGCTTGGACTATCGCGCGATCGACGTTCGACCGGCACGCGCCGACGGTGGCGTTGACGTTGGCGAGCGCGACGCGGACGAGCCTCATTCGTAGGGTCCCGGGTGGGCTTGAGCGTACCCTAGGCCCAGGCCGCGCCCACGGCTACTCTTGGCGCCGATGGCGGAGTCGCGTCTCGGGCTGGCCGGCCTTGCCGCCCTCGGCGGCGGTGGAGCGATTGTCGTCATTGGGCTCGTCGTCGTGGGCGTGCGTGCGCTCTCACCCGCCGAGAGCAATCGCCCGGCGGCGAGCGCCTCGGCCCCGGGCTCCGAGGCCACGAAGGACGGCATGCGCGCCGCGGGGACGACCGAGCTGCGCCAGCTCGGCTGCGGCACGGCGCTCGTCATGGACATGCTCAGGGTTCTCGGCGACGCGGCAAACATCCGCGAGGGCGACCCGCGCTTCATCGTCACGTGCGACGTGCCAGAAGGCGGCGCCCCCACGTGCGAGCGCGCCGCGGGAGCCTACTTCGCTGCGCTGGGAGGCATGGGAATGGGCGACGTCAACGTCCGCGTCTCTCGCCCCGGATCGCTGAGACCCATCTGCTCGCGCCTCTACGCCCCGAGCGGCGCCGACCTCGGCGAGTACCCGCGGAGCAACTAGTGCACCGCCGTCGAGATGTGCTCAAGCTCGCGGGTGGATTGAAATTGCTGTCATCCTCCTGAGCGAAGCGAAGGACCCCACTTGGCAACACGGGCCGCTGACTTGCCGATGGGTCGAGTATGGTCGAACGCTCGACGTACCACGTGTACATCGTCACGGGTCTGTCGCTGAGCCGCGTGCTGTACGTCGGGGTCACATCCAACCTGCCGGCGCGAATCGACGCCCATCGGCGGAAGAGAGCCGATGGTTTCACCGCTCGGTACTGTCTTTGGCGACTGGTTTACGCGGAGCCGTTCACCTACGTCCGCGACGCCATCGAACGGGAGAAACAGCTCAAGGGATGGCGCCGCGATCGCAAGGTCGCACTGATAGAGTCGCTCAATCCCGGTTGGAACGAGCTGACCGCTCGATAGGGGTCGCCAAGGCGCTGTGGGGTCCTTCGCTTCGCTCAGGAGGATGACAGCAACCTTCCTTCACAGCCTCTCAAGGATGACAGCAACCTTTGATCGCATCTCGACGGCGGTGCACTAACTAGGGCGCCTTCGCCTGCGCGACGAGTTCGGCCACGTTCGGGACGAGGGTGATCTCGATCCGCCGGTTCTTCGCCTGGCCCTCGGGGGTCCCGTTCGGCGCGATGGGATCGTAGGGGCCATAGCCCGCGGCCGACAGCTCGCCGGCCTCGACCCCTTCGGAGACGAGCAGCTTCACGACGGAGATGGCGCGCGCGGTCGAGAGCTCCCAGTTCGTGGGGTACGTCTTCTTCGTCTCGGTCGTGATCGGCGCGTTGTCCGTGTGCCCGGCGACCTGAAACCTCCTGCCGCCCACGGATCGCAGCGTCGCGGCGACCTCGGCCAGCGCCTGCTTGCCCGCGGGCTTCACCTCGGCCGCCCCCGTGTCGAAGAGGACGTCGTTGTGGAGCTGCAGCACGATGCGCCCGTGCCGCGTCGTCACCTTCAGGTGCCCGGCGTCGATCATCCTCTTGAACTTGCTCTGCAGGTCTGCGAGGAGCTTGCCGCGCTCCTGGGCCTCCTGGACCGCCCGCTTGGCCTCGTCGATCTGCGCCTTTTGCTCGTCGGTCATCGCCTGGGACTGTGCGATTCCGAGGGAGTCTCTCAGTTGCCCGACCTGCTTGTCTTGGTCGGAGACCTGCACCTGCAGCTGGGTTGCCTTGCCCTTGGCGGCCTCCGCTTCCTGCTTGCAGGCCGTGGCTTCCTGGACCTTCGCGTCGTAGTCGGCCTTGGACACACCGCACGCCGACACTGCCGCGAGCACGAGAACCAGACGACGCATGGTTTCCATGCTCGCGAGGGTATCAAAACGTGTAGCGAAGACACGCCGCGGCGTCCCAGAGCACCGGGATGTCCGAGCTCGCCAGGAACTTCGCGAATCCGTTCGCGTACCGCGCGCCGCCCTGGAGGCTGAGCGCCAGGTGCCGGTCCATCTGGTACCATTCGAGCCCCAGCCGCGGCCCGAAGGCGGGCTGGAGCGACTCCGCGCTGCGAAAGCCGTAGATCGCGAGCGTGCCGTGGGGAACGTCGGCGACGAGAGCGTCGACGTCTCCCTGCACGAACATGGCGACTCGTTCGGTCGCGTGGAAGGTGGCCCGCCCGCCGCCGCCGACGCCCCAGATGGGGAAGGCCGCCACATGCGATTCGTCGACGGATTCACTGGTGTCGGTGTACGCGAGCTCGCCCTCGCCGAAGAGCATGAGCCAGCGGGTCACCTCGTACCCGAGCTGCCCGTGAAACCAGGACGCGGTCGGTGCGACGTGACGGAACTGGCCGACGAAGCCGAGCGCCCCGAGGGACGATTCGAGCACGAGCCCCGCCCGGCGGGGACGCATGGGAGGCGGCTCGTCGGGGCTGGGCGCTTCGGCGTGCACCTTCCCCTCGGGCGGCTGCGGCGCGATCTCGATCTGCGTGTCGGGCGACAGCGGCGGCGTGTCCTCGGCCCGGACGGGGGCCGCCAGCACGGTGACGGTCATGCCGCCGCAAAGCGCAAGCGCCGATCTGCGCACACCCCGACGGTATCAGATCCCGAGGGCGTCGACGGCCACGAGCGCGTGCTCGACCAGCTCGCACAGCTCGTCGACCAGGAACATCGGCTCCCACCGGAGCGGTGAGCTCCTGTCGGCGACGGGGGTGCGGAACGCAAGGCCGAACGCGGAGCCGCCGAGGGGAGTCAGGCGCGCGAACGCGTCGTTCCCGGGAAGCCCCATGAGGACGTGGTGCCCCGACCCACGCGCCCAGACACGGGCGCAGCCCAGGGCCGAGATGGCGTCACGCACGCGGTGCAGTGGCATGCGCGGGGCCGAGGAGGCCGACGCGCCGACGAGCGGAAGCATTTGCGTCTCCATGACCTAACGGCGGTACCAAAGGGCCCGACGAAGGGCCAAATTTCCGCCGGACGCGGTGCTCGCTCTACTTCAATAGCCAGCCGAGGAGCATGCGCTTCGTGGTCTCGCGACCCACCTCGGCGATCGAGTCGACGAGCGGGATGCCCTTGGGGCACACCTGGACGCAGTTCTGGGCCTTGCCGCAGCCCTCGACCCCGCCGCTCCCCATCACGGTGTCGAGCCGCTCGTTCGCGTGCATCTTGCCGCTCGGGTGGAGGTTGAAGAGGCGCACCTGGTTTATCGCGGCGGGTCCGACGAAATCGCTGGTCGAGCTCACCTGCGGGCACGCCTCGAGGCAGCACCCGCACGTCATGCAGCGCGACAGCGGGTAGGCCTCCTCCTGGTCCTCCGGCGATTGGCGGGGCCCGGGCCCGAGCTCGTGCGATCCGTCGAGCTTGACCCAGGCATGGACTCGCTTGAGATCCTCGAACATCCTCGACCGATCGACGACGAGATCGCGCACCACGGGGAACTTCGTCATCGGGGCGAGGACGATGACCTCGCCCTTGGGGGCGAGGTAGTCCACGAACGCACTGCACGACTGGCGCACCC
Source organism: uncultured delta proteobacterium (assembly GCA_963847465.1). GTDB lineage: Bacteria > Myxococcota_A > Polyangia > Polyangiales > Polyangiaceae > Palsa-1150. Next base: position 322,342 of record CAWKAF010000016.1, on the reverse strand, counting down.
GCCCGTTCACGAGCATGGTGCACGACCCGCACACCTCCTCGAGGCACACGCACTCCCAGACGACGGGCGTCACCTTTTCGCCGCTCGCGGTCGTGGGCCTCTTCTGGACCTGCATGAGCGCGCTGATGACGTTCATCCGAGGCTGCCACGGCACCTCGAAATCCTGCCAGTAGCTGGCGAGGCCGGGCCCGTCCTGGCGTTTGACCCTCAGCTTCACCTTCGTCGGCGTCGGCATGGTCGCCTTTCAGCCCTTGGGCGGCGTCGCCGCCGTGGTGCTCGCGGCGCCGGCGGTCTCGTACTTTCGAGGCCGGGGCCGAACGAGGCTGACGTCCACCGCGTCCGTCGCGTGCACGCGCTCACCGAGGAAATCGTAGTCGAGATCGCGGACGAACCGCACGCGGTGAGGCGCGGGCCCGTCGCCGCCCTGGTGGAAGGCCAGCGTCGTCCGGAGCCAGCCGGCGTCGTCGCGCTTGGGGAACTCGGGCTTGTAGTGGGCGCCCCGGGACTCGTCGCGGCCCCGGGCGCCGAGCGCGATGACGCGCGCGAGCACGATCATGTTCTCGAGATGCCGGACGTATTGTGCTCCCTGGTTCATCTTGCCGGTCGCGCTGTCCGTCACGCCGATGCGTCGCGATCGCTCGGCGACCTCTTCGACCTTGGCCAGCACCCGGTCGAGGGCCGCGTTGTCGCGCTCGATGGTGCAGTCGACCAGCATCGTGCTCGCGAGCTCGTCGTGGAGCGCGTACGCGTTCTCGTCTCCGTTCATGGCGAGGACCGCCTCGAACTTCTTCTGCTCGCGCTTCTCGGCCTTCTCGAACAGCGACGAGGAAAGGTCCCATGCGCTCTTCTTCATGTTCTTGCGAAATGCCGCGATGGCCGGGCCGGTGGTCATTCCCGCCCACAAACACGAGAGGAGCGAGTTGGCGCCGAGCCTGTTGGCCCCGTGGTACTGATAGTCGACCTCGCCGCACGCGTAGAGGCCGGGGACGCTGGTCGCCTGGTTGCGCGGCGACCCGATGACCAAAGAGCCGCCGGACGCGCGCTCGAAGTCCACCCATAGCCCGCCCATCGAGTAGTGGACGGCGGGGAAGACGCGCATGGGATTGTCGAACGGGTCCTCGCCGGCGAACTTCTCGTAGATCTCGAGCACGCCCGCGAGCTTCTTCGTCAGCACCTCGCGCGGCAGGTGCGTCACGTCGAGGTACACCTCGTTCTCGTTCTTGCCGCTCGCCTGGTTGTAAACACCGCGCTTCTCATGGAACGCCTTCGTGAAGAGCTCCCGGCTCGCGATGTCGCGGGGGACGAGGTTGCCGTACCCGGGGTATTTCTCTTCGAGGAAATAGTCGCGGGCGCTCTCGGGGACTTCGCGACCGGGCCGCCGCTCCTTGGCGTCGCGAGGCACCCAGATCCGCCCGCCTTCGCCGCGCACGCTCTCCGAGATGAGGCGCAGCTTGTCGGCGCCGGGAATGGCGGTCGGGTGAACCTGGATGAACTCGCCGTTCGCGTAGCAGGCGCCCTGCTGGTAGGCCGCGCTGGCCGCCGTACCGGTGTTGATGACGCTGTTGGTGGAGCGGCCGAAGACGATGCTAGAGCCGCCCGTCGCGAGACACACCGCGTCGGCGGGGAACGCGCGGATCCCCATCGTCTTCAGGTCCTGCGCGACGATGCCGCGGCATACTCCGGCGTCGTCGAGCACGAGCGCGAGAAAATCCCACCATTCGAGCTTGCGGACCATCCTCTCGCCCGGCACCCGCTCGCCCTTGTCGTCCTCGACGTCCACCGTCTCCCAGCGACGCACCTGCTCGTCGAGGGCGTAGAGGAGTTGCTGGCCGGTCGTCGCGCCGGCGAACGCGGTGCGATGAAAGAGGGTGCCGCCGAAGCGACGGAAGTCGAGCAGCCCCTCGGGGGTCCGGTTGAACGGAACGCCCATGCGGTCGAGCATGAAGACGATGCTCGGCGCCGCGTCGCACATGCCCTTGATGGGCGGCTGGTTGGCGAGAAAATCGCCTCCGTAGACGGTCTCCTCGAGGTGGACCTGCGGGGAGTCGCCCTCGCCCTTGGTGTTGACGCTCGCGTTGATGCCGCCCTGCGCACAGACCGAGTGCGATCGCTTGACCGGGACCAGCGAGAAGAGATCCACCGGGACCCCCTCCTCGCAGAGCTTGATGACGGTCATCAGCCCCGCCAGCCCGCCGCCGACGACGGCCACGCGGCGCACCCGGCCTGACTGGCTTCGCGTGGGCGACTTGGTGGCGGCCATGGCCATCGGCGGACGTAGGGGAAAGGGCCCCGGGTGTCAAACCGCGTTGCGCGCGCGCCCGCGAACCGCCCTGCGGTCCCCGGCAACTTCAATATGTGACGGCCTGGTTCGCTAATGGTTTCGGGAGGTAGTCGATTACTACTGTACAAACGTATGCGCTTGACGCGCTGGGTAGCTGGAGTCTCATGGCGTGGTGAAAAGCTGGGGCCAATCTGGGCGAGCGAAGCCAACCGACGTGACGGTCGTCGCGGCGCCCGGAAGCGACCCTTCGCCAAGCAGCGATTTCGGCCGCAACACGGAACGCGGCGGTGACGACGCGATCGCGAGGGTCATCGGCTTCCGCCGAGCGCTCTCCGTCGGTTGCGGGATGTGGGCCTCGTTCTTTCTCATCGACCTCGCCGTCGTCCGCTATCTGCACGCAGGGGTGCTTCTTCACTTCGTCGAGCTGAGACTCGCCGGGTTCCTGGCTCTGTTCCTCGTTGTCCTGCGAATGCACCGGACGCCGCCGCCCACGGAGCGGGGCCTCCAACTTGCGGACCTGATCGCGTACACCGCCGTGGCGGTCGGCATCGCTCTCATGTGCGTGGAGTTCCGCGGCCTCGCGAGCCCGTACGTGCCGGGCGTTTGCCTCGTCCTCCTCTCACGGACCGTGACCGCGCAGGACCCGTGGAAACGCGGTGCCGCGATGAGCGGCGTACCGCTGGGATGCTTCTTCGGCGTCTTGCTCGGCTCGGCGCTCTTCTCGCCGCGCATCGCGGCTCAGTTTCAAGACCCCGCCGCGCTCACGACGCTGCTGGTCAACTCCGCGTACGTATTGGGAACATATGTCTACCTCGTCGGGGGGGGCCACATCGTGTGGTCCCTTCGTCGGCAGGTCTTCGAGGCGCGGAGCCTCGGGCGATACCGTCTCAAGCGCAGGCTCGCCTCGGGCGGAATGGGCGACGTCTGGGTTGCGTACCACCCGAGCCTCAAGCGCGACGTGGCCGTCAAGATCCTCAAGCTGGATCACCTAGAGCGGTCCCAGAGCGCGCTCGCTCGTTTCGAACGCGAGGCGCGTGCCACCGCGGAGCTGGCCCACCCGAACACCATCCGCGTCTTCGACTACGGCGTCACGGAGGACGGCCTCTGGTACTACGTCATGGAGCTCCTGGAAGGCGAGACCCTCGCTCAGCACGTCGATCGCCTGGGGCCACTGCCTCCATCGCGCGCGATCCACATCATCGGCCAGGCGGCTCGCGCGCTCGGCGAGGCGCATGAGAGGGGAATTGTTCACCGGGACGTCAAGCCGGAGAATTTGTTCCTCACGTCACTCGGGGGCGAGCACGACTTCGTCAAGGTCATCGACTTCGGAATTGCAAAGCTCGAAAGCGTGGACGGAACGATGACGGGCGCCGGTTGGGTGATGGGAACACCCGCGTACATGTCCCCCGAGGTCGCCATGGGCGATTCGGCGGACGCGCGCTCGGACGTCTACGCTCTCGGCCAGGTGCTCTATTTCCTGCTGTGCGGTCGGCCCGCGTTCCAGGGGGACAATGTGGCGGCGCTGGTCTTTGCGCAAGTGAACGAGAAGGTGGTCCCCCCGTCGTACTTTCTCGGGCGGCAGCTCCCGACAGACCTGGAAGCCGTCGTGCTCCGTGCCCTCCAAAAGGAACCCGGGGAGCGGTTCGCCAACGCCGCGGAGTTCGCGCTCGCTCTCTCGTCGTGCACACTGGCGGGCACGTGGACCTTCGGGGACGCGACGTTCGTCGCGAAGCGCAGCAGTCGTCCGCCCCCCCCGGGGTTGGTAGGCGCACTCCCCGAGATGAAGGCCCCGCGGGTGCCCGCGTTCGAAAGCGTGACTGACGACAACGACTCGCCACTCAAGGTCGCTGTTCGCTCGGCTTCGTGACGTCGAGGAACAGACAGCGTCCTGTCGCCTCGCGGGCGACTTCGACGCGCGACGGAAGGGGGGTCAGCCCCTGCCCGAGCCGGGACATCGCCTGCTCGTTGCGGTAGATGAGCGGCCAGCCAAGGACGTAGTCCAAGATCCATGTCGTGTCGGCCGTCTCCACCAGGTTGCCGAGAAGAAGCCTGCCCCCGGGGCGCAATCGTCTGTACAGGAGGCGAGTGAGGGACGCCGCCACGGGCTCCGGCAAGTAGTCGTACAGACCGGCGGAGTACACGAGGTCGAGGCCCTCGAGTGCCTCGAGGACACGCTCGTCTTCCGGGGTTCCAGGCTTGAGCAGTTGCCGGACGGAGAAGTGCAGACACTCGACCGTCACGGGGAGCTCACCGTGGTGGCGTTCGAGGAGGATACGGGTCAGGTGACGGTGCGCCGTTTCATGCGCCGCGCGATCCTGATCCAGTAGCAACAGATCCACCGGGCGGCGGAGCGGACCGGTCGCCTCGAGCAGTCTGCGAATTTCGATCGCAGGTCCGGCCGCGAGCGCAAGTACGCGCACCGGACCCTCGCCATCGGTATCGATGGCCTCGCCGAGAGCCGATCGCATCATGAGCTCGCGCCCGCGTACCGCTCGACCCAAGGTGTAGTTCTGCATGATGGAATGCAAGAATCGCCCGTAGAGCGTGTCGCCCGAGAGCTCGTTGGCCAACATGAGCTCCATCATGCGGTAGTCGCCCGCGTACCCGAGGGGTTTCTCGTACGCCCGGCGGTGCAGCGGACAGGGCATCAGGAGCGGCATGAGCATCGACCACGCGTAGCTCCGGCCCAGCCAGATCGCCCGCTGATCGAGATCTTTGCTCGCGGCGTGGAGCCAGGACAAGGCGTCGTAGTACGCAACCCCCCACCGCGCGCGAATCGCGTCGAAGAGCTTCGTCTCGTCGTCGCGCGGGCTGAGGTGGTCATGCCCATCGCCCCGTTCGACCTCGTCGAGCTCGTGTCGAACGGCCTCCAGAAGCTGGCGCACGTCGGCAACCGCGGCTCGCCACGCCGATGGAAGTCTCTCGCGCTGCTCGCGAAGGACTCCAAGCCGGCCGTCGAGGGTCATGCCAAGGTGGAGGCGTCGGAGATCCAGGACGCCCGAAGTGAATCGCGCGCCGACACGGTTCTCGCTCGCGCGCACGACAGTCGCCTCGCCCGTCCATATGGGGTGCTCCCCCACGAGAAGCTCGAAGGACTCGAGCGTGCTTCCCGGCGTTAGCACCAGCTCGGCCGACGGCTCGGCGGCGAAGCCCGCCGCGCTGAGATTCGAGGATGGGCATCGGACCGAAAAGCTCCCCCTCGTAGCGAAATTGGCACGCGAGATCGGCAGGTAGGTCCGCGGCGTTCAAGCGGGCCGGCCGGAAGCGCACGGCGGCGCCGTTGGCGCCGCTCAGTTCCTCGTGTCGAGGCGGAATCGAGGAGAACGAGCGAGGGCCCGAACCAGGGGGCGGCGCCGAAGGTGGGTAAGACGGGGGGTACGACGCCGGTCGCGGAGGAAGGAGCGTGGAGGACATCGAAGTTCCGTCTCAGGTTGCGATGGGAAGATAGCGGCGGTCCACGCTGGAGCCGGGAGGTCCTTTGAGCAGATGGAGTGGATCGAGCCGCGGGGCCGGGTCATGCCCCGTGAACCGGTACAGGTTGGCATCCCGTTCGTACCCCGGCAGCCAGACCGCGAGGTAGGTATCGACATAGTCGAGCCAACCACGAAATTGCGCCTCCGATCCGACGTGCAGATTCATCCGAGACGTGACGATCACGCTGCCCGCCGCGTAATGCCGGCAATCGGAGCAGTCTATGTCCGGCACGCAGCAGTCGGCATCCTGAGTGTGCGTGTGATCGGCTCGATAGCTCCGAAACGTGCGGCTGACGCCCAGGCCCTTCAGCCCGCTCGATTTGATGGCACGCGGGTACGGGCACCCGAAGAGCTCGTGGAGGCTGTGCTCGCTCGTGTGGACCACGGCGTTGTAGTACGAGTAGATGACGGTTTGCGGGTACTTGTCGATGGCCCAGACCATCTTGTCGCGCAGGTGCTCGCGACTGTACCGAAGCTGCAGGGGCGAATTGTAGCGATCGGGAGCGCTGAACACGTTGAAGGTGATCCGATGGCCGTCGCCGTCGATGCGACGTAGGACTTCGTCGACCTCATCGACGTTCTGATCGTTGAACGTGTAAACGAACACGACTCGGTCGTCGTTCCGATAGTTGGTCAGTTGAATTGGGAGGCAATACGGGCCCGGTTTGCCGTTGGCGTATTTGCGGTACTTGGGATCGCCCGTTCCGTCGCCCCACACCGACAGGTGAACACGATAGCGAAGCTCACGATCGATCGCCCTCAACCCGTTGCTCGCGACGGTGCCGAACGGGATCACGTCATGGCATGCCTGGATGATTTTGGGCACGAGCGATGGTTCGGCGCCGGCAAGTACGACGTAGTTGACGCCTCGCTCCTTCTCACTCTCGAAGAAGAGGCGCCAGGCCTCGGGGCTCCGGTTGTCACGAACCTTGTACTTGTCCCCTTCGTAGTAATAGCAACCGTCACACGAAAGCTGGCATGCACTCGTCACGTCGTACGTGGACTCACGGACGTAGAAGAACTTCTTGATTTTCTCGTAGCGGCGCCGCAGCTCCGGCACCTGGAGGAACGCGGTGAGACTCACGTTCGCTGCTCCTTGCCCTCGACCCCGAGGCAAGCGGCGAGATAGCGCTGAATTGCGCCAAGCGAGGTCAGGTCGCCATATGCGTCCTGCGGGATGGCGATCTTGTAGCGATCCTGGAGACGCAGGAAGAACTCGACGAGATCCAGACTGTCGATGCCCTCGTCCTGAAAAATCGAGTCGACTGTCAGGGAGGCACGGAGCCTGTCGCTGCTCGGCCCTTGGACGGCGGACCAGAGGATTTCTTTGATGTCGTCGAGACCGACCGAACTGGGGTTTCTCATGGCTCGCTCCGGTATCTTAGGCGGTGGCAGGGTCCGAGCTTAAGACGAGGCAAAGGTTGGTGCCGCCGAATCCAAACGAATTGACGAGGGTCGTCCGGTGCGGGTGTGCCGTGGAATGCGCTTCCATCAGGGCACGAGGAAGGGCCGGGTCGGCGACATAGTTGAGCGTGGGCGGCACCACCCCCTCCTGCAACGCTTGGACCGCGGCTACGAAAGCGAGCATCGTCGCTGCTCCGAGGGAGTGTCCGAGCTGTGATTTGTTGGCGACTAGGGGCACCCTTCGGAGGCGAGGCCCGAGCAACTCCGCGAGAGCCATCAGCTCACTCTTGTCGCCGACCGGGGTCGACGTCGCATGCGCGCTGACGCACTCCACGTCATCTGGGGTGCAGCTTGCGTTCTCGAGGGCGCGCCGCATGCATGTGAGCACGTTCGGCACGGAGACGCGGGTTAGGTGGTCTGCGTCGGAGTTGGCATACCCTCCGCGCAGGACAGCTGCCCGGGGCCATCCGTGTTTCTCGCCGTAGCTTGATGTCGAGAGCAGCACGGCGCCGGCACCCTCGGCCAGCACGAAGCCGCGACGATCGCCGGAGAACGGACGACTTGCGGCGGCCGGATCCGCGTAGGCTCGGTCGCTCGATTGTTCTCGTCTGTAGAGCGCCCCGATCCAGTCGAGCGCCGCCACATGCGACGGACTGATCGGAAACTCGGTCGCGACGACCACCGCGCAGTCGAGGAGCCCCGACCGGATCATTTGCGACGCGAGAAGAATCGCATACCCGCTCGATGCACACGCGCTACTCACGCTGAACGACGGCCCCTTGATTCCGTGCTGACTAGCCGCCACCGCGAGGGGGATGTTCGCGCACTGGTTCAGAATGAATTTCGAGTCCGACGCGTGCGTCCGATCGAGCACGTCGCGGGAATAGGTCGAACCGAGCACCGTTGCGCCGAGAAGCCCGACGCGCTGGGGGTCGTGGTCTTTGGGATCGAATCGCACGCGTCCGAGCAGGCGAGACACCAACGTCGTCGTCGCGTGTTGCCCGGGGTTCCTCCACTTGTCGAGGGCTGCCTGCGTGCCGGCGAGCTCCCCGAACGAGGCCGGAAGCTCTGCCGAGTAAGCAATCTGCGCGATCCCCTGGAGGCTTTCGCTCTCGGGCTGGAACCGAGTAGTCCTGCGCACGCCGCTTCGGTTCGCCAGCATTCCACTCCAGGTGCTCTCCAGGTCCAGCCCAAGGGCGGTCATGCAATCGCATGCGACGACGACCGTCGGGTCGTTCATCGCCTGCGACTCAGACGGGCACATCGGTAGGCGAGGATCCTACGGGCAAGTACCTTGGATCTTAAGTCCTATCTTCATGCCTTATGTACGTGCCCCTATTGTGTCAGGTGAGAGTCGCGTGGGTGCCATCACCATTTCGGGCGGACTTGGCCACCGGAGGCCATTTTTGTCCGCGTTCCAAAGCGAGGGCGGCGGAGAAGAGCGCATTGGCGGGTCGGGACGCTATCGCGCAATACTTCTTTCGTAGGTGCCAATTGCGCGTGACTTTTCCGTTCGCCGGATGTGTCGGGCGAGAGTCGCTTGGATTCCGGGGGCGTGTCGGACGACGCGACGATGACGTCGGGCCGCTCGACGCTACCGCTTGTCCGAGGCTGGCTTCGGACAGGGCTCGTCTCCGCCGCTCTCCGCCGCCGGATTGCCGATGAGCCGCGCGCCCGTCGCCTGGAACACGACGATGTTCACCACGGTCACCCAGACGGCCGCTCCCACGGCGCCGGCCCCCCACGCGGTCCACTTGCGCCGGAGGGAGCCTTCGCCGCGCGGCGACGCTGCCAGGAACCCCCAGAGACCGGCGGCAAGATGGAACGTGACGCACGCCGTGCCGACCAGGTAAGCCGCCGCCCGCCACGGAATCCCCGTCCACGTCGACGACAAGTCCGCCGCCACCAGCGTCCCGAGCTCGGTTCCGGAAGCCCTTGCTCCTGTCGTCCGGAAGCGAAACTCCGACAGGTGCATCGCGACGAACGCGAGCGCCAGGGCTCCCGTGACGCGCATCGCGATCCGGACCAGGCGCGGGTAGGGGCTCGACGAGTCGAGCGGCGTCCGAGTGACGAGGAGCCACAGGCCTACCGCCCCATGGAGGAGGAGCGGAGCGAAGACGAACACAGCCTCGAGCAGCGGGAGCCCGGGAGCCCGCTGGATCGCGTCGATGACCCTCGCGAAGGCGACATCGCCGTGCAGGGCACGGGCATTGACGGCGACGTGCAAGACGAGGAAAGCGCCGAGCGGCACGACGCCCGTCAGGGAGAAGAGACGGCGGACGAGAACGGGGCGAAGAGGAGCCGGCACGGTGCGCGTGGTAGGGATGCTAACGCATGTGGGTTGGCCACCGGGCAGCTCGAGCATGGATGATCGCGGCGCTCCTGGTCGCGTGCGCCGGCGGGGGAGGTCAGCCGAAGCCCGTCGCCGCGCTCGCGTCGTCGGTGCGAGCCGCCACGGCGTTCGACTCGATCCGGCAAGCCTGGGCAGACCCGGAGCACACGACGCCGGCCGCGCTTCGAGCGATGCTCGAGCATTTCATCGCCGACTTCCCCGACGACGGCATCGCCCCACGGGCACGGATCGCGCTGTCGATCGTGGCGATGACCCAGGGCGACGTCGCGACCGCCGACTTGCAGCTCGGCCTCACCGAGCGCGTCCCCCCTGGCACGACGCACGATCTCTGGACCATCGCGTACGCACGCAGGCTGAGGCTCAACGACGCGCCCGAGGCCGCGCTCGCGATGTTGCGGCCCCTCTTGGGGAAGAACGTCGACCCGATGGCCCGCCTCGTGTTCGAAGAAGACCTCACGCTGAGCGCGCTGGCGACGCACCGCGACTACGAGGCGATTTCTTACATGGACGCGTGGCTCCGGGCGAGCGCCGAAGAGGAGAAGGAATCGACGGCGGCCGCCGTGACGGCCATCGTCGGGAAGCTCCCCAAGGACGTGCTCGTCGGCGCGCTCCAGGCCATGCGCGCGCAGCGCGAGAGCTTCGGCTACGGCATCGAGATCGAGCGGATCCTCGCCGGACGGCTCGTGGAGATCGCGACGAGCAGCGGGGACGCCAAGCTCGCGCGGATGCTCCTCGACCCGGACGCCGGCTCCATCGTGGCCGCGGGGGATGCGGCGGTGGAGCTCGGCGAGCTGGCGACGAGCCGGCGCGGCCTGAACGTCGTGGCCGGGCGAACGATTGGCCTGCTCTTGCCGACCGATTCTCCGGGGCTGCGCGACGAGGCGGCGGACGTCCTGCGGGGCGTGATGTGGTCGCTGGGACTGCCGCGCGGGGTGAGAGGCCGTGCCCCAACGTCTGGGCCTCCGGGCGCCGATGCGTCCGCACCCCGCGCGGGCTGCGCGCCGCAGGCGCCCGCCCCCGATCTCGGCGAGCCTCGACCGGAGCTCGACTTGCGGCTCATCACACGCGACGACTCGGGGAGCCCCGATCGCACCGAGACCTCTCTCGACGAGCTCGCAGGGGCCGGGGCTGCGGTGGTCATCGCGGCGCTCGACGGACCAACGGCGCTTCGCGCTCTTCGCTGGAGCGAGGCTCGTGGAATGCCGCTCATCGCCATCGTGCCGCCCGAAGCCGCCGACGACGCACCGGGCTCCCGGTCGTTCGGATTCGTGCTGGGCGAAGCGCGCGCGAACGTGCTGGCGGCCCTGGTTCGGGCGGCGCCGTCGCTGGGCACTCAGCCCGTGGTGCCCGTCATCGACACGAGCGAGGCGGCGCGCTTCCCTCCCCAGGGTGGAGCGCTCGGCCCGCTGACGCTCGCGCCCCCCGTCTCGTGCGAGGTCCCCGCGGTCCGCGCGGGCGAGCCGCGCTTTCCGATCGCCGACTGGGCGCACGACGGACGGACGGCCTGGCTCGTGAGCGGCTCGGCATCGTGCGCCGTGGACCTCGCGCTCGAGCTCTCGAACTCGCGGGCGAAGGGGCTCATCGCGCTGACGCTCGAGGCCGCCGACCTTCCGCCGCGCGCGACAGGCCTCCGCATCCTCAGCGCGGCCGCCGGGATCATCCCGGTGAAGGCCAACGGCGACACGGGCGACGACGAGGTGCGGCGGTTCTGGACGACGCTGGGACGCATCAGCTGGTGGACGGCCCTCGGGCACGACGCCGCGACGATTGCCCGCGTGGCCGTCGAACAGCTCCCGGACGACGACACGAGCGACGCCCGCGTGGTCGCCGAGCGGCGGACCAGCGCGCGAGACCGGCTCGGGACCGCCAAGGCTCGCCTCTGGACGACGGAGGCCAGCGGCTGGGCCGGCACCCGCACCATGCAGCGGACCGTCTGCACGGTCGATGCGGCCGGGAAATGACGTATAGTGTCGGCGCGATGGTTGGCCGCGCCCTCCGAGCCGCGTTGTTCGCGGCACTCGTCCTCGCCCTCTGGACGCTGGCGCGACCCGCCCACGCGGCGTCGGCTCCCTTCTGCGACGATCGCGGCGCAACCGCACTCGCGGCGCCTCCGGCCCTCGAGGCCCCGGACGAAGCGATTCGACGCGCGCTCGCCCTGAGCTGCGAGCACGAGAAGGTCGAGTTCGGCCTGGCGGTCCGGGCGCAGCACAGAAGCGCCGCTCCGCGGTCGAACGACCCCGACATGGGCTGGCAATCTCCGGTGACACTGCCCGGGGCTGCGCAGGACGAAACGGTCGTGTCGACCCAGGTTCGGGCTTCGCCGTGCATCGGCGTGCGCTTCCGCATCGAGCGGCCGCCTCGCGCCTGATCGCACGCGTGCGGCCAGATCTTCATGCGCCCCGTCGGGCGCGCGCGTGACATTTGTGTGCTTGAGGCACAGCGGCGGGGCTGCCGGATCTTTCGTCGTGCGTTCGCGCCCGTGCGCGGCTATGGGCAAAAGGCCGGTTTTCTTTCTCGAAACCATTCAAGGTGATTTGCCATGGCCAAAGATACGAAGAGCACCCCTTCCTCCGCGTCGAGCGCGGACGGTGAAGGCGGCGTCAACGCTGGAGTCGCCATCGTCGGCTTCTTCCTCTGCTTTCTCGCGGGGGTCGCCGTCATGTGGGGATACGATCAACACAGGCTGCGCGGAGGCGAAATCGCCGCCGACACCTCGTCGAGCGACGGGGCGGGAGGCTGGGACGACAGCGATTCGCCCGTCCCCGTTTCGAGCAAGGACCCGCTGTGGGGCAAGCGAGACGCCCCCGTGACCATCGTCGAGTACAGCGACTTCCAGTGCCCCTACTGCAGCAAGGTCGAGCCGACGCTCGATCAGGTGCGGACGACGTACGGACCGGACAAGGTCCGCATCGTCTGGAAGAACAATCCCCTCCCCTTCCACCAGAACGCCAAGCCCGCCGCCGAGGCCGGGGCCGGGATCTTTGCCCTGGGCGGCAGCGACGCCTTCTGGAAGTTCCACGACACCGCGTTCAAAAACCAGGGTGCTCTCTCGGAAGACAGCTACGAGAAGTGGGCCAAGGACTCGGGCATCAAGGACAAGGACATGGCCGCGTTCAAGGCGGGCCTGGCGAGCCACAAGTGGGCCGACAAGGTGGAGAAAGACCTGAACGACGGCAAGGCGGCCGGCGTGCAGGGGACGCCGTCGTTCTTCGTCAACGGCGTGTTCATCAACGGCGCGCAGCCGTTCGACAACTTCAAGAAGACGATCGACCAGGAGCTTCAGAAGGCCCAGGCCAAGATCGCGTCGGGGACGTCGAAGGCGCACATCTACGCGGAGATGACGAAGGAGAACAAGAAGAACGCGCCGCCTCCCGCCAAGGACGAGGAGGGGGACAAGCAGGACGACAAGACCGTCTTCAAGGTCCCCGTCGGAACGAGCCCCATCCTCGGCAGCCCGGCTGCCCTCGTCACGATCATCGAGTTCAGCGACTTCCAGTGCCCGTACTGCAGCAAGGTCGAACCGACCCTCAAGGGGCTGCGCGACAAGTACGGCGACAAGATCCGCCTCGTCTGGAAGAACGAGCCCCTCCCGTTCCACCCCGCGGCCGAACCGGCTGCCGAGGCCGCGATGGAAGTGCGCGCCGAGAAGGGCGACAAGGGCTTCTGGGACGCCCATGACAAGCTCTTCGCCGACCAGAAGGACCTGACCAACGGCAAGGACCCCAACCTCGACGGCATCGCCAAGATCGCGGCCGAGACGGGCGCGAGCGCCGACAAGATCAAGAAGGCCATCAGCGACCACGTCTACAAGAAGTCGATCGACGCCGATCAGGACCTCTCGGAAGACTTCCAGGCCAGCGGCACGCCGCACTTCTTCATCAACGGCCGCCGCGAAGTCGGCGCCCAGCCTCAGGAGAAGTTCGAGAAGGTCATCGACGAGGAGATCAAGAAGGCGCAGGACCTCATCGCGAAGGGCACGCGCCCGAACGACGTCTACGAGGCCCTGACCAAGGACGGCAAAGGGCCGCCCGAGCCCGAGAAGAAGGACGTCCCCAAGTCCTTGCCCACGAACGATCCCGCGCGCGGCAACATGAGCGCGAAGGTCGTCATCCACGAGTGGAGCGATTTCCAGTGCCCGTTCTGCGGGCGCGTCGAGCCGACGGTCGCGCAGGTCATGAAAGACTACGGCGATCGCATCAAGTTCGTCTGGCACGACCTTCCGCTGCCGATGCACCCCGACGCGCCGCTCGCGGCGCAGGCGGGTCGCGAGGCGTACGCGCAGAAGGGGCCGAGCGCGTTCTGGGCGATGCACGACAAGATGTTCGCCAACCAGCAGAAGATCAAGAGGGACGACCTTGACGGATACGCCAAGGACCTCAACCTCAATCTCGACAAGTGGAAGGCGGCTCTCGACGGGAGCACGCACACGAGCGAGATCGACACGGACAAGAAGGCCGGCAACGACGACGGCATCAGCGGTACGCCGGCGTTCATCATCGCGCCGCTCAACGCGCCGAACGGGTATTACGTCAGCGGTGCTCAGAGCTACGGCAAGTTCCGCAAGCTCATCGAGCGTGCGCTCAGCGAAGCCCGGTGAGCGTCGTCCATCCTAGACCTCACCCCCACCTCCCCTTGGGGGTGAGGTTCAGGACGATGCTCGGAGGGGCGCTGCCTTTGGCCGTGGCCTGCGGTGGAGTCGCGACGACTCCCGCCGCACCTCGGGCGCCATCCCCCGCTGCGGCGCCACCGGCCGCGTCCGCCGCGCCGACGCCGGTCGAGGGCGACGGCGCTCGGGGGTCGAATCGCGTCGACGAGACCGATCCCGTCTTCAAGATACCGGTGGGCAAGAGCCCCGTGCGAGGCGGCGCGACCGCGCCCGTGACGATCGTCGAGTTCGCGGACTATCAGTGCCCGTATTGCGAGCGCGCCGAGGAGACCCTCCGGGAGCTTCGCGCCCGCCACGGCGACGAGATTCGCCTGGTCTTCAAGGACGAGCCCCTCCCTTTTCATTCGCGCGCCGAGCCCGCCGCCGAAGCCGCGCTCGAGGTGCGCACGGAGAAGGGCGACGGCGCGTTCTGGACGATGCACGACCTCTTGCTCGAAAATCAGAGCGACCTCGGCGACGAGACCCTCGTGCGCCTCGGGGTCAAAGCCGGCGCGCGCGCCGACCTCGTGAGGACGGCCATCGCCAAGCACACGCACAGGGCCGAAATCGAAGACGACCTCGACGTCGCCGAGGATTTCGAGGCAGGGGGCACGCCGCACTTCTTCGTCAACGGACGGCGCCTCGTCGGCGCACAGCCCCCCGAGGCCTTCGAGGCCGTGATAGGCGAAGAGCTCCAGAAGGCGCGCAAGCTGGTCGACGCCGGAACGCGGCCCGAAGCCGTGTACGACGCGCTGATCGCGCAAGGCCAGGGCCCGCCGGAGCCGGCGAAGGTCGACGTCGCGCACCTGCCCGCGAACGATCCGTCGCGCGGCCCCGCGACGGCCCGCGTGACGGTGCACGAGTTCGCGGATTTCCAGTGCCCGTACTGCGCGCAGGCCGAGGCGACGCTCGGCGACGTCGCGAAGAGCTACGGGGACGCGGTTCGCTTCGTCTGGCACGACCTCCCCCTTCCCTTTCACCGCCACGCGCTGGCCGCGGCGACGGGCGCGCGCGAGGCGAGGACCCAGCGAGGCGACAAGGCCTTCTGGACCATGCACGACAGGTTGCTCTCGAACCCCGCCAGGCTTTCGCGCGACGACCTCGACGCCGACGCGCGCGCCCTCGGGCTCGACATGACCAAGTGGAAGGCATCGCTCGAGAGCGACGCGCACGCCAGCGAGATCGACGCCGACCGGGCCGCCGCGGAGGCGCTCGGCTTTCAGGGCACGCCGTCGTTCGTGGTCGTGGCCAGCGGAACCTCGTGGGGCTATGCCGTCGTCGGTGCACAGGACTTCGGCAGGTTCCACAAGCTGATCGATCGCGCGCTCGCCGAAGCGCCCGCGGGCGGGCCGGCGAGCGTGGCGAAACCCGAGCCGCCGGGGCCCCGATGAATCGAGCGGTCGCGGTCGCGCTCGTCGTTCTATCGGCCGCGCTCGCGAGGCCCGCTCTCGCGGTCGAGCGCGAGCAACAGCTTGGCGTGGACCTCGGCGGCAGCATGCTCATCGTGTCCGGCAAATCGGCGCCGGACGTGGGCGGCGTGGCGGGCGTCCACTGGACGTACGGTCTGAGCGACGCACTCAACCTGATGGCCGAAGCCGAGTGGTCACTCCTCGCGCTCCAAGAGACGCAGGGCGGGAGCGGACCCGGCACGCGGCCCTCCTGGGCCGCGAACGCCGACGTGGGCGTCGGCTACGTCTTCGACGTCCTCCAGTGGGTTCCGTACGGCGGGCTGCTCGTCGGCGGTTACGACCTGTCGGGCGGGACGATCCCCGGCTCGAGGATCCTCCTCGGCGCCGCCATCGCCGTCGGGTGCGACTATCGCCTCGACCGGACGCTGGCGATCGGGATCGCGCTCCGCCAGCACATGCTCACCGACGCTTCGACGTACCCGAGCTTCACGCAGGCGTTCGCGCGCCTCGAGTACACGTTCGGGTGGTAGGGAGCCTCACCCCTTCGCGAGGCCGAAGCCGTCGTGCAGGGCACGCACGGCGAGCTCGGTGTACTTCGAGGCCACCAGGCAGCTGACCTTGATCTCGCTCGTCGAGATGGCCTGGATGTTGATCCCGTCGTTGGCAAGGATGCGGAACATCTTCGCGGCGATGCCCGCGTGCGACCGCATCCCGAGACCGACGATCGAGACCTTGACCACGTCCTCGTCGTAGCGCACCTCGCGCGCTCCGACGCCCTTCGCCACCTGCTCGATCCACGGCTTGCCGCGGGCGAGGTCCGTCTTCGAAAGGGTGAAGGTGATGGACGCCCGCGGGTCCAGGTCGGTCGTCACGTTCTGGACGATCATGTCGACGGAGATGTTCTTCTCGGCGATCTTCTCGAAGAGCTCGGCCGCGACGCCCGGCCTGTCGTCGACGCCGACCACGTGGACGCGCGCCTCGCTCTTGTCGTACGCGACGCCGCTGACGAGGCCGCCCTCGAGCGCCGCGTCCTCTCCGGTGACGAGCGTCCCGGGCTGGTCGTTGAACGAGCTTCGGACGTGGACGGGGACGTTGTACTTCATGGCGATCTCCACGCTCCGGATCTGGAGCACTTTGGCACCGAGCGAGGCAAGCTCGAGCATCTCTTCGTAGGTGATCCGCTCGATCTTCCTGGCCGACGGGCAAATGTTCGGGTCGGTCGTGTAGACGCCGTCGACGTCGGTGTAGATCTCGCACTCGTCGGCGCCGATCGCCGCCGCGACGGCGACCGCGCTCGTATCGGACCCGCCCCGCCCGAGCGTCGTGATGTTGCCGTGGTCGTCTACCCCCTGAAAGCCGGCGACGACGGCGATCTCACCGCGATCGACGGTTTCGCTTATCTTGGACCCATCGATGGCCTTGATGCGAGCCTTCGTGAAGGCATCGTCGGTCAAGATCTTCACCTGGTGGCCGAGGAGCGATCGCGCAAGGCCCCCCTCGGCCTGGATGGCCATCGCCGTGAGCGCGGCGCTCACCTGCTCGCCCGTGGCCGCGAGCACGTCCATCTCGCGAGCGTCGGGCACCTGGGTCACCTCGTGCGCGAGGGCGAGCAGCTTGTTCGTCTCGCCGCTCATCGCGCTCACGATGACGACGACCCGATGGCCGCTGCGCTGAGCCGCGAGCGCGCGCCGCGCCACGTTGCGGATGCGGTCGACCGAGCCTACCGACGTACCACCGAACTTCTGGACGACCAGTGCCACGGGCTTGCCCTCTATGATGACGACCCCGCGCGTTTAGCGGCCGGCGCCCGGGACGTCAATGCGATAGAGTCGCGCGGTGTCGCCCTACAGCGGATACGTCATCGAGACGTTCGTCACGCTGCTCGCCGTCTGCGCGCTGGCGGTGCTCGTCCTGTGGGGCGCGAGGCGCGTGGGGATCGGTCGGCCGCGGGGTCCCATCGAGCTCCTCGGGCACCTGCCGCTCGACGCCCGCCGCGGCATCTACCTCGTGAAGGTCGCGGGCCAGGTGTTCGTCGTCGGCGTCGGCGAGGGAGGGTTCACCAAGCTCGGCGAGATCCCTCTGGACGCGCTGCCGCCCGTCGAGCAGCCGAGTGGGACCGCGTTCGGCGACGTTCTCTCCCGCGTGCTGAAGCGCAAGGAAGGCGGCGGATGATCCTCGCGGCCGCCGGACCCAGCGTCGACGACCTTCTGTCGCGCCCGATTGTCCTCGTGGTCGCGCTCGCCGCCTTCTCGCTCTTGCCGTTCGCGTTCATGACGGTGACGGCCTTCGTGAAGATAGCGACGGTGCTGCAGATCGTCCGCGGCGCCATCGGCGCGCCGGGGGTGCCCTCGAGCACCGTCATCATGGCGCTCTCGGGGGCGCTGACGCTCGTGGCGATGGCCCCCGTCGGCGACAAGATCCTCGCCCGCACCATGCCTCTCTTCTCGGCCAGGGAGGCGACCGACACCGTGACGCTCGTACGCCAGGGCGTCGAGGCCGTGCGCGAGCCGATGCGTGAGTTTCTGAAGGCGAACGCGAGCGACACGGAGCGCGTGCGCTTTCTCGGCGTCGCGCGGGACGCTCGGTCGCCGGACGAACGCGAGCGCGTCGGCGCCGACGACCTGACCGTTCTCGTCCCGGCGTTCGTCGTGAGCGAGCTGACCGCGGCGTTCGCGATCGGGTTTTTGATCTACCTGCCGTTCCTCGTCATCGATCTCGTCGTCTCCAACGTCCTCCTCGCGCTCGGGATGCAGATGATGAGCCCGACCCAGGTGAGCCTGCCGTTCAAGCTGCTCCTCTTCGTCGCGATCGACGGGTGGGGCTTGCTCGCGAGGTCGCTGGTCGCCGGATACAGGTGACGCGGCCGCGTGTGCCCGCGCGCAAGCGAGACCCGTGCGGCTGCTTGACTTCGGAGGGCCCCGGCGTATGTTCCCGGCCCTCGTTGCCGGGCCGGATCCGCCACCTTGGGCCTACCCGGCAATGCCGTACCTGGGGCAATAGCTCAGCTGGGAGAGCGCTGCGTTCGCAATGCAGAGGTCCGGGGTTCGATCCCCCGTTGCTCCACATCGCGCCGGGATGGCACCCCGCCGGGGCGGGGGCCCCGCCATCCCGGCGCTCGCTCGCTGCGCTCGCGCGGATCCGCCGTGGGCCGGGGTAGCGAGCGACGCGTCGATACGCCTAAGCCGGGGAGGGCGGTCGTGGATCCGGCAGGTCGACGGGCCTCCGGTGGGCGAATGGGAGCCAGAGGGGGTGCGGTCGGATTGGTCCTGGTAGTGAGTGCGCCGGCGGCGGCGTGCGGCTCGGGCACCCAGGAGGGCTCATGCGGCTCTGGGCCCTCTCCTTCGGGCGTGATGTGCCCGACCGAACCTAGGTGCAACTCGGTCAACGATGACTCCCTGCCCGTGAACGCCACGTGTTTGAGCGGCACGATGCCGACCGGGACCGGAGGCACGATCGCGGACGGTACCTACGTCCTGACCTCGCAGACGTTTTACAACGCAGGCTCGGTGTGCCCCGGTCCCCTGGCCCAGACGCTCGTCGTGACGGGAAGCTGCGCCCAGGTCGCCGCGGTGGCGTATCCCAGCGGCGCATCCACGAACATCCAGGCGACCACCTCGCTGACTACCCAGGGAAACGCGATCACCCTTTTCCCTCAGTGCACGTCCTCCGCGAGCGGGGATTTCACTCCGGAGCTCCAGCAGGGGACGTACACGGCCACCGCCACCAGCGTGACCTTCTACATCCGCGGCTGCAACGGCAAGCCCGACCAGGTCGAAGTGGTTACAAAGCAATAGGACGGGATGGTGACGGGGGGCACGTCGAGGGGAGCGGGCGGCCCGCACCCTAGCCGCGGCCGGACCCGCGACGACGGCTGCAGCCTCGCTAGAGCGACGGATGCGCGTCGATACGTGGCGGGCGGCCCAGCTTCGTTCGGACCTCGTTGCGCACCTCGGCGAGCGCCGCGACGAACGAGTCGATGTCTTCGCTCTGGTTGTGGCGGCAGATGGTGAAGCGGATGCCGGGGCGATTGACCGGCACCGCCGGGAAGGTGACCACGCAGCAATAGTAACCGAGGTCGCGCATGCGTTTGACGATCGCGTGGGTCATGCGCGGGGAGTCGCAGTGGAGTTGAAAGATGGGGGAGCGAGCGGGCGCCCCGACCACGACCGCGTGACGCTCGAGAGCGCGCGCCGCGTGGGCGATCTTCACGGCGAGCTCGCGCTGCAGGGACGGGAGGTCCTCGCTCAGGTGCAGCCGTGCCGAGCTGACGGCCGCACCGAGCATGGGAGGCTGGATGGGCCCAGAAAACAGCATCGTGGACCCGGCCCGCCGGATGCGAAGCTTCATCGCTTCGGAGGGCACGGCCAAGGCGCCGCCTGCCGCGGAGAACGCCTTGTTCAACGACAGCGCCACGATGACACGCGGATCCGATGCGAAGTGCTCGAGAGCCGCGCCACGACCGTGGACGCCGGTCCAGCTCGTGCCGTGAGCATCGTCGATGTAGAGGCGAAGCTTCGGATGCGCGTCGAGTAATTGCTTTAGCACCTCGAAGTCCGCGAAGTCCCCGAGCATCGAGTAGAGGCCATCCGCCACGTACCAGATGCGCTTGCTCGTGGGGGCCAGGCGGGTCAACGCGGCGTCCAGCAAATCCATGCGGTTGTGTCGCACGATTTCCAGAGGAGCGGTCGGCACGAGCCGCAGCGCGGTGTGCAAGCTCGCGTGAGCGAACTGATCGACGACGATGCTGTCGCCGTCTTCGATCAAGACCGGGAGCGCCGCCATATGGGCCAAACTGGTCGACGCCGCGACCAGCGTAGGGCGCCCGGTCATCGAGGCCAGGCAGGACTCCAGCTCTTCGTAGAGCGGGCACTGCACGTACACCCGCGAGAAGTGGAACTGGGTGCCCCATCGATCGATCGCGTCGTGAGCGGCGTGGCGAAGCTCTGGCCGGGTCTCGAGCGACATGTAGCTACAAGACCCGAAGCTCAGATACTGCTTGCCGTCGACTCCGACGTAGCGCCCATTGGCGCTCGAACCCGTCTGGAGGACGAGACCGGCTTCAGACAGCTCCGTGATGTGCCGATAGGTTCCCTCGACCGCTCGCGTATGCGAGATTCTGAAATGCTCGATTCGTGCCATGATGGATTGGGTCCACATCCGTCGCGGGCATGATCACGCGGCCTGCTGCACGCGCGCCTCGTAGGTGGCGCCAAGCTCGCGATGCAGTGCCGCGAAGCGCTGGCTGAGGATCGAGGTGCGGAAGAGCATGACGGTCTGTCCGCCGTGTTGCGAGAAGCGGGCGCCGGCGCGCTTCATGCGAGAGCCGACTACGGTCTTGGCCGCGGCTTCGGTGACGCCAGTGCCGATTGGATATCCGCGACGTTGCGCCTCTACGTACTTCATTCGTCCGAGACTGTTCTGACGAGCGATGTAGTCGATGGCCTCGCGCAGTTCCTTGCGCCCGCTGGCGGTGCGTGGCGTACGGAGACGGGCCCGCATCGAGCGAAGGACCTCGACAGGGCCGTCGCGCTTGCTCTTGATCGTCTCTCGCCAGGTCGCCGCTTGGACCTGAGCGTCGCCGGTTCCGGGTCCCCAGATCGCGTTGGCAGCCTTCTGCACGTACTCG
The DNA here is from genome assembly GCA_963847465.1 of uncultured delta proteobacterium. GTDB lineage: Bacteria > Myxococcota_A > Polyangia > Polyangiales > Polyangiaceae > Palsa-1150. The sequence goes on along the minus strand of CAWKAF010000016.1, from coordinate 301,151 downwards.
GCGATGTGGAACGCGTCGACGAGCTTCATGCGGTCGCCGCTGCACTTGGCCGGCAGTCGACTCTCGATACCTTCGAGGGCTCGCCACTGCGGATTGGCTCCGTCGCTTGCAAACACGATGTTCAGGGTCGGGCGCTCGCGCAACACGCTTTGCAGCTCTGCCTCCAGCTCTTCCACTAGCGTCTTCTTGTAGGGCTCGGGCATGCGCGCCAGGTAGATCGTGTCCAGCCGCTCGCCGTCCGCGTCGTAGAAGGCGAGTGTTCCGACGGCCCCTTCGTGCCACGCGCGGCCCATCGTGCCGTCGTGGGCCGCGGGGCCCGGATCGCACACCACGCCGTAACGTGTCTCATGCCGTGGAGGCTCCGGCGAGCGCGTCTTTCTGCCACGCGGACGAGCATGCTCGCCGTCCTGCGGCACCATCACGCCGTCGATGCCCACCTGCACCGTGACCGCCTGCTCGGCAATGGCGTGCGCCTCGCGTACCGCTGTCGCGATGACCTCGCGACCTTGCTCGTAGCGCGCCGCCATGGCGCGAGACAACCGGCCAATCGTGGAGTTGCTGAGCGTCGCGGTCCCCACCTCGCCGAGCAGATCGGCCGCCTCCTGCTCGGGCATGCTCGCAAGCGCTCGCGTCGCGACGCGCGCGAGCCGAGGCGTGTACGTGCCCTCGACCATCCCCAGCCGAAGATCGAGCGGCACCGCGACCCGTCCGCGACCCGACTGCTGATAGACCGCGCGCTCCAGCGATACCGTGCCGAAAACCGTCTCGTAGTCGTGCGGCGTCTCGCGACGATTCCCCCAGCGCTCGCCGTTGATGTCCACCTCGGGCGCGTCCGCGTCGGCGCGTTTCATCGCGATGGCCATCTGCGCTCGACCCCACGCCTTGGCCATCTCCAGCACCCGACCCTCGACCACGTCTACGTCCACCTCGTGCGCCTTCAACCTCCCAAGTTCCTCGCCCAGTTCGAGCATGCGCCGCTCGATGCCCTCGACATCTTCCCGGTTCGTCATGCTCGCCTTGTCACAGACCAACCACCGGCGCTGCAAGCAAAGACCGACGCGCGCCGGGCGCTTTGCAGTCAGGCGATCAATTCACGCCGTGGATGGATGTGGACCCTGATGGATTGCCCTCGTTTCAGTTGAACATGCCCCTGCCGTCGGGCTCGAACGAGCCGGAGTCCCAGCACAAGCTCACGATGCGCCACCCGTCTTGCTCACGGAGGACCTGCAGCGAGTTGACGCCGCGTTCCAGGTAGTCGACGGCGTCGGGTGCCGCCTTGGTCTCGTAGGCGCTCGCGATGTGAAAGACGCGACCGTAACGATGCGCACTTCTTTTGAGCTCGTACTCGTAGAAACTCGTGAAGGCGCCGAGCTCGAGGAGTTCGCGCACCAGTGCGCTGAAGCCTTCCACATCGAGGTGATCGACGCCCTCGGGCGTGATGCGCGTGATACGAGCGTGCTGCGAGAAGAGCGAGGCCAAGCGCTCGAAGTCGGGGGCGCATCCCTCCTCGAAGCAGATCACTCGGTAGAATTCTCGTATTAGGCGATCGAGCTGAACCTGGATTTCGCTCCATCCCTGCGTCTGCTCGCATGACGGCGTGACGCACAATCGTGCGCGGAGGGGTTGAAAAGTCGCACGGCGTGTCCATCCCTTGGGCACTGCCAATGACCAAGCCGACAGACACGCCGCGCACCCGCAAGGTGCGACGAAGAAGCGCCGGAGGCAAGCCCGCCCGAGGCTGGGAGTTGCAACGAGAGGGGCGCAAGGTTCGGCGCGCCGACGTGCGCAAGCTGCGTATTGGCGCACCGGACGCGAGGCTGACGACGGTGGGTGGCCTGGTATCGTTCAACGCGTTTGCGCGCGAGCAGGGGCTGCATCGCGAGCTGTCGCGTCGCTTCGGCCACCTCAAGACGGGCCGAAGGGTGGTCTACCCGATGGGCACGCAGATGCAGTTGCTCCTCGACATATCGGTGGCGGGCGGCCAGCGCGTGTTCGACCTGGAGATGCTCGCGGCCGACCCGCTCTTCGTTCACTTGGCGGGCGGCAGCGTCCCGAGCATCGATGTGCTCTACGACGACCTGCGACGCTTCGATGCGCCCGCGCTCGAAGACCTCGAAGAGCTGCTGTCCAAGCATGGCGCCGCTCCGCTGCGAGCGCAACGCTTGCGCGAGGTGTTCGTGGATCTGGATACGACCGTCACGCCGCTGTTCGGCACGCAAGAAGGCGCACTGCCGGGTCCCAACCCGCACTACCACGGCCGCCCCAGCTACCACCCGATCCTCGCGCGCATCGCACAGACCGGCACGATCATCGGCGCGCGCCTGCGACCCGGCGACCGGGGCCTGGGCGAGCTGGACGTCGAGGACGTCAAGCAGTGGCTCGACAGGACGCGTGCCGCCGCGGGACCGGCCGCGCTCATCACGATGCGCATCGACGCGGGCGGCGACTGCGCGTCGCTGCTGCGGGCCGTCGATGACAAGGGCGCCTGGTTCCTGGTCAAGATGAAGCAAACGCCCAACCTGGTCGGCGCGGTCTGGGCCACCAAGCGCTGGACCACGGTCGAGCGCGACGCGTTCGATCGGCCCACGCGGCAGGTCGCCGAGATCGATTTCGAGCGCGAGGGCTGGCCTCCGGGCAAGTGGCGCGTCTTCGCCATGCGCACCAACGAGCGGCTCAGCGGCAGCCAGTCGGGCCTGTGGGAGGACCTGGACTTCTCGGTGCACGTCTACGTCACCAACGACCCCGTGCACGACGCCGACGAGCTGGCCCGCCGCTACGACGACCGCGCCGGCATCGAGCCCCTCATCGGCGAGCTGAAAGGCGGCTTCGGCATCGGAAAGATTTCCACCGACTGCTTCGACGCCAACGAAGCGGCGTTCCTGCTCAAGGTGCTCGCCTTCAACCTGCTGCGCCGCTGGGTGCAGGCTCGTCATCGCGCCTTCGCGTCGTGGCGAACGCTGTGGATCAGGCGCATCTGCGTTCATATCCCGGGGAGGCTGCTCCGCTCGGGCGGACGCTGGGAGCTGCGCCTCGCGCCCCGACCGATGCTGTCCTGAACGCCCGACAGCTCGAAGATTCATCAGGGGGTAAGGGGGACGTGTGCCGCGAAATCGGTAAACACCTCGGTATTGCCGTTCGCAGTCACGCCCACGCCTCCGATCTCATGCTGCGAAGCTCATCCCGTCGCGCGGAGCGAAATCGAGGCTGAATGAAGTCCTCAATGGACTCCTCGCGTGTAGGAGCGGACAAATGGGCACCTCCTGTGACGGGCCTCTTTGCGCGAGAGGCGGCTTGCCTCTCACGCAAACGTCGCCGTCTCTGCAAGCACCATTGGGCGGTAGGCGGATCTTCGCAATGGTCATTTGTTCCCATTGCGGCCGAAGCTTGGTTACCGGCGCGGCACCGCGGTCTCCGGCCTCGGTCCCACCGGGGCCACGAGCGGGCCGTAAATCTCGAACCACCGCTCGTACGATCGCAGCGCAGGCTCTCGTCGAATCGCAATCTCCGCGGCCGCCGCCTCGATTCGCTTCGGTAGATCCACGACGAGCGCCCCTCCCATCGACACGGTGAGGTTCGCGGCCAGCCAGAGCACGTCGAGCTGCTCCCTGTCGCTCACCCCGTGCGCCTGGGCGCGAAGGTCGTCTGCCCTTGCGAGGGCTCGACCGAGCCACGCGCCGGCGGCACCCTTGTCGTGACGCTGGCTCGCGTTCAATGCGAGCTGCGCCTCCGCGAGCATCACTCCGCGCTCGATCTCCGGCCGACTCGTCTCCTTGAGGCGCTCCTCCAGGATGGCCCGCCGCGCGACGATGGCTTGGGCTTCGGCGTCCAGGCGGCCGAGCTCCCGGTTCGCGTTCGCGCGCAGACCGCTCGCGATCAACCGGTACGCCTGGGCCACTTGATCCGCGCTCGCGTGCGGCCACTGCAGCGCCGCGGCGGTCTTCGGGTCGTCCAGCCGCTTCTCCACGTAGTCGAGATCGGCGAGCGCGCGAGAAGCCTCCTTCGCGCCGACCGCCGCCGCCGCCCGCGCGACGCGAGCCACGATCCGACTCCGCTCGACCAGGGGGCCCCGCGACGCGTCGATGAGCGGGATCTCCTGGTCGTAGAGAGCGAGCGCGCGGGCGAAGTTCCCCGCGGTGAGGTTGTCGACCGCGGCCCAGTCGAGGGCGAGGAGCTGGTACGGAGCGAGCGCCGGGTTGCGCGCGATCATCGCGAGGGCCGCTTCGCCGGCGGCCGCCGCCTCGGCGTCGCGCCCCACGTGCAAGAGCGCCTGCGCCTTCGACAGGAGCACGTCCAGCCCCTCCGAGTTGTCGCTGTACGGGAGCTTGTCGCGCTCGAGCAGGTAGCCGAGCGCGATCCGGTAGTTTCCGACGTCTGTGTGCAGGAGACCCAGCTCGCCCAGGATCATCGCGCGAAAGCGCGCCGCGCGAAAGCGCGCGTTGTCGCCCACGAGCTCGAGCGCGATGAGGTAGTGCAGGTTGGCCCGCTCGGCCGTCCCGAGGTCCCCGGTCTGGAGGTACTCCTCGTGGAGAAGCGCGCCGAAGAGGGCGTTCGCGACCCGCTCCTCTTTGAGCTCCGCCCATGAAGCGTCGAGAGCGGCCAGCGCCGCGGCCGCGGCTTTCCCGTGGGCATCTCCGTCGAGCTTCGGGAGCTGCCGTGCGATGAGATACGCCTTGGCGAAGCTCGCGCGGGCCTTTGGGGCCCCGCGCTTGTCGTATTGCGCCTCGATGGCCGCCGGCAGCTCCCCCAGCTTCAGGCGCATGTCGATCCCACCCACGTCCGCCTCGAGCGAACCGGTCTGCTCGGCGACCGCGTCGAAGTCGGCGCGCGCGTTGTCGTACTGCTTCGCGGCCGCCCGCTCGTACGCTCGCGCGAGGATCAGGCGCTCGTAGATGTCCTCGGCCTCTCCCCGCTCGTGCGTCCCCCGAGGCACGTCCTTGATGTCCCGCTGGACCAGCGCATCGAGCACGTCGTCCGCGTCCACGTCGTCCGCCCGCTGCACCGCGTCGACGATGAGCGCCCGGCGACGGCCGGGCCGTGTCTGCGCGGCGTACAGCGCGAGGAGCGCGTCGCCCACCGCCTGGGGCGCGCGCGAGTCGCGAATGGCGAGCACGTCGCGCGCGAGGTCGATCGCGAAGAGGAGCTCGGACTCGTGCGCGGTCGCCCCGGCCCGCTCGCGCACGAGGCGGGCCTCGGCCTCCGCGTAAGGGAGCCCGCGCACCATGGCGCGCACGGCAGCCTGCGCGTACCGGAGCTGCTCGTCCGGTTTCAACGCGGCGTTGGCGGAGAGCTGCCGGCAGGCCACGATGAGCGCCTCGCGGTCGTCGAGCTGGCGGTAGAAGGCGTCGACGTGCAGGTAGTACGCCTCGACGATCGGTGCGGGGGTCGTCTCGTCGACCGTCACCGCCTCAAGCTCGGTCCGGGCCTTCGCCTTGTCGCCCAGCGAGTCGAAGATCTCGCTCCGTGCGAGGTGCGTCAGGTCTTCGGCCATGGGGCTCTCGGCCTTGTCGGCGTGGAGCTTGTCGAGCCGCTCGTGCGCCTCGCGGAGAAACCCCTCCACCAGGCGTCCCTGCTCCCGGCGTCGCTCGGCGCGCCGTTCGTCGACCAGCATCCGCAGCGGCAGCGAGATCCCCGCTGTGGCGTCGTCGCGCAGCGTGTCCACCTGCTCCGCGTAGTACTCGGCCGCCCGAAACTCTTCGCGCTCGAGGTGCACCATCGCCAGCGCGAGCATCGCGCGCCGGCGGCCGCCGGGGGTCGTCTCGCGCGTGAGGCGACGGCTCGTGAGGAGCTGCTCTTCGACGAGCGTGTCCGCGTCGTCGATCGCGTTCTCCAGCATGGGCATCGTCCAGCTCGCGGGGACCTCGCCGTCCAGAGGCAACGAGTACACGTCGAGGCTCGCGTCTTGCGAGCAGGTCGCGATCAGGCGATCGACGAACGGAGCGGGGTACTCGCAGTTCCACGACGCTTCGGTGAGCTGCTCGGGCGGACCGGCCACCGGCGCCCCGCCGGTGAACGAGATGGGCACCCGGAAGAGGACCCCGTGGTCGCTCGCGTCGACCGTGCCGTCGTGGTTCGTGTCGGTGAAGAACTGCACGACGTACAGCGAGCGGCCGTCTTTGGCGAACACCGGCTGGCCCGTCTGTCCGGGGAGCTCTAGGACGATCTTCGCCGGCTGCGCCGACGCGGCCGACGCGAGCGGGATCGCCTCGAGCGTCGGTGCCGCGTGGGCGGCGAACGCCGGGCCCACGGTCTCGACCGTCCGCGCGACCGGGACGTAGACGAGCCAGCGCCCGTCGGGCGACACCGCCGGGCTCGTCATGTTCCTGTCGAGGAGCGGGCGCGAGGAGAACGTCGAGCCGATCGTCACCTCGAGAACGCGGAGGTCCCCTTTGATCGACTCACGGCTGACGAGCGCAATCCGATCATGGTCGATCCACTCGGCTTGCAACGCGGCCGACGAGTCCTTCAGGCACGTGCGCTGATCCCCCTCCGGCAGACGACGGACGCAGAGCTGCCCCGAGACGCTCTCGCGGAACGAGATGTAGAGGAGCGACCGGCCGTCCGCGCTCACCCGCGGCCACGTGACGTCCGCGCCGTCGTCGAAGAGCTGCTGCGCGCGGCCGTCGACCATGCTCTGGGCGAAAATCTGGTTGGTCGTGTCGCGGTTCGACACGAAGTAGAGCGCCTTGCCGTCGGGTCCAAGCTGGCCGAGCAGATCGTCGGCCACGCCCACGGTCAGGCGCCGGGGCTTCACGAGATCGTCGTCGTCCACGTTGTCGGCCGACGCGCGCCCTCCTGCGAGGAACGCCGCCAGCGCGAAGCCCGCGGCCGTCGCCCCCGGCTTCAACACGACTTCCCCTGCCATTTCCCGTCGCTGCCTTCAATCCATCCGCCGCAGACCACGTTCTGCACGTGGTTCGCGCGCCACGCGCGCAAGAGGTCCCCTTCCGAGACGTCGGCGCGCTGCTCGTGCATCCATCGCCAAAGCTGGCGGCGTGCGCGGTTCACCCGCTCCACGAGCGTCTGGACCGCCTCGGCGTCGGCGCCTCCTTTGCAAGCGGCACGCGTGTCGACGATGAGCCCGTCCTTCCCCTCGCCGACGCAGTGCTGCGCGAGGAGCCCGTCGAGCCGATCGGCGTCGGTGAGGTCGCTCTCGTCGACGAGCGGCGACGGACGAATGCCGAGCGCCTCGATCTGCTCGGGTGTCAGCGGCACTGGGCGCGGCTCGATCGCGGCGCGGTCCAGCTTCAGTTCGATGTCGTCGAACGAGCCCGACGCCTGCTGTTCGAGCGCCGTCGCGCGATCGACCATGACGAACTCCGACTTGTAGCACCCCGCGAGAGCGGCGAGGGCGACGACCACGGTGTGAGGGAACAATCGGTTCATGGCGCTTCCTTCGTGTCGGGCCCCTCGAGGAGAGGCCCGAGTATCTTGTCGACGATGGGTCCCATCGGAATTCCGCGTTGCTCGCCGATGCTGACGAACCGCGCGAGTCCCCCGAGCTCGAGGTGGGCGTTCACGAAGCCGTGGTCGAAGACCAGGCGCAGGCTGTCGGGGTAGCCGAATCGAGAGCGCGGTGCGGATGCTGTTCATCGCCGGATCGACGTGGCGCGGGTCCTCCAGGTCGAGGAGATCGAGCAGGTGGCGTTCGCCGATCCGCAGGATCTCGGCGCGCCCTTCGACGGTGCGGTCGGCGGCGGAGAAGACGACCGCGATGTTCCCGTCGAACGGCTCGCCGTGGGACGACTGCACGCCGCTTGCGCGCACGTGGAGCTCGACGGTCGACTTCATTCCGTCCCAGTCGACGCCGCACTGGCCGGTGATGTTCCCGCCCCGGACTCCCATCTCGAACTGGCGGAGCGAGACCACGTTTTGCTCGATCTCGAGGTTCCCGACCAGCGGCGCGATCGACACGAACGGCGTCTTCATGCGGGCGATCGAGAGGAAGCCGCTGCGGCTGAGGAGCGGGTGCTGGTCGGCGAAGCGGAGCATCGAGTAGGGGCTCCGCTTCTCGCTCCTCTCGAGCTCGACGCCGTTCGTCACCGACCACGAGCGCCAACGTGATCGGCACCTCGCCGTTGGCCGTGTCGACATCGATCCCCGCCCGGGGGAAAGAGACGTTGACGTCCTCCCCCTTCACGGCGGCCCGCACGTCGTAGTGCGTGAGGTCGGGCGAGGTGACGTTGCCTTCCACCGCCGCCTTCCCACGCCCCTTGAAGCGCGCGGGGATGGTCGACAGGCGCGCGAGATCCTGGGTGAGCGACGTGGTGACCGAGAGGCGTGCGGCGCCCTTCGCCCAGGTCGACGTTCCCGCTCACCGCGAGCGTCGTCCCGCCCAAGCCGTTCGCGAACGTCATGTCCGAGACGTGCACCACTCCCTCGGCGCCGCGCTCGGCCGACAGCGCGAAGGCGAGCTCACCCAGAGGATACTCGGGGACGACGTCTTGCTCGACGGCGCGGACGGAGAGGTGCGTCGTGAGCTCGACCTCCGGGTCGACGAGATTGCCGATGACCGCGACGCGGGCCTCGTTGTTGATGCCGTGCAGGTCGACGTCGCGGCTCCCGAGATCGATGTGCATCGCGCCGATCTCCACCCGGCTGTCGAGGGTGCGGCGCACCCCTACGGTGTGCATGTCACCATGCCACGTCAGCGCGGGCGCGATGATCGCGTTGTCGCCCTTGGCCCAGTGGAAGTGGGCGACCCGTAGGTCCGCCTTCCCTTCCACCGCGGCGGTGCGCGCGGGGTTCGGCTCGAGCTCGATCGTGCCGTCGCGCCCAACCCCCGCGACGACCCCGACGACCGCCCCGTGGGCGGAGACGCCGACGTCGAGCTCCGACAGATCGAACGCCTCGAGGCCGTGCACCTTCGCGGCGAACGGCGCGAGCGGCGCGAGCCCCGCGAGGTGCCCCTCGATCTCGTACGAGAGGGCCCGCCGCGACGGTTCGAACGACAGCGACCCGGAGAGCTTCGTGGCCGCGCGCCCTTCGGTACCGAGCTGGAACTGAAGCGACGGGCGCCCGCGGTCCACGGTGGCCGAGAGCGTCACGTGCTCGTCGCTCGGGCCGCCGCCGCCGAACGTGAGCCCCTGCGCGCGCAGATCCAGGTCGGCCTGGTGCTGGAGCGCAGTCCCCTGCGACTTGAGGGCAAGAGAGAGCCGCTGCGCGCCGACATTCTCGAACGCCGGGCGCTCGACGTCGACCTCGGTCGTCTGTCGAATCGAGGGACTCCCTTCACCGAGGTGCTCGACGCGACCGCTCGATCGCACGGTCACCGCCATTCGATCCCAGGGGGCCTCGTCGATCACGGCGGGCGGGAGGAGCGGGCGAACGGCCTTCAGGCTTCGTGCCGTGGCGTCGAGCGTGAAGTCGACCGCGTCGGCCCCCTTGGTCGCGTCGAGCGAGGCCCGCATCTCGCCCAGATCCACGGCCGCATGGACGACGCCGCGACTCGCCGCCGGATGGGCTACGTCGGGCTGAACGTCCCGGGCCCGGGTCTCGATGCGGACGGGAGCATCGGCGAGAACCTTGCCGTCCGGACCCGTCACCCGAAGGCGCGACCCCGTCGCCTCCACCTCGACGGCGCACGGCGCATGTCCCTCGAGGGCCGTGTGCGCGCGCAACGTCATGCCGTCGACGACCGCATGCGTCCCGGGAGAGTGCAGATCGAGGGAGGCCAGCTCGATCGACAGGGAGACATCGCCCCGTGTGGCCAGGGGCTCGTTCGCGTCGGGGTGCAGTCCCGTCACCCGGAGCTCGACGTGACCGTCGCGAGCGACGACGGGCGGGGCACTTCCGTGCTCGACGCGCGCGAAACGCACCCCGAGGCGGCCGGCGATCACGCCGTCAGCCCCTTGCTGACCATCGACGTCGACCGCGAGATCGTCCACGGCGAGGCGATCGTCGCCCGAGACGAGCCGGGTCCGGGCGAGCTTCACCGACCCCCGGCCCGCGACCCCTCCCCCCTCCGCCGGCTGCGCGTGCAGCGAGAGCTCGCCTCCGCCGACTCGGAGCGACCCGGCAGGGAAAGTGACCTCCACGTTCACCAGGTCCGCGTCGACGGCAACCGCCCCGCCCTCGGACAGACGAACGACGGGACCCACGACGAGGGCATCGACCTGGTAGCGCACCCGCGCCCGCTCTGCCGTGACGGGGACCAGGCCGGCGGGGAGCCAATGGAGCAGCCGCGCAAGGTCGATGTCGCCGTGGGCATGGCGCACGATGGCGTCCCCGGCGTCGGGAACCTCGATCGAAGCGTCGTCAGTTGCGGCCCCATCGCCTGCGTCGATGCGGTCGACCCTGACCTCGGTCCGCCCCGCGGTCGGGTCGAATCGAAGGCTCGCTTCGGCGTGGAGCCAGTGATCGGCAGAAACGCTCGTCGCGAACGTCTGCTCGATCATGCGCAGGTCGAGGGCCGCGGTCAGCGCCGAAGAGGTCGCGTCGACCGTGACCCAGAGCCTCGCCCGGGCCACGTCCGCCTTCGCATCCGGGCGCGCGCGCGTCAGTTCCAGGTCCAACGGGGTTGCGGGTGACCCGAGCCCCGCTTCTACGCGCGACCCCTTCGCGGCCGGCTCGGCCGAGCTCGTGGCCACGTTGACCGAGACGCCGCGCAGCTCGGTCCGCTCGGACACCTTCCTTTGGTCCGTTCGGACCAGGGCGAGCGTGAAGTGATCGACTTCGACCTGGCCGACCGGGAGCGCGGTCCCGAGGAACTTCGAAGCTTGGCGGGAAAGGGGCACGGTCGGGCCGGGCGAGGAGGTGGAGCCCGGCGGGGAGAGGGCGTCGAAAGAGCTCCGGACCACCGCCACCAACGCGACCAGCCCAATCAGACACCCGAGCGACCACCCCACCCAACGCCGCCAGCGACCGCGAAGAAAGCGCATGGGGTTCGTCGGGCTTCGGGACGCGGGGCACCGTCCTCGGTCCTCGAGACCAACAAGGTCGCGCTCGACGCCGTGGGGATCAAGCTGCCCGACGCGAGTCGACCGCGACGGCGACGAAGCTCGTATCGCGGGCGATGACGTTGGCCGTTCCGCCCGTCGAACGCGAACGCATCACTGCTGACCCGCTAAGGCGAGCTCGTTAGGTGCACATTGTAGACTTGGCCGTTGGAGGCTTGACCATTCGAGAGGCCAGTCGTCTTTGCCCACGGAAAGAAGGGATCGTAGCCGATGCGCTGCTTTGCAGCCTGACGGAGGCTCGCCTCGTCTGGACACGACGAGGCCGTCATGTCGCGGACGTACACGAGGCGCGCAGAAGGACTCGCGAACGAGGTCGAGGCAGCGAGAACCGCGGTGCTCAAGGCGGCCGATGCGAGCCCCACGCTGCAACGCATGCGCGAAGCATAGGCGACGCGGGGCCAGCCGGGCCTCGCGTGCGATGGGCCCTCCTGGATCGCCGCTACTCGGTCACTCGACGACCAGCTTGCGACCCGGCACCGCGCTGGCCACGAGGACCGCCTTGCTCGTGCGGGTACCTGGCGCCTTGAGGGCCATCGTCGCGAGGTCGAAGACGAGACCCCAGGTCATCGCCTCGTCCGCTCCGACGACGAGCTCGGACGCATCGCACCGCGCGCCGACGCTTCCAATTGCCTCGGTGCCGAGCGTCATGTCAGGCCCTGCGAGGCCCTTGTAGATGCGCTTCGCCGTGCCGCCGCCGACGGGCCACACGTCGATGGCCGCATCCTTGGCAATCCACGCGATCGTCGTGCACGGCTGCAGCGCCGGGTCGAACGACAGCGGGAGGCGCTGGGTGCTATTGTCGCGCGCCTCCGTCTTGATCGCCGCGCCGGTCGCCTTCGCGCGCTTGAGCGCGACGATGACCGCGGAGACTTGCGACGGCTTCGCGTTGCGCATCACGACGACGTCGACCGTCCGCGCCTCGATCAACGGTCGCCCGTTGAGAAAGACCGAGATCCGGTCCGCGAGGCCCGGATCGCCGCCGAGCACGCGGTCGTTGCCGACGGCAACGTAGCCAGGGTCCACGACGATGTCCGGCGCACGCACCTCCGGTGGAGCGGGAGCCGCCGTCGTGGCGGCAGCGGTGGCCTGGGCCGTCGCGGGGTGCGCCTCCGGATGAGCAGTCTCGCTGTCGCAGGCGACGACGAGCGCCATGAAGGCCACGGATAGGGCCGAGGTCGCGATCGGTCGCATGAGGCCGAGCATCCTCGCCCGAACCGTGGCCTCGCGGCAATTGCCGCTTCGCCGCCCGCGATCCGCTAGGCTTGTAGATCAGCGCACCATGAGCGACGCGGCTCCCCAGTCCGACGTACCCGCGCTGACGGGCTCGATCATCGCGGGCAAGTACCGCGTGCTGTCCATGATCGGGTCGGGCGGCATGGGGACGGTGTGGGAGGGCGTTCACACGTCGCTCGGGACCCGCGTCGCCATCAAGTTCATCAAGCCGCGGTTCGCCGAGCAGCCCGAGGCGCGCGCCCGGTTCGAGATCGAAGCGCGCGCCGCGGCGAAGCTGAAGACCAAGCACGCCGTCCACGTCTACGACCACGGCATCACGCAAGATGGGCTGCCGTACATCGTGATGGAGTTTCTCGAGGGGGAGTCTCTCTCGGACGCCATCATCGGCCGCGGGCCTCTCGCCCCGGCCGAAGTCGCCAGCATCATCGGACAGGCGGCTCGCGCGCTGTCCAAGGCGCACGCCGCGGGCATCGTGCACCGCGACATGAAGCCCGACAACATCATCCTCGCGAAGACCGACGACCCCGGCGACGGGGCACCGTACGTCGTCAAGCTCGTCGACTTCGGCATCGCCAAGATCATCGAAGAGCAGCCGACGGATGGATCGGCCTCCAAGATGGGCGGCCCCACGCGCGAAGGCACGGTCATCGGGACGCCGAACTTCATGGCGCCCGAGCAGCTCACCGCCGGCGGCGCCCCCGGTCCCTTGACGGACCTGTGGTCCCTCGGCGCGTGCACGTTCGCCGCGATGACGGGGCGGCTGCCGTTCGAGGGGGACATGCTCGGCGACATCGTCGTGAAGGTGTGCGCGTTGCCGCTCCCGATCCCCTCGCAGGTCTCCCCCAACGTACCGACGGGCTTCGACGCGTGGTTCGCACGCGTCTGCTCGCGAGACCGGGCCAAGCGATTTCAGACGGCCGACGAGCTGGCGCAGGCCCTCGCGGGCGTCTGCGGCGTCGGGCGCATCCGGATGGCCACGATGGACGAGGACCAGGTGCAGTACGTCCTGCGTCCCAAGGTCGACGCCGAACCGGTCGACGACTTGCCAAGCGCGACCCCGATGTCGGCACGCACGGCGCTGCTGGCGGGGCTGGTGCTCGGGATCGCGATGATGGTGGGCATGCTCGGCCTCCTCGCCTGGCGCGATCGATCGGCCACGCCCCCCGCAGGCTCCCCCGGCGGTGCCGTGCCCACCGCTTCGGACGCGGGAGCTCCCTGAATACGCTTCTCTAGGCGGCCGCTATCCGGCGTCTCAGCTCGAACCGCATGTCGTCGAAGCTGGGCGGATGCTTGCCGCGAGCGCGGCACAGGAGAAAGAGCGCGTGATGGACCTCGGCATCGTCGGGCGCCGCACGCGAGCCATCCATGAGGTTCCTGTCGCAGGCGAGAAGGTGCGCGGCGCTGAGCTCATCGCCACCGGAGGCGTCGAGGTACGCCTCGGCTTCCTCGGCGGAGACGGTTTCGAGGCTCTCGATGCTCGGCTTCTTCTTCATGCACCCTGACCTTTGACCTCCGCTGGCTTGCGAAGGCGCGCCGTCCGTTGCGTTGTGATTTCTCGAGGCCGAGCGACGCGCCCGCCTCATCAGCGGATACACGAGGGCCAGCGCGACACCGGCGTTCCAGGTCTCGGCACCGCGGTCCAGGCTCCCGCGCTGACGCCGCCGGGGCTCTCCGACCGTTACCCGTAGTTCGTCGTCGACGAGAAGCGCGATCCCCCGCGCGTGCGACCGATAAGCCGCCAGGCTCCGACGCCCCTCGCGCCGGTTGCCCGATTCTGCTCTTCGGATTTGGTAATCCGACATTCTCCTCGATCCGGCGAGCTGTGCGGCCTCGCCGTTCACTGTTCAAGCTAACCCCTGAAAGCCCCTCGCACCAATTATTTCTGCAACTTGCCGCCCCCCAGCGCGAGCCAGCGGACCATCGCGCTCCCGGCGTGCTGAACGAAATCGATTCGCAGCTGCCAGTCGACCTCGCTACCTGGCATGGCCCCGTAGACGGCTTCGGGGTCGGCGAAGAGGTGCCGGGGGCCGGGGCGGAACTGCTGCCGGAGAAGCAGCGCGAGCGAGCGCCGCATCTGGTGATTGAGCAGCGAAAGCTCGCCCGGGTCTCTGCGGGCGCGCCGCGCCGCGTCGAGTGTGGCGAGGCCCGCTTCGCAGCGACTGCTTACGGGCGTCAGCCGGGGGGTCACGAAGGGGCCGATCCCGTAGGCCCCGTCGGCGTCGAAAGGCGTATCGCCGGGCCCGTACTGAAGTGCGCGCTGGTACGCCTGCCATCTCAGGCAGAAGTCGAGCGCCTGCGTGTCCGGAGCGCGGTCCCAGAGATCGTCCAGAGCCTGGCACGTCCAGTGCTCCTCGCCGAAGTAGTAGCGGCTCCCGAAGAAGCTCCATGCGGGGCCGGTGAGGTGCGCGAGGCCCCGCGTCGCCGCATCGAGGTCCCGTGGATCCCCGAGGAGCGCATGGGCCCGCGAGAGGGCGAGCGTGGCCTCGCCGGAATAGTAGAGGAGCTGCACGTCGACGGGCGCCGACCGACTTCGATCGTACTCGTGCATGAACTCGCCGTCGGGGCGCTGCTGTGCACGCAGGAAGGCGGTCAGGCCCGGCACGAGGAGCGCGTAGTTCCGGTCCAGATCGGTCCGTGCGAGCTCGACGAACGCGATGACGGCGAGGGCCGTCGAGCCCAGATCGACGCGCGTCCCCTGCCCGACGCAACGGTCGGAACCGCAGGCGACCAACGCGTTGTCGCGAAGCCAGCTGGCCGCCCGCAGCGCCGCCCACGAGATCTCCGTGTCGTGCGAAAGCGCCGCCACCTGCGCGAGAAAGTACGTCGCTCCCGCGTGGCGCGGCCAGTCGTACCCGGGAAGCGTGCGGTTGGTCGGCGCGTCGACGAGGTAGCGAAAGCGTCCCTCGGGGTCGACCCCGCGAGCGAGGAAGTTCGCCCCCGCCAGAACAGCGTCCCTGACGTTGCCTTCCGTCATCGAGTCCGCCGTCACGGCGGGCGCGGGAACATTGCCCGGGACGGAGCGGAGAAACCGCGCACGGCGAATGCGAGCGTGCTCGACGAGGTCGGAGGCGGTCGTACCGAAGCGGTCGGCCAGCACTGCCAGGGCGAGCGGCACGTCGACCCCCGTGACGAGCGCGATGCTCGGTATGCGAACGCCGTCGTCGTAGGCCTGGCGCGAGAGGAGATCGTCGGGCGTCAGGTACTCGGTGCGCCCCCCCAGCGTCACCGCGAGTCCGTCACGGCCAGCGACGAGCGACGCGGAGAGCGCGGCCTCCGGCGTCACGAGGATGGGCCCCTCGCCCACGACCCTCTCGTAAACCAGCGTCGCTCCCGGATGCGACGAGAGCGCGGCGTCGAGAACAGCGTCCTCTTCGCCCGCGTGCGCGAGCGTGGCGCGAGCGACGAGGGAACCGCCGCTCCACACGCTGGCCACGACAGCGCGAGGATGCGCTTCGTCCACGTCCAGCGCGAACACGCGCCGAACGACGACGCACATGACGAAGGTGACGAGGGCCCACGCGGCGAGCGCGCGCAGGATGACGCGCGGACTCACGGCGTCTTTCCCGGACGGAGCCACACGAGCTGAACGACGGGGAGAACGACGAGGTAGGGCAGCGCGAGCGCCGCGACGAGCGCAAGAACGATCGCCCCACCGCGACCGACGGGCCCGTAGATTCCGCTCAACCAACTGGCAGTCACCGCGAGCAGCGTGATGGCGAGAAGCCCGAGCGCGAGCGCCGAGCCGCACGCCACGCGTGAGACGCGGGCGGCCCAGGGGGCCGCGGAGATGAGACCTACCGCAGACGCCAGCTCGAGCCCGATGAGCCCGAGGGCGGCGAGGTCGACGGGGGCCCAGCGAGAAGGGAGACCGGCGAAAACGCCGAGGGCCACGAGGGCGCCGGTGAGGAGATTCGCGATGCCGAAGACGAGGGAGGCTCGGCGCGAAGGCATGCGCGGGAGAGGGAGTATCGCGGAGAGGGGGCGCGAGGTCGAGTACACGCGTCGCATAGCCACCGTCGCGATCCCAGCCGTGAAGGCGGCGTCGGTGCAGAGGTTCTCGCGCCCTCGGAGGCACTGAGCGCACTTGCCGCGCAAGCCTGCGAGGCACGCGCCCCCGCCTCCTTCGCTCGCTGGCTCGCTTGCGTCGTTCGGTCCGGCGGTCCTTTCGGGAAGGACCCGGATCCTTTCGCACCGTCGTCGACTCCAGGTGCTCCGTCCCCTGGGAGCGAAGCTAGGGATCCGGAACCGGCGCCTCCGTCGTTCGGTCCCTTGGCTCGGCACGCCATGACTGTCGCGAGGGAGTCGGGTCCCTTCGCTCGCGGGCTCCCTCCCTTCGCTCGGTCCCGCGGTCCTTTCCCGAGGGACCCGGGTATTTTCGCACGGTCGTGGACTCCTGGAGCTCTCTCCCTAGGGAGGGAAGATTGGGATCCGCAACCCGACGCTCCGTCTCTCGGTCCCTTGGCTCGCCATGCCATGACTGTCGCGAGGGAGTCGGGTCCCTTCGCTCGCGGGCTCCCTCCCTTCGCTCGGTCCCGCGGTCCTTTCCCGAGGGACCCGGGTATTTTCGCACGGTCGTGGACTCCTGGAGCTCTCTCCCCAGGGAGGGAAGCTCGGGACCCGGCACCCGACGCTTCGTCTCTCGGTTCCTTGGCTCGGCATGCCATGACTGTCGCGAGGGAGTAGGGTCCCTTCTCTCTATCCTGCGCCTCCTTGTCTCAGGTCCCAGCTTCCATGCGAAGGTCGCGAGCTTCCGTCCGCACGTCCTGCGCGTCCTCGTCTCAGGAGGCCGTGACCGCGGCTCGGTACCCGGATTCCATCGCTTGGTCACGACCGGGCGAGACGAGATCGTCCGTGTCTTTCGCTCAGGAGTGAGCGTCCAGCTCACAGTCGTGGGGGTTCCACGTCAAGGACCCGGCGCCTTCTCCTCGCCCACGTGCCTCCGTCGTTCGCGTCCGGACCCCCGAACATCGCGACCCGGCGCGCGAGTGGATGGAGGGCGGGGAGTGCCCACGGTTCACGGGGTTCCGGAGCGTCGCGCCGACAAGAAAAATGGGGCCGGCCGCTCCCTCACGAAGCGCATCGGGCGGGCGGCGTCGTCACGGCAGTCTCTCCCTGAGGAACTCGAAGACGACGTAACCGACGATCGCCGCCACCATCCCGATCGCGAAGTTGGGCGCTGTCAGGATGTCCGAGACTGCCCAGGCAAGGCCCCGCGTTCGGCCCATTCCCGAGTGCTCGTACTCCCCCATCAGCAGGTTCGCGTAGAAGAGGAAGAGGATGAAGCCGACTTCGATGACGGCCCTGGCGATGTGTCCCTTCATGGAGCGTGCTGCGCAGGATAGCCCCCATCGCGCGCCAGACCGTGTCACCCAGGTATCCGGTCCGAATCGTCGCCCGGGCTCCCAGTCCGAAGGGCTGGGGGCAAGGAGGGAATGACCTTCCACCCGTCCTGGAGGGGTTGCCTCGACGCGGGAACGCCCTTGGTCAATCGATGAACCTCGCTTCACGATCGCCCGACGTCGTCGGGTCGGTGCTCGGCGGCGGGCGGGGCCCCGCGTCGGCCGGCTCGGCGGGAAGTTCGTCAAGTGCGGTGGGGGCCGGCCGAGACTTGCCCCACCCGCCGCCTGCGCTCCGACCCGACGACGTCGGGCTCTGGGGGGCTCCGGAGGCCTCGGTAGTAGGGGTAGTTTGAGATCCGCTCGACGGCTACGAGAGCATCTCCGTCGGAGAAGCGTCAGACCGCTGCCCAAGCGTGAGCTACAACGGCTCCGCCATATCAACACCCCCGCGTGACTCGTGCGAGTGCGAGGCGGACGGCGCAGGAACGATTGCGATCCGTCCGCCTTTCCAGTACGCACGGAACGCGCGGCGTGAAGTTCCTCTAGCGGGTGTTACGCGGACGGCCTGGCGCCCTCGATCCACGCGTGCTTCGCCGACACGCCGACGACTGCGAAGAAGAAGAGCGCGTCGTGGCCCCGGTTCCTTTCGAGAGGTACGCTCCGATGATGGGGGGCCGGCGGAGTATCGTCTCGGTCGTCTTCGCGGGTCATCTGCTTTTCGGCATGCTGCCGGGCTGCGCGCCGTCCGCACCGCCCGCGCAAGCCGCCGTGGAATGCAACGGGGCCGCTGTCTCGAATACGCTAGCGGGCAGCGTCGAGTTCACGGCGGAAAACGGTCGCTGCTGGCCAGTGGGGTGGAATGCGAACTACGGTGGCACGGCCGAGGCGGGCGCGCCCTGTCGCTACTCGACCGACTGTGCTCCGACCTGCTGCTCCTGCGGTCCACTCGGTGGTCTCAGCGCATCGACCGGGCTTTGCAACAACGGTGTTTGCGCCGACGTGAACACCACGTGCTGCGCTTACGCCGCTGACAATACCTTCGACCCGTCGTGCCACCCGCAACCGAAAACGGGCGCGAACTCGGACTAGCGACGCGAGCGTGGACCGTCGCCCGCGTCGTTACCAAGGCCTCCGTGGCGACTCAGCCCGCCGTCGTCGGGTCGGAGCGCAGGCGGCGGGTGGGGCAAGTCTCGGCCGGCCCGTACCCCACTTGACGAACTTCCCGCCGAGCCGGCCGAACGCGGGGCCCCGCCCGCCGCCGAGCACCGACCCGACGACGGCGGGCGATCGTGAAGCGGAGAGAGTCCAATGGCTCCGACCCCGACCGCGACCCCGACCTAAAACTGCCCATACACAAACGGCTCCGCCTTCGCCGACGCCGCCAAGTGCACCAGCACCGCCGCCGCCGCCAGCACGACCCCCCGCACCACCGGTGACGCGCGTACGAACGCCTCCCGTACCACCTCCTCCCCCCGCCGCGGGACCAGGTGCAACGCCATCGCCACCGCGATCACCATCACCACCTTCGGTGCGATGTGATCCATCGCCCACCTACCGCGGGCCAGCTGCTCCAGCACGAGCCCCGCGTGCGACAGCGTCGGCGCGCGGAAGAAGATCCACGCGAAGCACACGAAGTGAAACGTCAGCCCCATCGCGATCCACCGCGACGCGCCCGTCGACGCCGACGTCGACGGCTCCGGCGCCCCCGCACGCGATCGCTGCCACATGCGAGTCCCCGCCAGCGCGACGCCATGAAGCGTCCCCCAGACGACGAACGTCCACGACGCGCCGTGCCACAGGCCCCCGAGCACCATCGTGACAATGAGATTCCGGTACGTCTTCGCCGGCCCGTCGCGCGAGCCGCCGAGGGGCTTGTAGAGGTAGTCGCGGAGCCACGTGCTGAGCGAGATGTGCCAGCGATGCCAGAACTCCTGCAGGTTCTGCGCGATGTACGGGGCGTCGAAGTTCTCGGGCAGCTCGTAGCCGAAGAGCGCCGCGCTGCCGATGGCCACATCGCTGTACCCCGAGAAGTCCACGTAGATCTGGACCGCGTAGGCGTACGTCGCGAGCAACACCTCGAGCGCAGTGAACCGTTCGGGCGTCTCGAAGACGCGGTTGACGACGGCCTGCGCGAGGTAGTCGCCGATCACGATCTTCTTCGCCAGGCCCGTCGCGATCCGCCAGAGGCCGCGCGCCTGCATCGCCGCGTCGACGCGAGGGTCCGCCTCGAGCTGCGGGAGCATCTGCCACGGGCGCACGATGGGACCCGCGACGAGGTGCGGGAAGAAACACACGAAGAGCAGGTAGTCGAGGTAGCGGCGCGCCGGCTTCTGCTCGCCCCGCCAGACGTCGATCGTGTAGCTCATCGTCTCGAACGTGAAGAACGAGACACCGAAGGGCAGGACGAGCCGCAGCCGCGTCACGTGGACATGCGCGCCCAGCGCCCCGAAGAGCGACGCGAACGAGTCGGCGGCGAAGTTCCAGTACTTGAAGAGGCCGAGGACGCCCAGGTAGTACGCGATCGACACGAGGAGCAGCGCGTTGCGCGTCGCACGGCCCTTGGCTCGGGCGAGGGCGTGGCCGACGAAGTAGTCGATCGTGCTGCCGACGAAGATGACACCGAGGCACAGGCAAGCCCAGCCGACGGGAGACAACGGAACGGGCTCGTCGCGCGCCGCGTCCCAGGTCCCGTAGAAGTAAAAGCCGTAGCTCGCGACGACCAGGAAGAGCGCGCGCGGCAGCCTCATCCGACGCAAGAGCCAGAAGACGACCCACGTCCCGACGAGGAAGACGCCGTAGAGAGGGCTGTTGAAGAGCATCAGCGCGCACCCTCGAGCCTTCGCGTCATGGGCGCCGATGTTCGCTCATATCCGGCGCCCGTGTCTTGCCAGCGCCCCGCGTTTCGTGGTCGATCCCGCGGCCATGGTCCTTGCGCGCGTTCGCCCCTCGCTTCTTGCATTCGGTCTCCTCGCGCCACTGGCCTGCGGCGCCTCCGCGCCCCCGCCGGCGCCGCCGCCTCCTCCTCCCACCGGCGCCGCTCCCGTCGCGTCCGCCCCGCCGGCACCGCCGCCGCCACCGCAGACCCAGCAGGAGGGTCACAAGCTCCTGATGATCGCGGCCTCGTGCTGGTTCGGCGGCCTCTGGTCGGACGCACTCGGCGAGGAAGGCGACATGAAGCTGAAGGGGACCGAGGCGCGCTGCCACGAGCTCGAGCAGCACCTATGGGGCACGGAGGACAAATCGCACTACGACGAGCTTCGCGCGATGGGGAAGGAGGCCGTGGCGGACGTCATCGCCAAGGTCGACCAGGTCGCGAAGAACGACAGCATCGACGGGCCCCGCCGAGACGCGCTCGTGAACCTGACCACCGCCTTCGCCGAGGCGCAGAGGGAGTTCATGTTCGCGCACCGGGCGGGCGACCGCGTCAAGCGAGACCTCGATCGCGAACCGGAGAAGTTGAACAACGACGAGGTCGACGCGGTGATGTCACTGCGGGCCCACGCCAAGCTCGAGAAGCTCTACAAGCTCGACGCGGGCAACCTGTCTCACGAGGCGAACGCGCTCGCGGTCCTTTGCGCGCTCGACCGCCTCGAGGTCGCGCGCGGGTTGCCGAAGCACCTGAAGCTCTACGCGATCGCGGACGAGTTCGAGCTCCTCTTCGGGGTGGGCATCCCCGACGTCCCCGAGGACGTGAACAAGAAGCTCGTCCCCGGCACCTGGCTGAAGTTCTTGAGCGCGACCGCCGCCGAGGCAGGTCACCCGGTGAGCGACAAGGTCACCGCGCCGCGGGAGCGCGACGCGCTGGCGTGGTCCGGGATGCTCCTCGGATTCGCCGACAAGCTGAAGGCCGACGTCGAAGGGATCGAGCCGGCGACCGATCTGGGCAAGGTCGTGACCGTCGCCGAGCACCGGCTCGAGGCGGGGTTCAGCGCGGAGAAGGCGGCCGAGGCGACGCTGAAGAAGCCCGCGGCGGGTGCTCCGAAGAAGTAGCCCTCAGCCCTCGACCCCCATCATCCGCACGACGCGGGCCGGCACGCTCACGTCCAGCGCGCCGCCGGCCCGGGCGACGCGGCCCTCGCCGACGGTGTCGACGAGTGCGTCCACTCCGGCGAGAGAGACGCGCACGACGAGATCTCTGTCCGTGGGGTTCATGACGAAGACGACGCGCGGACTCCCGCTCGCGTCCTCGTGCACCGCCACGTGGGCGTCGGCCGGATCGACGGGCCAGGTCGGGAGCGCCAGCTCGTCGATGCGCTGCGCGACGAGCAGCGTCGGCGCGCGCGAGGTCGTCGAGCGGCTCGATCTCGAAGCCCCTCACGTCGAGCGGGCGCTTGAGCGGACGCATCGTGCCGTCGAGGTCCGGCGTCCGCGGTCCCATCGTCACCACCGCCCCCGCGCGCCGCATCGTGTGCAGGCTCTCGACGAGCTGCGGCTTCAATCCGCCCGGACTCGCGCACACGATCCACTCGGCCCCCGCCGTCGAGAGCTCCACGGTCTCGCCGCCGGCGTAAGCGAACGGCACGCCGCGCGCGTGGAGCGCGCGCTCGAAGGCGCGCAGGTACGCCTCGGCCGCCATGACCGGAGGCGCGTCGAGCCCGAAGTCTCGCTCGAGCACGCTCTCGCGCCAGCCCGCGCCGACGACGTTGAAGAGCGCGGGCGTGAGCGGGCCGAACGCGTGCGTCGCGCGCGCGAGGCGGCGGAGCGACCGCGGGACGACGAGGCGCACGGGCGCCCGCCGGCGCAGCGTGTGGAGCCGCGTGCTCTCCAGCGCCGCGAGCAGGCGCGCGTACTTGCGCGGCGAGCGGGCGCGGTCGGCCGTGCGGATCGATGGGCGCGCCGATCCACCGGTCGCGCTCGACGGCCATGTAGAGGTTGAACCCGCGGAGCCCGTACGCCATCGCGCACATGAGCGCGTACATCGAGTCGCGCTCGTCGAGCGGCGCGAAGAACGGCGGGAAGCCCGCCCCCACCTCCGCGCCGAACGCCGGAGCGCCGCGCCCCTCGCACCGGCACGCGAGCTCGGTCGTGCGGCGCAGGATGGCCAAGTGCTCGGTGGGCGTGGCCCGGTGGTAGTAGTCGAGGCCCGACGAGGTCGATGGCGGTCATGCGCGCCGGGTTGAGCGGCGTCGCGCTCTCGCCGAGCGGCAGGTTGTGGGTCGTCGGCAGCCGCCGAGCCCCGGCGTCGGCGAGCGCGGCCGCCATCCGCTCCATCGCGCGTCGACAGCAGGTGCTCGTGGAACTCGGCCCAGTCGACGTGGCGCGACGAGCTCGCCGCGTCTCGTGCGCGTCGAAGCGACGCGGCGGCTCGACGCTCGCGAAGGTCGAGCGTCGTCGTCGCCCCACGCGTCCCGGAGCTCGGTCACGCTTGCGCCGGTACTTCGCGCGGAGAAACTCGCGAAACGCGGCCATCGCGTCCGGGTGGTAGTCCTGGTCGTAGCTGGCCGTCGCGGAAGTAGAGCGCGCCCTCGTTGTCGACCTGCACGAGGACGATGGGGCCGTCGGGCCAGCGCAGGCGCGCCGAGCTCGGCCCCCACCGCCTGGTACCAGCGCGCCGTCTCGTCGAGGAACGCGCTCGCTCGCGTAGCTCGGCACGGGGAACGCGACGGGGACCATAGGCAGCATCACCGGGTGCCCTCCGGGAGTGCGCGCCTGGCACTCGGGATCCCAGACGACGCGCTCGGGAAGCCCGAAGAACGTGAGCTCCGCGTTGATGTGAGGCCCCGGGCGGAGCACGCAGCGCAGCCCCAGCTCGTGGGCCATCTCGAGGAAGCGGGCGACGTCGAGCGCTCGTCGCGCTGGCCGAAGTCGAACTCGCCGGGCGCCGTCTCGTGGACGCCCCAGGGCACGTACGTGTCGACGAGACGCAGCCCCATGTCGCGCATGGCCTCGAGGCCCGCGCGCCACTCGCGGCGGCGGATGGCGCCAGTAGTGCATGGCGCCGGCCCAGAGCGGCAGCACGGCCCCGTCGCCCAGGTCGAGCCCCTGCGGGCAGCAGACGCACCGCGCGGCGTCTCGCTGCCGACGCGGCTCGCGACGTCGTGGCGCGCGGCACCTCGCTCACTCCGGCAGCACGCGCGCGAGCAGGGCGGCGAGCGCGCGCATGTCCTCGTCGTCCGCGAGCCGCGCGAGGCTCGCCCGCACCTTCGCGATCGTCGGCTCGACGAACTGCAGGAACGACGGGTTCCCCTTCACGCGGTCGATGAAGACGAAGCGCCCGGCGTCCTTGAGCTTGCGCTGCACGGTGACCAGATCGAACTCGCGGCCGAGCGCTCGCTCGCTCGTCGGTCCGGCAGAGCCCGCGGGCGCGCGCATAGTCGTCGAGCCGCGCCTCGACGAACGCGCGGTCGAACGTCTGGTAGCTGTCGTTCAGGAGAGCGACGAGATCGTAGACGCGCGGGCCCGAGGAGCGCGTCCTGGAAGTCGATCCAGCACAGGCCGCCCGCGGGGCGGACCATCAGGTTGCGCGACTGGTAGTCGCGGTGCACGAACGACCGCGGCCAGCCCGCGATCCGCTCGCGCCAGCCGGCCGGCGATCGCCGTCGAAGACGCGCGGTCTTCGCCCGAGAGGGCGACGCCCCGCGCCTCGAGCGCCCACTCGCGGAAGTGCTGGATCTCCCAGAGGAGGAGGTCCTCGTCGAAGGCGCGGGAGCGCGACGAGGCTCCGCTGCCGGAAGATGCGACGAGGGCGCGCTTGCGCGCGCGCGAGGTCTCCGACTGCGCGGACGTAGAGCTCCTCCCGCCGGCCGGGGTGGGCGTGGAGGAACGCCGCGAGCGTGTCGTCGCCGAGGTCCTCGAGGAGCAGCCAGCCGCGCGCCGTGTCCTCGGCGTGCACGACGGGCACGTCGACCCCGCGCGAAGCGAGCAGATCCCGCACCTCGAGGAAGGGCCAGCGCGTCGCCGCGGCCCCGCCCTTGTCCACCTCCTCGGCCTTGCTGCCGTCGGGGACGTACATCCCGCACGGCCGCTGTCGCGTCCGAGGCGCACGCGGAAGTAGCGCCGCGTCGACGCGCCGCCGGGCATGGGCTGCACTCGAACGAGGCGCCGACGCTGCCGGGAAAGGCGCGCGGCCGCGAGGGCGGCGAGCGGCGCGAGGTCGAGCCGGGGCGGGCGGTACTGGCGAGGCGCTCTGGGCAAGGGACATGCGAAGGGCTCGCGGGCGAGCCTGCCCGAGAGGTACCACTAGCGCATCGATGGCGGCCAAGCTGATGCCCCTGGTCGAACGAGCGGCTACGGAGCTCGGTGGCGCGCTCTCGCCCGGAGCCCGCACGGGCGTCGAGACCTGGCTCGAACGCCTGCAGGAATGGAACGCGCGGATCGATCTCACGGCGGCCCGGTCGGACGAAGAGCTCGTCGACCTGATGCTTGCGGACGCGCTGGTCCTCGCGGCGCGCATTCCCGCGCGGCGCGCGCGTCGTCGACGTGGGCACGGGGGCGGGCGCGCCGGGGCTCGCGCTCGCGCTGTTGCGCAGCGACCTACGGGTCACGCTCGTCGAGCCGCTGGGCAAGCGCGCCGCTTTCCTGCGGACGGTCCTCGGCGCGATCGGACGGGCCGACGTCGTCGTGGAGCGAGGCCGAGGAGAAGCCGCTGGCCGGCGCGACCGCTCCTGGGACGTCGCCGTGTCGCGCGCGACCCTCGCCCCGGCGCCGTGGCTCGAGCTCGGGACCAAGCTCGTCGTGCCCGGGGGAAGCGTGTGGGTCCTGCTCGCGGGCGGGCCGCGCCCGGATCACCCTCGCGCCGAGCACGACGCCGAGAGCGCGTACGCGTGGCCGCTCACGGGGGCGGAGCGCCGGGCGGTGTCTCTATCGCGTCCTTTTCTGAGCGCCGCTTTCTTGGCCCGGAGCCAGGCCCTCATGCGAGCTGGCTCGGGCGATGACGCGGGCCGCGTGAATCGGAGCTGGCCACGCTGCGCAAGCTCGCCGAAGAGCTGGCGAAGGGGCGAGGCGAACGGGCGACGACCGGGCACCTGCTCGCGGCGATCGCCTCGAACGGGGCGGCGCGGCCGACCTGTTAAGGAGCGCCGCCTCGACGCGGAGGTGCTCCTCAAGGCCGCGCGCGTCCTGACGGACGACCACGCCGACGCCGTCTCCCGCGCGATGCAGCGCGCGCGCGAGCTGGCCGCACGCTCGCCGTCGCGCGAGGCGGGGGCGATTCACCTTCTCTTCGCGCTGTGCCAGGAGCGCGCGACGGCGGCGTTCCGTGCGGTCGCGCAGTGCGGATCGGACGTCACCAAGCTCCGGACGGCGGCGATGCAGGTCGCGATGGGCATCGTGGGCCCGCGCCGCACGCCCGCGGCGACGCAGCTCGCCCTGCCGCCCGGGCCCCCCGCACCCCGTGCCGTCGCCCGTCCGACGACCTCGATCACCACCAGCAGCACGCGCCCGCGCCGGCACCCAAGCCGGCCCCGATCCCGATCGTGGCGCCGCGGCCGAAGCGCCGTCACCCGTCGGCCTCGACGAGCGCGGGCGGCCATCCCCGGGCCCGCTTCGAGCTCGACCCGAAGCGGCTCCCGACCCTCACGGCCATCGGGCGAAACCTCACGCTCGCCGCGGCCCGCGGAGAGCTCGACCCCGTGTTCGGGCGCGAGGCCGAGATCGACCGCACGCTCGACGTGCTGGCCAAGCGGCAGGCGAACTGCCCGTGCCTCGTCGGCCCCGCGGGCGTGGGCAAGACGAGCGTCGTCCGGGGGCTCGCCCAGCGGATCGCCGACGGGCGCGACGTCGTGTCGCTGGACGACCGGATCGTGGTCGAGATCGACGCCGCGAGCCTGCTCGCGGGCACCGGGATGCGCGGCGCTCTCGCCGAGCGGATGGCGCAGATCAAGGCCGAGGTCGCCCGGTCCGACGAGCGCATCGTCCTCTTCTTCGACGAGCTCCACGTGGTGCTGGCGGCGGACGAAGAGGCGGCCGCGGAGCTGCAGGTCGCGCTCGCGCGCGGTGAGCTCTCGTGCATCGGCGACGACGACGCCGGAAGACTACCGGCGCGTCGTGGCGACCGACGCGGCGCTCGCCCGTCGCATGGCGGCGATCGAGGTCGCGGAGCTCGCACCGGACGAGGCGCTCCTCGCGCTGGAGCGGGTCGCGCCCGGCGTTCGAGCGGCACCACGGCGTGCAGTTCGCACCGGGGGCGATCGCGGCCGCGGTGGCGTGGAGCGCGCGCTACGTTCCGGAGCGACCGCTGCCCGACAAGGCGGTGAGCGTGCTCGACCTCGCCGGCGCGCGCGCACGCCGCCGCGGGACGCACGAAGTGACGCGCGAGCAGGTCGCCGACGTGCGTGAGCGAGACCAGCGGAGTGCCCGTCGAGCGCCTGCTCGAGACGGACGGCAGCGAGGATGCTCCGGCTCGAGCAGCTGCTGGCCGGGCCGGATCGTCGGGCACGCCGAGGCGCTCGCGCGCATCGCCCGCGTGCTTCGCCGCAACGCGGGCGGCTTCCGCTCGCGGCCGCCCGATCGGGTCGTTCCTCTTGCTCGGCCCGACGGGGGTCGGCAAGACGGAGACGGCGAAGGCCATCGCCGAGTGCCTGTTTCACTCGCCCCACGCCATGACGCGCCTCGACCTCTCCGAGTACGCCGAGTCGCACGCCATCGCGCGCCTCGTCGGCGCCCCGCCTGGGTACGTGGGCCACGAAGCCGGCGGGCAGCTCACCGAGGCGGTCCGCAAGCGCCCGTATCAGGTGCTCCTGCTCGACGAGATCGAGAAGGCGCACCGGGACGTCCTCGAGGCGTTCTTGCAGCTCTTCGACGAGGGGCGGATGACCGACGGTCGCGGGCGCATGGTCGACTTCACCAATGTCGTCGTCGTCATGACCTCGAACCTCGGCTCGGACGTGTCGCGCCCGAGCGCGCGCGGGCGCATCGGCTTCGGCGCGCGGACCGAGCGCGACGCTCACGAGTACGACGAGGCGCGTGTGCGCGGCCGCCCGGGCGGCGCTTCCGCCGGAGCTCTACAACCGCATCGACGAGGTGATCGCCTTCGCGCCGCTCGGTCGGGACGACGTCGCCGAAGTCGCGCGCCGGATGCTCCGCTCGCTGGGCGACGATCTCGAGAGCGCGCGCGGAGTCCGTCTCGACGTGAGCGACGCGGCGATCGGCGCCTTGCTCGACAGCGGCGGCTTCGACGAAGAGCTCGGCGCCCGCCCGATGCGACGCGCCATCGGGCGCCTCGTCGAGGCCCCGATCGCCGAGATGCTCCTCAAGGGCGAGCTCGCCCCCGGCGACGTCGCCCTCGTCGACGTCGAGGACGGCCAGATCGTGGTCGACGCCGTCCGCCCCCGCGGCGCCCGAGCAACGGCCTAGCCCCCCTAGGGGCCCTGTTCTATCGCGTGGCGGTAGCGTTCGCGTCGCGCCGAGTCCTTCAGGATCTCGTAGGCCTCCTCGAGCACCATCGTGATTCTCCGCACGTCGTCCGCGAGGTCCGCGACGTCGTGCGTGAGGATGCGCGACGGGTCGAAGGCCCGCCGGAGCTCGACGAACGCGCGCCGAACCTCGTAGCCGGTCGCGTCCCGCGCCACGCCGAGCACGGCGAAGTAGTCTCCGTCCTCGACGAGCTGCGACCGCGCGCGCACACGCTCGCGGATGGCCTCGGCGTCGATGGCGGCAGCCCCAGGGGGGGCATCGGCATCCCCTTCCGATCCGTCTCCGACGGCCCGCATCACCTCGAGTACGCCGAGCTGCTCGAGCGCGAAGGCGACCGTCGCCAGATCGCCCTCGGGCGCTTCGTCGATGACGCTGCGGAGCGTGCGTCCGGCGGCCGTGCGAAGGCGCTCGGCGTCCGCATCGACGAGAGCGCACTCGGCGAGCAGCTGCGACGCGGGGCCCATCGCGATGCGAGACCCGAGACCGCCCAGCCGCTCGACCGCCTCGGCGGTGGAGACGATGCGCCGGACGACGTCGACGAACACCTCGGCGCCGGTCGACCCGCCGAACACGCTCGGTTCGCCCGCGAGCCGGCCCGCCGGTTGTCGCTCCACCGTCAGGCGCGCATTCGATGTCTGGAGCACCCGCGCGAGCAGCCATTCGGCATGGGCTCGCAGCGTCGGCCACATCTGGTCCTGGCCGAGGTAGCCGCGCGCCACGAGCGCGGCGCCGGCATGCCTCCCGAACGCGGGGAACTTCGTCGCCAGGCGACGCACCGTCTCCCGTGGCAGATCCCCTCGGGCGCCGAGGAACGCGAGCAGCGTCTCGTCGGCGGCGGTCGACGCGCAGATGAGAACGTCTCCCTCGCGAAAGACGACGCGCAGCTCGGCGTCGGGCGACGTGACGCAAAGAGACCCCGTCGTACGCGAAGCGATCGCGCGCGCGACGACCCGCAGCGCATCCCCGGGACCCAGGACCGACGGAAAAGGGTCCTCCGGTGAACGCGCACCGGGCGAGCCTTCGCCTGGAGAGATGGGCGTATGGGCTGCATCGGAGCGCGCCTCCGAGCCCCCGGTCGTCGAGATACCCGCGCCCGCCGGCCCTGCCTGGGTTCCCACGGTGCCCTCCGCCGGCGGCGCGTCCAATCCGGTGACGGCGGGTGGCTGCGGGGTGTTGTGGGGCGTCGCGCCGGCCCCCGTGCCGTGAGCTCCGGTCGTGCGAGGTGCGCCACCATCGCCCGTCCGCTCGCGCGCGTGCGAGGGAACGTGTGCACGCGTGCGAGGCGGCGCTATTTCGTCGTCGTCGTCCTCCTCGTCGAGCGGCTCGTCGAGGGCCGCGAGAAGCTCGGCGGGCAGCACCGCTTCGATTTCTTCCTCCGGAGTCGGCGGATCGGGCCCTTCACTCGGCGTGATCTGCACCCGTCGCTCGGCTTCGCTGAGGAGCTCTTGAAGCTCGGCGCTCACCGGAGGGCCGAGGCCCACCAGCTTCGACGGCGGCCCGGCCTCCGCTGCTGGAAGCTCGGCAGGATTCGACGGAGTCATGGCCCCGGTCCCGCGGATGCTGGCAGGCGGCAACGACGGCCCGCTGGTGGCCGGCGCGCGAGCGCCCTGGTCGTCGTTCCCCTGTCCCAAACTTCACCCCCTGTCGCGCTGCCCTTGCTTGGAGCGTTGCTTCGAGAGGCGCACCCCCATCCGCTCGCCGAAGCGCGGCAGGACGCCCGAGCACCAGATGATGGCGAAGATGAACAGCACCATCGCAAGCTCGCCGCGGCTGAGCGCAAACATGCGCTGCTTTGTACCACGGCAGCGCTGCAGAGTCGGACGCCCCGGCCCGAGGCGCCGCTGGCACGGGCGCGCGCCCCTGAGCTACATCGAAGAGCGCGAATGAGGTACCCGCGGGCGTGGGCATGGGCGAAGCGCTTGGCCGCCGTGGCAGGAGTGACGGGGGCGGCCGTAGCGGTCGGCCTTTTCTTCGCCGTGAGGCACTTCGAGGCGGGGCTGCCCAGCGTGACGGACCTACAGAACTACCAGGCGCCCCAGGTGACGCGGGTGCTCGCGCGCGACGGAACGGTGCTGGCCGAGCTCTTCACCCAGCGGCGCACGGTCGTCCCGATCGCGTCGCTCCCGGCCCACGTGAAGCTCGCCGTGCTCGCCGCCGAGGACGCGGGCTTCTACGAGCACGAGGGCCTCAACTACTTTGGGCATCGCGCGCGCGATGCTCGTCAACCTGCGAGCTCACGGCACGAGGCAGGGCGGCTCCACGATCACGCAGCAGGTCGTGAAGAACCTGCTCCTCGCGACCCACGAGCGCACGCTAGCGCGCAAGATCCGCGAGGCGCTGCTCGCGCGAAGGCTCGAGCAGCAGCTGAGCAAGGACGAGATCCTCGAGCTCTACCTGAACAACATCTACCTCGGCCGCGGGCGATACGGCATCGAGGAGGCCGCGCGCGACGACTTCGGCAAGAGCGCGAAGGACCTGACGATCGCGGAGGCGGCGCTCATCGCCGGCCGCATCGCCAGCCCGCGCGACTACCACCCGCGCGCCAACGTCGGCGCGGCAGGCGGCCGGCGCGCGTACGTGCTCGACCAGATGCACGCCAAGGGCTTCCTCAACGACGCGCAGTGGGCGGCCGCGAAGGACGAGCCCGTCGTCCTCGCTCCCGCCGTCGAGGCGTCGAGCGAGCTCGCGCCCGAGGCGGTCGAGATGGCCAAGGCCATGCTCTATCGGCTCGAGCCCGAGCAGGCGCGCCTGGGCGGATTCACGGTCACGACGTCGATCGACCCGAAGCTTCAAGCGGCCGCGCGCCGGGGCGTCCGCGACGCGCTCGCCGCGTACGACAAGCGCCGGGGTCTGGCAGGGGGCGCTCAAGCTCCCTCCGATGGTCGCCGACAAGAAAGGCAAGGCCGCTCCCCCGCACGACGCCCTCGCGCCCTTCGAGGGGGCGCCCATCTTCGAGCAGCACCAGGTGCTCGTGGGGGTCGTCGTCGGCGCGGACGACGCGGCCGGCACGTTCGACGTGCGCGTCGGCGACACGGTCGGAAGCGTGAGACTGGCGGATTTCGCGAGGTACAACCCGGGTGGCCTTCCGCCGAGCGCGTTCGCCCCCGCGGGCGCCGCCTGCGCGTCAGCTTGCTCGCGCCGGTGCGACCGGACTCCAAGGTGCCGCTTCGCCTCGAGCTCGGCCCCGAGGGCGCGCTCGTGGCGCTCGACGTGCGCACGCGGCAGATCCTGGCGCTCGTCGGCAGCTACGAGGGGCAGGCGGGAGCGCTCGACCGGGCGACGCAATCGCGGAGGCAGCCGGGATCCACGTTCAAGCCCATCGTCTACTCGTACGCGCTGCACTCGCGGCGCTACACGCCGGCGACGCTCGTCGACCCGACGCCCGGACGTCTTCGAGGGCGGGCTACCGGCCGAGCAACTTCGAGGGATGGCAGGGCACGACCCCTTGCGCCTGCGCGAGGCGCTCGCGAACAGCGTCAACGTGGCCGCCGTCCGCGTCCTTCGCGACGTGGGTCCCGCCAACGTCGTGGCGTGGGCGCGCGCGCTCGGCATCGAGTCGCCCATGAAGCCCGACCTCTCGCTGGCGCTCGGAAGCTACGAGGTTCGGCCGATCGAGCTCGCGGGGGCGTACGCGACGTTCGCGGCGGGCGGCATGTACGAAGAGCCTCGCCTGATACTGCGAATCGTCGGCCCCGACGGCAAGGACGTGGCGCTGCCCGAGCCTCCGCCGGCGCGCCGCGTCCTCGACGACGCCGAGGCCTATCTCGTGACCAGCATGCTGACGAGCGTCATCGACCACGGCACGGGCGCCCGCGCCAAGTCCCTGGGCCGTCCGCTCGCCGGCAAGACCGGGACGTCGAACGGCCCCAAGGACACGTGGTTCGCCGGCTACTCGACCGATCTCGCGGCGGTGGTCTGGGTCGGCTACGACGACGGGCGGTTGCTCGGCGGCTCCGAGCAGGGGGCGGTCACGGCCCTCCCGGCGTGGATGGTGTTCATGAAGGCGGCCCACGAAGGGAAGCCTCGCATCGACTTCCCCCGGCCACCGGGAGTCGTAACGGTGCCGATCGACGCACGCACGGGCAATCTCCCCTACACGGACGATCCCGACGTGCTGAACGAGACGTTTCTCGCGGGAACCGAGCCTTCGGTGACGGCGGAACCTCCACCGCCAGCCGAAGACTCCGGCGCGCCCGCCGCGGAAGGCAAAGGCCTCCGGTGATCGCCCTGTCCCTCGCGCTCTTCGCATCGGCGGGCGACGCACACGGCGGCGCGGTGCAGGCCGTGGCCCAGGAGACCGCGCGACAGCTCGCCGCCACCGTCGCGCAGACGGTCGTCGTCAGCGCACCCCTCGAGAGCGATCAGCCCGCGCCGAAGGGCGACGGGCTCGCCCTTCGCGTGGGGGCGCTCGTCGCAGGCCGGCTCGGAGCGCGCGCGCACGCACACCCGCAGACGGCCTTGCTCCCGGCCGCCCTCGCGATCGCCGGTCGGTCGAACGCGCTCGTGTATCTCCGAAGCGAGGTGGCGAAGGGAGACCTCCGAACGACGGTCGACGTCTACGCACCCACCGCGAACGTGTGGGATCGCCTTCGGAACCCGACGGCCGCTCCCATCGCCCACGCGTTTACGAGCGCGCGGATCGATGCCGAGGTCCGGACGTTCTTGACCCCGCTCTTGCTCGAGCAAGCGAGCGTCCACCGAGCGCACCACGACGAGGGCGACGTGCTCGCCGCGGCGTGCGGCGACGTGGACGGCGACGGGGGCAACGAGCTCGTGCTCGTGTCGCGCAAGCGCGTCAGCCTGGGCCGCGTGGTCGGCGAGAGGTTCGTGACCGAGCGGACGATGCCGTGGAGCAAGCTCGCGACCACGCTGCCCGTCCCGATGCGCCAGCCACTCGCGGGCGCCGTCGTCTCCGGCGACGCGGTCTACGTCGGATCGACGGACCGGGGAGGCCTGGAGCTCGCGCCCGATCTGGCCCTCCGCGCCGCGCTCGTGGGAGTGCCTGCCGCGGGAGGCGACGACGTCGTGTGCCTGCGACCGGAGCCCGCCGCCGGGGCGTTCGACGGCGCGCCGATCGGCTGCCTCCCGAGAGGCGAGCCGGGACCGAAGATGGCCCTCCCCGCCCCTCGCTTCGACGCCTTCGCGTCGGCGAACGTGGTCGACTCCGCTGGCGCGACGCACGCCGTGGTCGCCGTGCGCGAGCCCAGCGGTAGGCTCAGGCTCAAGATGGGCGACGCGACGCGAGTGCCGGAAGGAGTCTTCGGCGCCCAGCTCGCCGTCGGCGATCTCGATCAGGACGGAGTGCCGGAAGTCGTCACGACGGCGACGGGATCCGCGGATGCCATCCGCATCGACAGCTGGTCGGGAACCGCGGACTGGAGCGACCGCCTGCGCCTGGCCGCTCCCTCGGGGGTTCGTGCGCTGGCCGTCTGTCCTCCGGAAGACCACGGACGGCCGGCGCTCGTCGCGATCGTGGGCGACGAGGTGTGGCTGGTCCGCGCGGGGCCATGATTTCCCGGAGGAGCCTCCTCGGTGGAGGAGCGGGGGTCGTGATGGCCTCGCTCGCCTCTCGACGCTCGTCCGCGAGCGACCGGGCACCGTACGGGGCAAGCCTCACGCTGCACGCGCCCTGGCCGCTGGGACCCATCGACCCTCACCGCATCGACGATGCGGCGGCGGCGTTCTTCGGCGAGGCGCTGTTCGAGAGCCTGTACGTGGTCGACCGGGAAGGCGCCGTCGTTCCCTGTCTCGCCGAAGGCGAGCCGGAGGCGGATGGTCCGGCCCTGCGCCTACGGCTTCGAACGGGGGTCGCGTTCGCCTCGGGGGTCCCTCTCGACGCACGGGCGGCCGCCGCGTCGATCGCTCGGGCGCGTTCCCGCGGTGCTTCCGCATGGCTGACCGAGATTCCGTCGCCGCGGGTGGTGGACGGTGCCCTCGTCTTCGCGATGCAGGATCCGTCGAAGCTCGCGCGGGTGCTCGCCTCGCCGCTCGTCGCCATCGTGCCGCCACGCTTCTCGCCGGATCGTCCGGACGGCACGGGGCCGTTCCGGGCGAGGCTCGACGCCGGGTCCCTTGTCCTGACGCGAAACACGCAGGCGGCCGGGGGGCCGGCTCTTCTCGACGAGATCGAGGTGCAACGCGCGACGGACCTCGTGACCTCTCTGCGCGCGTTCGAGGGCGGCGCCGACGACGTCGGCTGGCTCGGGTCGTTTCTGCACGAGCCGCGGCAGGGCGCGCTGGCGTTCGACGCGGGGGCCGTCGCCTGGGTGATCCTCCGCACGGGCAGCGACGCCGGTTCGCTCGACGTACCGGGCATGGCGCAGGCCCTCGCCGACGCCGTTCCTCACGCGGCGCTGGCGCCTCTGGTCGTGGGTGCGCCGTGGCAGTCCGGCACGGCGCACTGGACCGGCGCGCCCTCGGACCTGCTCGTACGGGACGACTCGCCCTGGCTCGTCGAGGTCGCGCGCGCGGTCGCGGTCGCCCTCTCCAGCGCGTCGCACGAGATGACCGCGCGACCGGTGCCCCCTGCCGAACTCGCGCGGCGACGGGCGACCCGGGCGTTCAGCGTCCTGCTCGACCTCGCGCGACCGGCCGGCCGTCGAGGCCTTGGAGCCCTCGTCGGACTGGCCACGGCCGACGACCCCGCCTCCGCCGCCGCGCTCATGCGCCACCCTCCGCGCGCCGAGATGCCGCCCCGGACGGCGACGCGAACGTTACGGATCGGCGTGGTGGGTGAGGTGCGCCTGCAGGGCGGCCGCGCGCCCGACGTCGTGCTGCCTCCCTCCGCATGGGGGAGCGGCATCGATTGGGGTGGCGCGCACCGGATGCGTAGGAGCTGACCGATGCGCCTGGCGCCCCAATTCGTCTTCTTCTTCGGGCTCGTGGCGACGGCCTCCGTGGGCGTCCTCGGGTTCGCCCTCCGAGAAGAGCGAATCAAGAGCGAAACGGATCGCTTCGATCAAGAAGTGACCGGCGCTTGCGAGCGCGTCGTCGCAGAAATACGGCGGCAAGGGGAGAGCGACCGCAAGCTCATCGGAGGCGCCTGTCAGTCCGGCGAGATGGTCGACCGGGCGCTCATCTGGATCCAGGCCGGCGCCCTCGACGACGAGAGGCGCCTCGCGCTCTCGCGACTCGTGCCGGAGGAGCGCCAGGCCTTCGACCTCGACGAGCTCGTCCTCGCAAGCGGAGACGGCGACCTGCTCGGCCAGGATCCGACCGGGCGCTTGCCCGTGACGCGGCCGGAGGTGATCAAGCTCGTCGCGGGAGACACGTCGCACTTCGCGCTCCGGCTCGCCCCGGAGCCCGCTCTGGTATCGCGCTGCCGCAAGGCGACCGCCGGCGCGGGAGCGGCCGTTGCGCTGGTCGGCGCGCGGCACCTCGGACCCGTCCTCGAGCGACTGGGCAAGACCGTCGACGCGAAGGTGACGCTCGGCGACGTGACCATCGACGCGCCGCACAGCCGCCTTCTGACCGACGCCACGGGCGCGAGCGTGCGGATCGTCGCCAGCAAGCCGAAGGACGAGCTCTATCGGACGCTGGCGCGCATCGATCGGACGGTGCTCGAAGCAGGGTTGGGCTCGATGTTGCTGGCGATCGCCTTGGCCGTTTTCCTCGGTCGCAGGCTGGGGCGCCCGATCGCCGATCTCGCAGAGGAGGCGCGCAAGGTCGGGAGCGGCCAGGCGCGGCCACTCGGGGCTCACGGCACCGGTGAGATTGCCGAGCTTGGGCGCGCGTTCGACTCGATGCTCGGCGATCTCGATGCGACGCGGCGACGGCTGGCCGCGACGAGCCGGATCGCGGCCTGGCGCGAGGTCGCGAGGCGCGTCGCGCACGAGATCAAGAACCCTCTCGCGCCCATCCAGGCGGCCGTCGAGACCCTACGCCGGCTCCGCGCCCGTCAGGATCCGCAGTTCGACGAGTACTTCGACGAGGCGACGCGCACGGTCCTCGACGAGGTGCACCGCATCTCGAACATCGTCACCGAGTTCACGCGCTTCGCGCGCCTTCCGCCGCCGCGGCCGCAGGTGATCGACGTCGTCGAGGTGGTGCGGCAAGTGGTCGGTCTTCATGCGGCCGAAGGGTCCGGACCGCGCGTGCGCGTCGTCGTGCAAGGCGCGCCGCCGTCCGTGCGCGCCGACCGCGACCAGATGGTGCAGATCGTGACGAACCTTCTCCAGAACGCGCTCGAAGCGATCAAGGACCGAGGAGAGGCCGGCGAGGTCGACGTGACCGTCGCCGCGGCGGGTCCTGCGCACGTGGCGGTGACCGTGCGCGACAACGGGCCGGGGGTCTCCCCTGAGATGGCGTCGCGGCTATTCGAGCCGTACGCGACCACCAAGGCCCAGGGAACCGGACTGGGGCTGGCCATCGCGCAGCGGATCGCCATCGAGCACAGGGGCGAGCTGTCGTACGAAGAGGGCGGCATGGGAAGCCACGTCGGCTCGCCTTCCGGGAGGCCCGGAGCCGCGTTCCGCCTGCTGCTCTCGGTCGAGGGGCCGCCTATGATAGCGTGATAGAAGTGACCGATCCGCTCGTCGGGGAGACAGTCGACACCCGGTACGAGCTCCGTAGGCTCATCGCACGAGGTGGGATGGGCCTCGTCTTCGAAGCCCACCACAAGTTCACCCGCCGAGCCGTCGCGCTCAAGCTGCTCTTGGACGAGCACCGTACGGAGCGCGAACCGCGCCGCCGTCTCCTTCGCGAGGCGCATGCGCTGGCCACCGTTCGGCATCCGGGCTTCGTCGAGGTGCTGGACGCGGGCGTGTGTGCGGACCACGGCCCGTACGTCGTCCTCGAGATGCTCGACGGGCGCACGCTCGACGGCATCCTCGCAGCGCGCCGGCGCCTCTCGCTGGCCGACGCCGTGCAGATCGGCCGCAGCGTGTGCAGCGCGATCGCGCACGCGCACGCGCGGGGCGTCATCCACCGGGATCTGAAGCCGAGCAACATCTTCGTGGCACGAAACGAGATCGGCCAGGAGACCGTGAAGATCATCGATCTGGGCGTCGCGGCGGTCGACGAGGAGCAGCTGGCGCATCTCGATCGCAAGCTGACCGGAGTCCACGAGGTGCTGGGCACACCCGAATACATGGCCCCGGAGCAGCTCTGGGGACAGGAGATCGACGAGCGCACGGACGTCTACTCCATCGGCATGTCGCTCTTCGAGTGCCTCACGGGCGACGTGCCCTACACGGGGTCGTACCCGGACGTCCTCGTGCAGGTCTCGAACGCCGCGGGCCCTCCCGACGTGCGCGCGAAGCGCCCGGACATCCCGCCGGCCGTGGCGATCGTGATCGAGAACGCCCTCGAGAAGGATGCGTCCGCGCGCTTTCAATCGGCCGCGGAGCTCGGGCGGTCGCTCCTGGCGGCGAGCGGGCTCGGCGCAGGCCACTCGTCGGTCCTCTCGCTGCCCTCGGAGGAGCTGTCGACCGACGGGGACGAAGAGCCGGAGCGAGCGATCCAGCTGGTCCGAAAGAAGGAGCCGGGCGAGGTCGATCGACCCACGGTGCGGAACCCCCCGCCTTCGCACCGTCGAATGCACATCCGCGCGCCCTACGTCACTCCGGTGCTCCTCTTCTCGCCGACCGGAAGCGAGATCCAGGCGCGGAGCGAGGAGATCAGCGAAGAAGGAATGTTGGTGCTGACCCCCCTCGCCTTCCCGCTGGGATCGCCGCTCAAGCTCCGGTTCGCGAGCCCCGTCACGGGCGAGATGATCTCGATCGACAGCAGCGTGCGGTGGCTGCGCGAGGCGCGCGGCAGAAGCGCGATGGGCGTCGAGTTCATCGGCGTCCCACCGGTCCTGCGGCGCGTCGTCGCCGACTACATCGCGATGCTCCCAGTCTCTCAGACCTCGTAGAGCGAACGCAGCGTCAGCTGGCTTCCGCGCAGCACCGGACACCCGTCTGCAGCTCGTGGAAGCGCTCGTCGTGAGCGGTCGTGGCGGGGCGGCAGCGGTCGCGGGCCGGCATCCACCATCCGCCCTTCAGGGCCGAGCGCCACTCGCCCCACGAGCGATCCCTCCATACCCATTCGTCGACGTTGCCGCTCATGTTCCGGACCCCGAAGGGGCTCACGCAGTGTTCGAGCTTCGACGCGGGCTCGCGCTGGTCGCGGAGCTTGCCGTCCTTGTCGACGAGCTCGGCCTTGTCGAAGTTGCAGGAGGCGGCGTCGCGGTCGTAGCCCGTCGTGTAAGGGAGCATCGCCTCACCTTCGCACGCGAACTCCCACTCGGTTTCCATGCACAGGCGTTTGTTCTGCCCTTCGCAGATGTCGCGGGCCTGCGTCCAGGAGACGTCGCCCAGCGGGAGATCCTGCCCAGCGGCGACGTATTCGTCGCGATCGACGCAGTAGCGCTTCTTGACGCGCTCTCCGACGCAGACCGACGGCGCGAACTTCGCGCATCGCGCGAGGCTGTTCGAGGGCGGCTCCAGCCATTCGAGGCAGTCCTCGCGGACCTCCGTGCAGTACTCGCCCTCGATGAGGACCATGGCGTCGGGGCAGGACGGGTGCGCCGAGGACACAGAATCGGACGGAGAGCTAGGGTCTCGCGCCAAAATCGCGAGATCGAGGTGCGGCGGCTGCGGCGGATCTTCTACCGAGCCTGGCGGAGCGACGGGCGCGGCCTCGAGCCGCTGAAGAGGTGGGGCCTCGGGGCCCGGACCCGTCTCGGAGGCCGAGCACGCTGCGATGGAGACAGCGGCGGCAACGACGGCGGTGGCGAGCTGGGCAACGGGACGCATGGCGGCCGGGCGACCCGCGTCGAATCGCGCCCATCGCGCTCAAGCGGGCCGTCCTCACTCAAGTGTAGCCACTGGGCGCTGCGTGCCCACGAAAGTGGTGCCGATTTGCGCTCCGCGTAAAGAGTTTCTCATAGAATGCCCGCCTCATGCGGCGCGTCACCCCGATTGTCCGACGCATAGCGCTGTCGATGACGCTGTGCGCATGCGCCGGCCAAGCCGACGCTCCGGGCTCATTGGGAGCGACGCCGGAGCGTCGGATTGCCCCGGCGGCGGCGGAATGGACCGGGTCCCGGCGGCCGACGGCTCCTCCTTCGGATGAGTCGAACCTCGAATCGCAGCGCGGGTGGGTCCTGCACATCGGCGATTCGTTCGTGCACGCGTCTCTCTGGCAGAACCTTCGCCCCAGGTTCCACTCTCTCGGCACCGAGTACGTCGTAGAGGCGGCGACGGCCACGTACACGACGACGTGGGCGAGCAGCCCCGAGCTCGAGAAGTGGCTCGCCAAGCGGCCGTCCCTCGTCCTCGTGACCCTGGGCGCGAACGAGGCGGACATGCCTTCACCAGAGGAGCACGCGCACGCCATCGAGGTCGTCTCGCGCAAGATCGCGGAGGCCAACGCGTCGTGCGTGTGGATCGCTCCTCCCATGTGGAAACGCGACACGGGCATCCTCGAGGTCATCCACGAGCACTGCGCGCCGTGCCTCTTCTTCGACAGCGACGCCGTCCTGGGCGGGCTGTCGGCCGAGGAGCGACAACACGACGGCATTCACCCGAACAAGCGCGGAGGCGAACGCTGGGCCCACGCCTTCTGGGACTGGCTGCGCGACCATCACGACACGAGCAGCGGTCGATGGTCGCTCGTACCCTTCGAGCGGCGCGGCTCGTAGCCAAGACGACGCGCCCTATTGCACGGGAAGTACGCTCGACCGTGGCTCGAAGTGCATGGCGTAGACGAAGCTTTCGTCGCGCGGGGTACCGCCATGCGGCGCGGGGAGCGTGGTCGTGCGGTACACGCCAAGGACGCAGCGCGTGACGTCGCCGTCGCTGAAGCGCGTGTCGCCTTCGGCGACCTCGGCGACCACTCCGCTCTGGCGGAGCCGGAACGACAGCTCCATTCGTCCGCCGGCATCGGGGTGCTTCGGCAGCTCGGCGGCGTAGCACTGCTCGACCGCGGGCCAGTGGGCTCGGAGGGCTTCGCGCAATTCGTCGGCGCCGCGTACGGGCGCAGGGACCGGCACGGGCTCGTCGCCCGTCGCGAGCGTGATCGCCATCTTGGTGTCGGTCGGCGACTCAGCGGGGACGAGCGCCAGGTGCAAGGCTTCACGCGCCACGCAGGTCACGACACTCGGATCTCCCACTGTCGCGGCGGCCTCCGTGACACGCTCGACCACTCCGGTCGGTGTGACGCGCACTTCGAGGGATACCTTGCCCCCGAGGCGCTGGTTGCGACGCAAGCCCTCTTCGTAGCACCGGCGGAACGGCCAGTATCCGATGTTCCGGGCGGCGCGCTGGACGTCAGCCACGGAAGCGCCACCCGTCGCATCGATGACGTCGACGATGATCCCCGGCGCCGGATGGTAGGGCCGGTGATGGTGCCCCCGGCGCTTGGAGTGGCGACGGGGCGGGTTTGCCGGCTCGGCAATCTCCAATGGCGAATGCCGGAACGGCAGCTCGTCGAGCAGCGACACGAGCACGCCCGCTGAAGGCGGCGTCGGCTCGGTCCCGGCGGACGGAGAAGCCCCATCGGCAGGGGGCGTCTCGGCGTTCGACGCTGGAGGCGGGGAGCTCTCGGTCGCCACGGAGGGCAAGGGGGGCAAAGGCGCGGCCGGCTCGATCGCGACGGCAGGCTCGGGCGGAGTGGTCGGGGCGACGGGAATCGCCGCGACCGGCGGCACGGAAGAGGGTCTGCCTCGCTCGGACCCCTGGGCGCCGCAGCCACCCAGAACGAGGAGCCCCGCCGTCGCTGTGCCAGTCGACCATGCCTCGAGTGTCCCGCCCCACATGCGCCCACTCTTAGGCCCCTTTTCCTCCGCCGGCAAATGCAGAGGTTGGGGGCTGACTACGGCTCGGGCAGGCCTGGTTCGACGTGCCAGG
Organism: uncultured delta proteobacterium; assembly: GCA_963847465.1. Classification (GTDB taxonomy): domain Bacteria; phylum Myxococcota_A; class Polyangia; order Polyangiales; family Polyangiaceae; genus Palsa-1150. The sequence continues at coordinate 260,438 of CAWKAF010000016.1, read as the reverse complement.
AGGGCCCTTCGCGCACGCAGACGACGCTGGCGTGCTCGCGTTGCGGATCCTCTCCGAAGACCTCCACCGTCGCCCGGTCTCCCACGACGGTGGGACGCATGACCTTGGGCCGGAACGCGAGACCGAAGAGCCCCGCGGCCAACATGTCCTGTGGCTGCACCTGACGGCCCTGGAGCTGACTCGTGTGACGCGCGCGCTCGGCGAGGTTCGCGCGAGCGGCAGGGCCGAGAAGATCGTACGCGCGGTGCATCGCGCCCAGGTCATCGCCCGCGATGTCCATGTCGTCCAGAAAGAGGCGGAGCGCTCCGTCGGGGGTCGCGTCCGGAGGCGGCCGACTGCACCCGAGAAAGAGCGCGAGAACGAAAGGCGCGCCGCGGCGCGGCTTGTCGAGCGGGGCCAGAGGCATGTCGGAGGCGAGGTGTATAGCGCGAGAATTGGCGCTAGCTCTTGCGGCTCCTGGCGCGCGTCGGCGCCGTCGCACGCGTGGATGCCAGGCCCGGAATTCTCATCTGTTCATGACGCGGGGGCGCCCGACGCACCTTCTTGAGGCCAGCAAGGTAGGCGCCAGGCACGTCGACCCCTCGGCCATCGAGCACCTGCGCCGCCGTCACGATCTGGATCCTGGGGTGGCGCCCCAGGTGCGACTCGAAGAACCCCGCTTTCGCCGCCTCCACTTCCATCGCCCGCGTCGGCTTGCGCAGCGTGAGAAGCACCCCGATGGCTGCGTCGTCACGCCGCACGACCCCGATGAGCTCCCGAACGTGGGCCGGCTGAATGTTGCCGCCTTTCACCGAGATCACGACACGTTTCGGGGGACCCGTCGGCGAATCCCGAAAGAACATCTCGCCGTCGATGCCCGAGTCGGGGCCCTTCTTCTTCCTCTGGTTCGCGGGTCGCGCACCCAAGCGACCCAGCATCCACCACTGGAACTGGTACGGATCCTCGCTGGCCAGTTGCGCGGCGCCCTCGATGTCGACCGGCTCCCCCTTCACCTCGAAGGCCGCGTCAGCCAGTCGGGCGCGGATGATGTTGATCGCCAGGTGCGTGACGTCGATTCCGATCCACTTGCGCTTCCACTGCTCGGCGACGGCAATGGCGGTGCCGCAACCGCAGAACGGGTCGAGCACGACGTCGCCTTCATTGCTGCTGGATCGGATCACCCGCTCGAGAAGCCGCTCCGGCTTCTGAGTGTCGTAGCCGGTTCGTTCCTTCCCGATCGGGGCGATGATGCCAACCTCCCACGAGTCCGAAAGCGGTGCGCCCGTCGTCTCGAGCTCGGCGAGATCCCAGTAGTCGGAGAGAGGCGGACCTTGGGTGTCTCCGTCCTCGACGCTGGGCTTGCGATGGCCGGACGTGAAGTCCGCCTTCTGCTTTTTCCTCCCGAAGGTCTTGAGCGTGGATTCGGCGAGCGTCTCGTAGCCGTAAAGGACGTTGAAGGTCTGCTGATTCCCCGGCCTCGCCGTGTAGAAGAGGAGCACGTCGTGCATCCGCTGAAAGCGCCTCGCCTTCGCGGGCCAGCGTCGGTACCGCCAGATGACCTCGTTCCGGAAGCAGGCAGGCCCGAAGACCGAATCGAGCAAGACCTTCAGGTAGTGGCTCGCCGTGGGGTCGCAGTGCAAGTAGAGGCTGCCGGTCGTCTTCAAGACCCGGCGGAGCTCGACGAGTCGCGGCGCCATCATGCATAAGTAGGCCATCAGATCGCTCTCGCCGAGCATGGCGCGGAGAGCTCGGAGTGCGGTCGCCAGCGCGCCTCCGACGTGCTCGATCTCCGCGTACTGCTCTTCCGACTCCCGCCCCCACCTCCACGTGTCCTTGAAGGCCTCGGCCTGCGCGCGTTCGTCGCCGCGCTCGCCTCGGTGCGATTCGAAGATCACGTTGTAGTCCTTGCCGCTCTGGAAGGGCGGGTCGAGGTACACGAGATCGACGGAAGAGTCGGCCACATGCTGACGGAGGACGTCGAGGTTGTCGCCGTAGAAAAGCGTATTCATCGCGCAGAGGGCGATCGTCGCAACCGGGTGGAGAGCCGGCAAAGTTCGCTGCAGACGGAGCGGAGCAGGCGCGGGTCCTTCGCATCCGAGACGAGGACCGCGGACCGGACGCTCCACCTCGACCTCGACCTCGACTGCGACGACAAGCGTCGCCCTGCGCGGCAGACCCACATCATCCAAGAGCTCCCGTATCAACATAGTTTGCCGCTGCGATTGGCCGAGTCCCACACATTGGATCACCCGCGCACGTTCTCGCGTTCCGATCCGTTCCGCGCAATACTTCACGCTGTGAGCCTTGCGCCTCCCACGCCGCTGTCGTTAGCGCCGGGGTTCAAGCTCGATCGCTACGAACTCCTCTGTCCCATCGCCGAGGGGGGCATGGCCGCGGTGTGGGTGGCCCGGCAAACAGGCAAGCACGGGTTCGAGAAGCTCGTCGCCATCAAGATGATACTGCCGAAGTTTGCTTCGGATCCCGTGTTCCAGAAGATGTTTCGCGACGAGGCCCGAATCGCGTCGCGCATCGAGCACACCAACGCGGCGCAGATTCTGGACGTCGGCGAACAGCACGACGTCACCTATCTCGTGATGGAGTACGTCGACGGGGACGCTCTCTCTTCGATCCACCGCGCGCTCAAGAGACAGAGCACGCGCATTCCGCCAGGGGTCGTCCTTCGCGTGATGGCCGACGCGTGCGGCGCGCTGCACTCGGCTCACGAGCTCCGCGACGGCGAAGGCGTGCTGCTCGGCGTCGTTCACCGCGACGTGTCGCCACAGAACGTCCTCGTCAGCACGAAGGGCCTCGCCAAGATCATCGACTTCGGCATCGCCAAGGCGCGCGACCGCGTCGCAGGCGATACCAGCTCGGGGCAGGTCAAGGGCAAGGTCCGCTACATGGCGCCGGAGCAGGCGCTTGGCCGCGTCATCGATCGCCGGGCCGACCTCTGGGCCGTCGGCGCGATTCTGTATCACATGCTCTCGGGCAAGCCTCCGTACGACGGCGACAGCGACGTCCAGACGCTGATGGCGCTGACGAGCGGATTGCCACCCCTACCCCTGCCTCCGGCCGTGCCGGCGGCGGTCGCCGCGGTCGTCAAGCGCGCTCTCAAGCCGGCTCCCGACGGTCGCTTTGCCACCGCCGCCGAGATGCAGGACGCCATCGAAGAAGCCATGGTCCAGGCGAAGCTGACGACGAGCGTCGCGGCCGTAGCCTCCTTCCTGGGTCAGAGTGCGGGCGACCGCGCGCAGAAGCGCAAGGACGCCATCGCGCTCGGCTTGAAGGCGGCCGCGGAGCGCGACCGGGTCGCAGAGCTGATGCGCTCGAACGCCGAGGTCGCGACGGGCGGGATGTCGGATCCCGGGATGCGCTCGTCGACGAACCTCGGTGGCACGGGCAGCCACTCGGCACCTGGGAGGTCAGTGACCGGCGGGACGCTGGGGTCGGCGGCCGTAGATCTGTCGGTGGCCAGCCCTTCGCGTGGCAAGACGATCGCGCTCGTAGGCGCGGCGGCCGGAGGGGTGCTCGGAATCGCGGCGCTCCTCGCGCTGGTGATGCACTCGTCGCCCGCGCGCGAGGGCTCGGCCTCGGCGAGCCAGACCGTACCCGGGACCCCTCTTCCTGTTGTCGGCACCAGCCAGCCGCAACAGGTCTCGGCGAAGGCGGCAAGCGAGGCCGGGGCCCCCGCGGCGGGCGCCGGACCCGAGATCCCCACTCTTTCTGCCGCGGCCCTGCCCAAGGCGCCCGCGACGACGTACCCTGGCGTTCAGGGCACGGTCCCCGTGGTCAACGCGACGCCAGTCGCGCGTCCGCCCGCGGCGAGACCGGCCCCGACGACCAAGCGGAGGATCGACGATGGGTTTTAGGCGTGTTCGTCTCGTTCTTACTGCAGCAGCGATCGGCGCGCTCTTCGTGACGAGTGCCGCGAGGGCCGAGCCGACGGCGGCCGATCGCGAGACCGCACGCTCGCTGATGACGGAGGCGCGCGAGCTGCGCGACAAGGGCCACCTGCAGGATGCCCTGAAGCGCTTCAAGGCGGCCGACGACATCATGCGCGTGCCGACGACGGGGCTCGAGCTCGCGCGCACGCAGGCGTCGATGGGGCTCTTGCTCGAGGCGCGGGACACGATCGCGAACATTCGCAAGATGCCGTCTTCTCCAAGCGATCCCGAGCCGTTCAAGGACGCACGGGCGAAGATGGAGGAGCTCGACACGTCGCTCGAGACCAGGATTCCGGCGCTGACCATCGTGGTGCAGGGTGCAGCCGAGGGCGAAACGCCGACGATCGTCGTCGACGGCGCACAGCTGCCGGCGGCGGTGACGGGGCTTCCGCGGAGGGTCAACGCCGGCCACCACACCATCATGGTCAGAACACCGACCGCTCAAGGCGAGCAGACCGTCGACGTGAAAGAGGGGGAGCAAAAAGAGGTGCAGGTCACGGTCAGCGCCGGGGCGAAGACCCCCGAGACGACCATGCCCGAGGGAGAGCCGTCGCAGACGCAAGCCGAGCACCCGAGCGAGCCTTCCGGGCCGACGTCCCACAGCCCCACCGCGCTGACGTTCGTGGGTATCGGAGTCGGAGGCGCAGGCCTCATCGCGGGCACGATCACCGGCCTCACGTCGATGTCGAAGACCTCGGCCCTCAAGACCGAGTGCCCGGGCCAACACTGCACTTCGGCGCACAACGGGCTCAGCGACTACAACTCGGCGAGCTCGCTCGCGACGATCTCGGACATCGGGTTCGTCGTGGCCGGCGTGGGCGCTGCGTTCGCCGTGACCACGTTGATCCTTGGCCACGAGGCGTCGGATGCGTCCGCAACGCACTCCTCCCCGGAGGGCCAACCCGCCTCCGACGCTCCCCCGGGGGCCGGACCCGATTCGCCTGCACCCCAGTCGCGGCTGCGGGTCATCCCGTGGATCGGGCTGGGCTCGGCCGGAGTCTCCGGTATCTTCTGACCCTCAGGCGTCGAACAGCATCTGCGCGAAGGTGAGCGGGCGGGCCCGGGCGAGGACCTCGTCGCTGACGGTGTCTTTCTCTTCGACGAGCATCGCCGCGACGCCGAGCCGCCCTTCGAGCTCGAACGCACGCTGCACGACGCACACCGACTGGCCCGCGAAGCACGGCTTTCGGTACGCGATGTCCATGGCGCGCCCGAGCCACAGCGCTCCCCGTCCGAGCTCCGCGAAGCGGCGCAGGGCGGCCTCCTCGAAAAGCCGGAGGTAGACGAGCGAATTGACGTGCATGTTGCTGTCGGTGTGGACGAGGCCAAAGGTCATGGCGGACGGGTCCACCCTGGGTGAGGGCTCGAGGGGCTTCGCTCCCACCGGGAGGGTCGCGATCGATTCCGCGGCTTCCAGCGGCGGCCTCGTGCAGCGGATTTCGGGCGCCCCGACGAAGTCGAGCTTCGTCACGCGACGCTCGCCCGCCGGCGCGAAGGGTCGCGTGAACACCTGCTCTGCAGCCAGCCGTCCCGCAAGGACGAGCTCGCCCTGGCGGGGCGCTTCCCCGTGCGTGCGCCCGATCGGCGCGTAGAGGTTCGCCCAGACGTCGAGCACGAAGCGCCCGTCTTCGGATCGCGCGATCCTACACGTTCCCTCCGCCTCGACCTTGCCTTCCGCCGAAAATGGCCCGGCCGTGCCCTCCAGCGAGAAGCGCGTGAGAACAGGCACGATCCCGCTCTTGAAGACGGCGAGGGCCCCGGGATCCTTCATCAGGATCCCACGAAAGGCGGTCGGCCCGATGGCGTTTGGGAGGGCCTCGAGCACGAGGCGCCCGTCTTGGGTCACATCTTCGAACCGAAGACGCACGGGGGCCCGCGCGCGAGGCGTGTCGGCCGGAAAGGGAGGGATCGGTGTCACCCGACTGAAGCTAGGGCCGCTCATGCCCCACGGCGAGGTTTCCTTGCGTCACGCAAGGGGCAGCCAGTACCTTCGCGATCAAGGATGACGCTGTCCTCCAAGCAGCTTGCCGGTCTGATCGGCGTCCTCGCGACCGGGTTGGTCGCGATGGCCCTTGCCAAGGACGCGATGCCGTACCTCGGGGTGCTCACGTGCGTCGGCCTTGCGGCTCTCCTCTTCGCGGGGGCGGGCGGGGGCGCTGCCTCGCTTCAAGGGCACATCGAGGCTGCGAGGCGCGCCGCCGCGGGCGAAAAGCCGAGTGTCCCGCCGGATACGACCGGGGACGCGCTGCGACTCTACGAGGCCCTCGTGGCTCTGTCGGAGCAACGCCGCGGCGACCAGGCCGACCTGGTCGCGTGCCGAAAGGAGCTCACCGACTACGAACGCATCCTCCAGGAAAGCGCCGGGCGTCTCGAGGCAAACGTCCGGGCGCAAGGCTCGGCCGCGGAGGAGACGTCTCGCCTCGTTCGGGAACTCACGAACGCGCTGCACGAGATCGCCACGCACCTCGAGACGCTGACGCAGAGCGCCGAGGAGTCGTCGAGCTCGATCCTCGAGATGACGGCCACGAACGACGAGGTTGCGGAAAACGTCGGCGAGCTCGCGGGCAGCGTCCGGGAGACGGTCAGCTCGATCGAAGAGATGGCTTACTCGATCAAGGAGGTCGCCAAGAACGTCGACGCACTGTCCCTCACCGCCGAGGAGACGAGCAGCTCGATGAACCAGATGGACGTCTCCATCGACCAGGTGCAGAGCAACGCCAACGAGACGGCACGCCTATCGGAGGAGGTCGCGCTCGACGCCGAGAAGGGCGCAGAGGCCATCCTCAAGACCATCAGCGAGATCTACCGGATCAAGGAGAGCTCGCAGGAGGCGGTCGCGGTCATCTCGAGCCTCGGGTCGCGCATCGAGGCGATCGGCCAGATCGTCAACGTGATCGACGACGTCGCCGAGCAGACGAACCTGCTCGCCCTCAACGCGGCCATCATCGCGGCCCAGGCGGGCGAGCAGGGCAAAGGCTTCGCCGTCGTGGCAGACGAGATCAAAGACCTCGCCGAGCGCGCAGGGGCGAGCACGCGCGAGATCACGGATCTCATCAAGACCGTGCAGGCCGAGAGCAAGAATGCCATCACCGCCGTCGAGCGCGGCGCGCACAACGTCGACCGCGGCGTCGAGGTATCCAACGAAGCCGAGCGCGCGCTGAAGAAAATCCTCGAAAGCTCGCAGAAGAGCACGAACATGGTGCGAGCCATCGCGCGGGCGACCGTCGAACAGGCCAAGGGGAGCAAGCAGGTGACGGACGCGATCGGCCGCATCGCCGAGACGGTTCAGCAGATCGCGGCGGCCACCGCGGAGCAGGCCCGAGGCTCGGAGCTCATCATGAAGAGCGCCGAGAAGATGCGGATCATCACGCAGCACGTCGAGCGGAGCTCACAAGAACAGGCGCGCGGCGGCAAGCAGATCTCCGGGGCCATCGAGAACATCTCGAACATGGTCAGCCAGCTGAACTCGAGCCACAAGGCTCACGCGAGCGGGAGCCAGCAGCTGCTCTCGTCCATCGCCAAGATCGAGGCGAGCGCGTCGGCACAGGAGCAGAGTTTGAAGCAGCTGGGTGGCGCCATCGAGCGTCTACGTCGAGCGGCGAGCTAGCCGAGCGCGCCTAGAGCCGGACGGTGCACACGCTCCGGGCGCCACGGACGACCACCGAGCCCGCGCCCGCGTACACCGTAGCGCCGCCGCCCAGGTCTCCCGCGTCGATCGTCCAGCTTGCCACGGCGCGGCGCCCGAGAAGGCGCCCTTCGTGGTCGATCGCGAACCCGCCGACCTCGACGTGACCCTCCCTGTTTTCGCGGTGGGCGAGGACGAGGTCCCCAAGAGCCGCATCGAGGACGAAGGGGCCGCGGGCGCCCAGGAGAATCTCGTCGAGCCGCCCGTCGGAGCTCGCGCAGACGAGTGGGGTGCAAGGGACACCCTCGGCGTCGAGACTCTGGAAGAGCAGCTCGCCATTGGGCCGGCGTGCGACACGGGCGGCATCGCCCAGTTGAGAACGGACGGCGATGCGGTCGTGCTGGGCGCGCCAGAGGACCGCGCCCGTGGTGCGATCGGCGGCGAATGCCTCGACGCGCACGCGATCCGGCTTTGCGGGATCCTCGGCGGCGGCCAGCGCGCAAACCACGCCTTCGCTGGCGAGAGCGTGGATCTGCGCCCGAGGGCCGACCAGATCGGCGCGGGCCCAGGATTCTGCCAACCCCCTGGACGGGAAGCCGGGGTTCGAGCCGCGAGAGAAGGGGGGGGACGCGTCGACCTCTCCGCTCCAACGCCCGTCGAGGGGAACGAAGAGCTCGTGCCCACCGGCGCAGGCGTCACGCGCGAGCGGGGGGTTGGCCGCGGCAGCATGCTCGTCGTTCAGTCGCGTCACCGCGGGTCCTCCGTCGGGATCGACGAACGAGTACGTGTGAGCGCGGGCGCCTTCGGGGCCCAGCGTCGCGTCGAGCTCGAGCCAGAGCCCGCCGTCGGGCGTCGCCCACGCGTCGAGTACGTCTTCGTGCCGCAAGTCGTCGCCGATGCCGACGACCCGACGGTGGCGTGGGGCAAGCTCCATGGGCGAAAGCGCGTACCAGAAGACGGGCTCACCCCTGCGGGTCGCCACGACGTGGATTGTGCCCCCGTCGAACGCCATCGCGGCGACGGGCACCGGATCCGGCAGCACGCGACGGGCGATCTCCACTCCCGAGAGGGCGTCGAGCACGTAGATGATCGCGTGCTCCCACCCCGGGGCGCTCGAGTCGCGCGGCATCATCGTCGCGACGACCACGGTCGACCCCACGACGCGCACCTGGTCTACCCGGCCCCCGTGATCGGGGCTCCAAGACCAAGCGACGGACGGACGGGGCTTGTCGATTTCTGCGGAGACAGTGCGAGCGCCGCCGGAGTCACCGCGCCGATGCGTCCACTCGCCCACGATCACGGATGCCATCGCGATGCCGGGTATATCTCACTCGACGGTTACGGTCTTCGCGAGGTTGCGGGGCTGGTCGACGTCGGTCCCCTTGAGGTCGGCCATGTAGTAGGCGAGCAGCTGCAGCGGCAGGACCGTGAGCAGCGGCAGCACCTCGGAGGCGGCGTCGGGGATCTCGAAGACGTTCGAACGCCGCCCCGAGCATCGAGCGAACGTCTCTGTCGCCTTCCGTGCACACGGCGATGATCCGCCCCTCGCGCGCCCTGACCTCCTGCATGTTCGAGAGCGTCTTCTCGTAGTGCGCATCGCGCGGCACGATGGCGACGACGGGCATCTCCTCGTCGATGAGCGCGATGGGGCCGTGCTTCATCTCCCCGGCCGCGTAGCCCTCGGCGTGGATGTACGAGATCTCCTTGAGCTTGAGGGCCCCTTCGAGCGCGATGGGAAAGCCCGTTCCGCGGCCGAGGAAGAGCATGTGCTGGGCGCGCAGGTACTTCTTCGCCAGGAGGCGCAAGCTCGTCGGCTTTGGACAGCACGTCGCGCATCTGCTGGGGGCAACGAGTGAGCGCTTCGAGGACGCGCCGCGCCTTCCTCCGGCGTGAGCTTCCCGCGCCGGCGACCCAGGTAGACCGCGAGAAGGAGCATGGCGACGAGCTGCGTCGTGAAGCACTTCGTCGAAGCGACGCCAATCTCGGGGCCGGCGTGCGTGTAGAGCGCGGCGTCGCTTGCCCGCGGGATCGCGCTGTCGATGACGTTGGCGACGGCGAGCACGTGAGCGCCCTTCGCCTTCGCGGTCTTCACTGCCGCGAGGGTGTCGACCGTCTCGCCGCTCTGGCTGACGGCGACGACGAGATCGCCAGGGCCGAACACGGGGTCGCGGTAGCGCACCTCGCTCGCGATCTCGACGACGGCCGGAATGCCAGCGAGCTGCTCGATCCAGTAGCGCCCCGCCATCGCCGCGTGAGAGCTCGTCCCGCAGGCGACGAAGTAGACGCGACCGATGGTCTTCGCCACCTCGGCGCCGATGCCGATCTCCTCGGCGACGACGTCCCCCTCGACGAGATCCACGCGACCGCGCAGCGTGTCCTCGACGGCGCGCGGCTGCTCGTGGATCTCCTTGAGCATGAAGTGCTTGTAGCCGCCCTTCTCGGCCTGGGTGGGCGACCAGTCGATGCGTCTTGGGCGCCCGCTCCACGCGAGCGCCGTCGAGCGTCGTGATGGTCGACGCCGCTGCGGGTGAGCGTAGCCACCTCGCCGTCGTGCAGGAAGATGACGTCGCGGGTGTGCGCGAGGAGCGCCGGGATGTCGCTCGCGCAGAGCATCTCGCCGTCGCCGATTCCGACGACGAGCGGGCTGTCGGCTCTTGGCGACGACGATCTCCTCGGGGGAGTCGCCGCTGAGGACCGCGATGGCGTACGCGCCGCGTACGCGCTTCAGCGCGGCGCGTACTGCCGCCGCCGAGGGACGCGCTGCCGGCGCGAAGCGCCTCGTCGACGAGGTGCGCGACGATCTCGGTGTCGGTGTCGCTCGCGAAGCGAACCCCCTTGCGCCTCGAGCTCGCGGCGCAGGGCCACGTGGTTCTCGATGATCCCGTTGTGCACGACGGCGACCTTCCCGGCGACGTGGGGGTGCGCGTTCGCCTCGCTCGGCCGTCCGTGCGTCGCCCAGCGCGTGTGGCCGATGCCCGGTCGTGCCTGTTGAGCGGGCTCTTGTTCAGGGCGCGCCTCGAGGTTGGCGAGCTTGCCGACGGCGCGCACGATCTCGATCGCTCGCGCCCGAGGGCCCGTGGACGAGCGAGCCCGGCCGAGTCGTAGCCGCGGTACTCGAGCCGGCGGAGCCCCTCGACGAGGATGGGAGCGCAGTCCTTCGTCCCGACGTAGCCGACGATCCCGCACATGCCTGCAGTGTAGAACGCACCGTCGAACGGCGCGAGGTCGCGTCCCGCCCGCGCGCCTTAGCGGTCGCAGCTGAGCGGGGGCAGGTCGCCGAGCTCGGCGCCGTCGGCCACCAGGCGGGCGTATGCGGCCACTCCGGCGAGTCCGTCGATCCGGGCGAAGACGGAACGGCCTCGCGTGGTGTCGTCGTGGTCCATCGCGCTCAGGCTCACGACTCCGACGACCTCGCGGGTAGCCCGATCGAGCGCAGGGCCGCCTGAGTCGCCCGGACAGACGCTTGCGTCGACCTCGAAGGTCGACTTCGACACGGCCCCGATGACTCCGCCCTCGCGCTCTCGACGGCGGATGCCCTGAGGAGAGAGCGCACAGCGCCCGAAGCCGACCGGATCGACGAACTCGCCGCGCCGGGGGGGGTCGTCCCGGAGGGACATCGTCGCGATCCCGACCAACTTCCGCTCCAGGACCAGCACGGCGACGTCGCCCCGCCCACCGTCCTCGCCGCAGGGCGGAGCCAGGACCGCCTTGATGCCGACGTTCCCCCACGGCAGGTAATCCCCGCCAAGCTCCACCTGGAGCGACGAGGAGGGGACCAGCCGGGACGTGAACTCGCCCTGTGCGCGACGCTCGACGACGCAGTGGTGCGCCGTCAGGACGAGATCCTCGGCAATCAGCGTCCCGCTGCACGTCATCTGGGGCCCGACGACGCGGACCACGGCGTCTTCGGGTGAGGCCAGACCCAGGCTCGGCGCGAGCAGCAGGTCGACTTCGTCGCCCGCGGAAGGGCTCGCGGCGGGGCGGACGGGAGCGCCCGCGTGCCCTCCGGGCCAGACGGCGGTTGCGCAGCCTGTGAGGGCTGCTGCCGCCACGGCGGCCGCTAGGCCTGGACCGTTGCGCCTGGCGGTCACTGAACCATCACGCGCGCTTCGCGGGTGGCGTTCTGGTAGGCGATCAGCATCGCTTCGGGGTGTGCTTCCGCGTCCTCGACGCCGAGCGAGACGAGGGCGCGCAGGATGTCCGTGCGCCGAATCGCCGAGGCGAGGAGGAAGGAGTCGCACCCGTCGATCGTACGCCCCTCTACGAGCGGTCGGCAGGCTGCTACGACCCCTGCCTCCGCCGCGAGCGCTTCCTCGCTTCGCCCCTGGTCCATCAGGGCTCGCGCGAACACGTGCCGCACGCGGACGTCTCCGCGGACGGGCGACGGCGCCACCCCGACGAGGGCCACCGCGAGCCCGGGCTGGCCTGCGTCCAAATAGGTCTGCGCCAACGCGCGCGTAGCTTCCACGTCGTCCGGCCGGTTGGCCGCGTTCGTCTCGAGGATTTGCACGGACTCGGGAGCCAGTACGGACAGCAACGGCCGCTCCCGCTGCGGCCCGCCGATGAGCAGGAGCCCCGCAACCGCCGACAGAACCGCCGCGCAGTACGTTCGATGTGCCATGAGGTCTCCCTTGAAAGCAGCTCCGACGAGCCAGGCCGCGAAACGATCCGGGCAACTCTTCCACAGTGTACATTTGCCCGCGTCAGGCGCGAGCGGAACGCCAGTGTAGGGATGCGGTTCACATCCGAGACGCCGAAACGCTCGGGCGCTCGGGCGCTCGGGCGCTCGGGAGGGGACAAGAGGGGAGCGACGCTAGTTCCCGCGAAGACACATCAGGATGAAAGAATCTTGGGTTTCTTTCGCCCCTAGTCGAACGCGTGTGCGAGCTCACCCACCACCCAGTCCCCAACGGCCCGTGTTCCCAGCGTTCCGCCGACGTCCAGAGTGCATTTCTTTTTGCTCGATGGCGCGGCGAACGATCTCCTCCAGTCGCCTCTCCTCTTCGGGCCAACCCAGGTAGGCGAGCAGCATCCCCACCGTGAGCATCGACGCGAGGGGATTCGCCGAGATCCTTCCCGGCGAGCGGCGGGGCGGAGCCGTGCACCGGCTCGAACATGCCGACGGGCAATTCGGCGTGATCGAGCTCGCAACACCCGGCGACGCGAGGGTGGACGTTGGCGCTTGCGGCCATGCCGAGGCCGCCCTGCAGCGCGGCGCCGAGGTCCGTCACGATGTCGCCGAACAGGTTGCACGTCACGACGACCTCGAACGGCGTCGGGTCCTCGACGAGGTAGAGGCAGAGCGCGTCGACGTACACGTGCCGGGCTTCGATCTGCGGGTACTGTGCGGCGACCTCGAAGAAGACGCGGTACCAGAGCTCGTGCGCGTGACGCATCGCGTTCGACTTGTCGGCCATGTGGACGCGCTTCTTGCCGTGCGAGACGGCGTACTCGAACCCGGCGCGGATCAGGCGCTCGACGCCCTTGCGCGTGTTCACGTCCTCGCCGATCGCCACCTCGTCGCGCGTGCCGCGCTTGAACTGTCCGCCGATGCCGAAGTAGACGCCCTCCGTGTTCTCGCGAAAGACGACGAAATCGACGTCCTTCGCAGTGCGGCCCTTCAGCGGCACGAGGCGGTCGTCGAGCGCGCGGATGGGCCGGATGTTGGCGTAGAGATCGAGGCCGAAGCGCAGGCCGAAGAGGATGTCGCGCGCGTGCTCAAGCCCCGGGACGCGCGGATCGCCGAGCGCGCCGAGGAGGACGGCGCTCGCCTCGTTCGAGATGCGAAGACGGACGTCGGCGGGATAAGTGGTGCCGTCCCGGAGGTAACGGTCGGCGCCGAGATCGAGGGGCCAGAGGTCGAGCGGCAGGCCGCGCTCGTCGCGGTAGAACTCGAGCACCCGCGTCGCCTGCGCGATCACCTCGCGCCCGATGCCGTCGCCCGGGATGACCGCGATGAGCTTGCGCCCTGCAGCCATTCAGCCTCCCCGTGCCTCTGCGATCGCGCAACCCACCTCCGCGGCGCCGACGACACGCGGGACATCGAGGTGGCGGCCCGCCAGGTGACCGTGCGGATCGACCAGCGCAACGCGGAGTCCTGCCGCCCGCGCACCAAGGACGTCCGGACCGAAGCTGTCGCCGAGGTGGAGAGCACGGCTCGGTGGAACACGGAAGCGGTCGAGCGCGATACGGAAGATGCGAGGGTCTGGCTTCTCGACGCCGACCACGCCGCTGTCGATGACGACATCGAACGCCCCGAGAATCCCGAGACCGTCGAAAAGCTCTTCGAGCTTGCCTTCGGAGTTGCTGACGACCGCAATGGGCACACCCCGCGCCCGCACCCGGTGAAGCGCCGGGACGAGACCCTCGGCGACGATCGACCAGAAATTGAGGGCACGGTGCTCCGACCAGAGCGCGTCGACGACGGACCCCAGGCGATCCTTCTCGAGTCCGGCGGCGTGCAGCATCGTCCCGACGACGGTCGCCCAGCCCCTGGCCGACGGGACCTCCGAGTGCGACCAGTTGACGTCGAGCCCGTCGCCCCGCTCGAGCGCGAGCTTCATCTCGCCTTCAGCGCGAACGAGAATCAGCCGCCGTGGTGTCGAATCCCTCACGGCTGCACGCTCGGGCGACGCGACCGTGATCGAGGAACACCACGGTGTTTCCCGCGTCGAGGCAAAGGAGGTCGACGTCGCGGACGAGCGTCTCGGGCACCGGTGGCGGACAGGCTCTCTGCAGCCCCTGAGCCTCTGCGCCCATCGTCAGCCCAAGAGGTCGCGCGCAGAGACGTACTCGAGGCCGTGCGCCTGCGCGACCGGGGCGTACGTGACGTTCCCGTCGTAGGTGTTGACCCCGAGCATGAGAGACGGGTCGGAGCGGGCCGCCGCTGCGAGGCCGTGTTCGGCGATCTTTGCGGCGTAGGCCACGGTCACGTTTGTCAACGCCCAGGTGCTCGTTTGCGGCACCGCGCCAGGCATGTTCGGGACGCAGTAGTGCACCACGCCGTGCACTTCGTACGTGGGCTGGTCGTGGGTGGTCGGCCGGCACGTCTCGATGCAACCGCCCTGGTCGACCGCCACGTCGACGATGACGCTCCCTTTCTCCATCCTGCCGACGAGCTGCTCGGTGACGAGCTTTGGCGCAGTCGCGCCCGTGACGAGCACCGCGCCGATGACGAGGTCCGCCCGCGCGACGATCTCCTCGATGTTCGTCGGGTTGGAGTAGAGGGTCTCGATCGCGCCACCGAACACGTCTTCCAGGTAGGCCATCGTCTCCGCGCGGACGTCGAGCACCGTTGCCTGCGCCCCCATTCCCACCGCGATCGTCGCCGCGTTCCGTCCAACGACGCCACCGCCAAGGATGACCACGCGCCCGCGGCGCGTTCCCGGAACGCCCCCGAGGAGCACCCCTTTGCCCCCGCGTTCCTTCTCGAGACACGTGGCGCCTACTTGAACAGCCATGCGGCCCGCTACCTCGCTCATCGGGCGGAGCAACGGCAACGTCCCGTCCGCGAGCTCGATCGTTTCGTAAGCCACTGCGGCGACGCCACTCTGCACGAGCCTCCTCGTGAGGGCCGGCGCGGCCGCGAGGTGAAGGTAGGTGTAGAGGATGAGCCCCTGGCGGAGGAAGCCGTACTCGACGTCGAGAGGCTCCTTCACCTTGACCACCATCTCCCCGCTCCAGGCGTCTGCCGCAGCGGGGACGACGGTGGCCCCGTTCGCGACGTATTCGTCGTCGGCGATGCCGCTACCTTCGCCGGCGCCTCGCTCGACGAGGACACGGTGCCCCCGCGATGCGAGGATGCGGACGCCCGCGGGCGTCATCCCGACGCGATACTCGCGGGTCTTGATCTCCCTGGGAACTCCGACGATCACGACGCGGCTTGGCCAGGAGCCATCCTCGGGACGATAGCAGATGGCGTATATTCGCGGCCGCACGATGTACGCGTCGGCGCTGCGCCCGCTCCTCTTCCTCTTCTCGCCGGCGACAGCTCACGCGCTCGCATTCGCCGCCCTCGCCCCCATTGAGCACTCGGCGAGTCTGCGCGCGCTCGTCCGCGCGACGTTCGCCCCACCGCGTGACGAGCGCCTCGTGGTCCGGCGGATGGGGCTCGAGTTTGCGTCTCCGATCGGCCTGGCGGGTGGCTTCGACAAGGATGCCCGCAGGCCACGCGCGCTGGCCGCTCTCGGCTTCGGACACATCGAGCTCGGCACCGTCACCGCGAAGGCGCAGGACGCGAACCCGGCACCGAACATGTTCCGCCTCCCGGCAGACCGCGCGCTCATCAACCGGCTTGGTTTCCCGAACGGGGGCGCGGCGCGAGCGGCAGCACGTCTCCAGGCTCTTCGCGGCGGCGTGGGCGTTCCGATCGGCGTCTCGATCGGCAAGTCGCGAGCGGTGCCGGTGGAGAATCTGGATGCCGTGATCGCGGACTATGCCGCGGCCTTCGACGCCGTGCGCGAAGCGGCCGACTTCGTCGTGGTGAACATCTCGTCGCCGAACACGGTGGGCCTTCGGGGTATGCAGGACAGGGAGCACGCGAACGCTCTGCTCTCGACGCTCGCTCGACGAGGCGCGAAGGCAAGGCTGCTGGTGAAGATCGCACCGGACCTGGATGACGCTCAGATCGAAGCGGTGCTCGCCGCCAGCGAGGAGGCCGGGCTGGCGGGAGTGGTCGCGACGAACACGACGATCTCGCGCACCGGTCTCGCAACGGAGGCGACGCTCGTCGAGGCGATGGGCGCGGGGGGACTGAGCGGTCCGCCGCTGAGAGCACGGGCGCTCGAGGTCGTGCGCCGCGCGCGGGCGCGCCTGGGGAAGGAGGCCGTCGTGATCGGCGTGGGCGGGGTCGAGACCGCGGAGCACGCGATGGCGCTCGTCCGGGCGGGTGCCGACCTTGTGCAGATGTACACGGGGTTCATCTACGGAGGGCCTGGGACGCCGGGCCGGATCGCGAGAGAGCTTGGCGAGATGGTGGACCGGGAGGGGGCGAGGGCGATCGGCGAGCTTGTGGGGCAAGGGTAAGTGAAGCCGTACCCTCGACGCGCGCCACAGCGCTCTCGAGATTAGGCCGACACGTGGCTCTCCAGGCCAAAGCTCCGTACCACCACCTCCGGCACCTTGCCGCGTCGCTCTGGGTTCGAGTTCACGCTTCTCGCGGCGGCCACGCGCTCGATTCGATACCCGCGATACAGGTCGCGCACCGCAAGCGTATCCGAGTTGGAGAGCATGACGAGCACGCCCCGATGAGCCAGGCGGGCAAAGACCTCCGCGAGGCGCTGCTGCTCGGGCCACCCGAACGGTCCGGCCACGTAGTTCGTGAAGTTCGCGGTCGTCGACACGGGTACGTAGGGCGGGTCGAAGTACACGAAGTCGTCGCGACGGGCGCCCTTGACCGCGTCGTCGAACTCGCGGCAGCGGATGTCGACCCCCTGCAGAGCCCGGGAGCACGCCCTCAGGTTGTCGGGGTCACACAGCCGCGGGTTCGAGTGCCGGCCGAATGGAACGTTGAAGCCTCCACGCCGATTGACGCGATAGAGCCCGTTGTACCCCGTGCGGTTGAGGAAGATCGTCCGTGCCGCCCGCTCGGGCACCGAGAGAGACCCCGGGTCCAGCGC
Source organism: uncultured delta proteobacterium (assembly GCA_963847465.1). GTDB lineage: Bacteria > Myxococcota_A > Polyangia > Polyangiales > Polyangiaceae > Palsa-1150. The sequence goes on along the minus strand of CAWKAF010000016.1, from coordinate 243,273 downwards.
CCGCACGTCGTAGTAGTGCTCCTTCTCGTAACGATGCGCGCCAAGGGCCTCGATGACGTCGTCGACCGAGTCGCGGATCGCGATGTAGCAATCCACGAGCTCGCCGTTGACGTCCGAGAGCACCGCCCTTCGCGGAGCCAGCGAGAAGAAGACGGCGCCGCCGCCGAGGAACGGCTCGAAGTACCGTCCGTAATCCGAAGGCAAGAGACCGCGAAACTGTGCGAGGAGCTGCCCCTTGCCCCCGACCCATTTCAGGAACGGATGGGGGGCTTCCACGACGCGACGCTACGCCATAGAGGTCTTCCTTGTGAACTGGAAGACGGGTAACTCGTTAAAGCCACATGTCTGAAGACCCGGACAAGCCAAGCAGCGCCAACGACGCCGAGAGTCGGGCGGCCGAGGTCCTCTCGGTGCAGATCTCCGGCGTCCCCGTCGAGCGACCGCTCGCCCGGATATGGCGAGCCAAGGGTGCCGACGGGGAGGACGTTGCGCTCGTGGTCGTGCGTCACGCCGCGCCAAGAGCCGAGCGAGAGCGCTTTGGCGCTGCGGCCGAGCGGCTGCACGGGCTGGGAAGGGTTCCGGGCCTTTTGCACGTGCGATCGGTGTCACCGTCGCGCGACGCCTACCTGGCCGACCTCCTGACGACCGGCACCGCGAAGGACATCGACGCCTTCCACTGGTCGGTCCGGCGCCGCCTGGAGTTCGTGAAGACCGTCTCGCTCGCGCTGGAGTCGCTGCACAAGGCGGGCGCCGTTCACGGGTGCCTGTGCGAGGAAAACGTCCTCCTCGCGGACGATCTGACCCCCGTGCTCGCGGAGGCAGGGAGCGTGTCGGTGAATGCCTTGTCGGAGCGAGGAGGCGACGCCGCCTCCTATGTGGCGTTCGCGGCGCCCGAAATCCACGAGGATGGGGAGCCGGACGCGCGGAGCGACGTCTACGCCCTGGGACGGCTCCTCCAGCACGTTCTCCGGACCGACGACGTCCCGCAGGTCGCCGACGTCATCCGCCGTTGCGTCGCGCCAGCGCCGGCCGGCCGGTACGCGAGCGCGGCGGCGGTCGGCGCGGCCATCGCGGCCGCCGCCGAAGCGCTACCGAAGATCGACGCTCCGGCGCCGACCCCGGCCTCCCCACCGAAGGCCCGAGAGCCGGGCGAGCGGAAAGTCGAAGCTCCGGACATCGAACCGGCACGCGAAGAGCCGCAACCTCCCGCCTGGTGGCCCGCCCCGGTGGGAGCCCTGATGCTCACAGCGTCCGTCGCCGCGGCCTTCCTCGGGGCCGGTGCCAGCACGGCCGTCGGGGGTCTGCTCTCGGGCGCCCTTGCCGTCGGGGTGGCCCTTCTCGTCTGGGCCGTCTTGCCGCAACGGCGCACGCCCAAGGCTCTCCGCGTGGGCTTCGCGCTCGCGGCCGCCGTGGTCGTCGCGGGCTTCGGTCCGCTGGACTACGCCTCGCGGTCTTCGGCAAGCCGCTCCATCGCTCACGGCCACTCCGACGATCGCCGCGCGGCGATCGCGCAGATCATGCAACTCGGGGGCGACTTCCACGGCATGTCCCTCGCGGGTGCGGACCTCGCGGGAGTCGATCTGCACAGCGCGAACTTGCGAGACGTCGACCTATCTCGCGCGAACCTCTCGAGCGCGAACCTCAGCGGAACGGAGCTCGCGAATTCATCGTTCGAAGGGGTTACGCTCTTCGGCGCGGATATGCGGCTTAGCTTCGGCTTTCCTCTGGGCTTCGCCTCGGCGGCATGCGACGGGAAGACGATCCTTCCGGGTCCCTGGCGATGCATCAATGGCCACCCGAGCGACCGAAGCACCCCCGAAAGCGCCGCTCCCGCCCCTTGATCCCTGGCCGACGGCCGGACTACTCGTCCGGATTGGTCTCCTGGATGTTGGGCGAGATAGCGATCGCGCCGCTGTACGAGACGCCGCTGATGAGGAAGGTCGAATAGACGCCGTTGCCGTTCAGGTCACCGTTGGCCGTAGCGTCGAAGTATCCGCTAGCCGCGCTGGTGACGGCCGAGGTGTAGCCGTACATGTAGTACTGGGGCTCTTCGAGCGAGAACTTGAGGCACTGCCAGCCTGCGACGATCGAGCCCGCGCTCCAGTCCGAGGCCTGCGACTGGTACTTCGCCGACGTGGGGACGAAGGTCGGTACGTTGGCCGCGGCCGAGCTGCAGAACGCCCGCAGAACCGACGACGACCCCCCGGCGCCGACGACCGGCGTGGTGCCTTTCTCGCGCTCGACCGCTGTCGCGGCGTCCTTCGCGATCTGACCGAGCGAGTTCCGCGCTTCGGCTGACTTCGCGTTCGACATGTACTTGCGGACGCCGTAGATCGCGAGAACCGCCAGAACGCCGATGATCGCGACGACGATCATCAGCTCGATCAGGGTGAATCCTCGGTTGGCCTTACGAAGCCATCGACTCATTGCTCGTCCTTTCCTCGTTCCGTTTCAGGTCGACTCCGATTCGTCGAAAATACAGGGAAGCCAGGGATAGGGCCCATTGTCGCGCATTTTAGCCCCAGGGAGGCTACTTGCGCGACATCTTGTCCCGCCGGCCCCTTGAGCCGGCCCCCGCCGCGGGCTAGCGTGGCTCACGTGCCCCCCCTCCCCGGCCATCGGCCAAGCCGAGCGAAGAGGCGCAGGTCGTCGTCGTGGTGGACGACGACCCGGACATACGCACGATGCTCGTGAAGGCTCTCGGGACCACGTACACGGTCTACGAGGCCCGCGACGGCGAGGAGGCACGCGGGCTCCTCGCGGCTCTTCCGGCCCCGGATGCGCTGGTCTGCGACATCATGATGCCGAGGCTCGACGGCCTCGCGCTCGCCAAGGTCTTGAAAAAGACCCCTGGGCTCGAGCGGCTGCCGATCCTCTTTCTCACCGCGAAGGACACTGCACTCGATCTCGTCGCAGGAATCAACGCCGGGGCCCGGCATTACATCACCAAGCCCTTCAAGGTTACCGAGGTCGTGGCCAAAGTGAAATCGATGACGAAGCCGCGCTGAGCTGCATGGGCCGTTATTAGGGGGTGCCGAGCCTCGTCACCCGCAGGTTGCGCACGATGCTTCCGACCGACGCGGGGGCGCGTACGCCCAGCGAGAGCCGCGCGGTCGCGCCGACCCCGCCCGCGCACGTGCCGGCAGCTCCGCCGGCGAGCGTCCAGGTGACGCTCGCGCCCATCCGATCGACGTGCAGGGAGGAAGAAGACCCCGGAGGCGCGAGCGCTCCGGGGCAGGCGGTGCCCCCGACGTCCAGCTCCTTATTACCAAGCTCGTCACGCAGGACGAGAAGCGCGGGCTCACCCGTAGGAGCATCCACGTCGACCGTGAAGTCCGCGTAAGTGCGATCGGTCACGAACGCGCTCGCGCCGGGGCCCAGCGTCAGGCCGACGGCGGGGTCGAAGGTGATGCCCCCCACGGAAGGGAGTCGATCGGGAGCCGTATCGCTGGTGTCGCCCACGAGCAGCGCCTCAGCGAGCGCCGAGTACTCGCCGACCGCGTCGAAGCGCAGCGCGGCGACCGCGACGTTTGCGGGATTCGTGGGATCGAGCCACAACGCGAGCCCGGAATCCGGCGACGCCGTCGCGTCTCCGACGTTCGCGGCGATGTCGACGTTCAGCACACCGAACGCGCCGGCGTACGGCTGCCAGCGGAGCCAGCGGCCCGACGCGTACAGCACCGGGGCGCCGCCCGCTCCGCCGAAGAGCACGGGTTGGCCGAGCGATCCGGCGAGCGGCGGTGTCGCGGCGTTGAGAGCGCCGTCGGCGCCGATGACCCAGACGTTCTGGAAGTCCGCCGGCGCGCCCGATGGAGGCGAGATGACGGCGAGCGCCCCGCCGGCCTCGAGCGCCACGAACGCGCGAGCGGAGCCCGCCGCGAGAACCTGCGTACGCTTCGTCGTCTGACTCGCGTCATACGAGAACCACTCGAGGGTCGAAACAGGGTCGCCGTTCGCGTCGAAGCCCCCGGCGACGAGGATCTCGCCCGACGCCAGCAGCAGCACCGTCGGGTCCTTGCGCGCCACGGCCAGGGGCGCGACGCTCTCCGCGCGCACCGTCCGCGTCACCGGGTCCACGATTTCCATGGTGTCTAGGACGGTCTGGCCGTCCGCACCGCCCACGCCGCCCACGAGCAACGTCTCTCCGCTGACCAGCACGGTCGCGCCGTGACTGGCCCGCGCCTGGCTCAGCATGATCGGTGGCTGCTGCTGAAACCCTCCCGCACCAGTCTGGTACACCTCGGCCGTCGCTTGCACCGTCCCACTTCGATCGACGCCGCCTGCGACCAGCCCTCCCTCTCCGAACGCCGTCACCGTCGCTTGATTTCGCGGCGTCAGAAGATCGAGATCCGTGCTGACGGGAGCGACCACGCCGGTATCGAGGTGCACGGCGAACGTGGATGGCCACGTGGCGTCGGCCGTGCCTCCCCCGACGACGAGCACGAGCTCGGGCCCAATCGCTCCGAGGGTTGCCTGCGTCCGCTGGCCCACCGGGGTCGAGAACGGGCACGACGAGAGCGAGGGCAAGAGGAGCACGTCGACGTTCCCCGAGGCCGGGACACTCCCTTGGCCTAGCCATTCGCTGTCGTTCTGATCGTTCTCGGTGACCTCGACGAGCAAGGCCCGCGCGGCGCTGTCAATCGAGGGCAGCGTCGCCCCGACACTGCCGAGCGGAATGCCCGTCGTCGGCGCGGGAGACTCGAAGTCTCCAAGCTCGCGGAACTCGGCGTAAGCACCGTTGCCCGGCGCGCACGCCTTCGGCACGTGCATCGTGACCGCCCGCGTCGTGATCTGCGGGTCCTTGCTGCACGCGCTGGACGCCGAGAATGCCGCGAAAGCGAGCACTCCGGCCCTTTTGCTACGATGAAACCGTCTCACCAAGCACCGAATGTACCCCCAAGTCTTCGGCAAGTACGTGCTCGAGCGCGAGCTCGCGCGCGGCGGGCATGGCCCGCGTGGTACTCGCCACGCTGCGAGGCGCGGGCGGCTTCGAGAAGAAGCTCGTCGTCAAGCAGATCCGCGACGAGCTCGCGTGCGACGACGAGTTCGTGCGCCGCTTCGTCGAGGAGGCGAAGACCACCGTCGCCCTCGCGCACCCGAACATCGTGCCGGTCTACGAGCTCGGCGTCGAGCTCGGGACGTACTTCCTCGCGATGGAGTTCGTCGAGGGCGTGAGCACGGCGGAGCTCCTCCGGGCGGCGCGAGATCAGGACACGACAAGGCCTCTCGCCGGAGGAGGGCGCGTACGTGGGCGTCGAGGTCTGCCGCGCGCTCGACTACGCGCACCGCCGGATGAACGTCGTGCACCGCGACGTGACGCCGCGCAACGTGATGGTGGACGAAGAGGGGCAGGTCAAGGTCATCGACTTCGGCATCGCCGCGCCCGGGGCCACGGCGCCGAGCGGACACGGTGTCTTCGGCTCTCCGGGTCACATGCCTCCCGAGCAGATCGACGGAAGAGAGCTGACACCGGCGGCCGACGTCTTCGCAGTGGCCGCGCTCCTGATGGAGCTGTGGAGCGGCAAGGCGCCGTTCCGCCGGCGGACGAACGAGGAGATCGACGCGGCGATGCGGGCCCCGCACCCGCAGCCCGAGCGACATCGACATCCGCCTGCTCCCCCTCGACGACGCGATGGCGAGCGCGATGTCGCTCGATCCGAAATCGCGCCCTCAGCAGGCGGACGACCTGGGCCGTGCGCTTCGCAAGTTCCTCGCGGGCGTCGACCTGGGCGACGTCGCCCGTGAGCTCGGTGACCGCGTTCGCGAGGTGCGCGCCCGGCCGCCAACGCCGGCGCCAACGGACGACAAGCCCGTGCTTCAGCGCCCCGCGTCGAGACCCTCCGCGACGCAGATGGGAACGAAGACGTTCGCCGCACGCGAGGTCGTGGCGGCTCTCGAGCAAGACGACGGCGGATCTTCGACGAAGAGGATGGCGCCCAGCATGCCTCCCGTGCGCGACGTCGAGACCGTGGCGACGAGACCTCTCGAGAGTGGCCCGCGCGGGGATCGGCCGAGGGGGCGCATTGCGTGGATCGGCGCCGCGGCCGCGGTCACCGCTGCGGTGGCTGCGTATCTTCGCCGGAAGGGGCGTCACGCCAGTGACGGCGACGTCGGACAAGACGTTGGTCTCGACCTCGACCTCGACCTCGACCTCGACCTCGACCTCGACCCCGACCCCGACCCCGACCCCGACCCCGACCTCGACCCCGACCCCGACCCCGACCCCCGCACCTGCGAGCGGTGATCGTCCACAGCTCCTCCTTCTCGGCGACGGTCTTCAGGTCTCCGTCGATGGAACCCCACGGGGCCCATGTCCGACTCACGTTTCCGTCGAGCCTGGCGCGCACACAATCCTCTTCTCGTTCCCGGCCACGGGTGAATCGAAGGGGCAATCGTTGACGTTGCGCCCGGGCGAGCACGCGACGCTTCGCGCGGACTTCACCCGCGCAACGCCGAACATCCGCGTGCAGCGCTGACGGCGGGGACGCTTCGTGATACGCGAAACGGGAACGCCATGCCCGACTTCTTCGACCTCGCGCGCCACCTCATCGCCGAAGAGCGCGCCATCCGCGAATCGGTGCGGGCGTTCGTCGACGCCCGCGTCCTGCCGGGCATCGCAGACCACTGGGAACGTGGCACGTTTCCCAGCGGAGCTCATCCCGCGAGATCGCGGAGCTCGGCCTGCTCGGCTGCAACCTGCACGGCTACGGCTGCGCGGGGCCTGAGCGACGTGGGCTACGGCCTCGCGATGCAGGAGCTCGAGCGCGGCGACTCGGGGCTCCGCTCCTTCGCGAGCGTGCAGGGGTCGCTCGTCATGTATCCGATCCACGCGTTCGGCTCCGAGGAGCAGAAGCAGAAGTACCTGCCGAAGATGGCCAAGGGCGAGATCATCGGCTGCTTCGGCCTGACCGAGCCCGACTTCGGCTCGAATCCCGAGCGGCATGCGCACGGTCGCGCATCGACGACGGCGACTCGCTACGTCCTGAACGGGACCAAGCGCTGGATCACGAACGGCAACCTCGCGCAGGTCGCGCTCGTGTGGGCCAAGCTCGGCGGCGTCGACGGGCGAGGTCGCGCGGCTTTCTCGTGCCCACCGACGACGACGCGGCTTCGAGGCGCGCCTGATCCACCAGAAGGCGAGCCTGCGCGCGAGCGTGACGAGCGAGCTCATTCTCGAGGACGTGCGCGTCCCGAAGGACGCGATCCTGCCCGGCGTCCGCGGGATGAAGGGCCCGCTCGCCACGCCTCACGGCGGCGCGCTTCGGGATCGCCTGGGGCGTCATCGGCGCGGCGCACGGCCTGCTTCGACTGCGCGCGTCGACTACGCGAAGCACCGCGTGCAGTTCGCCGGCAAGCCCATCGCGTCGCACCAGCTCGTGCAGGCCAAGTTCGCCGAGATGCTCACGCAGATCACGAACATGCAGCTGCAGGCGCTCGAGGCCTCGCGCCTCAAGGCCGAGAAGAAGCTGCGGCCTGCGCACGTGAGCATGATCAAGCGGCACAACGTCGCGCGCCGCGCTCGAGATCGCGCGCGACGTGCCGCGACATCCTCGGCGGCAACGGGATCACCCTCGAGTACCCGGTGATGCGCCACATGTGCAACCTCGAGACCGTGTTCACCTACGAGGGCACGCACGACATCCACACGCTGATCCTCGGCCAGGACGTCACCGGGATCGCCGCGTTCGAGTAAGGCCGCCTAGCCCTGGAAGGTGCTGGCGAGAGCCCCGAGCTGCCGAAGCGCCTCGTAGAGCGCGATTCCGACCGCGTTGGCGAGGTTGAGGGACCTCACGGCTCCCAATGTCGGGATCCCGAGGACGCGGTCCGGAAAGCGCGCCAGGAGCTCGTCCGGCAGCCCGACGCTCTCCTTGCCGAAGACGAGGGCATCCCCGGGGGCGTACGAAGCGTCGAGGTAGCTCCGTGGGGCCAGGGCGCTGAAGAGGTGGATCCGACCGGCCGGGACCTCACCGGACCGGGTGTGCAAGAAATGCTCGAAATCGAGGTGCCGCCGCACATCCACGAGGTGCCAGTAGTCGACCCCGGCGCGGCGAACGCTGTGCTCGTCGATGCGGAAACCGAGGGGGCCGACCAGGTGAAGAGGCGAGGCCGTGGCGGCGCAAAGCCGGGCCACATTGCCGGTATTCGGGGGGATCTCGGGTTCCACGAGGACGACGTGGAGCGGGGCCGCGAGGGGCTTCGCCCGGAGGCGTGGCGTGGACGAGGAGGACCTGGGCATGACGCTGGCGCCTACACGTGCCTCTCTACTCTGGCGCGATAGACCGCACACCACCTTGACGCTCGGCGCACGCAAACCGTAGCCTCGCGAATTGAAGTCGTCGCGCACTGGAGCCCTCTTGCGCCAAACCAAGGTCGCACTCGCCGTCGCGTCGTCCGTCGCCATCCTTGCCGCGGGCGGCTCTGCGCTCGCGGCCGGGATGGACCCGACGCCCGAGCGCCTCTATCTGGAGCCCCCCGGCCTCCCGGCGGGAGTCACCTGCCAGAGCGTCGCTTCGAACCCCGAGCAGGTGCTGCATCCGCCATTCCCCGCGGGCGCGCTGCCGAACAGCTATCCGTGCCTCCCGAACAACATCTCGTGGGCCAACATGATGAGCGAGCTGGGAATGGCCATCGCCCCGCCCGCCTTCCACCCCGCGCGAACGACGGGCCTCGGGGGCTTCGCCTTGAGTTTCCAGGCGAGCTACACCCACATCAACGCAAGCGCGGTCGACCAGACCGGGACGCAGTACTGGCACCAGGGCACCCAGGGGGCCGTCGACACCAACAAGAATCAGTTCTCTGTCGTCAACAACAGCCCGGACTCGATTCTTCAGGTCTACACGCTCAATGCGCGCAAGGGTCTCGCGTACGGCTTCGAGATCAACGGCGCGCTCGGGTACGTGTCGAACACGTCTCTCTGGGTGGGCGGAGCGGACGTTCGCTGGGCGCTGCTCGAGGGCTTCCGGACCGGGATTCTCGCATACCTGCCGGACATCGCGGTGGGCGGCGGCGTGCGCACGCTCGGAGGCTCGCCGAAGTTCTTTCTGACCACGGTCGGCATCGACGGGCAGATTTCCAAGCCGTTCACGCTCTCGGACAGCGCGGTGCTGACGCCGTACGTCGGCGTGCAGCACGTCATGATCTTCGCGAACTCGACGATCGTGAGCCTGGCGCCCAACGTCGACCCCCTGCAATCTTGCGGCTACAAGGGCAACAACGTCCCCGGCAATCCGAACGCTCCGGGAAATACGACCGGGACCTACGACGGCTCGCCCGTATGCACGCACACCCTGTCGAACGGCGCCGCCAACAACAGCGCGTTCAACGACAACTCCACCTTTAGTAAGGCAGTGATCAACCGGTGGCGCGGCATCGTCGGTGTCGACTATCGCTTCGAGGTTCTCTACCTCGCCGCGCAGTTCGCCACGGACGTGACGGACCCCAACGGCCAGAACAACGCGCAGTACCTCGGAACATCGGGCAGCAACGGGTGGGACTCCAAGCAGTGGACGCTGTCGCTCGAGGCAGGCGTCTTCTTCTGACCCTCTCGGTCGTCGTTGCTTCGGCCGGCTCCGGCTGCTCGAGGCAAAACGCGGCGCCGGTGGGCTATTCGCCGGAGCACGAGCGCGCGTCGGCCGAAAGGACGTCGCGAGCGTCGGACGCGGGAGGGGCTCCGGCCGAGCCGTCGCCGGTGCCTGACGACTTTCGCTCTCGCATGGTGCGTGTGAAGGACCGTTTCCTGTCGGAGGGTCACGCGGAGCGCTTCGATGCCGTGATCTGGGCGAACGAAGGCGGACGAGCCGCCTGGGCCAGCGGCAGCGACATGCCGGCCGGCGCCGTGTTCGTAGAAGAGCTGATCGATCGAGACCGCCGAGGCGATCGTCCCGCGGGCCTGCTCGTGATGGAGAAGAATGCCGCGACGTGGCGCTTCACGGCGGTCGGCCCGTCGGGCGACGCCGTCAACGATGCGCGGGCAGCGCCGTGCGCCGCATGCCATCGCGACGCCCCTCGGGACGGCGTGTTCGTATCCCGATGACCTACGCGAGCACCAGAAGGAGCAGCGCGAGGATGACGGCCACAGCGCCCACGAGAGTCGCGACCACGGCCGCGGCGTAGGAGGCCCGAAGGGCGGGCTCGGCCGACTTGCCCTCGAGGTGGTACGAGCCGCGAAGGAATGCGCGCGCGCAGCGACCGGGGAGGCCCACCGAGGTGCCGATGATCGACAGCCCGGCGCCCAGGCCATCCTTGGCGCTGACGACGACCGCGCCGATGGGGCCGAGCACGAGGTCCCACCCCGCAGCGTAGAGGCCGAAACGCAGCGCGCGCCGAGTCGCTCCCGGCGCGCCGGCTCGACGAGCTCCCCGATCGAGGGCCCACCCGTGGGCGAGGTGCGCGAGGACGAGGAGCCCGGCGAGGGCCGGCACTCCGGCCGACGTGAGCCGGAGGACGGTGAGCCACTCGTCGATGAGAAGATGCTTCGCCAGCTCGGGCGCAAGGACCGCGAGCGGCACGATTGCGAGGAGCGCCATCGCCGTGGATGCGACGAGCTCGCTCAGCACCGCGAAGCCGAGAGCGGGGAGGACCGGCCCGTCCGGCAGCGACTCGAAGAAGCGGTCCGCGTCGAGCGCGGTGGCGCGAGCCGTCGCCCACAGGCGAGCGGGCACCGAAGCACCGGGGCGCTCCCAAGGCACGACGGCGACGACACCGGACCGCGTCTGCTCGTGCAGGCACCCCGTGCAGTCCGCGTCCCCGCAGTGAGCGCAGACGACGGCCGCGGGTACGTCCGAATCGGCGAGCTCATCGAGCTCGGCGCGCACATCTGTGGGTCGTTTCCGCGCCACCCGCATGGGACGGCCTCCAGCCTTCCGGGGCCGAAGTCTGACACGCGGCAGCTTCTAATGCACGACCTGGCCTCGCGACGTCCCTCGCTCGACCCTGATGTCGTCCAGACGCCCACCGAACACCAGACCGAGCACGAACGCCGCGAGCGAGAGTCCCAAAGTCGCGTAAAGGCCACCTTGGAACGCGAACCGAACCGGAATGCCGTGGGCGTGGGGCGGTCGCGCAAGGAGGATCGCGGCCGTCACGCCGGGGATGGCTCCGAGGAAGCACGCGGCGACGCGTGCTCCGCGCATCTGCATGATGCTCCGGCGGCTCAGCACCGTGGGCGCAAGAACGAACCAGGCGACACCCGCCCCCCACACCCAACCGAGACGCGTGGACAGCTCCAACCCCGAGTAGTCGATGACGTCGGGCATGGTGAGATGTACCCAGGGCAGCACGAACGCCACGAGACCGGCGACCGCCACAAGAGCCAGTAGCCCCCGGCCGCGGCCAACGTACGTCGCCGGGAGGGGTTCGTACTCGGGCTCCAGGGGCGCCCCATCTTCGCTCAGCGCGTCCTCGGACGGCGGCAGCTTCTCGAAGGCGACGAGCGCGACCCCGCAAACCGGGCAGGCCTCCCGCTCCCGCTTCTCGAACATCTCGTGGCAAAATGGGCACGCGAGGAGCGGCACGCGTAGAGCATAGCGCAGGGAGTCCGGTGCTTCGCTCATGCGGACACCGACAGGGCAAGGGCCCACTTGTTCCCCATCACGCCGTCGAAACGAGGCCTTTCGATTCTTCGGGCCGAGCCCGCCAAAGGGTCGCGACGAGCAGCGCGGCGACAAACGCGGCCGAGGCCCACCATGTGATCGCTCCAGCCCAGCCGTGGTGCTTGAGCATCCAGCCGGTCACCACGTCGCCGCTGAACGCGCCCACGTGGCCGACGAAGTCCACGAAGCCCGCGGCCGCCGCTGTCGCTCCTCGACGCGCGAAGTCCTGGGCCGCCGTGCCAACGAGCAGGATCTGTGCGCCGAAGAGGCAGAACCCCGCGAGCGCCAGAGTGACGACGGTGGGCAGGGCGCCGAGGTCGACGACGACGCGGTAAACGAGCGTGAGCAAGGCGACCGCCCCGAGCAACAGCGCACACACCGGAGCACGGCGGGACTGGAAGAAACGGTCCGTCAGCCACCCCGACGAGAGCGCCCCCACCGCCCCGGCAAGCGGTAGCACGGCCGTCTTCAGGGCCGCGGGAAGGGCACCCGTCCCGTGGACCTCCGCCAGGTGGCCGGGCGCCCAGTCAAGAAAACCGTACCGCACTGCATCCAGCCCGAAGAGACCCAGAGCCAGCACCCAGATGCGCGGGTTGCCTATGGTTGCCCGCAGCGCTTCGCCGACGGGCATGCGGTGAGACGCGGCGTCCTGCGCCGTCGTGACGGTCGCGAGCGAGGCGTGGTCGTCCGGAGGTCGCTCGCGGAGGCGGAGCGAAGTGTGCACCGACGACGCGAGGAGAAGGGCCGCCGGGGCGACGCAGGCGATGCGCCAATCGCCCGTCGCGTGAACGAGAGCGCCGACCGCGATGAAGGCGACGGCCGAGCCGAGGGTCAGGCTCGTGCCGAGAATGCCCATCGTGCGTCCGCGCTGCTCTACGGGGAACCAGACGCTGGCCACCTTGACGACGGGGGGCCACCCGCCCGCCTGGAACCACCCGTTCGCGAACGAGACGAGGAGCATCAGCGGCAGCAGCCCTGTCCATGCCACGTCGATCTGGGTCGAGCCGACAATCCAGCGTACGGGCGCCGTGACCGCCGCGGCGACGGCGCCGAGGGCCGAGATGCGGGACAGGGCGGGCGTCGCTGCGAAGAGGAGCGTCGCGGCGCCCGAGCCGAGCATGCCGACCCGCAGGATGCGGCGTGCGCCGAATCGCTCGGTGAGCTGCCCGTTGACGAGCTGCCCGACTGCGTAGCCGAGCTTCACCGCTCCGAGGACGAGCCCGATCTCGAACGCGCTGAGGCCGAGGGCCGCCTGGATCGAGTTCCGCGCGGGACCGATGTTGACCCGGCAGAAGTAGAACGACCCGTACGTCGTCCAGAGGACGAACAGCGTTCGCGCGCGCAACGAGGCCAGCCCGTCGGCAGTCCGGATCGGCGCGACGGCGGCCATGCGTGGGCCGACGATAGCCGACCTGCGCGCAAAGGAGAGAGATCGAACGGGGAGTGTCTAGTGCCCGCCCCGCGCGATGGCGACGTAGCGAGATTGGTCTCCGCGCTTCACCCGGAGGAGGATGGGCGCGTCCGTGGGGCGCGGCCTTGACCTTGGAGGCCAGGTCGGCGGCGCTCGTGACGGGCTGTTGTGCGATCTCTTCGATGACGTCGCCCGGCTTCAGCTTGCCGTCGGACGGACCGTCGGGGGAAACCCGCTCGACGAGCACCTGCCCGTCCCGATCGCCCACGCCAATACCCAGAGTGGACGAACGGTCACCGGCGGCGGCAGGCCCCTGCGGCGACTCGGCGGCGGCTTGCCTCTCGTCCTCGAGGGGCGCGAGGGTCACCTCCACGTCGCGCTTCTGCTTGTCGTGCAGGACGGAGAGCTTCACGCGAGTACCCGGCGCGTGGCGTGCCACCATCCTCGGCAGATCCTCGGCGTGGGCGACCTCCTGACCGTCGAGCGCGAGGATGACGTCGCCGGACTTGACGCCCGCCTTGTCGCCCGGGCTGCCGGACTCCACGTGCTCGACGAGCGCACCGCGCGGGTGGTCCATGCCGAACGCCTTCGCCAGATCCGCGTCCATCCCCTGGATGGCGACCCCGATCCGACCGCGAGCCACGTGGCCCGAAGCGAGGAGCTGCGGCAGCACGTCCTTCACGGCGTCGATCGGGATGGCAAACCCGATTCCCTTTCCCTGCGGGTTGATGGCCGTGTTGATGCCCACGACCTGCCCCCGCAAGTTGAAGAGCGGGCCACCGCTATTGCCGGGATTGATGCTCGCGTCGGTCTGGATGAAGTCGTCGTAGGGACCGGCGCCGATCGTCCGGCCCTTGGCGCTGACGATCCCCATCGTCACGGTGTCGCCGAGGCCGAATGGATTGCCGATCGCGACGACGTACTCGCCAACGCGAAGCGCGTCGCTCGCACCGAGCGAAGCCAGGGGAAGATCGCCCGGGGGGCTCTCGAGCGCGAGGACGGCGATGTCGAGTCGGTCGTCCTTGCCGACCACCTTCGCGCGGTACTCCCGGTCGTCCGGGAGCTTCACCTTCACGACGTCCGCGTCGTCCACGACGTGCGCGTTGGTCACGACGTGGCCCTTCGAGTCGATCAGGAACCCGGAGCCGAGGGCCTGCTGCTTCATGACCTCGTCCCGACCCTCGTCGCCCCCGCGGTCGTGGGGCATCCCTGGTCTTCCCTGGTGGAAGAACGGGAAGAGCTCTCCCAGGTCGGAGGAGCCGAACATGCCCCTCGGCGTCTTGAGGTCGTGCTCGGTGGTGATGTTGACCACCGCCGGCCGGACCTTCGCCACGAGCGTGGCGATGTCGGGCGTGCCCGGCAAGACCGGGGGGGTCGCAAACGGAGCAGGCGCCTGAGGCACGCCGTCGGGCGGCGAGGCCGCAACCGCCGAATGCTGGCAACCGGAGCCGAACGCAAGAGCGAGAGCGATGAGTGGGACGAGCTTTCTGGAGACCATGCCGATGGGCTGAAAACAGCCCGTCGGCGCCCAGAATTCCCGGACTACTCGAAGATGACCTTGCCCAGGCGCGCTTCCTCGTCCGGGGCGGCCTCGCGCTCTGCAGCCACGGCGGCGGCTTCGGTCTCCAGGTCTGCGAAGCGCCAGCGGGTTTTGCCCGTCGGCTCGTCGATGGAGACGTCCCCACCGAGGGCGACGAGCTCTCGGCTGAGGCGCGTCGCGTCCGGCGCGTGGCCCGCGGCCTTGCGCCAGGCGTCCGCGACGGCCTCGTCGGTGACCGGTTGCTTGCCGCCCACCCGCTCGAGGACCTCCCGCAGGACCGCGAGGCGACCCCGTTCTTGCTCGGCGGACCGGACCCGCCAGGGTCTGGCCATCGAGCGCACGACGGGTAGGAGAAATAGCAGAGCCGACAGAACGAAGGGGACCACCCCCAGGGCGATGGGCATCCCCTGGTTCACGATGGGGTGCGGCACGCGATCGAAAAGGTGAACGAAGCGCTCGAGGGTCATCCCGTGTTCGATCGACCAGAGCCCCATCAGCATGTTGAACGCGTTCAGCCCCGCGATCGCGAAGTTCGCTCCGAAGGAGTTGCCCGTCAGCGGCGGGAGGGGGGCCGCTCGCGACCACGCCGGCGACGGCGCGGCGGGCTCCGAGGTGCTCGACGCGGTCTTTCGCATCTCGGGGAAGCGATAGAAGATCCCGCCCTCCTCGCTGACGGCGACGTCACCCTCGTAGTCGAGCATCAGCCTGGCCATCATCGGGTCGGCTTGTTCGCGCGGCAGCCCCGTCACGCGCATGACGTCCGCGAGGCCGATGCGCCCCTTCCCCGCGCGGATCGCCTCGACCACTCGACGCTCGTTCTCGAGAGGGTCCGGCGGCTTCACCTGAGGGCCGAAGAAGAAGCGGTTCACGCGTTCGTAGAGAGGCACCTTGGGTCCGCGCGATCGCTGCAACCCGTAGTTCCGTCCGATGTTGCTACCGCCCCAACCGGTGGCGCCCGAGTAAGAGTAGACGGAGAAGGGCGACCACGGGTGGAACGTCCAGAAGAGGGCATCGCCCACGACACGGAAGAAGGCGTACGCGAGCGCGCCGCCGGGCATCGAATCGCTGCGCCGAGAGTCGTTTCCCTGGCGGGCGAACATCATGGCGATGATGAGCGAGACGAAGATCGCAGCGTAGCCAACGAGAACGACCGCCACCCAGGCGCGGACGACGAAGCGGAGCGCCGTGGCGAGGGCGTGAGCTACGGCGTGCGCCACCCTGCGCCGGGCATCGCGACCTTCCCACGGCCGCGTGAACCCATGCGGAAAAACGTGCACGAGCTGCCCCTCGCTCGTGACGCGCAGCTGCCCGCGGTACTCGGTGGAAAGCCACGTCAGGCCGCTCTCCGCGTCGCGCAGGGCGAGACCCGTCTTCGCCGACGCATCGGCGACCGTGAGCGGGGTCCGACCGTCGACGTGGGCGACGATGGCCTCCCCAGCCTTGGCGGGCTCCATGAAGCCGGGGGGCGCATTCGGCGCGGCGAATTGCACGGGAGGCCAAGATAAGCACGGCGCCACTTGCGGTCGAGCGCCGGGCCCCCAGGCGTCTCTATCGCTTGTGCCCGTTCCCGGCAGGACGGGCAAGGACTAGAGTAGTCTCGTGCGACTCGGCCTTCTCGGTCCAGGGGGTGACGACCTTGCCACCCTCGCGCGATCGGCAGAGTTCCTGCTCAACAGCGCGAGGGTCACGCGCGTCATCTACCTCGGAGCGGACGACGCGCTCGAAGACACCGTCGCGCTCTGGGCGGAGTCGTTGGTCGGACCGGACCCGAGCGACGAAGGCGTGTGGGGGCGCGCCTTCCGCGTGGCTCGCGATGGTGCCCCGGAGCAGATCGACGCGTTCCTCCGCGGCGAACGGGCGAGGCTCCGCCTGAAGTCGCTCGAGAGCCTCCCCGCGAACGAGCTCCGCAGCGTCGAGATGTTCGGCGACCGCGTCGCGGTACTCATCCACGACAAAGCGCTGCTCGACGAGGAAGACATTTTCTCGGCGACGTTCCTCATCTACGGCAAATCCGACGGTCCGCTCATCAAGAAGATAGGTCCGCGCTGGTTTTTGACGCCCGGCCCGGTCAATGCGCCGGCCGGTGGCTCGATCGTGCTGGACGACGCGGACGACGAGATCGTCGCGACGCTTTACGACGGAGAGGGCCACCTGGCGCGCACGGAAACGCTGGCGACGGAGCGCGCGGCCAAGCTGCGCGTCCAGTGAACATGAACGTGGGGGTCTTCGGAGGCAGCTTCAATCCTCCGCACGTGGCCCACGTGCTGGCGTGCGCGCTCGTTCGCTCGGTCGAGGACATCGATCGGGTGCTGGTCGTGCCGGCCTACAAGCACCCATTCGCCAAGCCGCTTGCCCCCTTCGACGATCGCGTCGTCATGTGCGAGCACGCGATGGCATGGATGCCGGGCGTCGAGGTCTCGCGCGTCGAGCAAGACCTCGGCGGCGAGAGCAGGACCCTGCGGACGCTGGAGCACCTGGCCCGAGCGCACACCGAGTGGCGACTGCGCCTGATCATCGGTGCGGACATCCTCGCCGAGGCGCCTCGCTGGCTCGGGTTCGAGACGATCGCCAAGCTCGCACCGCCCATCGTGCTCGGGCGGGCGGGGTCCGACGCCGACCGCTCGCAGGGCATGTTGCCGCTCCTTCCCGAGGTGTCGAGCACACGGGTGCGGGCGGCGATCGCGAGCGGGGCCTGGGACGAAGTCGAGAGATGGGTCCCGCGCTCGGTCCTCGCACACGTGCGAGCCCGGGGGCTCTATGGCGCGCCGGCGTGATCCGAAGCTCGTGACGTTCGTCTTCGGTGCCGGCAAGCTGGGCACCGCGCTCGCCCGGGCACTCCGTGCGGCCGGCGTGAAGACGACGCTGCGTGCCGCGAGAAAGGGACTGCCGAGGACCCTCGACGCCGACGTGGTGGTCCTCGCGGTACGCGATCGGGACATTCACCGGCTCGCCGAGCGAATGCGCGACGCGCGTCTCGTCCCGGAGCGCGCGGTCGTGGTCCATGCGGCCGGCGCGCTCGGTGCCGAGGCTCTCGCTCCGCTGCGGGGATCATGCGCGGGCGTGGCCCAGATGCACCCGATGATTTCGTTCGCGTCGCGAAGGACCACGCCCGGACTCGTGCGGGGGAACGTCCACGTGCAGGGAGACCCGATCGCCGTGGCGCGCGCGGCCCGGCTCGCGCGCTTGCTCGGGATGACGCCGCGGACGGTCGCCGACCTCGACGGGGTCGCCTACCATGCGGCGGCCGGCCTCGTCGCGAACGGAGCCGCAGCGCTGGCCGCCGTGGGCACTCGGCTCCTCACCTGCGCCGGCGTGTCCCCCGCGGTCGCCCCGAAGATGCTGGGGCCATTGCTGCGGAGCGTTGCCGACAACGTGGAACGCCTTGGTTTCCCGGAGGCGCTCACAGGCCCCGTCCGGCGAGGCGACGCCGGAGGAGTCGAGAAGCACCTGACCGCGCTGGAGGAGAAGCTCCCCGAGGCCGTGCCGCTCTATCTGGCGGCGGCTCGAGCGCAACTCCCTCTCGCGCGTGCACTCGGCGATGCGCCGGACGAGAGCTTCGACGCCGTCGAGCGAGTGATCGAGGCCGCTCAGAAGAAATCGGCCGTCCACGGCGCGGGGCCGGCGAACACCGCGGACGCGCGCGCGAGTTCGGCGTCGTCGCCGTCGCAGAGGCCCGCCACCCGCAGCTCCTCGGCGGAGAGAAAGCCCGAGTAGAGAGCGGCGAGGCCACGGACGTCCATCGCGATCCCGCCGCTGCCACCCTCGCGCACGCTTACCCGCCCGCGATCCACTTCGAGGACCCACCGGCGAGCGTTCTCGCGCAGGAGGGGATCGCGGACGTCGAGGTGGATCTCTGCGGTCGCCGTGGCGGGCCATCCTCGCTTCTCGAGCGCGGCGCGGACGTCGACGATCCGCAGCATCCATCGCTGAACCGTCGTCACTTCGAGGCGCTCCTCGCGCAGGAGCAAGAGAAGGGGATCTCCCGGACCGCTCGCCCATCGGGCGTGCGAGGCGATCGACCTGTGGTCGGCGAGCATGCGCACGATCCGGCGCCCGGCGGCAGCGGTGCGGGCCACGACGTCGACGACCGCGATGTCGATTGGCTCGAGGGGAGCCGACGCGCTGCGTTGCGAGAGCACGACGTAACCCTCCGGACCGCTCGCGCCACGGACGATGTACGGGACTGTCTCGTCGCCCGAGGGGGGCTCGAAGATGCGTCGCCAGAAGTACGTCGTGCGATCGACGGCGCCGGACGTGCTTCGGGACCGCTCGTCGTAGAGCGCTCGCATGGTGGGATGGTCGTCCGGAGTGGCACGGTGGACGTCGGGCTCGCGGGCCCCTGCGCCGACAGTGGACAGCGCCACCCGATAGACGATGCGATTGCCCGCGCTCTCGTAGCCAGCCGCCCGGTACACGGGGAACGTCGCCGGGAAGAGGCTCGAAAGCGCGACGCCATCACGTCGCGCCTCCTCGAGGGCGGTCCGGAGCAGCTCCGAGGCGATGCCGCGGGACCGATGCTCGGCGGCCACGCCGACCGCGGTGATGCCCCTGGAAGGCACTGCCCGACCGCCGAACCAGTGCCCCATCGGCAGGGCCACGAGCCCTCCGACGACGTCCGTACCCTGGCGGGCCACGCGCACGGTCGCCGGATCGAGACGCCCGACGAACGACGGTACCCGACTCGCGGGGAGGCCGAGCGATCGCAGCGCCATCTCGCCGTACCGGGCGAGCTCGCCGTCGTCCGACGGGAGCGAAACATCGAGGTCGAGCATTCGCGGGTCGCGCCCCGACATCACCGGCAGACGGTGTAGCCCTGGACGATCGTGCTCGTTTGGCACGTCGTACCCGACGGGCACATATCGCTTGGATCGCAGAACTGCACACGCGTGGCGCCTATGGCGCTGGTGCAAGTCGTCGAGCAGCTGACGTCCTGGTAACTCGTCCCCCCGAAGGTGGTCGTTTCGGTCCCGCAGCAGATTTCGTTCTGCTTGCAGTCCGCCTGCGACGAACAGTGCACCGGCGTACCCGTGCACGTGGGCGCCTCGCAGGTGGCCGTCTGCGTGCTGCCGAGGAGGCCAGCCATCGTCGTTACGCAGCACGTCTCACCGGGCGCGCAACGGCTCGCCGTCATGCCCTGCGGACAAAGGACACCCGGCGGCCCGGCGTCCGCAGCGGCGTCGCCGGACGTCGCTTCGCTCTCACCGTCCAGCCCCGGAGCGAAGCCCGACGAGTCGTCCGACATCGAGCCGTCCGTGCCGGAGCCGCTGGACCCGCTTGGCACGGTCGCGTCGTAGCCGCCGCTCGAACCGCTCCCGCCGCCCCCGGAGCCGCCGCCGTTCGAACCTGCTCCCGACGAGCCGGGGCCGGGGACGAAGTTGGCGGTCGCCGCGCCGCTGCAAGCGGGCAAAACGAGCAGGACGAGCGCCGCGAGACCACCTTTGCAATGCGGGAGAAGACGGCGCAAGAGGAACTCCTTGGCGACTGAGCTAAGGCTTTGATGGGCCGCGGCGCAAGAGGGTGCAAGGCCAAAAGCGCGCGGGCCACGGATGTTTCACCCGACTCGGGTACACTGCATGACAGCGAAGAAGGCCGCGACAGAGCATGCAGGACCTCCGCCCGAAGACGATCCTCTTCTGCGCCGTGCTCGCGCTGGCGATCGCGCTGAGCGTGCTTCTACGCGGACGCCGCGCGGTGCACTGGCTCTTCGCGGCGTTCGCGGCGGACGTGGCGCTCTGGTACGGCAGCCAGTCGCTGGCGGGTTTCTTTCGCGCGGACCTGTGGGAGCGCGTGACGGGCGTGCTCACGGTGCTCCTGCCGCAGTTCGCGATCCACCTCTTCCAGAACATCGTCCCGCTGGAGGTGGCGAGCACGCAGACGCGGCTCGCCCGTTTCGCTGCGGTCGTCGCGCGTGCCGGTGCTCGTCGTGACCGTCTCGCCGTACCACGACCGGGCGTTCGCGCTGGGCGCCGTGTACACCTACGTCTTCGGGCTGCTCGCGGCCGCCCTCATCACCCTCGCACGGCGTGGCCAGCGCAGCCCGTCGCGAGCGGTGCGCGACCGCGTGCGGTTCCTCGTCGGCGGTCGGCGCGGCGGCGACGACGTTCTCGCTCGCCGACTTCCTCTCGTACCTCGGGGTGCACTTGCCGCCGATCGGCGCGGTGCTCGCCATCGTCTTCCTCTTCGTGCTCGCCGAGTCGGTCACGCGGCCGCGGCTCGCCGACATCTACGAGCTCGCGGGGCGACTGCTCGTCTCGACCGCGCTCGCGTTTTGCCTCGCTGGCATCTTCTACCTCTTCGTCATGGTCATCGGCGGCTTCGACACGATGTACCTGAACGCCGTGCTGGCGGCGATCGTGTTCCTGGTCCTCTTCGAGCCTCTGCAGACCGAGGTGGAGACGCGCATCCACCAGTTCTTCTTCCGGGAGCGCTACGACCTCGAGACGAGCGTCGCCGAGCTACGCAAGCGGCTCGCGCACGTCCTCGAGATCGACGAGATGACTCGCGACGCTCATGCAGGGGCTCGAGCGCTCGCGCCGCGTGACCACGTCGGCCCTCTACCTCCGCGACCAGGACGGCGACGGGTTCGATCTCGTCGGGCTCGATCGGCGCGGCGGTGCCGAAGCGCGTCGAGGCCCTCGGAGCGCGGCCGCTGCTCGAACGCCTCGACAGGCAGGCATCGATCTCGCTCGAGGAGGTCGCGCGCGAGGCGCAACAAGTCCGACGCCGCCGTCCAGGCTGCCGCGGCGACGCTGGGCGTCCTGCAGGGCGCCGTCGTCCTCGCCGTCCGCGGCGACGAGGACGATGGCGTGGGCCTGCTCTTCGTCTCGGACGACCGCGTGCGCGACGCCTTCACGCCCGAGGAGATCGCGCTGCTCGAGACGGTCGCGGCGCAGATCGGCGTCGTGGTCGCCAACAGCCGCGTCTACTCGCGCATGAAGGAGCGCGACCGCCTCGCCGCGCTGGGCTCGATGGCGGCCGGTCTCGCGCACGAGGTGAAGAACCCCCTCGGCGCCATCAAGGGCGCCGCGCAGCTGCTCGAGGAGGTCGGCGAGCGCGACCCGGAGGACCCCGCGGCCCGCGAGTTCGTCGGCATCATCCTCGAGGAGGTCAACCGCCTCGACCGCGTCGTCGGGAGCTTCCTCGACTATGCGCGGCCTCACGCCGGCAATCCCATCCCTCTGGACATCAACGCCGCCGTGAGGCGGACGGTGCAGATCCTGTCGAGCCAGATCACCGACGGCGCCATCGATGTGAAGCTCGACCTCGAGCGAGCCGCTGCCGCGCACGAGCATCGACCCGGAGAAGTTCCGGCAAGTGCTGATGAACCTGATCCAGAACGCCATTCAGGCGATGGACGGCCACGGGAAAGTTACGGTGTCGACGTCCGTCCGTCGGTCCATGCGCGGGCGCATGTCGCATGACCTTTCCTCGTCCATCCCGCGGCGCTCGATGACCGACGAGACGGAGCTCGTCGAGGTGGGCGTCCGCGACACCGGGCCCGGCATATCGCCGAAAGTGCTGCGGAACCTGTTCGTTCCCTTCTTCACGACGAAGACCCAGGGAACCGGCCTCGGGCTCGCGATCAGTCAGAGCATCGTTCAGAACGCCGGCGGCACCATCGAAGTGCACTCCCAGCCAGGCGCCGGGACGACGTTCACCATCGTCCTTCCGACCGCGAGCGAATCGCTGGTCGCCCCAGCGCCTGAGCCAGCGATAGCGCTCTCGCCCGGATCCGGCTGACGCGCGAGCTTCCGTCGGGCCGGACGCCCTGGTAAATAGCCGGGCATGAATCTTAAGCACCTCTGCACGCTCGCCGCGGTCGGCCTCGTCCTCGGCATCGCGGGCCCCGCCTACGCCGTCAACACGATCAAGATCGGAACGCTCGCCCCGCAGGACTCTCCGTGGGGCAAGGAGTTCAAGAAGTGGGCGAACATCGTCTCGACGGACACGAACGGCGAGGTGCAGCTCGACTTCCAGTGGAACGGGCAGGCCGGCGACGAGGTCCTGATGGTGCAGAAGATGCGCTCCGGTCAGCTGGACGGCGCGGCCATCACGGCCGTGGGCCTCTCGCAGACGGGGGTGACCGACGTCCTGCTCTTCCAGATGCCGGGCCTCTTCGCGAACTGGGGCAAGCTCGATAACGCGCGCAACGCGCTGAAGGACGAGTTCAACAAGGCGTTCGAGTCCAAGGGGTTCACCGTCGGCGGCTGGGGCGACGTCGGCGCGGCGAAGACGATGACGGTGGGGTTCGAGGTGCACCATCCCGCGGACCTTCAGGGCAAGGCCTGCTTCTTCAACTCGGGAGACGCCGTGCAGCCGGCCATCTTCTCCGCGATCGGCGGCATCACCCCGAAGCAGCTGACGGTCAACGAGATCCTGCCCTCGCTCGGGAGCGGATCCATCAACGTGGTGGTGGCGCCTCCACTGGCTGCGGAGCAGCTGCAGTGGGCGTCGCGCGTCACGCACATCAGCTCGCAGACGGTGAGCTTCGGCATCGGCGCGATGATCTTCTCGACGGCTCGCCTCCAGAGTGTCCCGCAGAACCTGCGGGACATCGTGACCGCACGGGGCAACGAGATGTCGGCGCGTCTCACCGCCTCGATCCGCAACATCGATGCTCAGGCGTACGGGCGGATGAAGGCCTCGAAGACGTCCTACGACTTGAGCGACGGCGAGAAGAAGGAGTGGAACGACCTCTTCAGCCGCGTCCGCCAGCAGCTGCGGGGAACGACGTTCACGCCTGCCCTGTTCGACAGAGTCGTGCAGCTCGCGCAGTAGGTTTTTGAACCGCAGAGACGCGGAGGACGCAGAGGTTTGGGGTCTGAACCATCCTCCTCTCTGCGCCTCCTCGCCTCTGCGGTTCAAGTCAATCTTCTCTCCAGGAGCGCGCGCACGTCGGGCATGTCGCGCACGATGGCGAGCGTGTGCTCGGCGTGGCCCCTGGCGAAGCCGTTGCCTATGAATAGATCGACGTCCTTGCCGACCCCCTCGGCGCCGAGGGCGGCCTTCGTGAAGCTCGTGGACATCGCGAAGAAGTAGACGACGCCGCGATCGCGGGTACAGAGGATCGCGGAGAGTTCCGCGTCCGGCACGCTCACGCACGAGAACGTCGCGTCGGCCTCGCGGCCTCCCGTCGACGCGAGCACGGCGCGGCGGACCGCCAGAGGATCGCGCGCGTCGATCGGGACGACGGCGTCGCAGAGTCCGAGCGCCCGCAGGGCGGCGGCGGCTTGCTCGCTCGATTCGACGCCGACGACGCACGCGGCCGGCCCTCCACGACGCCTCGCCTCGGCGACGCAGAGTGTCCCGCTCTTGCCGCCCGCGCCAAGGACGACGACGACCTGCCCTGGCTTCACGAGGCGCGCCACCTGAGGAGCCGCCCCGGCCACGTCCAGGACGGCGAGCGCAAGCTTCTCCGGGAGGTCGGCGGGCAACGTCACGCAGGACCCGCTCGCGAAGACGACAGCTTCGCCGTCGATGTCGATCTGGGCCGCACCTCGCCTCACGGCCCGGATGCGGTCGATCCGGAGGGGCGTGAGCGTGAGCGAGACCAAGGTCGCCACGCGCACGCCGACCTCGAGGTCGTCCTCCCGGCGGCCTGGCGCAATCTGCAAGACGCGTCCGAGAAGCATCCCACCCGATCCGGTCACCGGGTTGTGCTGCTTGCCGCGTTCGGCCACGGTTTGCAGGACCAAGCGCGCGACGTCGCTCTCGACCGCACTCCCCGCCTCCCGCGCGGTCTCCTCCATCTGGACGAAGCTGGCCGCGTCGATGTTCAGCGCCTCGACCTGGATGAGCGCCTCGCCCTCGAACAGGCGGGCGAAGTCGGCGTCGAGGCGAAAGGCCAGCTGCGGGAGGGCCGCCCTGGGCTCGAGGGATCGGTGGGTACCGTAGCGGTCGCCCCCCGGGGCAATGGGCCTGTGGGCCCCAATCTGTGGGTTTTTGCCTGTCATCCGGAGCCGCGCTGGGAGGTGTAGCCTCCGCGTGTCCTTCCGGCGACTTGACCGCTCAGCTTCGCACCCACTAGCCTTTGTTTGTTCGGGCTTTCGGCCGTCTTTCAGGATGGGCGCGCGCGCACGGCGTGCCCGTGCACCATCACGACAGGGCCCGGGAGTTCCCGTCGAACGAAGATGCAAGACCCGTCACCCAAGGCGCCCACACAGCCCGTACCGCGGCCCGGTGGTCGCTCGTACCTCTTGCGCTTTATCAGCGGCAAGTACCAGGGTGGCGAGTTTCCGATCGTCGCGGACAAACAGATCCTCATCGGCCGCTCCAGCGATCTCGACATGGTCCTCGTCGAGGACATGGTCTCTCGCAAGCACGCGCGCATTGCCACGCAGGGCGAGCAGATCTGGATCGAGGATCTGGGGTCGACCAACGGCACGTTCGTCAACGGCGAGAAGATCAAGCGCGCCCGCCTGAAGGAGGGCGATCGGGTCCTCATCGGGACGAGCATCCTCAAGGTCATCGCGGGCGACGCCGGGCGCGACGGCCTCGAGGCGAAGCGCGAGCTCGAGAACGTGGCGCAGTCGCGCAAGAACAGCCAGCAGCGCACGATGAGCGGCAGCATCGAAGAGGTTCCGCTGCCCGACCTCCTGCAGCTCTTCGGCACGTCCAAGAAGAGCGGCGTCCTCGTCGTTCGCGCCGACGAGACCGTCGGGCGCATTCACCTCAAGAAGGGGATCATCGCCTACGCCGTGATCGACGATCTCGACGACGTGCAGCCGCTGAAGAGCCTCTTTCGTATGCTCACCTGGCAGAAGGGCCTCTTCGACCTCGACCCGCCCGAGGAGCGCGAGTTCGCGAACGAGATGAACGTCACCGTGCAGGAGACCCTCATCGAGGGGATGCGCCAGCTCGACGAGTACAATCGCCTCAAGGACGACCTCCCCGCCCTGCCTGCCCGCGTGAGCGTGAGCTCTCCGCTCATTCCTCCGCTCCGTGACCTCAAGCCGTCGGAGCTCGACGTCCTGCAGCTCGCGCACAATTACGGCGTCTTCGAGACCGTGCTCAACAAGAGCCTCGCGACGGATCTGGAGACGGCCCAGATCGTCCTGAAGCTCATCAAGGGCACGTACCTGAAGGTCGACTAGCTCGGCCCGTCAACCGAGAGGCGTGCTGCCGTGGCTAAGACGGTCCTCGTCACCGGCGCGTCCAGCGGCATTGGACGGGCGCTCGCCCGCGCGTGGGGCCGCCGCCGCGCGACCGTGATCCTGAGCGCCCGCGACCGCGAGGCTCTCGAGCGCGTGGCGAGGGAGGTCGAGTCCGAGGGCGGAACCGCGATCGTTCATCCGGGCGACGTCACTCGCGACGAGGATAGGGTCCGCCTCGTGGACCGGGCGCGCGCGGACACCGGCCGCCTGGACGTCCTCGTAAACAACGCGGGCCGGGGCCACTACGGCAGCGTCGCCCGCATCGACCTCGGAGATCTCGAGCGTCTCTTCGCTCTCAACGTCTTTGCTCCGCTTCGCCTCACCCAGCTGGCGATCGACCCTCTCACCCGCTCCGGCGGCACGGTGGTGATGCTGTCGTCCGTGGCGGGAGTGGTCGCGTCGCCCCGGATGGGCGCCTATGCGGCGACCAAGTTCGCGCTCGAGGCGCTGTCGATGACGCTTCGCGCGGAGCTCGTGGGTACGGGCGTCCACGTGGTCGTCATCCGGCCCGGCCCCGTCGACACTCCCTTCCGTGACAACTCGGTCACGACCGACGGACGCGCCGGAGTCCGGCCGCCCGGGGCGAGGGCACAGACGGCCGAAGAGGTGGCGGAGCAAACGCTCCGCGCCGTCGATCGCGGACAACCCGTGACGGAAACGAGCGCCTTCGTGCAAGTGGCTTCGGCCGCGGCCCGAGTGGCGCCGGGAGCCTTCCGATGGATCAGCGCCGCGATGGCTGCGCGCGGCGGCGAGTGAGCCCGGCGCCTCCGCTCAGTACGCTCAGTAGGGCAGGTACCCCATGAAAAGGGTGAGCTTGCGGGTGATGTCGATGTTCGACGCGTAGTTCTTCAGGATGGTCGCCATGTCCGCCGCCGCCTGGGTGGCCAGCGGGATGACGTTCCCCTGCGAGTCCGTGTCGTACGTCAGCTCGCCGGTGTCCGGATCGGGCGGCTGCGTCACCTGATACGACTGCTGCGCGAGGTAGTTGGCCTGCTGCAGCATGCGGGCGGCAATCCCTTTCTGGACGGGGTAGCCGATGTCGGGGTTCACCGTCTCGGTCCCGTAGGCCTCGGCGAGATACTCGATGCCGGTCAGCGGGTCGCGGTAGCGCACCTGCTGGTTCGGCAGGAGCGAGCTGCTCCCCGGGTCACCCGGCGACATGATCCGAATCTGGTCGACGAGGTCCATCGACAACGACGTCCTCCCGTACCGGAAGAGGTTGATGAGGGCCGGGTACTGCTGCTCCCACCCCACCAGGGGGTCCAGCAACACCGCGCCCGGCGGGTACTGAAGCTCGAGGCTCGATGGGTTCGTCGTGTCGTATTTGTCCCAGGGCAGGTATTGCACCGGCGACGTGACGTTCGCTCCTCCCGCGCCTGGAATCACGAAAGGGGCTGCCGTGAAGATCTGAGCGACTGTGCCCTGATCGAGCTCCAAGGTCGCGCTCTGCGTGGCCATCAGATTCGCGAAGATCCGGCGGACCTGATCGGGGTAAATCGAGACGTAGCTCAGGTTCTTGTAGCGGCCGTCGATGTAGTCGTCTTTCGCGTTCGAGATGAAATCGTTGTACGCCTCGGTCAGGTAGATGGGCGCCCGGACCTTCTCGTAATAGCTCCCGACCTGCGTCTGGTACTCGGACCACCAGTACCCCTGCGTGTAGTCGTAGTCGTTCTGCAGGAAGCGACCTTGCCCGTTGCCCAGCGCCACGTTGAACTGCAGAAGGGAATTCTGCTGGAGGTTCGTGCCGACGGCGCCCCACGTGTTGGGCGGACCGCCCGGGCCGCCCGCCGCCGTCGCATAGAGACCAGGCTCGGGACGCGTCATCGCGCGCACGAACATGTCGAGTCCGTCGGACGCGCCGAGTGCGAGTGGCATGAGGAGCCCGGGCAACGTGGTCGGGTCCGTGTTGCCCGCTCCGGGGACGGTGAGCTCCTCGATGCCGAGCGCGAGGCTCTTGGTGATGTATTTGATCTTGTCCCAGTAGCGATCCTCGATGTAGTCCACGGTCGCGTGCGTGTTGAAGGTCACGCGGTTTCTCCTGAAGTTGTTGAAGATGTACCGGTCCTCGTAGGTGCTGATGAGAAACTCGATCTGCTCGTAGGCGTCGGCCCCGGCGTCGAACCTGAAGACCGGGACGTTGCCGATGTCGACGAACTCGTCGCTCGCGAACATGTACGGATGGCGCACGCGACCGCTCGAGTCCACGGCGAAGTTTGCGACGTCCGACGCGTTCATCTGCACGTCGGCCTGGGAGATCTTGGCGATGGATGACATGTCTCGCTCGGCGACGTAGTCGAGGCTCGAGCCGGTGCACTGCACGGCGAGGGGATCGCCCGGGGCCCCGTTCCAACCAGGCCGCGGCTGCGAGCAGTCGCCGAGGAGCCCGTACTTGTCCGCGTACATGCTGTAGTGGTTTCCCTGGCCCGATGGCGTACCGAGCTGGGTCTCGTACGTCATGCCGTAGGGAAAGCCGTAGATTCCCCCCACCCGTCGAGGAGCTGGATGGCGCCTGCGAAGTCGTAACCCGACCCTGCGGTCTGGCCCCCAGGGCCGACGATGGCCTTCAGGTTCTTCTCGACGTCGACGATGTCGGCGTACCCGAAACGCATGGCGGCCTTGTCGTAGAGGCCGATGTCGTTCATGTCCTGGGTCTGGTCGCCCGGGTAGTCCATGACGGTGGACGATCCCCACTTCCAGATGAGGTCATTGGTTTCCTGATCGGTGACTGGATCGACCCACCGCGGCCCCACGCAGTCGGTGCCGTTGGTGTGCGGCGTCGTCGCGTCGAGCGCGCCCGGATAGCCGCAGTAGTGCTCTTGCCCGTTGCGGGTGCGAAGCTGCCAGTATTCGGTGTGGTAGTTGAGCGAGTCGAAGCTCCCGGAGAAGTTGTGGCGCAGCCCCATCGAGTGCCCCATCTCGTGGGCGATGACCCCCAGGTGGAACTGCTCGCGCAGCCACTCGTGAAGCGACTGGTCGCGCTGGTAGAGCTCGGCCGGGTAGCTCGGGTCCTTCTGGTTCGGCAAGGGGAAGAGAGCCGACGCCTGCCGCGCCAGGCCGACCAGCGCGTCCGGTTCGGGCTCGTCGTCGAGGATGCACGTCGTCTTGTTCGTGAGGCCCGTGGCGATCACGCCCTTGGCCCACTTCCGGAGGCGTGGGTCGAGCCCTTGGAGCGGCGAGGCGAGCGCGGCCGTCGTGGGATCGCCGGCAAAGGGCTGGTTCGGGTTGAACCCCGCCATCTGCAGGATGTTCGGCGTCATCAGCTGCGACTCCCACGTCGTGCCGATCAGCGACTGCCGCGTCCCCTCGAACTGCGCGTCGAGCGACGGGCCGAGGGTCGTCGACAGGTTCTGCGCGGCGGTCTGCTGGGCGGTCCCCGCTTGCTGGCCCGCTACGAGGCCATTCAGCTGCGCGCTCGTCTTGTTGATCGAATTGAGACGCGCCTGGATCTCCTGGGTGGAAAGGACGGCGGGCGCGTATCGGGCGGTGCCCAGCTGGTCGGCAGAGACCCATTGCTGCATGTACTGGCCATTCGCGATCTGCTGATTGGTGATCTCGCCGTCGATCCAGCGAATGAGGTCCTCGGTGCTCTGCGCCGCGATGTCGAGCACCGCTCCCCACTCGTTGATGCTCGCCTGGACCTTCTCGCCGGTGAGCGGGTCGTTGAAGTCCGCCATGACCCCCCACGGTGAAGGGTTCTGCGGGTTCTGGATGATGTCGACGATGTGATAGCGGAGGTCTCCGAGGCGCACGGCCAGTCCGGGGGCACCGCACGCCGGCGCGTCACCCTGGATCACGGGGTTGTGGCAGAGCACGAAGATGTCCGGCACGGTCATCATGCCGCTCTGCTGGTCCGCCAGAAGGCCCGCCTCGGTCGTGATGAGGTTCGGCGGCACGGGGGCGTTGACGCGGCTCGCCTCCACGCTCATGCCGATCTCGACGGCGCGCTTCACGGCGATGTTCCACGAGTTGAGCGCCTGCGCCGTGGATGGGAAGAGATCCGGAGCGGCCGTCGGTCCGTAGTAGAACGGCGCCGTCTTGGTCGAGCGCTCGTAGAGCGGGATGTCGCACTTGTTGCTGAACTCGTCGCATCGCGAACCGGCGTTCACAATCGCGCCGGCTGCATCGGTGAACTCGCACTCGTCTTCCGTCCCGTTGTGGTTCGCGTCCCTGTGCACGTCGAGACCCGGCGCGCTCAGCGTGAACGGCTGGCCGGTGGCCGACGGGATGGGGAGGCCAGTCGTCGGATCGGTGACGTAGTTGCCGCCGGAGTCGACCTCGTAGAGCTGGACGTTTCCGCTCGCATCCCGCCACTCGTCGATCGCGCACTGCGTGCCGGCGACGTGGCTCTGCTGCCAGATGTTGTACTTGGTGGCAAAGCGGTGCCAATCCTGGTCGATGATGCCGTAGTTCCGGTCGTAGCCGAAGCGGTCCTCCTCGAACCACCCGAACGCCGCCATCTTCGTGCCAATCCAGTCCTCGGGCTCGAAGTCGTCGTCGACGATCTGCTTGAACGAGAGCCTCAGCGTCACCTCGGCGGGGTTGCACGTGACGGCTGGCGCCGTTCCGCCCGCGAAGTCGCTGGGGAAGACGAGGCAGGCCGGCAAGCTGCCGTAGGGCGTGTCGATGGTCTGCGGCGTCGCGAACATCTTCGTCGTAACGTCCAGATAGCCATCGGCCTCGCTGTAGACGGGTGCGTTCGGGTCGCTCGGATCCTCGATGTAGTACGAGAGCGGGTCGTACTTGATGCCGTCGATGGCGGCCCCCTCCGCCAGCACGTCGAAGTCGTACGCGTCGGTGACGAGGTTCTGCGACCAGTCGACGCGGAAGTACTCACGCTCGTACCACGGGCGGTCCGTCGTGTTCTCGACGATGACGTTGAGCTGCTCGCCGGTCTGCGTGTTGTAGTCGCGGATGATGTCGAAGTGGCTCGTGATGTTGAACTCGGCGACGAGCTGGCCGTCGTCGATCGACTGCGATCCGTAGGTGTTGCCGCCGCTGGTGTTCTGGATCCGCTGGTAGGTGAGGCGCGCGAGGAGAACCGTCTCCTGGATCTCGAATTTCACGCGGGCGAAAGAGCCGATGCCCTGCATCATCCCGAAGTCCTGGCCGACGCCGTAGGGTTCGTCGATGACCCTGTTGCCCATGTAAAATTCGGGGTTGTCCGTCGGATCGCTGAGGTTCGGGCCGACGAAGAAATGCTTCGAGAGCGCCATCGCCTGCACACGGTTGATCGGGGCACGCTCCTGCGCGCAGCCAATCGACAGGGCCGTCACGGCCCAGACCAGCGCGATGAGACCCACGTACCGGAAGAACCTCGGACGCATCTATTCCTCCTTCGAACCCCTCGCAGGCCGCGCAAAACGCTACGAATAGACGGGGCCGTCAGGCAAGGAGAACGACACCCTGGCGCGGACGTGCCATCGTGACGAAAGCGGGGCTCAACGCCCCGGAGGCAGGCGCGCTTCGACCGCCCTCGCGTGGGCCTCGAGCCCCTCGAGCCGCGCGAACGCGCACACTGCACGTTCGTGTCGGGCCAGAGCCTCCGCGGAGTAGCGGATGACCGACGTGCGCGTCACGAAGTCGTAGACGCCCAGCGGGGAGCCGAACCTCACCGCGCCGCCGGTGGGCAGGACGTGGGATGGCCCTGCCAGGTAGTCGCCCATCGCCTCGGGGGTCGTCGGACCGAGGAAGGCCGCCCCTGCCCTCGGGATACGGGCCAGCATCTCCTCCGGATCGGACACGTGAAGGGCCACGTGCTCGACGGCCAGCCGGTTGGCCACGACGCCCATCCGATCGCGCGAAGTGACGACGAACGCCGCCCCGTTCGCGATCGCGGCCCGAGCGATCTTCGCCCGCGGGAGGGTCTCGAGCTGCCTTTCGAGCTCCCCTCGCACCGCCGCGGCCATCAGGTCCGACGCACACAAGAGCAGCGGGTAGGCGGCCTCGTCGTGCTCGGCCTGAGACAGAAGGTCTGCGGCGATGACTCTCGGGTCGGCCTCGTCGTCCGCGACGACGAGGATCTCGCTCGGGCCGGCGATGCCGTCGATGTCCACGGCGCCGAAGACAAGGCGCTTGGCGCACGCGACGTACCGGTTTCCGGGTCCCACGATCTTGTCGACGCGCGGAACGCTCTCGGTTCCGTACGCCAGCGCCGCGATGGCCTGCGCCCCGCCGGCGTCGACGATGGCCGTGACGCCGGACAGGTGGGCTGCGGCGTAGATGGCGTCGTCCGCCTCGTCCCCGGTGAGAGGCGTGGCGAGGATGATCTCGGCGACCCCTGCGACGCGCGCGGGAATGGCCGACATGATGACGCTCGACGGATATCGCGCCTTTCCCCCGGGCGCGTAGACACCGGCTCGGGCGACCGGAAGCACGCGCACGCCGAGGCCGATGCCCTCGTGATCGTAACGAAAGCCGACCTGACGATCGTGCTCGTGGAACGCCTGGACGCGTGACGCAGAAAGCTGGAGCGCAGCCCGTGCCTCGGCCGGCAGGCGAGCGAGGGCCTCGGCGCCCGGGTAGTCACGCGCGAGGAGACGCGGCGCCCGCCTCCCGAAGCGTTCGTTGTAGCGCTGGACCGCGGCGTCGCCCCCGGCGCGGACGGCGGCTAGGATCTCGCGCACCGCGGACTCCACCGTGGCGAAATCGGCCTCGCCCCGCATCTCGAGCTTCGCGAGCGCCACTTCGAACTCGGGCTTGCCCTCCAGGTAGATCGCGAGCATGGCCGTCCACTCTGTAGCATCGCGTGGGATGCGACGCTTAGTCCGCGGCCTCGCCGGTCCCACCTTTGCCGTCGCGGTCGCGACGCAGGCCATCGCCTGCGGCGCAGCCACGGCCTCGGCCTCCCCGCCGGGCAACCGGCCTCTCGCGGCGTGCCCACGCGGAGCCTCGCGGGATGGCTCCGGCCGGTGCGCATGCGGCGGCGGTGGCTTCGCACTCCTCGGAGCCTGCGTGCCCCCGCCGGTCGGCGACGCCTTCTGCGGGCCCGCCGCACGCATGAGCGCCTCCGGATGCGCCTTCCGTCCCTGTCAAGGCGACGAGATGATCGACGTGGCCACCGGTGCGTGCCTGGCGCGCTCCCTCCTGGGGCACGAGGGAACGTCGCCGTGCGGGGACGGCCTGGCACCGCTGGTGGAGTCCGGGCGGATCGCGTGCGTGCCCCCCGACGCGACCTGCCCGCGGGGAACCCGGAGGGAGGGGGCCAGTTGCGCTCGGGCTCCCGTCTGTCCACCGGGCACGCTGCCGGACGGGAGCGGGTGCAGGCCCGTCGTCACGGCGGGCCCGTCGTCGGACACGTCCGGGGTCGACGTCGGGGCGTGGGTGGCCCTCGCGCTGGGCATCGACGGAGGCCCCGGCACCTCCACCCTCTGCGCTCCCCTCGCGCAGCGACCTGCCGCGTTCGGGCTCGAAGACGGTGGCAGCGTCACGCTGAACATCCGCGTGATGCTCGAGGTCCCCGACCAGGACATATCGAGAGTGCACGTGGCCGTGTCTGCGGACGTCGCCAGCCGTGCACTTCCGCCGCCGGGCATGACGGTGCTTGAGAGCGCCGTCGACAGCCTCGTCGAGGCCTTGAGGAGCCTGGGAGGCGTAGGCAGCACGGGTGCGGTCGAGGTCGCGGTGCATTGCGGGCTGGCGCTTCCGCCGCCCCATTAGCTAGTGGTTGTTGTGAGGAGCTCGTGAGAAACACCTTTCGAATTCGGGGGCCAGGGGTGCTAGCGTGTGTGCTTCATTACAGCCCTGCCATTGGTGCGAGGCGACCACGTGGACAGTGATCTCGCGGATGCAGTGGAGGCCCTGAAGGCCGTATTCTCGAAGCGCAAGCTCGCGTGCTCTTTCGTGAAAGCGCCCCCCGCGCTGATTGAAGAGCTCCGCAAGGAGCTGCGTGTGCCCTCACGGTTCCGGAGTTTCCTCCTGGCAGCCAACCCGGCGAAGGTGGAGACCGTCACCCCCGTCGAGCGCATCCGCCTCATCCCCGCCGAAGAGCTCGTCAAGGCGCAACAGCCCGTGCGGGCGGGGCGGGGCGATGGGGGTACGCCGGCCGAATGGAAGGACTCCTGGATCGTGATCGGGGAGAGCTCCCTCCTGGGTGACCCCTACTTCCTCGACGTGAGCAAGCCGGACCCCGAGGGTGACTGCCCCGTCTACACGGCGATGAGCGGTCAGGAGCGCTGGACGGCGACTCTTGCCGCGTCGAGCTTTGCCCAGTTCCTGCGCATTCTTTCGACCGCGATGGAGATCGCCGCCGGCTTCGGCGACGCCATCATGGACGACGAAGACGAGGACGCGTTCCGCGAGGCGCTCGGGCCGAAGGTGAAGGTCATCGACGCGGCGGCGCTCCGCGCGGGTCACTGGACGTGATGCCTCGGTGATGACCCGGGGTGCACGATGACCGAGAGCGCCTACGCGAAGAGCCGCTATCGGCCCCCCGAGATCGATCATCGCTACGGCCCCAACGTCCGTCTGCTCGACGACCCCGTCGGATGGACGCAGCTCGCGCGACTGTGCGCGCGCGATACGCAGCAGCCGGAGATAGGGCGGCTGGTCCGCGTACTCTACTCCCACCTCGCTCACGTCGTCATGGCCGCCGAGCTCCCGCGGGCACGGCTCGACGTGCCGACGCGGATGGTCACCTCGTCGCCAGAGGCCGTCCTGCGCTCGACGGCCATCGCGCGAGAAACGCGGGCGGTGACGGTCGGAATCGCGCGCGCGGGGACCCTGCCCTCCCAGGTCGTCTACGACCTCCTGAACGACATCCTGGACCCGACCTGCGTGCGGCAGGATCACCTCTTCATGTCGCGCACCACGGACGCGAACGGACGCGTGACCGGCACCGCGTGGCACGACGCGAAGATCGGCCGCGACGTCGAAGGACGCATCGTCCTCTTCCCGGATCCGATGGGGGCGACCGGCTCCACGATCGTCAGTGCGCTGGACCACTACAAGGGCCGCCTCGACGGGGTCCCGGCTCGGTGCATCGCCGTGCACCTCATCGTCACGCCGGAGTACATCCGCAACGTCCTCCGGGCGCACCCCGACACGATCGTGTACGCCCTCCGCGTCGACCGCGGCCTCAGTGCCCCGGAGGTGCTGGCCACCGTCCCCGGGACGCGCTGGGATGACGAGCGGGGGCTCGACGATCACCAGTACATCGTGCCCGGTGCCGGCGGCATCGGAGAGATCCTGAACAACGCCTGGGTGTGACGTGCGCCGGCCTCAACGGAGCCGGCGCGCGTTGTGTGTCAGGACGAGACCCAAGTAGTCGGGGAGCGGCGTCGCTCTCTCTCGCCAGTGCGAACGCGCCTCGTCGGCGAGCACGACGAGACGCGAAGTCATCGTGCGAAGCTCGTCCGAGGCGGGCACGCTTCCGCTGGATAGCCACGAGTCGAGCTCGACGGCGATGGCGTCGACGCGCGTACCGCGGAGATGTCCCCGGCGCGCGAGATTCGAGGTAGCTGCGCGCCAGCGCGTCGCCGTCGAAGTGATGCTCGGTGGCGAGCTCCACCGCGACGCGAAGGAGGCCGCCCGGCGCCAGACGGTCGTCCTCGTGCAGAACGAACGCCGCCTGCAGATAGTTGTAGAAGGGAACGACCCGCGCGCCGTACGTCCGGAAGTCGTCCGGAGGCGTCTGCTGCTCGAGGTGGATGAGGATGCGCTCGACGGCGTCCACCGGCTCGATGCTGCGAGCGATTTCGAGCGTCTCGGCGAGCACGTCGTCGTAGACACGCCCGCGCTCGAGCACCTGCCCGAGCACGTCCTCCGTCACGCGGCCCGCGATGATGTCCGCGTAGAGCGAGTAGACGTACGCGTCGGCTTCGGCGTCGTCGCCGAAGAGAGTCTCCCGGCAAGCGGCTGCCACCTCCGGACCGTCGCCGACCGCGGCGCGCGCCTTCATCAACGCCGGAAGCTTGTAGCCCAGCTGATCGCGTACGGCTCGGAAGCGCAGGCGGAGGAGGTTCTGGAGGTTCGGCTTGAGGGTGAAGGTGTCCCACGTGATGCCGTCGAGGCGCAGCTTGTCCTCGAGGCGACGGCGCATCTGTTCCGGTGAGCCAGACAGGATGTGCACGCGGATGCCCGCTCGGACCATCTCGCGAAGCAGGGTGGAGGCACCGGGATTGGTGCGCTTCTCGTCGGGCCGCTCGAGCGCTGTCCTCAAGATGTCGCGCAGCGAGTCGAACTCGGTGCGCAGGTACGTCTTGTCCAGGTCCCAGCGGGCAATGTGCGGGGCCACAGCGGTCACGACGCGATCGAACGGCGCAGTGTCTCGAGCGAGATGACGAGCTCGTGTGCGCCGGAGAGCGAAGCGAGGTCGAGGGCTTCGCGAAGGTAGCCCCTGGCCTCGGTCAGGCGCTCGCGCCCGTGCGCGACGTGCGCGAGCGCGCCCAGAACGGCGGCGCGATCTCGCCCGCTCGGCCCCGCGACGTCGAGCGCCTCGCGAAGCACGCCGTCGGCGTCGTTGAACTGCCCGCTGCGCGCCAGCGCCTCGCCGAGCTTGCGGCTGAAGATGAGCACCGCGCGCATGGGGTCGTCGAGCTCTCCCCGGAAGAGCTCGCGGCGAGCGAGCTCCAGTGCGCGCCGGAGCGCCATGATGGCCCCTTGATGGTCGCCGCGGGCGCTCGCCATCGTGCCCACCCGCTCGAGGAGAAGCAGGGCCTGGAAGGACGTCCCGCCCCAGGACTCGTGAAGCGCCCGAACCTCGATCGGCAGATCGCGCTCGTCGCAAACCACCGCCGCGGCCGCGTGGAGCTCTCGCCGAACGGCCGCCGGGATCGTGGCGAGGGTCACTTCGCGCAGGAGCGGGTGCGACGTCCTGATTCCGTCCTCGGCCACCTGAAGCATTCCCGCGCGCCGCAGGAGACCCAGCGCCTCCACGAGGTCGACCTCGACGCCCAGCATCCGCGTCAGCACCTTGTCGTCCGCGTCGTCTCCCCAGACGGCCGCCGCCTGGAGGACGCGCCGCGCGTCGGCGGGAAGGCGCTCGACGCGCACCGCGATGACGTCGGCCAGCCCCCCGGGGACGGCGCCTGCCTCCTCGCGCAGGAACCGGAGAAGCTGCTCGAGGTAAAGCGGCACGATGGTGGGCGAGCCGCGGAACGCGGGCGAACTTGGCCTGAACGGGTGCGCCAGCACCTTGAGGACCTCGGCCGTCGGCAGCCCGCCCAGGTGGCGAATCGCGGCGACGTCGGGCGCCCATCCGGGGTCGAACCCGGGCGTGTACGTGGCGACGATGAGCCCCGGTACGAGCGGGGGATCGACCAGCGTGTCGGCGAAGGCGTTCCGGCTCGCGCCGTCGACGCAGTTCAGATCGTCGACCGCCAGCACCACGCGGTGTCCGCGGGCCCGCTCGCTGGCGCGCACCACCGCCCAGCGCAGCGCCTCGGCAGCGGCGAACCGTCGCTCGTCCGGCGAGAGCCCACCGCCACGCTCGGGGCTGTCGTGCCCGAAGACGTCGCCGAGACCCCGCCGCGCCTCCGGTGTGGCAGCGACCCAGTCGCGTTGCCCCCCTCCGGTCTCTGGCAGGCTCGCGAGCTGCACGATCGCGCGCCTTAGAGCCCAGTAGCCGACCTCGGCCCACGCCGGATCGGGACCGGTCTGGACGACGACGTCGCCGGCCGCGGACGCGAAGTCGAGAAACTCGCGCACGAGCCGGGTCTTGCCGATGCCGACGTCGCCGACGACACGCGCTCCGACGAGCGACCGCGACTCGGACGCGGCAGGCTTCGAGCCACGCGAGATCGTCTTCGCGACCGACGAACTGCAGCGGCCAGCCGATCCGAGTCTTGTCTGCGGCGAGCGCCGACTTCCGGTTCGCCTGGGCTCCGGTGATCTCGGAGGCCGGTGGCAACGCCGGCGACAGCGACGGCGGAACGCGCCATTTGCGTCGCTGGTCACGACCGCGCCGCAATCGCCGCAGAACTTCTGCGACGCCGCGTTGAGGGCGCCGCAGGACCCGCAGCGCACGGTCAGGGCAGAGGGGGCGCGCGACGAGCTGCGGTCTTCGATCTGCGCGAGCGCTCGTCCTAGCGCCGCCGAGAACTCGTCGGCGTCCTGGAAGCGATCCTTCGGCTCCTTCGCGAGCGCCTTGAGCACGAGGTCGACCAGCGGCTTGGGGATCTGCGCTCGGGCGCGACCTCGCGCGGATCCGGCGGAGGCTGCGTCAGGTGCGCGAGGACGACCTGCGTCGGCGACTCCGCCTCGAACGGAAGGCGGCCGGTGAGCAGCTGGAAGAGGATGACGCCCACTCGCGTAGAGGTCGCTCCGCGCGTCGAGCGGGTCGCCGCGGGCCTGCTCGGGGCTCATGTACTCGGGCGTGCCGCAGACGATCCCGGGGCTCGTGATGCTCGGCTGCTGCGTCTCGGCGCGCATCTTCGCGAGCCCGAAGTCGACGACCTTGACGAAGTCGCCGCCCGAGCGCACGGGCTCGAGGATGATGTTCTCGGGCTTGAGGTCGCGGTGGATGATGCTCTCGCTGTGCGCTTCCGCGAGCGCCGCGAGCGTCTGCCGGAGGACGTCCACGATGCGACGGAACGGGAGCGCCCCGTCCTCGTAGGTCACGCGCGCGAGGTCCCGCCCGCGCAAGAACTCCATGACGAGATAGAGCTGGCCGTCGGGCGACTTGCCGAAGTCGATGATGCCGACCGAGTTCGGGTGGTTCAGGCGGCTGGCGGCGCGCGCCTCGGTGATGAAGCGCGCCGCGGCGTTCTCCTCGCCGACCAGGTGCGGGTGGATGATCTTCACCGCGACGGTGCGGCCGAGGTTCGTCTGCTCGGCGCGGTAGACGCGCCCCATGCCGCCGATGCCGACGAGCTCGAGGATGAGGTAGCCGCCGGGGAGCGTCCGACCGATGAGCGGATCGTCAGGGCTCTGCGCGACCTTCCCGATCGGGAAAGCCGCACGACGGGCAGAACCGGTGCGCGTCGTCGCAAGGATTGGGCACTGGGGGCACGACCGCATGAGCTGCGACGGGGCTAGCGCCGCGGGCGAGGCGAGATTATCACGCGCCACGCGAGGAGCTGGCGTACCGATGGCTGACATCGTGGCCAAGCGCATCGGCGAGCTTCTGGTCGAAGCGGGGGTCCTTTCGCAGTCGCAGCTCGAGCAGGCGCTCTTCGCCCAGCGGAAGGACGGGCGCAAGCTCGGTCAGCTCCTCATCGAGCTCGGCCTCGTCAACGAGGTGCAGCTCACGCAGACGCTGTCGCGGCAGCTCAGCGTGCCGTGGGTGTCGCTCTACCACGTCGACTTCTCGCGCTCGCTCCTCAACCTGGTGCCCCGCGCGATCTCGCGAGAAGTTCTGCCTCGTCCCCATCTTCGTGCGGCGCGTCCGCAAGCTAGGGCGAGACGCTCTACGTCGCGATGGACGACCCGACGAACGAGGCCGCGATCGAGGAAGTGCGGCGCGCCTCGACCCTCCCGGTCAAGCCGATGATCGCCTGCCCGAGCGACATCCGGGCGGCGATCCGCGTGTACTACCAGGGCGAAGAGGCCGCTTCGGGCCCTGGGCTCGCGGTCGTCGGTTCGTCCCCGAAGGCCGTGCCACCGGTGCCGCCGTCGTCGGAGCCCTTGCTCGGCGCCAAGATGCCCTCCCCCGTACCGCCCGCGCGCAGCCCGACGGTGCCGGACGCGCCCGACTCGAAGGCCCCCGATTCGGGGAACGTCGAGTCCGCTCCTTCGAGCACGGTGGCGGTGGCTGCGGCTCCACCTGCAGCGGCACCGCTCCAGGAGGCAGCGGCCCCACCGCCGGCCAAGCCTTCGGAGAAAGACACGAAGGAAGCCGTGCGGACGCGGCGCCACCGCCCGAGGATGATCTCCCTCACGCTCCTCGACGGCACGAGCATCTCCATTCCAGGACCGCCCAAACAGCGCGGCTCGATGCCGGAGATCCCCGTCCCGCCGAACGACGCAAGCGCCGGGATGAGCGATCAGCTCACCGCGCGCGATCTCGTCAGCGCGCTGCGCGCGGTGGCTCACGGTGTCGACGCAAGCGACATCCTGGGCACCGAGCCGAAGTGGGAGGCCATGTTCTCGGCGCTCCTCTCGATCCTTCTCCGAAAGGGGCTCATCGCCGACTGGGAGTTCGTCGAAGAGTTCCGCAAGATCTGATAGTCGTCTCTCACCTCGCGGCGCCTTCTGCCCGCATCGCCGCGATCGTGGCGTCGTCGATGCCGCCCTCCCTCAAGATGGCGTCGGTGTGCTCGCCCTGCCGAGGGGGAGGGGCGTGGGTTGCTCCGCGCGGGGTCACCGGCGTGCGAAGCTGGGCGAGCCGACCCCAGGGCGAGTCGATCTCGAAGACCATGCCTCGCGCGCGCAGGTGCTCGTCCTTGAGCGCCTCGGAGGGATCGAGGACCGGCTCGAGGCAGCAGTCGTGCTCGCGCCCGAAGGCCTCCCATTCGGCGCACGTGCGAGTAGCGAAGAGTGCGCGGAGCCTTTCTCGGATCGCCTTCTGATGGGACCCCGGAAAGTGCGCGCTCGGGTCCGGCTCGAGCCCCGCCCCCTCGCAGAACGCCGTCCAGAACTTCGGCTCGAGCGCCCCGAGCGTGACATACCGCCCATCGCGGGTCGCGTACGCGCCGTAGAGAGCCAGCCCGCCGGTCAGCGGGCCTTCGCCCCGGGCGGGCAACTGTCCCGCGAGCAACTGACCGAAGCCCGAGATGGCGAAGCCCATCGAGGCCTCCGACATCGCCACGTCGATGACGGTCCCCTTGCCCGTCCGGCCTCGTTCCGCAAGGGCCGCGAGGATCGCGACGACGCACCAGAGCCCGCCCCCGATGTCGGCGAGTTGAAACCCCGCGACCTGCGGCGGCGATCCTGCCGGCCCCTGCATGCCGAGGACCCCGGAGCGCGCCAGGTAGTTGAGATCGTGGCCTGCGCGCTGTGCGAGGGGGCCGTCCTGGCCGTAACCGGTCAGCGCGCAGATGACGAGCCTGGGGCTACGCTGGCGGAGGACCGCGTACCCCACGCCGAGACGGTCGAGGACGCCCGGGCGGAACTGATCGAGCAGCACGTCGTATCGCGCGGCCAGCGTGAGCAGCGCCGCCCGCGCGCTCTCCTTCTTGAGGTCGAGGCAGGCGCTCCGCTTGTTGCGGTTCAGCGCGAGGAACATCCCCGAGGTGGCGCCCGCGCCGTCGCCGACCATCGGCGGCATGTTCCGCAGGTAGTCGCCGGGCCCGGTGTCCTCGATCTTGTCGACCTGCGCGCCCAGGTCCGCGAGCACGAGCGACGCGAACGGCCCCGGCAAGAGCCGCGTCAGGTCGAGTACCTTGACGCCGGCAAGTGCGCCGGCCGGGCCCGTCACTTGTAGCCGAACAGCTTGTTCAGCTTCATCGCCAGCATCTGGTTGCCGGCCACCTTGAGCTTGCCGGCAAAGAAGAGCTGCATCCCGTTGGCCTGCGGGTTCTCGACGAGCTTCTGGAAGTCTTCGTCGGTGATGCCGATGGTGCAGTCCGCCGGGCCCGTGCCCGGCTTGCAGAAGGGGCCGGTGGGGCTGACGTCGATGTTCCATTCTCCGCCGGTCGGACCGGAGATGTTCATCTGGTACTTGGCGCCGATTGTCTTCGCGTCTTCGACGTTCTTTGCGAGCGCGGCGGGAAGTTCTTCGTTGAAGAGTTTCTTGATGTCCACGGCCATCGGCTTTGTCTCCTGGGATGCTGTGGGCGCGAAGTGAATCTCGATTCAGCGTCGCCGTCAAGAAGCGCTAGACCGCTCCGACGTCAGTCCCCGCAGGCCCGGTTCCGGCCTCCCGACTTTGCGGAGTAGAGCCGGGAATCCGCGAGCCGGAGCAGCCCTTCCACCGTGCGTTGCCCCTCGCCCAGCTCTTCGAGCGACGCGTACCCGAGGCTGATGGTCACGCGAACGACGCTCGACTCGGCGGCGACCTCGAGCCGTTCGACGGCGAGCCGCAAGCGCTCGGCAAAGCGGCCGGCTCCGACGCGCTCGATACCGCGCGCGAGCACGACGAACTCTTCGCCCCCGAAGCGCGCGAAGACGTCTTCCTGGCGTATGAGTCGCGCGATGAGCGCCGAGATCTCGCGGAGGACTTCGTCCCCGGCGAGGTGCCCCAGGGTGTCGTTGACGCGTTTGAAGTGATCGATGTCGAGCATCATCACGGAGAGCGCGGCCGCGTGCCTGCGCGCATAGGCGATCTCGCGCCCCGAGCCGGTCGATGAGGTATCGACGATTGTGCGCGCGGGTCAAAGCGTCGCGGACCGATGACTCGTAGAGCTGGTGGGTGATGCGCTCGGCCTGCGCGTCGAGGATCGCGAACGAGAGTGTCACGTTCGGGCCGATGTGGATGCGATCGCCACTCTCGAGCTGCTCCACGCCGTCGGCCCGCGTGCCGTTGACGAACGTCCCGTTCCTCGACTTCAGATCCTCGAGGAGGTAGCGGCCGTCGTCGGTCAATAGGATGCGCGCGTGGGTACGGCTCGCCCCCGCGTCGTCGAGGGGAATGTGTGCCTCCTTGCCGCGACCGAGGAGAGTCTCCCCCTCGCGAAGCAGGTGAGCGCGCCCCGTATTCGGGCCCGATATCACGGTCAACTGGGCTCGCCGTGCGAGCAGGGGCTTCACGGGCGTCGGGAAGGAGAGCGTGTCGGCCGCTGACCGAGCGCGTGCTCGCCTCCTCGTCCGACCAGTCCGCTGCGCTGGGGCGGGATGTCGGCGGAGCTCGGCGTCAGCTGGGCTCTTGGCCTTGTCTTCGCTCATGGAGAGTCGGAGATCGTCTATTCTATCATTCGGTCTGGACGATAGGCTCCGCCACCACTAGAAGCCCGCAAGACGCGAGGATACATGGGACTTGTCGACGGCAAAGTGGCCATCGTCACGGGCGCCGGCGGCGGCATCGGCCGCGCCCACGCGGCGCTCTTCGCGCGCGAAGGGGCCAAGGTCGTCGTCAACGACCTGGGCGGAGCCCGCGACGGATCGGGGACCGACGCGAGCCGCGGCCGAACAAGGTCGTCGACGAGATCCGCAAGGCGGGCGGCACCGCGGTCGCCCACCACGACAGCGTCGCGACCGCCGAGGGCGCGGCGGCCATCGTCAAGGCCGCCGTCGAGCGCCTTCGGCCGCGTCGACGTGCTCGTGAACAACGCCGGCATCCTGCGCGACAAGAGCTTCCTCAAGATGGACGAGGCGATGTGGGACGCCGTCATCGCGGTGCACCTCAAGGGCACGTTCCTGTGCTCGCAGGTGTTCGCCAAGCAGGTCGTCGCGCAGGGCGGCGGCGGGCGCATCGTCAACACCACGAGCGTGAGCGGCATGCTCGGCAACTTCGGCCAGGCCAACTACTCGGCCGCCAAGGCGGGCATCTACGGCCTGACGCGGACGACGTCGATCGAGCTACAGAAGCACCGCATCACGGTCAACGCCATCGCGCCGATCGCGAAGACGCGCATGACCGAGGACCTGCCGATGTTCCAGGGCGTCGACACGCTGACGGCCGAGCACATCGCGCCGGCGGCGCTCTTTCTCGGCGAGCGACCTGTGCGGCGACCGCACGGGGCACGTCCTCGCCGTCGCGGGCGCGCGCGTCTACGCCTTCAAGGTCGTCGAGACGGCCGGCCGCTTCAAGGAGACCGACAACGGCGTGTGGACCGCGCAGGAGATCGCCGATAGCTGGGACGCCATCGTCAAGGTGTGAGATCCGGCGGCCGTGCTAGCCTTGGGGTTCCCATGCTCGATGCTCGCGCGGTCCTGAACGCCACGGTCGACTACGTAAGAAAGAACCCCGACGAGCTGCTCCGAGCCGCGGTGAACGCCGCCGGGCTCCGGTTCGGCGTGCCGCTCGCGGCGCTCCGGTACCTGTCCTCGCAGGCGAAGATGCCTCGCAAGGCTCCCAAGGACATCGAGATCGGGAGCGCGCCGCCCGCCATCCGCCTGAGCCTCACGGTGGACGCGATGGGGACGCCGCTGCGGGCGAGCTTCGCGATCCGGTTCGACGAGATCGACTTCTCGCCCGCCGCGATGCGCATCGGCCTCCGGGTGAGCGACGTGAAACTGACGCTCCTCGGCGAGAGCGATTCGCCCGTGGCCACGCTCATCAAGTCCGGCGCGCTCGACCTGTCGAAGCCAGGCAACCTGGTGAAGTTCCTCCCCAAGCGACCCCCCGCCATCGTCGAGGCCGACGAGGACCGCATCGTGCTCGATCTGATGCGCGTCCCCGCGATCGCGAACAACTGGCGACTGAAGCGCGCGCTCGCCGTGGTGACGCCGGTCGTGAACGTGCGGGCGGTAGAGACGGACCGGGACCACATTTACGTGGCGTTGAGGGCGATGCCGAGAGGGTTGCCGCAGGCATTTGCGGCGCTGAGGGGGAGAGCCTAGCCCGAGCTTGGCAAACGAGAGCCCGATCGATGCGCCAATTGGCGTGTTGATGGCGCTCCGGTACGCGATGTTGGCGTTCGGATCGCGCTCATTGGCATTCCGATTGCGCTGACTGGCAAGCACATCGTTCAGCCTGCGGCGCATCAGCGTGATGTTGGCGACTTAATCGTCGATATTGGCAAACAATACGCTCATGATGGCGTGCTGAACCGCTTCAATGGCGAATGCATCGCCGACCAAGGCCACTTAACGAAGCCTGATGGCAAATGCATGGCGCATCCATTTGCCACAATCGAGCTCCCGACCGCCTAGGTCGGCGACCTCTGTGCCGGACTCCTCGAATCATTTGCCAAGGTCAGCCAGCCGTGGGCCTAGGTGGGGAATCCAAAGGCTCGCCTCGACGTGCGAAGGGCCTCGGTCCTCGATTGAACTGCCTCCATCGGCGAGCCATTCGCCAAGCTGCTCGATCCAATGGCCAAGATCGACGATGAAAGCGCCTGGCTCGACGATCGGTGTGCCATCGTCGTCAAGCGAGACGCCAAGAGCCGTGCGCCACACACCGTGTTTGGGGTGCTCGTCGTCGCGGGTTCACTGCGCGCGGCGCGCGGCCTTCGGCCGTGCTCGTAGACACCGCTGCACTTCGTCCACCGGCTCCGAGCGCACGTGAGAAACGGTTCGACGCTGACGAACTCCGTACAGCAGCGTTCAAGTCCCTCCCGCGTCGCCAAAACGGGGCCCTCGCGCGGGGCAGACTCGATAGGCGCGTGCGCTGCCCAGTGCTAGACGTGGAGGGCTCCCCGGGGAGTCGCACAGTCCGGTAGTGCACGAGCTTTGGGTGCTCGTCGTCGCGGGTTCAAATCCCGCCTCCCCGACAAATCACCACGATCCATCGAGAAAAACGGCACAAACGCGGAAGACGGCGGGT
Organism: uncultured delta proteobacterium; assembly: GCA_963847465.1. GTDB lineage: Bacteria > Myxococcota_A > Polyangia > Polyangiales > Polyangiaceae > Palsa-1150. The sequence goes on along the minus strand of CAWKAF010000016.1, from coordinate 198,338 downwards.
TCGTGTCCCACCAGTGTCCCAGCTACTTCGCCGCCGCCAGCCTGTCCATGGCGGACCGGAGGTCGGCCGCGGTGGCATGCGCGTACCTCTGGGTCATCTCGAGCTTGGAGTGACCGGCCAGGACCCGTACGGCTTCCAGCCCGGCCCCTCGCCGAATCAGCTCGCTGATGAAGTGGTGACGTAGCGAGTGGAACGACCAGCGCCGGATGCCCTGCTGCTTCAGAAACTTCCAGAAGCGGTAGAGCACCTCCTGACGGCGTGGGGTGGTGCCATCGGGCCAGACCACGACCCGCGCCCGTGGTAGCTTGTCCTTCGTCACTTCCCGCAGGCGTGCCTCGAGCTCGGGGACGAGCGGGACGACCCGCTCGCGCCCGCTTTTCGTGGTCAGCGAGACCTCCTCGCTCAGTGCTCGCCGCACGAGGATGCGCTGCCCGTCGAGGTCGACATCCCGCACCTCGAGAGCACGGACCTCGCCCATCCGTAGCCCGCCGAACGCCGCCAGGGCGATGGCGACGCCGAGCCAGCCCGGCGCCCCGAGCATTCCTCTCACTTCCGCGGCGCCAGGCGCGTCGGGAAGCTTGTGACTCGAGCGCATGAGCCCCGGCGGGAAGTCGGGCAACTTGTCCAGGTGCCCGCTGTCCACCGCTGCCCGTAGGATCGTCCGGAGGTAGGCGATGTACGGCTTGGTCTGGTAGCCGCGCCGCTGGATGTCGGCCGCGTACTCGCGGATGTGACCCACGGTGATCTCCTCGAGCTGCAGCCCGCGGAACCTGGCCATGATCGACTGCTTGAGGAGACCGCGGTACCGGACTGCCGTCGCGGGCCGGTACGAGGGCATGAACAAAGCCTCGAACGGGCCGACGACGAACTGCTCGAACGAGATGGTCTTCGCGGCCGGAGATGCGCTCGCGACGGGGGCCTGCTCGAGCGAGCCGGTCTCCGCGGCGAGAGCCATCAGCCGCCGCGCCTCGGCGTAAGCCGCTGCCATGGTCTGAACGGCGGCGTCGCGCTTGCAGCGCGCTCGTCGGCCGTCAGCGTTCGTGTATCGAAAATCAATGACCAGTCGGGGCTTTCCGCCCCTCATCACGCGGCGCACGCCGGTGACATTCTTCGCGCCCATGTTGAACCTCTGGGCGGCCTTGCACGCGAAGCACTGCGCATCCTAGCGCAACGCCTGGCGATGGAGAGCCGCGGCTAGCCGGGAAAGCGCACGCGCCAGGAGAAGCCGATTTTCACGGCAACGATGCCCGCGCCGAGGCGCGCCACGACATCGCGGCCCTCGCGCCGCGAGTGCCTGCGGCACCGGGCGCGAAGAGCGTTCGCCGTCGTTGACAGCCGGACCGCAGCATCATCGATGGTCAGGTACACGGCCGATGGCGAGGCTCGCGGCAGGCCTGACGCAGGGTCCGTGGTGGGTGCTTCGATGGTCGTCATGAGCAACTCCGTGCACGCAGCGCAACAGGCGGGAGCGCGAGGCGCACCGCCGCTTCGGCACCTCCGTTCATCGAGCGCCGTGCTCAAGATGCTTCGCAAAATCGACATGCGACCCGCGCGACGGTGCGACCGAGCCTTCCGGAGCTGCGCGAGAACTTAAGGAGATTCCGCCCGCTTCGGATCGATCAGGGCTCGGACTCGGACGCCGTCCGCGCGCTGGAGCTGACCGAGAATCCAAAACCGGGCGCCGAAATTGGGGGCCATGCGCCCCGCACCCCTGCCTCGGCGCGAGAGGGCAAAGTGTTGCCTGATTTCGCTCGTCGAGACGTTTTTTAGACGGCGCGAGGACAGGCGGCCTCCACCTACCGGACGGGATTTCGCGTGGTTGACCTGGCGGTGGGAAGCGGGAACGAGCCCGTCCTACAAATCGACTGCGGGCATTCACTTTCCTGGTAACAACGCGCCTCCGACGCCCGAGGCGGATTCGCGGCGGTGACAACCGCCTGAGCTGCATCGGGGGCGGCGCGGCGGTCCTCAGAAATTCACCCGGTGGCTTGCCCGGCCATGCCCCAAGCCGACGACTCTGTCACCTCGCTGCGGCGTCTCCGAGGCTGTCACCCAGCCCACTCTCGCGGCGTACACCGCAGCCGGAAGCAAGAGCGCGAACACCATCCACCCGGCGGGTGCCGCCCAGACCACCGCTGCCTTGCGTTGCAGCGGCGTGAGCGTCTCCGCGCTCGTCACCCAGAAGGGCCTCACCGGCGCCGCCAGGCTGTAGCCGGCCCTGACGCACAGCGCGCCTTGCGCAGCTTGTCCTCGCGCGTGAGCGGCATCAGGAAGTCGTAGACGACGACGGCCTGGTAGGTGGCGCGGTTGTAGCTCGCGAAGGGATGGCGGACCTGTGTGACGATCTCCTGGAACTCGTCCCAGGTAACGCGCTTGAACTCCGGGAGCACCTTGTAGACGCCCTTGGAGACCTTCTCGAGGTAGGCGTCGAAATGCTTCGAGCGGTAGGTCGAGGCGGTCTGCCCCTTCCAGCCCATCTTAGTGTTCAGATCGTTCGTTGTGAACGTCTGGCCGGAGCGGGCGTACTCGTGGAGGAAGGCGTAGACCGCCTTCTGCTTGGTCTGGTCGGCCATGGCAAGGAAGGGATTCCCAACCGGCCAGCGTAAATCCGGCCCCAGCCGTCCGCCAGGGGTGCGACCCCAAGGCCTACTGTAGGTCCAGCCCGAAGAAGAGCCGCAGCCAGGCCTCGAGGTCGTCCAGGTCCACCGCGCGGCCCGAGGCGACCAGGAACGACTTGATGTTCGTGCTGAAGCCCCCGCCGCTGAAGACGACGAGCCCCGGAATGGGCCAGGCGGCTATGTCCTGGATCGTGGCCGGGATTTTCTCCTCGGCGCTGCCCGAGGTGCCCTGGAACTTGCACTCAAGCCCCAGGCGGCGATGCGTCTCGGCGTGCGTGAGCACGACGTCGATCAGGCGCTCCGCGCCCCAGATTCTGCGGCCGCAGCGGTACTGCTCGCGCGCCTCGAGCCCGAGCGACTCGCCCAGCGCCACGACGGCCTTGCACAGCGCGTCTCCGCTCGCAACCGCCGCCGCGCGTCCCGCCATCGCTACTTGATGAGCAGCTCGACGATGGCCCCGCGCGCCGTCGCCTTGCTGTTGACCAGCCGGGTCGCGGAGACCTCGATGATGTCGAAGCCGTCGGCGTAGAGGCCGCGGACGAAGGGAGCGGAGGAGTTCGACAGCAGGACGCTCACGCCGCGCTCCTTGAGCCGCCGCGCAGTGTCGCGTAGGCGGGTCTGCTCGGCCTCGCCGAACCCTCCCGAGGTATACGACGTGAACGAGGACGTCGTGGAGAGCGGCACGTAGGGCGGGTCGAAGTAGACGAAGTCGCCGCGCCTGGCCTTTGTGACGACCTCCTCGAAATCCTCCATGCGCAGATCGGCGTCCGCGAGCGCGGCCGAGCAGGCGCGCAACGTCGTCTCGTCGCAGATGGCGGGATTCGCGTAGCGGCCGAAGGGCACGTTGAAGCGGTTCTTGCTGTTGACGCGATAGAGGCCGTTGAAGCCGGTCTTGTTCAGGTAGATGAACCAGGCGGCGACCTCGGCATCCGTCCCGTCGTCGATCTTCGCCTCGCGGAACTCGTAGAAGAACTCGGGCGTGTGCGGGTAGCTCTTCAGCAGCTTGATGACCTTCTCGACGCTCTTGCGCACGCCCTTGTAGGCCCGGATCAGGCGCCTATTGACGTCGGCCAGGACCGCCTTCTTCGGGCGCATCGCGAAGAAGAGCGCGCCGCCGCCGACGAAGGGCTCGAAGTAGTGCGCGGGGTCCGACGGCGCGCGCTGCAGCAGGTGCGGCAGGAGCTGGCGCTTGCCCCCGGCCCATTTCACAAAGGGCCTGCAGGGCTCACCTCCGGGAACGATCTTGAGCGCCGCGCCGCTTGCTCCCACTCGCCTTACCGCCGCCCCGTTGTTGACCATTGTTACTTTTGGGACGCTACCTGAACACGCGGCCAGCGTCCAGCACGATGCCCGCGGCTGGTCGATCTCGTCGCCTCACAGCGCGGCGAGCAGCCGCCTGAACTTCACATCGGTCCAGTGGGCCCGCGGATCACGGGCATCGCAGAGCGAGAGACGGGCCGTACACGTCGAGATCTCTCGATCGCAGGTCGCGATCACGGAGTCGTTTCGGCGGGAACGTCGACGTACGGTCCGGTCGCTCCGCCGATCCCGGCGGCGTTATTCAGCCAGCAAGTGGCCAGTCCCTCGCACTGCAGGAGCTCCGCTTGCGGCCATCCGCGCACCCCGAAGGTCCCCGATGCGGCGCCCACGTCGGGGACCAGGAACGACACGCCGGCGTCGTTGAACGTTACCGGGCAGCCGGCGGCAGCTTCGAGGAGCCCCGCGTCGCAGTTGACGCTGGTCGCATAGTCCGTGGTGCATCCCGTACCGTCGCGAGAAGAGGTCAGCTCGAAGTGGGCACATCCCGCATCGCTGTCGAAGTCCAGCACGACGTACGACGAAGGAGGATCGAGGCGAAGGTCGGCCCACCGGCCGCTGGGGAGCCCCGCGTCACCGACCAGCGTCGCGGTCGGCCGATACACCCGGATGCGCATGATCCACTGCGTGCTCTCGTCCCAGATCCGGACATCGAGCTCGTCTCCCAGCCCGCCGGGGACCGTCACCTGGAAGGCCGGCATCCTGCAGCGAAAGATGGCGGTGGAGCCGGGGACCGGCGTGCCCGGGAGCTGCGTGCCGGAGCCGACCTCGGTCCATGCCCCCTCCACGCCGTTCGCGCTGACGCGTGCGTGCAGCCTGGGGCACGCGTCGGTCGAGTCGAAGGTCCCATCGAGGTCGTCCCACATATAGGGAGCCAGCTGCCCGCTCACGTGGCCCGCCAGGTCCGCCGTCACTTCGAGCCAACCGTCGCCGGCGGGCGCGGACAGCGCCGCGAGCGTCGAGTCCCGTGCGGCAGGCGGAGTCGAAGTGCAGCTCGCGCACAGGAGCAAGGCACATACCCCGCCCGGTCCCACCACCCGTAGGTCCCAGTCGAAGATCCTGTTGTCCCCGTTCGCGATGCCCACGAGCCGCCCCTCTCAGCAACTGGCATGCCCGCGCCAGGAACCCTTGCGAGGGCTACCGGGTGCCGGGCGACTCTTGCCGATCGGCTGGAACGCCGCGGATCGTGTCGTGCAACCGATTGCACGCGCGCGTGCAAGGAACTGCACGCAGCTAAATTAGTTCTCGTCCGGGAACGGTAGCTGCGCGAAAACAAAGGGCCTTTGGTCCGCGCGTCATGGAAATAGGACCGAGGGTTCCGCTGTTTTATCGAGGAAAACGCCAATTCCCCTCGAAAAACCTCGGAGCCCTCGATGCGGAAAACCTACCACGCGCAGCTACCTTTGACGTCCGCGAACCCGCACCCCCGCGCGGCGGAACTCTGCGAGATGAGCGCCTTGCTCGATGCGAGCGTTGGGGTGCTCCGACGCGTTCAGGCTGACCTGCTTCGCCAAAGAAAGGCCGACGCGAAGAGGGGACGCGAGGGCATGACGGCCGAGCAGGTCGTGCGTGCGGCGCTGGTGAAGCAGATGTTTGGGTCCAGCTACGAGGAGCTTGCCTTTCAGCTCAGTGACTCGCTCGTGCTTCGCGGCTTCTGTCGCCTTTCGCCGTCGGCGGCACCGCCGAAGAAGTCTGCGTTGCAGGCGAACATTGCGTCGATTCGCCACGAAACGTGGGAGGCGATGAACAAGGCACTCGTGTTGAGGGCGCGCGAACGCAAGCTCGAGGACGGCCGATGGATGCGCACCGACACCACCGTGGTCGAGTCGAACATCCACCATCCCCTCGACTCATCGCTCTTGTTTGACGGCGTACGCGTGCTCTCGCGCACGCTCCTGCGGGCGCACGAGGAGTACGGCACGGTCACCTGCAATCATCGACGACGGGCGAAGCGACGCGCCATAGCGATTCTCCATGCGGGCACCATGACGAAGCGTGTTCCGCTCTACAAGGACCTGCTCAAGATCACGCACAAGACCGTGCGCGCGGCGGAGACGGCGCTCGCGGATCTCACGCGCCGCGGGGCCCTCGGCTTCGTCGCCACGCTTTCGCACTTTCTTCCGCTCGTAAAACGCATCATCGACCAGACCGAGCGACGCGTCCTGAGGGGCGAGTCGGTCCCGGCGTCCGAGAAGCTCGTCAGCCTCTTCGAGCCGCATACCGACATCATCGTCAAAGATCGGCGAGACACTCATTATGGGCACAAGGTGACGCTCTCGACAGGGCGTAGCGGCATCGTCCTCGACCTCGTCATCGAGAAAGGCAACCCCGCTGATTCCACGCTGACGGTGCGCTCGGCCGAACGACACGCTGCGCTCTTCGGCGAAGCTCCCGAGCGCGCGGCCTTCGATGGCGGTTTCGCCGCGAAGAAGAATCTCGAAGCGCTTCGCCAGTCCGGGACGCGCGAAGTCTGTTTCTCGAAGCCCGCCGGTGTGCCGATCGACGAGCAGACTTCCACGCCTCGCGTGCGTCGCATCCTGAAGAGCTTTCGCGCCGGCATCGAAGCCACGATCTCGTTTCTCAAGCGCTCATTTGGACTCTCCAGATGTACGTGGACCGGGCTCATTCGTTTTCGCGCGTACTGCTGGTGCTCCACCGTAGCTCACAACTTGTTGACGATGGCGCGCACCCTCCTCGCGCGAACCGCGTCGACCTGACCCATCGCATCGCGATCGCCATCCTCGCAGTCGACGATCTACGCCGATGATGTGCTCGTTTGTCCGCAGTCCAGCCTCCTCCCGCACGACGCCAACTTCGAACGGCGGTCACGCGCAGATTCGACCCAACGCGACCGCACTGAGGAGCGCCACCGGCCTGCGGATGCCCGCATCCGGCCTTTCCGGACGAGAACTAAATTAGGCTGGCGCCGGGGGAGGCGACTCATGGCCGACCCTCCCCCGCGCATCGAACGCGGGCAGATGGTCACGAAGGGCGGAGCGGGCGGAACGGCCGTCGTTCGACGGGTCCCAACGCAGGATGGTTTTCACATTCTCTTCTTCGAGCGGACAAGGGCGCCATGCTGCGTCCGTTGACGCGTCGGCGCCTCCTCGAAGCGCAACATTCTCCAATGAAAACGTGTGGCGGCGGGTTCGCGCGTGTGCCGACGAATTTTTCTTGCGACGGTCGCGCTCGGGCGTGCTCAGCCGGTCGGAGCGCCTTTCGTGGCCCGAATTCGGGGGCTCTGACCCTCTTCAGACGCGGCCTCGGAAAGCCCCACACCGCGATGATCGCCGGTGCCCTCGCGCTCGCGAGTTTTCACGTGCCGGCCGCCAAGAGGGAGGAGTAGTCACGGTCGCGGAGCTGGTTTCGGAACGACGGGCGCTGCTCCCGGAGCTCCATCCGCTGCAGGGCGACCTGCCCATCCCGTCGGTCGCACGTAAGGACGACCGGTGACCCAGCCGGGGCGGCGTGAATCCCGGAGCAGGTCCCCCTTCGCCTGAACCCTGCCTCGTGCACTCGCGCCGGGTCCGCTTTCGCGGCGGCACCCTCATCGCGCCCGATGTGCACGATCTCGCCGAGCACGAGCGACGGCTCCAGACCGCCGACGGATACCGGCCCGCGAAATGTGCGCGGTGCCGCGGAGATCGACTCCATCTGCATGACCATCTTCGGCGCGTCCTCGCCGGGGAGCCGCAGGCCATCCAGATCGAGATCGTCCGCTACGTGTGCGCCAACCCGGAGTGTCGTGCCACGTGGCGCATACTCCCTGCGTTCGTCGCGCGTCATCTTTGGCGCCGCTGGCCGACAGTCGCCCGAACGATCGCGGGGGACCCGGGACAGCCGAGGAGCGCACGCGTGCCGGCGCGAACGCGCCGACGGTGGAAGGCCCGCCTGGCGTCGGCGGCGCGGCAGCTCGTTTACCTTCTTGGCCAGCACGACGACCAGGGGGTCGCCAGGTTCGCGAGCGTGCTGGGCTTCAACTCGACACGCCGCGACCTGGTGGAGCTCTTCATCGCGGGTCGCGTCCTGGGCGCCCACGCGCTCGCCGACATCGCGACCACCATTCACGTGCTTGAGCCCGGCGTTCGACTCATCTGACGCGGTCGGACGATCCCACCGTTAATGGCCGCCGACTTCCGCTACGGAGAGATCGCGATCGCGAGCGGGCGACGGAGCCATGTCGAGGAGAAGCCCACGGCCATGACGACAAGAATTCGCGCCGCGCAGTACGTGCGCATGTCGACGGAGCACCAGCAGTACTCGACCGAGAATCAGGCCGACGTGATCCGCGACTACGCGGCGAAGCATGACATGGACATCGTCCGCACCTTCGAGGACGCCGGGAAGAGCGGCCTCCAGATGCGCGGGCGGGATGCCTTGAGGAGCCTCATCGACACGGTGACGACGGGTGCAGCCGACTTCTCGGCGATCCTCGTCTACGACGTGAGCCGCTGGGGGCGCTTCCAGGATGTCGACGAGAGCGCGCACTACGAGTTCACGTGCAAGAGCCTCGGAATCACCGTGCACTACTGCGCCGAGCAGTTCGTGAACGACGGCACCATCGGCTCCAACGTCTTCAAGACCCTCAAGCGCGCGATGGCCGGTGAGTACAGCCGCGAGCTGTCGGCGAAGGTGTTCAAGGGGCAGTGCCGGCTCATCGAGACCGGTTTCCGCCAGGGCGGCGTGGCGGGGTACGGGCTTCGACGGATGCTCGTCGACATCGCGGGCCGCGAGAAGGGGATCCTCGCGCCCGGTGAGCAGAAGAGCATCCAGACCGACCGCGTGCTCCTCGTCCCGGGCCCCGCCGAGGAAGTCGAGGTCGTTCGCCGCATCTACCGGCTCTTCATCGATGAGCATCGAAACGAGGCCGAGATCGCGACCACCCTGAACGCGGGCGACGCCACGACGTGGACGCGAGGCACCGTCCACCAGGTCCTCACGAACGAGAAGTACGTCGGGCACAACGTCTACAACCGCGTGTCGTTCAAGCTGAAGTTGAAGCGCGAGCGCAATCCGCCCGAAAAGTGGGTGCGACGCGACAACGCCTTCGAGGCCATCGTGGACCCGGGCGACTTCGAGAGGGCGCGGGAGATCATCCTCGGGCGTCACCGGAGGTTCTCGAACGACGAGATGCTCGCCTGCCTGCGCGAACTCCTCCAGCGTCACGGACGCCTCTCGGCGCTTCTCATCGACGAGGCGGAGACTGGACCGTCGAGCGCCGTCTACCGCCACCGCTTCGGCAGCCTCGTCGAGGCCTACCGAGCGATCGAGTACACGCCGGAGCGCGACTTCCGCTTTCTCGAGATCAACCGCCACCTTCGCAAGCTGCACCCACAGGTCATCAGCGACGTAGTCGACGGACTCCTCCGAGCCGGAGGAGAGATCGCGCGGAACCCGGACACGGACCTACTCACGATCAACGACATGGTGACGGCCTCGATCGTTCTCGCCCGCTCGCGCCGCACCGCCGCCGGATCCCTGAGGTGGGCGATCCGGTTCGACCAGGGCCTGCTGCCCGACCTCACGGTCGCGGTCCGCATGGACGCCGCCAACGAAGCGCCGCTCGACTACTTCATCTTCCCGGCCCTCGACATGAGCCCCGGACGCCTTCCGCTCCGCGAGGAGAACGGCATCTTCGTGGACGCGTATCGATTCGACACGCTGGACTTCTTTTTCGGCATCGCAGCGCAGGTCCCCATCGAGGAGGCAGCATGACGACGGTCACCATGATCCCCGTCTCCCAGGTTCGAGTTCTCAACCCCCGAGCTCGAAGCAAGGCGAAGTTCACCGAAATCGTGAACAACATTGCCGCGCTCGGCTTGAAAAAGCCGATCACGGTGACCCCTCGCGCGGAGGAGCCCGGCACCTACGACCTTGTCTGCGGCCAGGGCCGACTGGAGGCGTTCCAGGCTCTGGAGCAGAGCGAGATCCCAGCGTTGATCCGCGATGTCGCGAAGCACGACTGCTACATCATGAGCCTGGCGGAGAACCTGGCGAAGCGACACAGCACCTCGATGGACCTCGTGCGGGAGATTCAGGCCATGCGTCAGCAAGGCCTCACGCACGCGCAGATAGCCCAGAAGATCGACTTCAGCACGACGTACGTCGGCATGCTCTTTCGCCTGATCGACAAGGGCGAGGAGTGCCTCATCCGCGCGGTGGAGCGCCGACAAATCCCGATTGCGGTCGCCACCGAGATCGCAACCAGTGACGACGCGTCCATCCAGCAGAGCCTCGCGGACGCCTACACAAGCAGGAAGCTCCGCGGCAAGGCACTGCTCATCGCGCGGCGGCTCGTGGAGGATCGGCGGGGTAAGAAGGCAGGTACCGAAGCACCCCGGCCCAAGACGAAGGTCACGGCCGAGAAGCTCGTGCGCACTTACCAAAAGGAGTGCCGCCGTCAGAAGAGGCTCGCGAAGGCCGCGCGGGTGACCGAGACGCGCCTCATCTTCGTGGCCAACGCGCTCAAGAGCCTGCTCGGGGACGAGAACTTCGTGAACCTGCTCCGCGCGGAGAAGCTCGACAAGATGCCGGAATACCTCGCCGACGCCGTGCGGAGCGCGTCGTGACCGCCGCGGTGAAGCTGGCGTTCGAGCGGGAGACGGTGACGTTGCCGCTCGAAAGGATCCTTCCAACGAGGTCGCTCTCCGACAGCATCAAGGCTGGTTCGACCTACAAGATCGTCGAGGCCTCCCTTGCAGTGGTCGGGATGGTCGAACCGCTTGTCGTGTTCCGCCAGTCCGACGGCACCTACATTCTCCTGGAGGGACATTCCCGCCTTTCGGCGCTCCTCGAAGCCGGCCAGAAATCTGCCGAGTGCCTCGTGTCGACGGACGACGAGAAGCTCACCCACAAGAGGCGTGTCGACCACCTCGCGCCCATCCAGGCGAACCGCATGATCGTGAGGGCACTCGACGAGGGAGTTCCGGACGAACGGCTCGCGCAAGCGCTCAACCGCCCGGTGGCGGCCATACGGTTGAGCCGCAAGATGCTCAAGGACATCTGCGCGGAGGCGTTGGAGCTCTTGAAGGACAAGCCCATCCAGGAGGGGGCGCTCCGACTCTTCAAGCACGTGAAGCCTCTCCGCCAGATCGAAATGGCGGAGATGATGAATCGGATGGCGAGCTACGGAAAGGAGTATGCGGCCGCGATCGTGTCGCGGACGAAGGAGGACCTCCTCACCGAGCCTGACAACGCGAAGCGGCCGGCGCGACCCAAGCCGGAGGATCTCGCCCGGATGGAGGTGGAGCTGCAGGCGCTCGAGCGCGACATCCTTCTCATCGACGACTCGCACGGGCGAAACGTCGTCAACCTGACGATCGTGAGGGGCTATGTGAAGAGGCTGCTCGAGAACGCGAAAGTCGTGAAGTACCTCACCGCGAGGCACGGGGATCTGCTGACCGAGTTCCAGCGTATCCAGGAGGCCGCGTCGCTGGAGGCGTGAGGGGCCGTTTGGGCGCACGGCGAAGCGTCGACGGCCTCGTCGACGACGGGAACGAGGAGGGCCCATGCGCAACCCGAGCCGTAACCCAAGAGGACTTCAGGCGAACTCGTCGAGGTGCTCGAGCTCGCGAATGACGTCCTCGTCGTACTCGACGACCCGATCCGCGATCGGCTCCGCGAATCCGAGCGGCGCCTCGCCGCGAGCGTAGCCGATGGCGCGGTAGCTGCGCAGGCGCTTCTCGAACATCCGCAGCAGCATCGGCACCTCGCGGTCGACGTAGTCGTAAGATGCGTACCTCGCGTCTTGCCCGGGTGCAGCCGGTGGAGGCGACCCGCGTACTGGACCAGCGTCCCCTTCCACGACACCGGCAGCGCCAGGAACAACGTGTCCAGCCGCGCGTCGTCGAAGCCCTCGCCGATGTATCGGCCCGTGGCGAGGATGAGGCGCTCCTCGGTCCGCTGGGATCGCCGCCAGCTGCGCGGACACCTCGCGCCGCTCTTTGGCGCTCATCCCGCCCTGAAGGATGACGAGGTGGCGTGCGAACGCACGGAGGCGCTCTGCGAAGTACTCCAGGTGGTCCCTGCGCTCGGTGAGCAGGATCGGCGATCGCCCCGCCTCCAGAGCGCCGACGACGTCGTCGAGTATCATCGCGGTTGCGCGTCGGCATCGGACGCGAGCGCCGCGTAGAGTTCCTGGATGCTCGGCGCTTTTTCGGCATCAAGCCCCTTGAAGTCTGTCTCGCGCACGATGAGCCGGTGCTCGAACGGCCGCTGCGCCGCGTGGCTCCTCGCGATCGACAGCGAAGCGAACGGGGCCGAGCTGCATCTGTGTGATCGGGTGGTGCCCGTCACGTCGCTGGGGCGTCGCCGTCAGCCCGACGACGTAGCGCGCCTTCGCCTCGGCGAGGACCCGCTCGAACGGACACGGCGGGCAGGTGGTGGCACTCGTCGACGATGACGTGCCCGTAGCCGGCGACGAGGTCCTCGACCGACTCCCTGTCGCACAAGGCTCTGGATCATCGCGACGTCGAGCTTGCCGTTGGGCTTGCGCTTTGCCAGCGCCGATTTGCCCGATCTCCTTCGGCTCGATTCCGAGGAACAACGACGAGCTGCGCGATCCACTGCTCGAGGAGCGGCTGGCGGTGGACCAAGACAAGCGAGCTGCACGCCCTTGCAGCGACGAGGTAGGTGCCGACGACGGTCTTGCCCACGCCGGGCGGGGCGACGAAGACTCCCGTGTCGTGCGCGAGGAGCGCTCGGACGGCCTGCTCCTGGGTCGGGGTGAGCTGCCCGCGGAATCGGTAGTCGACCGGCGCTCCGGCGCGGCGTTGGTCGTCCACGAGCGAGCGCGACGCCGTGCTGGCGGAGGAGCCCTTCGAGATCGGCGCGGCACCCCCGCGGCAGCGCCACGTGCTGGGGGAGGTCCTCGGCGCACGCGATGACGCGCGGCGTCGTCGCCGTTGACAGCCGCATGCTCTGCTTCTTGTAGAACTCGGGGTTCTGGAAGGCGGCCAGGCGCTTGACCTGGTTGAGCGAGCGCGGAGGGCAGACCTGCCTTCTCGACAAAGAGCCGCTGAGCGAGCAACGCGCGGACGTCGTTGGGAAGCGGCTCGGCGATCCGGACCGGACGTGCGTTGCCGGACGGGAGCCGCATCCAGGGCGAAGCGCCGTCAAGGTCGTCACCGCCGCTGTCGGCGAAGCGCACGCCGATGACCGAGCCGCGGCGCGTCGCCTCTTGCGCGATGGCCTCCACCTTCGCCGGCTCGACGCGGGAGACGGACGCGAGGTACGCCCACTGCTGCGTCGTCCGGGAAGGCGACGAACTCGCTCATCGAGGAAGAGGGAGTTACCTTGCTGGCGAGGGCCGTGCTGGAGCGGCAGGGCGATGAGGTTGCCGAAGCCGCCTCTCGGCATCGTGTCCTGGCTCGGGAACAGCCGATCGTACGACTTCATACTGAGCTCGTGCCGGCGGGCCATGGTCTCGGTGATGAGATGGCAGCCCATCTTTCGCGCGGTGGCAGCGGCTACGGGTGCCGAGAAGAAAAACCAAACGTGAGCGCCGTTTCCCGACCGCGAGCGCTCGACCGCGGCGGGTACACCGGCACGCGCGCACGTCTCGGCGAAGGCCGCGACGTCCTTCTGCCACGTCGCTCTTGTCGAAGTCGACCGCGAGGAACCAGCAAGTCTCGTCGTCGAGCAATGGGTAGACGCCCATCACGTGCCGACCAGTCAGGTGCCCGACGACGGTCGCGTCGTCGACGCGAAAGAAGGCTTGTTTCGAGCAGTCGCCGCACTTGACCCCCTGCTGCAATCCGCAGACGCCGTCGACGAACTTGTTCGAGCATGCGGGCGCGTAGCCGGGCTTTCCCGTTTTCTTGCTGACGAACCTGGTCGGGAAGACGTCCTCGCGGCCCCGGAAGAGGCTGCGGAACAGCTTCACCTTGTCGGCCGGCTTCGGTGCCGCGCTCGAGACCACCGGCAGACGCTGGCCGGACGGGGCCCGGGCATCCACGTGTGCGAACTCGGATCGCAGCGCGTCGAGCCGCTTTCGTGCGCCGGCCTGCTCGCGTTCGAGCCGTGCCAGCACGGCTTCCTCGCGGGCGATCGCCGCGAGGAGGTCGCTCTTTCGCGACGGCAAATCTCGGCCATCTCCACGAGGCATCTGCTGTCTCGCGTACCACAACGCCAGCCCGCCGGGCGGGCGACCGCCTGGCCCGCTTGTTCAGCGACGAGATTCTCGACGAACCGAGAGCGGGCCACGTAGGTCCGGATACGACGCATCCACTGAGCGTGCATGTCCGGGCAGGAGTTCGCTCGTTAGGCATGACGGTGTGTCTCGCTTCGATTCGTTCCAACGGGCGGACGCTCCGGCCACTCGCCGAGGATCGACCACTCGCGGCCCCGCGGCTCCAAGTCGATTGCCACGAGGTTACCGGGCATGCGCACCTTGTTGAGGCCGATGCAGCGCACGCCGGCCACCTCGCCGTCGACGCGCGTGTGGTGGTGGCCGAAGAAGCAGACTCGCGGCCGAACGCCGGCGACGAGCTGATCCAGCCCCGCAGCCTCGCTCACCCACCCGAGGCCGCGGCGATGCCTCTCGAACTTCACGCCGGCGGGCGCGTCGTGGACGAGAAGGATATCGACCGCGGCGGCCTTGCAGAGCGTCTCGATCTCATCGCGCGTGTAGTGGCGCTTGGCGTACCCTTGGAGGTGTTTCGACGGGCGCTCGAGGTCGGCCGGCCCGAAGCAGCCGCCCACGCCGCCGATCCGTACGACCTCGCGCCCTTCGCCTATGTCCATCGTGCGCCCATTCCGCAGGTAGAAGAGTCCGGGCAGCACCGGGATCGTGCTGGGCGTCGAGCCAGACGAAGTCCTCGTGGTTGCCCTTGATGAAGAGCGTCTTCCGTGGGGCCGGGCGGCGCTCCGCGAACCACGCTGGGAAATCGCCGGCGCCGTCGTGCTTCTTGGTCGCCTTGTCGATGCGGTTCACGTCGGGCCAGACACCGAAGTCGCCGACGTGGAGCACCCACTCGAAGCGCACGCCGAGCGCCGTCTCGAACGCGAGGACGTCCTCGTACATGCGGTCCATGGCCCCATGGATGTCGCCCGCGGCGCAGATCAGCATCTCACGGCGATGACCTTACCTGCGCGTTGGCTCGACAGTGCCGCCGGTCGCCCGGCCGGTTGACATGCCTGGCCGCCTTGACATTCCTTACAGGACGCCAAAAGATAAGGGTCGTGGCGCTGTCATCCCCGGCCCGACGGCTCTTGATTGGTTCTAGGGACTTGCCCGCTTTCGAGGAGCAGCTCAAGCGACATAAGGACGTCCTGGTCACATCCGATCCTTCCGAGCTCGTCGAGGGGGCATTCTCCAGACATTTCGACCTGGTCCTGGTCTCGACGGACATGGTCGAGATCTCGGGCTTCGAGCTGATGAAGAAGCTGCAGAGCTCCTTTGAGCGCGTCCCCGTGGTCTTCTGTAGCGTCGACCGGGTCCACGTGCTCGCGCGCACCATCGCGTCGATGCAGTCGATGATCGCGACGGACTGGGAGCCGATCGTCGCCGAGCTCCTCGCGCCGCGTGCCACCCCGCAGGCCACCACGAGCGAGACCACGGACGACGACGAGATCCGAAAGCGCGTGCTCGAGGCCTCCTTCCGCGAGCGCGAGCAACTCCTGGCCCGAAGTCTCAGCACGTCCGAGGTCGCGCAGCTCCTGAAGGTGTCGCGACAGACACCTCACGATCGCGCCTCCCAGAAGACGCTGCTGGCCATCCAGGACAAGAACCAGCTGCGGTTCCCGCCCTGGCAATTCGATGCGAACGGTGCCAACGGGGTCGTCGCAGGACTTCCGGAGGTGCTCCAGGCCCTGGCGATCGGACCCCTCTCGCAGGCGCGCTGGCTCACGACGCCGAAGCGCGTTTTCGAGAACCGCTCGCCGCTGGAGCTCCTCAAGAGCGGAGAAATCGACCGCGTCGTACGCGAAGCCCGCGGAGTGGGAGCGACCGCGGGCTGACATGGTCGCGATCGCCGGGCCGCCTCCGACTCGACGTATCGCCCCACGGCACGTCATGCTTGCCGCGGGGACGGTGCTCACGCGCATCTACAACCGCGACTACCTCGGCCCCGATCAGTACAACCACCATGGTCCGCGAGCGCGCTTCGATCATCACGATCCCGGTCTGCCGCCGCCGTGTTCCTCGCCGCGCAGGCGCGGTATGTCCACGTGCTCATTCGCGGGCCCGGCCTCGCCGACACCATGTCCCGTTACTTGGTCCGTCGCATCGAGGAAACGCGCAACATCACGCTCCACCCTCACACCGAGCTCGTCGCGCTCGACGGCGACGATCGGCTCCGCAGCGTCACATGGCGCGGCCCGAAGGGGACGGAGACCTATCCCCTCGCGCACGTGTTCCTCATGATCGGCGCCCAGCCGAACACCGCATGGCTCGGCGGGTGCGTCGCGCTCGACGACAAGGGGTTCGTGAAGACCGGGACGGATCTCACCGCCGAAGACTTGTCTCGCACGCCGTGGCCAGTCGCTCGGCCGCCCTTCCTCTTCGAGACAAGCCGGCATCGCGTCTTCGCCGTCGGCGACGTTCGCTCGGGGAGTGTCAAGCGGGTCGCCTCCGCCGTCGGAGAGGGCTCCGTCTGCGTGCAGCTCGTTCATCGCGCGCTGGCCGAGTGAGCGGTCGCAAAGGCATGGCAGAGAGCGCTGCGCACAAGCCGACCGTCCATGTCGATGCCGGAGCCGAGGGCCGGGTGATGGTCGCGGATTCGCTGAGCTTCTACGAGCACGAGCCGTGGCTCAACGATGTCGCGGTCGGCGCCTCCTTCGCCGGTGCACCCACGGCCGCGATGGCGATGCGCCAGGGCGTCAAGGCGTGGATCGCGCATGAGGCGGGTCCTGGCAAGGACGAGGCCGGGGTGAGCGGGCTCCCCTTCGCCGACCGCTATGGCGTCCCCGCCGCGGCGATCGCCACCATGGAGGCGCGGCTCGGCGATGGCCGGACGCTGCTCACCGGCCATGTCAGCCGCGCCAACAAATCCGCAGAGGGGCTGGGCGTGCGCGCAGGCCAGACCGGCGACCAGGCGGCGCGCCTCATGCTCAAGGCGACGCCGGGCCAGTTGCGCGATTTCCCCGGCCTCGTCGACGAGGCGATCCACGAGATGGCGGTGACACCGGGCGGCAAGATCTATGCGTGCTGGTCCTTCTCGCGCGTGACCGGGGCGCATCCCGACGACGTCTTCTGCGTCGCCTCGCACGGTGCGAAGACGATGGCGCTCTACGCGCTGCCCATCCGCCCAAGGGGCTGATCTGCAATGATGGCGGGCGCGGGCTCGATGATAGCGCCATCGAGGGACTGGCCGAGATGGCGCGCCATGGGCTTGCGGCGGTCGCGGTCTCGAGCGAGTCGGCGCGGATCGGCGACGCACTCAGCACTTATCATGACGGCATCGTCTCGAGCGCCAACGATCCTGCCCGCGCCACGGGCGTGACGATCGGCATGAAGGCCGCCGAGGCGGCGCGCCTGATGCTCGGCTGATCACGAGAAGAGTCCCCCGCTTTGCCGTGTGGCGGCTCCTTCGTCGCGGCCACCAGAGCCTTCCCCTGCGGTGACGCGAACCGGACTCTGGAAGGTGCCCCCAAGCGTGTTCGCGAGGAAGGCCCCGAAGAAGTACGCGACGCATTCGTACCAGCGCATCGTCGTCCTCCACCGATTCCGTCGCAGTTTACGCCGGCCGCCCCACGCCATGCCCATCCTCGCACTCCGTCCAGTACGTCCCCACGCCGTTGAAGCAGCGGACGCGGGCGGGCTTGCCGCAATGGCAGGTCATGATCGGGAACATCTTGGCCGCCCTCGAAGCCGGGACATCGTGGTTCTTGGCGTCGAAGACGGGGTGGCCGCAGACGGGGCAGGCCGGGGCATGGGGCATGTCGCGCTGACGAGACGTAGCAGGCGGCTGACGTGTTGATCGGGCGACCAGCTAGCCCGCGGCCTTCTTCAACGCGGCGTACTCGTCCGGCGTGTCGGTCACGATGAAGACTACTCGCGTACGCTCGAAGGAGTTCAGGTGGCGATCGAGCGACTGCCAGATGCGGTCCTGCCGCTCGCTCGGCGACTGGCTGGCGAACGAACCGGAGAGAACGAGTCCGGCCACCTTGTCCACCGGCACGTCATCGAGCTGAATCTGCGCATCCGGACCGAGCGCCTCGATGAGGGCGTCGGCCACCTTGTCCTTCAGGGATTCCGCCATCGCTCGTCTCCTACGGTCACTATACCCAACGCCGCGTCCATGAGCTCGATGCAGGCGACCTTGAGCGTGTCCGAGCCCCGTTTCAAGCGCTCGTAGTACCTGAGGTCGTTCAGGTATTTGCGCAAGCGCTCCTCGTGCGAATACCGAAAGTTGTTCAGCCAGAGCAGGTGGACCGTCTGCACGGGGCCCCGGAGTCTCGTCCAAGCGCGCTCGCCCAATCGGTCTCGATCGCACAGCGCGAAATGAGCGGCGACGTCGTGATGAGCAACGTGTTCGCGGTCCTGTTGCTGGAACGAGCGCAGCATGCACTCGGCAGCGACCCCTGCTGCGTACATGGCGAACGAGTACCGCTCGAGTCGCTTCAGCTGGGTCGCGTCGCCCATCCGCTCGAGCGCCGCGTTCCGATAGTCCGAGGGCGACGAGGGCACGACGCGAAACTACCACGCAACCGCGTACGACCCCATGGGGTCGCCGCCATCACGCCCGCGCGATGGCGCGCTCCACGAGCTTTTTCGTGGCACGCGTGCCGTACCGCGACGCAGCGCCAAGCAAGGCCTCGCGCCCGAGCCTGTGCGAAGCCACGCTGCGCGCGAGGGCTGCCTCGAGATCCGCGCGCGATGCCCCCGCCATCTCGGCGTGTTCGAGCAGGTCGACGGCGAACCACTCCGCGGTCGGATGCGCCGGGAACGCCACGCGCCGAAGTAGAAAGCGGCGGTTGCCGAGTTCGAACTCGCCCGACCGTTTCGTGTTGTACACGAGCGTCACCGGAAGCACGGCCGTCGTTCCGAGGCGCAGGGCGTTCCACTTCTCCGGCCCCGTGACGACGAATGTGCCGTCTTGCAGGAACCCTCGCAGGAGTTCCTCGGTCGTCGGAGGCACTGTACCGAAGCGACCCGCCTTTGGATGGACGTAGAGCCCCGGCGCGAGCGGCCGAAGGACCGCATCGCGAACGAGGCGGTGCGCCAAGCGCGTCGGGTTTGCACTCCAGCGCGCGAGCTCGCGCGTGCGGTACACGCGCCCAGGCTCCAGCTCAGGCGTTCGAGCAGCGGGCATTGTATGAATTTTCCTGAAAAAAAACATACGCCATCGTCCCGTCTACGCAAGGGGTCCTTGACCCGCACTAGGTGGCTCAGGAGCTTGGCGTTACGCAAACTGAGCGCCAGCCGACCTTCCTCAGCGTGGGTCACTCGTGAACGCACGCGTACGCGCCGGGCGAACCATCATCGCAGGTGAAGGCCGCCCCACACTGGTTCCCGCACGACCCGCACGTGGAAGGGGCCGACGGGCTGCTTTCGCAGCCGTTGGCCTCGTTGCCGTCGCAGTCGAGGTAGAGGCTTCCGCCCGTACCGAACGGTGCGCACGACGTGTACCCGCACCCGCTGCTGGGCGAGCAGACGGCCCCAACCGCTTTGGCCGGCTGGCAGATCGACCCGCAACTGCCGCAGTTGGAGACGCCGACGGGCGTCTCGCAACCGTTGGTCGTGTCGCTGTCGCAGTCGAGGTAGACCTACGCCGCCTCGCTCGCCCAGCGGGCGTCTGCCGTCGCGGCGTAACGCGCCGGCCTGCACGGCGCATGGCTGACGCCGCGCCGCCCGGTATGCTTGGTTGTCGCCCCGTGCTGCCGCTCGAAGGAACGCTGCTCGAGAAGCTGCGCAAGATCGAGGCGCTGCACGCGGGGACCACCGTCGCCGGCGAGAAGGAGGCGGCGCGGCGCGCCGCCGAACGCATCCGCGCCCGTCTGGCCGAGCTTCGTGGCCGCGACCAGGACGTCGAGCTGCACTACCGACTGCCAGACCCCTGGAAGCGCATGCTCTTCGTGGCCCTCTGTCGGCGCTACGGCCTCAAGCCGTTCCGCGAGCCGGGGCGCCGACACACGACTGTGCAGCTACGCGCCCCCAAGGAGTTCCACGAGAAAACCCTTTGGCCCGAATACCTCGCACTCTCCGAGGAGCTCAACGCCCATCTCCACGACCTGACCACCCGCGTCATCCGCGAGGCCATCGACGACGACGTCAGCGAGCCCCCCGAGCAGGCCTCGACCAAGGCCCTGCCCCAGGCGAATGGCGGATGACACTTCGCGACGACCATTGGCCCGCACGCCGCGTCAAGCACCCCCGGGACCTCGATCACCGATGGCTTACCCTCGTCGGGGCCGTCCGCGTGGCGAAGCGGGCGCGTCTTCGCCCAGTTGGCCGCCTCCTGGCCGCAGTTGAGGCCGGCTTCCTGGCCGACCTTCCCCTGATGCAGGACCAGAAAGCCGGGTCGAAGGAGGAGGTGTCGTACCGGCGGACGGTAGCGGTACCGGGTAGCGAAACCACGGTGGTACTCAAAGTCGCTGAGTACCACTTTGAGTACCACTTTTGGGGGTTGCGGCGTAACGGGTGGATCGTCCGGGTAACGCCAACGCCGCTGCATTCCCTTACTTCGTCACGAGGAGAAACACTGTGAAACGGGTCGGTCGCAACTTGACACGGTAGGGATCCTCTCCGTCCCCCGGCCTTCGCTCAGGTGACCGACCGCGCGTTCTGCTGCATCATCGTGCCGTCGATGCCCCAGCTGACGATGCGCTTCGGACGGAGACGGAACATCTCGCGATCGAAGCCCGGGCCCAGCGCGGCTCCGCCCGTCGGCACGATCTCTGTCGCGCCGCGGATCTCGATCCCGCGCACATTCCACTGCTGGACGGAAACCAGGTCGTCGACCACGAATGCGGCGCGCGGATTCTGCTGCACATCGCGGTACTTCTTGCGCTTCGCGAAACCGCCGTGGCCGCCGATCTCGATCGCATCCTGCTCTGCGTTGTACCGGAACGACACGGGCACGACATGCGGCTGGCCACTGGCGTCGGCCGTGGCGATACGCCCGAGGCGTTGGCTGCGGAGATACTCGAGCTCGGCAGGGGTGAAGGCGCTCATTGACACCGTACAGCAGCTATCACGGCTCACTCACCCCATCCACGCGCAGGGTCCGAGAGGCATGGGAGTCCGTGACATACGCCGCGCGCAGGTGCTCCACGAGCGCTCGGACCGCGCGCGTGCCTCGGTGCTCCGTGCGATGAAGCGCGTAGACGTTCACCGGCCTGCACCGACGCGGATCGCGACGTCCACGCCCTCGAGCGCCAGATCGAGCAAGCGATCCTCCAGGCGCAGATCAACTCGAAGCTCCGGGTGCTTCGCCATCAGCCCGGCCACGTGCTGGACAACGCGCTCGAGACCGAACGTGACCGGCGCTGTGATCTGGAGCGGGCCTTCGCGACCGGTTCCGCGCCCAGCAGCCTGCGCTTCTTCGACCTCGCGAAGCACACGAAGACACGCCTCGTAGTAGCGGCGCCCGTCCGCTGTGATCTCCATGCGTCGGGTGGAGCGCCGGAGAAGCGACCTTCGAAGGCTCGTTTCCAGCGTCGCGATCTGCCGGCTCACCGCGCCCGACGAGATGCGGAGCTGCTTTCCAGCGGCCGAGAAGCTGCCCGCTTCCACGACGCGCACGTACGTCGCCATCTTGTCGAGTAGGTCCATCGGCCGAAGGTGCTCCATTCGTGACTTGATCGCAAAAGTCCTCTTCGGCCGAGCCAGCTACCGACCCCCCCTCGAAGAGCGCATGTTCGCCTCGAGCCAAGCGCTTTCGAGCGCGAACGAAGGAGCAGGAACATGTCGAAGGGATTCGAAGGCAAGGTCGTCCTCGTCACGGGGGCCAACTCGGGGATCGGCGAGACGGCGGCGGTCAGGCTGCAAGAGGCGGGAGCCACGGTCTTCGGGCTCGCGAGGCGAGAGGACGCGCTGGCTG
This sequence comes from uncultured delta proteobacterium, assembly GCA_963847465.1. Lineage (GTDB taxonomy): Bacteria > Myxococcota_A > Polyangia > Polyangiales > Polyangiaceae > Palsa-1150. The sequence continues at coordinate 176,419 of CAWKAF010000016.1, read as the reverse complement.
CGGCACGGTCGCGGCACCCCCGCATCCACTGGCTGCTCGCGGACGTGACCAACGAAGGGCAGGTCACCACGGCCGTGGAGACCGCCGCGAAGGAAGGCGGGCGGCTCGACATCGTCGTGAACAACGCCGGCAGTGGTACGTTCGCGCCGCTCGAGCAGTCGACGGCCGAGATGGTGCGCAGCCAGTTCGAGGTGAACGTGTTCGGTCTCACCTTCGTCACGCGAGCCGCGCTCGTCCCCCTGAAGGCGAGCCGCGGGAGCATCGTGAACGTCGGTAGCGCCGCCGGCCATAAGCCGATGCCGGGCGGCTCGCACTACGGCGCGACAAAGGCCGCCGTGGAGTCGCTCACGCGTTCCTGGGCCTTGGAGCTCGCGCCGTTTGGCGTCCGCGTGAACGCGATCGCGCCCGGACCGACGGATACGCCGGTATTCGAGAAGCTCGGCGTCCCCAAGGAAGCGATCAGCGCCGTGAAGGCGCAGTTCGTGAAGCAGGTGCCACTCGGCCGCATCGCGAGCACCGACGAGATTGTCCATTGGATTGTCGCGCTCGCCGATCCGAGCGTCACCTGGATGACGGGGCAGGTCCTTTCGATTGATGGCGGGATGAGCCTGACTTGACCGGGCTTGACGGGCTGTGCCGACTAACTTAGCTAGCTAATCAACTAACTCGGATGCCGACCGCCTACGCCTCCGCCGACAAGCGGGCCGAGCTCGTCGCCGCAGCCAGGGGGTTGCTCCACGAGCAAGGCTTCCACCGCACGACGCTCGCCGACGTCGCGGATCGCGCGTCGGTGCCGCTCGGCAACGTCTACTACTACTTCAAGACCAAGGAGGCCCTGGCGGAGGCCGTCATCACCGCGCACGAGCAGGCGCTGCGCGAGCTGTTCGCTTCGTGGGACGCGGCCCACCGGGACCCGCGCGCGAGGCTCCGGCGCCTGGTGCGCGCGCCGCTCGACACTGCAGACCGGGTCATCCAGTTCGGCTGTCCACACGGCAGCCTTTGCCAGGAGCTGGAGAAGCTCGGCGAGGACGCGCCGCTCGCTCGCTCCGGGGCGCGCCTACTCACGGTGTACATCGACTGGAGCGACGCGCAGTTTCGTGCGCTGGGATGTGACAAGCGAGAGTCGCGCGCCCTCGCGACCGATCTGGTCGCGTCGGTCCAGGGGACCATGCTGCTTGCCCACACACTGCGATCGTCCGCGCTTCTGGCGGCGGGGCTGCACCGGGTCGAGCGCTGGCTCGACCGCGCAGGCCCTTCCACCTCGCCGTCTGGATCCAAGCCCGTCCGAATGAGGAGCCGATCATGAGCCAGGACCTTTCCAGCGCTACGCTGAAGAGCAGCAGCGACATTCACGGTGTCGCCAGGCACGCCGCGCCGGAGGTCCTCGCCGGCCTGCTGCTGGCGTTCGTTGCCCTGGCGTCGGACGGCTGCTCGAAGCCGGCCGGAGACGCGGCGCCGTCGGCGAGCGCACCGTCGGCGTCCGGGACGATCGCCACCATGACCCCGTCAGTGTCCGCCCCGGCCAAACCGTCCGGGCCGACGATGAAGGAGTACAGCGACCCTCCCGCCGACCGGATCGGCACGCTCGCGCCTGGCACGGGAGTTCCCGTCGGACAGAAGGTGCCCGACATCCACGCGCGCGACCTCGATGGCAAGGATGTGTCCCTGTCGTCGTTGTATACCAAGGGTCCCATCCTGCTTGCGTTCTACCGGGGCGGATGGTGCCCCTACTGCAGCTCGGAGAACCACGCGCTGGCGACGGCCTACCCTGAATACGAGAAGCGGGGCGTCACACCGGTCACCGTCAGTGTCGACACGCCCGACGCCGAGGCGAAGACCAAGGCGACGTACACGATTCCCTTTCCGGTGCTCAGCGACAGCGACGCGACGATGATCGAAGCGTTCCACGTCGTGAACCACATCGACGACGCCACCTTCGCGAAAATGAAGGCCTTCGGCCTAAACATCGAGAGCTACTCGGGCAAGACGCATCACGAGATCGCGATCCCCTCGCTCTTCCTGATCGACCGCACGGGCGTCGTTCGCTGGGCGCACTCGGATCCGGACTTCAAGGTCAGGCCGAGCACGGCGCAGATCCTGGCCGCGATCGATGCGACGAAGCTCGCGAGCAGGTAATTACAAACAGGCTCTCGTGTCGAAGGGGTGTCCCATGGTCAAGGTCGCACTGCTCGCGCGTCTGGTCGCGAAGCCCGGGAAGGAAAAGGAGGTCGCCGTGTTCCTGTCGAGCGCGCCTACCTCCTCGCGTCTGCAACTCGTCACAGCTATCGATCGTCGCTAGGCACTCGTATCCGAAGGAGAGGTGTCCCATGGTCAAGGTCGCACTGCTCGTACATCTGGTCGCCAAGCCCGGGAAGGAAGAGGAGGTCGCCGCGTTTCTGTCGAGTGCGCTACCGCTCGCACAGGCGGAGGCCGCCACCATCGTCTGGTTCGCGCTCCGGATCTCGAAGAGCGAGTTCGGCATCTTCGACGCGTTCCCCGATGATTCGGGGAGGAAGGCGCACTTGAACGGGCCGATCGCGGCGGCGCTCCTGGCGAAGGCGGGCGAGCTCCTCGCAGTGCCGCCGAAGATCGAACAGGTTGATGTGCTGGCCGCAAAGCTGGCCAAGTGATCGTCAGCTCGGACGGTCATGCCGCACGCCTATCGTGGGTTCTCCTCGCGGGTGCGCGCCTGGCAAGCCGCGGGCGAGCTCGTCGAGGTGGATGGCCGCCGGATCTTCGTTCATGAACAAGCGGGCTCCGGCGTCCCCCTTCTTCTTCTTCACGGCTACCCATCGAGCTCGTACGACTGGCGAGGGCTGCTTGAGCGGCTGCCTGGCCGACGCGTTCTCTGCTTCGACTTCCTCGGCTTCGGGCTCTCGGACAAGCCGCGCGACCACGTGTACTCCCTCCTGGGCCAGGCCGATCTCACCGAGGCCATCCTCCGTCGATTCGCGATCGAGCGCGTGCTGCTCGTCGCGCACGACATGGGCACCTCCGTCGCGACCGAGCTGCTAGCGCGCGACATCGAAGGGAGGCTAAAGGCTAGGCTCGCCGCCACACTCCTCTTCAACGGCAGCATGATCCTCGAACGTGCGAGCCTCACTCTCGCGCAGAAGCTGCTCCGCAGCCGCCTGGGCCCGCTCGCGGCGCGCCTCAGCAGCGAGCGAGTGTTCCGTGCCCAGTTCCGGCGGATCTTCTCCCCCGCGCACCCGCTGAGCCTGGAGGAAGCCGAGGATCAGTGGGCTCTGCTCGTGCACAACCGAGGTCACCGCATCCTCGACCGCCTGACATTCTACCTGCACGAACGCGTCCGCTTCGCCCCAAGATGGCACGGCGCGCTGCGCGATTGGCGGGGACGGCTCGAGCTGGTGTGGGCCATGCGCGATCCGGTGTGCGTCAAGGCCGTCCTCGACGCGGTCCTCGAGTTGAGACCGGGCACGCCGGTCGTGCGGTTCACTGAGCTTGGGCACTACCCGCAGATCGAGGAGCCTGACGCGATCGCCGAGGCCGTCACGCGCATTGCGGACTCGACGACATGACAGGGGCTACTTCGGCGGAGCCACCAGAACCTCCAGCGCCGCCCGCACGCTCCGCGGCACCTCCACCTTCGTCATCGATCCGTAGTTCACGAGCACCACGACCGAGCTCCCGCGCGCGCACATCGTCTTCGGCTCGTCGGCGCGCCAGACCCCGTACTCCATCGTGACGCTAGTGCGACCCACTTTCGTGACCCCCGCTCCGACGACGACATCGCCCGGATAGGTTACCGGTTGCAGGAAGTCGCAGGTTGTCGTCGCGAGGATCGGACCCATCTCGCGAGGACGATCGGCAAGGATGCCTGCCCGCGAGAGCAGCGCGATGCGCGCGGATTCGAACCACGTAAGATAGCGGGCGTTGTTGACGTGGCCGAGCGCGTCCATGTCGCCCCATTGGATCGGGCAGCCCACGGTGACCGGGAAGGCGTCCATCCGAGCGAGGATGGCACAGGCGCTGAGCAATCACACCGGGTCCCCGGCCCGTTGCGGGGTGTCCCCGATGGCCCCGACCTTAGACGTGCGTGCACGTGGCGAGGACGCACGTAGTGTCCTGGCCTGACTCGGAGTAGCAGCGGTCGAGCGCGTCGTCCTCGACCTCGGTCATGTTGCCGAGAGCGAAGCCCGGTGCCGCAGGCTCGCTGACCGGATATTGGTCGCCATACGAGTCCTCCGCGACGCAGGTCACGTTGTGGACGTGCTCCCAGTCCCAGTAGTAGACGGGGCGCGCGAACTCGGGGTGGTCCCAATGGGCCCACCCGGTGCGTCCGTGGAAGACAGCCTTTGGTTGGAGCACTCGCACCTGATGGGGGCGCACGGTGGCGCCACGCGGGTGCGCTCCCGGCGCGTGGGCCTGGAAGGGCGGGGGCGCCTGTCGTGCGGGTCTGCCCCGTTCTTCGGCGTAGCCAAGCAAGCAGAGCGACGATGAAACGAGCAGAGTGCCGAGGGCCAGGGGGGCTTTCAAGTTCATGGGGCGTCTCCGGGTCGCAAGCCACGCAGGCGGCGGCTGGTGCGCCGCCGTGGCGCACGCACGCGATGATAGTCGGCGCGCCCCTTTGCGCCTCTCGAATTCTGCTGCCGCTTTTGGCTTACAGTTCTTCCACACGGGTATTTCGGGCCGCGCGGTAGCCTGTCGGGCACATCGATGCGGCGGCAGACCCGGCTCTCGCTCGTGGAGTTCTTCCTCGTGGCGACGCTCGTCGTCGCGGCGGGCGTCGGCGGGACCTTCTACACGTTCCTCGAATTGTCCCGTCAGGAGATTCTCGCGCGCTCCGACGCGCTCCGCGAAGCCGCGGCCAGACGCGTCGACGAACGGGTGACCGCCGAGCTGAGGATCCCGCTGGACACCCTCGGCGACGTCGAGCGTGGCCTCCGGCTCGGGGTGCTACACGGCGACGATCCCGACGCCGTCGAGGCGCGCCTCTTCTCCGAGCTGGTCGACCATCCGAGCCTTGCGGAGCTGTCCTTCACGCACGCGGACCTGCAGGGGTTCGATCCCGACCACGCCGCGCGCATCGGTCCCGACGGTCGCTGGCAGATTGGCCTCTACCGCGCGTCGGCAGATCCCAACAGCGAGATCATCACCCGCCGTATCTCTCGGCACGACGGCCGGTTCGTCACGGAGCTGCGCCGGCGCGACCGCGGTGCAGGGCTGCTCGCCGTGCCGTTCGAGCCGGGCCCCGGGGCCACCGATCCGACCTCGCACGCGACATTCGTCACGACAGCGTCGCAGCCGTCCTACGGAAAGGCCATCTGGAGCGATCTCGCGTGGACAGAGCACGATCAGGCGCTGCCGAAGACCCAGCAGCGCGTGGTCGTCACGGTCCAGAAGGCGGTCGAGGACACGCCGGCACACTTTGTCGGGGTCGTACGCGTCGGCCTGCTGGCGGCGACCATCGACGCACTGCCCCACATGGCGCACGGCGACGACGCGAACGACTCGCAGCGGGTGATCCTTTGCGATCCCCAGGGCCGGCTCGTTGCGCGCCTCGAGGCGAGCGACCGCGTCGCAGTCAGCACGGACGACCTGCGCATCACCCCGAGCCACATGCCACCGGAGGTCGCTGCTGCGCTCGCGATAGCACCTCGGTCCGAGCCGATCGAGGTCGAGGGAACGCGTTACCTCGTGACCTTCCGCAAGCTTCGGACCTCGCAGGACTGGTCTGTGGGGGTCATCGTGCCGGAGGACTATTACACCCGCGACCTGCGTTTGCTGCGCGACCGCTTCCTGTGGGCGTTCGTCGCCTCGCTCGGGATCGTCCTTTTGGTCGGCGGGCTGGTGCTGCGCCTGCTGCGGCGATCACTCGGCAGGATCGTCGACGAGACGGCGCGGATGCGCCGCTTCGATTTTTCCCCATGGCGACGGAAGCCCCTCTGCGTGAGATCGTGGACGTGATGGAGGGCGTCGAGCGCGCCAAGACGTCGATGAGGGTGCTCGGCAAGTACGCTTCCATCGAGCTGGTGCGCCGGCTCTTCGACTCGAACCAGGAGCCGCAGCTCGGGGGTGAGACCCTGGAGATCTCGCTGCTCTTCACGGACATCGAGGGCTTCACGAGCCTCTCCGAGAAGCTCTCGGCCGACGCGCTCGCGCGCGCTCTCGGTGCCTATCTGGAGACGATGACACGAGCTATCCAGTCTACCGGCGGCACGATCGACAAGTTCATCGGCGACGCCGTGATGGCGTTCTGGAACGCGCCAACCCCGCAGGCGGATCATGCGCGCCAGGCCTGCCGCGCGACCCTTGCGTGCATGGCCGCGACGCGCCTGCTGTACGCCTCCGAGGCCTGGAAGGGCCTGCCGCCGCTCTTCACTCGCTACGGACTGCACCGCGCGCGGGTGATGGTCGGGCATTTCGGAGCGCCCGACCGCTTCAACTACACCGCGATGGGCGACGGCGTGAACCTCGCCGCGAGGCTCGAGCCGCTTTGCAAGCAGTACGGCGTGGGGGTCCTCGCGAGCGAGGCGATTGTGGAGCGCGCGCGCGAGGACTTCGAGTTTCGCCTGGTCGACCGGGTCGCCGTGAAAGGCAAGGACGAGTCGGTGCGCGTTTACGAGCTGCTCGGAGCCCGCGGGCAGTGCGACGACGCCGTCGAGAAGGCGCGCGTCTACGAGCAGGCTCTCGAGGCTTACTTTGCGCGCGACTTCACCGGAGCCCGTGCGCTGTTCGCCGCGCTCGAAGACGATCCGCCGAGCCGGGTGCTCGTCGAACGGTGCGAAGCGATGGCGGCCCACCCTCCACCGGAGGACTGGAATGGCATCTTCGTCGCGAAATCCAAGTGACGGACCGGACGCGAAAGGGCGCCTAGGTCTCGGCGGCCGGCTTGTCCCAGCCGAGCCTTTGCGCGAGCAGTCGATCGAGCGAAGCGCTGCCCGGCCCGATGACGGCAATCATGACGAGCACGCACAGATACGTGAACTCGTCGAAGCCGACGAGATCGAACAGGTTGTGCAAGTCGCCCAGCTTGGCCGTGAGGATCGCCACGATCATGCTCACGATGAGCGGGAAGGTGGCGAGCCGGGTGAGCAGGCCCAAGACGAGCAAGGTGCCACAAATGAGCTCGCTGTAGCCAACGACGACCGCGTTGAGCCCGGGGGCGGGGATGTGAAGTGTTTCGAAGAAGTGCGTGACCTTGTCGAGGCTGTGCACCTTGCCCCATCCCGTGGACATGAAAAGGAGGCCCACCGCCAGACGCCCCAGCAGCGGCGAAAGCCACTGCACCTTGCCCAGCATCTCGATCGCACGCGTGCGCGCGGTGTGAAGCGGTCCGAGTCCCATGTCGAGATCCTCCCTGCCCCGAGGGGCACTTCACTCTACGGGCGGGCCGCGCACAAGTTACGGGCTTCGCAGGCCGGACGGCGTGCGTGCGTCCTGGCCCTGACCTCGCTGCTCTCGTGTGGTGGCCCGGACGCGGCGTCTCCCCGGACTGCCGCGTCGGATCCACAAGGGATCGTCTGGCGGTACGAGGTGCGTGGCAACCAGGAGGATCTCCTGGTCGAGGCCGACTTTGCGCCCGGGTCATCGGGCCCGCTGCGGGTCGACGAGGACGCGACGCGGTTCGTGCGGGACGTGACCTACGCCTCGAAGAGTGGTTGGGTGGGAGCGCCGGAACGGGCGGGGGTGTGGATGGTTCCATGCCACCCCGCAGGTTGTCGGATCCGCTACCGGTTCGCGCTTCGAGAGGCCGCCCAGACGATCGACGACGTGGAGACCGCCATCGCGTCGGGTGACGTCGTGGTCGCACCGCCGTCGACGTGGCTTCTCCGTCCCGGAATTGCGCCAGGCAGGCTGCGCTTTCATGTGCGCCTCACGCCGCCTGCTCGGTTCGCGGCAGGCATGCGGCCCGCCGGGGGCGGATCCGGCGATGCCTTCGAAGCCTCCACGGAGGACCTCGACGACTCGAGCTTTGCTGTTCTGGGACCGTTCCTCGAGGACGAGATCCGGAGCGCAGCGGCGCGGGTCGAGGTCGTCGTCTCGCCGTACCACCTGTCCTTGAGCGAGACCGACGTCGTCGCGTGGGTCCAGACCGCGGTCGACGCGATCGCGGCGTACCTCGGCCGGTTCCCCGTCGACCGCACGCTGGTCGTCGTGCAGGCCGGTCGGCCCGGAAACCCGACACGCGGCGAGACGCTCGGTGCTGGAGGGCCGGCCGTGCTGATCCGGGCGGGCGATGGCGTGACCGCCGCGGCGACGCGCGACGACTGGGTCGTCACCCACGAGCTGCTCCACGTGGTGATGCCTTCGCTGTCGCGCGAGCACGCGTGGCTGAGCGAGGGGTCCCGACGTACGTCGAGCCCATCGTTCGTGTGCGAGCGGGGCTGATTGCGCCCGAGAAGTTCTGGGGAGACCTGGTGGAGGGGCTGCCGCAAGGCCTGCCGCAGAAGGGAGATGAGGGTCTCGAGCAGACGCACACGTGGGGACGCACGTACTGGGGCGGTGCGCTCTTCTGCCTGGTGGCGGATGTGGCGATCCGGGAACGCACGGGCGGCGCTCGCTCGCTCGACGACCTCGTTCGGGCCACCGTGGCGACCGGGGCCGACGTAGAGATGCGGTGGGATATCGAGCGCCTCCTCGACGTTGGGGACCACGCCACGGGCACGACCGTCCTTCGCGACCTCTATCGAACGATGGCACTCGCTCCTGGCACGGTCGACCTGCCCGGCCTTTGGTCACGCCTCGGCGTGCGCGGCTCCGGCGGAGCGCTCGTCTTCGACGATGCGGCGCCGCTCGCGTGGGTGCGGCGGGGTATCACCGGACCCAAGCGTAGGATTTTCTGAAACGGACGGTCCTCGAGCCGCGTATGGTGGGCACCACGAGAGGGCAAGCCATGAAACTGACCAGCACGATGATCGCGGCAGCAGTCGGTGGAATCTTGATGGGTGCGACCGGTTGCGGCGGAGAGTCTCCTCCGCCGGCGGCGAGCCCCTCCGCCACCACCGGAGCCGCTGCCAGCGGGGGAAGCGCAACCCCGGGAAAGCATGCCTGCAAGGGCCAAAACGACTGCAAGGGTCAGGGAGGCTGCAAGACGGACAAGCACGCTTGCAAGGCCCAGAACGACTGCAAGGGTCAAGGCGGCTGCAAGGGCTGACCGACCAAGAAGAATCTGCGGGAGGTTGAGGCGTGGCCAACCGCTTTGGCCTCCCTGATCTCGGGGTGGGTCTCGGCCTCCGCACTGTGCACTACGGGCGGATCCTCGAGTCTCGTCCCGAGGTGGACTGGTTCGAGATCCTCAGCGAGAACTACATGCAGACGGCGGGGCGGCCGCTGCACTTCGTCGACGCCGTCGCGGCGCAGTACCCGGTCGCGATGCATGGCGTGTCGATGTCGATCGGGTCGACCGATCCGCTCGATCGCGCCTACCTCGAGGAGCTCCGCGCGCTGCGCGACAGGGTGCACGCGCTCTGGGTCTCGGATCACCTTTGCTGGACGGGCGTGGCGGGCAAGAACACGCACGATCTTCTGCCGATGCCGTACACCGAGGAAGCGCTGCGGCACGTCGTCGACCGAGTGAAGAAGGTGCAGGACTTCCTCGGGGCGCCCCTCGCGCTCGAGAATCCGTCCACATACGTCGAGTTCGCAGGGGGCGCGATGCGCGAGTGGGAGTTTCTCGCCCGCCTCGCCGAGGAGGCCGACTGCGCATTGCTTCTCGACGTCAACAACGTCTTCGTGTCGGCCTACAACCATGGCTTCGACCCGCACGAGTACTTGCGCGCCGTGCCGTTCGACCGCGTGGTGCAGCTGCACGTCGCCGGACACACCCATCACGGCACGCACATCATCGACTCGCACATCGGTCCGGTGAAGGATGACGTGTGGCGCCTGGCGGGCGAGGCCTGGAGGCGCGCGGGGGGCGTCTCGGTGCTCCTCGAGTGGGACGCGGAGATCCCGAGCCTCGAGGAGACGCACGCCGAGGCGCTACGCGCGCGGCTGTTCCTGGGAGAGGCGGCGTGACCCGCTTTCCGATCGATTTGACCGGCCACCACGAGCGGGCAAGCGCCACGTTCGAGGGTCGGGCGCCACGACCACGCGCAGCACCACGTGCGGCGTCCGGTTCGACGGGCGCACTGGATCCCCCGAGCGACGCCTCGCTTCGCGGCCGGCAAGAGTGGTTCGCCCGTGCGGTCATGACCTCGGAGGCGCGCGTCCTGCCGGTGAGCGAGGCCGAGGCGAGGCAAGCCCTGACGCCGGGGCCTCGGCTCAGCGTCCTTGAGCGCCTGGACATCTACCGGCGCGGCTACCATTCGCGCCTGGTCGAATGCCTGGCGGACGATTACCCCGCGCTCAAGCACGCCCTCGGCCCCGAGACCTTCGAAGACATGTGCCGCGTCTACATCGAACGCCATCCGTCGCAGAGCCCGAGCCTGAACTTCTTCGGTCGCCGGATGGCGGACCTTTGCCGGAGCGAACCCCCGGAGTCGCGCGTTCCGCAAGGCTTTTGCTCCGATCTGGCCACGCTCGAGTGGGCCATCGTCGAGGTCATCCACGCGCCGAGCTCCGATCCGCTCACGGTCGAGGGGCTGCAACACGTCCCGGCCGACCGATGGGGCGACGCTCGGCTGGTCGCGAACATGGCGCTGCGCTTGCTGCGCTTCGCCTACCCCGTCAACACGTACTTCCAGTCGCTTCGCGAAGGCGCCGACCCGCCGATCCCATCGGCACAGGAGTCCGCGACCGTGGTGTACCGGAGCGGGCCGACGGTCTGGCGCATGGACCTGACCGGCCCAATGTTCGACGTCCTGTCGGCGCTGCTCGCCGGCGACCCCCTCGGCCTGGCGCTCGGCCGTGCCGAAGCGAGCCTCGCTCACCTCGACGAGCAGGAGACCGTGGCACGCGTGATGTTCTGGTTCCGCGAGTGGGTCTCGAGCGGCCTGTTCGTGCGCGTGGCGACCGCATCCTCCGGAACCTGAAGGAGCGTCGTCCAATCAGGTCGTTGGTCACATACCGAGGGGGCCATCCGTAGCGGCACGACGAGTGGCTCGATGATCATCTCGGCCCTGGTCGGCGGCGCTGCACTGCCGCGCGCGACGCGGCTGGGAGCGTCGCCGGAAGCGTCTCCGAAAGGCGCGGCGTGATCCAGACCATCGCCACCTCGTCGAGGCTGATCGGGCGGTCGGCGCAGAAAACTTTCCGCGCGCCGCCATCTGAACGTTTTTCAAGGAGTAGAACGCTGAGGGAAGGCGATTCGCGTCTTCTGTCGATGCCCGGCAAGAGAGCGTGTCTTGGCGCGGCCAGATTGACAAGGGTCTGGCGAAACGACGCGACCAGGGGCAGAGTCCGTTCCGAAGACGGCGCGACGCGCGAACGCCGCGAGCCCAGGAGACCAATCATGATCCGCAAGAGCAGCGCACGTTGGCAATGCAACGGACTTCACGGCAAGGGCGCGCTCACCACGCAGAGCGGCGTTTTCGCGATCAGCCCTACTCGTTTCAGACGCGCTTTCAAAGCGAGGATGGCAAGGCCGGTACCAATCCGGAAGAGCTTCTCGGCGCTGCGCACGCGGGCTGCTACGCGATGGCGCTCGCCTTCGCGTTGAGCGGAGCGGGTCATGCACCGGAAGAGCAGCTTGGCGGATACTTCTTCATCGACGTCCCCGACCTCGACGCTGCGCTCGCCTGGGCCGCACGCTGTCCGGCAGCCGGTCACGGCGTCGTCGAGGTGCGACCCTTGTGGCAGCCGCCGCCGGACCGATGACTTGCGAGAGCGGCACCCCAGCGCAAGGCGCGGCCGAAGCGGTCGCGAGGCGCAGCTACGGGAAGCTGGTCGCTCTGCTCGCGACGCAGACCCGAGACGTCGACGCCGCCGAGGATGCGCTGGCCGAAGCGTTCTCCTCGGCCCTCGCACACTGGCCTAGCACCTCGAATCCATTGAGGCGACGGGTTTTGCTTTCCATCGGCGCGACGGGCGTGCTCCATGTTGGGACATGAGGAAGCGCTACCTGGTAAATCTTACGGTGGACGAGCGGGCGGCGCTGACGCAGCTCGTGAAGCGTGAGCGCGTCTCCGGTCTGAAGAGGCTGCGCGCAAGCATTTTGCTGAAGGCTGACGAGGGGCTGACCGATCAAGAGATCGCCGACGACCTGGAGGCGGGGCTGGTGACGGTGGAGCGGGTGCGCAAGCGCTGCTGCGAGCGCGGCCTCGAGGCCACCCTGGAGCGCAAACGGCAGGACAACCCCTCCCGTCCGCGCAAGCTCGACGGGGCCTCGGAGGCCCGGCTGGTTCAGATTGCGTGCAGTGAGCCACCGGCCGGGCGGGCACGGTGGACCATCTCGCTTCTTGCGGATCGACTCGTCGAGCTCAAGGTGTTCGACTCGGTCAGCCCGAGCACGGTCCAGCGCGGCCTAAAAAAAACGAGACGAAGCCTTGGCTTGTAGAGCGCTTCTGCATTCCACCGGAGAAAAACGCGGCGTTCGTGAAGTGCATGGAGGATGTCCTCGACGTTTACCACCGACCCTATGACCCGGACCGGCCGCAGGTCTGCCTCGACGAGACCAGCAAGCAGCTGCTCGATCACACCCGCAAGCCCGTCGCTGCGGGCCCCGGCAGTCCGGCCCGGATCGATGATGAATACAAGCGGTGCGGGACAGCCAATATCTTCGCTGCCGTAGAACCTCTGACTGGACGATGCGTCGTCGAGGTGACCGAGCGACGTACGGCCGTCGACATGGCGCATTTCCTGGCCCGTCTGTCCGACGAGACGTACCGAAACGCGACGGCCATCGTCCTGGTGATGGACAACCTCAACATCCACGACCTGTCGTGCCTGTACGAAGCGTTCGAGCCCGACGAAGCCCGTCGGCTGGTGGGGAGGTTCGAGGTCCACCACACCCCCAAGCACGGCAGCTGGCTCAACATCGCCGAGATCTTCCTGTCGACCCTGTCGGCCCAGTGTCTCGACCAGCGCATCGGCAGCATCGCCGCGCTCCACACGACCGTCTCCGCCTGGCAGGCCTCACGACCCAACCGCAAGGTCAACTGGCGCTTCACCACGACAGACGCCCGAATCAAGCTCCGCCGCCTCTACCCTTCCATTCCGTAGATTCGAGGTACTAGTCGAGGCTGCCCTTCGAACCCCGAAGCGTGGCTCCTGGCCGCAGCTCGCCGCAAGGTCATCGACGGCATGCGGCGACGGCGGAGCGCCGAGCGCTCGACGTCCGACCTGCAGCTTCTCTTCGAGGAGCTCGATTCCGCCCAGGCGCTCACCACCGCAATCCCGGACCATCGCCTGGCGCTGATGTTCGCGTGCGCGCATCCCGCGATTGAAGTCGGCATCCGGGCGCCCCTGATGCTCCAGGTCGTGCTCGGCTTCGATGCGAAGCGGATCGCGTCGGCCTTCCTCGTGTCGCCGGGAACCATGGGTCAACGGCTCACGCGGGCGAAGAACAAGATCCGGCAAGCATGCATCCCGTTTCGCATCCCGGATCGCCACGAGCTCTCGGGTCGACTCGACGTCGTCCTCGACGCGATCTACGCCGCGTTCGCGGAGGGATGGGCTGACTCCGGCGGCTCCGACGTCGTGCGCCGCGATCTCGCGGACGAAGCACTCTTCCTCGGTCGACTCGTGACCGAGCTGATTCCCGGGGCGGCCGAGGCGCTCGGGCTGCTGGCCCTCATGCTGTACATCGAGGCGCGACGGGTCGCGCGACGCAGCGAGAGTGGAGAGTACGTACCGCTCACCGAGCAAGAGCCGGCGCGCTGGGACTCGCGCATGATTGGCGAGGCCGAGGCGCTGCTCCGTCGGGCCCGCGGGGTCGGCCCGATTGGCCGCTACCAGCTCGAGGCGGCGCTGCAGTCTGCGCACCTCTTTCGTCGCTCGACCGCCACGCCGAACTGGGAGGCCGTCCTGCAGCTCTACGACGCGCTCTTCGACTTGACGGCCTCGCCCATCGTCGCGGTCAACCGCGCGCTCATCGTCGCGGAACTCCGGGGACCGCGAGCCGGGCTCGAGTCACTTGAACGGATCGCAGACGAGCGGCTCACGGAGTACCAACCGTACTGGGCCGCGCGCGCGGAGCTCCTGTCCAAGACGGACCAGCTCACCGAGGCGAGGCATGCGTACGAGGTTGCCATCGGTCTCGAACGCGACCCTGCGGTTCGTCGCTTCCTGCAAGACCGCCAGCGCGCCGTGTGAGCGCTGTACAAAAGGTGTTGCCTCGCACGTCATTGGATCAAACAGCGCGAGGAGAATCGTCATGCGCAAGATCGTTGCAGGTCTTTTCATGTCACTAGATGGCGTGGTCGAGTCCCCCGGCACGTGGGCGTTCCAGCGGTACCTCGACGCCGAGCAGGGTCAAATGATCAGCTCGGGCATCGGGGATGCGGACGCCGTACTGCTGGGCCGCGCCACGTACGAGGAGTTCGTGAGGTTGTGGCCCGGCCAGCCCGACAGCGTCCCCATGGCAAGATTCCTCAACGGCTCCCCCAAGTACGTCGTCTCGTCGTCTCTGCGGACACCGTTGGAGTGGGCCAACTCGACGTTGCTCCGAGGAGACCTCGCCCAGGAGCTCACCGCCCTCAAGAACCTGCCGGGCAAGAACATCCAGGTCCCCGGCAGCCCCGCGTTGGTGCGCGCGCTTGTCCGCGACGGGCTGCTCGACGAACTCGCCCTCAGCATCTGCCCCGTGGTCGTCGGAATCGGTGCGCGCCTCTTCGACGAGACCACTCGCGACGTGAGTCTCAGGCTCGTCCAGTCGCGTACGCTGGCCTCTGGCGTTCTGGCCGTCGCGTACGAGCCGAAGCGATCCGGCCATCGCGCGGCAGAGCGGGATGTCAGCTTTCCACGTGCAGCGGCCCGCTCGTGACCTCATTCCATGACCAACCCCGATGCGACGTCTCGCCCTCGCCACGGGCGATCTCCTGAGGATCCTATGGCACGTGTCATCATCGACATGACGATCTCACTCGACGGCTACGTTGCCGGACCGGACGATGGTCCTGCGTTTCCCCTGGGCAAACACGGCGGACGGAGCATCTTCGACTGGTACAACTCGGGCGTGGATGAGTACCGTTCGCCGCTCTTCAAGCCGGCCCCCGGCGCGAACCTCGACGAGGTGAAGCGGATGTTCGACGAGTCCGGCGCGTTCGTGTTCGGCCGACGAACCTACGACATCACGCACGGTTGGGGTGGGCGCCATCCAGTCGACGGCGCGCCGGTATTCGTGCTGACGCATCGCCCGCCGTCCGCCGAGAGCGTCCCGAAGGGCCCATCGAACCTGCAGTTCGTGACAGATGGAATCGAGAGCGCGATCCGCGCGGCCAAAGCTGCCGCCGGCCACAAGCACGTGAAGCTCGGCGGAGCATCTGCCGGGGATTTTGCCGCGTCGCACGCATGTAGCCGCGGTTTTCCCGGTGGGGCGCTCCAAATCCCGCCTCCCCGACAAAATCGAGCCTGTTTTCCCAGGTTTCAGCAATCCAGCGACGCCGAAAGCCGTAACCGAAGCCGAAACCTCCCGGCGCCTGGGCGTTGGCCTCACCGGCCCCCGGGCGAGCAGGTCGGCAGGCAGCGCCGGGAAGACGGCGCCGAAGCCGTCGCGCATGTTCTCCGCCTCCCGGATGTAGCCCTCCGTCGTGCTGAAGGACGCATGGCCAGCGCGCTGCTTGATCTTCAAGGCGTCGTCACCCCGGACCGCGCACCACGTGATTCCAGTCGCGCGCAGGTCGTGGAAAGTGATGGCCTTGCGTGTCTCGTCGCTCGTGAAGAGGTCGGCGCGGTCGAAGCCTCGCGCGCGTCCGCGGGCACGGTTCGGCAGAGCGAACGCCAGGGGACGACGAGGGCTAACCTCCGTCATCTACTAGAGAGCAACCGTCCATTGATCGGGACGACGGCCCGTGCGCCGAATCGCTTCAAAGGGAAGCAGCTATGGGTGTCGGTTGGGTCGATAGGGGGTTGTGAACCGCAGAGGCGCAGAGCGCGCGGAGGGCGAGAGAGGGTGGGCCGAGTGTCCTTCAATCCACCCCTCCGCGACCTCTGCGCCTCTGCGGTTGCCAACAAAAAAAGGTCTGTCGCCGTTGCGCCGCTCCATGGCGTCCACATCCGCCATCGTGAACCGCTCTCTCCGACGAGCCGTAACACCCGGTCCTCGAGAGTGCGAGCGACGCGGCCCGTTCGACGTCAAGGACTCCCCATACACGGAAACCCGGTGTCGACGCATTGCCACTGAGTGCCTCCGCCATCGCTGCCGGACCCTCCCGCGTCCGAACAGGTGCACTCGAATCCGGCGTTGCTACGGCATCCGGCGCAGGTCCCGCTGAAGTTGCACGCAACAGACTGGCTGGCGTCCGTAGGACAGACGGCAGCCTCGCTCGGCGCGTCCGTCGGTGCGTCGGCTCCTTCGTCGCTCCCAGCGTCCAAGCATGCAGTGGCTGGGTTATCGACGATGAACGTAGCCTGCGACGCGGGTCCGACGTATTGCGGACACTGGCCGCATCCCGGTGGCTCGGGGTCGGTCTGCGACGCGAAGGTCACGTCCGTCGAGTAGGTGAAGCCGGTGGCGAACGTGAGCTCGACGTGACAGACGCCCGGAACGGTTGCGGCGATGTGCACCTCCTTGCACCCGCTGAACGGAACCTCGGTAACCGGGGCACACGAGAAACCGAACCCGGCGCCCGCGTCGCCGGACGGCGCGCACGGCCCCGTGAGCCGCGCACTCGTAACTGTCGCCCGGCAGGTGAGTTCGAGCACCGCGTAAGCCCCGACGGTGCAGCCGCCGGGACAACTGTACGTCGTCTGGCACCCGCCGCCGACGACGACGAGGAGACCCAGCGCTGCGACGCATCGAGCAACCTGCATGCGGTTCGGGAAGCGTACGTCGTTCCTGGCCGATGGGAGGCCGTCCGATCTACTCGGCATCGGTGTCCGCCACTCCGAGGCACTTCAACGCATCACGGTGGCGGCGTCCCCTGCCACCATCTGCCGCCGAAGTGCGTGCCGCTCCACGCCGCGGTCCACGCCGCCTGTTCGGCCGGGTTGGCTCCCGCCGTGACGATGTCGTCGGCCGGTGCGTCGTCGCTCCACGAGGTCCAGAGAAAGAGGCCCGCGGGCAGACCGTTGATCCACGCGATCGACGCCGTGGTCCATGTCCCGTCGTCGAGCCCGGGTCCGCTTCCTTCGCCGCCGCTCGATGGCGAGCCTGCGCCGTACTCGCTCAGCGCGACCTTGATGCCCTTCTGCTGCGCGAAGGACGTCATCCAGTCGAGGTCTATCGTGGTTCCGCTCTGCGCGAGCGACCACAGTGATTGCTTGCCGCCGTTGTTGTATTGAGAAATGTTGGCTTGGTAGAAGTCCATCGAGACGACGTCGACCCCGCCGGGGTTGTTGGTCGCATCGTAGGCGCCGGGCCAGTAGGGCGTCGGGTCCGGCTGACCCCACGCGACGTTCCACTGAACGAGGGCGTGCGGGTTGTGCTTGCGGACGAGGGCCGCGGCCCGCTTGAAGGCAGCGACGTAGTTGGCATACGTGGCGTTCGTGCCGACGCCGTTCGACCACTTGTACCAGTTTCCGTTGAACTCCCAGCCGATACGCACTGACAGGAGCTGGTTCGGCCACGCGGCAAGCGCCTCGGACATGGCCTCGTAGGTCGTGTCGTAAGCGCCGCTCGCCGCCTGCGCCATGTCGTCCAGGTCGTTGGACTCGCTGAAGATGCTGAGCAGCGGGAAGGAGCACTCGAGCAACGGGTGTGCCCCCGAAGCGGTCGTGTAGGCGGTCCCGGACCCGATGTAGCTCGTCGTCGTGATCGTCGTGCCGGCAAGATTGAGCGGACGTCCGAGCCACGCCTCGACCTTGGCCGGTCCGGTGGGAACGCCGTTGGTCTTGATGCCGACCATGTAGTCGAGCGCACCGGCCGCGCCGGCCTCCGCCCCGCCCTCAGTCGCGGCGGCGTCGTGCCCCACGCTGCCCTCGGCCGTCGACGCGTCCTGAGGCGCGCCCGTCGTGGCGTCGGTCCCCTCGCCCAATTCGGCGTCGTCCGCGGCGTCCACGGGGGATTCCGCCAGACTCGGGTACAGAGGAAGCGGCGTCTGTGTACCTCGCCGCTGAACCACCGTCGGACGGACCGACCGATCCGCTCGTCGAGCAAGAGACGAGCCCGAGAGCAAGACTGCTCACGATGAAGCGTTGCACGCCCGCGGAAGCACGCTCCAGATGCCGCATACGAGGGAGGGTAGCCGGCTTCGCTGCGCTCGACTTTCTCATTCCAGCCATCCAGGGACGCGTCAGTTCAGCGACGCGGGAGAGCGGAAAGGGCGGCGTCATGTCGCACATGGCGCATCGGCTCGCCCCGTGTCGGCTACCGGGTGTGCGCACAGTCTCGGTCGTCCCAGCATTCCGACGAATTGTGCCGCGAAGCCGACGAGCCGCCCTGCCCCTTCGCGCCGCACTCTGTTTGCATCGAAGTGATGAAGCCCAATCGAAGCCTACCGGCAGTCTTCGCGATGGTGGTCAGTTCGATGGCCTCGGGGGCGTGCAGCAAGTCGAGCACGGACGCCGCCCAGGCCGACCCAGCACCCGCAACGCCCGCGGCACCGGCAGCAGCGGCAATGCCGACGACCGCGGCCGCGGCCGCAGCGCCGAGCGACCCCGCAGACACGCCCGACCAGACCGCAACCGCGCCCCCACCTGCCCCGCAGGCGGAAACACCAGGGCCTGCCCCGAGTACCGGCGACGTATGGGCCGCTGGTTCGTGGCAGTTCGAGCAAGGCAGGTTCGTCTGGATGAAGGGCCACTGGGAACCTCGGCGCGAGGGGCAGTTCGAGCAGGCGCGCTGGGTGCAAGTGAATGGCCGTTGGGAACACCACCCTGGTCGCTGGATCGGCGTTCGACCGGAGGTACGGCCCGTTGGACCACGTCCTCCCGAGCCACGCCCCGGCGAATCACGTCCCCCGGAGCACCCATTCGAGCGTCGTTGATCTACCAACGACGCTCGCCCCGGGACTAGCCTGGGGCGCGATGCGGCGCGCTTTCGTCGTGGCCTCCATGCTCGTGCTCGCCGGATGCGGCGGTGGCACCACAGGCCCGTGCGGCCCGTGTCAGTCGCCGGCCTCCGGCGGGATGCAGAACGTGGGTCTGCCGCGGTCGCCGAAGCTCAAAGAGCTCGCGGCGCAACGCGTCGAGCTGGCACGAAAGCGGCTCGTCCTCGTTCGCGCCTCCTTCGACCAGGGCAAGACGACCCTCGACGACGTCTTCGTCGCGTTTCGCGACTTCGCCCTTGCCGCGCGCGACTCCGGCCTCGACGAGGGAGCGCTGCGCGACGTCTTACGGGAGTACCGCGACGCGGTGCTCGCCTTGAAGGACGTGACGCGCGAGCGCATGTCCAAAGGAGCCATCGGCGAGGAAGCCATGGTCCGCGTGGAGTCGCTGGTGGCCGAGGCCGAGTACTGGCTGGAAGAGGAGAGCCAGGGCCCGTAGGGCGAAGACGAGGGGAGTATCGCCTGCCCGGAGTGTCGCCTTATGATGCTCGGCGTGCCGGTCGACGTGCTGACCGAAGTCCTCATCGATTGCCCTCGCGACCAAGTGGCCGGGTTCGCGAAGGTGGCCGCGCCGCTCATGGCGTCGGCCATGCGTCGCGCGAACCAGAAGGACCTGGCGCGGTTGAAGTCCCTCCTGGAGAAGAGCTGAGGCCCTCGGTTCCAGTCGCTGCAGCGGGACGCTTATTGCGGCTGCACCGGCGGAGTGCACACCTGGTTCACGCACACCGTACCCGGCGTGGAGCCGCAGCAGTCGCTATCCTCGGTGCACTTCTCGTACGACTCCGAACACGTCTGCGGCATCGACGTGCAGGAAAGGCCGCCGTCGCCATTCCGGCAATACCCGCCGCAACACTCGGTGCCCTCGGAGCAATTCTGGCCATCCGCGAGACAGCTCTGGAAGCTCCAGAAGCCGCGCGAGTTGCCGGCGTGGAGCTCCTGCGCGGGCAGGTAGAACGCGGGATGGCTGGGGTCCGATCCCGCGGGCGCATTGAGATTCACGGCCGCGACCCAGAGCTTCTTGTCCGTGATCTGATCGCGCCACGGATACTGGCGAGGGTCGCTCGTCCACGGAGCGAGCTGCGCGACGTTCCCGTACATCCTGCGGCTGGTGAAGACGACCCACGCATACCCGCCGGCCGCGATGGGACCAATGGTGGGCTCGTAGTTGAGCGTCGCGTCTTGCGCCGCCGTATGGGTGGCCGCCCCGGTCGAGTTGTCGGGCAAGTAAAGAGCGCCGGAGGCGCTATACCCGTTGAGACTGTCGAGGCGATGAGCCTGGCCGCTCGCGACGTCCACCCACCAGAGCTCGCTGGTGTTTCCGTTCCAAGTGTAGCCCCAGGGGTTCGACGGGGGGAGTGAGAGGTTGAACACGATGCCCGCGCTGTTGGGCAAGAAAGAAGAGAATGTCACCGACGGCTGACCGGCGGCTTGGGTGGGCGGCGTGTAGAGCACGCGCGGATTGGTGAACGCGCTGGTGCCGTCGAAGTCCAGCATCGCGAGCGAAATCTGGTCGCCGTTCATCGTGTTCAGCGCGCCGCCCCAGAAGTCGAACGACACGTGATGGCCATCGGGTGAGAATGCCGGGAGGGCGGCCTGCAGGCCTGCGGGCAGGCCCGTCACGCCTTGCACCAAGGTGCCCGCCGGCAGGGCGTAGAGCCGGCTGGACGAGTCCCCGTCGATCATGCCGCCGGCGCTCGACAGGAGCAAGCTGCCGTCGCGGTAAAGCGCAGGGAACGCGAGGTCCGCCGTCTGCAGGGAGGTGCCCGCACCCCCCGTCGTGTCATTGCCCAGATCGATGCGCACGGTGTCCGAATAGTCCGACGCAGAGAAGTTCGAGGCCTGCGTGACGAGGGCATTTCCGGTCGCCGAAACGGTATGGCACACGCGGCAGCCCGTTCCGTCTCCCGTCGGGTTCACGCTCGAGATGCCGGCGACGAGGGTCGGCGCCGTTGCGCGCGGCAAGATGGCGAGGGTGGCCGCACCGTATTGCAGGCCGTACGAGTCGAGGCCGTCGGTGGCGGAGTTCGTGACGAGGGAGGTCCCGTACGAGTTGTAATAGATGGCGCCCTGCAGAGTCGCCTGGGCGATGATCCACGTTTCCGTCAAGGGCCCGTAGGCCTTCCCACCCTCTCCGAGGACCAGAGTCGCGGTGACCGGCTCGCCGGCATTGGAGAAGCTCAGGGCGTCCCACGCGGCCTGCGGGATGGGCAGGTTCGCGAATGGGGTCGTGTTCGCGGCAAAGGTTCCTTTGTACTCGTAGTTGTTCTCCTGGAGATGCACGTACACGGAGTCGAAACTGTGCGTCCCTGACTGCCATTGGAGGAGCGGGGCGAGGAGCCCCTGCGGCCAGACCGTGCCGTCGTAGGGATAGATCCACGAGACGGTGGAGTCGGCCGTGGGGGTTCCGCCGAGCGCGGACTGCTGCGCTGCCGATGCGGGAGCGCCTGGACCATCGCCGCCAACGCCCCCGTAGCCTCCCGCCCCTACCGGTGCAGGCGTCGCCGACCAAGCGGGGTCACCATTCTGCACGGCCTCTAGCTTCACCGTAACGGTCCCGCTACCCGTGTTCCCTGCGTACCTCGCGAGCACATGGACCGTCCCCGCGACGGTCCCCGTGGGGGTGAAGACCCCGCTGGCACTGACGGTCCCGATCGCACCTTGATCGACCGACCACACGGCCGTGACGTGCGCTCCGTTGAAGGTCGCCGTGAAGTGCACCGTGGGTAGCGGTTGGCCCATGACGACCGTCACGGTCGTCACGCTCGGCGTAACCGCCAGAGTACCCTGCAGGGATCCATCCGCCGAGCCATCCCCGAGGTCGAGGTTCAGACTCGGCCCGGACGGGCCTGCCTGCGAGGGGCTCTTGGTCGAGTTCGAGCCACATCCGACGATGAGCCCCAGCATGGCCACCAGAAGGCCCGAAGCCACGCGGATCTTGGTCCGTTCCATCGACTGCCTCCTTGGACGGCCCCCGCCGAGAGGCTCTCACGGCGCTCAGTTCGCGGTCAGCTTTATCGGTTGGAGACAGATATTGTGGAGGGGCATTCCGCACATGCAGCGGGCCCTCCGACCCATGCGACGGGAAGTCGCGGCACGAGATACGAGCGAGACGGGCTGACTCGGCGCCCCGCGTTCCACGCGCTCCCGTTGCGGGTTCAGGTCGTGGACGGATTCTTGCTGTGCCTAGGGTCTCGATGATCCGCGATTCGGTCGAGGTCCTTCCGCTCGGCGCCGATCCGCTTCGGAGCGCGTCGGTCGTGCGCGAGCTCGCAGAGCGGTTCCTGCTGTGGGACGCACACGTCGGGGGACAGCGTCGTGTCGAGGTGTGTCCGCTCCTCCTGCCGCGCGCGGTGCACGAGGCGGCGGTGCAGGCGGCGGAGGGCGTCGTCCGCGTCGTCGGGCAAGCTGCGCACAAGGCGCACGAAGACGCGGACGAACGCCGGCTCTATGGATTCGACGACGACACGCTGCTCCTCGCGCGAGCGTCGCACCTCTCCGGCGACGACGCATCGCTGATGCGCGTGGATCTGCTCCTCGACGAGCGCGGCGAGTGGAAGGCGTGCGAGATCAACGCCGACTGTCCGGGCGGTCACAACGAAGCGCTCGGGCTACCCCGCCTCGCGCGGGCCGCAGGCTTCGGGGCGGGAAGTGACCCGACGCACGTGGTGGAGAGGCTCGTGGCTCGACTCCGCGTGCTCGCCGACGGCGGCGCCGTGGGGGTCGTTCATGCCACGGGATACGCGGAGGACTTGCAGGTATGCGCCCTTGTCGCCCGCGCCCTCGAGGAGCGCGGAACACGAGCGATCCTCACCCCTCCGACGGCGCCCACGATGCGACAGGGTGACCTCTGCATCGGCGGCGAGCCGGTCCGCGCGCTCTACCGCTACTTTCCAATCGAATGGATGGGCGGCCAGCGCAACGTCGAGGCGATCGCGCACGCCATCGAGGACGGTCGCGTGCGCACTCTCACGGGCTTCTCGCACGCTTTCACGCAGTCGAAGCTCGCCTTCGCGCGGTGCTGGGAGGGCCTCGACGACGGCGACATCGCGCACCAATGGCTTCCCGAGACCCACGCCGTCGGGGACGTCGCGAGGAGGTCCATCATCGAGAATCGCCGCGAGTGGGTCGTCAAGCGCGCCATGGGGCGCGTGGGGGACGAGGTCTTCGTCGGAGAGCTCTTTCGCGATGACCTGGCGTGGACAAAGCTCGTCGACGAGGTGCTCGCGCTCGCGCGAGGAGGCGAGGCGTGGGTGGCGCAGAGGTTCGTGCCCCAGCTCCCGATTCCCACGCCGTGGGGACGGCGGCTCCTCACGCTCGGAGCTTATGTCCTCGATGGCTGCTTCGCCGGTTACTTCGCGCGGATCACACTGAGAAGCCACGTGTCGCACGACGCGCTTTGAGGTGGACCCCATTCTTCGGACCACGGAGGCGGGTGGTTACGGTGGAGCCTGCGTCTCTCGATCTCTCTGTATCATGCATATAACAAAACGGCAGTCTCTTCTCCGTCGCGATCTGCGTGTGGTCATCCAAGGTGACCCCACCCTCGATGCGAAGCGCAGGAGGGGGCAGCGCGAGGGGGGAGACTGGCAAGTTGGGGACGAGGCTGTGGACGGCGGAGTGCATCGTCATGCCGCCTTCTTCGCCTGTCCGTCGTAGAACGCGGCAGGGGTCTGGTAGCCGAGCGCCTGGTGCGAGCGCTCGTCGTTGTAGAAGCCGAGGTAGCGACCGATACCCGCTCGGGCCTGGGTCATGCCGTCGTAGACGTGCAGGTAGACCTCCTCGTACTTGACCGAGCGCCAGAGCCGCTCGACGAACACGTTGTCCAGGCAGCGGCCCTTGCCATCCATGCTGATCGCGATGCCGCGGTCGCGAAGCGGCGTGGTGAAGGCCTCGGCCGTGAATTGCGCCCCCTGGTCGGTGTTGAAGATCTCCGGCTTGCCGAAGCGGGCGAGCGCCTCTTCGAGCGCCTCGACGCAGAAGCTGGAGTCGAGCGTGTTCGACAGCCGCCACGACAGCACCCGACGCGAGTACCAGTCCATGATCGCGACCAGGTACACGAAGCCGGCCTTCATCGGGATGTACGTGATGTCGGTCGCCCAGACCTGATTCACGCGGGCGATCGTGAGGCCGCGCAGCAGGTACGGATACACGACGTGCTCGGGGTGAGGCTCGCTGGTCTTGGGCTTCGGCGCCATCGCCTCCAGCCCCATCAAGCGCATCAGCCGCTGGACGCGCTTGCGATTGACCTCTCGGCCCTCGCGCCGCAGCGCGTCGGCCAGCTTGCGGCTGCCGTAGAACGGGTACTTCAGATGCAGCTCGTCGATCCGCCGCATCAGCGCGAGCTGCTCGGGGCTCGTGGGCTCGGGCTCGTAGTACAGACCGGAGCGCGACACCCGCAAAAGCTCGCACTGGCGACGCACCGACGGCTCGGGCTGATCATGGACGATCATCGCCCGGCGCTCCTTCAACGAAGACGCCCGAGCCCCCTGGCTAAAAAATCGCGCTCGACCGTCAGCTCCCCGATCTTCCTGAGCAGTTGCTCCTCGCGCTCGCTGCTGCCGCTTTCGCTCGCGGTCTCCGGCCCGCTGCGGAACGCGCGGGCTGCCTTCTCGATGAACTCCCGCTTCCAGGTGTAGATCTGGTTGGGGTGCACGCCGAACTGCTTGGCCAGCTCCGGCACCGTCGCCTGCTCGCGTAGCGACGCGATCGCGACCTTCGCCTTGAACTCCGGGGTGTACTTCGTACGGGTATTCTTCTTCATCGCTCCTGCTCCTTTTGGAGCAGGCTCCCCGTACCACCTTAACCCCTGGTCCGAAATCCGGGGTCCACCTCACTTTGCGTTCCTGTCTTCACGCTTTCGGCACCATGACCATGCGACAAGCCCTCCTTCTGTCTCCGCTCGCGATGATCGCGTCCGCGTGCGCCCTGCAGCCGTCGACGCCGTCGATGAGCACGACCCTCTGGTCCGAGCGCCCGTACGTCACCTTCGTCCAGCTGCCGGCGCGCTCCACCGCGCTGCGCCGCTGGCTCCTCCCTCCGACGGACCCCTGGGCTGGTTACGCAAAATATACGCTCTTGACCGCACTCGGTGAGGCACCGGAGATCGCGGAACTGCCAGACGTGGAGGGACTCGGTGCCGTGCAGCGAGCGCGCTCGGCGAGCGCAACCGTGGCCGCCTCGGGGCTCCCACCGGACACGCTATGGGTCGTCGATATGCGTGGGGCCGCGTCGGTCGCCTTCGGCACCGAGCTCTCGCGCTCGACTGGGGGCGTCTCGCTCGTCCCCACGTTCAACAACTGGCCCGCGAGAAACGAGCTCGTCCCGGCCGAGGAGACGCTCTCAGCGCTCGCGAGCATGTCCCCGGACGGACCGGGAGAAGGCGGCGAAGCCACACACCCGGTGTTCCTGCTCGACGCGTGGCGGATGGCCCATCGCTTCGACGAGCCCGGGGACGAGACGTACGACAATCGCTATTTCCTGTCGACGAGCGATCTCCCCGACGTCGACACGCTTCGCGCTCGCGGCATCCGGCGGGTGGTCTACGTCGTCGAGAGCCTGGGCGAGACGAACGTCGAAGAAGATGACCTGCATCCCGTCTTCCTCGAGTGGGAGCGTGCCGGCATCCGCGTGGCGATGATGGACCTCGATTCGCTCGAGCATCCCATCACCTCCGAGCGCTGGGACGATGTGTTCGTCGATCGATACCTGGCCATCGAGCCGCGCGTCCCGATCTTCGGCGAGCCCTCGTTCTACGTGCGTGCACGAGGTGGGTTCGGGGGGATGAACGCGCGGCCATCCGCGATAGGCATCGGCGGCGGCGGGTACGGATCCCACGGCGGCGGCGGGTAGGGTTGCTCTTCCGTCGCCGCTGAAGAAATGACTATGGACGGCCATCGTGGGCCGCTCGATAGTCGCGCCACCGCTATCGGGAGCGGTTCGGCGAGGAGAAGGCGATGCACGACGATGCCTGCGCGGGCTGCGCTTCACCGGCGCCGAAGGTCCGGACGGCCGGCACCCTCGCGGACCTCGGCTGGCGGATGGTCACGACTCGACGGCCCGACCACTCCATCTCGGTCGATTGGCACTGCCCCGATTGCTGGCGGCGCCGTACGGGCTTGATCCCGCTGAGGACACCCCGCCCGCCCCCGTGAGGCAGGGCCCTCAGGGCGCCAGCAGGTGCTTTTGGAAGAAGGCGATCGATTGCGCCAGCGTGTAGACCCGGTTCTCGCGCTTCTGCGCCCCGTGACCCTCATCGGCGAAGAGGGTCAGCTCGCACGGCACGCCGTTCTTCTCCAGCGCGTCGTGGATCTGGATGGACTCGCCCGCCGGCACGCGCGGATCGCTCGCCCCCTGCACGATGAGAAGCGGCGACTTCACGCGGTCGATGTACGTCATCGGTGAAAGCTTCGCGAGCGCGTCGGCGTCCTTGTCGGGGTCGCCGTACTCGGAGATACGAAGGATGCGCCTGTAAGGGGCCGTGTTGCGCAGGAACGTCCGCAGGTCGCTGATGCCCACGACGTCCACGCCCGCGTCGTAGTCGCCCGCGAACATCGTCATCGCCATGAGCACCGAATACCCGCCGTAGCTCCCCCCGAAGACGCCAAGCTTGGGCACCTTGCCATTCGACGAGAACGTCGCCTTGGCCCACTTCGCGGCGTCCTCGATGTCGCTGATCGTCGCGAGGCGCTTGGGACCGTCGTCGGCGTGCGACCAGGTCTTGCCGTAGCCGTCGCTCCCGCGCACGTTGGGTTCCGCGAACACGAACCCGGAGTCGACGAACATCTGCGCGCTCACGCTGAACCCGGGCAGCGCCTGCCCTTCGGGCCCTCCGTGAAACGCCACGATGACGGCGCACGGATCGCTCGCGCACTTCTCCGGCCGTCGAACGAAGACCGGGATCTTCGTCCCGTCCTTTACCGTGTACGTGTCGAGCTGCGCGCGAGCAAACTTGGTGGAATCGACCTCGGGAGTGCTCGGGACGTTCCACGCCTCGAGCTTCCCGGTCGCCCAGTCGAAGACGTAGCCCTTCATCGGGTGACGACCGTCGTCCACGGACAGCGTGATGAAGCGGCCGTCCGGTGTCGTCGGGCCAAAGACCACCTGGTCGGCGTCCGGCAGCTTGGGAAGAGTGACTGGCTTGAACGTGCGCGCATCCAGCGCGCGTGGGCGGTGGTAGCCGCCCTCGTTCAGCGTGTAGACGATGTGCGTGCGCTTCTCGTCGATCGCGAACGAGCTGACGTCGGCCTTCGCGTCCTCGCCGAGCGCCGTGTGCTGGCCGGGGCCCGTCCACGAGTACAGGCGCCGGAACTCCCCGCCCTTGTTGGTGAGCACGATGATCTCGCCGTTCTTCGCTCCGTAGCTCGCCTCGTACTCCTCTCTTTCGTCTTGGCCGAACAGCGGGTTGAGCTGGTTCTGCGCCGCATCCCACTCGAAGTACTCGGCCGAGAGCGATCCCGTCTCCTTGCGCAGGAGCAGCCGCCCGTCTGGGCGCATGTCACTCACGTGCCACAGGCCGTCCTTGTCGAGGACCACCTCGCGATCGCCCTTCGCGATATCCCACCGGTATACGACGTACGAGTCGGGCTTCTTGTCGTTCGACGTGAAGTACACGTACTTCGAGTCGGGCGAGACCCGCTCGAAGAGCGTCTGCACCTTGGGGAGGTGCTGCACGCGCACGAGCGGCCCACCCGCGGAGGGCTGCAGGTACAGGCCTGGGTTCTCCTCGCCCTTGCGGTCGCGCTGCACGACGACCCAGGCGCCATCGGGAGTGACGGCGACCGCCGTGGTGCTGTCCTCGCCGGCGGTGAGCTGCTGCGGGAAAGAGTGCGGGCCGTCGAGCTTCCACACCTGGCCGATCCCCGTGATGCTCCAACCGAAGTACATCGATTTGCCGTCGGGGCTCAGCCGACCGATGCCAGGGGCGCGTATGTCGATGAGCGACTCGATTCGTTGGCCCAGCTCGGACGGCACGGGGCGCGGCCGATACTTCTCGAGCAGCTCGGCCGGGATGCTGTCGGCGCCGTGACCCGTATACGGACCCGCCACCGACGCCACCGCCGGTGCCGATGCAGTGCCACGCGGCGCTGGGCTCGCCTCGGCCGACGCGGGCTGCGGCGCCTCGACCTCCACTGCAGGGCGGCAAGCAAGCAGAAGGGGCAGTGCAAGCGCGGCGAAGCGGGCGGCGTGTCTCATGGCTTGCTCCTCGCCTAGATGCGCACGTCCCGTCAAGCGCGCCATGCGCCGGATGGGAGCGCGTACGGCCGAATCGCCGCGTGCCCTTACTGCTCGAACGCGCCGATGTCCGGTCCGGCACCCTGGGGGATGGTCACGCCGGCGAAGTCTTGGGTGTACGTCAGCATCTTGCCGTGGTCTTTGGCGGGAGACGTCGGCATGGGTTTGAAGCCCAGCGGATTGGAGCTGATGCTGGCGAAGGGGACCGACCATTGCGGATCGGCCACGATCCCGTGGACCTCGTAGCCCGCCGCCTGTAGACCGGCGAGGGCGTAGCTCGTCCCCGCCGGGCTAGCGGCAGGACCCGCGTCGAGCGTGACGATGTCCGTCGTGCCGTCGGTGGCGAAGAGCAGATCGTAGTCGCCCGTGAACCCGGGCATCGAATCGGTCGCGATGAAGTACGCGGTATCGTCGTCGTAGAAGATATTGTTGACGAGGGTGGCTCCGCTCGATTGCATGATGTGAAGCCCGTAGCTGCCCATGCCGTTCGCGTTGGCGACGACATTGTTGGCGAGGACATGGTTGCCCTGCACCTGGAATCCATCCCCCAGGATCCGGATGCCGTAGTAGGCGCGTGAGGCATTCAGGATGTTGTGGTGGATGTTGAAGTTTCTGCACACGTACTCGATATAGATCCACGCCGTCGATCCGAAGTCCGGCGAGAGGGTGTCTTCGAAATAGTTGTCGGCGATCTCGAAGTCGTCGATCGTGAGCGTCCCGTCGTCGGGGCGCGCAAAGACGAAGATCCCGTCGCGATGCCAGGCAGCGCAAGCCTCGTAGTGATCGAAGTCGTGAATGTAGTTGTGCGAAATGGTGACGCCCGACATGTGCGTTCCGGCAACGCTGTCCCCGAGCGGAGCGACGATGCCCCAGTTCATGTTCGTCACCTCGTTGCACTCCACCTTTCCTCCGTCGACTTCCGCGGCATCCGCCGAGAACGAGATGCCCGCGTTGCCGCAGTCGCTCACCTTGTTGGCATAGACCGCGCTGCCAGAGGAATTGGTGACGGAGATACCGTTGCCGAGTTGCTGTTCCCACGTCGTCGTCCCGGGGTCGGGGTTGGTCGGGTAGTAGATGTCGTGGAGCCAGTTGCCCGAGACGACGTTGAAGGAGCCCCCGTTGACGTTGATGCCCGTCGAGTTCTGGGTCTTGTCGAAGCTTCGGACTTCGAAGCCCTCGACCGTCACGTACGACGCGCCCGAAACCGAGATCCCGACCGCTCGCATCTCCTGCCCGTCGATGATGGCGCTGCCCGAGCCCCAGCCCTGCTGCGCTCCCCCCTCGAGCACGATGGGCGAGCTGGCGGTCCCGCTCGCCGTGACCGCAACCGAGCCGTAATACGGAACGCCCCCCTTGAAGAGGACGACGTCTCCTGCGACGAGCTCCGCCGCTGAGGGGCCACCGGTCGCGTTCGTGTCTCCGGGCGCGTGCTTCCACGCTGTGGCCTGCGACTTGCCGTCGGCAGTGTCGCTGCCCGCGGAAAAATCGACGAAGTACTTGGGCGTGCGCACCGGCAATGTCGCCAGTGGGCCGCATGTCGGCAAGACTCCCTGCGCGCCGCCCTCCGAAGGCGACGACGCCTCGCTCGGGCTGTCCGCCTGCGACGAAGCATCCCCCGTCGCGCCCCCGGAAGAGGCGCCATCGGCAGCGGATGGAGCACTGTCTCCAGTGATGGTCCCGCCGTCCATCGCGGCGGCGTCGCCTTCGTTACCGGTCCCTTGCAGGGCCTTTCCGCTTCCGCAGCCCGTGGCCCACAGGGCGAGACCGGCGAGCGTGGCACACGTGAACGTAAGGATGGCCCGCATGATTGCCCTCCACGAAAGTCAGGCCGTGAGTTTACTCGACATCGGGCCTGTGCGACGGTGTCCGGGCGGCGCACTTCGCGCACATGAGGGGAGGGCACATGTCTACATCCCGTTCCGATTCTCCCGGAGCTTCCCCCGGGAACGTGGTTCCCGCGACCAAGTCGGCGTCTCAGGCGCCGGCCCCCGTCACGGTCTCCCGGCCACCGCCGCTCCCGCCATCCATTCGACCCCCCGGCGCCGCGTCGGCGTCCCCTTCGATAGCTCCGCGACCGAGTGGGCGGCCGCCGCTTCCACCACTGGTGCGCGCCCCGCTGAAGTCGACGGCACCGCCTGCCACCGATGAGGCTCCGCCGTCTCCTCCTCCGCCGCCTCCTCCTCCGCAAGCCCCGCCGCCCGCCTCACCGCCGGAGGCACACGCGGAAGCCGAAGCCGCGGTAAGCGCCGCACCACCAGCCATCGAACCACCGCCCGTACTCCCGCCCGCCACTCCCGAACCCGTCGAGCCCTTGCCGGACGTATCGGCAGACGAAGTGCTCGAGACCGCACCCCTGCCGGAACCCCCGCCCCCGGCGGTGGTCGCCAAGGTTGAGGCACCCGTTGAAGCACCCGTCGAGCCCCCCAAGCCTGCGGCGGTGGCACAGCCGGTCAACCCCGCGCCCTTGGCTCAACCTGCCCCACCGATGCCCGTGGCCGAGACCGTCGCGCCATTCTCATCACGGCGTAGAGCACCGGCACCCATCGTGCCGCGTGCCGCGTTCACGTTCTTCCTGTTGGCGGTGGGGTTCGTCACGGGGCGGCTCACCGCTCCCAGCCCTACCGCCTCGCTCCAGCCACTCGCTCACACCACGCCGACGTCTTCCGCGGATATGCCGTCCATTGCTCCCGCGGTGACACTCGCCCCCCTGCCGCCTGCGCTCACGACGCTGCCGCCCTCGATGGCGGTGCCCGTGGCGACAGCGGCGCCGCAGCCAGCCCTTCCTCCGACGGCGGAACCCGATTCACAGCCTCAGCCTCAGTCTCAGCCTCCACCTCCGCGACGGATGGGACCGGCAGCCGTCTCCCCGGCAACGCCGGTGCGCGGCACGGCAGCCACTTCCACGACCGAGGCGATCCCGCCCGCCACGGTGAGCACCGTCAATTCCTTCGTTCAAGCCGTCCACGACGACATCGCCGAGGACGAGGCAAGCCACAAGAAGCGCTGAGCGCGCAGCTACTGCTCGAGCTGCTTCAGTAGGTCTTCGAGCTGCTTCTCCTCGGGGCTCGTCGCACCTCCCGGAAGCGTCGGCATCCCTGGGAGGCCACGCGCAACCATGCCCGCCAAGCTGGTGATCGAGAAGAGGACAACGAGCGCGTAGGCACCGATACGCACGACAAGTCGAGTCCGCGCCGTCAGAAACACGGAAATCGCTTCACCCCGCTGAGCAAGCCGCTCCGAGAGGCGCTTGGACGCGACTCCTCCGATGATGGCGAGGTCGGTGGCCGGCGAGAGCTGGCGGGCAAGCGGGTCGAGCCCCGCCATGGGGAGCGGCATCGACATCGGACGAACCGATCGCGCGGCCATCCGCAGGGCATCGCCGAGGGGCGACCACGCGAGGAGGGACGCGGCGGCCGTGAGCCCTGCGGTTCCCACTTCTCCACCGTCCACGAACGGCGCGAGGGCGGTGGTGAGCTCTTCCTCCGCATAAAGTGCAGCGAGGTGGCAAACTCCCGGCACGGCCGCGCAGATCCGGAGAACGCCGGTGCGCGCTCGCGGGGCGCCGAGGAGGGCCGGGATGCCGGCGAGGACGGCGAGCGCCAGAATGACGAGCGCGCAGAGCCCGCGAAGCACCGGCCAGAGGTAAGCCCCCCCGGTGATGAGGTTCGGCAGCGGGTCGAGGACGACCGTCAGCGCGCCGAACACGAATGGACCCACGAGGCCCCAGCCCATCGCACGTCCTCGCGCAAGGCGTCTACTCCGTCGGAGGGCCACGGCGTGGAGAGACGAGGCAAGCGCGGCGGGGCCTTCGGCGGAAAGAAGCGAGAGCTCGTCGGCATCGAGCAGGTTCGACTCGCGCAAGACCGCCGCTACCGGGACATCCGTGCGCACCGACCGACCCATTCGCAGCGCCCAGTCCTGAGCCGCACCGCCCGCCGCTGCGACTTTCTCGAGAGCCGCAGGGAGCGTATCTCCCGATTCCAAGCAGTCAGCCAGAGCGTCCAGGACCGCGGCGTTGGTAGTGATCATGACTCCATCTTCGCCGCAATCGCGTCGAAGACGAATGCCCCCGCGTGAGCGTCAGGGCATCGGGTGAGCGACGAACCAGGACCAGAAGGCGTCGTTGGCGATGATATCCGACGAGAGGGCGCCCTGACCGGAGCCGCAGAAGACCGTCGCGC
Source organism: uncultured delta proteobacterium (assembly GCA_963847465.1). Lineage (GTDB taxonomy): Bacteria > Myxococcota_A > Polyangia > Polyangiales > Polyangiaceae > Palsa-1150. The sequence goes on along the minus strand of CAWKAF010000016.1, from coordinate 144,018 downwards.
CGGCCCACGGATCGCCCCCGGGCCAGTAGTGGCCGCCGCCGTCGATGGTGCAAAGCTCGACGGCGCCCGCCTCGGGGCAAGGGTACATGTTGCACGACGCGGCGCCGTTCGTCAGAACGTTGGTCGGGCTCCCCGTGCCACACCCGTTGCGAGTCAGCCAGTCCTGGATCGTGACGACGACGGGCTCGAAGGTCACGAGCGACAGCGGCCCCCACCCGCCGTCGAACGGGTAGCACGCATCCTGCGTCCCGTGGATGTGAAGGACAGGCATCGGTCGCCCCGGATTGCACGGGAAGAGTGTCTCGTTGGGGGTCTTGTCGTAGTCGGTTTGCCCGCTTCCGCCGCTCACCGCGACGATAGAGGCGATGCGGTCGGACAGCTGGCACGCGAGGCGGTGCGAGAGCATTCCCCCGTTGGAGAAGCCCGTGGCGAAGACACGCTTCGGGTCGATGCAGATCTGGGACTCGACCGTGTCGATCATGGCGCTCACGAAGCCTACGTCGTCCACGTCGCCGTTGAGCTCTGCGGCGTACTCGCAGCAGTTGCCGGCGTTGAACACCTCGAGGACGACGCCAGCGTCCTGAGCAGGTGGTGGGGTCGTGGACGGCCCGAGAGCGGGTGTCCCGTCGGCTTCGACGAGGACGAAGCCGCTGGAGTCCGCCTTGGGGCGAATGTGCGCGAAGCTCTCGAACTGGTAAACATTCTGGCCGCCGCCGTGTAGCGCGAAGACGAGCGGCGCAGGCTTGGACGGGTCGAGCCCGGGCGGGACGTGGATCTCGAACGTGCGGAGGCCGGCGTCCGAGTTGAGCGTCTGCTCGTAGTCGCCGGCAGCGAGCGACGTACTCGGGCACACGACGGTCGCGGACGCCTCTTGAATGGCACCCGCGTCGGTGATCGGCTCGGCGGAGTCGGGGGTCTCCGTCGGCCCCACTTCGGTGGCGTTCGAGCCGCCTCCCAATCCTCCGCCCGGGCCCACATACGTTCCCGCGGTCGCGTCGGGCGAGCCACCGCTCTTCGCCCCCGTGCCGCAACCATGCATTGCCAGCGCCGCGATGACGATGAAGAACGGCGACTTCATGGCCATCGGGCTCTCAATCTATCCACGCGAATTGGCGCGGGACAAGGTTGGTCCCGGTCTTTCGATGACGGAGACGCTGTAAGGTCGGCTCGACACCCGCAGTCCCGGTGACTACGCTGCACGACCTGTGGCGTGGCGTTCGGTCGCACGTCGGGCTGTCTCGGGCTCTGCACGCGTCCTCGTTGGCGTCATCGCCGTCGGCTGGGCGAGTCCCGCCTGCTACCCGGACCAGGGCGGGCAGACCGCGCCTCCGCCGAGCCGCTTCGACTACCCAGCGGGTATCGCGGTCTCCAGCGGAGGCAATGTCCTCTATGTCGTCAACTCCGACGACGACGAGCAGTGGAACGGCGCAACTCTACAGAGCTACGACCTCTTCATGATCCGCCGCCATACGGCGGAGCTCATCATGGCGGACGAGACAGGGGTGCCACCTACGGATCCCATCCCCTTCGCGGCCGGATACGCGAATCTGGAGAACGATGAGGGCACCTGGAACTCTTGTTTCGGCATCGGGTGCGCCCCTCCGGTGGACTCGACGAACCCGGTCTACTTCAAGGACTCGGCCGTCATCGGTGCGCTCGCGACGGACCTGCAGCTGTCGCCGAGTGGCACACGCCTGTTCGCCCCCGTGACCTCGAACGCATCGGTGACCTGGGCCGAAGTGACCCCCGACGATCCGAGCATGCCTCCGCCCGGGGACCCACCGCCGGCCAACGAGCCATCGCCCCCGGCGAGCTGCCCGGACGACGTGGCAACAGGGCCGTGCTGGCCGCCCTTCCACCTCGACTGCGGGCAGGGCCAAGCGGTCGCAGGCTCACCCTGCGACACCATGCACCAGGCGGGCAACGACCCCAACGAGCCCGGCGATACCCGAAACGAGACGATGCCGGGGCTGCCATTCGGGATCGCGCAGTCGGAGGACGGAACGGCGATGGCGGTCACGCATTTGGCGACCGGGGAGACATCGCTGTTGCTGACGGGCCTGGCGGGCGTTCAGCCCGCGGCCCTTTGCCCTCCCGGGACGGCAGTCTGCAACCCCTCGATGCAGTTCGTCCTGGAAGGCTTGCCGAACGGCGGCAACGGGATCACCCAAGTGCCCCACGACCCCGACGCCGTGGTGCGATGCGAAGACGTCGCTGACCAGCCGCCGTGCGTGCAGCAGGCCTTCCTCGAGACGAGCGACGTCGCGGCCGAGGTCGATCTACTTCGCTATTACGATGACGACGGTTCCTCGCTTCATCGCCCCTTCCTCGAGGACGAGCGCGCGTACGGCATCGGCATCGTCCCCGGGAACGATCAGCGAGGCATCGTCGTCGACCCCACCCCCAGCCTCGTTTGCAAGGCCCGGCTGGCGCGCCTGTCGCCTTCCGAGGCGTGCGGTCAGTCGCCCGGCCAGCCGCTCTCTTCGGCGTGCATCGCGTGCGGACAGACGCCCTCGCGCGTGTTCATCGCGAGCCGCGCACCCGCCAGTGTTTTCTACGGCCAGGTCGGCCAGGTCTCGATGGATGGAGACGGCACGTTCGATCCGGACGCCTTGCTCCTCCAGGGGTACGTTCCGGTGCTGCCCGGGCCGTCGATGGTTTACCTCGCTCCCAAAGTGGACGCGACGGGTCACTTCGCCCTCCGGCTCTTCGTGGTCTGTTCCGACGCCTCTGCCATCTTCGTCTTCGATCCGGATCAGATTGCGGTGCTTGGCTCCCACGCGGTCCCCGAGGCCGTCATCAACGTCGGGGCGGGGCCGTTTGCGATGGCGTTCGACCCCTTCACGTTCGAAGACGTGGCTGCGCAGGAGGTCGACGCAGCCTTGCCGGCGACCGGCACGCCCCTTTTGGTCGCGCCCGACCCGCGGCAGGACAAGGCTCTCCAGCTGAAGACCTATCGCTTCGGCTACGTGGCGAGCTACACGAATTCGTACGTTCAGGTGATCGACCTCGACAGCTCGCTCACGATCAGCGGAACGCCCAACCAGAGAACGTTCGAGCAAGTCGTCTTCACGCTCGGCCAGCTGGCGACACCTTAAAAGCCGCCCTCCAGGCCGATGCTCGGCAGGGCGATGGGGCCGACTTCGTTCGCGCTGCAGATCCCCTTCACGATGGTGCAACCAAAGCCGACCGCCTCCTTCGTAAGTGTCGCGTTGAAGAACTCGGCCACTGCCGAGATCCACTGGGTCGTGCCGAGCCGCCATCGCTTCTCGGCCCGCAGGTCGAGTCGTGCGTACGACGGGAGTCGATGCTGGGCGATCTGCCCGGACCAAAGGCGATTTCAGGAGACTGGGACGTTCCGTAGTCGAGGCTCGGGAAGTCCGGGCGGCCCGTGTAGTACGTGAACCGCGCCGCGGCCCGTATGCCGTGGTCGAAGTCGTATTGCGTGACAACCGACAGGTCGTGGGTGCGGTCGAAGGGCGAGAGATACGGGATGTTGTCGATGGTGCGCTCGGCGCGCGAAAGGGTGTACGAGAGCCATCCTCCGAGCCTCTTCGTGAAGGGCCTGCGCAGGAGGAGCTCCACCCCATAGCTGCGTCCATCGACGCTGCTCACCGAGCTGCAGTTGAAGAGCTCACCGCAGTCGGCGACGTAGTCGGTCAAGTGTCGACCGGCGGTGAAGAACCCGGTGACCTTGGCGTTCAAGTCGAGCGGCAGCCTGGCCTGAACGCCCCCCGCTATCTGGTCCACCACCTGAAAGCCGGCGTGTGTGCTCACCACCACTCCAGGCACAGGCACGACGTAGGCCGGCTCTTGATGGGCGACGCCGAACGTGGAGATCAGCGAGACGTCCTTCGAAAGCGCGACTCGCGTCGCGAGCTTCGGATCCACGTTCAAATTCGAGCCCCCGGGTGGCAGAGCGACGGCCCGATTGTATTCGTCGACGCGGATACCCGGAATGACCTCCACTCCCTCTGCGAGCCGGATGCGTAGATCCGCGTACGCGCCCCCGACCTCCTCGTCGCCGATCGGTGATGTGGGCCCACTGGCCGAGTCCGCAAAAGAGTAGTGCACGGTGTTCGCGTCGGCGCCCGCCGTCAGTCGCATGCGGGCGCCGATCCGTTGGTCGAGCTCGAACCGTAGACGACCGCTCGTCGATGCGACGGTCTCGCTTTCGGTCTCGGCAAGCCCCGCGGTCCGGTCGACTCCGAGCGTCGCGGCGACACGAAAGGAGCCACCGTCCCAGCGATGGTCGTAGCGGAGGTCGAGCCGGTGGAACTGCGAGTCGATGGGAGGGAGGTCTTGCGTCGAGTCCATTTCGTGGTCGTAGCCACCCATCGCGAAGACCGAGAGCGTGTCGACCCCCGTGAGCCGGTGCGTCACGCGCAACGTGTAGTCGCCGTAACCGAGTGACAGGTTCGGCGCGAAGACCGAGAGCAGCAGATTGGGATACCCGTAACGGCCAGCCACGAGCGCGGTGGTCGAGTCGCCGATGGGGCTCTCGACCAGCGCACTCGAATCGAAGAGGCGCACGCTCGCTTCGCCCCGGGCCACGTCGCCTGGCGCGCCGGTTTGACCGACCATGACGCCGCCGACATAGCGCCCGTATCGCGCCGGCGCGGTGCTCGGGTAGAGCTCGACCTGATCGAGAAGCCCCGGCGGAACGTAGGATGGACCCGGCCCGATGTGAAAGAGAGCTGGTAGCGGAATTCCGTCCAGGAAGTAGCCCGTGTCGGCGGGAGGGGCGCCGCGCACATAGAAGTACGGCAGACCGCTCGCCATCGGGGCGACCCCCGGGAGCGCGAGCAGGGCCTGGAACGGATCGCCGAAAGTGCCGGGAACAGCACGCACGCTCTGGACGGCCATCGAGTCCGCGCCGGGGTCTTCCTCGCTGCGCCTGGCTCCATGCACGGTGACTTCGCTTTCCGGCTCCGTCTGGGCAGAAAGCGAGCGAGAAGGGACGGCGGCAAACAGGAAAGCCGCCGTCGAGGCCGCGATCTGGCGGATGCTTGCACGAGGCATGCTGTTCGCGCGGGCCAGCCAGCCTACACTCCAAGCCCGTGAGAGGGATGGCGCTTCGCAACCTGGCGGTGCTGGTCGCCACTGTGGGGGCCGGCTGCACGGGCGAGTCGAGCTTCGTCCTTCCGCTGTGGGACGCCGGGGCGCCGGATTCACCATACGAAGGACCCTGCTCCGTCTGGGCAAAGACCGAGTGCGCTTACGAGGATCGCTGCCCGTCCTCGATCGGCAGTCGCTGGGAAGACGACGCTCAGTGTCTGGAGCGAGAGACGCTCCAGTGCGAACTCGAGGCCACCGACCCCGACGTCCGGTTCGATCCGGTCGCCGTCGCCACCTGCGTCTATCCGACTGACTGCAGCTCGCCCCCCCCCGGGCTGTGCCTGCCCGCGGGCAGGGCGGGCGACCGTGCAGCGTGCCAGTGGAACGAGGCGTGTGCGGCCGGGCTCTGCCTGTTCTCCTTCGCCTACGACGTGGCGACCGTATGCGGGTCCTGCTTCACGCCGCCGTCGTGCAGCGTCCTGTGCGACGCCGGCGCGGCCTGCGAGAGGGACGTCGATGGAGGCGACCGCTGCGTAATGCTGCCTCCCGTCATGCCGGTCGCTTCGCTCGGCCAATCCTGCGGCTCCGACGCCGGCGACCCTCCGTGCTTCGATGCCAACATCGAGCTCTTTTGCGACGACACCCAGCACTGTCGCGCGTATCAGCCGGCGAGCTACGGACAGTCGTGCGGGCAGACCGACAGCGGCGCGACGTACTTGTGCGAGGCGTACGGTAGCTGCGCTTCGATTGGCATGTTGATCTGCGAAGCCCCAGCAGCCGACGGTGCCTTATGCGACGATCAGCAGGGTCTGAGCTGCCTTCCCCCCGCGAGGTGTCTGATGAACCATTGCGCCTTCCCGAACCTGTCGTGGTGTGCCGACTGAAGGTCCCGCGGAGTCGGCGGTGCGTGCACAACGCACCGACCGTCTACCCTACCTCGACGGCACGCCGCGCGGCTCTCGGTTCTGGAATTCGAGCATCCAGCCTGGGTACTCCCTGGGCAACGCGCTGGCCTCGTCGAGGCGCTTGACGTCCTCGGCCGAGAGCTTCACTTCCGTCGCCGCAAGGTTGTCCACGAGTTGCTCGCGATTCCGGGCGCCGATGATGACGCTCGTGACGAACGGCCGGGTGAGCTGCCACGCGAGCGCCACACGCGCCACGGAGGACCCCGTCGCCCCTGCGACCGAACGCAGCGCTGACAGCACGCCGGGTAGCCGTGCCCGATCGACCGGCGGGAAGTCGAACTGCGTACGCCTCGCGCCCTCCGGACCCTTGGTGTCCGGATCGAACTTGCCCGACAACAGGCCTCCGGCGAGCGGACTCCACGGCAGAATGGCCACGCCCTCGGACTGAGCCAGAGGGACGATCTCGCGCTCGATGTCTCGTCCCGCGATCGAGTAGTACATCTGCGCGCTCTGAAAGCGGGCCAGCCCTTGCGCCTCGGCGTATCCGATGGCCTTCATCGCGAGCCACGCAGGCAGGTTGCTGAAGCCGACGTACCGCGCCTTGCCCGATCGCACGACGTCATCGAGCGCGCGCACGGTCTCCTCGATGGGAGTCGATGGGTCGAAGCCGTGAATCTGGTAGAGGTCCACGTGATCGAGGCCGAGCCGCCTCAGGCTCGCGTCGATGCCGTCGAGGATGTGGCCACGCGACAGACCGACATTGTTCACGCCGGGCCCCGTGCGTCCCCGCACCTTGGTCGCGACGACGAGCTGATCGCGCGGGCGCCCGAGCGCTTTGAGCGCGCCGCCGACGAGCTTCTCCGACTCTCCTTCCGAGTAGACGTCGGCAGTGTCGATGAAGTTGACCCCGGCTTCGAGGGAGGTCCCGATGACGGTCTCGACCTCTTTGGCGCCGAGTTTGCCCATGACCTCCCAGAAGCTCTTGCCCCCGAAGGTCATCGAGCCCAGGCACAGCTCGGATACGTAGAGACCGGTTCGACCCAGCAGGTTGTATCGCAAGACGGGCTCCTTTCAGCGATGGCTAGCGCTGACTAGATGACAGGACGCCGCCCGCCGTTGCGTGGCCCCGGGTGGCCCCGCGCATCACCCCGCGAAATAGGTGGTCGCGCGCTTCTGGCCCTTGCTCTTCAGCTTCTTCTTGGAGAGGCCCTCCTGAAGCACGCGCGGCATTTCCTTGCTCTGCATCTTGAGGGCAGCGCGGATCTGCTCGGCTCGTAGGCCGTCCTTCTTGCTTTTCACCAGCGCGACCACCTGGTCGAGCGCTTTGGCGATCTGCTCGGGGGAGCGACGGGCAAGACGACCGGACTTCCGTGCGCGCGTGGCTGCAGCCGCAGCGGGCGCGCCCTTCGACTTCGGAGGACGACCGGGGCCTCGTCGTGCACCGCCGCGGGTTTCACCGAGCAGGTCTTCGAGGCTGGCACCCCGGATGGCATCGAGGATGGAGTCGGCAAAAGATGCAGCGAGGGCGTTCAGGCTTGAGCGTAGGGACATCTGGCGCATGTAAGCCGAATTACGAGAATCGTCAATCGATGATTACGCTTCGCCCTCACCCTCACACACAGCCGATGTAGTCAGTCGGGATATCTGCCGCGGACTCGGGCCGGGACTCGCGCCCAAGTCCGCATTGGGGCTCCACGGCTTGGGTCATGACGGCTAGCCCTCTTCGCCCTCGGTCATGCACACGAGGAGTGATGCCTTGGCGCGGTGCAGCAGCACGTCGACGTACCCACGCGTGATGCCGAGGGTGGCGGCGACGTCCTCGCCGGGCCGTTCTTCGAGTAGTCGCATCATCACGACAGTGCGTTGCGTCTTGCAGAGACGGTCCACGCAGCCGCGTAGGCGGACACACTCCTCGGCGTGGGCGACCAGGGTCTCTGTGGATGCGCCGTCGCCGCTCGGTTCGATGGCATCGAGCGGATGGTGTGGACGCGCCAGATGGTGACGGCGGCGCCTATTTCGTGCGGTGTTGACCACGATGCCTGCCAGGAGAGGCCCGTGATCGCCGATGTCGTCGGGTAGTTCGCCCCGGAGGGCGAGCTGCAAGAACGTGCAGAAGGCGTCGTGCACGCAGTCGAGAGCGTCTTCGGCGCCGAGACCCTGGCGCCGAGCCAGGCGGGCGAGCCCGACGCGTTGCTCACGAACGACGCGGTCGAGTGCGTCGAGGACGTCTTCTGCGTGGTCGGCGGTCATCCCTCGGACGAAAGGTGTCGAGACCGGCAAATCTTACACCCTGTAAGAAGCGGTGCCTCCCGGGACATCTATGCGAGAAGGAGGTCCCGATGGCGACCAACGAAAACGTGATCGAAGTAGACGACGCCACCTTCGAGAAAGAGGTGCTCGCCGCAGACGTCCCGGTGCTCGTGGACTTCGTCGCTCGATGGTGCCCGCCTTGCAAGATCGTGGCGCCCATCGTGGCGGGCCTGGCGGCCGAGTCAGCCGGTCGCTTCAAGGTAGTGACGATGGACACGGATGCTTCGCCGCATACATCACAGCGTTATGCCATCCGGGGAGTGCCCACACTGCTCGTGTTCCGGAAGGGGGCGAAGACTGCGCAGCACCTCGGCGCGACATCGAAGGAGAGGATTCTGGAGCTCCTCGCTCGCTGAATGCCATCGCCCGCCTCGTCGCCGATTTCTCGTCCTATCCCAACTTTCGAATCGCGCCTCGCCTTACTGGAGGTCGGTGCGTCGCGATTGGCAATCATTCCTGGACGATGCGCGTCAAAAGGATGCGATCGAGCTTGGGGAACTCCTGGTCCAGGTAAGCGTTGCCGTCGCTCTCGATGCGCTCCTGGCTGGGTCCGAGTCCGCCCGGAGGACCTTCGCCGTAGCCCTTGTAGAGCGCGTCGACGACCTCCATTCCTCGGACGATCTTGGCGAACGGGGCGAAGCCGGATGCGTCGAGTCGCGCGTGGTTCTCGTAGCAGATGAAGACCTGCGTCGCGCGTGAGTTGGGTCGGCCCGTCTGCGCGAAGCTCACGAACCCGCGCAAGTTCGACTGAGTGACGGGGTCGTCGGCGATCGACGCGCTCCTCCATTTCGCCGTGACCTGCGGTTCCCCCGAGATTCCGAACTGCACCATGAAATCGGGGATCGCGCGGAAGAAGCGCGTGTCATCGTAGAATCCGAGTTTCACGAGGTTGTAGAAGCGATCTGCGCCGTTCGGTGCCCAGCTGCGGTGGACTTCGACGACGAAGTCACCCCGGGTCGTCGTGAAGTCCGCAAGGAAGACCTCCGGCGCCTGCGCGGTGGCGAGCGACGGGTCGATCTCCGCAGGAGGATGGTGAGCAGCCGGTGGCAGTGGATGCGCCGGCTCGCTGGACGGCAGAGCGGCCGGCGGCGCGACCGGAGTCGAAGGTTCGGGGCTCGGTCCGGCGCCGCAAGCCGCGGGAGCGAGCACGACGGCGACGAGACCGAGTGCGACTGCAAAGACGCTCGTGCGATCGATCATGGGCGCAGCGTACAGCAGCTGCCCTGGCGCGATGTTCTATCGACGATGAACGCGCCCACCGCCGAAGCGACCGACCACGTGCGGATGGGCGACCCAGCCGCCGCGCCAACCGTACGGCCGCCACGGGTGAGTGACCCATGCGCCGTAGTGGTACGGCCCCCAGCCCCACGGGGAGACGTACCAGGTCCACCCGTAGGCTGGCGTGTAGAGATACGTATAGGGAACTCCGTCGACCGCACTCGGCGCGGCGCCCGCGGGCACCCAGACCCAGCCGTTGTCGGCCGTGTAGACCCATTGCCCCGTCGGGTACGAGTAGACCCATTGGGAGGCCGGCGGCGCGACCTCGCCGGACGGAGGACCGGCCTGACCCTGCGGCGGTTCCGAGGCTTGAGCCGGAGGCTGAGCCGGTGCTTGCGCCGGTTGAGCGTATGCGTTGCTGCTGAGCACGACACCGAGAATGAGGGGACCAAGTCCAGCGATCATTGCCTTCATGACGACAGACTCCTTCCTGCCTCCGGTGAGGATAAGCACGCGGCGTACCACGTCACCTGATGAGGGGTTAGAAAATGACGGCGCCGTGAACGCCCAGCGCGAGCCACTGAAACGAGTAGGGCTGAGCCTCGATCGCGGCGTACTCGACGTGCGCGCCGAAATCGAAATGCGGGATCACGCGGAGGTCGAGCGCCCCACCGACGTCGTACGAGACACCGCCCGCTGCCTGCGAGTTCGGATCGCCGGTGTCCTGCCAGCCGTACCCGATGTGCGCATACACGACCGGCACGACGAATCTGCCGAAAGACAAACGGGCGCCCGCGAATACGCGACTCAGCTCCCAGTCGACCTGGTCCCCGTTGTCATCCGATGCGAAGAGGTGTTCGTATCCGTACCCGAGCTCGGGGGTGATGCGCATTCCACCCTGCAACCTGATCTGCTCGCCCGCGCGCAGCTTGAATCCGCCACCACCGGAGAGGGTGTACCCATCCAGAAACTGCGGGGGGTTCACGGGGATGGCCCCCTCGAGGTCCACTGCGAGGACGAACGCGTACGGCCGTTCGCGGTAGTCGTCGTAATAGTAGTAGCGCGCCCGGGGAGGCGGCGGAGGTGGCGGCTCTGCGTAGACGTAGACGCGTTGGGCGCTGGCAGTTCGCGAAACCGAGACGGCGGCACACGCGAGCAGCGAGGCGGCCAGGACGGGTGCTACACGGCGAACGGGACACGAAAGTCGGGAAAGACGCATGGCAAGGCACCTCCGTATGGGTAGACAAGGCAGTGCAAGTGGCGTTCCGACGACCTGAAAGCCTGAGCCTGCCCGAGGGAAGGGTGTCAGGATCGCCCCACCCCTTCATTTTGTCACTGCGGACGATCCCAATGACAACAAATTCACAATGGCGTCCGCCATACGGCGCGTGGCTTTCGCGTCAGGGTGGTAGTCGAGCGGCAACACCTCTCTACCGATGTCCACGCCGATGCACGGGATTCCCTGACGCGTGAAGAGCTCGTCGACGAGCGCGGCGTCGTCCCGCTTGCCGAAGTAGGGTCTCACGAAGAGAGCCTTCGCCCCACGAGCCACGGCGAGCCTGGCGGTCTCTCGAAAGAGCGAGGCGGCTCGCGTCACCACAGCGTCCGAGTCGTAACGCACGACGTCGAGCCAGAGTTGGCCGATGGCGAGGTCGCGCCATGACTTCGCCGCTGGAATCAGCGTCAATGAGCCGTCGTCGAGCGCGACGCGCGGGTGGTTCACGCGCGTCATTCTCCACATCATGCAAGGCATGAATAGCGACACGACGGCCACCGGATGATCGAAGCGCGGAAGCGTGTCGGCCAGGCGCAGGAAGGCCTGGTCGCTGCCGTACCCGTGAACTCCGAGATTGACGACCTGGACTCCGAGCATCTGCCCGACGATGGCGGGAAACGTCTGATCCCAGGGTAGGCCGTGTCCGACGCTGATCGACTCGCCGGTGAAGAGGATGGTCGGGAGCGACCGATCGGGCACGTCGTCGACGGAGCGCGCGCGGTCGTGATCCGCGTTGATCGCGTACTCGACCGGCCGACCGACCACGCGCAAGATGGTCACGCGAGATGGTTGCCATACCCAGCCGTAGCGAGGGTCGGGTTGCCCGATGCGCGCCTCCGTCCAGAGCGCTGCGGTCGGATCGTGCCTCTTCGATCGCGTGTACTCGAGGATCGCTTCGCTCGTGACCAGCGCGAGGATCAGCGCGGCACATGTCGGTCCCGACGCCACGAGGGCCTTCCGCAGTCCGACGCGCGCGACCCAGCGCCCGAGAGCCGGTCGGGCAACGGCCACCAGCGCAAGGCCTGTCAGGACAGCAGCAATTCGCCAACTTCGCGCGACGACTGCCGCATTGTCGTCGAGCGCCCAGTGTCCGATCACGACGTGTCTCTGACACCACGCCGGGTCGGCGCGGAGTGCCCACAGCCATGCCGCCGCTCCGAGTGCTCCCACGACGAACTCGGTGACAAACCGCGCGACCCGATGCGAGACGACGTCCTTCGTCATGGACCCTGCAACCATCCGAAGTTCCGCACGTACTCACGGAAGCCTCGGTCGCCGAGCGAGAGCGGCCTCAGGTACTCGTCCACCCGCTCCCGCGTCCACCACGCGCCATCCTCGTGCGACTGGCTGAAGCGGTACCGCCAGAGACCTGCGCGGATCCATCGCGGTGGCTCGGCGGGAAAAGGATCTCGCGCGAGCAGGGACCTCGGGGACCGCTCGCCCTGGAGCAGCTGCCACACGAGATGAACCAGCCAGGGCTCGTCCTCGATCGGCTCACCGCGAGCCGCGCCGTTGCCGACGAACCACATCTGCCAGTCGAGCCGGTAGTGATACGGGCTGATGAAGGAGGGCCGACGTTTCGGATCGCCCGGCATGCACGGTAGCTCGTATTCCTCCCAGCGAGTGCCCGGGCCGGGGACCGCGGCGGATGTCCCCTCGAGGATGACCTCGTAGCGCTCGCGATCGACGCTGCCGAATGCTCCGTACGTGTTGACGATGTCGAGGGGATCGAAGGATCGGTTCATCGCCTGGTTGCACGAGGCGAGGTTCATCACCGGGCCGACGCTGAGCACCCCCACGACGACCGCGAACGCCTGAGTGGCGCGCGCATGGACGCGCGTCGTGCGCAGCCTCTGGAAGCGCTCGAGCAGTGCGCTCCGCCATGCCGCCCATCGTCCGAGGACCGCGGCAAACGCCGTGTCGTCGAAGCACGCAATCGCCGGGACAATCGTAAGCCAGTTCAAAAACGAGAGATTGCCGCTCAGGATCAGAGTCACCTGGAACGTCACGAGCAGGATGCCCGCAGCATGCCTCCATCGCCGGAAGCCGAACGCGAACCAAGGGACGACCAGTTCGACGAAGTGATTGAAGAGAACGCCGGCCACGTGCACGGCATGTGGGGCGTGGTGCAGCGACCACGCGAAGGGGTTGGGGTTGGGCTGAGTCTCGAAGTGGTAGTCGAGGCACGTCAGGTCCCGCCAGCACGGGTCACCGCGGAGCTTGATGAGGGAAGCGCCGATCATGACGCGGAAGATGAGCCACCGGAAAAGCCAGACGACGATCCTCGGCGCGGCCGATACCGGCAGCGGGCGAACGGTCCTCAAGGGGCAAAGGAGGACGGCGAGAAACCCGGTCTCGAGGAGCTGAATCTCCCAGCCATACCCGTAGAAGATCTGCCCGACGTGAACGAAAGACAGATAGAGCGCCCAGAGCGCAAGCTGTACGAGCGCGTTGGTCACACCGAGGAGCGCAGCGGCCGAGAGAACGATCCCGGCCCAGCACGCGGCCCGCATCGCACCGTCCGAAGACCCCAGCCAGAAGAGCGTCGGCATGCGCCAGTACGCCTCGGCCCCGAGCCGAGCCTTCTGGAACGCAAGGAGCGGCGCGACCGGCAAGAGGCCATGCGACCCGAGCAGCGGGTCCATCTGCCACGCGACGATCAGGAAAGCGACGAAGTACACGAGCGCGAGCAGGCGCAGGATGGCGAACCGCGTCAGCTCGTAGGTCGACGTGTCGGCGAGGAGCCTCTGCCACCAAGCGGTACGGAAGCGCGAAGCTTCGTCGTCGTCGTGGTCCGTTGACATGCGGGCGCCATGGTACGCTGCCGTGCGTGATCCAATCCTTCACCCGCCCCTACCCGTCCCGCTACGGCGCGCCGGTCGTCGATCGCGTCGATACCGCCATCTTCGCGCGCCGCTATTTCATGAACTGCATGGAATGCGACTACTGCCATGACTCCTGCTGCCAGTACGGCGCAGACGTGGACGTCGAGAACGTAGCGCGCGTCGAGGCGCACGCGGAGGGCCTCGAGGTGTACACGGGCGTCCCACGCGGCCGGTGGTGGACTCGCGAGTGGAACGACGACCGCGAGTTCCCCGGCGGACGCCAGACGCGAACCGCCGTCGAGGACGGAGCGTGCGTCTTCCGCAGCCGTCGCGGACGCGGGTGCATGTTGCACTCGTACGCCCTCGAGAAGGGGCTCGACTATCACGACCTGAAGCCCATGGTGGCGTCCCTCTTCCCGGTGACGTTCGACGGGGGCCTCCTTCATCCGTCGACCGAGATCGCCGACCGTTCGCTCCAGTGCATCGACGACGGTCCCACCCTCTATCAGGGGGTCAGAAGCGAGATCGAGTGGTACTTCGGAGGGGCCCTCGTGGCCGAGCTCGACGCGCTGGAGAAGGGCGAAACGGGCATACTTGCGAGGGGGCCGGCCGCAAAGTAAGGTTGCGTCCTCGAAAATCCCTCTCAGGAGCAGCTTTATCCATGGCGCGCGTCACCGTTGAAGATTGCCTCGAGCGGGAGGAAAACCGCTTCGCTCTCGTCGTCCTCGCTGCGCAGCGTACGCGTGCGCTCATGAAGGGGATGGCGCTGCTCGTGCACTCGAAGAACAAGGCCTCGGTGAGCGCCCTCCGCGAGATCGCCGCCGGCAAAGTTCATTACGACTGCCCGAGCATCGAGGCCGTTCAGGAGTACATCGAGGAGCTGCACAAGCGCGAGTTCGGTTGAGGCGCCGTCCCCGCGCTCCTGGCGAGCGCTCGGGACCCCAGCGACCGCGGCGTGACCGCGAGCTCGAGGCAGGCGCGCTGGCGCACTACGAGGACCCCGCGTACTACACGTCGACTTACGCCCGACGCATCGAGGACGTGGCGTACTACGTGTCGCTGGCGACGCGAAGCCGGGGGCCCGTCCTCGAGTACGGCGTCGGGAACGGACGCATCGCGCTTCCCATCGCGAGGCACGGGGTAGAGGTCGTCGGCGTCGACCATTCGGCGGCGATGATCGCCGACCTGCGTGCACGCCTGAAGCAAGAGCCCCCCGACGTGCGAAGGCGTATCCGCGCCGTCCGAGGCGACATGCGGCGCGTCCGTCTCGGACGGCGCTTCCCGCTGGTGCTTGCCACGTTCAACACGGCGCTCCACCTTTACGCCCGCGCGGACGTCGAGAGCTTTCTCGCACGCGTGCGCGAGCACCTCGGGCAAGGTGGCAGGTTCGTCGTGGATCTGTCGGTCCCGGTGGCGTCCGACCTCGCGCGCGATCCCTCTAGGGCGCATCACGCCCCCCGCTTCAGGCACCCGAGCGCGGCCGTCATGGTGAAAAACCGCGAGTACTTCGACTACGATCCCGTGAGGCAAGTGCTCTTCGTGTCGAGCGAGTTCGAGGCCGTGGACGACGCGTCTCGATCCTGGGCTACGCCGCTTGCCCACCGCCAGTTCTTTCCGCAGGAGTGGGAGGCGCTCCTTCACTACAACGGGTTCGAGGTAGAGCGCGTCGAGGGCGATTTCAGCGGGGGCCCGCTCACGAAGGACAGCGACGTGATGGTCTGGCACGCGAGGTCCACGAAGGGATGACGATCGCAAGCCGGCTCGAGGAGGTGCGTGGCCGGGTCGCCCGGGCGGCGGATGCGGCCGGACGCGATCCGGCGCTCGTGAGGCTCGTCGCAGTCTCGAAGACGAAGCCTCCCGACGCCATTCGGGAGGCGTACGCGGCGGGGCAGCGCGCGTTCGGAGAGAGCTACGCCCAGGAACTCGTCGGAAAGACGCAGGCGCTAGCCGACCTGACCGACATCGAGTGGCACTTCGTCGGTCACCTGCAGACGAACAAGGCGAAGCTCGCGGCGAAACACGCGAGCGTGGTTCACACCGTGGACTCGGCGGCGCTGGCGCGCGAGCTCGGCAAGCGGGTGGCGAAGGAGCGCGTCGCGCCGCTTCCCGTGCTGATCGAGGTGAACGTGGGAGGCGAAACGCAGAAGGCGGGGGCAACCCCCGGTGACATCGACGAGGTCATGGTGGCCGTATGCGCTCAGCCCGCGCTCGCGCTACGCGGCCTGATGACGGTGCCTCCCGCAGGAACCATCGATGATGCACGGCGGGTGTTCGCGACGCTCGCGACGTTACGCAGTCTGCACGGGGGTGTCGCCGCTCTGCCCGAGCTGTCGATGGGAATGAGCGAGGACCTCGAGGTCGCGGTGGAATGCGGGGCGACGTACGTGCGCGTGGGGAGCGCGATCTTCGGAGCGAGGTGATTTTCGTCGACCTCAACGTGTCAGGCCCATCGTCAGTGCCCCGATCAACACGTTCGTCGTCTCGCCGGGGTCCTCACCGTGCAACCCGCGCGGCAGCCAGGTCATCTGGACGGCCACATCGAAGCCGCGTAGTCGCGCGCCGAAGGCGACGGTGGGGCCAAGTCCGGCGCTGGGTCTCGCGCTCAGAGGGTGCAA
The DNA here is from genome assembly GCA_963847465.1 of uncultured delta proteobacterium. Classification (GTDB taxonomy): domain Bacteria; phylum Myxococcota_A; class Polyangia; order Polyangiales; family Polyangiaceae; genus Palsa-1150. The sequence continues at coordinate 127,811 of CAWKAF010000016.1, read as the reverse complement.
GTAGCCCACGAGCCCGAGGCCGCCCTTGAAGTACGGGTTCGCGTTCTTGTCGCCGAGCTCGTAGATGGCCGCGAGGTCGAGCTCCAGGTAGGTCGTCGGGGCAACCGGGGCCAGCACGTAGCAGACCCCCGCCCCGATGTACGGGAAGGCGAGGCCGGCGAAGGCGAAGAAGGCGCCGATCCACCGGAACAAGGCCCACTGATCGTTGATCGCAGCCCAGTTCCAGACATCTTCGTACGCCTTCGTCGTCCATGCGCCGGCGCGATACCCGGCGTTCGTGAAGTCGTCGAAGCGATGGAACTCCGTCAGCCCCCACGCGAAGTGAACGTCGAGGCCCAGCCGGCCGTCGAGCGGCACGCTCGCGTCGAGGTCGAGCGCGACCCCGTAACGCCGCACGCCGTTGCCGATCATGCCGAAATAGGTGGGGCCGACTCCGATCGAACCGACGGGTGCTCGGCCCACCTCGACCGATCTGTCTGTCGCAGGAGGAAGAGGGTCCGCGGGAGGCGCGGTCGCCGCCGACCCATCGGCGAGGGCCGGTATCACGCACAGCGAGCTACAGAGTGCGGTCGCAGCGAGGACGCGGATGCGCATGGGGGACGCGATCCAACAGCATAGACCATAGACCGAAGTACTCTCTCCTCGCTGCTCACCCCCTTTTCCACCTCTCCCACGCGCGACGAACCGTCGCCCCCCACCCCACCCCGGCCCGCTCCCGCAGCCTGGCAGCGAGTGACCTCAATTCCTCGTCGTCAGGCTCCATCGCGAGAGCTCGGCTCACCGCCGCGCGCGCATCCCCCCCCTTCCCTGCTCCCGCAAGGGCACGAGCGAGCATGCTCAACGTCCTCGGCGACTCGCCCTCGAGCGCGACCGCACGCTCCGCGTGCGACACGGCACCGCTCGGATCGTGCATCGCCAGCAGCACACCGACCATCTCGAGGTGCGCGGGAGCGGCCCCCGGCGCCGTCTGCAGAGCCGAGTAAAGGGCGCCACGCGCCGAAGCCCAGCGCTCGCGACGCCTCTCGGCAACGGCCGCCGCAAACCAACCGGACCAGGCTCCGTGGGCCGTCGCGAGCCCACGCGCGCGAGCGGAAACTTCCGACAGACTGTCCGGCGACGCGACGTGCGCCGCTCGCAGGACGCTCTGAAGCTCGAGATGCCCGGACGGGTCGTCGATGGAGAGCCGAACCACTTGGGCCTCGGCAGCCGCCGATGACTCCGGCGCTACCTTCTCGATCTGCGACAGCCGGACCCTCGCATCGGCCAGCTCTCCCAGCTCCGCGTGCGCCTGCGCGAGCGCGAGGAGGGTCCCCGCGTCATTGGGTACGCGCTCCAGGAGACGAATACAAAGGCGCGCGACCCGTGAGGCACGTGGGAGACCCTTGGCCTCGACCGCCAGCGCGAGCGCAATGGCACGACGCAGCACGTCCGGATGCACGGCGGGTGCGGCGAGGGCTGCGTCCACGAGCGGCCCCGCCAGTGCTTGATCCCGAATGCGGAGCGCGAGGGCGGCCAGACCACAGAAGGCCGCCGGATACACGGGATCGCGAGAGAGAGCAGCACGCCACGCAGCCGTGGCGCCTTCGACGTTCCCCCTTGCAGTGAGCACCATTCCTCGCTCGACGGAGAAGAGCGGATCGCTCGACGCTTTCGACGGAGCCGCCTGGAGCGCTGCCAGCGCTCCGTCGAGGCTGCCTTGCGTGCGAAGGGCCTGCGAAAGGAGCGCATACGGCCGCACCCGGTCGGGCGAGGCCGCGATGGCCGCGCTCATGGTCCGCTCCGCATCCCGCGACCTGCCGAGCCGCAATTGCAGCGCACCGAGAGCCTCCGCCAGCTCGACGCAGGCCGGTGCGTCGGCCGTGGCGCGTTCGAGCGCGCGCATCGCTGCCGAGGCCAGCCTCGGGTCCAGCGCAAACCCCGAAGCGGCGTCGAGTGCGATGGCCGCCAATCGCTCCACGGGATAGCGCGCATCGGGAGCGTCGCCGATCGCTCGGCCGAGGTGCAGCATCGCCGCCAGCCTGTCGTGGGGCCCGCCGCGAAGCGGATCGTGGAGCGCACATCGCTCGGCGCGGAGCACGCTCTCGAGGGGCTCCCAGCCGAGATCGCAGAGCCCTTGTAGCCCGCCGATTTCACCCCCGATGCGCGACCAGAGCTGCTCGAGGGCGCCCACGAGCGTCGCGCCGGCCCGCTCCGCGTCGAGCGAGGCGTCGACGCGCGCCCGCGTGCGCCCGTCCCTGGGGTCGAATGCGAGCAGCTGGATCGTTCCCTGTCCGGCGAGCGGAGGGTCGAGCGCCCCCGTGATGATGAGGCCCGCGCCTGTCGGGGCATCACCTCGTCCGGCGATCTCCTTCCAAGCGTTGGGCGGAACGAACGCCTCCACGGGGGAAGGGGCGCGGCTATCCTTCTCGTCGCTCGGGCGCGCGTGCAGCTGCGCGATCGCGATGCTGGATCCGTCGAAGTGCGCGAACGTGTGCACCAATGCGGCGAGTCCGAGGCCGAGGCCTTGCCCGTCGGTCGGCACGCCGAACGGAATGACGATGGCGAGCGGTTCGGTCATGGGGCCACGCTCGCTCGGTTTCGCCGCGACTAGGACGACTTCCGGGCCTCCCGCGCCTCTCGCCGCCCGCGGCGGCCATCGCCCGATTTGTCCTCGGCCTTGCCGCGCGGGCTTGCCAAGCGGCTCAGATAGAAGCGCCCGCTCGTCGCCGCTCCTTCGGCAGCTTTCGTCCGATCGCGCGTCATCTCGATGAACCGCGCCTGCGCCCGCAGGATAGGCTGACCGGCCTTCGGCTGGACGCGCTCGTACTTGCCGTCGGGCTTCAACAGCCAGCTCTTGGCGTTGTCGTCGACCTGTATCTGCAAAATCTCGATGAGGCGCGTCCGGATCCCCGGGTCTTCAATCGGGATCATCGCCTCGAGCCGCCGGTGGAAGTTGCGCGGCATCCAGTCGGCGCTGGCGATGTACACCTCGTCCTTTCCCCCGTTGACGAAGTGGAAGGCACGGCCGTGCTCGAGGAAGCGGTCGATGAGCGCGTGCACCTCGATCGTCTCGCTGACGCGCGGCAGCCCCGGACGGAGGCAGCAGATGCCGCGCACGAGCAACGTGATGGGCACGCCAGCCTGCGACGCGCGGTAGAGAGCGTCGATGACGTCCGCGTCGACGAGGGCGTTCATCTTCGCGACGATGCGCGCCGGCCTGCCCGCGCGCGCATGCTCCGCTTCGCGGGCGATGAGCCCCAGCACGGCTTCGTGGAGCCCGAGGGGGGCCACGATGAGTTTGTTCCACTTCGGAGGTGCGCTGTAGCCGGTCAGGAGGTTGAAGAGGCTCGACACGTCTTCGCAGATGTCGGGCCGTGCCGTGAAGAGAGAGAGGTCCGTGTAGAGACGAGCCGTGGAGGGGTTGTAGTTGCCCGTCGAGAGGTGCACGTAACGCCGGAGCTTGCCCTTCTCGCGGCGCACGATGAGCATGCACTTCGCGTGCGTCTTGAGGCCGAGGAGCCCGTACACCACGTGCGCCCCGGCCTGTTCGAGCATTCGGGCCCACACGATGTTCGACTCCTCGTCGAAGCGCGCTTTCAGCTCGACGATGACCGTCACCTGCTTGCCGCTTTCCGCCGCGCGGACCAGTGCCCGGACGATCGGCGAGTCGCCCCCCGCGCGATAGAGCGTCTGCTTGATCGCGAGCACGTCGGGGTCGTCCGCGGCGCGGGCGATGAGGTCGACCACGCCGTCGTAGGACTCGTACGGGTGATGCAGCAGCACGTCCTGCTCACGGAGAACCGAGAAGACGTCGTCGCGCAGAGCCGGCACGGCGTGGGGTGTGAAGGGCTCGTCGCGGAGCGCCCGAATGTCGTCACGCGAGACGGCCATGAAGTCCGCGACGTTGAGGACGCCGCTGGCCGGGTAGACGTCTCGCTCGGGATCGAGCTTGAGCGCCTTCACGAGCTTCGCGAGTGACCCCGGAGGTGGATCACCCGCCACTTCGAGGCGCACGGCGTTGCCGCGCTCGCGACGCCGGAGCTCTTGCTGGATGGATTGCAGAAGGTCTTCTGCCTCTTCCTCGTCGACCTCGATGTCGAAGTTCCGCGTCACGCGGAAGACGTAGACGCCCTTGACGCGCACCCCGGGGAAGATGGTCGAGACGTTGCGAGCAATGACGTCCTCGAGCAAGACGAACGCGCGGGTTGCCGGGTTGCCGGCGCTCGTGCGGATCCCGTTCACGGTCAAAAGGCGCGGCAGCACCGAGGGCACCTGCACGACGCCGAAGCCTGGCTCGAGCGAGCCCTCCCGGAGGAACATGACCCCGAGGTTGAGGCTTTTGTTTCGCACCTGAGGGAAAGGGTGGCCCGGGTCGATCGCGATGGGCGTCAGGATGGGGAAGACTTCGCCGTGGAAGCGCGCGTCGAGCTCGGCCATGGCCTCGGGAGAAAGCTCGCCCGGCTTCAGGAAGACGATCCCGGCCTCCGCAAGCTTCGGCAGGAGCGCCTCGAGCTCGCGCGACTGGATGGTCACGAGCTCGTGCACGCGCGACGAGATGGCCGTCAGCTGCTCGCCGACCGTCAGCTGGTCGGGGCCCATCTCGTCGACTTCGCCGGTCAGCTGCTGCTTGAGACCGGCGACCCGTACCATGAAGAACTCGTCGAGATTGCTGGCGACGATGGCGTGGAACTTCAGACGCTCGAGGAGCGGCACGCTTTCGCTCTCGGCTTCCGCCAGGACGCGCGCGTTGAACTCGAGCCACGAAAGCTCGCGGTTCAGGTAGAGACGGCTCGACCGCCCGTCGAGCCCCTCCGGGCCCGGGATCAGGGACTGCGACGGACTCGGGGCAGGCACCGACACGGCCACCGGCGCGGGTGCGGCCGGGAGCGACCATGCCCCGCTCGGCGGAGGCGCGGCGACGGTGGGAACGGCTTCGTCCATCGGGGGGGCCCGCCAGTCTAGCTTAAGGTGCGACGGCAGGCGCCACGTCGCTCCTGAGCCACACGTGGTCGTGCCCGAAGCGAGCGCTCTCGCTGTAGCGGCCGTTCACCCAAGCGGCCGATGCCTTGCAGTGAGCCTCGAAGTCGCTCCAGGCGTCGCCCTCGGAGAGTAGCGGTGCGCCGTCCAGGAATACGAACGCCGCCGGGGGCCTCGCCGACAGCCTCGCGAGCATGTCGGCCTCGTGCTCGTCGCGGATCGCGCGTATGCGCTCTCGTTGAGCCTCGTCGGGCCTCCCCCCCGTACCCCCCGCGAGGGCGGCATCGACGTTGAGGTCGTAGGCGTAGATGTACGGCGTCGCGCTCGAGCGATCGGCGAGAAAGAGAACGTACGGGTCCATGCCATAGGTCTGGACACGGTCGCCGGGTTGCGTGTTCTCGCGCAGGTACGCGGCGGTCTGGCGCATCTCGTAGGGGAAGAAGTCCGGCTCCGGAAAATGCGAGAAGTAGTCCGAGGTCGCTCGATCCTCGGCCGTCGATGCTCCCCAGAGCAACCACACGGCACGGATGTAAGGGGAGTCCTCCATCGACGTGGCCACGCGGAGCGCGATGACGACGCCTACGGCCACGGGGACGAGCCGGATCATCGCGCGCCTCGCGTCGGCCACGCGCGCCCTCTCCGCGAGCCAGGACGCGAAGACGAGCCACTGAAGATGCACGCCCGCCGTCACCGGATGAAAGTGATACGGAAACCCCTTCGCTTGCAGGACGACGCCGCCGAGGGCACACAGCGGAACCAGGGCGACGGCCAGCGTCCGGCGTGGCATCTCTCGAAGCGCGACCAGGGCGACGATGACGCACCCGCCGACCACCGCGAAGATGGCCTGTGTGGCGCACCAGGGGCCCGAGAAGATGTCCGCTGCGGCGCGCGGCCAGATGAACCTGTACATCGCGGGCACGTCCAGCAGCTGGATGCGCGCGTAGCGGCTCGCGTCCCCGTAAGCGAACAGGAACGCGAGCTGCGTCGCCGCCCCGATCGCGCCTCCGACGGCGAACGCCCCGAGCGCTCTCCGCCGCCGGACGACCAGGCCGTCGTCCGCGACGAGCGCCAGGATCTGCGCGAGCGTGAAGACGGCATACGTGGGCTTGCCGAACCAAGGGACGACGCTGAGCGCCCCCACGACCGCGAGCAACGCCGTCTGCCGGCGGGCACTGTCTCTGCCTCGCCACCGCGCCTGGGCGACGAGCTGCAAGGCGACGGCTGGCAGCATGAACCAATCGAAGAAGCTCTCGCGCTGGGCGATGTCCCAGTAGCCGAAGAGCAGGTACTGGCCGCTCAGCACCACCCAGCCCGCGACGGCCCAGGCGACTCGATCGAGCGCGTCGGGAGAGCGGTGACCACGCAGTCCCGGCAGGCACGCGCCGACGAAAGCGAACGTCGCCCCTGTGACGACGAGGTCGATCACGTGGAACCGATGCTCGTCGGCGCCGCCGAGCGCGAGAAGGAGCATGTGCACGAGATGCGTCAGTGGGCCGTTGACGTCGCGCACGTCCCGGTAATCGACCTCGCCTCGCTGCAAGGCGCGCGCGATGTACTGGAAGATCCCCTGGTCGCGGCCCAGCGTCGTCAGCGAGGCGCGGTGAGTCGCGTCGGCGACCCAGAAGAGCGGAGGGAGGGCGATGACGAGCGGCGTGACGACCGACCGCAGCACACGGGCGAGCGCGAAGCGCCGCCCGTCCTTTCCGCGAGCAAACGAGGGCCAGCCGGCACGCATCGCGAGAGCACGCGCACATTACCAGACGGAGCCGACGGCAGGCTTGCATGCCGGGCCGTAGGCATCGGCGGCGCCGTCTTTCCCTCGGTCTTACGCGCGGATGAGTCGGGTGCGCGCTCGTTGGCACCGTCCATGCGTCTCGCTTCATGAAGCGGTCGCCGCGCCGGCCGAGCTTCGCCGTACCCTTTGATTTGTGGGGTCAAACGTGTCCACAATTCCATCCACGATGACGGAACCGGCCAGACGTTTGCCGCTGCCGAACCAGTCTTCGCCCGAGCCGCGCGCCCGTGCGTTCGCGGAGGCCCTCTCCGCCGCGCGCGGCAAGCACCTGCTCATCGCGCTGCGCGGACATCCCGATCCCGACGGGATCGCGTGCGCCATCACCCAGGCGCACATCGCGCAGCGGCTCGGCGTCGCCCACACGACGATCGGTTACTGCCACGAGCTGAGCCATCGCGAGAACCGCGCCCTCGTGAAGCTTCTGGGGCTCGAACTTCGCAAGATCAAGAGCGTCCGCGAGGTCGGGCGCGTGGACTTTCTCGGCCTCGTCGACGCTCACGAGATCGATCCTGATCTACCCGACGCCGCCGAATTCGAGGTGCTCACGATCGTCGACCATCACCGCGCCATCTCCCCCCCAAGGCACGTTTCGTCGACCTGCGGCCCGAGGTCGGTGCCACGGCGACGATCTTCGTCGAGTACCTGCAAGAGCTCTCCCCCCTCGATGCGGACGTCGAAGAGGACCGGCGCATCGCGACGGCACTCATGCACGGCCTCGCGACGGACACCGACGACTTCATGCTCGCGAGGGGCGCCGACTTCTTCGCCGCCAGTCACCTCGTCGATGTCTGCGACGGCGATCTGCTCCAGGACCTGTCTCGGCGGCTCATCGCTCCGACGGCGATGGACGTCATCGCCCGGGCGCTGCAGGCGCTGGTCGTCCGCCGCAACTTCGCCATCGCAGGCGTCGGCTTCGTGAGCGAGGCCGAGCGCGACACGATTGCACAGGCCGCCGACTTCCTCGTGCGCCGCGAGGACATCGACACGTGCGTCGTTTACGGCGTCATCGGCGACAAGTACATCGAGGGCTCGCTGCGCACTCACTCGCCGAGCGTCGACCCGGCCGTGTGGCTCGACCAGGCGTTCGGTACGGACGAGAAGGGGCGCCCCTTCGGTGGGGGACGCCGGGACAAGGGCGGCTTCCGAATTCCCATCGGGTTTCTGGGTCGCGTCACCGATCGCCAGCAGCTCTGGCAGCTCGTCGAGCACGCGGTGCGTACGGCCCTTTTGCGGCAGTCCGGCGAGGAACCGACGCCGGGGGTGATGGCGCCGGTCGTGCCGACGTGACGGTGTCGCCGTCGGCGTCGCCCGCATCGGGCTGACGTGCGCGCTCGTCACGTCTCCGGGGCCGCGCTCGCCGCCACCGCGCTCCTTCTCTTTTTCTATATCGCTCGCTTTCACGAGTTCTGGCGGGACGAGGCCCAGACGGCGCTCATCGCGCGCGCCGTGCCGCTGGCGAATCTGCTTCACCCGATGCGAAACCAGGCGGTGCCTCCCATCGTCTATTGCGCCCTCAAGGTGCTCCGGGTCTTCCCGCCCCCATATTCACTCAGCGCGTTCGCCGCGATTGGTTTCGCGTCCCTCCTCGCCGGGACGTACCAGCTGCTCCTGACGATCTGCGGATCGCCGGTGAAGAGCGCCCTCGCCACGGCGGCGTTCGCGCTGACCGACACGTATTGCTATGAGCTCGGAGTCGTCGTGCGGCAGTACGGCCTCGGGCTGGGCTTCGCCCTCGCGTGCGTCGCCTACCTGGCGCGCGCGATCGCCGCGGACGGTGGGCGCGACGCTCGCCTCGGCGCCGCCTTCGGAGCGCTCGCCGTCAGCACATCGGTTCATCCCGGCTGCCTCGCCGGCTCGGCGCTGCTCGCGTACTCGGTCGAACGACTCGTGCGGAAACGAACCGTGCTCTCCGTTGCCGAGCCGCTGTGCGCGTTGCCCGCGTTCCTCCTCACGTTCTTTCTCCTCACGCCGTACGACCGTGCGCCCGAAATGCTCGGGGTCTTTCATCGCACGGCCACCGAGGCCCTCGCTGTGATCGGAGCATCTCTGCTCGACGGCGCCCTCTGCCACGGCTGGTGGACACCGGAGAACATCGACCCACTGAAGCACGGGATCGTTGTACTTGCCTGCGCCGGGCTCCTCGGCGCCGTACTGCTGCATGCACCCGACATGCGGCGACGGCCGGATCTCGCGGCCTTCTACACCGCCGCCGTCCTCCTCAACGCTCTGACGCTCTCGTACATCTTCGTCGTACGCAACGAAGGCTTCTACCGCCATCACCTTTTCACGTTCATGCCCGCGATGGTGATGACGGTCGGGCTGCTCCTGTCTCCGACCGGATTGGAGGAGCCCTCGTGGACCTGGCGACTGGGTCCGGCCTGTCTGCTGGTCCCTTGGTTCCTCTTCCAGTACTGGGCGTGCGGCACAGATTTGGTGGGCGATGCTCGGGGGGCCTTCAGCGGAACCAAGGCCGCCGCGGCCGCGTTGCCCCCGGGGGCCCGGGTGGTCGTCGCGGGCCAGGACTGGGTGGGTCTGGGGATCCTCTACTGGCGACCCGACGTCGCCATGCGGGCTCAGTCGAGTAAGGGCCGGCCTTTTCGCTATCTAGTCCAAGACTGGGAATGGCACGACGAAGTCCCCCTCTTGCCCCTCCTGATCGACGAATGCCGCAAGGCTTCCGATGTCTATGTCATCGCGCCGATCGACGGTCCCCCCATCGACACCCGCTGCGCCGACCACGTGCTGACACCGCCCTCGTTTCTTCCTACCGAGCGCATCAGCGTCTTCGACCTTCACTGCGCTTGCCTCGCCGGGCTTGCAGCAGAAGTGGCGCACTGCGAATGAAAATTGCGTTCTTCGGGCTCCCGCTGGCGGCCATACTGCTCGCGCGCGACGGACACACGATCGTCTACGCGGCGGCGTCCGCGGCGGCGCCTGGACTGCGACGCCTCGCTCGACGGGTCGCGCCGGGCAGAACGGACCTGAAACCGGGCGCCACCGACGGGGAGACCCTCCGACGCGTTCGCCAGGCGGCCCCCGATCTGATCGTGAGCTGGTTCTGGACGACCAAGCTGCCGCCCTCCGTGCTCGCCCTGGCGCCAGCCGTGGGAGTCCACCCGTCGCTCCTCCCGCGGCATCGGGGAGCAGACCCCTATTTCTGGGCCATCGACGCCGGCGACGACGTCACCGGGGTGACTGCGCACTTGCTCGACGCGGAGTACGACACGGGCGCCATTCTCGCCCGGCGGGAGCTGCCCATCGATCCAGCATGGAATGCGTGGCAGCTTGCGCGCGCCCTCGATCGGCCGAGCCTCGCGCTCCTTCGCGAGGTGGTGCACGCTTACGCCGACGGGCATCCCCCAAAGCCGCAGCCTCAGGACGAAGGCGACGCCACCGACGCCCCCGAGCCCGGGGACGAAGAGCTCGCCGTCCGCTGGTCGTGGCCCTCGTCCCGGGTCTGCACGCGGGTGCGAGCGGCGTCGCCGTGGCCAGGGGCCTGGACGGAGATAAACGACCGCATCGTGACGCTGGTGGGCGTACGACCGACACGCGATTTCCCCCGGGTCCTGGAGCCCGGCGAGGCAACGGTCCGCCCCGACGGTCGCGCGGTGGTGCGAACGGGTGACACTGCGGTCGAGCTCCTCGAGGGTCGTGACGAGGACGATCACGCGCTCTCCTGGATGGAGCTCGCCGGCCTCGTACGCGAAGCCGCCCGTACCGAAACGTTTCAACGACGTTAACGCTTTCCCGTTGCGCGCGGCCCCGCGCTACGGTTCGATCATCGCAAGGAGAATCAATCGTGTCTGACGTCGTCACGCTGGCGCGGCTCGCGCGCGAGTCGCTTGCGCGGGGGTTGAGCGCTTTGCAAGACCCCCACATCCCACCTCAACTGGCCGAGCTTGCGGCCCCCATTGCCCAGGCGATGGGAGCGCTGCATCAGATTCGAGCGCTCGGGAGGGGCTCAGGTCATGCCCGGCGCTCAGACCGCGCTCACCAACATTCAGGGCGTCTTGACCCAGCTGCAAATGCAGCCCCCGCAGCACCCGGCCGTCATGGCTGCGATGGAGGCGGTCGCCGGTGCCTTAGGCAACGTGCACAGTCTGACGCGTTACGTCCCTGCTGCCGCCCCTCAACCGGCGAGGGCTCAGGCCCCCCAGGCGGCGGCCTACGCTCAGCCGCCAGCCGCTGCCTATGCGCAGCCTCAGGCCCAACCGGCCGCCTACGCTCAACCGGCCTACCCGCAGCCTGCTCAGCAGCAGCCTCAGCCTCGTGGCGCCTACGCGGCCCAACCAGCGCCAGTGGCGCAGGCCCCCGCGGCCTCGCCACGAGGGGCGGCGCCGAGGGCTGACGGCGCGATCGTCGCGGCGGAGCTTGGAGCCCACAGCCAGACGAACTTCTACAAGGGCTTGTCCGGAAACGACATCATCGATCACGGCGGGCTCTTCGTCTCGACCTACAAGCTCCCCAAGATCGGGCAGCCCGTGCGGCTCAAGGTCTCCCTGCCCGGCGGCTACGAGTTCGAAGCCAACGCCGTCGTTCGCTGGTGCCGCGAGCAGAGCGAGGCCGGCAACGACGCCCCCCCGGCTTCGGTGCGCAGTTCGTGGAGATCACTCCAGAGGCGCGCCAGCTCGTGTACCGGTACGTGCGAAATCGCGAGCCGATGTTTCACGACGACCTCTGACCCGCCCGCTACACTGCGGCCGCTTGGTTCGGCGCTTCGCCTTCCTGTTTGCCGTCGCGGCGCTGGCCCTCGTCATGTTGCCGCGGTCCGCGCGCGCGGCCAACGACCCGAAGCTCTTGCGCAAGTCGATCGAAACGGCGCATTTCCGGATCAACTACTACTCGACGGAAGACGACGTCGCCCAGCACGTGGCCACCCTGGCCGAGGCCATCTACGGACGGCTTCTGCCGGCCGTAGGCTGGGCCCCGAGCGAAATCACCGAGGTCAACCTCACCGATCAGACCGACAGCGCGAACGGATCGGCGACCGCGCTTCCGTACGATGCGATCCAGCTGTACGTCACCGCGCCGGACGACATGTCGCCGCTCGGCGACGTCGACGACTGGTACGTCGAACTGCTCACGCACGAGTACACGCATATCCTCCACACCGATCACATCGAGGGCATCCCGGCGCTCATCAATCGGTTCATCGGCAAGACGCTCGCGCCGAACCAGGCGCAACCCCGCTGGCTCCTGGAGGGGCTCGCCGTGTTCGAGGAGAGCGCCTACACGAGCGGCGGCAGGCTCCGTTCGTCGATGTGGAACATGTGGATGCGAGCCGACGTACTCGAAGACAACACGGCGACGCTCGACGTCTTCTCGAACACGCCTCGCCGGTGGCCTCAGGGCAATATCTGGTACCTGTACGGCTCGTTCTTCATGCAATGGATCGCCGAGACATACGGCGAGCAGGCGATCCGGGCCATGATCGACGACTACGGACGGCAACTCATCCCGTTCGCGATCAACCGCTCGATTCGCCGGGTGACGGGACGGACGTACGAAGAGCTCTATCCGGCGTGGATCGCGTCCCTGCGGAGGAGCTTCACGGCACAGACGGAGGCGGTCCGTGCGCGGGGGCTCCGAGAAGGCTTTCGCGTCACTCACACCGGCAACACCGTCGAGCACCCGCGCTGGATCCCGTCGAACGCGTGGCCCGAGCACGCGGGCGATCTCCTTTACTACGCGGACGACGGGCACACGACGACCGGGCAGTACGCCCTTCCCCTGGTCAAAGACGAGCGCGGCAGGATCATCGGTTCACGCGAGAACAAGCGCGAGCTCTTGATCCGCACGAACGGCGTCGGCGGCTCGTCGTTCATGCCCGACGGGACGGTGGCGTTCAGCAGCCAGGAAATCCACAATAACCTGTTCCTCTTCGACGACCTCTTCGAGCTCCCGTCAGGGAAGAAGAGCCCTGTCGGCCTCGAGGGCGACCGCGTGCGATGGAGCGACGGCTGGCGTGCGATCGACCCGAGCGTCTCGCCCGACGGCCGCCGCGTCGTCTTCACGACGAATCACCGGGGGACCACCTACCTGATGATGGCGGACGTGGTGCCGGCGCCCGAGGGCGGGGGCCGACATGCGCTGGCGCGCGTCAGACCGCTCGTGACGAGCGCGCGCTTCGACCAAGCCTTCACCCCGCGCTGGGCTCCCGACAACAGGCATGTCGCGTACAGCTCTTGGCAGCGCGGCGGCTACCGCGACGTGCGCATCGTCGACACGTCGGACGGGTCGTACGTCGGCGTGACGCACGACCGGGCCGTCGACGGCGACCCGGTCTTCTCGAGGGACGGGCGCTGGCTCTATTTTCACTCCGACCGCACCGGCATCACCAACGTCTACGCGTACGAGATAGCGACCGCACGCCTCAAGCAGGTCACCAACGTCGTCAACGGCGCCTATCAGCCGGAGCCCTCGCCGGATGGCAAGTGGCTGGCGTACGTCGGCTACACGCACGACGGCTACGACGTCTTCGTGATGGCCCTCGACGAGGCAGAGTGGCTCGATCCACTCCCGTACGAGGAGACTCGCCCCGCCCCGCCGTCGGAGCCGCCCCCCGCGCTGGTGTCGCCGAAGCCCTACAATCCCCTTCTGACCGTCGCGCCGCGCGCCTACTCGGTCAAGATAACGCCCGGGAACTTCGGCCAGGCGAGCATCGTGACGGTCGCGGGAAGCGACATCGCCGGACTGCACGCGGTGAACGCCAGCATGACGACGGAGTGGGAACACCCCGACCTCGAGGGGAGCGTCTCGTACACGTACGGACGACTGCCTTTCGACCTCGGGGTGTCCCTCTTCCGGCAGATCACCCCCGAGACGAACTACCAACTCGGTAGCAATACGATCCAGTGGATCCAGGAGAGCGTGGGCGTCACATCGGGGTTGAGCTACTCGATACCCGGCGCGTTCGATGCGCAGTCGTTCAACCTCACGTACAGCTTCACGCGCGTCGGGGGTACCTTGCCGTTGCCGAGCGCCGACCTCGACCCGTACGACACGCCCAGCATCCCCGCCAAGTCCTCGCTCGGCAGCCTGCACGTCGGCTGGAGCTATTCGAACGCCCAGAGCTACCTCTGGAGCGTCGGCAGCGAGTCTGGCTTCGGCCTCAGCACGACCCTCGACGTCGCGGATCCCATGCTCGCCAGCGAATCGACGGGGTACGCGGCCACGTTCAACTTCGCCACGTACTACGCGATGCCCTGGCTGCGCCATCACGTCCTCGCGCTCCACATGGGCGGAGGGGCCAGCGGCGGCAACAACGGCGGGCACGGGCCGTTTTACATCGGCGGATTCATCGACCTCCCCGTCCTCAACATCGTGCAGAACTCGCTCATCCAGGGCGGCATCCAGCTGCGCGGATACCCGGTCGTCTCCGAGGTCGGTCACTACTATGGCCTCGCCAACGCGGAGTACCGCTTCCCGATACTGAACGTCGACCGCGGACCCTCGACTCTGCCCGTGTTCCTCCAGCGCATCAGTGGCAACGCGTTCGTCGACTACGGGGCCGCGTTCGACGACCCGACGACCGCATCGCCCAAGACGGGGGTCGGCGGGGAGCTCTGGTTCGACCTTACCCTCGGGTACATCCTCGATTTCACGTTTCGAGCCGGACACGCGAGGGGGCTCGCCAGCGGGGGGATCGACAAGACCTACTTCGTCGCCGCCGTTCCGTACTGACCGCTATTCCGCGCCACCCCGGTCGCCGAGGCGGATGGTCGGAAACTGGGCGGGCTCGCGGGCGTCGGGCGGTGCCTGAAAGACGACCGGCTCGCCAAGGAGCCCCACAGCGCCTTCGAGGCGCTCTTCGGCGACGAGCTGCCAGCCAGCGGTGTCTCGCCAGCTCTGCTTGACCATGGTCGTGAGGAGCTCTTGCTGCTCGGGCCTGTACCAAGCCACCCGGACGAAGATGTCGACGTCATGGGCGCCCCGCGGCTTCATCCGCTCGAAGTCGACGTCCGCGATGCGCACGCTGCTGCCCCATCCTCGATGATGAACCACGAACTCTTCACGGGCCGAAGCGGCGACATGCTCCAGGGCGAGCTCGGTTCGCCCGAAGCGAGCGTCGAGGTTCATCTCTTGCGCATTTTCCCTCGCGCGGGCGACCGACCCCGGCGGTGCGGGGCAGCCAACGAGGACGACGGCGATCGGGAGAGCGTACCAGGAGGGCATGCTGGAACCGACACCACGCTGGCGCGGAACGGGCCAACTTTCGCGTGACCTCACCTCAAGCCTCGTCCCCTTCCCCCGCCTTCCCTCCTCCCACCTCCTCGAGGACACCAAGTGCAGCGACCGCAGCGGCGCGCTCAGCGAGACGCTTGCTACGGCCCTCGCCGCGGGCGGTCATGCCGCCGGCGTAGGCGACCTCGACGTCGAAGGTCTGGTCGTGCGGCGCTCCGCGCACCTCGACCACGCGGTACGTGGGCGCAGGCATCCCCCGCGCCTGCACGAGCTCCTGCAGCGCGCTCTTCGGGTCGCGCGTCTCGAGCGCGTCGGCGTCGTCGAGCATTCGGCCCACGATGTCCTGGACGAGCGACCGGGCCCCCGCGAGGCCACGGGCGTCGTACACGGCCGCGATGAGCGCCTCGGTCGCGTCGGCGAGCACGCTGGTCTGCTCGCGCTCGGTGCCCAGTTCCGCGCCTCGCCCGAGGGCAATGCCCGCACCGAGGTCGACGCGGCGTGCCCACGCCGCCAGCGCGTTCGCGTTCACCAGGGCGCTACGCATGCGGGTCAGCTTGCCCTCGTCGGCAGCCGGGTGTGCCGCGGCGAGCATCTCCGTGACGCACAGGCCGAGGACGGCGTCGCCCAAGAACTCGAGCCGTTGGTTGTTTGCGACGTCGACCTCGTTCGCGAAGCTCGGGTGCGTGAGCGCCTCGTCGAAGCGCGGGACCGGACCGGGCCCCGCGAGCGCCTCCACATGCGCGCGCAACCGGTCACGCTCCGACGCGAGGCGGGAGTCGTCCGTCATCCGGCCATCGCGTCGGTTGCCTCCGCCCCGTCGAGGTCGAGCTGGGTCACGCCACCGGCGTCGTGAGTGGACCACGCGACGCGGAGACGCCCCCAACCGAGCTCGAGATCCGGGTGATGGTCGTGCTTCTCGGCGTAGCAGCCGATGCGGACCGCCAGGGCAAGAGCCGACGCAAAATCGGCGCGCTTGAACTGCCTCGCGACGGCAAGCTCCCCTTCGCGCTCCCAGCCCGTGTGTGACTTGAGCCACGCGTCGACGACGGAAGGGGCAAGCCTGCTCGGGCGCATGTCCATCCGAGTAGCTTTGTTCGGGCCGCCTTGCACGTCTAGTCTTGTCGTCGGCGTATGGCTAAGTCGAATCGAGCCGCGAGCAAATCGCAAAACAGGCGCGGCAGTCCCGAGGCGATCGAGAAGCGCCGCGTGGCACGTCTCTTCAACGACATCCTCGGCGGTCGGGGCGTCGGCGCGCACAGACAAGATGGCCGCACGGAGAAGCGCCGCCAGCGCCTCATTCGCGAGCTCGAGTCCGGCAAGGTCCGCGGCGCGCGCGAGCTCAAGCCGCTCGACGTGCTCGTGCGTGTCAACGAGCTACTGAGCCTCGGCGAACCGCTGAGCTCGATCCGGAAGATCACCAAGGTCAGAAAGGCGGCCGCATCGCCGGAAGAGATGGTGGAGGTCGTGGGCAGGCTTCACAAGGCCTACGCGTTCCGGCCCGAGTGCTACCGATTCGTCGGCGTCGCCGACGACGTGCTGCGGAGCGCGGGCGTGCCGACCTCGGAGCCCCCGTCGCGCGGGCGGGCGCGGAGGCGAGCCGCCTGATGCGCGTCCCCCTTGCGGCCGCCCTCATCGTGGCCGGAACGCTGCTCGATCGAGGTGAGACGAGGGCCGCGGACGTGCCGACGAACGCCGCGCGGCGGGCCGGGATCGTGGCCCACGTCGGTCCCACGCGAACCATCACCGTGGGAGAGCTGGAGGATTGCATCCTCGCGATGCCGACCTTCCAGCGGGCGACCTTCGGCGAGTCGCCCGCCGCGATCCGCAACCGCTTCCTCACGGACGTCGCGGTCCGAGAGACCCTGCTGTCGCTGGGGGCCGAGGCCGACGGGCTCAGCCAGAAGCTGCCGTCTGCCTACGCGGTCGATCGCGCGCGGTCGAGCGCCACCATCCGCGCCATCCGCGCTCGGATTGGTCCCGCTTCGTCGATCCCCATGGAAGAAGTGCGCGGATTCTACGAGGCGAACCGCGCGCGCTACGAGTCTCCCGAACGCATTCAGATCTGGCGCATTCTGTGCGCGACCAGCGAAGAGGCACAGACTGTCCTCGACCTCGCCGCGAAGGATGCGACCCCGAAGAACTTTTCGGACCTTGCCCGAGACCACAGTCAGGACAAGGCCACGCGGCTGCGAGCCGGCAACGTGGGATTCGTCACCGAAGACGGCGCATCGAACGAGCCCGGGCTGCGCGTCGACCCCGCGGTGGTGCACGCGGCGGAGGGCGTGCGCGACGGGCAGCTGGTCATGCACCCCGTGCCGGAGGGGGACTCGTTCGCGGTCGTCTGGCGACGTGGAACACTGGCAGCCTCGAAGCACACGGTGGACGACGTGGCCTTGCAAATCCGCGACACGTTATGGGCGGCGCGCGTCAAGAGCGAGACCGATGGCCTCGTCTCACGCCTCCGCGCGTCGAAGCTTCTCGGTCTGAACGAAGCGCTGCTCGACAGCGTCGACCTGGACCTCTCCCCCCGAAGATTGAGCGAAGGCCGGGAGGGTGGCCGGGACTAGGAGCTCTCGCCCGGATCGGCAGGGGGAGCGACGGGCGGGGCCACCTTCACGGCCTTCTTCGAGGCCGCGGCTTTCTTCCCGCTCTGGACGGCGGCCGCCTTGTGCTCCTGCTTGCGGCGCCGGAGGCGGGCCTTCTTCTTGGCCTGCCCCTTGAGGCGCTTCATCTTCATCGAGTTGCGATTGTCGTGCTTTCCCACGGGGCGCAACATGGCCCGGCAGCGCGCACAACGTCAAGGGCGCTCTTGGACCGTCAGCCAGTTCCCTCGGCCGCCGCGGTCTCGCGCCCGCGGACTTCGAGCCGGTAACGGCTGTTGATCGTCTCGATGTAGAAGACCTCGCGCCCTGCGATCCGCAGGACCCGCTTCACGGGCGTCGTCACGTATTCGTGCATCCCGTCAGGGAACTCGATCACGACCACGGAGCCCTTGCGCGGCGCTCGGACGAGCCGGCCGGCCACGGCCCGCGCGCCCTTCCCGAGCTTGCGCAAAACCACGTCCACAGAACGAATCTAGCATCGTTACAGCCCCAGTCTACCCGGTCCGCCACTACCGATCGGCTGGCCATGGGGCCGCCCACGAGCGCGGCCGCCATGCCGAGGGCCTCCCCGGTCGACGCCTCGCAGCGTACCTGTCCCACATCCGCCACGCATGCCCTGACCCACTTGGGGCGTTTTCAGAGCACTTACGCTGGGCTAGTTGGGGTTGCCCCCCTTGGCTATGCACGCGAGGGCCCACGACTGCGCCTCTCGGGGGTGACCAAGGCCCCGCAGCCGACGCGCCCTCTGGCATTCCGGACCGTCGTAGCGGACGCCGGGTGGCTGCTGGGGCTGCACGGGCGGCTGCGGGGGTTGGGGTTGTTGGGGCAACGGAACGGGCAGTGGCGCTGGTTCCTGGGAATGCGTAGGACTCGGATGGGGCGCGGGGTGGAGCGCGGCGGCTCCGTTCAGCGCAGGTACGTTCGTCGGCGTCGAAGCCGTCGCCGCCAGAGGGTCGGCCGCCGGCGCTGCGGGCATCAGCGACGTGGCGGGCGCCGGCTGGGCCGCGTTGTCGAAGACCACGTCCTTCGGCGCGGCCTGCGAGCCGCCTTTCATCGCGAACACGATCGCGCCGACGCTCGCGATGCCAATGAGAGCCGCGGCGACGAGCAGGGGTTTGCGACCGCCACCGGACGACTCCGGAAGCGGGGGCTCGGGGATCCCGCCGGGAGTGGGGAACGCCACGTTGCCGCTCGCAGGCGTGTACCCGTGCGGCGCGCCCATGGGTGCAGCAGCCATCCCTAAATCCGTCCCCGACGGAACCCTCCCGAACGGGGCGGCGACCTCCAGCGGCGTCCCCAGCTCGGTCTTCTGCTTCGCCGTGGCCGATGCAATCGGAGCCGTGCCGCTTCCCATCGGCGCGCGTCCTGCGAAGGCCTCGCCGAACTCGGTCACCGTCTGGAAGCGGTCACCGGGCGACTTGGCGAGCGCTCGCTGGATCGACGCCCTCATGGCCGGCGGCGCGCGCATCCCCTCCGCGAGGGACTCGATCGGGATCGGCGGCTGCGTCATGTGCTGCGTCGCCCACTCCCACGCGGTGTTCGCGTGAAACGGCAGCTTGCCGGTGACCATCTCGTACGCCATGACGCCGAGCGAATAGATGTCGCTTCGCGCGTCGATCGGCTGCCCGGTGAACTGCTCCGGGCTCA
The DNA here is from genome assembly GCA_963847465.1 of uncultured delta proteobacterium. Taxonomy (GTDB): domain Bacteria; phylum Myxococcota_A; class Polyangia; order Polyangiales; family Polyangiaceae; genus Palsa-1150. Next base: position 108,626 of record CAWKAF010000016.1, on the reverse strand, counting down.
TGTACGGAGGGGTCCCGAGCACCATCCCTTGCTGCGTCAGCTTCTGCTCGTTTTTGTCCTCTTCCTTGGCCCTCTTCGCGATCCCGAAGTCGAGGACCTTCACGAAGTCCTTCTTGCCCGCCCGCTCGACCAAGACGATGTTGTCCGGCTTCAGATCCCGGTGGACGATGCCGCGCCCGTGCGCCTCCTCGAGAGAGCCGCAAACCTGCTGCAAGACGTGATTGGTCCGCTCGGGGGTCATGGCGCCCTGCTTCTCGAGAAGATCGGCGAGGCTCTTGCCGTGCAAGAACTCCATGACGATGTAGAGAATCCCGTCGGGCGTCGAGCCGAAGTCGTAGACCTGGATCGTGTTGGGGTGCTCGAGCTCCGCGATCGTCCCCACTTCCCGCTCGAAGCGAGCCTTGATGTTCGCGTCGTGCGACAGGTGCGTGTGCAGCGTCTTGACCGCTACCTTGCGGATGGTCGTGCCCAGCTGCTGCTCGCCCTCGTAGACCGACCCCATCCCGCCTTCGCCGAGCAGCCGGACAACCTTGTATTTGCCGCCGAGCGTCAGCCCGAGCATCGGATCCGCGGGTGGTCCCTGAGGATCCCCGGAGAGGCTTGCGGGAGCGAGCGGGGTCCCGCACGTCGGACAGAAGCGCTGCGACGGGTCGACGGAGGTCTGGCAAGACGGGCATTGCATGGGGCTTCCCCGGGATCGTCGCACAATTCGGCGCCGCGCGGGACACGCGGGCACGCTGCCTAGCGCGCAGCGCTCGCGTCGCGAGGTCGCGAAAGGGCCCCGGCGTCCAACGATTCATCCGGAGGCCACGGCACGGACCACCGGCGATTGGTGGCGCGGTCGACGAGCTCGAGACGTGTGCCTCGGCGGGTCGACGGAAAGACCACGCCGATGCGCGTGCGAAGCTTCTGGGTCAGCGAGGGAGGCGAGCTCCAGCCACCATCGCCGGGGTCGAGCGCGCCGAGGAGCGGGAAATCGAACCGAACCCGCTCGAAGAGCGCCGCACCTTCGAAGAGCTCGAGCGCGAAGCGACCCATCACGCGAGGCGTCGCCTGCGGAGCCGCGAGGTCGAGCGGGCGTACGCCGACCAAAAAGACGTCTCCGCGGTCCCAGCGGAGGTCGAAGACCCACTGATGGCGCTCGACGAGCGGCTCCGGGTCCGCCGGTGTCGAGGTCACGACCATGTCGCTCGATGGCGCGACGAGAAGGCCCGCATCGAGCACGCGGCTGACGTCGATCGTGCGATGCGGCTCCCCGGCGAAGACGGTCAACGCCGGGAGAGCGCCCGCGACCACGGCAGCCCGGACGGTCAGCTTCAGTCGATCGCGCACGACGCGGAAGCCTCCCATGCTTCAGGGACACCACCAAGGGCGAGCCACAGATTGGCGAGCGGGCCTGGCACCGGCGACTCGATCACGAGGCGCTCGCCTCGCTCGTCCGGCACCACCACTCGCGCAGCGTGCAAGGCGACGCGACCGACTCCGAGTACGCGGCCCCCGGCAAGGGTCACGCGCAGCGGCCCTCCATAGACGCGATCGCCGAGGAGTGGCGCACCCGCCGCCGACGCATGGACGCGGATCTGATGGGTTCGTCCGGTCTCCGGGGCCGCGGCCAGCAGTGCCGCGCCGCCCGTCGTCACCGCGCACACGGCGTAGCGGGTGATGCACGGCACGGCGTCGCGGCCGTTCACGACGCGCCGTCGCGGGTCGCCCGCGCGCCCTATCGGCACGTCCCACACGCCTCTCGCAGGCTCGGGGGCACGAGCGGCGATCGCCACGTACCTGCGCTCGTAGAGGCCCTCGGCACGAGCCTGCATGAGACGCTCCGAGGCGGCCCCGGTCAGCGAGAACACGACGACGCCGCTCACATCCCTGTCGAGCCTGGAGGTGGGGTGCAGCCGGCCCTCGTCGATCCCGAGCGCGCGGGCCGTCGCCGCGACGAGCGCGTGCGCGGAGCCCAGGTGGTCCCCGATGGTCGGCATGCCGGCCGGCTTGTCGACCGCGACGAGGTCGCCCGCTCGCACGAGTATTCGCGGAGCCACAGGCGTTTCGCGGGGCGCGGCAATCTCGACGACGTCGTCGGGCCGGAGCGGCTCGTCGGCCCGGCGCACTCGCCGTCGTCCGACGAAGACCCGGCCGTCGTCCACGGCGTTCGCGTCGGCGCAGGCGCGCTGGAGGACGTCGCCGACCGTGAGGCCATCGCCCGGGCGCACGATCCAACGCATCTTCCGGACGTTATAGACTCGCGCCCTCAGACCCGCACGCGCTCGACGGTCCCGCGATCGCCGTCGACGCGTAGCACGTCGCCGGTACGAATCGCGCGGGTCGCGCCCACGACGTTGACGACGCTGGGCACTCCGAACTCACGGGCCACGATGGCGGCGTGCGACAGCGGTCCTCCGAGCTCCGTCACGACGCCGGCGGCCACCAGGAAGAGTGGCGTCCAGCCGACGTCCGTCGTGTGCACGACGAGGACTTCGCCGGGTTGCAGCTCGTCCATCTGCTCTTCACGGAAGAGGACGCGAGCCGGTCCCTGGACGACCCCGGCGCTCGCCGGCAGGCCCCGCATCAAGTCCCCACCGGAGGGAGGCAGCATCACGGGAGGAGGCGTCCCGACGAAGGTGACCGGAGGGTCGGGGCGCGCCTGGTCGCGAGCGAGGTCCGCGCGCCGAGCTCGTACGAGAGGCGCCAGATCGGTACGCGCCGCGACGAGCGCATCGACTGACCTCGTCGATCGTCAGGAAGAAGACGCTTCGGATGCCCGCGATCGACGAGCCGGAGGGGGCCAAGGCGCGCCAGTCCCCGTCGAGCTCGGGATCGCGACGGAGCAGCCGGCGATCGGCGTCGAGCGCGGCCTCTCGCAGCATCCCGAGCACCCGCGTGACCCACGTTCGCATCCGCTCGCGGAGGCGCGCCGCGCGCTGCGCCCGGGCGATCAGGTGCCTCACGATGGTCTGCTCGAAGACGTTGAGCTTGGGCACGAGCCGCGCGAGATCGGCGTCTGCGAAGGCCTTCGCCCGGGTCAGCGTCCGCTCCACGTGCTGCGCGTCCGTCCGGAGAGCCGCCCGCAAGAGCCGGAGCACGGGACGCGGGTCCTCCTTCCACCGGGGCGTGCACAGCTCCGCCTCGCGCACGGCTCGGTCGCCGTAAAGCTCGAGGAAGCTCTGAAGGGCTCGCCGTGTGGCGCCTTCCGGGAGGGCGTCGGGCCCGGTCGTCGTCTCTCGCTCGATGGCCGCCCGGGCTTCGGGCTCGCGGCGGGCGAGGGCCACGACGCGCATGATGCCGATCCCCGGGCGCGCGCTCTCCAGATCGTGAACGCCGCTCGTCAACGACTGGGCGAGGCGATCGGCGTCGAGGGGCGCGACGCGCTGGAGGACGGTCTTGAGCGCGAGGTGGCTGCCGAGCGCGCTCGACGCGCACGTCAGCATCACGGTCCCGGTGCGTTCGAGGAGCGCCTGGATGTCGCGCAGGCGGCGCGCCACGCCGTCGTCCGGCAGGATGGCGAGATCGAGGGCGCTCTGGGCTCGCCACTGCTTCTCGGCGAAGTCCTCGAACGCCTTCACGTCTTCGTCGAGCTTGAGCTGCTCGCGAAGCAGACGGGAAGCGGTCAGGGGTAGGCGGGCATAGAACCCACCGCGGCTGACGTCCCGCACTTGCTTGGCGAGCTCTTCGCCTCCCCAGCCGCCGCCGAGCTCGATGAGCGTGCGGGGGTCGAGGAAGGGCACCTGCGCCGCGATGCGCATGAAGTGAGTCAAGTTCAGATAGATGCGCGCGTGGACGTTGCCGACGAGGCGGGCGTTCTTCGGCACGCGGCAACCGAGGGCCGCGAACGCCCGGCGAAAGCCGGCCTCGCTGAACGCACCGGCGACCGACCAGGTGAAGGGCGTCGCGGCTCCCGGAAGCGCCTCGCCCACGTTGACGTTGCTCCAGACGGTGTCCGCGTCGCCGCCGTCGGGGAAGCCCTGCCCGGTGGCGGGGCGCGCCTGAACGATCCACGTCCTGTCGATCGTCGCACGCGAACTCGACGTCCCAGGCAACGGGCTCGAGCTTCTCCAGGCGCGCCGCGATCCCGGCGAGCTGCGCGATGGCCTCGCGGTCCAGGGCAGGGCGGTCGGGGTCGGCGACGTCGACCTCTCGGACACCACCCTCGCCGACGATCGTCGCGCGCGCCTTGTGCGCCACGATCGTCTCGACCATCCGGCCGCGAGCGTCGATGCGCAGAACGTCCGGCGTGGTCATCCCGTTGACGACGGGGGCGCCGAGCCCGAGGCCCACGTTGATGATGCGCTCGTCTCCGGCGCCCGCACCGCGCGAGCGGGCATCGGGGGCCCGCGTGAACATGACGCCGGCGGCGCGCGCCTCGACCATGCGCTGGATGACGATCGCCATGCCCACGTCGCGGACGCCTCTAGCCGCGAGATAGGCGAGCGCCCGGCCGCTTGCCAGCGACGCCCACACCTGACGGACGGCCGCGGCCAGATCGTCGCCCCCGCGGACGCCGAGCACGCTCTCGGCGAGCCCTGCCATCGACACGAGCTCCCCGTCTTCGCACGTCGCGCTGGACCTGACGGCGATTCCCCACGGCGATCGGTCGCCGACGGCCAGCCAGAAGGCGTTGAGCTCTTCCTCTAGGCCGCGCGGGAGCGGGGCAGACAGGATGTGCTGTCGCGCCTCCGCGGCGCGAACGTAGCCCGCGCGGCCCGTTGCGGCGCGGAGCAACGCGCGGGGCTCGCAGCCCGGGGGCAGCTCCCGGACGGCCTGCGCAAACGCGTCGACGGGCAGCACGACGGCGTCCGGCACGTCGAACTCGTGGCGCAGGAGCCACGCCAGTCGCGACGCCTTGCCCCCGACGACCCTCGGATCGTCCCCGCCGCGCCGCTGCGCGAGAACCTCGAGCGGCACGAGCCACGTGGTGGCCGCCTTGGGAGCCGCGAAGCCGGGGCGCATGCGCGCGAGGATGGTAGCCGCGGGCGGCGCTCAGTCGACCGACTTGTACGCGCGGCCGACGAGCTTCACCCGCGTCCTGTCCTGCAGGGGTATGCCCTCCCCCGTGTTCTCGTCGATCGTGACCAGCGAGGCTCCTAGCGCCGCGGCCTTGTTGCGCAGATCGTTTTTCGCGGCGGCCAGGGCCGAGTCCAGGTCGTTCGCGGCGGCTTCCCCGGTCACTTTGCCGACGAGCTGGTAGCTGTTCGAGCTGGGGGGCTCGACGGCGATCTCGACGTTCTCGGCGCCTGGTTGCAAGACCACGTGCTCCGGGAGTTGCTCGGCGCAGGCGAGCATGAGCGGGAGTGAGACAAGAAGAAGAAGGAACGCCCTCATTGAGCCCATAGTACCGCGAGAGCCGGCAACGCTTTCAGTTTCTGGCGAGTGCGCGGTCGTGCCAGAGCAAGAGCTCGATCGAACCTGGCCCCCGGTTGAAGATGTAGTCGTGGGGCCCCGGCACGTCGGCGAAGTCGTGCGCGACCCCGCCGGCGGTCCAAGCGCGAGAGACACCCACGATGGCGTCGTGAAAGTAGTCCTCGTGGCTCGTCAGGAGGCGTAGACGCATTCCGGGGCGCCGGGACCTCGCACCCTGCGCGAGCGTGGTCCACTCCGCGTTCTGACCTTCGCTCAGGGCCGGCTGGATTCCTCCCACCGCGCCGAACGTCTCGGGGCACGTCAAACCGATGCGGAGGGCGACGGCGCCCCCGAGAGAGACGCCGTCGATCCCGGTGGCCTCCGGGGCCGACAGCGCGGGAGTCTCTGCGCGAACTCGCGGGAGGAGGACATTGACGAGGAACCGCGAGTATTCGGCGATGTCACCCGTCGTCGCCGGCCGAACGTCGGGTAGCCAGGGGCTCGCGACGACGAGGCCGCCGAACGGATGCTGGGCCAGCGAGGCGTTGGCGTCGGCCATGCGGGACGGATCGACGATTCCTTCGTAGTCCGCCTCGCGCAGAGGCGGGCTCTTCAGGCGGTCGTAAGCGCGCACCATCGCGTAGTCGCGGGGCCAGCCCATCGCCCCCTCGGCCGGCGGCTTGACGGACTCGCCCCGACCGTGAAGGGCGACGAGCACGGGGAAGCGCGCGCTCGCCCCGCCCCCGGAAGGCACGACGACGGCCGCGCGCCCTCGGCCCCAGGGCTGGGCGCCCAGATCCCACTCGAGGACACGGACGTTGGGAGACGTGGGCACGGGAAGGCCGCCGTCGGCGGTGCGCTCGCCACGCGAGCAGGCGAACGCCATCGCCCCCCCCAGGAGAAGGCCGCGCCGGCCGATTGTGCAGTGCGCGCCCAGCGCGTCGCCGCCCACTAGACCCCCTCGACCGCGCAACGACCGATCAACGCTCCCTCAAGGCCCACTCAACGCCAACTCAAGCATCATCCGACGGTTCGGGCACCTTGCCTGTCGCGGTTCGCACGAGGTCGGCCAGCGCGGGGTCTGTCGCAAGCCGATCGCGAAGCGCCGCGCGAATGGCATCGAGCTCGACGCGAGGAAGGGACGAGAGGTGGGCCGTGGCCTCGTCGACCTTGAGGTCGAGATAGCCCTGCATGTCGACCTGCCCACTGCGAAACCGCTCGAGAGGCGGGAGAGCAACGTGGGGCGCCTCGACGGCAGCGGGCGGACGCGCCGCGGCCGCGCGAGAGGGATCGAGCGAACCGAACGTGCGGGTCGGGTCCCGGGTCTCCGACGGCCCGTTCGTCTCGGGCGACGGCGTCGGCGGAGCGCTCTTGCCGATGCGGTCGATGGACATGGTCGGAGGAGGATACGGGCGGGGTGCTCGCCTCGAAGGATATGGCTCCGGGTCAGGCGCCCGTCAATGGATGTTGCTGATGGCGGATTTCGCCGTGTTGTTCTCGACCTCGAGGCAGTTCGACAAGGCCGTGAACGTGCGGTTCTGGTCGTTCACCTCCTGCTGGACCTGCAAGTAGTAGAGGTTCATCTGCTGGGACTGGGCGAGCGACGACGCGATGCCGTCCGAGCTTCCGGCAGCCGAAGCGTCGGTCCCGGTGCCGAGAGCCGTCGACATCAGGCTCGTCCCGCCGGGCCCTTCGGGCGTCGTGGATCCGGGCAGGGACATCCCGGCCGTCTGGGTGGTGCTCAGGGACATCGCGGTGCTGGGCGACCCCCCCGAGCCAACCCCTCGCAGCGCCACGGCCATGAAAGGCGCGCCGGGCAGGACGCTCGCGGCGGCCTGGGCACCCTGGACGAGAGCCCGGGCGCCACCGGCAAGGACTTCGGAGAACTGAACGCGAACCGGCGTCGCCGTAGGACGAGCCGTGGTTTCCACGCTGACGATGTCTGGCCGATTGGGGGAAATGCTGTTGTCCATGGGAGTCTTCCTCGTTTGGAGCGTCGGCGGGGACGGTGGCGCCCCCTTGTCTGATTCCCTGTCGGACGGCCGGCGCCGGAGGTTGCGTCGAAAATCACCGGCGCCACGAGATGGCGACGCGACGGATGCGGTGGATCCCCCGTCCCACGCCGACGTCGTCGAAGAAGAGTGCATCGCCAGCGAACGCGAGCGCGACGTCGAACGGAGCGGGGGCGTCGAGGTCGAGCAACGGCCACGCGCGGGTGGACGGCGTCCCGTCGGATGCGAGCGACAGGGCGTCGAGAGAGACCGTGTCGCCCGACGCACGAGCCATCACGACGTGGGCCCCGTCGCCGGACTCGGAGAGGGCGAGGGACGTCGGGCGACCCGGCGCGTAGAGCGGCAGCTTCGCGGGGCCTTCGGTCACGTGCCCGCTCGCGTCGAGCCGGGCGACCATCGCGGCCCCGGGTCCCTCGATTCCCGTCGGCGCGTCCTCGATCCATGCGACGAGGGCGCCTCCGTCCGCCATGGGGACGATCTCCGGCGAGCGGGAATGCGGCGCCGAGGAAAGCACGCGCACCTCGTCGCCAACGCGTGTCGCGTCTTCGGGCCGCACCTTCGCGACGTAGATGTCGCCCAGCCCCTCGCGCGGCGTCTCGCGCGCATCGCTCCACGCCAGCCACCCGACCCCATTGCGAACGGCGAGGGCGACGTCGGCCGCATCGCCCGGGGCATGCGTGACGCGCCGCTCGCGGGTCAGCCGAGCCAGATCGCGACCGATCTTGGCCACGTACACTTCGCCGTTGCCGTCCCTGGAGTCGACCCACGCGACGAGCCAGCCCGCTTCCGTGCGAGCGATCGCGACGCTGCTCGCGTCGCCCTTTGCCGTGGTCAACTGCGTCTCCTGCGACCGCTTGCCCCGTTGATCGAGAAGGGCGACATGGACTTGCGGGTCGCCCCCGTCGCGCTTCACCCATGCGATGGCCGCGGCGTCGTCCGCTTTCGCGCCCGCGGCGATGGCCACTCCTCCGACCGGGACCGCCCTGGAAGACACCGTCACGGGCGGCGAGAGCGCCCGACCCTCGTCGTCGACGGCGTGGACCAGGATCGTCGCGCCGCGAGGGCGGTCGGACTCACGGCCGGGCGAGGTGTCGACGACGCCCGCCAGCGTCGCCACCAGGTTCACGTCGCCGCTGCGCGTCGCCGCCACGTCGCTGAAGGGAAGACCCGATGCGACCGTCGCGATGCCGGCGACGCGGGCGACGTCCGGTGGCGTGGGAGGCTCCAGCGGCAACGCGAAGGGCGACGGACGGGACGGGAGGTCGACCGTGAACACGGGCGTCGGCGCCGCGCTCGTTGCCGCGAGTACCGAGCAGCTCGCGCCCGAGCATCGCAGGCCCCAGGCAAGGGTGGCGGCGAAACGCTCATCGCCGAGATAGAGCGGCTCGGCTTGCTCGGGCGCGAGCGTGGGCCCCAGTCGCACGAACGTCGGCACGACCGGACCGACGCACGGGGCCGGCACTTCGATCGTGCACGCGTGGGCGAAAGCCAGCAGCGCGAACCCGCCGTCCGTGGCGACGAACTCCGGAGCGGTCGGCGACGCGACCTCGACCGACGCACCCGACCTGGCCACGAGACCCTTGTCGAGGTCGACGCCCGCGAGGTGAAGCTCGTGGTCGGCGTGGCTGCGGGCGTGCGGCTCGAGCCAGGCGAGCGCCGCTCCCTTCGGGCCGGAGGCGAGCGCGACGAGAGACGAGCTGCCGAGGACGCTCAAGGCAGGCGTGGGCCCCTCCACGTGACCGGACGCGTCCACCTTGGCAAGCTGCACGGCCGCGTCTTCGCCGCCGAGATCCGTCCACCCGAGGAGCCATCCACCCGGGACAGGCACCACGTCCACGTCGCTGCTCACCGTCGGGCTCGCACCGATCGGGATCGCGCTGCCGGACAATTGCCCCTCGGCGTCGAGGCGCTGCCAGGTCAGCTTGCCTGCAGGCCTCGCGGCATCGGAATGGGCGAGCGGTCCCGGCTCGGCCAGGGCCAGCCCGACGCCGTCTCCCGTCGACACGGCCTGCCACCGCTCGACGCCGCGCGCGACCCTCGAGGGCATGCCACGGGCCTTGCCGTCGAAGTCGATCGCCGCGGTCAGAATGTTGGCGTCCCCCGACGACGTCTCCTCGGCCCAGGCGCAGACGGCGCCGCGCGACGTCGGAATCAGGTCGAACCAGGCGAGGTGATCGTTGGTCCGCTGGAGGTCGACCGGCGACCCCTTCGCCGAGCCGTCCGCCGACAGCGCGAGGACCGAGAGCGACTCGCCGCGGTCGAGGAGCGCGCTCCACGCGACGAGCCACCCCGTGCGCGACGCTCCGGCCGATCGCACGACGAGCGACGTCGCCTCTTCCGGCAGCTTCGCGACGACCTGGGGGTCCCCAAGCCTCGCGCCGTCCGGAGCCAAGGGCACGACGACGAGCTCCTGTCCCGCCCCCTTCTCGACGCCCGTCACCCACGCGGCAATGGCCCCCGCACCGGTGCGCGCGGCGAACGGCCCGATGGACCTTCGAGCGAGCGACGTCACGGGGTGCGACCGCGCGGGCGCCCTGGCCGCCTCCGCCGCTCGCTGCGCAGCAGGAACCGTGGAGGTCGGCTGGACGGCGGGCGACTGGCCGGCCGTGCTCGCATGCCCGCTTCGCGAGCCAGAGCACGCCGCCGATGCCGCCGACGTCACGAGGGCCGCGAGCGCAGCGAGCGCAACGCCGCCCCGCACACGCGTCATGCGCGGAGCAGCCGACCCACCCGGCGCTTTTCCCAGTCGAGCACGCGCTCGAAGTGGCGGAACTCCCGCTCGCGTTCCTTGAACTCCGGCGGGTGCAGGTTCACCCGACCCAAGCCTCGGCTGCCGGGAATCACGTGGTGGAGCATCTCGTGATAGACGATGTAGGCGACGAAATACCGCGGGACCCATTTCTGGTCGAGCGCCGGGTGCACGCGGATGAGCCGGTCGACCGCGCTGTAGCTGCCGAGCTTGATGGTCTTGCGCTTCTTCGTCTTCGTCGTCGGGCGCTTGCCCCACGTGATGAGGGCGTTGACCTCGCCGTCGAAATAGCGGTCGTTCATCTCGCCGAAGAGCTTGAGCAGGTCATGGTGCTTGCCCTTCGCGACGAGGGGCGCGTTGCGCTTGCGCCTGGCGAGCCGGAAGCCGTTCGAGTCGATGTAGTCGCTCAGCGTGGCGCTCGCGTCCTTGTCCCCCCGGGTCACGTAACGGACGAGCGCGTCGACGACGGCCGCGGGCGCGTCGAGGAACATGTGGTGGATGCGGGCGTGAAGGATGCCGCGCTGGACGCGGTGGGTGATGATCGAGTGACGGTTGTCCGTGATGGACAGGATGACCGACCCGGTGGAGGCGACCCGGAGCTTGCGCTCGAGCGCCTGACGCGCCCCTTCGTGGACGAAGAGACGCGGAGACGCGAAGGGGAAGACGAGACGCAGCTGGGACCCGACACGCTCGGGGATGCGGATGGCCGCGGCGACCTGGGCCCTGGCGGCGGCGACGGGACGACCCTGGGCCATCCTGGCTGCGCCCGCTCGGCTCGTGAAGAGAAGAGGCATCACGCTCCGATTGCCCATTCGTGGCCTCCAATCAGGCGGGTTAGAGGATGGGGGGGGTCGTGTCAAGCAAGCGGACATAGCCGTGCAATTGCCTCTACTTGGCGTTGAGGGCGAGGCCCCCCGACCCCCTCTTTTGGATGCACACAGCAAGCACCAAAACGGTTGACACGAAGCCCCTTCAGGGGGCGGCCCGCGCGTCCGGATCGAGACGCAGCGCCTTGGGGTCGAGCACGAAGCGGAGACGTGCCCGCGTCTCACCCGGCGCGAGATGGAGCGCCACGACCATGGCCTTGTCGAAGGGACGCCCGAACGAGCCGAGGAGAGCGTCCACCAGCTCCGAAAGGTCGGGCTCGTGACCGACGAACATGACCCTCTTCCGGCCCTCGGACGCCATGCGCCACGCGAGAGCCTCGGCCTCGCCCCCGGGCGCCAGATCGCGCAGCACCGTGACCGTGCCGCCTCGATCGCTCAGCTTGGTCGTGATCGCCACGATCTCGGCCGTCTGCACGGCGCGCACGAGCGGGCTGGTCACCACGTGGACGGGCTCCTCGCCCTCCGCCGTCAGGATCTTCGCGACGGCGCGCACGCGCTCACGGCCCGGTGCGCTGAGTGCACGATGCTCGTCGATGCCGCTGACGGCCTGATCCTCGGCGGGGCCGTGGCGCATCACGTAGAGCTTCATGCGGCCCGCGCTTCAATTGGCGGGCTTGGATGACGCGGTGGGCTTCTTCGCGAAGGACGCCTTTTCGTCGACGCCGTTGGTCTGCCCGGCCGATGCCGGGCTCGTCATGGCCCCCGCATCGCGCTTGACCCCGTGCTTGGCCAGGACCATCGCCTCCACCTTGGCCATCGCGTCCGGATGCTGCTCGAGGAACGTCTTGGCGTTCTCGCGCCCCTGCCCGATGCGCTCGCCGCCGAACGAGAACCAGGCGCCGCTCTTCTCGATGATTCCAAGCTCGGACCCGATGTCGACGAGATCGCCCGAGCGCGAGATTCCCTGGCCGTAGAGGATGTCGAACTCCACCTCGCGGAACGGGGGCGCCATCTTGTTTTTCACCACCTTGACGCGCGTCCGGTTGCCCACGACAGCCGGGTCTTTGCCCGACGCCACGGCGGCTTCCTTGATGGCGCCTATGCGGCGAATGTCGAGGCGGACGCTCGCGTAAAACTTGAGCGCGTTGCCTCCCGTCGTCGTCTCCGGACTGCCGAACATCACGCCGATCTTCATCCGGATCTGGTTGATGAAGATGAGAAGGCAGTTGGATCGCGCCACGGTCGACGTCAGCTTTCGAAGCGCCTGGCTCATCAGCCGGGCCTGCAAGCCGACGTGGCTGTCGCCCATGTCGCCCTCGATCTCCGCCTTGGGGACCAGCGCGGCCACAGAGTCGATCACGATGACCTCGACGGCGCCGGAGCGCACGAGCATGTCGGCGATCTCCAGCGCTTGCTCGCCGTAGTCCGGCTGACTGACGAGGAGCTCGTCGGTCTTCACGCCGAGCTTGCGCGCGTAGGTGGGGTCGAGGGCGTGCTCGGCGTCGATGAAGGCCGCGACGCCGCCGGTCATCTGCACCTGCGCGATGGCGTGGAGCGCGAGGGTGGTCTTGCCGCTCGACTCCGGGCCGTAGATCTCGATGATGCGGCCTCGTGGGTAGCCGCCGATGCCGAGCGCGATGTCGAGCCCGATGCTGCCCGACGAGATGACCTGAATGGCTTCGTTCATGCTCGTCCCGTCCTTGAGACGCATGATCGAGCCTTTTCCGTACTCTTTTTCGATGGTGGCGACGGCGAGGTCTACGGCTTTGCTCTTGTTTTTGGTGTCATCCATGGCTCGAGATACCCTTGGTGAGAGAGGCCAATCCTTAGGCCGTCAACGTTTCTCATCTCTACTGCGAATCTGTTCAGCTTTCAAGAATCCCGATGCCTCATAGACTGAAGAAGCGGATGAGTGAAAAGCCGCCGGAGACGCCCAGCAGCCAGAAGGGCGAGTTCGACGTCGTGCTGATGCACGGCGCGACCGACGACGGCGCGGGAACGAAGGTGCTCCGGGCCCGTCCCGGTCGCATCGAAACGGGTGAAGTGCGCCCCATGCCCGACGGGCGGCCTCTCGTGCCGGGTGGCGAAGTCGTGCGTCTCGAACGGCGCAAGGACGCGCCCGCGTTCTTCGACGTCCACGTCGAATGCAAGGTGCCGGCGGGGGACGCGAATGCCGCGCGAGCCGCAAGCGGTCCCGCTCAGGTCGCGACGCAGGCGTACCGCGAGAGCTGGGCGCGGACGTTCGGCAATGGAAGACCCGACCTTCTCAATTGACGCGCCACGCCTTGCGCCAGGTAAAAGCTCGCGTAGCCTCAGGGGCTCTGTAAATCCCCCGCGCGCGAGCGCGTCGAATCGGAGGAGTTCGTATGCGCTTGGTGCTTCCCGGGGTCTGGCTTTCTTTCGTGCTCGCAGGATGCGCCTCCGGCGAGAGCGTCAGCGGGGTTCCCTCCTTAGAGGGGGTTCTCTCCAACGTCACCGACTCGGGCGCCGCGGCCGCCGACGACTCCGGCCCTCCTGCCAGCAGCGGCGGCTCGTACGCGACCTCGTCGGGCGGGTCGGGCACCGGCACGACCGCGGGCGGCGACGACTCGGGAGGCGGCAGCGCCTCGGACGGCGGCGGCTGCACGACGTCATGCGCCGGCTGCTGTGACTCGAACGGCGACTGCCAGGCGGGGACCGACGACACCGTGTGCGGAAGCGGCGCGGAAGCGTGCTTCGACTGCACCGCAAACAGTCAGACGTGCCAGGGGGGCGCCTGCGCGGGCAGCGCCACCGGTTCGTCCTCGAGTGGCTCCGGCGCGGGAGGGTCTTCGAGCGGCGGGGGCCTCGGCGGTCTCGGAGGTTTGCTGGGCGGGCTGCTCGGCGGCGGCTCCAGCAGCAGTAGCTCCGGCGGAGGCAGCAGCTCCAGCAGTAGCTCCAGCGGCGGCAGCAGCTCCTCGAGCGGCAGCGGGAGCAGCTCGAGCAGCGGTGGCTCCCCGGACTCGAGCGCGCCGTGCGGTCAGGCGACGTGCAACGACGGCTGCTGCGACAGCACCGGCACCTGTCAGCCGGGCACGACGACCACCGTGTGCGGGCAGTTCGGCCAGAAGTGCATCGACTGCACGTCGCAAGGCATCCAGCACATCTGCGGGATGCCGGCGCACAACATCTGCCTCTGAGCGGCTCTCTCCCCTGAAGTGCCCCTGACGTACCCGAGGGGCCTTCCGCGCATGACCGACCCCGCCTGCCTCGACGCTACGTCGGCGGCCGCGGCGGTCGCGTCGACCGTGGGGGTGCCCCGGGCAGTGGCGGGAGCGGCGGCGTGGACGGACGCAACGCGGGCGGCGGCGGGGATTCCTCCGCACCTGCCGGCGACGGGATGTGCAGGATCGTCTCCGCGTCCACCTTCGCCGCGGGCTTCGGCAACGGCAGCGAAGAAGGTCCCCTGCTCGGATGCGCTGGCGGCGGCAATGACTTCGGCAATACTGGCTCTGGAGCCGACACAGCGGCCTCGGGTCTTTGCGGCGCCATCTCCCACAGCTTCAACGGTTCGAACGCACGCCGCAGCGGAATCGAAAGAGGCTCGAGCTTCTGGTCGATCTCCGCTCTCGACAGGAACAGCTCCTCGCGACGGTTGTCGCTGAGAAGCCGCCGGAGCACCAATTCACCCGGCGACAGCGACCGCTTCGATATCTGCTGGACGGTCGGCGCGATGTTCGAAATCAGGCGCTCGGCCAGGATGCGCGGTCTCTCGATTTCCTCGACGGGCGTGAAGTCGAAACTCGCGCTGAGAAGCTTCTTCTTGTGCGCGGCGAGCTCGCTCGTCATCGCGGCCAGCTTGTCGTGGAGCGACCGGAGCTTGGTGATGTTCTCACCGGCTGCGTCGTACGGCGCGTCGGGCGCGGCCTCGCCCCCGCGGATGCGGACGAGACGGGCGGTCGGCGGATCGTGCCCGAGCGAGACGTCGAACCCCGTGCCAGTGCCGTCCGGAGCCGCTCGAAGCTCGATGGTCGCTCCCGACGCGTCAAGGGTCAGCGCGGCGAGGTAGAGTCGGTCGAAACGCTGAGGACGGAGCTTCGTTTCCTTGTGGATCCATCCCGCCTCTTCCGGCGCGTCGATCTCGAGGCGCTCGATGACGCGATCGATCCGAAGGATGTGCGCGAAGAGATGCGACGACGGGATCTCGAGCGCCACCACCCACTCGAGCCCGTACGCCGTCTTGCCGCGAAGCTGCGTGTCGTAGTGCGTGCCGCCGCTGCCGCGAAGGTGCGTGGCAAAAGTCGCCTCGGGCAGCGTGTGACGCAAGACCAGCTTCTCGAACGCTTTCGTCACGGAGGCGCGCTCGCCCGACTCGGCCCGCGCCGCCCGCGCCTTCTCGGTCACGACTGCCGCGCGAGCGGCATCCCCTTCGGAGCGGACGAACTCCGCGGCGGCCTCTCGAACATGCGTCTTGCACCGGGCCGCCAAGGACGAGCCGATCTCTCCGATCGAGATACGGTCGAGCGCCAACGACACCTCGGTCGCGAAAGCTTCCGCGCCCTCGATCTCCCTCTCGGTACTCTCCGCCAGCCGCGCGACGTCCTGGGCCGTGTCGGCGAGCCGTGAATCGCAGAGCAGCGCTTCCACCGAGAAGTCGATCGCATCGCGAAGAAACGCGATGAAATCGATCTTGAACGGTGACGGTGTCGAGTCCCCGTAGAGGAAGCTGGTCGCAACGGCCATAGAGGCCACTCTACCTCACCGCAGGCCGCGAGCCTCGCCTGGTCCGACGGCGGGCTGCCCCGCTACGTCGAGAATGAACTGCGCGCATACTTGAAGTGCGGCGTCTAATGCCTACCGGTCATTTCACTCAACCTCGACCTTCTAGCGCGCCCGAGCGACCTCGATCGCATTGGCACATGAGGCGTTGGCTCAAGTGGGCCGGCGCCGCCTTCGTGGTGTGGCTGCTCTGGTTCTGGCCGGCGCGTCGCAACTATTACTTCAAGCGCGGCGAGGTCGAGCGTCGCCTCGACGTGGCCTACGTGCCCACCGACTCCGACCGCAAGCACCAGCTCGATCTCTACCTGCCGAGAGGTGAGGCGGCGGGCTTTCCCATCGTCGTCTTCGTGCATGGCGGCTACTGGAGCCCGCTCGACCGTCGCTGGTTGCAGCCGCTCCTCGGTCTCCACGGCAACGTCGGCGTCGCGTTTGCGCGCCACGGCATCGCCGCCGCCGTCCTCGGCTACAGGCAGTACCCGCAGATTCGAACAGGCGACGAATCACTCGACGACATCGCAACCGCCATTCGCTTCGTGCGCGATTCGTGTCGGTCTTGGGGCTGCGACCAAAGGCGCATTTTCGTGATCGGGCACTCGGCGGGCGGCCACCTCGTGTCGCTGCTCGCCTTGGACGAACGAATCCTGGGGCGCAACGGGGTCGACCCCAACGCCATCGCCGGCTTCGTGTCGATCGACGGCGTCTTCGACATCGGTGCGTCACTCGCTTACTTCAAGCCCGATCAGGTTGCCGTCATGCGCGAGCTGTTCGGCCCCGAGGCAGACGCCCTCGCGGCCCACTCGACCATCTCGTACGCCCGCGCTCGGCACCCTTCCCTTCTCTTCGTCGACACCACCGGTGACGAAAAGGTGTGCCTCGACGGGTTTCACGCGATGAAGGCGCGCATGGCCGAGATGGGGAGCCCCGCGAGGTTCGTGGAGCTCGCCGGCCTCGGGCACAACGAGGCCATCGTGCGCGTCGGAATCGTGGCATTCCTTTTGGGCCGACACTCCTGCCGACGAACCAAGAATATGGGCGCGCTTCCTCTCCGTGTTGTCGGGGCTCGGAGAGTACTCGTTGTTCCACTATGGGAGCTACGAAGTCGCCGCGTTCAAGCACATGCACGCGAGATACGGAGGACAAGCGAGCGTCGTCGAGACGCTGACCGCAGCGATGGTCAACGTGCTCGCGCACTGCTACCAATACATCTACTTCCCGACCTACTCGAACGGACTGAAAGAGATAGGCAGATTCCTCGGCGCGCATTGGGAACGCGACGATGCGTCGGGCGCACAGTCCGTCGAGTGGCGGATGGGATGGGAGAAGAGCAGGGAGCCTGAACTACGGGAACGGCTGCTTCGATACAATCAGCAGGATTGTGAAGCATTAAAGACAGTGACCTTCTCCGTACGCGAGATCATTGCACACGGCAAGGCGGGGGCACATCAGGTGACGAAGGCCAGTGAGGCGAAGGCATCACATCCGAACCGGCTGGGAAAACCCACGTTCGCCTTTCCCGAGCTGGAGTACGTGAGCAAATGTGCCTACTTCGACTATCAACGGACGAAGATATACTGGCGTACCGACGACAACGTGAAAAGGATCGTCCGTGGCCGAGGTGCGAAGACGGGCTACAGGCACCACCGCGTCAACGCTGTCGTGCCCTGTAGAGCGAGGAGTTGCATCCGGTGCAAGAATACGGTTCTTCGTGTCGTTCGGACATTCAGCAAGGTCGTCTACGATCTGAAGTTCGGCCCGTCCGGCGTGAAGGTGTGGGTCGTCAAGTATCTGGGCCACAGGTATCGTTGCCCGTTCTGCGAGGTGAGTTTCTTCCCCCGCGCGTATCCGAAAGGGAAGGGAAAGTACGGCCACGGCGTGCTCGCGTGGGCCGTCTACCACAAGATCGCGCTCCGGCAAACGCACGATAGTGTGCGGCGTGGGCTCAACGATCTATTTGGGTTCGGGATCGAATACGCGATTGTGTCAAAACTCAAAAAGCGCGCAACGCAGTACTACGGCACGGCGTATCGCGAGATCATGGGGCAACTGCGACGCGGCCATCTTGTCCACGTGGATGAAACAAGGGTGTATGTGAAGGGTGGCTCGGGGTACGTGTGGGTGTTCACAAACCTTAAGGAGGTGCTCTATGTTTACTCAGGTGGTCGCGATGGGAGCGTTCTCCGCGAGGTACTCGGCGACTTCAACGGTGTGCTGGTAGCGGACTTCTACGCGGCCTACGACTCCTTCGAGTGCGAGCAGCAACGGTGCCTGGTCCATCTGATACGGGACATCAACGACGACTTGCTGAAGAACCCCTTCAGTCCCGAGTTCAAGGACTTCGTTCGCGAACTGAGCGTGTTGCTGAAGGCGATCATTGAAACCGTGGATCGATACGGTCTCAAGCGTCGGTTCCTTGGAAAACACAAGAGGGAGGTCGCGCGTTTCTGGCGGGACAGAATCGACACGGAATCTGCGTGTGAACTTGTCCAGCGTTACCAGGACAGGTTCAGGCGGAATGAGCGCCGTCTCTTCACGTTCTTGGATCACGATGGTGTGCCGTGGAACAACAACAACGCGGAGAACGCTATCAAGGCATTCGCCGCATTGCGGAGAGGTGCTGAGGGCTTGTTCACGGAAAATGGTCTTCGCGAAACGCTGAGGTTGCTGAGCATCTCTCAAACGCTCAGGAACAGAGGAGAGAGCTTCTTCGAGTTCCTGAAATCCGGTAGGCGGAGCCTTGTGGACTTCTGTGAGAAGTGAGCGCATTCGTTGAGGCTCTTGCTTCGCACGCTTGCGGTTTCAGGCGACGGCGGCCAGCTCGACGACCCCGAGCGCTCGCAGGGGTTCGTCAAAGTCGGCCCTCGCCTTCTGCTTGCTGCCCATCGTGTGCCGCGCTGCGCGAGTTGCCTCGCGCTTTGCGGCGGCCGTGGCCTTCTGAGCGATCGTCAGCGGCGCCTTCACCTTCTTCGGCGTGAGGCCGAAGTCGGCGAGGATGTCGGGCGAGTCGCCGAAAGTCGCCTTCACGTACGTCACGAACGTACTCATCTGAGTGCGAAGTGACGGCGCTTGGGTCTTCTCGTCGGCGAGCTTCGCCTTGGTCGCGGCCTTTGCATCGTTCACCGCCGTTCGAAGGTCGGAGAGCGTCTGGAGAGACGTCTCGACCTGCGCCGGAGTGAACGTGCCACCCCCGAACGCCAGCGAGCTGGCGGCCGGGAAGTGCTTCTTCGTCCCCGCGATCAACTGCCCCGCGAGGGCGACTACCGTGTTCTTCGTCGTCGTTGTCATTTGAATTTCCTCCTTTCTGAATCTGTCCAATCGATTCGAGGAACCCGGGGACCGGGCACCATGCTCGGTCTCCATCGTCCTCAAAGGGATGTCGCGATCGAAGGAGCGAAGGTTGGAACTATTTTCGAAAAATCGTGACCGACGTCGCACGCCCGCGTGTCGACGACGCCGAAGGACGCATCGACGTGACAGATGGCCGTGTCGACCTGACAGGTCGGTGCGGCGACATCTCTGACCCGTGCATCGACTTGGCAGGTCGACACGCGGATCAACGAGACTCGTGCAGCGACGTGGCTCGTCGACGCAGCGACCTGGCAGGTCGGTGCACGGACGAGCGAGACTCCCACGGCGACGTGGCTCGTCGACGCATCGATCTGGCAGATCGATGCACGGATCAGCGAGACTCGCGTAGCGACCTGGCTGATCGACGCGCCCATCTGGCAGATCGACGCACGCATCAGCGAGATTCGTGAGCCGACGTGGCTCGTCGATGCGCCCGTCTGTCATGTCGGCGCAGTGATCAGCGAAATTCGCGGAGCGGTCGGGCTGGTCGACGCGTCGGCTCGTCAGGTCGACGCACGGCTCGGCGAGACTCGTGCAGCGATCTCGCTCGTCGACGCGTCGCTCCATGAGGCGCGAGCGCGGGGGTGGATCGTCGGGTATCCTGTGAGGTGTGCGTGTAGGGGGCTCGATCATCGCCACCGCGCTGGTCGCTACGGTCGGCCTCGCGGCGAGCTGCTCGAGCTCGACGGGGAAGGGCTTCGACAACGCGCCTCTCGACGCAAGCTCCGACTCCGAGGGGCTGGACGGGCCGGTCTCCCTCGGGCCCGGGACGGACGTCGTCATCCCGTCCATCCTCATGGACGGCTGCGACCTCGAATGCGAGGCCGGCCATCCGACCATCGCCTTGCGCGTTGTGGATGCTCACGGCAATTCGGTGCCCGCCCCCGCCTTCTCGACGGCGGGCCAGCCCGTGAAACCTTTGCCCTCCTGCGGAGAGGCGGTGAACGTCGACGGCGGAAGTTTCGGCGTGATCTTCGCCGGCCCGAGTGACGGCGGCACTCCGGGTGATGCGGCAGACGGCGGGCCGTCCAATTGCGATGTCTGGGTGCTTGTCGCGTTGGACTATTCGCTGTCAACGGCCTGGACAGTCCTCGTGAGAGCTCCGGGCTACGAGGCCCAGACCGTCACCGTCATGCTACGGGCCCCGACCGGTTGCACCTGCGACGGGCCGTATGGCAGCCAGACGGTGACTCTCTCACTGGACGCCAACCCGGGGGACACTGGAACCATGTCGGACGCTGCACCCGGGGCCGATGGTGACGGCCCGAGCGGGGAAGGTGCCGACTAAAGTGACACCGAGTCCCTCGAGACATGGGCCGGACTGCGGGGGACCCGAGCCTAGAGGCGACCGACTGCGCGAACGGCCAAGTCTGCTGCCTCACTCGATACGGCGAGACTGTCGGTAAGTCCTGCGAAGGGGTGCCCGATGGCGGCGCACCCTGCCCGTCGACCCGCGCACAAGTCTGCCAAAGCGACATCGAGTGCCCCAGCGGGCAACTTTGCATGCCGCACACGGTCACACTCCCGCCTGGGCCGGTCGGCAACGTAATGATCTGCTCGGGCGCCTGGCTTGCGCACCGCCGTCCTTCGTTGCAGCATCGCGCCGCTTCGGCGGCATGGAACGCTCGGAAGACAAACTCTCGGGGCACGACAGCGGCGCGTCTCTCGACGACGGCGGCGAGCTGCGAAGCGAGGCGTGTCCGGCACTCCCGCCCGTTGACCCGGTTCCACCGGAAGGCGACGCGCCCTCGGGCATCTCCGAGAAGGCGCTTCGCGACTTCGTCGCCCAGAGCTCGGTGCAGGACGCCATCCGCCGCATCGTCTTCGCGCGCGTCGCGAGCGGTGCGCCGTCGAGCCTCGTCGACGATCTCGCGCAGGAGGCCGTCCTGGCCATGCTCGCTGCGAAGTCGCGCCCCGCTTCGATGGAGACGGCGTCCGGGTGGGTCTCGATCGTGACCGTGCGCACCGTGGCGAACCACTACCGCAAGGACGAGACTCACCGCACCTGGCTCGATCCCGAGGCCGACGTCGAACAGGCGCCCGGCGAGCCCGAGGACGATCCGGCGGACACCTGGCTCATCGCTCCATGGCTCGCACCGATCCTGGAGCATCACCCCGACGACAAGGAGACCTACGAGCTTCTCCTCCACAAGGCGCGAACCGCAAAGCCGTACAGGGACGTCGCCGCCGAACACGGGATCACGACGTCGGCGCTGAAGAGCCGCGTCCACGAGTTCAAGACGAAGTACGAGCGCCGCTGGCGCAGACGCCAGACGATGTTCGTGCTGCTCATCCTCGCCGGCGTCGTCGCAGTCTCGGTGCTCCTCGCGTGGCTCGTCGGGAGCCTCACTCGGCCCGCGGACATCAAGCCGGATCGGTCGCCCCGGGTGGTCCCTGCCGCGCCCTCGGCAACGGCGTCGGCGCAGGACACGCCATTCGAGCCGGCGCTCTCGTCGACCGCGAAGGCGCCGCCCGCACCGAGGCCGGACGACCTCGGCAAGCCGCCGGGACGCTGAGCTACCCCCAGGGATCCGTGACGATCCGATCGCGCTTTGCACACGGTGGCACACGGGTCGGAGAAAACCGTGCGGACCCTATGGCTCTCCCATAGGGCACACGCCTTGCTGCACATCCGTTCGATGCACTACCGAAAGTCCTCGCCCAATCCCCCCCGGTTGCTTCTCCGCATCGTCGCTGCGGCGGGTGCCGGTGCCGTCGTGAGCGCCTGTTCGAGTGGGTCGGGGCAGGGGGACCAATCCCACGTCTACGGATCGGCACCGGAGGTGCCGTCCGATGGCGGCGAGGAGGCTTGCAACGGCTTCAGCGAATGTGGCGGGGGTACGACCTATGTACCGCCGTCGATGGACGCCGGCGCGGACGTTGATGTCGCATTCGGCCTGGTGGACGCGGGCGCTCCCGATGTTCTGGACGCCGGCGCCGACGGCGATGCCGAGCTTCACTGCGGGACGGGCGTCTGCGGCAGCATCGTCTCGCCCCCGTCGGACGCGGGGGAAGCGAGCACGATCGTCACTGGGCTCGTCGTGTCGCCGGACGGCGGCTCGGACCAATGAAGGTCCCCTTCGAGCTCGAGTGGATGGGCGGCGCCGCTGAACATCACTTTCGTAAGGCGCGCCCCACCACCGAAGAGCTGCCGTGGGGCACGCTCGTCACATCCGATTTTGCGCCGGCTGCGATTGAGTCCGCCCGTGGCTCCTGGACCGAAGTCGCCTTCAACGAGTATCGAGCCGTGGCCTCGTTTTGCGAGGTGCTCCGTGCCCTCGTCGACGCCAAGGCCCCCCTCGACCTGCTCGGGATGACGAGCGACTTTCTCGCCGACGAGTGCTCACACGTCGAGCTGGCGAGCCGGATGGCGATGGAGCTCGGGGGCGCCGCGCCGCGCATGGTGGACCTCGACCGCTTCGCCATGCGTCCACGAGGCCTCACGGCGTTTCAGCGTGCCAACGAGATCGTGCTCCGCGTGAGCTGCATCGCCGAGGCCTTCGCGGGAGGCACCGCGAGCGTCAGCCTTGCCACGACGACGCACCCGCTCCCGCGTGCCGTGTACGAGACCATCCTGCGGGACGAGGCGCATCACCGGCGCCTGGGGGGCTTGTACTTCGAGTGGGCGCTGGCCCGCATAGACGAGGACGAGCTTCGGCGTCTCGGGCGCGTGCTGCTCGCCGGGGTGCAAGGGTTGGCGCCCTTCTGGACGTCGCGCGCGGCTCGCACGCCGTCCCCACTGCCTGAGGACGATCTTCACGCGCTGGGATGGCTTGCGCCCATGCAGTTTGCCCCGGTGGCGCGCGAGGTCGTCATTCGGGACATTCTCGATCCGCTTGCGACCATCGGCATCACGATCTCCGCCGACGACAGGGCCGCGCTGATCGCGTGAGTATCGATGGGCCCCATCACTGCGGCGTGGCCGGCGGGGGCGGCGTGCCGATGGATCCACACGCACCGCCGATGCACTCGGAGCCACCGCAAAAGCGGTACCTCTTCTGCCAGGCGCACGCCCCCGCCACGCACTGGCCGTCGTCGTAGTAGACGAGCCACTCCCCGTCGGCGCAAGCGGACGGCGGGAGCGGACAAAGTGGAGTCGCGGGGCTCGCATCGGCATCGCAGGCGAGTGGAGACGGATTGGGTCCGGCGGGAACCGACAGCAAGCACCCAGAGACATTCATCCAGACAGCACCATCGGGCCCGGCGTCGCTGAACCCGCCGTCGAGGCCCGCAGCTCCCGCACAGCTCGCGTCGACCTCTCGGCAGTCCACTGTGCTCGCCTGCCAAGTACAGAATCCCGACGAGCAAGTGCCGCCGTTGTAGTCGACGGCGACGTGCGAATTGACACAAGCAGGCGGTGGGGAGGGGCACACCGGCGTCTCCGTGGCCACGTCGTCGTTGCAGGGAGTCGACGGAGGAGCGGGGACCTCGGCGCCGGCGGCTCCCGAGTCGCCTGCCTCCGTCGGCAATGCATCGCCTACCGCAACCCATGCATCGCGCGGGGGGCCTGCCGCATCCACGAGGGAAGCGAACGGCGGCGCCGGCGGCGATGGCCCGCCGCAGCCGACGAGGAGTGACGCAACGGTGACGGCCCCCACGACCCGCATCGCATCACTCTAGCAGGTCGGGCGGAGCGCGACGGTGGCCCGAGGCCGTGACGGTCGGGCGTGAGACAATGGGCCCGTGGCGCCGATCCGTCGAATGCGACTCGTCGTCGGTGCGGTCGTGTGCTTCGTCCTTCCGGCCGGCTCGCTGGTTCGGGGGTCCGGGATGCTGGCGTGGACGATGTATTCGCGCGCGGGCGAGTTTCGCATCGACCTCGTCGCGTTCGATTCCGCCGGGCGCGCCCACATCCGGAACGCGACCGTGCTCGCGGACGGCGCCACGCTTGGCGCGGCGGCGCTCCTCGCGGGATCCGATCACTGGCGCCAGGGGCCTTCGGTGGCCGCTCTCCGCTGGCACCTCGACGATCTCGCGGCCTACGCGTGCCGCGATCTGAACGCTACCTCCATCGAGATCAGCCTCCACGAGCGCATGGGGAACGGCCCTGAACGTGTGACGAGCAGCCACCTCGTATGCGCCCGATGACCGCGGGGGCACGAGGGATGCACTTGCTCGGGGTCGCCCGGGTCCTCTTTGGGACCCTCGTTCTCCTTCGTACGACGCCGCTCCTCGCTCCCTTTCACGTGCCGTACCTGGGCGCGGCGTTTCCATTGCTCGGCTGGCCGACGACCGCGTGGCACGTCGCGGCCTGGGGGCTCGGGCTGCCCGCAGGCGTCGTGGCGGGGCTGTGCATCGCTCGAACGGTTGCGGTGCTCCTCTTCACTCTGGGCATCCATGCGCGATCGTCCGGGGTGGCAGGAGGAGTGATTGCGTGGATCGTTCTGGCGCAGGACGCCACCGGGTACATCAACACGTTCAACCTGCTCTTCCTCGGCCTCGTCGTCTTGAGCATGAGCGGCGCGGGGAGCGCATGGGCGTTGCGCACCGAGCCGGAGGTCGACCCCGGCTCGGGCCTCGCGCTCACGCGAGCGTTCGTGGTTTCCGTCTATGCGTGGAGCGGAATCGCGAAGCTCAATTCGCCTTGGCTTCACGGCGAAGTGCTCCAGCAGCTTCGCGCCAGCGGACTCGTGCGAGGTTGGCTGTCGGATACCTTTCTTTCGTCGGCGGCCGGATGCACCGCGGCGGCCTGGAGCATTGCCGCGACGGAGCTGGCCATAGGGCCTTTGCTCCTGTGGCCCCGCACGCGTCGCCCGGCGGTGGTCGCGGCGCTGGCCTTTCACGCCGTCTTGCAGGTCACCGTCCATCCGGACTTCTTTGGATTCGCGATGGCGGTGCTGCTCCTGGCGTTCGTGGCACGGCCGCTCGAGGACTCTGGTGCTACGTTTCAATGATGCGGGCACTGGGGGTTTTGGGCACGCTGTTCGCGATGTCTGCGTGCAGCACGGCAACGACCGAAACGCAGTCACCGGATGCCTCGTCGTCCGGTGACGCGGAGTCCACCCCAGACGCCGGGAGAGGCGCCGCTTTCGATGCGACCAGCGACGTCTCGTCGATGGGTACCCCGATCCCGGACGCCGCGCGCAAGACGAGCGACCCTGGCCTCGGTTTGGACGCCACCGATCTCGACGCCCCAGGGCCCGACCCGCCCCCGCTCGCATGCGATGCCGACGCCGCAAGCGACGCGGGTCTCTGTCCGCCACCGTACTCGGCGTGCGCGGACCCGAGCTGGCTCGTCTATTACGACAACGGCCAGTGCGTATCGGGGCAGTGCACCTGGGACAAGAGATACGTCGAGTGCAGCATCGTCTCTTGCTTCGAAGGTGCGTGCCAGGCGCCGCCGACGCAGTGAGCGTGCCGAATGACGCATCGATCGCTTCCACTTGTCGCACTCGCCCTCGCCTCCGGGCTCGCCTGCTCGTCGCACGGCGCGCAGGCCACCAGCGATGGGTCTGTCGTACTCACGTTTGCCATCGATGCTCCGATCGACGGCGAAGAGTACGAGTGCTTCGGCTTCGACGCGACACCGCTCGCGGGCCGTTGGGTGCGAAGCATCACGTGGACGCCGCCACCGCCCGGCGGCGTGACGCTTCATCACGCGATCCTGTTCGCCGACCCGCAGGACTACCCCAGCGGCCTGACGCCGTGCGACTCGATGCCGAGCCCGACGATCATGCACATCTGGGCACCCGGCGGCGACCGGCTGACACTCCCAGCGGGTGTCGCCATCGCGCTGCCCACCGATACGCGGACGCTCGTCGTGCAGGCGCACGTCCTTCGGTTCGGCGCCGGTCCGCCCCCGACGGCCACGGCGACGATCGACACGACGGACGTTGCACCCGTCAATTCCGCAGCATGGCTATCCGCGTTCGGATCGGTGCCTGCGATTCGTCCCGAAACGCAGGAGCACACGGCGACGACCTGCATCGCCGCGGCGCCGATGCACATCTTCACCGCGTGGCCGCACATGCACCTCATCGGTCAGTCGTTCCAGGGGGCCATCGTGGGCGCCGACGGGACGCGCACGGTGTTCGTGAATGTCCCGTCGTGGAACTTCGCCGAGCAGCAGACGTACGTCGTCGACCGGGACGTGGCGGCCGGCGACGGCATCGAGACCGATTGCACGTGGTTCAACCCGACCGACAACTACGTGCTTCCCGGGCCGTTGACGACCGATGAGATGTGCGGCGATGGGCTCATCGTGTGGCCGGGACAGACAGCCGCGTGGAAGGGTCCCTGCCAATGAGAAACGACCCCACCGTCGCTCCGCGGTCCAAACTCTTTCACGCGATCGTCGTCGTCGGCCTATCGACCGCGGCTGCCGGATGCGGCACGTCGGGACAGACCGGGGCCAGTGAGGACGCCGGAGAAGCGGCGCCCACGCAGCGCCCAGCGGATACCGGCGGACCGGACACGCAGTCGGAGGTCGGCTCCATCTTGGGGACCGACGCATCGGAGGACGCGGGCATCCCGATTCATCGAAGCGATGCCGGCGACGCGGATCCCGATTGTGGCCCTGCGGCCAACCCAGGTTTGGACGGGGGGTGCTGGCCCCTGTTCGTCTGATGCCGCGCGGTGGTCCCCCGCTGGATACCGACGATTCGATCGCGCGCCTCGACCCGGAGACTCGCCACTTCGTCGCCACGACGGCAGCGCGCCGATCGGAGCTCGAGCTACGCGGTGCCGCCGCCTTCACGGCGGTCACCCAGGCGCTGACTGACCTGCGCGCCGACCTGCGGATCGTCGACCTGTCCGCGCGCGCCATCGCCGAGGAAATCGACCACTCCCGCATCTACCTCTCGGTGGCACGCGCGTATGCCGGCGAAGAGTTGCCTACCCCGCCGCCCGAGCCCATCGCGGTCCCCGCGTATCCACGCGTCGGCGCCGACGGAGAGCGCGTGCTGCAGGTGGTCGGCATGTGCTCGATCAACGAGACGATGGCGTGCGGCTTTCTCGAGCTGTGCCTCCAGGGTGCGACGGCGCCAGGCGTGAGGGAGGGGCTGCGCCGCGTGCTCGAGGACGAGATACGGCACGCGCGAATCGGATGGGCCTACCTCGGATCGCCCGACGTCGGTGACGCAGAGCGGCGCCTGGTCTCCGAGTGGTTGCAACCGATGCTTCGTGCGCAGTGGCGGGGCTGGTGCGATCAGATCGCGACGCTCCCCGCGGGCGAATGCGTCGAGCACGGATGTCCCTCCGGGAAGGCCATCGAGCGTGCGGCAAACGCCTCCGTGCGCGATCTCGTGCTTCCGGGGTTCGCGCGCGCGGGGATCGATGTGACCGGCACGCTGGAGTGGTTCGAGCGTGGAGGACGTTGAGCGTCGCGTCCCTAACGGCCCGACTTGCGAACCGCTGCGGCGCTCTCACGACCCCTGCTGCGGATCCTCCACGCGCCCCATGAAGAGAATGCTGCCGTTCTTCACGTCGCGGATGAGAAACAAAAATGGCCGGTCGATCTCGAATGGGCTCCTCGGACGTGGAGTCCGCAACGCCGCCCGCGGTCGCCGCCGCCGCGACTGTGCCCTCCTCGTCGACCTCGACGAGCGCCTGCTGCACGACGAAGCTGACGTACAGACCCGGCATGACGCTAATCCCGGAGAGGTCGGCCGATTGCGGATTGAACACGTCGGGCATGCCCATCGCCGCGAGGACGGGGTCGAGCCGGACGTGGTCGCCGAACGAGAACTTCGGCACGGTGATCGGCTGACTGAAGGGAGAACCCAGCGAGGAGATGGCCGAGCTCAGGAGGGCCGGCGTGAGGGTGGACTCCAGCGCCGAGAGCAGGCCCTCCGGAACCAGAAAGTCCATCGCCAGCGAACCTCCCTTGTAGGGGAGCTCGTAGATCGAGAGCGTGCTATTCGGATGACCGCTCGCGAAGCTCACGCTTCCGGACATCGTCGGCACCGACTCCTGAGTGCCGTCGGACAGCGTGAAGGGCTGCGACGACGTCATGCTCGGGTCGAACCCCGTCGCCCACGCGCCCTTGAAGTACACGGCGTTCACGACGACGAGGACCGTGGTGGAGTCGAGATCCCCTGGTTGAAGGAGCATGGGGATCTCGGTCTGCGTCTCCTGCGACACCCACTGGTTGATGGTCGTCGTCGCGCCGCCGGAGTCGCCCATGAAGTCGACCTGCTGCAGCGGCGCCCCGTATCCCCCTGACAGCACGGAGAGGAACGTCGGCTCGAACGCCGCCCCTTTCTGGCCCCACAGGGAGTTCGCGAGCGAGAGCTGGTTGCCCTGCGACGACCCGTCCATCTCGTCTTCGCACGCGAGCGCGGCGTACGCCGGCGCGACCGTCGCGGCGTTCCCGGGGAGGTGCAGGACGCTCTGCATCTGCGTGTCGGTCGCGCCGGCCGCCCCGACGTCGATCATCGTCATCGTCGCCGACACGCTGTAAGGCGAGAGGATGACGTTCTGGCCGGCGCCTATCGCCGTCGCCGCGGGCCCGTAGAGGGCGACGGCGAACGCCGTGTCGTCCGAGGCGAGGGCCTGCGCGGCCGATGAGCTCCCCTGCGGCGCGCTGCACACGGCCGCGGGAGGAGGGGTTGCCTTGGCCGTACATCCGGCGACGGCAAGGAGAGCAACGAGGACGACCCGGTTACGCATACCCGGCAAGCATCGCACGGGGCGTGCCGCGTCGTCCCCAGTCGACAGGGCCAATTGCTCACGATCGGCGCCCGTCGATTGGGCCACATTGGGCCAGGGACCGATCGGGAAGGCAGATCCCTCCGCTGTCACTTGCTACCCGCAGTGCCCCGTCTTCAGCCGCCAGACTCCGGCGCACCAGTTGGATGAATAGACGACGCCGTTGACCGGATCGAAGACCATGTCCATCGGCCCATCGGTGAACGTCTGGCTGTCGTAGGGCGTCCACGACGCGCCGTCGGTCTCCGGCGAGAACGAATACGAGTTCGAATGCGTGGCCGCGCCTGTGTTGGCGGGCTGCGCGTACAGGTAGACGCCGTCGCCGATCACCGCGTTGTAGCCGTCGGTCCCGGACGGATTCACGGGCGTCCACGTCTGTCCGTTGTCCGCGCTCCGGAGGAGCGTCCCCACGGCTCCCATGTAGAGGTCGCCGGTCTTCGCGCGGTACACCTCTTCGCCCCCGTGCTGCATGTTGTACGCGGTCGACGCGACCACCTGGGTCCACATCTGCCCGGCGTTGGTCGTGCGCCAGAACCCGTCGCCCTGCGTCGACAGAAGCCACACGTCGGAACTCGCATTGCCGGCGTCGTCCTGCCCGAGAAAGAACACGTAGTGACCGGCGCCCCACCCGGCGACCGGCTGGTGCTGGGTCCATGTCATGCCCCCGTCGAGGCTCTCCACGATCCCGGCGTCCTGACCGAAGTTCCAGGGGCTGTGGAAGGCGACGAGCAAGTGCTGTCCGTTGGTGGGATCGATCGAGACTCGATAGACGTCGGGGGTCAGAGCGACGATCTCCGGCGTGAGGATCTGCGTCCAGTCCACGCCGCCGTCGGTCGACTTCCACAGACCCTGCGCGTTGCCGTAGCCGTTCACCGTGTAGACGATGTTCGAATGCGCGGGGTCGACGGCCAGTGTCCAGTTTCGCCCCTGATCGAGGACGTTGCCGGTCGTGTTCATGCTTCCGTCGTTGTTGGTATATGTCCCCGTGCTGATCTTCGCCCACGTGTCGCCACCGTCGGTCGTCTTCCAGACTCCCTGCAAACACGTGCCGACGTAGAGCGTCTCCGACGCGTCCGGCTTCGCGCCGTCGATCGACTGGAAGCCGTAGTTCGACAGTGACGCGCAGGCGAGATTCGCAGCGGCGGGGGTGATCTCCTCCCACGCGCTCAAGCTGCCGGCGTCTCCTGCATCCGAAGCGAAGCACGCATGCGTCGATGTGGGCGCGTCCGGTGAATCCATTGTCGGTGCATCGATGTCGGTCGAAGGCATACCCCCTTCGGACACGCTTCTTCCCGCATCATCCGGCGGCGGCGAAGCGGATTCGCCCTGCGATCCGCACGCGCTGAAGACCACGGCGACGGCTGCCAGCGCGCTCTGCTTCGATCGGATCATGATGGTTGCCCCCTTGTCTCGACTCGAATCATGAGCCGTGAATATACGTTTTGAACACCCGATCGACAGACCGGAAACGCCCCTCCGACCAGGTTGACGACGATTGCCCAGCGGGCCACGCTGTCAGCGCGTGCGACTCCACTCGCCAGCGCATCTCCCTGTGTGTGCGGCTGTCGCCTTCGCGGTGGCCGCCTGCTCGTCGTCGTCCGGCGGGGGCGCCCACGAGAGCGCGACCACCGATTCGGGGTCGAGCTCCGGATCCGGATCGAGCACGAGCAGCTCCGGATCGAGCTCGGGGTCGACATCCGGGTCCAGCGGTTCCGCGCAGTCGGATTCCGGTGGCGTGGGGTACGAATCCGGTGTGCCGTCCGACAGTGGCTCGCTGTTCGCGCCGGCCGAAGTCACTCGCGTGGCGGGCTGGCTGAGCAACACGAGCAGTGGGCTCGAGGGCTACGCATACACCAACATCGACATGTACTTTCCGGTGGGCCCCGCGCGAGACAGGCTCGTCGATTCCATCGTCGGCGCGTGCGCAGCCTTCGCTCCGCCGCTTCCCAACTGGCAGGAGTACTGCGAGGCGATCGAGACCTCGCAGATCGTCTCGGAGAGCTCGTACGTCCCCGGCAATCCCACGCCCGGTCCGCCGAGCACGCCGTCGGTCAACTACGACTCGTATGGCACGGAGAACGGGTCGGACGACCCCACCGTCGGCCTCTTGCAGGTCCGCTTCAGCTCGACGGTGCACGACTACAACTACTACGGTCCGCTCGCGACGATCGCGGCCATCGGCTGCTCGTGGCCCGCGGCGCTCCCGTCGCAGGCGGACGTGACGACGTTCTGGAGGACCCAGGGGGGAACGGCCAGCAACCTCGCGTTCATGGAAGACCCGGCGTGCAACATCCCCCTGGCTGCCTGGTACGTGTTCATCAACGCGACCGGCAACGGCGGCGCGAACGCGGTCTATGCCGCCGACTACTGTGCCGGGAAGGGCATCGCCGGGAACGTCGTCGACGGGTTGCTCTCCCACCTCGACGGTCCCGCCTACCCTCGCCCGGCGGATCCGACCAACGCGTATCCGGCAGGCATCAAGGTGCGCTTCACGAAGTTGCTCGGTGGCCTTCCAAACCCCGACCCGTTCGGGGTCACGCTGTCGCCGAACGTGAGTCAGTATTGCAATTGACAGCGCGCGACCGCGCCCGTTCGCGTCCAAGGGCGAGAGGAGCTTGAAGGCATGTCATCCACATCGTGTCGTATCGGGATTGCGTCGTGCGCGGCCCTGCTTCCGCTGATCGTGGCGACACCTTCCTTCGCGCAATCCCATCCCTTCCCGACCAGCGCGCACTACGCCCAGGGATTCATCCCACCGGCGGCGACCGCGGCGGTGGCGCAGTCTTCCTATGACAGCTGGAAGAGTAAATACCTCCTGAACGATTGCGGAAATGGGTACTACCGCGTCGACAACGCGACGGGCGACGCCAGCACCTTCTCCGAGGGCCAGGGCTACGGCATGGTCCTCACGGCCTACTTCGGCGACAAGACGCAGTTCGACGGCCTCTGGTCGTTCGCGCAGAAGAACTACAACTCCAATGGGCTCATGGGGTGGCACGTGACCTGTAGCGGCTTCACCACGTCCGACGGCGGCAGCGGGTCGGCGACGGACGGGGACACCGACATCGGCTTCGCGCTCATCGTCGCCGCCGCCCAGTGGGGAGGGACGTACGAGGCGACCGCGAAGACGTACCTGGCGACGCTCAAGAGCGTCGAGTTCACCACGTGCAGCCCGACCGGCCGCAACATGCCCAACGCCGGCAACTGGGACACGAACAACGGAGTCGGCGGCGGCTGCACGGCGTCGAACACGTCGTACTGGATGCCGGGCTATTACCGCGTATTCCAGCAGATCACGGGTGACGCCTACTGGGGCAAGGCGGCCGACGACATCGTCGATCTCTACAACCTGGCGGCCAACCCGAGCACCGGGATCATCGTCAACGAGGTGGACCAGAACGGCGTCGCGGTCTCCGGGCAGACCTACGACTACAACAGCTGCCGCATCCCGTGGCGCGCCGTCCTCGACTACCTGTGGAATGGCACGGCAGGGGCGGCGGCGGAGACCACCAAGATCACCAACTGGGCGAACTCGGTGGGCATCATGAACATCGTCGACGGCTACGACGCGAACGGGACCGCGACGGGAATGTACACGGGGCTCAACGAGTGGGTCGGGGGCTTCACCGCGGGCGCGATGTCCAACAGCCAGACCATGGTCAACTCGTTCGCCAACTACTTCGTCAGCATCGCCAACGACAACGGCACCTACTACGGCGCTTCGCTGCGGACCCTCTACCTGCTCGAGCTGAGCGGCAACGAGTGGAACCCGCTGACGGTTGGGGGCCTGGGCCCTGGCGTCATCGGCGGCGTCGAAGCCGGATCGCCTCCCACGTCCGACAGTGGACCCGGTGACGAAGACGGACAGGCCTCCGCATCGGGCGGAGGGCCAGGCGACAGCGATGGAAGCCCGACGGGAGCAGAGACAGACGGCGGCGTCTCGAACGGCGCAACTCCAGGCGGGCACACGTCCAGCTCCAGCGGCTGCGGCTGCAAGGTGGCTCCCCGCGAGTCGGGCGAGGCCGCCGGCGTCGCGCTCTTCTCGCTGCTCGCCCTCTGCGCGCGCCGGCGGCGCCGGTAGCTTCGCGGCTTGGCGGCTCTCTAACTCCCTTCGACCGACGAACCGTGGTCTAGGATGGCGCATGCGCTATCCGCTCGCCCTTCTCGCCCTGCTCGCCGCCTGCGCCGAGAGGCCCGCGGGCTCGACGCCACCGGTCGCGTCGCCGGTGCCTCCTTCGCCACCGGGCTCGTTCGTCGAGGAGACGCGCGCGGCGCTCGACCAGCTCGTCGCGGTCGACACGAGTCACGGCCACGAGACGGACCTGCTGAAGCCCATCGCGGACCGCTGGCGCCCGCTGCTTCCCCTGGAGCTCGTGGAGAGCGCGCCGGGGCGCGGCAACCTCGTCGCGCGCTACAAGGGCAGCGGCACGAAGCGGCCGCTGCTCCTCATCGCGCATGTCGACGTCGTGCCCGTGGAGGGGCAACCGTGGACGGTGCCTCCGTTCCACATCACCGAAAAGGACGGCTTTCTCTGGGGGCGCGGGGTCAACGACGACAAGGGAATGGCCGCGGTCATCGTGGCCCTCGCGCTCGAGATGGGGAGGACCAAGCCGGCGCTCTCGCGCGACGTCATCTTCGCGCTGACCTCGGGCGAGGAGACGGGCGGCTTCGCGGGGGCCCAGTGGCTGGCCCACAACCGCAAGGACCTCCTCGACGCCGAGATCGCCCTCAACGAGGGCGCCGGAGTCCGGCTCGACGACGACGGCAACAAGGTCGTCATGGTGGGTCTCGGAACCGCCGAGAAGACGTTCCAGAGCTACTCCCTCGTGGTGCGCGGAAAGGGCGGGCACTCTTCGGTCCCGCCGACCGACTCCGATCCCGTCCTCACCCTCTCGCGCGCGCTCGTGAAGATCGGCGAGCTCCGGTTCCCCGCGCACGTGATCCCAGCCACGAAGGACGAGCTCGCGGCGGACGCGAAGCTCGAGAAGCCGCCCATCGCCGAAGCCGAGGCGCGCGTCGCGGCAACCGGCAAGGTGGGCGACGACGACGAGCGCATTCTCGCGAAGGACCGCATCGTCAACGCGCACCTGCGGACGACGTGCGTGACCACGCAGCTCAAGGCGTCGCCCCAGGACAACGTGCTGCCGACGTCGGCCGAGGCGATCGTCAACTGCCGCATCCTGCCCGACGAGACCCGCGAGCAGACGTTCGCGACGCTGCAGAAGGTCATCGGCGATCCCGCGGTGGAGATCACCCCCATCGGCGACTTCGGCTTCGGCCCCTATTCGCCGCCCTCGCCCGAGCTCACGGCGGCCGTGCAGAAGGTCGCGGGCGCCCTCTGGCCCGGCGCTCCGGTGGTCTCCACGATGGGCACCGGCGCCACCGACTCGCGTCACCTCCGCGCCATCGGCGTCCACGCCTACGGCGTCAGCGTGTCCCCCCTGACCAAGGCCGAGGGCCTCTCGGGACACACCGCCCACGGCCCCGACGAGCGGCGCCCCGCCCGCTGGCTCGACGACGGCGCGCGCTTCCTCCGCGAGCTGACCTACGAGCTCGCGCGCTGACCTAGACGCCTATGAAGAGGCGATGCGCGAAGTTGCGCTCGAGGCGCGCGCGCAGCACCTTGTCGGCGGCGAGCTCGATGTCGTACTCGATGCGCTTGAACTCGAACCGCTTCTTGTCGGTGTCGTAGACCGTGTAGCTCGCCCGGTTGTCGAAGTCGCGCGGCTGGCCGACCGATCCGACGCTGACGATGTACTTCTTGCCTTCTTCGAGATCGAAGTCGACGGGGGGTAGCTCCTCGACGCCGCTGTCGCTGAGCGCGAACACCTTGCACAGGTGCGAGTGACCGATGAGCGTGATGTGCCCGATCTTGTCCCAGATGGCGAGGCACTCGCGGGCCTGCTCGGGAGCGAAGATGTACTCGAACTCCTCGAGGCGGACCGGAGACCCGTGGCAGAGAAGGACGTTGCTGTCGTCGAGCATCTCCTCGTAGGGGAGGCTCTTGAGCCAGCTCATGTTCGCTTCGGAGAGCATCGCGGCGTGCGCGTCGAGCGCGTGCCGGGCGGCCTCGTAGTAGTACGAGTAGTCCATCCTCCCGCTGACCGCGGCGTCGTGGTTGCCGAGGATGGTCTTTCGCGCCGTCTCGCGGACGAGATCCGCGCACTCGTTCGGAGAGCCGCCGTA
The DNA here is from genome assembly GCA_963847465.1 of uncultured delta proteobacterium. Taxonomy (GTDB): domain Bacteria; phylum Myxococcota_A; class Polyangia; order Polyangiales; family Polyangiaceae; genus Palsa-1150. Next base: position 73,785 of record CAWKAF010000016.1, on the reverse strand, counting down.
TCCGACCGTGTCGCCGAGACAGTAGAAAACGTCGATTCGCTCGCTTCGATACGCCTCGAGCACAGCAGAAAGCGCCTCGAGATTGGCGTGGATGTCGCTGAAGATCCCGAGTCGCATCGACCCCTCACCCTAGAGCGCCCCGCCCCCGACCGCCAGCCCCGGGTCCCGGCAGCAGGAATCGACCTCGGAAATGACTATCCCCTCGTGGCTGAGCCCCCAGCTTGCGCACGACGCGGTTCGGGCCTACGCCACGGCCGGTGACGACCGAGCCAGAGAAGGACACGGACGACGTCTCGGGCGCGGCGCGTCCCGCCGACGCGGTCGCACCGGGGGAAGACGACGTCGAGGATCTCGAGGACCTCGCGGCGGAACCCGCGCCGAACCCCGACCGCGAGGCCGCCCCGCCCATCGAGGTCGCCGAGCTCGCGGCGGCGTGCGTGCGCTTCGTCGCGGCCCGGTACAAGGGGGCGCTCGACTTCGCCCCCGACACGCTGAGCTACGTCGATCAGTGGCTGCGCGACGGCAGGGTCGAGGTGCCAGAGAGGCCGGAGGTCGCGGACGTCGTCCAGGCCGCGGCGGGCGCCTACTTCGGCGAGGTGGTCCGGCGCGCCTTCGGGGGCCGTTGGGTCGTCCGGGGGCACCATTCCGAATGGAAGCTCTGCCTGTCGAGCGTCTACTGCGCCTTCAATCCCCTGGGGATGGCGCGCGAGGCCCTTCTGCTCGAGCCCGCCGAGGGCTGGGGCGCCCACCTCGAACTCGACCACGGCGAGGGGGAGGCCATCGGGCGGCGCCTCGACGCGCTTCCTCACGCCGAGGACGACGAGTACTACGCCCCCACGACTCGCTTCGACGTGCTCACCATCGTCTTCGACGCGCTGCGCGAGGGGATGCGAGAGCGCGGCCTGGGCGACGTACGGTTCGAGCCTGACGACTACGCGTGAGCTATACTCAGCCTGGGGAAGTCATGCGGGCTGGTATGGCAGAGTGGGTGGGGCTGGTCGCTCTCGCGGGCGGCCTCGTGGTCGCATGCGGGGGCGCCTCCGGCGGCGGGGACATCGGCAGTCCCGGCGGCTCGGGCGTGGACGCGACGGTCGACGTCGGGGGCGGGGTCCAGATGGTCCCCATGGGCGGTGACGACGCGTCGGACGACCAGATGGGCTCGATGCCCCCACAAGACTCGGGCGGCGGTGGCCCGACGGACACCGGCGCCCCCGATACGATGGGGGACAAGGGCCGAGACGCATCGCCTGTGGACAGCGGTGGCCTGGATGCGCCTTCGGACGCGACCAAGGACAAGGGGCCCTTCGCCTGCGGTCCAACCCTCACGTGCGACTCGAGGACGCAGTATTGCGAGCACGCGGCGACGTCGACGATCATCGTGCTCGACGCCAGCAGCGCCTACTCGTGCCAGCCTCTCCCCGCCTGCGACGCGACCGACGTCTGCACGTGCTTGACGACGACGTCGCCGACCGACACCTGCATGTGCACGAGCGACAACGGCGGCGTCACGAGAACGTGCTCGTGCCTGGTCTGCGCGTCGCCCTGACGGCCCTCGACTCGGCGGCGGCGGACGCCTAAGTTGCGAGCCTGATGGCCGACGCCGAGCTCAACGAGCCTCAGGCGGCCGCCGTGGCCCACACCGAGGGGCCTCTTCTCGTGTTCGCGGGGGCCGGCAGCGGCAAGACGCGGGTCATCACCTACCGGATCGCGAACCTCGTGGCCTGCGCGAACGTGGCGCCCTGGCGCATCCTCGCGGTGACGTTCACGAACAAGGCCGCCGGCGAGATGCGGGCACGCCTCGAGCGGCTGTGCGGGCCCGAGATGGCGCGCGCGTTGTGGGTGGGGACGTTTCACGCCACGTGCGCGAAGCTCTTGCGAATCCACGGCGGCCCGGTCGGCGTGCAGCCCAACTTCGTCATCTACGACGCCGCCGACCAGAAGGCCGTCGTCGCCCGCGCGCTCAAGGAGCACGACCTCGACGAGCGGCGCTACCCGCCGCGCGCCGTTCTCTCGCACATCCACAAGCACAAGCAGGAGGGGCGCGGCCCGGACGAGGCCGCGGCTCACTCGTACGTCGACGACGTCGCGCTCCGCATCTTCCGCACCTACGAGGAGCGCCTCCGCGCGGCGAACGCCGTCGACTTCGAGGACCTCATCCTCCTCGTGACGCGCCTGCTCGAAGCCCATCCGGAGGGCGAGAAGATCCGCCGGCGCTTCGACTACGTGCTCGTCGACGAGTTTCAGGACACGAACGCGACGCAATACCGCTTCCTGCGTGAGCTCGCGAGAGACCACGGCAACCTCTGCGTCGTCGGCGACGACGACCAGAGCATCTACCGCTGGAGGGGCGCCGACGTGCGCAACATCCGGGGCTTTCGGCGCGACTACCCCGGCGCCACGGTGGTCAAGCTGGAGCAGAACTACCGATCGACCCGGCGCATCGTGGCGGCTGCCCTGGGCGTCATCTCGCGATCGAGGGATCGCGAGCCCAAGGAGCTCTGGACCGACAACGTCGAGGGAGACGCCGTCCGCATCGTCGCGGCGCGCGACGAGCGGGACGAAGCCGCGTTCGTGGTCGACACGATCGAGCGCGCCCGGCGCGGCGGGACCGAGGCCCGCGAGATCGCCGTCTTCTACCGCATCCACGCCCAGTCCCGCGTGCTCGAAGAGGCGCTCCGCGCGGCCAGGGTGCCCTACCAGATCATCGGCGGAGCGAGGTTCTACGAGCGCGCCGAGATCAAGGACGCGCTCGCCTATCTACGCATCGTCATCAACCCACGAAGCGACGTCGACGTCCTTCGCGTGGTCAACGTCCCGGCCCGCGGCATCGGGCAGACGACGGTCGAGCGGCTCGTGGCGTGGGCGACGGTGAACGGCGTCTCCGTCTTCGAGGCGCTGCCTCGCGCCGACGACGTGGGGGATCTGGGAGCGGCGGCCAAGAAGAAGCTCAAGGCATTCCACGGGCTCGTCGACGGGCTGCGAGGCGCGTCCGAGGGCCTGACGCCGGGCGAGCTCCTCGAGCGGGTGCTCACCGAGACGCAGTACGTGCAGTCGCTCGAGAAGGAAGACTCGGCGGAGGCCGACGCGCGCATCGAGAACCTGAAGGAGCTGGTCGGCTCGATGAAGGACTACGAGGCCGAGTCCGAAGCGGCCGGCGAGCGGCCGAGCATCGCGGGATACCTCGAGCGCGTCACGCTGGTGAGCGACGCCGACGCCATCGACGATACGGGGCGCGTCATCCTGATGACGGTGCACGGGGCCAAGGGGCTCGAGTTCGAGCGCGTGCTCTTGACGGGCATGGAAGAGGAGATGTTCCCGTACAAGGGCGTCGACCCCGGCGAGAGCGAGGAGCTCGAGGAGGAGCGACGCCTCGCCTACGTGGCCATCACCCGCGCGCGCAAGCAGCTCGTGATGACCCACACGCGGATCCGTCAGATCTTCGGCACGACCCGGTGGAACCGGCCGAGCCGCTTCCTGGGCGAGCTCCCGCAGGGCACGGCAGAGCATCAGGCGACCGCCGCGATGGCGCGCGAGGGCCAGGTCGGCCGCTACATCGATCGCGAGGAAGAAGCCGCCCCGGCGCGTACGTGGCACCACCCTCAGGCCGCACCCGCGCGCGAAGCCGCCCCCGATCCCGGCGAGCGGTACGTGGACCACGAGTTCTTCGACGACCGGCCCAGTGACGTCACGGACATGCCTCTGCGACGAGGGGCGCGCGTACGGCACGATCGCTTCGGAGAGGGCGAAGTGGTCGGCGTCGCGAGGGCGGGCGAGCCTGCGGTGGTGGCGTTCTTCCCCGGGTGGGGCGAAAAGAAGATCCTCGCGCGCTTCCTCAAGCCGGCGGGATGACGCGCTGCCGTTGTTCTAGAAGCGGACTGCGTACCCGACGAAGGCGCCACCGCGACCGTCGGCCCCGAAGCGAATCCGATCCAGCTCGAGTGCCGACGCCCAGGTTCGAGGCGGGATGAGGTAGGGCACGAGCGCCCCGGCAAAGCCGGCCACGCCCGCCGTCACGACGTGCATTTGGCGCTCGAACGTCGACCAGGTGACGGGCAGGTCGTACCCGATGGCGATCCCGTTGATGATCGGCGCCGTTGCACCCGCGAGCATGGCCAAAGCCAGCGCGAGGGGCCACGTCGCACGCACGGCACCCTCCCGGGGCGTCGCGCCGACCCACTCGGGCGAGCACTTCGGCAGCGTAAGCCACGCGCCTCCGACGGTCGCGCCCCAGGTGAGGCCGATCATCGCCGGGCCGGTGAAGCGGAGTGGCACGCTGGTCGAGAACTTGATGGTCGCGGAGCTTCCGAGCCAGATCGCACCGACGTCGAGCACGACGAGGCTGCCCAGGTAGAGCCAGTCGGTGTGGCTCGCCTCGGCGCAGAGCTCCCTCTCTCGCTGCCCGACGGGATAAATGTCGCCGGGTGCGTAATCGGTGGCAACCGGGGCAGGTTGGGCAAGTTGGGTCGGTGCGGGCGGAAGCGAGTCCACGGGTGGCCGCGAATCTAGCAAGCTCCTGGCGAAACGGGAGAAGCTTGCGCGTCGAGTGCGAAGGAGCAAGTCTCCGAGGATCACCATGCCCTTCCCCGCCCAAGCCTTCCGTGAGTACGACATCCGAGGCGTCGCCGACCGCGATCTGACGGACGACGTGGCCCGAGGCATCGGACATGGCTTCGCCACGATGATTGGCGCCGGCGATCGGGACACGCGCGTCGCGGTGGGGCGAGACTGCCGCCTGTCGAGCGATCGTCTCCTTGCGGCGCTGGTCGACGGGCTCACTGGGGCGGGCGCGAACGTCGTCGAGGTGGGCGTCGGTCCAACGCCGATGCTCTACGGTTCGGTGCACGCGCTCGCGACCGACGGCGGCGTGATGATCACGGGAAGCCACAATCCGGGCGACGAGAACGGCTTCAAGATGATGCGCGGCAAGGCCAGCTTCTTCGGGGGCGACATCCAGGCGTTGCGCAAGCGGGTCGAAGAGGGACAGAGGCCGACGGCGCGCGCCCGAGGTCGCGTCGAGCACGTCGACATCCGGGAGCGCTACATCGACATGGTCACGAGCGGCATTCGTCTTGCGACCAAGGACATCAAGTTCGTGGTCGATGCCGGAAACGGCTCCGGGGGCCCTCTCGGTCTCGCGTGCATGAGAAAGGTGGGACTGTCTCCCGATCCCCTCTTCTGCGACATGGACGGCAGGTTCCCCAACCACCACCCGGACCCGACGGTGCCCGCGAATCTGGACGCGCTCATCGCGCGCGTGAAGAGCACCGGCGCCCGCGTGGGCATCGCGTACGACGGCGACGCGGACCGGCTCGGCGCGGTCGACGCCAGCGGCGAGATCGTGTGGGGCGACAGGCTGATGATCCTTTTCTCGCGCGCACTCCTCGCGGACAAGCCGGGCGCCGCGATCCTCGGCGAGGTGAAGTGCTCGCAGACGCTGTACGACGACATCGCGAGGCACGGCGGACGCCCCATCATGTGGAAGACGGGGCACTCGCTCATCAAGACGAAGATGAAGGAAGAGGGGGCGCTTCTCGCGGGCGAGATGAGCGGTCACCTGTTCTTCGCCGACAGGTACTTCGGCTACGACGACGCGATCTACGCGTCGCTGCGGCTCCTCGAGATCCTCGCGCGTGACCCGCGGACGCTCACCGAGATGCTCGCCGACGTCCCGCGTACCTTCTCGACCCCGGAGATCCGCGTCGACTGCCCGGACGCCATCAAGTTCGCCGTGGTGAGCGCCGTCCTCTCCCACTACCGCGCTTCAGGCAAGCCCGTCGTAGACATCGACGGTGCGCGCGTCTCGTTCGGGAGCGAGGCCGACCCGGCGTGGGGCCTGGTGCGCGCGTCGAACACGGGTCCGGTCCTCGTGATGCGCTTCGAGGCGACGAGCGCGGGCAGGCGCGACGCCATCCAGGCGGAGGTCGACGGCGTGGTGAAAGAGGCCCGAGCACGCCTCGGTGCGAGCTAGGGTGTCCGTGTCATCGGCGGTGTCGCAACCGGACGCGTGGACGATCGAGGCGGTGCTTCGCTGGGCGACGGACGACTTCAGGGCCCGGGGGATCGAGACGCCCCGCCTCGACGCCGAGGTCCTGCTCGCGCACGCCCTCTCCTCGACGCGGATCCGCCTCATCGTCGACGCCAGGAATCCCCTCGGTCCAGAGGAGCTCGGGCGCTTCCGGGAGGCGGTGAAGCGCCGGCGCGCCCGTGAACCGACGGCGTACATCCTCGGAGCGAAGGAGTTCTACGGGCGAACGTTCCGAGTCGATCGGCGCGTGCTCATCCCGCGACCCGACACGGAGGCCCTCGTCGATGTGGCGCTCGCCCGCACCCGTGCGGTGTCGATGTCGATGCGCGCCGTCGACCTCTGCACGGGCAGCGGGTGCGTCGCACTGACCCTCGCGCGCGAGAGGCCCACTTCGGCGATCGTCGCCGCCGACCTGAGCGACGATGCCCTGGAGGTCGCGCGCGACAACGCGTTGCGCCTCGGCGCGTACAACGTTGCATTCCGACGGGGAGACCTCTTCGACGCGATCGCGCTGTCGTGCCGCTTCGATCTCGTGACGGCCAACGCGCCGTACATCACGTCGCGCGAGATGCCTTCGCTTGCGCCCGACATCCGCGATTTCGAGCCTCGCATGGCGCTCGAGGGCGGCGACGACGGTCTCGCCACCATCCGGAGGATCATCGCGACGGCTCCGGCCCATCTGCGTCAGGGGGGCGTGCTTGCGCTCGAGGTAGGAAAAGGCCAAGCGCCGGCCGTGGCCGACCTTGTCGCGCGCTCGGGCTTCTCGCAGATCGAGCTCGGGCGCGACTACGCGCGCATCGAGCGGGTCGTCAGCGGCGTGCTAGAAAAGACGTGACCTCGACGCTCGATGTTCTTCTTCGCTTCGTCTCTGCTCACGTTCGCGGTCCTCTTGGTCTTTCACCAGTGGGCAACCACGGCATTCCCGTGGCTCGGCCGGAGACGTCGCGCTCTCGCAGCGGCGCTCGCCGTCCTCTGGGCCGAGCTGGCGACGACGGGCTGGATTGCGACGCACTGGCACGGTCGCCTCGTCGACGGAGCGCACACCACAGGCTCGATCCTCGTCATGACGATGGGCATCGCTGCGGCACCCATCATGCTGCTGCGAGGGCTGTCGTGGGTCGTCGCGCGGGGCCGCCGCAAAGAAGCCACGCCGGGGGGTGACCTCGATCGCAAGGCCGTGATGACGCGGCGGCAGGTCGTGGAAGGAGCGGGCGGCGTCGCGATGCTCGGCGCCTCGGGCGCGGTCCTCGGATGGGGCGCGGTCCGGGGACGCCACATGTTCGAGATATGCGACGTCCCCGTGCGGATCCCGGGGCTGCCGCGTGCCCTCGACGGATACACGATCGCCCAGATCAGCGATCTTCACATGGGGATCCATCTCGCCGAGAGGGATCTGGACGCCGGGCTCGCGCTCGTGCGGAAGGCTCGCCCCGATCTGGTCGTCGTGACGGGCGACATCGTCGACCACGACGCAGCCTTCACTCCCTTCGTTGCTCGCAAGCTCGCGGACCTGTCCCCGCGCGACGGAGTCGCGGCCATCCTCGGGAACCATGACCACTACGCGGGGGGCAGCGCCGTGACGGACGCGCTCCGTGCCGCAGGAGTGGATCTCTTGATCAACGAAGGACGCCTCCTGCGGCCGCGCGACGGAGGTGGCTTCGCGCTCCTCGGCGTCGATGACCGATGGTCTTCTCGCTACGGAGGGGAAGGCGCGCGCCTCGATCGCGCGCTCTCGACCGTACCGGCCGACGCGCCTCGGATCCTCCTGTCCCATCAGCCGCCCACCGTCGATCTCTGGGCGGGTCGCGTCGCCTTGCAGCTGAGCGGTCATACGCACGGCGGCCAGATAAACCCAGGCTTCCGCCCGGCAGACCTCTTCTTCCGGTACGTGGCCGGGAGGTACGACGTCGGCGGCACGACGCTCTACGTGAACCGAGGCTTCGGCACTGTGGGGCCGCCTTCTCGCGTCGGAGCGCCGCCCGAAGTGACGCGCATCGTGCTCGTCGCGGGATGAATCCGGCGTGATGTAAGCTGGGCGTTCAAGCCCCATGACGCGGCTCCCGACGATCGCCCTCCTGGCGGCAGGCGCGTGTGCCCCTCGCCCCGTCAGCGGTCCGGTCGAGAGCGACCCGAACCTCCTCGTTTACGCCAGGCCCAACGTCGGCGCGGCGCGCGAGCTCGACCAGGAGGGCGTACGGAGCTTCGCCGAGACGCGTTATGCGGACGCCCTCGCCTACTTCCGCGCCGCGCGCAGCCTGGGGGGCCCGGCGAGCGAGCTATGGAACATCGCGCGATGCCTGGAGCACGTCGACGACGCCGAGGGCGCGGCGCGGACCCTCGACCAGTACCTCGCGCAGCGAGACCTCGCGGCGACGGACCGGGCCGAGGCCGAGCGCGAGGCGCAGACGATAAGGACTCGCACCTCGGCGCTCATGGTCACGACGGTGCCGACCGGCGCCAGCGTGACGATCGACGGGCAACCGGCGCCTGGGCTCACGCCGGCGTCGACGGACATCCGGCCCGGTTCGCATACCCTCGTGATTCGCCGCCCCGGCTATGCGGCCCGAACGCTGCCCGTCGAGGCGCGCTTCGGACGCGCGGTGATCGTCGCCCTCGACCTCGAGCCGGCGCGCAAGTAAGCATGGCGCCCGTGGTCGCGACGCTCTTCGACTTCGACGGCGTGCTCGTCGACAGCGAACCGGTGCACCTCGCCGCGTTCAACGACGTGCTGGCGGACCAGGGGATCGCGATCACCGAGCGCGAATACGCCGAGCGCTACCTGAGCCTCGACGACGCCGGCGTCTTCCGGGCCGTGATCTCGCAAAGAGGGCTGACGCTCCGCGAAGAGCACGTGCGCGAGCTCGTCGCCGCGAAAGGTCCGAAGTTCATGACGCGTTTCGAGCAGTCCTTCCGCGTCTTCCCCGGGGCCGGCGAGCTCGTCACGAGGCGCGCGGGCCGCGGACCGGTGGGGATCGTCTCCGGCGCTCTCGGGCGCGAGATCCGCTTCGCGCTGGAGAAGATGCGCGTTCTATCCAGCGTCGCCTTCATCGTGAGCGCCGAGCTTACGCCGACGTCGAAGCCGGATCCGGGGCCGTTCCTCTTCGCGATGGAGAAGCTACGCCGATCGGGACATCAAGGGGCCGCCGTCGTCGTGGAGGATTCGACCGGGGGCGTGACCGCGGCCAAGCGCGCGGGGCTACGATGCATCGCGGTGACGCACTCGTACGCGGGTGACGAGCTCCTGCGGGCCGGGGCGGACGCCGCGGTCGCCGACCTGGCCTCGGTGACCGACACGCTGCTGGAGGAGGGGGCTTGACGGGCGCCGCGCCCATCGCGCTCGCGGTGGCGGCACGACTCGCGCTCGCGTCACCCGGCGCCGACGCGTGGACGCGGGCCGAGCTCGGCGGCGTGCGCGGCATCACGATCGGCCCGATAGAGAACGGTTACCATCCGGGCGTCGGATACGGGTCGCCGGCGTTCGACCGCGCCCTCGTCGAGGCTCGTGCGATGGGCGCAACGTGGGTCTCGCTGACCCCGTTCGGCCGCGTCGCGGACCTGTCCGGCACCGGCGTCGATCTGACGTTCGAGGCGCCCTTCGAGCAGAACCGTCGCGACGTCGCGCGGGCCGTCGAGATGGCCCACGCTCGAGGCCTCCATGTGATGATCGTTCCGCCGCTCTGGGTAGAGTCCGGCGAATGGCGGGGCCAGATCGATCCGAAGACCGACGAAGGGTGGGAGCGCTGGACGGCAAGCTACCTCCACTTCATCCACAAGTGGGCCGAGGTCGCGCAGGCGACGCGCGTCGAAATGTTCTCCGTCGGCGTCGAGCTCCGGTCGTGGGTGACGACGGGGCGAGCGGCCAGCTTCGCGCGCGTCCTCGACGACGTGCGGCGCACTTACCACGGCGTCGTCTCGTACTCGGCCAACTGGGACGACGTGGAAGAGACCGTGATCCTGGGCCAGCTCGACGTCATCGGGATCAACGCGTTCTACCCCCTCTCGCTGGAGCCGGGTGGACCTGAATCGAAGCTCGCAGCCGGCGCGCGCGAGGCGGGAGCGCACGTTCACGCCCTCGCCGAGAGGTGGCAAAAGCCGGTGGTCTTCACCGAGACGGGCTACACGACGCGCCCCGATCCCGCCGTTCGACCCTGGGAATGGCCGGACGCGATGAGCGCCGTGAAGGTAGACGAGCCCGCCCAGGCTCAGGCCTACCGAGTGCTTCTCGCACCACTGCTCGATGAGCGGGACTTCGCGGGCTTCTTCGTGTGGCGCGTGTACGCGGATCCGGACGACACGTCCCAGGAGCCGCCGTGGGGGTTCTCTCCCCGGGGCAAGCTGGCCGAGCTCGTGGTCCGCGACGCCTTCGCCGCCCGTTGGGCGTGCGACCCCTGGTGGCGGTCGGCCTGGAACGAACGCGCGCGAACGCCCGGGCTCTACCCCTAGAAATCGCTTACTTGGTGCCGGCAGCGGTGATCTGCACCGCGCTGAAGAGAACCTCGACCAGAATGTTGCGAAGCATCTCCGGCTTCGCCGCTCGATGCGAAGCGAGCCAGTCGATCGTGGCCGCTTCGACGAAGCCGACCCAACCTCGAAGCGCGACGCGCAGGAGAGGGCCGGGTGTTTCGACGGGCAGCCCCTCGATGAGCCGCGTGCAGAAGGCCTCTCGAGTCTCGTCCACGATGCGCGCGACCTCCAAATCGGCGCCGATCCCACTGCGGAGAAGCGATATGTACGCCGGCCCGTGGTCGGAGACGTACTCGAGAAATGCGTCGAGACCACCTTGCAATCTCTCGATCGGGTCCACGTCGCTGGGCAAGAACGTCCGGTCGAGAAGGTCCTTCGCGGCGTCGCGCACCGTCGCGACGTAGAAGTCTCGTTTGGTCGGAAAGTAGTGGTAGAGGAGCCCCTTCGAGATACCAGCAGCACGCGCGAGCTCGTCGATCGAGACCTCGTCGTACGTGCGCGCGCTGAAGAGCTTGGAGCCGAGCTCCACGAGCTGCCGGCGGCGCTCGTCCACGTCCAATCTGGCGCGCGGAGGGTTGCGGGGCCTCACGTTCCGGTCATCTCGTTGCAGAGCTTTGCGGCTTTCCCGTTCAGCGTGCGACCGTCGATCTTGACCGAACAGTAGTCTCCCCGCCTCAGCGCGTCGATGTAGTCGACGACCAGCGGATTCGCCCACTCGCGCGCCCCGTCGAAGCGCGCGCGGATGACGCCCCGCTTGTCGATGAACCAGGTCTCGGGGAAAAGACGCGTCCCGAACTTGTCGCGCACGATCTTCGACTCGGGATCGAAGAGAACCACGAACGGTGGCTCTTCGCGGAGGACGGTCTGCAGCGTCGGCCTCACTTCGTCGGGTCCGTCGTCGACCGAGACCGTGAGGACCACGACGTCCGGCCGATCGCGGACGACCTTCGCGAGCTCCGCGAGCTCCGGCATCTCTTCGATGCAGGGCCCGCACGTCTTGGTCCAGAAGTTCAGAATGACCACCTTGCCGCGCAGGCTCTCGAGGGTCACCGTGGCCCCGCGGATGTCCTTCAACGAGAAGTCAGGGGCTCTCCGGTCCGCCGCCATGTAGTCGGGGTGAAGAAAGCAAGGGGCGCTGCACACGCGGCGCGTCTCGCCTTCCTTGGTCACCGCGACGAACCCATACACGAGCAGAGCCGCCACGACGACGAACCCGAGCTGCGCCACGACGGAGATGACGCGCGTCGGAGGCTCGTGGGGTTGCGGCATGGGAAACTTGTAGCCGGGAGGGGACTGATTTGCCCAGTCACGCTACAAATCAGGCTGAGCGTACCAGTGAACCGGCGAGAACGACATGCCGACCTCGTCCGCGAGATCGCCGCGCACAACTACCGGTACTACGTGCTCGACGATCCGCAGGTCACCGACGCCGAGTTCGACCTATTGATGCGGGAACTCCGCGAGATCGAGGAAGCGCACCCGGAGCTCGCCAGCGCGGACTCGCCGACGAGGCGGGTCGGAGGTGAAGCGCGGAGCGGCGTGGTGCAGGTCAAGCGTACGACGCGAATGCTCTCGCTCGACAACGCGTACACGCCCGAGGAGCTCGACGAGTTTCATCGGCGGGTGAAGGAAGGCCTGCGAGAAGGCGAGACGCCGCGTTTCTGCGTCGAGCCGAAACTCGACGGGGCAAGCGTCGAAGTGGTCTACGAGGGCGGAAGGCTGGTGCAGGCAACCACGCGCGGCGACGGCGAGACGGGGGAGGAGATCACGGCGAACGTGCGGACCATCCGCAGCGTGCCGTTGCGCGTCGCGCACGACGGCAAGCTGACCCTCCGGGGCGAGATCGTCATCTACCGTCGGGACCTCGACGCGCTCAACGTCGAACGCGAGGCAGAAGGCCTCGAGCCGTTCGCCAACCCCCGCAATGCGGCAGCAGGCGCAGTGCGGATGCTCGATCCGCGAGCGGTGGCCAAGCGCCCCCTTCGCGCCCTCTTCTACCAGATCGTCGAGGGTCCCGGGCTCCATGCGACGCAGCACGAGAGCCTCGAGTGGCTCGAGAAGCACGGCCTCCCCACGCATCGACGGCAGTCGATCGTCGGCTGGGAGAACGTGATGGCGGCCATCGAAGACGTGGACCGCGCCCGCTCCGACTATCCCTTCGAGACCGACGGCGCGGTGATCAAGGTCGATTCGTACCGTCAGCAGGACGAACTAGGGATGACGTCGAAGTTTCCCAAGTGGGCCATCGCATACAAGTTCGCGGCGGAGCGCGCGCGAACGGTAATCCGCGAGATCAGTGTTCAGGTGGGCCGCACGGGTGTCCTCACGCCCGTAGCCTGGCTCGACCCCGTGCAACTCGCGGGGACCACCGTATCCCGCGCGACGCTCCACAACGCGGGCATGATCGAGACGCTCGACCTGCGCGTCGGGGATCACGTCATCATCCAGAAGGCGGGCGAGGTGATCCCGCAGGTGGTGGCGGTCGACCCGACGGCGCGGGCCCCGGGGGCCGAGAAGTTCCGCATGCCGGCCACGTGCCCGTCATGCGGTACGCCAGTCGTGCGCGAGCTTCGCGACGAGCAGAAGCCGGAGCTGGGGGTCGAATCGGCGACTCGCTGCCCGAATCGCACCTGCCCCGAGCAGGTCAAGCAGCGCATCTTCTACTTCGCGCGCCGCTTCGCCATGGACATCGACCACCTCGGCACGTCACTGGTCGACCAGCTGGTCGAGCGCTCCATCGTCCACGACGTCGCGGACCTCTACTCGCTGGAGCCGCAGCGGATCGCCGAGCTCGAGCGCATGGGAGACAAGAGCGCTCAGAACGTCCACGCGTCGATTCAGCGCTCGAAGGAGCGGACGCTCGACAGGCTCCTTTGCGGCCTCGGGATTCCGCAGGTCGGCCAGGTAGCGGCGCGTCAGCTCGCAGAGGAGGTGGTGACTCTGGACCGATTGCTCTCGCTCTCGCCCGACGAGGCGCGCGAGCTGGTCGACTCAATCCACGGGTTCGGTCCGAAGATGGCCGACAGCGTCGTCGCCTTCCTGCACGACGAAGAGCAGCGGGCCCTGATGCACAAGCTCGCGAAGCTCGGCGTCGGCCGCCCCCAGCCCCGCCCCGAGGTGGCCGCAAAGGGCCCTCTCAAAGGGATGTCTTTTTGCGTCACAGGGGTGCTTTCGAGGAAGCGAGAGGTCGTCCACGCGGACATTCGCGCGGCTGGCGGCGAGGTCCACGACGGCGTGAAGAAGAACACGACGTACCTCGTGTCCGGCGAGAAGACCGGCAAGAGCAAGCTCGATCAGGCGAAGAAATACGGCACGAAGGTCATCGGAGAGACCGAGCTCTACGAGATGCTCGCTGCCGTCTCGACGTGAACTACCCGAAGAGGTCGCGGAGCTTGTCCATGAAGCTCGTGCGCTGCGGCTGGACGTCCTCGCCGAGCTCCTTCGCGAGCTCCTCGAGGATCTGCCGCTGGCGCTCCGTAAGGTGCGTCGGCACCTCGATCGCGACCTCGACACGCTGATCGCCGCGGCCAAGACCGCCGCGATGCGGAATGCCCTTCCCCTTGATACGAAGGACGGTCCCGGGTTGCGTCCCCGGAGGAACACGCATCTTGCCCTTGCCTTCGAGCGTGGGCACTTCCACTTCGCCGCCGAGCGCCGCATGCGCGAACGTGACGGGGACAGAGCACACGACGTCGTCTCCCGCGCGGCGAAAGAACGGATGCGCCGCAACGTTGATCGTGAGCTCGAGGTCGCCCGGCGCCCGGTCGGCGCGCGGCTTGTTCCCCGCCCCAGGGACGAGCTTGGTCGAACCGCCGTCCGTCCCCGCGGGAATGGACACGCGGAGCGTCTCCGAGATGGTCACGAGACCGCTCCCTCGACAGGATGAGCAGGCAAGCTTCACGGTCCGCCCGGTTCCGCGGCAACGCGAACACGACCGCTCGACGGCGATCGGCAAGAGGCCCTGCTGGAAGCGAACGCGCCCCCGCCCGTTGCAGGCGTTGCAGGGCTCCGGCACCGTGCCGGGCGCGGCTCCCGATCCGCTGCAATCCGCGCACGAGACCATGCGGTCGTACGTCATCGTCTTCTCGCAGCCGAACGCCGCCTCCCCGAAGGACACCTCGATCTCCCGCTTGACGTCGCCCTTGTCGCCCCGGCCCACGCCGAAGACGCCGAGGAGGTCGCCCAGGATGCCGTCGATGGCGATGTCGCTGATATCGACGTATCCGCCCGGGAAGGGGCCCCCGGCTCCGAACGGCGAGCCAGGTTCTTCAGCCCGATGGCCGAACTTGTCGTACATCGAGCGGCGGTTCTCGTCCGACAGGACTTGGTTCGCGAGGTTCACTTCCTTGAAGCGTTCGTGAGCCGCCGGATCATTCTGATTGCGGTCCGGATGGCATTGAGACGCTAGCTTCTTGAAGGCGCTCTTGATCTCCTCGGGAGTTGCGTCCCGTCGGACTCCGAGGACCTCGTAGTGGTCCCGCTGGGGCATTCGGTGAGGTGAGTAGCACAACCTCTTCTCCCCCGCCTTGGCTGGCAAATGGGCGCCTCTCCTGGTAGTCCGGGCTCTTAGGAAGATGGATTGCCGCGCGAGGCTCGGCGCCGCTCTCTCTGCCTTGTCGCTCGCCGGCTCGCTGGCGGGTTGCCGGGGCGCGCCGGCCGAGCCACCCGACGCGGCGCCCAGTCCGCAGGCGACGGCGGAGCCCGCCCCTCTTGCTCCGGCTACCGCGGGCGGGACCGCCGCGACGAACACGGGGGCCGATGGCGGGGCCGTGCCCGAGCCCCTGCGCAGCGACCGGGGACTCGCTCCTGACGTGCCGCGGGAGTCTCCGCGCGAATCGGGGGGCAAGGAGTCCCCCAACCTTGCTGGCTATGCGCTCCAGGCGGTGATTCGAGCGGGCGAGGGGGCGGGGGCGCCGAAGGCACCCGAGGTGAGCGCGCCCGCCATCGATTCGGCCAGGCGCAGGACAGAGGCCCGCATGGCGATCGACCTATCGCAGACTCGCGGGCGAATGATCCTCTCGGGCGGGTTCGTGCTTCCACAGGGAACCGAGCTCCGCGCGCGCGTCGACAAGTACGGTCATCTGGTTCTGTGGCCGGGAGAGGAGACCTACCGCGTCGCCGAACCGGGCGCTCTGCGTGCCCTCTTCGGTGAGCGCCGGCTCGATGTGGCGCCCTTGTCGCGGGCAGACGTCACTCCGAACGGGGACGGCGCGCACAGGCTCAACGTTCGAACCCGTCGCGTCGACGTATCCACCAGAGCTGCGAAGACGACGATCGAACTCGGGACGTTCCGGGAGGCGGGCGACGGCGGCGTGCTCCTATGCCGGCTCCTCTTCGACCTGATGGGTGCGATGCCTCCGTCGTCCGCCGCGTGTACGACCGACGAGATCCCTCTGCATGCCGAGCTTCGCTGGACCACGCGCGGAGCGCTCACCTTCGACGTCGTATCGATCGCGCGGCGAATGGACCTTCCCGCGCCCGACATGGCCGCACCGCCGGCTGGTTCGGTGTTCGTGACCGCTCCACCTCCACCCTCGATGGGAGAGATGCTCCTGTCGAAAGGAGAGGTCGCGGCATTCCGGACCGGCCCCGTCGACGTCCCTCCGTCGTCGATGCGGGACGCGCAAGCGAGCCCTCCCGACAGCGGTCTCTTGCTCCTGAACTCGAGCGACGAGCTTCGCGTCGCGTGGCTCGACGGTGTGGCCGCCGCGTGGGTGGCTCCGGGCGGCCGCATCTCGCTCCCGTCGCCGCCACACGGGCGATACATTCTCCAATGGCGCACGTTCCTGGGCGACAGCTGGGAAGCTCCGGAGCCGATCGTCGTACCGGGCACCAGCGAAGTCGGTGCCGCCCGGGCCCTCACTCTGTAGGTGCTCGCCCCGTCGCGAGGCGTCCCAGCCGGTGCGATCCCTGCACCGTTCCATAGAGAGCGGTCAGGTCCACCGGGGGGGCAATTCGTCCCTCGTATTCGACGGCGTCCGGCTGATCGCTCGCGACTTCGAACAGGCCCGTACGAACGACCTCGACCCCAACGAGACCCAGGAGCTCGCCCGAATGCTGGCAGACGACCATCGGATGGCGGGCGGGCCCTATCGCCACGACTGGCAGCATGGACCCTTCGTGCAGGGCGATGCCGAGAAGCCCCGGCGGACCGCCAGGCACGCCGGTGATGGGAGGAGTGGACGCCACCCGCAGGACGGCAGACGCGGGCAAGAAGCGAAACCCACCGTCGACGCGCAAGACCACGCCGGCCCTCTTCGTCGAACCTGTCACGCGGCCCGACGACGAACGAGCCGAGCCTCGAGCAGCGAGAAGAGGATCTTGCAGGCGTCGAAGCTCGACATGTGGCTCTGTTCGACGATCTCGCGCACCGTCCTCTCGCCGTCGATCATCTCCAGCATCCTTTGCTCGGCTTTGGCCAGCCGCTCGATCCCGACAGCGTCAAGCGCCCCCGGGTCAGCGAGCAGGACGGACGCGAAGTTGCCGAGCGTCGCTTCGACGACGCGCCACTCGTCGACGCGACGAAAGCCCTCCATGACGACGGACGCCACGGGCAGTGCGAGCCGTGCACTTTCGGCCAGAGGGGGCAACGCGTCGCGGCGGAACTCGAAGCGTCCCCGCGGCCAGCGCACGATCTCGTAGACGAGCTCGCTCGACTGTCGCGCGAGCGCCTCGCGGAGCTGCGGGCGCGTCACCCGACCAGAGGCGACGAGGAGGTCGCCAAGCAACTTGCGTCCGGAGGTCGGCGCTTCCTCCTTGGGCGGCGGTGGTGCAACATCCATGGGCGGCGGGCGCGGCGTCGGTGCGTTGTCTCGCAACAGCCGGTCGATGTCGTCGGGGGTGACGAGCCCGTGCTCGATGAAATAGCGGCCGAGGCGGAACTCGGAGCCCGCATTTCGCGCCTGGACGAGATCGATGAGCCCTTCGCGCACGGCGATCGTCACCTCCATCTTGGCATCCGTGACGACCAGGACCCCGGTCTTGAGCTCGATCTGAAGCAATTGCAGGACGGCGCCGATGGGGATGACGGCCAAGTCCCCGAGGAGGGCGACACGGCTGCCAGCGACCTCTCCGTTCGGCGTCGCCCGCATCGGATCGGTCGGTTCGAGCTCCTCGGAAACGGTGATGGAGGCCCGACTCGTGCGCCACTCTTCCGCTCGTCGGATCGCGTTCTCGATGACGGCGACCAGTGCTTGGGCGTCGAACGGCTTGGTGATGGCATCGATCGCTCCCGTCTGCTGGACGAAATGCTCGCGGATGCGATCCGACTTGGCGCTCATGAGGACGACGGGAATACGTCGGAGTCGCTCGTTCTGACGCATGGCGCGACAGAGCTGAAAACCATTCATCCGGGGCATCACGAAGTCGACGAGGACGAGATCGATCGGCGTCGACTCGCCTTCAGTCCCGTTGGTTCCCGGGGGTGGCTCGCCGAGTGCTTCGAGCGCTTCCTGCCCATCCGCGGCCTGCGAAGACTCGAACCCGTGACGCTCGAGTACGGCGCTCACGACCTTTCGAATGGTCGGGCTGTCGTCGACAACAAGGACGCGTGTACCCATGCCCTACCCCGACCAGGATAGCGCGACGCAGCCTGCGAGCGCGCGATACCTTCGACAGCGCGAGCGTGCGCCCTTCAAGCCCGCGCCCAGAACGGTTCTCTCAGTCGACGCTGCCGAGCTTGCGCTCCAGGGCCTCGAGGTGCGCGCGAACTTCCGGATCGGTCGTCCTCAGGGCCTCGACCTTCCGGACGGCGCTGATGATCGTCGTATGGTCGCGGTTCCCGAACGCGCGACCAAGCTCCGGGAAGCTGCACTTCAGGCGCTGCTTGCAGAGGTACATGGCAACGTGCCGCGCGAACGCGATGCTCTTGTGGCGGTCTTTCGACAAGAGGTCCATCGAGCGGAGCTTGAAGTGGTGGCAGACCACGCGCTGGATGTCTTCGACGCTCGCCTCGTTGGGCCGCGCTGTGCTCGTCGCCGCGATCTCCGCGCGGGCAAAGCCGACCTCGATCGGCTTGCCGAGAAGCGAGGCCTTCGCGGCGAGGCGGATGAGCGTGCCCTCCAGCTCCCTCACGTTGCTACGCACGCTTTGGGCGATGAAGAGGCACACGTCGTCGAGGAGTTCGATGTGCTCTAGCTGGGCCTTCTTGCGGACGATGGCGACGCGTGTCTCGAGCTCGGGAGCCTGGATGTCGGCGACGAGGCCCCACTGAAAGCGGGACACGAGGCGCTCCTCCATCTTGTCCAGCTGCTGGGGATACTTGTCGCTCGTGACGACGATCTGCTTGCCCGCCTGGTGGAGGGCGTTGAATGCATGGAAGAATTCTTCCTGCGTCTGGGTCTTCCCGGCCAGCGAGTGGATGTCGTCGACAAGGAGCAGATCGCACTTGTCGCGATAGCGCGCTCGAAACTCGTGCATCCGCTGGTCCGTGAGTGCTTGCACGAACTCGTTCACGAACTTCTCGGCGCTGATGTAGACGATGCGAGCATCGGGTCGCGTCTCTCGCACGCGATGGGCGATGGCGTGGACGAGGTGGGTCTTCCCGAGACCGGTCCCGCCGCAAATGAACAGCGGATTGTGTCGACGCCCGCCTCCTCCGGCCGCCGCCATCGACGCGGCGTGGGCGAGCTCGTTCGACGGACCGACGACGAAGTTGGCGAAGGAATACTTCGCGTTGAGCCCCTCGATCAGCCCGGCTACGGCAAATATTCGCGGTGTGCGCGCCTCCTCCGGCAGTGCGCGATGCACGCCGGAGGGGCTCTCGTCGGGAACGCCCGGTCGCACGGAGAGGGCTCGCGGTTTGACGGGCGCGTACGACGCCGGACGCGCCGCGACGGGACGTTCAAGCACGCCGTCGATGCTCCACCGTACCTGAATGCTGAGCGCCGTATTTTCGCGCAAACGCTCGCTGATCGTAGGCAGGAAATAGTCTTCGACCCACTGGCGCACGAACTCATCGCGCGCCCGCAGGCAGAGAACCCCGTCAGTAAACCCGTCGAACTGCACGCCCGAGAACCATTGATCGAAGCTCGCGGGTGACCTGTCGCGGGTAAAGGCGACCGCGTCGGCCCACAATCGCTCGCATTCCGGCGACGCAACGCCCAACGCGTCGGGCACCACCGGTGCTGTTGTCACCAGCACCGTGCCCTCGTCGCGGACCTGATCGTGGACCTGCTCATGGATCTGCATGCCCGCCGGCACCGCTTTCCTGGAGAACTCGCCCGTGTTCAAACTCACCAGCCCCATACCCCCAACTCTCCCTCCGGCACCGAGGCCGCACGACGGAGCCACAACTTTTCCCCAGCCTGTGGAGAGGACCCGCGCGGACCTCTCGCCAAAAACGGAAGCAACGACCACCGCAAGGATTTGCCAATAGACGACCGCCGGCTTCCCGAGATGCGCTGCACTCACGCACACACGGAGAGCCGTTGTTCCGTGCCAGCTGGATCTCCGTCCCGCACAGCACGCCACTTCCCAGCACTGCCTGCACTGTGGGAGTCTTCGGTGAAAAGACCCCCTTGCCCTACCCGCGTATCCTTCCGACCTCCAACGAGAAGAAGCAGAGAAGAGAGAGAAGAGATGCCACGGGACGAGCCCGAACGACGACAAGGTCCTACAACGTTCCGCGGTTCCTTGTACGCCGTCCGCTGAGACGCGATTGGAGGTATCACCCACGCTTGCCGCGCGTCCATGCCCTTCCTTTCGAATGCACTCAACTCATCGGAAGTGATAAGCTTTTTTTCTTGTAGTCCACCCGCGAAATGGGATTCGCGGGGCAGCCACAACCGTCGCCAATTCCGAAGTGGCCGTCAGGGCTCTCGAATCCGCCAACGCCATGCGTTGGGCACTCCGAGGTTCGCTTCTTTTTGGCTACGTCCGTATGTCAAGAGTCGACGATCCCGCCTCTTTCTCGAAACGGGCTCGTGACTAAGGTCGTCGACGCTCGCAGCGTGCCGCGCCCGACGTCCCCCGCCGAGGCAGCGGAAAACTCGTCCTACTTCACTGCCGCTGTTAAGGTCCCGCGGTGCGCAGACGGCGGAGAGCGCTGGCCCCTGAGGGTCTTGCCCTGGTCGCTCTCGTCCTCGCCAGCGCCCAGCGGCAGGCGCGAGCAGCGCCCATGTCAACCTCGCCCGAGCAGGCGTACGACCTCGGCGACGTTCCCGGCGCCCGCGCCGTGGGCATGGGCGGGGCGCTCAATGCCCTCGGGGTATCGACCGCGTCGCTGTACCTGAACCCGGCGAACATGTCGCTGGCGCGCGTGTACCACCTGGAAGCCCTGGGTGCGCTGTCGCCCGAAGCGCAGGGCGAAACCGTCGGACTCGCCGTGGTGGATTCCGTCCTCAACTCCAGCCGGCTGGCGGGTGGGGTCTCGCTCGACTGGTCCCAGTTCGATCCGGGCGGCATCCACCGAAACTGGACGGACGTACGCGCGGGATTGTCGATGCCGGTCGGCGACCACCTGTCGTTCGGTGCCACGGGGCGATGGCTCCGCGTCAACCAGGACGTGTCAGTGGGTCCCTTCGGCGCGAGTCTGGCGTCCGACGGGACGCCGACCGGGCCGCTTCTCAACGCAGTGACGTTCGACCTCGGCGCGACGCTCAGCGTCCTCGACGGGCTGCAGATCGCTCTGGTCGGCCACAACCTCACCAACCCAGGCACCGCGCTTGCACCAACGACGGGGGCGTTCGGGATCGGCTACGCGACGCCCACGTTTGCGATCGAGGCCGACGGACTGCTCGACTTCACGACCTGGGGAAGCACGAGGGGCGCGTGATGGGGGGGGTGGAGGCATTCGTGGCCGAGCGCTATGCCCTTCGCGCCGGTTGGCGTTACGACACTGGGACACGGCTGAACGCGCCCTCCCTTGGCTTCGGATACATCGACCCCAAGTGGAGCGTGGAGCTTGCCGCTCGGCACGACCTGGTGTCGGAGCACGCGTCGACCCTCGTCGTACTCTCGCTTCGCTACTTCTACGACCCGACCGGCGGCACGACGCCGCCAGACGAAGGCGACCCGCTCTGAGTCTCATCGCTCGGGCTACAAACTGGACCGATAGAGGGCCGCCAGGTCATCGCGATGTGACGGGACGCGGGTTGCCGCGGTGGCACGCGTCCTCGAATGCCTTGTGGCTAAGTTTCGGGATGTCGGCCTCGGTCACCCCTTCGGCCTTCAACCCGTCGGGAGGCCGACTCTGCGCCTAAGGGTACGAACCGCCTCGCCACACGTCTTCGCGTCGCGATCCAGGAGATAGCGCGCACGCGTTCGAGCTTCTCTGTCGCCGCGCGTCTCGTTGAAATCGACGACCGCCGGCAGACACAGCGCGTTGGCGAGCCCGTGGTGCAGTCCCTTCTCGCTCGAGAGCGGATGCGCCAGCGAGTGGCACGCGCCGAGCCCCTTCTGGAACGCGACCGCACCCATCATCGCCGCCTTCATCATGGCGCCCCGCGCCGACAAGGTCATCGCCGTGGTCGACCGCCCGGGCGTAAATGCGCGGCGCACAGCTCGAGGCCGCCGAGGGCGATGGCGTCGGCCATCGGGTGATCGCCGAGCGCAGCAGTACGCCTCCAGGCAGTGCGTGAGCGCGTCGAAGCCGGTGGCCGCGGTGACGCGTGCAGGCATCGAGCGCGTAAGCGTCGGGATCGAGCAGCGCCGACCCGCGCGAGCAGATGGGGGCTGAAGATGACGGTCTTGCGCCCGGTCGCGGCGAGGGTGACGACCCCCGAGCGCCCACCTCGCTCCCCGTACCCGCCGTCGTCGGAATGGTGACGACGGGCGGCACGTTGGGTCCGATGAACGGTCCCCTCCGTCGTCGGCGTCGTCGTAGTCGACGAGGGGCCGGTCGTGCGTAACCTTGAGCGCGATGAGCTTGCCGGCGTCGAGCGGCGAGCCGCCGCCGACCGCGACGACGCAGCCGGCGTCGTGCGCTCTGTACGCGGCGACGCCGTCTGCACACGTTCTGCTCGACGGGGTTGGGGTCAACGCCGGTCGAAGACTCTCGCCGGCGACGCCACCGTCCTCGAGCAGCGCCCGCACGCGCTCGGCGATGCCCACCTTGACGACGCCGGCGTCGCACACGACGAGCGCGCGCGTCGCCCCCAGACGCGCTTGACCGCTGTCGGCGACCGTCGTCACGGCAGCCGTTGCCGAAGACGATCGTGGTCGGAAAGGACCACGTCACGACGGGCGCTCATTGCCGCGATGCCTAGCACAATCATACGGTCTCGAAGTAACGCGCAGCTCCCATTCGGTGACGGCCCGCTCGTACTGGCGGCACTCCCAGTCGCGCGTCCGGACGTAGTGGTCGACGAACGCTCGCCCGAGCAGCTCGCGCGCGTCGCTGGCTGCGCGTCGAGCAGAGTCGGTTGCCTCACGCAGCGTTGCGCGGAAGCGGGGCGAGGTCCGCTCGCGCCGATGCGTCGCCTTCGACCTGCGGCGGCGGCTCGCTTCCGGTTCTCGATGCCCCAGAGCCCCGCGGCGAGCGTGGCTGCCATCGCGATGTACGGGTTGATGTCCGCGGCCGTCTGCCGGTACTCGAGCCGCGTCGACTTCGAGCTCCCCGGGATGGCGCGGATGGCGCACGTGCGGTTCTCGACGCCCCAGCTCGCGTTGAGCGGCGCCCATACGCCAGGCACGTAGCGCTTGTAGCTGTTGATAGTGGGCGAGACGAGAGCCGTCAGCTCGGGCATCAGCGCGACCTGACCGCCGAGGTAGTGCCGGCCCGACGCTGCTCAGCTTGTGCTGGTGTCCGACGGCGTCGTAGAAGACGTTCTTGCCGTCCTTCCAGAGGGACTGATGCAGGTGCCCGCTCGAACCGGGCAGGGCGGCGTTCCACTTGGCCATGAACGTGACCGAATAGCCGAGACGCGCTGCGAGCTGCTTCATCGCGGTCTTGAAGAGCGCGGCCTTGTCTGCCGCTCGCAGGGCCTCGTCGTACGCGATGGCCACCTCGTAGACACCGGGACCCGTCTCCGTGTGAAGCGCCTCGATCGGGACATCGAATCGCTCCATGTCGTCGAGGATTGCGTGGCAGAGATCGGCGTGCTGGCCCTCCGCTTACCCAGGAGTAACCGAACATCCCGGGAGACAGCGGCTCGAGCCCGCGGAACCCCTTGGCGTGGAGCGATGACGACGTCTCCTTGAACACGAAGAACTCGAACTCCGCGGCGAACACGGGCGAATAGCCCAGCGACCGGGCGCGCGCGATGACTTGCTGGAGGAGGCCTCGCGGACACGCGGGGTGTGGGGCGCCGTCCGGCTGGACGAAGTCGATGAGAAACGCTGCGGTGTCGGGCTCCCAGGGAAGCACGCGGAACGTCGAAAGGTCGATGCGCGCGTGGGTGTCCGGGTAGCCGGTATGCCAGCCGGTCGCGCTCGCGTTGTCGTAGAGCACGTCGGCTGCGTCCCATCCGAAGATGACGTCGCAGAAGCCCATGGGCTCGTCGATGGCGCCCCAGAACTTGTCGACCGCGACGTACTTGCCGCGCAGGATGCCGTCGACGTCGTAGCCTCCGACCTTGACGCGACGAATGCCGTGCTTCTGGAAAGCGTCCCTGACTTCTTTCGTGTCCATCGGGCAAGGGAGAGACTACATATTCATTGAGCGAGCCGCACGTAAGCGTCGACCATCTCCTCGAATGCCGACGCGAGGAAGAGACGCGGGTCGGCCACGGACTCCGGCGGATTGCCAGGCCCGGGCACGGCGAAGTCGCGCTGCTCGGCATGAAACTGGGTGCCGATGATGGGCCACGCGCCCTCGCGAGTCCGGAACACTTCGGGCACGGTATCGCAGGACCCCGAACCTGCCGGATTTGGAAACACGCCATCCCGCGGGCTTGCTGCGACGACGTTGGGCGCGCAGAACGCGCTCGTGGCGACGATCTCGAGCCTCTCGAGGGGACCGCCGGCGAGGAACGCGTCGGGGCGGACGGCGTCGACGTGCGACTCGGGAAGGGCCTGCGTCGTCGAGCGTCCAAGCGGCCCGGCGAGATCGACGAAGAGGGGATCCTCCGGAAGGAAGCGAATCGTCGCGCGCCTGGGATGAGGATCACCCGGCCAGGAGCGTTCAACGTCGACGGGCGGAGCGAACCCGCGGATGGGTCGACCGCTGGTACGCCGCAGCACCAGATCGATGAGCCGCTGGTCGTCGTCCGACGAGGCAGAGTCCGAGCGCGGGGCCTCCAGGAGCGCGAGGATCTGCGCTCCGCCGCAGAAGCCCATGAACGGGGCCACCCGATCGCGCACGGCAGGCCCCAGCTGCCCCATGCCTCCAGCACGCGCGTCGCGCAGCGGGTCCCAGCGCCATTGCCTGGGACGCGTCGGGTCGGGCCCTGTGCTGGACGCATAGTCCCAATCGTTCGAGCCGCTCAACACGACGATGGGCGGCGGGCTACTCCCGGCGAGCAACTGCTCGTCTAGCTGGGGGTCGTCGCCTTCGATCGACTCGAGGGCCTCGCCCGCACTGTCGCCGGGCGGCGCCGCCAGCAGCTCGCCTCGAGGGCCGAGCGAGCGGGCGTACACGTCATCGCGGCGGAGGGCGGGCAGAAGCTGCAGGAAGCGCCGCTGCAGAAACTTGGCGTGGTAAACGTCGTTGATCCACTCCCCTCCGGGGGACCCGTGCGATTGGGCGGAAGGATTCGCGTTCACGCTCAGGATCCACGGCGTCGCCAGGACTGGCCGATTGTCGTCGGCACGGTACGCCGAGATCTCGCGCACCACCGGAACGGCGCCCGCCCCGGGCACCCCGCCTTCGCCCACGGCCCCCTCCATGACGAGGCGCAACGCCCGCACGGTGTGTGGCTCGGCGAATGACACGAGACGGCGGCGCAAAGGTAGAATCGTGCCGTCTTTGCGTCGCGGCTCGCTGGCGACGGTGACGAATCGCCGTCCATCCTCGCTCGCTTCCAGCGTGTAGCGCACGGGGGCCCACGCCATCGCGTAGCTTCGTCCACCGCCAGCCCGCGAGACGGTCGTCGCGTCGAAACCGAGAACGAGGCGAACCCTGTCGATCGGCTCGGGCTCGCGAAGGGCGAGATGCAGCACCCAGCGGGACTTGCCCGTGGCCCCAGCCCAGCGACGCTCGTACGTCCCATCGACGGCGTCGGCCGCGCGAAAGCCGGGATAGGCGCCGTCGTCGCTGGCGTCGGCGTTTCGCAGTACATCGCGAGCGCTCTCGATGGCCTGCACCTCCCGCAGGACCGGCGGCCCCGCCGTGGTGCGATCGATCACGAGACGCAACGCGCACGCGTCCGCGTCGATGAACCACGAGCGTCGAGTAGGCTCGGCGAGCAGCGTCGCGGGAGGAGGCGCGGGCTGGTCCGCTCCCTCGACGACCGTCCAGCCGTCGTCGCCGGGAGTCGGGTCTGGATCGCAAGTGGCCGCCCACGGGGCGGGAGGGCGCACCTCCCAGTGAAACTCGGTGGGGACCCCGCTCGTTGGAGATGTCCCGAAGCGAGCACGTACGACGCCGAGATGCACCGGCCGCACGAACACCGCCGACCATCGCCATTGCGGTTCGGAGGGGCGGCCCGTCCACCAGGTGTCCTCGTGTCCGTCGGCTCCCAATCGCGCGTCGTCCCCGCTGGAGTCCGTGGCATGCACCGCGAGAAGGTCCTGCGTTCGTAGCGCGTCGAGACGGCTCGCTCGTTCGCCCCGGCCGACGGAGCCGGCGGCGGCCGATCCGGCTTCGGAGACCGTGGCAAGGGACACGACGAACGACACGAGGGCCAACCGCGCGACGACCATGGTGGGGTCAAACCGGGTGCCCATCCCGCTCATTCCTTGTGCCGGACGCGTCATGCAAGGTGATGGACGTCGCCGACGCGGACGAGCAGCGGACCGCGGTCGCCGAACTCGAACGAGGTGATCGAGGCGGTCGGACACCCAATGTGCGTCCGGAAACGACCGAGGGGGACTCCCAGGAGCGCGCACACGATGACGCGAATGGTGGCTTTGTGGCTGACGAGCAGCACTCGACCCGCCTGATGCGCGTGCCGGACGCGCAGGAGCACCGGCAGCGAGCGCGCTGCGATCGCGAAGGCGCTCTCTCCACCTGGGGGCGACACGAGCGCGGGGTCGGCCTGCCAGGCGTTGAAGGCTTCGGGTTCGCTCCGTGCGATCTCGGTTTCCTTGCGTCCTTCCCACGCGCCGTAGGCGATTTCTCGCAGGCCGTCCTCGACCACCGGGACGAGTCCGCAAGCCCGCGCGATTGGCTCCGCCGTCATCCGCGCTCGAAGCTTGGGGCTGCAATAAAGGGCATCGAGAGCGAATGGTTGCACGGCGCGCGCGAGGCGCTCGGCCTCAGCGACTCCGCGGTCCGTCAATGGCGGATCGTGGTCGCCGCAGAAGACGCCCTCGGAGCTCTGGGAGGTGTTGCCGTGACGCACGAGGTGAAGCATGAGCATGCGGCGCATGTTAGCCCGGGGTAAGCTCGGGCCGTGAGCTCCCGGAAGACCACGCTCGCCAGGGGCGTCACGCTCGGGTTCGACCCGATCGCTGCGGCCTCACACCTGGCTTCGCGCGACGCAAAGCTGGGTGAGATCATCGACCGAGTGGGGCCTCTGCGACTGGAACTTGCCGCCACGAAGACCACGTTCGAGGCGCTGGCCGAGTCGATCGTCTACCAGCAGCTCACGGGAAAGGCGGCCGCAACCATCCATGGGCGGCTCTGCGCGCTGTTCGACCGCAGACGGCCGCGCCCCGACCTCTTGCTCACGATGAATGACGACGCCCTCCGCGGGGTCGGGTTGTCACGCGGGAAGGTGCTGGCGCTGCGCGACCTGGCTGCTCGAACGCTCGACGGAACCGTACCGACCATCGGACGATTGAGGGCGATGACCGATCAGGAGGTCGTCGAGCGACTAGTCCAGGTGCGGGGAGTCGGGCCCTGGACCGCCGAGATGCTACTTATCTTCCGCTTGGGCCGCCCCGACGTACTTCCCGTACACGACTACGGCGTACGCCAAGGCTTCAAGCTCGCCTACCGGATGCGCGAGCTGCCCGCCCCGAAGACCCTCGCGCGTCGAGGCGAGAAATGGCGGCCCTTCCGGACGGCCGCGAGCTGGTATCTGTGGCGCGCGGTCGATCTGTCCCGACGCGGGGAGCGGGGCGGTCGTGCGTCGTCGAAGGCGTCAGGGACGTAGATCGTCAAACCGTGCCGAGCCCTTGGCGACATTCTCACGCGACAGGATCTCCGAGGCGACGTGGTCGGCAGGAGCGAAAGCGCGGACGTCATCGACAACGCGACCGACGAGATCGCGGTCGCCCGACGCTGCGACGACGAGCGCACGGGCCCGGAGCAAATACGCTGTGTCGAACGTGAGCTCGGGCTCGTGAACGAGCATGCGGGCAAGCCGGTCGCGATTCGGGATGAAGGCATCGAGCGCATAGCGCCTGTCGCTGGCACCACGCGGCTCGAACTCGAATCGGTCGAGGAGAGCCGCCGGTACCAGGTGTCGGCTCAGCACTCGACCCCAGCGCGGCTCGTAGGCCATTGCCACCGGGCGGGCAGCAGACAAGAGCGAGAGCGACCCCTCGCCAGGCGATCCCACAATCTCCAGGTCACGCCAGAGCGGTACGAGGGAGGCGTCGGCGGCAAGCGCCCGACGGGCGAGCGGGCCGTGCGTGTAGGCGGGGACGATGACCAGGTCGTCGCGCAGCGCGCCCCGGGCGTGCGCAGCCCGCGCACGCACATAGAGTCTCGGCTCCATGAGAAGAACGACTGTGCGAGGGGCAAGTCCACCCCACGCGACGTCGTCCCACGCGGCGGTTGCATCACCAGAGCGTGAGCGCAGGAGCGAATCGTCGGCGGCATCGACAGGACGCGCCAAGGCGAGCAAGAGGACCATCGAGGCGCTCGCACGCGCAAACGGCACGTGTGCACCGGCGATGCGGCGGACGATTGCCTGTACGCCGACGCCCGCGAGCCCGTTTGCGGCGGCGAGCGCGGCGAGTACCGGTGCGCCGTAACGGGTTGGGCCGAGGGGCGACCCAATCTTCCCGCACGCGAAGCCGAGCACCACCACGAGCATCAACGCGAAAGCGACGGGGCGTGCGCGGGGAACGAGGGTGGCGAGCCCGCCGCCCACGAGCGATAGGAGAATCGTCAACCCCCCCACTTCCGCCCGAATGAACGGAAAGGGCGATCCCGACACGGACACTCCTCTCTCGCCGGACCAGTCGTCGGCGAGTACCTGCAGGAGGGGGAGGCCCGACCGATGCGCGCACACGAGGGCCACGATCCACGGCGCCATCCCGCCGAGTAAGGCCGCCGATAGCGCGACCTTGCTGGTGCGCCATTCGAGGAGGATCGACCGCCGCAGAGGTGCCGCGAGGAGGACGAGAACGGCGGACGCCGAGACGGCGCATGCGCCGACCAGAGGCTCGTAACCGACCGCGAGACCGAGTGAAAAGGTGGCGGCCAGCCATGGAGTCCCTCCGTTCGCCCGTCGGCCAACGACGATGGCGATCGGGAGAAGCGTGAGGGCGGCACCCGGAGCCGAGCCCCCCACCGATGCGCTCTCAATCTGCCAAGGAAACGTGACGACGGCGGACAGGGTCGCGATGGCCGCGACGACACAGCGCAGACGCACCGTGTCGGCGCACGCCGCGAGAAGCTCGCGGAAGACGACATAGAGAATGGCTCCCGAGGCGGAGGCAACGAGGGCACCGCCCAGCGCCGCGCGCAGTGCGTGCGTCCCGAGGGGTAGCAGCGACACGATGGCGCCGGCCAAGGGATCGAGGGCGCGCCATGCCTGCGGGTCGAGGCCCAGGACCCGCGCCGCCCCCTCACCATGGGCTGCGTCGACGACGTTGCCTGCGAGTGCGGCCGCCAGGCTGCCAGGGACCAGGGCACTGACGGCGAGCATGCTCGTGTCGACGCCCCTGCCGCCCTCCTTCATCCAGGGCGACAGTACTGCGCGGAGGCTGCTTTTGCAGCAGCCTGCTAGCATTGGCGCCCCCCATGGCCCGATTCATCGACGAGCTGAAGCGCACCCACCACTGCGGCGAGCTCCGCGCGACCGACGAGGGCAAGGAGGTCGTGCTCTTCGGCTGGGTGGCGAGCTACCGCGACCACGGCGGCTGCGTCTTCATCGACCTGCGCGACCGCGAGGGCATCACGCAGCTCGTGTTCGACCCCGAGCTGCAGGGCCACGGCGAGCGCGCCGAGGGCGGCGTACGACGCTCGCGCAGCGCGCTCCGCAGCGAGTGGGTCATCGGCGTCCGCGGCGTGGTCAAGAGCCGCGGGCGCGAACAAGAACCCGAAGCTCGCCGACCGGCGAGATCGAGGTCCGCGGCCGTCGAGCTCACGCGTCTTCAACAAGAGCGAGACGCCGCCCTTCGAGATCGCCGACGAGATCGACACCGGCGAGGAGAAGCGCCTGCAGTACCGCTACCTCGATCTTGCGCCGCGCCCCGCTCCAGAAGACGCTCCGCGTCCGCCACCGCATCAACCAGGACGACGCGTCGCTACTTCGACGAGCAGGGCTTCCTCGAGCTCGAGACGCCGGTGATGGTCAAGTACACGCCCGGCGGCGCGCGCAACTTCCTCGTCCCGTCGCCGCATGAACCCGGGCAAGTTCTACGCGCTGGCCGAGAGCCCGCAGCTCTTCAAGCAGCTCTACATGGTGGCGGGCTTCGACCGGTACTTCCAGATCGTCAAGTGCTTCCGCGACGAGGACCTGCGCCTCGACCGCCAGCCCGAGTTCACGCAGATCGACGTCGAGATGTCGCTTCGTGAACCAGGACGACGTCTTCCGCGTGATCGAGGGGCTCGTCTTCCGCGTCTGGAAGGAGGTGCTCGGCGTCGACCTCGCAGAGACGCTCTACCCGAGCGGCCGCTTCCCGCAGATGCCGTTCGAGGAGTCGATGCGCAAGTACGGCAACGACAAGCCGGACCTGCGCTTCGGGCTGCCGCACGTCGACCTGACGGACGTCGTCGTCGAGCACGGCGGCGGCGGCAGTGCCGTTCTGGAAGGACATCGCCGACAAGTTCACGAGCGGCGAGTACCGCCGCGACCTGCCCGCCGAGATCGTGAAGGCGCTCGCGCGTCCCGGCCGAGCCGCGGCGAAGCTGTCGCGCACGGAGGTCGACAAGCTCGAGGACGTTCGTCAAGGGCATGGGCGCCAAGGGCCTCGCGCGCGCGAAGGTCGACGCCGAGGGCAACTGGACGCAGTCGCCGCTCGCCAAGACGATCACGCCGGAGCTGCGCGCGGCCATCAACGCGCGCGTCGGGCGCCGAAGGACGGCGACCTGCTTCTCTTCCAGTTCGGCAAGCGAGAGCCGTCGTGCAGACCGTGCTGGCGAACCTGCGCGTCCACCTCGCGAAGAAGCTCGGGCTCATCCCCGAGAGCGGGCACGGCGGCAAGCTGGAGCTTCCTCTGGGTCGTGAACCCGCCGCTCTTCGAGTACGACGACGACAGGAAAGGGTGGGCCGCCGCGCACCACGCGTTCACGCGCCCGCACGACGACTGCGTCGGTCTGCTCGAGACCGACCCGGGCAAGGTCCTCTGCTGGCGCTACGACCTGGTCCTCAACGGCTTCGAGATCGGCGGCGGGTCGATCCGCCTGCACGACCCGGCGGTGCAGGCGAAGGTGTTCCGCGCGCTCGGCATCTCCGGACGAGGAGGCGCAGCAGCAAGTTCGGCTTCCTGCTCGACGCGCTGCGGTTCGGCGCGCCGCCGCACGGCGGCATCGCGATCGGCATGGACCGCCTCGCGATGCTCCTGTCGGGCGCGGAGAGCCTGCGCGACGTCATCCCGTTCCCCAAGACGCAGAAGGGGTACCGACCTGATGACGGACGCGCCGAACGTCGTATCGCCGGAGCAGCTGGCCGAGCTTTCGATCCGGGTGATCGAGCCTCCCCCGTAACCGGCACTACCCCTTCAGGAGCCATACGAGCCCGGCGAGGCTGAGCGCCAGGACACCCAGAGCGGCGGTCATCACGAGGAGGTCTGCGACAGACCAACCGGAGCGACGGCGGCCTCCGCCTGCGGCATCCACCCGAGGCAGCGCGGCAAGGGCGGCGGCCGGGCGGCTATCCAGAGCGTCGAGGGGGCCATGCGCGGGCTGACCGCGCACACCGCCGAGCGCGGGCTGGCTCGAGGGAGGCGCCTCGTCGTTCGGTGGGAGAGCTTCGTCTGGCACAGCTTCGATGTTCACCAGGGCATCACCGAGCGGCTCTTCGAGCGCGAGCACCGTACGACCAATCTTCATCATGTGAACGGGCTTC
This sequence comes from uncultured delta proteobacterium, assembly GCA_963847465.1. Classification (GTDB taxonomy): domain Bacteria; phylum Myxococcota_A; class Polyangia; order Polyangiales; family Polyangiaceae; genus Palsa-1150. The sequence goes on along the minus strand of CAWKAF010000016.1, from coordinate 42,069 downwards.
CAAACGCTGTCGCTGTCGGCCGGCGCGCGCACGTCTCCGATCCAGGTCCCGTTCTTGGTCCCGAGGTCTCGCACGACGACGCTGTTCGCCCTGAGCGCGAACCTCACGTGCTCGCGCGAGACATCGGGGTCCGCGAGCGAAAGGTCGCAGTCGGGACCACGCCCGGCGAGATAGAATCTCCCTTCTTCGGCGAGCGGTAGCGTCGCTCCCTGGTCGCGGCCCTCGACGACGTGGACCTTCAGGGTCAGGTCGGCGCCTCGAGCTCGCATCGCTTGCGAGACGAGCGCGAGCGCCAGGTCGCGGGTGACGGCCGCGACGTCTCGAGTGACCGGGCTCTGGTCGATGCGGAGCTCGAGCCAGATACGTCCGACGCGCACTTGATCGCCCGAGCGAACGATGCGCGATGTCCGGGGCGCAATCCTGACCTTTCCAACGAAGGTGCCGTTCGTACTCCCCTCGTCGAATACGATGAAGTCGGACCCCTGCGCGCGCAACGTCGCGTGCCGGAGGCTGACGCTCGCGTCCGGCAGCCGCACGTCGCTTCCGGCGCCCCGACCGATGACGACGCGCTGCGTGGAGTCGAACGTCATGCGCGCGCCCTCCGCGGCCCGAACCATCACCGTAAGCCGCATGGCGTAGCGGCTCAGGCGGGCGGAATGCTGCCGAGCATTGGGCGGGACTCAGCCGCACGACGCTCGACCCACTCGATGACCCGCTCGGCGACGTCACGGCCGGCGTGCCGGCTGAGCTCCTGAATCCCGGTCGGGGATGTGACGTTCACCTCCGTCAGCTTGCCCCCGATGAAGTCGAGCCCCACGAACACCAGGCCATCTTGTGCGAGGCGCGGAGCCATTGCGGCAACGGTCGCTCGCTCACCGGGAGTTACCTGGCACGGTTCCACCCGCCCGCCCGCGTGGATGTTCGAGCGGACGTCGTCCTCCCGCGCGATTCGATTGATGGCTCCCAGGATCTCGCCGGCCAGAACGAGCACGCGCTTGTCGCCGTCGCGCACCGCCGGCAGGTACTCTTGGACCATCGCGAACGCGCGGCCCTCGTGGGTGATGGTGTCGACGATCGACCGTGTGTTCCTGTCGCCCTTCGATACGACCATGACGCCGCTCCCCCCAGCGCCGTCGAGTGGCTTGACCACAGCTCCGCTGCTGAGCTCACCCACGAATCGGTGGATCCGATCGCGGTCGCTCGTGACGAGAGTTCGAGGCATGTGCCGCGCGAAGTGCAGCGTGTAGAGCTTTTCGTTGGCGTCGCGCAGCCCTCGCGGGTCATTGACCACCAGCACGCGCCCGCGCAGCTTTTCGAGCATCAAGGTGACGTAGAGATACTCGGCGTCGAAGGGAGGGTCCTTGCGAATGAAGACGCACTCGATGTCCGCTAGCCGAACGTCGTCGGGCGCCCCAAGCGTGAAGTACGGCGGGTGATCGCTCACGGTCGTCGGGCGGACGCGCGCCCAGACATCGCCTTCTGCGATGTACACGTCGTGTGGCTCGCAGTGAAGGGACGTATGTCCGCGCCTCTGGGCAGCGCGCTGCAGGGCGAACGTCGTATCCTTGTCGGGGAGGATCCGGTCCATCGGATCCATCACGAAGACGAAGCGCATCGGCTCCGAGCATAGCCGATGCACCCGTCGAGGGCGCCTACCGGTCGTCGTAGACCATCGCCGCCAGCTGCGCGTTCTTGTCAGGGTCGAGATCGCTCGCAAGCAGGTAGCCCACGCCTGCGCGCTGCGCAGCCGCCACCGAGTAGCCCTTCTCGCGCCCCACGCGAACCTCGGCGGTACCGACTGCCCGTGGCGCCAGGTTTGCCGTGACCTGAATCTTTTGCGCGTCGTACACCAGCACGCTGAAGCGCCGCGCTTCGTCACCCGTACCGACCACGTACTGAAGCATCAACGAGCGCTGCGATCGCCACGGCAGGACCCGCCCGCCGACGAGGTGCGCACCCGCGCGCTCGAAGTTCCCCGGCTGAACCGGGAAACCCACGTAACGCTCGAGCCCGCGCACGGCCTGGGCGTTCGTGGCTTCCGGAGGAAGAGGCTGCGAGTGTTCCGCGACGAGTTCGGCGAGAAGATCGTCACCGAAGCCAGCGAATGACTCGTTCATCGCGGCTGGCGTGCCGCGCGCCGCTGCCCCCCAGATCAGAGCGAGCGCCGCCGCCGTGGCTACCGGCACCACCGTGCGCCACGATCCAGGGCCTGCGCCAAACAGCTTCGACTCGAGCGCAGCGCCGTCGCCGTCAGCTCGCAGCTCCTCGCGCGCCCGTTCAGCCGCCATCGCGCTCCCGATACGGTCGCGCAGCCCACTCGGGGCGCTCGTGCGTACCACACGCCTCAATGATCCACGCGTGGCGCGCAGGAGCTGAACCTCTTCCCGACACGTCTCGCAGCCGCCCAGGTGCTCGTCGATATCGAGGAGCTTCGCTGCCTCGAGCTCGCCGTCCAGGTACGAATCGAGCATCCGCGCGCGATCGCGACACTCGTGCATCGTCATAGGGCCCCTCGCTTGCGCGCACGGTACTCGGCTAGGTTCGCGGTCTTCGCGCCCTCGGCCCTCGCTTCCGCCGCGGCGTCCCCGACCCGCTCCTCGCCCTTCACGATGCCCAGCGCGAGCGCATGATTGTACAGAGTTCGCTGCAAGAGCTTCCGACCCCGATGAAGGCGGCTCATGACCGTGCCTATGGGGCAGCCCATGATGCGCGCGATCTCCTCGTACGAAAACTCTTCGACGTCGGAGAGCACGACAGCCAGCCGAAACTCCGCGGGCAGCGCGTCCAGGGCGTGCCGGATCTCGTCTTCGACCAGCGGCATCAGGGCCAGCGTTTCTGGGTCCCGCAGCTGCCGCATGGTGCTGGCGCTCACCCACCCGTCCGCGAGAGGATCGGCGTCGGGGCCATCCAGAACCGAACGTTCCAGACCTCCCCGGCGATACTTGTTGATGAACGTGTTGGTCAGGATCCGGAAGAGCCACGCCTTGAGGTTGGTGCCAGCATGGAATTGGCCCCTCGCGCGCATGGCCTTGACGAAGGCATCCTGGACGAGATCCTCCGCTTCGGTTGGATTCCGGGTCAGCTTGCAGGCGACGCCATAGAGGGCGTCCATGTGAGTGAGTGCCTCGTCCGCAAACGGGTCTGCCTTGGTGGCTTCGGGAGAAGTGGAAGACATTGGAAAGGCCTCGATTTCAGGAGTCCCCGTTGCATACGAAACACGGGAGAAGCAACCGTATTCCCCGTGTAACCACGTCCCTCGAGCCCGTCAGTCCTCCGGTGGCCCTTTCTTCGACCTCCGCTCGAGCTCTTCTATACGTTCGTTCAGGCGCCGCACCTCTTGCTGCAGCTGCTGCAAGGGACGAAAGGTCGCCATGATGGCCTTTACCCGCTCGTCGAGGGTGTGCTGGACCTCCTCGAGCTTCTCCTTTGCCTGGTCGACCAGCGTCGGCTTCGACTCGCGCTCCTTTTCCTTCGGCGCCACCGGCTCGGGGGGCTTCTCCTCCCCTACCTTGCCGCCCGGGATCAGCCGGCCGATGGGGCCCTCGCGGAGGTCCGCGAGCACCTTCTCCGTCCTCGCGTGGATGAGCTCTTTGAGCGTCTGCAGGGGCACGTTTCGGGAGTGCGCCTTCTGCTCCTCGTAGATGATCTGGGCGAGGGTAATCTCGGTGAGATCGTCCTTCGTGTTGTTGTCGATGATCTGCACCTCTTCGCCGCCGCGCACCATCTCGGCGATTTGGAGCAAGGTCACGTATTTGCTGTCCTTCGTGTCGTATAGCTTTCGATTCGAATAGCGCTTGATGATGCGCCTAGGGCGATCGGAAGGCGCGGGGGGGGGAGGGGTGGCCTCGAGCTTCGGGTCCAAAATCGTTCTCCTAGCGCGCCGCGTCAGCGTTTATCGGGCCGCGAGCCGACGACCCGGAGAATATACTATTGTGGGGCGTCGAACGTGGGACAAGCACGCGGCCCTGCTGAGCCTTGCCCGCTGCCCGGAGGCGCGGGGGCGGCCCTGGACATGTCGGGCGTCTCCGCACATTACCCCGGCGACTCTGGGCCCGCTATCTCCGGCGTGACCCTGCGCGTCGAGCCCGGGCACCTCGTCGCACTCCTTGGAGCCAATGGCGCAGGCAAATCGACTCTACTCCGGGTCGCAGCAGGGCTGCTGACCTGTGACAAAGGTCAGCTGCGTGTCGGTGGGCTGGACGCGTACGCCATCGGTCCGCGCGAGCTCGCGCGCCGTGTCGGGTTCGTTCCGCAGAGCGAAGCGCCCGCCGTGGGCTTCTCCGTGCGCGACGTGGTGACCATGGGTCGCGCTCCTCACCAGGGTGCGTGGATGCGCGAGAATATGCGCGACCGGGCTGCGGTCGACGACGCCATCGAAAGGTGCGATCTCGTCGGCCTGGCGCTCCGCAGAGTCGAGACATTGAGCGGAGGCGAGCAACGACGGGTGGCCATCGCGCGCGCCTTGGCACAGGCTCCGATGCTCCTGTTGCTCGACGAACCGACGGCATTTCTCGATCTGCGCCACCGTCTGGAACTCCACGAGCTCCTCGCCGACATCGTCGCACGACGACGAATTGCTTGCGTCGTCGCGACGCACGATCTCGACGGCGCCTCACGCATCGCAGGTCGCGTCGTGCTGATGAAAAAGGGCACGATTGTACGAGCGGGAGCACCCGACGAGGTGCTGACGCCTGCTTCGCTGAGAGAGACCCTCGGCGTGGAAGTGGACACGGGCGTCCACGAGCACAGCGGTCAGCGCTACTTCCTGCCGCGACGTGGCTCCCAGACCGCCGAGACGAACTAGAGCAGCTGGCGCACGAGCCTCTCGAGCTCTGCGCCATCCGTGATGCCCGAGCGGATCGCAGCAATTTTTCCCTCGGGCGAAACGACGACGAGCGTAGGCAAGCTATCGACGTCGTAGGCGCGCGCCGCAGCACCCGTGACATCGTGCAAGATGGGATAGGAGAGGTCGTTCTCGATCGCGAATGCGCGAGGGTCTCCCTGGTCGGCCGTATCCATGTCGATGCCCAGCACGACGACGCCCCGGTCGCGCCAGCGCCGAGCGACTTGCTCGACGATCGGAGCCTCAGCGCGGCAGGGCTGGCACCAAGTGGCCCAGAAATCGAGGAGCACGGTGTGGCCCTGTAAGTCACTCAATCGGAGCGATCTCGCGTCCGCACCCGTAGCCGTCGGACGGTTGGCAACGAGGGCAAGCGAGAAGTCCGGGGCCGGCCGGCCAACAGCGGCCGCGTGGGACCTCGAGAGGATCCGCGGCAAAATCGCGATGCCAAGGAGCATTGCGGCGACCAGTCCGAGCGCCGAGAGCGTGGTGCCGGCTGAGCGAGGATCGCTGACCTCCATATCCGAGTCGTCCGGATAGCACGCCCTGGCTCGTCAGGTGGCTGGTCGCGAGGGGGCAGGCGGAGGGAGGTCGCGCCGGTCGCCGTCCAGCGCCGCAGCAATTGCGAGCGAGTGTGGAGGAGGCAGCTCCACGACGAAGGCCGCACCGCCCAGGCGCTCGCTGCGACGTACGGAGATGGCCCCGTTGTGCTCCACGACGATTTTCTTCACGATCGCCAATCCGAGGCCCGTGCCCTCGGACTTCGTCGTGAAATAGGGGTCGAACACCCGCTCGCGGGCGTCCTCTGGAACGCCGGGGCCGTCGTCCTCCACCACGATCGCCACGCCGTCGTTGGTGCGCTCCGCCCCCACGCGGACATGGCCGCGCGGCCCGCCGTCGGCCGCTTCTGGGCGAGCCGTGCGGATCTCCTCTACGCCGTTTCGTACGAGGTTTACGACCACGCGCCTCAGCATCTGCCTATCGATCGCGACGGGCATCGGGTCATCCGGGAGCTGCCAGGTCACCTCGACGTCGGGGGCGACGAGAGTCTCCTCATTGCCGTCGTCCGACATTCCCACGCCCAGGTGCCCGAGCTGGCCCGCGCATTCGCTCAGGAAGTCCCGCAAGCTGGCCTCGAGAAGCTCGGCCCTCGGTAGCCGCGCGAAGCTCGAGAAGTTGCCGACCAACCTCCTGAGCGTCCCGACCTCCTCTTCGACGATCTCCCGAGTCGTCTCCAGCAGCGTCCGGTACTTTGCGTCCTCGCCGGTATACTTGCGATGGCATTCCTGCACCGCCAGCTGGATCGGCGTCAGCGGGTTCTTGATCTCGTGCGCGAGCCGTCGCGCCATCTCTTGCCAGGCCCCCATCCGCTGCAGGTACTCGATCCGGGCCCGCGACTGCTGCATCTCGCCAAGCATCCGGTTGAAGACGCGGGCAAGGTCCGTCAGCTCGTCCGAGCCCGAGACGACAACACGCGCGTCGAGATTGCCCGCAGCCACCTGGTTGATGGTGCCGGCAAGATGACTGATGCGCAGCGTGATGCCCCGCGCCAGGAATAGGCCCAGGACGACTGTCGCTACGACCGTGATCCCGAGGAGCGCCGCAAAGGCTTCGAAGTATGTCGAGTAAACACGGGTCCGCTCCTTCTGGAGCTGCGCGTACGCGTCGTGGATGGCCCCGGCTCGTTCGAGGTCGTGCTCGTAGCGACGGTCGAACGCGAAGGTCGCGACGAGGGCCGGGGCGGACGCGTCGGAGCCCAGCACGCGTCGGACGTCGAGCCTTCGCTCGGTCTCCTCGTTCAGTGGTTCGCCTCGTCGCCGCAGTGCGAACACCTTGTCGTGGCTCTCCACCCCGAGCGAGACGAGCTGCGGGTAGCGCGGGAAGAGAGCGTCGAGAGCGCGACGGCATCCCTCGACGTCTTGATTGCGAGCGGCCTCGCGAAGGGCAGGGTCGCCGACCATCCCGTCGGTCTGGTGCTTCATGTCGTCTTTGACTGCGCGGATATAGTCCTTGTAGAGGTCGATACCGCGCTCGAGTTCTTGCGCGACCTCGGGACGAAGCCAGACCGACGACGCATAGTCGAGAAGCGAGTACGCGAGGAGCATCGCGCTCGCGAGCGGCAGGAGCGCCGTAAGAAGGATGACGAGCGCAATGCGCCGTTCGGTCTTGCCGAGCATTGGGGGACTCTGCCTTTTGGCCGGGGAAGGGTACAACGGGAGTCGTGGCGCGGGGCCATCGGCCAACGGCTCCGTTATGACACGCGCCCATTCCTGATAGGCTTCGGCGCATGGCGCAGTCGCTCATGGATCAGCTTTCGGGCATGACGGTCGTCGTCGCCGACACCGGCGACATCAACGCGATCCGGAAATTCAAGCCGCGGGACGCGACGACGAATCCGTCTCTGATCATGGCCGCGGCGCAGATGAAGGAGTACGCGCCGCTCGTCGACGAGGCGCTCGGCTGGGCGCGCAAGGACGCGGGCGCGGCCGGGGACAAGGACGCCATCGTCCGGCGGGCCATCGACCGACTAAGCGTCGAGTTCGGCCTGCGCATCCTTGGCATCGTCACAGGTCGCGTCTCGACGGAGGTCGACGCCCGCCTGTCGTACGACACCGAGAAGACGATCGAGAAGGCGCATACGCTCATCAAGCAATACGAGGTAGCCGGCGTGTCGCGGCAGCGCGTGCTCATCAAAATCGCTTCCACCTGGGAAGGCATCCGCGCCGCACAGGCCCTCGAGAAGGAGGGGATCCACTGCAACCTGACGCTACTCTTCGGGTTGCACCAGGCCATCGCGTGCGCCGAGGCGGGGGTGACGCTCATCTCGCCGTTCGTCGGCCGCATCCTCGACTGGTACAAGAAGTCCACCGGCAAGAGCAGCTACGAGGCTCACGAGGATCCAGGCGTCCAATCGGTGACGCGCATTTACGAGTACTTCAAGCACTTCGGATACAAGACCGAGGTCATGGGGGCGAGCTTCCGAACGCTCGGCGAGATCACGGAGCTCGCGGGCTGCGACCTGCTCACCATCGCGCCCAACTTCCTCGACGAGCTATCGAAGACGCAAGGCACCCTCCCCCGCAAGCTCGACCCGGAAAACGCCCGTGCGAGATCGATCGATCGGATCGCGATGGACGAGGCGACCTTCCGCAGGATGCACGCGGCCGACAGGATGGCGACCGACAAGCTGGCCGAAGGCATCCAGGGCTTCACCAAGGCCATCGTGACGCTGGAGAAGCTGCTCGGCGATCGGCTGGACGCGCTGGGATCGCCGGAGCGATCGACAGCGAGGAGTGAAGCCGCCAGCAGGCTCTTCAAGATCTACGACATGGACGGGGACGGCTACATCACGCGCGAAGAGTGGGGAGGGGCCGACGCCGTGTTCGACGCCCTCGACGGTGATCACGACGGAAGGATCAGCCCCGAAGAGCTGCGCGGCCGGGCTCGGCGCCGCGTTTCAGCCTCAGCGCCTAACGCCATGCTCCCCGAGCGCAAGCAGGTCCTCATCGTCGACGACGAGCCGAACCTGCGGAAGATCCTGTCCGCGCAGCTCACGCGCGACGGCTACGACGTCCTCACGGCCGAGGACGGCGAGCAGGGGCTCGCGCTGCTCAGGGAGCACCACATCGATCTGGTCATCACCGACCTCAAGATGCCGAAGGTCGACGGGATGACGCTCCTCAAGCGAGGCGCTCGTCGAGGACCCGGAGCTGCCCGTCGTCATCATCACGGCGCACGGCACGATCGACACCGCCGTCGAGGCGCTCAAGAGCGGCGCGTTCGACTTCGTCACCAAGCCTTTCGACAAGGACGAGGTCCGGCAGATCGTCGCCAAGGCGCTGAAGACGCGCGAGCTCGCGCGGCGCCGACGCGACGCTCGACGCCGACGGCGCCCGGCGGCGCGCTTCGGCATCATCGGCACGCTCACCGGGCATCACGGACCTCTACGCGATCCTCGAGCGCGTCGCCGACACGCCGACGACGGTGCTCATCACCGGCGAGAGCGGCACGGGCAAGGAGCTCGTCGCGCGCGCGCTGCACGAGCACTCGAGCGCGCAAGGACAAGCCGTTCATCAAGGTCAACTGCGCCGCCATCCCGAAGGAGCTCATCGAGAGCGAGCTCTTCGGCTACGAGCGCGGCGCGTTCACCGGGCGCGGTGACGAGCAAGCCCGGGCGCTTCGAGCTCGCCAACGGCGGCACGCTGTTCCTCGACGAGATTGGCGAGATCCCCATCGAGATGCAGGTCAAGCTCCTGCGCGCGCTGCAGGAGAGCGAGTTCGAGCGCGTCGGCGGCATCAAGACGATCCGCGTCGACGTGCGCCTCGTCGCGGCGACCAACCGCGACCTCAAGAAGCTCATCGCCGCCGGCTCGTTCCGCGAAGACCTCTTCTACCGCCTCAACGTCGTGCCGATCCGCCTGCCGGCGCTGCGCGAGCGCACGAGCGACATCCCGCTCCTCGTCGAGCACTTCCTCGGCGAAGTTCAACGAGCGCCTTCGCAAGAAGGTCGAGGGCGTCGAGCCCGACGCGCATCGAGCATGCTCGCTGCAGTATCCGTGGCCGGGCAACATCCGCGAGCTCGAGAACGTCATCGAGCGCGCCGTGCTCTTCTGCGACACGCAGAAGGTGCGCGCGACGGACCTTCCGCCCGAGATCCGCGGCATCCCGGCGATGGCCAACGTGCCGATGCCCGAGGCCGACCTGCAGGCCGCGCTCGCCGGCGAAGGCGGTCTCAAGGAGCACGTGAAGGTGGCGATGAGCCGCCTCGAAAGGGAGCTCGTGAGCCGCGCGCTGCAGCAGACGAGCGGGAACGTCACGCACGCGGCGCGACTGCTCAAGATTTCGCGCAAGGGGCTTCAGCTCAAGATGAAGGAGCTCGGTCTGCGCGAGGGGTCGGCCGAAAAGGGCGAGTGAGATGCGCCGGGGGGCGGAGTCCGTCGTGGTGATCGCGACGCTAGTCATCGCGTGCGGGCGATCGCGTGGAGGCGACGCGATCGGGAGCGAAGGCGACCGCGTTCGTGAGCGCTCCGAGCGCGGTCGCGCCGGGCGCTCCGCGAACGGGGATGGCGTGGGTGCCGGCTGGGCTCTTGCGCGCCGGCAGCGCGGTCGACGAGGTCCCGCGACGTGGCCGAAGCCGATCTGCCCGGGGTCGACGTCCCCATGTCGGGCTTCTACATCGACGTCCTCCCATGGCCGAACGAAGCGGGCGCCATCCCGACGACGAACGTGACGCGCGACGAGGCGCAGCGCCTGTGCGGAGACAAGCAGCAAGCGCCTGTGCTCGGAGCTCGAGTGGGAGCGCGCGTGCAAGGGACCCGACAACCTTCGCTACGAGTACGGAGCTTCGTACGACGCGCACATCTGCGGCACGGGCGTCGCCGGGCCCAACGGCGGCCCGTCGGCCGAGCGGACAGACGCCGGGGTGCCGGAGCGCTTTCGGCGTGCGCGAGATGCACGGCGGAGCTTGGGAATGGACGGACTCTTCCTGGCGGCGCGGGACGACCCGCCTCCTCGGCGTCTTGCGCGGGGGCAACGACGCCGCGGGAGAGCTGACGTCGCGCTGCGCCAACGCGCGCGCCTTCGCGCCAGCCGAGCGTTCGCCATCGACGGGCTTTCGGTGCTGCGCGGGGCCGCGCAATGAGGCCGAGGTCCAGCTCGACGTGAAGATCGGCCCTGCCTTCGAGCGAACGTCTCATCCAGCGGGGCCTTCGCCTGCGCTCGATGCGCTCGGCGGTGCCGCGTGCGGGCCCCCTCTTTCCCCCGCGCCATGCTCGCTTTCGCGTGCGTGGACGTGGCGTCCGGCGCCGAACGTCGAGCTGTCGGTCGCGGGGGGTTGCCTCGGTCGTGACCCCAGCGCTCGCTGCGCACTAGGGGTATCGCGGATGATCGGCGATCGGGCGGAGACGCTCGCCCAGATCGACTCCGGGCGCGAGATCCCGGAGGTGGTCCTCGTCGAAGGCATGGACCGTAGAATCCGCGTTCGCGGAGCCGACATGCGTGGGCAGTTTTTCCGCGAGGTCGTCTTCAGTTACGGCCGTGTCGAGGTGAAAGAGGTGCATTGAGCCTCCCGCAACGACACGAGCGCCGCGACGTGCTCTGGACCCGTCCCGCAGCAACCGCCCACGACAGTTGCCCCCGCCTCGAGCCAGGGGAGCGCAAGGGCGGCGTACGCTCGTGCGCCGGCACGAGCATCCGTGTCCCATCCGATCCCATCGTCGGGGCGTCCGGCATTCGCGTAAGCCCCGAACGGCACGCCGAGGTCGGCGAGCCGAAGGACGAAAGGCAGGGTCCGCGCGGCCGCTGTGCAGTTGACCAGTACGGCTCGCGCCCCAGCCGCGACGCAAGCGGCGCCGGCGACGCCCATCTCCTCAGGCGTCAAGAGCGACGCGTCGGGGCCGGCGGTGAATGCCACCCAGGTCTCGATACCGGCACGCACGGCCTCTTCGACCGCAACGACGGCCTCGACAGGGCTCGGGAATGTCTCGCAAAGGAGGAGGTCGACGCCTTCGTCCGCGAGTACGACCGCGAGCTCGCGATGCTCGGCGCGCGACGCGGAGCCCGGGCTGAGGTCCGGCCTGTAGCAGTCTGCGAGCGGGGCGAGGCTTCCCGCAATGCGCTGACCGACAGGGACGCTCCTCCGAGCGATCCGCACCGCCCGGCGGGCAAGCTCCTCCCAGGACGCGCCGAGCGTCCGGCGACGAGTACGAAAGGTGTTCGCCGTGTGGACCGTTGCACCTTGGGCGACATAGTCGCGATGCACGGCTTCGACGACGTCCGGAGCGGCGTCGAGCGCATGCGCGCTCCAACCGCGGACGGGTGCCGGAACGCCCCGTCGCACGAGCTCCGTACCCATCGGTCCGTCCAACACGACGCACGTCACGGCAGCGACCTTAGCTCGCGCGCCGCAAACGCACCTTGCAGGCGTCGAGTCTGCAGGTGAGGTTTGTATACCGGAAGAGTTTCCGGACGAGGAGGACGCCATGCTCGGAGGACCCGAAGAACAAGTCGAGCTCGAATGCCCCGAATGCGGGATGCGCGTGAAGACGACGACGACGGACGCGGAGAAGGGCAAGGTCCGTTGCCCTCGCGGTCACGAATTCGCGGTGATGTCGATGCTCGGCAACTCGACCGACGAGGTCGGGCCGACGCGTCGGTGAACCCTTACTCCAGGGACAAGAAGTGCCGGCGGTTCTTCCATGCGAAAGAAACGATTGCGGCTCCACCCGTCAGGCAGCCCACGTTGATGAAAACCTCGACCGCCACGCTGCCGACGTCGGGTGATCGGTAGATTCCGTTCTCGAGGTCGAAGAGGATGTCCATTCCCGCGAGGTAGATGCTTGCGCTACCGGCGAGCAGCATCCACAGGAGCGCACTGGCCGTGCGCCGTTGCAGAGCGATTGCGCCCAGCGTCGCGGTGACTGCCATCCAGGCGTCGGCGGCCGGAAAGGCATTCTCGAAGGCATAATACGCAGGCGTGTCCGCGCTGGCGAGCCAGCGGCGGTCGACGCCAAACCAGACGATCCAGTACGCGAGCGTCGCCAGAGCGCCGAACCAAAGAAGCCCAGTCATGGCGCGAAGACGCGCCGTCGACGGTTGTGCAACGGTCGAGGATTCGATGTTTCTGTCGGCAATCACCGCGCGATCGACGCAGGTGCTTCGCTACTTGTCAACGAGTCCGAGTCGCCGCCGTCGCCAACGCTGCCCATTCGTGATTTGCTTCCCGCGTGCGAGCGCGAACGAATGGCCTGGAGCTGGAGTACGAGACGTTCGGTGACGAGGACGCGCCGCCGCTTCTCCTCGTGATGGGCTTCTCGCAGCAGCTCATCGCCTGGGACGACCGCTTCTGCAGTCAGCTCGCGTCGCGGGGGTTCCACGTCCTGCGGTTCGACAACCGGGACGTCGGGCTGTCGACGAAGCTGGAGTCCGCGCCGGTCCCGAACATGGCCGCCATTCTCGGTGGGGACGGGTCGACGATCGCGTACTCGATCGAGGACATGGCTGACGACACGGCGGGGTTGGTCGAGGTGCTGGGGCTCGACGCCGTGCACGTCGCCGGCCTCTCGATGGGTGGCATGATCGCGCAGTCGCTTGCGATTCGTCATCCCTCGCGGGTCATGAGCCTCGCGTCGATCATGTCGACGACGGGCGACAGAGCGGTAGGGCAAGCTTCATCGGAGGCGCTGGCGCTCGTCGGGCGACGCGGCCCTACCGAGCGATCGGCGGCCATCGAGCACGGCGTGCTCGTGTGGCGGACGCTCCGATCGCCGGGCTACCCGTTCGATGATGCCACCGTGCGCGATCGCGTCGCCCGGTCATACGATCGCAGCTTCTATCCCGTGGGCGCAGCGCGGCAAGCCGCCGCGATCGTCTCGCAGCGCGATCGGACCGACGCGCTCCGCCGCGTGAACGTGAGAGCGGTAGTCGTTCACGGGGCGAACGATCCGCTCATCCACGTGTCGGGCGGAGAGGCCACGGCCCGAGCCATTCCGGACGCACGCCTTGTCGTCGTGCCCGGGATGGGGCACGACCTGCCTGAAGGCGTGTGGCCGATCGTGATCGACGCGATCGCGAGCAACATCGATCGGGCTCAGGCCAGCAACGCGTCGACGCCGTAGTTGGCGGAGAGGAGTGCGTCCCGCTCCTCTCCCGGCAGGCCGGCCAGCTTCGGGAGGTAGTCCGAACCTGTCCCGAGACGAACGATGCGCGGCGGTGGCGACGCGAAGGCTCGCTGCACGAGCTCGCGCGCGAAGTCCTCGGCAGGCATCGGACTCTCCTGAGATGCGCGCGCGCGCTTCTGGATGCCGTCGTAAAATTGTCGGTAGCTCGAGTCTACGGATCGAAAGCGCTCGATGTCCTGCGCCCCCGAGTCCGCGATGCTCGACCGGACACCACCGGGCTGCACGACGACGACGTCGATGCCAAATGGCTTCGCTTCCATGCGCAGGACCTCCGAGAGCATGTGCACGGCGCTCTTCGAGGCGCAATAGCTCCCCGCAAATGGAGTCGGGAGGATGCCAACGACACTACCGACGTTGACGACGAGTCCGTGGCGCTTCTCGACCATGCGTGGGAACACGGCCTGCGTCATCCTCATCAACCCGAGAACGTTCGTCTCGAAGATGCTCCGGATCCTCTCGATAGGCATCTCGGCAATCGGGCCGAACCAGTTCACGCCGGCGTTGTTGATGAGCACGTCCAGCCGGCCCGCGCTCGCGACCACCGCATCGACGGCAGCCGCGACGGAGAGCGCATCGCACACGTCGAGACGAAGAGTCTCGATGCCCGCCGCCGCGAGGTCCGCGATGGTTTCGGGCCTTCGCGCGGTGGCGAACGGCCGGTGCCCCGCCGTCTGGAGCTCGTGCGCCAACGCGCGGCCGATTCCCGTCGAACACCCCGTGACCAGGACGACCTGCCTCTCGAGAGATGCCATGTCTCCCTCTTAGCCCCGGCTTACTCCGACATCGAGATCGTATTTCGACCGGCGGCTTTGGCCTTGTAGAGGCGGTCGTCGGCGAGCTTCAGGAGTTCCTCCGGTGTGGAGGCCTCGGGACGCTCCAGCAGTCGCGCGATGCCGATGCTGATCGTCACACTCGCGTGCGCCCCGTCGGCGAAGGGAACGCGCAGCGCCGTAATGGCCGTTCTGACGCGTTCGGCCATACGATATGCGTCGAGGCGGGTCGCCGCTCGCGCGAGGATGGCGAACTCTTCACCCCCGTAGCGCGCCAAGACATCCTCCGCGCGCAACGTGCGGCCAATCTCGCGCGCCACGGCACGCAACACCGCGTCGCCAGCCGCGTGACCGTGCGTGTCGTTCACGGCCTTGAAGTGATCGATGTCGATGAGCAGAATTGCCACCTTTGTCCCGTGCCGCTGCGCGTAGGCGACCTCCGCTTCCAGGCGGTCCTGGAAGAAGGCGCGGTTGAATGCGCCGGTCAAGCTGTCGCGCGTCGACGATTCTACGAGCCGGGTAAGGAGGTCCCGCTCGAGCTGGTCGGTGATCGCGAAACGCAGGACCACGTTGGGACCAAGCTGGAATCGGTCACCGGACGCGAGCCGCGACCGGGTAATGCGCTGCCCGAGGTGGAACGTGCCGTTCGTCGAGCCCAGGTCCTCGAGGACGTACGCCTCGGGGCCATAACTGACGCGAGCGTGCGCCCGGCTTATTGCGGCGTCGTCGAAGCTGAGGTCGATCGTGGCCGCGCGACCGAGCACCGTGTCGCGATGGTTGAGCGCGATGACCCGTCCTGCGCCCGAGCCGGATATCACGGTCAAAGTGGCGCGCGCGTCGACCTCGGGAACCGGGATCGACAGTGTTCGCTCCGTCTCGACGTGCGCGACCTCGTGCTCGAAGCTGAACGGCGTCGGCTGCGTTGCCGGCTCACCCTCCACGAAGGGACCCGGTATCGGATTGGTGCGGGTCGGGCGATCCATGGCATCCCGAGATACGGGCGAAGAGGCCTCTCTCTTAACGCTACGCGCCCCGCGGCCGCACGCAAGGGCAACGCCTGCCGAGCGCCAGACGGGCGCCGACGTCCCGACATGGTAAGGGGAGGGCATGGCGGCCCAACCTTCCCCGACGGCGGAGGTCGCAGCTCCCTTCAGCCCGACGCACCCCGCTCCCGATCCCGACCACGAGCGGCGCACCGTCGCTGCCATCGACCGCGCGCTTCGCGAAATCCCGTTCTACTCGAAGCGCAGCCATTCGGCGCTCCCGGCCAGTGCTTCCTTTTCGGAAGCTCTTCGGCGCCTGCCCCTCCTTTTCAAGAAGGACCTGCGGGCCGCGCTGCCCAAGCAGTGGGTGCCCGCGGGACGCGACACTCGCGCGGAGCTGGAGTCAGGCGCACTCGAGCTCGTGGAGACGAGCGGATCGACGGGCGACCGCCTGCGGATTCTCTGGGACCAGGGCTGGTGGATGAGGCAGGAGGCGCGAGGGATGCGGACCAACCCCGTGGTCGCGGCCGCGATGGACGGCTCCCTTGGAGCGTACCGCGAGTCGATCCTCACGACACCCGCGTGCAGCCTCGACACGTGCCACGTCGGCGACCTTCCGTACGAGGAGCGTAAGGACGAGAGTCACCTCTTCCTCAACACTCGCAGCGACCCGCTCTTCTGGACCCCAGAAGAGCAGACGCGCATGCTCGACGAG
The DNA here is from genome assembly GCA_963847465.1 of uncultured delta proteobacterium. Taxonomy (GTDB): domain Bacteria; phylum Myxococcota_A; class Polyangia; order Polyangiales; family Polyangiaceae; genus Palsa-1150. The sequence continues at coordinate 26,083 of CAWKAF010000016.1, read as the reverse complement.
CTCACGCGTCACGCCACCGTGGGGCTCGAGAGCGACCCCCTCTACCTCGCCCTCCTCGCGCAGTTCGCGAAGCGCGCCGGGCGTACGATCGACGTCAAGGGCTTCGTGCAGCTCACATACGCCTTCACGACGAGGGCTTACCGTCGGGCGATCGCCGAGGTCTTCGCGGGTCCGATCTTGCAGCTTTACGGCGCGAGCGAGGTGGGTGTGATGTTCATGGAGGGGGAGGACGCGATCCTGCATCACTGCCCTTTCACGACACACGTGGAGTTTTTGCGCGCGCGCGTGCCGACGCCGGGGTCCGAGGACGTCGCGCTCGCCGTCGTGACTACGATCGATCGCGTGGCCATGCCGCTCGTCCGTTTCGTCGTTGGAGACCTCGTGCAGGTGAAGGAAGCCGGGCCACGAAGGTGGACGAACGTACCCCCCCTCGCGAGCGTCGAGGGGCGACTCGACGACGCGGTCCTCCGACCGGACGGCGCACTCGTGACGGCAGGCGCGATCGACCGAGCGCTGGCTCCCGTAGACGGCTTGCTCCTATGGCAAGCGAATCAGCGCGTGCCTGACCGACTCGAGCTCGACGTCGTCACGAACGGAGACGGCGCGCGTGTCGTGGAGGAAGTGCAAGGTCGCCTGGCTCCACTGCTCGAGGGGCTAGAGCTCTCGGCCCGCTCGGCCACCGCCATCCCGATCGAACCGAGCGGCAAGTTCCGGGTCGCAAAGAGACACTTCCCGCTCGACCTCGCGCGCTGCTTCGATGGCTGCGAAGGAGGGAGCACGTGAACGACCGCGAGGCGATTGACGGACTCGCCAGTCGCCTGCGCCCCGAGTTCCCAATGCTGGCCCGCACGATCGACGGACAGACGCTTGCCTTCCTCGACAGCGCGTCGACCACGCCGAAGCCGCGCGTGGTGATCGACGCCGTCCTCCACTACTACGAACAGTGCACCGCGAACGTGCACCGCGGCGTCCACGCACTGGGGCAGGAGGCCACGCAGCTCTATGACGGAGCCCGGCTCGAAGCGGCGGGGCTCATCGGTGCGGCGCCCGACGAGATCATCTTCGTCCGCGGGACCACCGAGGCCATCAACTTGGTTGGCCACGCCCTGTCGCTGAAAAAGGACGACGAGGTCGTCTTTCCAGCCAGCGAGCATCACGCGAACTGGCTTCCATGGCGAGAACGCGCGAAGCCGGTGCCGATGCCCATCGACGCGGACGGTGTCCCACGCTGGGAGTCGCTCGAGTCCCTTCTGACGTCGAAGACGCGGCTGGTTTCGATCGGGCACGTGTCGAACGTGACTGGTTGCATCGCTCCCGTCGTCGATGTCGTGCGCGCCGCCCACTCGCGCGGCGTCCCTGTGCTCCTCGACGCCGCCCAGTCGCTCTCTCACTTGCCGATCGACGTGAAGGCCCTCGACGTCGACTTCCTCGCGGCCAGCTCGCACAAGGCGTTTGGTCCGAGCGGCATCGGCATTCTCTATGGGAAGCGCGAGCGCCTTCGCGATTTTCCGCTCTACCAGGTGGGCGGAGGCATGGTGGCCATCAACGAGGACATCGTCGGAACCGCGCCAAGCCACTTCGTTCCGCGCGACGTTCCCTTTCGGTTCGAGGCGGGGACGCCCGCCATCGAATCGACGATCGGCTTTGGAGCTGCGATCCGCTGGATGCGCAGCGTGGGGATGGAGACCATTCGTGCGCACGACGTGCGCCTTGCGCGCTACCTCGTGTCGCGTCTACGCGAGCTTCCTGCCGTACGTGTCCTGGCGGGAGAGGTGCCTCCCGACGAGCGAATCGCACTCGCTACGTTCGTGGTCGACGCGCCTGGAATGACCCAGGAGAACGTCGCGCGCGCTCTCTCGGACGTGTTTGGAGTGTGCGTCTCCGGAGGGTACCACTGCACCCACGTGCTTCACGCGCGCGCGCACCTCGAGGGAACCGTGCGCGCAAGCCCGCACGTGTTCAACACATGCGCGGAGATCGATCGCCTGATAGCTGGAGTGGCCGAGCTCGTGTCCTAGCGCCAGCGTCCTTCGACGAAAACGCGGCCGTTCGGACGGACCTCCCAGTGAGCGCCCTCCCAGCGGGCAGCCGGATGCGGACGGCGCTCGTAGCGTCCAGGGACCCAGACGTAGCGACCGCCCCACCACCGGTGGTAGCCGCCCACCCAGAAGTATTCGGGACTCGGCGCTGCCGGCACGACCTCGACCTGGACCGGTGGCGGCGGCGGCGGCTCGCCCTGGACGACGACCTCTGCCTGAGCTTGCGGGGGCGGAGGCGGGGGCGGTCCAGAGTCCACGTAGCACCCAGCCGTCGGCAATGCAGTCAAAGCAAGAAGCGACACGTACGTGCGAATGGTCGAAGTCATCAGACAACTCCCTGAGAATGTGCCGACCTCGAGACCGGACTGTCTCTCCCTTCGGACACGCATCGCCACAGGGGTATTCAATTCCCACCCTTCGCGCAAGACGTCGGTCTTTGACCGACAAGCTTCGAGGGTCCACGTCGTTTCGACTAATGCGGCGCAGCCAAACTGCCGTATCCCTGCCACATCCCCCAATGTCGAAGTCCGGGCAAATGCTGCGCGATCCAAAGGTGCTCCGCGAGCCTTTGCGGGCGGCGCTGATCGACGCCATGCCGGCGTTCTTCGCCTGGACGGGCGCGATCCTGGCGGCCGACGCAATTGCAGATCTCGCGTCGCTCCCCGCCTCCGCGCGACTGATTGTCGTCTACGACGTCGTCGCGTCCTTGCTGTGTTTCGGGGCGCGTTTCGCGTGGCAGAAGCTCTCGTATCTCCGGCCCTTCGTGCACCCGATCGGCTTCGCGTTCTGCGTGTTGCTCGCCTCCAACACCGTTGCGACGATGGCCGTGACGGGAGAGGTTGCTTATAGCTCCCATCTCGCCGTGATGCTCGTAGGCGCCGGGGCGTTCTTCGCTTCGACGGGGTGGATGATCGCGTTCGACTTGTTCGCGGTCGGGGCCTGGCTCGCCACGGGGTGGCGCCTAGCGACGCCGTCGCAACTATGGGCGCACGGCATTGCCCTCGCGCTGTCGGCCGCGCTTGCGGCGATGTTCCTGGCGACGCGCGTCCGAGCGCACGGAAGGATCGCGCTCTTGAGAGCACGCGACCGGGTGCGCGGCGAGCGGTTGCGGCATGCGCTCGCAAACGCCCGCGGCGAGATCGCCCAGCGCGAGCGATCCGAGATCGAGGAGAAGCGGCTTCGCGAACAACTTCTCCAGGCGAGCAAGATGGACGCCGTCGGGCGTCTCGCCGGAGGGGTCGCGCACGAGATCAACAACGCGCTCGCTTCGATCTCGATGGTGAGTGGGTTGATGCTCGAGGAAGAGGGCGTCGGCAACATTGCGCGAGACGATCTTCAGAGCATCCAGGACGCGGCGGGGCGCGCGGGAGAGCTCACTCGCAAGCTCTCCGCCATCGGGCGCGGAGGCAAGTACGCAACGGAATCGCTCGACCCCGGCGACCTCGTCGACAGGGCACGCCGGTCGCTAGGCGATAGACTGATGGCGCCGATCGATGTCGAGGTCGAGCTCGGCCACGACGGCGCGATGGCTCAAGGTGACTCCGCGCAGCTCGTCCAGGCCATCCGGGACTTGCTCGTCAATGCCGCCGACGCGATGCCCGACGGCGGCGTCATGACGATCCGGACTCAGCGTGTCAACCTCGTTGGACGGGACGCGCACGCGCGTGCCGTCGCTCCGGGTGACTACATAGCCATCACCGTGGGAGACTCCGGACCGGGAATGGATTCGGAGACGCGCAAGGCGGCGTTCGATCCGTTTTTCACGACGAAGCCGTTCGGTGGCGGCGCAGGGCTTGGTCTCGCGACGGTCTACGGGACGGCACGAAACCACGGGGGAAGCGCGGAGATCGAGAGCGTCCGCGGCCGGGGTACGAGCGTGACCTTGCACGTGCCATGCGCCGACGATGCTCGATCCGATCGCGAATCGTCCGCGCCGCCGAGCGGCCCCCGCAGAGACCTCCGCGGGTGCTCCGTACTCCTCGTGGATGACGAGCCCGCGATCCGCGGAGCCGGGCGTCGGATTCTCGAGCGCATGGGCCTGCGCGTGCGCGAGGCAGAGAACGGGCGCCGCGCGCTCGAGGCCTACGCGGTGGACGGACCGTTCGATCTAGTCGTAGCCGACATGGTGATGCCAACCATGGGAGGCGAGGAGCTCTTTCTGCGCCTCCGTGAGAAGGTGCCTGACGCGCGCATTCTGCTTGTCTCCGGGTTTGCACCTGACGATGCCGCGCGGGCGCTGCTCGACGCTGGCGCGCTCGGCTTTCTCGAGAAGCCGTTCACCGCGGCGGGCCTCACGCGCGCGGTGCGTGCCGCCCTGTCGACCATCGCCAGGGCCCGCGCTGTCACGGAGGGGTGATCAGGGCGTCAGCGAAATGGGTTTTCGCCCGCCAAGCCCGTCTGATTGACGCGGGTCTTCGCGGCCGGAGACGTGGTCGGCGGTGCGACTGGCGGTACGGAGGTTGCGACAGTGGGCCCGGCGGCCGACGGCACCGGGCGAACGCTCGACGTGACTAGCCGAACGACTGCCCCGGAACGCAAAGCGCCCGCGTCTTCGGTTGTCGTCGCGGACGTTCCGATGGGGGCGACGACCGACGCGGTCGAGCCCGGTGCAGGGTGCTCGGGTTCGGGGGTCACCGGGACCGCTGCGGCAGCAGGGCCCGGCGGACGCAAAGACCGGGCGAACGTCCATGTGACGCCTCCGGCTACGAGAACAATCAGGGCGGCGACGAATGGCACTGCACGCGTGCGGCCCGCCAGCTTGGGAGGCGGGTCCGTGTGCTGCGTGTCGGCGAACCCCGTCGCGGTCGTTCGTGTCATGGCGGCACCTGTCGCTGCCGCCGCGACGACGGCGTCCGTGGCCGCCGGGGGCGCCGACGAGGCCCGGATGACGACCCGCGGCGGCGCGGAGCTCGTGCGGACGCTGGGCCCGGCAACGCTCGCCCCGCAGAATGGGGCCAGCGCGTCTGCCAGCGCACGCGCCGTCGGATAGCGTTGCTCTCGGTCGACGTTCATCGCCCGGTGAACGATCTGACAGAACGCCGGAGGCAGCGAAGCTCGCACGTCACCGAGGGGCCGCGCCTTCCCCTCGTGAATGAGTATGGCGATCTGCTCGAGCGCCGGGGCATCGTAAGGCCGCACCCCGGAGACGCACTCGTAGAGGATCACCCCGAGCGAATAGACGTCTGCGCGGAGGTCGATCGACGCCGCGCCTCGGACCTGCTCGGGGGGCATGTAGAAGGGCGTCCCCATCACCGCGCCCTCCGCGGTCACGCCCATCGAGCCGGTCCTCTCTGCGTCGAACTTGGAGATGCCGAAGTCGAGCACCTTGACGAACGCCAGCCCGTCCCTTGTCGTGACGAAGAGGTTCTCCGGCTTCAGATCACGGTGCACGATCCCCGCATCGTGCGCGGCGGCAACACCATCGCATGCTTGATGCACGAGCTCCGCGAGATCTCCCGGATCCATCGGACCGAGACGCTGGACGCGACCGTCGAACGTCTCGCCGACGAGCAGCTCCATCAGCAGGTAGGGCTCGCCGGACTCGAGGCGCCCGGCGTCGAACGTCTCCGCGATGTGCGGGTTGCCGATGCGCGCCGCCGCCGACGCCTCCCGCAAGAAACGAGCGACTATCGTCGGCGATTGCGCCACGCGCGGGTGCAGGACCTTGAGCGCCCGCCTGTGCCGGGTCAGCTCGTGCTCGACCTCGTACACCGCGCCCATACCGCCGGTGCCGAGCAGGCGCACGACCCGTAGCCTTCCGGCAACGACCGTGCCTGGGACAAGACCGCGATCCTCGGCATCGTTGGACATGGGCGGAATGTCTAAGACTACGGTCTGATTGAGAAACGGTCCAAGCGAGAGGGGCGTCATGCTCGTCCGACGTGCCCTAGCTCACGCGACCTCACTTCAGCGAACGAGTGCCCCCGGCGGTACGACCTGCTCGGCGATCTGCACGGCGTTCAACGCGGCGCCTTTTCGAAGATTGTCGCCCACGACGAAGAGGTTGATCGCGCCGGGCACGGCGAGGTCGTCGCGGACGCGTCCGACATAGACCGGATCGGTCCCTGAAGCCTGGACCGGCTGTGGATGCTTTCCTGGAGCGTAGGACCCCTCCATCAGCGTGACGCCAGGCGCAGACCGGAGCAGGCCTTTCGCCTCGTCGGCGCGCATCGGCCGATGAAACTGGACGTGGAGCGCTTCGGAGTGGCCGTTGACGACCGGCACACGAACTGTCGTCGGCGAGACCCCGATCGACGCATCGCCCATGATCTTGCGCGTCTCGAAGACCATCTTGGTCTCCTCTTCGGAGTAGTCGTTCTCCCCTGCCTTCCAGTCGCAGAGCACGTTGAACGCGATCGTTCCCGGGAAGACGCTGGCCTCGGCGGCACGCCCCTCGAGAACGGCGCGGCTCTGCGCGAGGAGCTCCTCGACGGCCGCATGCCCCTTGCCACTCGTCGCCTGATAGGTGGAAACGACGACGTGCTTGATGCGCGCGGCGTCGTGCAATGGTTTCAGGGCCACTACCATCTGGATCGTCGCGCAGTTGGGGTTGGCGATGATCCCGCGAGGGCGCTTTGCCGCTGCCTCCATGTTCACCTCGGGCACGACGAGGGGAACTTCGGGGTCCGTCCGCCAGGCGCTCGAGTTGTCGATGACGATCGCTCCCGCGGACGCCGCGACAGGGCCGAACTCGCGCGAGACCGCGGCGCCGGCGCTGAATAACGCGACTGCGACCCCCGCGAAGGATTTCGACGTCAGCTCCTCTACCATCACCTCGCCCCCGGCGAACGCGAGCTTCTGCCCCGCGCTGCGCTTACTGGCGAGCGCTACGAGCCGCTTCACCGGGAAGCGCCTCTGCTCGAGGACACGAAGCATCTCGCGACCGACCGCACCGGTCGCGCCCACGACGGCGACGACGAAAGACATGGGAGACATATGGCTGATCTTGAGCCAGCGATCCACTGGGCGCGGACAATTTGCAGGGGTCTCACGCTGGGCGGCGGAGAGCGGCTGCCGCCATCAGGGCGAGGACCGGCGTGACGACGACGTGATACCGGTCTTCGCCGAAGAACACCGCATGCGTCACGATGGTCGTAGCCAGTAGGGCCGCCGCGAGGAGCATCGCTTGGGACGTAGGTGGACGACCCGGCAGCGGCAGCCACGGCATGACCGCGGCGAGCACGGCGAGGGGCCAGAAGGTCGGCGTCGCCGCCGTGAAGGCCATGGCGCCGAGAAGGACCGCGACGACGAGAGCCGCCGCCTGAGCGGTCGCTCCACGAGGCTTGGCCCCGAGCGGGAACGCCACGCATCCCAGTGCGGCCGCCGCGAGCAGCAGACGGTGCGCCAGCGTGGTCGTCTCCCTGGCTCGCGCGCGCCGCCCATCGGGCCAGGCCTCCGGACGCGCTTCATGGAGGTACTCGACCGCGAACGACTCGTGGTCGAACGTGTACCCGAGCTTCGCCGGCACGAGCGACAACCAGTGCCATGGGCGGAGAGCTATCTGCTCCAGACCGTACTCGAGCCAGCAGCGGTCCTGCTGCACCTGACCGGTGACGTCGCGGCAACCGTCGCTCGAGCGCAGCGTCTCGAAGCGGCCGGTCGCCCGCGGGAACGCACCGATGGCGAGGTTCCACCCCGCGTTGGTGCTGACGAGGGCGCACCCGTCCATCACACGGCAGTTTCGCGCAGTCCAAGGGAGCACCACGACGAGCGACAGAGCGCAGGCAGCCACGATTGCCACCACTCGCGCGCGCCTCTCGATCAAGCAAGCGAAGAACGGCGCGCACAGGAGCGCCTGCGGCCGAACGAGCGCCGCGACCCCGAGCGCCAGCGTACCCGCCACGAACCCTCGCTGCGGACGCGGATCCCGCACGGCCAGCACGAAGGCGGCGAGGGTGAGCAGGGCTGCGAGCGGCTCGCTCATGACGAGCGCCGCTTGAAGTACGAGGCCGGGATGGAAGGCGACGATGAACCCCGCAACGCGCGCGCGAGCGCCTGACAGCGCGTGTCGAGCGAGCATCCAGGTGACGACCGCGAGCGCTGCACCGACAAGCGCGTTGGCGACGGCAGCGACCGAATGACTCGCCCCGAGTACGCGGTAAAACGCGGCTAGAAACGCGCTGTAGCCGACCGGGTAGTGGCACCAGGGATGCCAAACGAGATGGCCGTCGACGCTGCGATCGTCGGAGTAGCCGAGTCCCTCGGCAATGCGACGTGCGCCGAAGTCATAGTAGTGCCCGTCCCACACCGGCTCCCCCGCCCAAGCGAGGGCAACCCAGAGCCGCGGCGCCAGGGCCAGGACGAACAACACAGCGCCGAAGAGACCCTCTCCGCGCGCGGGCGCGGGATCAGTCCCACCACTCACGCAAGCTCCTTACCGCGGGCAGCCAGATCCTCGCGCATCCGGCGCAGGTAGGTCCTCTGCACATGGGCGGGATCGAGCCGGAGCTGCTTCGCGAGCTCGATGAGAAAGCCACGCGTGTAGACGAGCGCCGGAAGGGCGTCGAAGCTCTCCTCCTCGATCGATTGAAGGTGCGCGCGCGCAATCTTCGTCTTCGTGCTGATCTCGATGAGCTCGATTCCCTGCGACTCGCGCACCTTGCGCAAGATTGTTCCCGTGAACTCCGTATCCGGTCCGATCTCGCGCTCGAGCTCCTCTTGCAGCATCAGGTGTTCGGCCGCGAGCGCCGGCCGCGCGATCCGCGCAGAGAGGACCTCCGGCTCGGGGTCGGGGAACGTCGAAAGATCGTAGGCGCGGCGGCGAACGGCGTCGAGGAGCGTGTCGTGGGCCTCGTCGAGCTTGCGCTGGGCCGCCCCGAGATGTGCTGGTTCGAGCAGCGAGACCGTCGCGAGCCCGCCGGTGGCGTACACTTCACGCTGACGCTTGTACGCCCGGCGGATCTCCTCGTCGCTCGCCGATCGCGTGACGCCGAGCGCCGCATAGAGTGTGGGCTCCTCGATTGGGATCGCGGGATGGGGCGCCTCGTCCACCGGCTTGGCTGCCGCAAGCGCGAGGACGCGTCGTGCGATGCGCTCGATGTTCCGAGCGCTCTTGCTCGTCGGGCTGTCGACCAGCAGCGGCTTGTTCCGCCGCACGGTCAGCCATACGGTGTCGTCGTGCTCGACGTGCCCGAGCTCGTCGAGAAGCGACTCCGTAGTGCCGGGAGACGAGCCCGCGACATCCACGCGCCGAGCTCCATGTCAGTGCGGACACGGGTCTGATTGACGACGAGCTGCACGCGCTGGGTCAGCGCCTCCGCCCAAGCGAGATCTGCCAGCGGTCTATCCATCTTGGCCAGCTTGGTGCACGAGCTCGATGGGAGCCGGGAGTTCGCCGAGGTGCACGAGGGCGCGTTCCAGGATGGCCGACCGGAGCTTGTCGCGTACGAGCAACCGCCGGAGCCGACGCCGAAAGGCTGCGCGAAGGAACCGGTACGTCGTCTCGACGGCCGGGGGCTCGGGCACCGTGACCGCGATGGGTACGTCCGCGGCGAGCATGAGATCGAGCGCCGAGGTCGCCGTGACCGGGACCCACGTCGATGACGAGGTACTCCGCAGGTAGCGCTCGAAGCGAGGCAAGCCAGCGCATCTTTCGCCCTGCGCGCAGGGTAAGCCCGGGAGCAATCGCGTCGTGGGCGGCCGGCAGCAAGGACAGGCCGGGCACGCTCGTCGGGACCAGCGCGGCGCGCATGGCACCGGGTCCGTCCTCCCCGAGATCCGGCTCGGAGCGCGCGGCCCTGAGGCCGAAATGCGAGTGCAGGTTCGATCCGGCCGCGTCCGCGTCGACGAGCACGACCCCCTTGCCGAGCTGCGCGAAGTACACGGCGAGGTTGACGGCGACGAGGCTCTTGCCCACGCCTCCGCGCCCACCTCCGACGGCGATGAACCTGCCGACGCTCCTTACGCCGAGCTCGAGCGAAGCGTCGTGACGCGCCGGAATCGCAGGGTCACCCGGTGTCATGAATCGGCGCTCTGGGTCACCATGCGTGCTCGCCTCAGCAGGCCGAAGATGCGCGCTCCGAGCTCGGGGGCCCGGAACGGCTTGACGACATAGTCATCGGCGCCGCTCGCGAATGCCTCGACGACGTCCTGCGGTGCAGCGTGCGCCGTGAGGAAGAGAACGGGCAAGGTGGAGAGACTCGGATCCTTTCGGATAAGGCGGCACAGCTCGATGCCTGTCATGCCAGGCAGGTTCCAATCGAGCATCACGAGATCGTAGCTCTGTCCACGCACCCGCTCGAGAGCCTCCTCGGCGCTGTTCGCCGACTCGACGCGTGAGGCCCACGGCTTCGAGCATCGCGCCCACGACCTCCCGGATGTCGCGTTCGTCGTCCACCAGAAGCACGCGTGCGCCGGCGCCGGCGCTGCTCGCGGACGGCGACCCACCCGGGCTCTTTCGAGAGCGCGGCGCCTTGATGGCGCGGCCGCTCGACGCCGCACCGGACGATTGCGGTGGCCGGGGGCGCGAGTCGGCGCCGAGCGAAGGCTGCGTTGGAGGCTCGGGGGGCACAACGGGGAGAGACCTTTCGGGTCCTCCGCCACAAGCTTGCCCGAACTCGACCAAGCGATCCCAGTCGCGGCGCTCGAACGATAGAATCGCGGCGACGTCGGGTGACCCACCGGCGCCGACCCTCGTGCCCAGACCGCGCGCTGCCGCAGCCGTCGTGCGCCTCGCCGCCCCTACCTCGAAGACGGCGAGGACCCACTCGCCGTCCTTCACGGTTTCACCCGCCGGTACCGGTAGCTCCTGGTCTGCGTGGCCGAGGGCCTGCGCGACGCTCATCGGGTCATCGAAGCGAAAGACGATGTGGCGCAACGGTCGGCCCCAACCCTACTTCGCGGTTGCGCGAGCGTCCATTCGGCACGCTGGCCGCGAAACGGCATGCTGGTGAATCGCGGTCCGTTTAGGTAGTCACCAGGGCGTGCGCGTCACCGTCCTCGGGGCCGGCTACATGGGCAGCGCCATGGCGTGCGTTGCTCGGCGCCGCGGGCATGACGTACGGCTATGGGGCACGTGGCTGGATGACGCGATGCTCGAACCGTGCGAGAGGGGCGAGCCTCACCCGCGACTGAAACTCTCCCTCGATGGGATCGCCCTCCTCCGGGCACCTCGCCTCGGCGACGCTCTGGAGGGCGCCGAACTCGTCGTGCACGCGGCCAACTCCGAAGGAGTGGTCGCGGTGCTCACGAGAGCCGCAGCGCATTTGCCCGACGTGCCCGTGTTGAGCGTGACCAAGGGATTGCTCGAGTCGCCGACCACGCGGCTCATGGACCGGATCGACATCGTGGTCTCCGAGCACTTGGGAAGGGCCCTGCGCTTCGTGCACGCGGCCGGACCGGCGAAGGCGATGGAGGTCGCGCGTGGCATCCTGACGTGGATGCATTTCGCCGGACTGCCGGCGGACGCGGCCGCCTGCGCGGCGGCTCTCGCCGGAGACGGCCTCGTAGTGACGACGAGTGGGGACGTCGCGGGGGCGGAGCTCTGCTCGGCGCTCAAGAATGCGTACGCGACCGGGCTCGGACTGTGGGACGGCTATGTGGGCGCCGCCGCCCACAACGCTCGCGCCGCTTGTTTCACGCAGGCGCTCGTCGAGATGCGCGTGCTCGTCGCGGCGGGCGGCGGTGGCGTCGAGAGTGTTTGTGGGCCGGCTGGTGCAGGCGATCTTCACGTGACCGCAGCCGCCGGGCGTAACCGGGCCTTCGGCGAGCGTGTGGGAAGGGGCGTCCCCGCCGCAAAGGTCGCCGCCGAGATGTTGGCTGCGGGCGAGCTGACCGAGGGGTACCCCGCGATCGCCACGGCGTGGCGATTCGCGTGCGAGCGTGGGGTGACGAACGTACCCCTTCTGCAGGCACTCCACGCCGTCGTATGGCAAGGCGCAGACGTGGGCGCCGTACTGGAGCGACTTTCGTTCTGAGGAGGGCGCTGACCTTTACGGAGCTTTACGCGGCCGGGGGAAGGGGATCATTGCTCGGAACGTCTCCCTCGCGCACGATGGAGATCATGTCACGCGTCTCTGCCGCGAGGGCGCTCGCAACAGTGCTCGTGCTCTCGTCGTGCGATCGCGGCGTCGTCCCGGCGAGCGCACCGCGTTCCTCGCCGTCGCCCGCCATCGCGACTCCGACCAAGCCTCCCCTTCTCACGCCGGCCGACGTGGACAGACGACTGCAGGCCGCGTGGAAGGCCGCCGGCGTCACGCCGACGCCCCCAGCCGACGACGCGACCTGGTTGCGGCGGGCGTGGCTCGACGTCGTGGGCACGATCCCACCACCAGAGGTCACCGTCCGCTTCATCGCCCAACCGCCGCAAGCGCAAGCCGACCCCACGAAGCGCTCGCGGATGATAGCCGAGCTCCTTGCATCGCCCCTATGGGCAGACCACTGGACCGCGTACTGGGACGACGTCTTGATGGGCCGCGACGCCCGCCGCCCCGACGTCGATCACGGCGCGTTCAGAAGCTGGCTTCACGACGCCCTCGCCCGCAATACGCCGTACAGCGAAATCGTGACCGAGCTCTTGACAGCGACCGGACAGAACAGCAGCGGCGGCCCGAAGCGCGCCTCGGAGGAGAACGAGGGCAACGACCCCCCGCCGGCGAACGTCAACGGCGCCGTCAACTGGACGCTCAGATACCAGGAGAATCCCCAGGACATGGCGGGTGCCGCTTCGCGCACGCTCCTCGGAGTGCAGATCCAGTGCGCTCAGTGTCACGACCACAAGACGGAGAAGTGGACGCAGAAGGACTTCCAGTCGTTCGCTGCGGCCTTCACGCGCACTCGCCTGGTACCGATCGATCCGGCCCCCATGAAGGGGTCCGTCAAGCGCGTCGAGGTGCGCGACCTCGACCGCCCGGCTCCCCGCTTCGCCAAGATGGGCGACCTCGAGCCCATCGCGAAGGCCGAGCCGACAGCCCTCGACGGCACGCGGCTCGGAGCCGGTGAAGGCGTGCGCGTCGCACTCGCGCGCTGGGTGACCGCGCCGGACAACCCCTGGTTCGCGCGCGCCCTGGTCAACCGCATGTGGGGGCACTTCCTCGGACGCGGCTTCGTCGATCCCATCGACGACTTCCGCACGTCGAACCCCGCGATCGCGCCCGAGCTGCTGGACGCCCTCGCAGCGGACTTCGTCGCCAGCGGCTACGACGTGAAGCATCTGGTGTGCGTCATCGTCGGTACGGACGCATACGCCCGCTCGGCGGCGGCGCTCGACGCAGCGACCCAGAAGGCCGACCCAGACGCGAAGCTGTGGGAGCGGTTCCGGGTCGCTCCGCTCGGTCCTGACGAGCTTCTCGATGCGCTCGTCACAGCGACGAAGCTCGACGCGATCGTGCGCGCGACCGGGAGGCTAGACCTGGCTCAGGTGCGGTCCAGAGTGAGGGAACGCTACGGATTCCTCTTCGACGTCGATGACGTCACCGACGAGAGCGACTACGAGGGGACGATTGCCCAGGCGCTGGCGCTGCTCAACGGCAGCGTCGTCGCCACCGGAGCGAGTGTGCTGCCCGGAAGCGCTCTCGCAGAAGTGCTTGGTACTACGGGCGACGACAAGATGAAGATCGAGGCCCTGTACGTGCGAGCGCTATCGCGACCGCCGACCCCGGAAGAGATCGCAAGCTGGACCCAGTTCCTGGCCGACGCGCAGGCCGAGCCCGAAGCGGCGGCCGCCCCTCCTGCGGCAGCCCCGCCCGAGCGGGGCAAGCATGAGAAGCCCAAGAAGCGCGGAAAGGCCGAGCAACCCGACCCTCTCCGGAACCTCGAAGGACGCGCCGGCAACTTGCGGGCGACCGCTCGCGTCCGTGCCTACGAGGACCTCTTCTGGACTCTGCTCAACTCGAGCGAATTCGTCCTCAATCACTGAGGGAGACGCGATGGACGACATCACCCGACGCACGCTGCTTCGAGCAGGAGTCAGCTCCGCCTTCGGAGCACTCGTCACGCGATACCTCTTGCCCGTTTCGGCAAACGCAGGCGCCGGCCCCGCGCCAAAAGCACGCGCGTGCATTCTCTTGTGGCTGAACGGCGGTCCCAGCCATCTCGACACCTTCGACCCCAAGCCTGGCAGGCCGACGGGCGGCCCTTTCAAGGCAATCAAGACGCGCGCCCCGGGCATGATGCTGAGCGAGCATCTTCCGCTCCTGGCGGAGCGCGCGGACAAGCTGGCGCTCGTACGAAGTCTCAGCAGCAAGGAGGGCAACCACCCCCGCGCGCAGTACTACGCGCACACGGGGTACGCCCCCAATCCGACGGTCGCCCATCCATCGCTCGGAGGATGGACGTGCGCCCGGCTCGGGGACCCCAGGTCGGAGCTGCCGGCGTTCGTCAGCATCGGCGGACCGAGCTTCGGCGCGGGCTTTCTGGGCATACAAAACGGCCCGTTCGTCCTCCAGAAGGCAGGCGCACCGCCCGCGGACACGAGCCTGGCGCCGGGGGTCAACCGGACACGTTTCGAACGGAGGCTGGCCGCTCTCGACGCCGCCGACGAGCGCTTCGCTCACGCTACGGGGGACGCGAAGGTCGACGGTCGGCGCGAGGTGTACGCGAAGGCGGTCCGCATGATGCAAACGCCGAAGCTCGACGCGTTCGACGTGTCGGGGGAGACCGAGGCCGTCCGCCGCGCATACGGGGACACCGACTTCGGCCGCGGATGCCTCGCGGCCCGCCGGCTCGTGGAGCGAGGGGCGAAGTTCGTCGAAATCTTCCTCGACGGGTGGGACACCCACCAGAACAACTTCGAGCGCACCAAGGGGCTCATGGGGTCCCTCGACCCTGCTTTCTCCGGGCTGATCGACGACCTGTCGACGCGCGGGCTTCTCGGGTCGACGCTCGTCGCCTGCATGGGCGAGTTCGGTCGTACGCCCCGCATCAACGCCAACGATGGTCGCGATCACTGGCCAGAGGCATGGAGCGCAGCGCTCGCTGGCGGAGGCATCCGCGGCGGCGTGGTCCATGGCGCCACCGACGAGGACGGCGCGAAGGTGGCGGGGCCCACCACGCGGGTGCCCGATCTGCTCGCGACGATGGCCACGCTTCTCGGCCTGGATCCCGCGCACACCGAGACGTCGCCCACGGGACGGCCGATATCGGTCACCGATGACGGCTCGGCGATACCCTCGTTGCTAATCTGAGCCGGCCGCCGGGCTGGCGCGCCTCACGAGCCGACCGCCCGTGCGAGGGCTTCGAGCTGCTGGCCACCGATGCGCTCGGCCATCGGCTGAACAAAGAGGCGGGCAAAAGGCGCGAGGGCGCCGGACCACGTCTCGAGCGAGGTCACCTTGGTGCCGTCGCCGTCCGCTTCGAAGAGGAAGCGATGATCCGCGAACAGAACGCCCGGCAAGCCCCCTTGCCAGGCAATCTCGGCGGGTCGGCGCGCCTCACTGACTTCAATCGTCGTCGCTCCCGGCAAGCCTCCGATGCGCACGCGGATCTTCCTTCCGATACTGAGCGCGCCGCTCGGACTTCCGGTCGGCCGGAACGACGGCGGCATCCAGTGCGCCCACGACGCGTAGTCGGCGAGGCGGTCGAAGGCGACCTCGGGAGTCACAGAGACGCGGCGGAAGCCCTTTGCGACGAACGGCATGGTGGCTCGCATCATGCCAGACCGCGGCGCTGCCTCTCCTTCTGAATTTCCTGCTGGATCATCCCCTCGGTCATGCCACCCGAGGAGAGCGTCGCAAACGCATGCATCGCGAGGCCCGCACCCCACGCGGCGAGGGGCCACACGAACCAGGTAACCGTCGGCGTGTAGCGCTGGTTTATGGCGTACATGGCCACGTTCGCCATGACGAACACGGCCGTGTGCCACACAAGGCCCATTCGGCTGTGGACACGGCGCACCGCCCTGTCGCGAATGCGTCGTTCGATGGCTGCGGTCTCGGAGATCTCTGCGGTGGGCATGGTCATTCCTCCTCGTCGTCCAACTTATGTATCACTTATGAATGTGACATCAAACGATGCCAAGAATGCCGTGGGAGTGCGCCGTCGATAGTTCATCGCGCCGGCAGCATCGATGTCCCCCGTGCTTCCCGTCACGACCGCCAGATCTCTAATGCGTCAAACTTATTATGTATTAAAATCAATATGTTGAAATATTTGTCCTTGACGTGTGATACAACGAGGCTTACGTATCACGACGTCAACGACGCACAGCGTTGAAGGAGAAGGTCATGAACCAGGACATCCGTGATGGGCGATGGCGGCAAGTGCTCGGCAAGGCAAAACGCACGTGGGGGCGCATCGTCGGCAATGACGCCGTCACCGCCGAGGGCAACGCCGACGTGGTGGCGGGCGCGCTCCAAGAGTCCATCGGCGTCGCACGAAGGGGCGCCGTCGGAGAAGTGACGCGCGGCGTGGACGCGGTGGCAAGCTTCGCAAAGAAAGCGGCGCGATCCCTCGAGCGATGAGGGAGCGGCCGGCGGTACGCTTCTCGGACTCGCAGAACGAGCCCGAGTGAGATAGACCACGCCGCCGGAGACTGACGATGCGCGACAGGGCCCATTTACTTCCGCTTTTGTCAGCCCTCGTGGCGCTCACGCTGGCGTGCGACAAGAAACCGAGCGCCGCGGCTCCCGCAGGGTCCGCCAGCAGCGAGCCAACCATCGCGTTGGACTCGGCCGCCGCGGTGGCCACCACCGCTGCCTCCGCGCGCCACCGCCGCGACGGCGAATTGCTTCGTTCCCATGGAATCCTCGGGATGCTGCTGCGCTCGTTCCGCGCCACGCCCCACTCTGACGCGCAAGAAGCCGCGTTCGAAGCCGCTACCGAGCCGGTCCGTGCGGCAGGCACCGAGAAACCCGAGTACGCCGCCCTCCAGTCGGATGTCGTCGCGGGGATAGGCGCCGGAAAGCTCGACGCCGAAAAGATCCATACGGACCTCATCGCCGTCGACAGGGCGACCCAAGCGAGCAGGGATCGCGATGTGAGCGTCGCGAATGCGCTGCACGCCGTCCTCGACGAGCCGCTGCGGCAGAAGGTCACGGCCTCCATCCGGGCCCGCTCCGCCGCCATGGAGGCTGCGCACCCGGAGATGGCGGACGCTGGAGCGACTGCCAGGACCAAGGTGCGAGTCAACCGGATGACGAGCGAACTCGAACTCACCCCTGCACAGCAGAAGCAGGTCGCCGCGATCCTCGCCGCCAACGAACCAAGCGCCGCCGAGGCACAGGCGCATCGCGACGCGGCGAAGACGGGGCTCGACGCCTTCCTCGACGCCTTCGAGCACGAACCGTTCGACGCGAGCAAGCTCGACCTCTTCGCGACTCCCAAGTCCCCGCACGAGGCCGTTGATCGCGAAATCCGATCGCTCACGCAGCTGCTCCCGGTCCTGACCCCTGCCCAGAGGCAGAAGCTTGCCGAGTCCCGGCAGAGGCGGACCTGGCACTCCGCGGAGCCCGGGGAGTCGGTCGAGCCTATTGAGCAAACCTCGTCCTTGGGGCCGTAGAACGACGCGGCGCGGAGCATGCTTCCAGCGAGGCCGGCGTGGAAGGGGTAGCGACTCGATAAGCCTCGATGGGAGGAGTATTCTGCTGGGGCCACGAGGACTCCTGCCATGCCTGGTCGCACGCTCCTGGTCTTTCTTTGCGCGGCCCAGGTCCTCGCGTGCGGCTCCAAGTCCGCTGGGGACCACGCGTCGTCCGAGGGCGGGCCGTCCTCGAGCGTGACGGACGCCCAGGCTCCCGACGCGTCCTTAGGGCAAGTTGCCATCGGCGACAGCGGCCTGCCCGATCTACCCGAGCTGACGAACGTGGTCGCCACGCAGCGCGAAGACTCGGTTGGCATCGACTTCGATCCGGTCGAAGGCGCCGTCGACTATCGCGTCTATCCGCTGCCGAGCGCGGATCAGATCACCAACAAAGCCGACGGCTCGCTCACGATTCACAACGCCATCTATCGCTGCTCCGGGCTTCGCCAGGGATACGATCTGCAGAACAACGTCAACGGCCCCGACGCCGGGGGCGCCGTCCGGAGCGGCGCGCTGTCGGAGTTCAACATGCCCGTCGTTTGGGATGCGGGGGCCGCCGTTGCGCAGGTCGTCGCCGGCCCTGGCCTGTCGGTGTTCAACCCGCCGTTCAATTGGCAGTCGTCCGTCTCGTCCAACCCGACGCTCGGCTACGTTTACCCCACGAGCGGTCCTGGGCTCGAGCCGGTCTACGCAGTCGCCGGGTATCCCATGCAGGACGAGCTGGGCTGGCGCGAGAGCCGGCTGAAGATCTACACGACCGCATCGTCGGAGCGAGACTCGCTCCTCTCGCAGAACTGGCGCGACGACGGGATCGTCTTCTACGTCCCGTCTCTGGCGAGCGCGGCGACACAGACCATTTATTCGTCGCAGGTCAGCGCGATGTGGAACTGCACGGATTGCAACTCGACGCAGCACCGCCAGTACTACTTCACGTCGGCGGGCATGGCCGAGCACATGGCCGACACGACGCCGCCAGCGCCCGCGTTCGAGGTGCTCACCGCGCCTGCGACCGGAACGGTACCGCTCATGGAGGTCCTCTACACGAGCGATCAAGTGCACGACGAGCTCGCCGTGGGCCCGGACCGCTACGACCGTGCGCTGAATCAAGGCGACGGCCCGCTGTGGCACCTCGAGTGGGCTGGCTTGACGCAGCCGACGACGTTGGTCGTCGAGGCGCTCAAGTCTGGGTGCCCGTTCCAGGGCTTCCTCTCGGCGCAGCACCTCGAGGCAACGCCGCACCAGACGTACTACACGCTGAGCGACCTGCAGGCCGCCTCGTCCACCGGCGAGGTATTCATCAACGGCGAGTTCGACGATGCCACGGTTTCACCGGTCCCGATCGCTCGGTCGTTCGTCCAGGTGACGCCGCAGCCGCACGTCCCGGCCGACTGGGACTGGTACCAGGGGTTCAACGCGGGCACGGACCTCGGGCCGGTCACCATGGACAACTTCATGGGCTCGCAGACCACGACCACGTGCACATGGGAAGGCTGCTTGGCACACGACAGCGTGTTCCAGGTCGCCGCGTACGAGCTCGACGAGCCAAACAGTGTCGCGGTGTTCACGTGGGGCCAGTTCCAGGGCCAGTTGTGGGAGGCGTTCGACGACACTGGGCAAGACGTGACGGGCCGCGTGCGCTTCAGCGCCTTGCAGACCGCCACCGTCGCCTCCGACACCTACGTGCACGTGACGATGTCCGTGAACATGGTCGCCGACGCGAGGCGCTATCCGCAGATGATCTTCTCGGATCAGCCGCTGCCCGTCGATTGCAATCAGGCCTTCTGCGGCGGCGGCAATGGAGTCGGCAACGCCAATAGCAACACCATCGTCATCCAGCCGATCGAGGGGCCGCCGATGCGGATCGAGACCGAGGCGTTCCACGGCCTCGTCGACGGACACCCGTGGAACGTGAACAATCAGGCGCCCCAGCACGAGTTCCTCGACACCGATCCGAACGGGGGCCTGTCGTCCGCGCAGTTCGCGGCGTTGAATCCCGCCGGCGAGCCCGCGTTCGAGCATGCGGGGATGGATCGAATGACGCGGTTCGACGCCTTCGTCTCGACAACGCGCCTCTACGTGTTCATGGACGGCACGCCCGCGGGCTGCACCCAGTACCCAACCGGCTGGAACATGGCGCCGGGGCCGATGACGATCACGTTCGGCGACGTCCTTTATCACGAGCTGGCGCCGGACGATGTCTGCGGCGACCCGCGGGTCTTCCAGTTCGCCAACAAGCACCAGTGCACCGAGACCACGCGGCACTTCGACGACCTAGGCTTCAAGAGCGGAGTCCCCGCGCCGTCCGCCCCCGCATCGGGCCCGTCCGCCATCCTTGGTTCCACATTCACGTGGGACGAGTCGAGGCTGCCGTGCGCCGCGTACTGACAGACCGCGTAGGGATCGTCCTCCTCGCGGCATCGAACGCGTGCAGTTCCGCATCCGCAGCGCCGGGACAGGCGCATGCCGGGGTCACGCCGGTGGACGCCGGGGCCGAGGCAGGTGACGACGCGGGTGACGACGCCAAGGGCCCGGCGCCCCTGCTCACTCCCGACCAGCGGGCGGCGCTGCAAGCCCTCTCCCCGGCGCAGCTCCCCTCGCCTCCGAACGACCCGACCAACCGCTTCGCGGACAACCCCGCCGCGGCCGCGCTCGGCCAGCGCCTGTTCTTCGATCCGTCCTTTTCCGGGCAGCTGCTCGACACGGACAACGACGGCAGCCCAGAGACGCTTGGGGTCGCGACGGCGACCACCGGGCAGACGGGGCGGGTCGCGTGCGCCGGGTGCCACATTCCTGCGAGCGGCTTCTCGGACACGCGGTCGTTCCAGAGGCAGAATCTCGCTCGGCGCCGGGTGGGGTCGCCGGCGGGCGCCGTCGCTGCTCGACATCGGGCAGGCGACGCTCATCATGTGGGATGGCCGCAAGGACTCCCTCTTCAGCCAGATCTTCGGCCCGCTTGAGACCGTGGTCGAGATGAACAGCTCTCGCCTCTACATGGCCGAGCAGCTCTACACGGAATACCAATCCGACTACGAAGCCGTCTTCGGCGCGATGCCGCCCCTGGACGACACGACGCAGTTTCCTCCGCTGGCGGCGGACGTGACGGGATGC
Source organism: uncultured delta proteobacterium (assembly GCA_963847465.1). Classification (GTDB taxonomy): domain Bacteria; phylum Myxococcota_A; class Polyangia; order Polyangiales; family Polyangiaceae; genus Palsa-1150. Next base: position 5,482 of record CAWKAF010000016.1, on the reverse strand, counting down.
CTTCCGCCGAACCGCACGAGCCCCCCGCCGACGTGCGATGGCCCCTTCCACGGCATGCCGGGCGACGGCGCCGAGTACGACAGCATGACGACCGCGAACCAGACGGCCGTCACGCAGGTGGTGGCGAACGCCGGCAAGGCCATCGGCGCGTACGAACGTCTCCTTTCCTGCGGGCAAGGTCCGTTCGATGCCTGGGTGCATGGCAACGCGACGGCCATCTCGAACTCCTCCCAGCGCGGGGCCGTCCTCTTCGTCGGCAAGGCGGGGTGCGTGACCTGCCATTCGGGGCCCTTCATGTCGGACCAGGCGTTTCACAATTGCGGCCTCGTTCCGGAGATCGTGCAGCAGGCCTTCATCGATTCGGACGATCAGGGCCAGGCCACGGGCCTGCCTCAGCTCCTGGCCAGCCCGCTCAACTCCGCGGGCATCTATAGCGACGGGACCGATGGACGGATCCCCACCGCCGTCACGCCCGCGATGAACGGCGCCTTCCTTACGCCGACGCTTCGCTGCGTCGCCATGCGGCCGACGTTCATGCACACCGGCCAGATCGGCACGCTCGAGGACGTCGTCTCCTTCTTCGTCCAGGGCGGGGCCCCCGGAGGCGCCTATCCGGGGACGGACGAGCTCCAGCCGCTCCCGCTCTCGACTCAAGACGAGGCCGATCTCGTGGCGTTCCTCGAATCCCTCACCGGCCCGGGAGCGCCCGCCTCGCTGCAAGCCTCGACGCCTTAGCCGGAGGCAAGGGCGCGCAGCTATCAGGTCCCAAGCTACGCGCTGCGCGATGGTGCACGGGAAGGGAGGGTTCTGCATTATCGAGCCCGAGCAGTTTCGCCGTCCGCTCCTTCGCGTCCTCCAACCGATCCAGCAGCGGCTCGCTCTGCTCCTTGGGCAGGTAGTGATCCACGATGGCCTCGCCCAGCTCGACGCGATCGAAGTCTGCGTCCTCGTCCGCCCGGCCGTGCTGGAGCTTGTACATCTGCGCGAGTAGCGGATGATTCCGCGACCAGCTCGTGACACGGAAGACCATCAGGACCAGCCAGGTCACGGCCGCTCCACCGAGCGACACGCAGACCACGAGGTACCAGCGAACCGAACGGGCGGCGATCCCCGCGACGACGATTCCAGTGGCCAAGGAGAGGACGAACGGCAGACATCCCAGGGGATCGTGCTGCCGGCTGATGCGGTCCACAGTGGTGTCGAGCTGCTTGCAGGCGGCCTCCATTTCGGCCAGGGCTCGGGCGACTTCCCGGTTGCGGGCAGTGTCCGCCCTCGGGCGCCGCCGTGGCGCCACCAACCGCGAGGCGGGCCGTAGCCTGCGGAGTTGAACTTCCACCAGCTCGCCGGCCCGAACATCCGCCGCGAGAAGGACGGCCGAGCACTTGCGGCACACGAAGTCGTCGGTTCGCTTGCGGTAGCGCAGCGACCTCCGTCCGCACGACGAGCAGGTGGGCGAGCTGGCCAAGACGGTCCTCCGCATCCCCTCACGACACGCGGGCGGCCGGCGGCTTGTCGATGCAGCACTTTTTGAACTTTCTGCCGCTGCCGCATGGGCAGGGATCGTTGCGGCCGACCTTTGGCCCGACTCGCGTGATCGTCGGCGCTGGCTCCGGGTCGAGCCACGTTGGCGGGGGCTTGGCTGCTGTCAGGCTTGCACGGAGGAACGGGAGGAGGCGATTGCCGATGTCGATGAGCGCGTCCGCCGTCGGCATGGGCGGAAGCTGCTTCACACGAGCCCTCGCCAGCTCGGGAATGAGCCGCAGGGCCAGCTCGCGAGAAGACTCCGCCCCCTTGGCGTCGAAGTCCGTACGGAGCGCATCTCGAACCTCGTCCACGGCGTCCTTGGGGGCGTCGGAGCGATCCTCGGCGGTGCCCGCTTCCTGCAACAGATTGGTGAGCTGGCCCGACAGACGCTCCCGATCGTCGCCGCGACGGACAAGCTCAAGGCCGCGCTCGGCCGCGAGCCTCCCCAGGGAAGGCAGCCCGAGACGCGGAAGGTTGAGCGCGATGGCGTTGTACGCCCAGGGGTCCGACGGGTCATGCCGATGCAAGGCCGCGAAGAGCGAGAGCCCCTCACGGTAGTCGCCAAGTTCGAGGTGAACGAGGGCGAGGTCCCGCAGCTCGGCATCGAGGTTGGGGCAGTCCGCGTCGGTGAGCCCCTCCGCGATGCACTCCACCTGCCGTACGAGGGCCTTCCGGTCACGGCGGCGAAGAAGCGCCTGCACGGCCTCGAAGTAGATGTCCTCGTACCAGAGGACGGAGCTTCGATCCGAGGAGGCGGCCACCTCCTCCAGGATGTCGCGTGCGCGATCCCACGCCGCACTCGACCCCTGCTGGTCCCCCTGCCGCCTGAGACGGTCGGCCTCGAAGAAGCGTGCCTCGGCCACGATCGTGCGAAGCCAATCGCTGCCCGGAGGCTCAGCGTGCTCCAGATCACCGGCTTCGAGCACCTCAATCACGTCCCGAGCCACGAGCGCCACCCGGTGTGCCGAGAAGCCGGGGACCACCTCGTCGAGATCGGCCGCCGTGACGACGGCGCGCACGCATCGGTCGAGGACGCCCTGGGTGCAGCCAGCGAAGCGGGAGGCCAGGAAGCGGACGCCCGACATGGTGCGCCTGTTATCACCGCCGGGCTCCGGTGGCGATGCTCGGTCACCGCGCCACAAGCGACTACAGCCGAGCCGTCTGCGCGCGCCGTACAAGCCGTCCATCGCGGCTGGCTGCCGTTGTGCGGCGTCTTCGAGATGCTTGCCCCCTTGCTTGCGGTCGTGCCGGCGAGCGCGTCGAGAGGCGGCTGGCGACCTGCGGCGGAGGTGGTGATCTCGACCGTGCCCGTTGCTACGGTCGGCTCGTCATGCCCGAGATCCCGCACGAGTATCGGGGCTGGTGGCGAATCATCGAGACCTCCCAGTGGGTCAGCGATGACATCGACATCTGCGGCACGGCGCTCATCTCGCTCACGGGGAACGCCGACCGGCTCAGGATGTTCGTGCTCCTGGCATACGTGAACTGCAAGCCGACGAAGGTCGGCGTGTCGTTCACGTGGGAGGGCGCCTGGGAGTTCGATCAGGTCTCCGGCACCGGCAGCATGAAGCTCAGCAAGGACGGTCGTCTCAAGGGGAAGATCAAGATCAAGGACGGCGACGACAGCACCTTCATCGCCGAGAGGACCCAGGAGCCCGACGAGCCGATCCCGAACCCGCCAAGCTACCGTGACAAGTGGAAGCGGCGATGGTGATGGCCCGCCGGATGAAGGCCCTCGACGGCGAAGAGTGGCAGCGCGCGGGTGGCACCCTCAGCGACAAGACCGCAGGCACGGAGTTCGGCCTGACGCAGGCCGAGATTGTTCGGGCGATCCGCGCGGGCAAGCTCCAGTGCCGGCGCACATCGATCTACGGGAACCCGTGTCTGCGGCTACTTCGTCGCGAGGTCGAAGCGCTGGTCAAGGAGGAGCGTGGCGACGAGCACCTGACCAAGCAGAAGGCGAAGACCGAGCTGGCGCGCATCGACACGGAGCTGAGGCGGCTGCGGGCCAAGGTCGCCGAGCTTGAGGCGCGGAGAGCGAAACTCACGGGCGCGGTCGCCAAATGAGCCGGAGCATCGCAGGCGTCGGCCGCAGCGGTTGAGGGCGAGGCGCGGCTGTTCGCCCTCGGATTATGGAACAAGCGATATTTCTCCGCGACTGTCGATCAGTTCCTCGGGTTCATCGAGCACAGTTACGGCGGTCTGTGCCTGCTGCCCGCACTTGCCGACGCCGCGGTCGTCTTCGACGAGATCCACAGTTACGACCCGAAGATGTGGAACGCGCTTGTTACGTTCCTCGAGCGCTTTGATGTTCCGGTCCTATGCATGACGGCGACGTTGCCGCCGACGAGGCGTCAGCAGCTCGAGGGCCGTTGCGGGCTGCGCAGCTACCCCAGCGCGGGCGAGATGCGGGACCTGCACGACCTCGAGGAAAGCGAAACCTGCCCGCGCTACCGGCTCGCTGCAACCACCAAGGACGAGGCGGTCGCGTTGGCCGTCGCTGCGGTGAACGCGGGGCAGCGGGTCCTCTGGGTCGTGAACACCGTGCGCCGCTGTCAACGCCTTGCGCGGGCATTGAGAGACGCCCTCGGCAATGATGACGTGGGCGTTTATCATTCCCGGTTCAAGCTCGAGGATCGGCAGCGCCGCCACCGTGAGACCATCGACGCTTTTCGTGCGCCGGTGGGCGGAGACCCCCAGCCTGCCATCGCGGTTACAACGCAAGTCTGCGAGATGAGCCTCGACCTCGACGCCGACTTGCTGGTGACGGAGCATGCCCCGATCTCGTCACTGGTGCAGCGATTCGGGCGCGCCAACCGCCACCGCCGTCGCGGTGCGTCGTTTCGAGCGACGCTTCTTACATACGCTCCCGAATCAGCTGCCCCGTACGACAAGAAGGATCTGGAGGCGGCATCGACATTCCTGGAGGGGCTCAGCGGTCGCGACGTCAGCCAGCGTGATCTGGCCGTCGGACTCGAACGGCACGCTCGGTCCGAGCGGGACGCCAGCGGAAGCACCGCTTTCCTGAACGGCGGCTACTTTGCCACCGCTGGCGCGCTGCGCGACAGCGACGACATCGGCGCTGCGGTCGTTCTGGATGGCGACATCGCCCGCTTCAAGGAGCTTGAGAAGCGACGCGAGCCCACGGACGGGCTGCGGCTCACGGTGCCGAAGAAGCACGCCCGAAATGCCGAAGGCAGTGGGTTGCCGGTCTGGCTGAAGACCGCGGACAGCTCCCGCTACGATCCTTGGCTCGGCTTCGTCGTCGACGACGAACCGTCGTTTATTTGAGAGGCAGCGCCATGAGTGAAGAACCGACCAACGAGCCGTCCTCGAAGCGGAAAGCCGCCAAGAAGAAGCCGACGGCTAACCCGGTTGAGTCGAATGCCGTGTTGAAGCTGCACTGGGATCTGCATGAGTTGCCGTCGTCACAGCACCGGGCCGGCCTCGCAGGCCTCGCTCTTTGCGTGGACTTCCTCAACCGCAAACCCGACCGCAAAGGCGTCTGCGAGATCGCGACCATCGATGAGCGGGGACTCAAGCTCGCGCCCGCCTACCGCGCGCACTGCGAGGCCGTGGGCATCGACCGCGCCCGCCTCTTCGAGCAGAAGGCGAACAAGCTCCGCTTGCGCGCCCACGACATGCGCGCGTTCTTCGTGACGGCCGGGCTGTTTGCGGGAAGGGACGCGCTCTGGCTCACCGACCGGAGCGGCCACACCACCCTCGGCATGCTCCGGACCTACGAGCGCGACGTCCGGAGGTGGCGCGAACTCGGGGAGGCCCCGGTCGACGCGGCCACCGCGATCCCCGAGCTGTCGGGGCGGCGTAACGGCAGCGTAGCGGCAGCAGGCGGGGGTGCAGGGCGAAGCGGGAACGACGGCAATAAACGCAAGTTATTGAAAGTGCACGGGAAGGGAGTTGAACCCTTACGCCTTGCGGCGGCGGAACCTAAAGCCGG
>CAWKAF010000015.1:0-66193 GCA_963847465.1 uncultured delta proteobacterium | reverse complement strand
CTGACAAGGAATCCGAAGAGTAAATACACATACAATGATAATACCAGTTATTACGACTATTAGACAGATAGATCGATTTATTGGTTATCATTGTTTTCTGCTTGTTGAATGATTTGTTTCATTTCATTGATGACGATAGGTTTAGCATTTTGGTTCAGATGGAAGTATGCGACCAGATTGTTTGATGGTGACAATCTTAGCCGTAGGAAAAGCTCTGGGAAATTCTGAGATATTTAGATCATGCTTGAATGCTGGATCCTCATCTCCATGCAAGATCAATATAGGAATGGATTTGAATGAATCAAACTGGTGTACCGGATCTTCTTGGATGCAATGTCTCCTACCTATAATACAATGAAGTGCATTAGAATGAATCGATCTCTTCGGTGTCAATGGTCAACTCTATTGTATAAACTCATCAATCTTTGCAAGATCACCAGATGCTAAGAAGGATTTACCCCAACAAGCAGTTGGTGGATTTACAACTAGAGAACAAAGATTAGCATGATAGTCATATAAGGCTTCATCAGCAGGTGTCATAGGTAAGGTAGAAGCCACTGGTATTCTTGACAATTGTTTCACAATTTCTAAACTGCTTCCAGTACTTTCTTTCATTGCACTTAAGCAATCTGACGGTGATAACAGTCGTCCTGATTTACAAGTGGTCATCGGTGGTGAACAAGTTCTAGTAGATGTTACTATTGGAAATCCCACTTGTCAAACTTACCAAGATCAATGTTCTGAAGAACAACTGAAATGCACAGTAATGGCTGAACAGCGGAAAACTAAGAAGTATTCTGCAATGGCTGAAACTCAAAATGCCAAGTTTATTCCATTTGCTGTTGAAATGTATGGTGGATTGGGGAAATCTGCCAAGAAGCTACTTAACATGATTTCCAAGTGTGCTAGAGATCAAATGTTAATGTGGCCATATCATCAAATTATACAGAACTTGAAAGGAGAGATTGCTATTTCTATTCAAAGGGGAAATGCGATAGCAATATTAGCAGGTTACAACAGAGCAATTGGTAAACCTGCTAAGCTGCACATGGGAAGAGGTGATGCAGCTGCATAAATCAACAACACACATCATTGTCATAGTTTTCGCTCCTACTAGTTTCTGTGTCAATGTAATTTTACACAAAATGTGGCTCAGTCCAATAGATAGACTTTGACACAGAAACTAGTTGTTGCCGTCAAGGTACAACAAGCTACATGTTGTGGATAGTTGATCAATAGATGTTGTGTGATCAATCCAGCAAGACTCAATCCTGCCATATGAAACTTTTGATGATGTGGAAAGAGATGAGTCATAAGTTGAAGACAATCACCTGCTATATCTAGAAATTAAGTTTAGATGATAACTCAAATCCATACTTGACTTTCTCTTGTTTGTTTAATAAATAGTGTAGTATTCTGTAGTAGGAAAATCTGGCTGATCTCTTCCATCTGATACGACTCCTCCTTCTCCTCTATGATCTTAACAGAGCCAGCCGCGAGCAGTGCTTGAGCGCCAAATTTGGCTGGATTGTAGAAGCCTCAGTTTATAACGGCGTAATAAGTCTATCTAATCTTTTGGACTCAACCACAATTTGTGTAGGCCTAAAACTACATTGACACAGAAACTAGGCCTAATACCGGTAGGAGCAACACTATGACAATGCAGAAAACATCCCATAGTCTTGATCTTAATAGATCTTCTCTGTCTTATTTTCTTTATACAAACACAATCAGACATATCACATGTAACTTTTGTTCTAACTCCAACAAGAGCCAAGCCCAGCTGCACTCAAACCCGCAGTCAAGAACAGCTCCAGCGGCAACCTATCAGAAAGAGCAGGAAACACACTAGAGTACCGTAGAATACTGATACTGGTTAGGATGATACCGGTATATCTCTTTGGTATGGCACAAAGCCAAATTATAAGATATGTAATTTAGAATAATAAACAACCAAACCAATTTTTGAAAGTTAATTATTAATAATCAAAAGTGGATAACGAAGACAACCTAAGCCTAGGCTATTAATAGCAGTATTAATTAATAATCATCAACATGAGTCCAACATCCAATAAATGACACACGAGGGGCAATGGAATGAAGAGAACATTTGTCTGAGAGTAACGGCCCTAGGCTGGAGTACGGTATACATACGCGAGACGGGTAGGATTACCTGAAACCTGCAATTGTATTGTATGATTCTATATGGTCTATGGTGGAACACTTGTTTGTGAGTTAGTTGATTGATTTGTTGTTGACTGCATTTCCACAGTATCTCTCCCAATCTCTCATCATATGCAATGGCTTTCGCATTTGACTTAGTTGGAGCAATGAGGAATGCTGGAGACCACATATCCAATATGGTTCTGAGCAGCGAATACCTATCAGATGTTGGATAGGGAGTATAGTATTCTAATATTCGCCAGTCCGGGACGCGCGAAGTCTGTTTTCTTGAAGCCCGCCGGTGTGCCGATTGACGAGCAGACTTCCACGCCTCGCGTGCGTCGCATCCTGAAGAGCTTTCGCGCCGGCATCGAAGCCACGATCTCGTTTCTCAAGCGCTCATTTGGACTCTCCAGATGTACGTGGACCGGGCTCATTCGTTTTCGCGCGTACTGCTGGTGCTCCACCGTAGCTCACAACTTGTTGACGATGGCGCGCACCCTCCTCGCGCGAACCGCGTCGACCTGACCCATCGCATCGCGATCGCCATCCTCGCAGTCGACGATCTACGCCGATGATGTGCTCGTTTGTCCGCAGTCCAGCCTCCTCCCGCACGACGCCAACTTCGAACGGCGGTCACGCGCAGATTCGACCCAACGCGACCGCACTGAGGAGCGCCACCGGCCTGCGGATGCCCGCATCCGGCCTTTCCGGACGAGAACTAGTTACGGTGGCGGGGGACATCCTCCGTTGACGGCTCACTCCGGGACGAAGAAGCTCGTCTACACAACACAAACGTACGCACGGATCGGCGTTTCGGACGTCCAGCGCCTTGGGCGTGGCTAGCCCGCCTTGCGCTGCCGCTGGCTCTCGCGCATCTCGCGCAGGATCTTGCGAGGCATGCTCACACGGAGCTTCTTGCGGGCCCGTTGTTTTCCGGCAGTTTCCAGGCAAGCCTCGAGAAATGCTTCACGAAATGGCTTGAACTGCGGGGCTTTTAATCCGTAGGTCAGGGGTTCGAGCCCCCTTCGGCCCACCGCCGCAGTCCTAGTCGTCCACGGGCCGGCCGCGGTACATGCGCACCGGGCGATCACCGGAAGGAACAGGGGCCTCCGGCTCCTCGACGCGAGGAGGGGGCGGGGGCGGCGTTGGCGCTCTCCGCACGACGGGCAAGGGGGGCGGCGTGCTCGTGGGCAGCCGCATGGACGTCGACGCGATCGCGCCGATTTCCGGGTCGATGCGACGGATGACGAGATTGACCACCATGCGCAAGGCCGGCAGATTGACTCCGGACGAGGACAGGACGCCGATGAGGCCCCACGTCATCTTCCGGACGTACAACTTGTGGTCCGCGTAGCGGAGCATGCACGTGTCCATCTCCTTGCCGCCGCTCACAAACGTCTCGAAGAGACGGGCGACGCGAGGTCCCACGTCGGCGAAGAGCGCTTCGTCGAAGGCCGCCGGCAGGTCGCGATCGACCAGCGATCCGGAACCGGCGACGACGAAGCTGCCGTAGACGCCCTGCACGTCGCGGAGCATTCGCAAGTGGTCGACGATCGTACCCATTGTGCACCTGTCGAGGAAAGGGCGTGGTGGCCCCCCTCGCTAGAGTCCGAGCAGCTCGCGAAGCGAGCCTGAATCGGCCGAGGCGTGTGGCTCGAGCGCAACGACCTCCCCTTCCGGTTCCAGGACGACGAAGCATCGACCGCTCTTGAACGTGCATTCCATCGCGGCGAAGCGCTCGAGCCCGAGCTGGTCCCCCACCAGCTTGGACAGCTGAAGGGCATAGGCCACGATGTCGGCCAGCGCCTGCGTGCTGCCGTGACTGTCGACCACTGCCCCCTCGCGGTTCATCCGAAAGAACAGCTGAAAGTCTTCGCTTCGAAGCGTGTGGCCAGCGACCAGCAAGGGTGTCACGTCGAACTCGATGCTTTCCCCGAGCGGAGCGTGGTCCGTCTTGGCGGTACCCCGCCGCTCGGCTCCGTCGGCGCGGAGGGCGACGACGCTTCCGGTTTGCTTTTCGTCACGAATCTGGGCGGCCCGTAAGAGCAGGTTCTGCCAGTTGCTCGAGATCGTGTCCTGCGACCACTCCCGGTCGGCGGGTTCGAAGGTCCCGCCGTTCCACGCGAGCATCTCCATCGCCGCGGGCTCTCCTGACGAAGTTGGCGTGGTCGCGTGCACGACCGAGCCGCCGCGGAAGTAGAGGTAGCCGACCTTGCTGCCCGACGTGACCCGAACGACCAACTTCGAGCCCGCCAGGCACTCCATCTGGATCAGGTCGGCGAGGCTGGCGCCCTTTATCCGTGCCTGAAATCCAGAGGTCTGCGCGCCATTTGCAGAGCCTTCACCCGTGACCGGCGGCTTCTGGGTCATGACGATTCCTCGCATTGGCGTTCAGCCTCCCGAGCCAGGACCAAAGTGTGGGCTACGGCGAGTTTCCAGCGTGTTTCCCAGTCGTTACTCCGCGGTCGACCGCAACTCGGTGCCACTGAGCATCAGGTCTCGCCTCGGATCGGCCGCGTTTCGAGGGACGAGCTCCGGATAGGCCGGACCCCCGTGCTCCGCGACGTCCAGTCCCAGGAGCTCTCGCTCCCGCGAGACCCGCAGCACCCCCACCGCCTTCAAAGCGTACATGACCAGCATGGAGCTGCCGAACGTCGCGGCGAGGATCGAGAAGCTACCGATCGCCTGCGCGACGAGCTGCGTGAAGCCGCCGCCGTAGAACAACCCCGTCACGAGCGCGGCGGGTGACGTGTCCGCGCCGTAGGGCCCGGGCGAACCGAATTGGCCCGTGGCGAAGAAGCCCAGGCTCATGGTCCCCCAGATGCCGCAGACCCCGTGCACCGATACGGCGCCGACCGGATCGTCCACGCGCAGGTACTCGAAGAGATCGATCGACAGGACGCAAACGACGCCGGCCATTCCCCCGATGATGAAGGCTCCGGCAGGTGACACCCAGTAGCAAGGGCACGTGACGGCCACGAGGCCTGCCAGAAACCCGTTCACGGTGATCCCGCAGTCCCAGTACTTGCCGCGCAGGTATACGAAGAACAAGGACGAGAGGCCGCCGCCGCACGCCGCGAGCGTAGTGTTGGTCGCCACTCGCGCGATCCCGTGGAGATCCATTGCCGAGAGCGTGCTGCCAGGATTGAACCCGTACCAGCCGAACCACAGGATGACGCCCCCGACCGCCGCGAGCGTCATGTTATGCCCCGCCATGATGCCGCCGCCGTCTCTCGCGAACTTGCGGCCAAGGCGGGGGCCCAGTGCAATGGCCCCGGCCAGGGCGACGAATCCGCCAATGGTATGAACGACGGTGGAGCCGGCGAAGTCGTGAAAGGCCGTGGGCCTGATGACGGTCAGCCACCCATCGGGCCCCCACGCCCAGTGGCCGAAGATCGGGTAGATGAACCCGCTCACGGCCACGCTGTACCAGAGGTCTCCGGCGAACGACGTCCGGCCGACCATCGCGCCCGACGTGATCGTGCTGCACGTGTCGGCGAAGGCAAACTGGAACAGCCAGAACGCGAGCATCGGGACGCCAGTCGAGCCGTACGTGTCAGGCGTCGATTGGAGGAAGAAGTACTGGTGCCCGATGAATCCGTTGCCGGCCCCGAACATGAAGGCAAACCCGAAGGCCCAGAAGAGAGCGCCACAAAGGCAGGTGTCAACGATGCCTTCGAGCAGGATGTTCACGGTTTCGCGAGTGCGCGAGAATCCGGCCTCGAGGAACAAGAATCCCGCCTGCATGAAGAAGACGAGGAACGCCGCGCTGAGCGTCCAGACCGTGTTCAGCGGGTTGACGCACTCCGAGTGCGCCACGGCAGTCTCCGCCGCATGAGCGGGATGGCCGAGATACTCAGGGATTCCCCATATCGCCGCGAAGAGCAGCAAGAGGCCCAGCGCCTTTCCTCCGAGGATCGCGAAGAAGACCCCCGGACTGCGTTTGCGAGTGCGTACGAGTCCCGATGCTCTCATGGGCGATCCTTTCTCCGACGCTGGGTCGGCGAGGGTCCGGGTGTTCGTACGCCGACTCGTGTACCGGAGGCATGTCGCGGCTGTTTCCACCGCGATAAACGTCGCTGGACGAGCGGGCCGGACTAGTCGCTCGAGCTCAGTTGCAAGAGATCTGCGCCTGGAAGGGCCGCCCGCTGCGGATTGCGACGCAGAGGTCCGTCGTGCACACCTGCGGGGAGCCGCAGCTCACGAAGGCCAACGGGGTGTCCGATGGGCAAGTCAATGGGAGCACCAAACAGGCCCCACGAGCGGGCAAGTCGCAATCCTCGACGGGGCCTTCCTGGCAGAAGGAGCCAGGGGGACAGGGTGGCATCCCCAATCCGCACATGGATGGGGGCATCTGCGGGCTGCAGTCGTGGCTCGCGGCGACGCTGTTCTGCTGCCTGACGCAGTCGCTCCAGTAGAGGACGCTGTCGTTGCACGCGCATGCGGGCTTCGTCCCGGCGTCCGCGCAGCTGGTCGGCGGAAGCTGGCAGGTCCCCTGAGCCGCGCCGCACGCGGGCATGTCGCAGTACTGCCCGGAAGGACACGGGCTCCCGCCGTCGCAGGCTTCTCCCGCGCTGACCGGTGCGTCGACCGGTGCGTCGACCTGTGCGTCGACCTGTGCGACGACAACGTCCTCGTTGCCGCACCCGACACTCGCGATCGAACCCAGCACCACGGCCACGACGAGACGAGGAGGGCCCCTCATGCGGGTCACTCTGGCCCCGCGCACGCGACCGTTCCCACCAGCGGCACGCACAGGCCGACCATCGCCGACGGCCGGACGGGCCACGGCTCGAGAACCGCGGTGGAGTTGCTGTCGATGTAGTGGTGCGGGTGGACGTCGTAGTCCACGTCGAGCCCGATCACGATGCGCGCGCTCGAGATGAAGCGAATGCGTGCAACGAGCTGAGCGCAGAGCAAAGGGTCGGCAAGGGTCGTGGACGCCTTCAGCGTGGCGTTCGCACCCGCGTTCTCCGGAACGGCGTGAAAGACGTCCACACCGGCGCCGACCCCGAGGTCGACCTGCAAGAGCGAGAGGTCGAGGAGCTCGACGTTCGGCACCGCACGGAGCGAGGTGACGCTCGTGGCAAGGGTGACGACCGCCGGTTCCTCCGAGGCGGCGAACGTCGCGTTGTACGAGCCGCCGAGCCACAGGCTTGGGCGCCATTGGCCTCGCCATGCCGTGAGGTTCACCGCGCCTCCGCCTCCGATCACGGGACCCGTGCTCGACGCCATCCCGCGTCCCGACGCGAACGCCGTGGCGTCCATGCCGAATCCGCTGCGACGGCGCGCGGGCGTTGCCGGCGGCGCCTCGTCATGAGGTGGCGCCGGCTCGACGGCGACAATCGGCGGCTCGACGACCGGGGCGGGTCGACTTGGCTCGGGCGGCGGCACCCCGCCAGAGAGCAACGACTCGAGCGTTGCGTGGACCGCATGGGCCACTTGCTCGACGACGATCGCGGTCGACTCGGCGCGGGGGACTCGACGCACCACGGGCGCCGACGCGGTCCCGTCGGTCACCACCGACGCCGTGATCTCGATCCGGTCGGCGAGGCGGTTGTCGACGAAGACGCGGGCGCGCTCGTCACGAGGGACAGACAGTCCATTGCTCGACCACGGGGGCGCCTCCGCCCGGACGCCGCGAAGGCCGAGCCCGAGGCGCCCGACGAGCTCCCGCAGCGCTTCGACCAGAGCCGCCACGTCGTCGTCGCTCCCCGCCACCGCCAGATCGACGAATCCCCGGGTATCCGCCGGTGGTGCCACGTCGCCTGTCTGCGCGCGGACCCACCGCGCGCTCGAAGTGACAAGCGCCGCGCTCGACACCCAGAGGAGCGCTCGCCCGAGCCGCCTCCCGCTGCCGCTCACCGTCAGCGCCTACCGAGCTCGAGCAACCTTCTGCGGGCCCTCTCCGCGTGCACGGAGCTCGGGTACGCGTCGAGGAGAGCCGACCAGGCCCTCGCTTCGTCGTCCGGACGACCCAGGTGCTGGAGAGCCAGCGCGCGGCCCAGCATGACGTCCTCTCGAAGCGCGCCCGTCCCGACCCGAAGGGCGTCGTCGAAGCGGCCCAGCGCACCGCTCGCGTTCCCGTCGTCGAGCAGCATGCGGCCGAACATCGGAAGCGACGCGCGGGCCTCGGGCGAGGTCGCGAAGTCATCGAGCAGCCGTCGATACAGCTCGCCGGCGCGCGCGTGGTCGCCCATCTCCCGTGCCGCGTTGGCGCGACGGAAGATTGTCGGCGCGTCGGGACCGGCCTCGACCGGCAGCGCGGCCACGGCGGGCGCTGCCGGCACCGGAGACGACGCAGGCTCGACGGCCACGCGAGCGACGGGAGCAAGCGCGGCCGAGCGAGGCGTCGCTCGAGGTATCTCGACAACGCCGACCGGGACGACGGGAGCGACGGCGGCCACGGGGGGAGTTGCCACGGGCGCCGTCGCCAACGGGTCAAGCGCCGCCTGCTCGGACGTGCTCGCCGCTGCTGCCTCGGCGGCACGCGCGACGTGGTGCCGAGGCGCTCCCGCGACCGGTGCGACCGCCATGACCGGCGGGGGCGCAGGCACGCTTGCCACCACGAGCATCCGCGTTCCCGACCACCTCGCCGCCGCGGCGAGCCCGGTCACGCTGATCACCGCCGCGGCGACCAACAGGAAGCGCACGTGGCGCATCCTCGGCCGGCTAGCGACCCGCGAAGCCTCACGCATCGCAAGCGGACCGGAGACGGCCGCCAGGAGGCGCTGCACGTCGACCTCGGCCTCGGGCCCCTCCGCGTCCCTGCGGAAATCGGCCCTCGCCAGGCGCTCCAGCTTGCAGGCGGCGCACTGCTGCGCGTGCGTCTCGAGCCGCGCGCGCTCGACCGGCGAAAGATCGCCGCACATCTCGCGCTCGATGAGGTCCTCGGGATGCAGATCGATCGGCGTCATGACTCCGCCTCGGACAGATCGAGCGCTTCGGTGAGGACCGGGTCATCCGCGATGCGGCGCCGCAGGGCCTCCTTGGCGAGCCTCAGGCGACTGCGCACGGTGTTGAGCGGCGCGCCCGACGTCGTGGCGATGTCTTTCAGGGCCCAGCCGAGCATGATGCGAAGGACGAGGACTTCGGCTTGCTCTTCCGGCAGCCCGTCGAGCAGGCCGCGGATGAACTCCTTGCGGCGTGCGGCCTCCATCTCCTCGGGCGGGGCCTCGAGCGCGTCCACGTCCACCGCCAAGTCCACCGCCCCCAACCGTGAGCGCGAGCGGCGCCGAACCGCGCCGGCCGTCCGCACCGCAATACGGGCGGCGAACTGGGAAGGGTCGCACTCGCCGCGGAAGCTCGGCAGCGCCTGGATGAAGCCGATGAGGGCCAGCTGGGCGGCGTCCTCCACCTCGGGATGCCGCGCACCCATCACGGCACGCACGGTGCGGGCGACCCGGGGCGCGACGACCTCGAGCAGCCTCCGCGTGGCGCGCACGTCGCCCCCGGCTGCCGTACGCGCGAGCTCGATGGCGACGCTCCGCGGCGTCGGCGCGCTCGGCGGCGCCGCCGATTCGATCGGAACTACCCGCGCCGTCTCGTGATCCGCCACGCCCGTATAGTGGCACGTCCCCGGCGAAATGGATCAAAGGGGGCCCGCCGGGCCTCTTGGCGCCCCGGGATTGTCCAGCCTCGCCCGCTACTTGATGGCCGAGAGGTGAACCACGTACCACTCCCCCCTCCACGAGATGAGCGACTTCACGTCAAACGCGTGGGCCTCGCCGTCCACCAGGTAACGTAGCTTCGAGTCAAAGACACGGAAGTACCCAATCTTGTTCCACTCTTCACCCGGTTCCACCCACCGCGCCCGCGCCTCCGTGACGTCGAGCCCAGCGAGCGTTGCGCGCTCCGCCGCATCCCCCAGCCGCCCGTGGAGGGCGTGGATGTCGTGGCGGTACGCCGCCAGGAGGCGATGCTTCCAGTCGGCCGCCGGATCCGCGACGTCCTTCACCTGCTGGTAGGCGCCGAGCGGAAAGAAGAACGGCGTCGCCGCGTCGGGCGTGTCGTGCACGATGGCCTCCCAGAGGGCAGCCACCCGGGCGGAGAACGCCGGGCCGGAGGCGTGAGGCGCGTCGTGGGTTTGGGGGAGGAGCGAAGGGTCGTCGGAGGTTGAGGTCGAGGTCGAGGTCGAGGTCGGGGTCGGGGTCGGGGTCGAGGCCGCGGTCGAGGTCGAGGTCGAGGTCGACGGCACCACGAGCTCCGGCAGCGCGATCGACGGCGACCCCCCCGGCGTCGGCGGTTCGTGAAAATCACACCCCGCCAACGCGAGAAGACACCCGGCCCAGCCCGCTCGCATCGCCGCGGCATAGCAGCGGCGTCGCGCGGCCTCTACGCCGTTGACCTTCGAGCCCGCCCTCGACGAAGCTAGGGCGGCTTTGAAGGAGAATTGAGTATGCGAACGACTATCGCTTGCACGGCCGTGGCTTCACTTCTCGTGGTCCTCGCGTCCTGCAAGAGGCAGGACGACGCGTCGCAGCAGCCGACGATGACCCCGACGGCGACCGCCGCCTACCCTGGCGCTCCGCCGCAGGGCCAGTACCCACCCGGTCAACCCGGTCAGCAGGCTCCCACGTACAATCAGTACCCACCCTCGCCGCCGCAACCCGTCCCGCCACCGGGTGCTCCCAGCCCCACGGTCGCCGCGCCGGGCGCACCTTCCGGCCAGATGGCCGTCCCGGGGCCGGTTGCCTTCCAGTGTCAGAACGACGTCCCGTGCGGCACGCACCGCTGCAACACGCAATACGGCAAGTGTGCCTTCCCGTGCCAGACGAACGTTGATTGCCTCGCCCCCAACACGTGCATGTCGGGCTTGTGCGTTCCGCCGTTTCTCAAGGCACCAGGGTCACCCTGAAGCCTCGCTCCGCCTCGACTCGCTGGCGCTCGCTCGGCTCCGCTGCGGCAGGACTATCACCCGCGACACGTCCGGGGGAGCGACGGCCGCTCCCCCCTTCCCCCAGCCGGGAGAACGAGACAAGCTTCAGAAATGCTCCGCTTTTCGACGGCCATCCAAGGTGCGCGGGCATCCACGCCTGGCGTGGGTGCAGTCATCCAAGGCGTGGACGCATCCACGCCAGGCGTGCCACCCCCCACGCCTGGCGTGAGACCATCTTACTTGAGCGACCGGGTCCCCCGGAAGGGTACCCATGCCCCTTTCGCGGCCCACGTTGTCCTCGTGAGCACTCCCGGCTGGGGTGCTCGAGGAGGAGCGGCCGCCGCTCCCCTCGACGTGACGTGCTTGACTAAAATGCCGCAGCGGAGCCGAGCGAGCGCCAGCGAGTCGAGGCGGAGCGAGGCTTCAGGGTGACCCTGGTAACATGTTCAATAGGACGTGTTAACGAAGTCGGTCTTCGGGCTCTGGGGCCAGCGAAGGCCTCGCACGGCTCGGTCGATGCAGGCAGCGATGCCGGGGTTCGACGGGTTGGTGCCCACGGTGACGCCCACCGCGGCACCCATCTTGACTGCCACGCGGACGGACACCTTCATATCGTCGGGGGTGCCGCACCTGCCGAGGAACGAGGCGTGCGCCAGGGGCGCCGCGAGCTGGGCGTTCGTCAGGTCGGCCGACCCTGCGCCTTCGCCCATGGTGATGGTCTCGTTGTTCGAGTTGAGGACGTTCTCGAAGCTCGTGCCCCCGGAGTAGCCACCGCCGCCGCCTCCTCCGCCCCCTCCGCCGCCCTTCTTGCGGCCCTTGATGTCCCCGTTCACCTCGACCGAGCCCGTGCGATCGCCTGCGACGACGATCTGCTCATTCCTGGTCCCGCGGCGGGTGAAAAACCAGACGGCCAGCACGCCGGCGAGGGCCACGACGAGACTCACGGCGATGATTGACTTCGCGATGCCGCTCTTCTTGTCGGCGTCCGCCGCGCGAACGACCGCCTTCTCCTCAGCGCGCTTCTCTCGAAGGAAGCCCGCCTGCTCGGCGAAGGGAGCGAACTCCTCCCATTCGGCGATGGGCATCTGCTGGCCGCTGATTCTCGTCGCGCAGCCCGTGCTCGCTGGTGAACGCGTGGGACGCGATCTGCTGAAGGAGCTCGACGGCGGAGAACGGCCCGTGATCCATCAGGTCTTTGCTGACGACGTAGCGGGGGCGCGGGTCGCTCTCGAGGCGAGCCTTGAGCCCCTCGAGCCTGGCCCTCGCGTCGTCCACGCCCTTCCTGCTCGGCCGATCGGCAGACGCGCTCGTGCGGTCGATCACCGGCCCGCCGTAGGGGTCTCCCCCGTCGATGCGCGGCACGCGGCTCTGCGGCGGCAGCATCGAGAAGCGCACGTCGACCTCGTCTTGCGCGCTGGCGTCGAGGCGGCCTTCGCTCACGTCGGGCGGGTGAATGCTGCGCTGCGGCGCGACGTGGTACATGGCGCTCGCCAGGGCGACGAGGTCCGCGGGGCGGTGGGCGCGATCGCCGATGATGGCCTTGCCGATCAAGCCTTCGAGGGCCTCGGGCAACGAGGGGTCGATGTCGCGCGGGCGCTTCATGGCGGGCCCGACGTGGTGCCCGGTGACCATCTCGTACAGCATCGCGCCGACCGAATAGACGCTCGCGCACGCGTCGCCCGGTTCGAGCGCACGTTGAAGCTCGGGGGCCAGGCAATGCCTGTCGCTTGGATGGGTGGGCACGAGTGCCAGGCGGGGCCGCAGCCGCGCGACGCCGTCCGGGCCCGGCGCGATCGCCGACGGATGGACGTAGAACCGCTCGCCCCGCGCGTGCCGCTCCTGAAGGTCGAGGCAGACGGGAACGATGACGGCGACGGCTTCCTCGACCGACATGCAGCGCCCCTCGCCGCGGCGCGCGTCGATGAGCGAGCGCAGCGTCATCGACGGGGGGATCGAGGCTGCCGGGGTCGCGCCCTGTACGGACGCGTTCGATATGGACATGCGCAAGCCAGACTACGGCACGGCCCGGCTGCATCTCAATGCCGGCCGCGCTCGGACCTACACGAAGGTAGGATACCCGCCACTCTTCACGCGCGTGGGCGGGCGAGCTCCGCCAGGACCGGACGTCCGCCGAAGACGCGTCCCGCGAAGGCCGTGACGGCACGGTCGAATAGTTCTTTCCTCACTTGAACGAAGCTCATCCGGTCCCGCACGCGGATTCCCGCCGTGTTCTCGGGTGCGATGCCCGCTTCGGACAGCAGCTTCTGGAGATCGCCGGGCGCGACGCCTTCGCGCTTTCCGACGTTGATGAAGAGTTGCAGAAACCCCTCGCCATCTCCGCGCTCAGGGGCGCGATCGGGGCGGTCCGCGTGCGGCTTCTCGTCTCCTGCGGCCTGAGCAGGCTCCGCGACCGTGTAGGACGGCATCGTCGTCGACGTGTCTTCCGCTTCCGCCGCCCGCGGGCGCGCTGCACGATCGCGACGACGCGGCACTGGGCGTTCGACGGGCGCGGAACGAACGGTCTTGGGTCCGGGTACCGGCGCGGCTGCGGGCTCGACCGGATGCGCAGGCGGAGGGGCGACGGGGGAGGGCTCGGGGTTTCGCGAGCGACGGGCCTCGGCCGAGGCAGCCACGGGGTCACCTCCGCGAGCGCCGAGGTGGTCGCGCAGGAGGCCCGCGACGATCTGCTCGCCCTCATCGTGGGTGAGCAGGCGCCGCGCGAGCGCAAGGTCGTCCGGATGGACCGGGGGCGGGCACGGGACGCATCGACGAAGAGCTGCAAGAGATCCATCTCGGCGCGTGTCTTGAGCTCCCCGGCGCTCGGCAGCTGCCGCTCGATGGGGCGGATCTTGTAGGTCAGCCGCAAGAGGTAGAGGTTGCCGATGTCCTTCGGCCCGATGATGGAGATCGCCGTGCCCGTGCGACCGGCCCGCCCCGTTCGACCCGTACGGTGGACGTACTGCTCGGCCGTCTCCGGGAAGTCGTGGTTGATGACGTGCGTCAGATGCGAGATGTCGATCCCGCGCGCGGCGACGTCGGTGGCGACGAGGAAGCGCAGCCTGCCCTGCTTGGTCGCGGCCATCACGCGCTCGCGGTCGTTCTGAGGCAAGTCCCCGTTGAGCCAGTCGGCGTCGAAGCCGCGTGTCTTGAGCGCCTCGGCGACCCGCTGGGTCTCGTCGCGCGTGTTGCAGAAGATGACCGCGCTTTCGGGGTCTTCCACTTCGAGGATGCGCACGAGCTGACTCACCTTGTCGCCGTCGCGCATGACGTAGACGAAGTGGGCGATCTCGAGCGCCCCGACCTGGTCGCTCGACAGGGTGACGAGCTCGGGGCTGGTCAGGTGGTTGTTGGCCAGCCGCTCGATGTCGGGCGGGATCGTGGCGCTGAAGAAGAGCCCCTGGCGCTTCTTGGGCAGCGTCTCGAGGATGGCGTTGAGCTCCCGCGCGAAGCCCATCGACAGCATCTCGTCCGC
This sequence comes from uncultured delta proteobacterium, assembly GCA_963847465.1. GTDB lineage: Bacteria > Myxococcota_A > Polyangia > Polyangiales > Polyangiaceae > Palsa-1150. The sequence continues at coordinate 51,677 of CAWKAF010000015.1, read as the reverse complement.
CTCGTCGAGCACGAGGACCCGGATGCCGCTCGGGTCGAGGGTGCGCTGGCGCAGGTGATCGAGCACCCGTCCGGGGGTGCCCACGACGATCTGCGCGCCGGCATCGAGCGCTTCGACCTGCTTGACCATCGAGGCGCCGCCGTAGATGGCGATGACGCTCACCTCCCGGAACTTGCCGATCTGCTCCACCTCCCGCGAAACCTGGAGGGCCAGCTCTCGCGTCGGGACGAGCACGAGCGCCTGAACCGACTTCATCGCCGGGCGGACGATGCGGTCGACCAGGGGCAACCCGAACGCGGCGGTCTTCCCCGTGCCGGTGCGGGCTTGCACGACGAGGCTCCGACCTTCTGACGCGGCCTCGAAGACGGCCCGTTGAACGGGCGTAGGATGGCGGTAACCCATCGCGTCGATGGCGCGGCGCACGTCTGGGGAGAGCGGAATCACGTCGAACGTCGGTTCGGACGTGGGGGGCTCCACCGGAGCGTTCGTTGGATCCGTCATCGCGGAGTCTCTTTAGCGCGAATCCGACGGAAGGTGAGCGGCCAAGTCGCGTTTCAACTGGGCAACGGCCCCGGGATCGCGGCCGTTCAGCTGCTGTCCGGCCACTCGCAACCGCTCGAAGGAGGCCCACGCTTGGAGCCCTTCCGGCGTCAAAGAGCAGGCGTATTGCACGGTGTCTCGAGACGCCGGGTTGTCTCGATCGAGGGCTCGCTCGAGCTCCCGCAGGCCCCTTGCGCAGTCGGCGGAGCGCAGGTCGTCGGCCCGGATGGGAGAGATCCAGGCGCCGAAGACGGCCGGGATGACGTGGAGCGCGGTCGCCAGGATGAAGATCACGGCCGCGGCGATCACTACGCCGAGGGCGACGCGCTTGCCCTGGAGGGCCGCGCGCGCGGTCGCCGGATCGGGAGCTTCCTCGGCCATGCGGGGCTCCATGGCTGCCCGGGCGCCAGGTGTCAATGTGCTAGGGGGAAACGCCATGACGACGGCGCGTTTTCTCGACGGGCGGGTCGCGATCGTCACCGGGGGAGGCAAGGGCATCGGGCGGGCCATTGCGCTGGAGCTTTCGGCGTGCGGCGCAGGCGTTCTGGTGACGGGCCGAGACGAGCGGGCGCTCGGGGAGACCGTGGGGGAAATCGCGCACGGAGGGGGCAAAGCGAGGCACCTCGTCGGAGACGTACGCGAAATGAGCCACGCGCGGGCCGCAGCGGCGGTCGCGCTCGAGACGTGGGGGGGCCTTCACGTCGTCGTCGCCAACGCGGGCTTGGCCGGCACCCTGAACATGGGGGGGGATAGCGAAGGCAACGACGAACGGCTCTCACGGGCCCGAGCCATCCTCGACACCAACCTTCTGGGCACCTACCAGACGTTCGACGCGGCTCTTGCCGTGATGCGCGGCCCCGGCCGACTCGTCGCCATCAGCAGCGTGCTGGGCAAGTTCGGCGCGTCCGGCCAGGCGGCCTACTGCGCGAGCAAGGCCGGGCTTCACGGCCTTGTGCGGGCAGTCGCCATCGAGGTTGGACCCCGCGAGATCACGTGCAACGCCGTCTGTCCGGGGTGGGTGGACACCGAGATGGCCCGTGCGCGCATCGCCGACCTGGCGGCGGAAGAGGGGATCTCCTACGAGCAGCGACGCCAGGCGGCACGGGACGACTTGCCCCTTCGCCGCTTCGTCGAGCCCGAGGAGGTGGCCCGCTTCGTCTCGTTCCTCTGCTCTCCCGCCGCGGACGCCATCACGGGGCAGGCCCTGTCCATCTGCAGCGGGACGACGACCTTCGCAGGGTAGGCCGCCGGTACCGTGACGAGGCGCCCACCTGGGCGGAGAAGGTCACGCTTGACCTCGCCCGCGGGTGACCTAGAACCTTCAAATCATTTTGAACACAGCGACGAACGCCCCAGTCGCCTCCGTGACGTGGCTCCGCGAGGCCGCCGAACGTGGCGGCGACCGTGCGATGGACCGGCTGGCGCAGGTCCACGCGCTCCTCGCGGACGACATGACGGCCATCGAACGCGAGCTCGCGCGGTTGACGCGGGAAGGCGTTCCTCCGGCCACGGATTCGGCCGTCCACTTGCTCGAAGCGGGCGGCAAGCGCGTGCGCCCACTCACCGTGCTCCTGGCTTCGGCGTGCTTCGGCCCACCCCCACCCGCGGCGCGCGACGTGGCCGTGGTCGCCGAGCTCATTCACCTGGCGACCCTTCTTCACGACGACGTCGTCGACGACGGTCTGGAGCGGCGCGGCCGGCCGACACCCCGCCGCGTCTGGGGCAACGCCGTGAGCGTCCTCGCCGGCGACCTCTTGCTCACGCACGCGCTCGAACGCACCGCGGCGTCGGCACCGCCGGCCGTGCTGACGGATCTCTTCGGCACGCTGAGGCGCCTGGTCGACGGCGAGGTCGTTCAGCTCCGCGGCCGAGCGAGGCTCGACCCGCGCGAGGAGATCTACTTCCGGATCGTGCGCGACAAGACGGCGTCGCTCTTCGCGTGGGCCGCGCGTTCGGGGGCGGTGGTCGCCGGTGCGCCGGCGGACGCGGTGGCCGCCCTCGGAGAGTTCGGCGAGAGCGTCGGCCTCGCGTTCCAGCTCGTGGACGACGTGCTGGACTACGCGGGCGACCCACGCGCGACCGGTAAGGCGCTCCTTGGCGATCTGGTGGAAGGCAAGCTCACGCTGCCGCTCATCCGCGTCCTCACCGCCCAACCGGCGCTCGCGGTCGACGTGGACGCCACCCGATCGGGCGACGTCCGGGCGGCGCTTCGCGTCGCCGAGGCGGTTCGCGACTCGGGCGCGTGCGACGGGGTGCGAGCCCTGGCGCGCGACGAGACGGCGCGGGCCCTTGCCTCGCTCGAGCGGCTCCCTGCGAGCGACGCGCGCGAGCTCCTCGGCGCGATCGCGCGCGAGCTCGCCGCCCGGGCCGCGTAAACGGGCCGAAGGTGACGACCAAGCGCGAGAAACATCGAACGCTCTGGCCAAGCGAGGCCGCCGCGAGCGACGTCATCGGTAGGCTCATCGAGTTCTGGGGCTTCAAGCGCAACATGGGGCGCGTCTGGACGCTGCTCTACCTGTCTCCGGAGCCGCTCAGCGCGGAGGATCTCAGGCAGGCCCTCGCGCTGTCGAGCGGCGCGGTGAGCATGACGCTCTCGGAATTGTCGCGTTGGGGTGTGGTACGCAAGGTCTGGATTCAAGGCGAGCGCAAGGATTTCTACGCTGCCGAGGTGCACCTTTGGCGCATGATCAGCCGCGTCTTCAACGAGCGCGAGAAGAGCCAGGTGATCGCGGCGATCGACGCGTTCGAAGAGGCCCTGCGGCAGCTGGACCGGATCCGGCGGACGTCGCCCGACCCGGCGGTGCGCGCTCGTGCCGAGCTTCAGCACGAACGGATCTCGCAGCTCCTCGAGCTGGCTCGAATCGGGCGGCGGCTGATCGACGCGCTCGTGTCGACGGCGAAGGTCGACGCCGAGCCGCTCGTCCGGTTCCTCTTGGGGCAGCGGTCCTGACGCTGCTGCTGCACGCGGGCAGGGCCGCGGCGCAGCCCTCGTCGCCGCCGCCGATCACGAGCAATCACTACGTCATCGAGCTCTTCCAGGGGCCGCTGCTCGCTCCGATCCACGTCACGGGCGTCGGTGGAGCGTACATCGCGCTGGCCGAGGACACCGAGGGATCGGCCGTCAATTCCGCGGCGCCCGCCGTACGCGATCCCTACAGCACGACGTGGTTCGCCTACGACGTGAGCGCGGGCATCTCCGCGCCGGGCGCGTTCTCGAACACCGACTTCGACAACCACGGGGACTTCGCGAATCTGCCGAACCACGCAAGCGCGGGCGACTTCCTCGACGTGAACTTCGGCGCGACGCTGCAGTTCGGGGGGCTCGGCGTGGCGGCGACGAGCGACCTGCAACAGTTCTCGCTCACCACCGCGGCCCCGGGGACCCCCGGTCTCGGGCTCGAGATTGGCCGCTGGAAGGTCCTGGGTGCGTACGCGATGTTCGGAGGGCAGCTCGCGTTGGGCGGCGGCGCCCGCATCGTGACGATGCAGATCAAGCAAGATGGCGGTGGCACGCTCCTCACGATGACCGGCTTCGCACCCGAGGTCGGAGCTTTGCTGATGCCCACGGGTCGGCAGTGGCGCATCGGGGCGACGGCGAGGGCCCCCGTCAGCGGCAACATCTTCGGGAGCGAGAACGTGTCCGAGACGAACGGCCTGCGCACCGCCGGGAGCTTCATCCTTCCCGATCGGGTCGTCATGCCATGGGAGCTGGAGGTCGGGGTGGCCTACCAGCTCGGCCCACGCCCGATAAACCCGGGATGGCAGAATCCTCACGCGCAAGAGCAGCTGCTGCGGCGCCGCGTTGCCGCCGATCGCAGTGCGCGGGCCCGGGCGCGCGACACCGAGCTAGCGTCCCTGCCGCCCGAGAAGCGCGACGCACGACGCCGCGAGCTGGAGCTGGAAGAGAAGAGTCTGGCCGAGATCGAAGACGAGCACCTCGACGCCGAGATCGACCGCCTGCGCCAGATCCGCAAGGCACGTTACGCCAACTGGCCACGCGAGAAGATCGTTCTCCTCGCCAGCGTGCTCATGACGGGCCCGAGCACGAGCTCGAGCCAGGAAGCCGTTTCGCTCGAGGGCTTTCTCGACCAGCGGACCGAGACGGTGGGACGCGACGTGAGCCTCACCCCGCGCTTCGGAATGGAAGGCGAGCCGTTGCGCGACAGGATGCTCCTGCGCGTGGGCACCTACGTCGAGCCGTCGCGGTATGACGACGGCACCCCGCGGCAGCACTTCACTTTCGGCGGGGACGTCCGGCTCTTCCCGCTCGACTTCTGGGGGCTATTGCCCGAGGCGAACTGGAAGCTGGGGGTCTTCCTCGACCTGGCGCCGCGCTACACGAACGGGGGTATCGGCATCGGCGAATGGCACTGACGCGGCCGAGGCGGAGGGCGGGGCGCTCGGGATCGGGGCCGCAGGTTGCTCGTACTCGGGAGGCGGTAGGTTCGGCCGCCCCGGTCGCGAGCCGCACGAAAGGCTGGCGACCGCGAGCACACCGAAGATGGGAACGGCGGCGTAACGGATGGTGTTCATGCCCGTCTCATCGGTGCGGCCCCGCGTCATAGCTTGCTTTTTTGCGTCCTGCGCGTAAGTTCCGCGCCGAGAACCCAACAGGCGGGCGGCCCTCGCAGCCCACCACAACCCCACACGCTCTCCCGCGCGAGCCTTCGCCCGGTGCGCTGCCTCGGCAGCGTTGGTGAAGGACGGGGAGCGGAGGCCCAACCGAAAGGACGCGCGACGATGACCCAGACCACCGAAATCACGGCTCAAGGCCTGCCCCAGCTCCGCGGCGACATGCCGCTCCCGCTGCGCTCGCTGCTCGACGCAGGAGTGCACTTCGGCCACCAGACCAAGCGCTGGAACCCGAAGATGCGCCCGTACATCTACGGCGCGCGAAACGGCATCCACATCATCGACCTCGACCAGACCGCCCGGCTCTTCGGGCGCGCCTACAACTTCGTCGTCGACACCGTCGCCCGCGGCGGCCACATCCTCATGGTCGGCACCAAGCGCCAGGCTCAGGAGATCGTCCGCGAGGAGGCGACGCGGTCGGGCAGCCACTTCGTCGTCAACCGCTGGCTCGGCGGCACGCTCACGAACTTCCGCACCATCAAGATGGGCCTCGAGCGCATGCGCCAGCTCGAGCGCATGAAGGAAGACGGGACCTACCAGTCGATCACGAAGAAGGAGGTGTCGCGCCTCGAGAAGGAGCGCGACCGCTTCGAGAAGTACCTGGGCGGTCTCAGGAACATGGGTTCGCTCCCCGGCGCCATCTTCGTCATCGACCCCGCCAAGGAGTCGATCGCCGTGCAGGAGGCGAACAAGATCGGCGTTCCGGTCATCGCCATCACCGACACCAACTGCGACCCCGATCGCGTCAACTTCGTCATCCCGGGCAACGACGACGCCATCCGGTCGATCCAGCCTCATCACGGCGCGCATCGCCGACGCCGTGGTCGAGGGCGCGCAGCGCCGCAAAGAACACGTGAACAACCGCGATGACTCCGCGCCGAGCGGCCGGCGCGACGGACCGCAGGCGGAGATCATCCGTGGTCGTGCGCGCCGCGACGACGGCGACCGGCCGAGCTGAGCTCGAGTCTCTTTTTAGCCAAGGAAGCCAAGGAAACATGCCCGCGATAACTGCCTCGATGGTCAAGGAGCTCCGCGAACGCACGCAGGCCGGGATGAGCGACTGCAAGAACGCGCTCGTCGAGGCCGAGGCCGACATGGAAAAGGCCGTGAGGTCATCCTGAAGAAGGGGATCGTCAAGGCCGCGGCGCGCGCCGGTCGCGTCGCGACGGAGGGCGAGGTCGCCACGTGGGTCGCGCCGGACGGCAAGCGCGGTGTCATCGTCGAGGTAAACTCGCAGACGGACTTCGTCTCGCGCGGCGATGACTTCAAGGGATTCGTCAAGAACGTCCTCAGCGTCGCGACGAAGTCTGCTCCACGGGCGCGGACCTCGGGTGCGCAGAAGTACCCGGGCACCGACCAGACGGTCGACTTCGTCCGCCAGGAGCTCGTCGCGAAGACGGGCGAGAACCTCGTCTTGCGCCGGTGGGCATCGCTCGAGGCGAAGGAGGCGGGGGGTCTGGTCCACGCTTACGTGCACGCGGGCGGCAAGCTCGCCGTCCTCCTCCACGCCGAGGGGCCTGACCCCAAGAACGCAGGACCTGGTCGGTTTCGTCGACAATGTCGCGATGCAGGTCGCCGCGATGAACCCGATGGTCGTGCGCCGCGAGGACGTGGCGTCCGATCAGGTGGCCAAGCAGAAGGAGATCTTCGAGGCCCAGCTCAAGGAGGAGAAGAAGCCCGAGCAGGCGTGGCCGAAGATCCTCGACGGCAAGCTCGGCAAGTGGTTCACCGAGGTCACGCTGCTCGGCCAGGACAACGTGTGGGACCCGCCAGCGGGCACGATCGACAAGATCCGCCAGGAGCTCGGCAAGAAGCTCGGCGGCGAGGTGAAGGTCCACGCATTCGTTCGCTTCTCGCTCGGCGAGGGCATCGAGAAGCCGCCGCCCGAGGACTTCGCGGCTGAGGTCGCGAAGACCATCGGCGGCTGATGCCGTGCGCCTCTGCACGGTCAGCGTCGATCTCGACGAGATCCCCAACTACTTCGCCATTCACGGTCTGCCCGAGCCGACGGGGCCCGAAAGGACCCTCGTCTACGACGTGGCGGTCGATCGCCTCTCGAAGCTCGCGGGCGATCTCGGGCATCCCGCTGACGCTATTCGCCATCGGGAGCGATCTCGCGCGCCCGGAGGCTGCCGAGAAGGCTGCGTGCCGCGAGTCGACGCCGGCTTCGAGGTCGCCAACCATTCGCTCGACCATCGATACGACCTGGTGCGCCTCGGACGGAAGGAGATACAGCGGCAGATCGAAGAGGGAGCGCGGGCGATCGAGCGCACGACGGGGACGGCGCCGGTCGGATTCCGTGCGCCCGGATACACGATCACCGACGAGGTCTTCGACGTGCTCGACGAGCTCGGCGTCTCGTACGACTCGTCGGTGTTTCCGTGCCCCGCGTACTGGGCCGCGAAGGCGGCGGCGATCACGTACATCGCGCTCCGAGGGCGGACGAGCCGGTCCATCGTCGACAGGCCGACGGTCCTCGCGGCGCCGACGCGCGCCGTACCGCCGTCGGTCGACCGTACTGGCGGCGGGGCAGGGGGGCGGTCGTCGAGCTCCCCGTTCAGGTGACGCCGCGGGCTGCGCCTCCCGTTCATCGGCACGTACGTCACGCTCTGGGGCCCCGCGGTCGGCGCGTCGCCTCGCCCGGGCGTGCGTGGGCGAGCCGCTCGTCAACCTCGAGCTTCACGGCATCGACGTGCTCGACGCCGCCGACGGCCTCGAGGCCTTGCGCCCGCACCAGCCGGACGTCCGCGTGCCCCGCGAGCGCAAGCTCGCAGCCCTCCGCGGCGCTGTCGAGGAGCTCCGCGACGGGGGCTATCGCTTCGTCACGTCGGCGGAGGCGGCGATGGCTTTCTCCCCCGGGTGAGCGCGTCGACGTCGACGCCCGACATGTAGATGAACTCGCGGGCGACCTCATTGTCGCCATGCGCGAGCTCGTCGGGCGACCCGCGGGCGACGATCTGGCCCTTGGTCAGCAGGATCGCCTGGTCGGCGATCCGGAAGCAGCTCGCGATGTCGTGCGTGATGACGATGCTCGTCACACCGAAGCGCCGCCGCGTGTCGTCGATGAGGTCGTCGACCGCGCGGCTCGTGAGGGGGTCGAGGCCGCTCGTCGGCTCGTCGTAGATCGAGGATCGGCGGATCGAGCATCAAGGCCCGCGCCAGGCCGACGCGCTTGCGCATTCCGCCCGACAGCTCGGCCGGGTACATCCCGAGCACGTTCTCGTCGAGACCCAGGATCCGCAGCTTGTCGAGCACGCGCGCCCGGATCTCGGACCGAGACAGCCGGGTGTGCTCCACCAGGGGGAACGCGACGTTCTCGAGCACGGTGATCGAATCGAGGAGCGCCGCGTACTGGTAGACCACCCCGAACTTTCTGCGGACCCGCTTGAGCTCCCGCTCACGCATCGGCGCGATGTCCTCGCCGTCGACGAAGATCTGGCCGCTCGTCGGCTTGTCGAGCGCTACGACGAGGCGGAGAAGCGTCGTCTTGCCGGCGCCCGATCCACCGACGATGCACGTCGTCTCGCCGCGTCGGCACACGAGATCGATGCCCTTGAGCACCTCGGTGTCCCCGAAGCGCTTGCGGACGTCCTTGAGGACGACGATGTCGCTCGCGCGTGCTCCGTCGCGCGTGGTAGCGGCCTTGCCATTCTCGGACATCCAGGACGGGAGAGTACCCGAGGGTCGACGCGAGGCCATCGTCGAGCTAGAAGCCGCACACCATGACCGGCGAGCATCTGGACGCGATCCTGAAGATGGCTGGAGCGAAGAACGACAAGGAGGGGTGGCACGCCCTCCCCGATGGCAGCACGATCACGCTGCACGTCGCGCACGACGGCGCAGGGATGACCATTTCCCGGATCGACGCCGTTCGCCAGGACGGCGATCTCGTGGTGGTACGCAACCCGAAGCGCGAGCTCTTCGTCGTCGCGCGGAGCGATGTGTACGCGGTGGCGCTCGAGGGCGAGGCCGGTTCGGGAAAGGTCGCGCGCAGAGCCGGATTCGGCTGAAAGGATGGGCCTCGCGCTGCGCGCCCTCGCCGCGCTCGTCGGCAGGTTGCCGTGGCGCGCTCTAGGCCCCATCGGCGCCATCCTCGGGTGGCTCGCGGGGAGCGCGTTGCGCATCCGGAGGGATCATGTGGAGGCGGCCATGGGCGTGGCCGGCATCCCGAGCAGCCCCAGGAGCGCTCGCGCCATGTACCGTGCGCTGGGTCGCTCGGCCGTCGAGTTCCTGTGGCTCGGGAGCCGGGCCGCGCGAGGGGAGACTCACGCCCGGATCGACGCGGCGTCGATCGGGCCCTGGCGTGATGCCATCGGCGGCGGCCGCGGCGTGGTCATCGCCGCGTCCCATACCGGAAACTGGGACCTGGCGGCGTGCGCGATGGCGCGTGAGGTGGACCTGCTCGTCGTGACGAAGCGGTTGACCGTGCGCTCCCTGGATCGCTTCTGGCAGTCGACCCGTGCGGCGTACGGGGTCCGCCTCGCGGACGCGCACGGCGCGGTCCGAGGAGTCCGCGACGTCGTGCGACGCGGGGGCGCGGTCGTCATGATGATCGATCAGGTGCCCGACTCGCTCGGTCGCGCGGTGGTCGTCGACTTTCTCGGTCGCCCGGCTCTCGTCGACCGCGCCCCGGCCGCCCTCGCGGCGGCGTGCGGTGCGCCGCTGGTCGTCGCCGCCAGCAGGCGCTGCGAAGACGGGGAGCACGCGCTCCACGTGCTCGCAGTTCTGGCGCCACCCCCGAGGGGCCGGTCGGCCTGGATCGATGAAACCACCGTGGCGGCGACCCGCTGCATCGACCGGTTCGTGCGTGCCTACCCCGATCAGTGGCTCTGGCTGCACCGGCGCTGGAAGCACCTCGACCAGAGCCACCGCGTGGGTACACTCCCTCCGCCATGCACGATCCGCTCGTCATCGCCGGGCGTAGCTTCGAGAGCCGTCTGATTGTCGGCACCGGCAAATACAAGGACGCGACGGAGACCGAGCGCGCCATAGACGCCTCGGGCGCCGAGATAGTGACCGTCGCACTGCGACGCATCGACGTCGCCGACCGGTCGTCGGGGTCGCTCATGGCGCTCATCGGCCGGAAGAAGTGGCTCGTCCTGCCCAACACGGCGGGCTGCTACACCGCCGACGACGCCGTCAGGACCCTGCGGCTCGCGCGCGAGCTGGAGATGGCGCCGCCGCCGACGGATGCCCACGCGGGGCCGATGGTGAAGCTCGAAGTCATCGGCGACGCCGAGACGCTGTACCCCGACAACGAGCAGACGCTCGTCGCCGCCCGCGAGCTCGTCAAGGAAGGGTTCGTCGTTCTGCCGTACTGCATGGACGACCCGATCGTTTGCCGCAAGCTCGAAGACTTAGGGTGCGCGGCGGTCATGCCTCTCGCGGCGCCGATCGGCAGTGGGCTGGGGATCCGCAATCCCCACAATCTCGAGATCATCCTCGAGCGGTCGCGCGTGCCGGTGATCGTGGATGCCGGGGTTGGAACGGCGAGCGACGCGGCCGTAGCGCTGGAGCTCGGCTGTCACGGCGTCCTGATGAATACGGCGATCGCGCATGCGAGGAATCCCGTGCTCATGGCGGAGGCCATGCGAGAGGCCGTTCGCTCGGGACGCAAGGCCTTCCTTGCGGGTCGCATGCCGAAGCGTCGCTACGCCAACGCGTCCAGCCCGACCACGGGCCTCCTGGGTGACGCGAGCGCGGGGCCTACCCGCCGCCCCGATATCGAATGATCGGCCGTCCGCTCGCTCTCGTGCTCGCGGTCGCGATCGCTCCGCTGCAGTGCGGCCACGCGTACGATCCTGCGCTGAGCAAAGACGAGACGCCTGGCTACGCGCTGTGGCAGCTCGCCAAGAGGTTTCACGACCAGCACGACGACGACAGCGGCGCGGCACACTCTCGAGTACCTGGTGGAGCAATATCCGGCGAGCCGCTGGGCCGCAGCCGCTCAGGAGGAGCTCGGCCAAGGGCGTGACGGCGGTGGAGACGGCGGTGCGGGGTAGAGGGCCGTCGCCGGGGCGTCCTCGCGTGGTCCTCATCACAGACCCGGCGTTCGGTGACGACACGATCGAGCGGTGCGTTCTGGCCGCGGGTGCCGCGCTCCCGCGAGGGACCCTCTGCGTGCAGCTTCGGGATCGGTCTCGGCTCAAGGTAAGCCTGCGCCTCTTTGCAGCGCGCCTCCGGATCGCGACACGAACCGTCGGCGCGATGCTGCTCGTCAACGGGCACCTCGACATCGCCCGGGACGTCGGTGCGGACGGGGTGCATCTCGGCCGAGGGGCGGTCAGCGTGGCGGTCGCTCGGTCGATCCTGGGCGGCGTCTGGATCTCGACGGCCGCGCACTCGGACGACGACCTCCGGCGCGCCGCGGAACAAGGCGCCGACGCGGTCCTCGTGAGCCCGGTGTTCCCGACGAAACCGCCGTCGTCGTACGCTCCCTCGAAGGAGGCGCGTGGTCTCGGAGCGATCCGCGCTGCGCGGGCCCTCGCGGAATCCACCACCGCCGTCTACGCACTCGGCGGGGTCACCGCAGACAACGCAGGAGCGTGCGTGCAGGCGGGGGCCGACGGAGTCGCCGTGCTGCGCGCGCTCCTCGCCAGCGCCGACCCCGGCAGGACCGCCCGGGCAATCGATGACGCGATGGCTCTCCGCTGGTAATCTCCGCGAATGCCGAGCTACGCCGATTCGCTCAAGGTCACGTGCGATCTCCTGCGGCCGCACGTCGCGCCGGCGCGCGACATCCGCCCTTCGGACCGCATCCAGGAAGACCTCGGACTGGACAGCCTCACCGTCATGGAGTTCGCCGCTGACGTCGAGGCGCGCTTCGACGTCAGCATTCCCGCCGACATGTACGAGCAGATCGCCACCGTGGATGACGTCGCGCGGGTGGTCGTTTCTCTTTCCGGTGGCGCTCCCTGACTACTGGCAGGATCCGGCGGAGCAGTTCGTTCGGGATCCGCACGAAGTGAACGCGAGGCAGTCCAGGCTCGTTGTGCACCCGCAGACGTCATTGATGCAATGGGGCCCCGGCCCACAGGCGGTCTGGCAGTTCTCGCATTGACCGCCCGTCGCGCCGCACTGGTTGTCGACGTTTCCCTGCACGCACTGTCCTCCGATCATCAGGTTGGTACAGCAGCCGCCGTTGCAGCCCGTGTTGGCGCCTCCGCAGAGCTGCTGGCACGAGTGAATCGCAAGCGAGCACGCATTGAGAGAGGAGCAGTCCGTAGCCGCGTTGCAGCCGCAAAGGCCCCCCACGCAGGCCATGTTGTTGCCCGGTGTCACGCAATTCGTGCACATCCCGCCGTTGGTCCCGCACGCGGCCCCTGCGGTACCGGCCGCGCACGTACCGTTCGCGCAGCATCCGCCATTGCACGTCTGGGTCGGCGAGCACGCCGTGGTGCACGTAGTCCCGTTGCAAGCGTAGCCGGCAGGACAGTCGGTCGTACGGGTGCAGTTGGTGGTGCACTGACCGTTTTGGCACGTCATTCCACCGGCGCACGCGTGAGCGGACCCGCAGCCACCGCAGTTGTTCGGGTCGTTCATGAAGTCGGTGCACGCGGCGTTGCATAGGCTGAAGCCCGCGTCGCAGGTGAACGTGCACGCGCCGTTGACGCATGCGGGCTGCGCGTTCGCGACGCTCGTGGAGCACGTCTGCCCGCAGGTCCCGCAGTTGGCGGTGTCGGTCTCGGTGTCGACGCAAGCACCGGCGCAGCGTGTGCTCGCGTTGGCGGGGCAGCCCGAAGCGCAGCCATACGCCCCGCCGTCCTCGCCGGCGGCGCACAAGGGCGTTCCCCCCTCGGCCGCGCACGTCGTTCCACAAGCTCCGCAGTTGGAGGCGGTCGTGAGCTGCAGACACGCGCCATTGCAGAGACTCGTTCCGCCCGTGCACGCGAACGTGCAATGGCTGCTTTCGCACACGGGTTGTGAGTTGGCGACGCTGTTGGCGCACGCGATGCCGCACCCGTTGCAATTGTTGGAGTCACTGGTGGTGTCGACGCACGAACCGGCGCAGAGGGTGGGGGCGGCCGACGGGCAGCCGGAGACGCATCCGTACTCGTCGTTGGACCCCGCGCACACCGCGGCGCCTCCGTCTCCGCTGCACGCGTTGCCGCAGCTGCCGCAGTTGGCGGCGCTCGTGTACTGGACGCAGGCCCCGTTGCAAAGCTGATATCCGCTGAGGCAAGCGAACGTGCACGCGCTGTGGACGCACACGGGCTGCGCGTGCTCGACGCCGGTCGTACACGCGTTCTGGCACTCGTTGCAGTTGTTCTGGTCGCTCGTCGTGTCGACGCAAGCCTCGCCACAGTGTGTGGGCATGCTCGGGGGGCAACTGGGCACGCAGGAATAGACCCCGTCTGCCGTCGCGGCGCAGAGCGGCGCGCCACCGTCAGCGGAGCAAGCGTTCCCGCAGGCGCCGCAGTTGGCCGCGCTGGAGTACTGGACGCAGGCTCCATTGCAGAGGCTATAGCCGGAGGCGCAGGTGACGCCGCATGTGCCGTCCGTGCAGGTCGCCTGGGTGTTGGCGATCTCGGTAGAGCACACCATTCCGCAGGTGCCGCAGTTGTCCACGCTCGTGAGGCTGACGCAGCCGCCGTCGCAAGAGACCAAGCCCTCTTCGCATCCGGCTTCGCTCGTCTCGTCCATGACGTCGACCGCGGCGGTCTCGGCCTCGACCACGGCGTCCGTCACGGTCAGGGTGGTCGCGTCGCCGGCGTCTCTCGCCTGCGGCGCGGCCTCGGCCGAGACACTTGCGTCGACGGGGTGGTCGCACCCTGCGGCGCAGTCGCTCTCCGTCGAGTAGCCGTCGAGTCCGGTGATCGCCGCGCAAGAGACGAGCAAACCGCTCAGCGCGGCAGCGCCAACGGCCCACGGCACCCAACGCACGGCGCTATACTGTTGCCGGGTCGCGTCCGGGGCAAGGCGCACTGTGGTTGTACTTTCACACCGCTCAGTCTTCGAGCGGCCCGATCTCCTCGCCGGAGAGAACGAAGAACGCCTCGCCGTATTGCTTTAGGAGATCGAGGGCCCTGTCGAGGTCCTCCTGCGTGTGGCCGCGGGTGACGTTTACGCGCAGCCGCTCCTCGCCGGGCTTCACCGAGGGGTAGGTCAGAGGGACCATCATCACGCCGCACTCGAGCAGCGCGACGTGCATGAAGAGCGTCTTCCGCTCCTCGCGGCACATGACCGGCATGATGTGCGTGTTGCTGGCGCCGAGGTCGAAGCCCGCCTTCGTCAGCTTGCCGCGGAAGTAGCGCGCTTTCTGGTGGAGCTCGGCGACGAGCTTTGCGCCGTCCGCCTCGAGCATGTCGAGGATGGTCGACGCGGCCGCGACGATGGGAACGGGAAGCGACGCGCTGAAGAGGAAGCTCCGCGCCGTGTGCTTCACGTGGTCGACGATCTCGCCGGGCCCGAACAGCAGGCCGCCGATGCCGCCGAACGATCTTCGAGAGCGTCGACACGACGATGGGCACTCGCCCCTGGAGCCCGATGGCTTCGAGCGTGCCCCGGCCGGTGGCGCCCAGCGTCCCGGTGCCGTGCGCGTCGTCCACGACGAGCGGCGCGTCGTATTGCTCGCAGAGGTCGACGAACTCGCGAAGGTTTGCGGTGTCCCCGTCGAGCGAGTAGACGCCCTCGCACACGACGAGGGCGTTCTTGCGCTCGCGCGTCTTCAGGATGCGCTCGAGGCTCTTGGCCGAGTTGTGGTTGAAGAAGCGAATCTCGGGGCCGTTCTTGGGCACGCCGGCGGCGAGGAAGGTGCCGTCGAGGATGCACGCGTGGCTGTACGCGTCGAGGACGAGCGTCGTGTCCTTGTCGGCCAGCGCCGCGAGGGTGCCGAGCATCGCCTGGTAGCCCGTCGTGAACGTGAGGCACTTCTCGAAGCCCATCCACTTCGCGAGGCGCTCCTCGAGCTCGACGTGCTCGCTCGTCGTCGCCTGCGGACGCGACGACGACAGCCCGCACGCGTACTTCGTCGACCGCGCGGCGTGGCGGCCTCCTTCACCTTGGGGTGATTGGTGAGGCCCAGGTAGTCGTTCGAGCTGAAGTTGATGACCGGCTTGCCCGCGATCGTCGTGTGCAGGCCGCCGGTCTCGAACTCGCGGAAATAGGGATAGACCTGATTGTCCTTGGCTTGCGCGGACGCGCGCGAGCTCCGCGTGCGCTTTTCTTCGATCCAGCTCACCGAGTGCTCCGTCTTCGAGGCGGCCACCATGCGGCCGCGCCCTGCAAGTCTCGCACCTTCTACCGCGAAGCGGCCCGCATGACGAGCGCCGATGCATTGCCGTAGTAGCCGAGGGACGTGACCAGCGCGGTGCGCACCTCGCCGCGAACGGCCCCGCGCACCACCGGGGCCGCCACGCCCCATCGGAGATGGGCCAGAGCTGCGAGCATGCCCATCGCACCGCCGGCGCCGAGCGTCTCGCCGAGCGCGACCTTCGGCGCGACGACGCAGAGCGGCTTCCCCGACGCCTCGTCGAATCGCCGACAGCTCCGCCTCGTCGAAGGCGCGCAAGCCGGAGACCCCGGACACCACGAGGTCCACCTCCGCGGCCGCGATGCCGGCGTCGATCAGACCCGCTGCGACGGCGCGCTCGAGCGCTTCCGCAGACGCGTCGTACGAGCGCGCCCTCCGGCTCCGGCGCGACGAACGACGTGCCGTACCCCGTGATCTCCGCGAGCACTTCGGCGTCGCGCGCGCGAGCGCCCTCGCGCGTCTCGAGCACAAGCAGCGCAGCCCCTTCGCCGATGCACGCCCCGCCCATTGCCCAGGCGATGAAACGCGAGCGGCAGCGCCTCGCTGATCGCCTCGGCACCGCCAACGAGCAGGGCGTCTGCCGCTGGCGTGCTCGAGGAACATGTCGGCGCAGGCCACGGCGTCGAGCGAGCCGCAGTTGCCGTCGCTGACGCTCACGTTGAGCGCGCGGATGTCCTCCCAGATGCTCGCATACCCGGCAGCGCTGTTCGAGACCGTGAGCGGAAAGCGCGAAGGGTTGATGTAGCGGCGGTCCTCGAGCAAGGCCACGCGGTCGAGTTCGTGGATCGCCTCGAGTGAACCGTAGGCGTTCGATACGACCATGCCGACGCGCTCGGGCCACGAAGCGAAACCTTCTGGCGCGGCGGGCCATGCGCCGTCGCTCTTCAGTGCTGCGTCGTGGACGGCCAGTCGCGTCGCGACCACGAGCAGTTTCGTGAGACGGTCGAGCGAGCGCAGGCCCTTGTCCCCGAGGAACTGGGTTGCATCGAACCCGCGCACCTCCGCGATCCGGACGTCGAGCCCCTCGGTCGGGTCGTTGCGGACGGCAGACGCGCCCGTCCGTATGCCCTCGTAGAAAGCCTTCGCGTCCGATCCCGATGGGGGACACGACACCGAAGCCCGTGACGACCCGCGGCGTCAAGCTCGTGCCTGCGGCGTGCGAGGCGCCGGGAGCACACCCGGTCTCGCGAAGAGCGTGACGGCGTTGTAGCCGCCGAACGCGAGCGAGTTGTTGAGGACGACGTCGCCCTTGCCGCGGCGCGCGACGTTGGCGACGACGTCCAGGTCGCACTCCGGGTCGGGCGTCTCGTACCCGATGGTGGGCGGGTAGATGCCCGTTTCTATCGTGAAGATGCACCCGATGGCCTCGAGGGCGCTCGCCGCCCCCATGCAGTGCCCGAGCATGCTCTTCATGCTCGATATCGGGACGCGACTCTCTCCGAAGACGTCGTTCACGACTTTCGCCTCGGCCGCATCGTTGTGACGCGTTCCCGTGCCGTGCGCGTTGATGAAGTCCACGTCGGACGCCGCGATTCCGGAGCGCTCGATGGCACCCCGCATCGCTGCGATGCTCCCCTGAGCCTCTGGGTGGGGCCGTGTGATGTGGTACGCGTCGCACGAGAGCCCGTACCCGCCGACCTCTGCTTGCACGCGGGCGCCGCGCCGGACGGCGTGCCCTTCGCTCTCCAGGACGAGCAGCCCGGCGCCCTCGCCCAAAAGGAGCCCCTGCCGATTCAGATCGAACGGCTGGCACCGTTGCTGCGCCATTGCGGCCAGGCGCACGAATCCGCTGAACTGGAGCTCCTGAAGGAGCTCTGCCGCGCCGGTCAGCACGACGTCGGCTCGTCCGCTGCGGATGAGATCTGCAGCGAAGCCGATGGCGTAGTTGCCCGCCGCGCATGCGGCCGGCAGCGTGAGGACCATGCCCTGTGCCCCGATGGCGCGCGCGACGTGAATAGGGAGCAAAGTCGACCCGTAACGGGGAATCTTCGCGCGTGTGACGGCCGCCGGCCCGTCCACGATCCATTGGCGATCCAGCTCCGCGAGAATCTGGGCTTCGCCCATCGTCGTGCCGAGAACCACCGCTGTCCGCGGACCGGCGAGCGCCCTGGTCTGGAGTCCCGCGTCCAAGATGGCCATGCGCGCCGCCGCGAGGGCCATCGCCGAGCAGCGCCCGATGCGGCCCCGCTCGCCCGACGTGAGGTGGTCGCGCGGTTCGAAGTCCTTCACCTCGCCCGCGTATTCGCGCCCAAGCGGCGCGGCGTCGAAGGACGCCACCGGAGAGATTCCGCTCTTGCCGTCCTCGAGCGCTCGAAAGAAGGCCTGCCGCCCGAGCCCGATCGAGCTGACGACGCCGACCCCCGTGACGAACACGCGCTCGAGCAAGATTGGGCGCTATTTAGCCCCCCACCAACCGTGCCAGCAACGCGGGACGGGCGCGAAGCGCTCTTCGCGTAAGAAGCGGGCTACGCATCGGGACAGGGCCCGCTTGCGCCGTAGGGGACCGCACGTTACAGCGGCGGGCGCGATGCCTCCTCCGTCCCGGCTCGTCGCGCCGACCATCGTTGAAGCCGTGCGCGAGCTCTCGGGCGATCGCGATCGCGGATTCGTGTTCGTTGGTAGTGACGGCTCGGAGCGTCTCTGCACCTTCCACGACATCGCCCTCGAGGCAGAGCGTCGCGCGGGAGCTCTGGCTGCCTGTGGTCTGAAGAAAGGGGACCGTCTCGCGCTCGTCATCCCCGACGGCGACGAGTTCGTGCTCTCGTTCCTCGCTGCCCTCTTTGCCGGGGTGGTGCCGGTACCGATCTACCCGCAGCTCTCGTTCAAGAACCTCGAGAGCTACCACGATACGGTTTCGCACATCGCCCGCGCATCGGGGGCGAAGATGCTCCTGACGACCGAGAGCGCCAAGCCCTACGTCGATCCCGTGTCTGCGCGCGTCGACGGCCTTCGCATGATCCTGACGGTGGACGACCTCGCGGGAGAGCACGGAAAAGCGACGCGCAGACGTGTCTCCGGACGATCTCGCGTTCCTTCAGTTCACCAGCGGGAGCACCTCGCGCCCGAAGGGCGTGATGGTGACCCACGGCAACCTGGCCGCCAATGCCGAAGCGTTCATGATCCACGGCCTGGAACGCGACCCTAGCGTCGACAAAGGCGTCAGCTGGCTGCCGCTCTTCCACGACATGGGCCTCATCGGCTTCGTCGTCGGGCCGCTCTTCACGAACATACCGTCCGTCTTCCTGCCCACGGCGAGCTTCGTTCGTGCTCCTCGCGTGTGGCTCGAGAAGATGCACCAGCACCGCGGCACGATCACGTATGCGCCCAACTTCGCGTATGCGCTGGTCGCAAAGCGCCTGAAGGACAAGGACGTCGAAGGGCTCGATCTTTCGTGCGTACGCAGTCGCTGGTTGCGGAGCGGAGCCCATCCAGGCCAAGGCGCTAGCGGATTTCGCGCAGAGGCTCGCGCCGGCGCGCTTCAATCCGCGCGCGCTCCTCCCGTCGTACGGTATGGCCGAGGCCACGCTGGCGATCACTTTCGTTCCGGTGGGGGACGGTCTGCGGACGGACCGGGTGGACGCAGCGAGGCTCACGCAAGGGAAGGCCGTCGCGTCCGACGGCGGGCGACCCATCGTCGACTGCGGACGCCCCTTTCCGAAGCACGCCGTCGCGATTGTCGACGAAAAGGGGAAACGACTCGGCGAGCGTGCGGTCGGTCAAATCGTCGTCTCGCGGGCCCAGCGTGACTCGCGGATACTTCGACCAGCCCGCGCTGACCGGCGCAGACGTTCAAGCCGTTGCTCGGCGGTGACGACGAGTGCTGGCTGCACACCGGAGACCTCGGCTACCTGGCAGGAGGCAGGCTCTTCGTGTGCGGCCGGGTCAAGGACATCATCATCGTTCGGGGCCGCAACTACTACCCAACGGACATCGAGTGGGCCGTGGCCGAGCTGTCGAACGTCCGCCGCGGCAACGTGGTCGCGTTCGGCGTGGACGTCGACGCGGAAGGAAGACTCGCATCACAAGGGACCGGCGAGGAGCAGCTCGTCGTCTGTTGCGAGGGCGCGGCTGCCGACGCGTCGACGATACGCAGTGCTGCGATCGCCAGGATTGGTGCTCAATTCGGTCTGACGGCGCGCGAGGTGGTCGTGGTCGCACTCGCATCGCTGCCGCGCACCTCGAGCGGCAAGCCACAACGGCGAGCGACCCGCCGGATGTATCTCGAGGGAACGCTGCGTCGCGCACGGGCCGTGCAAGGGCTGCCCGACGCGGCGGCCGATCCCATCAACGAGTCCACAGGAGCCGAAGGAGAGGCATAAACGAGATACGCAGTGTGGCAGATGTGAAACACCTGCCCCTGGGCGCGTAGCCCCGTACGCGCTCGATTTCTGGACACAGAACGAAAGGAAAGCGATTGAATGCACGCGACGATGCAAACGATGCGAGACGAAGGAGCACGCCCGAGCAGGGAACGGTTGCTCGCCATGTTCTGCGAAACGGCCACCGAGGTCGTGGAGAAGGACTTCGGTCATGTCACCGAGCCGACGGTCATCAGGAACTGGCGATCGACTCGCTCGGCATGCTCGAGATCATCGGCTCGCTGGAGCGTCGCCTGCACATTCAGATTCCGGACGAGAGCCTGGTGGGTCTCGAGACCATCGGCTCCCTTCTCGACGTGGTCGAGAAGAGGCTGGCCTGAACGGATTCCCTTGGAAGAGGAGACGCGAGAAATGTCCGACGAGAGCCTGAGGGAGCAGCTTCGCGCAATGGTCGCGGAGATTGCGGAGAAGGACGAGATTCCGGACGGGGCGACGTTCAAAGACCTGGGCATCGACTCGATGATGGGCGTCGAAATCGTGGCGGCCATCGAGCGGCGCTACCAGATCAAGATCGAGGACGACGAACTCGCGAGCTTCAAGGACCTCGACGCCGCCTACGCGCTGGTCGTACGCAAGCTCGAGGCGAGGAGCGCGAACGCAGCCGCGGAGTAGCTACGTCGCGTGCTAATAAGGGCGGCCCATGCCGGAGCCGCTCTTCGCGAGGGTCACGCAGGAGCTCGATTTCCCGAAGGAAGAGCGCGAGGTTCTCCGGTTCTGGAAGAGTCACCGCATCTTCCAGAAGACGCTCGAGAAGCCGGCGCCGAGAGGTACGTTCGTCTTCTACGAAGGGCCGCCGACGGCCAACGGCCTCCCGCACAACGGCCACGTGCTCACGCGCGTCATCAAGGACGTCTTCCCGCGTTACAAGACGATGCGCGGCTAGAGCGTCCCGCGCAAGGCAGGATGGGACACGCACGGGCTGCCCGTAGAAGTGGAGGTCGAGAAGGAGCTCCGCATCCACGGCAAGGCGGCCATCGAGGAGTACGGCGTCGAGCCGTTCGTCAAGAAGTGCATCGAGTCGGTCTTCCGCTACACGAAAGAGTGGGAGGACCTGACCGAGCGCGTCGCGTTCTGGGTGGATCTGCGCGACGCGTACGTCACCTACCACCGCTCGTACGTGGAGAGCGTGTGGTGGGCGCTCGGAGAGCTCTTCAAGAAGGGCCTGCTCTACCAGGGACACAAGGTCGTCTGGTGGTGGGCGCAGGGCGGCACGGCGCTCAGCTCCGGCGAGGTGGGGCAGGGGTACAGGACCGTCGACGACCCGAGCGTGTACGTGGCGTTTCCCGCTCGTCGGTCGAGGACAACGTCGCCCTGCTCGTGTGGACGACGACGCCGTGGACCCTGCCGTCGAACATGTACGCGGCCGTCAACGCCGGCCTCGATTACGTCGTTGCGCAGGCGAGCGACGGCAGGCGGTACGTCGTGGCCAAGGGCTCGTCGAAGCGCTTGGCAAGAAGCTGGGTGGCGGGCTGGTCGTCGAGCAGCGAAATGAAGGGACGCGACCTCGTAGGAGCTGCGTACCGTCCGCCCTTCGATCTGTTCGCAGCGGACGCGAGCGGGTTCGAGGACGTCGATCTGGCGCGTCATCGCCGCCGACTTCGTCACGCTCGACGCCGGCACCGGCATCGTCCACGTCGCTCCCGCGTTCGGCGAAGACGACCACGAGCGCACCGGCGGATATCCCGCGAGCGCGCCGGAGTTGCCGCTCTTCTGCGCCGTGAAGCCCGACGGCACGTTCATCGACCGTTTCGAGGCTTGCGCGGGGCGGTGGGTCAAGGACTGCGACAAGGACATCTCGCACGACCTGAAGGACAGAGGGCCTGCTCGTCCACGCGGAGCAGTACCGTCACGACTATCCGTTCTGCTGGCGCGCCGACAGCGACCCGCTGATCCAGTACGCGCGCCCCGCCTGGTACATCCGGACGACGGCGTCCGATGGACCAGGCCATCGCGAACAACCGCGCAGTCCACTGGCTGCCCGAACACATCAAAGAGGGGCGCTTCGGCGACTTCCTCGCGAACAACGTCGACTGGGCGCTCTCGCGCGAGCGCTGGTGGGGCACGCCGCTCAACGTGTGGGTCTGCGAGAAGGACCCCGAGCACATGGTGGCACCGGACGGCCTCGTCGCAAATCGAGACAGCGCAACCCGCACGCGTTCGATCACTTCCACGCCGCGCGGCAGCGCAGACCCGTCGCTGAGCGAGCACCTCATCGTCCACAAGCCGTGGATCGACCAGGTGACGATCCCTTGCGCGAAGTTGCGGCGGCGATGATGCGGCGTGTCCCCGAGGTCATCGACTGCTGGTTCGACTCGGGGTGCATGCCGTTCGCGCAGTGGGGGTACCCCCACGTCCCGGGCTCCACGGAGAAGTTCGAGAAGAGCTTCCCGGCGGACTTCATCAGCGAGGCGATCGACCAGACGCGCGGCTGGTTCTACTCGCTCCTCATGATCTCGACGCTGGTCTTCGACCGGCAGCGGCTCCCGCACCCGTACAAGACCTGCATCGTGCTCGGTCATGTGTCTGACAAGGAGGGCAAGAAGGAGAGCAAGAGCAAGGGCAACTACACGCCGCCGGAGATCATCCTCGACAAAGTGGCGATGGAGTTCGCGGTCCTCGGAAGATGACGTTGCTCGCGAAGCGCGGAGACAGCTCGTCGTCGGGAGGGAGGATCTCGAAGGCCTCGACCTTGACGACGAAGCACACGTGCGTGTCTATCGCGGGGACGCGGCGGAGAAGGGCATCGATCTCCGCGATTCGAGGCCACAAGAAGCTGAAGCGGCGCGTCGTCGTGCTGCACCCGGACGACCGCGCCGAGCTCGGTGTGCTCCCTACGTCGGTGGCCGACGTGCAGCCCGGCGGCCGTCCCGAGGCTTCCTCCCGAAGAGCGCGTGTTCATCGAGGATCCAGCCGACGCCGGCGCCAGGCGCCGACGCGTTCCGGTGGTTCTTCTACGCGGCAAGCCCTCCGTGGTCGGCGACGCGCCACTCGCTCTCGAACGTGCGCGCGCTGCAGAAGGAGTTCGCCGTCAAGCTGCGCAACGTCTACTCGTTCTTCACCATCTACGCGAATATCGACGGCTTCCGGCCATCTGGCCCGAGGACCGCCGGCGAGCACCCGAGCCAGCCCGAGCTTGACCGCTGGATCCGGAGCGAGCTCGCGCTGACGACCCGTCAGGTGACCACGTGCATGGACGAGTACGACGTCTACGGCGCGACCCAGCGTCTCGTCGCGTTTGTCGACGCGCTTTCCAACTGGTGGGTGCGTCGAAGCCGCGCGCGCTTCTGGCGCAGTGGTTGGGACGCCGACAAGGGCTGCGCGTACGAGACGCTCTACGAGTGCCTCGTCACGTCTCGCAAGCTGACCGCGCCGTTCACGCCGTACGCGGCCGAGGCGATGTACCAGAACCTCGTCGGTCGGACGGGAGCAGGGCGAGGAGAGCGTGCACCTCGAGGACTGGCCGGAGGCCGACATGGCGTCGGTGGATGCAGGGCTCTCTCGGAAGATCGAGGCCGTTCGCGCCCTCGTCTCGCTCGGCCTCCAGGTGCGCACCCAGGCGAAGATCAAGGTGAGGCAGCCTCTGCGCGCGGCGCGCATCGTCACGGCGGCCCCCGAGCTCATCGACGCGTCGGCGGCCTCGCAGCTGATGCAAGAGCTGAACGTCGAGCGCGAAGTGGAGACGTACGGCGTGGAAAATGCCGACGAGTACGTCGAGTTTCGCATCAAGCCGAGCTTCCGTTCCCTCGGAAAGCGGGGTCTCGGCAAGGAGGCCCAAGTCCTGAAAAGGAGGATGGGGGCGATGTCGTCAAAGGACGCAGGCGCGCTTGCTTCGAGATTGATGGTCGGCGGTACCGCGACCCTCGACGGCGTCGAACTCTCGCGGGACGACATCGAGGTCGAGTTCGTGGCCAAGGAGGGCTTCGCAGCCGCCGGGGACCGGGCAGGGGTGGTCGTGCTGGACACGCGCCTGGACGATGGCCTCCGCGATCGGGGCCTCGTGCGAGAGCTCCAATACCGTATCCAGGCCCTCCGAAAGGAGCTGGCGCTGGAGTACACGGACCGCATTCGCGTCACCGTGCTCGGAAGCGAGCGAATCAGGCGGGTGCTGGACGAATACCGGGACCTGCTCGCGGCCGAGGTTCTCGCCGTGGAGGTCTCTACCACGCAAAGCGCGGCCGGAACGGAGCTACGCGAGCTCGACGTGGAAGGTGAGAGCGTACGCGTCGGTATCGTGAAGGCGTAGACGACGAGGACGGGAGAGGGGAGGTGCCCGCTCGGCGGCGCACGTCGGCACGATTTTTTCTCCATCATCGCGGTCGAGACACGCTCCGCCTCTGATATGGTCGTCAAACGGTCGGATGGGGGAATGCACGTGATGAAGGCGAAGCGGCTCCGAGCGGAAGCGGTCCACCAGGTCCGCCAAACAGGCGGAGTCGCGCGGGGCCGTGGAGTCGCCGTGGCGCCGCTTGCAAAGGCCAAGCAGCGCACGGATGGGTGGAGTGTCCGGCCACAGCTTGCGCGGGTCGAATTGCTGGACCGTCCCGCTCGCGCCCGATTCGAGGACGAGATCGACGCAGCACTGAAGCGGCGGCCTACGGGCGAGGCCAAGCTTGCCGGAGCGATCCGCGCCGTGGCGCCGTTCAGCCCGGCGCTGCGGGCTTCGCTGGGGGAGGCCACCGCGGTACTGCTCCGTCGTGGAGGGCGTACTCGCGAGCTCTACGGGTGCGGTCTACGCGCCCTCGCCGAGGCTCAGGATCGGCAGGCGGTGGCACTCCTTCGCCAGGCTCTCTCGAGCGATGAGGCGGGCGGCCCCGCTGCACTGAGCGCCGCGTGCTTTTCAAGGGATCCGGAGCTCTCGTCACTTCTCGCAAAGGTCGCAGCCAGCCGGCAATCGCACCTCGCGTTCGGGGCGGAGCTCGCGCGCGTCGCGCGGGGTGAGTCCAACGGCGCTCTCCTGGCGCAGCTCGCGCCGATGATAAAGGAGAGCCATCGCATCTCGATGTGCGTCGAGCTCTTCGTTCCACTCGTGCGGGCCGAGCCAATCTCGAAGCACGTGGCCCCCGCGCTCTCGGTGCTTCGCGGCGCCGAGCGGCACCTCGGCCGGTGGCTGGTTCTCGCGGAGGTAGCAGTGAAGGCGGGGGACCTCGCGCCCCTCGAAGAGGCGCGGTCGCGCGCCGTCGCGGGCCCCGCCAGCTCTCGCGCCGCCTGGTCTCTCGTGGCGTGGGCGCTCTCCGAGACGGACTCCACCACACGGGGTCTCCCCGCGCCTGCGGCTCCCTCCACTCGCCCAACCCTGGAGCTCGTCGCGCGCCTATCCGATCGCCCGAGCGCGGATCGCGACACGACGTTTCTCTTTCGCATGGCTCGCGCCGGGGCGACGTCGGCGCGGCCGATGCTCGAGACCCTCGCTCGGTCACTGCCACTCGCCGACGAGACGGGTCTTCGAGCGGCTCTGTACCTCGCTCGCAATCACGGACGGGGCGAGCTTCGCGAATCACTCACCGAGGCAGCTCGCGGCTGCAAGCGGGAGGACCTACGCGGAATGGCCGCCGCGGCGCTGTGGGACGCGTCGACCCAAGGCCCGGGTGGACGCGCCGAGAGTACGTGCGCGCAGGCGCGAGAGGTCTCCGAGGAGCTCCTTTCGTCCAGAGTGCTGAGCAACGTCGCCTGGGGCTCGCTCATCCGAGCGGCGTCGAAGGGAGGCGCGCGCTCCGAGCCCGTGCTCACGGAGACCCCCTTCCGATGGATCCAGTGGGGCTGGCTCGAGTAGCCACGCTCTGCGCGCTGGTCGGTGCCCTGGTTGCGCCTCAGCCTTCGCGTGCAGCAGAAGCCGGGCCCGTCCTTCACATTTCCCTGTGGGCCGACCGCGACGACGACGACGCAGACGGTCGTCCCGACGGCGAAGAGGCCCTGCTGTCGCCCCCCGCGCAGATCGACCTTGTCCCGCTGGACAGACGCCTGGCCGGAGCCTCGATCAAGGTCGCATCGGGCGGGGAGCACGCTCGCCTGGTCGGCCCGTCGGGTCCTCTCCCGTGGACACGCCCAGTGCCCGCCCCCGCATGGGTCCAGGGAATCTCTCCCGGGCGCGTCGAGCTCGTCGCGACGTCGGCCCGAGGAAGCGTGCGCGTGACGATCGACGTCCTCGGTATCGACATGCGCGACGGGGAGGGCCGGCCCGTCGACATGGCGCGCTCACACGCATCTCTCGAGCGGACGGCGCCTGCACGGACGGAAGGACCAGCCGACGCGCTCTACGACGACGTCGACGCGCTGCGTGTCCTCGTAGTCTCTCCTGACGACGGCGTTTCGGTAGGCGATCGCACCATTGCCGTCGAGTCGGTCAGCGCCCTGGGGGTCTGGATCGATGCACTCCCGAAGCTCGCCCTCACGCCATCGCCGTGCGCTCGCGCCTATGACGCAGTTCATTGCTGGGCGAGTGCGCCGCTCCGTCTCGTCACGGATGACGTCGACCGGGATCACCCCCTCGTGGCGGGCCGCTCAATCAAGGCCGAGATTGGCGGCGGCCTCGTCTTTCGGAGCGATGGTCGCAAGGCTCAGATGATCCGAGTCCTCGGTCCACGGAGCTCGCCTATTGGACCCATCGGGCGACTGCGCGCCACGCTGCGCCCCTTCGTGGTACGCGTCGTAGCGAAGGGTGCCCCCGCTGTCGGCGGGACGGATATGGGGGCCATCGCCGCCGTTCGAACGGAGCTGGCCGCGGCGGCGGCCATTTGGGGGCAATGCGGCCTGACGTTCGGAGACCCGCGGACTCTCGACGTCAAGGTGGTCGACCCCCCGCCGCCTCACCTCGTCTCTATCGGGGATGACCTGGGAATCCCCGCGACCGGCGGAGAAATTCGCCTGCGGGCCGACGGGAGGGCGATCACGGTCTCGACGCGTTTGCGAGAGACTCCCGATCAGGTTGCCTCGGACATCGCGCGCGCCGCGGACCGTGTCGGGCTATCGGCTGTCGTTTCTCCGAACGCGCGGATTGCCCCCGGGCTTGGCCCGAGTGTGGACGTTTCGCTTCGGCGCAGGGACGGAACGCTGCTCGCCGTCGAGGCGGCGGCGCGTGCTCTATCCACGGATCCGACCCTCAGCGTCCGCATCGGGTCCCTCGATCTGGCCGACGGACTGCAGCACTTCATGGATATGGACGCGATGGCAGGCACTCTCGAGGAGCGCACGCTCCTCAAGGCGCTCGACGACGGCGACCCGGCCACTGTCGAGGTCGTGGTGGTGCCGCTGTTCGCGGGGGGCGGGCGCATCGGCGAGTCGTTCATCGGCAGCGACCTTTCGAGCGTGCGAAACGTGGTCATGCTCGACCGCGCGGGGATCCGCGCCACCAAGAGCAGCTTGACGCTTGCGCACGAGCTCGGGCACGTTCTCATGGATCTCCCGGGGCACCCTGACGACTACGGGCTCGACACGCCGACGTTGCTGATGGACTCGGACGCCGCGGACGCGTCGCCGTTTGGTCCCCGCCACGTCGCCATCGACGAGTGTGTTCGCGTGGTCCGTCAGGCCGGCCCGAACGCACGCGTGCCGCTGCTCGTCGATTGGCCCGTTAGGCCCATTCCGTATGACGCGAAAAGGTGACCGACTACGCCGTCGCCACGACAGCGCGCAGAAGCTCGATTGCCGTGTCCTTCCGAGAGGCGTCCCCGGGTCCCACGCACGAGGGGCAGCCCGTCGGACATGGGCACGTTTCGATGAGACGGAGAGCCCGCGCCAAGAGGATCGCCCTCTGCTCCCAGATTCGCTCGGCCAGCCCCGTCCCGCCAGGGACCTGCTCGTAGAGGAAGAGCGTCGGACTGTACCCTGGACTTGTCCCAACGGGGACGTCGTCCGGGGGGCCCATGGGAGCTCCACGTTTTTCGCCGGTGGCCTCGCCGAGTGTGGTTCCCAGGTCTCGCGGGTCGCACATGAGTGCCAGCGTGGACACGGTTTCCAGGGCGACTCCCAGCGCGCGGAGACCCTCGATGGCAGCCGCTCGCCCCGTCGTCACGCGCGCGCAAATGTGGCCGGGCACGGTCAGCCAGAAGGCGGTCGTGTGCATCTGCATCTCCGGCAGTCGAACCTCGCCGTAACCCGCGTTCTCGTGCGTGTAGAACTTGATCTTCTTGAATCCGACCACCTTCTCGACGATCGACACGTCTCCCCAGCCGCCCGTCCAGAGACCGCTGCCGACATGGCCCGTGGCGCTGTCCTCGATGATGGCGACCTTCGCGTACGTCATCGCGGTGGTCCAGTAGTCCGGATCGACGCGGCGAACGAACGCCTTGTGGTTGTCGTAGTCGAAGCGCTCGACCTGCCAGCAATCGCTGTCGTGCTGATAGATCGCCTGCTCGTGCAGCATCGTGTGTGCAGATCGCCAGTCGAGCTCCGCGATGGCGCGTTCGCTCTTCACATCGATGATGACGACGTTGTCCCACCCCACGCTCCGCAAGGAGACGTCGTTGGCCGGGTAGGCATCGGTCGCCCAGTGAAATGTGTCACCCGACTCGTGAAGGACACGGTTGCTGGCGAGAAATGACAAAGCCTCGCTCGTTTCATCCGGGCTCAGTGAGCCAAATGCCTCGCCACGCTTGAAAGGGAGCTCGAACGCCGCGCACTTTACGTGCTGGACGAGTACCTCGACGTTGTCCGGATCGATTCTCGCCTCCTCGATGGGCGCACCCAGGAGGAAACGGGGCTCGCGCACCAGGTACTGGTCGAGCGGGGCGCTCGAGGCCACCAGAACACATATGCTTTCGGCGCCTCGCCGCCCGGCACGCCCGAACCGCTGCCAGGTGGCCGCGATGGAGCCGGGATAGCCAGCGCAGACGACGGCATCGAGTTCGCCGATGTCGATGCCCAGCTCGAGGGCATTCGTCGCCACGACACAGAGGATCTGCCCGTTGCGAAGCCGCTGCTCGATGTCGCGCCGCTGTCCGGGCAAGTAGCCTCCGCGGTACGCCATGATGCGATCGGGGTCGATGCCGCGCCCCCCTCCTTCGCGAGTCGCCATCGCGTCGCGCAGATAGCGAAGCATGACCTCGACCGCGTTCCGGGACTGGCCAAAGACGATCGTCGCGACATTGGCGCGCACCAGGTCCGCCGCGAGCATGACCGCTTGCTTCACGTAGCTGGCGCGGATCCCGAGCGCTTCGTTCACCACGGGCGGGTTGAAGAGAAAGAACCGACGCTGCCCTCGAGGGGCGCCGCTCTCGTCGACGAGTTCGACCTCGCTTTCCGGAACGCCGAAGAGCCGGGCCGCGTGCTGGCGAGGATTGCCGATGGTCGCCGTGGCGCCGACGATGCGGGGCCGGCACCCGTGAAAGCGGGCCACGCGCAAGAGTCGCCGGAGGACGTTTGCCACATGAGAGCCGAAAACGCCCTTGTACGTGTGAAGCTCGTCGATCACCACGTACCGCAGGTTTTGCAGCGTCCGTGCCCAGGCCGCATGATGAGGAAGAATGCCCGTGTGCAGCATGTCCGGGTTCGTGAGGATCACCGGGGCTCGCTCGCGGGCCGCGCGTCGCGCGTCGGCTGGCGTGTCCCCGTCGTAGACGACCGCTCCGCCCGGCAGCCCGGACGCCCTCATGAGCTCGCGCAGGCCCGCTTCTTGGTCCCGCGAAAGCGCCTTGGTTGGATAGAGGTAGAGCGCGCGCGCGTTCACGTCCTCGCTCAACGCCTGGAGAACGGGAACGTGGAAGCACAGACTCTTGCCGCTCGCCGTCGGCGTGGAGACGACGACGTGGCGCCCATCGAGCGCGGAGGAGATCGCACGAGCCTGATGCGCGTAGAGACGGCCAGCGCCGCGCGCCTCGAGCGCACCGGCGATGCCTGGGTGTACGGACGCCGGGATGTCGCGGTAGACACCGCGCGTGCTCGGCATCGTCTCCTCGGCGGCGAAGCAGGGTTTGACCCACGAGCTTGCTTGCCATCGGGCGATGACAGGCTCGAAACCCTGCACGTTGGACCACGGCGGCGTGGGCATGTTGACGCCAACAGCTAAACAAATGTACCGTCCTCGGGCAACGCGCTTTGCAGGGTCGATGCCGCCGGCCTGTGCGCTGGCGAAGCGTTTGCTTTGCCCCGGCCCCACAATCCGTTAGATCGCGTCGACGCCTTGATGGACCCCACCCCGCAACCCACCGCCGCGGGCGACGTCGTCGCGTCCGTCGCGCCGCCGGCGGCCCCCGTCCCGGCCGTTGCTCCGCCGCCCCCACCGTCCTATGAGGTAGTGCCCGGGGAACGGCTGATGCCACCGTTCGGGGCCACCCGCGTCATCGCCGATTACGGTCGTCCGCACCCGTCGTACGTGTTTTTGGCACTCGTCTCGGTGCTGACGCTGGCCGCGGACGTGGGCACCAAGGCATGGGCCGAGCGGCGCCTCGACGCTTATCCGGGAATCATGGACGTGTGGAAGAACCACCTCGCGCTCGTTCTCGCCAAGAACCGCGGAGGCGCCTGGGGCCTCCTCCAGTCCACCAGCGAGAACGTTCGGCGGCCCTTTTTCCTCCTCGTGTCCGTCGCCGCCATCGCGTTCATCATGACGCTCTACAGGCGTCTGCAACCCCGTCAGCGATCGCTGCGCTGGGGGTTGCCGCTCGTCCTCGGGGGCGCGCTCGGCAACGTGCTCGATCGCATCCGCTACGGCCACGTCATCGACTTCATCGACGCGCACGTCGTCTACAAGGGCATCGATCACCACTGGCCCACGTTCAACGTGGCCGACATCGCGATCTGCGTCGGGGTTGGCCTGATGGCCATCGACATGTTCACGAGCAAGCGCGGCCGGCCGCCCGTACTGCGGGCGCCTGGGGTCCCTCCGGCTCAGTCGGGCGAACCAGTGCCCAATCGCTGAGCGCCGCTTACGGCGCTACGCTCGATTTCCGCTCGTGCATCCGGATCTCTTTCGCCTCTTCGGCGTCGCGTTCCCCTCGTACTTCGTCCTCCTCTTGACGGGGTTCCTCTTCGCGACCGCCATCGGTGCGGCGTGGGCAGGGCGGGTGGGCGAGAGCGCCGACGTCGTCGTCGATCTTGGCCTCGCGATGTTGCTTGCGGGGGTGGCGGGGGCGCGGCTCCTTCATGTGTTCGCGGACGGCTACTTTCTCGACTACGTGCACCTGTGCACCGACCCGGCGCGAGTCGACTGGCCGCTCGACAAGGCCGAGTGTCTGTCGACGGCGTACGACGGAGTGTGGGACGCCGCCAAGCTCGCATGCCACCCGAAGGCCCCGGATTGCTTTGCGTGGGCGAAGTTCTGGGCCGGGGGCCTGACCTATTACGGCGGCCTCGTCGCGGCGTCGATCGCGGCGTGGTTTCTTCTCCGGCGCGACAGGTTCCCATTCTGGAAAGCAGCGGACATGGCGGGCTTCGCGATCCCCCTCGGCCTGGCATTCGGCCGCATGGGGTGCTTGCTCGCCGGGTGCTGCTTCGGTGCAACGTGCGATCTCCCGTGGGCGGTGTCGTTCCCCTGGCGAAGCGCCGCGAGCGAGGGCCAGTTCAAAGCCCACTTGCTGCCCACCTCGAAGATGTGGAGCCTGCCCGTTCACCCGACGCAGGTCTACGAGTCGCTCGCATCGCTGGCCATCGCGGCCTTCTGTCTCCTCTGGGTGCACCCGAGAAAGCGCTACGACGGGCAGGTGTTCGTCTCGCTTTTGGCTCTCTACGCGGTCGCGCGCTTTCTCCTCGAGATCGTCCGCCGGGACGACCGGGGCGGCATGATCGGCCTCTCGACGTCGCAGCTCATAGGTCTTGCGCTCCTGGGAGTGGCGGCTGCGATTCACGCGATCCGTGGCCGTCGCAAAGGCGCTTCGGCCGTCGAGGCATCGACCTGACGGGCAAGACCCCGCGCGATAGGCTCGCGCGATGAGCGCTCGCGTCCTCGACGGCAAGAGCCTGGCCGAAACGGTTCGTGCCGAAGTACGTGCGGGCGTCGAGGCGTTTCGTGCCGGCCACGGGCGCGCGCCGGGGCTCGCCGTCATCCTCGTGGGGGAAGATCCAGGCAGCGTGGTCTACACGCGCAACAAGGAGAAGGCGTCGAACGAGGTCGGAATGCGCGGCAAGCTTCACGTCCTGCCGGCCTCGACGCTCGAGGCCGACCTCACCCGGCGGCTGCGCGAGCTCAACGCCGAGCCTGCCATCGACGGCATCCTCGTCCAGCTCCCCCTTCCCAAGCACATCGACCCGCAACGAGTCCTCGATCTCGTCGACCCCTCGAAGGACGTGGACGGCCTCCATCCCGTGAACGCCGGATTGCTCTCGCTCGGCCGTCGCGGCGCACTTGTCGCTTGCACGCCCGCCGGATGCATGCGTCTGCTGTCGCTGGCGGGCGCGAAGCTCGACGGCGCCACCGCCGTCGTGGTGGGTCGCAGCAACATCGTCGGCAAGCCCATGGCCCAGCTGCTCCTCCAAGCCAACGCGACGGTGACCATCGCCCACTCGCGCACGCACGACCTGCCCGGGGTCTGCCGCAGCGCCGACGTTCTCGTGGTCGCCGTGGGTCGGGCGCAGATGGTCCGGGGCGACTGGCTGAAGCCCGGCGCGATCGTCATCGACGTCGGCATGAATCGCCTGACCTTGCCCGACGGCAAGACGAGGCTCGTGGGGGATGTCGCCTTCGACGAGGCCAGGGAGGTTGCCGGCGCCATCACACCGGTTCCCGGCGGCGTGGGTCCGATGACCATCGCGATGCTCCTGGCGAACACGCTGGAGGCCGCGAAGCGGCGGGAAGCCGGGCCAAGGTCAGATTAGCTTGTCGAGGAGCCGGTCGAGGCGCGTCGAGATCCGCATAGGGGATGGCGATCTCGCCCTTGTTCCCGCGGTCTCGCACCTCGACCTTGGTGCCCAGGGCGCGGGTCAAGCGTTGCTCCAGGTCCCGCAGGTTCGTGCTCTTGTCGGCCTCTTTGCCCTTCGGGTGGCGCCCTCGGGCGCGTGTGCGTACGAGGGCCTCGGTGGCCCGGACGCTGAGATGGGCGCGCATGACTCGCTCCGCGAGTTGCTCGATGAGCGCCGCGTCCCCCGCTCCGAGCAGCGCGCGCGCGTGGCCCTCCGTAAGCTCGCCGGCGATCACCTTGGCCCGCACCCGCTGCGGAAGCCTGAGGAGCCGAAGCGCGTTTGCGATCGTCGTCCGGTCCTTGCCAAGCCGATCGGCCAGCGCCTCTTGCGTGTAGCCGTGCTCCTGCACCAGGCGCTCGTAGGCCTCCGCGAGCTCGACCGGGTTCAGATCCTCGCGCTGGACGTTCTCGATGAGCGCGAGCTCGAACGCGTGCTTCGCGCTCACGTCCTTGACGACGACGAGGGCCTCGCGAATCCCGGCCCGCTGCAAGGCGCGCCACCGTCGCTCGCCGGCGATGAGTTCGAGCTTCTCGCTGCCCGGCACGCGTCGGACGACGAGCGGCTCGACTAGGCCATGCTCGCGAATGCTCTGCGCCAGCTCGTCGAGCTTCTGCGGGTCGAAGTGCTGACGCGGTTGACCCTTCCGCGGAGACGATCTTCTCCAGCGGCCAGGTGAAGACCGTCTTGTCGTTCTCTCCCGGAGGAGGGGACGCAACCGGGAGCAGCGCGTCCAGACCGCGTCCGAGGGCGCGCCGCTTCGGATCGGCCGGACTCACTTGGCGGCCTTGCGGGGCAGGGGAGTGGCGACCTCGCCGGAGAGAAGCTCGCGCGCGAGCGAGAGATAGCCTTGCGAGCCTTTGGATTGCGCGTCGTAAAGGAGCGCCGGCTTGCCGTGCGACGGCGCCTCGCTGAGACGCACGTTGCGGGGGATGACCGAATCGAACACGCGAAAGTGCCGCTTCACCTCGTCGGCGACCTGGTGAGCCAGGTTGTTCCTCGGGTCGAACATCGTGAGCACGATCCCCTCGACCTCGAGCCGCGGGTTCATCCCTCCGCGGATTCGGTCGATCGTCGCCATGAGGGAGGTCAGTCCTTCGAGCGCGTAGTACTCGCACTGCAGGGGAACGAGCACCCGGTCGGCCGCCGCGAGCGCGTTGACCGTCAGGATTCCCAGCGAGGGCGGGCAGTCGATGAACACGTACTGGAAGGGCTCTGCGCTGAGGAGAGCCTCGAGAGCCGCGCGCAGCTTGTACGGCCGCTCCGGATCGTCCACGAGCTCGATCTCGACGGCGACGAGATCCTGCTTGCTCGGTACGAGCTTCAAACCGGAAAGCTCGGTCGGCAACATCACCTCGCGGAGGGTCGCGCGACCGATGAGCACGTCGTAGATGCTGCGCTCGACCGTGCGCGGGCGAGACGCCTACGCCGCTGCTCGCGTTGCCCTGAGGATCGAGGTCGAGCAAGAGCGTGGCTCGTTCCGCCGCGGCGACGCTGGCAGCGAGGTTCACCGCGGTCGTCGTCTTGCCGACGCCGCCTTTCTGGTTGACGACCGCGATCACCCGGGCCGGTCTGTCGGCGCTTCGCGGTGTGGCTCCTGGCCTGCTCATCGGACGGACCCCTGATAGCTCGTGCGCGCACGCGCCGGCAACGGGCAGCCCTGGAGCTTGCGCCCCAGGTGCACGTCACCTGGGAGAAATCGCTGCTGTTTTCTTTGGATGAGCCGAGCGCGTAGTACCTTGTCGGCAGATGTAGGACAACTCGTCGAACGAGGGCATCGATGCGTCACCACTTCACGAAGATGCTCAAGATCGACGACCGGGACGACGCCACGGACGCCATCGTGCAGCGCTTCTGGTCACGAGCCACCCGGCTCCCGACCCGTAGCCCTGCAACGAGGGATGCACAGGTCGTCGACATGGCCCGGTGGGCACGATCGCGCGGTTACATCGCCCGCACCTAGCGCCCAGCAACAATCAGCCAGCGAACGACAGTCCGGATCGGGTCCGCCGGACGTCCGCTCATTGCCAACCCGAAAGGAGGACACGTCCATGCCGTCGCCGAAGAGCTACAGAAGCATCGAAGAGTTCGAGCGTGAGGAGCTGCGACCGCAAAACAAGGCCGGCTTCTGCTTCGACGACCTGATGCAAGAGACCATGCTGCACCAGAACGACCTGCTCTTCGACGACCAGGTCGACGAGTACGAGGCCGAGGACGTGGAAGAAGACTGACGGCTCTTTCGCAAGGGAAACTAGTGAGAGTTGGTCGCGCCGGCCCCAGGGCGGCGACGAGCGGCGAAGAGCTCGGCTGACTTGCAATCCACACGCGGAACACTACCCTCCGCGTCCCCCATGCAAGTTCAGGTCGCAGCGCATTTCGCCCGTCGTCATGGAGCTCGCGATCGAGATCCCTGCCGACGCCGTGCGGGCCAAGTCGAGAAGGCGTACGCGAACCTCCAGCGGAAGGCGCACGTTCGCGGCTTTCGCCCCGGCAAGGCGCCGCGGCAGGTGCTTGCGCACCTCTACGGGCCGCAGGTCATCAGCGACGTCGTCAACGCGATCGTCAACGACACGCTCCCGAAGGCGCTGACCGAGAAGAACGTCCAGCCCGTCAACCAGCCGGAGGTCGAGCCGGGCAAGTTCGATCAGGCGTCGGCGTTCTCGTACAAGGCGCGCTTCGAGGTGCAGCCCGACATCGCCGACGTGAACTACGAGGGCTTCGAGCTCGAGCGCCCACCCGAGGTGGCGACCGACGAGGCCGTGAACGAGCAGCTCGAGCTCTTGCGCCGGCAGCACGCGCGCGCTCGAGGCCCCCGATCCCGCGCGGCCCGCCCAGAAGGGCGACGTGCTCACCATCGACTTCACGCTCGCCGTCGACGGCAAGGAGCTGAAGGAGGGAGGAGGCGAGGGCGTGCAGGTCGAGCTCGGCGTCCGGGCAGATCCTGCCGGAGCTCGACGCCGCGCTCGACGGCAAGAAGATCGACGACGAGAAGCGACGTCGACGCCACGTTCCCGGAGGCGCACCCGCGGCAGGAGCTGGCGGGGCAAGGTCGGCACGCTTCCACGTCAAGGTGAAGGACCTGAAAGAGCGCGTCCTGCCGGCGCTCGACGACGAGTTCGCGAAGGACGTCGGGCAGTTCCAGACGCTGGTCGAGCTCCGGGCGGACGTTCACACGCGCCTCGAGAAGATGCTCAAGGATCGCGTCGAAGACCGCCCTCGCCGAGCAGATCATCGAGAAGCTCAACGAGAAGAACCCGCTCGACGTTCCGCCGTCGCTCGTGGAGCAGCAGTGCCGGATGATGGAGCAAGAGCTCGCCCAGAACGCGCGTCGCGCCGGGCAGCGCGTGACCGCCGAGGACTTCGCCAAGGTGCACGACCGTGTCCACGCCGACGCCGAGAAGAAGGTCCGCGCCGGGCTGCTCATGGCCGCGATCGCGCAAGAAGCTCGAGCTCAAGGTCACCGACGAGGACATCCAGAAGGCCCTGCGACGAGCTCGCGGCCGAGATCGGGCAAGAACGTCGCGAAGGTGCGGGCCGAATACAGCGACCCGCAGCGGCGACAGATTCTCATCGGAATGATCCTCGAGGACAAGGTGCTCGACATCATCGAGGGCAAGGCGAAGATCCGCGTCGGACGAGGCGCCGGCGGCGAACGCCCGCGGCCGAGGCATCCGAGGAAGACACCGCGAAGCCCGAAGGCGCATCGAAGAAGAAGAACGAAGAAGGTAAAGGCGGAGGATCCATGTCCACGAAGCGTCCCGAGAACCGTGCCCAGGCCATGCGCACGCTGGAACCGCAGCAGGCCGCGTCCGGTGGCGACGCAGCGACGCGGGCCTTCATCCCGTACCCGACGGTCGTCGAGACGACGCACCGCGGCGAGCGCAACTGGGACATCTTCAGCCGGCTGCTTGAAGGACCGGATCGTCTTCCTCGGGACCGAGATCAACGACGACGTCGCCAACATCGTCATCGCCCAGTTTCTCTTTCTCGAGAGCGAGGATCCCGACAAGGAGATCATGCTCTACATCAACAGCCCCGGCGGCGTCGTGACGAGCGGCCTCGCGATCTACGACACCATGCAGTACGTCCGCTCGCACGGTGAGCACGACCTGCCTCGGCATGGCCGCGTCGATGGCCGCCGTGCTCCTCGCCGCGGGACACAAGGGGCGGCGCACTCGCGCTGCCCAACGCGCGCGTCATGATCCACCAGCCGATGGGCGGCGCCCGCGGTCAGGCGACCGACATCGAGATCCAGGCCAAGCGAGATCCGCCACCTGAAGGACGTCATCACCGACATCCTCGCGACGGCGACGGGCAAGCAGAAGGACATCATCGCCAAGGACATCGACCGCGACTTCTACCTGGGCGCGGCGCAGGCGAAGGAGTACGGGCTCATCGACGAGGTGCTTGCCGCCGCGAAAGAAAGGGCGACACCGAGAAGACCGGCGCGCGAGCGCTGAGCCTGCGCGTCCGCCGGTCACAAGCTTGCGACGCTCGGGGGCTGGGTCTAAGCTTTCTTTCGCATAGCGCGAGTCTGAGGTGGCACGGGTCCAGGCGACGAGGCGAGCATTGGAACGCAGACGGGACGACCATCAGAACGGCAATCTGAACTGCTCCTTCTGCGGCAAGTCGCAGAAGGAAGTGAAGAAGCTCATTGCCGGGCCGACCGTCTACATCTGCGACGAGTGCATCGGCCTCTGCAACGACATCATCGCGGAGGAGGTCGAGAAGGACGAGCCGTACGCCGGCTCGACGCCCGTCCCCAAGCCCTCCGAGATCAAGTCGATCCTCGACGACTACGTGATCGGCCAGGACCGCGCGAAGAAGATCCTCGCGGTCGCCGTCCACAACCACTACAAGCGCATCGACTCGCGCGTCGCCGCCGACGACGTCGAGCTCGCGAAGTCGAACATCCTGCTCCTCGGGCCGACCGGCACCGGCAAGACGCTCCTCGCGCAGACGCTCGCCAAGATCCTCAACGTCCCGTTCGCCATCGCCGACGCGACGACGCTGACCGAGGCCGGCTACGTCGGCGAGGACGTCGAGAACATCATCGTCCAGCTGCTCCAGAACGCCGACCACGACGTCGAGCGCGCGCAGCGCGGCATCGTCTACATCGACGAGATCGACAAGATCAGCCGCAAGAGCGACAACCCCAGCATCACGCGCGACGTCTCGGGCGAGGGCGTGCAGCAGGCGCTGCTCAAGATCATCGAGGGGACGATCGCGAACGTGCCGCCGAAGGGCGGCCGCAAGCACCCGCAGCAGGATTTCCTCCAGGTCGACACGACGAACATCCTCTTCATCTGCGGCGGCGCGTTCGTCGGCCTCGAGCAGATCGTCCAGCGCCGCATCGGCCAGCAGACGCTCGGCTTCGGCGCCGACATCAAGAGCAAGAAGGACTTCAAGCTCGGCGAGCTGCTCGAGCAGGTGCAGCCGGAGGACCTCCTCAAGTTCGGGCTCATCCCGGAGTTCATCGGCCGCCTGCCGGTCCTCGCGACGCTCCACGAGCTGAACGAGGAGGCGCTGGTCGACATCCTGACCAAGCCGAAGAACGCGCTCGTCAAGCAGTACCAGAAGCTCTTCGAGATGGACGGGGTGAAGCTCAAGTTCACCAAGGGCGCGCTCGCAGGCGGTGGCCAAGGAGGCGCTCGTCCGCCAGTCGGGCGCCCGCGGCCTCCGCGCCATCCTCGAGCACGCGATGCTCGACATCATGTACGACATCCCGTCGCGGAGCGGCATCAAAGAGGTCGTGGTGAACGAGGACGTCATCACCAAGCGCGAGCCGCCGCTCATCGTCTACCAGAAGGAAGCCGAACTGGCCTGAAGCCGCGCCGGAGCGAATGCTGCCTGCTTCGGATCAGGCGAGAAGAGCGCTAGCGAGGCGATGTTTTCAAGGATCGACGGCAAGTCGGCCACCGGCAGAAGAAGCGGACGGTGCCCGCTCTTGCCGCTGCGGGACATCATCGTGTTCCCGCACATGGTGTCGCAGCTCTTCGTCGGGCGCGAGCGATCGATCAACGCGCTCGACGCCGCGATGGCGCGCGACAAGGACATCTTCCTCGCGGCGCAGAAGAACGCGAAGACCAACGAGCCCACGCCCGACGACATCTTCGCGGTCGGCACGCTGGGCACGGTGATGCAGCTGCTCCGGCTGCCCGACGGCACGGTGAAGGTGCTCGTCGAGGGCAAGCGGCGCGCGCGCATCAAGCGCTTCGCCCAGACCGACGAGTTCTTCCTCGTCGAGGTCGAGGAGATTCGCGGAGGCGTGGCCGCGCGGCGTCGAGGTCGAGGCGCTGATGCGCAGCGTGCAGGCGGCCTTCGAGCTCTACGTGAAGCTGAACAAGAAGGTTCAGCCCGAAGTCCTGATGAGCGTGCAGACGATCGACGACCCCGCGCGCCTCAGCGACACCATCGTCGCCAACCTGCCGACCATCAAGCTCACCGACCGGCAGCAGCTGCTCGAGACGGAGGACGCCGTCGCAAGCGCCTCGAGCGTCTGCACGAGCTGATGCAGGCCGAGATCGAGATTCTCCAGGTGGAGAAGAAGATCCGCTCGCGCGTCAAGAAGCAGATGGAGAAGACGCAGAAGGAATACTACCTAAACGAGCAGATGCAGGCCATCCAGAAGGAGCTGGGTGGCGGCGAGCGCGACGAGTTCAAGAACGAGATTCAGGAGATCGAGGAGAAGCTCAAGAACAAGCGGATGAGCAAAGAGGCCACCGCGAAGGTCAAGAAGGAGCTCAAGAAGCTCAAGATGATGCACCCGACGAGCGCCGAGGCGACCGTCGTCCGCAACTACATCGACTGGATCATCACGCTTCCCTGGTACGACAAGAGCGAAGAGACGCTACGACCTCAAGAAGGCCGAGGAGATCCTCGACGAGGACCACTACGGCCTGAAGAAGATCAAGGAGCGCATCCTCGAGTACCTCGCCGTGCAGGCGCTCACGAAGAAGCTCAAGGGCCCGGTGCTCTGCTTCGTCGGGCCGCCGGGCGTCGGCAAGACGAGCCTCGCGCAAGAGCATCGCGCGCGCGACGGGGCGCAAGTTCGTGCGCCTGTCGCCTCGGCGGCGTGCGCGACGAGGCCGAGATCCGCGGCCACCGGCGCACGTACATCGGCGCGATGCCGGGCAAGCTCATCCAGTCGCTCAAGAAGGTCGGCGACGAACAACCCGGTGTTCCTGCTCGACGAGGTCGACAAGATGTCGACCGACTTCCGCGGCGACCCGGCGGCGGCGCTGCTCGAGGTGCTCGACCCGGAGCAGAACAACGCGCTTCAACGACCACTACCTCGACCTCGACTACGACCTGTCCGACGTGATGTTCATCACGACGGCGAACACGCTGCGGCGGCATCCCGATCCCGCTCCAGGACCGCATGGAGATCATCCAGCTCTCCGGCTACACCGAGTTCGAGAAGCTCAACATCGCCGTCAAGTACCTCGTCCCGCGCCAGCGCAAGGAGTGCGGCCTCGACGACGTGCCGCTCACGATCACCGAGAACGCCCTCCGCACGATCATCCACCACTACACGCAAGGAAGCGGGCGTCCGCTCGCTCGAGCGCGAGATCGCGAGCATCTGCCGCAAGGTGGCGCGGCAGGTCGTGGCCGAAGGCAAGGAGAAGCCCATCGAGGTCGTCGCCAAGGACGTCCCGAAGTACCTCGGCGTCCCGAAGTTCCGCGTCGGCAAGAAGGAAGAGCACGACGAGATTGGCCTCACCAACGGCCTCTCGGTGACGTCGAACGGCGGCGGCGAGCTCCTGGCGTGCGAGGTCGCGGTCGTGCCCGGCAAGGGCAAGCTCGTCATCACCGGCCTGCTCGAGAAGGGGATGGAGGAGAGCGCGCAGGCGGCGATGAGCTACGTGCGCTCGCGCGCCGAAGCGCTCGGTCTCGAGCCGGACTTCTACCAGAAGGTCGACGTGCACGTTCACTTCCCCGAGTTCGTCCGCAAGGACGGGCCGAGCGCGGGCGTCACGATGGCGACGAGCCTCGCGAGCGCGCTCATCAAGGTGCCCGTGAAGCGCGACCTCGCGATGACGGGCGAGATCACGCTGCGCGGGCGCGTGATGCCCATCGGCGGCCTGAAGGAGAAGCTCCTCGCGGCGCACCGCAGCGGCATCACGACGGTGATCGTCCCGAAGGAGAACCGCAAGGACCTGCGCGAGGTGCCGCGGCGCGTGCTCAAGGCGACGCGCATCGTGCTGGTCGATCACATGGACGACGTGCTGCGCGAGGCCCTCTGCCTCGCCGTCGCCGGACGCGCTCTTCGGGCCGCGTCGCGAGCGCTGGGAATACCGCGACGGCGAGCTCGTGGTCCTGCCCGGCGAGGCTCGCCCGCTCGCCGACGGGGAGAAGAAGACGGACGAGGTCGGAGAGCCGCGCGTGCCGGGCCAGCCGGGCCAGGGCCCGAACGGTGGCGCGCCGCCGGAGCCCGCCGCTCCCCCTCCCGGGTGAGGCGCCCCTTGACCGAAGTCGACGGGTGCGTAAAGTGGCGCGCCCGGGTCGAAGGCGTGCCGTCCAACGGGCGGGTAGCTCAGTGGTAGAGCACTGGCCTTACAAGCCGGCTGTCGCAGGTTCAAGCCCTGTCCCGCCTACAAGTCGAAGGATCGCGAGAGAGAAACAGCGAGAAGTGTTCGTTTTTGGGGTGGTAGTTAAGTTGGTTATAACGCCGGCCTGTCACGCCGGAGGCCGCGGGTTCGAGTCCCGTCCACCCCGCTAAAAACAGCTTGTTTTAGGCTCGATCGTGAGCCGCCAATCGCCCCGGGGCGATTCGGGGCGATTCCGAGCAGGTCCGGCAGGGTAGGGAAGACCTCGCCGAAGGCACCGCTGCGCACCGCGGTCGCGTTGCGCATGTACCGGTCGGTCATGCTCGTCTGCGTGTGGCCAAGCACGTCCCGGATCTCAGTGGCCGAGCGCCCCTGAACGGCGAGCCAGGTGCCACACGTCGCCCGCAGGTCGTGCCAACGTAGGTTCAAGTTGACAGCCGTGTCCGCGAACAGCGACGCACGATTGACGCCGGCCTTGCGCAACCAGGTCCGTAGACCGCGGGCCATCGCTCGCTGGCTCGCGACCTTGCGGCAGACTAGGCCCGTCCCGTCGGCCTCCGTGTTCATCTGCTCCAGCAGCGGCATCAATGGGGCAGGGATGGGCACCGTTCGCGGCGCTTCTGTCTTGGTGCCAACGCGGGCCTTCTTGGCGTCGCGGTCGAAGGTCTCGCAGACGTAGACGGTGCCGTGCTCCAGGTCGACGTGTTGCCAGCGCAGGGCGCGCTGCTCGCCGTCGCGCAGGCCAAGGTACGTAGCGACGGCTGCGTTGCGCTTCCAGTGTCGGGGCACGTCGGGGTGACGCAGGAGGGCCAGCAGCTCGGAGGGGTATAGGAACTGCTTTGCCTTTTTCACCCTGGAGCGCTCGGGGGGCGCGACGTCGCGAAAGGGGTTGACGTCGATGCAGCGGAGGCCCGTTGCGGGCTTGGCGTTTGCTGCGTCCTTCATCATCTTGCGCGCGGTGCCCCAGATGTTCCGAGCGCTCTTGTCGGATAGCGTGCCCGCCGCGATCTTCGAATCGAGTGCCGCGACGATGGTGTCCCCGTGCGCCGAAGTAACGTCGCGCATGCGGAGGTCACGCAACGTGGGCAACACGTGGTGCTCAAGGTGCGATTGGCCGTCACGCTGGGCGCGAGTTGGTCGAGTCTTGAGCCATTGGTCGGCGTAGTCCTCGACCGTGTCGCCTGCGCCGCCGTTGGCGCTCGCTGTCAGAATCCTCGGCGCCATCCGAGCCGCGCAAGCCTTCGCCTCCGTGCGATGCGAGCACGCGGGCTCCGTAACGTAGCAGCAGCGCTCAACGGGGATCCTGCCGGGCAGTGGCCGCCACTTCTTGTTTCGCGTGCCGTCGGCTCTCGTCCAGCGTGCGTGCCACGCCGGCTTGTTGTCCTCGCCGAGCAGCACACGGACGGTGCCCGTTGCCTTGCGCCCCACGGCTACCGGCCCCCCGGCGTGCTGGCTGCTATCTTCGTCGTCATCGGCGAGTCCCCTTCGCTGGTCACGCCCTCGGCCGTTTCCAGCGGCGCGGGGGCTTCCCTTACCTGCGCACTATCGCACCCATCGCTCGACGACGCTCCTGAGTCGATTCAGCTCGCCGGCCAACGTGTCGATCTGAGCGAGTACCGCCGCCCGCCTCCGGGCGCCCGTAGCGACCGCTCTGCAGGCTCCGTTGTGGAACCTCGCTCCGGGCCTCTGCCGCGGACTGAGGGGTAGCTGGCAAGCCTCGCAGACGCGCTCGCCCGTGGGGGCCTGCTCGTGGCTCGCGGACGACTCCATCACGGGCGCAGTCTAGCGCAGCAGCGCCAGCGCGGCACGAGCGCGGGGGGCCGGCGGGGTAGCCGTTGTCTTGAGATACGCTTGCCCACTCCATCGCACATTTTTAGATCGCGCCCCCTGTAGCCGGGGGACAGTCTCGCGCCGGTGCCATCGCTCACAACGAACGGTTTCGGCGCCGAAATAGGGTGCGACGTCACACCCAGGTTCGTCGAGCGTGTCAATGCTTCGCGGATCCTTCGCAGCCCTGCGCACCTCCTTACAAGGTGCACCTTGAAGGTGTCGTCGAAGGATGCTCG
Organism: uncultured delta proteobacterium; assembly: GCA_963847465.1. GTDB lineage: Bacteria > Myxococcota_A > Polyangia > Polyangiales > Polyangiaceae > Palsa-1150. The sequence goes on along the minus strand of CAWKAF010000015.1, from coordinate 8,434 downwards.
CAGAAGCTCGCCGAGGACTTCTCCGAAGGGACCTCGCAGGATCTTGGCGGGTGAGCTGCTAAGGTACCTGCAAGAAATTCTCGGAAGAGTACCCGGAGGACGCCGTGGTGGATTGGAACGACGAAACCGAGCAGCGGGCGCTGTCCTTGCTTCAGTCGCCGATGGGCGCTTTGCAGTTCGCCGATGCGTTTCGTCCTGACCAAGCGACACGATCAGTCGGTTCGCGAAGTCTCGCGGGGCACGCGAGGTTGCGTCGCCTGGAGTCGCTCGGGCTCGTACGCCGTACGCGAGGTGCAACGCCCGCACTCGACACGTTCATCGCGACGTCCGTGATGGACGCACCGCAGCCAGGGTCCCCGCCGCAACCGCCTCCAGAGCTACAGGTTCAGCCAGGGGGTGACGTCATCGAGATCCAACGACGATCGGTTGGGCGTCTCGCCCCAACGCCTACGCAGCCAGCGGACGGCGAACTGATCGTAGATCCCGTGACGGGTGAGGTGACGCGCGTCACACGCGAACGGCTCGGGCGCGCGCAGATGCCCGCGCCGCCGCAAACGCCGGCCGCGCAGTCGACTCAGCAGCCAAGCGCAGTACTCGCCCTCTCGATGCTGATTTTTGGGCTGAAGTTCGCCCCGCCGCTGGATCCCATCGTTCGGCGTCAGAAATTGAGTGAGGTGTTCGTCCTGATCTCCCAAACCCCTCAAGTGCCGTCGTGGCTGCGGCAGGAGCATGATCTTCTGTGGCAGCGAGAAATGCAGGCACCGGCCGCTGCCCCCGTTGTTCCTCCGCCGCCGGCGCAGCAGCCCATGCAGGCCGTGCCGACGATGCAGCAGACGCTTCAGATGATCCAGCAGATGCAGGCGTGGGTGCAGCAACGGCATTCGCAGCCGCCGGTAGCGGTTTCGCAGCAGCAGCCCACCGTGCAGGTCGTGCCGCCCTCGGTCGATCCGATGGCGATGATGCAGCTGATGAAGCAGACGTTCGACCTGTTCCAGCAGATGCAGGCGTGGGCGCGCCGGCAGCAGCAGCCGGCGCCGGCAATCCCGCAGCAGCAGCAGCCGCCCGCCGTGCAGGCCATGCCGCCATCGGCCGATCCGATGGTGATGATGCAGCGGATGCAGCAGATGGTCGGACTGTTCCAGCAGATGCGGGCGTCGGCGGCGCCCCCCGCTTAGTTCCCGCAGTCGCCCACCACGGCGGCGGCGCCGTCGAGCGGCAGCGCGAGCGCGAGCGGAGCACCGCAGCAGCCGCGCACTTGGGGCATACACCGAATCCCGTGGGGGAGCGCCGCGTGACCGAGGGCCCCACACCTCCGTCGAGGTCCAGCCAATAGCGCCGGCCGCCAATGACGACGGCGACCTCGAGCTCGCCCCGGCCCCCCCCCCCCCGGCCCATAAATGCCCTCCGGCTACCCCCGCCTGCGGCGCCCCCACGGGCTATTTTTGGGCCGGGGGGACCACGCCACGACCGGCGGCTGCGCGGGCAGCTCCACATCGGGCAGCTCGTCCAGCCGTCGGCCGGACGCGAGGTAGTCGTCGAGGCCTCCGGCCGGTAGTCGCAAGACGCGCACTTTCGCCGATCGCTGCGTGAGGTACTCGGCGAGCCACCACTCGGCCGCTCCGACATCGGGCTTGGTGCCCGCGTCGGCGTCGAACACGATCCGCACGTCGCAATCTCTCACGCCGATGTAGTCCCACGTCTCGTCGTCGAGGTACAGCATTCGGATCCCTGGGAAGTCGACACAGGCGAGGCCGAGCGACACGGCCGCGTCGGCCTTGCGCGGGCTCTCGGTTACGTAGAGCGGCTGCTGAGGGTCGAGCACGCGCACCCGAGCCGCTGGCGAGACGTCGACGATCCGGCACGCATCCGGCGAGTTCTCGTATCGCCACCGGTGAGTGCGCGGGGAGTCGTGGCGGATCTGGCTCCAGACGCGTCGTCCGTGGACGCCCCAGACAGGCACGAGCAGCCCTCCGCGCGCGGTGCTCGTCTGCACGGCGCTCTCGTAGCCGCGCAAGCGCGCCACCTCAGGGAGTACGCCGCTCTGCATGAGGAGCTTCGCGTGTTCTTCGAGCACGGCGGGGCCGTAGGCCCACGCCCAGTCGGAGATGTCCAGCGCTCGCGCGTGCCTCGCGAGCGTCGTTCGCGGCACGCCGAGCGCGCGGGCGGCCGAGCGCACCGACCCTTCATGCTTGGCTAGCGCCGCGACGATCGCGCTCCGCTCGATGTCCGTGCGCGTCGGTCGTCCGCGACGGCGTCTGGGGGTTTGCTCGGCCGCGCGCCGCGCCTGCGAGGCTTCTTGGTGGAGCGTCGTCCAGCGCACGTGGACCAGGCCGCGTAAGCGTTTGCATCCTTCCATGTCGAGGGCGTCGACGAGGCGCTGCTCGTCGGCGGCCGACGGTCGCTTGCGCTTCGTCATGCACGTCAGCGTAAGCCTCCGCCCGTGCCGGCCATGTGCTTGGCGGTGCACGGAAACTGTCGGATTGCCATCTCTCCCTCCTCGGCGTGTTTACAGTAGGTTCCCATCGCCATCGATGTATGCGCTCTCGCGGGGGGCCAGCCCGTCGACCGCACCGTGCTTCGCGTAGAGCTGCCCTGACGTCCACGACTCGCCCACCTGGCGCACCGTCATGACCGCGGTGATGGGGACCGCGCCACGCTTGCCCGGCTTCGCGTCGAACACGATCTTGCCGGCGCGTACGTCCCTGGCGATCTTCGTGCCCTCACGCTTCGCTTGCGCCTCCGTCATCGTCTCCGAGCCGGGAACCGGCAGGCGCTTGCGCTTCGCCTTCGTCTCGCCGGGCGCCCGGGGGAGGGAGCACTGCACCCAGTAGACGAGCCCTCGCCGCTCCACGGTGCCGGCGCCGTTCGCTGCCTTCCTCTTGCTCATCGTCCTGCCTCCTCCGCGCTCATGATGGTCGTCGAGCTCGTGCCGATCGCCGAAATGCCCGTGTCGTAGAGATCGACGTGCACGGTCTGCCGCACGATGGCCTCGGCCTCGTCGAAAGTCATCGTCCCGGAGCCCATGTGGAGCCCGATGGCGAGATCGTAGAGGGCCCCGGCCCGGTCACTTGCCCCCCCGGGGCTTCCGCGTATCGCGCTCCGCTTCGAGAGCTTCGAGCCCACGGGCCAGCGCCGCCCGGAGGACGTCGCTCCGTGTCACCTCGCCGCCGGGCCCGAGCTTGGCGCCAAGGAAGGCCCGGAGTGCTTCGGCGCGCTGGAGCCACGCGTCAGGCAGCCGCAAGGCTGTAGCGCTGTCGTTTCCTGAGGAGGGGCGCGGCACGCCGCTCGTTTCTACACCGTTCATGGTCGACCTCCGTTTCGCGATGTATTGTGATACGAAACGATACCGAACGCAATCTTGCCCCACTCGGGGCTGACCTCCTGCTCGAGATCCGCCAGATGGGCTGCGATGGCCGAGGTCAGGTCGGTCGCGACGGGGCGCGAGACCCGTCGGCCGGTAACTACGTCCACGTAGATGCGGGCGGCTTCGACAGCAGCTTCGCCTTTATCGCTTCGACCCGTGCTGCGTTCGATGCGCTGCCCGTTGTGACGGAACCGGACAAGGTACGTCCGTCGCCCGCGCCCTTCGGGAAGTCGGAGCTTCCACCCACCTTGTGATCGCGTCGCCATATGTCGAGATCCTTCTTGTCGTAGAGCGTTCGTCGTCCAATCCGCACCGTGGGCAGCTCGCCCTGCACGGTGTCCTTGAAGAGGGTGAGGCTCACCCCGAGGTATTCCGCGGCTTTGCTCTTGCTGAGCAAGCCGTCCGGGAGCACTTTCGCTGGCTCACGTGCGGGCGGGCCCGGCGACGGGGCGCTATTCATCGCTGCGAGGATGTCCTCAGCGAGCCGCCGCGCGCGCTCACCCTCGGCGCGCGCCTTCTCTCGCTGCTCTTCATCGTGGAGGCGATGCAGCTCGGGGATGCACTCGCCCTCGTCCTCGCCACACACCAGGCACTGCGGGCACAGGCTCGCTCGACTGGGGCGAACGGCGACGGCGCGCGTGTTGACCACCTTGCGGCTCACAGGGCTACCTCCCGCCCGCCGCGGGCTTCAGGGGGGCGGCCCGTTCCCAATTCGGCCAAAGAAGCGCGGCCGGGTGGACCTTCAGCGCACGCGCCAGCTTCTCGGCACGATCGGCCCCGAGTGTGACGCGCCCGCTCTCGATGCTCGAGATCGTCGGCTGCGGGATGCCGCACGCCTTCGCTAGCTCAGCCTGGGTCATCTCCTGTAGCTCGCGCGCCACGCGGACCGCCTCGCCTGGGGTGAGCGCGGCGCGCGAGCGGGCAGGGACGTACGCCCGGCTCGTCATCTTCGTCGTGGATGCCATCGGTTCGTGTTCCTTCCTACGCCGAGCGCCTGGGGCGGCGTCGAGCGACGCGACCGGCCACATGCTCTACGTAGCATTATTCCCTTTTTGGCATGCGTCAAGGCCCGCCCGCATTCCCCCGCCGACGCTGACGAACGAGGCTGCGCCCGCCCCGGGGGCATGACCTAACCAGCCGAGGGCACCCCGTTGGCAACGGGGGTCTGGTTCTCGGACAGATCGAACAGTTCTAGGCCGTGTCTCGTTGCGATCCGGTCAACTTCCTCGCGTCCTTCGATCACGATGACCTTGGCCTCCTGCGCCTCGCGCCGCTGCTCCCCCGTCAAGCGACCGGTCGTCACGAAAACGGCCGAGTGAAGCCTGCGCGCGAAACATCCGGCGAGGAACTTCAGCCATTCCTCGTTCGTGGGCGCATTGGTCGCCTTGTGAAATTTGACTTGGACGCCGATGGATCCGGGCTCATTGCCCACGTCGCCGATACGGTTTCCAACGAAATCGACCCCGCGCTCCTGACGCTTGTTCCGGCCCTGGTGGTACCACGCGTAGTGGGGGTAGACGATGCGAAGCAGTCGGAGAACGTAGAGCTCGAACGCGTCACCGAAGGCCGATGCCGAAGGGACGGTTGTTTCGGCCCCCGTGTCCACGTCGATGGCGCGCTCGTGCTCTTCCTCGGCTTCCGCGAACGCTCGGCCGGCGGCGGTAACATGCCAGCCTGGCTTCGACGGATCGTGCGGATGGACGTACCCGGCCTCGACCGCCACCTTGTTGATGAAGAACCGAAGGCTCGCTTTCCCTTGCTCCGACAACGAGAGTCCGCGCGCGGCGAGAGCGCGCTCCACCGGCTCGTAGAGCGCGCCCATCGGGGCAGAACCGCCGCGCCGGATGATCTCCCTGAGCGCAAGACGGATCTGCTCGTTGCCGGACAGGCCCGCGTCCGATCCAGTGACGATCTGGGGCATGGGCTCCCATACTAGATCGGGGGCAGACCCGCGGGCGTCGGCGGAAGAGAACGAAGGAGCCGGGTGTGTGGGCGCGATCAGGGCTCGGAAGCGAGAACCGGGCCCCTCTGGTACCCTTCGCGGTCGTGTCAGCGACGGGACCCGAAGACAATGTGGTCGACCTCCACGCGGGCGGTGCCGAGCATCGCCTGAGCGCGCACGTCTGGGGGAGCTGGGCTGAGGCAGCGTCCGTGTGCTTCGCCCGCTTCCACCCGATCCCGCCCCCACCGACGACGTTTCAGATCCACCGGGGCGAGGATGCGTCCCGCGTGATCTCGATCGCTTGGCGCCCGCCGGACCAGACCGTCAGGGCGTCGCATGCCAACGATCTCGACGCGACGCGGGACGGCGCCTACGCAGTGGCGGCCGTTTCGATGCACGCGATCGGTGGCTGGCGTGTTGGCGCTCGTGCACAGGCCGCAAGCGGTGCCGATCTGCTCGCGTTCAGAGACGGCGACGACCCCGACGATTTCGTGAAGGTCGAGGTCAGCGGTATGTCCTCCGGCACTGAACAGCGAGGACACCGCGCGCTGAGCAGGCGGCTGCGCGAGAAGGTCGAGCAGGTGGGCGGTGGCGATCTCGACCTTCCCGGGATTGCCGTGGTCGTCGGCTTCGAGTTGGCTCACGTTCTCGTATCCGAGGTGCAACGGTGAACCCCCTCGACGACCCGCGTCGCGCACAGAGCGAGACGATGGCCCTCCAGGCCGAGCAAGCATGGTCCACGGGCAAGCAGGAGGATGGCCGCGGACTGTTCGCAAAGGCTGCCGAACTGGAAGAGGCAGTGGCCTTCAGCGTGCCCGAGACAAGCGCGCGCATGCGCGGCGTCCTCGCCATCAGCGCGGTGGCGCTCTGGTACAAGGCCGCCCGGTACGATCATGCGAAGCGCGTCGCGTACTCGTTCCTAGCAGGTGGTCAGCATCTCACCGAGCAAGGGCGCGCGGACCTTGAGGATTTGGTGGACCGATGCAGCCGAGAGGGCGCGGTCGCACGAGTGGGGGTCGCCTCGGACATGATCCCGGTCGAAGTGAAGTTGGATGGTGGTCGTGTGCTCGTCGGGCTCGCACCCGCATCGGCAACGAGGATTGTGCGCGAGCGAGCGACGCAACTGCTGATCCGCAGCGCGGATCTACTCACCGGACAGGACTACCGCGAGCACGGCGAGTCAGAACTGACGCGCAACGATCAAATCCAAATCTACGAAGCACCCGCGCGTGCAGCGAGCTACGGCGTGCGTCTCTATGTCGCCACAGGTACGCAGCCGCCCCTCGCCAAGATGACGGGCGAGATCACCCCGCAACAGGTCGTCGAACATTTTCTGGGGGTGGCAGTGGCCGCGGAGCAAGGTCCAGAGGCCGTGCGCGACATCGTGAAGATCCGACAGTACGCAGACGCATTCATCGAGGGCTTCGGCGACATCGCGCCGGACGGCGAGGACGTGGTGCGCGTTGTCTGCTCGGCACCGACCTGGCGCGTGCCCAACGGACCGAGGCCGATCTTCGAGCGGGCCCACCGCGAGGCGCTTCGAGCGGCTCTGCCTGGCGCGACTCGCACCCCACGACCCGGAGAGCAAACCTTCGAGGGCAAGCTCGTCGAGGTGCGCCTTAGAAGCGGTGAAAAGTGGATCGGCGTGAAGGTGGAAGCGCGCGAGGAACCCCATTATTTCATGTTCCCAACGGACTACAAACGGCTGGGTGCGAAGGCGGTGCAGCTCTACGAGCAACTCGTGCTCGTCCGGGCGTATATGCCCCCCGGTCGAAACAGGCGGCTGCACCTCGCAGACATTCAGTCGGCCCCACGACAGCGTGCGCCGGCCACGTAGGATGAGCGAGACGGCTGCGTCCGCGATCGGCCGGCACGAAGGGCCCCGCGACGGCACGGCGGGCGTGGACGTTGTCGCGCTCAGGCCGGTAAAGGGCGGTGCGCCGCGCGCGTAGACGTGAGCGGAACGACGGCCTATCAGAAAGGCATGCCCGTCGAGATCCTTCAGAGCGGTCAGTGGGTACCCGTCCCAGACGCTACAGAGCAGCACGTCGAGTCGAACCGCTACCTCGTGACGATCACGGGGCTGCCCATCTGGGTTCGGCTGAACGCTCTCGACGGGGCGCCCCTGCGCGTGGCGGGCCACGAGACGTCCAACGTCTGGGGTACGAGGAAGACGAACGATACGTTGGTGCTGGACGTGCTCGTCCGCTGAGCGTGCTACGCGTGGCTTTGCGGCATGGGCATGGAAGGGCTCAAGTAGTGAGCGGGCGCATGGGATCGGGCTGTCCGTACTGCCCGACGGCCCACTCAATGACGTTCCTCACGTCGTCGGCCCGGACGCGGCGCTTCGTGGCGATGCTACCGACGGTAGTCTCGACGGCGTTCCGAATCGTCGCAGCCGCGTCGGAAGTGAGCCTCACGCACGTCGCGCACTTCGCGCCGCCTATCCTGACGTAGACGCGGTTGCCCACCTGCGCATCGAACCCGCGACCGATCACGATGCCCTGATTCGCCAACGCACGAAGGAATCGATCCATACCTTCGAACGTAACGCCCGCCTTCCGATCCTGCCAGCGAGGGACCGCGGGGGGTGGCTCAGCGTGAGTGCGATAGTGGCGCGAGCGTACCCCCTGAACCTCTTGATAGACGCGGCCCGCCCCCTTCGTCGACGAGCGCGACTGTCGGGCGCTAGCTCGTTCGACTCGCTTCTTGGACGACGAAGTGCCTGGCCATCTCGTTGTCGTCGTCCTCCCAAGCGCCATCCCACGAGATCTCGATTCGCATGGGCGGAGAATCCGCCTCGTCGCCCTGAGCGTGCAGCCAGATCCGGATCGCCTGTCCCGGAGTGTATGGATGGGGTAGCTCGCGCGGGTGGTGGGTTAGCTGTCGTGACGCCTGACTTCTTGCCGCAAAATGGCCCGGTAATTCCGCAAAGGATCAGCGTGAGCTGAGGAGGGGTCGAGCGCCTCTGTCCGGCAGGAGCCGGAGGCGAGGCGATCATGGTCAAGAAGAAGAAGGTCACGCGGAAGGTCACCAAGAGGGCCGCTGCGCCCGCACGCTCGGAGGTCGCCCCGCAGGGCCGCAGGTTCGACGAGACGCAGAAGCAGCACGCGCTGGTGCTGGTCGCG
>CAWKAF010000014.1:0-80898 GCA_963847465.1 uncultured delta proteobacterium | reverse complement strand
CATTCCCCCCACCGAGCGGGGAGTTTCTCAGCATCATTCCCCCCTCTCGGCTTAGCTTCCCACGACATTTCCTCCCTGCGTGATTGCCCGTACGACGCGCTTCGTGTACCGCGCTGGCCGCGGTGCCCGGAGGCATCGATGGCGTTCCGCGAGGTGACGATGGTCGAGATCAAGGAGGTGCTCCGGCAGTGGCTGGCCGGGGTGGGCAAGAAACGGATCGCCGCCCGGCTCGGGCTCGATCCGAAGACGGTGCGTCGCTACGCGCGGGCCGCCGAGGCGTGCGCGATGACCGCCGGCGCGGGCGAGGCGGCGCTGACCGACGAGCGGCTCGCCGCGGTCCTGGGGACGCTCGGCATCGGCACGGCGATGGCGCACGAGTACGGCGAGGCGTGGCGCCGCTGCGAGGAGCAACGCGGCTTCATCGCGGGACACCTCAGTCACAGCGTGCGGCTGTCGAAAGTTCGGCGCCTGCTTCAACGCCAGGGCGTGACGGTCCCGTATTCGACGCTGCATCGCTTCGCGTCGAGCGAGCTGGGCTTCGGTCGTGCGCAGGTGACGCTGCCCGTCATCGACGGCGAGCCGGGCGAGGAGCTGCAAGTGGACACGGGCTGGATGACGATGCTGGCCCCCGACGCGCGCGGGCACCGACGTCGATTCCGCGCGTGGATCTCACGCCCCACGTGTCGCGCTACCGCTTCGTGTATCCGTGCCTGCGTGAGACGACCGAGACCGCCATCGAGGCGTTCGAGGCCGCGTGGGAGTTCTACGGCGGCGTCTTCCGCGTCGCGGTCCCCGACAACACCAAGGTCATCGTGCAGACGGCCGACCCGCTGGAGCCCAAGATCGCGACGGCGTTCCTGGAGTACGCGCAGGCGCGCGGCTTCGTCATCGACCCGGCGCGCGTACGCACGCCTACCGACAAGGGGCGCGTCGAGAGAGGCGTACGCGACGTACGCGACGACTGCTTCGGTGGCGAGGTCGTGCGCGACGTCGGCCACGCCCGCGAGATCGCCCTGCGCTGGTGCGAGCACGAGTACGGCATGCGCCGGCACTCGACGACGCACCGGCTGCCGCGCGAGCACTTCGACACGGTCGAGAAACCGACGCTGCTGCCCGCGCCCCGTGAGCCCTTCGACGTGCCCGTGTGGTGCGAGCCCAAGGTCGCCCGCGATCACTTCGCGCAGGTGGCCGGCGCGCTCTACACGCTGCCCACACGCCTCATCGGAAAGCGCCTCAGGGCGCGCGCCGACCGTCAGCTCGTGCGTTTCTACGACGGCACGACGATTGTCAAGACGCACGCACGCCAGCCCAAGGGCGGCCGCGCGATCGATCCGAGCGACTTCCCCCAGGAGCGCGCTCCGTACGCCATGCGCGACGTCGCGTGGCTGCAATGCCAAGCACGCGAGCACGGAGAGAGCGTGGGCCTGCTCGCCGAGAGACTGCTCGACTCGCCCCTGCCGTGGACCAAGATGCGCGCGGTACGCGCGCTGCTTTCGCTGTGCCGTCGCTACGGCGACGAGCGCGTCGAAGAGACCTGCGCTCGCGCACTGCGCGACGACATGACGAGCGTCCATCGCCTGGCGCGGATACTCTCGCTCGCCGTGCCGGCCCCGGACGCCGCCGCCGACGGCGCGCACGTCATCCCGCTCGGCCGCTACCTGCGGCCCGCACAAAGCTTCGCCCTCCGTCGTGGAGGAGAAGGAGGAGGAAACACATGACTGACATCATCCAACCGGAGCTCAAAACCGTGCTCCGGCGACTCAAGCTCGGACGGCTGCTCGATACGCTGCCCGAGCGCTTCGTCCTGGCACGTTCGCAGAAGATGCCGCACCAGGACTTTCTGCTGCTCGCGCTCGGCGACGAAGTCTCGCGACGCGACAGCGTCTCGGCCACCGTGCGGGCCGACAAGGCCGGCCTCGATATCGACTCTGTCCTGGAGCGCTGGGACCCGAGCGCCAACGCCACGCTCGATCAAGCCCTGCTCAACGAGCTGGTGAGCCTGCGCTTCGTCGAAGCGCGGACGCACGTCGCCATCGTCGGTCCCGTCGGCGTCGGCAAGACGTTCCTGGCTCACGCGCTCGGCCACCTGGCATGTCGGCGGGGGCACTCCGTCCTCGCCGTGCGTGCCGACAAGATGCTCAAAAGTCTGCGCCACGCTCGTCTCGACAACAGTTACGACGCCGAGCTGCGCCGACTCATCGCCGTCGATCTGCTCGTCGTCGATGACTTCGGACTCGATGCGATGGATCCCACCGAGAGCCGTGACGCCTACGAGATCCTGACCGAGCGGCATCGAGCCGGATCGATCATCGTGACCAGCAACCGCGGCCCCGACGAGTGGCTCGCCACCTTCGCCGACCCGGTCCGCGCCCAGGCCGCCATCGACCGCTTCACCAGCAACGCCTACGACCTCGTCGTCGAAGGCGAGAGCTACCGGCGCCGCCTCAAGCCCACGCTCGCGCGCACCGAGGAGGCGAACAAGGCTGGACAGAAGAAGAAGAACTAACGAGACTCAATCCACGATCACGCGACGGGGACCCAGGGGGGAATGCTCCTGAGAAACGAGGGGTCCCATGGTCGTGAGAATCGACAGCCGTGGCGGGCCTCTGCTTCGTGGAGCGATACGTCGGGACGTTCCGACTGTCCTTCGGGAGTTCCTCCGGCCACGGTTCCGCCTGCCTTCCGTTCGGCGCCTGCGGCCCGACGAAGCGCAGGCCCAGCGCCTTCATTCGGTTGAAGACCGTGCCATAGCGGCCCTTCCAGTACTCGTTTCCGTTCTCCCCGTAGCCGAACATGAGGTTCCAGTCGCCGGCGACGATGATTCGATGGCGGTCCTCGTGCGCGATCAGCGTCGAAATGTCGGAGATGATCCGATGCGCCGACGCATCGGCGATAATCCACGGCCTTTTCGCCTCGCTGAGCACGGTTTGCCAAACGGCGTACGCGGAGATGCAGGTGAAGACTTCCTTGCCCCACGTGACGTCGGCCGCGGTGATCGTCCCGGGCAAGCTCACGCCCATCTCGAGCTCGCTCGCTGAGCCGCGCTCCGGCTCCGATGCGAGCTCGGTCGCCAGCGCGAGCCCTATTGTGTGGCGCGCCAGCATGGACACTCGGTCGGAAAGGCGAACGATGGCCGTACGAAACTCCCGGTGGTAACGGGGCATTTTCCAGTTGCTGCCCCGCGCGGGCACGACCTCGCAGGTCACACCGACGGGCGGCTTCCTTGCTTCCTGCAGCAGCGCGACGTCGAGAGACGGATCGCTCGCGAGCTGGCGCCATGCCTCGTCGAGCTGATGAATGTTCCAGGAGACGAGGCGGAGGGGCATGTCGACCGGCGAGAGTACCATCACTCAGCTCAGTCGCGCGGAGCCCGAGACGTACCGGCGGTCGCGAGAGATTTCAGCGCACCGGAGATGCGTTCCCTGATCTCCTCGAAGCCCGGCAGTCGCGCGCCCGACCTCTCGTCCATGTACAGGCCGCGCCGGACCTCGATCATGACGGCGCTCACCCGAAGGTCCTTCCGATAGAAGCGCATCGGCACGAGCGCGCCGGCGAACGGTCGGTCGACCGCCACGCGCCAGCCCACCTTCTCGAACACGTGCACCGCGATGTCGCGGAGCCATCGCAGGCGTGTGGCTCGCGTCCGTGCCGACGCAGATGTCGGGGCGGTCGGGGTCCTGGTCATCCTCGTAGGGCAGCGGGCGCGTCGGGAAGCTGTGCCCGTCGATCAGCAGGCAGGTTCCGTGCGCGGCGAGCGCGGCCTCGACGGCCGTGGTCAGCGCAGCGTGATGGGGCTCGTAGAAGCGCGCCAGCAGGTCGCCGACGGTGTTCGGCGGATGGGGGGTGGCGCAAAGGATGACCGGCGGCCGTGCGCTCGTAGACGACGCCCATTCCCTTTCGCGCCATCGGCTCGGAATCGTCGTCGGTGAATCGCTCCGGGTCGACGACGAGGCGGCTCACTGGAAACGTGACCGTCGTCGCCAGGCTCGAGGGAAGGGCGAACAGCTCGTCGGTGTAGCGGTCGGTCATCACGAGGAGCTCGTGCTCGAGCTCCGCGGGCGTCAGGAGCAGGCCCGCGGCGACATCGCTCGGCACGACGAGCGAGGCGTGGGGGATGTGCACCACGACGGCGGGAGGCGCGGGCGTGCTCACGGGGACCCCGACGTCCCGCTGGCCTCCACGCCCATACCGAGAACGAGCGCGGCGAAAACCGCCGAGGCCGAGGGTTGGCTCCGCGTGGCGTGATCGATGTATTGCGGCACGGGCACGGCCGACCCCGGACCGTCGATGGATGAAACGATGCGCGTGACCTGCGTGCGGTGGAACCGTTCGAGTCGACCGATCCCGTCGACTACCTCGGACAGGCCGCGAGCGAAGGCCCTACGCGCGCTGCCCTTCCGGGCGTGCTGCGGTGTTCAACGCGACGCCGTTCATCATCGAGTGGCGTCCGATGGGGATCACGTTCCATCCCGCCCCGCCGTTGTATGCGACAACGTGAGGCTTTGCATTCGTCGCAGAAAAAGACGCTCCACTTCGATCCGCACTGGATCACGCGCGACGCGCAGCAGCGGCAAAGCTCGGCGGCGCTGTTGTAGTCGAACGCGTTCCACAGCGGATCCGCCGGCTCGCACCCGCACCGTTGCACCCGCTCGCACCCGTTGTGCGAGTCGAAGAACGGTCCGCGAAGGACGAGGCACTTGCGGCACAGCTCCATGCGTGCCGCCAATTCGTTCCCAGCCATCGTTCGCTCCATCGCTCCCCGCTCGCGCGGGGCTGGCGTTGGCACCTTCCCGCTCCACGCGGAGGTTGCCGAGGCGATCGCAGGGCCAGGTCCCTCCTGCCTCTCTGAATGACTGGGGCAACCTGAGCATTGCCGCGAAAGTCGTCAACCCGGCACGTGCGTCGGACAAATCGTGCCCGGATGAATGCGGGGGGTACGAGAAGGCGTCATACTGTCCCGACACGAACTGCATCCAGAGCGGTGCGAGGGGTCCTGGCCCCGTCGACCACCGCGGCAACCGACCGATGAACGGCACGGTGCCAAAGCCAGCCCGAGGAGGGAACGATGCCCACGACATTACCCGAGAGACTGAACTGCCTTTTCGAACAGGCGGGACGAGCCGAAGCCGAGCGGCAGGAGCGCGAACGTCGAACGGCGGACAAACGCCGGCGCGAGATCGCCCTGCAGGAACGGTGGGAGCTCAAAGCCCGAGCCCTCGCTCCAGCCGCCGGCGAGCGGGTCTGGTCCTGGCTCGACGGGCCGCAGGCCGACGAGCTCAGGGGATCCTTGCGGAAGTTCGCCCTGGGCGAGGTGATGATCCTCGGATGGCACGATGACCGGGGGCGTACGTTCGACGGTGCCTACTATGGCAGGTGGAGCGTCAGCCTGGTAGCCGAGCCCGGAGCTCTTCGTGTCCGGCGCATCGGGATGCCCCACGGAGGTGTGGCCCGGCTCGTGAACAGCTCGGCGGCTCTCGTGGGCTTGCTTCCAGCGCCTATCCTCGTTGCTCTCGACCGGGCCATCGTTTCCGGTCAGTTTCTTCGCACGGTCGCCCGTGTCTTGAGCGAGAGGACCGAGCCGGACGGGCTTCCACCGAACACGATTCGGCTTTGGTGACGCCGGCAAGCGGCTGGCCTCGACATCAACTATCGTCTGCGACCGTTTTCAAAACTGCCGGGCGCCCTCTTCCGGCGCTCAAAAATATCGGTTGATTGACGCTCAGGCCATTTATGTGCAGCGTGAGCCCGCTTGCGAGTCGCACTGGCGGTTTCTGGCCCTGTCGCTCCTTTTGAAAGGCGCCCTCCGCGTTTCCCGGTCTGGTGCACCTTCCGATTGTGCCTGTTCAGGTTGCGTGCAGCGACCGCTGAACCGCAAGTCGAGCACTTCACCATCGGGCTGCTGGGCTTCGCAGGCGCAACCGGTTTCGGCGGCTTCTGGCTGACTGGACGCACATCAATTGCCGCCCCCTGATTCTTGGGGCCGCGTCCAAGTGTACTTTCGTGGATCGGCGTGCGGGCGGCGAGCTCATTCAGGATGGATGGGGCGGGCTCCACCACTTTCTTGCGACGTTGAACTGGGCCGATCTCTGCGAGAAGTGGGACCGCGTGGCCGAGCATTTCTGCGCGTCGTCGGGCCGACACTGCCTCCGCTTTGTGTTGCTTCAGATGCTCCGCTGTAGAGCGACGTGCAAATCCGCGGCAATCGCGACGTGGGACCAGGCCTCCATTGGCACTGCGTCGACGCCCAGCTCGCAGCGCAACGTGGAGGTCCTCGTCGGAAGCCCCGCGAGGCGACGCCGGTAAGGTAAGGCCGACCGATGCCCCCATGGGGCGAGTTGCAGGCGATGGAGGGCACTGTCAAGAAGACTCATCCCGTCGCCGCCGAGATGCGGTTGGGCGAGCAATCGGTGTCACATGGTCGTCGACCACTTGCCGCCGGGCTGCTGCGCGCAGGTGGCCTCCGTAGTGCTAGCCGATGGGCCACCGTCGACTGCATAGTAGCACTCGGCAAGAACGGATCCGGAGGTGGTCGTGCAGCAGCCGACGAGGCCAGCGGTGGGGCAGGCGGTTACGAACATCACGTTTTGCTGCTGGTTGCACAAGGCTTTCGCCGACGTCATCTGAGCCTCGGTAGAGTAGGTGATCGCGAAGCATTCCGGGGGGCCGCCATCGGTAAAGACGCAGGCGAGACTGCCTAGGCTCGACGAAGAAGAACATGCAGCCGCGAGCGCGAGGGAAAGCATGGCGAAGAGGGACAGACCCCTGGCGTGACCTTTCATCGGCGCGCTCTCTTTTTTGTCCTCGAACGCATCGTTGCACACCGGGGCGTGCGGTGGCAGAGCACAGATCGCTTTCTCTTCTTGCTCACCGAGCGCGCATAGCAAGCTCTTCAGCATCTTCGGGCCTTCAGTTTTGGGCCGCGATCTACCGAGGTGTGTCTGTCGTGCCTATTGTGTGGCCGCCTTCATAACCGTGCCGCTACACGCACCCCCGTCGTTAGGGCAGGGGGGGGTGTCCGTCCAGTAGACGCTTGTGGAATAGACGGCAATTGCGTCTGGACTCTGCCCAGAGGCGAGCGTTATGGGGGTACCACCGTTCAGTGGCACCTTCATCACCGAGCTAGTTGACGCCCAGTACACGCTCGTGGAATCGATGGCGATGCCGCTGGCCGAGGTCGGCACTGACGCAAGGGTGGTTGTGAGGCCGCCGCCGATAGGCGCCTTGGCGACCGCCCCGCCGCCGACGTTCGTCCAGTAGACGCTCGCACCGTCCACGGCAATAGCCCATGGCAGGTTCTGTCCCGAAGCGAGCGTCGTCACCGTGCCCCCAGTCGTGGGCACCTTCGCGATAGTGCCACTCTGGTTCGCCCAATAGACGTTCATGGCTTGCACCGCGATACCGTTCGGGTTGGCAAGCCCTGAGACGACAGCGGTCGGGGTGCCCCCGCTCAGGGGCACTTTCATCACGCTGCCGCTGCTGCTGCTGTTCGTCCAGTAGACGTTTGTCGCATCCAGAGCGATGAAGCCGGGATGGCTCTGCCCCGATGCAAGCGTGACGACCACGCCACCGCCGAGGGGCACCTTCATCACGGTGCCGTTGCTGCTCGTGGGGGCAATGGATCCGTAGTTGACCCAGTAGACGCTCGTTGAGTCGACGGCAATTCCACTTGGGCCCGCCAACCCAGAGGCCAGCGTGGTAAGTGCGCCACCGCCGAGCGGCACCTTCACTACCGTGCCTCCGTTGAAGTTTGTCCAGTACACACTCGTGCTGTCGACGGCGATGGCTCCAGGGTCGTCTTGTGCGGAGGCGAGCGTGACAAGGGCACCGCCACTGCCCCCGTCGCCTGAGCTGTCGCTGGTGTCGCCTTGGCTACCGTCGTCAACGCCCAGGCCACGTGCACGGCCGGGGCTTGCTCCGTCACATGCGACGCCGGGTACAACCTCTGCGACAACGCGTGCGTCCAGTACACGACGGCCGCCAACTGCGGAAGCTGCGGCTCGGCGTGCGGTGGGACGACGCCCGTTTGCGCGGGCGCGGGGGGCGCCTACTCGTGTGTCTCCGGGTGCCCGTCGGCCGCTCCGACGATCTGCAGCGGGAGCTGCGTCGACACCACGAGCGATTCGAGCAACTGCCAGACGTGTGGACACGCGTGCACCACGAACGTCGCCAACGCCCAGGCCGTGTGCGTGAACAGCGCCTGCACGGTCGCGTGCGACAGCGGATATACCCTGTGCAACGGCGCCTGCGTGCAGCTCACGACGGCCACCAACTGTGACACCTGTGGCCACGCGTGCAACGGAACCACGCCGGCGTGCGTGGCGTCCGGATCTTCCTACGCGTGCGCTTCGGCCTGTTCTGCTACGGATCCCACGCTCTGCAGCGGCACCTGCGTCGACACGACGAGCGACGCAGACCACTGCGGCTCGTGCTTCCACGTCTGCTCCACCAACGTCGCCAACGCCACGGCCGCTTGCGTCAATAGCGCATGCACGTTCGCGTGCAACAGCGGATACAGCGCGTGCAACGGCGCCTGCGTCGACTTCACGAGCAGCACGAGCGACTGCGGCGGGTGCGGCGCCTCATTCGCGTGCAGCGGAGGTACGCCGGTGTGCTCGAACTCGACGTGCGTGTCCGGCTGTTCGGCGCCCACGCCCACGCTCTGCAGCGGAGCGTGCGTGGACACGACGAGCAACTTGAGCGACTGCGGCACGTGTGGGACTGCGTGCTCCACCAGCATCGCCAACGCCACGGCGGCGTGCGTCGAAAGCGCCTGCACCTTCACGTGCAACAGCGGATTCACGCTCTGCAACGGCGCGTGCGTGAACTTCACGAGCGACGCCAACAACTGCGGCGGTTGCGGCTCATTGTACGCGTGCAGCGGCGGCGCGGTGTGCGAAGACTCCGTGTGCACGTGTCCGGCAGCGACGCCGACGCTGTGCAACGGCGCCTGCGTGGACACGTCGACCAGCGCGACCAACTGCGGGACCTGCTCGAACGCCTGCACGACCGCGGTCGCCAACGCGACAGCGGCGTGCGCTGGCGGCTCGTGCACCTTCGCCTGCGAAACCGGGTACAGCGCGTGCGACGGCGGCTGCGCCGACTTCTCGACTGACGACAACAACTGCGGATCATGCGGCGCGGTGTGCACCGAGACGTGCCAGGGTGGCGCGTGCATCACTCCCTTCGGCTACACTCCGAGCAACTTCACGCCCACGAACTACACCCCGCCGTCGGGCGCGACCACCGACTGCAACGCGACATACAGCTCGACTTCGCACACCTTCACGACGGGATCGTGCACCGGCACGACGCCCGTCATCGAGGCCAGCGTTGCGCAAGCCAGCGGGCCGCCCGTCGATATCCTGGTCTTCGCGACCCTCACGCTCGCCAGCACCAGCACGCTTACGCTCACCGGCGCCAACCCCGTGATCCTCGCGGTCTACGGCAACGCGACGATCAGTGGGACGATCAGCGCGAACGGGGCCGCCGGTGCATCGAACAGCACCACCGCGGGCGTGTCGGGCCCGGGCGGGAACTACAGCTGCGGCGCGAGCGCTGGGAGCAACCCCCCCAACAACGACAACAACAACGGCGGCGGGGGCGGTGGAGCCAGCGGTGCTGGTGGCAAGGGTGCCTCGGATGGCGATGGGAACGTCGGTGGCGCTGGCGGGACGGCGCGAGCGAATACTTCTCTCGTGCCCCTCTACGGCGGCTGCCCCGGAGGGAACAGCGGGACGTGTGGCAAGACCCAGAGCGGGGGCGGCGGGGGCGGCGCTGTGCAGATCTCGGTGTCAGGCGTTCTCAGCGTGACCGGGACTATTTCGGCCCAGGGCGGCGCGGGCGGGAGCGGCGCGTCGGGCAGCGGATGTGGTTCGACGGGTTGGAGCGGAGGCGCCGGTGGCGGGTCCGGCGGCGCCCTCCTCTTGCAGGGAAACGGCGCCGCGGCCACGGGCTCGGTCAACGGCGGAGCCGGAGGAAGCGCCAAGCAGGCGGGCGGTGCCGGGGGCACGAGCGGCACACCGGCAGGTGGAAATGGAGTAACCGACACCTCGGGCACCAAGAGCGGGAGCGGTGGCGGTGGCGGGTACGGGTACCTAATCGTCAACGTGCAGTAACAGGTTCAGGCCTCTGGCTGGTGCACCAGTCCTTTGAGTTCCGGGCCGACCCGGGTTGCGATGGTCGAATTGCCGCGCAGTCCAACCGCTACTGTAGGCGTTGGCAGGGGCGTCTCACTTCCACGCGTCGGTGGGCTGCGCCACCGGCATTCGAGGGCCGCGTGACTTGTCGAACGAGGTTTTCGCCACGACAACCGCCGGGTCTCCTCATCCCTCGGCTGGCGGGCTGGAGCTCGACACGCGCGACGCTCAGGTCTTCGCAACCCTGGTCTGCTTCGACCTTCAAGACACCGCGCTCTCGGCATCTCCTGGCCTCGCAGGTCAGCCGCGTCGCGCCGGTGCGTCCATCCGCAGCTTCGCATCGGGTTTTTGCGGCGCACAGGCGCCGTGACCCCGCTACGAGTCTCGCGTAGCCTTGCGACCGTGGGAGGATCTGCACACCCGCTGCCAGCTGAGCCGGAGGCCCCCGCCTGGAAGGGGACAGACCGATACGCCATCGTACGGTGCATCGGGCAGGGTGGCATGGGCGTGGTCTACGAGGCTTTCGACCACCAGAGGCGGCACGCGGTGGCGCTGAAGACACTGCCGCGCTTCGACGCCGAGGCGCTCTACCGCTTCAAACAAGAGTTTCGCACCCTGGCGGACCTGCACAACACCAACCTGGTGCACCTGTACGAGCTCGTCGCATCCCAGAACGGGAGTGCCTTCTTCACGATGGAGCTAGTTCACGGTACGGATTTCGCGCGATTCGTGCAGGACGTGCCCGCGCGCAAGACCTCGAGGCCGCCACCATCGATGACCGCAACCTTGCGGGGTCGCGCCCTCGGAGGCCAAGAAGCGGCGGGACCCACGAGCGAGGCCCCTCTTCCCTCGAGGTCGCCCGCCAACATGCAGCGCCTTCGCGTCGCGCTCCGGCAGCTCGTTCAGGGGGTGCAAGCCATTCACTCGGCGGGCAAGCTCCACCGCGACCTGAAGCCGTCGAACGTCCTCGTGACGCCCCGGAGCCGGCTGGTCATCCTCGACTTCGGGGTTGCGGCGGACCTGTCGCATGTGGGCCCGGAGGCCGCGCCGGGCAGCGGCGAGATGGTTGGCACGGCGAGCTACATGGCGCCGGAGCAGGCGGAAGGCGACGCCCCGCCGGATCCGGCGTCCGACTGGTACAGCGTCGGCGTGATGCTCTACGAGGCGCTCGTGGGGCGGCGGCCCTTCGTCGGCCCCACGGTCGACGTCCTCGCACGCAAGATCGCGATGGATCCCCCTTCGCCGTCGGAGTGTGTGGGTGTCGTCCCGCCCGATCTCGACGCGCTGTGCATGGACCTGCTGCGACGCGACCCCACCCGGCGGCCGGGCGGGGAGGCGATTCTCCAGCGACTGGGCGTCTCCCACAGCAGCGCCCCACCGGCTCCACTGCTCGCGGGCGACGCAAGTGCAGTGCTCGTCGGCCGCGAGACCGAGCTCGGGGCGCTGCGCGCGGCCGCGGACACGACGAAGGCAGGCCGGTCGATCACGGTGCTGGTTGGCGGAGGTCCGGGCATGGGCAAGTCGACCACCGTGCATCACTTCCTCGACGAGCTGGCCGTCGCAGGAGAGGCCGTCATCCTGCGCGGGCGCGCCTACGAGCGCGAGAACGTCCCGTTCAAGGCGATCGACGGCGTCGTCGATGCCCTCAGCCGTCACCTGATGAGCCTCGCGGACGTCGGCGACCCCCTCCTCTTGCCCGAGGACGTCGGGGCGCTGGGGCGGCTCTTTCCCGTCCTGCAGCGCGTTCCGGGGGTGCCGGGGACGCCCGGCGAGGTGCGCGAGGACAACGCGCGCGGGGTGCGCCAGCGCGCGTTCGACGCGCTCCGCGAGCTCCTCGAAACCATCGCCGCGGCGCAGCCGCTCGTCCTCTTCGTGGACGACGCGCACTGGGGCGACCTCGACAGCGCGGCGCTGCTCCTCGAGATCATCCGTCCACTCGGGGCGCCGCCGCTGCTTCTGCTGCTGACCTACCGGGACGAGGAGGCCGACCGCAGCCCGATGCTCGCGGAGATGGTCGAGCGCTGGCCCGAGGGGGCCGAGCGCCGCGCCGTCGCCATCGGTCCGCTGGACGTCGCGGACGCGCAGGCCCTGGCGCTGGCGCTGCTCGACGCGAGCGACGAGGGGGCGCAGAGGATCGCTCGCGCCGTGGCCCGGGAGGCCCGCGGCAGCCCGTTCCTCGTCGAGGAACTTGTGCGCGCCAACCGCGGGCGGACCGTCGCGGACGAGGCGACCCTCGTCCTTATGACGCTCGACGAGGTTGTCGGCCAGCGCCTGGCGCGGCTTCCCGAGAAGGCTTTGGGCATCCTCGAGCTCGTCGCCGTCGCCGGAAGGCCGCTGCCGGCGTCGCTGCTAGCGACCGCCTCCGAACTCGGAGACATCAGCGACGCCGTGGCGGTCCTCGCGGATAGGAGGCTCGCGCGCACCGGGGTGCGCGACGGTCGGGAGGTCGTCGAGGTGACCCACGACCACGTCCGCGAGATTCTCATCGGGCGGCTCCCGGCAGACATCGTCCGGGGCCACCACGCCCGGCTGGCGACGGCCCTGGAGGCGACCCCGGACGCCGATCCGGAAGCCCTGGCCGCGCACCTGATCGGAGCAGGCGATGCCGGACGTGCGGCGGAGTACACGGAGCGCGCCGCCGAGCAAGCCGCCTCGAAGCTCGCGTTCGACCAGGCCGCGCGGCTGTTCCGGCTCGCGCTCGAGACGGTCGATCACCCGGCGGGCCAGACGCGCCGCCTTCGGACCCGCCTGGCGCTGATGCTCGAGGGCGCCGGCCGCGCCGGCGAGGCCGCGGCGCAGTACCAGCAAGCGGCGCTGGGAGCGACCGGCATCGAGCGAGTCGAGCTCGAACGGTCCGCCGCCGAGCAGATCGTCGCCAGCGGGCGGGTCGACGAGGGGACCGTCGCCCTGCGGAGGGTGCTTGCGGCGATGGGGATGAGCGTGCCGCGGTCAGCGCTCGGCGCCGTGTTCGTGCTCCTCTTCTTCGGCACCTTGCAGCGCCTCATCGGGTCTCGTTTCCGCGAGCGGGGACCCGGGGAGGTGTCGCGCGAGGATCGCGTGCGGGTCGAGACCCTGCGCGCGGTCAGCGAGCGGCTCGGCTCGGTCAACGTGATCCTGGGAGCCGCGATGCAGGCCCGCCACCTGCTCCTGGCCATGCGCGTCGGCGACCGTCTCCAGGTGCTGCGGGCGATGTGCATCGATCTGGTCCAGTTCGCCGTCGCGGACCATTCGGAGGGCCGGCGCGAGCGCAGGATGCTCGAGGCGGCTCGGGGCCTCGCCTCGCGCGCCGGCGACGACGGGCGGCTGCAGGTCCAGGGGGCGCGTGGTCTCGCGCTCTACCTGCGTGGACACTTCCCGGAGGCGCTGGAGACGCTGGATGCAGCCCTGGCCGACCCGGCAAGCGCACGCCACCAGAACAACAGCGCCGGCGGGAACGCCCGCCTGTTCGCCGTCTTCGCGTGCTTCTTCACCGGCAGGCTTCGCGAGGAGGCGCGTCGCGCCGCGCCCCTCTTGCGCGACGTGGAGCTGCGCGGCGACTTCTACACGGCCGTCTGCCTTCGCTCGACAGTGATGGTCGACATCTGCCTGGCCCGCGACGACCCGGACGGAGCCCGGCGGCACCTCCGCGAGGCGATGGCCCGGTGGACGCGGAACGGATTCAGCGTCCAGCACTGGTACGCGATGTTCTCCGAGGCGAACATCGCGCTCTACGTCGGCGACGGCGCGGGCGCGCGTGCCTTGCTCGAACGCGACGCGAAGGCCCTGCGGAGGAGCTTCCTCATGCGCTCGCGCTTCATCGTCGGGTTCACGGCATACGTACGGGCGTGCGGCGCGATCGCGTCCATCGACGCGGAGCCGGCGTTGCGGCCCGCGCGGGTGAGAGAGGCGCGCCGCCTGGCCCGGCAGCTCGAGCGCGCACCGGCGGCCTGGAGCAAGACCCTCGCCTCGCTCGCACGCGCGGCGGCGGCGAATGCGGCGGGCGACCGCGATGAGGCGATCGAGGCCCTGCGCGAAGCCCTCGCGCGATGCGAGGGCGTCGGCATGCGGCTGCACGCCTGGGGCGCCCGCTACCGGCTCGGATCGCTGCTCGGCGGGGACGAAGGAGCTGCCCTCGTCGCGCAGGCGGAGCAAGCGATGACGGCCGAGGGCGTCCGGAACCCGGACCGCATGGCGAGCATTCACTTGCCCGGGCGATGGTCGGCGTGAGTCCGCAAGGCGTCGCTCGGTGCCGCCTCAGTTGTAGTGGAAGTCCGTGCAGCCGTTGAAGCATCCCTGCAGCGGGCAGTCGAAGACCGGTCGATGCAGATCAGTGGTATCGATACCTGTGGTGGCGGCACCCGAGTAATTCTCAGCGTCGGCCGTCTCCAAACCGCGCTCGATGTCGATCCCCTTCGGCCTTCGAGCGATGCGCATGAGGATGGGAGGCGAGGAGGTCGCGGTCTTCAGCTTTCCATTGCCGTCATCCACGCTGCCCCACGCGCTGAGCGCCGCTGAGCGCACGGTCGCTGTCGCCTTGCTCGAGGGATTGTCAAACGTCGAGATCGCAGCGGCCCGGCAGACGTCCGTGCGAACGGTCGCCAACCAGGTAGCGTCCTTCTTCCGAAAGCTGGGCGTTCGGTCCAGAGCCAGCCAAACGAGGCTGAGGGTGCCGACGACGCTCGCGCCACCGACCACGATGAGGAGCGGTGCCTGTCCGTTGCCGACGGCGCCCGTATCGGATCACGAGGGCACGAGAGAGATCTGGCCTGCGTTCACCGACGTCATGTCGACGTTGGCCCTCATCCTGTTCGTGCTCGTCCTTCTCGCGTACGTGCGAAGCTTGATCAGCAGCAAGCGCCTCGAGGCGTTTCAGCGCCAGATCGACTCCTCGGAGCAGCAACTGCGAGCGCTCCGCGTGGACATCGAGGCTGGGAGGATGGAACTCGCGGCCTCTCGGGGGAAGCTGCACGATGAGCAAGCGGTCGTCGCTGACAGCGGGCGCCAACTGGACGCGTTGCGCGCGCAGCTGCAGAGCATCGCGGTGCTGCGCGTAGGAGTTTTGAACAAGCTCAAGCAGGCCATCGAAGGGCAGCTCGGGACGAACACCCCGAACGGTGCCCGGGTCGTGACGATCGGCGACAACGGCAATATCGTCATCAACGAGAGCCTGGTGTTCGAGTACAACTCCTACGCCGTCAAGAACGAAGCGAGACCGCTGTTGGACACGCTTGCGAGGGCTCTGGGCAATGTCCTGGAGGATCCGGATGTACGCGCGAACATCGACACGATCCTCATTCAGGGACACACTGACGAACGCGGATCGGCGTCCTTCAACTGGGACCTGTCGGCCAAGCGAGCGACTGCGGTCCTCGACTACCTCTTCGAGGCGAACAAGAGTCTTTCCGACTTGTACGGCAACTACTTCGCCGCCAGCGCCTATTCGAAATTCCGCCCGCTCAACCCGGACAAGACCGAGGCGGCCTACCAGCAAAACCGTCGGATCGAGATCTCGGTCGTTCCCAAGGACGACAACGTGCGCAAGGTCATCGAGGACTACATGCGGAGCGTAGACCGTGCGTCGCCCAAACCGTCGCCTTCCCCATAGCAAAGAGCACGGTCCTCAGCCGCGTGATTCAGCGCGCCGCAGACGCCCCCATCTCGATGGGGTGTGTGGGCAAGGGCGAGTCGCCCAATCCGGTCCTAAACACCGCCCTTGGCGGGCGCGTTTGAACACGTCGGGCAGACCGCGTAGCGTCGCGAGCCCCGGCTGTGCTGGTAAGCCGTCCATCCCGATGCTTCGAGCGCGCCCCAGTGGAGCCATCAATGTTCTCACGGTGCCGCCGCTCGCGGCCGAGCAGCTCCAGTGGGCGTCCCGAATTACGCACATCAGCACGCAGACGATCGCCTTCGCGATCGGCGCGTTCATCATGTCGTCCTCGCGTCTTCAGTCGCTTCCGCAGGATCAGAAGGAAATTCTGCTTGAGAAGAGTCGCGAGATGTCCGATGAGGCAACGGTTACGATCCGCAAGGCGGATGCACAGGCCTACGCGCGAATGAAGGCCTCGAAGATCTCCTATGATCCGACCGACGCCGACCGCAAGGAGTGGACGGACGTCTTCGTGAAAGTGGCGAAGCAGCTGCGCGGCTCTGTATTCAACCCCGTCACTTTCGACAAGATCGTTCGGATCGCGCAACCGCCCGTTCCCCTTAAGTAGGTGATGGTCGTGATGCATCCTCGCACGCTCCACGAGCGCTTGAAGCGCATCCCCGAATCCACGCCCTTGCTTGCCACCCGAGTCGAGTCGGATCGGACACCCATAACGCGCAAACGCAAAGGCGCGGGACAAGGGGTGCAGCGGTGAGACAGGTATCCGCCGCACGCCCGATCGCGATGTTGGCGATGGTTGGGATCACCGCGTGGTCGGTCTGGGTCAGCGCGCAGCCGCAGGTGGGTCCGGTCGAGACCGGGGTACCGTCGTCGACCGCCCCGGAACTCCAGGGTGTCGACATCGTCGAGCACCTCGGTCAGGCGCTTCCGCGCGACGCGGCGTTTCGCGACACGGAGGGAAATGCGGTCAACCTGGGGGACTTCTTCGACGGCAAGAGGCCGACGCTCTTGGTCTTCGCCTACCACACGTGTCCCATGCTCTGCAGCCTGGTGCTCGACGCCACGGTGAAGTCGTTGGACGACATCCCCTGGACGGTGGGCGCAGAGTTCGACGTCGTCTCGGTGAGCATCGATCCGAAGGACACGCCCGAGACGGCGACGAAGAAACGGGCCCAGGTCCTTGGGTCCTATCCGCGCGCGAGAGGTGACACGAGGGGGTGGCACTTCCTCGTCGGGAGTGAGGAGAATATCCGCAAGGTGACCGACGCGGTCGGCTTCGGGTACCGCTACGACCCCCAGCAAAAGCAGTTCGCGCACCCGGCGGCCATCTTCCTCCTCACGCGCGAAGGGCGCCTCGGCCGATACCTCTACGGGATCCACTTCGATCCAAACGACGTGCGGCTCGGCCTGCTCGAAACGAGCCAGGGGCGCTCGATCTCGACGACCGAGAAAATTCTTCTCTTCTGCTACCACTACGATCCGCAGGGCAAGCGCTACGCGCTGGTGGCAACAAACGTGATGCGTCTCGGGGGCGCGGCCACGCTCCTCGCCCTCGGAGGTCTTCTGGCCGTGATGTGGGCCCGCGAGCGAGGTCGAGGCAAGCAGCAAAGGAGGACGCGCGAGGAGGACGCGGCCCGAGCGCACCTGTCGTGAAGGAGCCCTACGCGCCTGCGGTGGCGAGAAGACGGTTTGCAAGCGGAGGAATCGTCGGAGCCGCGGCGGGTGCGATTCGGATCGGTGATGCGCCGTGACGACAGACGAGCCCGCCCAGGCGGAAGGTCATGACCGTCTCCACGCGGAGGGCGCGCGCCCCGGGGACCATGCCCGCACGGGCGCTGCGGGCAAGAACGGGGGGCGCGAGCCCGCCGCCAATCCGGTGGCTCCGCAGACGCTCGCCGAATTGCCCCCGGTCAGGCGTTCGCAGTCCTTGCGGCTCGTCTATTGGGTCCTGTGGTTCTTGGTCCTGCCGGTCGTCCTTACGTGCTCGCTCATCTGGGCGCTGACGCCGCACAGGGGCCACGCGCTGCCGTCCGGCGCGATCGAGTGGCTGCAGTCGATCGTGCATGGCCAGCCAGCGGCGGTCGGCATCCTGCTCTTCACCGTGGTCGAGACCGCGCTGGGAGCGGCCCGCCACCAACTGCCGTTCGCGAAGCACGCCCATCCCCCCCTTCGCAGTGACCTTTCGCCGCGCCTGCGGGCTAGGTTCGGGCGCGCGCGCACGCTGCTGGACGAAGCCGAGATGATCCTCACCAGGCACTCGAAGGCGGTCGTGCGCGAGTTGACGGCGAGGGAGCGCGAGCGCCTCCACGCCCATCTCGAGGGGCTTAGGGAGGCGATGGACGGTGTGCCGCTTGACGAGGAGGTGTTCATGGACGCGCTGGTCCGGGCCGATGGCGACATCGATGTGCGCCTCGGACGTTGGCGAAAAAGCGCTTTGCGCGAGCTTCTCGAGGTGATCGTGATGGCCGTCGCGGTCGCACTTGCGCTGCGTGCGTTCGTCATCCAGGCGTTCAAGATTCCGAGCGGTTCGATGATCCCGAGCCTTATGGTGGGCGACCACCTCTTCGTGAGCAAGTTCAGCTACGGTCCCGCGATCCCGTATACGCACACGCGCGTGTGGACGAGCATGCCGCCCCTCCGCGGCGATGTCATCGTCTTTGCCTCTCCGGAGCACCCGGAGCAAGACTTCATCAAGCGCGTCATCGCGATCGGCGGCGACAAGCTCGAGGCGAAGAACGGCCACCCCGTCATCAACGGATGGGAGGTTCCGAGCTGCCGCGTAGGAAGCTGGTCTTACAGCGATCACGATTCGCCACCTGCACAACATGCGGGCGACTTCTACGTCGAGTACCTTGGCCGCGAGTCGTATCTGACGTTCTACGACAAGCCGTCGGCAAGCCTTCCCGAGAATCAGGGGCCGTATTTCGCGAAGAAGGGCGAAGTGTGGGTCATGGGCGACAACCGCAACAACAGCCTCGACTCACGCATGTGGTTCGGCGGGCAGGGTGGAGGCGTTCCCTTCGAGAACATCCGCGGGCGCGCGCTCTTCGTGTGGCTGAGCGTGAGCGACAACAGCATCGACTGGTCGCGCGAGGGCGCGCCGGTGATGGGCCGCCCGAGGCTGCCGCCGAGCGCCAGCGGCCTCGGGCCCCAGTTCGCGCAGTGCCTGAGGAGCCGGCCCGCCGTCACGGACGCGCCAGGACCGTCCAGCTCACCGGAGGGACCGCGGTAGCTTCATGCTTGCGATGTCGGACATCACAAAAGCGCGCAAGGTGCTCGTGACGCGGACTCTGGAGGGAGGCGGCGAGGCGTCGCGCTCTCAACGGCGCGCGGCGTTCGACAACGCGGAGACTGCAGAACCGGTGCGGACGCTGATCCAGAAAGTCGCGCTGCACGCCCACGAGGTGACCGATGACGACGTCGCCGCAGCTCGGAAGTCCGGCCTCAACGAGGACCAAATTTTCGAGCTGGTGGTGTGCGCGGCGATTGGCCAGGCCACTCGGCAGCACGACAGCGCACTCGCGGCGCTCGCGGCCGCGACCGGGAGGGACGGGCATGCGCCTCGCGATTCTCGATAGCGGGCACCGCTTCGGTACGAGGGCCCTCCCGGCGGCGGTGTCCGAGGGGTCGAGCGTAGGCTGATCGGCGGTCAGCATGGCGTTCGCACGCCGCGAAAGGTGGTTCCGGGAGATGGGCGGCGCAAGGCCCGGCGGCGCGGAGGGCGCGATGGAGGGCGGCAACCACTTCATCGCACATCACCGGCGGCGGGGCGGCGACGGGGGCAAGCCAGCGCTCGAAGTGCCGCCGCTCTAGACATGGCCGAGTTGCTGCGAAGAGAGGATCCGGCTCGGGGCGACGGGCGGATGGCCAATGTCCCAGCGGTTGACTTCTCTAGGGGGTGCATGCACCTATATATGTCTGCCTATGACGCTTCGCCGTCGCCGCAAAAAGATGAAGATGACCTCGGTGCTCCTCTCCGATGAGGATCGCGAGATCATCGGTCGATTGCGTGAGCCGTTCTCCGAGCTGGGGGCAGAGGTGACTCTGGCCGCCATCATCCGCATGGCGCTACGGGCCGCACTAGAGATGCAGAAGACGAAACAGTTGTCGCGACGCCGGGGTGCGAAGTTGCACGCCCTGCCGAGGAGGACGACGCGAAAGCGCGCGGCGTAAGGGAGGTATGGGTACCGTCGCCTCTGCACCGGTCGATTGGCTGCTCGTCGGCGAGCCGAGTCCAGCAGGCTTGACCCTGCTCGTCGAGAGCCCTGGCGCGGGCGTCGTGTGCCATTGGACGCCCAAAGCGCTTGCTGCACACTTCGGACATCGCATCGTCCGTCACTGGCAGTTCGCCGAAGCCTTCGACCTGCGCATGTGCACGACGAGGTGGATTGATGGGCGCGGAGAGACCGTAGACGACGATGCGCTCGACGGGGCATCGCTGGTCTCATCCTCTGGCGTGACCATCTCGCTCGCGGAGGCGACGCGACTGCTCGGCGTCACGAGTCCGGAGAGCTTCGTGAAGCCGGCGCCGGCAACGCGCCGCCGCGCAACGCGACGCCGCGCAACGCCCCAAGAAGTCGAGAGCTGGGTCGCCGGGGTCGTAAAGGCGTATCCGTTTGGTCGGCCGTCCGCCGCGCCCCCCGTCGCGGAGGCGCTGGCGCCAGCTATGGCGATCGCAGGGCTCCCTCCTCAATCTGTAGAGGACATCGTGCGGCCTACGACCAGCGTATCGCGGAAGGCGAAGCGCGTGGCCGCCGTCGCCATCGCGCTCAACGCGGGAGCGGACTGGCTCGATCAGTACGATTCCCCGCTCGGGAAGCGGAAGCACCTCGAGCTTTGCCGCAAGGGTGTGCTGCCCTGTCGCAAGAACGGGAAGCAACGCCTCGTCCGCCGCCGCGACATCGACGCGCACATCGAAGGCGAGCGCGCGCGCGTGGAGAACCGACAGCAGGACGTCGAGGAGATCGATCGCGAGCTGGCCGCGCTCGGCCTGAGGGAACCGTGAGCGATCAGAAGCGGCTGGCAGGGGAGGGCACCATCGAGCGTCGCGGAGTCCG
Source organism: uncultured delta proteobacterium (assembly GCA_963847465.1). Taxonomy (GTDB): domain Bacteria; phylum Myxococcota_A; class Polyangia; order Polyangiales; family Polyangiaceae; genus Palsa-1150. Next base: position 60,118 of record CAWKAF010000014.1, on the reverse strand, counting down.
CGTCTCCGCGAAGGGCCCGTGGCGTTCGGACGGCTCACGCGTCCGGATCCCCCTCGGCAAGAACCTCACCGACGAGCAGGCACGTGCCAAGCTCGGCGCGTTCCTCAAGAGGGGACGCGACACGGGCAAACTGGAGCAGATGATCGATCGGTTGCTCGAGAAGAATCCGCGCACCAAGCGCGGGCGCCTCGCGGCTGGCAAGAAGCTGACGACGGTTCGTGAGGTGGGGGAGGCGTGGCTCAAGGGCGAGCTGTTCGCCAAGCACGGCCCCGTCAACGGGCTCCGTCCGGTTAGGTTGGGCCACAACACCAACAGCGGCAACGCGCTGGCGGTCTTGAACAAGAGAGCCTTCAGCCTCCGGACACGTGGCCCGCACGGCACGATGTTCGGCGACTTGGCGTGCGTCGAAGTCGAGAGCGATCCGGACATCGCGGCGGTGATGGCGAAGCAGCCCTTGGCCGGGAAGCACCGGGCGTCGGCGGGAACGCGCAATCACCTGCACAGCTACCTGTCGAGGATCCTCTCGCTCGCCGAGATCCCTCTGGGCCTGCGCAAGCCGGGGACGAACCCCGTGCTCGCCGCGTACCGCGCCCCGAAGGATCCGGAGAAGTTCTACAACTACCTGTACCCGTCCGAGGTGCTGGCGCTTCTCGGCAACGGCAAGATCCCGCTCGGCCGGCGCGTTCTCTACCTCGTCAGCAACTACTTCGGGTGGCGGAAGGGGACGCTCAATGCCTTCCGCTGGGGCGGCATCCAGTGGGATCACGGCACGGTGTCCGTGCTGCATCAAAAGGGACGCGTTCGCCTCGACGCCGGCGAGAACGACGAGCACGGTGTCCCGATCTTTTTTCACGTTGAGCCTGCGTGCGTGCTGAGGGTGCTTCGGGCCTGGTGGGAGCACTGCGGGCGCCCCGGCGGCGACGAGCCTGTGTTCTGCGACTTGCGCGGCCCCGACGAACCGTGGCGCGAGGATCGCGAGGACGCGAAGGTGGTGCGCGCCGACCTGAAGGCGTCGATCCCGGAGGACAAGCTGCGCGAAATTCTCTTCTCGGAGGCGAGCAACGTGCAGCAGATCCGGTTCCACGACGGACGCGCGACGTTCTGCACGTGGGCCCGGCGGGCCGGGAAGTCCGACACGTGGATCACCGAGCGGACAGGCCACACGCCGATGAGCGACATGGTCAAGCGCTACACCCGCATGGCCCAGACGCTTGCCGATCTCCGCTACGAGCCCTTCCCTGACGTGACGATGGCGATCCCCGAGCTGGCGCCCCAACGGGCCGCCGTCTGCTTGGACTGCGCCGCCAAGGCCGGGTTGTCCACGGCGTTGTCCACCACCCCCCGACAAGGTGCGACCCGTCGCGATCGCCGATCGCGTGGACCGAGAAATGCCGCAAATCGCGACAAGTCGCAACGAACCCCGCGCGTTGAGGTGCTAGCGCCCGAAAGGGCTTAGGGGTTCAAGTCCCCTCCTTCGCACTCCCGCTGTCGGTGCCTGGCGCGCCCCAGCGCTCGAGATCGAGCGCGCCGCGCTTCCGGTTCTTGACCCTGCGGCCGTCTACACCGCAGTATTCTGCGTTCGTGGATCGGTATCGCGCACATGCCCGGGTGGCCATCCTGGTCGCCGTCGCCACGAGCGCTTGCGCCGCGATCGAGGGGCTCGATCACTACGGGCCCGGGTCGGGCGGCAGCGACGCCACCGTCGACGGGCGTGTCGTCACGGGCGACTCGAGCGGGGGTGTCGTGCCGGGCGACTCGGGCGAAGAGGGTGTCCCGGGCGAGGACGCATCGGACGCGACGGTGACCCCGGACGGCGACGCGATGGCCATCGGGGCGAGCGACGCCCCTCCGTCGACCGACGACGCTCCCGACTTCGACGCCGGCAACTGCATGACCGCGATGGTCGACCCGGTGCACGGGGTCTTCGTCGCGGGCGGCCCCGACGGCGGCACCGACGGCGCCGGCTGTGGCACCTCGCCGACCAACCCGTGCGCCTCGATTGGCGCGGGCATCACGACCGCCACGTCGAAGCCCGACGGGGCCGCGCGCAGCATCGTCTACGTCTCCGCGGGCCTCTACACCGAGAAGGTCACGCTGCCTGGGGGCGTGACGGTTCAGGGCGGCTGGCACTGGGGAGGCGGATCTACGTGGACGTTCGACTGCACGAGCGCGCCCGAGAGCGCGGTGGTCGTGCAGGCGCCGTCAGGCGACAACATGACGGTGGTCGCGACGAGCAACAACGGCATGACCGCGACTCTTTCTGTGCTGACCGTCCTCAGCAAGCCCGAAGCGAACGTGCAGCCCGGCGAGTCTCTCTACGGAGTCTACGCCACCGGGAACAACACAGTCCTGACGCTCACGGACGTCGTCGTCACGATGCAAGCCGGGGGCGCGGGTCAGCCCGGGACCACGGGCGCCGCCGGCACGAATCCCGCCAGTTGCAGCCCCGGGGACGGCGCGAGCGCCGCGTCGAGCACCGTGGGGACAGTGGGGAGCGCCGGCGCAGCGGGTAGCTTCTCAGGCACCGGATTCACCACCCACGCGGGCGGAACCGGCGGGAACGGCGTCGCCGGCGACCATGGTCCGGTGGGTGGCCCCGCGACGCCCGTCACGTACACGGCGTGCACCTCGGTGACGACGAATCCCGCGTCCTGCATGCAGAGCGCGACACTCAGCTGTGTCGGGGGCACCGGCGTCAACGGGTGCGGCGGAGGCTCCGGCAGCGGCGGCACGGGCGGAGGCGGAGGCGGGAGCAGCGTCGCGATCTTCGCCAACAACGCCGCTGTGACCATTACCGGCGGCGCGTTCGAGGCGGGCAGTGGAGGCAACGGAGGCGCGGGAGGCGTTGGCGGTGCGGGAGGCACTGGGAGTGCGGGTGCAACGGGCCCGACAACCAGCTGCGCGACGAGCTCGTGCTCCGGCACCATGTGCATGCCGTCCGGCTCGTCGACGACGGCCCCAGGCGGCGCGGCGCCGACGACCCCGGCTGGTCAGGGGAGCGCGGGCGGTCTGGGAGGCGGGGGCGCCGGCGGCGACTCCTATGCGATTGTCACCTTGGGGGCGGCCACCGCCGTGCTCAGCCTCTCGCGCGCCGTTCCCCCGGCGCTGGGGGTGGGAAGGGCGGGCACCGGCGCGGGCACTGCTCCGAACGGGAGTGCAGCGGTCCAGGGCATGTTCTAGACGGAGAGGGTCGAGGCCCCTCTACCATCGTCAGAAGCTTCCCTGCATCGCCGCGACGCCGCCCGCCCCTCCGCCGGTGCTCGAGCCCGCACCGCCGGCAACGAGGGTGCTGGTGGTCAGCGTGACGGTCCCACCCCCGCCGCTCATGACCGCGTAGGAGTCGCCGCGGGCGCCCCCGCCGCCCTGGCCGCCGGCGCTCCCGTGGCCACCCGTTCCACCGGCCCCCCCCGCGGCGCCCGTGACCTTGTTCCCCTGGTTGCAGAGGATGAGGTTGCACGACGACGGCGTGCACTGCGTCGAGGTGCCCGCTGCGCCCGCGCTCCCGCTCGCGCCCGCACCTCCCGGGCCGCCCGCGCCTCCGTTGCCGCCGTTGCCGGCCGTCAGCGAGCTTCCCGTGACGGTCGCCTGAGCGGCGTCGACGAAGAGGGCGACGCTGCTGCCTCCTCCGCTCCCCCCTGCGCCCCCGCCTCCGCCCCCCCCCGCACAACCGTTCTTCCCCGCCGTGCCGGTGCACGAGGAGGCCGAGTTCATGCTGCACGAGAGGATCCCCGTGCTGCACGTCGAGTACGAGACCGACGTCGGCGACGGCGCCGCCGTCCCGTTGTCTCCCCCGTTCCCCGCGCCCCCGGTTCCGCCCGACGACGGAGTGAAGCCGCTCGAAGAGAAGGTGCCGGCGCTCGCGCCGCCGCCGACCGCGCCGGCGGTCGTGTTGCTCTCTCCGTCCCCGGACGAGCAACTGGACGACGGGGAAGACCCGGTCGACCCGGTGCTCCCCGTCTGCCCGTTGCCCGCGCTGGCGACGCTCACGACGACGTTGTTCAACGTGAGCTGTGTGTTCAATCCACTGGCGAACACTCCATAAATCGACTGGCCTGGTTGCACGCTCGAGGCGGCCATGCTGACCACCGTGAGCGTCGAGACGGTCGCGGCGCCGTTGATCGAGTCGACGAGCACGGTGGTGTTCGACGACGTGGGAGCCTGCACTTTGACGACGCTCTCCGGGGTGTCAGTGCAATCGAACGACCACGTCGAGCCGCTCGCGTGCCACCCGCCCTGGACCGTCAGCCCGGCGACGGGCTTTACCTCTTCGACGTACTTGCCGGCGGAGACGTAGACGGTGCCGCGCCCGTTCGCGTGGGCGCTGGTGATGCCGGCGCCGATGGTCTTGCAGGGCGAGCCCGGCGACATGCCGCAGCTTGCCCCGTCGGTCCCGCCGGTCGTGACGAAGATTCCCGTGTCGGCGTTGACGCTGGGGCCGGTGCAGGTGCCCGCGTCCTCCACGGGTCCGACGTCGTCTACGGCGTCCTCGGCTCCGTCCGCCGCCGCATCCCCGCCCGAAGCCAGCTCGTCGCCGGTCCCGTCGGTGCCATCGTCGGTCGCCCCCCCGTCACTCCCCGGCGCCCCCGAGTCCCCCTGTCCGGTGATCGCGCGGTCCCCCAGCGATGAGTCGGTGCCGCCGCAGCCGTCGGCACACCCTCGGTACGTCGTGAGCCCCTCAAGCCCTGCACATGCCCCGAGCACCCCCGCGAGGGCGAACCCCGCCAGGGCGAGCGGACCGCGCATTCGCCCCATCTTCCCAAGAGTACCTGAACGACGCCCGCGCAACCATCGGCTCTTTTGGCCGATAGGGGGACGTGAACGGAAGAGTGCTCGTCACCGCGTCCTTGTGCTTTGGCTTGCTCCTCGGTGGCATGGCGTCCGCGGGCGTCACCTCCTGCAGCGGAGCGAGCGGCGGCGAGATCCGGGGTGCTCCCGGTAGCGAGAGCGGCGCCGACCCCACCCTCTCGACGCGCGGAGTGGTCTACCATGGCGGCGCGGTCGTGCGCGGGGCCGTCGGGCCCGACGGGGGGGCCGTGTCGCGCCTTTACTTCGCGGTCGTCGGCGACACGCGCCCGGTCGCCATGGATGACACCGCGGGCTACCCCTCGGCGGTCGTCTCGAAGATCTACGCCACGATGGACGCTGTCGTCCCGAGGCCGACTTTCGCCCTATCCACAGGCGACTACCAGTACACGTCGCCGTCGGGCGACCAGGGTCCGGCGCAGGTCGACCTGTATCTTGCCGCCAGGGCCGGCTACCGCGGGGTCCTCTTCCCGGCGATGGGCAACCACGAGTGCACGGGCGCCACGGGTTCGAACTGCGGGGCAGGGAACGCCGACGGGACGCCTGGGGCCTACCGGGCGTACCTGACGAAGCTTCTCGCGCCGATCGGGAAGACGAGCCCCTACTACGAGGTCGACGTCGACTCGATCGACGGGTCCTGGACGTCGAAGCTCGTCTTCATCGCCGGCAACGCGTGGACGAACGACGAGGAGAACTGGTTCGATCGCGCGATGAGCCGGCCGACGACGTACACGTTCGTGGTGCGTCACGAGGGCTCGAACGCGACCGCCGCCCCCGGCGTCGTCCCGAGCGAACGCATCCTCGCATTGCACCCGTACACGCTCGCGATCTGCGGCCACACGCACACCTACGATCATCCGAGCCGGCGCGAAGTCATCGTTGGCAACGGGGGAGCGCCGCTGAGCAGCAGCAAAGGTTACGGTTTCGCGGTCGTGAGCCAGCAGCCTGGAGGGGCCATCGCGGTCGACATGATCGACTACGCGTCGGGCCTCGCCGATCCGCGCTTTCGCTTCGAGCTCAACCCTGACGGCAGCTTGGCCAGATAGCTAGGCCGGATAATTAGGCCAGCCAGCTAGGAGAGGATTCGCTGCACGGCACGAACCGCGTCGCCCACGGCCGTCACCCGGTCGCCGAGCGCCGCGAAGTACAGCATGCCCTCTCGGGTGGCGACCGAGCGTGTGGTCACGTCCCGGCCCCCGGTCGCCTCGTCGACGTCCGCGGCAGTGGCTTGCCCCCACGCGATGTCCCGTGCCGTCCGCAGCAGGCCCACCACGTCCTTCGGCATCCCCATGCCCGCGACGAGGCGTCCCCCGTCGTCCAGAAGGACGAGTGCGGGCACGTCGCTGCGGTCGGCCACGGCCTCGACGAGGAACTGCAGCGCCTCGTCGCGTTCTGCGCTTCGCTTGGCGCGGCGTTCGATCATGCGATCCATCCTCGGACAACCGAGCGTCGATGGCCCACTTTCCGGCCCGACGACGAGCTAGTCCGACAGGGAACCCTTGGTGGACGGGACGCCGGCGGCTCGAGGGTCGATCTTCACCGCTTCCCTGAGGGCGCGCGCCAGCGCCTTGAAGCTTACTTCAACGATATGGTGAAGGATCTCCCCCCTGTGAAGGACGAGGTGCAAGTTGCACTGCGCACCTCGCGAGAATGCTTCGAAGAAAACGGGGGCGAGCTCCACGTCCCAGGTACCCAGCTTCGCGCCGGCGGGAAGAGGCACCTCCCAGATGAAGTGCGCCCGCCCCGACAGGTCGAGCGCGCAGGTCGCGCGGGCTTCGTCCATCGGCAACGTCGACCACCCGTACCGGACCAGCCCGGCCTTGTCCCCTACGGCCTTCGCCACGGCCTGCCCGATGACGAGCCCGACGTCCTCCGTCGTGTGGTGCCCGTCGATCTCGACGTCGCCGGTGGCCCGCACCGTGAGGTCGAGGAGGCCATGGCGCGACAGCTGCTCGACCATGTGCGAAAGGAACGGGAGCGGCGTCTCGATGTCCGCCTTTCCCGTTCCGTCGAGATCGAGCGTGACCTCGACGCTGGTTTCTTTCGTCTTGCGTGAAACGCTCGCCGGTCGACCCATGTGCTCTGGAGCCCGAGTATCGCGCCGGGGGCGCGGTGGGGCCAACTGGGCAGCGCGGACTGGTGGTATGGTTCGTCCACCATGGTGGTCGACGACGCCGACGGGGCGGCGCACGCCGAGCTCGAGGTCGCGTTCGAGGGCGTCCCTCCTCAGGAGCGCGAGCACCTCCTCGACCGCTACGGGCTGGAGCTCGCCGCAGGAACGGCCATCTTCCACGAGGGCGCCCCCGCGAACGAGACCTTCCTCCTCCAGGCCGGACGAGTGCGCCTCCTCAAGCGTGTCGGCATGTCCGACCGTAGCCTCGCCGTGCTCAAGGGCGGCGATCTCTTCGGCGAAGGTGCCCTGACCGGGGGGACGACCTACGGCGCCACGGCCGTGGCCCTCACGGACATCGTCGTCCTGGCCCTCGACAGGGCGACGTTTCGCTCGCTCATCGACAGGCACCCGGCCATCGCCGCTCACGTGATCGATCAGCTCGTCCGCCGCGTGCGCGACGCCGAGGACCAGATTGAGATCCTCATGCTCCGCGGGGTGCAGTCGAAGGTGACCAGCGCTCTCATCAAGCTCGCAGGGCGTACGGTCGGAGCCGCCGAAGTGACCATTTCCCCCGTTGAGCTCTCGGCGCGTGTGGGCCTCGATGTCGAAGCGGTGAAGCGATCGATTCAACGCCTTCGCGATCGCCAGTACGTCATCATCCGCGGCGAGCGCATCGAGATCCCCGACGTCGAGGCTCTCCGGCGCCTCTACTCGCTCCTTGGCACGAAGGACGAGCTCGAGGGGCCCCCTGAACAGACGTAGAGCCAAAAAGCTTCCCCGCCGTTGACGCGCGCGGTGGGCCTGGGGTAATCCCGAGGTCCCTTTGGAGGTGTGGCTTTTTTGCAACTAACTGGTGTAGCTTCGTTCGTTGCCCTCGCTCTGCTGTCTGCCGCGGTTGCGGCTTGCAGCTTCAAGTCGGCAAACGCTCCCAACCCCGAGCGTCAGAGCGAAGCCGAGTACGACGTCGCCCGCGATTACTTCTATAAGGGCCAGCCACGACTGGCACTCGAGCACTGCCGGAGGGCGGTCGACCTCGACGGAGAGAACTCCAAGGCCCTCTACTTCGCTTCTGCGATTCACCTCTTCTTTTGCTCGGGAAAGCTCGAGCTTCGTGACCCGGATTGCCGCCTTTCCGATGCGGAGACCTACGTTCGCCGCGCCCTGAAGGTCCAAGACAACTTTCGCGAGGCAAAGAACACCCTGGGACAAATCCTCATCCTGCAGCAGCGATACGCCGAGGCCATCGCCGACCTCGAGCCGCTCACGCGAGACCCCTCCTTCGAGTCCAGCTACCTGGCATGGGGGAATCTCGGGTGGGCCGAAGTGCTCTCCGGTCAGGTCGATCGCGGCATCGAGTCGCTACGAAACTCGGTCACCGAGCCGCGCTTCTGCGTCGGCTACTACCGTCTGGGCGTAGCCTACGAGACGAAGGGCGACCTGGGCGCCGCGGAGCAAGCTCTCACCAGCGCTGTCGGCATCGACGCCCCCGAGTGCAAGGCGTTGCAGGACGCGTGGCAGGCACGGGCGAGGGTCCGCGCAAAGCTCGGCAAGGTGGCAGACGCCCGCGCCGACTTCGAGAAGTGCCGAGACATCTCGGCGGAGACCTTTGCCGGGAAGGCCTGCGTCGAGGCTCTGGCGAGGATCCAATGAGCCGCATCGATCCGGAGACCAAAGTGACCGACTTCGCGAACCACACCCTCGGCGGCTACCTCAAGCTTCAGCGCGAGCGACGCCGCATGAGCGCGGCGGAGCTGTCACGCGTCACGCGCATCCCGCGCGCCTCGATCGAGGCCATCGAGGCCGACCGCTTCGACGAGCTCCCGGGAGAAGTGTTCGTCCGCGGCTTCCTGAAGGCCTACGCGCAGGCGGTGAGCGTGCTGCCGGCCGAGGTTCTCGCCCGCTACACGTCGAGCCGTCGCGTCGCGTTCGTCACGCCGCTGCCCCTGCAGACGCCCCTTCAGGCCGCCCGCGAAGGGCAGGGCCGCCGCTTCGGCGTCGCGATCGCGTTCGTGCTCCTCCTTATCCTTCTCTCGCTCGCGCTGTCGATCGTCCTCAAGCCACGCGGGCACGACATGCCGGCCGAGCTATCTCAGCGCTCCGTCCGCGCCATGTTCGCGGGGTGAGCCTCATCGAGAGCGAGGCGCTCGTCGTCAGGACGGTGGAGTTCGGAGAGAGCGACGTCATCGCGACGCTCGTAACGGAGCAGGCCGGGAAGCTCGCCGCCATCGTGCGGGGGGCGCGCAAGGGATCGCGCCGTCTTGGCGGCGCGCTCGAACCCGTGCACACGATTGCGGTCCGGCTCGAGGACAAGGGCGGCGACCTGGCGACGCTCAAAGAGGCGCGCATCGTTCGTCTCAGGTCCGCGGTCGTCGGCAACCTCGACGCGCTCGAGGCGGCGGGCGTCGCGCTGCGCTGGGCGAGGCACCTCTTCCCGCCTCGCACGGTGGAGCCGGGCGGGTGGCGGACGCTCGTGGAGCTGCTCGATGCGCTCGACGCCGGCGGGGGATCCCCTCGCCCGAAGCTCGCGCGGGCGGGTCTGGCCATGCTCGCTGCGGTGGGTTACGCGCTCGACCTCGAGCGATGCGTCGTCTGCGGGCGCCCGTGCCCGGACGGGAAGGTAGCGTGCGTCGACCCCGCGCGCGGGGGGCTCGTGTGCCGGGCGTGCGGGGGGGCGGGGAGCGTGCTCCTGCCCGACGCTCGGGAGGCAGCGCGCCACCTGGTGCAGGGGACGCCGGCGGAGGTCACGGACAAGAGCGCGGAGGCGGTGCTCGGCCTGGTCGACCTTGCGATGGCAGCGCATGCGGGGTTCGAGCGTTAGACAGGCTGCAGGCGTTCGATGACCAAAGACCCCCGATTCAAACCCCTCGCCATCCGATCGCCGCGCGGCGCGAGGACGACCGAGATCGACTGGGCGGACGGGCACAAGAGCGTGTACCCGCACGACGTGCTGCGCGGGTACTGCCCCTGCGCCGGGTGCCAGGGGCACTCCGGCGACATCGGGTTCGTCGAGACGAAGGGCGATCAACAGCAGCTCGAGGACATCGAACCAGTTGGCGGCTACGCGCTCGCGCTCAAGTGGTTCGATGGCCACGCGAGCGGCATCTACTCGTTCAAATACCTGCGGGCGCTCTGCCAGTGCACGGCGTGCAGTACGCCCGATCGCGGCGTCAGGCCGCGCCTCTAGGGCATGCCGTCACCTCACGCGGAGCAGAGCGCGGAGGGCCGGCGCGAGCGTGGCAGGCTCGTCGCGCGTGCCGGAGTGGTGGGCGCGGGAACGCTCGCCTCGCGCGTCCTCGGGCTGTTGCGGGACATGACGCTCGCGGCCGTCTTCGAGCGTGCCGCGACGGATGCTTGGTGGGTCGCCTTCACGATCCCGAACGCCCTCCGCCAGCTGCTCGGCGAGGGCGCCGTGGCGAGCGCGGTCGTGCCGGTGCTGTCGCAGAAGCTTGCGAAGGACGGTGACGAGGCCGCGAGGGTCTTCTTCGCGCGCGTCCGGGGCGTTTCCCTGGTCGCGCTCGCCGTCGTGACGGTGCTGGGGGTCGCGTTTGCGGGCCCGCTCACGGAGCTCTTCGCCGCCGGCTATCGCGCTCGCCCCGGGGAGCTCGAGCGCACCGTGGCTCTCACGCGCGCGGTCTTTCCGTACATCTTCTTCATGGGCACGGCGGCTCTCGGGATGGCGGCCCTCAATGCGAACCGCCGGTTTGCGGTCGCGGCGTTCGCCCCCGGGCTCCTCAACGTGGCGCTCCTCGTGGCGGCGCTCGGGCTCCCGGGAGTCCTCGCGGCGACGGGACACGACCCTGTCCTCGCCCTCGCTGTGGGCGCGCTGGCCGGGGGCCTGCTCCAGGTCGTGGCGCAGTGGCCTGCGCTGCGCGCCATCGGGTACGCGAGCGTCCCGCGCTTCGTGCTCGACGAAGACGTGCGGGCGGTGCTCCGCCGCATCGCCCCACTCACCTTTGGCATCGGCGTCTACTACGTCGATCTCGTGCTCTCGCGGCGGTTCCTGTCGGAGCTTGGCGTAGGGGCTCAGAGCTATTTCTCGTGGGCGATGCGCCTGTGCGACTTCCCGCAAGGCATCTTCGTCATGGCCCTCTCCACCGCAGCCCTACCGTCGCTGTCCGCGCTCGCGGCGAAGGGGGCCAAGGACGAGATGACGAAGACCTGGGCGCACGGCATGAACCTGGCCATGTTCGTCGCGCTGCCGGCGAGTGCAGCGCTCGTCGTGATCGGCGAGCCCGTCGTCGTCACGCTCTTCCAGCGCGGCGCGTTCGACGCGCAGGCGGCGCACGAGACGGCGCGGGCGCTCGCGTGGCAGGGAGGCGCGATCTGGACGGTTGCTGCCGTGAGGCAGACGGTGCCTGGGTTTTATGCGGTCGGAGACACTCGAACCCCCGTCGTCGTCAGCGCGATCGACCTCGGCGTCTTCATCGCGCTGGCGACGGCTCTTCGAGGGCCCATGGGTCACGTGGGCATCAGCGTCGCGGTTGCCGGGTCGAGCGCGGCGCAGATGGTGCTCTTGCTCGTCGGGCTCCGGCGGCGCCTGGGAGCGATCGGCGCCGCTGGGATGCTCCGTTCGACGGTGCGCACTCTCGGGGCGGCCGTCGTCGCGTCGGCCGCGGCCTGGACGGCGGCGTGGATCGCCGCGCCTCACGGGGCCGCAGGCGCGATCGCCCGAGCGCTGCCTGGTCTCGCGGGGATGGCGGCGTTCACGGTGGTCTTCGTCGCGGCCGCACGGGCGATGCACTCTCCGGAGCTGCAAGAGATCGTGGACGCCGTGCGACGGCGGTTGCAGAAGAGAGAGGCGACATGAAGCCGATGGCCGAGACGCGCGTGGTGGAGGCCGCCTTCGTCGCGGGCGCTGTGGACGCCGGCTCGCTTCCCCCACCGACCCTGGTCGAGGTCGCCTTCGCGGGCCGCTCGAACGTGGGGAAATCCACGTTGCTCAACGCGATGATGGCCCGGCGCGGGCTCGCGAGGACGAGCAACACGCCCGGATGTACGCGTCAGCTCAACATGTTCGAGGTCCGCTGCGGCGACGGGCTCGTACTCCGCTTCGCGGATCTGCCCGGCTACGGGTGGGCGAAGCGGTCGAAGACCGAGCGGTCGCAGTGGCAGGGGATGATCGAGGGGTACCTGAAGGGCCGGGCCGGTCTGCGGGCGGTCGTCGTCCTGGTGGACGTGAGGCGAGGCGTCGAGGACGAGGAGCGGCAGCTGATCGATTTTCTGCACCAACCGCGGGACGTGAGCGGCAGGGTCGAGGTCATCCTCGTGGCGACGAAGGTCGATAAGGTCGGCGCGGCCGGGAGAAAGCCCGCGCTCGAAAAGGTAAGGAAGGGCGCCGGGGCAGGCCTCATCGGGTTCAGCGGCGTGACGGGAGAAGGAAGGGAAGAGCTCTGGGGTAGGATTCGCGGAGCGGTGCTGTGACGGGACGGTCCGGCATTCACCGCTTGCTGCGCTTGCGGCCGCGGACGAGCGATATGCCGACGAGGGTAGCCAGCGCGATCTCGAGGCCTCCGCTCGAACGCTCCGGTGAAGCCGCGCAGCTGAACGATTCCTTGCCGGGCGGCGTCCCGGGTCCGCTTCCAGCGTTTGCGATCCCTGCGTCGTCGTTGCCCGTGCCGTCGTTCCCGCCGGCGCCGTCGTCGCCGCCGCACGGCGGGCACGTGATAGGCGTGAACGTCGGGCACACGGGAGCGTTCACCGATTGGGTGACCTGGTAGATGTTCGACATCGTGCTCTGATCGGCCGACGCCTCCAGAACGAGGTCGTTGGCGAGAGCGGCTTGCGAGAGGTCGGCCCGCAGGCGCGTGATGCGCACGCTCAATCCGCCGCCTCCGGGGAAGCACGTGGCCAGGTCCTGCGTACGCACCTGGTCCGCCGACTCGCCCGCGCCCCCATCGCCCACCGCAACGCCTGCCTCGGAGGCCCCGCCCTCACCGCCTGCTCCGCTGGCCGGCGGTACCGGCAAGTAGTCGGTGCTCGCGGTGTCCCGGAGGACCAGGCTCTCGACCTGGAGGGGCGATACGTCGAGGGCGCTCTCGATCTGCCATGCCGCGTCGCCGAGAGCTGTCTCCTTCTGCGAAACCAGGGTCGAATAGTTGCTGATCTGCTGAGACCAGTCCCAGACGAGGTCGTCGGGCGAAATCGTGAACGTCTGGAAGTTCTGAGGTTCGTAGCCACCCGTCGCGATGACCCAGAGGGTGATGCCCACCGTGGCCCCCGTGCCTGCCGCGACCATGCGAAGCGGCAAGGACAGCCCCGCCCCCGTGGAAGTGACGCTGACCGGCCGCATCGCCTGGACGCCCTGACCCGGCGCGAGGCGTAGCGCGAGGAAGTCGAACCCCTCGTTGACGTACGCCGCAATGATCGGCTGCACGGTCGTGGGGATCGTGTAGCCGTTCGCCTGGAGCCAGGTGTCGAGCGCCATCGGATCCGTCGACTGGAGCTGCACGGTGTCGTACGGGCCCACGACCGCCTGGCTGATGACGGTGACGGCGGAGGCCCCGCCATCGGCGGCGCCTGCCCCGAGCTCGAAACCACCCCCGCCGGAGGACGATCCCCCACAGTCGCAGGAGGGCTGGGACGGGCAGGGCGGCAACGTGGGGGCCACGATCGTCGTCTGCGTCACCTGGTCGAGCGCCGCGAAGAGGATGTCCGAGCTGAGGCCGACGGTCACCGGACCGTGGATGGGGAGCACCCAGGCGAACGAGGACGGCGACCCCTGGTACTGGATCTCGTCGTAGAGCGTCGTCTGCGCGGGCGAGACCGCGAAGATCATCCGGTGGTCCGTGACGACCGTACCGTCCTGCGTCGGCGCGGGCGGGTGAAAGCATCCGCCGCATGCGCGCGCATCCCTCGCCGTCACGGCGAGAAGCAGCGACGCCGCCCCCAGTCCACCCAAGAGAACTGCCTGACGCATGGATCACCTCCCGCCCCGGTGACTCAGCACGGCTCGGGCCACGCAGGAAATCAAGGGCATTCGTCGTTCGGGGGCGCCTGGGAAGGCGCGTCCGGTGTCATGGTCGGCACGGGGTGGCACACTTGCCGTCGGCCCCGCTACTCGAAAGGTGGCACGACACTCGCACGATCGAGCGCATGTGGCTCGAGGCGATTCTGACCAAGGACGACATCCGAGACCTCTTCGCGCAGTTCACGCCTTTCGAAATTCGCCTCGGCGAAAACGGTAAGCTGCTGCTTGCCGCCCCGACCGAGATCTCGATGATTCCGGGGGAAGGAGTGAACGTGGTCTGCCAGGCCACCATCCATTGGCCGGTGCTCGGGTTCGACCTGCCCGTGCACATGCACGGGCTCACCGTGCTCATCCACCCGAAGGTGCGGCCGGACGCGGATGGCCGCTACGGCATTCTTGCCTTCACGCTGCAGATTGACCACGCCGGCGTGTCTCTTCTACCGGCCGTCATCGACGACCGCGTGACGTCGCTCCTGAATCGGGAGCTCGAGGAAAAGCACGTCGAGCTCGCTTGGAACTTCGGCAAGACCCTGAGTCACGTGTTCAACCTACCTGCGGCGCTGGTCTCCGCCGCCGCGCTGAGCCTCAAGGTGGGCTTGGGGACCGTCAAGGTCACCGATCGAGCCATCGGGTTCGCGGTGGATTTCGGCGCCGAGGTGCAGCCGCGCTTGGGGACGCTCGACCAGCGGTCCGCATGACCCCGACCTCGGACGCGGGAAGCGCGTCGCACCTACCCGGGTCCAGCCTTTCGCAATTTGCGAAAGGCTTCGTCCGCTTGGCAAAGGACTCGGGCGCGCGATGGGCAGACGACGCCTGCTACCGCCTCGGGGCGTCCCTCGCCTATTACGCGCTCTTCTCGATCTTCCCGCTGCTTCTGCTCTCGGTGACGGCAATCGGATTTCTCTGCGGCGACGATGCCGCCCGCCAGAAAATCCTGAGCTCCATCGGGAGTCCAAGCCCCGAGCTCCGCGCCCTCCTCGATCAGACGCTTCAGAGCATGCAGACGCACCGCACGGCCCGCGGCGTCGGCGCGATGGTCGGCTTCCTCGCCCTCTTCATCGGTGCGAGCGGCGTCTTCTCCGAGCTCGAGTCGTCGCTCGACCTCATCTGGAGGATCAAGTCCAAGGCGACGAAAGGCATCTGGGCGACCATCCTCGCAGCGTTGATGTCCAAGGCGCTCTCCTTTGCCGTCGTCATCGGCGCCGCGATCGCTCTTCTCGCGTCGCTCGGAATCAGCACCGCACTTCACGCGGTCGGCACCGTGGCGACGGGCGGGATTGCCGCCGACACTGTGTGGCAGATCGTCGAGGAAGGAGCCTCGCTGGTTTTCCTCGCGGGCCTCTTCGCGGCGATCTATCGAATCGTGCCGCAGACCGACGTGCGATGGCGCGACGTCGTCGGCGGCGCGTTCGTGGCCTCGTTCCTGTTTGCCGTGCTCAAAGGATTGCTGGCCTGGTACCTGGCCCATATCGGCAGCTACGCCGCGTACGGAGCTGTGGGCGGTGTCTTGGGGCTTCTGACATGGATCTATGTCGCGAGCCTCATCACCTTCTATGGCGCAGAGTTCTGCCGGGTGTACGCCGAGCGCTACGGCAGCCTTGCACCAACGAGCGACGGCGCTTCAGTCGCCCCGCGCGTCGACCCCGGCGTCCCCCGGAGTGCCGCCCTCCGGGGAGTCGGGTGTCTGTGATTCATGGATCGTGTGGCCCGTCTCCTCTGGCTGGCCCTCGGGGTCATCGATCTGACCGACCGTCGCCTTGCCCGCGGCCAGCGCTGCAGGGTCGGGCACCTTGCGGTTGTGGTCATCGCGCCATACCCCCCCTGCGTAGTAAATCGTCCCGTCGTCGCCTCGGACCATCGTCCACGGCGAGAAGCGAGCGCCGGGCGGAGGCACGACCCAGCGGCCCGTGCGCCAGTCCCATCGGCGCCCCTGCCAGACCCATTCGCCGTCGATCCAGACGGATTCGCTCGCGGGTCGCTTGGGCACGACCTCCGCGCGAGCGGGCGGTGGCGGGTACTGCACGGGGGCGAGGGCGTCCGTAGGTTGCCCGACGTAGGCAGGTTTGGGCAGGTCGCTCGCGCAGGCGCAAAGGACGAGCAGCGACATTCGCGCAAGGGAGCCCACCATCTCTCTCGCTAGCCTCGCTAGCACGATTGATGCTCGGGGCAGGGGCGTGCTTGAGCATGCTTGGGGGCTCCACTTATTTGCGGCCTCGACGCTTGCGCTCGCGCTCGTCTGCGGGTGCGCGTCGGTCGCTCCCGGACAGCAGGCCGTCGACTCCGTTTCGATCCACGGCGCCCACCGCGTCGCCGAGTCCGACATCGAGGACAAGCTCGCCACCGAGCAGAGCCCGAAGTTTCTCGGTGTCTTCCGCGGCATCGTCTACGACTACGAGATCTTCAACGCCGCGACCCTCCAGAGGGATCTGGCGCGCGTCGAGCGCTACTACCGGGCGCGCGGGTATTACTCGGCGCACGCGCGCGCGGGTCGGATCATCCCGGGCGCGGATCGCCACGTCCGCGTGGAGATCGTCGTGGAAGAAGGACCTCCGACGGTCAACGGCGATCTGGTGATCGAAGGCATCGACAAGCTTCCCCCGGGGGTGCAGGCGGCCGTCAGGATCGCCGTACGCGCGGTGCTGCCGCGAGCCGTGCCTTTCGAAGAGGACAAGGGCACGCAGTCCGAGGGCGCCGCGCGCAAGGCGCTGACGGACGTCGGGTACGCGTACGCGACCGTCAAGCGCGACACGTACATCGACATCGTCCACCGCCTGGCTCATACGACGCTGACCGTCACTCCCGGCGACACCGCCACGTTCGGGCCCATTACCATTCAGGGTCTCGATCCGGACGGGGCCGGTCCGCGCCCTCAGGAGGTCCCCGAGGCGCCGCTCTTGCGCGCGATCGACATCCTGCCCGGCGAGCCCTTCTCCACCGCGCGCATCGACGCGGCCACGACCGCGCTGCTTGACCTGGAGGTCTTTGCGGCCGTGACGGTCTCGCCTGATCTGTCGCACCCCGAGACGCGCATCGTCCCTCTGACCGTCCACGTCGAGCCGAGCAAACTGCGCCAGGTGCGCCTCGGTCTCGGCATCGAGTTCGACGAGATCAAGACCGAGCTGCACCTCATCGCGGGCTGGGAGAACCACAACTTCCTCGGTGGCCTTCGTGACTTCTCCGTGAACTTCCAGCCCGGCGTCGTCTTCTACCCGACCCGCATCAACAACATCGCGGCGCCCCAGCAGCTCTTTCCGGAGGAGAAGCTTCGCCTGGAGCTCAAGCAGCCGGGATTCCTCGAAGCGCACACCGAGGGGTTCATTCGCCCGGAGTTCAACGTCTTCCCGTTGCTCGTCGAGACCAACCCTGCGCCCACCGACCCCGTGGTTGGCTACCGGGAGCTCAAGGGGGCTGTCGGCCTCGATCGCACCTTCTTCAAAAAGCTCTACGTGAACGTCAGCTACGACGCGCAGGTCGAAGACCCGTTCAGCTACAAGGACCCGCTCAATTCGGACCTGAGCACCCTCATCATTCTCTACCCCGACCTCATCGCCCACCTCGACTTCCGGGACGACCGCGACCACCCCCACTCGGGGTTCTACCTCGGGAACGATCTTCGAGATTGCCGGCGGCGTCTTCGGCGGCGGTCCGCGCGACGTGCGCGAGCAGCCCGAGGTCCGCACGTACGTGCCGCTGGGTCCCAAAGTGACCTTCGCGAGCCGCGCGTCGGTGGGATTTCTGGTGGCGTCGAACTACGGCAACGTCGTCCAAGAGCACCTGAACGACGAAGTGACTGCGGCGAACGAGCAATCGCGCGTCAGCGACATCGAAACCGTGTTCTTCCGTGGTTTCTTCTCGGGGGGCCCGACGTCCAACCGAGGCTTCCCCCTTCGCGGAGTCGCACCGCACGGCATCGTTCCATTTCTCAATC
Organism: uncultured delta proteobacterium; assembly: GCA_963847465.1. Lineage (GTDB taxonomy): Bacteria > Myxococcota_A > Polyangia > Polyangiales > Polyangiaceae > Palsa-1150. The sequence continues at coordinate 42,307 of CAWKAF010000014.1, read as the reverse complement.
CGGCGACAGCCTCCCAGCAGGCCGCCACGTCCTGCGACCCCCAGGCCCCGGGCTACGACTCGAACTCGACTGCGACCGCGACCAACTGCTCCATTCCCATCGGGGGCTTCACGTTGTGGGAGCTCTCCAACGAAGTCCGGTTCCAGATAAAGGGCCCGATCTCGGGCGCGACATTTTGCGACATGGGCGACGTCTCGCCCCGGCAGCTCGGGCAGCCCCAAGCGTTTCGCCTCGACCACTTGCACCTCTCCTGCGGGGTCGGGGGCCGTTACAACACCCCCGTGGGGCCGCTTCGGGTCGACATCGGCTACCGCGTCCAACCCCTGCAAGTGCTCGGCTACGCGAATGAAACGGCGGCGTACAACGCCGATCATTCGAATGGAGTTCAGCCGACGTTCTTCGGGGGGTCTTCCCTGGGATCCGGCATCCCGATCGCGATCGCGATCGGCATCGGAGAAGCATACTGATCATGGCCGCCCGGTCGCACAAGCCGTTATGGCGCCGTGCTCTTCGGCTCGCCGGCTATGTGCTGGGTGGCACGGTGGCGCTGGCTGTCGCTCTTCTCGTTGCGGCAGAGCCCCTCACGAACCTTCCCTTCGCGCGTCGGTTTGCGGTGCGCGAGATCAATCACGTCCTTGCACCACTCTTCAAGGGGAGGATCATCCTCGAGAACATCGGAAGCTTGCACATGAGCAGCGTCGCCGGAGTCGACGTTCGCATCGAGGCTCCGGATGGCACGACCGTCATCACGGCGCATGGAGTGCGCGGGCGCATTGCCCCGATGGCCTTCGTTGTGTCCCTCCTCGGGCACGGAGAGTTGCGCCTCGACGTCTTCGATTGCGATGCCGATTCGGTGGATGTCAACCTGGACTTCGACGAGTCGGGCACGCTGAAGCTCGCGACCGCTTTCGAGCTCGCTCATCCATCGCCTCCAACGCGTCCCGGAGAGCCACCCAGCCGGCCGCTGCACTTCGAGTTCCCCCGCATCGCGACGCAGCACTCCCATGCGCACGGGCGGATGAAGGGAGCACCGCCGATCGATACCGACCTCGACGGCTTGCTGGGCTCCGTCGCGGTCTTGTCGGATAGGACAACGGTCGACGTTTGTCATGTGGAGCTGACCGCGCGCGGAATGCCGCAAGGGGCCAACCCCCGCGGCACGATCAAGGGGCATCTGGTGGTGGTGCCCTCGCGATCCGGAACGGACATCGAGGCCGACGCGTCGTTCGCCGGAGACGTGGGGGGTATTCCGACGATCGCCAAGGCCGCCCTTCGTGGCGATCGGCTCGACGCGGCGCTCGATGTGCCGGAGGTGGCGGCGGAGAAGATTCGAACGCTCCTGGCCGAGGCGCCGATTTACCAGTCGGCCGCAGTGCATGCCGAAGCCCACGGGCGACTCGCAAGCCTGGCAGTGACGGGCGATGCCAGGCTGGGGCCGGGGCAGCTCGGCATCCACGGGACCCTCGTCCTGGCCGAGAAGATCGGCGGGACGATCGCTCTCGACGCGCACAAGATGGACCTGCGGGCCTTCGTTCCCACGGCGCCCCGTTCGAGCATGGATCTCCACGCCGACGTCCATGCCGACGCGAAGGCCGATGGGCTGCTCTCCGGCACCTTCGATCTGGAGGTTCCCGGAGGCGGCCGCATCGCCGAAGAGAGCGTTCCCGTCTCCACCTTCCACGGCGACTTCGACCAGAGACCAGGCGACGCCGGCTTCGCGCTGGACGCAACAGGCACGGTGTCCGAACCAGGCGCGCCGATCGCCGTGCGTGTGCAGGCGCGCAACGGAGTGCCCGCTGCGGTGGTGGACTTCGTCGTGGAGAGCCAGATCGATCGTCTCGCTGACGTGCAGCGAGTGGGCGGCCTCGGTCCCGGCAGCGCCCATCTCCGCCTGGCGGGAGTCGTCACGTTCTCCGCACGGCCGTCGTTCGACGCGGTTCTCGACGCGGACGTCGCGGGGCTCGTCCACGGCTCCGTGCGCATCGATCGGGCGAAGCTCGCGGCGCGAGGATTCGGACCGCTGGCGTCGCCCACGGTGAGGGGAACGCTCGATATGGCGCGGGCGACGACCGCTCTTCACGCCAGCGTCGACGAAATGCGCGCACAGGCCGGACGGCTCGACGTGACGGGGATCTCGATCACCGGGCTGGGCGAGCCACTCCACGGCGCCTTGCACGTCCGCCCCGAGGAGATCGCCGTTCAGGCGGAGTCGAAGGGGTTGAACCTCAAGCCTCTGGGGTACCTGCTCGGTATCGAGGACGCCCTCCGCGAAGGGCATCTCGTCTTCGCGGTGGACTACTCGGCCCGGCGAAGCGGCGCCCGCGGAACGGCTACAGTCGATCTGACCGACGTGTGCGTCGGGCACGTCGATGGCCTGAGCGGGCATATCGATGTGTCGATGGCCGGTCGCAGGCTGACGGGGTCGATGAACGTCGCCGCGGCGGGGGTCGCGAGGCTGGACGTGAAGAAGCTCGATCTAGAGGTGGGAGGGAGAGGGCCCCTCGAGGGGGCCTCGTGGAGGCGCACGTGGGGAAGCATCGAGCTCGAAGGGCAGGCCGACATGGCGAAGGTGGCCGATCTGCTCCCACCCAATACGCTGCCTTTTGCGCAAGCCTCCGGGCAGATCGCACTCCAGGGCCACGTCAAACGCGATGCGGAGTCGGACGTGACGCCCGACGTCGCTTTGGAGGTGAAAACGTCCGGCCTGGTGCTGTCGCCGCAACGCGCGCCGGACGACAAGGGCGACCCCACGCTGACCCATCCGCAAGCGTGGCAAGTGGCCGGCATCGACGTGGAGGTCGACGCCACGGCCAACGGCGCGACGGGCGCTACGACGATGGATGCACGGCTGATCGACAAGCACGGGCCCCTTGCGTCCCTCGCAGCGAAGAGCAGCGCGGTCCCCTACGATCTCCTGTTCGCGTCGGGCGACGGGGCGGTGGCGCGGATGATGAGCGTCCCGGTCTCTCTGGTCATCACGATCCCGCAGCGCAAGCTGGCTCAGTTGCCGGACATCCTGCAGATCGAAGGCGCGACCGGGGACGTGGAGGGGTCGATCGCGATGGAGGGTACGTGGCTCAAGCCGAAGCTCGATGTCCACGTGCAGGCCCAATCGGTCAAGGTCGAAAGCTCGCCGCTCCTTCTGCCTTTCGACGTGGACGGCACCGCGAAATACGACGGCACGGTCGCCGATCTCGCGCTCGGGGTACGGTCTCCGGCCGAGGAGCTCTTGCGAGCAACCGCGCGTGTGGACGTCAAGATGGCGGACCTCTTGGCGGGCGCGTCGAACGCCCCGCCTTGGGATGCGACGGCGCGGGCGACCCTCACCCACTTCCCTCTAGAATCCGTCGGTCCGCTCGCCGACCGGCACATGCACGGGACCGTGAGCGGCACGATCGAGCTGGATGATTGGCACAAGGACGCCCGCACGAAGGCCGATTTCGACGTCACGGGGCTGCGCATAGGCAAGGTGCAATACGGGGAAGGGAAGGTGACGGTCGGCTTCGACGGGCACACGCTCGACGCGAAGCTCCGCCTCGAGCAGCAGGGCGGCTATGCGAACGCGACGGCGAAGGTGGGCTTGCTGTGGGGCGCGAACGTCGCGCCTTCGGCGGATCCGTCGGGATCCTTGGAGCTATCCCTTCAGGCGAAGCATTTTCGTGCGGCGTTCCTCGGCCTGTTCGTGCAGTCCACGATCGACGAGATCGACGGGACGATCGATGCCGACGCTCTGATTTCGAGCGCTGCGGGCAAGAAGCCCGAGATGAAGGGGTCGGCCGAGCTCAACGACGGGGTCGTGGAGATCATCGCTCTCGGGCAGGAGCTCCGAGCCGTGAAGGCGAAGGTGATCCTCACGCCGGATGGCGTCCTCAAGCTGGAGAGCATGTCGGCGCAGGGGACGAGCGGGAAGCTGACGGCGACCGGCGTGGCGCACCTCGACGGGACCGCCCTCATAGGCGCCGAGGCCAACGTGACGATCGCCAAGAAAGAGGCCATGCCGCTCGACGTCCAGGGGGCAAACCTCGGGATGGTGTACGGGCAGTTCGGATTGAAGGCCTCGACATCCGCCGATCGCAAGACGATGACCCTGGACATGGACGTACCGTCCTTGCACGTGCAGCTTCCCGAGGCCTCCACGCATTCGGTTCAGGATCTCGACGAGCCTCCATCCCAGGATCACGTCGGCGTGTACGCCTCCACGGGCCGGTTCGTGGTGCTGCCGATTGACGGGTCGACGGCGGGCGGCTCGAGGGGTGCCACGGCGTCGTCGACGGGGAGCTCGCTCATGGTGGTCGCGCACCTGGGCCAGGACGTGGACATCCGGAGGGGTACGGACTTCAAGGTGACGCTCGACGGGACCGCCACGGCGAAGCTTGGGCTAGAGACCCAGGTCACAGGGCAGATTAGGCTGGTCGGCGGAAAGCTCGACGTGCAGGGCAAGAGCTTCGATATCGAGACGGGGACGGTGACCTTCGTGGGAGACCCCTCGAACCCGTTGATCAAGGTGACGGCCGGATGGACCGCCGAGGATGGGACGCGGGTGCTTGCCGACTATGTCGGCCCGCTCAAGACGGGCAAGGTCACCCTGCGATCCGAACCGGCGCGGCCGAAGAACGAAATCGTCGCGCTCATCCTCTTCGGCACGGCCGACGGATCGCAGGCGACCCCCTACGCGACCGCTCAGCCGGATGTCGCGACGAGGGCGGGGACGACGGTGGGGGGCTTCGCCACATCGGGGCTCAGCAAGGGCCTCGACAAGCTGACGGGGATGGAAATCACGACGAAGATCGATACGAGCCAGCAGAATCCGCGCCCCGAGGTGGAGGTCCAGGTGGCCAAGGACATTTCGTTGCAGCTCGCGTTCGTGCTGGGCCAGCCCCCGCCGGGGACGAATCCCGATACGACCTACGCGACCATCGACTGGCGGTTCATGCGTAGCTGGTCGCTCGAGACGACGTTCGGCAATCTGGGAAGCTCGATCGCCGACGTCGTCTGGCAGTACAGGTACTAGAGAGCGGGGCCTACCCAGCCCGTGACAAGCGGGGTCGCGGGTATACCGCGTGCGCCAGAAATAGGGGCTGCAATCGCGCCGAGCGCGGCAAAACAGAGCTGCCACGAACGCGCGTGGGGAAAGGCCTCGGGCATGGCGAACGCGCTGATGAGTCCTGCCATTACTGCGCCTGCCACCCCCGCCGCTAGGTTGAACACGATTCCCGCCACTCCACGTCGGAACGGATGAACCATCGCCACGAGGCTCGCGGCCGCACCGATCGCCGCCCAGGCCATTGCATCGTCAACCATGGTGAAAGCTCCTCTCTTCGTGTGCTCACGTGGCCTTTTGCCGGATGCGCGCGAGTGGCGGTCAGTCAGCCCGACGCGCCACTCAGGCGCGACTTTTCCGTCTCAACTAGGGGCACGCCTCCCGACCAGAAGCGAGATGACGGCAAGCACGAGAAAGCCAAAGAAGAGAATCTTGGCTACGCCTGTCGCGGCAACGGCGATCCCGAAGAATCCAAAAACGCCCGCGATGAGCGCGATGACGAAAAATACGGCTGCCCAATACAGCATGGTGTCCTCCAGTCCTGGTATCGGCGTGACGGAGCATCGGGGTTGCAACCGTTGTGCCCGTGTGACGCCTCACGCGTGTGGCGGTTCTGCCGTGGGACCGCAATCTGCAAGTGGACGTCCCCGATGGCGAAAGCCAAGGAGCAGCGTGCTCAACCGGAGGATCCAATGAATCGTTCTATGACATCGTTCGCAATCATCGCCCTTGTTTCGTCTTCGATCGCCGCCTGCGATAAGCCGGGCGAAGCCGAGCAAAAGAAAGAGGTCGCGGCGGGCGAACAGGCAGCCGAGGCGAGAGTCCAGGCAGAGCGCAATGTGCAGATCGCGCAGTCTCAATCCGACAAGGCCATTGCAGCGGCCCGTGCGGACTTCGAAAAAAGCCGGGAAGACTACCGGCACGGCCGCCAGGAAGACCTTGCGGACGTAAATAAGAAGATTGCGGACCTGGAGGCCAAGCAGCGGACGGCAACCGGGAAGGAAAGGGCCACGCTCGACGCGAACCTCCCGACGCTGCGGTCCCGAAGGGATGCGTTCGTGGCCGACCTGCAGCGTCTCGACGACGCGACGCCCGCCTCGTGGGACGGAGCTCGGGCCAGTCTGGACAGGGAATGGGACGCGTTGAAGACGGCGCTGGACCAGGTCTCGTAGTCCTCATCCCTGGCGCGAAATGGGAAAAACAGGGAGGGAGCAAGGCCGCGACCTCGTCCCTCCCTGTGCCGTTCTCCCACCCCGGAGCCGACGATTCACTTCTTGGGCTGGACGACGATCTCGACGCGTCGATTCTGAGCGCGCCCCTCGATGGATTGATTGTCGGCCACGGGAGCGTCGGGCCCCTTGCCTTGGGCTGCCACGAGATCTTGCGGGAGACCCTTGCTCACGAGATAGCTACGGACAGAGTCGGCCCGCCGCTGGGAGAGATCCATGTTGTTCTCGCGCGTGCCGACGTTGTCCGTGAAACCGTACACGACGATGGGCTGCTCCTTCCCGCGAAGGGCTTCGGCGATTTCATCGAGCTTCGCCATCGCGCCGGGCTTCAGGTCCGACTTGGCTGTTTTGAACAGAACCTCGCCCTGGAGGGTGATGACCATCCCGCGGTCGTCGTCTTTGACCGACGCGATCTTCGCAATGGTGTCGCGGGCGTCCTTGAGTTTCGCTTCGAGTGCCTGCATCTTCTGCTGCTGAGCGGCCGAGGTTTCTTGCTGTTGTTGCAGCTGCATTTGAGTCGCGCCGAGCACCTGGCGTGTCTGGCTGAGCTGCCCCTGCGCGGACTGAAGCTGGCTCGCCCGCAGCGCTTCCACCTGTCGGTTGGCGTCTTGAGTGTCCTGCTCGGCCTTGATCGCGGCGGCCTGAGACTCCGCGATGAGCGCCTTGCGATCCGCGATGATGATCAGATCCGTCGTCCTCGCATCATCCGGCGAACTCTGCCAGGCCTGCTCGGCGCGCTGAAGGGCGACGTCGGCCTCATGGACGTCCGTTGGATCGAGCTGCATCGCGAGCCCATCCTTCGCGCGAACGAACTCCTCCCGGGCCTCGATGAGGGATCGGGGCGGCAATTGGGATGCGCCGCAGGCCAGCAAACCGGAAAATGCCAGCGGAAGGGCGACCGTTGCAGTGCGATTCCAGTGCATGACGGACCTCATTGTCTTGGGGGTGGCTATCGAGTGCATCTACTTGGCGGCCGATGCGCGCAGATCGTCTTGGGACTTGCGAGCTTGATCCTCAGCCGCGGCTTGCTTCGCCAAGCTGAAGGCAAGCTGGGCCTCCGACCGTGCCAAAGCCGAGAGCGTTGTCGATCGCGCGTTGTCCTGACCGATGAGCTGCCTGGACTTCTGCAGGTCTTCCTGTGCGAGCTGAAGATGCAGCCTTGCGTCCGGAACGTCGGGCGCTCCTCCTGCCTGGGCGCGACCGACGTCGGCCTGGGCTGCGGCCCACTCTTCGTTGGGTGGCGGAAGGCCGGTGGAGCCGCAGCCGATGTCGAGCGCGGCCGCAGTCAATGCGACGAGCCATGTCGTTGTCATTTTTGCTGTCATGTCAGCTCCTCCGTTTTGGCGGGACCCTCTCACCGGCCTCTGCAAAGGGGCCGCAGATCGACTGAAAAGCAGCGAACGTGCCACTACGCGTGTGGCGCAAGTGTTGCGGGGGGGCAGGAGTCGTTCAGAATGTGCCAATAGCCTGCATCCCATAGCCTCCCTGGCCCATTTGGGCGGGGGTAAGATGCAGGGTCGGACGAAGGTCAGCGGTTCGGACGGTGGTGGTCTCGTGGGCGGTGCTGAGGAAGCCCCCGATGATGGTCAGCGCCCCGATCGCCTGGAAGACGCCGTCCACGACGATGAATACCTTTGCCGTGTCCTCCCCGTTACACGAGACGCCCGGGGCGCAACCAGGACGTTGGGTGAGATCGATCCACGGCCCGGCGATGGGCACGAAGAGGGCGCGATCCGCATTGAGCCCACTCGTTGCCCCTACGACGACGGCCGGCAGATACGAGAGCGCGAAGATGCCGACCCCGCTTCCAACCATGGCCATGCTCGGCCCGGTGGCCTGCGACGTCGTTCTCTCCGTCTGTACGGGCGCCGGCTCGACCACCGCGGATGGCGGTGCCTCTTGGGCCCAGGCCGTCGTGGGTAGGGCGAACGCGATGGATCCGAATACGGCAATCTTCAGGATGGGAAGCCTCATGATCGATGTCTCCTTTGCAGCAACTGCCTCAACCCAGCTGCAATCGGCGATCCATCACCCAAAGGGGATATCGTGAGAATGCGCCACACTTGCTCTGTCGCAGTGTGGCGCGTGTGCCGAGTCAGGCGTCCTTTTCGCCCTCGATGGGCTCTTTCGGATCTGCTTTCGCTTCGAGGGTGTGCTCGAGCGCGGACATCACGGCGTGTGGATCGACCTGTTCCTTCATGGCGTCGGCGACCTCATCGACACGATTGCGAACGGTCGGCATATCGCGTCGAAGCTCTTCCAGAAGGGCGATGAGCTTCGCGACCTTCTGTTCCGTCAACAGGTTGACCTTGAGGTCGAGCTGAGCGCGCTCTTCGGCGTGACGGGTCTGGCGGTTCTGTGTGGTCAGGATCGTGATCGTCATGAGTAGCGCCCCGAGGCCGACAATCCCTTGGAGCCAAGCAAACGGTGGTGGGTCCCAAGGCCGCATGCCGAAGCGCGCTGCCAGGAGGTTGGATGCACTCCAGATCGTGGCGAATGCCATGACGAGATAGAATGACCTCGGCTTCGCGAGAAATGCAGTGAATCGCTCTATCCGCTTCTGGTGACGACTGACCCCATCCTCGGCACGCGCGCGTAGCGAGGCGACCGTATCGACGTTTTCGTTGAGGTTGTCGCCTTCCACTCACAACTCCCAGCCGCATGCCGGCACTCTCCGAGTCTTGGGCGCTGGCACGGAGGCGTCAAGTCGGTCTGACGGCGTGAAGGCAGCAAGGTGCCGCGCCGACCGACGCGCAGTTGATTGGAAATCCATGCATCGGCCCGCTTCGCGGGGCTCGCCAGGTTGGTGCGTCCGTTGCAGCAGAGGTTCGGCATCATGAAAAAACGAACCAATCGTACGATTCGACCCACCGTTGTGACCAGTGTACTAGTCGCCGTTGCGTCCTGGCCGTTGGCCGCGAACGCACAGGAAGCTCCTCCGCCGTGGCGGGGCGACCCCAGCGTGTATCCCATCGAGATCGAGCCGCACTTCACGTTCGGTGCCGAGAATGTGTACGGCGCGACGGGCTTTGGGGCCGGGCTCCGCGTCTCGATTCCAATCGTGGCGAGCCTTCTCGTGAACACACCGGACAATTTGGCGATTAGCTTCGGGGGCGACATCATCCATTACGACAATTGCTATTACAGCGGCCTTTGCGGCGCGAACTACGTCATGTTCCCGGTCGCGGCCCAGTGGAACGTCTTCGTGGCGAGGCGCGTCAGCCTCTTCGCGGAGGGCGGAGTCTTCGTCTACAGGGGCTTTTTCGACGGTTGCGGCCCTGCCGACGGTCCCGGGTGCGCGCCGCCATCGGATTTCGGCATTTTGCCAACGGTGGCGCTCGGAGCTCGCATTCACATTGGCGACAACGCTTCGTTCACCGCGCGCATCGGCTACCCTACGGTCACGTTCGGGGTATCCTTTCTGTAGACCGACGCGTCCCCGTCGCGAGAAGAAACGCAGGACGCCAAAGACGCCAGAGGAGAGCGCTCTCTCTCCCTGGCGTCATCGACGTTCTCGGTAATGTCCCTTCACGCGTTCATGTACGCGGAGGAGCCGGGGGCGTTCCGGCCTTCTTCAGGAACTCGTTGACCTCTCGCTCGGCCTGATCCTTCGCGTACCCGTACCTGTGGCGAAGCTTCCCTACGAGTTCGTCCCACTTCCCGGAGACGGTCCGTAGATCGTCATCGGTGAGCTTGCCCCACTTCGACTTGACGCTTCCCTTGACCTCATCCCAGTCGGCCTTCACGTGTTCCCAGTTCATATCGTCGTCCTTTCGCTTGATCAGTAAGTCGCAAGTTCCTCGTAGCCTGCACGGGCAACGACCCTCAGCGCTTGTAGGGGTGGGCGCCGTTGTCGATCTTCGTTGCACTTTCGGTCGCCACGTCCTTCTCCTTCGGCTCGAGCACCGCCTTGATGCGCGACGTCACCTCGTCGACCTTGCCCGAAAAGAAGGTGCCGAGGTTCCGACGCAGCTCGCTTCCGCTCGTTGGCGCGAAGAGGAGACCCGCGCCCGCTCCGAAGACGGCGCCCGCCGCGAAGAAGACCACGGGCTGCGTCAGACCTTCCCGGCGTTGCAGTCCCATGCGTTGAAGCAGACGCTCCACACCGTGCCCTTCGGCGTCGCGCATTCTGCCGAAGAGCTCGAGGAGCTGTGTGCCAAAGTCCAGCACGCCTGCTCGGGCGTGCGAGGCCGCGTCCTTCACGGTCTGCGCAGCTTGGCCCGTCGTGTTCGAAGTCGAACTCATGGCAAATCCTCCTTTGGGCAAGATGACTGGGCACCGATGCGCTGCAGCAAGCGGGCCACGCGAAGGCCGACTGACGGTCCGGCGACGGTCGGTGGCAGGTGACCTCGGGGAAGCGTCGGCCGCCTGAACGCCTCACATGTGACGTTTTTGCACATAGCGGCCGAGTCGTGCCGGGCACGATCGACACGAAAGCGCACGAATGTCGCAGCGGTACGTGTCTTGCTGACGCATGGGTTTACCAAAATGAAAGAAAATGTCCTGATTGTGGATGACGACCAGGATCAGTGCGACCTGCTGGCCACGCTCGTCTCCCGGCTGGCTTATCGCGTGACGAGTACCACGTCGCCCGCCGATGCTCTGGCGATTGCCGCGTCTGGGCCGTTCGACGCGATCCTCACAGACATGGGCATGTCGACCATGAGCGGCACCGAGCTCTGTTCGCGCATCATGGCGACCCGGGCGGACGTACCTGTCATCGTGGTCACCGGCCTGGGTAGCATGGAGCTGGCAGTCGCCTCGATGCGGGCCGGCGCCTACGATTTCCTGAACAAGCCCGTCGACAGCAACGTTCTCGGGATCACGTTGCAGCGGGCCGTGCAACACCGTCGCCTCCGCGAGGAGGTGAAGCGCCTTCGCGAGCAGATACCGGACGCGCAATGGGCCGGTTCGATGATCGGCGACAGCCCGTCGATGAAGCGCGTGGTTGACCTCGTGGGGCGAGTCGGTCAAACGGATGCGTCGGTGCTCATCTGCGGGGAGACGGGTACCGGCAAGGAACTCGTCGCGCGCGCCGTTCACGCGGTAGGAGCCCGGAGTTCCGGACCGTTCGTCGCCATCAACTGCGCCGCGGTGCCGTCGACGCTTCTGGAGAGCGAACTCTTCGGACATGCCCGAGGCGCCTTTACCGACGCCAAGAATGCACGCGAGGGGCTCTTCGTCCGCGCATCGGGCGGTACGCTCTTCCTCGACGAGGTCGGTGAAATGCCGCTCGAGATGCAGCCGAAGCTGCTCCGCGCCTTGCAAGAGCGCACGGTGCGACCGGTTGGCTCGAACGACGAGGTGCCCTTCGACACCCGCATCGTGACCGCGACCCACCGCGATCTGGAGGGAGACGTGGCCGACGGTCGCTTTCGCGAGGATCTCTACTACCGCATCAACGTGGTCAAGATCGCGGTGCCCCCGTTGCGTGAACGAGGCAGCGATATCTTGATGCTTGCCACCCACTTCCTACGCAAGGCAGCCGACCGAAGCCGAAAGGGTGAGGTTGAGATGAAGATGCCACCCCAGTTCGCCGCACCGCTCTTGGCGTACGACTGGCCGGGGAACGTGAGAGAGCTCGAAAACTGCATAGAGCGGGCCGTAGCACTTGCGCGGTTCGACCACGTGAGCGTCGAGGATCTTCCCGAGAAGGTGCGCAACCACAGGCCCGACAAGATCGAGCTCGACATGGACGACTCGAACGAGATCCTCACGCTGGACGAGCTTTCACGCCGCTATATTCTCCGGGCGCTTCGGATCGTCGGCGGGAATCGTTCGAGAGCGGCAGAACTTCTCGGGCTGGACCGGCGCACGCTGTACAGGCGAATGGAGAAGTACCAGCACGTTTCCGCCGAGGACGGTCCGGCGCCCGCGTACCTGGGAAACTGACGCACGAATGGACGCGTCGTCCGAACCGCCCGCCGATTCGGCGCAAGCGTATTTGCGCACGACGTTCCTCGAACGCATCGCCCACGAGCTAAGAGGTCCTGCGGGCGTTGCGGCCGGCGCGCTCGACGAGATCGAACGTGTCATGGGTGCTCAGGGCGACGAGGTCAGGCCCTTCTTCTCGATGGCGCGGCGTGGCCTCCGGCGGATCCTTCGGTCCGCGGATCGGCTGCAACGAACCGCGTACTTCGAAGGTGACGCCCAAGGCGGAACGCAGGCGACAACCGATCTGAGGCAGCTCGTAGCCGCGGCGGCCCGCGACGCCGAGGAGCTCGAGGCCCGGAGAAACGTACAGGTCCGCGTCACCGCCTGCGAGCAACCGTGCCTCGTCGTGGCCGACGTGCCGTGGGTCCGCGCGGCTGTCGCTGAGCTCGTGTGCAACGCCATCAGGTTTGCGCGGACCAACGTGTCCGTCGACACGCGCTTCGTCGATCGCGAGGCGAGCGTCACCGTGACTGACGATGGTCCGGGGTTCGCCGGCCCAATCCCCCGTCGGTTCGAGCCTCCGTTCCCTCGCGCGGGGCTCGGTCTTTCGCTCCCCCTCGTGAACGACGTCGTACAAGCTCACGCTGGCCGCCTCTCGATCCACGACCGGAGAAGCGAGAAAAGCGCGATCTCTGGCACGCGGGTCGTCCTGGCCCTGTGGCGGCACGTGCTTCCTTCGGAGGCGGCCGAACACGGGTAGCGCATCCTTGCTAGACAACGGCGTGTGCCCGAGCTCCCCGACATCGAGGTCTACGTCGACCACCTGGGCAGGCGCATCCTTTCGCAGACCCTTCTCGGCGTGCGTCTGGCGAGCCCATTTCTTCTGCGGTCATTCGACCCGCCGCTCCGCGAGTGCGCGGGCCGTCGGGTGGTGGCCGTCCGCAGGATGGGCAAGCGCATCGTGGTCGACCTCGATATGGACCTGCACCTCGTCCTGCACCTGATGATCGCGGGACGCCTTCGCTGGCGGCCGCCGGGAGCGAAGGTACAGGGAAAGATCGGTCTCGCGGCATTCGACTTTTCGGGGGGGACTCTCGTACTCACGGAAGCGTCGCCGAAGAAGAGGGCGTCTCTTCACGTCGTACGCGGCGAGGAAGGCGTGCGCGCCCACGACCGGGGCGGGCTGGAGCCACTCACGGCGAGCATCGAGGAGTTCGCCGCAGCACTTCGTCGAGAGCGCCACACCCTGAAGCGCGCGCTGACCGACCCGCGTCTCTTCAGCGGGATCGGCAACGCGTACTCGGACGAGATCCTGTGGAGGGCTCGCCTCTCGCCGGTCCGGCTGACGGGATCGCTGATAGGCGGGGACATCGCGCGGCTTCGCGAGGCTACGAGGTCGACTTTGCTCGAATGGATCGATCGATTGACCCGTGAGACGGGCGACGCTTTCCCCGAAGGAGTCACTGCGTTCCGAGAAGAGATGGCAGTGCACGGACGCTACAGGCAGCCCTGCCCCGCGTGCGGGATGCCCGTTCAGCGCATAGCGTACGCCAACAACGAGGCAGACTATTGCGCGCGGTGTCAGACGGGCGGCAAGCTCTTGGCCGACCGCGGCCTCTCGAGGCTCCTGAAAGGCGACTGGCCCAAGACGATCGAGGAGCTCGAGGAGCGAAAGGAGGCGGGGCTGGAGAAGATGCGCCGTCCGGGCGCCGGCGACGCCAAGAAATGAGTGGATGATTGCCGTGACGGCCGAGCTGCGGTAATCGATGGGGACGCCGGGGCGCATAACTCAGCGGTAGAGTGCGTCCTTCACACGGACGAAGTCGCAGGTTCAAGTCCTGCTGCGCCCACAGATTTACCGATGTTTTTGGTGGATGAATAGCCCTTCGGGGCTTTTTCGGGGCTGTTCGATTTCTCGGCGCTTTCGGGCGTCAGCAGCCTTTTGGGCAGGGGCGGGAAGGGCGTCCCCACCATGTGCCTGGCGAGCCTCGAGTAGACGTCGACCATCGCCAGGGAGCCCCACCCCCCGTCGTCCTTCACGTCGATCGGGGCGTCGCCGCGGTGGTTTCTCTTGAGGCGCCAGACGGTGTGCGTCGCGCGTGTGTCATGGAACGTGAGCGCCCGCTGCGTCTCTTCGGCGGGGCGGGTCAGCTCAGGGCGGTCCTTGTCGGCTCCCGCGGCTGCTACATGCCGCCGGATCATGTTCGCCAAGCCGTACTCGCCGGTCACCGTCGGGGGATCGCTGAAGACGCGGACGTTGTCGCCCGACTCCTTCTTCATCGCTTCCAGCAGGGGTCGGAGGTTCTCTTCGATCGGGATGCGCCTGCTCCTGTGGGCCTTCGTGGGCTTGTTCACCGTGCCATCGCCGCGCATGAAATCGGCGGTGTGGTGCACGTGGATTCTGCCGTGGGCCAGGTCGATGTCGCGCCACTCGCAGCCGAGTATCTCGGCCTGCCGCATCCCTGTGTAGATCGCGAAGGCGTACACCCGCGCGTAGAGCAGCGGCACGGCCTGGCACGACACGAGCGTGAAAAACTCGTCGGGGTAGAGGAACTGCTTCTCCTTCGTGATCCCTTCCTTCGGCGGTTCGATGTTCAACGCCGGGTTCACTTCGAGCACGACGATGCCTTCCACCTTGCTGCTGACGGCGTCGCCGAACATGCCCGTGCAGGTTCGCCAAATGTTGTGTGCTGTCGACGAAGCGATCTTGCCGTCGTCGATCATCGTGTCGAGTTTGGCGACGAGCCCGCGCAGGTGCTCGCGAGTCACTCCGCGCATGGGCTGCGTCCCGATCTCGGGCTGGATGTACATGCGCAGGTTGCTCCGATCGTTCGTCCAGGAGTCGGGCCAGCGCTTCTCCTGCATCTTGAGCCAGCGCTTCTCGGTCCACTCGGTCACCGTGATGTCGCGCACCGACGGCACGTACCCGCAGGTGTCGAGCATCTCCTGCGCGAAGCGCGCCGCATCCTTGGCCTGCGCCCGATCCTTCGGTTGCGGGTCAAGCCGGAACCACTGCCGCTTGCGCGGCTTGGGGCCAGGCATCCACAGGTGCGCTTGCCAGCACCCGTTGCGGAACTCGACGCTGCCTTCACGTGCGCGCGGCATGGCTAGGCCCCCCCCTTCGTCGCGCGCAGTCCAGCCTTGGCGAGGGTCGACTCGGCAATCTTGCGCGCATCTACTACGTCGCGGAGCTCGGGCGCCGACGCACGACACCGCGCCGTATCCTGCTCGGTGAGCCACGCCTCATAGTCGACGGGTGAGATGACCCAGTCGCGCCCTACCTTGTGCGCGCCGGGCATTGTCTTGGCGTTGTCGAGCATCCACGTGCGCGTCTTGCCCGGAATGCGCGGGCCGATCTTGTTCGTGGTGTAGTAGTCAGCGATCGGGAGCGCAGGTGCAGCGGCCATCGGCGGCACGCCCGGGGCCGGCGCCTCATCGCGCAGCAATACGGCGACTCCGGCCGCGCCGACATCACACCCAAGCAGTCGAGGTACCTCGGCCAGCGGAACTCGGACGCCTGTAACCGTGTTCACGAGCGCGGCAGCGCCGAGGTCCAAGACGATTTTGCCGTCTCGATCCTTCCAGCGCCAAGCCCACCAACCGCGCAGCTTGGGATCGCTTCGCCCGAAGCAATACGCCAGTTCGCTCAAGTCGAGCTTTTCGCCAAACCAACCCGTGTCGCTTTCGCACAGCTCAAGTAGGACCGGCAGACGCGCCGGGATCGTATCGATGCCGTCGGGGATCCAGTCGCCGGCCGGGGTGACGTGTTGCGTGTTCGCGGGTACAATCATTGTGTTCGTCCCGAAGCGTGCGCCCGGCCCTCGGAAAGCTGGCGCGCGCTTTCGGCCTTTCTGAGCCCCTAAGCGGCGGCCATCCTCTTGCGGGTCGCGCGCGGAGTCTGCTTCGCCCACGTCGCGCGAAGCTCCTGCAACGCTTTCTTGCTTCCGATGTACGCGGTGGCGACGCGCGCCCCTTCGCGCCAGTACGCCTTGTAGTAGGGGCCGTGACCGCCTCCCTTGGTGCACTTCGGGCAGTCGGGATGCCGGCACGGGCGAATGAGCTCCTCGCGGATCGTGGCGTGCGGGGGGATGCGTCGCTTTCTCATCGACCCTGATTGTTACCTAAACGTGGGCCGCTGGCAACCGGCCCCTCGGGCGTGTGGGATGGAGTGCGATTCACCTGGCCGTCGCGCCCCCCCCCCCGCCGCCGGACCTTGCGCCGCCCCTCTGCAGAAACCACCTTTCTCGGCGTGCGAACGCCATGCTGAGCGCCGATCAGCTCCCGCTCGACCCCCCGGACGCCTCCGCCGGCACCCCCGTCTGTGAGGCGCCGGGCTGTGACCGTCGTCTGACACCCGTCCAGGTCGCCAGGGACGCCCGAGCGTGCTCCGCCGCCTGCCGCGCCAAGGCGTACCGGGAGAGGCGGCGGCAGGTTCGCCTGGCCGAGGTGGACGCCGCGATTCGTGTGCTTCAGGAGCTGCGCCAGGAGATCGCGCGCGGCTAACGGTCTTCCCGCCGTTCCCGCCGGCCTCGTTGAGCGGCCCTCCCGCACCGCGCACCGCGACCCGCCGACACCTCGACGGCGCTTCACCGCCGAGTACCGCGCGGTCGACCGCGCGGTTCCGACCGCGGACGACCGCGCAGACCGAGCGCGCGGTGGTTCGCGCGGACGACTCGCGCCGCAAACCGCGCAGTCCACCGCGCGGTGCTATCGTCTTGCGATGCTGAACCTGTCCGAGGCCACGATCGCGCGAGCGTTGCGAATCCTTACTCAACCCCAGCACGCTCTCTCCTTCAGCGCAGCCATGTGGCCGGATCGCGAAACGGAGCCGTCGGCATCGCGATCGAGGGCCTCGCACGCGCTGTTCGGTGAGCTGATCCGACGCGGCCTGGTACGACGGCTTGGGTCCGGCTCGCCACACGACGCGTTCATCGCCGAGAAGAACGGGGCCAATGGGCACGGCGACGCATTGGGCCTCGACGTGGGGCTATGCGCGCAGCCCGTTGAGGGTGTCGGCTACGATCCGGTGAGCTTCGGCGGGCTGCACATCAACGGCGTGCGCATACCGGAGGACGGGCCCACGCAGGACGGGATGCAGCTCTGTCTTGAGAACACCGTCCAAGGCGGCCAAGACTCACTCCTGTTGCCGTCCGATGGCACTCAGACCTGGATTCCCGCCACCGGCCTGCCCATACGCTTCGACCAGGCCGCGCACGGATTGTGGGTTATGCGGCAAAGAAAGCTTCGTCTTGCGCAAATGCGGCGTGAGCTGGGCATCGAGGAGCCCGTGTCGAGGGCGTAACGGCCATCATCCCGCGTGGCTCCCGGCGTGGGGCTAGGAGAGCCATCCACCGCTGCGCCTGAACTGGTAGGAGTCACCTCGCTTCTGGAGGTCGCGAAGGAAGCCAAGGCGTTGGAGGTCGGCGAGGATGTCCGGTAGGTCAAGTCGGTCCTCCGCGTACATCGCGTCGCCCCAGTGCTCGGCTGCACGGTCGGCGTCCGACTCGGACACCCGGCCCTTGTGGTCGCAGATTGCCCACACCGTGACGAGCATTCGCTTAAGTGGCGGGTCCAGCTGAGCGGTTTTCGGATCGGCGAGGAGATCGGCGGGCATGTTGATGAACGCGGCCATGGGCGAGGACGCTACGTCGGTAACCGCAAGAACGGGCTCGGGCGCCTGGCTGATGTCCTCGATTCGCTTGCGCACCATCACAGCAGCCCCTCTCCGGCACCGCGCTCGTGAAGCGTCTCGCGCTGGACGTATTCCCGCACCGTTACGACCGAGCGGTGCCTTGTCGTCACCATGATCGCGTCGAGATCGCGCCCCCGGCGCGCGGCCGTTGTGACGAACCCCGATCGCAGGCTGTGGCCCGCGTACTCTCGCCAGTCGAGCCCCGCGACCTTCGCCCAGTGGTGAACGCGATCGGCGACGGCGGCGTCGGACAGGCGGTGCCCGAGACGGCCCGAGCGACCCACCTGGCGGAAGACGGCGCCCGTCGTGATCCCGGACGCCGTCAGCCATGCGTCGAGCGATCGCACGGGACAGTGCTCGGCCCGGTTCGACAAGAAGACCGGCACCTCCTGCCCGGCACCCTCCTGGTCCGTCTTCGAGTGCGGGATGAGCAGCACGAGGCCCTTCGGCACGCGCCGGACGTGCTCCACGTCAGCGGCGACCAGCTCCGATTGCCGGAGCGCCCCGGCCCAGCCAAGCGTCAGGAGCGCCCGATCGCGGAGTCCCAGGAGCGACCCCGGGAGCACGGCCAGCAGCCGCCGCAAAGCTTCGTCGTCGGCCGCGAGCTTCTTGTGCGGTCGGGTTCCCAGCTCGCGGCGGAGGGCGACCCTCATATCGGCCACCACGGGCTGCACCCAGGGCGACGGCCACCCGGCCCGTACGTGTGCCGTGCAGACGGCCGCGAGGCCCCGCTCGATGGTCGCGATCCCCCGGCCGCTGTCGGCCAGGGACCTCATGTAGAGCGCGATCGTCCCCGCCGTCGCAGGCATGGCCGTCAGCCCGGCCGAGGTGCACCAGGAGGCGAAGCGTCGAAGGTCGCCCTCGTACGCCCGCCTCGTGTTCCTCGGGACGGCATCCTTGAGCGTGCGCGCCGTCCGCTCGGCGAGCTGCGCCAGCTCCCCCGCGCCCACAGCGGCGAGCCCGTCGCACTCCATGCTACCGCCTCGATAAGTGTCCTTATCGGGGATATCGGTCGCTGGATTCCCGATGGCCTGGAGCCCGATTGCAGACGGCGATGACGGCATACAGGAGCGCCTATTCGTCGTCCTCGGAGTCGTCGTCGTCGTCCGCGAGCGCCTGCGCATCTCGCGACGGTCTCAGGTCATCTTGCATGAGTATGATGGAATCAATGTGCCCAGCACGGCACAACCAATTTCGGGAATATCCGAACTTTACAACGAATCCACCTAGTTACGAAATCTGTATAGATAGCGCCGTATTACTCGGGGCATACTCAGGTATTACGTCACGGCGCACACCGCGCGCTGTCGAGCGGCTCAGGGCGAGATTTTCTGCGCGCTCATCGCAGCCGGCCGCGTCCTTTGGATGCCGTGATCGTTCGCTTGCGGCCCGCCATGCCGGAGAATCGTAGCATCCGGCCGCCTCTCAGCAATCGACGACGACGACCGCCGGGGCACCGTAGTCGCTGCCGACCACGTGCACCTCAATCGGCGGGGCGCCCTCGCGACCACCGAGCCCCGGCGCCCGCAGTGGGTGTGCCCGCTGACCACGGTGCGCACCTTCTCGAAGCGCGCGACGGCCGTCCCCACGACAGGAACCCCCGTCGAGCTCTGCGGAGCAGCCATAGGCCAGCCGAAACCGCAGACCACCAACCTCAACTCGCTCGGAACGACAACGCGTCAGGGGAACGACGGCGCTGATCCGGCTCATATTGTCCTGGCGCCCGACGACGATGGCTTCGTGGATACGCGCGGCGGTTGGGGATGGGGCGATCGATGCTGGAACCATCTCAAGGCGGGCAAGTTGGGGTGGGCCAAGGCCGAGTGTCGCAAGGGAATGGGCATCGCCAATCTTCGCGCAAATGGTGTGACATCTCGCGTGGGCGAGTAGCCCATCGTAGCCCTCTTCGTGCATCAAGGCGGGGTACGAGCCCCGGGGCTGACTCGCTACGAACGAAGCGTTACGCCGTGGCTGTACGCGCCGACCGATGTGGCCGGCGGCCTCGAAGGGGCGTGCCGCAGGCGACGCAGTTGGGGGTTGCCGCCTCACCGCTCGGCGGCGGGGCCGTAGGGGGTCCAGGATGCGCGACTTGGGAGTCGGCGGGGTAAGGCGTAAGAAACGCCGCAGGCCGCGAGGAATCGAGCATGCAGCTCGTACCGACGGGCGGGCCGGCGATCAAAGCGGCGATGGCGCTTTCCGACCCCCAACCGGCGGGGCCCCTATATGCTGCGCGACGATGGCGGCGGAGGATGAGCGCAGGTCAGTTGGCCGTGATTTGGGGGGTCGCTCCGTGAAAAGTGAGGAAGTCCGGAAGGGCGCCTGCGTTCGATGTCTGCCAGCCCCGTGGGTCGCGGGGGTGGGGGTGTACCAAGGCTCGATCGTCCGTCTGACCCCGGTATTGGAGCAGGGACGGTCGTCGTGACCACGCCGTTTGATGCGCTCGTTGTCGGCGCCACTGTCGAGGGCCCAATCCTTCCTGAGCCGGTCGAGATCCTCGCGACCGCGCCGATGGGAACGTCGCGTCACGCTCATTGGTCGCGGCCTTCGTACGAACCAGGTCTACAGGCCGGTACTCGACCTGGCACAGGCCGCGCAGCTTAGGGTCACCCCGAAGGACGCACCGTTCGACGGCGACGCTCTACGGTTCCGCCTCGGCGTCGAGGGCCACCGGCTCGGTCTCGCCTACGAGTACGACCCGTACTTCTCGCTCTCGATCGCGCGCATCGATCCGCTGCCGCACCAGCTCGAAGCCGTCTACGAATACTTCCTCAAGATCCCGCGCATCCGCTTCTTGCTCGCCGATGACCCGGGCGCGGGCAAGACGATCATGGCGGGCCTGCTCCTCAAGGAGCTGAAGACGCGCGGGCTCGTGAAGCGCACGCTCATCGTCACGCCGGCGAACCTGACGTTCCAGTGGCATGCGCGAGATGAAGGACAAGTTCCGCGAGACCTTCCAGGTCGTGCGCGGCGACGTGCTGCGCGCGGGCTACGGCGCGAACCCGTGGGCCGAGCACTGAACCAGGTCGTCACCTCGGTGTCATGGATCTCGCGCGTCGATGACGCTAGGGACAGCCTGCTCCGCACCCACTGGGATCTCATCATCGTCGACGAGGCGCACAAGATGAGCCCGACGTTCGCGGACAAGCCGACGCTCGCGTTCCACATCGGCCAAGAGCTATCGAAGCGCACCGACCACTTCTTCTGATGACGGCGACGCCGCACAAGGGCGACCCCGAGCACTTCCGCCGGTTCCTCACGCTCCTCGACCAAGGACGTCTACGCCGACGTGGCGAGCCTTCAGGACGCCATGAAGCGCAAGAGCGCGCCCTTCTACCTACGGCGCATCAAGGAAGCGCTCGTCACGTTTCCCGACCCCGAGACGGGTCAGGTGAACAAGCTCTTCGTGACTCGCGACGTGCAGACCGCGGCGTTCGACCTCGACGGCGACGAGTTCACTTTCTACGATGCGCTCACGGACTACGTGATCGACCAGTCGGCACGGCGCCCGGCTGAAGACTCGCCGGCTGCCCGTGCGATGGGCTTCACGATGGCCATGCTCCAGAGGCGGTTCGCGTCGAGCGCCTACGCTGCGCGGCGGACCCTCGAACGAATGCGGGATCGCCGGCAGCGCATCCTCGAAGACCCGGAGAAGTTCCGGCAGCAACAGATCGAGAAGAACCTGCCGGAGGACTTCGACGAGCTGCCGGACGAGGACCAACAGAAGATCCTGGACCGAGCTGGAGAGCGTCGTCGTCAACCTCGACCCGGCGCAGCTCCGCACCGAGATCCAGGAACTGACGGGGCTCATCGACGAGGCACGCGCGCTCGAAGGTCGCGAGGTCGAGTCCAAGCTCAACAAGCTCCGCGACGTCTCGACGAAGTGGGGCATCTTCGACGACCCGAAGATGAAGCTCCTCATCTTCACGGAGCACAAGGACACGCTCGACTACCTCGCGGGCGACGGCAAGGACGGCCGCCCGAGGGGCAAGCTGCGTCGAGTGGGGCCTCAAGGTCACGCAGATCCACGGCGGCATGAAGATCGGCGACCGCGACACGCCGGGTTCGCGCATCTACGCGGAGAAGCGAGTTCCGCGAGGGCGCCCAGGTGCTGGTCGCGACCGAAGCCGCCGGCGAGGGCATCAACCTCCAGTTCTGTTGGCTCATGATCAACTACGACATCCCGTGGAACCCCGTGCGCCTCGAGCAGCGCATGGGACGCATCCACCGCTACGGCCAGGAGCACGACTGCGTCATCTTCAACTTCGTCGCCCACAACACGCGCGAGGGCCGGGTCCTGGAGATGCTCCTCGACCGGCTTGCGAAGATTCGCGAGGACCTCGGAGTCCGACAAGGTGTTCGACGTCGTCGGGCGAGGTGTTCCCGTCGAACCTGCTCGAGAAGATGTTCCGCGACCTCTACGCGCGGCAAGATCGGCGAGACGGACATCAAGGATCGCGTCCTCTAGGAGTTGGACCCGAAGCGCTTCAAGCAGATCACGGAGTCCACGCTCGAAGGGCTCGCCAAGCGCGAGCTGAACCTCAGCGCCATCATCGGCAAGACCGCCGAGGCGAAGGAACGGCGGCTCGTGCCCGAGGTCATCGAGGACTTCGCCAACTAGGCGGGAGCAATCGTGGGGATTCCGCTCAAGGAGGAGGAGGCGGCACGCACGTCTTTCGCGCCGGCAAGGTGCCGAGGGAGATCTGCTCGCGCGCGGGCCGGAGCAGGAGAAGCGCTTCGGCGTGCTCGCCAAGGAGTACGGGCGCGTCGGCTTCGACAAGGAACTGCTCAAGGAGGACGCGACGCTCGAATGGGTCACGCCGGGGCACGCGCTCTTCGAGGCGATGCGCGACGAACTGATGGAGCGCGTTCGAGGACACCTACAGCGCGGAGCGGTCTTCTACGACCTGCACTCGACGGTCCCGTACCGGCTCGACGTATTCGGCGCGTCGGTGAAGGACGGGCGTGGAAACGTGCTCCATCGGAGGCTCTTCGTGGTGCGAGTTGCGAAGGAGGCTGCCCCTGCTCCCCTGCGAGATGGACAGCTCGGTCTGGACGTCGTTCCCCCGCAACAGGGAGGGCTGGCACTCGCCCGCGAGGAGCGCGTCACATTCTCAATCCGCCAGCCCACCATCTTCCTCGATCTCCTCCCCTCGAAGGGTGCGGCGGTGCCCAGCGTTTCGCTGCCGGGTCGCCCAGAGAGTGAGCATGCCCTTCACGACAACGCCCTGCGCGAGTGGCTCCAGGTCTCGCAGAGCGACAGGGAGCGAGAGACCAAGATCATCCGTAACCACGTCGAGATCTCGCTGAACGCCCTGATCAACCGCGCGCAGGTTCAGCTCGCGGAATACGACGAGCGCATCTCGCGCGGGGACCAGGCGCAAGGTCTAGCGGGCTTCCGCACCAACGCCGAGCTGCACTACGACGAGCTGAACCGCCGCCTCGAGAGCGCATGAAGCAGCTCGACATGGATCGCCTTTGCACCATCGCCGACGTCGATTTCATCGGCCAGGCGTGGGTGCTCCCCCATCCCGAGCGCGCCAAGCCCGAGATGGCAGCCATGGTGAGCAACGACGACATCGAGCGTATCGCCGTCGCCGAGGCGACTCGGTACGAGGAGGCGCTCGGCTGGGACGTGAGCAGCGTGGAGAAGGAGAACAGGGGCTACGACCTGCTCTCGCGCAAGCGCCACGCCACCGAGCCGGGCGCGTACATCGCGTCGCGGTTCATCGAGGTCAAGGGCCGTTCAGGCATTGGCGAAGTCGCGCTCTCCTCGAACGAGTTCAAGACGGCGCAGCGTCTCGCTAGCGACTACTGGTTGTACGTGGTCTTCGACTGCGGCTCGAAGCCCGCGCTGCACACCATCCAGAACCCCTCGCGAATGGAGTGGAAGTCGGTCGTGCGCGTCGAGAGTTACCTCGTGGCGCCGCACACCATCCTTGGCGGGGTCACGGCGGACGATCGCAAGCCGGAGCCTCCGAAGTGACGACGCAGTACCCGAAGCGCCTCATCGAGGTGGACCTGCCGATCAAAGCGATCTCAGCGCACGCTCGGCGGGAGAAGTCGATCCGACACGGCCACATCTCGACCATGCACATCTGGTGGGCGCGACGTCCACTTGCGGCCTGCCGAGCCGTGTTGTGCGCCTCCTTGTGGCCCGACCCCGCAGACGAGCACTGCCCGCAAGTCTTCCGGGACGCCGCCGCGAAGATCCTTTGCGAGTTCGCCGAGAAAGTGAGGACGGACAAGCAGCTCGCGGAGCGTGCCAGGACCACTGGACGCGCTGGCGTTCGACCGACGCGAGCAGGCTTCGCGCCAGCGACCCCGCGACCTGGTGGGACATGCGGCACGCCCTCCTCGACTTCATCGCGGACTTCGCGAACTGGGACGCAGCAACGGTGCGTACGTTCATTGAGACGGCGCGAGCCCTCACCGCAGCAGCGCAGCAAGCGCTCGATGGCTCAGATAGCCGCCCGGTCGTCTTTGACCCATTTGCAGGCGGCGGTTCGATCCCACTTGAGGCGCTCCGCGTGGGAGCCGACGCCTATGCGTCTGACCTGAACCCCATCCCCGTCCTCCTCAACAAGGTCTTGCTCGAATACATCCCAAGGCACGGTGCACGTCTGGCGGAGGGCGTGCGAAACGCTGCCGCTCGACTTCGAGCGCTAGCAGAGAAAGACCTCGCGCGATTCTATCCCAAGGAAGCCGATGGTTCGATCCCGATTGCCTATCTTTGGGCACGCACGGCCCACTGGTGAGGGACCTGCGTGCGGCCTAGAAGTCCCTTTGATCCGATTGCTAACCCTTTCAGAGCAAGGGGGCTCTCGCCATGCGCTCAAGTTGAAGACCGACAAGAAGGCCAAACGCGTTCGCGCTGAGGTTAGTGATTTCGGCGGCCAAGGCGTGGCGGCTTCAGGGACGGTCAAGCGTGGAGCGCTCGTTTGTCCTGAGTGCGGCTACGTCACTGCACCCGACAGGGTTCGTGCCCAGTTCAAAGGCCGCCATGGGGGGCTGGTCGATGCTCAGATGCTCGCCGTCATCACGACGCGCTCCGGCAGCGGTCGCCGCTTCCGAACGCCAACGGAGGAGGATCTCAAGGCGTTTCGTGACGCGTGTGCCGAGGTGGGAAAACTTCCGCGAGTTGGCGGACTCTCAGCGGTCCCTGATGAGCCACTTCCCTATCTACGCAGCATTTTCAACATTCACCTCCTCGACACGACTCGCTGGGGCGATCTCTTCAACCCGCGCCAAGCACTCGCGCTTGCGACGCTGACGCGAGACTGTCGCGCTGCCGTGGACAGCCTCGAACTTGAGCCGGAGCTTGCCAAGGCCGTCCGGACTTGCCTGGCGTTGGTGGTCGATCGATGCGCCGACTATTGGAGTTCCCTTGCTCGCTGGGTGGGCGAGTTCGTGGCGAACACATTTGGTCGTCAGGCACTCGGCATCATCTGGGATTTTGCCGAGGTGTACCCGTTCTCAGACACCAGCGGGAACTTCGATGGTGCGTTGGAGTGGGTCATTCGAGTTCTGGAACGTGAGGCTCTAGCGGGAAGCAAGCCAGGGACAGTTGCACTGGGGTCGGCAGCAGCCCATCCACTTCCAGATGACAGTGCCGCCCTGCTTTTCACAGATCCGCCCTACTACGACGCTGTTCCCTATGCCGATCTGTCCGATTTTTTCTATGTGTGGCTTCGACGGTCGCTGGGAGATGTGCATACGGACATCCTCAGCGCCTCCCTTACCGAGAAGAGGGGCGAGATTGTTCAGCTTGCCGAACGCAACAAGGCGTACGCGTACAAGACCCGCGACTACTTCGAGAAGCTCATGCGGGATGCAATGCGGGAGGGACGACGCGTCCTGGCACCAGGCGGTCTCGGTGTTGTAGTGTTCGCTCACAAGACGACCATCGGTTGGGAGACTCAACTCCAGGCCATGATTGACGCGGGCTGGGTACTCACGGCGTCATGGCCCATTGACACGGAGAGACCAGGTAGGCTTCGAGCAAACAATGCAGCGGCGCTTGCGTCGTCGGTGCACCTGGTTTGCCGACCGCGTGAGAGTCTCCAACGTGCGCCATCGGATGACGTAGGAGCCTGGCGAGCTGTTCTCTCCGAACTGCCGCAGCGGATACACGAGTGGATGCCTCGCTTGGGGGAAGAAGGCGTTGTTGGTGCGGACGCGATCTTCGCGTGCATCGGGCCAGCCTTGGAGGTCTTCTCTCGATACTCCCGTGTAGAGAAGGCTTCCGGCGAAGCTGTGACGCTCAAGGAGTACCTGGAGCAGGTTTGGGCTGCCGTTGCCAAGGAGGCCCTCCCATGGTTTTCAAGGAAGCCGACGCCACTGGCCTTGAAGAGGACGCTCGCCTAACCGCGATGTGGCTCTGGACGCTGGCGGCGGGAGCGAGCAGCACCAACGGCAAAGACGCGGAGGATAGTGACGAGGAAGAGGACGAGAACGACGACGGCAACGACGAGGGGGCGGCGTCGGCCGGTCTCGTCCTAGAATACGACGCTGCACGCAATATCGCTCAGGGCCTCGGTGCGCATCTTGACCAGCTCGCCCGTGTGGTCGAGGTGAAGGGCGGCAAGGCGCGACTACTCTCGGTGGGGGAGCGCGCCAAGTACCTGTTCGCGAAGGAGGAGGCGGACGAGCGCGCGAAGGGCAAGGTCCCACCCAGGAAGAAGAAGCAACTCGGGCTCTTCGCCGAGATAGAGGCTGCCGAACGCGAAGGGCTGCTCGGAAAGGGCGGCGTACCGAGAGTTGGCGCCACCACACTCGACCGCGTGCACCAGGCCATGCTGCTCTTCGGCGCGGGGCGGGCGGACGCGATGAAGCGCTTCATCGTGGACGAGGGTGCGGGGAGCGACGGCCGATTCTGGAAGCTCGCCCAGTCCTTGTCAGCCCTCTATCCGGCGGCTTCGGCCGAGAAGCGCTGGGTGGACGGCGTGCTCGCACGCAAGAAAGCGCTCGGATTCTAAGGGAGGAACGGGATGGCTCTCAAGCCGTGGTCAAGGTCATCGACCCTCGCGAGGATCTCAAGGAGGGTCGGCCGCTCGATGCCTCCGAGTTCGCCGTCCACCTCGACCAGGTGCGTGACGGTCGGGCGCCCCTTGTCTACCAAGAGCCCAAGGAGTTCTTCGCGCGTACCGTGCTCACGAAGAGCCTCAGTGGGCTCGCCGTGGAAGCCGTCCGACGCCTTGGGGGAAAGCAGGATCGTCGGTCCCCGAAGTCAAGGTCAAAGCAGGCCTCCCGCCGCCCCAGGAGCGGGCGGCTTGCCAAAGAGATTGTCGGCGTAACCTGTGTCGCAACGATCCGTTGCCAGCGATCTGACGATCGCCGCCTGACCCGGTCACGGTCAAGCCACTGCTCGAGGTAATGCTGCCCGATCGTCGCCAACGTGGTGAGTACCAGGTACCACAGTGAGGCCACGATGAGCAGGGCGACAACGTAAAAGTTCACCGAGTAGATCTGCTGAGCTGCGCGTCAAGAGGTCGTTGCCTCCGATCACCGACACGAGGGCGCTGGCTTTCAAGAGGCCGATGAACTGGTTGCCGGTGGGCGGTACCACGACGCGCAACGTCTGGGGCAGGACTATGCGCCGCATCGCCTCGCGACGGGTGAGCCCAATGCTCAGTGCGGCATCGAATTGGCCCCGGGGAACGGCGACAATTCCGGCCGAACGATCTCTGCCATGTAGGCGGCCTCGGCCAGGCCGAGCGCCAGTACCCCGGCCAGGAACGGCGAAATGATCTGGTTGGTGCTTCCCTGAACATGCCACGGCGTGAAGGGGAACCCGATGGCCAGGTACGGGAACGCCAGCGCCAGGTTGTACCAGGCCAGGATCTGGACGATCAGAGGGACGCCCCTGAACACGTTGATGTAGAGCCACGACAACCGGCTGAAGACCGGGTTTTGTGACTGCCGCATGGCCGCCAGGACGAAACCGAGCACGGTGGCGAGAAGCTGTCCGCCCACGGTGAGCTCGAGCGTGACGACGAGTCCTTTCAGGATGTCAGAAGCGAAGAAGAACTGGCCCACCACCGGCCAACCGATCTTCGAGTTGATGACCAGGCTTCGGGTCAGCATCCCGGCGATGAACAAGACGACAACCGTGGAAATCCATCGCTCAGGATGCCGGCGTTTGTGCTTTGGCAGGTTGAGCTGCGCCAGCTCACGCCGTGTCGCAGGGCTATCAGGCGCGGTCGACTGGCCCCCGGCACGTCCGCAGCCGACGAAAGCCGTCCCGGGCCAAGCTCCGCCGACGGCGTTCCCTAGTGAAAATCATGGCGGGGCGCCCGCTCATTCCACCAAAGTGATGGCAAACTCCGGGCAGAGCAGCTCGGCGTCGCGGGCCTCGTCGGGTACTCGCCCACGCTGGCGCCCTCGATCAGTGAAGACTTGTGCGACTCGTCGAGCACCAGGAGATGCGGAGCGGCCAGTACGCATTGGGCGTGGCCCTTGCACCGGTCTCGGTCGACGACGAGCCGCATTTTCAGTCCTCGTCCCCTAATACACCGCGGAGCGTCCTGGGGACGGGGGCCGAGGTCGAACTCCAGCGGGAGAGTACGGGGCGCTCCACCCGACGCCATTGGGCCTCGCTCCGGCTCGCCCACGGTTCCCACGACACGATGCGCTGGCAAAGCGCGGTGCAAGGCCTCGGATATGGCAGCCCTGGCCAGCGTGGCGCCGACGCACGAGTGCAACCCGAAACCGAAAGTTAGATGGGGCGACGCAGCCGGTCCAGCCGGAACTCGTGTGGGTCCTCGATCGCCTGAGGGTCACGGTTGACTGCCTTCTTGTTGATGAACACGAGTGCCCCGGCGGGGAATTCCAGGCCCCGCATGACAGTCGTCTCCGGTACCCGATGCTGCGTGTCGTCGCCGGCAGGTGAGTACCGGAGGCCCTCTTCCACAGACGGCCTCGACAAGGGCGGGGTCCGCCTTCAGCGCCGCCCACTGAGACGGGTGCCGCACGAGTGCCTCGATCGGTGAGCGCCAGCTGGGAACGGACATTGTCGATACTGGCGTTGACGATGGCATGGGCCAGCATCAACAGTTCGTCGTCACTTATTCCGGATCCTCGTCAGCGCCCGGCGATTAGCTCACCGAGGACGTCGGTGCTGGGATGGGCTCGACGGTCGGCGATGACCTTGAGCAAGTAAGTCTCCATGTTGCGGTAGGCCCGCTCGACATCGCCCAGGCGAGTCGCATATGCCGGGTGGTTGCCCAGATGTTGATCGTCGATGCCCAACGGTCGAGCTCACGTGTCTCTGCGAACGGGACGCCCAGGATCGGCCCCATTACCAGGCCTGGGTAGCGCTCAACGGCATCGCGGACGATGTCGGGGGACGCCAAAAGCCCGAGATTGTCCAGGAGGTCGTTGAATATGGACCGCATCTGGGGCCGCAGCATCTCCCACTGTACGCGGCCGCAGGCCCTGAGCAGCGCCCGGCGCATCCGGACGAGGGTCGCCCCTGACTGAGCCGAGACGCTCTTGCTGGCCTTGTCGAATAGGTACTCACTCTCGTCCGGCCCACGGCATCGAAGATGCGGACGAAGCTGGTGCTCTTCTTGATCTCCATTGCTTCGGCGAACCTCAGTACCGTGTAGCCGTAACGCGACCGGACCAACCATGATTGCGCCCGCAGCTCTTCGATCACGCCGTAAGGATCCGCTTCGTAACGGGCGCTCCCGTTGTCGAAATAGGGCAGGTCCAGTTCGTCCACTGGGACCGGCGCCAAGCTCGTTGTCTGGGTCACAGTGACCCGCTCTCTCGTGTCGAGCTGGAACGGCGTTCGTCTCTATCTTTTCCATCGAACCAATGAAATTGACTAAGATAGTTGGCATTGTAGCTATGGCCACGTCCGTTAGCAAGCTCTCTGCGTTCGCACGGCAAGGAGGGTGCCCCGTGCACCAACTGGAGCAGCCATGCCGATCGACATCCGCGCCCGCCTGGTGTCCGCGCCTCGTCACGCTGGGTACTCAGCCTCCCTGCTGGCAACGCAGGCCAATTACTACGGCGACACGTTGGCGGACCGAGGCGCTGACGCCGAGTGCCTGACGCGGTCCGCCCTCGAGTACGAGGCGCTCGGCTACGACAGTGCGCTGATCCCGCAGCGCAGCGGTTGGCCCGACGTCTGGGCACTCACAGCTTGGGCACTGGCTACGACGACCCGGTTCGCCATCGCAGCCGCGCACCGGGTTGGCCTCCAGAACCCGACTGCCGCGGCGCGCCCATTGCCACCCTCCACCAGTTATCGGGCGGCCGGGTCAGCGCCCACATCATCCTCGGGACGACCGACGCCGATCAGCAACGCGACGGTGACTTCGTGGACAAGGCGGCGCGCTACAGGCGGGCGGCCGAGTACTTCCATGTCCTGCGCCTGTGGTTGGAGAGCGAGACCCCTTTCGACTTCAGCGGAGAGTTCTATCGGGTCAAAGACGCTTTCGCCGGCGCATCGACCAGCTGAAGGGAGCGTCGTTCTCTCCTACGGCGGCTCGTCAGACGAGAGCCTCGAGCTCGCTGGTCAGTACGCGGACGTCTACGCCGTAACTGCAGAGTCACTGGCAGGTACGGCCGAGCTGTATGGGGGCGTGTGCGGTGAGATCGCGGAAGGCAAACGATCGGGTAGGTCAGTTTCTGGTTCAGTGGCCCGAACTTCATTTCTGGGGGAGACAGATGCGGCGGCTCGCCGCAAGGCCGACGAGATCACCACGGAGCTCCTTGTCGCTCGCGACTACCAGGAACGAAAAGCGATCAGCCTGGCGCACGGCATCAACGAGCAGCCCGAATCGGTCAACCGCCAGCGGTTCTTGAGCAATGTCTACGACGAACGCGATTGGCACGACAAAGCGATGTACACGGCATCGGTCGTATCACTGGCTACGGTTGGCCTGCGTTTGTCGGCTCCCCGAGACGGTCGCCGATGCGCTTCTGGACTACTACGACCTCGGGGTGCGGGTCTTCGGGATCGGGATGAGCGTCGACGCCAAGGAAGACCAAGATCTGGCTCAGGATCTTTTCAAGCGCCTCCGGGCCGGAGCAGAAGAGCGAGATCGTGCGGCGAAGAGGTTGGCCGCTCCGTGAGGCATCTGCCACACCCGCGAGGCATCTGCCACTCCGTGAGGCATCTGCCACTCCGTGAAGGCATCCTGGTGGACAGCACACTGGCGACCGGTCGCAGTCCTTAGCCTGCTCAGACGCCCTTTCGCGGGCCGCGTGCCGCGCGCTCGAAAGCGGATCTCATGTCGCCGCCTCGGCACGCTCACGGCGGACTCCCGCGAGGTGGCGCAGCCTGGCCCAGTTCACCGGGGGTTTCGGCGCGGGGACGCCGGGACGGTCCCTGGGCACCCAGACGCGGAGCGCGGCCGGGGAGATCGTGCAGGTCACCGGCGTCGACATCGATACCGACTCGCCGTCGATCCCGACCGGGATCTGGGCCGCGTCGGCGCTGATCTCGATCTTGCTGGTGGTCAGCACCCGCAGTCCGGCGGCGTTCTTGCCGCGGATCAGGTCGGCCGCCTGCCGGGCGGTGCGGATCTTAACGCCGGCCACGCCGAGGATGCCGCGATCGATCCGGGCGCGGCGGCTCAGGCCGGCGATGTCCCCGGTCCCGTACGGATTGTTGGCCACCAGCAGCGCCTGCGGCGACCGGATCTCTGTCTCCGCGCCGTCCGCGCGCGCGGACAGCCGCGCGCCGCGGTGGCCTTGCAGCAGGTCCGGGAGCAGGTCCAGCGTCGTCTTCAGCTTATCGCCCCGGTAGGCCGGGGTCTCGACGACCTCGGCGTACGCGCCGAACGACGCGTTGTTGACGAAGACCTGGCCGTTGATCATCCCCAGATCGACCCGCAGCTCGACACCATCGGACAAGGCGCCCAGGCAGGCCGACGGGTCCGCCCGGTCCAGCCCCAGATCCAGGGCGAAATGATTGCGGGTACCCGCCGAGATCACCACGAACGGCAGGCCATGCTCGGCCGCGACGCCGGCCACCAGGGCCTGCGTGCCGTCACCCCCGGCGACGCCGAGCAGATCAGCGCCCCCGGCCACCGCCTCGCGGGCCACCCCGGCGACGTCCACCGGCTCGGCCCCGCCGATCAGAAACACCTCCGCGCCCAGGTCCTCCGCCTTACGTTTCAGGTCGAACTTCCCGACCTTCCCGCCACCAGACTTCGGATTCATGATCAGGTACGGGTGCCGGGCAGCCGGCTCCGCCGGATGCTCGGGCATCCGCCAGTCCGCCCGATCCCCGGCCAGCGCCACCCGCGCCACCACGCTCGCGAGCAACCACGCCGCAGCCGACGCGATGGCCACCCACAGCACCCCGCGGAACGCGAAAACGACGATCACCGCGACCGGCGCCAGGACGAAGACCGCCAGCGACAGCCAGCGCACGATGCCCCGCCGGGACAAGAACAAGAACGCCGCGACCAGGCTCACCACCGCGGCGGCACCGCCCACAGCCAGCATCGCCACGCTCCTCAACCCGGCAAACAGCAGCAGGATCACGATCGCCGCCGCCACGAGCACGAAACTCAGACGCGCCAGCCAACGCTGGGCGGGCGTGCTCCGCAGTGCGTCCGCGGGCATGCTCCGCGGACTCACCGCGGACGTCACGGCAGCCGCAGGCGCACACGTCGAGGCGACCTGACGCGACGCCCGCACAGAACATGCCCAACGGAACCATGTCCATCGCTCTGTGCAGGCCACTTCGGGGCTGCCTTGGGTCGTCCGGGTAGAACAGACCGGCGGAGACCGACGTCTTGTCCATTCCGGGATCGTCGCATGCTGGCGGCTCTAGCACCTCACCCCGCCGGGGGTGACGACGCGTCATACGGCAGGTGTCGTTCCCGTGAACGCAGGAAAACGTAGCCTTTACTTTTTCTCCTGGCCAGGCATGCTGGCAGCCCTGATCGGTGTGAAGCACGGTGACCAACGGGCCCCACAGGCCTGGTCCATTTCCCTGATGGCAGGGTGCAGCGCGATCGCGGGCCAATGCCGCCGGGCCCCGGTCACCCTCGGGTGGGTGATGACGCGGCCTCAGTCGGCAGCCACGCTGGCGGGAGGCTAAACCATCAGACCACGGGGGGTAACCCTGGTGCAACTACAGACATATGAGATCACGTTCGCCGGTCAAGCGGGCTCCACACTGCGCGCGGAATTCGATGATTGCGAGGTCACCGTAGGCTCAGGCACAACAACTCTTCGCGCCGAGCTGCCGGACCAGGCGGCCCTGTCCGGGCTCGTACTGCGGATCACCGGCCTCGGGCTTGAGGTAATCGACATGCACCTGGTAGCGTCGCCGCCCAATGACTGAGGTCGCGGCCGCGCCCAAGGACAGCCACCCGGTGCTGGGGCGACCGACAGGCGGTCGTGGCATTTCCGTCGTACGCCGGGATACCGGTACCCGAACACGCATAGCCTTCACCCTGCGTGGGTGATCAGCTGGCAGCCTGCGGCCGACTCGATCATGCCTGCGCGCCGATGGCCGTCCGGGCAGGGTCGGGAGACTGCCTCGATCATGTCGCCAATGGGTGTTATCCAAGACGCGCCATCACCGCTGATCCAAGGCAGTCTCGGGGGATCAGGTAGATGCTGTAGGCGATGAGCCAGACGCCGGGGCGGACAGCGCGTGGTCTGCGGCGATGGCGGCCGCGGCCGGCATCACGGTGTCGGTTGCGAGGCCGCAGGTGCCGCGCCTGGGCTTGCCGGTTCCGTGGCCTCGATGGGCTTGCGGGGGATGAGGACGGCGAGGACCAGGCCGATGAGGGTGATCACGAGCAGCATGATGAGGGCGACGGCGAATGGCTTGCCCTCGGGCAGTTTGACGGCGACCAGGGCCGAGCCCACCAGGGCGGTGCCGAGTGAGGATCCCAGGTTGGAGACGCTGCGGGACAGGCCGGAGATCTCGCCCTGATCTTTGTCCGGGAAGCTGGACTGGACCACGTTGACCGAGGCGGTCAGCATGTCCCCGATCCCGACGCCGAACAGCAGCAATCCCGGTATCCACCGCCAGATGCCCGCGTGGGCCCGGACCAGGGCCAGCAGCAAGATCATGCCGACCGCGGTGACGAGGAAGCCGGCGATGATCAGCCACCGCTGCGGATGCCGCCGGGCGAACCGGTCGGCGGCGGCCGAGGCGGCCAGGATCCCGATGGTGGCGGGGGTGAGGATCAGGCCGGTCTGGATCGCGTTGTAGTGGTTGACTTCCTGCAGGTAGACCGAGACGGTGAAGAAGGTTCCCTGCAGGATCAGCCACTGGATGGTCTGGGTGCCCAGCCCGAGGTTGGATATCTTGTTGCGGAACAGCCGCAGCGGCAGCAGCACGTCCCGGCCCTTGCTTCTCCCTGGACCGGGTGTACAGGAAGAACCACAGCAGGAACAGCGCGCCGATGGCCACGAACAGCCACACCGGGGAAATGCCGCCTTTCGGGATGATCACGGTGCTCCCGATGGTGAAGTCCTGCCGCGACTTGCCGAAGCCATAGGTCCTGGACTGCAGCAGCCCGAGCACCACGAAGAACAGCCCGGCCGCGGACAGGACCGCCCCGGTCAGGTCAAAGCGCGGCCTGGGCTCTTCGGGCGCCGAGTCGGTGATCTTGCGGGCCAGCCAGATGATCCAGGCCACGACCAGGACCTGCAGGCCGAACGAGGCGCGCCAGCTGATCGCGCTGGTCACCAGCCCGCCGATCAGCGGCCCGGCGGCCGCGCCCAGCCCGCCCGCGCCGCTGATCACGCCGAAGTACTTGGCCCGCGACTTGACGTCGGGGAAGGTCACCGTGACCAGGATGTAGATGGGCGGGATCATCAGCGCCGAGCCCACGCCCTCCAGCAGCGAGTACCCGATGATCAGCTGCGGGAGTCCCTGTGACAGCGCGGCCAGCAGGCCACCGACCGCGTAGATGGCCAGGCCTAGCACGAAGCACCGCTTGCGGCCCCAGATGTCGGTCAGCTTGCTGCCCGGGATCATCAGCGCCGCCATCGTGAGGGTGAACAGCGTGATCGCCGTCTGCACCCCGGCCACGGTCGTGCCCAGGTCCTGGGCGATCGCGCTGATCGCCACGTTCATGTTCGTGGCCGCGTAACTGGCGATGAACTGCGCCAGCGCCAGCGGCAAGATCATCGCCCGGGCCGCGGCACCCGCCTTCGACGCACCCGTGTCAGCCATCGCAGCCCCTCACCCGCCAACCCAAACTGAGCCGCCGCCCGCGCCGTGCCCGGGCCGGCGCGGCAGAGCCACCGTCCGCCCCAGCGCGGGCTGATCACGCGTCCGCACGGCTGCCTCCTCTTGCGGTGATCTGCCCATGCACTGTGCGATCGACGTTTCCGTGGGTGTTCTCGTTGCCTTGCGATCGAACACGCCGGCGCGTGTTAGCTGCTCGCGGACCGTCGGCTTCACCCCCGGGAAGCCGACGGCTCCTGTCGCGAGACCCAGGCGCCCTCCGAGCAGGAGGCGGCTGCGGTGTGAGCCCTCAGCGGGATGAGGCTGATGGGCTGCTACGTGGCCGCCTGGCCGTGCAGGGCTTCCTGGAGTTCTTTTTCGTCCTCCTTGGACAGTGACGTCTTCAGGACAGTGCCGCCGTACTTGCTCATCGCCTCGACGGCCTTGTCCGGGGTCACCTTCTCCAGCATCAGGAACAGCGCCGAGGTGCCCGGCTTGAGCATGTCACGGACCTGGTCCTGGAACTGCTTGTCGATGCTGGTCTTGGCCAGCTTGCCCATCAGCGCGCCCAG
Organism: uncultured delta proteobacterium; assembly: GCA_963847465.1. Classification (GTDB taxonomy): domain Bacteria; phylum Myxococcota_A; class Polyangia; order Polyangiales; family Polyangiaceae; genus Palsa-1150. The sequence continues at coordinate 6,744 of CAWKAF010000014.1, read as the reverse complement.
CCCGGCGCCGATAGCCATGCCGAAGACGGGGATGAAGAACAGCAGGCCGAACAGCATCCCCCAGAACATGCCCCAAGTGGCCCCGGCGCCTACCGCGTGGTGGTTGGTGTGGACGTGGTAGCTGCCGTCCTTGTCCCGCACGATCACCGCGATCGCGTCCGGCTGGATGATCAGATCCTTGGCCAGCCGCCGCGCCTCGTCGGCGGCGGCCTCCGCGGTTGCCTCATCCGGATATCCGATGGCGACCAGATCAGCCATGGCATTGCCTTTCTCTCGTGATCCCGGTGTCGTTTGGGCGCGTAACACAGTCTCGATCCTGCCGTCATCGCGTCAGAGATTGCTCACCCTGGGGGGGGTGATTCATGTGGCTCGTCCGGCGGATGAGCCTGCGCTCGGGTATGCCGGGTATTTCGGCCTCGGCGGGTCGGCCTGCCTGACGAGCCAGGTGCCGGGCGTACCGGGTGGCCAGCGGATCGGCCGTGGCGCCGTGGGCGACGACGCTGAGCACGACGGTGATGGTGATGACGGCGGCGGCGTGATCGGCAGTCGGGCTACCCAGCTCTTCCAGGGCGAGGAGGCAGAACACCACCGACGCCAGGCCGCGGGGACCGAACCAGGCCACCAGGGTGATCGTTGCCCGGTCTAGCCGTGTGCCGATCAGTACTACGGCTACCGGCGCCATCCGGATCACTGTCAGGCTGAGGACCGCGTACAGGACGATCTGCCAGTTCAGGACCTCCACTGCGGGTGCGACTGCGACAGCGCCGAACGCCAGCCAGACCAGCAGGGACACGAGCGCGCCGGTTTCCTCGACGAACGGAAGCAGGGGCTCGCCGCGCCGGCCAGCCGTGGTGCCGAACGTGAGCCCGCCGACGAACGCGGCGATGAACCCGTTGCCGTGCAGCGCCACCGAGGATGCGTAGGCGCACACCGTCAGGCCCAGCACCGCCGGGCCGGCAAAGCCCTCGGCGACCCAGCCCCGCTTGCGGGCCGCGTTCACCAGCAGGCCACCCGCACCTCCGGCGGCCACGCCGATGAGAATGCCCAGAGCCAGCTCGGCCACGGCTGCGGCCGGACCGTGGCCGGCGATGTGGCCTCCCGTGGCCGCTCCGGCCAAGGCGACCGACACAAAGGGCGTGGCGATCCCGTCATTGAGGCCGCTTTCGACGTTGATCAGCCGGCGGATCCTGGCTGGTACCACCGGGTTGGCCAGCATGCCCGCGCCCAGCGCGGCGTCGGTTGGCGCCAGCGCCGCCCCCACCAGCAGCGCCAGCCAGATACCGGCGCTGCGGTCCAGGGCGAGCGCCAGCAGCGTGCCCAGGCCAATTGTCAGCGGCAGCGCGACCCCGAGCAGCCGCAGGTACAGGCCCGCATCCACCCGCAGCTCGTGCAGCCCGACCCGCGACGCGTCCGAGAACAGGACCAGGGCGAGGGTGAACTCCGCCAGTTCCTTGATCAGCTCTCTACTGGGCGTGACGCCCAGCACTGCCAGCGGCCCGTGGGTCAGCAGCAGCCCGGCAACGACGAAGGCGATCGGCGCGGTGACGTCGAACCGCTCCAGCCGGGCCGACAGCGCGCCCCACCCGAACACCAGCGCTGCCACGATGGCCAGGTCAGAAACGCTCACCAACTCACCCGCCCGCTGCGCTCGGCAACGACTTGCGGTCGCAGCCGAGCATCACTTGGGGAAGCCGGCGCATACCGGCATCCGGGCCTGGCTCGGAGTATGACCAAGGTTCCCTACTGCCTGGGACACTACCGGAGGGACGCCGCGAGTGCTGCTACCCGAGCGTCGCCACCAGGATTGCCTTGATGGTGTGGAGCCGGTTCTCGGCCTGGTCGAACACGATGCTGGCCGCCGATTCGAAGACCTCGCCGGTCACCTCAAGGCCGGAGGTCATCCCGGTGTGCTCCATCATCTCGCGGCCCACCGTCGTGTTCGGGATCGTGGAACGCCGGCAGGCAGTGCATGAACTTGACCCTGGGTTGCCGGTGCTCCGCATCAGCGCGGCGTTGACCTGATACGGCTTGAGGAGCCGGACGCGTTCGGTCCAGACGTCCTTGGGCTCGCCCATGGACACCCATACGTCGGTGTGGATGAAGTCAACTCCGGCGACGCCCTCGGCTGCGTCGTCGGTGATCGTGATCCGCGCGCCGTTCGTTCCGCGATCTGGTGCGCCAGGTCCACCACATCCTTCGGCGGCTGCAGGTCGCCTGGGACCGGCCAGCCGGACGTCGCTGCCCATGAGCGCACCCATCACCAGCAACGACCGTCCCATGTTGAAACGGCAGTCGCCGGCGAACGCGTAGGCGATGGCGTCGTAGGGCTTATTGCTTGCCTCGTGCATGGTGAGGAAGTCGGCGAGCATCTGCGTCGGATGCCACTCGTCCGTCAGGCCGTTGTACACCGGCACGCCGGCGTGCTCGGCGAGCTCCTCGATGTCGGCCTGCTTGTTCCCCCGGAACTCGATTCCGTCGTACATCCGGCCGAGAACCCGTGCTGTGTCGGCGATCGACTCCTTGTGGCCCAGCTGCGAGCCGGACGGGTCCAGGTAGGTCACGTGCGCGCCCTCGTCGTAGGCCGCCACCTCGAATCCGGACCGGGTGCGGGTCGAGGTCTTCTCGAAGATCAGCGCGATCTCCTTGCCGTCGAGCCGCTTGCCCTCCGTGCCGGCGTACTTCGCGACCTTGAGCGCCTCGGCCAGTTGCAGCAGGTAGCGCAGCTCGCGCGGCTCGAAGTCGATCTCCTTGAGGAAACTGCGGTTGCGCAGGTTGAATGCCATCGTGTCTCCTTGGTCAGAAGGCCGGATCGCGCTCGATCGGGCAGGTCATGCAATGGCCGCCGCCGCGGCCCTTGCCCAGCTCGAATCCCTCGATCGTGATCACCTCGATGCCGGCCTTGCGCAGCGCGGTGTTCGTGCCGGTATTGCGCTCGTAGGCGACGACGACGCCGGGCTCGAGCGCGACGACGTTGTTGCCGTCGTCCCACTGCTCGCGCTCGGCTTCGAAGGAGTCCCCGCCGGTCTCCACGATGCGCATCGTGTCCACGCCCAGGGCCTTGGCCATCAGCTCGGGCAGCGAGCCGTGCTGTTCCTCGGTCACCAGGTCCTCGGCCGACTCGCCCGGGCGGATCGCCCAGGTCCGCGCCCCGTACACGACCTGGGGGAACAAGGTGACCAGATCGCGGTCGCACATCGTGATGACCGTGTCCAGGTGCATGTAGCTGCGCGACTTCGGCAGGTGCACCGCGAGCACCTGCGGGCCGACCCGGCCCGGAACAGCGACCGCGCGATCCACGTCACCGCCTGCGGCGTGGTCCGCTCCCCCATGCCGATCATCACCGTGCCGTTCCCGATCGGCTGCACGTCGCCGCCCTCGACGTGGCATCGCCCCCAGTTCTCGTCGGACCCGCCCAGCCAGACCGGGAACTCCTCCGCCGCGAACATCGGGTGGAACCGGTAGATCACCTCCATGATCATCGTCTCCGGCTGGCGGGCCGGCTTGGTCATCGGGTTGATCGTGACACCGTTGAAGATCCAGCACGAGCAGTCCCGCTGGAACAAGAAGTTCGGCAGCGGCGGCAGCAGCATGCTGGTCGGGTCGGCCGACTCCCAGACCAGCCCCACGTCCTGGCGAACGTCGGCCTTGGTGATCCCGCCGATCAGGAACTCCGCCGCCAGCGCCGCGTCCGCCGCCTCGATCCACTCCCGGGCCCGTCGCGAGGCGGTGATCCCGACCTGCCGCTCGGCCAGGATATGACCGCACACCCACGTCCCTGGCCTCCGGCTTGACCAGCGCCCCGGCCAGCAGCTCCTCGGCCTCGAATACCTCCACCCCCCGCTCCTGCATCGCCTCACGGAACATGTCATGCTCGGCCTTGGCCCGGCTGACCCACAGCACGTCGTCGAACAGCAATTCCTCGGCGTTCGACGGCGTCAGGCGGGCGTGCTCCAGTCCCGGCCGGTGGACGATGACCTTGCGCAGCCTGCCTACTTCGGAATGCACTCCGAACGGCACCTTGATCACCTCGTTTACTAGTTCCGGCCTGTTGTGGCCGGCTGTCCTGCCTGGCCGAGCTTGTCGGCCATCGTCGGTCCGTCCTGTCTCCGTCGGGCCAGCGGTGCTGCCCGGGGAACCTCGTCAGGTGCTGGCCTGGATGGCCGGGCTGCCTTTCAGCTCCGGGCTTTGCGTGGCGTTGGCCTTGCGCTGCCGGGAGAGCTGGATGACCTTGTCGACGGCGACGACCGCGGGCGCGATGAGAGACAGGGCGAGCACGATGATCCACTCGCGTCCGCTGAGCGAGGTGGTGTCGAGCAGCCGCTGGAGCATGTTCAGCTCGACGGCGGCCCAGGTGAGGATCCAGCCCAGGATGATCCAGCCCAGGTAGGGGAACACCGGCGAGGACCACGGTGCCTGGCGTTCGCGGCGCATGACCAGGCCGATGTTGACCGCGCTGAACGAGACGATGGCGAAGGCCATGGTCATGTTGACCGACGCGTGCGTGGTGCTCGGCTTGCCGGGCCCCCACTCGAGCACGGACAGGGCGGTGGCGGCGACCACGAACCCGGTGATGAACCAGCGGATGATCTGGGGGGTGGTGACGATCTTGGTGCCGGGCTTGCGCGGCGGCCGCTGCATGACGCCGGGGTCGGGGACGTCGACGATGAACCCGATCACCACGGTGATGACGACGAAGAACTTGCAGAACAGCAGCTGGAGCGGGAACAGGGCGACGCCGCCGTTGATGTTGAAGATGGTGGCGTAGACCATCAGCTGCAGCACCGAGGACAAGATCGTCAGCTGCATCTTGATGTAGGTGGAGATCCGCCGGTAGATGTCGCGGCCCAGGTCGACGGCCTGGACCAGGGTGGCGAAGTTGTCGTCGGTCAGCACGATCTTGGCGGCCTGCTTGGACACCTCCGAGCCGCTGCCCATGGCGACGCCGACGTCGGCCTGCTTGAGCGCGGCGGCGTCGTTGACCGCGTCGCCGGTCATCGCGACCACGTCGCCGGATTGCTGCATGAGCTTGGCCAGCCGCAGCTTGTCCTCCGGCGCCACCCGGCCGAACACGTGCAGCTGGGGAAGCCGCTCGATCACCTCGGTATCGGACAGGTGCTGCAGTTCGGTGCCGGTGATCACGCCGGGGCCCAGTCCGAGCTCGTCGGCGATCGCGCGGGCGGTGATGGTGTGGTCGCCGGTGATCATCCGCACGTCGACCCCGGCGGCCAGCGCGGTGTGGACCGCGTCCCTGGCCTCGGTGCGCAGCGGGTCCACGATCCCGACCAGCGCGACGAAGACCAGGCCGGTGACGGCGGCCATCGGGTCGGCCAGCGCCGCCGACATCGCCGCGTCGTCCATGTCCCTGGCGGCGAACGCGAGCACCCGCAGCCCGCGCTCGGACAGCTGGCGGTTGGCGGCCAGGAGCTCGTCCCGGACGGTGCCGATCGGCACCTGCTCGCCGTGCCACAGCGCCCGGCCGCAGCGGTCCAGGACGACGTCCGGCGCGCCCTTGACGGTGACCAGGTGCGGTTGCTGGACGATCGGGCCGGCCAGCCAGTCCGGGCGGTCGTGGAAGGTGGCCATGAACTTGTACTCCGAGTCGAACGGCACCTCGGCCCGGCGGGGCAGCGCTTCGCGCGTCTCCTCGGCGTCCACGCCCATCTTCGCGGCCAGCACCACGAACGCCGCCTCGGTCGGGTCGCCGATGACCGACCCGTCGTCGCCGACGGTGGCGTCGGTGCACAGCACCAGGCCCAGGGCCAGGCGGCGGAAGTCCGGCGGCTCCGCCCCGGCCACGCCCAGGATCGCGCCGGTCTTGACGTAGCCGGGGCCTTCGATCTTGAACCAGTCACCGCCGCCCAGCATCTGGTCGCGGTCATCGCGTTCATCGTCAGCGTGCCGGTCTTGTCGCTGTTGATGACGGTGGTCCCGCCCAGGGTCTCCACGTCCGACAGCGACTTGACCACCGCCTTGTGCTCGGCCAGCCGCCGCGCCCCCGACGACAGCATGGCCTGCACGAACGTGGGCAGCCCGGTCGGGATCGCCGCGATCGCGGTCGAGATGCACAGCAGCACCAGGGTGGTGGTGTCCTGGCCCCGCACCAGGCCGAAGATCGCGATGATCGCCACCGCCACGAACGCGATCAGGCCGAACACCTTGGTCATGCCGTCCAGTTCGCGCTGCAGCGGCGACTTGGACCGCTGGGTGGCGGTGACCATCCCGGCGATCTTGCCCATCTCGGTCGCGCTGCCGGTGGCGGTCACCACGATCGTCGCGGTGCCCCGGGTGACCTGGGTGTTCTGGAACACCAGGTTGGTCCGGTCGCCCAGCGCCACCTCACCCTCGGGCAACGTGCCCGCGTCCTTGGGTATCGGCGCGCTCTCCCCGGTCAGCGCGGCCTCCTGCACCTCCAGCGTGGCCGAGGACGCGATCCGCCCGTCCGCCGGGACCACGTCACCGGCCTCCAGCAGCACGATGTCACCCGGCACCAGCGTGGTCGATTCGATCTGCTCGACCTGCCCGGAGCGCCGCACCCGGGCATGCGGCACCTGCAGCTTGGCCAGCGCCTCCACGCTGGCCCGCGCCTTCAGCTCCTGGGCCGTGCCCATCACCACGTTGAACGTCACCAGCCCCAGCACCACCACGGCCGTCGCGATCTGGACGATCGCGAAGCTGGCCGCGACCACGATCAGCAGCATGATGTTCATCGGGTTGACCAGCTGGCCCCGGGCCACCACCCACACG
>CAWKAF010000013.1:0-3141 GCA_963847465.1 uncultured delta proteobacterium | reverse complement strand
GTCTCCCGTCTCACGGCACCCGTCATGTGGCGCGACGCGCTAGCGTGTGCTGATTCGCCCGGGGCTCGACGTCCCGTGGGCCTGGACCCTCTCCGTAGACGAGCCCGAGGGAGTCACTCTGACCCTCTTGGAGTTTGCCGAGTCGACGCGGCGGGTCGACTGATGGTCGAGCACTTCCAGAACCATAGCCGCTACCACGTGAACTTCGCGTGCGTGGGTACCGCGCGCGCCAAGACCAAGGGGAGTTCAAACCCGAGGTGATTCCGCTGTCCAAGGCGAAGGCTCAGGGGCTTACGCTCTGTCTTCGCTGCCACCACAAGCGCAGCGCCTTCCCGCACGCTTAGCGCGCGCCGCCCTTCACCGGCCGTAGGAGCGAGACGACGTCCGCGCCAGACGCGAGCAGGCTTTGCGCGGCACGCACGAGTGCCTCTGCCTCTGTCGATGCGCCCGCGCGTGCGAGCACGGCCGCTTGCTCGAGAAGCGCGGCTATCGCGCGACGCCGCGGGTCCCCGTTGTCCACCTGGTCGTCCACCAAGGCGATTTTCGCGCCTTCAGCCTCACAGGCCTCAGAGCGCGGATCGTCCTTGTTTTCCAGGTTGTGCGAAGGACGGGACTTGAACCCGTATCCCATTTCCGGGGCTAGCACCTCAAGCTATCTCGATGCCTCGCAGCGGGGCGTCTGGAGCCTGACGCAGGTCGGACGGACGGCGGAGCTCGACGCCGATGCCGTTCAAGCGATGTTCCGGGAAGTGCGCAAGAAATTCCCGCGCAAGGCCGCCGCCCTCGACAGCGCCGCAGACGAGGTCGAGGAGGACGAGGACGCCGAGACCGCCGAGGAGGTGAAGGACTACAAAGTCCGTCTTCTCGACATTCTGCGCGCACTCCCGCCGTCCGGGTTCGAGCGCATCTGCCAGCGGTTGCTACGCGAGAGCGGCTTCCAGCAGGTCGTGGTCACCGGCAAGTCCGGCGACGGCGGCATCGACGGGCACGGCGTCCTGGAGGTCAACCCGCTTGTCACGTTCAAGGTACTCTTCCAGTGCAAGCGCTACGGGGACGGCAACGCCGTAACGCCTAGCCAGGTGCGCGATTTTCGCGGTGCGATGCAGGGGCGGGCCGACAAAGGGCTCATCGTGACGACCGGGATTCTCACAAGCGACGCGCGCAGGGAGGCCACACGCGACGGCGTGCCACCGATCGAGCTGGTCGACGGCGAGAAGCTCGTCACCATGTTCGAGCGCGCCCGGATGGGTCTCAAGCCCGTGCAGACCTTCGAGGTCGAAGAGTCGTTCTTCGAGGAGTTCCGGAAGTAGAGCCCTGGCTGCGGGTCACTGCTCCGCAATGACCAGCGCGAGGGCATCGAGAGTGACCTCGGTATCGATGTCCCAATAGTAGGCTACTGGGCCGCCCCCCGCTGACCGGCATCACGTCGCGTTGTTCCCGATCATCTTCGGGATAACGTTTTCGGGACTGCGCACCGTCAGCCAGGGGCGCCCGACGTGTCTCACTTGCTACCCGCGGTCGTCGGTGCTGGCGAGGAACTGCACCAGCTCATCGTGAAAGAACAAGCGGTCGGCGGCCTTTTGTCGGCGGTACGTCTCGAAGCGCCGGCGGATGAAAGTCACGGCGTCGCGCATCGTCATCGCGAGATGGGCCGCGGGGTGGTTGCACGGGCTTGATGCGATCACGAGCTTCGCGATCCGTGTGCCGTCGAGATCGACTCGGGCGGCGTTGTCGAGATCGCGTGCGAGCCGTGTGACGGTGTCCCCTCGCCACAGCCCCGTGCGGTTCAATGCCGCCACCATCCTCTCCCGCGAGAAAGCCTCGCCGTGATCCGCGAGGGCACCCGTCTTTACCTGCACGACCAAAGCGATCGGATGCGCAAGCGGCAGGCCCCAGGTGTCAAATCTCGCCGTGTCCCAATCGCCAGGCGCCCCGCCAAGATCCTCAGTAACGTAGGGGAAGCGAACGGCGAGCACGTCGCAGTCTGCACGGTCCGTGCGGTCCTGCGGGCTGTGATGTACGAAGCTCCTGAGGGGGAAGAAGCCGTTCAAACGGAGGTACCAGTAGGCCAGCGTCTCGCCGTAGTTCATGGCGTCATGGTCCCTGGGTGCGAGCGACAGCTCAAGCCCAGCGCGCCAGCGTCCGGGCGAGCGTCGACCTCGGCACCTTCAGGGCGACCGCGATGCTTCTTCGCTTACCCCCCCCAGCGCCAGGCGCAGCGTCGCCTCTGACGCGCGCCGCACCCGATGTAGCGGCCGACGCACTCCGAGCGCCAGCACGATCGCGCCGGGCACAAACGTTCTTTATTGGCCCACCGGGGCTGTGGAGGTCGAACCTGCGGCAGTTCGGGGGGCTTGGACGCCAGACCGTTTTGGCCCGCCTGGACCTCCAAGGCCCGGCGCACCGTCCGCCCGATAATAGGGACTACGGCCGATGGCCAAGTTCCTGGCGCGACAGCCGATTGTGTGCCCGCGCACACGATGTCGGCAACGATCTCGCCCATGCCCGGGGACCTCTATTACGGCGACAACCTCGACGTGATGCGACGGCACGTCGCGACCGAGTCAGTCGACCTCATCTACCTAGACCCGCCGTTCAACTCCGACCGCACGTACAACCTGATCTACAAGGGCTCGCAGGCACAGGAGCGCGCTTTCGTGGACACGTGGACGTGGGACGACAACGCGGAGACCGCTTTCGCGAGTTGACCGACCGGACGCCGCAAGGCGTCCACGTTCCGCCGCCATTGCGCGAGATGATGCTGGCGCTCAAGGTGTTCCTGGCCGAGCACAAGGACATGCTCGCCTACCTATCGATGATGGCGATCCGGCTCGTCGAGATGCGTCGCGTTCTTCGCAAGACCGGATCGATCTACGTGCACTGCGATCCGACTGCGAGCCACTACCTGAAGGTGATCCTTGACGCGATCTTCGGACCCGAGAACTTTCGCCGTGAGATCATCTGGCGGAGCGGATGGGTGTCGGGGTTCAAGACCAAGACGTCCAACTGGGTCCGCAATCACGACGCCTGCTCTACTACCTTCGCGACAGGCGCGAGGCCTTCACCTTCAACAAGGATCTCGCGTACAAGCCGCACGAGGATGGCTACAAGCGGCGCGGGGGTGGGGAAATCCGAAAGGCG
>CAWKAF010000012.1:0-15454 GCA_963847465.1 uncultured delta proteobacterium | reverse complement strand
TTGATGTACTGCGGCAGGCAGTCACGCTCGACCTGCCTTGTAATCCGCGCGGAAGCGGTCACGAATTTCAGCGTAGTGCAAGAGGTTGAAGACGAGTTCGCTGGCATCAGCGAAGGTCAACACCCGTCCGGCCGGAACGATCCGAGCGCCACGGACCTGCCGCGCACGAGTTGAGGTGCGTGTTCGCAACGAAGTCGAGTATACGTCGCGCTTCGCTGCTCCGAGGCGCCCGACCGTGATCTTGCCGTCGTGGGTGACGTCGAAGGCTCCGGAGCGAGGCTTCAGGCTCGCATCGAGTGACAGTTCAAGGGACATGTGCGGTGCCTTGTCGAAGTCATCGATGGCGACGTGGATGCCGCTCGTCCCCTTCCGGTTGCCCCATACGGGGTGGTTCTCGGTGTGAAGGGTGGAGAAGAACGCGATCTTGTAGATCTGGTCGTCCCCGCGAGCGTCCTTCACGCGGAAGCTGGAGTACAGGCCGGGGAACTTGCCACCCGAGTAGTTTCCGTACTCGGTGAAATGAATGCCAAGGTATTCCTCGACGCGAAATCGGCCACGCTCGCGAGGCAGGTGTGATCCGACGACGGGCTTGTGGAACAGCGCGTTGTAGAGTGAGTAAATCGGCGTCCAGAGGGGCTCCGGCGTGTCCTCCCCAAGCACGCGGTAGCTCCAATCCTCGCTGAGCTTCGCCTCGTGCTCTGCAAGGAAGCTGTGGTCTTTGAGCTGACCAAGCGTCAGAGGCGGAAAGCTGCGCGACTTGGGCGGCTGGTAACGAAGCCGACGGGGTGCCTCCATGTCCCGGAACGCCGGAAAACCTGCGAGTAGCTTCCACGACCGAGCCTCGCGGTGGAATGCGTCGATCTTGTCGCCGTTCGTGAGCGCCATGTATTGGCACTCCAGCTCGTCGGCGTAGTCGCATGCTTGATCGTGCACTCCGTCGTGAAGAGGAGTGTTGGGCTCCTTGCACTCGATCACCATGAGCGGACCGCTCGCGCCAACGACGAGATTGTCGGCGCGCCGTTTCGACGCCGACCCGCTCCTCCGAAGGAGGTACTCGACCGCGATGGCACTCTGCGGGACCCCGTACTCGCTCATGAGGCGCTGAAGGAACTCCTGGCGAACCTTCTCCTCCGGCTTCGCTTGGACCAGGAACCCCGGATTGGGTCGAGATATGCGACTTCCCCGCTACGGCGAAACTGCTTCAGCATGAGCCCCCCTGGATGCCAGGACTGGATGGCGGAGCGCTGCGCCCCCGATGAGCAGAGGTGTCATCCCCACGATGCCCTCGTGTCGAGAATCACCCGCCTTGAATGGCTTCGCCAGCGAATCGTAGCCTCGGTGCCGTGCAGGTCGAATATCTCCTGTAGCAACCGGCGCAAGAGGTGTCCGGCGCACCCGAGACCGTGCACGGTGGTGTGGTGACTCGTCGACGGCGCGGTACAGCCCGTTCATCACGTCTGTTAGGGCGTACTCGTCCGCCAGGTAAAGGAGCGCCAGTTGCGCGGGGCGTCGGGGGTCGTCCCGCCAGGCAACGGCCGGGCGTAGGAGGGACCGAATACCGTCCCGCATCACCGGCCCTCCTTGCGCAGCGCCTTCACGTACCCCTGCAGCGCCGCGACCTCGCGCTCGAGCGTCTCGCGCATCCTCTCGCCGCTGCTGACCACCTTCTCGCCGCGCCGCTTGATGAGCCTTCCGCCGCGGATGATCTCGTCGATGCAGCGCCGATCTGATTCGCGATGCTTCTCGATGCTCTCGTCGAGCTGCTCCAGGCTCGCCTCCTCCTCGCTACCCGGCAACCCTCTCGCGCACGCACAGCGCCCGCGCCACCGACACCGCGAGCCGCAGGGCCAGGTCGCTCGCGACGTCGTCCGCGTCCCACACGACGAGCACGTCGTCGCCCGACGCGGCGCAGCACCTCGACCCCCTCGGGCGCGGTGGCGCGGTCCATGACGACCAGGCCGACCTGCGCGTCGCGGTTCTTGCGCCCGAGCGCGATCTCCTCGAGGGCGCCGCGCTCGGTGTAGCCCTTCCGTGGCCTTGGCCTCGCACACGATGCGCGCGCCGGGCGCGCCGCTCTCGGGGCCGAGGGTGAGCACGTGGTCGCCGGTCTTGCGGCTCGATTCGCCCTTGAGGGTGCCGACGGCCTCGTAGAGATCGCCGAGGCGCTGCGCCTCGTGGCGCAGGAACTCGCCGACGGAGCGCCTCGAACGTGGTGCCGTGGCGTGGTCGAGCGCGCGGCCTCTTCGCGCCGCGCCTTGAAGGCCTCGAGGGTGGCGCGCACCTCGCTCTGGAACTGGGCGTTGGAGGTCGCCATGCCGTCGAGGACGTCGCGCAGCTCGCGGCGCAGGCGGAAGAGCGGCGAGGCCGGATCGTCGAGCGTGAGGCTGGTCTGCACGGCCTTGCACGTCCGGTCGATGGCGGTCGACAGGCGCCGCAGGGCGGAGTCCTCGTGGTCCAGCGAGAACTCCTTGGTCACCGCCGCGACGTCCTCGGCGAGCTCCTTGCGGAGCTGGCCGTTCTTCGGTGGCCACCTGGCTCGAGCAGGCGCTTGAGGGCCGAGTCCGGCCGGTCGAGCGAGAACTGCCCCAGCACCTGCTCGCTCTGCGCCTTGAGCGCCCGGTCGATCGTGCGGGCGAGCGTCGAGACCAGGCCGTCGCTCTGCTCGGGCGAGAGCAGCTTGAAGAGGGGGCTCTGCGTGCCCACGTGCTGCGCCAGCGTCTGCGCGAGCACCGAGCGCTCGCCGTCGAGGTGCTTCGCCAGCATCGTCTCGAGCTCGCCGTCGCGCTTCGTGAGGCGCTCGAGGCGCTGCGGGAGCGAGCCGCTCTCCGGGTCGAAGTAGTTGCCGAGCAGCTTCGTGACGCCGTCGGTGACGTGGCCCGTGCGCTCGACGAGCAGCTCCCGCACCGATCCGAGCAGGCGCTCGCCTTCGCGCTGGATGGTCTGGGCGTCGAGCGCGCCGCTGGCCTGCCGGAGGGCGAGCACGCCGAGGCGCAGCGCGCCGCGGGCGTACTCGTCGCGCTCGCGTCCTTCGGTGCGCTGCACGAGCTCGTGGGCGACCTCGGGGTCGGTGACGTCGAGCTCGAGGTGGATCGGCTGGGCGTTGTGGTTGGCGGGGACCGGGACGGGGAGGGATGTGGCATTCATGGCGGGGTTCCTTTCGATGGGCGGCATCAACCGCACACCGTGGAATCTGCGCCCTGCCCTCGTCGAAACGGGTCCTCCGGTTACGCGCGCCTGCGCGGCTGTTCACCCACGCGCTTATCCTGAGTGGATTCGCGCTCCTGGGACGGGGCTTCGGATGACGGCGAGGGCCCCGCGTGCGAGATCGACGACGGCCTTGGCGAGCGCGGGGGTCTCGGGCGTGGCGGCCGCACCGAGAGCGACGACGAATCGCGCGAGGCGCCCCAGCGCGGTCGTCTCCAGGGTGATGCGCTCGCCGCCGGCGAATGTCTCCGCGCGCATCCCGGGCAGGAGGTTGTTCTTCACCCATCGCGCCTCTGGGTTGCGAACGACGAACGAGAAGGACCGGGGCGTCCCACCCTCGTGAAACCCGTCGAGGCTCGCCTTGTCGTAGGCATCGACCTCGGCTTCCGATGCCGGGCGGAAAGGTTCGTTCGGATCGAGACGGGCCCAGAGGATGCCGTCGACCCGGAACGTCTTCAGTGTGCCGGAGCGATGGCACGTGGCGATGAAGCGGGTGGGGGGACCGGCATGCACGCGATGAACCGACGCGTGCCGCTCGCCGACGTCGCCCCGGCTCGCCGTGTAGTACTTCATCCAGAGGGCGACCCGGGCGCTCGAGTCCTCGACGACGCTCAGGTACTGCTCCTCCTGCACGCTCGGCTCGTGGGTGATCACGCTCGGCGCGTCTGGTCTCGACGCCCGGAAGGCGGGCGAGCACGATGTCGAGCACCCGGCGGCGACCCGCTCCTTGCGGAACACGCCGCAGCTGGCGAAGGAGCTCGGGCACTTCGTCGCGCTTGAAGAGCACGCTGCCGGGGTACCAGTCCTTGCCGACGCTCCAGTAGACCTGCGGGTGATCTTCGTCGCGGTGAAGGGGCATTCCCTCGGCCTGGAGCTCGACGAGGACACGGCGCAGCGTGCCCACGCTGACGTCGAGCTCCTTCGCGAGGGTCGCCTGCGACCAGGTGCGGCGCTGGAGGAAGGCCTGGTAGATGCCTGCGACGGTCTCGGTCTGGCTGCGGCGACCCATGGGGCGAGCATACGCTCGTCGGGTACCAAGGCCCGCATCGCGCGTGTACCGAGGCGCGTCCAGCGTCGAGTGTACTCGCCGAGGCTTGGCAACACGCACGGCCGCGCGCGCGGCGGCACGCCAAGAGCCACGCAAGCGCGTGCGGCTATGCAAAAAGCCCCGAAATAGAGATCGTGTATGCAGGCCGTCATCCAGCGCCCGGTGTCGGGTGGATGCCTTGGGCGGCCAAGGCATTGTAGAGCGCAGAGATTGCGGTGCGCGTCTGCCCTTCGAGGTCACCCCGCCGATTCGGCCGCGCTCCGCTATACGTAAAGACCATCCGCCGCTTCGCTCGGGACAGCGCCACGTAGAAGGTGCACGTCTCCTCGTCCATCGGGCTAAAATGCGCCGCGTCCTCCAGGCCCACGAACACCACGATTTCGTATTCGAGCCCCTTACTCTTGTGTGTCGTTAGAATGGGTATCGCGTGGATGCCCTCCAGCTCGTCGAGGGCCGCCGGCCAGTCTCGTCCTTTCCGGGATTCCTCCAGGGCTTTGATGAGGCCCTTCTTGACGTCATCGAAGAACTTGCCGTACCGATACGCTGGGAAATGCCCTCGGAGGTTGGCTTCGCCGAACAGCGCCAGCGCGGACTGCACCAGGTCCTCTATCGCGGCGTCCTCCGCCATCTTCGCGCGTACGGCCACTATCACAGCGGCAATCCGCTGCCCCACCCGAGCCCGCGCCTTGTCGCCGTCGGCGAGCAATTCGCGGAGGGCGGTGACTCGGAGCCATTGGAGCGGCGCGGCCTTGGACGACGCTAGCCGGAAAATGTCGATGACCGCAGTGGTCAGCGGCTCCGCCAGAAGGTCCTGGAGCTCGGCCTCGAGCCGCGCCTGACGGCCCCGCGCCTTCAGGGCCCCTATGAGAGCCGCCGTGTACCGGTCGGGCCGAATCCTGGCCAGAACGCAGATCTGCCGTGGCGGAATGCGCTCGGTCTTCAGCCATCCGTCGATCCGGCGGGCGAGATCGTCGGCCTCCTGCTCGTAGTCGGTGTATTCGAGGACGATGCATTCGCCACGCAGGCGGGCGGCCTGGCCAGAGGAGACGGCAGGCGAAATGTTCGGATTCATGAGCTGTGCCACCTGGTGCTGGATGCGCACGAGCTCGGGCGCGGGAACGGAAATTTCGCTCCAGGAATTCGACCCTCGCGTCGAACTCCTCCTTGAACTGCTTGAAGACCAGCGCCTTCGCACCCGCCCACTTCATCACGCGCTGCTTCGGGTCGCCCACCGCCGTGAGCTCGCAGGGCGAGCCCTTGAAGCCCGTCGCCACCAAAGCGTACTGCGGCTCGGTCGTGTCCTGAAACTCGTCGAGAAACAAGAAGGGATACGTCGCACGAAGACCGCGCACGAGCAGTGCATTCGAGCGGAGCCCGAGCTCGGCGAGCCGGGCGATCATTTCGAACTCAATGGCTCCATGCGGAGAATGCAGCGCGTGTCGCCAGAAGATGAAGGCGGCCAGGTCGGCGACGGACGTCGCCTCGTTCGGCGGCTCGAGGGGCAGCCGGCTGGCCAGGACATTGTCGAGGAAGAAGCGTTTCGGCAAGTTCTCGATGTCGCTCCGGGTCAGGCCGCTTTCGGCGTCCGGGATCGAAAGCAGGACGTCGCGAACCTTGGAGGCGAGCGACGGCTCCAGCCGGTACTCGGCCGGCGGCCGCCAGTCGTCGGGAAGCCCCGCGCGCAGCCGGTCGAGCAGCCCCTTCGCGAAGGCATGGAACGTCCAGGAGTCCAGGCGCTGCCCGAGCTCGGTGCCAATTCGCTTCTCCACGCGGTCCTGCAGGTTCCGGGCGGCGTCCCGCTTGAAGCTGATGGCAAGAATTCGGCGCGGCGGCGGACAGGCTCCCGTCTGCAGCAGAAACGCGGCTCGCTGCGCGAGAAGCTCCGTCTTTCCCGCGCCGGGCCCGGCCACAACGACACTCGTCTGCCGATTGCGGACGACCCGATTGGCCGCCGGCTCCAGCTCCGCAACGCCTATCGGCTTCCAGTCCCTTTCACGCGCCCTCGGCATCGTCTGGCTCCTCGGTGCCGAGCTGCGCGGCCGTACGATCGAGCAGCCGTCGCAATACCGGGGGCATTCCCTCGACCAGTTTCTCGTTCGTCAACGACGCCAGGGCCATCAGGTGCGTCGTCGGCTTGCTGTGGCTCAGGAAGAGGTTCACGTACCAGGGGAAGTCCGCGATCTCGGCCTCCGTATACGAGTTGCCATTGCCGCCTTCGTCCTTTAAGACCGAGGACGTCGCGGCCTTAAGCCTTTCCGCGATCTCGGGCGAGGTCTTCGGCATCCGAGGGCCCCCGCCCTTCGGCACCGTGCCCTTGTACGCGTTGGGGAACGCTCGTAGCAGCAGAAAGTCGAGGTCGAGCGGGGCTGAGAAGAAAACGCAGAGCTTCTCGAGTTCTTCCATCCACTCCTCAAGCGGGACACTCAAGTCCCATTCCCGCAGCTCTTTGAATTCCTGTTCGGAGAGTACGCTGGTCGTACCGTCCTTGTTACTCACCGTGAGAAGCGAGGCGCGGTCAGCGCCATGCTCTAGGAGTTGCGCGGTAACGTAGTGAATCCGAGTCCAGGCACCCCCAGCGCGCTCGCGGTCGAGATCCAGCAACGTGACGAAGGGGATCTCCAGGTTGGTCAGCAGCCGCCAGAAGTGATTCACGTGCCGACCGCCAAAGGGGACGACCGCCACGAACCTGGGATCGAGCGCCTCACCGAGCGCCTCCGCGAGTCGAGGAAGGACCACCTGCTCGCTGTCCCCCTCCCCGAGCACAACCGCCCGCGCAAAGTACAGCTCCGGAAACGCACGGACGGCCTCGCGCACATAGGTGTACGCGTCCGAAGCCCTCTCCGGCAGGAGCATTTTCGAGACCAGCGAGGTTTGCGACGCAGCGTCGAGTCGGAAGTGCCGCACGAACTCGGGCTCCACCCGCGTGAGCATCGACGGCGCATGGCTCGTGTAAGCGACTTGCCCCCGCGCAGAGCAAGCCACCCGGTCGAGCGCCCGCCGGATCCGGCCGAGGTAGTGGGGAGAAAGATGGTTCTCCGGCTCCTCGACGGCCAGGAGCGACAGTACCGGAGGCGCAAGCACATCGGCCGAGAGGCCGGCCACGTCGCCCTCATGCACCACCTTTTCCTCAAGCGCAAACGTCGCGGCGATCAGCGACAGGTAGAAGAGCGACTTCTGTCCCTCGCTGAGCCGCTCAACCCCCGCAGACAGCCGATCCGGCGCCGGCCCGAGCGCAGCCTCCATACGCCGAAGCCAGTCCTCCAGGCGGGATGTCGTCGGCCGCAGCGTGACATTCCGGTAATGGCTCCCCGCGCTCAACTCCAGCCACGTCCGCGCGATCGCCTCGCCGACGGACCGCATCCCAGGCTCTTCGGCGAAGCTGTTCGCGATGCTGTCGCTGGCCTCAGCTACAGCCGTCCGGATTTCTTCCGACCAGACGATCGCGCGCAGGAGACGCGCAAGGACAGTCGTCGACACGGTGCGAAGCTGCCGGATAGGATCGCGCGCGGCCGGCACGTAGTGCACCTGTAGGTGCGCACGATCGGCCGGCGCTACGTGTTTGACGTGCTCGGGACTAGGCTTTGCGTCGGTCGATAGGATCCACTCGAGCTCCTGCTCGATGTCGCCCTCGGCCGTTGCCCCGGTCGTCCATTTCCCGGAAAGCCGCAGGCGGCAGTACGGGCGCCCCCCGGCGTGTCCACTAGCATCTGTGGAAAGACCGGGGGCAGTATGCGCCGTCGGTCGCGAGCTCCGGGATCGACAAATGCGCCTCGATGACGAGCGAACGCGACGCTTCGTCGTCCAGCATCGTTCCCGACGGCACGTGGAAGTCCGACGGGTCGAGGTCACGCTCCTGCTTGGTGAGCCCAAACAAGCGCACGAGGGCAAGAAGCGCATTGGTCTTTCCGGAGCCGTTGGCCCCGATGAACGCCGTCACGTCACGGAGCCGCAGAGTGGTTAGTTCAGGACCAAAGCTCCGAAAATTTTGAATAAGAAGGCGCTCCACTTTCATAACTACTGATACTCCCCCAAAATGTCATTAGTCTAACTGAGAGCATCCCTCATGCTCCGGGCCTTGGGGTGCTTCCTCCCTCGCTCGTCAAGCCGTAGACCATGTCGTCACGAAGCGCTTGAACGACGTCGATTCTGCACGAATTGCTTGTAGACCTCGGTGTCGTCCTTCAGCAGGTCTGCATGACCTTGGCCAGCGCCTTGTCGTGCGCCATTCGCGCCGTATGCGGCGTGTTCTGCTTCGCATTCTGGTACGCCACGTCCGCCGCGACCTTCGGGGCGATGTCGTTCGCGAATGCGCTTGGCTACGCGGTCGGCGTCGGTGAACAGCGTGCCGAACTGCTCGTTGAATGTCTTGAGGATGTTGCTAGAGCCGATCGAGCTCGGGCTCGGCCTTTCGGCCGCCGCCAGCCGTCGGCACCGGCTCCATCTCGGCGTCCTCGTCCGGCAGAGCGATCTTCTGAGCGGCCTTCTTCTCGGCGCGGTAGCTGTCCATGTCGATGGCTTCGAGGATGCCCTTGGACGAGATCCTCCTCCTTCGGGGCGGGCAGCTTGGGGATGAGGAAATTGAGCAGGATCGAGAGCTTCTCCCACTCCGCGTTGGTGTACGGCAGGATCGAGGCGAGAAACTCGTACGTTCGCGGAACGCCTTGGCCTTTCCCTTGAAATCGACCTGACCGTCCTCGTCGAGCCGCTCGAGATACGTCGCCACGCACGCGTCGAGGATCGGGTCGAGCTTGTCGCGCTCCGCGCCGGCCAGGAATAGCGCAAGCAATGCTGGCCGACCTGCTCCTGGCGAATAGACCTGCCATCCGTCCAGAGCGCGCCTTCAGGTCGTGCAGCTTGTTCGGGTCGGTCTCCTCGCTGAGAACGGTGGTCCGATAGTAGTCCTGCGAAGGCGGCGGTGATCGCCGTCGATGTTGTTCTGGAAGTCGAGAACGAAGACAGTCGTGCTTCTGCGGGTGCGCACGGTTCAGGCGTGACAGCGTCTGCACGGCCTTGATGCCGGACAGGCCCTTGTCCACGTACATCGTGTGCAGCAGCGGCTCGTCGTAGCCGGTCTGGAACTTGTCGGCGCAGATGAGGAATCGGTACGGGTCCTCTTGGATCTCGGTCCGCGATCTCGCAGCTGGGAAAGCCGTTCAGCGACGCCTCGCTCACCTTGCCGCCGCCGTATTCGTGCTCGCCCGAGAACGCGACGATCGCGCTGATACGGGCTCTTGCGCTCGTCCAGGTACGACTGGAAGGCGTGGAAATATTGCATGCGCGCGCTCGATGCCGCTCGTCACGACCATCGCCCGCGCCTGGCCGCCGATCTTCCCGGGCGCGATCACGTGCTCGTGGAAGTGGTCCACCATGATCTCGGCCTTGAGGCGGATAGCGTGTCGTGGCTCTCGACATAGCGGCGCAGCTTCTTCTGCGCCCTCTTGATGTCGAACTCTGGGTCGCTCTCGATCGTCTTCACCAGCTTGTAGTAGCTGTCCACCGGCGTGTAGCTCTTCAGCACGTCGAGGATGAAGCGCTCCTCAATCGCCTGCTTCATCGTGTAGCTGTGGAACGGGCGGTGCTTCACCTTGCCTTCGGCGTCGGGAGGAAGCGCTTCGCCGAACATTTCGAGCGTCTTGTTCTTCGGCGTCGCGGTGAACGCGAAGTAGCTGGCGTTGACCAGCATCTTCCGCGCATCCATACGCCGCTGAAGCTCGTCGTTGACCACGTCCTCGGGATCGCGCTGCGTCCGCAAGCGCCTCGCTCATCGCCGCTAGCCGTCTTCCCGCCTTGGCTGGAGTGCGCCTCGTCGATGATGATCGCGAAGCTGCCGGCCTCGGTGTGCGTCGCCGATCTCCTTCAGGATGAAACGGGAACGTCTGCACGGTGCTGATGATGATCTTCTTGCCCAACTCTAGGAACTTGGAGAGCTGCTGCGTCTTCGAGCTCCCGCTTCCGGTCACCGCACCGACCACGGCGCTCACCTGGGCGAACTGCTTGATGGTCTCCTGTATCTGCTCGTCGAGGATGCGGCGGTCCGTCACCACGATGATCGAATCGAAGACCTCCTGGCCGTTCTTCCGCACTGCGATCAGCTGGTGCGCAAGCCAGGCGATCGAGTTCGACTTGCCGCTGCCGGCGGAGTGCTGGATCAGGTACCTCTTGCCCGAGCCGAGTGCTCCCACATCTGCCAGGAGCTTCCTGACCACGTCGAGCTGGTGGTAGCGGGGGAAGATCTGCTTCCGCTTCTTCTTTCCGGTGCGGCGATCGGTCTCTTCGACGATCTGCGCGTAGTTCTCGAGGATGTCCGTCAGTGCGGCCGGCGTCAGAAATCGTTCCCAGAGATAAGTCGTCTTCAGGCCGTTGGGGTTGGGCGGGTTCCCCGCGCCGTCGCCTATAGCCCTGGTTGAAGGGCAGGAACCACGAGGCCTTGCCTTTGAGCTCGGTGCAAATGTGAACCTCGCTGTCGTCGACGGCGAAGTGAACGACGCAGCGGCCAAATGCGAAGAGCGGCTCGCGTGGATCGCGGTCGCGCCGGTACTGCTCTACCGCGTCCGCAACGGTCTGTTTGGTAAGGCTGTTCTTGAGCTCGAACGTGGCGATCGGGCAGACCGTTGATGAGGAGCCCTAGGTCGAGGGCTCGTCGCGTTTCGTCGCGACTGTAGGCTAGTTGGCGAGTGACGCTAAATCGGTTACACGCGAAGCGTTCGGCAGCCTTCGGGTTGCCGGGCGACGGGGTTCCGTAGAACAGATCGACATGGTGCGGGTCCGTGATCGACGCCTTTGCGGAGCACGTCGATGACGCCGCGCCGGGCGATTTCGCTCTCGACGCGCGCTAGAAACTGTCGGCGCACGGGACCGTCCGTCTCGAGGGAGAACGCTGCCGCGAGTTTCGGCTGCGTCGACAGGACAAAACCTCGGAGCTGTACCAGGTCGATACAGGCGCCGCGATCGTAGTGCTTCGGGTCCCCCAGGAGCCATCCGGTACCGCCCGCTACCGGGACCGAAGACTCGGTCGCGACGTGCGGCGGTGTGAGCAGGTCGGTGCGCCCCGTCATGGCGCGGACGATCAATGACTCGAGGCCCTTCTCGGAGGTGTCAGTGGTCACGCAGCCTCCCCCTCCTCCGGCTCCTCGTCCTCCAAGACTACGTCATCCTCCGCCGCGGCTGGCTCTAACTCCTCGGCCGGCAACCGCCTGGCTGCGTCACGAACGTCGAGCTGGCCGGTGACGATGTCGGCCACGAGGCGAGTGCGGTACTCGCGCATCAGGGCAATCTCGCGCTCAGCACGTGCCAGGGTGTTGTCGATGCCCTGACAGGCGTTGGACAAATGCGCGGCAATCCGTTGCTGCTCTTCGCGTGGAGGAATGGCCAGCTGAAAATTCTTGATCTGCTCGATATTCACGTGTGGAGCTGTGGACCCGATCACGTCAGCCGACGCCTGTGCGTATACGTGTGGGCAATTGAGTTGCCACATGATGTAGCTACTGTCTTGCGCAGGTCCTATCCGAAACACCATCATGCGCTGCGAAATACAAAGACGGACGCTAGCTGGGACTACGGCGGCCATGCCGAATCGCTCGCCTTCGCGACTGTAAAGAATGTCTCCTTCTCGCGGCTCCAGGCGGGACGTCCACACGGCAAAGTGCTCTTTCGAGATTCGACGCGCCTGTGCCAATCGCAGTCTTCCCGGCTCAACGTCGGCGGTTCTGATCGCAGGGAACTCCCCTGTGGCAGAGTAAACTGGGGTGGCGTGCAAGCAGTCGACGATGTCGGCTGCCTCGAACTTGAGCCGCGAAACGCTCCAGTGCACCGGAATCTCGGTGAGCCAGAGCATGCCTGAACGCCTCAGTCGCACGTTCGGGTCGAGCCCGCGCGTAACAGCACGGTGGATGGCGGACCGTTTTTGCTCGTTGAGGAGCGCAATCAGCTTCCGCTTTGCGCGGATGTATCGATCGATGCGACCGTTGGCGTGGTCGAGGAATCTGACGATCGCTGCTTGCTCGTCAAGTGGCGGAAGATGGAGCGGAGCGTTAAGAAAGGATTCATCCGTGAGCTGCAATCTAGATATCCAGACGCCTTTGGATCGAACCTGAAGCTCCCAGTGAAACGCTGATGAGCGTACCACCTCGTGAACGAAGGCCGGCTGCAAAGGCGCGTCTGACCTCACCCGATACACCCCGTAGGCAGAACTGATGATGCCGTGATCCTTGGAGACTCCCAGACCGCCAGCCCACGCCCAGAGGCTGTTGATGACAAGGTCGCCAGGCCAGCAGAGTTTGTAGCCAGTGTACGACTTGGCCTTGAACATCGTGACGGTAGCCGATTTGCGGTGTACGACACCGCGAGCGGACGAAACGGTCAGGAGTTCCTCTTTGCCGGCCTTTGAGCGCTCATCCACGCCGTAAAGCAACGACTTTGCGCGCTTGACGTCCCAATGCATGGGGATGTGTCCGAGCCAGGGCAGGCCAGAGTCCTTGTATTCGGAGTATGGCCGGAGTCCGTCGATCATGCCGCTCCCCGTTTAATCAGTCCTTCAAGTAGCCCCTCGGTTTCCTTCTCTACCGATACGATGTCAGCTGCGATCTCATCAAGGTGCGCAGCGCCTGCGGCTTGTAGAAGTGGCGCGTGAAGCTCACCTCGTAGCCTATCGGCGTCGGCGTCGTCCGATCCACGCGTCCGGCGTGTACGGCAGTACCTCGCGGCGCAGGAACGCTTCGACGCCACCTTCCTCGAGCAGCGGCACCTGCTCGGTGTCGCGCAGATCGGTGTCGGGCTCATATTCGACAATGGCATTCTTGCCATCGACGGTCGCTGGGAAGAGCCCACGAAGAGGATCGGCCGGCGTCTTGCCGGGCTTGTGCACCTTGGCGATCACGGGCGGAGCCGTTTCGACGCGGAAACTCACCGCTCGCAGCAAAAGCTTCAACTCCGCCGCGCCGAGGTTGATCGTCAGCTTTGTCGAGTGCGGCTTCAACGCGGCCGGAATTCGTTGTGGTCCTCAAACAGCTTCCGCCGATCGCCTTGCGCAAGGCGTTGCCGACTTCGACCAGGCGCGCGTCGCGCTCCCAGGTCTTGGGGTCGAGCAGCTTTTTCTTCTTCTTCTCGGGAAGACCCTTCTTGGGGCGTCGTCGTCCTGTCCTCATCGCTCGTCGCTTCACCGTTGCCCCAGTCGGCGAGGCGCTTCTCGAGCGCGGCGCGAACCTTGCGAAGTTCGCGAACAGGTCGTCGCCAAGCTCGTCGTAAAGCGCAGCCGCGAATTCTTCGTCGCCGGAGGCGAAGCGGAGCGTCTCGATGGCCTTCGGGGTGAGCTGGCTGTGGAGGCGCAGCGGGCGCTCGACGGTGACCTTCCAGTAGCCGAACGCATCGTTCGGAAATATCTTCGACTCGGCTCTCCTTGAACGCGTCGTACGTCGGCATCACCCGCTGGATGTCGTCTCGGACAGCTCGCAGTTCTTCTTGCCGAGATTCTTGCGTAGTGGCTTGAACCACTCGCTGGCGTCGATGAGCTGCACCTGCCCTTGCGCGGCGCGGCCTTGCGGTTGCTCAGCACCCAGACGTAGGTCGCGATGCCGGTGTTGTAGAAGAGGTTGAGCGGGAGAGCGACGATGGCCTCAACCCAGTCGTTCTCGAAGAGCCAGCGGCGGATGTTGCTCTCGCCCTGGCCGGCGTCGCCCGTGAAAAGCGACGAGCCGTTGTGCACCTCGGCGATGCGGCTGCCGAGCGCGGACTTGTGGTTCATCTTCGAGGCCATGTTGGCGAGGAAGAGCAGCTGGCCGTCGCTCGAACGGGTGACGAGGGAGAGCTCCTCGCCCTTGTGCATGACCTTGAAGCGCGGGTCGCGCATTCCCTCTTTGCCGCCCATCGCCTCCAGGTCCTTCTTCCAGCTCTTCCCGTAGGGCGGGTTGGCGAGCATGAAGTCGAACTCCTGGGCGGGGAACGCGTCATGCGAAAGAGTCGACCACTCGGCTCCGCCGACAATGTGATCGGCGTTCTCGCCCTCGCCCTTGAGCAACATGTCCGCCTTGCAGATGGCGTAGGTCTCGGGGTTGATCTCCTGGCCGTAGAGGTGCGTGACGGACTTCTGGCGGCGCTCCGCGGCCGACTCCTGCAGCGTTTCCTCCGCTACCGTGAGCATGCCGCCGGTCCCGCATGCGCAGTCGTACAGCAAGTACGTGCCGGACTTTATCTGGCCGCGATGGGCGGAACACGAGGTTGGTCATCAGCCGCACTGCATCGCGCGGCGTCCAGTGCTCGCCGGCTTCCTCATTGTTCTCCTCGTTGAACTTGCGGACCAGCTCCTCGAAGACCGTGCCCATGCGAGTGGTTGTCGATGCCGTGCCGGCGAGCAGGTCGATGTCCGGGTCGAGGAACTTGTCGATCAGCGTGCCGAGCGCGTCGGCCTTGGAGAGGCGCATGAGTTGGTTGCGGAACTCGAAATTGTCGAGGATGTCCTGGACGTTCTGCGAGAAGCCGTTGAGGTAGTCCTCGAAATCGGCGAGCAGTTGCTGCTGGCTGCCGCGCGACTTGAGGTCGCGCAGGGTGAACTTCGAGGTGTTGTAGAATGCCTGGCCGGCGGCGTCGCAGCGCGGCGCGCTGCTCGGTGATGCCGGCCTTGTCGAGCATCTTCTTGGTGTCGAGCACCGCCTTCTTGGTCGGCTCCAGCACGGCATCCATGCGCCGGATGACGCACATGGGCAGGATGACGTCCGGGTACTTGCCACGCTTGAAGAGGTCGCGCAGGACATCGTCGGCGATGCCCCAGATGAAGGAGACGATTTTGTTGTGCGTGGCTTGGTCCATGTTCACTCCGTAGGTCAGCATCTCTCCGGCACCGCCCGTTCTCCCGCCCGGACGGTAACGCCGCCAGCCCAGTCGTGGGCCGTTTGCGAGCCAAGCTGCGGTTTGCCGCGCACGAGCGACTGCTCCTGCCCCTCATTCCGAAGCGCGATTGCGCCCGGTCATGCTCACTTTAGTAGTGGAACAACGGCAATCTCCCCAAGCGTCCAGTGGCCCGAGGGGCTCAAGTTCGCCAGCCTATGCCATCGCATTCCCGAGTCCCTTGCCCCCCGGAGGACCCGCTCCCTGTCGTCTCGTTCTCGCGGTCCGCCGAGAGCGGCGCGCCTTGGCACCTTCCGGCCCTCCGGGTGACGGGCTTCTGCTTTCCCCGTATCCCGCAAGCGGGAACCCCTCGGGGAAAGCAGC
>CAWKAF010000011.1:0-21029 GCA_963847465.1 uncultured delta proteobacterium | reverse complement strand
CTCGGAGGCGAGCTGATGCTGCCAGGGGGCCGCTTGCGGTGCGGCGAGTTCGCGCAGGTACGGGAGAGGCATGCCGGCGCGTCCGGCGATTTGTCCGAGGGCGAAGTCGGTCGGGCTGGTACCGATTGTCGGCGATGCGGACGCGAATGCCGGTGGGGGCGACCTCGAAGCCTGCGGCGCGCGTGCGCACGATTTGGTCACGGGGCTGATCGCGCTGGATCGTGGCGATGACTTCCGCGGCACGCCGGACGCCTTCGTCGATCTGCGCTGCAGGATGCTGCGGTATCGCGCGGCGTCCGGGCTATCATCGGCGAGCTGGTGACGATTGGGGGCGCTGTTTCAGGGGTGTGTTGGTCACGAGGTCGTTGGATTTCTTTCGTCGTACATGGGGCGTTCCCTTGGCGCGAGCCGCTTCGTCTCGGCTCGTTCGCCCAAGGCGGGCCCCCCGGAGCTCCTCGAGATGCCCGGCTGCATTCCCGGAGGGGCTCCCGCTCGCGGGATACGGGGAAAGCAGAAGCCGGGCACCCCCGGGGCGCCCCGCGTCTCGAGGCGCGACAAAGGGGGGCCCGCGCGAACGAGCCGAGACGAAGGCGCTGACACCCGGAGAAGCCCGAACGACGAAGCGGGAGACCGAATGTGGAGAACTGCCCGCTGCGCGGCGCGTTGGCGAAGGCAGTTCCGGGATTATGCCGCCGTGATCCAGAACCCAGCGCCTCGGTTCTGCACGGGAGCAGCACCGCGCGCGCAACGGGTCCCGGCGCTGCTCGAGACGTGCACCCGGCTAGAGTCTGGCGAAGCGACCGCGGATCTCGGCGCGCAGTCGACCCCCAAGCGGCTCGTTCCGGGCGCCCTTCCTCGCGTCGGCAACGACGTGGGCCGCCAGCTGGGTGAGCTCCTTGAGCTTGCGGGAAGTGCAGCTGGATGCCTGCGATGATGGTTCCTCCTGCTCCACGCGCTCCGACGGGCGGAGAAGGCGGTGCAGGTCCTCCCAGTTGTATGCGCCGCCGCGGAGCTTGGTGAAGAAGCCCGGGGCGTCGAACGCATCGCGCACCTGCCACAGCTTGAGCACGACGAGGCCGCGTAGAAGCTGGCCATCGAACTTCCGGCGCGCGAGCAGATGCAGGTCGTAGAGGTCGCGAACCTTGCCCGCTGGAAGGCTGGCTCCGTCCCCACTCAAAAGTTCCGACACCCCGAACTTTGCACCGAGACACCCGAACTTTGCACCGAACCGTGCGACGCCCTGCGTCACGGACAGCCGGGTGCCCCCGCCGTACACTGCTGCCCCGTGACTCGATTGGACCACCGCACCCCGTCGGCCGGCAGGCCGTCAGCGAGGACGAGGTCGCAGGGCCGAGGAGCGAGGTTCGTCCGCACCTGTCCTTGTTCGCCGTCCCGTGGCTTGCCATCACTGTGGAGGGCCTGCCGTTCCTGCGCTCGATGCGCGGGCGGCGTACCTCCTCTCGCTCGTGGACGGCCACTGCACCGTCGAGATGATCCTCGACATCTGCAGACCGGAATTGGAGCGAGACGGGGCGTTGAGCATCCTTGCGCACCTGCTCCAACTTGGAGCCATCGAGCTGCGCGATCCTTGACGACGGCGCGACGGCTTCATCCACGAAGCCGCGCCCCCGCTCTCGCGCGGAGCCGGCAGCATCGCCCGGCGGGCGAGGTCCACGTTCGGTCGCGCGCGACCTAAAAGCGCATGACGAGGAGGGCAACCGCGACGACCACGATTCCGAAGACGGCGAGGAAGACGTACGCCTTGAGGAGCGGCTTCCCCAGGCGCCTTTCGGCACTCGCCTTGATGACGGCCCACACGTCCGGCCACCCGACTGCAGCGCGTCGATCCACCCGCCTCCAGAGAAAGGACGCCAGCCCGGATGCTACGCTCGCCGCGATGGCGCCGAAGACCCCTGTACTCGATCTGTTCATCGGCCGCGACGGCGATGCGCTGGCGACTCTACGTCGCACCGACCTCGTGGAAGCCCGAACTTCTTCGGCGGCGAATGGACGAGCGCGGAGAGATCTTTCCCGTGGCGGCACCCGACCTCGCGGACCTGGACCGCGTGATGTGAAATGCCGATGCGCCGTTCGACAGGCGACCGACAACCGACGGAGGCGTGGAGGTCCTCGCCCAAGGAAGGTCCGCCAAAGTGCTGCTCCTCGGCTGGCTTGCGGGGATCGTGGGACGTCAGCCAACTCGCGCGTCTCCGCAGAGCCCGACATGCAGCGCCTCGCGGGAAGGCCGCTGAGATCCTAGCGGTGGCCCGGGGCAGGCTGCTCACGGGCATCCGCTGCGAGCAGCCCATTCAGCTCGGCGCGGTAGGTGCCGACGCAACCGTCAAGGTCGGTGGGCTCGAGGGTCCGCACGGCGACCGCGAACGTCTTCGCGGCCACGGACAGGGTGTCCGCGATGCGCCATGCCCGGGAGTGCCACGCGCAGGCGATGCGTGCACAGTCGGCGTAGCCGGCGCAATACCCGAGCGCGAGCAGAAGGTCCTCGGTCGTCCCGGCGCGCTCGACGAGCTCCCAGGCGTCCGCATGCCCGCAGTCGTAGAGGGGCGTGCGCGTGAGCTCGGTCGCGAAGCCCTGAATGCTTCGGATCATCGCGGCTTGCAGGTGGCTCATGACTCCTCGGACAGCATCACGGTGACGACCGGCTCGGCGTCGTCGCCGGGACCGACCACAGCGCGCAGCGCCACGCGCGAGGGGCGTACGCTCGTGGTGACGCAGAGCAGCTCGAACGCGATGTCGGGGCCGCCGCGGCTGCGGCCCACGGCCCAGCGCATCATCATCAGGACATCCCACAGCCGTCCACGCTCGTCGTTGCCGGCCCGCTTGGCGGGGGGGCTCAAGGCGACGCACAGCTCCCACGCCGCGCGTGTCAGGGCGACCGGGTAGAGAAAGCCGGCTTCGCGTGCGGTCTCGGTGACGTCCACGAGCAGGCCGTCCGCAAGAGCTTCGGAGCGACTGTAGGCGCTGATGAGGTCGGGGTCCGTCGCATCGTTCTGGGTCTTGTCGTCCATGGTGGCTTCTCCTTCGTGAGCCGCCTTTGTCTCGGCTCGTTCGCCCCCAGGCGGGCCCCCGGAGCTCCTCGAGATGCCCGGCTGCATTTCCGGAGGGCGTCCCCTCCGGGGAAGCCGGAAAAGCAGAAGCCGGGCACCCCGAAGGGGCCGGAAGGTCTCGAGGCGCGACATCAGGGGGGCCCGCGCGAACGAGCCGAGACGAAGGCGCTCGGACGAGAAGTCGACCTTTGGCGTCGCGCGTGACCGTTGCGACGATTTCCCCTCGTTCCGTCAGCCGTTCGAGTTCGCCGAGCTTTGCCGAGCGGTTCGGGTCATTCCGGCTGCACGCCGATCCGACGCAGGGCTTCGCGGCGCCGCTCGACTTCGTCGTGAGGGCCTTCGAGTACCATGCAAGGATGAGCACTCCGGGGCGGGGCGGGGGGTCGATCGCCGAGGACGTCTTGGACAGCCTGCTGGAGGGCTGCCAGGTCATCGGCTTCGACTGGAAGTATCTCTACGTCAACGACACGGTGGTCACGCAAGGACGCCTGTCACGAGAACAGCTCCTCGGTCGCACGATGATGGAGTGCTACCCCGGCATCGAGGCCTCGCCCATGTTCGCGGCCTTGCGGCGGTGCATGACCGAGCGCCAGCACGACCGAATGGAGAACGAGTTCACGTTCCCCGACGGCTCGAAGGGCTGGTTCGAGCTGCGGTTCATTCCTGTGCCCGAAGGCACGTG
This sequence comes from uncultured delta proteobacterium, assembly GCA_963847465.1. Lineage (GTDB taxonomy): Bacteria > Myxococcota_A > Polyangia > Polyangiales > Polyangiaceae > Palsa-1150. The sequence continues at coordinate 17,282 of CAWKAF010000011.1, read as the reverse complement.
CATCCTGTCTCTGGACATCACCGGGGAGAAACGTTCGGCAGCGGCGCTCGGCCGATCGGAAGAGCAGCTTCGCCACGCGCAGAAGATGGATGCCGTCGGCAGGCTGGCGGGCGGGGTGGCGCACGACCTCAACAACGTGCTCTCCGTCGTCCTGAGCTACACCGACATGATCCTCGCGGATCTCAAGACCGACGACCCGCTGCGCGCCGACCTCGAAGAGATCCGAACGGCGGGCAAGCGGGCTGCAGCCCTGACGCGTCAGCTCCTCACGTTCAGTCGCCAGCAGGTCTTTGCGCCCAAGGTGATCGATCTGAACCAGGTCATCGCGGGGATGGAGAAGATGCTCGGGCGCCTTCTCGGCGCCGACGTGGAGATGACGCTGCTCCCGGCAGCTCGCCTGGGCAAGGTGAAGGCGGACCCAGGGCAGGTCGAGCAGATCGTCATGAACCTCGTCGTCAACGCGCGCGACGCCATGCCGCGGGGCGGAAAGCTGACCATCCAGACGAACAACACGGAGCTGGACGAGCACTACGCCAGCGAGCACCTCGGGGTGACGGCAGGTCCCCACGTGATGCTCGCCGTCACCGACACCGGCATCGGGATGGACAAGGAGACGCAGGCGCAGATCTTCGAGCCCTTCTTCACGACCAAGGAGAAGGGCAAGGGGACGGGCCTCGGCCTCTCCATCGTCTTCGGCATCGTCAAGCAGAGCGGTGGACACATCTGGGTCTACAGCGAGCCGGGCAAGGGCACGACCTTCAAGGTGTACTTCCCGCGAACGGACGCGAAGGCGGAGACGATCTCATCGCAGCCCCCTGCTCTCGAAGGCGGACGCGGCGCCGAGACGATCCTGCTCGTGGAGGACGATGAGCAGGTGCGTGCGGTCACACGGGGCATTCTTCGGCGGGGCGGCTACACGGTTCTGGAGGCCCCAGGAGCGGGCGAGGCGCTGCTCGTCGTCGAACAGTACGGCGCGAAGATCCACCTGCTCGTGACGGACGTTGTGCTCCCCCGCATGAGCGGGCCGCAGCTCGTCGAGCGCATCCGCTCCTCGCGCCCCGACATCAAGGTGCTCTTCATGTCGGGCTACACCGGCGAGGCGATTGTCCAGCACGGCATCCTGGACTCGGGCGTCACGTTCCTCCAGAAGCCCATCACGCCGGACGCCCTCGCTCGCAAGGTTCGCGAGGCGCTTGGACGGATGCGCACGGGGAGCGAGGCACCTCGACCGCAGTAATGCATGACCTCGCTTGGAGAAGGCGGCGGTGGCGCGCGGCTGGCGCCCTCGATGGCCCCCGCGAACTATTCTGTGGCGAAGAAGAGCAAGAGAGGCGTCGCGACAACCCCCCCCGCCGATGACCCCGCCGCGCGCCGAAATCGTCACCTTTTGTGTAGCCACCAGCGTCATCGTGGGGGGAGCTGTCGGCCTGGTGTTCTCCAGCGGCCGTGGACCGATCCTGGGCGTGGTCGGTGGCCTCGGTGTCGTGGGTGCCCTCTGTCTCGTGTGGCTGCTTCGTGGCCCACACCGCCAGTGACGGTCTGCCTCTGGGCGGCAGCGAGGACAGGGCTCACACGCCGTAGGTGATGGCCACGAAGCAAACCCTTGCTGGTCGGGTGTAGACGTGGCAACGGGCTTCGGCGCTACGAGCCGATGTCGTGGTCGGGACCGGGACGGACGACGAGCCGTCCCTTGGCGTCACGCGCGACCGCAACGGACTGACCCTGCAAGGCGCGCAGCGCGGGGGTCGTTCGCAAGACGACGAAGCGCTGCCCGTCCGACACGACGGCGTAGGCGCCCGGTGGGCCGGCCCGTTCGGCCGGCTGGATGCGCCCCCGGAAGCCTTCCGGTACGCGGGCGAGGAACGTCATGCCCGAGCGTGCGGCGATCTCGGCTCCGAGCGCGCGGCGCTCGAGCTCGCGCAGCTTCGCTACCCGGTCCGGATCGTCCGGCCCGATGCCGAGACGACGCAGCGCCTCGCGGCGCTCGGCGACGGCTTGCTGCACGTCGGCGCCCAGCCCCCAGTGGGCCAGCGTCTTCGTCTCGACGCGATCGAGCCAGACCGGTCCCCGGTGGACGACCTGCTCCTTGAGCGACAGGGGCTCCTTGCGAACGACGAGCCGGTAGCGAGGCAGGCGCGTCGCGTGCCGCGCTCGGCGAGCCGGTCGAGGAGGTCGGGCGGCACCTTCCAGCGCGCTGGGCCTTCGGCGGCGACGAGCCCCGCTCGCTCGAGGTCGCGTAGGCGCCGCGCGAGCCCCTGCGCGTCGCCGCCCGCGGAGGCATCGACGGCGAAGACGCCGCCGCGGGCGCGGGCGGCCTCGGCGATCTGCCGGTCCGCGGGACGGACGGGCGTCTCGGGCGGCGTTGCGAGCGACACGAGATCGCCCACGCCCACGGTCTGCGCGCTGCGCGCGTCGAGCGGGACGTGGTACGCGCGCCCCGCGGGCGTCTCGACCACCGCGTAGAACGTCCCCTTGAGCTCATCGGACAGACCCTTGCCGGCCACCCGGCCCGTGACGACCGGCGCCGCCACTCCCGGCTCGGGCGGCAGCGCCTCTCCCGGCCGAACCGCGTCGTAGCGGGAGGGGTCGCCTCGGACGGCCGCGTGGATCTGCTGCAGGATGTCGCCGCGCGAGCCGTGATCCCGGAGCCGCTTCTGCCAACCCTCGACAAGCCTCCACGACGTTCTCGAGACGCGCTCGGCGAGCCGCATGCCCTCGAGATGCTCGAGGCGCGCGATGAGCAAGGACTCGTCGATGCGCCCGCTCCGTGCCCGCGTGCGGACCTCCACGAAGTGGTCGGGCCCGCGGCGCTCGAGCTCCCTGTCGAGCGTCGTAAACCGCTGCTGGGTGACCTCGCGCTCCTGCGCCCGCCGCACATCCCTTTCCGGCCGCTGCCCGAGCTCCTCGGTCGCCAGCTCCTGGGCGCGCCAGCGCATGCCGCCCGAGATGTAGCCCCGGTCAATCCGCAGCTCGCGCCCATCGCGGTCGATGCCGCGGACGACGATGTGCGCGTGCGGATGGCTGGTGTCGAAGTGGTTGACCGCCGCCCACTCCACTTTGCGCCCGATGTCCCGCTCGAGCGTCGCCATCAGGCGCCGCACGTAGGCGGTGAGGTCGAGCTCCGAACCGTCCTCCGGCGAGACGATGAAACGAAACTGGTGCTTCTCGCCGGGACGCGGCTGCTCGAAGACCCGCGCGCGAACCGTCCCCTGCGCGTCGTAGAGCACGCCCTTCGAGCCGTCCTTCTCGACGCCGTCGCGCTCGATGTAGCGCACGTGCAAGGCGGCCGCCTTGGCGGCGGTCGGCCCCATGCGCAGCAGGTGCGCCTTGACGACAACGCGGCGCGCGCGGGCCTGAAGCGGGTGAACGGGTGCGGGGCTACGGGCGCCGCGCCGGGTCCCTCCGCGTAGGCGCGCCAAGATCGCGTTGCGGAACGAGCGCGCTCCGTCGGGCGAGGGCCGCGAGCCGCCGCCACCCATCCGCGGCCTAAAAATAGGCAATTCGTCGTCGCGCTCGATTTCTGTCACGGGATTTTCCGCTGTCCTATCCGCTGGTTCCCTTGGAGAAGGCACAATCGTCGATTTTTTGTCACCACAAATAGCGAATCGAATTACCAACTTCGAAACGAATTGACACACTCTCTTTATCTTGCCCTCCGTATTCACTCCGGGTTTGCGAAATCACGTTGACCATCGGGGTATGCGATGTCAACCGTCTTTCAGGCGTTGGCGAACAGGCGTCGACCCAGAACCGAGGAGCAAAAGGACATGCAGGCGAGGAAGGTTCGCGTCGCGGATATCGAGCGCCTCCGGCGCACGATGCAGAACGTGCCGGAGCATCAGGTCGAGGAAGTGACGACCGCGGAGGCCGTCCGGATGCTGTCCCCGGAGATCCACGCGATGCAGGCCAAGGGCTACGGCCTATCCGCCATCGCCGCGCATCTCAGCGACAACGGCCTCGCCGTCACCACCAAGACGCTCAAGACCTACCTGGGCGAGGCCAGGGCAGCAGGAGGACGGAAGAAGCGACGCAAGACCAAGGCGCACCGACCCGCGACCGGAGCCGGCGGCGACGGCTCCGACGACGGAATCGAAGCCCGCCGTGGTGGCCAGTGGCGCCTCGGCCGGTGCAGAGCAGCCAGCACGAGTCGATCGCCAAGGCGGCTCCCGCGGCGACGACGCCGTCGACTGCTTCGGCGACGCCCGCGGACCCAAAAAGGGACGACGGGGACAACGCGACCCGGTGACGAGGCGGCCATGCGGCGGTCGGCCTTCGTGCCGAAGGAGGACACCCGAGACATCTGAGACGCCAGCGTTTGGGAGACGGCAAAGGAGATAGCGGCAATGGCACGAAGGAGGTTCTGGCGATGACCGAAGGCAATGGCACGGGGCGCATCTACTGGGTCGGCGGAAGCAAGGGCGGCGTGGGCAAGTCGATGATGACGGTGGCGATGCTGGACCACCTGCTCGAGCAAGGGAGCAAGGTGGTCCTCGTCGAGTGCGACACCTCGAACCCGGACGTATGGAAGGCGTACAGGGACCAGGTCGAGACGGAGCTCATCAACCTCGACGAGGCGGACGGCTGGATCCACCTCGTCAACACGTGCGACCGGCACCGCGAAGGGGTCGTGGTGATCAACACGGCGGCGCGCAACAACCTCGCGGTCAAGCAGTACGGACGCACGCTCGACAGCAGCCTGGAGGAGCTCGGGAGCGAGCTCGTCGCGCTCTGGGTGATCAACCGGCAGCGCGACAGCCTGGAGCTTCTGCGCGAGTTCATCGACGCGGTCCCGAAGGCGGCGGTGCACGTCGTGCGCAACGGATACTTCGGCGACGAGAAGAAGTTCGAGCTCTACAACGGCTCCAAGATCCGCGAGGAGGTGGAGGGCCGCGGAGGCAAGTCGATCACGCTGCCGGACCTCGCCGACCGGGTCGCCGACGACATCTACTGCAGGCGCATCTCGCTCGAGGTGGCGGCGAAGGAGCTGCCCATCGGCAACCGCGCGGAGCTCGGGAGGTGGCGCGGGGAGGTCCGGAAGGTCCTCGCCGGAGTCTTGCTCGTGAGCCTCGAGGAGACGTTCGCGAAGGTCGTCGGTCGACACGCTTCGGACGAGGAGCGGCAGCGCCTCTACCGGCTGCGCGACGCGCTTGGTCTACGCGACAACGACGCGTTCTGGAGCATCGTGATGGCGCTCGAGTACTACGACTCGTTCTTCCGGCGATACCCGGCCGAGCTCGCGGAGTACACCGAACGCTGCATCGAGGACGCACGCGCGGCATTCGCGGCGGCAGCCGAGAGAGAGGCCGCCCATGTGCAACGGACGCTCTCGGAGAAGGTCGCGGAGACGAGCGTGGCGATCGCTCGGCAGCTCGCCGAGAGACCGGTCGGCCTTCATCGGGTGACGATGCTCATGGCCGTGGTGGTGGCGTTCGGCGCGCTTTGCGTCACCGCCGGCTACAGCCTGGCCGCGCCCGTGAAGCCCTTTTGGGCGACGCGGGGGGAGACGGTCGCGCCCTTTCAACGAGAGGCGGCGGAGGTCTTGGCGGCGCCGGCCGGGTGGATGATGTTCGCGCTCTTGCTGCCGGCGGCGGTGTACGGCGCACGAGTGGGCTGGGTGACAGCTTCGGAGGCGACGCAGCGACACGACAGGATCGTCGGCTGGGGCATCGTGGCCACTTGCGCCTTCGCGACAGCAGCCTGTGCAGTGATGCTTGCGAAGCTCATCTAATTCATGAGGCCGCTGCGTGCCATTGGGTCCGGTGCGGACGCATGAGCTGAATACGGATGAGGTTTGAGATTCAAATTTGAAGTGGCGTTGCTCAAGTGACTGGCGTCCGTGGGGGAATGTGTGGCAACGATGACCGGGCGGCGAGGTGATGCGACGGGCCCGGAGGGGAGCCATGAAAGCGCCGAGTTCGGTCGAGTACGCGATTGGCGAGCCCATGCCGGGGACCAAGTGGGTCGTCCGCGGCAAGCTCGGCCAAGGAGGGATGGGCCTCGTTCTCTCCGTCGAGAAGGCCGGGCTCATCCGGGGCGCGATGAAGGTGCTGCTTCCGTCGTTCGCGAAGCTGCCGGAGTTCGCGGCGAAGTTCCTCGGGGAGGTCAAGGTCACCTCGCGCCTTCAGCACCCGAGCATCGTGCAGGTGCTCGACTTCGATCAGCTCGTGGACGGGACGCCGTTCATGGTGATGGAGCGCCTGCGAGGGCGGACGCTCCGAGCGGCGCTTCGCGAGACGCTTCAGCAGGGGAAGCTTTGGACCGCGGCGAACACCTACGCGGTGGCGGCTCAGGCCGCCGAGGGCCTCTACCGCGCCCACTCGCTCGAGCCGTCGATCGTGCACAGGGACGTCAAGCCCGAGAACATTTTTCTCCACCGCAGAGAGGCGTCCCACGACTCGGTCGTGAAGGTGATGGACTTCGGCGTCGCCGCGGTCGTGGGCGAACGCGATCGGCAGAACATCGGCACGCCGCGCTACATGGCGCCCGAGCAGATGGACGGCGGGGAGGTGTCGCCGCAGACCGATCAGTACGCCCTGGCGCTCGTCGTCTACGAGATGCTGACCGGCCGGCTGCCCTGGGACGTGGACATGCAGGACCGCAAGGCGCTGGCCGAGGCCCATCGGCATGCCGCCCCGACGCCCCCCTCGGAGTTCTCCCCGTGGCTTCCGGCGCGCATGGATGCGGCCCTGCTCAAGGCTCTCTCGAAGGATCCCCGCGCGCGGCACGACACGCTGCACGGGCTGATGTTCGCGCTCCGGGGCCTGCAGTGGATTGGCGATCGCCCCGGCATGACGGGCGACCCGAACACGACCGATCCGGGATCGCTCGCCGACGGCGGCGTCGTTCGCGACGAGCCCGGCGCGTCCGAGATGGCCGAGCTCTCGGACTCGTGGGAGCCACCCACGTGGCCCCTGCCCAAGCGACCCTCGGTGGCCCGACCGCCAGCGAGTCGCTCACCACGGTGGTTCGGGCAGAGGTCTCGGAAGACCACGCCCCGGGGGCTGTGCCTGCACTCGATACGCCGATGACCGGCGCGTCAGGCCCGGGCCGCGAGCCACAGATCCGGCGCAAGGGCGCGCTCGGGAGAATGGCCCTCGCGCTGGCGGGCGCCAGCGCGGTGGTCGTGCTGCTCGTCAGCGCGAGGATCGTTCGCGCCCCTCGAGAGCCGGCGACCAGCGGGGTGCAAGTCATCGACAACCGGGGCTCGGGCGCCGCACCTGCGGCGAGCGACCTGGAGCTCGGGGCTCGGCCGCCGCGTTCCATCACCGACGCAGTCGATGTGCCGAGGCCCCCAGCGGACTCGGTCGCGATGCCAACGCCGGCAGCGCCCGCCGAGCCGGACGTGAAGACGACAAGTGCCCGCCCGGACGCAGCGACGAACGGCCTGGCCGCGCGAAAGACGACCGCTCCGCCGCGACCCGCGCTCCGGAGCCCTCCGGCGAAGGCCTCCGTCCCCGACGATGGCCGCGACGAGCTGATCCTGCCGGCGGTGAAGCGATGAGCGATCCGGATCGGATCAACGACACGGAGCCGACGGGGTGCCCCCCGGCGAGCGACGAAGGTCCGGACGCCGATGGGGACGAGGCAACAGTGCCGAACGACGCGCCGCGCGAAGACGTCGCTGCGGGCGTGAGTGAGCACGATACGGACGACTTCTTGCGTTGGCTGCCCACGTTGGCGTTGGGGCATCGTCGGCGGACCGAGCTCGTCGAGCGTTCGTCGTCCGACGGCGCCGATTTCGCCGCGTATGCATGCGAGGGACGCCCCGCGGCCACCTCGGGTCAAGCACGGATCGAATCCGCGGTGAAAGTGCAGCCGCCGCAGGGCTCGAAGGACCTGGAGCGGGATGCCCCCACGGTTCCGACGGGAGAAAGACGCGCGCGGCGCCGGTGGCGCACGATCGGGTGGGCTTCCTTTGGCGTTGCCGCCGCGGGCGCCGCGATCGCCGGCTGGGCCGAGCGTCCGGTGGGAACCGAGAAGGCGCTGCAGCGTAGCGAACCCGTCGCGACGGCACCCATGCCGGTCGGTCCGACCCCGACGCGGCCGGCCGAGGCTGCGGAATCGACGGCTGCGCCGCCCACGACCCCGTTGCAGGCGTCGCCCGCGGACGTGGCGAGGACGGCCGCGGATCAAAGAGCCCTCCCCTCGAGCGCGGCCGCGTCGGAAGTAGCTCGCAATAGAGATTCGGCCGGGACCCCCAAGCCCCTCCTTTCCTCGGCAAGGCGCCGAGCCGCGACGCTGGCCGCCGCGCCGACCCTCCCGGCCAAAGACCAGTACTTCGAGGCGCCATGAGGTTCGCTGTGAGTTTTCGACACGCAAGGCTTTGCATCGCTGCGTGCGCCCTTCTGTGGACGAGCCGCGCACCGGCCGGCGAGTCGGACGCGCGCGAGCGCAGCGTCGCCCTCTTCAAGGAGGGAGTGACGGCGGGAAAGGCCGGCGACTACGCGCGCGCGGAGGCGGCCTTCCGAACCTCGTACGCGCTCCGTCCGAGCGGCTCGACCCTACGCAACTGGGCGCTCACGGAGATGCACCTCGGCAAGATGGTGGAGGCGCTCGGTCATCTCAAGGTTGCCCTGAAATCACCGGAGTTGACCGCCGAGCAGCGGAGCATCGTCCAGCAGAACTTCGACGACGCCTACCGCGCGACCGGGCACGTCGCCGTCCGAACGACCGAGGGAGCGCGGGTCGCTATCGACGGAGTCGTCGTCGAGGGCGCGGCGCCGTTCGACGGCCCGCTCGATGTCCTGCCGGGCAGCCGCCAGGTCGAAGCGCGGCTCGCGGCGGACGTCGCGCATGCCGAAGTCGATGCGCTAGCGGGCCAAGTGGTGCAAGTGGACCTCCCAGTCCCAGCCGCACGCCCCGAGCCACCGGGGCCGTCGTCGGCGCTCGACGCGAGCACCTCGGCCACCCGAGAGCAGGCGGGAGCCCAGGCGGCCGGTGAGCCTTCGCGGACCACGACATGGTGGACCGCGCCGCACGTCGGTGCGGTCGGTCTCGCGGCCGCAGGGGCCGTGGGCCTTGGCCTCGGCCTCTACTTCGACGCCCGCTCGAACGGCGCCGCCTCCGATGCCGGCAGCCTGCGCTCCGCCTTGGCAGGACAGTGCATGGGGCCCGCCGTCTCGTCCGGGTGCGCCGTGCTGCGCGACAAGATTGCGGAGGTCCACACCGACGAGACCGTCGCAGACGTTGCGTTTGCCGCGGGTGCGACTGCCGCCGTCGGCGCGGCGGTGGTGCTGGCCCTGGCCGGCCCGAGCGCGGTGGTTCGGACCGGATCGGTGCAATGGACTCCGAAGGTCGCACCGGGGGCGGCCGGCGTTGCGGGCTCTTTCTGAGGGAGGGCAGGAGGAGATGCGACAGTTGCCTTGGCGGTTCATTGTCGGGTCGGTTGCTCTGGCGGGCTGCAACCCGTCGGTCGCCGACTACTGCTCGCCGGGGTCGCCCGAGTGCAGCGCGCCCGATGCCGCTGCGGGTGACGCAGGGCGCGACGGAGCAGCCGAGGCCGAGGTCGCTCCGTCCGGGTGCGATCCGACGAAGGCTCCTCACGACGAGCCCTGCGTCATCGATGACGCCTTCGGCATCTTCGTTTCGCCTGCGGGCTCGGACGCGAACCCGGGCTCGAAGTCGGCGCCTGCACAAACCATCGGCCACGCCATGGACTTGGCGAAGGCGGCAGGCAAGCGCGTCTACGTCTGCGCCGGCTCGTATCCGGAGCAGCTCGTGGTCGGCTCTTCGCGCGACGGCGTGAACGTCTACGGGGCGCTCGACTGCGCGACGTGGACGTACGGCGCTGCGAACCGGGTCGTCGTGGCGCCCGCGCAGAGCGGGTACGCGCTCGAGATTCGAAGGCCTGCAGACGGGGGTGACGTTCGAGGACATCGAGTTCGATGCCCAGAACGCGAGCGCCGGCGCTCCGGGCGCTTCGAGCGTCGCGGTCTTCGTCAGCACTTCGCAGGGCATCAGCTTCGATCGGGTGACGATGGTGGCCGGCAGCGCCAACGATGGCGCGCCGGGAGGCTGCAATCGGCACCGCGACCAACTGGTTCGGCACGCCGCCCGCGTATGCGGAGCTCAACGGGAACAACGCCGAGGACGCGGGAGGGGCGCCGAGCAAACAGTGCACGTGCGCCGACCAATCGCAGACCTCCGGAGGACAGGGCGGCGGGCCGATGAACATCCCGTCGCCTGGCTGCCGGAACGCCGTCGATACGCGGACGCCGGGGCGGGCGCGGGCGGGATGCAACGCCATGTCATGCGCAAGTCGGTGGCGGACCGGACAGAACGGGGGCGATGCGCCGGTCCCCGCCGCGAATACGCCCAGTACCTCGCTCGGCACCTGCTCGCAGACTGGCTGGCTGCCGGGTGCTGGAGTCCGGGCGCCGACGGCAAGCCCGGTCAGGGCGGTGGGGGCGGAGGCAACGGCAGCTCTCGAGCGGATCGGGCGGCAGCAGGCGCGTGTGGCGGTTGCGGCGGAGGCGGTGGCCAAGGAGGGCCAGGCGGCGGCGCCTCCATCGCGCTTCTCTCGTTTCAGTCGAGCATCGCGCTCGCCGATTGCACGTTGACTGCCGGGGCCGCAGGGAACGGCGGCGCAGGCAGCACTGGCGAAGGCGGGCAAGCTGGCGGCTCGCCGGGTAACGGGTCGGGAGCGGGGGCCGGCGTCGGGTGCCCTGGTGGCGCCGGAGGCGCCGGCGCCGGGGGCAACGGCGGACAGGGCGGCCCGGGAGGCCTCTCGCTCGGCATTGGCTACGTAGGCACGCCGCCGACGATCGACGGTGCGGTCGTCACCCAAGCGAGCACTCACTCGGGCATCACGATCGGAGCTGCCGGCGCAGGCGGCGCAGGCGGGTTGCGGGGTGCTTCCGCGACGAACAGCACGGGACCCGCCGGTGCCCTCGGTGCCTCGGGACAGCCCGGCGTCGCCGCAGCCGTGGAGGCAGTCCCGTGAGACGCCGGATCCTCATGGTGGCGATGATCCTCGCGTCCTGGCCGACGTTGGCGCTTGCCGCCGATGACCCGGCGGCGAGCGCCTTGGTTCTGCAAGGCGGCGACCTTTTCAAACGCGAGAACTACGAAGGCGCCCGGGCCGCGTTTGCGCGCGCGTACGAAATCGACCCCAAGGCGGCGACGCTCTTCGACCTCGCGCTCTCGGAGCTCAACGCGGACCATCCCGTCGAGGCCGCCGCGCACCTGCGCGAGTACCTGACGCACGCCGACGAGCCTGCAGCGAAGCTCGAGTCGGTTCGCACCAAGTGGCTTCCGCGCGCGGAGGCCCGGACGGCGCGCCTCGACGTGTTCGCGCCGGCGGGGGCGCAGTTGGCCGTCGATGGGGCGGCTGCGCAAGACGCCAAAGCGACGACAGGGCCGACCGGAGCCCCAATGACCTCGATCGCAATTGCCGCGGGCGAGCACGAGGTGAGCGCGCGGCAAGGGACGCTCTCCGAGACGCAGCATGTGACCGCGAGAGGCGGAGAGCTCGTCGAGCTTCACTTCCAGCGGGTCGCGGCGGCTCCTGCGCCGGCCGTGGCGATCGGGTGGACGGCAAGCGGCGAGACGCGAGAACGCGCGGAGGGCGGCGCGTCTCGCGCGAAGTGGATCACCGTCGTCGCGCTCGGCTCGGCGGCGGTTGTCGCCGCAGGATTCGGCGTGGGATTCGGCATCGCCGCCGCGAACAAGGCGAGCGACGCGCAAAACCTGCAAAACAGCCCCGGCTCCGCCTGGAGCAGCAGCCGGTGTTACGGCGCGAGCGCCTCGCCCCTCTGCACGCAGGTCAAGGGGGACGTCGACGCCAACCGCGCCTACTGGACCGTTTCGGCCGCCTCCTACGTCGGCGCCGGTGTCCTCGGGGCGGCATCGCTCGCGACGTGGATGCTCTGGAAGCCGAAGTCCGGGGCGATCGCCGCGCGCCCCGTGCTCGGTGCGCAAGGCGGCGGCCTGATCGTGGATGGGCGGTGGTAGCCGCTCGCGGCGAGGTCCACATGGGGTTCTCCAACGGCCAGTACCCGCGGGATCTTCGAAAGGTCGTCGCCCACGCGCAGCGGCTGATCAGGGTCCTGACCGCGATCGAACGAGGTCGAAAGGATGCCTGGTTTCGTGGCCGGGCGGAGGAAGTCCGCGGCGCCGTGTCGCTTGCGGTTGCGGACTGGCGTTCGGGCGCGCGCGATGCGGACGTCGCCGGGCGGCTGCTCCTCTCCTACGTCGACGCCCTTCACCGGAGCACGTCGAAGAAGCTGCGGTGCGGAGTCGCCCTGGCGTGCTGCGATGCCGACGACGTCATCACGGCCGTGGGGCCGGACGAATGGGGGTCTTCGGCGACGTTCGACACCACGGGCGCAGGCACGAGCCAGCTGGCCAGCGAGCCGACGGTACCCGCCGAGTGGGTCGATACGCCCGAGATGGTCACGCGCTTTCAGGAAGGCCTGTCCCTCATCGAGATGCACGCTCTTTCCGTCGCGCGCCGCATAGGGCCCGGCTGCACCGTCGATGATCTCCGAGGGTTTGGGCGAGAGGGTCTGCTCGACGCGGCGCGCTCGTTCAATGACAGCCGCGGCGTGCCCTTCGAGCGGTGGGCGTCGATGCGGATTCGAAGTTCCATGATCGACGGCGTGAGGCGCTGGCGCGCGATGCCCTTGCGGGCGCACCAGAGGCTGCAAGCGCCTCCGCAAAACGTGGCTCCGGAGAACGCAGCGGAGGGCCGATCGCACGGGAGAGACTCGACGGACGGCGTGCACGCCGCGCGCTGGGTGACGTTGGAGGAGCACGACGCGGTGGTCTCTCTCGCCGAGGGCGCCGGCAGCCGTGGTCTCACGCCGGAGGACGTGCTCGCGAAGGCGGAGCTCGCGTCGCTCGTGCGAGCCATCGTCTCCAAGCTTCCGACTCTGGAGCGTGCGCTCATCGAGCGCAGCTACTTCAGCGGCCAGACGCTCCCGCAGGCGGCTGCGTCAATCGGCGTCAGCCGATCCTGGGCGCACCGTGTGCACGCGCGGGCCATGGAGACCCTGGAGCGCGAGCTTCGCAGGCGTGACCGCATGGGTGCGGGAGGCAAGGCATGGGCGCCGAAAAGATCGTAGCGACGGCGCAACGGGAAGACCGCGAGTTGGGCCGCGCTCGGATGCACGGTGCGCCGAAAGGGTTCGACCGCTGGCTTCTCCGATGCACGGGCGCGCCGGGCCTGGTCCTCGGAGCCTTCGGCGTCGCCGCCCTGGGCCTGTCGTGCCGCGGGCAGCTTTCCGACGCGTGCGACGAGCTCGGGACGTGTGCCCCCTCTGCGAGGGCGGATGCGAGCGTCGAGGCCTCGAGCGATGACGTCCTCGTGCGATCCGACGAAGGACCCGAAAGACGAGCCGTGCGTCCTCGACGACGCGTACGGCGTCTTCGTCGCGTCTGCCGGTGGCGACGCAGGCGCCGGAAGCGTCGGCGAGCGGAGTGGCCGGGCCGCGACGGAACCGCTGACGAGGCCTTACGCGACGATCGGCCAGGCCCTCGCGAACCTGGCCGGCAAGTCGCGGGTCTACGTCTGCAACGGCGTCTACGGCGAGCAGGTGAGCATCACGACGGCCGTGAGCGTGTACGGCGGCCTGTCGTGCGCCGCCGGCTCGGCGGAGCCGCGTCTGGTCGTACGTCGGGGCAGAGCGCGCAGGTGACGTCGCCACCGGCCGCGTATGCGCTCTTCGTCGACGGGCGTGCAGCAGGCTCGGTGACCATCGAAGACATGTCGTTCGCCGCCCCCGACGCAACCGCCCCCGGGACCTCGAGCATCGCCGCCTTGTTGCGTCGTCCTCCGTCAACCTGATGCGCGTCACGCTGAGCGCGGGCAACGGCGCCAACGGCGCCGCGGGCGCCGACGGCAGCCCAGACCCCGAACTACACGGGCGCCGCGCCGACCGGAGGCGCCCAGGTCTCGGCACGGCCCTCCAGTCGGGCTATTCAGCCCCGAGTCCGGCGGCGCGGGCGCGTCAACCAGTGCACGGCCTCTTCGGCATGTCGGCGGGAGGCGACGGGGGCCTTGGGCTGCGGCAGCGACGGCGGGACCGCGGGCCTGGGAACCCCGGGCACCGCGACGCCGCCGAGCCCCCGTCACGACGGCCGGGACGCGACGGGCTTGCCGCGTGGAACGATTCTCACTTCGACGCGGCGATGCGGGCGTCGTCTCGAGCGACGATCCGGGCGCCGACGGCCTGGCGGGCGATGGGGGTGTCGCGGCCGGCCGGCGCAAGATCTACGGGGCCCTGTCGCCGAGCGGATGGATCCCGAGCCCGGGCGGCAACGGAGCACCCGGCAACCCCGGGCAAGGAGGAGCGGGCGCGACCGATCCCCTCTACGGCCAGTGCGGCACGTCGCAGCGCAAGAGCATCGGCGGCGGGGGCGGCGGTGCGGGAGGCTGCGGCGGCGCGGGGGCAAGGGCGGCGGCGGAGGCGGAGCGAGCATCGCGCTCGCCAGCGTCGCCAGCACCGTCACGCTGACCGCGTGCACTCTGAACACGGCCGCCGGGGGCACCGGCGGCGCGGGCGGTGCAGGCCAGGACGGGCAGGCCGGAGCGCCGGGCGGAGACGACGAGCTTTCCGGCGGCGCACGCGGCCGGGGCTCGCGGGCGGCAACGGCGCGGGCGGATCGGGCGGCGCGGGGGGTACGGGAGGCATCTCCGTGGGCATCCTCGAGTCGGGATCGACGATCATGATCGACTGGCGGCGACCGCCGAGCACGAGCCTCGGCGCTCCCGGGTGCAGGAGGAGCGGCCGGCCCCGGCGGGAAGGCACGGCGTGGGGGTCGCTGACGACCGGCGTGGACGGCAACTCGGGCGCCTCGGGCAGCGCCGGGACAGCCGTGGCAGTTCTCAGCCTCATGTGAGCGATCGGAGCGGGGGCATCGCGAAATGCGCGCCGCCCCGCTGCGCGCCGGCGGTCGGCGCTCTTCTCCGCCCAGCACCCCGCGACGCCGCCTCCCGGCCTATCTGCAACCAGGCGCGAGCCACGTCAGCGTCGGTCGACGATGCGAATGCGCTGCCGCGAGGGCCCTCGCGGAGAGAAGCCGGAGCGTCTCGAGGCTCAGGCCTTCCGTGACGACGGCGAAGTCCTCCGCGTCCTTGTCGACGATCTGGGCCGTGACGAGCTCCGCGATCTCGCCGCGTGTCAGCCCCTCGAGCCGTCGGAGTGCCCTCTCGAAGTCCGTCAGTGGCAGGTTGGCTCCCATCGTCATCCCCCTTGCGTCGGTGCCGTCCTGGCGAACGGCGTGGTTCGCCCCAACTGAAACGCTGCCCAGCATCTGGCGCCCAGTCGGCGAAAAACGCAAGGAGGGCGGCGGCCAAGCGACGACGTCCCGCGGCCCGACCCAACGGCACGCTTGGGCTGAGCTTCGAAGATGGTCGCGCGCACGCGAATCGCGGTGCTCGAACGAGAGGGCGTGCCCGAGGGGGTGACGCTCGTGAAGGTCGTCCGCGCGCGCACGTCGTGCCGAATCTTCGCCGCGTGGGCGGCCCTCTCGATGACCCGCCGCTCATGATCGACGGCGGACGGTGCGCAGCGGACGCGCTGCTGCGACGCACGCGGCGTCCTTCATTCCTCGATGCTCGGGAGCGTCCCTCGCTCGAACATCGAGTGATAGCGGTGCTCGTCGCGCGTGACGATGATGTGGTCGAGAACCGGCAAACACAGGATCTTCCCGGCCCGCATGATGTGGGCGGTCGTCGTGATGTCCTCGGTGCTCGGGGTGGAATCCCCGGATGGATGATTGTGCCCGTTCTGTTGCCGAACGGGTTATGTGGCTCGACGCGGAATCGACACGGCAGTTTCGAGATCGTAGGGTTCGGGCCGGTCACATAACGCCGAAAGAGAACGAGACCCGGGCGAGGAACTTCCCGACTGACTGCCACTGCGCTGTTCGCGTGGGGGTACTGGTCAGCTTTCAGCCGATGACTGAGCCAATCACGGGCGGCCGGGACCTGAAGAGCCTGCGAGCCGCGCGGCCTTCTCCGTGGCTGCGTCAGAGGCCCTGTACGTCGCAACAGAAAGCACCGCTCGGCGCCGGGCCGCTATCGAGATAGGTCGGCGGACAATTGTGCGCGGGTTGGGGACGATAGGTCTACAGCGAAGAGAGCCAGGTGAGGAACTTCTCGTCCGAGCGCCACGCCTCTCTTCGCCTGAGATCAACGTCATCGGGCGCCGGCGGCTCGCAGGCTGCGAGGGCGGCCTCCTTGGCGCGCATCTGATCTCGGTGTACTGGCGCGTGGTCTCGATGCTCACGTGCCCGAGCCAGCCTCGGATCACGTTCATCTCGACGCCGGACTCGAGCATATGCATCGCCGTCGTGTGCCGAAACACGTGGGGCGTCACCTTGCCCGCACTCTCGCTGTCGAGCCAGGCCGCGTGACGGCGGACAATCTTGTAGATGCCGAAGCGGGTCAGCGCTCTTCCCTTGGCGTCTGCGAACACCGGCATGGGATCGACGCGGTTCGTCCGTGATTCTGTGATGGTCCGCAGGAGAGCGGCGGTGCTATCCCAGAGCGGACAGCTCCGCCACTTGTCTCCCTTGCCGTGCAGGCGAACGCGAGCGGGGGGGCCGAAGTCAATGTCGCCGATGCGGAGGTCGGCGACCTCCTGGGCGCGGGCACCGCTGTTGTAGAAAATTGCACGAGCGCACGATCGCGCTGGGCTCGCGCACCCCTCGTTGGGAGGCGCGAGAGAAGCCGCGTCACATCGTCGCGCTCGATGAAACGAATCTCCCGCAGCGGTGTGCGCTTGTCGGAATGGCCGCAATGCGCTGGCAGACGGCGAGCATTTCGGGCGATCGCGTGGCGACGTACTCGAAGAACGTGTGAAGCGCCGCCCTACGCTGATTGCGCGTCCGTACATGATTGTGACGCGATTCTTCCAGGTGCTGCAGGAACCCGAGAACGCGCTCGAAGGTGAGATCGGCAAGCGCGAGACTCGTAATCCTCGAACGTTTGTCGGCGGCGACGAACCCAAGGAACAAGCGCAGCGTATCCCGGTAGCTCGAGACCGTGGACCGGCGCAGTCCCTTCTGGACAACGAGATGGTCGACGAGGAAAGCGTGGAGCAAAGGTCCGAGCCCGGTCACGGCGACACCTGCGGATCCACCGCAGAGGCGGCAAAGCGCTGGAAGCGGTCGTTGGCTTGGGCGAGCAGGTCCGCCGTGACCGTCAGGTAGACGGCCGTGGACTGTGGACTCACGTGGCCGAGGAAGATGGACAGGTGATCGAGCCGATCGGCTGGCCGGATGCCGATCGGTACCAGCGAAGCAGAGTGCCCACGGCAAATGAGTGACGCAGATCG
>CAWKAF010000010.1:0-6511 GCA_963847465.1 uncultured delta proteobacterium | reverse complement strand
GAACTACGCGGCCCGGCGATAGTCGTGGTGAAGGCCACCGAGCACGGGGAACGCGGTCACGTTCGCGCCGAACGTTTGGGCCGGCAAGCCGGGAATGCGCTGCCCGAGCCCTTGATGAGGCCGGGCCTCGTTGAAGAATTTCACATTCTCGCGTAGCCGTCACCCTCGGGTCGGATTAGACGTGGATTAGACGCGGCGGGCGCACGAACGGGGGATGATGGGGAGGATGATGGGGACCCCTCTGCGTGTCTTCGTCGAGCCGCACCGCTGGACTGCGTCGAAGGGAGATCCAGAGATGCCCTTCCCCACCTCTGATCGACAATGACGGCGCCTCCAGCGGAGTGGTCCACGACCATCGACAGCGAAACTTGGTCCGCGGGGCTCGACGGTGCTTCACTTCGGTGCGGACGGTGCGGAAACGAAGAAATGATGCTCCAGTCGCCTTTCGTGGTCGTCCGAGAAGCAATCGACGTGGTTCTTCGGCGTCTGCAGTGCCTGCCATCGTCAGACACGACAGAGCAGCTACACGCGTGGCTCGACGAGTGCTCGCAAGAATTCGAACATTGGAGCGTGTCGCCGCCGACCGATCGAGAGGCGGAGATGCTCATGAAGTGCGTCCTTGAACTTCATGTCGAGGTAACGAAACTGGAGCGCCTGGCACTTATCGCCATCGTGAGGGGCTCGGTCGCTACAGTGAATTTCTCTGCGGGATGAAGGACTCGTGTGCCCGGGTGCTACGCCGGCGGCGAGCTGTGCGACATCGCGCCAGACGATACTCAAGAGCCTGCTTTCCGTTTGATGCTCTTAGCGAAAGACGGAGGCGAAGATATATGATCAGCGGCACGGAAATCGACAGCCAAGTGATCGACGTGATTCGGCGTGAGCTTCATGCGAGCGATCAAACGCTCAACGCCTGGACGCGATTTGTGGACGATCTCGGCGCCGACTCGCTCGCCCTTATCGAGTTGACGCTCGTGTTCGAGGAGACGTTTGATATCGAGATCCCCGACGAGGAGGCGGACAGGATTCGAACCGTTCGAGACGCGATTACCGCTGTCGAAAAGTACGTCCAGCAGGCGCGGGCTCGTGGATGAAGCCGTAGGCCCGCTCGTCCAGGAATCGCGCAGGAGACGGATGGCTGACTGTTGGCGTCTCGCGGAAGCCGGGCCCAAGATGGCGCCCACCCGAATCAGTTTCGTCGAAGCCCTCCGGCTGATGCGCGATGAATGGGCCTGGCTCCTGGAAAGCGGTGCCGAGGATACTGCCGAGGGTGCACTGGAGTGCACCGACGGTGCAGTTTCGGACGATCGCGGTAAGCTCCGCGGTAAGGCCGCGGTAAGCGTTCAGCGGGCGATCGACCTGCTCGATACCGGGGATCTCGATGGGGCCCGGAACGTCCTTGCGGACTTACTCGGATGGCCATGATCGGCTTAGTTCCAGCAGGTGCCGTTCGCCGACGAGGCGAGTGCCGATCCATGGTCGTGGCTTCGCGCTTACGGCCGTGTTCGACAGCGGTTGGCGGCGGCCCAGCCGTCCGCTCCTTGGTCACTCGAACGTCGCGACGACGACGGTCTACGCGAACTTGCTCGACGAGAACGTGCGGCAGGGGCCGAGCAGGTGTGGGCGTAGACTGCCGCTCGTGCAGGTGCACCTCCACGTCCACGTCAATGACGAGCTGACCCTCGACGCGGGCATCTTCGAGGAGGTCTCGGGAGAGACCATCGTCCAGCCGCCGAAGATCACGCTCTTCCGCCAGGTGCTCGACTACCTGCGGTCGAAGCCGGACCCGCCTGCGCTCCCGTCGGGGTCGATGGACGGGAACGAAGGTGCTGCCGCGGCGGCGGTGGTTCTTCGTTGGGGATCCTACGTCGCGGTGCTCGCGGACAAGGCGAAGCCCGTCTGGGCCGAAGGTAACTCTGCGGAGGTGAGCCGGATCTGCGACTCGGAGATGGCGCGGATCAACATCGAGGCCTCGGCGGCGCTGGCCGAGTGGATTGACCTCTCCCGTGAGGACGGGAGGCTCTACGAGAAGCTGGTCGGCCGAGCGCTGGCCCACCTGCCGCTGCCCACGCGCCAAGCGAAACCCCAGGGGACCCAGTTCGTGATGCTCGCGCTGCCCGAAGTGCGAGAGAACCTGGCTCGGGCCGTTCCCGAAGCGCGCCTCGCCCACGTACGCGCCGACGTCGAGCGTCATCCGAGCCGCGTCTTCGCCAACGCCCTCGTGAACACCGCCTGGCGCAACGGCCCCGTCGAGAACATCCACGCGGGGGAGTTCCGTGGTTACCCCCTCGACCGGCGGCGGGTGACCGTTGCCGAGGAGCGCACCGTGATGGGATTCGCGATCGACCGGCTGACGACCGGGATGGAGGTCTGCCGCGGGCTCGCGTCGGAGACGCCTCCACGCCCGTGGTCCGAGCAGGTTCTTCCGTACGGCTTGGCCGAGGCGATGCTCATCACGCCGTTGGGGTGGACGCTGACCGAGTCGACGCGGGAGGTTCGGCTGCCGAGGGGGGAAACGCTGGCTTGAGCCGGACTTGAGGTCGGCCCGGCGGAACCTCGACCGCGACGTGGTCGTACTCCTTCATCAGCTCGTCGCGCGCTTCGATGTGCTCGTTCCATGGCGCGAAGACCTTCCTCGTGCTGTCCGGAAACTGGGCCGGGCATGAATTTGGGGGCGTTCGCAGCCGCGGCGCCCGCTGGCGCGGGGACGACCGGCGACTATCGTGCCCCGCCGTGAGACCTCCGAAGCTGGCCACCCCATTCCAATTTTTCGTCTTTCTGATCGCCGGTTGGATCCATCGGCGGCAGCAGCTGGCCATCGCGTACCTGCAGGCCGAGAACCGGGTGCTCCGCGAACGCCTCGGCACGGGGCGCCTGCGGTTCACGGACGCCACGAACGCCTCGGCGGCGTATTGAGCCACTATCGGCGGGAGCCGCGTAGAGCGGCCAATCGAGTTTTCGGACAGCACGGGGTGTTCCCGTTCAACTGCCGCTCCGGGGTGCACCAGGCGCTCGCCGCACGTTCCGTGCGGGAGGCGTGGGCGCGGCTCGAGTGCCAAGGCTGGTATCTCCAGCGGACGCGGCGTGCCGCGGGAACCGGAGGACGCCCAATCTGCCCCGAGTGCATTCTCTGGTGGATGAGGAGTTCGCGCCCAACAGCCGCGAGGTCGACGAGCGCGACCTCGTCTGGTCCCGGTGATGGTGGGCGCGGGGACCTGCCGACCGCAGCGCGCGCAGGCGGCTCCTCGAATTGCCTCCATGACCCTTCGAGGGCGCCGCTGCTGGGCTACCGTGGCGGCCCGTCAGGGCTACTGTTTCCCGCGCGCGTCCGGCTTAGCTGAGCGACATTCGACAGCCGCGCGAGGCGACGGGCCCCCAGCTCCCTCGCGAGCTGCACGACCACGTCGAAGCGGCCGGCCTCCGAGGCCCGGTCGAGAGCGCGGGCGAGCGCCGCCTCGACCTGGTCTTCGCCGCTTTCCGGGGAGGCCGGATTGCCCCACGATTGCCCCACGCCCGGGTGAACACCCCCGATTTCGGGGCCACTCGGATCGCTCTCGGTGCTTGTTTTCTCGATCCCCTGAGAATCCTCGGGTGCCAGCCCGGCTTTAGGTTCCGCCACCGACAGCGCGCTGCGCCTTGCTAGGGAGGTCGGCGCGGGCTGCGGACTTGGACCAGTTCTTCTTCATAGGGCGATGATCCGTGCCATGGGGGTGCGAACCGGCAATCCGGGCGAGCGTCTTCGCGATGTCGGCGGTCGAGAGGTGCGCAAGACTGCCGGTCGTCGTCCGCGCACCACGCGGGCGACCATGCCGCGTCGACTGCCGCCGCCCGACTCGGCGAGGAGCCCATCGAGGTTGGCCAGCGGCTCGACGAGCACGTCGTTGGCGAAGGACTGGGCGAGGGAGTCGAGGCGGAGCGGAGGGACGTCGGCATGAGCGTGGCCTGACCAGGGAGGCTTGCCCTCACAGGTGGCTCCCACCCACCGACCCGTTCATTGACGTAGCCCCGCGAGACTGGGCGCAGCCGACAGCGTTGGTGCGCTGCGGTCGGTGCCCCAACTGGCCGTCACTCCATGTCATTAAGGCCATCACTGAACATCTAATCCATTACGAAAGGCCCTGTATTCCAAACCATTTGATCTCTTGCGTTATGGAGCTAGGTAGGTGGGTGGGTTGAGGAATGCCGCCGTCGAAGCCTGAGCAGGTCGAGAAGCTGATGCGAGCACTCTTTGCTCGCGAAGCGGAACTCAAGGCGAACGAGGACCTTGTTCAACGAGCGACCCTCCGCAGCCAAAGCCTGCGTGCGGCAATCGCTGACCTGCGCGCGACGATCGCCTCGCTGCTGGGCGAGGCAGCCCAGGGCACGGATGATTCGGACCACCACGGCGCGCCGGACACGTCGTCGAAGACCCCGGAGATGGTGCCCCGCCCGGGGCTCGCGCGGACCGGGGGCACGATCTCGTGCGCACCTGGGCTACTTGATGCCACGCCGCGCGTGTCCGATGCGAGGACAGTCGCGCAAGCCCTCGACGTGAACATCGACGTGGTCCGGACGACGCTCTCGAAGCTGCATGCGCGGGGCTTCATCGCGCGGCCCCAGTCCGGCCAATACTGCTCCTTGCAGTACGCGCAGGAGATCGCGCCGAGCGTTACGCGGAGGACGAAGTGAGCGTCTAAGAGACAGCACCATCGTCCGCGGCGCCACGCTCGACTGCTCGTGGCTGCTTCCCCTATCGACGTGCAGTCGCAACTCGGTGCATCGAGCTCCGCTCGGGCACTTGCTCGAGCTGCGCGGCGATGACGCACGCCGGCGGGACGTTCCATCAAGTCAAGGGACTCTCGGCGGCGCCACTCGCTCACCGTCTCGGCCATGTGCCAATACTTCAACGGGGCCTTGCCCAGCCCAGCGAACGGCGCCCGCCCGGCGAGCTGATCGAGCTGAAGCTGGAGGCGGACCGTGCGGAGGAACGCAGCCTCGGCCTCCTCGAGCGTCGCCCCCTGCGCTGCGACGTCGTAGTCGAGGCACTGGGCGAACACGCCGTGGTCCCCCGCGATGAACAGAAGGTGGATGAACCCGGGCACGTCCGCAGACCTTACCCCGAACGGTAAGGCACGTAGTCCAGCCGAGCAAGAACACGTAGGCCCAGCCCGCCCGTGGACGAGCCTGGGCGTAGCGAAAGGAAGGCACGCTGATGGCCTGGCCCTTCATGGCGATGCCGACGCTCGACGATCTTCGTCAGCAGTTCGCCCGCCGGGGTGTGCGCTGGACGGCGGTACCCACCCGGGTGACCCGAACGGTGCATTTGACAGCGGCTACTTCGAGCGCGACGTCGGAGGACAGACCGTCTCGTGCCCGGTATCGACGCGCCGGGGGCAGCCGTGAACCCGGACCTGGTCCGCCACATCTACAGGCGCCTCGTTGTCGCCGACGATCCCTTCAATTCGTAGGAGCCGCTGTGCAACAGCATCAACAAGAGCCACTGCGGCTACAACAGCTCCAAGCGCTTCGTACGAAGGACATCGTAACCTGCTTCCTGAGCTGCAGTGTTCGGCCAGCCGATCGGCCGCTGGTTGACGCGGTGGAGCGTGTACTGACGCTGCTCGGGTTCAAGTGTTTCACCGTCGGACGCAACGTCGCGCTCCCTGCAGCGCCGGATGATGCCGTCCGGCAGCTGATGCAATCGTGTGACTGCTTGGTCGGCGTGGCCACAGAGCGCCTGGAGGCGAAGGAGCGGGATGCTCCGGACCGCTCCCTATCACTGGCCACGCCGTACCTGCTCCAGGAAGACGTCCATGGCATTCCAGGTGGACATGCCCTTCCTTATCCTACGCGCCGACGGCGTGAACTTGGAGGGCGTGACCGCCAAGAACCTGTACATCACAATCGATCGCGGCTCGCCGCGAGCGGTCGAGTGAAGTTCAAGGCCCGCGAGGCTGCCTTGGTGGCCACCTTGGTGGAACTAAAACGTCTCGCGCTCCAGCGGCGAAGCAAGAGGTCGGCGTCCCAGGTCAAGGTCGCGATCGGTTGGCTGTCCTCCATCGTCGTGACCGGGGGTCTCCTGCTGAAAGGAGGCGACAGTCTGATGCGACCGCCGTGCTTCGGGACCTTTTACTACCAGGACCCGGAGTGGAAGGACTGTCATACAAAACCCGTTGCAAGGCCGAGAAGCAGTTGCGGCCACGATGACGCGCCGTCGTTTCCATCCTATGCATCCTTGCGACGGGGGCAGGCCGTCGAGGTCAATGAGAACGCCGTCGCGTGACCGAGGTTTCTGATGGAGGCGTACCACTACCCGCCCGAGCTTCTCGGGCTCCTTGTAGACACCATCCCGCGGCTCGTGAGGAGCAAGAACGACGTGCTCCTCTTCCTTCGCGGCGCGGGGGTCGACGACGCCGACAGCTTCGCCGCTGTCACAAGTTCTGCCCGTTTCTCAGCGGACGCGTATCTGGGAACGGGCATGCTTCTTCGTCTTCAGGGCGAGGACGACCGCGAGGCCGTCAGGGCAATGCTC
>CAWKAF010000009.1:0-22796 GCA_963847465.1 uncultured delta proteobacterium | reverse complement strand
ATGGATCACGCAGAAGATGTGATCTTGGCTGGATTTCCACGTCGCCTAGCGTGCCCGGCGTGGCGACGGACCTTGCGCTGTCGCCGCTCCCCATCATGACCGACGACACGAGCACGCCGACGCGCGTGCGCTGGGCACGACTGCGCTTCGCGATCATCGGCCCGCTCCTGAGCATGCCGACCGAGAAGGGCGATCTCGGGGCGCACCTCGCCGACCTCGCCACGCAACGGTGGCGGCATCCGACGACCGACGAGGCCGTCCACTTCAGCGCCAAGACCATCGAGCGATGGTTCTATGCGGCTCGATCCGAGCAGGATCCCATCCGCGCCCTCGAGCGCAAGGTCCACAAGCACGCCGGTACCCACCCCGCCGTCTCGGACGCGATCGCCGCGGAGATCCGCAAGCTGCGCCGCGACCACCCGCGGTGGAGCTACCAGCTCGTACGGGACAATCTCGCCGTGATGGCGCGAGGATCCACGGCTCGGGCCCGTGCCGAGCTACGCCACGATCTGCCGGTACATGAAGCATCACGGCCTCGGCAAGCGCCGCAAGCCGCGCCGCCACGAGACCGAGCCCGGCTTCGTTCCCCGCGAGCGCCGCTCGTTCGAGGTCGCTCACGTCCACGGTCTCTGGCACTTCGACTTCCACGAGGCGAAGCGCGCGATCTCGCTGCCGAGCGGCGAGCTGCGAAAACCCCTCTTGCTCGGCATCCTCGACGATCACTCGCGCCTCTGCTGCCACGCCCAGTGGTACCTCGTCGAGGAGGACACCGAGTCGCTCGTCCACGGCCTCTGCCAGGCCTTCCAGAAGCGCGGACTGCCTCGCGCCGTCCTCAGCGACCGAGGGGCGGCGATGACCGCCGCAGAAACCCAGGAAGGCCTCGAGCGCCTCTCCATCGTCCAGCACGTCACCCTGCCTGCAACCCCAGAGCAAAACGGAAAACAGGAGGTCTTCTGGTCCCAGGTCGAAGGACGCCTCATGGCCATGCTCGAGGGCGAGCCCGAGCTCACCCTCGAGCTCCTCAACCGCGCCACCCAGGCCTGGGTCGAGCAGGAGTACCACCGCCGCTTCCACAGCGAGATCAAGCAGACTCCGCTCGACCGTTGCCTCGCCGGGCCCAGCGTCGGCCGCCCCTGCCCGTCGAGCGACGCCCTGCGCCGCGCGTTCCGCATGGAGGTCACGCGCACACAACGCAAAAGCGACGGCACCATCACCGTCGAAGGCGTCCGCTACGAGCTCCCTTCCGCGTACCGCACGCTCGTTCGCCCCACCGTGCGCGTCGCCCGATGGGATTTGTCCAGCGTCGATTCTCGTCGACCCCAGGACCGGCACCCACCTGGCCACGCTCCTGCCCGTGGACAAGGAGCGCAACGCCGACGGCCGGCGCCGGGCACTGCCCGACGACTCGATGTCGCCCGACACCTCGGAGTCGCCCGCACCCGTGGGAATGGCTCCGCTCCTGCGCGCGCAGATGGCCGAGTACGCCGCGACCGGATTGCCCCCCGCCTACCTCCCCAAACACGACGACCCCCCTGACCCCGACGACGAGGACTCCGACCCATGAGCAAGCTGCAATCCCTCTACGGCCTGAAATTCAACCCGTTCCGCCCCGACGTCCCCGTCGAGGCCCTCTTCACCACCCCCACCCTCGACGCGTTCCTCCGGCGCGTCGAACACGGCATCGCCGACGGCGGCTACGTCATGGTCACAGGCGATCCCGGCACCGGCAAGAGCGTTGCCCTGCGCCTCCTGCACAAACGTCTCGAGTCCGTGCGCGACGTGATCGTCGGGACCATCGAGCACCCGCAGTCGCGCACCATGGATTTCTATCGCGAGCTCGGGGATCTCTTCGGTGTCCCGCTCGCCGCGCACAACCGCTGGGGCGGCTTCAAGGCGCTGCGGGCCCGCTGGGCCGACCACATCACTTCCACCCTCTCCAGGCCCGTCCTGATCATCGACGAAGCCCAGGAGGCCCTCACCCCCGTCTTCAACGAGCTGCGCGTTCTCGCCAGCAAGGCCCTCGATTCCCGTCAGCTCCTCTGCGTCGTGTTCGCCGGCGACGCTCGCCTCGTCGAGCGCTTCCGCAGCCCCGACCTACTCCCCCTCGGCAGCAGGATCCGTCGCCGCCTCGTTCTCGACTACGCCCAGCGCGACGAGCTTCTCGCCTGCCTCGACCACCTCCTCGACACCGCCGGCAATCCCAGCCTCATGACCACCGAGCTCAAGGCCACGCTCGCCGATCATGCCGCCGGAAACTATCGCGTCCTGATGAATCTCGCCGACGAGCTGCTGTCCATCGCCGCGGATCGCGACCTGCCTCGCCTCGACGAAAAACTCTTCCTCGATGGGCTCGCCCAGCCCCCGAAGGCCAAGGTCGCCACCGCCAAGCGCCGATGAAGCACGAGCACGAGTCCCTCCGCGAACTCGCCGCCGCGCCCGAGCTCGCGCACGTCACCATCGTCCTCGTCGCCCTCGACGTGCTCCAGCGCGTCCTCCGCGTCGCGCATGGCCCCCTCGATGACGACCCCCCGCCCACCGACGGCTCGACCGTGGTCTGGGCCGCCGAGGTCATCGCCCGCATTCGCCCCCTCCGCCACGCCCTTTACCGCTACCGGACCGTCGTCCTCCGCGCTCTCCGGCCGCCCAAGTTCCATCACGACGATGACTTGCCCTTCTGACCGCGAACGGCCACGCGGGCCATGGCGAGCACCGGCTACGCAGCGCGTCCCGCAGAAAACGTGCGGGCGAGTCCCTCAGGATGCGTGAGCACGCTCAGCGGCGCATGGGCACGCGCGTCGTTCCGCCGCCTGGACCGTCCGCGTAGAGCTCGACGGCCACCGAGTCCGGGTCGATGTCATCGAGATACAACGCGACCGAAAAGGTGTGCCGTCCGCCTATGGTGTGCACCTCGACGTCTCCGAAGTGGAGCGCCGGCCAGTGCAGCCGCATCGAGCGCTGCCACTCGGCGAGCAGCACCGATTGCTTCGCGCCGTCCACGCGGCGCTTGCCGAATTCGCTCGCCGCGGGGAGGTAGTACCGCTCGGCGTACTCGCGCAGGGCACGGTCGGCCGAGAACATCGGAGTGAGCGACGCCATGCTCGCGCGCATCCGCGCCACCCAGCCCCTCGGAACACCGGCGGCGTCGCGATTGTAGAAGGCAGGAATCACGTCGCGCTCTAGCAACTCGTAAAGGCGCGTCGCGTCGGCCTCGTCCGACGCGCCGTCCCCGGGGATCGCCCATCCGACCTCCGGGCGATACGCCTCCGCCCACCAGCCGTCGAGCGACGACAGATTCAGTCCCCCGTTGACGAGCACCTTCATTCCGCTCGTTCCGCACGCCTCCCAGGGTGGCTGTGGGGTGTTGATCCAGACGTCGACTCCTTGGACCAAGTGCTCGGCGAGGCGGAGGTCGTAGTCCGCGAGGAAGACCGCGTTCCTCCGAAGGTCCGGGCGGCGCGCGAACCGGACCCATTCGGCGAGCAACCCCTTGCCTTGTTCGTCGCGGGGGTGCGCCTTGCCGGCAACGACGATCTGCACCCGCCGCTGCGAATCTCTCAGGAGGCGCGCGAAGCGCTCCTGGTCGCGGAGGAGCAAGGTGGGACGCTTGTAGGCCGTGAAACGCCTCGCGAACCCGATGGTGAGCGCGTCGGGGTCGAAGACCTGGCCGGCCGTCTCGAGGGCCCCGCCAGTGATGCCCGACGCAGCGAGCTGGCCGACGAGACGTTCGCGCACGAAGGAGACGAAGGCCGTTCGCGCTTCGCTGCGAAACGACCAAAGGTCGGCGTCGGACACCGTCGAGATCTTTCTGCTCAGGTCCTCCGGCCCTCCTATCCAACGATCCTCGCCGCATGCCGCCGTCCAGAGGGAATCCGCCTCCGCCGAGTCCCAGCTCGCGACGTGCACACCGTTGGTCACGTAACCGACGGGCACTTCCGCCTCCGGCCAGCGTGGAAACAGGACCTGGAAGATGCGACGGCTGACCTCCCCGTGGCGACGGCTCACCGCGTTGACGGCGCCGCTTCCGTGCGTCGCGAGCCGCGCCATGTTCAAGGGCTCTTGTTCGCCGGCCGACGGGGACCGTCCCATCGCCAGCAACTGTTCGAGGGGGATGCCAAGCTCCTCTTTTGCATAGGTCCCGAGGAAGGCCTGCACGAGATTGGGTGAGAATCGATCGAAGCCTGCCTCGACGGGAGTGTGCGTCGTGAACAGGTTGCCGGCGCGGGTGGCGGCGAGCGCCGCGTCGAAGGACACCCCCGTCTCCTTCATGAAGTCCCGCGCCCGCTCGAGAACCACGAGCGCCGCGTGCCCCTCGTTGAGGTGACAGACCTCGGGCTTCATCCCCAGCGCGCGCAGCAAGCGCCATCCCCCTATGCCGAGCGCCATCTCTTGCAGGAGACGAATCTCGTCGCCGCCGCCGTAGAGCTGGGCGGTGATGCCGCGAGCTGTTGGCGAGTTCGCAGGGTCGTTGCTGTCGAGAAGGTACAAGGGGACGCGGCCCACCCGCGCCTCCCAGGCTCGGAGCCACACAGGAGGTCCCGGACGGGGAAGGCGGACCCGGACCCAGGCACCGTCCGCGTCGCGGGCCGGGACCACGGGGAGCTGCGTCGCCGCATTGACGGGGAAGGACTCGAGCTGCGCTCCCGTCGCGTCGATCCCCTGGCGGAAATAGCCGTACTCGTAGAGGAGGCCCACGCCCACGAGCGGTACGCCCAGGTCGCCGGCCGCTTTGAGGTAGTCGCCGGCTACGTTCCCGAGACCGCCCGAATACATGGGCAGGGTCTCAGACACGGCGTACTCCATGCTGAAGAAGGCGATGCTGGTGACTCCGCTTCGCGCGTGCTCGCGCTGAAACCATCGCGGCTCGGAGAGACCTTGCCGCCGTAACTTGAGGAGGGTCTCGATCTGGCTTCGAAAGTCAGGCGCTTGCCAAAGCTCTCGGAGCCGGGCGCGGGAGGCGGACTGCAGGACGACCCATGGATTGCCGGTCTCTTCCCAGAGCTCGCGATCGATCCGCTCCCAAAGCGAGTCGGTGCGGTGGTTCCACACGGACCTCAGATTGAGGGCCAGCTCCCGGAGCGACTCGAAGCCATCGGAGGATGCGTCAGCGGGCTGGCCCATCCGCGCACCTTGCCGTGCGCGGCTTGCCGCGTCGAGCGTGAACGCGCCCTTTCACGACGCCGGGTGGGTTCGGCCGATGCGGTAGGTCTTCTCGTAACCAGAGTCGACGTCTCGTATGGCCACGTCCACGATGCCCTTGCCGTCCAGCGTGTAGCGTTCGACGACCTCGGGGCCCTCGCGGGCCGTGCGCTCGATTCGCACGGACGCGAGGTCGGACGCGGTGCGGGCGCGCCCGTCGAAGGGGAAATACACGTCGGAGTGGACAACCATATCCCCCCGTGGACGTCCGTCGGGCTCGAGCCCAGTGCATTCGAAGAAGCGAAAATGACCGACGTTGTGCGCCGCACGATATCGGCGCGTGCACACGCGAGCCTCACGGCAGGTGGGGAACTCGGTCTCCGGCATGAAAATCGGTCGTAGGTGATTTCGCGCCCTTCCGCGTTCTCTCGGAACACTCCAAACACGCGGCTGTAGCGATCCACGATCTCGAAACCTGCGGCGGCGTGTGCGGCGATCGACAATCCGATGGCGACCGCAGCCGACGGATAGGGCGAACGGTGGACACGTCGTCCGAAGCGTTGCTTCAGCGTACGCGCCACGATCGGCAACTCGCTTCCGCCCCCCACTACATAGATCCCGGCGACCTCGGCCAATGCCGCCTCGTCTTCCATGCGTGACATGATGGGCAGCATGGACTCTATCGTTCTCTCGACGAGCGGCGCGCATGCGTCGTAGAAGTCGGAGGCTGGGAGGGTGATGTCGGGGCGCCCGGCCAACCCGATCGAGCGCTCGAGATCGATCGTGATCTTGCGTGACGACGGGCTGAGCGTCTCCTTTGCGGTTCGGCATTGATCGAGGAGATCGAGCATCGAGCGTTCGGGGAACGTCTCCCGCGACAGTCCGAGGCGATCGAGCACGATGTTGGCCAGCACGGTGTCGAAGTCGTCGCCGCCGAGGTGTGCCACGCCGGCCGTGGCGAGGACCTCGTGATGGCGCCCGATCATCCGGACCACCGAGGAGTCGAACGTTCCCCCGCCCAGGTCGTACACGACGACGACATCGCGCTTCACGGAGAAGGTGTCCCGGTGCCGGTGCGTGTACTCGAAGCCCGCCGCCGATGGCTCGTTGAGCATCGCAGCCACCTCCATCCCCGCCTGTCGGAATGCGTCGAGGGTGATGAGACGCTGCGCACCGTGCGCGTTGGCGGGCACGGCGATCGCGGCGCGCAACGACGAGGCGCGCGTCGCCGACCGGCGTACGTCCGATCGCGCAAGGAGCGCGTCGCGAACGTGCTCGACGAACCTGTTTCCCGAGATCGACTATCGCCTTTACGGCACGTGAAGGTCGTCACACGGGCTGAGTGTCCTCGGCGGGGGTGCGTCCGGCGGGGGAGTTGCTCGATCCTGTACGGAGTCCAGCCGCCTTGGGCTGGACGGAGTACAGGATTGACAGAAGCCCTGACGATGGTTCGCGAGTCAGTGCGCGAACAGAGAGCGGGAGAAGGGATTTGAACCCTCGACGTCCACCTTGGCAAGCGGATTCAAGGCCCTGATCTCGTTGGTGAATCTGAGCAAAGACAAGGACATACCGTTGCAGGGTGTCTCGGGTCGTCCGCCCTCGTCGCGCTCAGGTGGTGATTGAAGTGGTGATGCTCGGCGTCCACCTTCGCCAGGTGGACGTCCGGCGATGCCGCCACGACCGGCTGAGACGGGATGCTTGAAGCGGTCCATGCTAGAAAGACCGGATGAAGAATCCGCACGCCGTCGCGCTTGGCCGACTCGGCGGCCGCAAGGGAGGCCCCGCGGGAGGGCGAGGCCGGGCAGAGGCGTTGTCGGCAGGGAGGCGTGTGGAGATTGCGCGCGGCGCCGCCCTCAGCCGCTGGGGGCGGTTGCCGGACCGGCTGCGCCCTCTATTTCCGGGCTACGACTTCGAGCAACTCAGACTGCCCGACCACCTCGATCTGGCGATGCTTCACGTTCTGACTCGCGGCGGCGAGGAGGACCGGCGTTGGCTGGTCCGCCGCTTCGGTGACCGGGGGATCCGGCAGTGGATCCTCGAGCGCCACGGCCGCGGGCTGACCGTTCGACAGATGTCGCCTTGGGTCTCGGAGCGGACTGCGCGTCGGTGGCAGCACGACGACCCGTACGCACAGATCTGGGAGAATCGGTGAAGGTACATTGGGAGGCCTTGACCCCGGATCAGAAGCACGTGCTGGCCGCATCGGCGACGATTTCTCCGCGCTGGGGCGCGTACCTGGCCGGCGGAGCGGGGCTGGCATTGCAGCTCGGGCACCGGCGCTCGGCCGACTTCGACTGGTTCACCCCCAAGATGTTGCCGCCCTCGGAGGTGCTCAAGGACGTCCAGACCCTCGGGCTGCCCGTTCACGTTCGGCAGAACGACGAGGGCACGTTTCTCGGGCAGGTCGGTGGTGTGGACTACAGCGTATTTCGATATCGATACCCGCTCGTGGAACGTTCTGTGACGATCGAAGGCTGCGAGGTCGCATCGCTGAAAGACATCGCTGCCATGAAGATGACCGCCATCGTGCAGCGAGCCACCAAGCGCGACTATGTGGACCTGAATGCACTCTTCAAGAGCCGGCGGGTCAGCCTCGGCGACGCGATCTCCACGATGAAGAAGAAGTTTCCACGCCTCGATCCGTCATTGGCGTTGCGAGCCCTCACCTACTTCCGGGACGTCGAGCAGCAGCCGATGCCGGCCATGCTCGTCAACACCTCGTGGGAGGAGGTGAAGCGCGCCTTGGTTCGTGTTCGCGATCGCGGTTTGGATCGCGGCGGCCCGTCACGATAAGCAGACGCGCATTGGGGGAAGCGTCCCCGTAGCGCCGTCCGCTCC
Organism: uncultured delta proteobacterium; assembly: GCA_963847465.1. Taxonomy (GTDB): domain Bacteria; phylum Myxococcota_A; class Polyangia; order Polyangiales; family Polyangiaceae; genus Palsa-1150. The sequence continues at coordinate 14,822 of CAWKAF010000009.1, read as the reverse complement.
TGGAGGCGTTGCGCCGAACGTTGACTTTGGATCGCCAGTGACCGAGAGTCGCACGCGTCCGGCGAAGGCATGAGCGCCAAGCCGGCCGGGGAGGTTGGACCATGTACCACTGGATTGTGTCCCGTCGAGCCCTTGTGGCTCTTACGACGGTTCTCCTTTCGGCAATCGTGGCGGGAACCGTTGCGTGCAGCGATGCACACCCTGCCTCGGCCGGTGCCTCCGAGCCGGTAAATCTTGAGCGTCATCCCTTTGCCGCGGTCGCCAATGGCGGCGCCACATCAGACGATGCGGCGTCCAACGCTATCTCGGGTGATGCCAGTTCATCCGCGGCTGAGGATGCGCACATTCAAGCGTGGCTGGACAGCGTTTATCCAAGCGCCAACATTCGGCATTCGTTTCTTACGAAATTTGGTGAACTTGTCAGCTGCCTCGATTTCTCGGCGCAGGCCTCGGTCAAGGCTCTCGCGGCTCAAGGCTTGCCGAGCACCCCACCGAATCCACCACCGTCCCCACCACCGCTGGGAGGCGCCAGCAACAATCCCGCGGCCGACGTCTCATTCAACGGAGCGTTGGACGAGGATGGCAACGCCCGGAGCTGTCCGACTGGAACCGTCCCGGTCATGCCCCCCACGATGTCACAGATTCAGGCAGCAGGCGGTCTGGACGCATTCTTGAGCGCTCGCGCAAGCGTGCCCCCGCCATCTTCGGGCGAACACGACTGCTTTGGCAACACTTCGGGGCCAGACTATGACCATGCCGTCGGATACGAGAACGGTACCTTCTCAGGGCTGCTTAGCGCTCTGTCGATATACTCGCCCTATATTTACTATTCGACGGACCACGAAGTCTCTCAGCTCTGGATTCAAACGGGAAATTGCGAGTATGATATTGTACAGGGAGGCACGACCTGCATTGGGTCGGGAGGGACTCCAGTCCAGAGTCTGGAAGCTGGTTACATAGCGGGGTACTCACCGTACCAGGTGAATGGCGATCTCAATGACCACCTTTTCGTATTTTGGGCCGCAAACGGCTATTCTCCGAACAACTGCCCGCTGTCAGGAGACTCGGGAACGGTATTCTGCTCCTGCTGGGCGGGCAGCGGATTGCCTTGCGATCAACAACCGACTGGATTTGTGGTAAATCAAGGGATTACTGTGTCAGTTCTCACGACGTAGGGACCCCTCGCGGCAGTATTTCTCACGAGCATTCCCCCCACCGAGCGGGGAGTTTCTCAGCATCATTCCCCCCTCTCGGCTGAAGTTTCTCACGAGCATTCCCCCCCTCGCGTGATCGCCCCTGTACGACGCGCTTCGTGTACCGCGCTGGCCGCGGTGCCCGGAGGCATCGATGGCGTTCCGCGAGGTGACGATGGTCGAGATCAAGGAGGTGCTCCGGCAGTGGCTGGCCGGGGTGGGCAAGAAACGGATCGCCGCCCGGCTCGGGCTCGATCCGAAGACGGTGCGTCGCTACGCGCGGGCCGCCGAGGCGTGCGCGATGACCGCCGGCGCGGGCGAGGCGGCGCTGACCGACGAGCGGCTCGCCGCGGTCCTGGGGACGCTCGGCATCGGCACGGCGATGGCGCACGAGTACGGCGAGGCGTGGCGCCGCTGCGAGGAGCAACGCGGCTTCATCGCGGGACACCTCAGTCACAGCGTGCGGCTGTCGAAAGTTCGGCGCCTGCTTCAACGCCAGGGCGTGACGGTCCCGTATTCGACGCTGCATCGCTTCGCGTCGAGCGAGCTGGGCTTCGGTCGTGCGCAGGTGACGCTGCCCGTCATCGACGGCGAGCCGGGCGAGGAGCTGCAAGTGGACACGGGCTGGATGACGATGCTGGCCCCCGACGCGCGCGGGCACCGACGTCGATTCCGCGCGTGGATCTTCACGCCCCACGTGTCGCGCTACCGCTTCGTGTATCCGTGCCTGCGTGAGACGACCGAGACCGCCATCGAGGCGTTCGAGGCCGCGTGGGAGTTCTACGGCGGCGTCTTCCGCGTCGCGGTCCCCGACAACACCAAGGTCATCGTGCAGACGGCCGACCCGCTGGAGCCCAAGATTGCGACGGCGTTCCTGGAGTACGCGCAGGCGCGCGGCTTCGTCATCGACCCGGCGCGCGTACGCACGCCTACCGACAAGGGGCGCGTCGAGAGAGGCGTACGCGACGTACGCGACGACTGCTTCGGTGGCGAGGTCGTGCGCGACGTCGGCCACGCCCGCGAGATCGCCCTGCGCTGGTGCGAGCACGAGTACGGCATGCGCCGGCACTCGACGACGCACCGGCTGCCGCGCGAGCACTTCGACACGGTCGAGAAACCGACGCTGCTGCCCGCGCCCCGTGAGCCCTTCGACGTGCCCGTGTGGTGCGAGCCCAAGGTCGCCCGCGATCACTTCGCGCAGGTGGCCGGCGCGCTCTACACGCTGCCCACACGCCTCATCGGAAAGCGCCTCAGGGCGCGCGCCGACCGTCAGCTCGTGCGTTTCTACGACGGCACGACGATCGTCAAGACGCACGCACGCCAGCCCAAGGGCGGCCGCGCGATCGATCCGAGCGACTTCCCCCAGGAGCGCGCTCCGTACGCCATGCGCGACGTCGCGTGGCTGCAATGCCAAGCACGCGAGCACGGAGAGAGCGTGGGCCTGCTCGCCGAGAGACTGCTCGACTCGCCCCTGCCGTGGACCAAGATGCGCGCGGTACGCGCGCTGCTTTCGCTGTGCCGTCGCTACGGCGACGAGCGCGTCGAAGAGACCTGCGCTCGCGCACTGCGCGACGACATGACGAGCGTCCATCGCCTGGCGCGGATGCTCTCGCTCGCCGTGCCGGCCCCGGACGCCGCCGCCGACGGCGCGCACGTCATCCCGCTCGGCCGCTACCTGCGGCCCGCACAAAGCTTCGCCCTCCGTCGTGGAGGAGAAGGAGGAGGAAACACATGACTGACATCATCCAACCGGAGCTCAAAACCGTGCTCCGGCGACTCAAGCTCGGACGGCTGCTCGATACGCTGCCCGAGCGCTTCGTCCTGGCACGTTCGCAGAAGATGCCGCACCAGGACTTTCTGCTGCTCGCGCTCGGCGACGAAGTCTCGCGACGCGACAGCGTCTCGGCCACCGTGCGGGCCGACAAGGCCGGCCTCGATATCGACTCTGTCCTGGAGCGCTGGGACCCGAGCGCCAACGCCACGCTCGATCAAGCCCTGCTCAACGAGCTGGTGAGCCTGCGCTTCGTCGAAGCGCGGACGCACGTCGCCATCGTCGGTCCCGTCGGCGTCGGCAAGACGTTCCTGGCTCACGCGCTCGGCCACCTGGCATGTCGGCGGGGGCACTCCGTCCTCGCCGTGCGTGCCGACAAGATGCTCAAAAGTCTGCGCCACGCTCGTCTCGACAACAGTTACGACGCCGAGCTGCGCCGACTCATCGCCGTCGATCTGCTCGTCGTCGATGACTTCGGACTCGATGCGATGGATCCCGTAGACACTGTCCCAATCTTCGATCGCGACGGTTTCACGCAGCGTTTCGCTCGTAGAAAGAGAGAACGCCACCGAGCCTTTCGCGTCGGCGGTGCGGCTGACGGGCGAGGCCGAATCGCGGGAAGGGAAGGGGATGACGTTGCCCAGGCCCTAGGTGATTGCGCTCGGCGTGGTAGTGCTCCACGAACTCGCGCACGACGGCGCGCAGGTGGGCCTTATCGAGGGCAAGTACACCCCGAAGTCCGCGAGATTCTGCTCACAGCCCTCGCGGTTCGTGAGGATGGCTGTCTCCTCCTTGGCCCCCGTCGATTGCGTCCGCGAACGCGTGAGGGTGGCACGAGCGTCCGCCCGCGCCGGGGAGATGGCCATTTCCTTCTCAACGCTCTCGATCCGCATGACGGGCCTCCCCGCGAGCTTCGACGTCCCCGTCTCGCTCAGGGCAGCCTCATCTCGTCTCTTACAGTCCTTATCGTGACGGACCGCCGCGATCCAAACCGCGATCGCGAACACGAACCAAGGCGCGCTTCACCTCCTCCCACGAGGTGTTGACGAGCATGGCCGGCATCGGCTGCTGCTCGACGTCCCGGAAGTAGGTGAGGGCTCGCAGCGCCAATGACGGATCGAGGCCCGGAAACTTCTTCTTCATCGTGGAGATCGCGTCGCCGAGGCTGACCCGCCGGCTCTTGAAGAGCGCGTTCAGGTCCACATAGTCGCGCTTGGTGGCTCGCTGCACGATGGCGGTCATCTTCATGGCCGCGATGTCCTTCAGCGATGCGAGCTCACAGCCTTCGACGGTCACGGAACTCCTAGAAGCACTACTGCCGCAGCCTTCGCCTCGGCGCGCGGATGCGTGACCATCGCCGCAGGCAGCACGGACATCGGGGGAGCCAGCGACCGAGCGAGTGCATGACGGCGATGCGGAAGGTGACGATCGAGTCGGCGAAGTGCCGCTCAGGCCGCGTCTTGGACCGGATCGTTTCGACGCGTCCGTCCGGCCTCGGGGGGAAAAGCTCGTGCGCGCTCGGCGACGAGGAAGGCATAGCAGGAGAGGACACAGCTGACGTGGTGTTGCCAGCCGGTATAGGTGCGTCCCTCGAAGTGGTCGAGGCCCAACTCGCCCTTGAGATCTTCGTAGACTCGCTCGGTGCGCCAGCGTTGCTTGATCCGTCCCACGAGCTGCTTGCACGACATCGTCTTGGGCAGGGTGGCGAGGACGTAGTGCTCGACGGGGCCGCCGCGCTTCTCCTTCCAGTACGAAGCCGATGCGCCCAGCGCCTCACGCCGCAGGGTTGAGCGCTCGTTGCATGCGATCGGAGAAAGGCTACGCGCTCCGTATGGCGGCACGGGTGTCTCGGTCCGAGCTACTGAACGAGGCTCCACTGGCGCCCGAGATCCAATGCGCGAGTCGGAGCCGCGTCTAGACCGGGATGACGATGTCTGCCAAAGTGTCCAAAGAGCGCCGTCGTGGCCGTGCTCGTTCGTGAGCAGGGCGATCCTGTCAGGCCGAGCACTTACCATACAACCGGGACAATTCCGCTTTCGGTGATGCGTCCGTCCTTCGTGACGAGCTTCACCCCCTCGACCAGAGCGGTTGCGACGATGATTCGGTCGCCGGGATCTCCATCCAGGGCCCCACGAAGCTGATGCGCGGTCGCGACTACGGCGGGTGTCATGGGCAGGAGCTCCACTCGCGGTTGCGCGAGCGCATCCCGGAGCCATTCGAGTAGCTCGCGGTCCAGGGACAGGCGTCCCTTCTCGACGAGCAACGCCATCTCCCACATGCTCACCGCAGCGATTCCGACGCGATTGGTCTTGGCGATGACCCTGCGGGCGGCTCGTCCGAGCCGTTTGGGGTCGTCGACCAGGAAGATCCAGGCGTGGGTGTCGAGGAGTATCACCCGTCGACGGTCCACTTGTCGCCGATGGCCTCGACGATGTCCGACTGGTAGCGAACACTCCCTCGAAGCGGACGGCGCACTCGCGGCTCGACGGGAACGACCTTGGCGACGGGTCGCCCGCGCTTGGTAACGACGAGTGCGTCGCCGTCTCTTGCGACGCGGTCGAGGAGCTCGAGGCACTTCGCCTTGAACTCACCCGCTGCCACGGAGCGTTCAGTCTTCATGGTCACGAGTATATGACCAAGTCCTCGAGCCGTCGACTGCGCGGCTCGACAACGTTCGGCCAAGGAGCGTATCGGGACTAGCGTCGACCCAGAAGAACGTCTCCGAGTCCGTGGGGGCTGGCAGCGTCTCGGTGTTCGCGAGCGCGCCGACGGTCGCGAACACCGCCCGGAAGCGGGTGGACCGCGGCGCGATGCCAAGCTTGAGAAGGCCGCGCTTGAGCGTCGCGCTCAGCCGGGGGATTCCCACCGAGAGCCGTGACGCCTACGAGATCCTGACCGAGCGGCATCGAGCCGGATTCGATCATCGTGACCAGCAACCGCGGCCCCGACGAGTGGCTCGCCACCTTCGCCGACCCGGTCCGCGCCCAGGCCGCCATCGACCGCTTCACCAGCAACGCCTACGACCTCGTCGTCGAAGGCGAGAGCTACCGGCGCCGCCTCAAGCCCACGCTCGCGCGCACCGAGGAGGCGAACAAGGCTGGACAGAAGAAGAAGAACTAACGAGACTCAATCCACGATCACGCGACGGGGACCCAGGGGGGAATGCTCCTGAGAAACGAGGGGTCCCATGGTCGTGAGAATCGACAATTACTGGATGGCCGAAGAGTACGTTTACCCCTAGCATGAGCCTAGATTTCGCTCGGCGCGGCTGGATGGGCCGGGCGGCGTGAGATCGGAGGCGCGGACGTGACCTCGGGGGGCAATGCCGACGATTTCACCGATCTCGCGACACACCTCCCCCTTCCCCCCTGATGCGTATTCGAGCTATGCGCGGCTCACGACAGCATCGGACGCGGCGCCAGCCGCAACTCCCGTCGCCCACCGGAGCGCAGGAGCCGCCCGGGCACATGGACGCAGACGCGGCGGATCCACGGCGTTCGCCAGGAAGCGAAGACGCGGTGGCGATTCTGCACCCAGCGGCGCAGCAGGTTGAAGGCGAGCACCTTGAGGAGGAACGCGGCTTCGTTGGCGTCGAAGCAGTGGGTGGAGACCTTGCCGACTTCAGCGCTCTCCAGAATTGACCCGGTGGTGCTCTCCAGAACGGGTCCACCCCCGGATCAGCGATCGGCAGGGTGATCTCGATCGTGATCGCGGTGGTGGTCCCGAACGGCGTTCTGGCAGGAACCAGAGCGCCCGCCTCGAGCGATGCGCCGTGCTCGGTCAGAACGCGCACGACGAGGTTCCCAATCGCCACGGGCAAGACGTTCTGCGTTCGCACTTGCACTACGCTGGGGCCCCGCGCACGCGTCAGTGCGAGCAAGGTTCCGAAGTCGAGATCGTGCGTGAAGACGACGTAGCCGTGCTCTCGTGCGTAGCGGAGCAGCTCCTACCCGAGGCCGCGCCCCGATGCCGAAACGCGTCGTTGACGCTTGCGTCGAGCTGCGCGACGAAGGGCCTGATGAAGGCCGCGAACGCTCCGGCGCTGGCCCTCACCCTCGCCGTCTCCCCGAGCGGCCTCCCGCGCCTCGTTCCCGCCGCGCCGGACGACGACGCGGTTGCGGCGGACCGGAGCGCCGCCCTCCTCGCGGCATTCGAGGGCGGCCCGGGAGCCGGTGTGCTGCACCTCGGTGCGGTGGAGGTCGGGACGGATTGGCCCCCCCCCTTCTCCTACTATCGGGAGCTCGGTCACGAGCTGGTGGCGCGCGTGTGCGCGCATCCCGCGCTCGAGACGCTGCGCCGTCGCATCCTCGTCGAGCCTCCGCTCGATTGGCTGGAACGTCTGGCTGATGCCGCGCCCCCGATGAGGGGCGCCGAGTACGTCACCGCCGAGTCGCTGGCGACCGTCTGGCGTGAGGCCAACCAGGCGCTGGGACGGGAGCTGACGGAGTGGCGCGGTCCCGTTGCCGAGTGGCTTCACGCGAAGAACGCCGCAACGTTCTGGATGGCCTGCTGCAAGGGCCTGTCTTTCTCGAGCGCCAACCCGAACGCTAGGAGCTCCACGATGCGATCGGAGCATGCAGCTAGGCGCGCCTCGAGGTCCGTGACCTCGGCGGCGCGCTCCTCGTTCAGACCTTGCTTGGACGGAATCATCGTGATCGGCTCAAGGTCGTCGTAGGAACGCGGCAACGTCCTTCGCGAAGGCGTCGGGATACTGGAAGAGAAAGCCGTGCGCCGAGTCTGGATAGACGACGAGACGTGCGTTCGGAAGGTTCTGTGCGAGGAACCTCGAGTTGTTCGTCCTCATCACGACGTCGGCTTCGCCATCGGCGACGAGGACCGGTTGCTTGATGCTCGATAAGTACGACGGCCCACCCGCGGCGGGCGCGCTGCCCCAGCCCTTCATGGCGCGCATCTGCGCAGCGGCCGCGCTGGCACTGAGAGGAGCGTCACGATCTTGCTGGCGCCCGCCGAGGCGCGCGAGGAAAGCCTGACCTGCGGCTCTGCTCGTGCCGCTCCTCGCGAAGAGAAGGAAGAGCACGTCGTCCGGCGTCTGCGGGTCGGCGAGCTGGTTCTTGGTCACCTCAGGGAGTGGCGCTCCCACGCCCTCGCCGCCCCGAGCTGCGGTGCCGGCGAGAACCACACGTTCGATGACATCCGGACGATCCAGCGCGAGCTGCTGAGCAACGAAGCCACCAGCCCCGACTTGAGGATGACCGGCGTGTCGATGGGGCCGGGGCTGATGGCGTTGACGCGGATGCCTCGCGGCATAAGCTCGGCTGCGAGCGATCGCGCGAGGGAACGGAGGCCGGCTTTGGCGGCCGCGTAGGCGCTAACCCCGGGCATCCCCTTCTCGTTCGCGATGGATGTCGTGAGTACGATCGCGCTTCCGGAAGGCATCAGCGGAGCAAACTTCTGCGCCGCGAAGTACGGCCCCTTCATGTTCAGGTTGAACATCTCGTCGTACACCGCCTCGGGCGTGCTCTCGAACGGCGCGATCTTTCCGTACCCGGCGTTGATGAACAGAAAGTCGACCGATCCGAACTCCGACTTCGCGCGGGCGGCGAGAGCGTCGATTTGCGCGAGCACCGTCGCGTCACTCAGCATGACGATGGCGTTCTTCCCAAGCTCCTCGCGAGCCGCGTCGGCCGTCTTCTGCGTGCTCCCCGTCACGAGCACGCGCGCTCCCCTGAGCAAGCAGCAGTTTCGCCGTCGCGAGACCCATGCCGCTCGTGCCGCCGGTGATCACTACCTTTTTTCCGTCGTATTGGCCCATGGTTGCGTTCTCCCTCGTGCGACCGAAGTGGTCGCTTTGCTTTTCGTCATTTCTGCACCGTTTGGTACGATATTCGCGCAAAGAGCCGCGCACGCGCGTTAGGACGCCGTGCAGTGCGACGAAGCCGAAGCGCAGGAACGGCGAGCAAGGACACGCCAGGCTGACCTGGGTGACCAGGCTCATTCAGCCTACGGCCGAGAGCTCCTTCTCAGGACACCGTGCTCAAAGATGCTTGGCTGACGCCGGAGGCCTTTATGAAACGGTGAATTGCCTCGTTGGCATTGTCTTGAAATGAAGTGTTCTTCAAAGAAGTAAAAAAGGTGCTCTGGTCCACCATCTCCCCGGACAGCTTGCCCTCTTTACTGGCGTAGAAGACGCCGCTCTTGTACCGGTCATCCGAGATGGCATCTACGAACCGCTTCACACCCACTTCAATCCCATGCACTGCTCCCATCAGCGGGAAGACAATGGGCATCATCACGAACTTCAACATGAATCTCATTGGTTGCGGGAGACTGTCTGGAGCCAGAGTTCCCCGCGTATTTCCGGGACTGACAACCACGAATTTCAGCTCCGGGTGCCTTCGGGCCATGGAGAGCGCCCACATCGTTCCCGCATACTTCACGTAGCCGTAGGCTTGCGTTGGATCGAACTTCTTGCCGAAGTATGTTCCGTCGAGAACGGCAGCAAATTCATCTGCTGAATACGTCGGCAGCGCCACCGGTTTCATGCCAAGTGGCTTCACTCCTGGCACAGCTTCTGCGCTTACAAACAGCACCGTCTTCTTCAGCTTTCCGCGTTTGATCAGCTCATCTACCAAGACTACGTGCCCCAAAATATTGGTAGCAGCCAGTTCATTCATGCCGGAAGGCGTGGGCTTCCCAGCGGTTGCTCCGACCATCCCTCCTGCATTCAGGATGACGGCATCAATCGGTTGCTTAAGCTTGTCTACGGCCTTTCTGACGGAAGCTTCGTCAGAGACATCTCCGATAACGATGTCAAAGATCCTCTTCCCCGTTTTCTCCTCGAGATCCTTTTGCGCCGCCTCTGCTTTCGCTTGATTTCTGCAGAAAAGAACGACCCTTTTCGTTTCTTCTCTCAGCGCCAACTGCCGGGCAGTCTCTTTCCCGAGACCAATATTTGCGCCGGTGATCAATATGCTCTCGTTCATGTGGCTCCGGGGGGTGGTGAGGGCGATCGAACCGGGCGCGTCAGGGGCCGGTCACCTTGCCAATTTTGAAACGCTCGGTACCTTAATCGGGCGGATGGGCAGGCGCAAGGAGTTTTGAACTAGATGGTCCAGAAAGACACCAGGCCGCGCGGACGGCCGCGCGGCTTCGACGAGCTGGAAGCGCTGGAGAAGGCGACCCAGGTGTTTTGGTCGAAGGGCTACGACGGAGCGACGATCGACGATCTCGTCGGCGAGATGGGCCTTGGTCGGCCGAGCCTGTACGCCGTCTTCGGCGACAAGCGGACGTTGTTCCTGCGCGTCCTCAGGGCGTACGCAGAGAAGAAGGGCGCTGGCGCTGCGAAGGCACTCCTCTCGCCGAGGACGCTTCGCGCCTCGATCGCCGGCTTCCTGAGACACACCGTCGAGAATGCGACCGAGGAAGGCTCGGCCGCGGGTTGCCTCATCGTGTGCATCGCGCCGCTCGTGGACGACGCAGAGGTCCGGCAATTCCTCCAGCACGCTTCGGCTGGCGCCGCAGCGATGGTGGAACGTCGTTTCCGGGACGGGATGAGCGCGGGAGAAATCCCGTCGGACTTTCCCGTAGCCGCGCGGGCGAGCCAAGTCGTTGACCTCAGCCACGGTTTGACCGTGCGTGCGAGAATGGGCGTGCCGCGCAAGACGCTTCTGAGGGACGCAGAGGAAGCGGCTGACTTGGTGCTTCTGCCGCGCGGGACCAGCGACGGGCCGAGCGGCAGCGCCCGGAAAGCCCGCACAGTTCGGAGCTGAGCATCAGACGGCGCACATTCCGCCGTTGACGGGAAGAACGGCGCCGGTCACGAACGATGCTTCGGGCGAGGCGACCCACGCGATGGCGCGCGCCACCTCGTCCGCCGACGCCGCGCGTCCCATCGGCACCCGACTCGCGAGGAGGTCGACGTTTCCGCCCGTTACGCGGTCGAGCATCGGCGTAAGCGTCGGCCCGGGAGCCACCACGTTGACGCGGATGCCGTCCTTCGCCAGCTCCAGAGCCACGGAACGAGTAAGCCCTTCGACCGCGTGCTTGCTCGCGGCGTACAGGGACATGTTCGGCGCTCCGCGGCTACCGCTCGTAGCACCGACGTTGACGATCGACCCTCCCCCCGTGTGGCGCATCGCTGCGATTTCGAACCACATGGCGAGGCACACCCCCTTGACGTTCGTGTTGAACACACGCTCGTAGGTCTCTTCGTCGAAGTCCGCGAACGGCGCTTTCGCCTCGAGTGCTGCGCTGTTGACCGCGACGTCCAGGCGACCGAAGCGCTCCACGGCGAGTTCGACGAGTGCCTGCATGTCCCGCTCGCTCGTAACGTCGGACTGCTTGAAGACCGCGCGCCCGTCGCCCAACTCTCTCATGAGGCTGGCGGCGGCCCCCTCGTGCCGGCTTCCAAGAACAAGGCGTGCGCCGCGCTTCGCGAACTCAAGAGCCGTGGCTCTCCCGATACCGCTCGACGCTCCAGTAATGACGACGACTTGGCTCATTCTGATTTCATCTCGTTACGACGACATCCCGTCGAGCACACCGAGCAGGACTCGGAGCGTGCTGGGCCGGGTCTCCGTGAGCTTGCGATGTACGGCGTCTCGCATCCGGCTCCGAACGAGTACTGGGACATGGTCCGGACCGACGGAACGAGACGAGATGTCGTACCAGGCGATCCCGGCCTCGACGCCCGCCCCACCGTCGGTCACGTAGCGACTGACGAGCCTATCGCCGTCGCCTTCGCCACCGGCGGTCGAGGCGAGCACCGGGGGGCTCAGGTTGATGCGCGCGCGCTCTTGCTCGAATCGAGCGACCAGCTCACGCCCGAGCTGCGCCACGACGTCCTCCCGCGTCAGTCGAAGCATGCGGAACATCTCGGCGAGATCGACGTGGCGTACGCGGCCAGAAAACAGGCGCTCGCCCTCGACGAGCAGTTCCACGGTGATGCCCTCCGCATCGACCACTTCGCGAAGCTCGAAGAGGCGGTCGGGGGCGCGCTGCGGATCCTGCTCTCGAGGCGTGCGATTCATGCGTTCCCCTCGCCTCGGGAGGCCGGCTCGGTTGGTTGAACGACTCAGAGGCATGGTGGGTCGGATGACTTACGCGCAGGTCGGTTGCGCGTTTTGTGGACCGAATCGTCCATTATGTATGTCGTTCTGGACCGCTCCGTCAAGTACGTCTAAGCTTCGGTAGACGATGGGCAGACCGCGGGAATTCGACATGGACGAGGCACTCACGGCCGTGCGCGAAGAATTTTGGCGCCACGGCTACGCGGGGACCTCGGTCGACAGGCTTCTAGAGGCCACAAACCTCGGAAAGGGCAGCTTCTACGCCGCCTTCGGCGACAAGCGGACGTTGTTCCTCCGCGTTCTCCACGAGTACGCCACGACACGCGTTGCCACGATGAGAGACCTACACCGCGGTTCGCGCAGAGCGATCGAGGCGCTGCAAGCGACGCTACGTCCAGCGCTGAGGCCGCGTGGCTGCTTTCTCGCAAACTGTACCGCCGAGCTTTCGCCGCAGGATGCCGACGTCGTTGCTCTCGCCCGCACGACGTGTGGCGCGTTCGAGGACATCTACACCGAGACGATTCAGCGGGCGGTAGCCGAAGGAGACCTGCCCAGAACTACTCGTCCTCGGGCGCTCGCGTCCGTCTTGGTAGCGGCTACCAACGGTCTCGAATTTCTTGGACGCACCGGCTTGGACGACGCAGCGGTAGACAGGGTCGGTCGCAACTTTGCGCGCAACCTTCTCGGCAACGCCGGCCGAGTGAACAGACCGCGGCGGCACTCGAAGGAGCAATGAGAACCGCCGGCGTCGCGGTCAGCAGCCTGGCGCGATGCAACGTGAAGGGGGACCGCAAAGCATCCCTGAAGGCCTAGCGGTCGTCCTCGCCCTGAAGACGAAGAGACATGCCCGTTCCCCGATACGCGTCCGCTGAGAAACGCGCAGAACTTGTGACAGCGGCGAAGCTGCTGCTTCACGAGCAAGGGCTTCACCGCACTACGCTTGCAGACGTGGCCAGCCGTGCAGACGTGCCCCTCGGCAACATCTACTACTACTTCAAGACAAAGGACTCGCTGGCCGAAGCTGTCCTTGAAGCACACGACGCGGCGCTGCGAGCGGACTTCGCGTCGTGGGAAAGCGCGCACGACGAGCCGAGGGTGCGGCTTCGTTGCCTCGTCCGCGCGCCAATTAGCGCGGCAGATCGAGTGGTCGAGTGGGGCTTCCCCCTCGGCAGCTTGTCGTCGGAGTGCGCGAAGCTCGCCGCCCGCTCCAACCTCGCCAAGGTCGCACGTAGAGTGCTCGCTGGGTACATCGAGTGGGTCGTGGAGCAGTTCAGAGCGGACGGCTTCAGCCTACGCGAGTCGGGCGACCTCGCGATGGATCTCGTCGGAGCTATCGAGTGGGCGCTCCTCCACGCGAGCACTAAGGGATCAAAGGGAATGCTGCACCGGCGGCTACGTCGCATCGAGCGGTGGCTCTCCAACGTGTCGCGCTGCGCCGTGCGTGCGCGATGCGCGAACTGTGAGGCGCTCGCACAGGATCTCGCGGTTGCACGCAACCAGCGCGACCAGGAAGCGGCGAGAGCCGCGAACCTGTTGAGACTGAAGCGCGAGACCGAGGCCCACCGAGACGCTCACCACGATCAGGTCCGCGCCGCGGAACAACGGCGCGTCGTCGACGCCATCGCGAAATGGGTCAGCACGAAGTCCGGGGGTCGCGACCTAGCGGACTCGATCCGAGAGCGCTGGGGCCGCGAGAGCTTGCACGTCGCCGGCGCGCGGCATGACAAAAAGCGGAGCACATGAGCAACTGCGAGGGATCCTCGTGTAATACACTCAACATCCTGGCGGCGGCGGCGTGGCGTTCGAGGCCCCTGGGCGGCATCGTGGCGATGCCGGCGTACGTGACGGGCGAGGGCGAGCCGTATCGTGCCCAGATGCTCCTCTGGATGATCCCGGAGGGACCGGTGCTCGGCACGACGATGGAGAAGGCCGCGGGCCCGCTGCTGCAGACGGCCGGGGAGCGCCTCCGCGCCGCGATCGAGGCGCCGATGGTTCCGGGCGCACCTCCCCCAGTGCGCGTGAGGGTTGCCTCGCCCGAGCTCGCGGACGCCCTTCGCAGCACCCGCCCGGCGCTGGAGATCGTGTGCGCGCCCACGCCGGAGCTCGATGACGTGATCGCATCAATGCGTCAGCATCTGGATGGGGGCGCCGAGACGGAGCAATCTTACCTCGACTCCGACGTGGAGCCCGACGCCGTCGCGGCATTCTTTCGCGCCGCCGCGGCGCTCTATCGCGCGAAGCCGTGGAAGGTCGTCCCCGACGACACCAGCATCCTCGCGCTCACCATCGAGAAGCTCGGGATCGAGAACGCGGTGGTCTCGGTGATCGGGCAGATGGGCCAGAGCCACGGCGTCATCGTGTTTCGGAACCTCGATGACTTCCACGCATTCCTCGGCGCGGCCGACGCGGTGGACCGCGGAGAGACTCCGGCGATGCCGCCGCACTTCTCGCTCAACTTCGAACGTGGTGCGGACATGACGGCGGCGCTGCGCAAGGAGATCGCGCTGCATCGGTGGGAGGTCGCTGGCCCCGAGGCGTATCCATGGCTCGTCGCCATCGACGAGGATCTCGTCGCGAGACCGCCGACCGCGAACGAGGTGGCGCTCGGAGACGCGCTCGCGCTCGCGCTCGCCCACATGGTCGGGGAGAAGGAGGCGCTCGCAGCGGCCTTCGCGGATGGTGAGCCGATGATCCGGACGCTGTCGCCGAGGACGCACGCCGGCGAGCTCGAGGTCGTGCTGCGGGCCCCATACGAGGGCACGGCGCGCAGGCGCGGGCCGATCCCACTGGACGTGCTCGGCGCGCTCTCCGAGCTGGAAGCCGACGGTG
>CAWKAF010000008.1:0-5347 GCA_963847465.1 uncultured delta proteobacterium | reverse complement strand
ATCTGCAGGTCCTGTCGCCTCTGGAACATCGACGTCGCGACGAGGAGCCGGAACAGCTCGTCGGAATCCTGACGACGAAGCCCCGCGACAGTCACGGCAAAGGCACCGACCTTTGCCGGATCGCGGAACGTCCGTGCGACGCCCGGATCGTCAGGCGTGCGATGGTAGAGCGCCAGGTACCAGCGCACGACCGCTTCGGCGACGCGCACCTGCGCATCCCGCGGCCGAGAACTAGGGGCGCGGCGCCGCGCGCCCCTAGACGTCGCCACGGCGATAGTAGGGCAGGGTCTCGACCATGGCGTACGGCGCGTACTGCTGGTTTCGGAAGAAGCCCTGGTGCTTCTGAAGGAGCGCGACTTGGTTCGAGAGCCGCGTCGCCTCGGGACCGCTGGTGGCGCCGCACAGCGTCCGGACGACGGTCTTTCGATGGTCCGGGTCTTGGTTGGAGAGGAGGAGTTGGGTAGCCAGGTTTCCCGCAAGGTTCTCAGGAATATCCCCGGGGAACTGCGTGCCGACGAGGATTCCCACCCCGAACGCGCGGCCCTCGCGAGCAAGCTCCTGGAGCCTCACGCTGTCCTTGACGCGCCAAGCCTCGTCGAACACCAGCAGCCGTCGAAGCTCGCGCGGCTGCTCCCCCTTCAGAATGTAGCCGTGGAGGCGCACGATGATGAACTCGGATATCGCGGCCTTGATCGCGTCGCTCGGCAGCGCGTGGAGGTCCAGCACGATCCGATCTCTGATGAGCTTCTCAAAGGTCGTGGTCGCTTTGTCCGTGTCCGGGAAGAGGTTCAGATCCAGGAGGGGGTAGAGGCGGTTCAGGAGCAGTTCGTTCTTCTCGTCGGCCTCGAGTTCCTGCTTGACGTCCGCGAAGCTCGGCACGGCCTTGACGCTGGAGACGAGCTGGCGAGCATCGACCCTGATGCCGACGGCCTCGTACGCTGCGACGATCCCCTTGCGGAGCCGCGCCTCCTGTTGGTTCCCCAGGTTGAAGATGCGCGTGAGGATCCCGACGAGTTCGTGCACC
Organism: uncultured delta proteobacterium; assembly: GCA_963847465.1. Lineage (GTDB taxonomy): Bacteria > Myxococcota_A > Polyangia > Polyangiales > Polyangiaceae > Palsa-1150. The sequence continues at coordinate 4,323 of CAWKAF010000008.1, read as the reverse complement.
TGCCGAATCGGCTGCGCCTCGCCGCGCTCGTCGGGGATGAGCGACAGCGGATTGAAGGGGAGACCTTGGCGATCGATGTCGTAGACCTGAAGCCCATGCTTCTTCGCGAAGGCCGGCTCCGCATAGTCGTTCTTGAAATCGAAGATCGTGACGGGGAGGCGTAGGTCCGCGGCCGCTGCGATGAGGACCTTCAAGACCTGCGTCTTACCCGAGCCCGGGTCCCCTGTGACGAGGATCCCGAAATTGCTTAAGGCCGCGTCAGGTCGGTGAGGTTCCCAGAAGACCTGGGACCCTCCGGGTGTGCTCCCTATGAGCACGCGGATGCCGCTCGCCGAGTCGGTCGGCGCGGTGATTGGCCCGGCGCTCGCCTGGTCGGCCTTCTTCTTCGGTCGCTTCGCGGTCGCGTCGAGATCACTCCCGGGCTCGTCGTCCGGGGCCGGCTTGGTGCCCGGCTCGGCTGCGCGAGAGGGAAGCCGCGCCATGCATCGACGAGGCGCGCGATCTCGGCGATGACCTTCGCTTGCCCTCTGGGCTCCTTCTCGGCGCCGCCCGTCGAAGGCGCCACCATCTTCGCCGTCCGCTTCGCCGTCGCCATTACGCCACCTCACAGGAGACGGTCGCGATGCCGTCGTTGCCGAAGACGTCGGTTACGCGTGCCCCGATCCGGTACTGGCCGGGCTCCGCGTACTTAAATTCCGCCGTAAACGTGAGTGGCTCCACCTCGTTCGACTTGCGGAGGCGGAAGCTCTGCCACTCGCTCTCGAAGATGGGCCTTTCATCGCTGCCCGCGCGGTGGCCGTAGTCCCAGTCGATCGCCCAGAAGTCGATGAACTTCTGCCACGTGTCCGCCTTGCGGAGCCACGTGTTGAGCTCCTTCTCTCGCGCCTCCCATTTGTCCCGTTCCGCCGCCGCCTTCTTCCTCGCGGTGGCGCTCATGCCGTCGGTGATGGTCTTCAGCGCTGGGCGCTGGCTTTGGAGGAACGACTGGATGTCGATCTCGCAGCGCTCAAGCGTGACACGGGCGATCCGCCCGGTTGTCGCGACCGCCAGGACAATCGATAGGGGCGCGTAGAACGCAGGGATCGCCATCGACTCGACAGCGCGCTCCCCGCCGACGCGCATCATCTCGATTCGGCGCCTGACCTCGTCGATGGCGCTGATCGGGATGACGCGGATGGTGACCTGGACGCCCGTCTTTTGCTTGACTGCGTCCTTGTCGCCCGCCGAAAGGGTGTCGAAGTCCGCCGAGAGCACCGTTACGGCCTTGGTATCAGTGCGCGCGGCCTCGCGCGCGATGCTCCAAATCTGTGCTGCGGAGACCGCACCATCGAGCGGGCCTACGTGAACCCACTGGCCGTCCTTGCGGCCGTGCAGGTACTGGCCCATACCGATAGGCTCGCCGCCGAAGACCTTGATCATTTCATCGCGGTACTTGCTCTTCTGCGACTGAAAGTCCTGCCACCGTTCGGCGCGCTGGTAAACGCCCATGTTCTCGACCGTGAACGGCCGGACCTGAAAGGTCTCGCGAGTCTTCTTGGCCTTCTCCTTGAGCTCGATGTTCTTGCACGTGTCGCACTCCACGTATTCGGCAACGAGCGGCGGGGGCTTTGGCTGGTCATGCAGTTCGATCAGTCGCTTCCGCGCAAGGTGGACGGCGTACTTGCCGTTGTCGATCCCGATCCAGCGGCGTCCAAGGCGTTCTGCGGCAGCGCACGTCGTGCCCGACCCCATGAAGCAATCGAGGACAAGGGCATCCTCGGCGCATGGAGCGCCAAGCGCCAGTTCCGCGTAAGTTAACGCTCGGTCCTCCACAGGATCGCCAGCGGGCTGCCGGACGACCAAAGACGCGCCGTTTGGATTCGCTTCAACGTGGAATACCGGAGGCGTACGGGGCGCCCATTGCCCGGAACGATCGAACCAGAAGGGCTACCCCCGGAGGCATTCTTTCGAAGATCACCGGACAAGGGCGCGGACGAGCCCGAACGACTCGAACGGCACGACTTCATGCAGGACCGGCTAGCGCGACTTGTACGGCGAGCCCTTGAGAAGAAGGTCATTACGATCAAACGCACCGCCGAGCTCTTGGACGTCAGCGCCGGCGAGATGCTAGACCTTGCCGAGTCGTGGATCGAGTAGGTAATCCGAGAGGTGCTCGATCACGTGATCGCGCGACGACGGCCTGCGGAACGGGCTACTACCAACCGAAGTCGTAGGTGCCACGCATCCCGATCGTAAACCACTCGTGCAACGCCAGATGAGGGATCGAGCAATTGAAGGGCCCGCTTCCTCCCGTCACCGAGTAGCTGCAGTTTGAGAACTCCCCCACGCTGAGCATGGCGAACGGAGCGACCCCGAGGCCAGGCGTCGCCTTGTAATCGACTCCTATCTGAAAGTTGAGAAACTGCGGACCTCTTACAGTGGTACTGACGGTCGCGCGTCCTTCAGGTGCCGTGTAGGCGAACGATACGATCTCGTACCCGACACCGATACCTCCCCATGAGTCAAACGTGCGCCCCGGCGACAAGTGGTAGTCGAGGTCTCCCCCGAACACCAGTTCCCTAGCGGCGCAAGGTGCGCTGTCCGAGCTGCAACCGGTCTCGGCATTATTTATGAAGGCAATGCTGTCTTGGAAAAAGGCACCGGCATACAGGTTGGGGCTCAACCGATAGCCGGCATCGAGGCGGATCGGCAGAAGGCCTGTGATGCTATCGCCCACGTGCCCGGCGATCCAGGGCGACCCGGAGATCGAGCCAATGGCACCGCCGGAAACGAATACCCAGTCCTCAATCCTAATTCCACGCCGACCGGAGTGACTCGCGAAGGAGCCTTCGGGTACGCCTGTGAGGTGGACCCCATTCTTCGGACCACGGAGGCGGGTGGTTACGGTGGAGCCTGCGTCTCTCGATCTCTCTGTATCATGCATATAACAAAACGGCAGTCTCTTCTCCGTCGCGATCTGCGTGTGGTCATCCAAGGTGACCCCACCCTCGATGCGAAGCGCAGGAGGGGGCAGCGCGAGGGGGGAGACTGGCAAGTTGGGGACGAGGCTGTGGACGGCGGAGTGCATCGTCATGCCGCCTTCTTCGCCTGTCCGTCGTAGAACGCGGCAGGGGTCTGGTAGCCGAGCGCCTGGTGCGAGCGCTCGTCGTTGTAGAAGCCGAGGTAGCGACCGATACCCGCTCGGGCCTGGGTCATGCCGTCGTAGACGTGCAGGTAGACCTCCTCGTACTTGACCGAGCGCCAGAGCCGCTCGACGAACACGTTGTCCAGGCAGCGGCCCTTGCCATCCATGCTGATCGCGATGCCGCGGTCGCGAAGCGGCGTGGTGAAGGCCTCGGCCGTGAATTGCGCCCCCTGGTCGGTGTTGAAGATCTCCGGCTTGCCGAAGCGGGCGAGCGCCTCTTCGAGCGCCTCGACGCAGAAGCTGGAGTCGAGCGTGTTCGACAGCCGCCACGACAGCACCCGACGCGAGTACCAGTCCATGATCGCGACCAGGTACACGAAGCCGGCCTTCATCGGGATGTACGTGATGTCGGTCGCCCAGACCTGATTCACGCGGGCGATCGTGAGGCCGCGCAGCAGGTACGGATACACGACGTGCTCGGGGTGAGGCTCGCTGGTCTTGGGCTTCGGCGCCATCGCCTCCAGCCCCATCAAGCGCATCAGCCGCTGGACGCGCTTGCGATTGACCTCTCGGCCCTCGCGCCGCAGCGCGTCGGCCAGCTTGCGGCTGCCGTAGAACGGGTACTTCAGATGCAGCTCGTCGATCCGCCGCATCAGCGCGAGCTGCTCGGGGCTCGTGGGCTCGGGCTCGTAGTACAGACCGGAGCGCGACACCCGCAAAAGCTCGCACTGGCGACGCACCGACGGCTCGGGCTGATCATGGACGATCATCGCCCGGCGCTCCTTCAACGAAGACGCCCGAGCCCCCTGGCTAAAAAATCGCGCTCGACCGTCAGCTCCCCGATCTTCCTGAGCAGTTGCTCCTCGCGCTCGCTGCTGCCGCTTTCGCTCGCGGTCTCCGGCCCGCTGCGGAACGCGCGGGCTGCCTTCTCGATGAACTCCCGCTTCCAGGTGTAGATCTGGTTGGGGTGCACGCCGAACTGCTTGGCCAGCTCCGGCACCGTCGCCTGCTCGCGTAGCGACGCGATCGCGACCTTCGCCTTGAACTCCGGGGTGTACTTCGTACGGGTATTCTTCTTCATCGCTCCTGCTCCTTTTGGAGCAGGCTCCCCGTACCACCTTAACCCCTGGTCCGAAATCCGGGGTCCACCTCACTGATAGCACACGGAGCTGAACGTTTGAAGCGTGTACATAACACAG
>CAWKAF010000007.1:0-308351 GCA_963847465.1 uncultured delta proteobacterium | reverse complement strand
GCGAGGCCGAGGCGAATTCGACGGGATCACAATCGGCGTGGAAATCCCCATGATCGTCGACGGCGGAGAACGAGACGAGCTTCAATTGGCTGAACGCGTCGAGCACCGAGCGTGGTGCGAAGATGCGCAGCGCGTTGAACTCCAGGCGTTCGGTGCCGATCGGAACGGAGAAGTACAGCCGGCCCCCGGCCGAAGGACTCTGGACATGCTCGTCATTGCGGTGAAGCATGCGCTGGGGTCCACGGGATCGCCGTAACGACCCAATCCGAAGTGCTCCACCGCGTGCAGGCTCGACATCGATTCGAGGCTATCGCTCTCGAAGGCGTTGAGGTAGGCAGCATCGGCCTGTACGAAGCGAAAGCCTTCGACGTGCGATTGGAGCGGTCGTATGTCGACCACCTCGACCTGCATGAACACGAGGAGATGCGAGACGAAGCCGTCGATGCGAGAGCCGATGTCCACGTGACGGGTCGGCCGGACGGCGAAGACCTTGCGAGCGGCCCACAAGTCCTGGTGAAAATAGTGCCCGGACGCAGTGCCGGCCTCGCCCTGAAAGTCATCCAGTATCGGGTACAGCCTGCTGCAGGCTGAGCGGGAACGCTGGCCCGCGTTTTCCCGCGTGATAAGCCCTGACAGTCCGCAAGAAGTGCGGCAGGTTCCTCGCGCTCCGCAATGTCCGCCTGAGGTCGACCCCGGTGAGCCCCACGACGATGCGGTGGGTAGTTTGCAACAGATTCAGGCGGGCCGAGACGGGCATGTCGAACACCTCCCAACCATCCCGGCACTGCGCCAACGACCTAGTATTTCGGAAAGTTTAGCATGACGAATTTGATCTGGGGCTACGCGGACGTAGGCCGCTCCGGCCTGGGCAACATGCTCTTCCCTGGGCGCGGTGCGTCCTGTGGTGCGAGCGGCATCATACGAGGGTCCTCGGGCCGCGCTGGCTGCGCTTTCGGATTGGGCCGTTTCTTCGCAAGAACACGACAAACGCCTTTATCACACGCTCTTCCGGCCGCACGGTATTTCCCATCACGCGAAGCGCCTTGCCTGCATGATCGCGCTGCCGAAGTATCCGGAGCCTGTGACCATTGAACTGCACCAACCGGGCGCGGAGTGTACGTCTTTCGCGGAATGGGATCGTGCTTTGCGCCCCTGCTCGGTCGTCACGATTTGGTCCGCCACGACCTAGTCTCGATCGTCCCAGGCCGGCGCAGATTCCGGAAGGTCAAGCCGGGCCCTTCGCAGCGATTCACGTGCGCCGCGGAGACTTTACCGCGCCTTCCGCGAGCGGCCACGAGCTTGCGAGCGGCAAACACAACTACCGAATTCCCTTGTCCTGGTATGTCGAGGCTCTCCGCGCACTGCGCGCGGGCCCTGCGCGCAATGTGCGCGTCCTCGTGTTCTCGGATGGAGAGGAGCACGAGTTGCGCGAGGTGCTCGCGGAACCAGAGACGCGGCTGGTTCGAGCGGGGAGCGCGATTTCGCAAATGCTCACGATGGCGGAGGCGAGCGTGCTCGTAGCATCGGGGTCTACGTTCAGCATGTGGGGCGCGTACCTCGGCCAAGTGCCCTCGGTCTGGTATCCGGGGCAACGTCGCGAAAGCGTTCTCGCTTCCGACGACGGATTCGAACTCCAGCCGGAATGGGCTACGGGACCGTTGCCGGTTCGGTTTTTGCGCGAGGTCGGTATGAGGATGCGTTGAATCGGCCTCATATATCCGACCGGCCAATGAAGGCGGGGTCACCCCGTGGCATTCACCCCTTGCCTACGATCTCGACCTTCGGAAGGGGAAAAATCAAGCCCGCAGCCTCGCTCGATCGTGGCTTTCTCGCGCTCGAGAATTCTGCTCGAAAGTGCCAGGGCAACACCAGATAGTAATCCGGGCGCATTGCTCGAGACTGTTCCTCGCTCACGATGGGAATGTCGCTACCTAGTGTGCGCGCCCCGTGTTTTTCTGGATTGCGGTCGGCTGCGTACTCGATCATCGAGTTATCGATTCCGCACCACTGAAGGATGGTATTTCCCTTCGTTGACGCACCGTAGATATGGATGCGCTTTCCGTCTCGCTTCAGCTTGCGTATCAGACCACCGAGCTCGTCGCGTTGCTGCTCGACGCGTCGCTGGAAGGCCCGGTAAGGTTCATCGGTGTCCAACTGCCGCTCGAACTCCGCCTCGCGGCGCTCGCTGACGCCGCGCCGCTCTTCGGCGAGGGCCCCGTGGTTGGCGTTCGAAGCATGCGTGATGCAGCAGCGGATGCTGCCGCCGTTGACGTCGTTGAGGTCAACGCGAAAGACACGCAGCCCGGCGTCCCGCGTGATGCGCTCGAGCACAGCGAGGCTGTAGTACTCGAGGTGTTCGTGGCAAATGGTATCGTACGAGTCGTTGTCGAGCATGGTCGGCAGGTAGGCAAGCTCGACGATCCAAACCCCGTTGGGCGCAAGAAGATCAGCAACTGCCCGCGCGAACGCGACGGGGGCCTCGAGATCGTAGAACATTGCGATCGACGTGATGACGTCGAAACTTCCACGTTCGCAGAGCGCCGAGAGCCGAGGCGACGGGAAGACGTCCTGCACCACGGTGGCGCCCTTAACTCCCTGCGCGACGTCCGAGGGGTCAACGCCGAACTTGAGGTAGTCGGCCGGGTAGTAGCCCAGCAGTGTGCCGTCGTTGCAGCCGATGTCGAGGACGCGTGCTCCACGCTTGCCGGCGAGTGCTATGGCGTCTCGCACGATGCCCTCGAGGTGGGCGCGCATGGTGCGGTTGGTCCCCGAACGATACCAGTAGGCAGCGTAAAGGATCTCCGGGGGTGTCGAGTGCTCCAGCTGCAAAAGGCCGCAGGCCCGCTCATCGCGGGAGGTGTCGCAGCGAAGCAAACGCAGTGGGATCTTGCGTAAGGGAGGCTGCTCTTTGCCCGCCTTCACGAAGGAGCCTTGAAGGTGCTGCTCGCCAAGGTCGATCACCTTGGTGAGCGCAGCGATCCACAGACGCGGCAAGTTTTGCGATGGATGAGGTGCATGATCTCTTTGGCTATGTGCTCGTCGTCGACTGGTTCACGGGCAAAGAGCCAGCGCGACGTGGCCGGCGCACGACGATATCGTCGAACGTCTCGTGCAAGCGCTTTTCGAATGCGGGGTACGCGAAGCGCTCGAGCCCGACCGGAACCATCTTTGGGCAACGCCATCGCTCGGACGATGGCACGTGCAATTGCTTCCGAGTCGTGCGGGTCCACCTGCCCGGCGAGCAGGGCGCCGTCCGCGCTACGCTCGTCCTCGTCCTCGCAGCGCGGACCGACCACGGGGACGCCGCAGGCCATGGCCTCGAGGAAGGCGAAGCGCAGCGGATACCGGTCGAAAGTCGGGCCCGACCCCGGCATCGCGTAGACATCGCCGAGCCGATAGTAGTCGGCCTTGCGCTCATCGTTACGAAACCGGCGAAGACCACGCGGTCAGCGACGCCGAGCGGCGCGCGCCTTGTCGCGTAGCCGGGGCAGGTCGGGCCCGCCTCCTGCTACCAGGTAGACGACATTCGGGACCTCGCGGACGATGCTCGGGCAGCGCTGCCGAGGACTTCGTCGACGCCGACGTACTGCTCTCCCAGCCGGCTAAGGGTCATGATGACTCGCTTGTCCCGTAGGCCAAGGAGGGCAACAAGCTCCGGATCCTTGGGCGCGAGACCGTAGCGTGTCAGATCGATCGCGTTCTCGAGCAATACTCCGACACGCCATCCATTCGGGCCCATGCACGAAGCGTTCGTGTCGTGCGCGAGCGGATTGATACGACGGCATCCACGCGCGAGACGAGCCGATAAGCCAGCGAAGGACGATGCGGCCTCTTGGCTTCGACGCCATAGACGAACAAGGCGATCGGTGCGTGCCAGATGCGCGCGAGCGGGTACGCGAGCGACAGTAGGTTGACGTGCGTGCAAAGGACGGCGTCAAATGGGCCCCCTTCGCAGCGCTGCACGCAGAGAAGCCCCAACGTACCGGGACTTGCCGCCGAGCCCGGAGCTGTCCCACTCAAGATTTGCCGGCACCGGTTCGGCTGCAACGAACGGCATCAGCCGCGGCAGCGCCACAACCTGTAGGCGCCGAGGGTGCGTAGCAGAGAGCCTGAAGGAGGTTGCGCGTGTAAACGCGATACCGCCGTGGCCTCCGAAGCCGTCGGTTGCGATGACTAAGACTTTCACTGAAAAGTCGCCTGGCTAGCCCGCGGTGTTTCCGTGCGTCGTGCCCCAAGTAGTATGCAAGCGATCCGTGAATGATTCGAGGGGCCGACACTTGTACGACGGCGGCCACGCGAGCCACAAGCCTAGCGACCGATGCTGCTCATCTGCTCAGACCCGATGGCCGAGCGCCGCGCGCACCCCGCGACGATGCCGTCGGCCGTTTCACTCGCCGTCCACGCGCCGATATGCGCTAGCGGACGCAGCCTTCATGCGCTCGACCTCTTCGCGCGAGTTCGCCCAGCGTGTGAACAGGGCCGCGAGCCGCTCCGACGTCACCTACTGGGAACATGGCCCCGTTGTCCGTCACGAGATCGTAGGCGCTGCCCACTTGGTCCGACGCGCAGATGGCCATCCCGCTCGCCATCGCTTCGTTGACGACCATGCCCCAAGGCTCGCGCTCCGACGCCTGGACGAAGACGTCGCAGGCGCCATAAATCTCAGGCAGCTCGCTCTGGTTTCGGAATCCGAGCACGTGTACGTCGCGCTCGACGCCTGCTCTCGCGATCTGCGCCGCAGCTCTTGCATCTGCGCGCCGTCGCCGACATAGACGAGTCCCGCGCGTGGTCGCGCGCGAACGAAGGCGCTCAGCACGTCAAGCGGACGCTTGTGCTGAATGATCTTGGAACAGTAAAGGAAAAGCGGGCGTTCTGGAGGCAACCCGAGCTTCCTTCGCGCCGCCGCCGGGTCTCGCCGCGCTTCCGCGGAGCGCTGCTCGAACCATGAGTTGTCGACGGTATATGGAGCGAGCGTGATGCGCTCCGGGGGAACTCCGTAGGCACGGAAGTATTCGTGGCTCTTCGTGCCAATCGCCAGGAAGTGGTCGATACGTGCGAACAGGGCACGGACAAGGATCTCCTTGACCGCCCGCGTTCCCGAGGGGCGCCGATTAAGCAGGGTCGACTCGCTGCGAAGCAGCACACGCGTCCGTCGTGAGCGCGGACCGACGAGCGACCCGAGCGTGGTCGCGGCCGCATATCCGTGCACAACTACGGCGTCGTACTCGCCACGCGCGATGGCCACGAGCAGCCCGGGGTTCACCTGACCAGTGAACGACAGCCCTGGCTTTGGGGCGACGTTCCTCAAGAAACGGTGCGGATATCCTTCGAGCAGCGGCATGTCGAAGAGCACCGAGCGACCAAATCCCATATCAAACGTTTCCTTTACGCCGTGGTCGTGCGTGAAGAGCACCTCTAGATCGTACGTCGGGGCGCGCGGCGAAGGCCTGGTACGTCGGCACGTGATACGGAACGGGGTGGCTCGATACGAACGCGACGCGCAGTCGCCGGTCGCCGTACTCGCTTGCCATAACTGCGTGCCCTGAGGCCTCGGTCTCTCTTCTGATGCAAGCCACGGGGTAGCGGTTCGAAGCGAGGGGGAGTCTATGATGGGGAGGGAAGGCGCCGCAAGGCAACGCTCTCAGGGCCTTGCAGCCCGGTACTCGCGCAGATCGTGCTCGAACACTTCGCCGAGGAGCGCCTCAAAGGTCGCGGCCGGCCCCAGCCGATGGTGCGCAGAGCCCGCGGATTGCCTACCAGGGACGGAATGTCGTTTGGGCGAAGAAGCGCCGGGTTGACGTGAACGCGTCCATGCGGGTCAACCCCAGCGATGCGACATGCGGCCTCTGCGAGCTCGCCGATGCTGCGTCCCTTCCCAGAGGCGCACACGTAGTCCCCCGGGCGCGGCGCCCAGCGCGATCATTGAGGCCGCTGAGGCGACGTCGCGCGCGTGACTGAAGTCGCGTACCGCGTCCGTATTCCCAAGGTCAAGGTGCTGCGCATCCCCACACACGAGCGCCGCTACCGATCGGGTGATCTTGCGCATCACGAACGTCGGCCGCCGTCGCGGAGACTCGGTCATGTAGAGGATCAGGTTGCTCGCAGTCGCGCCGTATGCCTCTCGCACGAAGCGTACCGCCATGTGCGCAGATGCCTTCGCCACGCCGTAGGGCGATACTGGATTGATCGGCGTCGCCTCGTCTTGAACGGGTGTGGTGGCGCGGCCGAAAATCTCCGCGGAGCTGGCATGAACCAGACGCATGCCGCGGCGTCGCTGCAGAGCGAACGCAAGCTGGACCCCGGCACGCCCGTTCAAGTCGAAGGTGAGCCAGGGCTGCTCCCACGACTGAACCATGCTTGTCACCGACGCCAGGTGCACGATGCGTCGACGTTGCCGTTTCCGTCGAGTAGCTCGTCGATGCCGCTCGAGTCCAACGAGCCGCGTGCGCGCTCGACCCCGACGGGAAGGCGCCCATCGAGCGCCGAGTCGAGCCCAACGACTTGGTGTCCCTGCTCGGACAGGATCTCGGCCAGGTACGAGCCGACTTGACCGTTTACCCCGGTGATGAGGATACGTTGCATCTTTGCCGATCCTGCCCCCAACGCTATGCGGAGCCAAGCTGAACGCAAGCCGCTGAACGGCTGAACGAAAGGGGTTGCGCGTGCAACCTCACTCGACGACAGGCCACGCCTCCCCTAACACCGAGCGGTGTGGTATATCCTGCGCGGATCGGCCGATTCGTCCCCATGACTCCGCCTAAGGAACGCAACGTCGTCCAGCAATCGACCGCACTCGAAGAGGCTGCAGGCACCGTCGTCGATCTCGCGAAGGCGGTGCGCAAGCACTGGGGCCTTGTCGTGGCAATTCTCCTTCTGGGGGGGGGGTGGCGCTGCTGTACGCGAAGATGCAGCGACCCGTGTTCGAAGCGGTGACGATGATCGAGATCAATTCGCACGCTACGCAGCCGCTCTTTCAAAAGCAAGACGAGGGGATCCTCGATATCGGCGCTACCGGTTACTTTGATACCCGTGACTACTACGAGACGCAGTACAAGCTCATCGCGTCCGATCGCGTACTGCAGCGCGGCGGCGCGAGACCTAGCGCTCGCCAGTGACAACGAATTTCTCGGACTACAAAACGCCGCCCGCTACCCCGCCGTCTGTCGCAGCAGGTCACGAGTGCGCTTGAAGACGCGGATCACGGTTGAGCCCATCAAGAACAGCCTCTTGGTCCTCATCAAAGGCGACGACACGGACCCGAAGCGCGCCAAGCGCCTCAGCGACGCCGTGGCCGCCGCCTACATCGACCAGAACCTGCGAGACCGCTCTCTCGGCCACGTCCGACGCGGTCGTCTGGCTCAATGGCCAGCTCGATCACATCAAGCAGGAGCTCGAGCACGACGAGAACGCGCTTCACGACTTCAAGCAGCGGAACGATCTGCCCAGCACCTCGATCAACGAGGCGTCGAACATGCTTCGCGTCGAGATGCAGGAGCTCGACACGGCGCTCACCCACACGCGGACGAAGAAGGAGGAGCTCTCAGCGCGCAACGCCGAGCTCTCGAAGGTCTCGTCGGACAATCCCGATCAGCTCCCTGCGTCCGAGCTCCTCGCGAGCGCATATCTTGCAGTCGCTGCGCATCGCAGTACCAGGACGCCGTGAAGGAGCGCGACGGCGCTCCTGGCCGAGGGCAAGGGCGAAAATCACCCCCTGGTCAAGCAGCGCCGACGAGAAGGTCGACCGAGGCCAAGGCGCCCTGCTGGCCGAGGTCAAGAACATCCACGGCGCCGTCGAGCGCGATCTTGCCGATCGTGACGCGCGAAGAAGCCGGCGAACGCGGCCTGTTCGAGGCGACCCGCACGGCGCGCCGTCGACCTGAACATGAAGGAGATCGAATACCACCGCCTCGATCGCACGCGCGAACAGAACGAGAAGCTCTACGGCATGCTCCTCGAGCGCATGAAGGAGGCCGACCTCGCGCGGATGATGCGGGTGAACAACGTCCGCGTGGTCGACTCGGCCATCGAGCCACGGGTCCCGATCCGTCCGCGGCGTATGGTCTGACGCTGGCGATCGGATCGTTCGTCGGGCCTGCTGCTCGGAGTTGCGCTTGCGTGGTCGCGCGAGCAGCTCGACAGCTCGATCAAGACCCCCGACGACGTCGAGCAGAAGCTCGGGGTCGACGTTCCTTGGACTTTTGCCCGAACTCGCGGCGAGGAGCGGCGACACGCGCAATACGGGCGTCGCCGCAGACGCGCGCGAAGGCCAGCAGAAGCGGACGGCCCGATCGGAGCTCATCGTCCATGAGCGGCCGCTGAGCGGCATCGCGGAGGCCGCGCGGAGCATCCGCACGAACCTAATGTTCATGAACCCCGACCGGCCGTACCGGAAGCTGCTCGTGACGAGCGCGGCGCCGTCCGAGGGCAAGACCACCGTCGCGTGCAGCATCGCGATCGCTTTCGCGCAGGGCGGTCAGCGCGTCTGCATCGTCGACTGCGACCTGCGCCGCCCGCGCCTCCATCGGATCTTCGGCCGGCGCGGGCGAGTCGGGCGTGACGAACGTCCTCGTGGGCGACGCGACGATCGACGAGGTCGCGAAGCCGACCGACATCGCCAATCTCTGGTCAGTCCCCGCCGGCCCCCTCGCCGCCGAACCCGGCGGACATGCTGCATTCGGATCGCTTCCGAAAGTTCCTCCAGGATCTGGGCGATCGCTTCGATCGCGTCATCATCGACAGCCCGCCGGTCGTCGCCGTCACAGACTCGGCGATCGTTTCGACGCTCGTCGATGGGACCGTCTTCGTCGTACGCGCATTCAAGACGCAGCAAGCACCTCGCCGCGCAAGGGCTTCGCGCATTGCGTGACGTCGAGGCGCCCATCATCGGCGTCGTGCTCAACGCCGTCAACCTGAACCGTCACGAGTACAGCTATTACTATCACTACTACTACTACAAGCGCGAAGGCTACCGTGAGGGTCCCGCAGCACAGGCCGACGACGTAGCCTCGCCGCCGCCAAATTGAACGGGCGCCAAGCGCATTGGTACCGAAGCTCAGAGCTTCGCTGCCGCTCTCAATGCTGCGCCGCGCTCCGTTTCCAATGCCGCCTTCCACCGCGCCTCGGTCGGACGCCTCTGCGAAAGCTGCGCGTAGTCTTCCGCCGCCTCCGCGTGTAGTCCGACCTCCGCAGCGAGGCGCGCAATATTTTCGAGTATCCAGTCGTTGTCGGGCGCCCGCTCGAATCCACGTTTGTATACGGACAGGGCCTTGCGCGAATAGCCAAGCGCTTCCTCCTGTTGTCCGACCCAAAGCAGGTTTCGGGAACATTCGACCTGGTCGCTGCAGCCCGCGGATACGATTCGATCTAGCGCGGTTTCCGCGCGGGCGTCATCGCCCGCCGCGTGAGCAATCGCTTCGAGCTTCTGCAAGCACTCGACGCGCTGGTTCACAACCTCTGCCGCAGCTTGCAGCTCTTTGAGGCCTTGGGATACGTCTCCGGCCGCCACTCGGACCCTCGCCTGCAGCGCGTACGGCTGACACTCGGCGGGCGCAACTTGCTCGCCTTCCTTGTCTTGTCGATCGCCTTGCTAAGGCATTAGCCCTCAGCGTACCCTCACACCATGGCGCGGCCTCGCCAGCCTCGACATCGTCTATGGCGTCGGTGGCGGATCGGATCACAGGCTCAGGTCTCCCTCGATCCCGTGCAGCTAGCTCGGTATCGAGCCTCACACAAGTCGAAGGTAGACGATTGCGCAAAGCCTCAATCAGGAGTTCGAGTACGGTGGTCCCCTGGATGTCATTTGGCACGACCTCCATCGCTGCGTTGAAGTCACCGATGACCGCTGGCACCTCCCTTAGTGCAGTCGATGTTGCCTCAGGCATTTGCTCCATAGCCAGCCGATACTCCATTCGCGCTTGCGAGGGCGAGCGCGCCGCCACGATGCGCGCGAGCAACAGGTGAGCGGCACCGTATACGCTCGCGCGCTCTAGCGTCGCCCCGATCCACGGGATAGCGTTCTCGTCCTGAGCATTCAACGCCCGCACGGCAGCGGCGAACGGCAGGAACGGTTCGGCCGGATGTCGCATCATCGCCTCGCGCACCAAGTCATGCATCGCCCTCGCCGGAAGGTGCTGGTCCTGAATTGTCTCCTGCAGGGTACTACGGTCGTCGCCCACCTCGTGCCCCAGCCCCTTCGAGACCGATAGAAGGGCAACGAGGGCGCGCTGTCGCTCCAACAATTGCGATGACCCTTGGCGCCTGTCGCCCAGCCGTTCGGCGCGCCATCGGGGCTTGTGGCCCGGTGTCCCAGCAACGACGATCGCCGCGCACACGACGCCCGCGAGTGCCAACCCGGGGATTTCCGATCCGAGATCTCCCAGGTTCTGTACGGCAAGCGCCACTACCGCCGCCCATGCGCCGGCCGCCGTAGCGGATCGCGCGAGGACCGCACCAGGGCGCAGGGCAAGAGCTATCGTGGCTAGCCCCACGAGGGAGATCGGCGAGGCCCCATTCGAGGACCCACTGCGCCAGGACGTTCTCAGGATAAACAAACGTTACGTTGCCCACGTCTGTACGAAATGCGTAGAACGCGCTCTCGAACGTCCCACGACCGCTCCCGAACAGGGGCACCGCAGGCAACATACGCATTGCTTGCCCGAACATCTTCAGCTTGGAGGTATCCGCATTGAGCAACTCGCTGGATGCTTCATCCGACCCGGCGAGCACGATCATCGTCGCGCCCGCTGTGGCGACGAGACCCGTGATGAGCGACAGCGCCACGGCAGCCCTTTGTGGTCGCGGTTGCGAGCGATCGATTTGCGCGATCGCGAGGACCAGTACCAGCCCGAGCCCCATTGCTACCACTCCGGCGCGCGATGCGACCCACAACTGCGCTCCCCCGAGAAGGAGCACTACCGCAGCGAGAATGGGACGTGGCACTGCCGGTTCGGGCGCGAGCATCGCCGCAAGTGCGAGACACAAAGCCAGGTTCAGATACCCGGCCAAGTTGTTTGGGTTCAAGAAAGGCGCGATGTGGCGCTGGTCGATCCCGGGCCCTGGCTCGTAGATCCCGAACACCTTGTGTGCTCCGAACGCGGGGTGCAGCAGCGCCGCGGTGGCGAGCACCAGGCCCGTGAGTACGATGGCTCCGCCCAGGAACCGCGCACCTTCGCGCAGTCTTGCGACGCGGAACGCTGTCACGAACGCAAGAACGTACGCGACTCCCTTGAGCACCTCGATGTGCGTGGCGACCGGGTCCAGTGTCAGTGGCGCCCATGCCGGCCCGGGCTCGCGTAGCGGAGTGAGAGCTCGAGACCACACGTCGGCGTTGTGCGGCGCGAGAACGGATAGCCACCGCATCGGCATCGGTACGCACTGGAGCGCGGTGTATGCCGTAAGTCCGACCCCTGCGAGGAAGAGTAGCGTTGCCCCAGGACGAGGGCTCATGGGCTCGCCGCCCCACCACCCGCACACGGCAGCTGCGGCAAGCACGAACACCAGGACACACAGAGTAATTGTGTGCACGCTGCCAATCGCCAAGGCCGAGCCGGCAATCGATAGCGCCAACAGCCAACGGCTGAGCTC
Source organism: uncultured delta proteobacterium (assembly GCA_963847465.1). Lineage (GTDB taxonomy): Bacteria > Myxococcota_A > Polyangia > Polyangiales > Polyangiaceae > Palsa-1150. Next base: position 296,768 of record CAWKAF010000007.1, on the reverse strand, counting down.
AGCTGACCGGCGCACGCCCTCCTCGCCGGGGCGTCGGACGGGGGTCGTTTTCATCCCGCAACGAAGGTCACCGAGCCCGCTTCGTGCGTCAAGTTCACTTGCGCCGCCTTGCCACATCGGACGTCGAGCCGGCTGCCTCGTGTCTGGTCCAGCATCTCCCGGTAAAGCCCGACCTGTTTCCCCGCGATCGCGCGGGTCGAGAATCGTTCGACAGCAACCTTTCGTGCGCGCCGCCCCATCTCCCGTGAAGCCTCGGGATCGTCGAGCATCTGCGCGATCCGCTGCGCCAGTGCACGCGGGTCCCCGGGAGGCACCAGGAGCCCTTGAATCCCGTTTTCGACCGCTTCCGTCACCCCTCCTACGTCCGTCGAGACGACTGGGAGGCCCAACGCCATGGCCTCGAGCAACGCCATACCCATCGATTCGGATAGCGAAGGAAAGACGAAGATATCGGCCGCCGACAAGAAGAGCTCGACGTCTTCGGCAGGTCCGACGAGACGTACGCGATCGCCGAGGCCCTCGCGCGCGATCTGCGTTTCTAGTGCACGCGCGACTTTCACGTTGACGCGCTCCCCTACGAGCAGCAACTGGACGTGTCGACCCTTTGCCCTTAGCAGCGCTATCGCTTCGAGCAGGTGCCTGTGCCCCTTGACGGCGTTCAGGTGCCCCACCGTCACGACCGTGGGCAGCTTGGGATCGAGACCCAAGCCGGAAAGAACCGCATCGCGCCTTCCTCCCGCACGAGGGGCAGGATGGCGTGTGACTTCTGCAGGGGGGTGCAGGACGACATAGGGAGCACCCTCCCTCAGGGCGTGCCGTCGCGACGGCTTGAGACGACACCGCGATCCGATCGACCATGCCGCCGAAGCTGGCGATGAGCGCTCGGTGCAGTGCACGCGGCATCAGCATGTCGTTGAAATGCCAGAGCGTCGCCGTCCCGGCGAGACGCCCTGCGGGTGGCCCGATCAGCGTGAGCAAGCCGTTGCAGTGCAGAATGTCGGCGCGCACGTCACGCAGCAGGGCTGCCAGTCGCAGCGCGTCGAACGCGAGCCCTCCCCCGAAGCGCAGACCGCTGGCGATCCGGTCGCTCATTCGCGGACGCGGAAAGTCGAACGGAACGCATCGTACCCCTTGGCTCTCGAAAAACTTCACGGCCGGCCCCGGCGGTATCACGACAATCGTTTCGAAACCGAGTGGCTCGATCTCCTTGGCAAGCAGAGCCACGCGACGCTGTGGACCACCGATCCGCGGGTCGGGCAGCAGGTTCACCACCCGCACGGGGCGCTTCGTCTTCTTGGGCGTGTGTACCATCCGACGATCGGGTGCAACCGTCATCCGGTTTCGCGACTCGATCGTCGTGACCGCCGCGACCCGTCCCACCCGATGTCGGGCGCCATCGCATGGGCTCGAGCCTCGATCCGTCCGCGGTGGCGCATCAAATCTCGGAGCATCTCATTGAGCTGTCCGTCCATGTCGCGTGTCGGCACGTAGCCAAGCTCGAAAAGCTTGGAGTGATCAGGCGCGTAGTAATGCGCGGCGGCTTCGCTCCGCGGGTTCTCGACGAATGTGATCTTGGCGTCGAGTCCGCGACGGACGGCGGCCGCCTGGACCTTCTCTGCAGAGATCCCTGATCGAGTACACCTCTTCGAACTGGTTCAAGACGCGGTATTCGCCCTCTGCAGGTGGCTTCTCGATGGCGATCCCGAGACACTGCACCGAGTCGCAGAGCGGCAAGAACCCACGCTTCTGCGTTCCTTGGCCGTAAACCGTGAGCGCCTCGCCAACCACGGCTTGCGCACAGAACCGGTTGATCGCGGTGCCAAAACACTGGTCCTGGTCGAAGCGCGTCAGGAGGCGGTCATCGCCCTCCGGCATCGCGGGCCAGCGCGTGCCGTACACTACGCCCTGCATCACGTCCGTCGAGCGCAGGCCCCAGATGCGGCAGGCCATCATCACGTTGTTGCTGTCGTGCACCTTGGTCTGGTGGTACCAGCTTGCAGCCTGGCGAGGAAACGGCAGCCGATCCTTGCGTCCGCGGTACTCGATCTCGAACATACCTTCGGCGATGTCGATGTTCGGCGTTCCGTACTCGCCCATCGAGCCGAGCTTGACGAGGTGAGCGTCGGGGCAGGCGTCGTGCATCGCGTAGAGGACGTTGAGCGTGCCAATCACGTTGTTCGTGTGAGTGAACACACAGTGGTCGACGTCGATCATGCTGTACGGGGCCGACGGCATCTCGGCCAAGTGCACGATAGTCTCGGGGCGAAACGATCGCAGGAGGTTCAACACGAATCGGTAATCGACCACCGTACCACGGTGGAAGCGTAGGTTCTGCCCGTAGTGATGCCGGAAGGCTTGCAGGCGTTCGGTCATGCGCGCGATGGGGGTCGCCGACTGCGAACCCATTTCCGCCACCCAGTCACGCCGGGTGTAGTTGTCGCAGCCAGCAAGGTCGTGGCCCCGGGTAGCCAGGTACTGGGCGAGCGCCCAACCGAGATAGCCATCGATTCCGAGGATCAGTACGCGCACAGCCCTCTTCACTCAGTTTCTAGCTCGGCTGGGCAACATACCACCGAAGGGGCGTGCCCGAAGCGCCGTCTCCTGAAGTGAGGGCTGCTTTCCCGATCGGAGAATCAAGACGGGGCTCGCCCAACTCCCTTCACGACCGTGCCTCGAAATCGCTCCCCCAGTTCCGCACCCGCATCTCCTCCCGCCGAGTCCGCTCCACCGCTCGCACGAACAGCCTCCCGAGGTGCACATCCGTGATGAGCGGCACCCCCAAGTCCACCGCAGCCCTCCGTATCTCGTACCCGTCCGGACGCCCTGCAGCGTCGAAGGTCCTCGGGATGTTGATGACCAAATCGGATTCCCCGGCCTCGAGCATCTCCCGGGCACTCCGTCCGCTCTCCTCGGCCGACCGCGCCACGACGTCGTGAACCAGCCCCTCGTTCGCGAGCATCTTGGCTGTCCCCGACGTCGCGTAAAGAGCCAGCCCCATGCGCGCCAGCATCCGCGCCTCTTCCTGGAACTTGTACTTGTCCGGCAACGTCCCGAGCGACAACAGCACACCCCGGCGTGGCGGACGGATGCCCACCGACCACATCGCCTTGAGCAACGCTTCATCGAGGTCACGCCCGAGGCACGCGACCTCGCCGGTCGAGGCCATCTCGACCCCCAGGAAGGGATCGGCCCCCGCGAGCCGCCCGAACGAGAAGTGCGGCACCTTCACTCCCACGTGGTCGAGATCGAGCGCTCGACCGTCCACGGCGCCACCGTGCCCGAGCATGCACCGCACCGCTTCTCGGGCGAAGTCCTTGCCAGTGACCTTCGATACGAACGGAAAGCTCCTCGAAGCGCGCACGTTGCATTCGATGACCTTCACGTCGTTGTCCCGGGCGAGAAACTGCACGTTGAAGGGCCCGGTGACCTGGAGCTCGCGGCACAGGGCCTCCGTGATGTGCCGCGCCCGGCGGATGGTCTCCAGATAGAGACGCTGCGGAGGCAGCACATGTGTGGCGTCGCCCGAATGGACGCCCGCATTCTCGACGTGCTCGGAGATGGCCCAGAGGACGACTTGCCCTTCTCGACCGACCGCGTCAATCTCGAACTCGCGAGCGTTCTTCTCGAACCGCGAGATCACGATCGGGTACTCACGAGACACCCGACTTGCACGGTCGAGCACGTCCCGCAGCTGCTCCCGTCCATGCACGACCGTCATCGCCGCACCCGAGAGCACGTACGACGGCCGGACGACCACTGGATAGCCCCCCATGTCCCCGATCTGACGATCGACTTGCTCCCGGTCCGTCACCGTCGCCCACTTCGGTTGGTCGACGCCCAGGCGGTCGCACAGCCCGGAAAAGGCGCTGCGGTCCTCGGCACGGTCCAGGTTCTCGGGAGTCGTCCCGAGGATGGGAATGCCCGCCTTCTGCAGCGGGAGCGCCAGATTGTTCGGAAGCTGGCCTCCCATCGACAAGAGAACGCGCAACGAGCCCTCGCCGCCCTTCGACTGCTTCGTTGCCAGCTCACAGACCGTTTCGACCGAGATCTCGTCGAACACGAGCAGGTCGCTCGAGTCGTAGTCCGTAGACACCGTCTCCGGGTTGCAGTTCACGACCACCGTGGGGAAACCCAGCTCGCGCGCGGCTTGTGCCGCGCTCACGCAACACCAGTCGAACTCGACGCTCGATCCGATCCGGTACGGTCCCGACCCGAGAATGAGCACGGCCCCTCCCGGAGGAAGCCGCACGTCGTCGTGGGCCGCGCCGTAGGTCATGTACGTATAGTTCGTTCGCGCCGGGTACTCGGCCGCAAGCGTGTCGATCTGGAGCAGGGATGGGACGATCCCGAGCCGGTGCCGTTCGTCCCGGACGTGAGACTCCTCGACTCCGTAGAGGCGAGCCACCTGTTGGTCCGAGAACCCTGCGCGCTTGAGCTCGGGCAGCCGTTCGTGCCAGTCGCCAGGCGATCGGTACACGTCGATGACCGAATCGATCAGGTGAACGAAGAACGGATCGATGCGGCTGAGCTCCGCGACGCGATCGACGGAGATTCCGTCGAACAAGGCCCGGGCGACCGCGAAGATGCGCCTGGGGGATGGAACCCGAAGCTCGGTCTCCACGTCGTCCGCCTCGAACGCTCCGGGGTCCAAGCCGACGGCGCCGACGTCGAGCATCCGTAGCGCCTTTTGCAGGACCTCCGGAAAGCTCCGTCCGATGGCCATGACCTCGCCGACCGACTTCATCTCGGAACCGATGCGGGAATCGACCCCGCGGAACTTGTCGAGGTCCCACCGGGGAATCTTGCACGTGATGTAATCCAGCGCGGGCTCGAAGAAGGCCGACGTGGTTCGCGTCACCTGGTTGGTCAGAGCGTCCAGCCGGCTCCCCAGGCACAGCTTGGCCGCCACGTAGGCGAGCGGGTACCCCGTCGCCTTCGACGCGAGGGCGCTCGAGCGCGAGAGGCGAGCGTTGACCTCGATGACGCGATAGCTCCACTGGCGGGTGTCGACCGCGAACTGGATGTTGCACTCCCCGACGATCCCGAGATGCCGGACCGACGTTGAACGCCGATCGATCGGAGCGCCTGAAGCTCTGCGTTGGTCAGCGTCTGGCATGGTGCGACGACGATCGAGTCGCCCGTGTGGATCCCGAGCGAGTCGACGTTCTCCATCGTGCACACGCAGATGCAGTTGTCGGCCGCGTCGCGGACGATCTCGAACTCGAGCTCTTTCCAGCCGACGAGCCCCTCCTCGATGAGCACCTGCGGGACCCCCGCTCCGAAGATCCGCTTGATCGCCGGTCGCAGACTCTCTTCGCGATCGACGATCGACGATCCGCGCCCTCCCAGGGCGAAGGCGCCGCGTAGGATGACGGGCAAGCCCGATACGGTGCGCGGCGTCTTCGGCCTCGGCGACGCTCGAGGCCACGTCGCCTCGAGCGAACGGGACGCCTATCTCCGCGAGGCGCTCGTTGAAGCGCTTGCGATCCTCGGTGTCGCGGATGGAAGCGATGGACGTCCCCAACACCTCGACGCCGTGCTTGGCGAGCACGCCGCTCTCGGCCAGCGCGAGCCCGCAGTTGAGCGCCGTCTGGCCTCCGAACGACAGGAGGATCCCGTCGACCTGCTCCTCGGCAATCACCTTCTCGACCACTTCGGGATCGAGCGGCAGCGCATAGAGCCGACTGCAGAGGCGCTCCGACGTCTGTACCGTGGCGATGTTCGGATTGACGAGGACTGAATGCACGCTCGGCCTCGCGGAGAGCCTTCAGCGCCTGCGACCCCGAATAGTCGAACTCGCCCGCCTCGCCGATCTTCAGGGCGCCGGAGCCGAGCACGAGGATGCGGCGCGGATGACCGGCGGTGCCTCGAGCCTGCGCCATCTTACCCTCTGCCAGCGCGAGAACGTGACGTGTCGACTTCGGCACAGAAGTCGTCGAAGATCCAGCGCGTGTCCTCGGGTCCGGGTGCAGCCTCGGGATGAAACTGCACGGCCTGGACCGGAAGCTCGCGGTGCCGGATACCCTCGTTGGTATGGTCGTTCAAGTTGATGAACCACGGGGACCATTCTGCGGGCAAGCTCTCGGTCCGGACCGCATAGCCGTGGTTCTGACTGGTGATGTAGCAACGGCCTGTGGTGAGGTCGCGAACCGGCTGGTTCTGGGACCGATGCCCGTACGGGAGCTTGTAGGTGTCGCCACCGGCGGCGAGCGCCAGCACCTGACACCCGAGACAGATCCCCAGCATGGGTCGACCTGACCGAAGGAGCTCGCGAACCTGATCCACGTAGCCGGGCAGATCCTTGGGATCGCCGGGGCCGTTGCTCGAGCACGACCCCGTCAGCGCGATGTTCGTGGATGGCTCGGCCTAGATCGGCATAGAAGGGGACGCGCACGACCGACACACGGCGAGCGAGAAGCTCGCGCATGATGCTCTCCTTGGCTCCCGCATCCACGAGCAACACCCGAGCGGCTCCAATCTCGTGCACGCTTGGCTCGGCGCTGGCAGCGAGCCTCGCCAGCTCCCGATCCGGCAACTTACCGGCCGCTCTCTGGGCTTGGTGGAGATGCTCGTCGCCCAGGCCGGTGGGAAGCAGCCACCCTCGCAGGGTACCGTGCTCACGAAGGTGTTGGGTCAGCGCCCGAGTATCGACGCCCTGGATCGCGCAAGTCCCCTCCTCGACGAGCCAGTCGGAAAGCGAGCGCACGCTGGCGTGGTGGTTCGGCCGTTGCGTGGCCGAGGAAACGACGAGCCCTTGCACCTGGACGGCGGAGGATTCGAATCCCCTCGCGGACCCGACGCCATAGTTGCCCTGGAGGGGGTAGGTCAGAACCAGGATCTGGCCGCGGTAGGAAGGATCGGTGAGCGACTCAACGTAACCGGTCATTCCTGTCGCGAAGACGACCTCGCCAGCGACAGCGCACTTGGCGCCGAAGATTGTCCCTGGGAACCGCGCCCCGTCCTCCAGCACCAGCTCCCACGCGTCTGACTTCACACTCATGAATTCGTTGCCGCCTCGCGTCAGGCTGTTCAGTTGAACGTGCTGGCGCGACGCGCGATCGGCTATGACTGCCCTCACCGTCCCTTGAACGCTAGGAACACCTCCGCCGTGCCGCCGCCCGAGTCGACCTGCGAAGAGGGAACATGCAGCCCCGCAGTCGACCCCTGAACGCAGCGGCTGAGCCCGGATAGGAAGTCTCCCCCGGTGAAGATCGCCGAGCGAGCCGCCCCACCCTCGTCAAACGACAGGCTCAGCGTCGCTACCCCGGTCGCGCGCGACCCCTTCGCCCGAAGAGCGCTCTTATAGCAGGCGGAGATGCCCGCGCCGTGCAGGGCGCCTCGAACGGCACTGTCTCGCACGCCCTGGCCATTGATAAGCCCGACCTCGACGTAGCCATGGTCGGGATCGAAGGAAGGGTCTGCGGTCTCGGCGGGAGGAGGAGTTGGGGCGACGACAGCGACCGGCGGTGGGGCTGCGGTCGGGGTCGCGATCGCCGTCGGGGTCGCGCTCGGGCCCGGAGCCTTGGTTACGGCGGAAGACGTCGCTGCGGCCCCCAATCCTCCGCCTTTCCTGCTCGGCGCCATAGCGACCCCGTTGCTTGACCCCTGCCGCTGTGCGCTCGCCGGGGGCGACGAGGCTCGGAGCACGTCGAGGGGTGATAGCGGGGCTTCGTCCGTCAAGGGCGCGACGCTCGTAGAGGGCGCTTCTCTCAGACCGTCCGCAGATGGAACAGCCGATGCCACGGGATGGTGCCGACTCGAGAACAGTAGCAAGGTCCCGACAAGGCCGACGACACCCGCAATCGCGCCCACAGCGATCCGACGTCGCGGCGCGTGTGGTCCAGGCGCCGTGGACACCGTCCCAACGAGCGTGGGCTTGACCGCTTCTTCGAAGACCGGTGCCGCAAACCGCACCGTCGCCGCATTCGTCGAGGCGCCCGCTTCGGTTGCTACCTGCACCGCGGGCGCCGATTCTGACGGGGACGTGTCCGAAGCGCGCTCGTCGTGGGCGGCGCGCAACTCGGCCCGCATCTTGCGCGCCCCGGAGTACCGATCCTCGCGCTGCTTTCTCAGCGCGCGCAGGCAGACAGCCTCGAGCCGCCGGTCCACGTTGGGTGCGATCTCGGAGGGACGAGGGGGCGCGTCGTTGATGTGCTTGAGGATCGTCCCTATCGCGTTCTCCGTCTCGAACGGCACCTGCCCCGTCAGCATCTCGAAGAGGATGACCCCGACCGAGTAGAGATCGCTCCGCGCGTCGAGCTTCTGCCCGCTGCCCTGCTCGGGTGACATGTATTCGGGCGTGCCGATCATCAGTCCCGCGGTCGTCAGGGGTGCGTCCGACGTTCGCCCGGTGCCGTCGCGATACGCGCGAGCGTCCGTGATCTTCGCGATGCCGAAGTCGCACACCTTGACGATGTCCTTCGAGCGACCGTCGTCGTCCGTGCCGCTCAGGATCATGATGTTGTCGGGCTTGAGGTCGCGGTGGACCACGCCCATGTCGTGCGCCACGGCGAGCGCGGCGAGCGTCTGCATCAGGATGTCGGCCGTGCGTGCGGTGCTGAGCGGTCGGTCTTCCCGGAGCACGCGGTGCAGGCTGCGCCCATCGAGGTACTCCATCGCGATGTAGAGGAGGCCATCCGGCTCGGCACCGAAGTCGATGACCTGCATCGAGTTCGGGTGGTTCAGGCGGGAGGCGGCCTTCGCTTCGCGCTGGAAGCGCGCGACGAAGGACGCGTCGTCGGCGTGCTCCCCGTGAAGGACCTTGATGGCGACGGTCTTCTCGAGCGCAATCTGGCGCGCACGGAAGACGGCGCCCATGGCACCGGCACCGATGGGAGCCTCGATGAGAAACTTCCCGGCGATGGTGCGGCCGATGAGCTGCTCCGAGGCCGATTTCCCCATCGTTGAATCAGTCTAGAATCGCCCCGGGACTCTCGCGAGCACAAGTTGTTGCCGGCCTCTCTTGTTGCGTTCGCATCTGAATGTCGTGCATCTGCGACGCAACACGGCCGCGCGGTTTCGAGAAAAAACGAAACTATTTTTTCCGAATCACCCCTCTTCGAGGGTCATTAGGGGTGAGGGGTCCACGCGGAGCACGATGCTCCGCCGCGGACTCCTCGCGTCCCACGTTCAAACGGAAAGAACCGAGGTCCCCTCATGGCCAGCAACACTCCGAAGAAGAACCGCCTCGACCAGGTCGCCGCCGAGCAGAAGCTCGTCGACGGCTTGAACAAGCACGCGGACACGATCACGTCGTTCGTGATCGGCGGTGCGACGATGCAGACGAAGGACATCATCGCGAACCTGCAGGCGCTCATCGCGTCGGCCACCACCGTTCAGTCGAGCAAGGCCACCTGGCAGAACAACGTGAAGTCGGACATCGCCGAGCGCACGAAGCTCAAGACGTTCGTCTCGGGCCTCAAGCAGGCGCTCCTCGTGGCCTTTGCGGGCTCGATCGACACGCTCGCGGACTTCGGGCTCACGGGGCGTAAGCCTCGCGTCCTGACCCCCGAGCAGAAGACCGCCGCGTCCACCAAGGCCAAGGCGACCCGCGCCGCGCGTCACACTCTCGGCAAGGTCCAGAAGGCGGCCATCAAGGGTACGGTCCCCACGACCGCTCCCGCGACCCCGCCTGCTCCCTCTCCCACGCCGGCGCCCGCGCCCGTCCCCGCGCCCGCGCCCACCCCGGCTCCCGTGATCGCCGCCCCAATCACGCCGCGCGCCGGTCACGCCGCACCAGTCGTAACGCCGTAGCGACGCGGCCCCTCCCGACTCTCCCGTCTGGACGCGGGAGCTCGGGAGGGGTGCGCCCTCCACCCGAAAGACTTCCGTCATGAAAGCCTCCACCATTCGCAGGTTGCGGGACGCCTCCGCCCCCGCGATCGATCCCGCCTGGCGTCTCTTCCCGCTCGTCTGTGGTCGCGACGCCGTCATCGTCGGTGGTGACCCTCGCGAGCCGAACCGCGAGCGCCTCGAGCGCGCTTTCCGTTTCGCGTCGCTCGATTGGCCCGCGATCTACGGCGACCGCAAGGTCCAGTCCACCGCCGCGAGCATTCGCCGGCACGGCTATGGCCTCGTCCTCGTGCTCGCGCCCTTCATTTCGCACAAGCAGGCAGACGCGATCATTCTCGCGGCCAAAGAGACCCCGGTGCCCTGGGCGCTCGCCCTCGGATACGGGGTATCCGCCGTCAAGCTCGCCCTCGAGCGATTCCTCGGCGGCCCGACAAGACCCCGTTAGGAGGAGCCCGTCATGAAGACGATCCGTAAGTCGCCATCGTTCTCTTCAGGCATCCGCCGCACCGAAAACGACACCCAGATCGAGGACGACTTCGACGATCTGGTCACGCTCGCGGCTCACGGCGACTCGCGAGCCGTTGGCGCGATCGCCGTCGCCCTCGGTCCGATGATCCTCGAAGAGGCGCGCGTCGTCCTCGGCGAGCACGCGGCCGAGGACATCGAGGTTCTTCAGGACTTCCTGGACTTCCTCCTCGATGCCCGGCCCCCCTTCCATCCCGCCCATGGCCGCGCGATCCCGTGGATGTGCCGCATCGTCCGCGCCATCGCGCAGACGCGTGTGAAGCGCAAGGAGCTGCGGTCCGGCTGATTTCGATCCTTTTCCGCGGACTCGACCACTAAGTCACCAAACCGTCGAGAGAGGTCACTCCTTTGCGCCCCCTTGCATCCTTAGTCTCCTTCGCTTTCGTTCTCGGTCTCCCTCTCATCCAGGCTTGCGGGGGTAGCGCGATAGGTCCCGCCGGCCCGCCCGGAGAGGCAGGACCGCCTGGAGAGGCGGGGCCACAAGGCGAAGCAGGCCCACCGGGGCCCGAGGGGTCTGTGGGTCCTGAAGGGGAGGCGGGGCCTCAGGGTCCGCAAGGGCTCCCGGGAGAGGCGGGACCGCCAGGCGAAGCCGGTCCTGCTGGACCCCAGGGCGAAGCGGGGCCCCCGGGCCCCGCGGGACCGCAAGGTGAAGCCGGACCTCCGGGTGCAATGGGGCCGCAGGGCGACGCCGGGCCTGTGGGTCCGACGGGCCCCACGGGGCCTTCCGGTGACGCGGGGCCTGCGGGGCCCGGCTACGACGTCGGCTTCGCAAGCATCGTGACTTCAGCCAACGATGCCGGCGCCACGGCGACCGTGGGCGCCTTCGGCGGCAGCGGAACGACGAGTGCCAGCGTGGTTCGCAACGCCCGTGGCGACTACACGGTGACGTTCAATGGCTCTTACCCGGCGACCATCGCTACTAGCGCGCTCGTCGCCGAGGCCAACGCCGTGGGCAACCTTCAGGAGGCGAGCGCGGTCGTCTTGACCGCGACGGCCACTTCCATCTCGGTCGAGATTTTCACGTTTGCGTACGCGGCGGATGCGGGCAATGTCGACGTCGACGACAGCTGCTACGTTACCGTGGAGCTCGGGCAGTGACGCGAACCTGCGCGTCTAGGCGACCAGGCGCTTGATCGTACGGATCTCCTTGGCGCTTTCCTTGTCTTGCTCGACCAAGCGCAGCTCGTAGCTCTGCTGGAGGTTCAGCCAGAACTCGGGCGTGGTGCCCAGAGCACGCGCCAGTCGCAGCGCCGTGTCCGCCGTGACGTTGCGGTCTCCGGCGACGATGGCGCTGATGCGGTTGGCCGTACCCCGATGCCCTGCGCGAGCGCGCTCGCGCTCAGGCCCATGGGCACGAGGAACTCCTCGCGCAGAATCTCGCCCGGATCGATGGGGCGCATCCCGTTCTTGAAGGTGGTGGGCATAGGGGGGTCTTCTTTCCGCAGGGATCTCAGTGGTAGTTTACAATTTCGACGTCCTCTTGAGCAGCGCTCTCAGCGAGACAACGGTTACGCCCGAAAAGGCGTGAAGTTTGCCATCGTTTGTGACGAACGCATCGGCGCCGGCGAGTTGCGCCGTCGCGAGGTGGATGGCATCCGGCGTCCGATAGCCGTACGCGGCGCGGATGCCCGCGGCATGCTCTGCCACTGAACGGTCGAAGTCGATCACGCGAAGGGCCGCGGAAGCGGACACGGCCGCCCTGAAATCGTCAGCGAGCGCGAGGGCGTTCGCTTCGAGCGGCTTGACCAACACCTCCAGAAGGGTGAGCACGGACGTCACCGCCTGCACCGTTCCGGCGTCTACCGCCTGGAAGATCGGCTCGACGGCCGCGAAGAACGTCGGGTGTCCCTCGATAAGATAGATGAACGCCGACGTGTCGAGCGCGATCAGCCGGGCCCCGGCCAGCGGGCCCGCTAGCGTCATTCGTCGCGCTGGTGCTGAAGCGCCGCCGTAGAATCAGCGCCCCATACGCCTGCGCCCCGCCCGGCCAGGTCGATCAGCCGGCGTGGCGTGGGAGAGGGCTTGTTTGGCAAGCTGGCGAGAAGCTTGGCCGCGACCTTTGCCCGGTCGTCGGCGGGCAGCGCGAGCGCCTCCTGCAACACGTGGTCGACCTTGGTGGCCATGTTCGAAGCATGCCCCGATGCGATGGCCCCGTCGAGGCGACTGGCCCTTCTGCGCATGTTTCTCGAAGGTCGGCGGCGCTTTTGAAGCTGCGCCTGACCAAACTAGACTGACGTCATGAACGTCAACGTCTACGCCGCCAAGGCCAACCTCTCTCGTCTGCTCGACCGCGCCGAGCGCGGCGAGGAGGTCGTCATCATGCGCAACGGACGTCCGGTCGCCAAGCTGGTGGCGGTGACGATGTCGACCAAACCGCGCAAGCTCGGGACGCTCAAGGGGCGCGTTCGCATCTCGAAGGATTTCGACGCGCCGTTGTCCGATGAAACCATGGATGCGACGTAGACGAAGTGGCTCGATCGGCCGCGGAGTGCCCACGGCTTGCGTGCTACGACACGCTCGAGCGCGCTACGACGTCTCCTCCCGCAGCGGCTTGCCGTCCCACGGCCGGTGAGTACATTTCCGAGAATCATGCCGAGCAACGGGAAGAAGGGCACGACCAAGAAGACCCCCGCGTCGAAGCCCACGCCCGCTCAACAGCGCGCGAGGAGCGAGTACGTCCGGCGATCGGGGCACCGGGTCACGCCTGAGCAGGTGGAGAAGATCCGCTCCCAATGGCAGAGCTGACGCTCGACACGGGCGCGCTCCTGCCGTCGTCGCCTCCCACGGCCGCGCCATGCCCTGGAGCTCGCGTCACGCTGCACCGGTTGCTCCGGTCGCGCTACACTGTCCGCATGCAGCCGGTGCCGAAGCATCGCGTCAGTTCGGCCGAGTACCTAGCGCTCGAACGGGCGGGCGAGGCGAAGCACGAGCTCGTGAACGGCGAGATCGTCGCCATGTCCGGAGCCTCGCCGGTTCACAACCTGATCACGATGAACCTCGGTTGGCGGCTGGGCGAACTCCTGGCGGCGAAGCCATGCATCGTCTTGTCCAGCGATCAGCGCGTTCATGTCCCGGCGACGGGGCTCTTTGCGTATCCGGACCTCACCATCGTCTGCGGTCGCCCCGAGCTTCATCCCGAAGACGAGAATACGCTGGTCAACCCCAGGGTCATCGTCGAGGTTCTCTCCGAGTCGACCGAGGCCTACGACCGCGGCGCGAAGTTCGCCCACTATCAGAGCATCACGTCGCTCGAGGAGTACGTGCTCGTGTCCACGCGCGAGAAGCGCGTCGAACACTACAGGCGCCACGGAAGCGGTCAGTGGTTACTGACGGTGCACGTCGGGGACGAGGCGCGTGTCGCGTTCCCGGCGCTGGGCGGCGACCTCCCGCTCGCCAGCATTTACGAGAAGGTCGATTCGTTGGCGAGAGCGCAATAGGCCGCCCGCATCGCATTGCGGCGCGCCGAGTGCTCACGGCTTGCGTGCTACGCTGGCCCGATGGATCCGGAGGACTTGGCGGGGCAAGTCGCTATGGCGTTGGCGCCGCTGGACGTCGTACGGGTCGCCTGGGTCTTTGGGTCGCAAGCGGCCGGCACGGCCGGCGTACGAAGTGACGTGGACGTGGCCGTCGTCCATGCCCGCGACCTCGACGATGAGGGTCGCGAACGCGCGCGCCGTCGCATCGTGGCGGCCTTGACCGACGCACTCGGAAGGCTGGGGGAGCGCGCGGACGTCGTCGACACCGATCGCACCAGCAGCGCGGTGGCGTTTCGAGCCATAGCCGCTGGGCGACGCGTGATCTCCCGTTCGGAGCGCGAGCGCATCGCCGCCGAAGTGCGTGTCATGCGCCGGTACGATGACGAAGCGCCTCGTCGAGCGCTCTTCCGGCGTGCCGCGCTCTACCATGCGAGCGGCGTGGCGGGGGCCTCTCGGTGATCGACGAAGACGCGCGCCGGCTTCGCCAGGCTCGCGGCTCACGGGAAGCTTCCGGCCGATCTCGCCGACAAGCTCGGAGACGCAGCGGCTCTTCGGAACATCCTTGTGCACGACTACGTGTCGATCGATCTCGCGCGGCTCGCGCGCGTCGTCCGCGAAGACCTCGGCCATTTGCGTGCATTCGCCGCGCAGGTGGCCGTGTGGATGACCGAGGGCTGATCTACGCGTGGGGCGCGCTTACAAGTCTTTGCCGGGCTCGCCCTGATTGAGCAGCGCAAGCGCATCCTCGAGGGCGTGCATGAGAGCCTGGTCCTTCGAGCGGGCCGCGGCCCGTTTGCTCTCGACGATTCTCCGCAGCGGCAAAAGGGGAACGGGCACGCCGTCGATCGTCACGAATCGAACGGCCGCATACTCGGCAGCGAAGTCGCTCAAGCCGCTCATATGCGTCACTACGTCGAACCGCTCGCTCAGCGCCTCGCCTCCGAGGCGCGGTGGACCCAGCCCGAACGACCCTGACACCCAGACCCCCCCGCAAGCCCGTGCCGCTTCGGCGATGCGTGGATCCGCGACGTCTTCGAACCATAGGTCGATGTCCTCCGTCGCTCCGCGCGCGCCCTGAATCAGCGCCCCGCTCATTCCGACGACCATGAACCGGACGCCGTGGCGATGGAGCTCCTCGAGAAATGTCCGCTCAGCGGTGGTCAGGGTGGAGTCGGCCATGCCTCAACCCGAGCCGCAGCCGCTCGCTCGCGCTCCGCTGGAAGTTCCTGAGAGTCCGGTAGATTCCCTCTTCGTCCCGGCCCAGCTTGGCTGCGAATACGCGCGCACGAGCGCGCAACGCGTCGTCGCGCAGCACCCAAGCTTCGAGGTCATTCGCTGCCGGCTCATCGCCGGAGGCTTCGTTCATCGGTGAATCTTACCCGCGGCTCGCCGAGTGCGCACGGCCTGCGTGCTATCGTCTCTCGTGGTCCTGCGGATTGATGACATCGTCCAGAACGCACACGCTTTCGACCCGCGCGCGGCCATGACGACCGACCTGCGTCCCGCGGTCGAGGCGCTCTTCGACGAGCTCGAGGCGAAGGGCGTCGACTACGTGCTCGTCGGCGGGGTCGCTCTCCTCTCCTACGTCGAGGGGCGCAACACGCAGGACATCGATTTGATTGTCTCGCCGGACGACCTCGACAAGGTGCCGTGGGAGGCCCGCGCACAGGACGCGGATTTCGCACGCGCCACCTACCGGGGCGTTCGTGTCGACCTTCTCCTGCGCAGCAACGCGTTGTTCGACCAGGTGGCCCGGACGGCGCGCACGACGGTCCCCTTCCAGGGACGCCCGGTCGTCACCGCGACCCGGGACGGGCTGCTTCTCCTCAAGCTTTACGCGCTGCCGTCGTTGTACCGGACCGCAAACCTGGCCCGCGCCGCCCTCTACGAGACCGACGTTCTGATGCTCCATCAAGGCGCGACCGTGGACGACGCCGCGCTCCTCGAGCGGCTCCGGCCGCATCTTCCCGCTCACGACATCGCAGAGCTTGGCCGCATCCTCGAGGAGCAGAAGGCACGGAGGCGGTTCACCTGAACGGCCGCCCGACGACCTCGCCGAGGGTCGTCACCTTGCCCAAAGGCCGCCGAGCTCCAGCTCGATCGCCTCGAACGGCTCGACGCGAACCTTCGCTTCGTCGCGCCAGGTGCCCAGAAGGACCCAGCGGCCCGTTTCGAGTCGGCAGGCCTCGAGCGTCTTCGCCAGCGGGTCGACGAGCCACACGTGCCCGACGCCCTCGCGCGCATAGATCGGCAGCTTCTCGGCGCGGTCGGTTGCCGCAGTCGAGGGCGACAGTACTTCGCATGCCCAGTCGGGTGCGAGCTCGAACGCCGCGGCGTCGGGGACTTCGGGCATCCGTTCCCGCCGCCACCCGACAAGGTCCGGCACGAGGACGTCGCCGTGAAGGTGCAGCTCCGGTTTGTCGAGGAGGATCCACCCACCCGGACCGCCCTTGCCCCGATGAAACGGCGCGCCGAGCTCCATCGTGAGCACGGACGCCGCGAGAGCGTGACGAGATGCGGGGCGCGGCTGGGTAGTCAGCACGCCGTCGAGGATCTCGGCGACGAGGCGATCGGGCACCGCGAGGAGATCCTGGTACGTCGCGCGTCGCTTGGCGGGCTCGCCCACCAAGGCCAATTTGTCGAAGCTCCTCGATCGCGTCGAACGTGGTGAGGAGATCATCATCATGCGCAACGGACGCCCTGTCGCGAAGCTTGTGCCGGTCAGTCTCTCGCAAAAGCCACGCAAGCTCGGGACCCTCAAGGGTCGCATCCGGGTCCGAAAAGACTTCGACGCCCCGCTCCCTGACGACATCCTCGAAACGTTCGAAGGGGGATCGTGAGGCTGCTCCTCGACACTCACGCGTTGCTTTGGGCGCTCTCGGCTCCCACGCGATTGCCTTCCGACTCCTTCCACCACGGCCCCCGGCGGTGTTACACCTGTCCCACCGCGCCACACCCCCCCCATGACCTCGCGCGACTACCCCCCCGGCGAGAACATCCCGGGCACCGTCTACAAGGTGCTGCGGCTCATCGGCGTGGGCGGCATGGGGACGGTCTACGACGTCGAGGACACGACGATCGGCAAGCGCTACGTCCTCAAGACTCTTCACCCGAAGCTCGGCGCCCGTGAAGACCTCGCGCGCCGCGTGCAGAACGAGGCGCGCACGCTCGCGCGCCTGAATCATCCGAACATCGTCGACGTCATCACCGCGGGGGTCACGGCGGACGATCTGCACCTCCCGTACTACGTGATGGAGCGGCTGAACGGGCAGTCGCTTCGGGTCGTTCTGGAGAAGAAGGGGCAGCTCGAGCTCGCGCACGCGTACCACATCGGGATCGATCTGCTCGACGCGCTCGACCACGCGCACGACAAGGGGCTCATCCATCGCGACGTGAAGCCCGACAACATCTTCCTTCACCGGACGGCCGCGGGCGTCACCGTCACCAAGCTGCTCGACTTCGGCATCGTCTCGGTGCTCGACAGCGGCCCACGGGAGACGGCGGGTCGCTTCCTCGGCACTCTGCGATACGCCGCGCCCGAGCAGCTCCGAGGCGAGAAGCCGACGCCGAAGATGGACGTCTACGCGGCGGCCCTGGTCATCTACGAGATCGTCGCGGGGCGGGGGCCGTTCGACGACGAGGGAGATGGGAGCCGGATCGGCGCGGCGCACATGAACAAGCCGCCGCCGCGCCTGTCGCAGTTCGTTGCGATTCCGAGGGAGCTCGAGACCCTCTTGATGGCCGCCCTCGCGAAGGACCCGGCCTCGAGGCCGCGCGACGCGTTCTCGTTCGCGGCCAGCTTGCGCAATCTCAAGCGCATGCTTCAGAGCACGGCGCGGCAGGAGACCACCGAGAACCGCGTCACGGCGTCGGCCGTCCTTGCTCCCGAGTCCCGTCCGTCCGCGGAGGGACAGGAGGCGCCGTCGCCGTCGTCCTCGGTCCCGCCGACGCGGTTGCCACAGACCACGATGGTCGGGATGTCGCCTCCCACGATTGGCTCCCTTTCCGCCACGACTTCGGCGGCCGCCGTGGCGACGACGCCGGAGCCGCCCGATCGCCTCGCCCCGACCAAGACGTTGGCTACAGAGGTCGATGCGCTGCCCCAGCACGGGACCGAGGCCCTGCCCATGTCGGCCCTGCACGAGGCCCAGATCGCGACGACCGTCGACGCGGCGACGTTGCCTCTGCGTCCGCCGTCCTCCCCGCCACTCCGCTGGCCGGCCGAGCGGGGAGCCATCCGCAGCGAGGATCCGCAAGTGCGGTCGGTGCCCGCCAGCGCTCAGACCCGCACTCCACCGGGGGCGCTCGTCTCGGTCGCGCTGGGAGTCGCCGCGATGATGGTGCTGGTCGCGGTTCTCGTGGCCATCCGGCATGCGGGCGTGAGCTCTCCCGCCGCGCCGGCCCTCCTGTCGCGAGTGCCTGCGCCTCCGCTGCCCGATCCCGTGGTCGCACTCCCCGCACCGACCCTCGCGCCGCCTTCGTTCGACGACATCGCCCCGTCGGCCGCGCCGGTCGCGAGCTCTCCCCCGGTCCTGCCTCCACCCGCACCCGTGAAGAAGGCGCCCAAGCCCGCAGCGCCTCATTTCGCGGCGGATCGCCCGGGGCCGGGGTTCTAGATCCCGATCACCGCGGTCGCATGCGCGGCGCGGGTTGCGTGGGGTCCTCCGGCCACGAGTGCCTGGGGTAGCGCCGCATCAGCTCCTTTCGAATCGCCGGGTAGTGCCGTTGCCAGAAGCCCGCGAGGTCGGTCGTCACTTGCACCGCGCGCCCGTTCGGTGCCAGGAGCTCGAGGAGCACCGGCGTTCGCCCGCCCCCAATCCGCGGACCGTCGGTCATGCCGAAGAAGTCCTGCAGCCGCGACGCGATCGACGGCGGCCTTCCCGGTTCGTAGCGCAGCACCACGGCACGGCCTCCCGCGAGCGTGGTGCGCTCGGGAGCGAGCCGTTCGACGTCGGCGCCCGAGGGACCGAGCGATCGACGGAGCGCGTCCAGCAACCCCGCGTCACGCAGCTCCGCGAAGCTCCTCCGTCCCTCGCAGAGGCCGACGATCGCCGCGCGCACCGCGTCTTCGTCCAAGCCCGCCATGGCAGGCTGCACGGACGCGGCGAACCGGGCCCTCGCGAGCCATCGATCCAGCGCCTCGGCCGGCGTGAATGCCCCGGGTCCGGCTTCGATCGCGGCCGTCGCCAGGACCCTCGCGGCTTCTTCTGCGGGAGGTTCGGCTGCCTCGGAGGCGTGGAGCACGAGCCCCCCCCACGTCATCGACTCGCGCGACTCCACTCGCTCCGCCTCGGGATTCCATGACACCTCGCGGGTCTCCTTCACCTCGTCGGCGAACAGATCGATCAGCCACTCGGGATCGATCGCGCTTGCCAGCCGGACCACCACGCCGCCACGGGCTCCGGTGCCGCGCTCCTCCGCGTCCAGCGCCACGAGCCATTCGGCGTCCCGCACGACGCTCGTCTCCGAGAGCTCCGCCGCGCCGCCTCCCGCAAGCGCAAGACGACGCGCGCCTGCGCGCACGCGCTTGGCCACGCGGTCCGGATAGCCCGCGAGGAGCGCGAGACAGAGCGCCCGCTCCGGCTCTTTCGCCCTGTCGCCGCCCCCTTTGCAGGCGCGCGCGAGCTGCGAGGCCGCTCGCGACACCGCGTGCGTGGCGCCAGGATCCAGCCCGGCGGAGCGGACCGCGCTCGTGGAGAACCGCGCGTCCTCGACTTCGCGGTAGAGCTCCACGAGGGCCACGAGATCGCTCCGCTCGGTCGCGACGTCCTGCGCACGAGACTCCCCGAAGCGTGCCCGGCTCGATGCCCGGATGTCTCCCTCGGCCAGGATCGCCGCCGCGACGCACGCGTCGTCCGCCACGCCGCGCTGCTCCCCCTCGACGACGACGCGCGCCGCCCGTGGGTGCACGGCGAAGCGCAGCATCGCTCGACCCGTATCGGTGACCTTGCCGCGGGTGTCGAGGGCGCCCAGCCGCGCGAGCAGCTCGTGGGCCGCGCGCGAGTGGGCCTCCGGCGGTGGCTCGAGCCAGGGCACGTCGTGGGCGTCGAGCGCTGCCAGCTCGAGCCATGTCTGGGCGAGGTCCAGCCTGCGGATCTCGGGAGTGTCGTGATCGGGTCGAGCGTCGAAGTCGGCGCGTGTGTAGAGGCGCAGGCATCGCCCGGGTCGCGTGCGTCCCGCCCGTCCTGCGCGCTGAGTCGCCGACGCGCGGCTCGTCTTCTCGAGCCGCAGCCGCGGCAGCCCCGACCACGGCGCCTGCGAAGCGACACGCGCGAGCCCGGAGTCGACGACGGCGACGACGCCCTCGATCGTCACGGACGACTCGGCGACGTTCGTCGAGAGGATCACCTTGCGACGCTTCGCCGGGCCCACGGCGGCGTCTTGCTCCTGCGGAGACAGGTCGCCGTGCAGCGGCACGACGAGCAGGTCTGCCTCGGTCGCGATCTTCTCGCACGCCTCCCGTGCCCGGCGGATCTCGGCCGCTCCTGGCAAGAACACCAGCACGTCCCCCTCGAGCCCTTCCACGACCAGACGCCGCACGGCCGAGGCGACCTGCGAGCCGAGTGGCCGGTCATCGGGGGAGGGGAGGTGCTCGAGCGCGACGTCGAAGCGTCGCCCCTCCGCCCGGAGCACCGGGCTCCCCAGGTGCTCGGCGATGGGCCCTGCGGCAAGGGTTGCACTCATGACCACGACGCGAAGATCCGGACGGTGCGATCGGCGCAGGCGCTCGACCAGCGCGAGCGCGACGTCCCCCTGCAGATGGCGCTCGTGGAACTCGTCGAGGACCACCACGGCGACGCCGTCGAGCCTCGGCGACGCGATGAGCTTGCGTCCGAGCACGCCCTCGGTGACGAAGCGCACGCGCGTGCGGGCGCTCGAGACGTCCTCGAATCGCACCTGGTAGCCCACGGTGGCGCCGACCTTCTCGCCCAGCTCGTCGGCCACGTACCTCGCCGCCATGCGCGCGGCCAGGCGTCGTGGCTCGAGAACGACGATCTCGCCCTTGTCCGCGAACCCCGCGTCGAAGAGCGCCCGCGGCACACGCGTCGTCTTGCCTGCTCCGGGGGGCGCCTCGAGGACGAGCGTCGGATGTGCGCGGAGCGAGCGGACGATCTCCGGGAGGAGCGGGTCGATGGGGAGAGGCTGCATCGCGCGGGGGCGGAGTGGTTGGTATAGCCTCGCATCCTGCTGTAAATCCCGAGGATGCGCGAGCTCACCGACGTCCCGCTCGCGCCGCTGACCACGCTGCGCATCGGCGGTCCGGCGGCGCGCATGGTCGACGTGGAGCGCGAGGCCGACGTCGTCGACGCGGAGCGCGACGCGAGGGCTCGCGGCGAGCCGCTCTTCGTGCTCGGCGGTGGCAGCAACATCGTCGTCGCCGACGAGGGCTTCCCGGGCCTGACCGTGCGCATCGCCTTGCGAGGCGTGCGCGTGTCGCGCGACGGGGAGCGGGCCGTGGTCGACGTCGCCGCGGGCGAGAGCTGGGACGAGTTCGTGGCGCGCGCGGTGGTCGAGGGGTGGCGGGGCGTCGAGTGCATGAGCGGCATTCCCGGGCTCGTCGGCGCCACACCCATCCAGAACGTCGGCGCGTACGGGCAGGAAGTGAGCGACGCTGTCGTGGGTGTGCGCGTCTTCGACCGCGAGGCCGGCGCCTTCGTCGACATGGCCCCGGGCGATTGCGGGTTCGGCTACCGCGCGAGCGTCTTCAAGCGACGCGACCGGTGGATCGTGACCGGCGTGCGGTTCGTCTTCGAGCTGGGCGGCGAGAGCGCTCCCGTACGGTACGCCGAGCTCGCGAAGGCGCTGTCGATCGGGGACGGCCAACGCGCGCCGTCGGGCGTCGTGCGCGACACGGTCCTCGCTCTGCGCCGCGGGAAGGGAATGGTCCTCGATGCGGGCGATCCGGACTCGGTCAGCGCGGGCTCGTTCTTCGTGAACCCCGTGGTCGACGCGCTCGCGCTGGCCGACGTCGAAGCCCGAGCGGGCGAGCGACCCCCGCGCTTCGATGCAGGCGAAGGGCGCTTCAAGCTCGCCGCGGCATGGCTCGTCGAGCGTGCGGGGTTCCCGAAGGGCTGGGGCGAGGGTCGCGTGGGCGTATCGCGCAAACACGCGCTCGCTCTCGTGAACCGGGGAGGAGCCAGTGCGCGGGAGCTGCTCGCGGTCGCACGCACGATCCGCGAGGGCGTTGAGCGTCGCTTCGGGGTCGAGCTCGAGCCGGAGCCCGTGCTCGTCGGGTGTTCGTGGTCCTAGGTTCGCAACGTGCGGTGCTATGCACCCGGCTCATGAGCCCGCGCGCGATCCTCGGGCCCGTCCTCGCGCTCGTCGTGTCGGGCTGCCACGGATGCGGCGACGGTCACCCGTACGTACCCTACGCGATCGAGACGCTCGAAGGGGGTGCCGACGTACCGGGGGACGCGGCTTCCGCTCCGGCGCCTTCCGTCCCGCCGACCGATGGCGGCCGGGTGCCGTTCTCGGGGGAGGCAGCCATCGTCGCCCCACCCGGCATGGCGCGCTGGCCCGTCGGAGGCATCACCCTCGACGCGCCCCAGGGCATGGTCTTCGTCTCCGCGATCGTGCGCGACTTCGATGGGGACGGCACGAACGACGCCTTCGCCATCGTGCGGCCGCCGGAGGCGAACGACCCGGGCGTTCTCGCCTTCTACCGTGGCACCGGCACCGTGCCGAGCGCGCCCGCGACGTTTGCCCCCCCCGCCACCCTCGCGCGCGACGCCAGCTGCTCCCCCATCGACCGGATCGTGCTCGCGGGAGGGCGGTCGGTGCTCGTGGAGCTCGGGTCGCACTGCCCCGAGCACCCGTCGAGTGGGGCCGTCCGCTGGATCGCGGTCGTCAACGGGGCACCCACGGCCAGGGTCGTCCTCGCGGCGACCCTCGCCGACCCCCCCGGGGCGCCCGCGCTCTCGGTCGACGCCGACGTTTCGGACCACGACGGCGACGGACGCGACGACGTCGCCCTGCGGGTCTCGCTCGAAGGAGGAGGGCCGCCTCTCGAACCCGGTCCTCGCGTGAGCGCGATCTTCGTCTGGCTCGACCGATCCGCGGGTCTCAGTCGTGACGCCTCGGCGACCGAGTCGTCTCTGGCCGCGCTCGGGACTGCGGCGGCTGCGCGCGCCGTGAGGCTCAGCGAGGCACCCGCGGTTCCGTCGTACGTGGCACAGGCCCGCGCTCTCTGGCGGGCCGCGTGCGCCGACGAAGGGTCCCCGCGTCTTTTGGCGGTCGCAGGCACCGCCGCGATCGCGTGCGGCGCGGGCCGTGCCCTGGAAGAGCTGGGCCTCGCCGAGGTGCGGGCCTACACGACGATGGGAGACCCGTTGCGCGCGGCTCTTGCACTCGATCGCGCGGAGCGTCCCCCGGCGACGCGCACAGCTTCGCGGGCCCACGAAGCCGAGGGTTGGATCGCGCAGCTTGCCCCAGTCGCGAAGGCTCGCGTCGTGCGTCAGGTCGCGGGGGTCCCCATGGTGGCGCGCGGCCGTGAGCCATCGTGGGGCGCGCTGGCGTTCGAGGCCAGCGGCAAGCTGCTCGTTCGAACGCGTGCCGGGGTGGCTCGCGTCGACCCTGACCAGGGCGACGAGGCGGCTGCGACCGACGTCCCCGAATGGAAGGCCGCCGTGACGTCGCCGGATGGAGCGATGCACTGGATCGAGACGTACGACCCCTGCGACGGGCTTCCCCTGCGTGCGACCTTCGAGACCGCGAGCGGCGACGACGTGCGCGACCTCGCCCTCCCCGTCGTGCCCCGCCTCGGTGGCCGGTGCGCCGGCTCTCGCGGAGCTCCCGCGCGTGCGCTCGCCATCGCGTGGGGCCCAGGGGGCCTCGAGGCCATCGTCGAGGAGCAGCCGCTGCTTGTCGCGCCGGACCTTACCCATGCGTCGGCGCTCGCTACGTTCCTCGACCAGCCCGCGACTCCGGGTGCCCCCCGGTCACCGGATGGGAAGACCTACGTCGTACCGACCGGGGCTGGGCTCGTTGTTCGAGGCCCGGGGCGGGCGCGGTTGCTGCGTGGCGCGGAGCTCGATGGGAGCTACGCGGAGCAGCACGACTGCGCGGTGAGCAACGACGCGACGCACGTTGCGTGTGTGCGGGCAGGGAAGGCGTGGGTCGGGACGTGGGAGGCGCCATGAGCGTCCCGGTCGGATCCCCTTGCGAGCGGTTGGCAGGCCGGCGTACACGCTTCCGTGGAAGATGCACGAGGTCGACGACGAGCTGCGCGAGATTAAGCGCGAGATCATCGAGTCGCGCGGCCTCGTCATCCGCACGAACAACCTGACCAACGCGCTCAGCGCCGACATCAAGTCGATCGCCAAGCGCCAGCAGGGCTACGAGCGGCGCATCGCCTGGAACAGCGCCACGGCGTACGTCGTCTTCGTCGTCGTCGTCTTCGCGGCCCTCAAGTTTGCGGTCGACGCGCGCGTCGACGCCCTCGATGCGACGAGCAAGCACCTGAAGGACGAGTACGCGCGAATGAAGCAGGATCTCGACGAGATCCGGCAGCGAGAGGCAGAAAGGCAGGCCGCGGAGATCGAGGCCGGCGAAGTTCTACGACCTGGTCCGCCAGGGCAAACGAGTCGACCTCATCAAGGGGTGGGACTCGATGCGGACCAAGCCGCTGACCAAGGCCGAGGCGCAATTCCTGGCGGACGCCGTCGACAGGGCCCGGAGCGAGCAGGCGTCGACTCTCTACCTCCAGGGGCTCGACAGTTCACGCCTCCAGCGCTGGCAAGAGGCCGCGGGCGCGTTCGAGGAGTCGCTGCGCTATTCGGACAGCGGCGCGGTCGCTCCCCAGACGAAGCTCGAGCTGGCCATCGCCTATCGCAAGCTCCGCCGGCAGAAGGACGCCATCGCGATCCTCGGTCCCCTCTCCGAGTCCAGCGTCGACAAGGAGATCCAGGACGACGCCCTCGAGCAGCTCGCCTGGTGCGACACGGAGATCGAGTCGTACAACGATGCCAAGAACGCGTGGCGGACACTGCTGCGCAAGTTCCCCGACTCGCACTTCGCTCCGGAGGCGAAGCTCGCGCTCCAGGTGTTGACGCAGAATCACTGAGGGGCGCGCGGGGACGCGTCAGGCCACGAGGGCCCGATACGCCTGCGTGATCTCGCTGAAGCGAACCTGGAGCGCGCGCCGCTCGTCGTCGCTGGCATGCGGATGGGCGTCGGGGTGAACGCTCCGGGCAAGCTGACGGTAGGCACGCTTGACCTCGGCGACGTCTGCACCGGTCGGCAGTCCGAGGACACCCCACGGGCTCGGGGAGGTGACGGGAGCGGGGCAGGGGGATCCTCGCTCCCTTGTCCGACGACGACCGTGCAGGAACTCGCGCGGCTCGAGGGGTGCGTCGTGAATCGTCCCGCGGGGGGGCCGGACGGCGACGCGGAACGCGAGGCGCGCGTCCTTGACCAGCTCGAGAGCGGCGAGTCTCGCGAGCACTTGGCGACGCAAGGCAGCCCCCACGACGGACGGCGAGAGGCGGAACTCGTCGATGAGCACCTCGCCGTGCAGTCGCCGCGAGGCCAGAGAGCGGAGGAGCGATCGACGCAGGACGTCGTCGCCCGCCGCTCCGTCGCGGCGAAGGATCTCGGCGAGGGAAGGACTCGCGCCGTCGAGATCCACGGCGACCACGAGACCGCGCGCCAGAAGGATGCGATGGCAGCGCCCGCGATCTTCGGCGAGCTCTAGACTTCCCGTGGCCGAGGCGCGGTAGAGAGTGCCCAGGAGATCTCCGAGCGTCGTCGCGCGCAATCGGCCTGGGAGGTGCATCCTCGACCACTGTCGCCACAGCGGTCGACGCGTGGCCAAGTTTCCGTCAGTCGCCGGCGATCACGTGGCCCATCACGTCGACTTCGCGTGGCGTGCACACATCGCCTACGCAGACGACGAGGCGCACCCTGGCGTCGACGTCCCCCGTTCCTTTGGTGTGCGCCACGAGCGCGAGCGCCCAGCGCCACACGGCGGGCTCGCGCACGGTCGCTTCGTGCGGGCCGATGCGCCCGCGCAGAGCGGTCGCAAAGGGAGGCGTGCGGAGGATGATCACGTCGCCCCAGGTGATCGATTCTCCCGGGGAGACCCGCGCTTCGACGTCGCACCGTACCCGGCCGGGACCGTCGGCGTGATCGCAGGTCATCGAGGCCAGTGGAAGGCCGGCGTCGGAATCGGCGCGGACAGGGGCGCCGACGGCGGTCACCTGGGCTGCGGCGAGGACGGCGGTGGCAACGGCGTTCCGCAAGCCCCTGCACAGTACCATGGGCCGCGTGTGGCATCAGCGGGGAGCCTGGCACGAGCCGCGCAATCGGAGCATCGGATGGGCCCCCGGAAGGTCATTCTCTGCTCGTTTCTCGTCGGTTGCGGTGCCGCCCCGGGTGGCGAGGACACCTCCCGGACGTCCCAGGCCCTCGACCAGTGCGCCTCGAGCACGATCGAAGGCATCGACGTCTTCGACGGGCAGGGCGCGATCGACTGGCCAGCCGTCGCGGGCGACGGCATCCGCTTCGCGATGATCAAGGCCACCCAGGGGACGTACGACACCCAGTCGACGTTCGCGTACAACTGGTCCAGCGCCCGGGCGGCCGGTATCCACCGCGGCGCCTATCACTTCTTCGACCCCACCGAGGATGGCGTCGCCCAGGCCCGCTACTTCCTGTCGGTCCTCGGCCCTCCCGCCGCCGGTGACCTGCCGGTCATGCTCGACGTCGAGTGTCCCGACGGCGACGCCAACTGCCTCGATCCGGGCAAGTCCGGCCAGGCCGCCGCAAGCGACATCCGGGCGCGCATCGAAGGCTTCCTCGCGGCGGTCGAGCAAGCGACGCACAAGACGCCCATCGTCTACACGTTCGCGAGCTACTTCGCGCAAAACGGCGTCGACACGACGGGGCTCGACGCTTACCCCCTCTTCATCGCGTACCCGACGAGCAGCGCATGCTTCGAGGTTCCCAGCCCCTGGTCGCAGGCGGTCATGTGGCAATACTCGTGGACAGGCTCCGTGAGCGGCATCTCGGTCGCCGTCGACAGAGACCGTTTCATCGGTACGGACGCGGCCCTCGAGGCCCTCGCGGGCATGCCGCACGGTTGCCCGTGAGGCCCGCAGCGTGCTAGCTGGGCCGTCTACGCTATGCAGACGACCGACATCCGCAAAGGCCTCAAGCTCGAGATCGACGGCGTCCCGTACGCCGTCGTGGAGCACCAGTTCGTGAAGCCGGGCAAGGGCCAGGCGTTCACGCGCGCTCGCATCAAGAACCTGACGACGGGGGCCGTCATCGAGCGCACGTGGAAGTCGGGCGAGTCGGTCGAGGTCGCGGACGTCGAGACCCGCAAGATGACCTACTCGTGGGACGAGGGCGACAGCCTCGTCTTCATGGACACCAACACCGGCGACCAGCTCAACGTGATGAAAGACAAGGTGGGCGACGAGGTGCGTTTCGTGAGCGAGGGGCTCGACTGCGAGGTCACGATCTACAACGGCATCCCCATCGGGATCGAGCTTCCGTCCAGCGTCGTCCTGCAGATTAAGGAGAGCGAGCCGGGAATCAAGGGTGACACCGCGAGCGGGGCGACCAAGCCCGCGAAGGTTTCCACCGGCGCGGTCATCAACGTGCCGCTCTTCATCAAAGAGGGCGAATGGGTGAAGGTCGACACGACCACCGGGGCGTACCTCGAGCGCGTCAACAAGTAGCCCGCACGCCCCGGTTGCACCCCCCCCCAAATGGGCGCATCATGTTGCCCATAAGAACGCTTCGAGGAGATCGCGCCATGGAATGGACGTCACCGACCTACGTCGAGATCAAGATGGATGCGGAGATTGGCTCGTACCAGGAAGACGGCGAGCCCACCCGCGAGTCCCCCATCGTGGACGCTGACGCTCGAGACGACGCGCAGCCTGCCGCGCGCTGACTCCGCGCTGCGCGTCGGTCGTTGCGATGCGCGCTCGCATCCTCGGCTCGGCCGCCGGAGGCGGTTTCCCGCAGTGGAACTGCGGGTGCGACAACTGCGTCCTCGCGCGCGCGGGAGACCCCCGCGTCGCGCCCCGCACACAGGATTCGATCGCCATCGCCAGGGGTGACCGCTGGCTGCTCGTCAATGCGTCGCCCGACGTGCACCGGCAGATCGAGCGATTCCCGGGGCTTCACCCGTGGGTCGCGCGCCACACCCCCATCGCGGCCATCGCCCTGACGAACGGCGATCTCGATCACGTCCTCGGGTTGCTCTCCCTGCGCGAATCGCAGCCGCTCGTGCTCTTGTCGACCGAGCGCGTCCGCTCGGGGCTGGTCGATCGAAACGTCATGCTTCGGACGCTGGCTCGTACAGCGGATCAAGTCACCTGGCGCACGCTGACGATCGGGCAGGAGATCGTGCTCGACGAGGTCGGTGTCGGGGTGACGGCCCTCGCCGTGCCTGGCAAGCTCCCGGTGCATCTCATGGGTCTCCTGGACCCGTCGCCGGAGGACAACGTGGCGCTGAGGGTTCGGGACCTGACGAGCTCGAAGACACTTGTCGTCGCGACGGCGGTGGGCTCACTCGACGCGGTCGAGACGCTGACGCGGGGGGCCGACGCCGTGATGTTCGACGGAACGTTTTGGAGCGAAGACGAGCTCACGTCGCCCGGGCTCGGCCAGGCGCAAGCCCGCGACATGGCGCACGTTCCGGTCGGGGGCAGCCGATGGCAGTCTCGCCAGACTCTCCGCGCTTCCCGTCCCGCGCCGCATCTACACGCACATCAACAACACCAACCCCATGCTCCGGGAAGACTCCCCCGAACGGGCGGCCGTCGAGCGTGCAGGGTGGGAGATCGCGCACGACGGGCTCGAGGTGACGCTGTGACCGCGGGAGCCCCGCTGTCCGCCGAGGCCTTCGTCGAGCGGCTGAGGGCCGAAGGGGCACCGCGGTATCACGACCTTCACCCCTTCAACCTGCGCATGCACGCCGGGGGCCTGTCGAAGGACGAGCTGCAGCGCTGGGTGGAGAACCGCTTTTATTACCAGACGCGGATCCCGATCAAAGACGCGCTCATCGTCTCGAAGAGCGACGACAGCACATTTCGCAGGTCGTGGGTGCGCCGGATCCACGATCACGACGGGGCGACGGAGGGGGAGGGTGGCCTGTCCGAGTGGCTTGCGCTCGCGCGCGCGGTCGGGCTCGACCCTGAGGAGGTGCGCTCGTGCCGGCGCGTGCTGCCGGGGGTCCGCTACGCGTGCGACGCGTACGTGGACCTCGTGCGGACCAGGTCGCTTGTCGAGGCCGTCGCCTCGTCGCTCACCGAGCATTTCGCGCCGAGCATCATGCGCACACGCGTCGCTGCGTGGGAAAAGCACTACGCGTGGGTCGACGCGACCGCGCTCCAGTACTTCCGTCAGCGAGTGCCGCGAGCAACGCGGGACGCGGAGGAGGCCGTCGCCTTCGTCGCCCTGCACGCGACGACCGTTGCCCTGCAGGATGCCTGCGTCCGCGCGCTCCTCGAGAAGTGCGCGATCCTCTGGGCGATGCTCGACACCATCGCCGAGGCGCGATGAGGCCGAGACTCTCGCCCAAGGCGAGGGTGCGCAAGGATCCTCGTGACGGGGCACCGGTACTCCTGTCGCCCGAGCGCGGATTGCGGCTCAGCGAAACCGCGGCGGCGACCCTCGGCCTGTGCGACGGAACGCGAACGTTCGACGGGATCGTCGACGCGCTGCTCGTGCGTTATCCGGGGGCCGAGCGGTCGCGCATCGCGCGGGACGTCCTGACCTTGCTGTCCGATCTGCGCCGTCGCGCACTCATCGACGGAATGGCGGCTTCCGAGAAGACGGAAATGGCCCCCGAGGTCGATCGGCTCGCGGCCTCGTCGCAAGAGTTCTCGCCGTACACCCTGGTGGCCGAGCTCACGCATCGCTGCCCCCTCGCGTGTCCGTATTGTTCGAACCCGAACGACCTCGTCCGCGCTCACGACGAGCTCCGCACCGACGAGTGGACGCGCGTCCTCGACGAAGCAGCGGCCCTCGGTGTGATGCAGATGCACCTTACGGGCGGCGAGCCCCTCGCGCGGTCGGACCTCGAGAGCATTGCGTCGCACGCGCGGTCGCTCGATCTCTACGTGAACCTGGTCACCAGTGGACTGCCACTCGACCGAGCGCGTCTCGAGCGCCTCGCCCCTTCGCTCGACCATGTCCAGCTCAGCGTGCAGGACGCCGATCCGGCCTCCTCGGACCGCATCGCGGGGACGGTCGCGTTCGAGGCGAAGATGCGAGTGGCGCTCTGGGTCAAAGAGCTGGGTCTCCCGCTCACGCTCAACGTCGTCCTGCACCGCTCCAATCTCGATCGTGTCGAGGAAGTGGTCGCGCTGGGCGAGCGGCTTTCGGTCGATCGACTGGAGCTCGCGAACGTGCAGCTCGTCTCCTGGGCCCACCGCAACGTGGCCGCGCTGCTGCCGACGCGGGCCCAGATAGAGCATGCCCGGACCGTGGCGCAAGCTGCGGCTCGGCGCCTCGAGGGGCGTATGGAAGTGGTCTTCGTGCTTCCGGACTGGCATGCGGACCGTCCGCGAGCCTGCATGGATGGATGGGGCCGCCGCTTCGTCGTCGTGGCTCCCGACGGGGTCGTGCTGCCGTGCCACGCGGCCCGCTCGCTGCCTCTCGCCTTCGCCGGGGTGCGTGAGGGATCCCTCGAGCGTGCCTGGCGAGACGCGCCCGGCATGCAGCAATTTCCGCGGTGAGTCATGGATGCCCGAGCCGTGCAAGAGTTGCGACCGGCGCTCGCTCGACTACGGCGGGTGCCGCTGCCAGGCGTTCGCCCTCACCGGCGATCTTCGCGCAACCGACCCCGCGTGTGGACTGGCTCCGCAGCACGCGCTGGTGAGAGCCGCCCGCGAAGACGCCGAGCGCGACGCAAGCCGCGCCTGGATTTACCGCGGGCGGGGGTAAGACCTCTCTCCGCGGACGTGCTAGACCGGCCGTATCGAAGTCCACGGCAACAAGTCCGGCCTTTCGCCGTCGTCGCTGCGCGCACTGGAGCGCCTCTACCGCCGGCGCGTGCCCGCGGACGACATCACCACGCTCGAGCTGACGCGTTCGCTCGCCGCGGTGTCGCTCGAGACGGGCCGTCAGGTCGGCGTGCTCGTGCACCGTTCGGGGGAAGTGGACTCCGTCGTGGTCGGCGACGCGTCCAAGCTCATGCTGCCCGACGTCGGACGGCTGCGATCGGCGGAAGGGCGCTTCCGCGGTCTGCGACTGGTCCACACGCACCTCCGTGGCGAGCCGCTGACGCGCGACGATCTGGTGGACCTCGTGCGGCTGCGGCTCGATCTGGTCGCGGCCATCCAGCTCGTCGCCAGGCGGCGAGCCCAGGGCGCTCGTCTGGGCCCACAACGTACCCGCCGACGAAGGCGCCACGCCGTACCGGGTCATGGGTCCCGTGCCCATCGGGCAGGCGCATGTCGACGTCGCCAAGCTCATGGCCGATCTCGAGGCCGAGTTCGCGCGCCGCGCGGGGGCACGCCCCGTCGAAGCAAAGGACGGACGGGCGATCCTCGTTCACGTCGGCGACAAGACGCGTGGCTCTTCGGCGGCGTACGCCGCCGAGGCCAGCATGCGCGAGCTTCGCGAGCTTGCCCGTACGGCCGGCGTCGAGGTGGCCGACAGCGTCGTCCAGATGCGCGACCACATCGATCCGAAGCTCGTGCTGGGCAAGGGCAAGCTCGAGGAGGTCGTCGTCCGCGCCATCGAGCACGACGCGAGCGTCCTCATCTTCGATCGCGAGCTCTCGCCCGCTCAGGCAAGCGCCATCGCCAAGAGCACGGACCTGAAGGTGATCGACCGGACCCAGCTCATCCTCGACATCTTCGCCCAGCGCGCGGAGAGCCGGGACGGCAAGCTCCAGGTGGAGCTCGCGCAGCTCAAGTACGCGATGCCTCGCCTCGGGCAGAAGGACGACAGTCTGTCGCGGCTGACGGGGGGCATCGGTGGCCGGGGCCCGGGCGAGACGAAGCTCGAGATCGGTCGACGGCGCGCGAAAGATCGCGTGACGCATCTGGAGAAGCAGCTCAAGCAGCTCGCCAAGCAGCGAGAGCAGCGACGACGAAGGCGCACGCGCGAGCGCGTGCCCACGGTGGCCATCGTCGGCTACACCAACGCCGGCAAGAGCACGCTGCTCAATACGCTGACCGGCGCCGACGTCCTCGCGGAGGACAAGCTTTTCGCGACGCTCGACACGCGCTCGCGGACGCTGCGGTGCGGCTGGGCGGGGTGGGGGGAGCGTGAGGTCGTGGTCACCGACACGGTGGGGTTCATCCGGGATCTGCCGAAGGACCTATTCGCCGCGTTCCGGGCGACGTTCGAGGAGGCGGCGGACGCCGACCTGCTGCTGCATGTCGTCGACGCGAGCGACGAGGCGAGGGACGATCACGTACGCACCGTGCAGAAGGTTCTCGAGGACCTCGACCTCCTCGAGATTTCCCGGCTGCTCGTCTACAACAAGATCGACGTGACGGACCCTCTCGAGCGTCGGGCGCTCGAGCGCGAGCACCCAGACGCCGCGTTCGTCAGCGCCACGCACCGCGAGACGACACGCGGCCTCCTCGATCGTATTGCTCGCGAGCTCGCGGGGCGATGGGAGGCGAGCGCCAAGGGACCCAACGTCGAGCCGGAGCTTGTCGCGGACGAGGAACCGGAACCGGGAGTGGCAGACGCCGACGAGATGACGACGGTCGACGACATGCTCCGCGCAGCGGGCAAGCGAGTTCGATCGCGGACAGGTTGACTCCCCGCCTTGGTTGGTAGAATCGATTGCCTCATGCATCGTCGTACCGTGACCCTGTTCGCAGTGCTCTCCCTCTCCGCCTGCGGTGGTGCCCTTGCCGAGGGCGAATCGCAGTTCAAGAAAGGGCAATACCCGGAGGCCAAGCAGACCTTCGCCTCCATAGAGGCTCAGAGTCGCTCGTACGACGACGGCCGCCGCGCCGAGTATGCCCTCTATCGCGGGCTGACGCTGTCTGCGCTGGGCGACCGCGCGCAAGCCGGCGTGTGGTTGCGGGAGGCAAAGGCAGTCGAGGATACCGTTCCGCACTCTCTCGAGCACGAGGATGCCCTTCGGCTGAAAGAGGCGATGGAGGCCAACGAGGCGCCCGCGCCGTAGCGCGCCGTCATCGGAACGTACTCACGGCAACGCGCCGGGCGTCCGGATCGCGGAAGTAGAGCGTGTGGGGCGTCTCGTCTTCGATGGCGACCCCAGCCATCGTGAGCCTCGCGCGCCAGCTCTCCTTGTCGTCGACCGCGAACGCCACCAGCTCTCTCGATCGCGGAGGCGGTCTTGGCTCGTCGGGTCCAGCACGCTCCAGCATCACCATCGCGCCCGCCGCGTCCAGCCAGACGCTTCCTCGCGCGTCGTCGCGGCGAACGAGGGAGAGCCCGAGGACATCCACGTAGAAGCGCTCGAGGCGATCGAGGTGCTCCGTGCGCATGGCGAGGTGGTGGATTCGCACGAGGTCATGCTAATGCGCCCGGGTGAGTCCCGCCCACCCCGCGCGCGTCGTCGTCGCCACCCACGGTCACTGTTTCGACGGGCTGTGCTCCGCGATCATGTTCACCCACCTCTACGGCCACATCGCGGGGCCTGGCGCATCGTTCGCCTACCACGCCGCCGGCTACGGTCCTGGGCAGAACGGCGTCGACCCGAAGATCCTCGACGGCGACGTCAACGCCATCCTCGATTTCCGTTTCAGCACGGCGCCGCAGCTCACTTGGTATTTCGACCATCACGTCAGCGCGTTCGCGACACCGACCGAGCGCGCGGCCTACGAGCACGCCGTGGCGGACTCGGATGCCTCAGGCGTCCAGCGCCGCATGTTTCACGATGGTTCCTACGGCTCCGCCACGAAGCTCATCGCCGACGTGGGTCGCGATCGCTTCGGGCTCGACCCTGCGCCGATGGCCGACCTCGTGAAATGGGCCGACATGATTGACAGTGCGGCGTTTCCGAACGCGAACATGGCTGTCGAGCGCAAGGAGCCCGAGCTGCAGCTGATGACCGTGGTCGAGCACATGGGAGACGACGCCTTCCTCGCCAAGATGGTCCCCCGGCTGCTCGAGAATTCGCTCTTCGAGGTGGCTCGCTCCGACGACGTCGCGCGCGCATACGAGCCTCTTCGTCTCACGCACGAGACCTTCGTGAAGCTCGTCGCGCAGCGCGCTCAGGTCATCGGCACCGTCGTCCTGGTCGATCTGACCGACGAGGTGATCGATGTCGCCGGGAAGTTCGTGACGTACGCCTTGCACCCCGAGAGCGCGTATTCCGTACTCGTCAGCCGATCCCCGGCCAAGTGCAAGATCAGCATCGGTTACAACCCATGGTCTCCCGTCCCCCGCCGACACAACATCGCCGCGATCTGCGAGAGGTACGGCGGTGGAGGGCATCCGGTGGTCGGGGCTGTCACCCTCCCGCTCGGCAGCGTCGACGAGGCAAAGCGCCTTGCACGATCGCTCGCGGAGGAGCTGGCAGCTTGACCGCTTGGACGACCCGGCCGCTCGTCGTCGGGCACCGCGGTGGGCGCGGGGAAGGGTGGCCTTCGGAGAACACGATGCCCGCGTTCGAGAGAGCCAAGGCTCAAGGCGCGGCCGCGATCGAGCTCGACGTGCGCACCTGCGCGAGTGGAGAGGTCGTCGTTTTCCACGACACGTCGCTCGCCCGCATGACCCGTGACCGCGACCCCCGGCGTGTCGAGGACGTGCGTCTCGAAGAGCTGCGCGGAGTCGACATCGGCGGAGCCAGGATTCCCGAGCTCGCCCAGGTTCTGGAGTGGGCGCGCCAGCAGGGGGTCGCCGTCAACGTCGAGATGAAGCATGACGTCACGAGCCGGACGAGGCTCGCGCGGGAGACCCTGCGCGTAGTTCGGATGTTTGCCGCCGACGTGCTCCTATCGTCGTTCGACCCGCTGCTCCTCTCGATGGCCGCTGCGATCGCGCCCTCGGTTCACCGGGCGTTGCTCGTGCACGACGGGCAGGGTCTCGCTGCGGATCTCCTGCAGGAGGCGACGCGACCGCCATGGGTCCATGCCCTTCACCTCGAGCGTACGCAGGTCGATCCAGGTGGGGTTGCTCGCTATGCCAGGCGCGGCCTGCGGATCGGCGCGTGGACGGTCGATGAGCCTCGCGAGGCATCGGAGCTCGTCCGGCTCGGTGTAGCGTCGATCATCACGGATTCGCCGGGCGAGATGCTGGCCGCGCTCAGTCGCACGTGACGTTTTCGATCTTCATGCCCGGCGGCGGTCGCTGGTCGAACGTCCCCTCCGGGAGCGGGGGGTTCCACGAGACTTGCTCGTATTGGAAGCGCACGTCGGCTTCCGGATCGGGCACGTCCACGTGGATCTTGTGCGGAATCTCCGAGTCGCACGCGGGGCCGCTTGGCGGGATGGGCGGCGCGAGGTTGTCCGGATCCTCACGGGGCCCGGCGGTCGGTGCGCCGGCGTGCTCCCTCAGTTCCGCATGGTAGAGGAGGTACCCTCGCTGCTCGACGCGCACGTCGAGAACGCGCATCCGTTGCCTGTCCCATGGCAACCCCCAGTCATCGGGTCGGGGAGTCAGCTGAATCTCTTCGCGGGCCTCGCGCGTGCCAGGAATCGTGAGGACCCAGTAACCGTTCGTGCTCCAAGTGATGGTCGGGCCGTTCGCGTCGTGCACGAGAACCGGCGCCTCGCCCCGAAGGAGGTCCACCAGCACGTGCCCGGGGACGGGGAGGGTGGTCAGTCGCGCGATGTTGCACGCGGTTGCGGGGCCGAAGTAAAAGCGCTTGTCGCGCAGGTCGGCGAGTGCGAAGCGGGTGCCGTCACTCGTCAGCGTTGCCAGTGTGGCGCCGAACGGGCTGACGACGTCCATGCGGATTCGTTCGGGGCGGGCTGCAAAGAGGAGCAGCTCGGCGCGGATGCGGCCCTGCTGCCCGAAATGGTCGATCTTCGCGCTGGCCTGAATCGCGTTGCCGCACGCGAACGTCGCGTGCATTCGTGCCAGGGCGGCGTCCGCTGTCGGTGGTGACGAGGGCGGCGGTCCGATTCGCGCGCATCCACACGCGAACGCAGCGAGCGCGACCAGCTGACCCCGCACGCCGCGTCAGCCCTTCGCCTTGAGGACCTTCGCGCCGGTGATCTTGTTGACGGGCAACGCGTCCGCGTGGGCCGTATATAGCTCCGTATATCCGCATCCGCGGCATACGTACGCCTGGATCTGGCCCAGCTCTTCGTCCTTCCAGTCGAGATGCTTTACGTGGAGAACGAGGGGACGAACGTTGTCGCGGTCATCCCGGTCGGCGATATGCGGAACGAACAGGATCTCCCGGTGCTTGCACTTTGGGCAGACGTGCGACGCTTTCATGGCTCGGAGAGTAACTCGACCGTGAGCCGTTGATCTAGAAGGACACCTCGAACGAGGTGCCCGCCGTCTTGAGAGAGCCGCTTGGGTACGTGAAGACCTGCAAGGTGCTCAGAGCCAAGCCGGCCACCGTTTGGAGCCCGAGGTCGCTGTGTCCGGCGAAATCCCAGTGGTGAGTCACGGCCGTGAGCACGCCCATGACTGCGAGGTTGAAGCCTATGTTGATGAGGTAGATCGGCCATGCGCGGTGCATCTCACCGTCCACCTTGTTCGACATCAAGATCGAGCTTGCGTCGGCCAGTGCGAGACAAGGGTCTTCGGCGCCGCTCGTTCGAATGGCGCGAAGCGCATCGTCGCTGGTCAGCGCGAGGGGCCGCTGAATCATCAGGAGGAGGCTCGTTGCCGCAAATGTCAGCGATTCACCACGAACGTAGTCGCCCGACTGGAAGGCTCGGGTGAGGGCCAATATGGACGAGGTCGCGCCGATCATGTACCAGGACGATGTCCACGCTTGGGCGTAATACGCGTCCTTGGCGATGACTTTCTCGGCGACGTCGAGCCTTCGCGCACAGTCGGCCTTCTCTGCAGGGGTGGCGCTCTGTGCGCGCGCGGACGCTGGCGTTGCAAGCACCATCACTGCAAAGGCGAGCAGTACGAGCACCTTCATTCCAGCCCCCGTGCCGCCGTTGCGGCCGCTTCCCCCACCAGCAAGACCTCGTACGACCTCACCTAGCTGAGCCATTAACCGGCGTATACCGTATCGTCCCATGAACCTCCAGACTTCGCTTTATCACCGCGACCGCGTCGTCGAGCACGCCGAGGCCCTCTAGGTCTTCGAGCGAGACCCAGCGAACATCCGCGGCGTCGTCCCCGGCCACAGGTACGGTGTCGTCGAGAGGTACGAGCAAGTACTCTTGCACGCGGAAGGTCGTACCTTCGCGCTCGAGGATCACCTCGCCCAGTGGGCAGACGATGGCGGTGGAGAGCGAGGTTTCCTCCCTTAGCTCCCGGATTATGGCCACGTCCGGTGATTCACCACTTTCAATGCGTCCTCCGGGCAAGGTCCACGTCCCGACCGCGGGCGGACGACCTCGGCAGACGAGGAGCACGTGTCCGCGGCGGTCGAGGACGACGGCGCCCACGGCCGGCACGGCGCCGGCTTGCGGATAGTCTCCCATGCGCGCGATTCTATCGCAGCATGTTGGGGCTGCCCCTCGTTCGCTCGCTCGAGGATGACTGGCGTGACGCGCTGGACGCGGTCGCCCGGCGGCGCGGTTGGCCCACGAGTCACGACGCCGCCCGACTGGGGTCACGCGTTGCCGCGCTCTCGGATGCATACAACGACCCGGCGCGAGCGCACGCGACGATGGCGGAAGCCGGGGCGGGCAGGCTTGGATTTGCTTTTGCGCGCGATGTGCCCAAGGCAGCCGCGGCTGTACGAGAGCTCGTCGCGGTCGGCGCGCTCCGGTTCGACTCGCAACTACGCGTGCTGGACGTTGGCGCCGGGTTGGGTGCCATGACATGGGGCCTGGTGCGCGCCCTCGAAGCGTCGGGGTTCCGCGGTCGCGTCGATGCCACGTGGACGGACTCCGACACGCAAGCCCTCGACGTGGGTCGTGCCCTCGCCAAAGAGCGCATGGGCCGGTCTCCCGTCGAGATCAGATTGCGTACGATTGCTGCGTCACTTGACGAGATACCGAGTGAACAATTCGACGTGGTGCTCCTCGGGAACGTACTGAGCGAGCTGGACGTGGGCCTCGCTGCGCACGAGCGCACGGAGCGCCACGCGACGCTCTTGCAGACCTTGCTCGATCGCCGCGTCGACGCTCGAGGGTCCCTGGTCGTCGTGGAGCCCGCGCTACGTGAGCGGTCACGCCATCTCCACCGTGTCCGCGACCGCGTCTCGTCCGCCGGAGCCACGATCTTCGCGCCCTGTCTGCACGGCGACGCATGCCCCGCGCTGACGCACGAATCGGAGTGGTGCCACGAGGATCTGCCGGTGGACCTGCCCGGTTGGCTCATTCCCGTGGCGCGCGTCGCAGGTCTCCGGCATCAGGGGCTCACGTTCAGCTATCTTGTCCTCCGCAAAGACGGCGCACGCGTCGTCGATTCGGTGCCCGAGCGCCGTGGGGGTGTCAGACTGCGCGTCGTATCGGACGCGATCCGGAGCAAGGGGAAGCTCGAGTCGTTCTTGTGCGGTGGGATGGGGACCGGCAATGAGGTCGCCGCGGCGCGCACGCGTGTCACGCGGTTGCAGCGCGACGAGAGCGCAAAGAACGTGGAATGGAGCCGGTTGAGGCGGGGTGACATCATCGTCCTTCACCCTGCCCCTGACCGCGAGCGACCGCGCATCGGCCGGGAGACGTCCGTCTCCATCTCATCCGAGGGCATCGAATCGCGTTGACCGACCCGATCGTGTGGACTACGTGGGCTCGCTGTCGATGCGAGGGCTCTATGCAATCGTCGACGTCGGGTCGCTCGCGGCGCGTGGGCTCGACCCGATTGCATTCGCCGAGGCGGTGCTCGCCGTCGGCCCCGCGGCGCTGCAGCTGCGCGCAAAGAACACACCAGCTCGAGAAATGTTGGCACTGCTCCGCGCGCTCGGTCCCATGTGTCGGCGCGCGGGATTGATTCTGGTCGCGAACGATAGGCCGGATCTCGCTGTCCTCGCGGGGTGCTCTCACGTCCATGTCGGCCAGGAAGACATGCCGATCGATCGAGTGCGTCGCCTCGCACCGGAGGTCGGCGTCGGCGTCTCGACGCACACTCTCGATCAGCTAGAGGCCGCCCTGGCGGCGCACCCCGAGTACGTGGCCTTCGGTCCTGTCTTCGAGACGCAGACGAAGAAAAATCCGGAGCCCGTCGTCGGTACGGCCCTCCTGCGGGAAGCGTACGCGCGTGCCGTCCAGGCGCGCGTTCCGCTTGTCGCTATCGGCGGCATTACGCGCGAGCGGGCACGGGCGCTGGTGGGTATGGCCGACGCCGTGGCGATCGTCGCGGATCTCATGCCCGCGTTGGAATCGTCGAACAACGGATTGCGCTCCGCGCCGGACGTCATGCGCGAAGTTACGGATCGGGCCCGAACAGTGCACGAGACGTTTGCGCCTTGCGCTAGAGACGCCGGTGCCCGCGTGTGAGCTTCGTCGTTGCAGCCGCAGTGGTCGCAGGGGGTATCGGCTGGCTCGTAGGGCGGCGGTTGGTGCTACGTCGCGCTCGAGTCGTTCGCGGGGCAGCTGGCCTTCCCGCTGAATCTGCCGAATGGAGTCGCGCGGCGAGCCAAGACCCGTTCGCATGCTTTCCGTGCAAGGTCGGCGACGTAATGGTCCGGAAGTCCGAGCCGGGGGAAGCCTGGCTTGCGGGGGCGCTCGTCCTTTCCGAGCAGGGGCCGGTGGCGGCCCTCTTCATCGCGCCCGAGGTGGGAGGAGACCAGGCTCTCTACGTAGAAGCCCGGGCGAGGTCGACGGTCACATGGCTGACGCCGCTGGCCGAAGGCGCGCTGGCCATCGGAGTCGAGCCGCCACACACGATAGAGTACGGGGGCAACCGATTCGCGCGCCGCCGCCGCCTTCCTGTTGGCGTGCTTCGCGTGGGTGAGCACGTGCCTGCGTTCGACGGGAACGCGATCGTCGCGGAGTACGCGGGCCCCGGCGCCCAGCGAATCGTCGTCCTCATCGGAAGGTGCGGCACGCTTGCGTGGCAAGGGGTCGTGCTCTTGCAGGGCGAGTACGACGTGCTGTCGGGCGCGGAAGGACCGGAAGGTCCCTAGACTGCGCGCATCTTGATCAGCATCGCCTCCACGGCCAGCTGAACCGACGCGTTTGCATCGAGCTGTCGCATCGCAGAGAGAGCCAGCGTATGGCGGGTGGCGGCGACATCGGCTCGCCGGTCGGGCGCGCTCACCGCGGCACGCGCCTGATGGGCGAGGGCGTAGGCGAACGCATCGAGCCGCACGGCGAGCGCCTCCTTGCCAACCTTCTTGGCTTCCTCGGCCACCTCGAGCGACGCCCCGAGATCGCGCGAGTCGAGCGATTCGAGCGCGCGCGATACGAACTCTTCGCGGAGCGCGCTCGCCTCCGGATCGCTCAACTCGAGCGCCGTGGCCATGCTGCCGCGAGCGAGCAATGCCAGCCCTTCGGCCTTCGATTGCTCGACTCCGCTTTCGACGAGCAGGTCGGCCACGACGTCGTCAGGGAGTGCCGCGAAGCGCACGCGCTGGACCCGCGATTGGATAGTCGGCAAGAGCGAGTCGCCCACGGAGCTTAGCAGCACGAAATGCGTCCGGGCTCCCGGCTCCTCGAGAGTCTTCAGCAGCGCGTTCGCGGCCGGCGTGCTCAGCTCCTCCGCGCGTCGGACGATGAACACCTTGGCTCGTCCCTCGTGAGGCGGGAAGGCGGCGTGCAGGAGAACGAGGGTCCGCACCTGATCGATGCTGATGTCTTGCGTCTCGGGGGTGCGACGCCCGATCGTCGCCGGGTCGTAGAGCCCGCGTTCGAGAACGACGACGTCTGGATGGATCGGCGTCGTTGCGGGAGGCCTCGGCACCGTTCGCTTGCATGCCGTGCAGCTACCGCAAGCATCGGCAGTCCCTTCCTCGCGCCGCTCGCAAACGAGCGCTTGAGCCAGACCAAACGCCGTGCGTTCTTTGCCCACGCCGTCCGGCCCCTCGAACAGGTACGCATGGTGGACCCGGCCGGTGGCCAGCGCGCGCCCGAGCGTTTTCACGGCTGTGGGCTGTGACCGGACCGTGGCGAGAAGGGGAATGGAAGGGCTCATCGGGTCAGCCGAGCCGCATCGCTCCCGGAGGAGGCGGTGCGTCCGACGCCCACCTCCGGGTGCCGCGAGCGAAGATCGCCATGCGTTGAACCTGCTCGTCGCGCTCCCCCGCGAGGTCATGCCAGCGTTCGTCGAGCTCCTTGCGTGGGAGAAAGGCGTAACCGTGCGGCGTCATCGTGCTCGGATCGGCGAAGAAGAGCGTGTCGTCGTCGTAGCCCACCATCATGACGTAGTGAC
Organism: uncultured delta proteobacterium; assembly: GCA_963847465.1. Lineage (GTDB taxonomy): Bacteria > Myxococcota_A > Polyangia > Polyangiales > Polyangiaceae > Palsa-1150. The sequence continues at coordinate 255,630 of CAWKAF010000007.1, read as the reverse complement.
CGGCGTCCCAGGTCTCGCCCCACGGCGCGTCGCACTCCCTCCATGCCTGGAGGTCCACGATGGGCGGCTCCCGCGCGTCCACGGCGCGCTCGAGGTCCGCGATCGTCACGTCACCATGGCGATACTCGGCCTGGAGGCCGCTGCTCCGCAAGAGCTCGACCATGGGTTCTGGCTCAGTTCCGCGAGCGTCCGTCGTCTGGAGAACGGCGTACAAGGCGTCCTCTTCGGTGTGGGCGTAGGCTTCGGGGCACCAGTACCGAAGGATCGCGAGAGCCGCGGCGGCCCCGCAACTGAAGCCCTGGCGCTGCCTCACGACCGGGACCTGGACAAGGTTCGTCGGCAGGGGGGCGCTGAGGTCCGAGGGATTTCGATTCGTCACGGCTGCCCACACGCATACGAAAAAGAGCGGAGCGGTGCCAGAGGCGGCGAAGGCGAGCGGTGTGACGATACTAAAATAATGAAAATGCTTATGTTTTTGCCTTCTCCTCGTCGTGCGAAGGGTCGTCCATGGCATCCAGCTCCTCGTCCGTCAGGTGCTTGCCCTGATCCGCAGCTCGTTCACGGGCAAACATTCGGTTGAGGGTGCGCCGGTCGATTCCGAGAACCTCTGCGGCATGGGTCTTGTTGCCACCCGTGCGCGACAGCACGCGATCGATGTAGCGGCGCTCGATGACCGCCAATGTCGGCCAATCGCCGGCGAGTGACCCGAGGCCGCCGGTTGCGTCGCTGACCTGGTTTGCCTCGGATCCCGTCACGTCGGGAGGCAGATCGCCGCCCGTGATGACCCCTTCGCGCGCGAGAAGTAGGGCCCGCTCGATGATGTGAGAGAGTTCGCGAACGTTGCCCGGAAACTCATAGGCCTCGAGCATCCGGTACACCTCAGGAGCAATTCGTGGGGCCAAACGGCCAAGGCGATCGGAGTGGCGGGCGATGAAGTGGTGGATGAGGAGGGGGATGTCCCCCCGGCGTTCTCGAAGCGGGGGCACTCGGACGGTCACGACCTGCAAGCGGAAGAGCAGGTCTTCCCGGAAACGCCCCGCTGTGACCTCCGCCCGGAGCTCGCGGTTCGTCGCGGCGACGACACGTGCATCGACCTTGATCGTCTCCGCCGCGCCCACACGGCGGATCTCCTCCTTCCTGGAGGACGCGCAGGAGCTGGACCTGCATCTTGGGGCTGATCTCGCCGATCTCGTCGAGGAACAACGTGCCCCCCTTGGCTTCCTCGAACACGCCGTGCTTCGTCGCGCTCGCACCCGTGAACGAGCCTCGCTCGTGTCCGAAGAGCTCGCTCTCGAGGATCGACTCCGGCAAGGCGCCGCAGTTGATGGCGACGAAGGGCTTCGACGCTCGGGGGCTCTTTGCGTGGATGGCGCGGGCGACCAGCTCCTTGCCGGTTCCGCTCTCGCCGACGATGAGCACCGTTGCTGTCGTCGGCGCCACGTGCGCAACCGTCTTGTATACGGAGAGCATCGTGGGGGTCGTGCCGACGATCTGAGCGGCCGCCTGCGTGCCTGTCCGTCCTCCACCGCCCTCGTCCACCGACTGGGCGAGCTTTCGACGGGCGAGGGCCTCGCCGACCATGCGTTTCAGGTCGGTGGGCTCGATTGGCTTGGCAAGGTAGTCGTAGGCTCCCTCCCCCACCGCGTTCATCGCGCCCTCGATGTCCGCGTAGGCCGTCATCAGGATGACCGGGATCGCGGGACTCGACTCGTGGACGCGCCGTAGGACATCGTGTCCGTTGGTGTCGTTCGCGAGGTGGATGTCACTGAGGACAACGTCGTAGCGCGCGAGCCTCTCCGGCTTGGGGACCTCGTTCGCGTCGTCGAGGACGTCTACGTGGTAGCCCTCGGTCCGAAGAACGCGAGCGAGCAGCCCGGCGAGGGTTTCGTCGTCCTCGAAGAGCAGAATGTGCGCCCCATCCGTCGCCGTCGAGCCTTCCGTCTTGTCGTTCGTCATCCCCTTGCCCCTCGCAGGCCGAGCGATCGGCCTATCTAATGGTCCGCGGCACACTGTCCCATGCTCACCCATCGCCCCGACCTCCTCTGCGCCATCCGGTCCCGAAGTGGCAACGGTTCCTGCCCCAGAGCTCTCCCTATTCACGAGGGATGCCGAGCCAAGGGGGGGTCCGGTCCTTGAAAGCTGACGTTGCCCCGCAGACTCTGCCGTGGTGGAATCCGGCGCGTTCAAGTCGCTGGCACGGCGAGGGGACCGGAGAGACCAATGAAAAGTTTGAGGTTTTGCGCCGCGGGGGCGACGGCCTTGGCCCTTTCCGGGACGTGGGCCGAGAGGGCGGAGGCCGCCGGGTTTGCGAGCCAGCAGTTCGGCGGTGAGCAGGGAAGTGTGGTCGCTACCAACCCGACGGCCCTCTATTACAACCCGGGCGCCTTGGGGTTCAGTCCGGGGACGGCCCTCGGCATGTACGGCTCGCTCGCCATTCGCCACGCGACCTGGACGCCGGCCTCGAACGCACCCGGCACCATCGCCGACCCTGCCGATGCCCAGGGAGCCAACAGCGCGGAGGCCAAGCTCCTGAACGTCTTCGGCGGGGCCTCCGCCGCGGGAACGACGCACATCGGCAACCTCGTCATCGGGGCCGGCTTCTTCGCTCCGTTCTACGGGATCTCGCACTGGGAGAAGAACGACACCCTCTCGAGCACCACCGTGACGAAGTACCCGTACGCCGTCGACGGCTCGCAGCGATGGTTCTCGATCGACGGCAAGATGGAGGTTCTCTACTTCACGGCCGGGGCGGCGTATCGCCTGGGTCCTCTGAGCATCGGGGCCACGGCGAACGTCATCAGCTCGACGGTGTCGGTCAACCAGGCGAAGGGCAACCAGGGGCTTGCCGACACGTCGCAGGAAGGGCGCGCGTACCTCGACGCGCACGGGTTCGACGGCAGCTTCGCGGCCGGCGCCATGCTCGAGATCCTCCGCGATCAGATCTACCTCGCGGGCTCCTACCAGGCGCAGCCCGGCCTCGGCCAGCAGTCGCTCAACGGGATGAGCAGCAACACGCAGTACGGCAAGACCCAAGACTTCCCCGTCACCTTCACCCAGTCGTTGCCCGACATCTTCAGGGCGGGGCTGCGCGTACGACCGAAGGGCATTCCCTGGGAATTCCGGATCTTCGGTGACTACACGCGTTGGAGCAAGATGCAGTACCAGTGCGTGGTGGTAAAGGGCGACCCTTGCACCATCGTGCCGGTGGACGGGTCGACGAACCCCAACCAGGGGGCGCAGCCGCCCACTGGGCCGGACGGCGTGCAGACCTACGACAGGCGCAACTGGAACAACACGTGGGGCGCTCGCATCGGCGCGAGCTACTGGGCCAAGCCGCAGATCGAGCTCTTCGTGGGCGGCGGCTACGAGACCGCCGCCGTTCCGGATTCGACGCTCGCGCCCGACCTCTTCGACGCCAACAACATCTTGATGGCGATCGGCGGGCGGTTCGCCCTCACCGACACGCTCTTCTTCACGGCCTCGTACACGCAGATCCAGTACATGAACCGCGACAACACGGGCAAGAGCACCCTCAACACCTTCCCGAACACGGTGCAGATCAACATCCCGACGGTCGAGGAAGACGGCGGCGGCAAGTACACGCAGTGGATCGGCATCGTCACGGGCAACGTCGAGGCGATGTTCTGACCGCTCAGTTGCCCGAGTTACTTTCCGTCGAACTCGGGCTCCCTCTTGTCGAGAAACGCGCGCATCCCACCGCGCTGATCGCTCGTGCCGAAAAGCGACGCAAAGGCCGTCGCCTCGAGCTCGTTTGCCGTTGGCAGAGGTACGTCCTCTCCACGGAGGATGACCCGTTTCAGAGCCGAGACGGCGAGAGGTCCCCGGCTCGCGATCTTCACGGCGACCTCGCGCACCTTGGTCATGAGCTCCTCGTGCGGCACGACGGCGTTCACCAGGCCGATGCGCAGGGCCTCCTGTGCGCCCACCATACTGCCTGTCATGCAAATCTCTCTCGCCCGCGCGGCCCCCACCCGGCGCGCGAGGCGTTGTGTTCCGCCGAACCCAGGCAGGATGCCCAGAGTCACTTCGGGTTGCCCCAACTTCGCTTTCTCGCTCGCATAGATGAAGTCGCACGCCAGGGCGATCTCGCAGCCGCCGCCTAGCGCGAAGCCATTGACCGCTGCGATGAACGGAACTCGGGATCCCTCGATGAAAGCGCCGACTCGGTGCCCAAGCTCGGCGAACCGTTTGGCCTGGGGCGCTGTCATCTCGCTCATCGCGGCGATGTCAGCGCCGGCGGCGAATGCCCGGTCTCCGGCACCGGTCAGGATCGCCACCCGTATGGACGGGTCATCGTCGATGCCTGAGATCGCGACGAGGAGCTCGCGCAGGAGCTGCTCATCGAGAGCGTTCAGCTTTTCGGGGCGGTTGAGGGTGAAAGTAGCGATGTGGGTGTTGCGTTCGATGAGCAGCGTCGACATGGGGACCAGAGTAAGCTGGGGGCCGTGTCGTTGCAGCACCCAACACGGTGTCTCCTTCTAGTGGCTGCACTGACGGTGGGTTGCGCGAAGAGCGCAACGGAGCGGGCGCAGTCGCTCGTGCGTCAGCATCGCGAGGAGGACGCGGTCGCGACGCTCCGCGAGCGGTTGCGTGTGAACGGTTCGGACCTCGCGGCGCGCAAGCTGCTCGTGCGCGTGCTCGCCCTCATGGGAGATCTCGGTGCAGCGCGTGCAGAGATAAAGGAGCTGGCAGACCACCTGCCGCCAACGGACCCCGCTCCCGCGATTGAGCTCGGCCATGCGTTGGAGTTCGCCCATCGGTACGACGAAGCCCTGGCCGCCTACGATGAAGCGGCAAGCGTGGCCCCGGCGTCTCCAGACGGGCCACGGGAGGGCGGTCTGCGATCCGCCCGCTGGGGGGAGGCGGAAGAGGCACGGCCGCGGCTCGAGGAGGCGTTGCGCAGAGGGGCTCATGACGCCGAGACCTGGCATGCGCTCGGCCTCGTGAGGTTGCATCTCGGTGACTATGACGGGGCCGAACAGGCGTATCGCGCGGGCGCCGCGGCCGCTCCAGGAGATGCGGAGAGCTGGCTCGGACTCGCCACGCTTGCCATTGCAAGAGGCGACGCCGGGCAGGCCCTCGCGGCTTACGACGAGGTGCTCGCACGGAGGCCGCGATTTGGGCCTGCCCAGCTGGGGCGAGCGTGGGCGCTGGCGAGGCTCGGGCGCAAGGACGAAGCGGCTCGTGCGCTCGACCGTGCCGAGGACCTCGGCGCCTCGACGGTGATCGTCGCGCGCCAACGCGCCGCGTTGAGCCCGCCTACAGAGTCTTCAGATACTCGATGACGGCCTTCGATTCGTCCCCGAGGTCCGCGATGAAGGGGTGCCCCGACACCCGAAAGCCGTCGACGCTGCCATCTTGAAGGTAGTCGCCCGGTGCGAGCGGTCCTCCAGGAGCGGCAACCGAAAGACCGACCTTCTCGAGATCCAGCGGCGCCGCTCCGCGGACGACGAACTTCGTTGCGCGAAGTGAAGGCTTCGTCGCCAGCATTGCGAGGTTGGGCCACTGTCCCGCATGGCCGTACGGGGCCCGCGCCCAGACGCTGGTGAGGACGGGTGGCACGTACCCGGACGTCCTTCGCGTACTCACGAGCATCGGGCCGCCGCCGCTGAGTTTCGGGTCGTTCGCGGCAGCAACGAAGGAGTCAGTCACGGCCGCGGCTCGCGCGGGGTCGGTCCCCACGTAGTCGACGGGAATGATTTTCTCCTGATACGTCTTGGCGCGACCGTCGTCTTCGTACGTTCCGTGACACTTGGCGCAGGTCTTCTCGAACGTGGTCTTGCCGCGCTGCGCGAGGTTCGCGTCGATCGGCCCGGGGAAACGCAGGTCCCTCGGCATGTGTCGCATGAAGGCGGAGAGGCTCGCGCCCTGCAGCGGATGCTTGAAGAGCCACTCGATCCGCGCGCCCGCGGCGATATCGGCGTCGACGACGAGCGCGTCGCTCGGCCCTTCGCTTCCGCCGTCCATACTGAGTGTGCGACGCTGCCCGAACCCGATGGTGTCGGGGATCTTTGCCCATCCCGGCGTGCTCTGAGTCGCGACGTCGCGATGAAGGAGCTGGCCCAGCGCCACCGCGAAGGACTCGATCGTCGCCACGCGACCCGGGAGTCCGTTGCGGACGAGTTCGAGGAATTTCGCCCTTGCGCCGAAGCGCTCCTTCATTGCTCGGAGCGTGTTCGTCAGAATCGCGCCCCGCATGTCGTGCGACCAGGGAATGCCCCGCTCCTCCGCGATGCGAGCCGCCACCGGCGCGACGTGTGCGGCGTCGAAGTCCGGCAAACTGGCGATCTTCGCGAGCGCGTCCTCGAAGGCATGGATCCGGATGCGCCGGTTGCCGATGCCGATGACGAGCTTTTCGGCCCCCGGCCACTTGACGACCTCCGAGTGGCAAAGCGAGCAATTGTGCACGAGAAACGGCACGCGCGTGTTGGGGTCGTCGGTGAGGTGCAGCCCCATTGGGAGGCCCTCACGCACGTCCCGGTCGCCGCTCTCCGGATCCTTCTGACGTGGCGTGAAGCCGAAGCGATCGGTGAAGTCCGCTGGTGCGGCACCGAGGATGTCCGGATAGAGGGACAGGAGGGCGAGGAAGACCGGATACGGCAACCCGGTGCGGTACGGGTCGCCGATGCCGGTTCGAGAGAAGATCTCTTCGCCGGCTTCCTCGGAGGGTCGATCGATCCTGTACTCCAGGGGATCCGACACGAGAGCGTCGACCGTGAACTGCGCGGGCACCGACGCTGGAGGTGCGGGATGGCTGGTGGCCGCGGAACATGCTCCGAGCAGGACTCCCGCAACCAGCATGTTGACGTGGAGGGCGGCGCGCATTCGATCTGCTCGAACCGTAGCGCGACGGGCGTCGCACGGGCGGCTCGATGACGTCTCAATAATGGATGCAGCTCTCGACGCGCACCGGCAAGAGGCGCTCTCGCCCGCCGAGGAACCCAAGCTCCACCACGAAGGCGTAGCCGATGACGTACCCACCTTGCTTGTGGACGAGATCGGCTGCGGCCTTTGCGGTGCCGCCGGTTGCGAGCACGTCGTCGACGACCACCACGCGCGCTTCCTCCGACAGACTTCCCTTGTGCATTTCAAGGGCGTCCTTGCTGTATTCGGTCACGAACTCGACGCGGTCGACCGCGGCCGGCAGCTTGCCTGGTTTTCTCACGGGAACGAAGCTCGCGTTGAGCCTCGCGGCCAGGGCGCCGCCGAAGATGAAGCCGCGCGCCTCGATCCCGACGATGGCGTCGACGTGCTCGCCGATGAACCGCTCGGCGATCCCGTCGAGGACGATGTGCAGCGCGAGCGGCTTGGCGAGCAGTGGCGTGATGTCCTTGAAGACGATCCCTGGCCTGGGGAAGTCAGGCACGTCTCGAATGAGCGACCGACAGAAGTCGAAGCTCGCCATCGGGCGCGACACGAGGACAGACGCAGGCCCCGGAGCGGTTGGCCTGGGCTTCTTCGCCGGCGTCCGCTTGGGCGGACTGCTTCGTACCGAACGTCGCTTGCTCGTTGCCATCCGTCCTCCTCCGCTTGCTCAATTCGACGCGTCGGCTCGCGCGACCCGCTCGGCGACCGAAATCGCGAGGCGCTCGTCGGCCGTGCTCGTCAAGTCGAGCACGAGTGGGGTGATGGAAGCGACCCCATCGTCGTAAGCGTCCGTATCCGTTCCGGGGTCCCGTTCGTGGCGCACTCCCGGCCCGCCCAGCCATAAGTATTCCCGCCCGCGCGGGTCGCGCCTGAAGTCGACGACCTCGTCGTAGATCCGAGAGCCGAGGCGCGCAGCCCGAACTCCGCCGTTCCAGTCGCCTGGGATATTGACGTTGAGCAGCGGCCCAGGCACCCGTGGCGTCCGTGGTAGAGCAAAGGCAATGCGCACGCTGAGCTCTGCCGCGGCGGTGAGGTCGACCGACGCGTGCGCGCTCGTAGCAACGGCGGGAATCCCGCGAAACGCGCCCTCTCGTGCGGCGGCAATAGTGCCCGAGTAAAACGCGTCCTGCCCGAGGTTCATGCCATGGTTGATTCCGGATACGACGACGTCTGGCCGACGGACGAGGAGCCGAGTGCCTGCATGGAGCGCGACGTACACGCAATCGGCGGGGGTCCCGTCGAGCGCGAAGATATCCGGCTCGACCCTGCGGAGGCGAAGGGGCCGGTGCAGGCTCAAGGCGTGGCTGGATGCGCTCTGCTCGTTCTCGGGCGCCACGACGATGACCTCCGCTCCGGCGGACTTCAGTGCAGCACGCATCGCGCGGATCCCGGCACTCGAGTGCCCGTCATCGTTCGAGAGGAGTATCAGCGGGGGGTCCGCCATGGGCGGAGGGGCATACCGCCGACATGGCTGCGACGCCAGGCGAGCTCGAGGCAAGGGTCAGGATGGACTTCGAGCGAGCCGCTCCTACAATCCATCCCATGACCGAAGAGAAGCTCCTCACCCCTCGGGTCCTCGTCGCTGCAATCATGCCTGTGAAGAGCCGCGTCATAGAGGCTGCGGCAAAAGCCATCGAGGAAGAGATGCGCTCCGCCAAGTTCCATCTCGTACGAAGCGTCGTGGCCAAGGGAGAGCCGCAGTTCATCCAGCAGCTCGTGTCGAACGTCTCCAATGACAACGAGGCGGACGCCATCGTCCTCGTGGGAGGGACGGGTTTCGGGCCGTCCGACAGGACGTGCGAGGCCCTCGATTCCTTCGTAGAGCGGCGCATCGAGGGGTTCGGCGAAGGCTACCGTCGCCTGCTCGCCGACGAATTCGCCGCCGGGGCACGAGCCTTGCTCGTGCGCGCCACCGCCGGCGTCTTCAACCAGTGTGTGGTCTTCGCGCTGACAGGGACGCTAGCTCAGGTCCGGCGGGCGACCCAGGCGCTGATCGTGCCGACGCTTACGGACGCGGTCGCTCATGCGACTGGCCGACTCCGTTCGCAAGATCCGTGGGTTACAGATCGTCCGAAGTGAAGGCCATGACGCGTGAGATCTCCTTTGTCCCGCACGAAAGGGCGATCAGCCGATCGAGGCCGAGAGCATTCCCGCCGCTGGGTGGCACGCGGCTCAGATCCGCGAGGAAGCGCTCGTCGATGGGGTAGACGGGAAGCTGTCTTCGGGCGCGCTCCTCTTGGTCGTGCACGAGCCTCACGCGCTGTTCGGAAGCATCCACGAGTTCGCCGAAGCCGTTGCACAGCTCCACGCCCGCGACGTAAAGCTCGAACCGTTCGGCCAGCAGGTCGTCTTGTGGCTTGACGCGGGCGAGCGACGCTTGCGTGGCTGGGTAGTCGACGAGAAAGACTCCTCGATCCATTCGTTCGAGGCCGGGCTCGACCGTCTCTACGAGCTCGCGAAAGTAGCGTGTCTCGTCCTCGGCTGCCGCTTCGATGGTCGCGCTTCTTGGCCACCCGGCGAAGCGCGCGAATGCGTCGCACACCGCGAGCCTCTCGAAGGGAGGGCGTACGTCGATAACGCGCTCGCCGAGGCGAACCGAGCCCCCCGTGACCTCTGCTACGAGCTGCTCGGTGTCACGCATCACCTCCTCGAAGCCGGCATCCGCGCGATACCACTCGAGCATCGAAAACTCCGGATTGTGACAGGTGCCGACCTCGCCGCGGCGAAAGCAGGGTGCGATCTGGTAGATGCGCGACCACCCGTCCGCCAATAGGCGCTTCATCTGGTACTCCGGGGACGTGATGAGCCAACGAGGAGCGCCGCGGTCGCCGCCCGCGATCTCGAACGCATCGAGGTGTACGTCGAGTCCCGGCGAGGGGACCATCAGCGGCGTTTGAACCTCGACGAAGCCGCGCGCGTCGAAGAAACGTCGAACGCTCGTGCACACTCCCGCACGTTCGCGCAGGTATTTCATCGCCCGTCGTGCGGCGCGAGACCACGCAAGACGATCTGGGCGAGCTGTCCCGACGCCCGCGAGAGGCCCCCGCGGTCCGCCTTGCCGAGCGCCCAGGTCATCGCGATCCCGTCGAGGGCACCGAACATCGCCCGCGCCACGAGGTGCGGCGACACGTCGCCCCGCAGCTCTCCGCTTGCCTGCCCGTCGGCCACCACGCGAGCGATCGAGTCGAGGTATGCGTTGAACTTCGGGGCAGCGTACTTTTTCATGAGCTTCGTCGATTGCCTAAGAATCACAGTGAGAACTTCGGCCAGGTCGCGCTCGCCCTCGAGGAGCCCCAGCTGCAGCTCGATGATCCTCCTCAGCTTGTCCGAGGCGCTTCCGGATCGAGGGAGATCCGCTTCGAGGAATGCGAGCAGGCGCTCCACCCGGTCTTCGAAGAGCGACACAAGGAGCTCGTCCTTGGACTTGAAGTAGAGATAGATCGTTCCATCGGCGACACCGGCGGCTTTCGCGACTTCACTGACCCGCGTCGAGTGAAAGCCCTTCTTCGCGAGGACCCTCACCGCGGCGTCCAGAATGCGCTCACGCTTGTCGCCTCCCTTTCCGCGCCTCTCGTCTGGGCGACCGCGCGAGCGACGCGCGCTGAGTGAAGATTCACTCATCGAAGCCTCCGAGGTATCAGAGGCAAAAGGACGGGTCAACGCGCACCGCGCGGGAGCGGGTGCCTACTGGCCCGCGACGAACATTTGCTGCGCAAATGCCACGACCTCACGCCCCATCCACGGCCCGAGGAGGATCAGCGCCGCGACTACCGCGAGCACCCGCGGCAGGTGTGCCAGCGTGGGATCCTGGATCTGCGACGCCGCCTGGAAAGCTGCGGCAATGAATCCCACGACCGCCGCTGCACCGAGTACCGGCAAAGACACCGCAACGACGAGCAAGAGCGCCTCCTGCGCGTGGTGGACCAGCGTCGTCGCGGGCATGTCTCTCCAGATCAGTCCGCGGGGGCGTCGGACGCGTCCGTCGCGGCTGCACCTACGTCCGCGGCAGCTTCCGGCAGCGAGTCCTCTGGGGAGTCAACCGGCGAATCCGTCGTCGCCTCTTTCGCCACCTCCGTAGGTACGTCGATCGGAGCATCGACGGACGCGGCTTCCGGCTCCGGACCACCGTCCGGGGGGGCCGGGCTCGCGTCGGCCACGCCGTGGCTGATCGAACATACGGCCGTCTTGGCCGTCGTCAGATCGGACGGGCAGCAGCGAAAGCCCTCAACCCCGGGGAGGGTGCTTTTCGTGCAGACCAGCCCCGACTGACAGTCGTTGTTTCCCGCATTGCCAGCATCAGGGTCGCAGATCTCCCCCTCGCCCTGGTTTGAGCAGGCGCAAACGATGGCCATGGCAAGAAGGCCGGCAAAGCAAGTAACCTGGAGCGCTGGACGGGGAAGCATGGGGTCGCGTCTGGCGCGAGTTATCCAAGAAAACGAGCCGAAATGCCAGAGGTCTCCTCAGGCGGAGGCATTTGTTCCCTTCGCCTCGACCGCCGCCGCGAACAGGCGCACGTACTGTGCCGCGCTTGCGAACGAGAAGAGCAGCGAAAGGTACACGAGTGTGCGGCCGACGTGGACCATGTCCACGACGCCAAGGTCAAGCCCTGCATAAGACAAATGATACGGGTAGCCCAGGACGAGGGCGATGATGCCCATCATCTGTAGGGCGGTCTTTGTCTTGCCCTCCTGACCCGCGCTAATGACGACCCCCTCGCTCGCGGCGACGCTGCGCAGTCCCATCACGCTGATCTCGCGGGCGAGGAGAAGGACGACCGCCCACGCAGAAATTCGCCCCATCGGGACCATCCACACGAGCGCGGCCATGACGATGAGCTTGTCGGCGAGCGGGTCGAGGAATTTGCCAAGAACGCTCACGACGCCCAGCTTGCGCGCGAGGTACCCGTCGAGCACGTCCGTGATGGCCGCTGCCGTGAACACGATGCACGCCCAGAAACCGCGCACCGGCGTAGGCAGGTCGAGCAGCCACACGAAGAAGGGGATCGCCACGATGCGACCCATCGTGAGGAGGTTGGGCAAGTTGAGGGCGTCCTCCGCCAGCGTCCGGCGGCGCTCCCTTGCGGTCGGTGCCGACTGAAGGCTCATCGTGCGCCCCAATAGCCCTGCCACGAGCGGACCACGGGGGGAAGCCCGCTCACTCCACGCAGACGAGAACGGTGCCTTCGCCCGAGAAGCCGACCAGGCCTCTCTGCCCGCCGGGAGCCTCGGCCGGAGGAAGGGAGCGCGCCTCGATCTGGCCGAGCCATCCGACGACCCATTCACGACGAACGAGCAGCGGCGGTCCTGCCGGGTGCGGGAGGCTGGCCAACCGCCCGCGAAGCTCGAGCGCGATCGCTCCGCTCCCTCGCAAGTGGACGATGGGGACTCCATCGGCGGCGGGACGCGCGCGCTCATCGGGATGCTCGAGGGCGAGCCGCCCACCATCGTAAGCGAGGCGCAGCTCGAAGCCGAGAAGGCGGTCCTCCCTCACGAAGGCGAGGCCGTCTTCGAGAGGCATCAGTACGATTCTGGTGACCCGACCGAGCGCCGAGCACGCAGTCCCCTTCACCGGAAATGCGCACGACCGGGCTCCCGAGCCCACCGAGAACCTCGTTTGTGTCGGCGTCGCCGGAACGCCGGTAAAGCACGCGCGTCTTCGTCGTGCCCGATACGACCCGCAACGCGTCAAGTCGGCCTGCAAATGCACGCGTCGGGTCGTCGCCGCTCGTCCGGACGAGAAGGACGCCCGCGTCCAGGAGAGCGACCGCTCGGTCGCCGGGGTCCCCGATGAGGGGCGGAGCGATGACTTCGCCTGTGATTCGCGGTGACATGACCGCCTCGGGATTGGGGGGCCGCAGTTGCCGGGTCAACGCCACCGAGCGTGCGGCTGACGTCTCACCCGGCTCGAGCGCCACCCACGGCCCGTCCCCGGGCCGAGCGGGCCCGGCCTCGGCCAACGCAAAGCGCAGCTCACCGGCATCCAGCTCCATGAACGCCACCTCGGCCATCTGGCGGACGCGTTCGCCGGCCTCCGGAGGGAGAAAGGGCTCGGGCGGCGCGGGAGGCATCGACTGACGTCGCCGCTCCGTCACGCGCTTGGCCATGAGGGCGTGGCCTCCGCGCTCGAAAGCGTTTTGGGCTTGCTCAAGTTCGCCGAGCTTCTGCAGTGCCAAGCCGAGGTATCCCCATGCGCGCTTGTGCTCCGGCTGCAGCCGAACGGCATCCTGCAGGGGACGCCGTGCGAGGGCGGCCTGGCCGGTCTTCAGATAGGCAAGGGCAAGATTTATCTTGATCGACGTATCCTTCGGAAACTGCCTCTCGAGGGCCTCGTAGATCTGGATAGCGTGGGGATACAAGCCGAGGCGGAAGTACACGGCGCCGAGGAGGTCTTGGCCCTTGGCGTCCAGAGGCTGCATCGTCAGCGCGAACTCGAGCTCCTCCTTCGCTTCGAGGACGCGATTTTCCTGCAGCAGCTCGCTTCCTCGATAGAGATGAAAGAGGAAGTCCTCCTGCGCGACGTCGCGGGTCGAGTCCGCCGGCGGTAGGAGGCTTCCTGTCGAACGCTCGTCCGTCAACGCGGTCGGCGCGGGTGGGACGCTCTGGCGCTCCGGTCCGGACAGCGAGGGCATCGGGTCCATCCTAGCCTGGGTGGGCCGTTGTCAGCGCTCGGTTCCGTTCGCAGCACGCCTCGCGACCAAAAAGAACGCCCCTCCAGCCATGACCGCGAGCACGGCGACGACCGGTGTCGACCCATCGAGCTCCATCACGAAGCGCAGGTCGAACAATCCGCCGTGCGTGATGGGTCCCGTGGTCCATGTCCACGCCACGTTCGCGGCGACCGCCATCCACGCGCCGCGGTCCCAGACCCAGAGGCACCCTAGAGCGATCCCGCGCAACGCTTCTGCGACGACGGCCACAGTCAGGGCGCCGTCGAGTCCGAGACGGGCTGCGGCAGCGGCGCCGCCGCACACCGCAAGGGCGGTTGGAGTTCCCAGCAAGCCGCGCGTCGCTCGCAGGGCGAAGCCGCGCAGCAGGAGCTCGTCGCGGATGGCCGCAAGAGCGCCTACGATGAGGCCGACGACGAGGGCGCTGACCGAGGGAGCCGCGTGCTGTATCGCGGCCGCTCGCGTCGCCAGCGCGGTGCCGACAGCGACTCCGGCGGCTGCAAGTCCGAGTCCCAATCCGCATGCCACGCGGACGCGGATGGCTCGCCACGAGGGGGACGGGAGAAGCGGATCGCTCCAGGCGATCCCCATCGTCCCGGCTCCCCATTCTGCAATCGCTGCCTGAACGGCGACCGCCGCCGTCTCGCTCCTACCGAACACCGTGGATGCCAGCTGCGCTCCGCCCCAGAAGAGCAGCCCCGACGTCACGACTTTCGTGGCGTCGGCCAGCGGACCCCGACGTTCGCCCATCGCTCTCACGCGAGCGTGACGAGCTTGGCGTTGCCCTCGACCGCCGCTCCCGCGGTCACATGCACCTCCGCCACGGTCCCCGCCGCGCGCGATCGCACCTCGTTCTCCATCTTCATCGCCTCGAGCACGACGAGTCCTTGGCCGGTGGTCACGCTGTCGCCCTTGGCGACGAGTACCTTGACGACGCGTCCGGGCATAGGGCTCTTGACGATGCGATCACCGCCTGCCGAGGGCACCTTCTTCGCGCGCTCTGCAGACCGCATCCGTTCACTCTCGACCCGCACGAACGAGCGGTGTCCGCTAGCGACCGCGCCGAGCTCGGGCGGGGCACCCTCGGTCGTCAGGTCGACCATCCTGCCGTCCACCCGCACGCTCAGTTGCGACCCCACGTGTGCGACGTCGACCTGTACGGTGCGCTCGTCGACCTTCACCTCGAGGACACCGCTCGGCAGCTCGACGACGTCCACGATGGTTGGCTTCGCGTCGGGGCGCGGGTCGAGACTCACGTAGTAGCGCATGGGCAGGAGTACTTACACGATCGGGCCCGATTGGAGAATCAGGCCGCATGCTCCGCATCCTGTGCGAGCGCGCCGAGCAGGCGATCGAGCGCGCCATCCACTTCCGCCACGAGCTTCCGAGGTACCGAGTGGGTCTCGGCGAGCAGCTCCCGCAGCCGGGTCGCGACGTTCTTGATGCCAGCGGCCTCGCGCGCCCGTCGCTGCCCCTCGTCGATCGGGAAGACAACGTCGCGATATTGGCGAACGACGGTGGCCGCGGGAGCTCCCTCTTCCAGCACGCGCCGGCGGACCTCCGCGATGGCCTCGCGCGGAGCCCCTTCGCTCGCCTCTGCACGGCGCAAGAAATCGACAGCCTGATAGCTGGGGATGGGCTCGCGAAGAGCATCGCGCGCGAGAACCGCAGGAGCGCGACGCTGCAGAAACGTGAACGACCCGGTGAGCTTGTCGACGGTGTCAGGCTTGAGCCGCAGCTCGCTCTTGGCATAAGCCTCGAACGAATCGTATCCCCATCCTTGCCAGTTTCCGCTGCGCTTTACGCCCGTCAGTGCCTCACCGAGCTCGAGCCAGCTGGCTTTGAACTGGCGCGCCCGACGCAGGACCTCGGAGCGCTCCGGGTCGTTGGCGTGGGCGAGCTCGGCTTCGGCAAGGGCGGCCTCCGTCTTGGTACGGTGCATGGGCTTTGCCATACGGGCGCTGCTCCCTGGCGACAAGAGTCGAGGGCGTGACGAACCGCTCGGGTTTTCGGCGGCGGGCCGGCGTCGTGTAGTCTGAAGCGGTGTGTCGTCTCGCGCAGCTGTCGCTCGTGTCGTTGTTTTGCGACGTTGCATGCGCGGGCGCCGCGGCGTCTTCCCCCCCCACGACGACCTCGGTTCCGACGACTTCCGCATCGACGATGGTGGTCGCACCCACCGCATCGGTGACCCCTCCCCCGTCCGAGATCCCTGCTGCAGGATTCCCCACTGGGTGCGCCGATTCCGCGTCGCCCGCATGCACCCCTCCCGCCGAATTCGTCGAGAGGCTCTGCGCGAGGCCACACCAGGACGCCGCCCTCGCTCTTTTCGGCAAGCAGACTCCGTTCACCCGCCTCTACGTACGCGGGAAGGTGGACGAGCTCGGGGCTGGCGAGGAGGTACTGGTCGTGCGCTTTCATGCGGCGCAGAAGAGCGGGATGGTCGTCGGAAGCGGCAACGGGACCTACGACGTGCTGCGCTGGGACGGCACCTGTTCGATCGGCGTCGAAGCCGAGGTATTCACCCGTTCTCGACCCGCCAGACCGGCGAGTGCGGCCATCAAATGGCACCGGCTCGGCAATCGCGCGCAAGAGGCGCTCATCGCGTCGAGTGATGCCGTGAAGCGCGCGCACGCCAGACGAGGCAAGGAGTGCCAGGGTGCGATGAGCGGGGACGTCTCGGCCGCGTGCTTGAAGTCGGACCAAGCGCTCGTGGACGCGGTCGTCGACTACGTGCGCGACGGGGGTTCGCTGCCGGCGCCTGATGCTCTGCCGTAGGAGCTAGCCCGAGTCGGAGGGCCGTCCGGTCGACATCTCGCTGGAGATGCCGAGCCTCGCCGCGCGCTCGTGGAAGGCCTTGATGTCCGCTGCGTAAACTGTGAGAGGTGTGTCGAACTGAACGGCAACGCGCCGTAGCCATGGCCCCGCGTCCTCTGCGTCCACCTCCTCGACGCGGACGACTCGCCCTTCGGCGGCGCGGTGGGTGTCGGCATCCTCGGCGATGAAGAGCTGAAGCTTGACCTGATCGCCCACGGCGATCTTGGTGGTGCGAACGAGGAGGAGCACCCCGGACTCGCTCAGATCGCGGATGAGAGACGGACGCTGCGCCCCGTCGGGTCGCTCCAGGGAGGCAGGGAAGCAGGCAAGGTGGCGATCACCGGTGCGCCGGTTCGACGAAGGAATCGAATCGCTCATTCTTGGGCGTCTCCCCGAAGTGCTCGATTCACACTACCACGGCGCCGGCGTAGCCGACGAACGCTGGGTCGCCCAGGCCCGAGGTCACCGAGTCACGGGAGGAGGCGCAGCTCTACGTCGACGCGACGGCCAGGCCCTGTACCCGAAGGCAGAGCGAAGAACGCTGTGCCGACCTCTCCGGAGAAGCTTCCGCCGCTCAATGCGAACACGTCGCCATGCAAGCCGTCGTGAACCTCGTCGCGAGCGACGCGCGCGGTCACACGGAGCCTCGTGGAAGGCGCGCTTGCCGTGAACACCCGCGGAGTGAGCAGGGCCAGCGTGCGCTCGATTCCGCGTCGAAGAGCAAGGGAAGGATTGCCGCCGACAGACGTCGACGAAACGCGACCGGACTCATCGAGCACGAGCGTGACCTCCGCCGTGCCGGCGGGGCCAAACGAAGCGGTGCCCCAGGCAGCGTCCGCGCTCGCCGCTTGAGGGAAAGCGCGGGTGAAGGTGGTAGCCAAGTCGGTCGCGTAGCGCACTCCGACGGCCCCGAACGTTGCTACCTGGACCGTGGCGCTCGTCGCTCCGCCCGTCGCAGATCGGATCGTCCCAGACATCGCCATCGAACTCGAAGAGGGCGAGGTCGGTCGGACTGAGGTCTTGGTCGCAGTAGCGGGGTCTTGCGCCTTCATCTCCGGCTCGTCGGCCGGAACGGGAGGCTCGACATCCAACGTGTCGCCGGTGAGAGCTTCAACCCCAGCCTGAAAGGTAGGCGAGACGACGACCCCCCCCCGATGCGTCGCGATGGCAGCGGCAACGTGCAGTCCGAGGCTGACGGCCGCGAAGAGCGGGAGGGGCGGGGGGCGACGGGGTTCCACGAGAGTCCGATTTTGGCACTTCTGGGGCAGCCTGGCTTGGGTCAAAAAGGTCTCAATTTGGCGCGGACTTGCGATCGGGCGGAGCTTCTGTCTTATTGCGCGGGCCATGTCGACCGGCGCTCGGGCGGCTCTCGCACTTGCCGAAGCGCTGATCCCTGGGTCTTCGCGTATCCCGGCTGCCGACGAAGTGACGGTCCGGCGGACCGAAGAGCTCGTAGCGAACTTTCACCCGGCGCTGCTCCGTGCTTGGGACGCGGCCCAGCAAACTCTCGACGCGGCGGCATACGCACGCCGGGGGCGACGCTTTCAGGCGCTGGGGGCGCTCGCGCAAGACCAACTGCTTCGGCAATTCGAACAGGATCCTGTACTCGGGAAAGCGCTCGCGCTCATCTCGCTCGTCTACAAGCTGGTCCACTTCGACGAGCCGCCTCGCCAGGGGCTCCCTGTGGTGAGCTCTATCGAGGACGGGCGCTGGATGCGTCAGATGCACCGGGGGGACGCCTGGGAGGAGGGCGACGTCGAATGCGACGTGGTCGTCATCGGGTCGGGCGCGGGCGGCGCCGTCGTCGGCCGCGAGTTGGCCGGTCGTGGACTCGCCGTCGTCTTCATCGAAGAGGGCGAATATCACCGCCGACAAGACTTCGACGGAAGCGCCGTACGCGCGCACCAGCGCTTCTATCGGCCTGTGTTCTCGGTCGGGAACGCCGTCATCCCGATCATGATGGGCCGAATGGTCGGCGGATCGACCGCGATCAACGGAGGGACGAGCTTCCGCACGCCCCCTTGGATCCTGGAGCGATGGTGCGAGGAGCTTGGCACCGACGACTTCGCGCCCGACGAGATGAGGCGCCATTTCGAGCGGGTCGAGGCCGTGCTCGACGTCCGGCCAGCGCGCAGGGAAGTCATCGGCCCCATCGCCGACGTCATGGCAAGGGGCTGCGAGGCCCTCGGATGGAGTCATCTGCCGATCTCGCGGAACGCGCCCGATTGCGATGGGTCGGGCTTCTGCGACTTCGGCTGCCCGAGCGGTGCCCGGCGAAGCGCTGACGTCGCGTACCTGCCCCCCGCTCTCGACGGCGGCGCCATTCTATTCAATGCGACCAAAGTCGAGCGCATTCTGGTCGAGAACGGACGCGCCACCGGGGTTCTCGCGCGCGCGAAGGGCGGGCGCGAAATACGCGTCCGCGCCCGCGCCGTCGTGCTGGCCGCCGGCTCGATCCCCACCCCGATGCTGCTCCTCGAGCAAGGGCTATGCAACCGCAGCGAACAGGTCGGAAGGAACCTGAGCCTTCACCCTAGCTGTGGATTCTCGGCGCTGTTCGAGGAAGAGATCCGAGGCCATGGCCACATCCCGCAGGGCTACGCCTGCGACGAATTTCTTCGAGAGGGGATGCTCCTCACGGCAGCCCAGCCCACGCACAACATCGCCGCTCTCCTTTTTCCGTTCACGGGACGCCGTTTGATGGCCACGCTCGACAGGATGGACCACCTCGCGTCGTTCGCGCTCCTCCTTCACGACTCGACCCGCAACGGGCGCGTGTGGGGCCGGGACATCGCCGGTTTTCCGGCCATTACCTACAACGTGGCGCGCGCCGACGTGGAGCGAATGCACCTGGCCATGGTCCGTACGGGGGAGATGTGTCTCGCGGCCGGCGCCAAAGAGCTCTACCCAGTGATGATCTCATGTCCGCTGCTCAGCGGGAGGCAAGAGTTCGACGCGTTTCGGCGCATGAAGCCCACCGCCGCGGACTACGTCTGGCTGAGCTATCACCCCCTCGGGACCTGCAAGATGGGAGTGGATCCGCAGACGAGCGTGGTCGGGATCGATCATCAGACCCACGACGTCGCTGGCCTCTTCGTCGTCGACGGCAGCACGGTGCCCGGTCCTCTCGGGGTGAACCCTCAGCTCACGATCATGGCCATGGCCACGCGTGCCGCAGAGAAGATAGGCGATCGCCTGACCTAGTTACCGGAAGAAATCGCGGAGCGTCTTCAAACGTCTTCGCATGAGGAGGGGGAGTTTCCAGGCGCCGGCGATGCGCCCAATCTGCGCATCGGCGAGCGTCTCGCCGAGCTCTCGAAGCGTAGCGTCGTACGGCATCCAGTAGAGCTCCGGCGCTCTAGAGGCATCGACTGCGGTCACCCTGGGTCGAACGAATGTGGCGAGCGACTCGGGACCATTGGCGACGCCGAACCCCGTCTCGCGCGTCCCGCTCCAGGGGAGCGACGGAATCGCGCCGGTGAAGGAGTGGTTGTTCACGTTGACCACGCCGACGTCCAAGCGCTCGGCCAGGCGCTCCGCGCGAGCCAGGTCGTTCGTCCAGATCGACGCGCCGAGGCCGTAGCGGGAGCGATTGATCTTCCGGATAGCCTCCGTCGCGCCCTCGATACGCTCGATCGCGAGGACGGGCCCGAAGGTCTCGTCCTTCATTGCCGCCATGCGTTCGTCGCAGCGGTCGAGGAGCGTCGGCGGGTAAAAGAGCCCGTCGCCGCCGTACGTTCCACCGCACACGACGCGGGCTCCCTTGGCACGGGCGTCGTCGACTTGAGCCCTCACCACGTCGAGCTGCCGCTGGTTGCCCAGCGGTGCAACCGATTCACGAGTGAGCCTGGTCCACGCTGCGCGCATGCGCTCGACGAAGTCATCCGCGATCTTCTGCTCGACGTACGCGATTTCGATCGCACCGCACGCTTGACCGGCGTTCCCGAGGGTCCAGTGAGTGATGCCCGCGACACTGCGCGAAAGGTTGCAGTCGGCGAGGACGATGGCGGCGTCCTTGCCGCCCATCTCGATGCTCGACGGGATACCCCGCTCAGCGCAGCGGACTCGTACCGCATGACCCGTGCGAGGGGAACCCGTGAAGACGCACGCGTCTATACCCGCGTCGATGAGCTGCGCGCCGACCTGACCGTCTCCCTGCACGACCTGAACGAGACCGTCGGGCAACTCTTCCGCCAGGCGCAGGGCGAACCATGCGCTGCTCCGAGGCGTGTACTCCGAGGGCTTGAGGACGACGCCGTTGCCGGTCATGAGGGCCGGCCAGAAAGGGCGGTAAAGCCCAGCTATCGGGAAGTTCCACGGAGCAATGACCCCCACGACCCCCCGGGGCACCGCATCGACGTAGGCGCTCTTGTGGGCGAAACTGATCGGGTTGAGGCCGACTCGCCGCCTTGCGGTCGCGCGGCGGACGACACGAGCCCATGCGCCGACGTTGTCGAGCGGTCCGAGGGCTTCGATGAAGAGGCCCTCCGCGTCGACCTTACCCATCTCGCTCCGGGCGAGTTCGATTCCCTCCGCGCGCCGGCGTAGTAGCTGCTTCGCTGCGCGTTGCAAGGCAGCGATTCGCGATTCGACGGGCCGAAGCCGCCAGTGCTCTTGGGCGGCGCGGGAGGCCGCAACGGCTCGACGAATGGCGTCGCTGCTGGAGCTCTCGACCGCCACGCCATTCACGGCCGGAGCGCCGTGGCTTGCGTGCGCCCCGTTCGTCTTTTCTCGCAGCTCGGGCATAGGGTCATGCTCCTAGAGCGAAACGACTCTCTTGTCGATGCGGACTCGAGCTCCGCCGGCGCACGATTGACGTCGCAACGTGGAGCTGTTAATCGGTTAGGACAGCCAGGGTGAGTCATTTCCCCACCTCGAGATGCCCAGCACGCCTCGGCATTCTTGCCTGCATCGGATGCGTGGGAGTCGGAGTGGTGCCGGTGGGCTGCTCGAGCGGGAGCACGTCGCCCGCAGGTGAGCCGGGCACCATGGGAAACCCCGTTGCCGACGCGTCTCTCGTCGACGTTACGACGGGGCAGGTCGACTCGGGTTCTTCCGAGGCGTCGACGCGCGGTCCGGGCGACGCTTCGGCGTCGAGCGATGCGCCAAGCACCGACGCCAGCGAGGCCGGTGTCGAGAGCGACGGGAACGACTGCGAGCTCGGTGACGCCGGCGAGCCGACGGAGCTCCGGTGCACAGGACTCTATTCCGACTGGGCGTCGAAGACGGTCTCGGCCGACGTTCAACAGTACGACCCAGGGCTTCACCTCTGGAGCGACGGCGCCGTGAAGACGAGGTGGATCCTTCTGCCACCCGCCGGCCCATCCGACGCCGGTGGCCGCCAGCCGATTGACACATCGGACATGGACGAGTGGACATTCCCGGTCGGCACGAAGCTCTGGAAGGAGTTCGTCCTCGAGGGCAAGCGCATCGAGACCCGCCTGCTCTGGAAGGAAGCGAGCTACTGGTACCTGACCACGTATCGGTGGTCTGCGGACGAGTCCTCCGCGACTGAACTGACGACCGGTGAGCTCGACGCCGATGGCGACGGCTACGAGGTGCCCACCCAGACCGCATGTCCGAAGTGCCACAACGGTCGCCAGGACGACGTGCTCGGATTCGAAGCGGTGAGCCTGTCGTCTGCGACGGCGACGCCCGTGACGATGCAGACGCTCGCTGCACATGGTTGGATCACCAACGTGCCCGAGGCCGGCATCGTGATCCCGGGCAATGCAACCGACGTTGCTGCTCTCGGCTACCTGCACGCGAACTGCGGCACGGCGTGCCACAACCGCGGGTCGGGTCAGGCAGAAGGGACGGGGTTCTTCATGCGGCTCGAAGTCGGCCGAATGAGCACGGTCCAGGCGACCGACACGTGGCAGACGGGCGTCAACCAGCCGAGCTACGTCATCCCCGCTGGCGGCACGAGCCCCCTCTTGCTCCTGGCACCCGACGACGCGGGGGCCAGCTGTGTCTACTACCGCATGTCCGAGCGGACAGGCGTGGACGACGCGGCGGCCGGGATTCAGATGCCCCCGATCGACTCGCACAAAGTGGACGAGGCAGGGATATCGCTCGTCGGGCAATGGATAAGTCAGGGCTGCGAGTAGCGCACAAGGAGGAGGCCATCCGACGGGAGCACACGGACGGGGAGACGCTCTGCGTCATGCCGAAATGGAGCATGCGGACGGCGACTGATTCTTGAGCCGAGCAAGCCTCGGGCCCCGACCATGAACGGGTGGCAAAGGGCATAGGTACTCTCGTTCATCGGGCCGTTCGAAGCGTTGTCTGGCTCGCGAGCGTGGGCTGCCTGCCCGCTTCGACCGGGTCAGGGGAAGCTACTACCTTCGGCGCGCGGGACTCCGGCTCGCAGTCGACCTCGGGCGGTGGCTCCGCATCCGGCGGTGGCGGGAGCTCATCTGGGTCGGGTGCGGGAGGGTCGTCGAGCTCGGGGTCGGGCGTTGCGTCGTCCTCGGGCTCCAGCTCGTCGGGCGGCATGGACTCCGGCCCGATGACCACGCCCGTCAGCTGCACCGACACGTCGACCAGCGCTGGCACCGTCAACCAACAGTACGGGTCTGCGCAACTCTCGACGACCGGGAACAAGACCTACTTCCTGCAAAGCAACTGGTGGCAGACGTTCGCGAACGAAACAGAGGACTACGCAGGACTGGGTTTTACCGTGCACAATCCGCAGGGCGCCTCCGTACCCGAGAGCAACGGAGCCCCGATGGGGTTTCCCTCGATCTTCATCGGCCAGTATGCCGGCAACTCCACCGTCGGGAGCAACTTGCCGATGCAGGTCTCGGCGCTCACCTCGGTCCCGACGACTTACGAGACGAACAACTCGTCGATTGGGACGACCGACCACAACGCCGCCTACGACGTATGGTTCACTCAGGACGACGTGCCGTTGGGGGCCAGCCAGAGCAATCCCGGTACGGGCGGCGCCTACCTGATGGTGTGGATGTTCAAGCCCACCGATCGCCAGCCTCGTGGCAGCGACAGCGGTCACACCGGACAGAATATCGCCGGAGTCTCGGGCACCTGGAGCGTCTGGGTCGACACTACCAATCCTCCCTGCGTTTCCTACGTGAGTGATACCCCGCTCGACGGACTGACGTTCGATCTGAACGATTTCATCAAGGACGCCGTCGCGAAGGGTTACGGGGTCACGAGCTCCATGTACCTGAGCATCGTGTTCGGCGGTTTCGAGATCTGGGGCGGGGCCGACGGGATCCAGCTCACCCAGTTCTGCGCGAGCGTAAACTAGATCGTTCGCTCGCGAGCATTGGCAAGCTTCGATGCCTCGGCATCGTGCCACAATGCCCCGCGATGCGTCGTCAATCGGGAGTCGTCCTTCCGCTGTTCTCGGTTCGCTCCCGTCGAGACTGGGGGATCGGCCAGGTCACCGACCTACCGGCGTGCGCCGCATGGATCAGGAAGGCGGGGCATCGCCTCCTTCAGGTTCTTCCTCCCCATGAGCTCTCGGCGGGCGAGACCAGCCCGTACGGCGCCCTCACGGCATTCGGGCTGGACCCCATCTACATGGACGTCGAGGCCCTCGCCGATCTGGATGCGCCCGCCATCGCCGGTGCTCTGGGGGCGGACGGCCAGCGCGCCTTGGAGCGCGTCCGGGCGGCCGAGCGAGTCGACTACCGCGAGGTCCGCGCTCTGAAGACCCGCGCCCTCAAGGTCGCGTTCGAGCGCTTCTATGAGCGCGAGTGGTCGCCAGGCACCGCACGCGCGAGAACTCTCGCAGACTTCATCCGTCGCGAGCAGACATGGCTCGACGATCTCTCTCTCTACCAGGCCATCCGCGAGTCGTGCGGTGGTTGGGGGTGGACGACCTGGTCGGAGGGCCTTCGTGAGCGCGCGCCCGGCGCCGTCGAGGAGGCGCGAATCGAACATCGCCGCCGGATCTCTGGAGGGCGCCTACGTCCAATGGATGCTGCTCGATCAATGGGAGTCCGCGCACCTGGCGATGCGCGACATCGGTGTCGAGCTCATGGGCGACCTGCCGTTCGTCGTATGCGAGGAGAGCGCCGACGTATGGGCTCGCCCTTCCCAGTTTCAGCTTCACATGTCCCTCGGCGCGCCGCCCGACGACTTCTCCGCGGACGGGCAGGAATGGGGGCTCCCGCCGTACGACTGGTCTGCCATGAAGGCCGATGACCTCGCATGGGTCCGCGCGCGCATCGCGCACGCCGCCCGACTGTACGACCGGTTCCGCCTCGATCACGTCGT
Source organism: uncultured delta proteobacterium (assembly GCA_963847465.1). Lineage (GTDB taxonomy): Bacteria > Myxococcota_A > Polyangia > Polyangiales > Polyangiaceae > Palsa-1150. The sequence goes on along the minus strand of CAWKAF010000007.1, from coordinate 231,017 downwards.
CGGCTATTTCCGTCAGTGGGTACGCGACAAGGCCCCAGGATCGCGCGGGCGCTTCGACCCCGAGGGCGCGGATGCTCAGCAGGTCCGCGGCCGGTGGGTGCTCGGAGCCATGCTGGGCGAGCTCTCATGGGCAAGTGGGAGCGCTGACGCTCCCCGAGCCATCGCGGAGGACCTGGGCGTCGTGCCGCCGTTCGCGCGCGACGCCCTGCGCGGGCTCGGGATGCCGGGGTACCGCGTGCTTCCGTGGGAGAGGGATGGCGACCACTACCGGGACCCGAGTACCTTCCCTCGCGAGAGCGTGGCTTCGTGGAGCACTCACGATACGGCGCCGATCACGTCCTGGTGGGACGAGTTCCCGGAGGCGGATTCGAGCCCAGCTCGCCGCGCGAGCAGGTGTTCCCGGCGAGACGAATGCCGACGCGCGATTCTCTGGCGCTTCTCGGCGATCTCTTTCGAGCCAGCTCTGATCTCGTGCTCGTCCTCGGCCAGGAGCTGCTCGGAGTTCGCGCCCGTATCAACACCCCGGGGACGGTGAGCGACGACAACTGGACGTGGCGGCTTCCGCGGCCCATAGAGGACCTCGAGGAAGACCCACGCGTCGTCGCGCGCCTGGACGCCGTCCGCGCCCTGGTCGAAAAAGCCGGCCGATGAAGATCGAGCACGGCACCTTTCATCCGCTCGGCGCCACGTGGGATGGTCACGGCGTCAACTTCGCCCTCTTCAGCGAGAACGCGACGGGGGTCGACCTCTGCCTCTTCGACGCGGTCGGCGTCGAGACGCGGGTGGCCGTCCCTTGGCGCTCGCTCCACGTATGGCACGTATTCGTGCCGGGCCTCCGGCCGGGGCAGCGTTACGGATGGCGGGTTCACGGACCCTTCGCGCCCCGAGAGGGTCACCGGTTCAACCCGAACAAGCTTCTCGTCGATCCGTACGCGCGGGCGCTCGACGGCCACTTCGACCCAGATGCGCCGGTCTACGGCTATCCACGCCATCGGGGTCTCGACGACCTCGTCTTCGACGAGATCGACGACGCCTATGCCAAGCCCAAGGCCGTTGTCGCCGACGGCGCCTTCGACTGGGACGGCGATCGGCCTCCGCTCGTGCCTTGGCACGATACGGTTCTCTACGAGCTCCACGTCAAAGGGTTCACCAAGTTGCACCCTGCCGTGCCGGACTCTCTTCAGGGCACGTTCCTCGGCCTGAGCTCGGACGCGGCGATCGCGCACCTGGAATCGTTGGGCGTCACGACGGTGGAGCTAATGCCGGTTCACGAGCGGCTCGACGAGCCGGCGCTCAGCGCGCGGGGTCTCACCAACTATTGGGGATACAGCACTCTCTCCTTCTTCGCCCCGGACCGCCGGTTCGCGTCGCCCGGGGGGGACCCGTCGCGTGAGTTCAAAGAAATGATCCGGCGCTTGCACTCGGCAGGCATCGAGGTCGTCCTCGACGTCGTCTACAATCACACTTGCGAGGGCGACGAGCTCGGCCCCACCGTGAGCCTCCGCGGGATCGACAACCGCGTCTACTACCGCCTCGAGGCGGAGGATCGCCGCCAGTACGTCGACTATAGCGGTTGCGGCAACACGCTCGACCTGACCCACCCTCAGGTGCTCAAGCTCGTCACCGACAGCCTGCGTTACTGGGTGACCGAGATGCACGTCGACGGCTTCCGATTCGACCTGGCGCCGGCTCTCATGCGGGGCGCAGGCGGCGACGTGGACCGGCTGGGGGTCTTCTTCTCCGTGGTCCATCAGGACCCGGTCCTGTCGCGCATCAAGCTCATCGCGGAGCCGTGGGATCTCGGTCATGGCGGCTACCAGAGCGGAAACTTTCCCGTCCTCTGGTCGGAGTGGAACGGGCGCTTTCGCGACACCGTTCGCCGCTTCTGGGGTGGGGACCGGAAGACGATCGGGGACCTCGGCTATCGCCTCACGGGTTCCAGCGACCTGTTCGCCGACGACGGACGTCACCCGCACGCCAGCATCAACCTCGTGACCGCGCACGACGGCTTCACTTTGAGGGATCTCGGTCAGCTACGAGCACAAGCACAACCTCGCGAACGGCGAGAACAACCAGGACGGCCTCGACGACGGCACCAGCCAGAACTGCGGGGTCGAAGGAGAGACGGAGGACCCGATGGTCCTCGCGCACCGTCGCAGTCTGGCACGAAGCCTCGTCGCCACGCTGCTCCTGTCGCAGGGCGTCCCGATGCTCGAGATGGGCGACGAGCTCTGGCGAACGCAGCGGGGCAATAACAACCCGTACTGCCACGACTCCGAGCTGACGTGGGTCGACTGGACGATGCCGGGAGAAGCTCGCGTGATGTTGAGGTTCGTTCGGGAGCTCGTGGCACTCAGAAAGCGCCACCGGCTCTTTCGCCGTCACGATTTCTTGCGGGGCGCCGCGACGGGTCCTGGTCGAGCGAAAGACATCACGTGGCTGCGCCCCGACGGTCGCGAGATGAACGTCGCCGACTGGGTAGATCCCCCGTCCGCAACCATCGCGTTCCGCTTGGACGGGCAAGCCGTCGAGCCGGATGGCACCGAGATGGCGAGCGACGACAGCTTCCTTTTTTTAATGAACGGGGGAGGCGCCCCTGCCACCTTTTGGCTCCCCGAGCGTGGCCTTGGTCCAGCGTGGAGGGTCGTCGTCGATACGCGCGAACTCGGGCGCGTGGGCGAGGTCTTGCGTCCCCTCGGCAACGTCGAGATGGACGGTGGAAGTCTTGTCGTGATGATCGAGGTCAGCCGCGAATCGCCTTGAGGGGCGAGGTGCGGGCCGCATGAATCGCTGGCAAGAGCCCGCCGACGAGACCCATGCCACACGCGAACGCCAGCGCCGTCGCGATGACGCGAGGCGTCGGGTCGAACGAGAAGACGATCTCCGACCAGCTCGCGAAGTTGACCATCGAGAAGTGCACGAAGCCCATCGTCATCGAAAGCGCGGCGCCCAGCCCGCCGCCGATGACCGAGAGGATCACGGCCTCGAGCAGAAAAGAAGCGAGGACGCTCCGTCGCGAGAAGCCAAGGGCGCGAAGAGTGCCTATCTCGCGCTGGCGGTTCGCCACGGCCGCGTACATCGTGATCATCGCGCCGATCATGGCGCCCGCCGCGAAGAAGATCGAAACGATGGTCCCAAGAATCCCGACGAACGTCGCGGCGCCCTCCGACTGCTTCTCGTAGAAGGTCGTTTCGCGAACGGCCTGGAGGCCGAGTCGCTTGTCGTTCTCGACGCCGGCGCGAAACGCGTCGAACTTGGACGGCGAGTCGAGGCGCACCCGCACGCTCGAGACGATGCCCATGCGGTTGTACGCCTGGCGGAGTAGCTCGCGGTCGACCCAGACCTCCGACTCGTACGACGACCCGTTCGCATCGAAGATGCCTACGACCGTGACAGGGCGGTTCTTCTTGAGCTCGAACGACTGGTCGACATCGAGCCCGCGGATGCGACCGCGGATGCGAGCGCCCACGATCGCCTCGTCCGATCCGGGCCGGGGCAGGCGTCCGGCCACGAGATGCACCTCGGGGCGGAAGGTCATGACGTTGTCGGGGACGCCGCGGATCGACACGTTGGTGACGCCCTTCGCGCCCAGTTTCTCCATCGCCCCGACGACGACGATCTCGGCAACGCCGATGGGCTGGCCCTTTTCGTCGACGCGTGACACCGGGCGCCGCCAGCACCAGGGGCACCGTGGAGTCCTCGACGACGCTCCCGAGCTCCGCATCGCTTCCCATGCGAAGTACGATGGCGTTCTCCGGCTTGCCGGTCGTGCCGAGCGTTTTCCGGATGCCCGCAGAGAGCATGAGCGACGACGCGAGGACGAAGACCACCAGCCGATGCCGCCGGCGGTGGCGACTGTCGTGGCCTTCCGGACGGCGAGGCTGCGAACGTTGTAGCGAAGGGGGATCATGGGTCTCTCTCGAGCCTCAGGCGATTCGTCGAACGGCGTCGACGACGTGCATTCGCGACGCTTGCCACGCTGGGATGACGGCGGCGGCTGCGCCGAGCAGCGCAGCGAGCGCGACACCGAGGACGGCGAAGCGAGGCTCGAGGTGAAAGTACGGGAACACGGACCCCATGTTCTCCTCGATGACCCGGCCGATCACGAGGTTGATGAGCGGCCATGCGAGCGCCGCCCCGAGCATCCCGCCGATCACCCCCGTCACGAGCGATTCGGCCACGACCCAGAGCACGACGTGCCCGGGCAAGAAGCCGATGGCGCGGAGCACCCCGTATTCGCCCGTACGCTCGCGCGTGCCCATCGCGATGGTGTTGCCGAGGATGAGCATCATGATGACGAGGATCACCGCCGAGATGACGTCCATCGCCTTCAGCACCGACGAGAACATCGCGAGAAACGACGTGTTGAAGGCCCGCTCGTCCTGCGACAGCGTTGGCGTCTCGCGGTTGTCGAACAGCGTGTCGAGCCCGAGGCCGATGTCGGCCGACGTGGGTCGGCTCGTCCACCCGGCTGACGATCCAGCCCACCTGGTCACGTCGGTCGGGGGGAAGTCCGTCGTTCAGGTAGTCCCAGTGAAAGAGGAACGTGGAGCGATCGACGGACTTGGCCGATGCCTCGTAGATGCCGTCGACGTTGAATTGCCAGTCGCCCGGGTAGATCCCGCTTTGCAGAATGACCCTGTCGCCGACCTTCCAACCGAGCTTCTTCGCGAGTACGTCGCCCACGATGGCGCCCTGCTTGTCGTGCTGGAAGGCATCGAGCTGTTCGGGCGGAACGCTTCATCTCGTTGTAGACGTCGAAGTACGTGTCGGCGTCGACGGCGAGGGCGCTGAAGAACTCGCGGTCGTGCTTCGGATCCTTGCCGCCGAACCAGTTGGCCCACGTGACTGTCTTGACGTGCGGAGCCCCGCGCACGTCGGCGACGTAGCGCTTTGGCAGCGACATGACGAACGTGACCTTGTGGCGCGTGACGACCCGGTCCTTCGCCGCGTACTCGCCGCCCGCGCCCCACGCCCACGAAACGGTGCGCAGCAGCAAGAATGCGACGATCGCGATCGCCGACGCCGACGATCGTCAGTGCGACGCGAAACCTGTTCCGCGCGAGATTGCGGACCGCGAGCCCGGTCAGCGTCATGAAACGAGCTTTCCCTTGTCCAGGCGGCGGATGATCTTCGCCCGGTCGGCCGCGGCCGGATCGTGAGTGACCATCAGGATGGTCTTGCCAAGCTGCGTGTTCAGCTTCTCGAGCAGGGTGAGGATTTCGTCGGCGCTCTTGCGATCGAGGTCGCCCGTGGGCTCGTCGGCGACGATGATGGTCGGGTCGTTGACGATCGCGCGCGCGATCGCGACGCGCTGCTCCTGCCCGCCCGAGAGCTGGCGCGGGTAGTGTTGCATCCTGTCCTCCAGGCCGACGACCCGCAGTGCCGTCTGCGCGCGCTTCCGGCGGTCCGCGGACCCGAGGTTCGTGAGCAAGAGCGGTAGCTCGACGTTCTCGAGCGCGGTGAGCACGGGCAAGCAGGTTGTACGACTGGAAGACGAAGCCGATCGTGCTCGACCGCCACTTCGCGAGCGCGCCTTCGCCCATTCCTTCGAGCCGCTTGCCGCCCACGTCGATCGTGCCCTCACTCGGGCGATCGAGCCCCGCGATGAGGTTCAAGAGCGTCGTCTTGCCCGACCCCGATGGCCCCATGAGCGCCTCGTACGACCCGGTCGGGACGTCGAGGTCGAGTCCCTCGAGGACGCGCACGCTCTCGCCTCCGCGCGAATAGGTCTTCGAGATGCCACGCAACGTGACGATGGGCTTGACCTGCGCCTTCGGCTCCTCTGCCACGGTCACGGATTCCTCTCCTTGATGGCCTGGCCGTCGCCGAGGGTCGGCGGCGGTTCGCTGACAATCTTCGTCCCGGGGGACGGCCCCTCGAGCAGCTCGTAGCCGTCGCCGAAGCGGGGTCCGAGCGACACGGGCGTCATCCGGACCTTGCCCGACTCGAGCACGAAGACGACCCGCGAGCCGGCACGATCGACAACCGCGGAGCCTGGGACGATCTTCTTGGGTGGCTCGTTGAGCTTGCTCTGATCGAGCGGAGCCTCGAGAAACGACACGCGCGCGGCCATCTCCGGAAGCACCGTGTCATCGCGGTCGAGGAATCGAACCTTCACCGTGGCCGAGGCCTTGGACCGATTAAGCTGCTGGGCTGACGTCCACGACCTCGCCGCGCCAGTGCTTGTCCGGGTAGGCGTCGAGCACGATCTCGCAGGGCCCACCCTTTCTCACCAGGTGCAGGCGGGCCTCGGGCACGTCGGTCTCGACGACGATCGATCCGAAGTCGGCGATCTTGGCCATCGGCACGCCGGGACTTACCACGTCGCCCGGTTGAAGGGGCTTCGTCACGACCGTCCCGTCGATGGGCGAGCGGATCGTCGTGTTCCCCGAAATTCACCGAGAGAGCCGTCACCTCCGCCTCCGATGCCTTCACGTCGGCATCCGTCGCGCCGACCTGTTCCTGCAGCGATTTTGCGCGTGCGGCGAGATCGTCGGCCGTGGCCTGGCCGACCGCTCCGCTCGCCGCGAGGCGCTTCTCACGATCGAGCTGCTGCGTGACCTCGGCTAGCTGCGCCCGCGCCGCCGCCGCCCTGGCACGAGCCGCCGCGACTCTCGCCTGCGCGCTCGCCACTTGCGTGCGTTGATCGCTCGCGTCGAGTACGAACAGGATCTCGCCCGTCGTGACCTTGCTCCCCTCGCGAATGTTGTTGGTCTTGTCGACGCGGCCGACGAGCTTCGACGAGACGTCGACCTCCACCTGGGGCACGACGTAACCGGTAGACGTGAGCTGCGCTTGCGCCTGCGACGAGGACACGAGCGCGATTTCCGTGATGCCAACCTCCGTCTTGAAGAGGCTCGCCTCGACCATGGGCGTGGCTACGCGCCACCCGGCAAAGCCGACCGCCCCGGCGACGGTGACGACCGCGACCCACACGAGGGCCCGGCCCGACGAGGGTGGTTTCTCTTTACGATCGATGCGAAGAGACGCGAGATCGGAGGCCAGGCGATCGTCCATCGGAGGGGACGACAGCATACCTCACGGAAGGACCCGCAAGGGGACCGGAGCATAAAGCGAGACCCCCCGGACGTTCTCGTCGACCTGGAGAGGGTGCCGTATCGACGGGAAGGCGCGCTGTTCGCAATCACTTCGCTCGCACAAACGGCAGGTGACTCCCACGGGCGTCGCCAGCTGGCCGTCCGCCAGGTCGATCCCGTCGGAGTAGATCATCTCGCGCGCGTGCTCGACCTGACACCCCAGGCCGATGCACTGCACGGGTTGCTGGGTGTGGTACCCGCCCGAGTCCTTGTGGATCGTCCGCGCGAGACAGAAATACGTGGAACCGTCCGGGAAGCGAGACAACTGGATACGGATCATCCCCGGCGTCATGAACGCGGCGAAGACGTTCCAGCGAGGGCATGCCCCGGAGAACCGGGCGAAGTGGATGCCGCTCGCGCTGAATCGCTTCGAGATGTTTCCTGCGACGTCGATCCGGATCATGTGGAAGGGCACGCCCTTCGAGGCCCGGCCGCCGGAGCGTGGTGAAGCGATGGCACACCTGTTCGAAGCCGACGCGGAACCGTCGCCCCATGACGTCGATGTCGTAGCGCTCCTGCCGGCTCGCCTCGAGAAACGGAGCGTAAGGGAGGATGACGGCGCCCGCGAAGTAGTTGGCGAGCGCTACCCGCGCGAGCGATCGAGACTCGTCCGACGTGAGATGGCTGTCGGCCACGATGCGGTCGATCTTCGACCGCTGCGTCAAGAGCGCGACCTGGTGAGCGAGCTGGAACGTGCGCGAGCGGGTGGGCAGGAGCTCGCTCAGCGTGAGGATCTTCTTCTCCACGTCGAATCGCCGCAAAACACCGCGCTCGGCTCCCCCCGGGCCATGCGCACGTGCACGCCGTGATGCTTGTCGAGGTATCGGATGAGACCGGGGTAGAGCTCCTCGGCGTCGAGGCGCGCCTTCTTCCAGAGGTCCTCGGCGGCCTCCTCGAGATCAGAGAAGTAGTTCATGTGCGTCTGGACGAGGTCGTTCACCTCCTCCGAAGGCAGCTGCGAGCGATCCATCCCTGCGCCGTCCTCGCCCTCGAGGCGCGACGCAAGCTCCTCGCTCGACGTCCGCTGCGTCTTGTACGAGCTGTAGAGGGCGATGACCGCGCGGGCGACCGGAGGGTTGTTGATCGCGAGGTCGCGCAGATCGCTCGACGTGAGCTGGTAGGCGTCGAAGAGGGGATCGGCGAAGGCCTCGAGCAAGTCGTTGACGAGCCGGGCGTCACCGTCGGAACCGAAGGCGTGCAGATCGAACTCGAAGAGCTGCGCGAGCTTGATGAGGAGAGCCGCCGGGAGCGGGCGGCGGTTGGACTCGATGAGATTCAGGTAGCTTGGGGAGATGCCCAGGCGCTCCGCCATCTGGACCTGGCTGAGGCTCTCCCGCCGGCGCAGGGCGCGGACTTTGGCGCCGAGGCGTGGAACTTCTCGATTTGGTTGAGTCATGGCTGCCATCCGGTTACTTCCCGCCAACCATTGACAAAGTTAACACGTTTACAAGGTGTCATTGACAAATCTCAACGGAGCCTTCTTACCCCGGCTTTTCAGGAGCTTGACCGCCAGAGCGCCCTACCTCACTGTAAAGCCCTGATGGGCCAGGCACCGCTCTCGCTACCGGCCGGCGTCGCGCTCTCCGGGCCGCTGCGTCCAGGGTACGAAGGGGTCCTGACGACCGACGCGCTGGCGTTCGTGGCGGACCTTGCGCGTACCTTTACGCCACGGGTCAAGGAGCTCCTCGCGCGCCGGAGCGAACGCCAGGTCCGCCTAGACGCCGGAGAACGTCTCGACTTTCTGGCCGAGACGGCGGGCGTGCGGTCAGGCGACTGGACCGTCGCCCCCCTGCCCAACGACCTGCTCGATCGACGCGTCGAGATCACGGGCCCGACCGACCGCAAGATGGTCATCAACGCGCTCAACTCGGGCGCCAGCGTCTTCATGGCGGACTTCGAGGACGCGAACAGCCCCACCTGGGACAACCTCGTCCAGGGGCAGCATCAACCTCTCGGACGCCGTCCGCCGAACGATCGAGTTCACTGCGTCCGACACCGGGCAAGAAGTACGCGCTGAAGGACAAGGTCGCGGTCCTGCTCGTGCGGCCCCGCGGCTGGCACCTCGTCGAGCGGCACATGACCGTCGACGGCAAGGCCGTCCCGGGCGGCCTCTTCGACTTCGGCCTCTTCTTCTTCCACAACGCGCGAGAGCAGCTCGCTCGCGGGACGGGTCCCTACTTCTACCTGCCCAAGATGGAGAGCCACCTCGAGGCTCGCCTCTGGAACGACGTGTTCGTTCGCGCGCAAGACAAGGCTCGGGATCCCGCAGAGGAGCATCAAGGCGACCTGCCTCATCGAGACGCTTCCCGCCGCCTTCGAGATGGACGAGTTCCTCTGGGAGCTGCGCGAGCACTCGGCCGGGCTCAACTGCGGCCGCTGGGACTACATCTTCAGCTTCATCAAGAAGCGGGCGGAAGACCCCGCCGCCGTCCTGCCCGGACCGCTCGCAGGTCACGATGGACAAGGGGTTCCTCGCGGCCTACGTGAAGCTTCTCATCAAGACGTGCCACCGCCGCAACGTGCACGCGATGGGCGGGATGGCCGCGCAGATCCCGATCAAGGACGACCCCGCGGCGAACGAGGCCGCGCTCGAGAAGGTGCGCGCCGACAAGCTGCGCGAGGTGAAGGCCGGGCACGACGGCACGTGGGTCGCGCACCCGGGCCTCGTCCCGATCGCCAAGGACATCTTCGACGCGCACATGCCCGCGGCCGAACCAGCTCGGCGTCAAGCGCGCCGACGTGACGGTCACGCCGCGACGATCTTCTGCGCGTGCCCGAGGGGACGCGCACCGACGCCGGCCTGCGGCACAACGTCCGCGTGGGCATCCAGTACATCGAGGCCTGGCTTCGCGGGAACGGCTGCGTGCCGCTCTACCACCTGATGGAAGACGCGGCGACGGCGGAGATTTCGCGCGCCCAGGTCTGGCAGTGGCTGCACCACAAGGCGACGGTCGACGGCGTGCCGCTCGACAGGGACCGCTTCGCGCCGGTCGTCGACGAAGAGATGCAGCGCATCCGACGCGAGGTCGGCGACGCGCGCTTCCAGGGCGGACGCTTCCCCGAGGCGCGCGACCTCTTCGTGCGCCTCTCGACCGCGCCCAAGTTCGAAGACTTCCTCACCTCGCCTGCTTACGACCTGCTCGTCACGGATGCGTGAACCAGGAGAACAGAAGACAATGTCCACGCCGCCACCAAGCTCGAGACGTCAGGTCGACGAACGCATCCACGGGCAGTCGCTTCGAAGGCATCGTCCGCCCCTACGCCAAGGCGGACGTCGAGCGCCTGCGCGGCTCGGTGCACATCGAGTACACGCTCGCCAAGCTGGGCGCCAAGCGGCTCTGGGAGCTGCTCCACACGGAGGCGTACGTCCCCGCGCTCGGCGCGCTGACCGGCAACCAGGCCGTGCAGATGGTGCGGGCCGGGCTCAAGGCCATCTACCTCTCCGGCTGGCAGGTCGCGGCCGACGCGAACACGGCCGGGCAGATGTATCCCGACCAGTCCCTCTACCCCGTCAACAGCGTGCCCACCGTCGTCCGCCGCATCAACTCGGCGCTCCAGCGCGCCGACCAGATCGAGCACGCGGAGGGCAAGGGCGGCGCAGCATCACTGGTTCGCCCCGATCCTGGCCGACGCCGAGGCCGGCTTCGGCGGCCCGCTCAACGCCTACGAGCTGATGAAGGCGATGATCGAGGCGGGCGCCGCGGGCGTTCACTTCGAGGACCAGCTCGCGAGCGAGAAGAAGTGCGGGCACATGGGCGGCAAGGTGCTCGTCCCGACGAGCCAGTTCATCCGCACGCTCGTCGCGGCGCGCCTCGCGGCCGACGTCTGCGGCGTTCCGACCCTCCTCGTCGCGCGCACGGACGCCGACAGCGCCAAGCCTCCTGACCAGCGACGTCGACGAGCGCGACCGCCCGTTCATCCTCAACGGCGAGCGCACGCCGGAGGGCTTCTTCCGGATCAAGAGCGGCGTCGAGACGGCGATCGCGCGCGGCCTCGCCTACGCGCCCTACGCGGACATGATCTGGTGCGAGACGAGCACCCCGGACCTCGGCGCAGGCCCGCCGGTTCGCCGAGGGCATCCACGCGAAGTTCCCCGGCAAGCTGCTCGCCTACAACTGCTCGCCGAGCTTCAACTGGAAGAAGAACCTCGACGACGCGACGATCGCCAAGTTCCAGCGCGAGCTCGGCGCGATGGGCTACAAGTTCCAGTTCGTCACGCTGGCGGGCTTCCACGCGCTCAACTTCGCGATGTTCGAGCTCGCGAACAAGTACAAGGATCGCGGCATGGCCGCGTACAGCGAGCTCCAGCAGGCGGAGTTCGCCGCCGAGAGCCAGGGCTACTCGGCCACGCGCCACCAGCGCGAGGTCGGCACGGGCTACTTCGATCAGGTGGCCGAGGTCATCTCGGGCGGACGGCGCATCGACGCTCGCGCTCGAGGGGTCGACGGAAGAGAAACAGTTCTGAACGATCGTTATTGCGCGACACTGCGCGCGTGCGAGAGAGAGGCAACGTCCGCCGGCGCGCGCGCTGGGTCCAAGGGTCGCTCCTCGTATGCGCTTTTGCCTTCTCGGCGGGCGCTCTGGGCAGCGCTGCGCGCGATCGACGGATTCGCCTGTCGAAGCCGGCGGCGGTACTCCCGGAGCCTCGCGACAACGGCTCTCTCCCGTGGACCTGGTACTACGGTCAGACGCCGCGACAGGTCGAAGAGCTGGTTGGCACCGAGAACCGCCTGGTGAGTATCCAGGTCCGGAACCCGTCGCCGTTGCTGCTCGACGTGGCGATCGTCCGGAACACCGGAACGGGCCACAAGGAGTGGTGGTGGGTTCCGGGTGCGGGGCCCGAACTCGGCGGATCCCAGCTCGGTGATTACTGCGAGTTCCGGGAGGGGCGCGTCGTGAGCCTCGCCCCGTATGTCGTCGATGGGACGACGTACTTTGCAGCGGTGCTCATCGCCAACACCGGGACCGACCACAAGGGCTGGTGGTGGTACTTCGACATCCCGAAGGCGAACATCGACCCCCTGATCACGCAGAACAAAGCACGCCTCCTCGATTTGCGGTCCTACGGAAAGAGCGGCGCGACCGTGTACGCCGTCGTCATGATCCCCAATACGGGTCCGGACGAGCAGAAGTGGTGGTGGTATGCGGGCGTCAACGCCGCATCGGTGAGGGCGAGCTTGAAGGACAACAAGGCTCTTCTGGCGAGCCTCCAGGCCGCTGACAGGGCGGGGACGACGTTCGACGTGGTCATGAACGCAGGCGTGGTCAACACGATGCCGTCGTTCCAGGGCGTGAGCTGGCTGTGGGGCACGAACGACACGGACTAGCGGCACCGACTGGTGCGCCGCCGTCGAGATGGTCGCTGTCATCATAAGCAACGGCGAAGGACCCCACGGTCGCAAGGGGTCAAGCGCGGTTCGATCGGGCTCGGGGCGTGCGATGGGGGGGGAGGAGGCGCGCTGGCGTCGTCAGTACCGCGAGCGTGAGCGAGCGGTGAGCGAGGCGTACGGCTGGTGCGGTGTACCGAGCGAGTTGCTCGTGCGCGCGAGGCAGTTGTGTCAACGGTTGGAGAAAGCGGGCTGGGGGGCGCCGCGCACGCTGTCACGGCGCGGGCCCCCCGTCCCTGGTTGTCACCGCGGGCTAGGCGGGGTGCGGCGTCGTACCGGCCGTCGTGACGGAGCTCGTGGCTCCGGCAGTCGGGCTGGTCGGCGTCGCGATGGGCGGCGCTGCAGTGATGGGGGTCACGGTGACGCCGATGACGGCGCCCTTGACGTCCTTCTTCTGCTTCGACCCCATCGTGCCGCGCGCAGTGCGAGTCGCTGCGCGCTTCGCGGCAGCCGCCGCCTTGGCCTCGACCGTCAGCGGCGCCCGCGTCTTCGGATGCAACCCGAAGTCCGCGAGCACGTCAGGCGCGTTGCCGTAGGAGGCCTTCACGTACGTCGCCAGCGCACCCATGAGGGTGTGCAGGGCCGGCATGTTGGCCTTCTCGGCAGCGAGCTTCGCCTGGGTCGTGGCCTTGGCGGTGGCCACGTCGGTGCGAAGAGTCACGACCTGTTGAAGCTTGGTCGTGATCTGCGCCGGCGTGTACGAGCCTCCCGCGAGCATTACCGTCGTTGCGCTCGCGAGGTGCTTGGACGTCCCCGCGATCAACTGCTGCGCGAGGGCGACCACCGTGCCCTTTCCAGTGTTCTTTGCCATAACTGTATCTCTCCTCTCCGAAGGGCGAGACGACCCGGCGACCTGCCGTGACCGAGACTGGCCGAGCGACGTCGGGCTTCGTTGCCCGGCTGCGCTCATCGACTGCCTTCACTGGGTTAAGCCGCTCGAGGAGGCGATTCCGGACACCCTCGTCGCGAAATAAATGCTCTCGGATGTCGATTTTGCGTAAGTGCGCGATATTTCGTCGCTCGGACGCGGCCATCTCGTGCTCGGGTGCATCTCCCCTCGGGGGAGGCGCGTGAATGAAGCTCATTCGCTCACGTCCCCTTTGGGGAGACGCATGCATCTCGCTCATTCGCGCCCGTCCCCTTTGGGGAGGGACGCGCATCTCGCTCATTCGTGCCCGTCCCCTTTGGGGAGACGCGCGCATCTCGCTCATTCGTGCCCGTCCCCTTTGGGGAGACGCGCGCATCTCGCTCATTCGTGCCCGTCCCCTTTGGGGAGACGCGCGCATCTCGCTCATTCGTGCCCGTCCCCTTTGGGGAGACGCGCGCATCTCGCTCATTCGTGCCTGTCCCCTTTGGGGAGACACGCCCATCACGTTCATTCGCGCCCGTCCCCTCGGAAAGGATGCGCCCCTTGCGCGCATCGACGACCCCCTTCGCGGAAGGGACCCACGGGTCGCGCTCGTTCGGGTGCCTCCCCTCGGAAGGGATGCCTGACTCCCGCTCGTGGAAGGGCGTCTCCTCGACATGAATGGGCCCGTCCGCGAGAAGGTCGCGCCGCTTGCCTTCATTCACCCGCGGCAAAGCGGGAAGCGGGCACGCGAGCACTGGACGCGAGCGCCCCTCCGCCTCGATCCCCGGCCCGTCAGCGAGACGCCTGCGGGGAAGAGCGGAGAGGGGGCGACCTCGACGGTGACCCTACCCGCCGAACCGCGTCTCCACGGCCGTGAGGCGTCGCTCGTGATCGGCGACGCGGTCGCGAAGCTGCCGGTCTTCGCGGAGCAGGTCGCGCACCTCGTGTACGGCGTCGACGACGGCGACGAGCTCGGTCGCCAGTCTGACCTCCGTGTCCGCCTGTCGTCGCTCGACGCGCTCGAGAAGACTGGCGCAGCGTGGACACCGGAAGCGCAGCAACCTGTCCGCCTCGATCACCCTATCGAAGACGACGCGGGGCTCGTCGTCGTCAGGCTCGGGGTCCGGCCTCGGACCGGACGAGCAGAAGCGGCGGTGGTACACGGGGTCAACACGATGCCGTCGTTCCAGGGCGTGAGCCGAATGTGGGGGACGGACGACACGGACTAGCCGCGCCGAGAAAGGATCGCGGTGCTAGAATGCCCGCTCCTTCGAGCCATGTCGGCGAGCGACAGCGAGCAAAAACAACTGAGGCGGACAGAGGGCGTCCTGACGGCGTACCTGGTATTCCTCAAATTGCACGTGCTCTACATGGCGTGGGGAAAGATGCAGGGTTTTGACGCACTCCCCTGGATCGACATGTTTCGTGCAACGCGCTGGTTCCAGCCTGTCGCCGGACCAAAGGCCCTCTTCGGTAGCTACCATCCGCCGTTGTCTTATCTCGCCTGCCGCTGGATATACGCCGTATATCCACACGAAGTAGAGGCCAGTCAGATACTGTCGACCTTTGCCATGATCGGAGCGACGTTCGCGCTCCGGAGTACGCTGCGCACCATCGGGATCTTGTGGACGGTGCCCGGCCTCGTGATGCTCTACGTCACGGCTTCGCTGCCTCTTCTCGTCTGGCTGTCCATCGAGACAAGCTACGACGCGCTCGTATTCATGTGGTTCACAGCAGCCCTGGCGCTGTCGGCGAAGCTCTTCTGGACACCCGTGCCGGCGGCCTGGTGGAGAAAGACCGGCTACGTGGCCGGTGTCGTGTTTCTCGGGCTGGTGATCGCGGCGGGGCTGCTCACGAAGTTCAACGCGATATTTGCCTGTTTGCTTCCCTTTCTGATCATCTTCGCCCGTCGCGGTCTCATCTCGTTGCCGGTTGAAGCGGGCGCACCGCTCGTGGCCGTCGCCCTCGGGACAATGCTGGTTGCGCCGCTCTACTACACTCGTTACTACGTGCCTCTGCATCATCTCTTCCCTAGCAACATGGACTGGCTCAAGGAGGATGATCTGAAGGCTGCCCTGGCCAAGCGGGATGCCGACCGATGGGGTTTCTTGCTCCATATTCTGCGCTTGCCCGCAGAGTCGGTCACCGGCGCCCGCGAGCCGGTGAGAGACTCGTTCTTTCACTCCACGTGGCTCCAGCTATGGAAGCGTGATGGCGGTCTCGCCGGCCAAGAAGAGGGTCCTGTGGCCCTCAGGGTGAGTAACTTTTACATACGAGTCTTCCCGATCTTCATTGCGGTATCGACCGCTCTTTTTTGCTTCCAGCGCCGCAGGCTGCCCGCAGTGTGGCTGAACTTCGGTCTCGTCCTTCTGGCTGTATCGGTGACGTACGGCGCGGCTCTGCTGTACTACGGTTGGAGTTACCCGCTTTGGGACTGGGAACCGCTCAAGGCCAAGTACATGACCCCCGCCGTGCTCTGGATAGCGTATTGCACGGCGTTGCCGTTCGTCGGCCGTTCAACCGCAACGGCGATGGCGCCGTGGCTCCGCGAGCTGGTGACCCACGGCGTACCTCTCCTGCTCATGGTGTTCATGTTCGTCAATCACCTGCTGCCCGTGTACTGAGTCAGAGGAGCCTCCGTTCGCGGCACCACTCTACCGCGCCGCGCATGCCTTCATCGATCGCGACGGTCGGCTCGTAGCCGAGCTCGCGCCGTGCCTTTTCGATCGACACGCCGACGTTCCACGTTGCTTCACCCACGAGGTGGAGCGTCCTTTGATACATTCCGAACGTCGAGAGAAGCCAGTCCGCCTGGTACGCGACGTCGGCGGCGAGCGCGGGCAATGGAAGGTATCGGGGCGGGACACCAAGGGCCCGCGCCATCGCCTCGACTACCTTCTTCGTGGTGTAGGGTTCTCTGTCTGCGATGTTGTACACCTGCCCATTTGCGGCGGCCTTGGAGAGCGCCAGTCGCGCGCCCTGAACGAGGTTGTCGATGTGCGTGAGGCTCCGCGCGTAGTCTCCCCCTCCCACGAGGGGCATTCGGCCAGTGGCGACGCGGCGGTACACCTCCACGTGCCTCAGGGGAACGGGAGGCCCGTAGAACATGCACGAACGGAGCACCGTGCGAGCCATGGGGCCGGGCGTCTCGAAGAGCCAGCGTTCGCCAAGCCATTTGCTTCGTGCGTACTCGCTGAGGGGCTGGTCGCGGTCCGTCTCACGTACGAGGCGATGCGGATCGTCCGACCGGCCGGCCGCTGCGTTCGAGCTGAGGTACACGAAGCGCTGGACTCCCGCCTCCGCGGCAACGCGCGCGAGTCTCCGAGTCCCCTCGGTGTTGATCGAGTAGTACTCGTCTATCCGTCGCACGTGCATGACGGCCGCGGCATGGAGAATCGTGTCGGCTCCTGCGACCGCGCGCGCGAGTGAAGCCTCGTTCAGCAGGTCGCCCCGGACAATCTCTACGTCCTTTCCCCAGCGCGCCCTGAGAGCGCCGTCATCCGTCCGCTCGTCGGTGTGAACGAGGCAGCGCAGATGGGTGAGGCCCGGGGCGGGATCGCGCGCCAGCGAGGTCAGCGCCGCGTCCGCGAACCACCCTGGTCCGCCCGTTACGAGGAGCCTTCCCGTTCGGCTATCCATCACTGGACCCTTCCCTCACGTGTAGCGCCCGAAGAGGCCGGAGATCTTGAATCGTAGGATGTCGTACGGATCGAGCAGGAGGCATCGCCAAACGTTGATTCGAGAGGGGCGCACCTCGGCGCTGCTGGCGACGGGGACGCGCTGAACGTCAAGCCCCCGTCGCGTGGCCGCGTAAAGGTATTCGAGATCGTACATGCCTCGGTCGGTTATCTGAAGGTCCACGATGTCGCGGAGGCCCGGTCCGCGGAAGCACTTGAATCCGCATTGCGTGTCTTCGAAGAGAGCCTCGTGAAATACGAGGGTCCTCTGGATGACCCACAGCCCGCGCGAGAGGACGTGTCTCAGATAGTTGTCCGAGTAACGACCGCGCGGTCGCTCGCCGACGATGACGTCAGCTCCCGTCGCGCGCATCCTCTCGAGAAACCCCCCTATGTGGTGGAGAGGTACCGGCAGATCCGCGTCGACGACGAACACGACGGATCCCGTTGAACGCTGAACGCCAAGTCGCACCGCGGCGCCTTTTCCGAGCCTTGGGCCCGAGAGCATCCGAACCGTGATTCCGGGCTTCAGCGAGGTGCTCCGGCGGTCGATCTCGAGACCCAACTGGTCGCGCGTCTCGTCATCGCTGTCGTCGACCACCAGGATCTCGATCCGGATCGAGGGGAGCGCTTCGAGGTAGTCGATCAAGCGATCCAGCGACTGTCCAAACCCGTACTCGCGGAACGTGGGAATGACGAACGAGACCAGTTCACCCTCGTTCGAGTGCGCCTCGGGGCTGCGCTC
The DNA here is from genome assembly GCA_963847465.1 of uncultured delta proteobacterium. Taxonomy (GTDB): domain Bacteria; phylum Myxococcota_A; class Polyangia; order Polyangiales; family Polyangiaceae; genus Palsa-1150. The sequence goes on along the minus strand of CAWKAF010000007.1, from coordinate 213,258 downwards.
GATCACTGCACGCGCCGTTTTTTGCCGGCCCAGTAGAAGAAGAACAGGCCGCGCCTCTCCACCTCCGGATCGCACGGCAGGGAGCGCAGCATCGCACGGACGGCGTGCCAGGAATCGAGGTACTCGTACATGAACGGCCACTCTTCTTCGTGCTGGAGGCGGAAATTGCGCAAGCCCGCCGTCGGCCAGGTCAACCACGGCTTGTGCAGTCCCCAGAACGCGGCGCGTAGCTGCGCCGAGTCGTAGTGATCCAGAACCATGAGGCGGCCACCCGGAGCGAGCACCCGCACGCACTCTTCCAGCGTCTTGCCGATTCGGATCACTCCGCCCAGGTGATGCAGCGAGTGCATGCAGACGACGGCGTCGAATGCGCCGGTGGCGTGGGGAAGGGCGCAGGCGTCGCTGGCGTCGAGTGTCACCCAGGGCTCCTTGCGGAGATCTTCGTCGATGGTGATGTCGGATCCCCAGAGGTTCGAGAAGCCCTCGTCATGGAGGATCTGCAGCGCCTCGCCCGTTCCGCAGCAAAGGTCGAGGATGCGGGCCGTCCGCGGCAAACCAAGCGCACCGAGCCGGCGTAGCTTCCTCTTGTGCGAGGACGCTCTTCGAGCGACGAGCTGGCTGTTCTTGTAGGCCTGGTGCCAGGCGGAAGTCTCGCCCGCCGGTGTCGAAGGGTTCCTCGTACTGTCCATCGTGGCTACCTGCTTCTCACGTTCATCGCGATGGATCCAAGTCTCCGCCGTAGGAAGCGCCATGACCGGTCGAGCACCTCGTAGATGCCGACGACCGCGAGCAGCAGGGCAAAGGGGGCGTAGGGCACATTGTAACGCGCCTCACCGAAGAAGAGCGCGGCCGCGACGACGACCGTCGCGAGGTTCGCAGCGACGATCAGCATGGTCCGATTGCGACGTCCCAGCACGAGGCCGAGCACGGAAAGGGGTATGACGCCGAACAGGAGCGCGTCTGCGAAGGAGCGCTGGAGCGTGGCGCGCCACGGGGGATCTCTGTAGTTGCTCTCGGGCCACGGCAGATTTCCTGCCACGAGCAGCGTCATGTTGCCAATCTTGCGCTCGAGTCGCTGACGCAACGAGACACCGCGAAGGCGCTCGCGGCGAATGCCGTCGAGGATGACGGGGTCCACGATGAAGCCGTTGAAGTGAACCGAGTCGCTCGGCTTGCGCGCGGGCTTCGAAGGTGGGCTGAACCAGTAGCTCCAGGTTTCGCCAGTTGGAGTCACCCATGTCGAGTTGATCTGGCAGACGTCGGTGTCCGCCCAGAGGCGATTGCCGGCGCTCTCGGCGATGAGCCCCCAGTGCCCCGAGAGTCGGTGAAAGCGCACGCTGGTCACCGCGATCGTCACGGCCATGGGCACGACGAACCACGCCAGTCCTCGCACCGCGGCGCCCATGCCACGGCGCCACACGAGCCGTAGACCACGGGCTCCGAGCTCGAGCCCCCAGGTCATGAGGAACTGCGGGCGAATGCAGAACGCAACTGCTGCGGTCAACCCGACCGCCAGTTGCGCGGGCGGACGCCTCCAGTCGCGGACGGAGAGCCATGCGTGGAGTGAGATTGCGGCTGAAAACCAGACTTCGGAAAGGAAGAACGCGGTGAAAGCAACGTGCGGATACCAGAGAGCGACCAGTATTCCGACCAGCGTCGCGGCGGCGAGGCTGGGTACGAGGCGCACGGTCAGCATAGCCATGCAGGGAGCGGCGACGGCGCCCACGAGCGCGTGGGCAACGGCGATCGCCTGGCGTGAGTCGCGACCCAGGACGAGAAACTCCAGAGCCAGGATGGAATGGGTACCCGGGGGGTAGATGGACAGGACCCTCGGGTCTGCCGGCATCCTGTGTGCCAGGAGGGCCTCCGCCCGATTCGACGTACCCGCCCATGTCCGAATAGACGGCGTCGAGCGGAGATTGGACACGAAGAATCCACGCGAGCCGCACGGCGAACGCGAGCAGAAAGACACCCACGGCGACGACCGCGACGCCTCGCGGAGGACGGATTTTCATGGGCTCCAGCCGTCACACGTTAGCCTAGTCTCGCGGAGAAAGCGGACATGGCTGCCTGGAAGATCCTCGTCGTCGATGACGATCCCGACATTCGCAGGATCGCCGCACTCTCTCTCGAGCGCATCGGTGGCTTCCGCGTCGAGGTCGCTGCGGGGGGGGATGAGGCTCTCGGGCTCTTGGCGCGCGAGCTGCCGGACGTCGTGCTCCTCGACGTCACCATGCCGGGCAGAGACGGGCCGGCCACTCTCCTTGCCCTTCGCGAGATCCCGGGCGCCGAAGGCCTCCCGGTCCTCTTCTTCACCGCCACGTCGAGCGACGACGAAGAGGCTCGTCTGTGCGCCCTGGGGGCGCTGGGGGTGGTGGCGAAGCCGTTCGACGTGGGGGACCTTCCCCGACGCATTCGAGACATCGTCGAGCGGGGCGGGTTACACTGAAGCGATGGCCGAAGCCCGTCCGAGCGTCGAAGCGCTGCTCGCCGTAGCGCGTGCCGAGTTCGCGCAGAGGCTGCCCGCGAAGACGGCCGAGGTCGAGAAGCTGCTGTCGGACCTGTCGTGGGACGGAGCTCGTCTCGCGTCGCACAAGCTCAGGGGCTCGGCCGCGACGTACGGCTTTCCCGCTCTCAGCAGGGCCGCGGCGGCGATCGAAGACGCGCTTCTCGCCGCGGGTGGACCGCCCGGGGCCGACGTCGTGGCGCAACTGATGGAGATCGTGCGGGGCGCGTGCGTCGAGGCCGAACGAGCGGCGCGGGAGAGTCGATGAGCGATTCGGAGAACACTGCTCCCGGCACGCCGCCGCGCGACGTTCCCGTCTTCCCGCTCGGCGAGGTCGTCGCGAACACCTACGAGATCAAGTTCATCCTCGGTGCTGGTGGAATGGGTGAGGTCTACGAGGCGGTCGATCGTGTGCTCAACCGGCGCGTCGCGCTCAAGGTCGTGCGCGCGAGTATCGCGCCCGAGTACTTGCTCCGCGAAGGGCGTGCGCTTGCCGCCATCCACCACCCGGGGGTCGTCACCGTCCACGCGATGGGCGAGCACAAGGGGACGGGCTTCCTGGTCCTCGAGCGCGTCCGAGGTCTGAGCCTCGACCGCCTCCTTCAGGACCGAAGGGCGCGTGGCGAGCGCTTCGCCGTGGACGAGGCGCTCGAGCTTCTCCTGGCCATCGCCGACGCCCTCAGCGTCGTGCACCGGGCAGGTCTCGCCCACCGCGACGTCAAGCCGGGAAACGTGATGATGGCGCCCGGCGGGCGCGTGGTCCTGATGGACTTCGGCCTCGTGCTCCCGCATGCCGATCGCCCCGGGCACAGAAGCGTGGCGGGCTCGCTCCAGTACATGGCACCCGAGGCCCTCACGGGCGACGTCGCCGAAGGCGCGGGCACCCTGCTCGACGTGTACGCGCTCGGCGTTCTTGGCTACGAGCTACTCACCGGCGTTCTGCCATTTGACGGGGCGCAGCCCCTCGATCTTTACCGGGCGAAGAGCCGCAAACCCACCCCTCGGCTCGCGGTCCACCGCCCCGACCTTCCGGCGCCGTTGACCGACGTCATCGAGCAGATGATGGCCCCCGAGCCTCACGAGCGCCCTCAAGGGGCCGAGGCCGCGCTGTGGCAGCTCCGGGCCGTACGCGCGCGCGTGGCCGCGGGCGGCGGGGTGCGGGCCTTCTCGGTGCTCATCGTGGACGACGACGCGGACATGCGCGAGGCGCTCTCCCTGTATGTTCGCGCGGCTGCTGCCGACGCCGAGATCGAAACCATCGGGGACGGCAAGCAGGCGATCCGCGCGGTGCGCCGTCGCGTGCCCGATCTGCTCCTTCTCGACCTGGATTTGCCTGACATCAATGGAATCGAGGTGTGCATGCTGCTCCGCGGCATGCAGCTCGGTGATAGCTGCATGATCGTGTCCGTGAGCGGACGGGCCACCCGCGCCGACGTCGAGCTCTTGCAACAGCTGGGCGTCCGCTCGCTGGAAAAGGGACCGTCCCTCATGAGCGCGCTCGACGAGCTCATTCGCAGCATGCGCCCGGCGCGCTGACCAAGAGGGCCATGAGACGCCTCGCCCTGGCCGCGTTCGTTGCAGCCGTCCTTGCGTGTTCGGCGGGCAACGCGTCGGCGGACGATGCCCCCGAGAGCGCGTCGTTCGGATCGGAGGCGGGTGCGCCCGAAGAGGTACGCGGCGAGATTGCGATCGACATGCGCGACGACGTGCTTGCCTCGGATGTGGAGGCGCTGGCCGCCCGATACGGGCTCTCGCTCCGTCCCAGCAGCGCCTGGAGCTGGGCGCACGACAAGCTCGAGGTCGCCGACGTCGACCCGTCCGGTGAGGCGGCCCTCATTGCTGCGCTGTCGCTCGACCCTCGCGTCGAGCACGCGGAGCCGATGACGCTCTACCGCGCCGCGTTCGTGCCGGACGATCCGCTCTACGAGAGGCAGTGGCACCTCAGGCGAGTCGGCGCCGAGGGGGCGTGGGATTACAGCTGCGGCCAAGGGGTCACCGTCGCCGTCATCGACACGGGGGTCGCCTGCTTCGACAAAGGGCCCTTCTCCCGCGGCACGGATCTCGAGGGAACTCGCTGCGAAGGAGGGTGGAACTTCGTCGACGACTCCCCCGAGGCGACCGACGACAACGGGCACGGCACTCACGTCGCCGGCACGATCGCGCAGACGACGAACAACGGGATGGGAGCCGCGGGCCTGGCGTTCTGCGCGACGCTGATGCCGGTCAAGGTTCTGACGCGGCAGGGGTTCGGGACCGTCGCGAACATCGCCGAAGGAGTCCGCTGGGCGGCGGACGAGGGGGCTCAGGTGATCAACCTGTCGCTCGGCGGGCCGATCAGGAGCCGCATCCTGAAGGACGCCGTGGATCACGCGCTCTCGAGGGGTGTCGTCGTCGTCGCGGCAGCCGGCAACAGCGGGCGAGCGGTGGGGTACCCCGCTGCGTACCCGGGCGTCATCGCGGTGAGCGCGACGGACGAGTCCGACAGGATTGCTTCGTTCTCGTCGCGCGGCCCCGAGGTGGCGGTCGCTGCTCCCGGCGTGCGGGTGACCCAGCAGACCGTGTGCAACGGCGGCCGCGACCGGTGCGAGATCTTCGGCACGTTCAATGGCACGAGCATGGCGGCGCCGCACGTGGCTGGCGTCGCCGCGATGGTGGAGGCCCTCGGCACGACGAGCGGTCCCGCCGTTCGCGACGCACTCACGGGGACCGCGCGGCCGGAGGGCGACGAGACCCTCTACGGCGCCGGGATCCTCGATGCGCGGGCCGCTGTCAGGCGGGTCTTCTTCAGGCACCAGGTCGCGCGCGCGCTCGCGCTGACGGGGCTCGTCTGGCTCGTCGTTCGCCGCATCCGCCGTCGCGGCGGTAAGCCTGCATGGACGCCGGGCGCGGTCATCGGTGCCCTTGCGACCAGCGTGGGCCTCGTTCCGTTTGCACCGGTTTTGGGGCTGCTTGGCAAGGCAGGTAGGCTTCGCACCGGCGCCGAGCTCGCGATGCGCCCGCTCGGCGAGTGGGACATTCTCTTCGCCGTCGGGCTCCACCGCTGGCTGCTCCTCGCGAGTGCGCTGCCGGCGTTCGCGCTCGCGTTGCTCGGGTTCGGCCACGGCAAGCTCCGTCCAATCATCGGCGGGATGGCGCTCGGGACAGGCGCTCTCCTCGTGCAGATGCTGTTTTCCGGGGATGTTGACTTCGTCGGGGGAGCCCTTCTCGGGCGGGTCTGGCAGGTCTCGAACGCTCTCGTGTGCGTCTGGCTCGCACGTGTGGCGCTGGACGGCCGCGGAGGGCCCCACGGCGGAAGCTGACCCCAGGTCGGCTGTCTGCTAATTCTAGAGTCCGATGCCGTCAGCCGGCCCGCTCCCTGTACGCGAGGGCGACGTTCTGGCCGGAAAGTACCGGGTCGAGCGCGTCATCGGCTCGGGCGGCATGGGCATTGTCGTCGCAGCCCGCCACCAGCAGCTCGGCCAGCTGGTCGCCATCAAGTTCGTACGCGACGAAGCCATCGGGGACGAGGGCGCGGTCGAGCGGTTTCTGCGCGAGGCGCGCGCGGCGGTGAAGCTGAAGAGCGAACATGCCGCGAAGGTGCTCGACGTGGGCACGCTCGAATCCGGCGCGCCCTACATGGTGATGGAGTTTCTCGAGGGGAGCGACCTCGGGCAGGTGCTCGAGAAGGACGGCCCGCTGCCCGTGGTGGCCGCGACCGAATGGGTCCTTCAAGCGTGCGAGGCGGTCGCCGAGGCGCACGCCGCCGGCATCGTCCACCGCGATCTCAAGCCGCAGAACCTGTTTCTCGCCCGGACCGTGGGCGGCCTTTTGGGCGTCAAGGTGCTCGACTTCGGTGTCTCCAAGTCGATGGGGTCGATAAGCGGCGAGGCCGGGTCGCTCACGCGCACCAAGACGATGCTCGGCTCCCCTCTCTACATGGCGCCCGAACAGATGCGCTCGGCCCGGGACGTCAACGCCGCGGCCGACGTCTGGGCGCTCGGGGTCGTGCTCTTCGAGCTTCTCACGGGACGATGGCCGTTCGAGGCGGAGACGATGCCCGATCTGTGCCTCAAGGTGGTGTCGGAGCCTCCGCTCTCGCTGGCCAAGCTCCGACCCGAGGTCCCGGCGTCGCTGGTCGCTGTCGTGGAGCGTTGCCTGTCGAAGGATCCGGCGAGCAGATACGCCAACGGGGCCGAGCTCGCATCGGCCCTCGAGGCTCACGTCCCGCCCGCGTCCCGCGTCTGGGCCGAGCGGGCGCGTCTTGCGATGAGCAGCGTGCACGACAGAGCGCCCGGCTCGACTGAACTGCCGTCAGCGCCCACGCTCCAGAGCGCGAGGGACCCCACGGGTAGCCCTGCCGCGCGCACGGCGCCCACGCCCGCCGCGTGGGGATCGGAAGGCGGTGCGGTCGCGTCCTCACCCCGGCGTGCACCGCTCGCGATTGCCGGCGTGGTGGTCGCAGGGGTCGCGACGGCGGCAGTGGTGTTCGCGCTGCACGGGACGCAGTCCAAGCCGGCGACGACGATCACCACTCCGGTCGTGGCGTCCGTCGGCACGGATCCCGGCCCACCGGGTGCGTCTGCAAGCCCTCCGGTGTCGGTCGCCGTCGAGCTTGCGGCCCCCGCTGCGCCGCAGGCCGCGCCGCTGCCGAGCGCGTCGAGCGTTCCGTCCGCGCGCGCGGCGTCTGCCGCCGCGGCCACCGCGAAGGGCGGAGCTCAGCGTCCGCGGGCGATTGGAACGAAGCCTACGAACCATGACGATGACATTCCTGCGCTCCGCTGAGGCCCTTTCCGGTAAATAGAGAGGGCATGCGTCGCAAGATACCGATCCTAGGCGCCGCGTTCGCCGGGGCGATGCTCATCGCGATCGCTCCCGTGCGGCTTGCTCGGGCGCAGTCATCGTCCGGGAGCGAGAAGGTCACCGCAGAGGCGCTGTTCGAGGACGGGCGGCGGCTCGTCGCGAGCGGCAAGTACGCCGAGGCGTGCCCCAAGTTCGAGGCGAGCCAGAAGCTCGACCCGTCAGCCGGCACACTTCTGAACCTCGCCAGTTGCTGGGAGAAGCAAGGCCGCAGCGCGACCGCATGGGGGGCGTACAAGGAAGCGGCGAGTCTGGCCGACGCCGCCGGAAGAAAAGACTATGTGGCGACCGCCCAGCGGCATGCCGACGCACTGGCTCCGAAGCTCGCTCGCCTCACGTTGACCGTCGAGCAACCCGTGGACGGCTTGCAGGTCAAGCGTGATGGGAGCCCCGTCGACCGGGCCGAATGGGGCGTCCCGATCCCCGTGGACTCGGGCTCGCACACGATCGAGGCGAGCGCGCCCAGGCACAAGGGATGGGCGACCGCGGTCGCCATCGGTCAGGACGGTGCCCAGGCCACCCTCTCCGTGCCGCCTCTCGAGGCTGCCCCCGAAGAGGCTCCCTCGGCCCAGGCTCCCCCGCCACCGCCCGTGTCTCTCGTGCCGCCGCCCGCGGCGCCGATCGCCGCGACGTCGGCGGACCGCGGATTGTCCGGGCCGCAGCGGGCCATCGGCATCGTCGTCGCCGGGGTCGGCGTGGTCGGCGTGGGCCTTGGGTCCGTGCTCGGACTCGCAGCCAAGGGCAAGTACAACGACTCGCTCGACAACTGCGAGACGGCGAACCCGAACCTTTGCAACGGCACGGGTCTCTCGCAGCGCGACAGCGCGCGCTCGACGGGCGACGCCGCTTCGGTGGCGTTCGGTGTGGGAGCGGCGGCGCTGGTCAGCGGAGTCGTGCTTTGGCTGACCGCGCCCAGCGGTGGAAGCCGGGGGGCCAGCGTGGGCGTCTTCGTCGCACCCGCGCCTGGCGGCGCCGTGATCAAGGGGGACTGGTGAAGCGGCACCTCTTCGCCTTGGGCGGAGTCGTCGCATTCTCGCTCGCCGGTGCGATCGGCGGGTGCAACTCCATCCTTGGCATCCAGGCCGCGCAGCCCGAGCCGGTCGATGGGGGGGGCTCCCAGGTCAATCCCTACACCCTGAGCTGCGCCAACTACTGCAACGTGATCGACACCAACTGCACCAATTCGCCGACCGTAGACAACACGGAGTATCTGTCGGCGGCCGTTTGCAACACGATTTGCCCTCAGTTCGAGAGCATCCTCACCGACAGCGGCATCGTCGATCCCAACGAGCCCACGCCGATGACCAACACCCTCAACTGCCGAATCTGGCACGCGAACGCGGCCCAAGGCGGCGTCGCCGAGGCGCACACGCACTGCCCGCACTCGGGCCCGCTCGGCGGCAGAATGTGCGGCAGCGACCCCTGCCAGGAGTTCTGCATCCTCGATCTCGACTTCTGCACCGGCGACGCCGCAGCCTACGACAGCATCGCCGACTGCATGAACGCATGCGAGCCCGACGGGGGGTACATGGGCTACCCGTACAACATCAACGCGAGCGACTTCGAGGTCACCGACCTGACGACGAGCGGCAACACGCTCAACTGCCGCATGTACCACCTCGAGAACTTTCTCTTTACCGGGCTGCCGGTTCACTGTTCGCACACGTCGCTCAGCGGCAACGGGCTCTGCGTGAACTGACGCCGTGGCGTCAAAGCTCGGAGGCTACGTTGACCGGAGACGCTGGGGCGCGACAAACGCGCTAAGCTAAAGGTCAGGCATGTCGCTGAAGATCGACCAGGACCACTCCCGCTTCCGGGCGATCGTCCGCGGGCAAGATCCGGCAGAACCTGCGGCAAGTACATCTCGCAGGGCGAGCTCGTCGGTCGCAAGGGCAAGGATCTCGTATCGATCCCCATCCCGCAGATCGACATCCCGCGCTTCTCGCTTCGGCGACAGCCAGCGCGGCGGGGCGGGCCAGGGAGACGGCGATCCCGGCGACCCGATGGGCGGCGAACAGGGCGACGACGGCGACGGGCGGCAAGCGCGGGCCAGGCGCCGGGCGAGCACGTCCTCGAGGTCGACGTCACGCTCGACGAGCTCGCCGCCATCCTCGGCGAGGAGCTCGAGCTTCCCGACATCCAGGACAAGGGCAAGAGCAAGATCATCAACGCGAAGGACCGCTACACCGAGCGTCCGCCGCGTCGGCCCCGAGTCGCTGCGCAACTTCAAGCGCACGTACCGCGAGGCGCTGAAGCGGCAGATCGCGACGGGCACGTACGCGCCGGGCAACCCGGTCGTCGTCCCCATCCCGACCGACAAGCGCTACCGGAGCTGGAAGACCGAGGCCGAGCCCGTCGCCAACGCGGTCATCATCTACATGATGGACGTCTCGGGCTCGATGGGCGACGAGCAGAAGGAGATCGTCCGCATCGAGAGCTTCTGGATCGATGCCTGGCTCCAGAAGCAATACAAGGGCCTCGAGAGCCGCTACATCATCCACGACGCCGTCGCGCGCGAGGTCGACCGCGAGACGTTCTTCCACACGCGCGAGAGCGGCGGCACGATGATCTCGAGCGCCTACAAGCTCTGCGCGCAGCTCATCGACGACCACTACCCGCCCGAGGAGTGGAACATCTACCCGTTCCACTTCTCCGACGGCGACAACTGGTCGATGGACGACACGCTGCTCTGCGTCGACGTCCTGAAGAACAAGCTCCTCCCGCGCGTGAACATGTTCGCGTACGGCCAGGTGGAGAGCCCGTACGGATCCGGGCAGTTCATCAAGGACCTCCGCGAGCACTTCGGCAAGGACGAGCGCGTCGTCACGAGCGAGATCCGCGACAAGGACGCCATCGTCGGGTCGATCAAGGAGTTCCTCGGCAAGGGGAACTGACGCATGAGCGAGTTCGCGCTGAAGACGGCGCTGCCCGCCGTACCTGCGCGAGGAGCAGAATCGCGATCGCAGACGCTCGCGGCGGAGGCCGGGCTCGACTTCTTCCCGACCGTCTTCGAGATCCTCACCTACGACCAGATGAACGAGATCGCCGCGTACGGCGGCTTCCCGAACCGCTACCCGCACTGGCGCTTCGGCATGGAGTACGAGCGGCTCGCCAAGAGCTACGAGTACGGCCTCTCGAAGATCTACGAGATGGTCATCAACAACAACCCCTCGTACGCGTACCTGCTCGAGGGAAACTCGCTCGTCGACCAGAAGCTCGTCATGGCGCACGTGTACGCGCACGTCGACTTCTTCAAGAACAACTTCTGCTTCCGGTCGACGGATCTCGACACGGGCGGCCGCACGGTCGACCCGGTCCGAAGCGCCCGAGCGGCTACGACCCGAACCGCCGCTGGATCGACAAGATGGCCAACCACGGCTCGCGCCTGCGCCGGCACGTCGCGCGGCAGGGGATCAACAAGGTCGAGGAGTTCCTCGACCACTGCCTGTGCCTCGAGAACCTGATCGACCTGCACGCGCCGTTCACCGGCCGGCGCACCGCAGCGCATCCGAAGAGGACGAGGAGCCGAGGCGCCACCGAGATCCCGCGCCTGCGCGCGAAGGACTACATGGAGCCCTTCATCAACCCCGAGGAGTACCTCGAGGAGCAGAAGAAGAAGATCGAGGCCGAGAAGCGAGAAGGCGAAGAAGTTCCCCGAGCACGCCGGAGCGCGACGTCCTCCTGTTCCTGCTCGAGCACGCGCCGCTCGAGCGCTGGGAGCACGAGGTCCTCGAGATCATCCGCGAGGAGGCCTACTACTTCGTCGCCGCAGATGGCAGACGAAGATCATGAACGAGGGCTGGGCGACGTACTGGCACTCGAAGCTCATGACCGAGCAGATCCTCGATGCGACCGAGATCATCGACTACGCCGACCACGCCGCGGGCGTCCTCGCGACGAGCGGCGGGCCGGCTGAACCCGTACAAGCTCGGCGTCGAGCTCTTCCGCCACATCGAGGAGCGCTGGGACAAGGGGCAGTTCGGCAAGGAGTGGGAGGACTGCGACGACCTCGACGCGAAGAAGAACTGGAACCTCCGCCTGGGCCTCGGCAAGAAGAAGATCTTCGAGGTGCGCGCGCTCTACAACGACGTCACCTTCATCGACGAGTTCTTGACGCCCGACTTCGTCCGCGAGCACAAGCTCTTCAGCTTCGCCTGGTCGAACCGCAACGAGCGCTACGAGATCGAGTCGCGCGAGTTCGCGGCGGTCAAGGAGAAGCTCCTCTTCCAGCTCACCAACGGCGGCAACCCCTTCATCTACGTCGAGGACGCGAACTTCGACAACCGGGGCGAGCTCCTCCTCCGGCACGATCACCAGGGGCTCGACCTGCGCCAGGACTACGCGAAAGAGGTGATGAGGAGCCTGCTTCGCATCTGGAAGCGCCCGGTAAGCGTCACGACAGTGGTGGAGGGCAAGCCCGTCATGCTCCGCTACGACGGCAAGGAGCACGCGACGCGGCACCTCCGGGCGTGAGGTCAGGTAGCAGATGGGCGAGTTCGTTCGCGACCCGAGCCACTGGCTGCTCCGGCTGTCGCCTCGACGAGTGGATTCGTGCGGGTCTCGGCGAGGTGACCCGCGCGGAGAAGGCGCTCGAGCACGGAAATGCCCGAGGGGGCGCGGCCGGGCTGAAGCGAGGCGCCGGAATGGCGCTCAATGGCGCGCTCATCGTCGAGCCGGAGGAGACATGGGGCCGGACGTACGTAGAGCACCTGGAGGCGCCTCGCCAACGACACCCGAGTGCCCGAAGCCGTACGAATCGCTTCCCGGCTCGTGCTCGACTCGACGCCTCCGTCGGGCGAAGTCGTGATCCTTCGGACGCCGCGCGCTCACGTCGCCGCGGTGGAAGCCGCGCGCGACGTGATCGCGCACGCGTGGGTGGTGGTGCAGAGACATGAGAAGTCGGAGACGTGAAGCGGCCTTTCTGGCGGCGATGGTGGGGTGTGGGGGGGCGGTGACCTCGACCCCGACCTCGACCTCGACCCCGACCTCGACCTCGACCCCGACCCCGACCCGCCGACCCCGACCTCGACCTCGACCTCGACCTCCGACCCCGACCCCGACCGCCGTCTGCCCCCGCCTCGGTCCGCGGTGATTCGACTTACGGACGGTGCCGATCGGGATCTTGCGAGGGGTGACGCTGCGTTCGAGCGTGGCGACATGGCGGAAGCGCGCAAGCACTACGACGCCGCTCGCGCGTCTTCTCCCCGCGCGGTCGGTCCCACGGTCGGGCTGGCTCGCGTGCAGATCGCCGTCGTCGGCGTACCGCTCGACTACGCCGCGGCGAAGGGGAATCGGGAGATCATGGCCGCGGAGAAGGAGCTCGCACGCGCCGTGAAGGAAGCGCCCTCGTTCGGTCCTGCATTCATCGAGCTCGGGCGTGCGCGCCTGCTGCTCGGAGATGCGCTGCCGGCCATCGACGCTCTCAAGCGCGGTGTCGAGCTCCTGCCCGACGAGCCCGAAGCCCGCTCTCAGCTGGGCATTGCACTCCTTGCGACGGGACACGCCGAGGATGCAGTGCGGGAGCTCGCGCGCGCGGCGGAGCTCGATCCCGGGAGTGCAGCGCGGCACGGCAACCTTGGGACCGCGCTGATGATGGCGGGCCGGACGAAGGAGGCGATAGACGAGTACCGGGCGCGGGCGCGCGTCGACGATGGAGATGCCCGGGCGCACTCGGACCTTGGCACCGCGCTGCTCGGTAGCCAGGATCTGCAAGGAGCGCTGACGGAGCTCGAGCGCGCGGTGCAGATCGATCCTCGTCGGCCGGCATTCCGACTCGAACCTCGGGTATGCCCTCCAGCAATCGGGTCGCGTCGACCGGGCGATAGCCGAGTATCGCGAAGCCTTGCGCCTCGATCCGACGTTCGCGAGCGCGTGGATCAATCTGGCGACGGCGCTGGCGCGCGATCCGAAGACGCGCGCCGAAGCGCGCGCGGCGCTCGAGCGCGCACGAGCCCTTTCTCCCGACGACCCGCGCGTGAAAGCGAACCTCGACGAGCTCGACGCGCTCGAGAAGGACGCGCGATCTCAGGTGCATATCGGCCCGTGAACCGCGGCCTTTCCTTGCTTGACCTCAGCGAATGCAATCTTTTAGGGTTTGGGTCGGGCGCTGGAGAGCGTTGGAGGGATTGCGATGGCGGTGGGACGGGTCAAGTGGTTCAACGATGAAAAGGGGTGGGGCTTCATCAAGCAGGATGCCGGCCCCGATGTCTTCGTTCACTACTCTCAGATTCTGGGGGACGGTCGCCGTCGTCTCTACGAAGACGAAGTGGTCGAGTTCGAAATCAAGGAAGGTCCGAAGGGCCTCCAAGCCGTCAACGTCAGCCGTCAAAACGGCGCTGCAGCCGTCAACTGACGCGGGCTCCGATTCTCAATCGGCTCTCATCGGCGGTCGGCCGCGCACCTGAAGCCCACCGAGGGCGGCCGAGGCAGGGCCTTCGTATCGCGCGCGGAGGTTCTCAGCCACATCGGCGCATCTTCGTAAGACCCGCCACGTATGACGTGGAAGCCGCCGCCGGTCGTCTTGGGCTTCGGGTCGACTTCAGGAGCCTCCGGGTAGCCGACCGGCCGGCCCTCCGCGTCGAACTCGAGCACGTCGGCCACCCACTCCGACACGTTACCAGCCATGTCGAGCAGGCCGAGCGGCGTCGCCCCGTCGGGAAACGAGCCGACCGGAGCGAGACCCGCGAAGCCGTCGGTCATGTCGGTCCGGTCGTCTGCCCACGCGCCGTGGTTGGCGAGGTGTGGGTTGTAGAGGTTGCCCCACGGGAACTCGCGCCCCTCGACGCCGCGCGCCGCGAACTCCCACTCGGCCTCGGTGGGAAGCCTTCCCCCTGCCCAGTGGCAGAACGCGACCGCGTCGTCCCAGCGCACGTGGGTGACCGGGAGGTCTGGCCGCGCGAAGCGCGCGTCGACCGGCGAGAAGTCGGGGGGCGCGCACGCTCCCGCCGAGACGCACCGCGTGTAGTCGCCTACGGTGACCTCGGTCCGGTCCATGTCGAACGTCGAGATCGTGACGGGGTGATCGGCCCCCTCCGCGAGGAGCATCGGGACGATCTCGGGGCCGCCGCGGCACGTGGCCCCTCGGATCTCCCGCTCGCAGAGTCCGACGGCGCGCTGCCATCGCGGCGGGCGTGGACCCCATCGTGAACGTGCCGCCTGGCACGGTGACGCGGCCCCTCGGTACCTCTCGCAGGACGACGACGCCGGCGGCGGAGCGCTTGCTGTCGGCGGGTCTAGCCCCGCCCACCAGCGCTCCGCGCGGGGCGGCCGATGGCCGCCGCGTGAGCCGGAGCGAGAGACAGGGCCGCGACGCCGAGGACGCCGAGAAAGGTGCGGGACGCAGACACTGGTCTTGCCTGTCGCTTACCCCCGGCGAGCACCGTGTCAACCTGTCAGCACGCGAAGAGGGTGCTCGATGAGGCGGCGGAGCTCGGCCAGGAACGCCGCGCCGACCGCCCCGTCGACGACGCGGTGGTCGCACGACAGCGTCATCGCCAGGCGCTTGCCCGGCTACGACCGCGCCTCCCGAGACGACGGGGGCGTCGCGCACCTGGCCTACGGCGAGGATGGCCCCCTCGGGAGGATTGATGACCGCGGCGAACTCGTCGATCCCGAACATGCCCAGGTTCGAGATCGAGAACGTTCCGTCCATCATCTCCTCGGGCTTGAGCTTCTTGCGCGCGCGCGCGTCCGCCAGTTCGCGCACCTCGCGGGCGATGGCGACGACGCTCTTGCGGTCCGCGTTGCGGACGACCGGCGTGACGAGGCCGTCCGGGATCGCGACCGCGACCGAGATGTCGACGCGCCTGTGCACGAGGATGGCCTCGGGCGTAAAGCTCGCGTTGCACTCGGGCACGCGCGTCAGCGCGACGGCGCACGCCTTGATGAGCAGGTCGTTGAAGGACACCTTGAGGGTCTGCGAGCCCGCATCGCCGCCTCCGTCCTGCGCCGAAAAGCTCGTCGTTGATCCGCTCGCGCAGCTTCACGAGCTCCGCGGCGTCGACGTCGATCGTCAGGTAGAAGTGCGGGACGGTCTGCTTCGACTCGGTCAGCCTCCGCGCGATCGTCTTGCGCATCGGCGAGAGCGGGCCTCGCCTCAGGCTCCGCCAGGGCCAGGGCGGCTCCGCGGGCCACGACCGGCGAAGCGGTGGTCACCCTCGCCAGCGATGTCGGCCCCTGGGTGCGCAGCGGCTCCAGGTCGGACGGCGAAGGCGCCCGCCGGGCCCGCTTCCCTGCGCGCCCTGCAGGTCGACGCCCATCTCTCGCGCGACCTTGCGCACGTACGGCGACGCGAGCACGCGATCCTCGGCCCGCGGACTCGCTGCGCCGTCAGGGCCTCGGGCGCAAACGCCGTGCGCTCGAGCACGTGACCGACCGGTGGTTCGCGGACCGCAGGGGGCGGAGCCGTTTCGCCGGACGGACGCGGGCGGGGCCACTGAGGCGGGGCTGGCAGGTGCCGACGGCCCGGTCGCCTTGGGGGCGCCCGTTTGCTTGCTCGGGGCCGCGGGTGGGCTGGCGCTGGAGGACTGCGCCTGCGCGACCAGCGCGGAGACGTCCTCGCCCGGCCGCACCGAGGATGGCGACCGGCTGGCCGAGCTTCACCTGCGCCCCGGCGGGCGCCAGGACCTTGAGCAGCGTCCCCGGCGTCGAAGGCCCGAAACTCCATCGTCGCCTTGTCGGTCTCGACCTCGGCGAGCAGATCGTCGACCGCGACGGCGTCGCCCTCCTTCTTGTGCCACGCCGAGAGGACGCCCTCCTCCATGGTGGGCGACAGCTTCGGCATTTCGAGGATCTTGGCCATGCGTATCCCCAGCTGCTCTCAGGCGCGCCCGCGCGCGACGCACCCGCTTCACTGCCTCGACGACGCGATCGGGCTGCGGAATGCAAGCCTGCTCGAGCTTGGCGCTGTAGGGCATCGGCACGTCGAGGGTCGTCACGCGCAGGATGGGCGCGTCGAGGGCGTCGAACGCCAGCCGCTGCACGCGGTCGGCGATCTCGGCGCCCACGCCGCCGTACGGCCAGCCCTCGTGAACGACGACCATGCGGTGCGTTCGCTCGACGCTCGCCACGAGGGTGTTCTCGTCGAGCGGGCGGAGGCTTCGCAGATCGACGACCTCCGCCGAGATGCCCTCCTTCTCCAGCGTCGCCGCCGCCTCGAGGGCGACGTGCGTCATGCGCGAGTACGCGACGAGCGTGACGTCCGTCCCCGGGCGAACGATCTGCGCCTATCCGAGCGGAACGACGTGGTCGCCCTCCGGAACGTCGCCCTTCACCGCGTAGAGCGTCTCGGACTCCATGACGAGGACGGGGTTGTCGTCGCGGACGGCGGCCTTGAGCAGGCCCTTGGCGTCGGCCGGGAACGCCGGGGCGACCACCTTCAGGCCCGGGACGTGCGCGTAGAAGTGCTCCATCGCGTGGCTAGTGCTGGCTGCCGACCTGTCGCGCGCTCGCGTTGGGCCCGCGAAAGACGATCGGGCAGTCGAACTGGCCGCCCGACATCTGCCGCAGCTTGGCGGCGTTGTTGAGGATCTGGTCGAACGCCACGGCGCTGAAGTTCCAGGTCATGAACTCGACGATCGGTCGCAGGCCCGACCATCGCCGCGCCCACGCCGACGCCCGCGAAGCCCGCCTCGGCGATGGGCGTGTCGATGACCCGCTTGGGCGCCGAACTTCTCGAGCATCCCCTCGCTGACCTTGTAGGCGCCCTGGTAGTGGCCGACCTCTTCGCCCATGAGAAACACGCGGTCGTCGCGCTCCATCTCCTCGACCATCGCCTCGCGGAGGGCCTCTCGGAATCGAATGGTTCGCGCCATCGTGGCTCGTTCTAGTACGCCTTGGCGCGCGCCGCGGCTCGCGTTAGTACGCGAAGGGCCCCGAATAGGTGGTCGCTTCGAGGACGTCGAGCGCCGGGCTCCGGGCTCTCTTCCGCGAACTTCACAGCGTCGGCGACCTCGGCCTCGACCGACTTCTCGATCGCGTCGATGCGCGCTTCGCCCGAGCCCTTGCTCGAGCAGCAGCGTGCGCGCGCGGTGGAGCGGATCGCGCTTCTTGTGCTCCTCGAGCTCGGCCGGGGTGCGGTACTTCGCCGGATCGCTCATCGAGTGGCCGCGGAAACGGTACGTGCGCACCTCGACGAGCGTGGGCGAGCTGTGCTCTCGCGCGCGCGCTTGACGGCCTCGCCGATCCGCTGCTCGACCTCGAGCACGTCGTCGGCGAAGAAGCGGTCGCGGTCCATGCCGTAGCCTAGCGCCTTGAGCGAGACGTCCTCGACCGACATCGACCGCGAGAGCGGCGTGCCCATCGAGTACTCGTTGTTCTCGCAGATGAAGACGATGGGGAGCTTCCAGAGCGCCGCCAGCGCCACCCCCTCGTGGAAGCCGCCGATGCTGACGGCCCCCTCGCCGAAGAAGCAGAGCGTGACCCGCCCGTCGCCGCGGTACTTGCTCGCGAACGCGACCCCGGCCGCCAGCGGGATGTGGCCGCCGACGATGCCGTAGCCGCCGAGCATGTGGTGCTCCTTGTCGAACATGTGCATCGACCCGCCGAGCCCCTTGCGAGCAGCCGGTCGCCTTGCCGTAGAGCTCCGCCAGCAGCGCGCGCGGGGCCATGCCCTTCGCGAGCGCGATGCCGTGGTCCCGGTACGTCGTGATGACGTAGTCGTCCGGCTCGAGAGCTGCGAGGGCGCCCGACGGCCGACGGCCTCCTGCCCGATGTAGAGGTGCAGGAAGCCGCCGATCTTGCCCTGGGCATAGCCGCGGGCGCTCTCTTCCTCGACGCGCCGGATGAGCAGCATCTCGCGGTACAGCTTCGCCAGGTGCTCGAGCTCGGGGCTCGGACCCGGAGCCGCCGCGACGCCCAGTCCCGGGGGGGGCGAGAGCGCAGCGACCGTTTCGGCAGTCATCGGCGTCAAAGTCTACTCCTTGTGTGGATTCCAGCACGCCACGCGGTGCTGGCTTCCCGTCGTAGTTTCCTCGAGCCGCGGTGGCTCATGATCGCACGTCCCCGGGATCGCCCGGGGGCAGCGCGGATGGAATGCGCACCCCGGTGGCGGATCCATCGGCGACGGCGCGTCGCCCGCGAGGAGGAGCCGGACGCGCTTGCGCTCCGGGTCCGGGACGGGCGCGGCGGCGAGGAGAGCGCGCGTATAGGGGTGACGCGGTTCGCTGTACAGGTCCGCGGCCGATGCCTGCTCGACGATTTTCCCGAGGTACATCACGGCGACGCGTGTGGCTCACGTGCTCGACTACCGTGAGGTCGTGCGAGACGAAGAGGTACGCGATCCCCATCGTCTCCTGCAGCTCGACGAGTAGGTTGACCATCTGCGCCTGGATCGAGACGTCGAGGGCGCTCGATGGGCTCGTCGCATACGATGAACTCGGGTTCCACCGCGAGGGCGCGGGCGATGCCGATGCGCTGGCGTTGCCCGCCCGAGAACTCGTGCGGATAGCGGTCCATCGCGTCGGTGCGGAGGCCCACGCGCTCGAGCAGCTGCGCGATCCGGGCCGCCTCGTCGGCGCGGGTCTTGGCGAGGTGGTGGATGCGGATGGCCTCGCCCACAATCTCGCGCACTGTCATCCGCGGGTTCAGGCTGGAGTAGGGGTCCTGAAAGATGATTTGCATTCGCCGCCGCAGCGGCCGCAGCGCGCGCTGCGAGAGGTGGGTGATGTCGCGCCCGTCGTACAGCACGCGGCCGAACGTTGGCTCGACGAGGCGGAGCATCAGGCGGCCGAGCGTGCTCTTGCCGCACCCGCTCTCGCCGACGAGGCCCGTCGTCTCTCCGCGCCGAACGCGAAGGGATACGCCATCGACGGCCCGGACGAAGCGCCCCGTGCGACTGAAGAGCTTGCGCTGGACGGGGTAGTACTTGGAGATGCGGTCGGTCGCCATGAGAGTCGGCGACGGCGAGCCGTCTCCTTTCTCCGGCGGCGTGGGGCCCGGCCGGAAGAGGTCGTCGGTCTTCGGTTCGCTCACGGCGAGACCTCGTCGGCTCGCCAGCAGCGCGAAGTACGTGCTCCCTCGAGGGGGGCGGCGGGGCCGGCAGGCAGGAGCCCGGGCTCTTCGCGCGTGCAGCGCTCGATGCGCATCGGACAGCGGTCGGCGAAGCGGCAGCCGGGGGGTAGCTTGCGCAGATCGGGCACGAGGCCCTCGATCGCGTGCAGCCGCCGGCTGGAATGGGGGCCCGCTCGCGGAATGCTCCTCAAGAGCCCCAGCGTGTACGGGTGCATCGGCTTCGCGAAGAGCTCCCGCACCGGTGCGCTCTCGACGACGCGCCCCGCGTACATCACGACGACGTGCCGCGCGTTCTCCGCGACGATGCCGAGGTCGTGCGTGATGAGAAGGATGCTCATGGAGAGGCGCTGCTGCAGGTCGCGCAAGAGCTCGAGGATCTGGGCCTGGATGGTGACGTCGAGGGCGGTCGTCGGCTCGTCCGCGAGCAGGAGCTTCGGCTCGCACGCGAGGGCCATGGCGATCATGACGCGCTGCCGCTGGCCGCCGGAGAGCTGGTGGGGGTAGGCGTCGACGTTCGTCTCGGGCTCCGATATGCCGACGAGTGCGTAGGAGCTCCACCGCGCGCGCCCGGGCCTCGCGCCTCGACCGCTTCTGGTGCAGGCGCACGGCCTCCACGATCTGCCAGCCCACCGTATAGACCGGGTTCAGGCTCGTCATGGGTTCCTGGAAGATCATCGAGACGTCCTTGCCTCGAACGTCGCGCATCGCGCGCTCAGGGAGCTTCAGCAAATCACGCCCCTCGAACTCGACGGATCCGGACTCGATGCGTCCGGGCGAGTTGATGAGCCGGAGGATCGACAGCGCGGTGACGCTCTTGCCGCAGCCGCTCTCGCCGACGACAGCCACCGTGGTGCCCCTCGGAACGTCGAACGAGACGCCGTCGACGGCCCGGAGAACGCCGGCGTCGGTGCGAAAGCTTGCGACGAGCTCACGGACGCGGAGGAGCGGCGCGTCGTCCATACGAGACCCAAGGGATAGCACCGATGGTAGTGTCTTTGAGAGGCAGAGAAAGGTGAGGGCGCCCAGGCTCAGTCTTGCGGGGCAGTGGCTGCCGGGCGCGCTGCTCCTCTCCTCGGCCTCGTGCGTGCCCCCGCCGCGCATGTGCGCTGCGGAAGGAGACTGCGGCGGGCAAGCGTCGTGTGTTGCCGGTCGCTGCGTGGCGCACGGCGGCGTCCCGGCCATCGCTACCGCCCGCCGGCTCCTCTTCGCGCCCGTGGACGTGGCCTATGTTCGCTCGGGTGGCGAGGGGGAGGCGGGACCGCCGGCCCTCGTCATGCTCGGGCGCGACGAGGGGGCGCTGACGCTCCTGCGGTTCTCCGTTCCGCTCGCGCCCGAGGCGAAGGTCCTCGAGGCATACCTGGTGCTCGAGCGGCCGGCGGGCGTCGCCGTCGATCCGTCGCCCGTCTCGCTGCACGCCGCGCGCATCGTCGACGTCTGGGACGGCCGATCCACGTCGTGGGCACGCCAGCCGCGCATCGAAGAGATCGGCGCGCCCGTGACGGAGGTATCGCCCGCATCCGGCCCACTCGTGCGCATCGACTTGCGACCCCTCATCGAGCGATGGCGTCGTCGTTCCAAGGACGATCAGGGCATCGCCGTCGTTGCGACGGGCGGGAGCGTCAGTGGTATGGCCTTCGCCCTTTCTCCCTGGCAAGAGGGTCGAGGGCCGATGCTGGAGCTGTACGTGAAGTGAGATGGGCGCCATGCTTCCTGCCATGAAGGAGTATGCGGTTGTCTTCGTCGCCGCCGGCTTCGGGCTCGCTCCGAGCGCCTGCAGTCGGGACGCCGACGGAGCCCTCGGAGGGACGAAGCAGACCCTCGCCGCTGCCGTACCCATCGGGGAGTGCGGCCACGCGGTCTGCGCGGACAACTTCTTCATCGATACGTCGTCCCCGCCGGGCTGCGCGCCGGGCGCCATGTGCACGGCCGGCTTCCGGCTGGTCGCCACGGGTGATTTCCACATCAACGATCAGTACCCGTACCGCTTCAAGGCGGACGACGCCAAGGACCTGCAGTTCTTCGGTACCGACGTCGGCGGAAAGAGCGTCTTCTCGAAGGCCGCCGGCGACTGGCAGAAGAGCGACGCGAAGAGCGGCGCGATGACCGTGAGGTTCGCTCCCGCCGGTGCGGGCCAGAAAACCGTCGCGGGGACCTTCAAGCTGAGCGTGTGCTCCGAGGCGAACTGCCTGCTCGAGCAGCGGCAAGTCTCGCGCCGTAGTGCTCGTCCAGTAGCAAGCCCGAGGTGCTAGTCTCAGGGCAGTCATGAGCGAACCTCGCGACGCTGCATCGCAGGTGCGCGCCATCGCGGACCACGTCGAACAGCGGTTCCGTACGGGAAGGCGCGTGCTCGCGTTCTCGGAGTTCCTCGAGCTCTTCGACGGCGATCCGGTGCGCCTACTCGCGCGACGCCAGCCGCTATCTGCGTGACGTCTTCGATCACTACGGCAAGACGCATCGTGCGCCGTCCGTGGGGCGAGTTCACGCGCTATCACCTGTTCGACCTGCCGTGGGAGCCGGCGCGACGGTCAGGACGCTGCCACGGGGCGCGCTCATCGGGCAGGAGCACGTGCAGGAAGAGATCTACCGGGCGCTGTCGAACTTCGTCCGCGAAGGGCGCCCGAACCGGCTGATTCTCTTGCACGGCCCGAACGGCTCGGCCAAGTCGACGATCGCGGCCTGCATCATGGCGGGCTCGAGCACTACTCGACGCTCGACGAGGGCGCGCTCTACCGCTTCCACTGGGTGTTCCCGTCGCAGAAGACCGTGCGCGGCTCGCTCGGCTTCGCGCACGAGAAGACCAAGGGGCAGGCGGTCGGCGTCGTACGCCCACCTCACCGACGAGGAGATCGACGCGAAGCTCCTCGTCGAGGTTCGCGATCACCCGCTCTTCCTCATGCCCGTGCCCGACCGCCAGAGGCTCCTCGAGGCGGCATTCAAGCGCGTCGGCGAGGCCGAGCCCCCCAACGAGTGGATCATGCGCGGTCAGCTCTCGCACAAGAGCCAGCAGGTGTTCGAGGCGCTGCTCTCCTCGTACGACGGGTCGTACGCCGAGGTCCTCAAGCACGTGCAGGTGGAGCGCTACTTCATCTCGCGCCGCTACCGCGTGGGCGCCGTGACCATCGGCCCGCAGCTGAGCGTCGACGCCGCCGAGCGGCAGGTCACGATGGACCGCTCGCTCCAGTCGCTCCCGGCGTCGCTGCAGGCCGTGACGCTCTACGAGGCCAAGGGCGAGCTCGTCGACGCGGCGGGCGGGGTCCTCGAGTTCAGCGATCTGCTCAAGCGCCCGCTCGACGCGTTCAAGTACCTGCAGCTCTCGGTCGAGACGGGCGAGGTCGCGCTCACCGCGCAGAACGTGCAGCTCAACTGCGTCATGATGGGCAGCGCCAACGAGCTGCACCTCGACGCCTTCCGCGAGCACGCCGAGTTCGCGAGCTTCCGCGGCCGGCTCGAGCTCGCGCGCGTGCCGTACCTGCGGAGCTACGAGCAGGAGCGGCTCATCTACGACACGCACGTCGCGCCGCACGTTCGCCGGCACGTCGCCCCGCACGCGACCGAGATGGCGGCCCTCTTCGCGGTCTTCACGCGCATGCGCAAGCCCAACCCGGACCGCTATTCGCGCGCGCGTCGGCGCGATCGTGTCGACGCTGACCGCCGTCGAGAAGGCGGACCTCTACGCGCAGGGCAAGGCGCCCGAGCGGCTCGACGCCGAGACGCAGAAGGTCCTGCGGGCGGCCATCCGGGAGGTCTGGGACGAGAGCGACTCGTACCCCATCTACGAGGGCCGCGTCGGCGCGAGCCCTCGCGAGATGCGCGTCGGCGCTGCTCGACGCGGCGCAGTCGCCTGCCTTCAAGTGCCTCAACCCGCTCGCCGTGCTCGACGAGATCGAGGCCCTCTGCCAGAGGAAGAACGAGTTCGAGTGGCTCCAGCAAGACCCGATCGCGGGCGGCTACCACGACGTGAAGACCTTCCGCGACACGCTGCAGACGCGCCTCTACGCGGCGTCGGAGTACGAGCTCTACGTGGCGAGCGGCGTCGTGCAGGAGGAGCAGTACGTCGACCTCCTCGATCTCTACGTGCAGCACGTGAGCGTCTGGGTGAAAAAAGAGCGGCTCTTCAACCGCGTGACACGCCAGTACGAAGAGCCCGACGAGAAGATGATGGTCGAGGTCGAACGCCTGCTCGACGCCAAGGGCGACGCCAAAGATGCTCGCGGGCAGTTCATCAGCGCCATCGCCGCCTGGGCGCTCGACCATCCGGGCCAGAAGGTCGAGGCCGCAAAGGTGTTCCCGCAGCACCTCCGGCGGATGCGCGAGGCCATCTTCGCGGACCGCCGGCCTGCCGTCGCGACGCTCGCCCGGGACGTCGTCCTCCTCGTACGCGAAGAGGGCGCGGGGCTGGACGCCGAGCGCCGCCAGAACGCGGAGGCTACCGTCGAGCGCATGGGACGCTTCGGATATTGTCGAAACTGCGCGTCCGACGCGTCGAGCATGCTGCTGCGCAATCGCTTCAGCGACCTGGTCTGACGGCGTCTAGCTTCGCGCGACCGGTCTTCACGCCGAAGAGCTCCGGCACGCGCGCGTCGAGGACGGGGCCGAGCATCACGCTCGAAAGGACGATGGCCAGGCGCAGCGCGAGTCCGTCGGGCTCGGCCGCGCGCTCGACGAGCCAGACCGAGCTGCATCGCCGTGCGAGGAGCGCGAGGCCCGTCATCCTGGCATCCGCAGCCTCGGCGAGCGCCAGGTCTTCGGCATCGCGAGGGCGCGTGAGCACACGGCGAATGCCCGGCACCTCGCCGTCCGGAGCGACGACGAGCGCCACTGGCGGGGAGGCGCGGTCCTCGGCAAGGCCGATGCGTGTGGCGAAGAAGCGAGACGCGTGCGCGTTCCAGGCGTCGACGTCGATGCTCGTTCCGGCGCTCTGCGCGAACACCACGAACGCGGACCCGCGGCTGAATGGATCGCCGTCCGTCACGGGGACGTGTGTTAGCAGCCTGCCCTGGCGCAGGCTACGCTCGCAGCCTCGATGCTCGCGCTCGCCGACGCGCACTGTCACCTGGACCCTCACCATTTCGGCGAAGGGGCCGACGCCGTCATGCGGCGGGCGCTCGACGCCGGTGTCGTCGGCTTCGTCGTCGTGGGGCTGGCCGGAGAGGGCGACGGGGCCGCGGAGTCGATGGCCCCCGCCCGTGTCGCGGTCGAGCTCGCGCGCCGGTTGCCCGAGCACGTCGCGGCGTGCGTCGGCCTTCACCCTCACGACGCCCGCTGCTGGACCGCCGCCCTGCACGACGAGCTGCGCGCTCTCTCGAACGACCGCGACGTGGTCGCCGTCGGCGAGATTGGCCTCGACTACCACTACGACCACTCGCCCAGAGAAACGCAGCGCGACGTCTTCGCGCGCCTCATCGCGCTCGCACGCGAGGTCCACAAACCGATCGTCGTTCACACTCGATCGGCTCCCGGCGACACGCTCGACATCCTCGAGCGCGAGGGGGCGCGGGACGTCGGGGGCATCATCCACTGCTTCAGCGAAGATCGGGCGTTCGCGGGTCGGGCCCTCGATCTCGGGTTCGACCTGTCTCTCTCGGGCATCGTGACGTTCAAGAACTCCGTCGCCGTTCAGGAGGTCGCCGCGTGGGTGCCGCTCGATCGCCTCCTCGTGGAGACGGACAGCCCGTACCTCGCTCCGGTCCCGTTCCGCGGCAAGAAGTGCGAGCCCGCTCACGTCGTTCACACGGCCCGGCGGGTGGCCGACCTGCGCGCGATGCCACCGGAAGAGCTCTTCGCGGCGACGCTCGCGAACACCGAAAAGCGCTTTGGTAGGGCCTTTTCGCGCGGCACGGCCGAGCAAGGACTGGCGATTTGACCCGCGATGCCTCACCTTTGACGTTGGGAGCAAAGGGGCAAGTGGCTCGTTCGACAGCGAGGGTGCATGGGCTGACCGTAGCGGTCTCGGTCGCCTTCCACGCGGTGTTGACGGCAGGGCTCTCGTACGTCGCGTACCGCGGAATCGAGAAGCAGGAGACGGCCTCCGCCGAGTCGCCTCCCGAGGGGACGTCCGCCACGGGAGCGATTCACCTTGAGCTGCCGGCGGCGGGGGAGGGCTACTGGCTCGACCAGCAGCCTCCCGTTCCGGAGGGCGAGGTCCCGCGCGCCGCCGGGGGCGAGCTCGTCGCGCATCTCGACACGGGCGCCCGGGGACGAGGCGGTGAGCCCACATCGAGCCTGCGCGCCCTCAACCTCGCCGACGTCGACGATCGCATGCGCCTGTCCCCCGACCCTCTCAGCCGTCTGGATCGCGATCAGCTCCAGCGGCTCCGGGTGGCTCGCCAGCGCGCGTCCTGGGAAGACCGGCGCTCGACGACGCATCCCACCGAGCTGACGCTCGTTGCCACGGGACCCGGCACGGTGCGCGAGCGTCGAGCGATGGCGGCCGTGGCCCCGAGTCGTGGCGAGCTCGAGTCCCGTCCGGCAAACGTGCGCGGCGCCGACCTCGGCGTGGCGCTACCGCCGGACGCCGACGAGGGCGACAGACGGCACGGGGGCGCCGTCGCCGGGTCGCTCGACGGGGCGCCCGGACCGGGCCTCGTCGAGGGACGCCCCGGGATTGACCACCGCTCGTCGGCGCCCGTGGGCAGCGCCCGGCCCGACGTGACGCGCGGCCCCGTCGCCGTCGCGGCGAGCGAGCGCGCCCTCCCGAGGGACGACGTCGACAGCGAGCAGGACGTCGCCACGACCGTGCGCTCGCTCGTCCACGCCAGCACGGCGGGAGGGCTGGCGGGCGAGGGGCTCGGCGGCAGCGACGGGCGCGGCGAGGCTGGCGTCGGCGGGACGAGAGGCGCGGGATCCCACGCGCGGCCGATGGGCGACGGTGACGGCGACGTCTTCGACTACTGGACGAGCGACCCGCGCCTCGTGCCCTACTTCCGCCGCATCCACGCGAGGGTCGACCCCCTCTGGGTCAACGCGTTCCCGAAGAGCGCGATGTACGACCTGAAGCAAGGGACGGTCATCCTCGAGTTCACGGTCTCGGCGGACGGGAGCGCGGTCGTCTCGTGGCCGCCCGTCCGCCCGAGCGGCGTCGACGAGTTCGATCGCAACTGCGCCGACGCCGTCCGGCGGGCGGCTCCCTTCTCGCCGATCCCGCCGGAGCTCGGGATGCGAAGCCTCAGGATCCGCGCGCCGTTCGTGGCCAGCAACCCCGTCGTCAAGTGAGCGCGTGGCACGCCGCGGCGGTGCTCAGGGCTCGCCCGCTCGGCTCAAGGCCCCACCTGCTCCAGCTTGCCGCCGACGAAATCGGCCGTCCACTGGGCGAGGGTCGGTTGGCCCGGGCCCGCGAGAGGCTCGTAGAAGCGGGGCCGGAATAGGTGCTCGTGCAGCGTGTCGATCGTGCCGTTGCTGTCCGACGCGTCGGGGTCGCCCGCGCCGACGTAATAGGAGGAGAGGGCGTTCGTGCACTCGTAGGTCGTCCGCAATAGGTCGAGCCCCACGTCGTACGTGCCCCCGTCGAAGGAGGGGACGTCGCCACCCAGCAGTCCGAGGCCGGAGAGGAGGTTCGGATCGGTGTCCGAGCAGTTGTCCATCCCTGCGGCCAGAAAGAGGCGGATTATCTGGTCGTGAATGCTCGAGACCAGCCCGAACTTCGCGTTCGGGTACTTGTGGTGCCAGTAGGGCACGATGTTGGGGAGGCCGCTGCCGTCCGGGTTCGTGCACTCGGCGCAGTCCGAGGGAATGGCGGCGTCGAGCCCCCAGAGGTTGCGGTTGAGCGACTGCAGGCACGCCGTGATGTAGTCGGTGCCCGGGAAGGGCGGGAAGGAGTCGTCGATGAGGGTCACCGGCACGCTGCCGAACGCGTCCTGCACCATCCCGTAGTTCAACCCGGCGCCGAGTCCGCCGGCGCTCGAGCCCGTGAGGACGACCTGGTCGAGGTTCGTGAACGTGGGGACCAGGCGTCCGATGAACTTCTGCATGTTCCTGTAGCCGACGAAGTGCCACGTGTTCGTCTGCAGTGGGTTCACCCCGTCGGGAATCTGCGCGCTGTCGTTGGTACCGAAGTGCGCGTCGCCGGTGCAGTAGGGGATGTAGACCTGATTCCAGTTCTGGAACGGATTGGCGGGGTTGGCGGTGTCGAAGATCCCGTCGGTGTAAGGCGCCTGCAGGCCGGCCACTGTGACGAGAGACCCCGCGAAGGACTCGCCGTTGCTCGACCCGCCAGGGAAGACCTGGTTCATGTTGGCCGGGTTGTGGTCGCAGAAGTGCGGGCTCATGCACGCGCCGCCCCCCTCGAGATAGATCATGAGCTTGGTCGAGGCCGACGAGGAATAGCGGACGTAGATTCCCATCGGGGACCCGTCGCGGCACATGGCGCCGTCGATGTCGTAGAAGTTCCAGCCGGCCGGCTCGGTCCCGGCGTCGCCGGGGACGGGGTCGTTCTCCGTGCGGTCCAACGGCGCGCCCATCGGGGGCGCGAGGTTGACGAAGGTCGTCTGCGTGAAGTTGTCCGGCGCGCAGCTCGACCCGGAGATGGCCGTGCGGGCCACGGGCCCGCCGTCGACGGAGGTCGCCGACCCGTCTTCGCCTGGCGCGAGAGTGGTCGCGTCCGAGGCCGTGCCCGTGGCAGCGGCGCCGGCGTCGCCCGGCGAGTCGCCTCCGCTCGGGGTCGCTTCGTAGCTGCCGCCGCTGCCCACCGAGACGGAACCCGGCGGCGAAGTCTTGGCGGCAACGCAGCTCGCGATGGGATAGGAGGCCAGGATGGCCACGAGGACGCGACGGGGCACATTCATACGAAGTGTATGACTGGTGCGATGTTGTCCGAGCGTGCCAACCTTTTGTCGATGCGGGCCACAGCCGCCGGTGACACGGTTTTCCTACCCGGAGAGCACGCCGATGGATGACCAGAGCATGCCGGGCGCGTACGTCCTTTACTCCATCGAGCTCGCGAAGCGATGGCGAATCACGGCGAACGAGCTCCTCGCCGGCACCGGGATCGGCCCCGATTCGCTCGCCGACCCGCGGGTCCGCGTCCCCATCCCGACCATCGTGCAGATCATCGAGCGGGCACGCGAGCTGACCCGGGAGCCGGCGTTCGGTTACTTCCTCGGCGTGCAGATGGGCATCTCGGCGCATGGGTACCTTGGCGCGGCGGCCCTCGCCGCGTCGACGATGCGGCAGGCCATCGACCTGTCCGTCCGCTTCGGGCCGATCTCTGACGACGGCGTTGCAGCTGCGATTGCGGGTCGAGGGGCGTGACGCCTCGCTCATCATCGAGGAGCACGCGGACTTCGGGTCGGCGCGCGACGCGGTCTTGCTCGCGGCGCTTTACGGGATACGGCACATCGGCCAGGCCATGACGGGGCAAGAGCTCACCGGCTTCGCGGACATCGCGCTCCCTGCGCCCCCGTATCTCCCACGGCTTTTGCGCGTGGCGCCGCGGGTGCGCTTCGACCAGCCGGTCACCAGGCTGTTCTTCGACGCCTCGCGCCTCGACTTGCCTTACGCGCTCGCCGATCCGGTGGCGCTAGAGCTCGCACTCGACCGGTGCGAGCGCATCCTGGGGTCGCTGGGAGACACCCCGCACGTGACGGCGCGCGTGCGGGCGCTCTTCGGGGCCGACAAGGGGGGGCTGCCGTCGATCGAGGCGGTCGCGCAGCAGCTGCACGTGTCGGCCCGCACGCTGAAGCGCCAGCTGGCGGCGGAGGAGACGTCGTTCTCGCAGCTGGTGGACGAAGAACGGCGGGAGCGGGCGCTGTTTCTGCTCGGGTCGCCCACGCTATCGCTGAAGGACATCGCCGATTGGCTTGGGTACGCGAACCTGGCGAACTTCACGAGGGCGTTCCAGAGGTGGACGGGGAAGACGCCGGGGGAGCACCGGGCGAAGTAGGGGCGCCATCGGTCGGCCCGCCGAAGGTCGTGGCTCGGTGGTCGAACCGCCTTTACAGAGGTTGGCTGGCCGCACATACTCCGCCGCCTTTCCGCCAGCGTTCGCCGGCGGTTGCCGGAGTAGCTCAGACGGTTTAGAGCGGGCGTTTCATACGCGCTAGGTCAGGGGTTCGATTCCCTTCTCCGGCACTGAAATTACACAGGATTCTGCGCCAGGGATGCCTCGGCCGGGTTCATCCCAGTCGCGCAGCGAGGTGTTTCCCCGTCAGCGATTTGCTCGCCTTCAGCAGCTCGCGCGGCGCTCCCTCAAACACGACTTTGCCACCTTCGGCGCCTGCGCCCGGCCCCATGTCGATGATCCAATCTGCGCGCGCGACGACATCCAGGTTGTGCTCAATCACGATCAAAGTGGTTCCGTTGTCGACCATCGCGTCGAGGAGCGCGAGCAGGTTCGCCACATCGGCCATGTGCAGACCGGTCGTCGGCTCGTCGAGAACCACGATCTGCGAAGGCTTCTGGAGCTCACCCGCCAGCTTCAAGCGTTGACGTTCGCCGCCCGACAGCGTGTTGAGTCTTTGCCCGAGCGCGATGTAACCGAGCCCCACGTCTTTCAGGGCCTTCAGCGTCGCGAGAATCGGCTTCTCCGCAAAGTAAGACAGCGCGTCCACGACGGAGAGGCTCAACACCTCGTTGATGTTCTTCCCTCGAAGTGTCAGCGCAAGAACCGCATCGGTGAAACAGCGTCCCTCACAGGTCTCACAGCGAACCGCGACGGGATCGAGGTGCTGCAAATCCGTGTAGATGACACCCAGACCTTCGCATGCGGGGCATGCCCCCTTGGAGTTCGCGCTGAAGAGTGCAGGCTGGACTTTGTTGGCCGTCGCGAACGCTCTCCGAATTGCGTCCGCCATTCCCGAGTACGTGGCCAGGTTCGATCGTCGCGATCCGGCCGCCAGTGATTGATCGACGAAGACGGCATCCGGGTAATGCTTGGGAAGACTGCCGTGAATCAGCGAGCTCTTCCCACTGCCGGCGACGCCGGTGACGGCGGTGAGAACGCCTTCGGGAATCTTCACCGTGACGTCGCGGAGATTGTTGAGTGTAGCGTTCTCGACGAGAAGATGACCTTTTCCTGCGCGCGGCTTCTCTTTCAGCGCCTGATGCTTCGAAAGGTGTTTTCCCGTCAGCGTGCCACTCTTCTTGAGCTCATTGAACGGCCCTTCGAACACGACCGTTCCTCCGGCCCTTCCGGCGCCTGGCCCCATGTCGACGACGTGATCGGCAATCGCCATCACTTCAGGCTTGTGCTCCACGACGAGAACTGTGTTTCCGACATCGCGAATCTTGGTCAGCGTCTTATTGAGTCTTTGAATGTCGTGCGGGTGCAATCCGATCGTCGGCTCGTCGAAGATGTAGAGCGTCTCCGTGAGGCTCGATGACAGATGGCGCACCATCTTGACCCGTTGCGACTCTCCGCCGGACAGCGTCGCGGTCTCACGACTCAAACTCAGATAACCGAGTCCGATCTCGACGAGATGATCGAGCCTTTCTGAAAGACGAGCCAGCAGCGGAGCGACATTCGGCGCGCGACGCGAACGAATGAACTCAACGAGCTCGCTCACCTGCATCGCCGAGCACTCTGCGATGTTTTTTCCGCTGACGCGGCAGGCGCGCGCGACCTCCGACAAACGCGTCCCGCCGCACGCGCTGCACGGTCCGCCGGTCACTATCCGCTCGAACGACGGGCGAAGATGTGGCGCGATCTTCTTCGCGTCTTTGCCCAGGTAAAGTCGTTTGAATTTTGGAATGAGGCCTTCATAAGTGGATTTCACCTCGTCGAGGTGAAGAAAGCGGTGCCACTCCTCTTTCGTGTACTTCTTGAGCGGCTTTTTCACGTCGAAGAATCCCGACCGAGCAAAGGTGAGCCAATTGTAGCCACCCACGTAGAAAGCTGGGAAAAGGATCGCGCCTTCCTCTAGGGACTTGCTCTTGTCCAACAGCGCATCGATGTCGATCTGAGACGCGCGACCAAGTCCCTCGCACTCGGGACACATGCCGGTGGGATGGTTGAATGAAAGCGCCAGAGCGTGCGGAACCGTGGGCTTCCCGAGACGAGAAAACAGGACGCGCAGCAATGTGTAGATGTCGGTCGCCGTTCCCAATGTCGAGCGGGGATTCTCGCCGATGGGTTGCTGATCGACGATGATTGCCGTCGAGAGATTTGCGAGAACGTCGAAGTCGGGCTGGCCGTAGCGTGGCAGAAAATTCTGCACGAACGTCGAGAACGTCTCGTTGAGGAGGCGCTGGGATTCCGCGGCGATCGTGTCGAACACCAGGGACGATTTCCCCGAACCCGAGACGCCGGTGAAAACGGTGATTCTCCGTCGAGGAATGTCGACGGAGATGTTCTTAAGGTTGTTCTCGCGGGCGCCCCGGACGTGGATGGTGCCGAAGCGATCGGATTCGGAAGACATGGGTCGTCCAGCGGCAGGCCGCAGCAGGCTCCTGGGCCGCGCTCAGCCGATCAGCTCTGCCATCGGTCGAGGGCGGCGATCTGGATCAGATTGCCGCAAGTGTCGCTCAACATGGCGATGGTCGAGCCGGTCACCTTGGTCGGCGGCATGGTGAACTCCGCCCCCAGCGGTTTCATGCGGTCGTGCTCCCGCTGGACGTCGTCCACGTAGAAGATGGCGGCTGGCTTGCGCTGCTCGAACATCGCCTGCTGGTAGGTCCGAGCGGCCGGGTTGTCGTTGAGGGCCAGCTGCAGCTCAGTGCCGTCCGGCACCTCGGGTGAGGCAACGGTCAGCCACCTGAACGGCCCTTGCGTGAAGTCCGCCTTCTTCACGAAGCCCAGAACCTCGGTGTAGAAGCGCAGCGCTTTCTCCTGGTCGTTCACGTAGATGCTGGTGATTTTGATCTTCATGGCGATTTCCTCCTGTCACGTGGTGAGGGTGTGGGTTCGTCGTCACTCATCGTTCTTTCCCTTTCCTGGGAGGCACCTGTTCCTTGCGATCGAGGTGGCGCTCGAGAGCGTCGAGGTGGGCGGACCAAAAGCGCCGGAAGGGAGCTAGCCAGGCATCGACCTCCATGAGCGGCTCAGGTCTGATCCGGTAGACGCGCCGCTGCGCGTCCACGCGCGCTTCCACAAAGCCTGCCTTTCGGAGCACCCCGAGGTGCTTGGAGACCGAGGGCTGCGGCATCCGAAGTTGGTGCTCGATCTCGCCGACGGACCGCTCCGAGGAAGCAAGTAGGCCCAGGATGGCCCGACGGTTCGGTTCCGCGATGATGCCGAAGGCAGATTCCATCGCACGTATATGCCCGTGGGGGTATGTGCCTGTCAAGCCATGCATGCCTGAACGGGGCTTCCGTGCAGCGAACGCGATGACTTGCGATTCACCAAGGCTGTGGTCACCCGTCTCCGACCCTCCGAAAGACGGTCGCCAGCCAGGGCTGCTCTTCGCGCGGCTTTCCCTCGGGACGGAAGTAGTGGCTCACCTCCTCGAAGCCCGCCGCGGTGACGAGGGCCCTCCAGCGCGGAAGGTCGTGGTAGGCGCCGTACCGGTCGCCATGCCACCCCTCGCTGTTGTCGCCGCGCGGGTTCGAACTGAAGAGGACGCCGCGAGGCTTCAGCGCCGTGCGGAGCTCGCCGAGCACGCGAGGTAGTTCGAGGCTCGGCACGTGAAAGAGCGACGCGTTCGCGAAGACGCCGTCGAAGCGCGCCGCGGGGAGGGAGAGCGCGAGGAAGTCCTGCTCGAGAACCTCGCAGCCGGCGTGCTTCCTCGCCATCTGGCAAAAGGCCTGGCATCCGTCGACGCCCACGGGCTCGTGTCCGAGCGAACGGAAGTAGGCGAGGTCGCGCCCGGGGCCGCAGCCGAGGTCGAGGATCGAGAACGGAGGCTTGCCTTCGATTGCGCCGAGGAGCGCGGCGTAGTTCTGCGACACGTCGTGGTCGCGCGTGCCTTCCCAGAACGACGCGGCGTTCGCTTCGTAGTGCGCCAGCGTGCGGGCGGTCGGGGTGTCCTTCAGTACTCCCCGAAGAGGTCCTGGATCCGCGATTCGAGCGCGATCGCGATCTTGTAGAGGGACGAGATCGACGCGCTCGATTCCGCGCGCTCGATCTGCGAGAGGAGCGATACGCTGAGCCCCGTGCGTCGCGACATCTGCTTGAGCGTCAGGTCCTTCTCCTTGCGGAGGTTTCGCATCGTGTCGCCGATGACCCTGTGCAGCTGTTCCTCGGGTGTGCGCGCGAGGCCCTTCTTGCGCATCACGCGCGAGATGACCTCGCGGAACTCGTCCACGTTGAACGGCTTCTTGATGTAGTCGACGGCGTCGAGCTTCATCGACGCGACGGCGCTCTCCAGGTTCGGGAAGCCGGTGAAGATGACGACCGCGATGTCGGTGTCGAGCTTGCGAATGCGGCGGAGGACCTCGATGCCGTCGAGCTTGGGCATCATGAGGTCGAGGATGACGAGGTGGTAGCCGCCATGGCGGACCTCTTCCTCGACCCCCGTAGGGTCGCTCAGCGTCTTGACCTGAAAGCCATCACGCTCCAGCAGCGTCTGCATGTATTCGCAGATGGCCTTGTCATCGTCGACGATGAGGATTCGAACGGCGGGGACCTCGGGGGGCATCGGGCGTCTCCTTCGGCCTTCGTGGAGCGAACGGCCGAGCAAGCCTCAGTTACAGTGAGGCTTAACATGCAAGCCTGAGCTCGGGTAGGTCGCCAAGCGATTTTTCGCTGCGATTACGTATAAGTAGAACGATTACAGCAGAGGCATAACGGCGCGCCTAGCAGAGTGGGGGCTGTGGCGGTTGACGAGTTGGGCGCTGCCCGTCATAAGGGGCGCTCCCTGCTTCGGGCGCGAGCCTTGGGTGGGACGGGGCGTAGCGCAGCCTGGTAGCGCACTCGGTTCGGGACCGAGGAGTCGGAGGTTCAAATCCTCTCGCCCCGACTATTTGCTCCCGTTCCTTCGAGGTTCCGGCCACTTACAAACCGGCCTCCCTTCCAGTCACCCCTCAGTCACCAACCGCCCGGCGGAACCCACGGCATGGCCTAGTCTTCTGGTCATGCGAGCTGCGATGAAACCGCCTCGACCGTCCGTTGCCAGGCAGGGCGTTGCGCTGCTTGGACTGTTCGCCTCTTGCCTTGCTGCCGCTTGCACGTTCCCGAACGTCACCTTCGAGGACGCCGCGACGGCAGACGGTGGCCCCGTGGCTCTGGTCGATGCAACGAACGACCAGCAGGCGGTCGGCGTCGAGACGGGCGGCGGGAGCGACGGCACCGTGGGGCCGGACGCGCCGGCCGGGTGCGGACCCCTATCGACGACCGCCAACTGCGGATCCTGCGGCAACCAGTGCAGTGGATCGACTCCCGTCTGCGCCGCTGAATCGGGGACCTTCGCCTGCACGGCGATCTGTCCCCCGAGCGCGCCCAAGGCCTGCAACGGGAGTTGTGTCAACACCATGACCGACCCGAACAACTGCGGCACCTGCGCAAGCACGTGCTCCACGGACGCGGGCAACGCGATCGCCACGTGCGCGGGCGCAACCTGCGCGTTCGCCTGCGCCGGCGGGTTCAATCTCTGCAACGGCGTGTGCGTCGACTACGCGAGTACGGCCAACTGCGGACAGTGTGGCCACGCGTGCACCGGGACCGCGAGCCTCTGCGCGAGCACGGGAGGTGCGTACTCCTGCCTGACCGAGTGTCCGACGGGCTCGACGAATTGCAGCGGATCCTGCGTTGACACGACGAGCACCGCCACCAATTGCGGGCAATGCGGACGGGTCTGTACGACGTCCGACCCGAACGCGCAGCCCGCATGCATCGACAGCGCCTGCACGGTCTCGTGCAACCAGGGGTACACCCTCTGCAACGGCGCCTGCGTCGAGCTCACGACCGCCGCGAACTGCGGCGCTTGCGGACACGCGTGCAACGCAGACGATGGCCCCGTGTGCGCGCCGGGCGAGGCGGGCTCGTATGCTTGCGTCTCCGGCTGCACCGCGTCCGCGCCATCGCTGTGCGGGGGCACGTGCGTTGACACGACCAAGGACACGAGCAACTGCGGGACATGCGGAAATTCCTGCTCGACCGATGTCGCCAATGCGCAGCCCGACTGCGTCAACGGCTCGTGCGGCTTTTCGTGCAACAGCCCGTATGCCTCCTGCGGTGGAGCGTGTGTGGACACCAGCAGCGACAACAGCAACTGCGGCTCGTGCGGGCACGCGTGCACCGCCGAGGCGGGGAGCCCCGTCTGCTCGGGGTCGACATGTTTGTCGGGATGTCCGGCGAGCGCACCGGCGCTGTGCGAGGGGACCTGCGTTGACACGGGCACCAACGTGAGCAACTGCGGCAGTTGCGGCAGGGTCTGCACGACAGGTGTCGCGAATGCACAGGCGACGTGCGTCAGCAGCACCTGCGGGTTCGCGTGCAAGACGAGCTACACCGCGTGCAACGGCGCATGCGTCGACGAGCTAACCGACACGGCCAACTGCGGCGGCTGCGGGTCCGCGTTCGCTTGCGCAGCCGGACAGATCTGTCAGAGCGGCGCCTGCCAGTGCAGCGCATCCGCCTGCCCCGCGTGCGGCGCACTTCAGGACTCGTGCTGCACCTCGAGCAATAGGTGCGGATGTGCAACGTTGGGGATCTTGGGCTGCAACTGAGCGCGCCCTTCGCCACTTGCGGCACGGAGATGAGGTACTTCGCACACGACGGCGGCTCATTGCGCACCGTGGCGCGGTACTGTCGTTCGGACGGCCCAGACGGCTGCTCATCCCCCCGATACCGAGACCCGCCCCCCGGGTCCTGAGGGGTCGCGACGCGGACCTGAGGCAACGAAGGCGACGACTTGGGGAAAGGACCCCCCTCCTGAGCGAAAGGAGCGCGCTCGGGAGCGAAGCTCACCAGGGCCCTGGCCCCCATCGTCGACGAGTGAGCCGACGACGCCGGTGACCGACGCGCCGTCGCGCGATACCTGCGCTCAGTTGCGCGGATCCGAGCGAAGGAAACCCGCGAGTGTCGGAGGGTAGCCGGCTACCGAGCGAGGAATCGGACTACCGTGCCTTGGTAGCGCGTTACCGAGCCCTGGTTACGCCCTACCGACCGAAGGTAGCGCGCGACCTCGCGAAGGTAACGAGCGACCTAGCGGAGGTGACGCGATACCGACGCGAGGAAACGAGCGACCTAGCGGGGGTAGCGCGATACCGACGCGAGGAAACGGGCGACCTAGCGGGGGTAGCGCGCTACCCAGCGAAGGTAACCGGGGAGCGAGCCTCGCTTGTTCGCTACCCATCGAAGGTAGCCCGTCACCGAGCTTCGGTATCGGAACGGCGAGCCTCGGATCCGATTGGTCAACGCCCCTTCGTCTACCTACTCTCTGTCCCCGTGTCTGCGCAGGACGACCAGGAGCTGATGGGCCGGATCGTGGCCGGGGATCGGGACTCGATCGCCGGCCTCTACGACCGGTACGCGCCTCTATTGATGGCGACCGCGGTGCGGATGCTCGGGGGGCGGCGTGAGGCGCAGGATCTGCTGCACGACGTCTTCCTCGAGGTCTGGCACCACGCGCACGAGTTCGACGCCGCCAGGGGAACGCTGCGCACCTGGTTGCTCGTGCGCTTGCGGTCCCGTGCGCTGGACCTGCTCGGTCGCGCCGGGGCGACGCGCACACGCCCTCTCGAGGACGCTGCCGGGAGCGAGGAGCACGTCGACCCCCGTGAGCTGCCGGGGCCCGCCGCGGACCGGATCGCCATCCGGCAGGGGCTCGAAAAGCTGGATCCGGTGGTTCGCGAGATCCTGGAGCTCACGTATTTCTGGGACTTCACGGCGCAGGCCATCGCCGACCGCCTCGGGGTGCCCGTCGGCACGGTGAGGTCTCGCCTGGCGCGCGGGCTCGACGCCCTGCGCGCGCTGCTGCATGATGGCGAAGGGAGCGAGCGCGATGGAGGTTGAGATTGAGATGACTCGTGACCTGGAGGCGTGGAGCGTCCTGTCTCTCGCGCTGCAGCCCGTGGCTCCGCCGCTCGACCTGCGCGGACGCCTGATGGCGTCGATCGAGCGGTCCGCCCGGTTCCGTCCATTTTCCCGCGATATCGCTCGGTGGTTCGACCTGACCGAGCGCGCCGCCAGGGACCTCCTCGCCCGCGTCGACGACCCCGCGGCGTGGGAACCTGGCGTCGGGCGCATCCTCGGGTTCATGCACTTCGAGCCGGGACCGCGCCTGGCGCCGGCCCACTGCGGGCTCGTGCGCATGAAGGACGGGGCGCGCGTTCCGCTGCACCGGCACGTGGAGCGAGAGGTCACCCTCGTCCTCGAGGGGGGCGTCGTCGACGGCGACGGCACCCGGTACGGCCCGGGCCAGGCGCTGGAGATGCCCCCCGGATTGGCCCACACCCTGCGCGTCGTGGGTAACCCCGAGGCTCTCCTGGCCGTCCTGCAGGCCGACATCGACGTCATTGCCGGGTAGCGGCGATTGTTTCGGCTCGCTCGCTCGTACCTCCCTGGTTCGCGCCGAACCCCTCGAGGGGAGGCGACGACCTGAGGTCCCACCCATGCTTCGCTCGCTCGCCCTTTGCGGGGCTTTATTTTCCCTCGCCGCGGGCTGTTCTTCGGCCCCGGGAGCAGCTGCCGCGGGCTCAGACGCCGGGGAGGCCGGCGCCACCGCACAAGAGATTGAGATCGACGAGGGCACGTTCACCGTGCAGCCCGGCCAGGAGGTCGTCTACTGCGTTCGCATCCCGATGCCCCCGGCGTTCCGGGGACGGGACCTCGCGCTCACCGGGTGGGACTCGAACATCATCGCCCCCATGCACCACTACTTCATGTTCTACGACACGACCCCGACGAGCGGGACCGAGCCGGTGCCCTGCGAGCCCACCCCCGACGGCGGCGTGCCCGGGGAGGTGCCTGTCGCGAGCGCGGGTCTGAACCTCTTCAGCATGGGTGTCATCATCTTCGTCGCCGGGACGGGGACCGACTCGTACCGCAGCAACCCCGGCTACGGAGCGGTCCTGCAATCGAACGGGACGTTCGTGACCAACCACCACGTCATCAACCCGACGGCGCAGCCGATCACGGTCGGCGGGACGTTCAAGCTGCAGGTCGTGGACGCGGCGAGCATCGCCCACCCGACCCAGGCTCTCAGCTGCCAGACGATTGACATCAGCCTGCCCGCGATGGGGGCGACGGACGTGACGGCGACGTGCCTCGCGCCCTACGACCTCGACGTCGTCACGATGTCCTCCCACGCGCACCAGGACCTGGTGACGTTCGAGACCCAGATGTACGACGGGACGCAGACGCAGCCCACCGTCCTTTACACGAGCAGCCAGTGGGAGAGCCCCGTCGTCCAGCAGCTGACGCCGCCGCTTCACCTCATGGCGGGGCAGGGCCTCACGTTCACCTGCCGCTACATGAACGCGACGGACGCGACGATTGGCTTCGGCCTCGGGAGCACCCAGGAGATGTGCGCGTCGATGAACCAGTACGCGTACCCGGTGAACAAGCCGAACCAGGTGCCCCCGGCCCTCGGCGTGTCGGTGACGTCGAACGCGACGCCGGCCACGCTCGGCAACACGGCGGGCTCCCTGATTCCGCTCTTCTAGACCGACACGCGGCGCCGCTACGGGGCGGAAGGCTGCCAGGCAAACGTCGGAAACGGCCTGCCCGGTTTCGCGAGCAGGTAGCCCTGGAGCAGATCGCAGCCGAGCGCCACGACCACGTCACGCTCCGCGATGGTCTCGACGCCCTCTGCCACGACCATCATGCCCAGCTCTTTGCACAGCGACGTCATCGAACGGATCAGCTTCTCTTTCGTCGGGTTCTTGTCCACGTCGCGCACCAGCGACATGTCTAGTTTCACGAATTCCGGCTCCAGCGTCGCGAAGCTCGTAAGACCGGCGTACCCGGCGCCGAGATCGTCGATGGCGATGCGGTAGCCCATGCGGCGCAGCTCCGCGATCTTTGCCCGAGCGTCCTTCACCCCGTCGAGCGACGCGCGCTCGGTGATCTCGAGCACGACGCGGCCGGCGATGGCGGAAAGGGGGGACGCGCGGGAGAGCAGGGTCTCGTCCACCAGGTCGCGAGCGTGCAGGTTCACGAAGAACATCGATTCTGACGGTGCCCCGGGCACCGGGGCGCAGGCAGCGGCACGGATCCTCCGGCCGAGATCGTCGAGGCGTCCGAGGCGTTCGGCGGCGTCGAGGATGGCTCCGGGGTGCGGCAGTGCCTTCTCCTCGCTGCGCAACAGAGCCTCGAATCCGAAGAGGGAGCGATCGGCGACGCGGACGATTGGCTGGTACGCCATCCACAGCGAGTCGAGGGCACGCTCGAAGCTCGCTTCGAGGGCGAAAGGGTCGGCGATGCCGAGGCCCCCTTCACTGGCCAGGGCAAGCGCGTCTCGTTTGAGCTTCGCCATCCGGTTGAGACGGACGGCCCGCTGGATGACCTTCACCAGCTCGTCTGTGTTGACGGGCTTGATGAGGTACTGAAGGGCACCGTGCGCGACCGCCTGGACCGCGGTGTCCAGGCCCGGATTCCCGGTCATCAATACGACCGGCACGTCGAGATCGCGCCGACGGACGGTTTGCAGGAGCTGGATGCCGTTCATTCGGGGCATGTCGATGTCGCTCACGACGGCGTCGAACGTCCCCTCCGCCATGAGCTCGGTTGCCTTCACCCCGTCGGTCGCGGTTGCGACGTCGTAGCCTGCCCCGTTGAGCACGCGCACGATCACCCGGATGAGCGACTCCTCGTCATCCACGACGAGAATCCGCCCACGGCTGCGGTCGGCCGCAGAAGACGAGCTTTCTGGGGAACGGTTCATTGGACTCACCCTATTGTCGGAGCGTCTGCTTGAAGGTGCCCGCCCCTCAAGCCGATCCACGACCCTATCATCTCACGAAGCTTCCGGATCGCAGTCGGTGTCGCTATCCGGGACCACCGGCGCTGGCCCGCCCCGGTGGCTCCAGCGCCTCGCAGTCTCGGGGTGGGGCCAAGTGCGAGTCGGCGTACGCCAGAGCATCGACCGCTGAGGTCGGGCCGGCCGCTCAGCCGGCGAGGTGCTTGGTCAAGAACTCGATCGCGCGGCCCCATGCGACCCGTGCGCTGTCGGCATCGTAGACTTCCGGGTCCGACGACCGCATGAACGCGTGCCCCGCGTCGTACACGAAGAGGTCCATCTGGCCGCCGCCTGCGCGCACTTGGCTCTGGATCTCCTCCGCGATCGACGCCTTGGCCCAGTCGTCCTTCTTCGCGAAATGCGCCTGCACCGGCGCCTTGACCTTCGCGTACGCCGCCATCGGTAGCCCCGGGACCCCGTAGAACGGCACGGCCGCGGCGATATCGCCCAGGGCGCACGCCGCGGCCAGGGTGAGCGCGCCGCCAAGGCAGAAGCCGACCACGGCGACCCGCCCGTTGCAGCGAGCCTCTGACTTGAGCTTCGCCACCGCGAGGCCGATCTCGGCGACGGCCGTCTTCGTGTCGAGCGCCCCCATCATCTGTCCGGCTTCCTCCTTCGTCCTCGCGAGTTTGCCGTGATAGAGGTCCGGCGCGAGGGATACGAAGCCAGCCTGAGCGAAGCGGTCGCACAGCGACTTGATGTGGTCGTTCAGGCCCCACCACTCCTGCACGACGACGACGCCGCCCACCTTGCCCGCGCCCGTGGGCGTCGCGAGTGCGCCCTCGAGCTCTCGTCCTTCGTGCGTCGTGACCTTCACTTGAGTAGTCATCGTTGCCTCCTTCGTGTGGCGCGTCGCTCCTACTCGGGCGTCGCGAGTCGCCGTGACGGCGGCGCACGCAGCATGCTAAACCGCTCCAGCCATGCCCGCTCGTCTTGCTGTCCGTGCCAGGGTGGCCGTCGCGCTCGCGCTCGCCGCGAGCATCGCCTGCGGCAAGAAGCCGGAGGCCACCCCCGAGTCCACGTCCGGCGCGATGCTCGCTGAGGTCACCGGTCAATTCCGCGTGGTGGCCGGCGAGCACGGCTTCAGCCCGAGCTCGCTCGCCCTTCCCAGAGGTGGACCCGGCTCGAAGACCAGCGTCACCTTCGTCCGCACCACGGACAACACGTGCGCCACCGAGGTCGTATTCCCGGATCTCGACGTCAAGAAGGATCTGCCCCTCGATACGCCCGTCTCCGTGGACGTCCCGACCGACACCTCCCGCAAGCTCACGTTTCAGTGCGGAATGGCGATGTACAAGGGCGCGCTCGTCGTCAGGTGACCTCGCCCGTCGGCTCTGGGTCCGGCCGTTCGGCGAACCGGTATCCCACTCCGCGCACCGTCTGGACATAGATGCCCGCGGCGCCGAGCTTCTCGCGCAGGCGCTTGACGTGCGTATCGACGGTCCGCGTGGTCACATCGGCGTCGATCCGCCATACGTCGCTGAGCAGGGCATCGCGCGTCTGGACGCGGTTTCGCCGATCGTGCAGCGTCAGAAGGAGCTTGAACTCGAGGGCCGTGAGCTCCACCTCCTGCCCCTCGACCCATACGCGGTGCGCGCCGCGATCGACCCTCAGCGTACCGAACTGAGTCGTCTCGCCGGCTTCCTCGGAGGCGGCGCGGCGGAGGACCGCCTGTACGCGAAGCAAGAGCTCGCGGACGCTGAACGGCTTGACGACGTAGTCGTCGGCGCCCAGCTCGAAGCCGATGACGCGATCGATCTCTTCGCCCTTGGCGGTGAGCATCACGACTCGTACGCCGCGCGTCGCCGCGTCCTGGTGAAGCGTCTTGCAAAGCTCGGTGCCGGAGCCGTCGGGCAACATGAGATCGAGGAGCACGAGGTCGGGCCGGCGCTCGCGCGCCTGGCGCAGGCCGTCCTTGGCCGTCGACGCGAGCGCGACGTCGTGTCCCTCTCGCTTCAAGTTGTAGTCGAGGACCTCGCGGATGTCGGCTTCGTCCTCGACCACCAAGATGCGGGCCATGCTTCACTCCCTATCGCGTCCGCGTGACTTTTCCGTGACGAGGAGAGACCACGCCCGCGTCTTCGTCAATGCGCCGCACGCACGCTCTCGTCCAGGATGGCCAGCAGGCGCTCGAGCTCGGCCTCGGGAATCGTCAAGGGAGGACACACGTAGACGGTGCTCCCCAAAGGGCGCAGGTAGGCGCCGCGCTTCCGGGCCTCGTCGTAGACACGCCAGCCCACCTCGCCGAGGTAGCCCTCGCGGCCTCCGTCCGACAGGTCCGCGGCGCCGATCATCCCGAGGGAGCGAATGCGCTCCACCCCCGGGGCGCCCGCGAGGCGCTCGAACGCGCGGGCGATGATGGGGGCCTTCTGCGCCACCTGATCGATGACCCTCTCGTCCCTGTAAATGGCGAGCACCTCTCGCGCGAGCGTCGCGCCGATGGGGTTCCCACAGAAGGTGTGCCCGTGCAGCAGCGCGTGCGCGCGTCCCCCACCGAACGCCGAGAAGACTCGATCGGTCGCAAGCACGGCGGCCATCGGGACGATCGCGGCGAAGGCCTTGCCGATGCACATCAGGTCCGGCGTCACGCCGGCGTGTTCGCTGGCCCACATCCGCCCCGTGCGTCCGTATCCCGCGAAGACCTCGTCGGTCACCAGCCAGACGTCGTGCCGGTCGCAGAGGACGCGAAGTTCGCGCAGGAAGTCGGCGCCGTAGATTCTCATTCCGGCCGCGCCTTGCACCATGGGCTCGACGAAGACTGCCGCGATGGTGGATGCGCCTTCGCGCAGGATGCGGCCCATGGCCGACAGTGCCCGGTCGTGGGCTCCCGGCTCGGGGAAGGGAGCGTGGACGCACTCGAACGTGACCCCAGCGAACGGCCTTCGGAAGACGTCCACGCCGCCGAGACTCGTCGCACCGACGGTGTCGCCGTGGAAGGCACCGTCGAGGGCGATGAAGCGCGTCTTGCCCGGAGAGCCGAGCTGGCGCCACCCTTGCGCGCACATCTTCACGGCCGCATCCACGGCCGTCGACCCGTCGTCGACGTAGAAAA
The DNA here is from genome assembly GCA_963847465.1 of uncultured delta proteobacterium. Classification (GTDB taxonomy): domain Bacteria; phylum Myxococcota_A; class Polyangia; order Polyangiales; family Polyangiaceae; genus Palsa-1150. Next base: position 170,084 of record CAWKAF010000007.1, on the reverse strand, counting down.
CGCGCGTGAGTCCAGGGGGCGCGATGGCCACGAGCTCTTCGGCGAGACGTGCCGCGGGCTCGTGGGTGATGCCCGCGAGCGAGCAGTGAGCGAGGGTGCGAGCTTGCTCTTCGAAGGCGCGCAAGAGGCGCGGGTGGCCGTGCCCCAGCGTCGCCACGTACCACGAGGAGTTGCCGTCGATGTAGCGGCGACCGTCGACGTCTTCGAGCCAGGCGCCCTCTGCTCGCGCGACGACGATGGGGTCCGTTTCCTGCCACGCGGCCATCGGCGTGTACGGGTGCCAGACATGGGCCCGGTCGAGCCGGACGATCGTGTCGCGGTCCATGGCGCCGCTCGCTCAGCCCGTTGCCCGTGGTGATCCGGACGCTTCGCTCGCGGGCTTGGAAGAGCGGCTTCGTGTCTGCGGCGGCTCGCTGGCCGATCCGTTCGGCAGGAACACGGTGACCGTCGTCCCTTCGCCCGCGTGGCTGTCGATGGCGAACTGGCCCCCGTGAGCGTCGACGATGCGGTCGACGATGGCGAGGCCGAGCCCCGTTCCGCTGGGGCGTGTCGTGAAGAACGGATCGCGCGCCCGCGAACGCACCTGAGTATCCATCCCCTCGCCGGTATCGATGATGTCGACGGCCAGTCCGTCGACCCCCTGCTGATTGTCCGAGCGCAGGCGCACGGTCAAAGTCCCACTCTGGCCCATCGCCTGGACCGCGTTGTCGATGAGGTTGTCGAAGACCTGACGGAGCAGATTGGCGTCCCCCACAGACCGCCTTCGTGCGACTCGCGCTTGAGCTCGACGTTGATGGTCCGTTTCTTGGTCTTCGCGAAGCCAAGCGCCCTTTCCAGGAGATCGCCGAGCAAGAAATGCGATCGCTGGACGTTCACCGGGCGTGCGTAACGCAAAAGGTCGGTCACCAGGCGATTCAGACGGCTCGTCTCCTCTTCCAGGATCCCGAGGAGGGTCTCGTGGTCTTCGCGCGAAATGGCCTGCTTGCGGAGGCCCGCGACGGCGTTTGCGATGATGGCAAGGGGGTTTCGGACCTCGTGCGCGATGACCGCCGCGAGCTCGCCGACGACCGCGAGCTGCTCCTTCTTGACGAGCTCCTCCTGGGCGGTCCGGAGGTCCTCGTATGATCGGCGCAGCTCGAAGGTGCGCGAGCGAAGCTCCTTGGTGCGGCGGTCGAGCTCCAGCGCCACCGCGGCGTACCGCGCGCTCGGCGTGGTGAGAATGCCGATCACGAACGCCGCGAGCCCGGCGTCGACGAGGTAGCCCGCCGCGAGCGTTGCCGGTCGCCGACAGCCGTGTCGTGGATCGCGGCGGCGAGGAACATCGTCGCCCCGATGACGACGGGGAGTCCCTCCCGGCGGCCGGCCAGGTGCGCGCGAGCGGTGAGCGTGACGGTCGCCGCGGCGGCGAGCGCCAAGGCGACGTGAGCCAAAACGCCGAGCGGCCCGAGGGGCGCGATGTGGTGCGCTCCGTCGACGGCTCCGACCAAGAGGCCCGACGATCGCGGCGTCACGACGCCGTGCTCCTCGAATAGCCCCCGGAGATCCACCCCGGCGCCGACGACGGCGAGCGCGTAGGGCACCCCCAGCCAGCGAAGCGTGGGCCGGATGCCGCGATGAGCGAGCCCGAAGTGAAGGGAGAGGGGGATGGCCGCGACGAGCCCGAGCCACGCCGCGCGGTCGGCGGCCATCACCGCCTGGACCTGGGTGGCATGGGCGCGCATGAGAGACCCCCACGCGTGCTCGCCCGCGGCCACGCAGAGGAGAGCGGCGATGCCGTACTCGCCATCCGTCATGCGACGGACGAAGGTGACGGCAAAAAGGAGCGCAGCGACGAGCTCGATCGCGAGGATCGCGGCGAGGGCGGGGGCGAGCAGGGTCATGTTGCTGCGCTCGCCAGGAGCTTAGCTCCGGCGGTGACTCTTTGGGGTGTTCTCAGTGGGCGATGGTGATGCTCCGCGTCGTGGAGTTCCAGGTACCCGGAAGGACCTTGCCGTCGGCCCCGAGGAGCTCGAACTTGACCGAGTATGACCCGTCCTGAAGGTTCTCGAGGTAGAAGGGCGCGCCGAACGAGGCTGCGTCCGCGCTCTTCTCGCCGTCGATTCCGGGGCCGGTGACCGCGATGTGAACGTGGTCCTTCCCCTCCGCGAGCTTGTCGTTCGCGAGCTGAAAGTCGACGAGGACGTGATTGGCCATGTCGCCCTTGTATTCCCCCTTCGGGCGACTGTAGATGACCATGGGTTTGGTCAGGTCCTGCGCCATGTCGCCCTTCTTGCCGACCCAGAACTCGATCATGGCGATGGCTCCGGGAGTCTTCACGCTCTCGTGATTCGCTCGGCTGGGGAAGGCGACGAGGACGTGCTGGCCGTCGGCAAGAGGGTCACCTCCCGTGAGCTCCGACAGCTTCACGGGTGCCTTGGTGTCGTAGATCGGCTTGTACGGCTTCGCGTCCAGGATCAGGTGAACGTGCGAGTCTCCCTTTTCCGTCTTCCAGTTTTTCACGTCGAGCTTGACCTCGAAGTCGGCCGCCTTGACCGACGGGATGATCTGCTCCTTGGCCGGTGCGACGATCTTGACGGTCGGCGTCGGCGTGGGAGGGTCGGGACTCGCGGAGCCCTGCGACAGCGTGATCGGGGGTGCGGGCGGCGGCGTCGCGGCCGACGAGGCCGGCGCCGTGGAAGCGTCCGTCATCGCCGCAGGCGCCTCACCCGCCGGCGGCGGAGGCGGCGGCGGCGGAGGCGGGAGGTTGTCGTTGGCACCGCCGCACGCGAAGGCGAACGTCGCGGGGAGCACGGGAAAAGTGACGAGGAGGAGGGTGCGCAAGTTCATGAGGAGGCGGAGCATCGTCCCGGCAGGCGCCGAGCGCAAGGCTGCTTCTTCTTGACGATCGTCGGACGGGCAAGCAGTGTCTTCCTTGTCCGCCCTATCCTGCCAGCCTGATCCATGCCGAGCCGTCAGCGGTACCTCTTCGTCTGCACCAATCGACGGCCGGACGGACATCCGAAAGGCTCTTGCGCGCAGAAGGGCTCTGAAGAAGTGGTCGCCAAGCTCAAGGAGGCCCTCTTCAAGCGGGGCGTCGCCAAGGAAGGGGTTCGCGCCTGTTCGTCGAGCTGCCTCGATCTATGCGAGACGGGGGTGAGTATCGTGCAGGAGCCCGAGCACGTGGCCTACGGTGACGTGACCGTCGCGGACGTCGACGAGATCGCCGATGCGGTCTCGCGCGGCGGCGTGGTCGAGCGGCTCGTCGTGCACGGGCTCGCGGAGTATCAGCGAAGGTGCGGGCCGTAGCGCCGTGGTCCCCGGTCTGTCGTACCGCGAGACCATGAGCGGCAACTACTGGCGGCTCGACGCGCCGACCGACGAGCGGGCCATCGCTTTCACGATCGAGGCGCATGCGCGAAGTCTGATCGAGTTCGCCCGCAGCAAGACTTGCCGGATCACCGGCACCATAGACGCCGAACGTCTCGCCTCCGGACGGGACCTCGAGGGAACCATCTCCTTCAAGCTGCTCTCCGAGCGGCGAATGCCGTACCGCCTCTCGTTCTGCGGCGACGATGGTCATCGCTACGAGCTCAGCGGCCAGAGGGAGTGGAGCGGACTGGCGCCCATCGAGTCGATGACGATTTTGCCGGCGAGTCTCTACGACCGGAGCGGCGACGAGGTGGCCCGCGCGACGTTGCGCTTCGACGTGCGGGCCGACTGGATGTCTTGGATAAAGAGCTTCCGCCTCCGGTTTGGCGGGGATTGAGGCAGGAATGACATCTTATCCACCTCTTTGACGATATGTCCTGAGTCTGTCACATTGTCCTCGTGCTGACGCGATCGCCCAGTTTCCCATCCCCCGGCGGGTCGGGCGAGACCGCGACCTCTCCCGCTGCGACCGAGGCGGTGCCCGATCCCTCTCCGGACGCCATCACCGTGCTCGTCGTCGACGACGAGCGCTCGAACGTCGAGTCGCTCGAGAAGATCTTCCAGCGGGAGGGTATGCGCGTGCTCGTCGGCGCCCGACGCTAAGCGCGCGCTCGAGCTGGTGCGGACGCATCGGGTCCACGTCGTTCTCACCGACCTGATGATGCCGGGGACGACGGGGCTCGAGCTCCTACGCGCCATCAAGCAGGTCGCTCCGGACGTCGAGGTCGTCCTGATGACGGCGTACGGCTCGGTCGAGGCGGCCGTCAGCGCCATGCGCGAGGGCGCGTACGACTTCGTCGAGAAGCCGCTCAAGCGCGTCTCGATCGTCAAGAGCGTGCGCAAGGCCGCAGAGAAACAGAAGCTCGTCGCCGAGAACAAGTCGCTGAAGAGACGAGATCAAGCGCCTGGCCCGACGCGCGAGATCGTCGGCAGCTCGCCGGCCCTGCGGCGCGTCATCGACGTCGCCACGCAGGCCGCGCCGAGTCAGGCCACGGTGCTCGTGCTCGGCGAGAGCGGAACCGGCAAGGAGCTCCTTGCACGCTACATCCACGAGCGGTCGGCGCGTTCGCGCGGTCCGTTCGTCGCGGTCAACTGCGCCGCGATCCCGGAGACGATCCTCGAGAGTGAGCTCTTCGGCCACGAGAAGGGGCGCATTCACCGGAGCCATCGGGCGAAAGGAGGGGCGCTTCGCCAAGGCGTCCGGAGGCACGCTCTTTCTCGACGAGATAGGCGAGCTGTCGTGGAGCGTGCAGGTCAAGCTTCTGCGAGTACTTCAAGAGGGGGAGTACGAGCCGCTCGGCGGGAACACCGCACAAGGCCGACGTGCGGATCGTCGCGGCGACCAATCGCGATCTGGTGGCGGAGGTGTCCGCGGGGCGGTTCCGCGAAGATCTCTACTACCGCCTCAACGTCATCGCGATCACGGCGCCTCCGCTGCGCGCGCGCCGCGAAGACATTCCGCTTCTCGTCGATCATTTCCTGGGGCTTTACTGCGCGAAGAACGGCCGCACCCGTCTTCACCCGACGCGTGGCGCCCTCGATCGGCTGGCGGACTACGCGTGGCCGGGCAACGTGCGCGAGCTCGAGAACGTGATCGAGCGCGCGGTGGTTCTTTCGCGCGGCGACGTGCTCGGCGAGGGCGACTTGCCGGATCACGTCGCCACGTCTGCTCCCAGTGCGCCGACGCAGCTAGCGTTCGAGATCGGGACCACGCTCGACGAGATCGAGCTGCGCGTCATTCGCGACACCCTCCGACATGCCCGGGGGGACAAGTCCGTCGCCGCCCAGCTTCTGGGCATCTCGACGCGCACGATCTACCGAAAGCTCGACGGCATCACCGAGTGAGCCGCACCGCCTTGAATTGACATTTTGTCGAGCGACGGGCCGCCTGGACGGCCAGGGCGCCAAGCTGGCGAATCAGCCGGGTCTCGTCATCCGGAATCCCATTCCGGATCAGTTAGTTACCCATGTGGCACAGCGCTCGCTTTGTTGCGGCGGGGCGGTGCGACTGCCTCTTCCTCGCCATGGCCCTCGACAAGCTCCTCAAGCGCTACTTCTGGGCGGTTCTGCTCGCGCTGGTGGCCATTGCCGCCTTTTTCGACGCGCAGGGGATCATGCAGGTGGTCGGGGCCAGCCTCGGAGCGGACGAAAAGCAGCTCGCGGCAGTGCCGCTCGCGGCGCGCCTCCCACCGGCGCCGGCGTCCGCCAGCCGGCACGCCACCAGCGCGGAAGCCATCCTCTCGAGAAATCCGTTCGACTCCGTCACGGGCCCGCTCAACCTGGTCGTCGCGCCCGTGGAGGAGATCGACGCGTCGCTTCCCCCGCCAGATCTCTCGGATCCCTTTCACGCTCCCGATTGCGACGGAGTGCGGGTCCTCATCATCGCCGCCTCGGCCGATCCGGACTGGTCTTTCGCCGCGCTCGAGACCCAGCAAGAGAAAGGAAAGACGTTTCTGCGGCGACGCGGGGGGGAGCTCAGCGGCAAGACGGTGAGCTTCATCGGCTGGGACCGCGTCTGGATGACGAACGCCGGCCAGTTGTGCCAGACGCAGATGTTCAAGCCTCCGCCTCCGCCGGCCCCCGTGGCGTCTGCGGCCCCTGCGGCCTCCGCGCCCGCCGGAGGTGCGACGCCGGTATCGGACGACATCAAGAAGGGCGTGCAGAAAGTCTCACCGACCGAGTTCAACGTGGACCGCAGCGTCGTCGACAAGATTCTCGAGAACCAGGCCGACCTGATGCGTCAAGCGCGGATCGTCCCCGAGCAGGAGAACGGCAAGGTCGTGGGCATACGCCTCTTCGGCGTGCGTCCCGATACGCTCCTCGGCACTCTCGGCATGGAGAACGGCGACCGTCTCGAGAAGATCAACGGCTTCGACATGGCGAGCCCCGAAAAAGCGCTCGAGGCATATGCGCGTCTTCGCACGGCCGATCAGCTGATTGTGTCGGTCAACCGCAGAGGCCAGGCAATGAACATCGATTACAACATCAAGTGAGAAGAGACGATGCCCGACGCACCGATGGACAACGAGACTCTGCTCCGGCGCACGCTGGTCACCGCGGGCGCGATGGTCGGCGCGTGCGTCGTCATCGTGGGAACGCTGACGCTCATCGCGTCCGTGCTCGTCGGTCACGCCGTGGCGCCGGCCGGTGAAGGGAGCGCCGCGGCGAGCGCCGCTCCCCCGAACACCCCGCGCCTCACGCCGAACATCCTCAGACCCCCTTCTCCCAACGCTCAGACGATGCCCGGTCGATAGGAAGAAACGTAGACCCAGACGATGAGAACGCGCGCCGTAACGACATGGATGCTTCTTGGTCTCGGCTTGGCCGCGATCAGCAGGGAGTCGAACGCTCAGAAGTTGCGTCCCAGGCCGCAGCCCGTCGGGGTGCAGCCGGCGCCTCCGGCCCCCCCCACTCCGGCCGCCACTCCTGCCCCTGCTCCCGCGGCGGCGCCTGCGACGACGGGCACACCGGTGGGCGCTCCCGCAGCAGGGGGGGGCAGTCCGGATGCAGGGGCCGCAGGGCCCGGCGCGAAGCCGGTCATCGGCCCCGGCGGCAAGGCGGTAGCCGACACTCAGGGGCTCCAGCAGTTCGAGTCGGGCGTCGACTACGCGCCGCGCTCTCCGGCTGACAAGGTCTCCTTCTCGCTCGAGGACGCCGACCTCGCCGAGCTCGTCCGCGTCATCGGCGAGCTGACGGGCAAGCGGTTCATCTTCGGCGGCAAGGTGCACAACATCAAGGCGACGGTCTTCTCGCCGCAGAAGGTCACGGTCGCCGAGGCGTACCAGGCGTTCCTCTCGATTCTCGAGGCCAACGGGCTGACGGTGGTCCCCCACGGCCGCTTCTACAAGATCGTCGATTCGCCCGACGCGAAGATGGGCGCGCCCGTGTACGTCGCCGGCCAGGGCGCCACCGGGGAAGACCGCTACATCACGCGCATTCATCGCCTCCGCAACGCCAGCGCGGAGGAGGTCGCCAGCGTCCTCGGTCACTTCAAGTCGAAGGACGGCGACATCACGGTCTACGCCCCGGGCAACCTGCTCATCATCACGGACACGGGCACGAACATCCAGCGCATGATGCGCATCCTCGAGGACGTCGACGTCGGCGGCGTGGGCGACCAGATCTGGATCGAGCCGATCCACTACGGTATCGCGTCGGACATCGCCTCGCGCCTCAACGAGGTCTTCGACCTGAAGGGCGGCGCCGGCCAAGGACAAGACCGGCGCCGACGAGCGGCGACGTTCACATCACGAAGATCCTCGCCGACGACCGTAGCAACTCGGTCGTCATCATCGCGACCGAGCGCGCGTACATGCGCATCCTCGAGTTCATCAAGCGCCTGGACGTTCCACACTCCGGCGAAGGCGAGATCCACGTGCTCCTCTTGCAGCACGCCGACGCGGTGGAGCTCGCGAAGACGCTGAACGAGATCGTCACGGGCGCCGTCGGCCGCCAGCGGGGGCAGCGCCGAAGCCAGGGACGACGCCGCTGACGATTTTCGAGTCGGGCGTCAAGGTGAGCGCCGACAAGGCGACCAACTCGATCGTCGTCACGTCGAGCCTCCGCGACTTCGCGAACCTGCGCACGGTCATCGATCAGCTCGACCAGCCGCGCCGCCAGGTGTTCATCGAGGCCGTCATCATGGATCTCAACATCGACCGCGAGAATCAGCTCGGCATGGCCTTTCACGCCGGCGCGACCCCCAGATCGGGCCGGCCAGCGGTGGCGAGTCCCTTCTCTACGGCGGCCTCAACCCGTTCCGATCGATCCTGCTTGCCGAGTCCGACCGACTCGACGCTCAACGCGTTCGCGCTCGGCGTTCGCGGGCCCGCGCTGTCCGGGTAGCGAGAACCTCCTCGGCACGGGCATCTCGATCCCGGCGTTCGGCGTCCTCATCAACGCCCTCGCGTCGACGAACGACTCCGACGTCCTCTCCACGCCGCACATCCTCGCGACCGACAACGTCCCCGCCGAGATCAACGTCGGGCAGAACATCCCGCTGCAGACGAACTTCGGCGGCTTCGGCGGCATCCCGGGCCTCGCCGGCGGGGCGTCGGGTGCGTCGGCCAGCCCTCTCGGTGCGCTTGGTGCGCTTGGAGGCGGGTTCGGGACGGCGCCGCGGCAGGACATCGGCACCAAGGTGAAGATCGTGCCGCACCTCAACGACTCCGACGAGGTGCGCCTCGAGGTCACCGAGGAGATCAGCGATGCGACCGGGCTGCAGCCGATCGGCTCGCTCGGCGCCGTACCGTTCTCGAAGCGAACGGCGCAGACTCAGCTCGTCGTCAAGGATCAGCAGACGGTGGTCATCGGCGGGCTCGTGCGCAGCCGCGTGCAGCAGCACCGGACACGAAGATCCCGCTCCTGGGCGACATCCCCGTCCTCGGCGCGCTCTTCCGCTCGAGCAGCAGCTCATTGGTGAAGTCGAACCTCATCCTCGTGCTCACGCCGTACATCATCCGCGAGCAGTCCGACCTGCGGACGGTGTTCGAGCGCAAGATGCAGGAGCGGCAGGAGTTTCTCGATCACTACTTCGTCTTCAGCGACCAGAACGAGTACGAGCCCCCCAAGGACTACTCGCGCGACAACGGGCTCCTCGAGGACATCCGGCAGTCGTACATGGAGGCCGAGGAGCAGAAGCGCCTCGACGAGCTCACGCGCCCGCGCGAGCTCAAGACACACGAGCCCGGGCAGCCGCTCGAGCTTCCCGTCCCCGTCGGCAGGCCCGAGGCCGCGCCTCCCGCGGCGGCACCCGCGCCCGCGGCGGCACCCGCGCCCGCAGCCCAGCCGGCGCCAGCAGGTGGCCCAGGGGGCGCGCCGCCTCCGATCAACGTCGCACCGCCTCCGCGCAGCGTGGAGAAGGTGGAGAAGTAGCGAATGGCGGCCGAGCAGCGCTTCCTCGGCGAGCTTCTGGCCCGGCGAGGGATTCTGCCGGCCGACAAGCTCGAGCTCGCTCTGGGCGGTGCAGCGCGAGCGCGGCACGGAGCTGCTCGATCTCATCGTGAACTCCAGCCTGGTCGACGAGATGGCCCTCGCGCGGGTGCTCGCCGACGAGGCCCAGCTCCCGCTCGTCGAGCAGCATCGACCCGGCGGAGATCCCGACCGCGCTGGCGACGCGCGCTGCCGATCGCGTTCGCCAAGGCCCACAGGATCCTCGTCGTGCGCGAGGACGAGCGCGCCGTGCACGTCGTCTGCGGCGACCCGTTCGACACGCAGGCGCTCGACGACCTGCGCGTCATCTTCGGCAAGCCGGTCGAGGCGTCGGTCGGCGGGCGCGACCGGATCGAGGACGCCATCAACCGCGTCTACGAGAAGCAGGCGGGCGAGGAGCGAGCTCGAGAGCGACGAGTCGAACGTCGACGAGGAGGCCGCGAGCGACATCCTCGACTCGGACGACGAGGCGCCCGTCATCCGCTGGGTCAACTCGCTCTTCTTGCAGGCGATGAAGGAGCGCGCGAGCGACATCCACATCGAGCCCGAGGAGAAGGAGGTCATCGTCCGCTACCGCATCGACGGCGAGCTCTACGTCGCGCGGCGGGCGCCCCGCGCCGTTCATGAACAGCATCATCAGCCGCATCAAGATCGAGAGCGCGCTCAACATCGCCGAGAAGCGCCTGCCGCAGGACGGGCGCATCACGAAGAAGATCGCCGGCAAGAGCTTCGACATCCGCGTCAGCACCATCCCCACCAGCCGCGGCTACGAGCGCATCGTCATGCGCCTGCTCAACAAGTCGAGCGTCCTGCTCGACCTGCCCGACCTCGGGTTCAGCCCGCGCGAGTACGCGCTGATGGACGGGCTCATCCGCCGGCCCGACGGCATCATCCTCGTCACGGGGCCGACCGGCAGCGGCAAGACGACGACGCTCTACGCGTGCATCAACCGCATCAACCAGCCCAACCTCAACATCCTCACCGCCGAGGATCCGGTCGAGTACGAGATCCAGGGCATCCACCAGGTGCACGTGCAGCCGAAGATCGGCCTCACGTTCGCGAGCGCGCTGCGCGCGTTCCTCCGGCAGGACCCGGACATCGTCATGGTCGGCGAGATCCGCGACACGGAGACGCTCGAGATCGCGATCAACGCGTCGCTGACGGGTCACCTCGTGCTCTCGACGATCCACACGAACGACGCCGCCGGCGCCGATCACGCGCACGATCGACATGGGCGCCGAGCCGTTCCTGCTGCGCTCGAGCGTCATCGGCATCCTCGCGCAGCGCCTCGTGCGCGTGCTCTGCCCGCACTGCAAGTACCCGTACGCGGCCGAGGACTTCGAGCTCGAGGAGCTCGGGCTCACGGCGGAGCGCATGCGCGCTGCGCGCCGCGCGGCGCAACAACCCGAGCTCGCGCTACTTCCCGCGCAACGTCGGCGAGGGCGACCTGCTCGAGACGTTCGATCCGGGCAGCGGCCGCATCGTTCTACAAGGCGCAGGGCTGCGACCAGTGCACGAACACCGGGCTTCATCGGGCCGGCGCGGCATCTACGAGCTGCTGCTCGATCGACGACGCGGTCGGGCCGCTCATCCTGCAGAAGGCCGACTCCGCAGGCCATCAAGCGCGCTGCGCATGGGAGCAGGGCATGGACACGCCTGCGCGACGACGGCGCGCGCAAGGTGCTCGCCGGGATGACGACGGTCGAGGAGGTCCTCGCGGCGACGCAGGAAGACGTCGAGGCCGAGCCGCTGGCGCTGCCGCCGTCGCCGCGCCGAGCGCCGGTGCGCGTCGGGGCGGAGTGAGCCATGGCCGTCTTCGAGTACCGCGGGATCCTGTCGGCGCGAACGGCAAGCAGGTGCACGGCGTTCGCGACGCCGACAACGCGAAGTCGCTGCGCGCCGCTCTCAAGCGCGAGGGCATCCTCCTCACGAGCGCGCAGGAGGAGACGAAGGCGCAGAAGGGCGGCAGGCCGGTCGACTCGAGGCCGGCGTCGCTCTTCCGCCGCGTCAGCGTCGCGCGACGTCGCGATGATGACCCGCCAGCTCGCGACGCTGGTCACCGCGGGCATCCCGCTGGTCGAGTCCGTCGGCGCGCTCATCGAGCAGGTCGAGAAGCTCGAGCTCAAGCGCGTCCTCACGCAGGTGCGTCGACCGGCTCAACGAGGGCAGCTCGCTCGCCAAGGCGCTCGAGCCGCACCCGCACGTCTTCCCGAACCTCTACGTGAGCATGGTCGCGGCGGGCGAGGCGTCGGGCACGCTCGAGGGGGTGCTCGAGCGGCTGGCCGACTTCATGGAGTCGCAGTCCAAGCTCCGCGGCAAGGTCGGCGCGGCGCTGGCGTACCCGGCGCTGATGACGGTCATCGGCTCGGCGCTCATCACCGTCATGATGGTCGTCGTCGTGCCGAAGGTGACCGCGATCTTCGAGAGCCTGGACCGCGCGCTGCCCTGGTACACCGAGGCGCTCATCGGGATGTCGCGCTTCGTCGCGTCCAACCAGATGCTCGGGTTCATCGTCTCGCATCGCTCACGTTCACCTTCACGCGCTCGGCGCCTGCGCGACTACAAGGACGAGCGAGCGCGACGAAGCACCTGACGTTCGTCGATCGTCGCGCTCGCGCCGGTGCGGCCTGCTCGTCCTGTGCGCGTTCGCCGTCGAGTCGCTCGGCGCTACGCCGTGGGCGTCGTCGTCGGCGTCGTCGCGGGGCTCGGCGATCGCGTGGCTCGATGGCGTGGGTCGCGACGCCGGACGGGCGCGCCTCGAAGGACGGCTTCCTGCTCAAGATCCCCGTCTTCGGCACGCTCGTCCGGATGCTCGCGGTCGTCGCGCTTCGCGCGCACGCTGGCCACGCTGCTCCGGAGCGGCGTGCCGCTGCTCAAGGCGATGGAGATCGTCAAGAACGTCCTCGACAACGGCAAGCTGGAGAAGGTCATCGAGACGGCCGCCGGGAGCATCCGCGAGGGCGAGTCCATCGCCGGGCCCGCTCAAGCGCAGCGGCGACTTCCCGCCGATCGTGACGCACATGATCGCCGTCGGCGAGCGCAGCGGGCAGCTCGAGCAGATGCTCGAGAACGTCGCGCGCGCCTACGACACGCAGGTCGAGACGCGCGTGCAGGCGCTGACCAGCCTGCTCGAGCCGCTCATGATCGTCGTGATGGGCGGCGGCGTCGGGTTCATCGCGTTCGCGATCCTGATGCCGCTCATCCAGATGAACGACTTCGTCGCAATGAATGACGGAACCTCGAGAGGTGCGGCGATGACGGCCAGGGGCGAGCCGAAGGTCTTCTTCCCGTGGGAGAAGCGCCGCGGCCTGCGCTCGATCTTCAGGCGCGCGCGTGCGCGGCAGGCGCTCGATGGTGATCGTCGCGGCGTGGTGACGTTCGTCGTGCTGCGCGGTCGCGAGAGCGTCGCGGCAGACGTGCGAGCGACGCGCGCCGAGATCACGACGGCCATGAACGCGGTCGCGGCCTGGCGTGCCGATCACGACCGCGCGTGCCCGGCGTCGCTGACGGACCTCGTGTCCGGTGGATACCTGCACCGGGTCCCGCGCGACGCGTGGGGTCGCCCCCTGCGCGTCGTCTGCCCCGGGCGGCGGATCCCGCGGGTTCGACGTTTCGAGCGACGGTCCCGACGGCGATCCCGGAGGACGCGGATCGAGTGGAGTGAACGACGAGGGAGATGCCCTCGTTGAAAGAGAGAAGGAGATGCGAACCATCACACGTAGAAAAGCTACGTCGCGCCGCCTCGCGCGGCTTGACGCTCGTCGAGCTGGTCATCGTCATCACCATCATCGGTGTCCTGACCGCGGCGATCTCGATCGGCGTCATGGGGGCGAAGAAGAAAGCGGACATCGGCACGACAGGCACCGCCTGCAACACGGCTCCGCAGCGCCACCGATCATGTGGAAGAACGGTCATACCGGGCGACGAGTGCCCGACGGTCGAGCAGCTGAAGCAGGAGAAGGTCCTCGGCTCGGACTTCAGCCGTCAAGGACCCGTGGGGCAATCCGTTGAAGCTCTCGTGCGACGTCGACGAGATCACCTGCACGACCGCCGGCCCCGACCGCAAGGAAGGTACGGACGACGACTATCCACGTGCCCAAGGTGCGAGTAGCCGAGAGCCCCGAGAGTCGACGACACGCTGGCGACGCGCGCTCGCAGTCGCGGGCTCACGCTCATCGAGATCCTGGTCGTCATCGCGATCATCGCGATCGTGACCGGCGTCGCCATCGGCGGGACGATGCAGCTGCCGTCGGAGCGGCTGCGCAGGTCCGCGACGATGATCACCAGCGCCATCAAGGTCGCCTACACGCGGGCGACCGCGACGTCGCGGGACCTGCGCCTCGTCATGGACTTCGACCAGCAGAAGATCTGGCTCGAGGAGAGCGACGTCCCGATGCTCGTGCAGCCCGAAGGACGCCACGGGCACGGGCGGGGCCGATCCCGTGACGCAAGCCGAGACGGCGGCGCTGGCCGAGGGCGACAAGATCGTCAAGGGGCCGCCGATCCCGAAGCCGCGCTTCCACGCCATCGAAGCGTTCGGCTTCGGAGACGTCGAGTCGGGCAAGGGGGGCAAGCCGCTCCAGAGGGGCATCACCTTCCGCGCCGTGCAGTCGGCGCACGACGACGCGCCGCGCACGTCAGGCCGTGCGTACCTCTACTTCTGGCCGGGAGGCCGCACGGAGCGCGTCCTCGATCCAGTTCGGATCGGCGATTCCGAGGAAGACGCGCGCACGCTGACGCTCCTCGTCTCGCCTCTGACCGGCAAGGTAACGGCCAAGCCAGGACCGGTCGAGCTCGAGCTGCCGACGGACGACGTGAAGGCATCCGATCGAGAGGACACGGGGTTCTGAGCCATGTGGCTCCGGCGAGCCTTCTCCCTGCTCGAGGTGCTCATGGCCGTCGCGCTGTTCGGCGCCGTCGTCACGATCATCCTCGTCGGCCGAAGGCCGGCTTCGTCGCGAGCAACAAGAGCGCCGCGAAGATGAGCCAGGCCATCGAAATTGGTCGCTGCCGCATGAGCGAGATTGAGGAGAAGGAGCTGAAGCTGGGCTTCCCGGAGAGTCGAAGAGAAGGACACGAGCCAGGTCTGCTGCGACGACAAGGAGATCCCGGGCTTCACGTGCGAGTGGCTCGTGGACCGAGTCACGCTCCCGCAGGCGAACCCCGTCGGAGTCGACGGAGGGGGCCTCAACTCGATCCTCGGCGGTGGGCTCGGCCTGGACGCCGGCGTGGCGGCTGTCGCCTCCGGAATGGCCACGACGCTGGCCGGTCCCTCCGGAGCGATGTTGGTGAATCCCGCCGGAGGGGCTCAGCTCGATCTCGACGGGGGGCTGCAGAACATCGGGCAATCGTTGCAGCAATCCTTGGGCGGCATGGGAGGGGCCCAGGGGCTTCTCTCGATGGCATTCACGATCGTCTACCCGTCGCTCAAGCCACTGCTCGAAGCGGCGATCAGGCGGGTGACGGTCGTCGTGAAGTGGAAGGAAGGGCTCCTCGATCGCGACTTCACTCTCGTGCAGTACATCACCAACCCGTCACGCGCCGGCCTTCTCGCGGGCATGGCGGATGCTGGCTTCTCGGCCGACGGGGGCATGTCGGGTCTCGGGGCGCTCGGAGCGCTCCTGGGCGGGGGCGGACTCGGGCGGAAATGAGACGCCGATCCATCGCGCTCTCGCGCGGCATGACGATGATCGAGGTGATCGTCGCGGTGGGCGTTCTGGCGATGGTGGCGGTGCTCATGCACGGAGTCATCGACTCGCTGTCGAGGGGCAAGAAGGGCGAAGCCATTCGCTCCGAGCGCGTGCACGAGGGGCGCGAGGCGATGCAGCGGATCGTGCGCGATCTGTCGGCTGCGTACCTCTCCTTGCACGTGCCTTCGAACCCGGCGCTCATCACGGAGAAGACCGCGTTCGTCGGTCGCAGCTCGAGCCATCGGCTTCGACTTCACCGCGTTCGCGCACAGGCGGACGGATCGAGACGCGCACGAATCGGACCAGGCCGAGGTGGGCTACTTTCTCGGCGAAGAACCCCGATTTCCCCGACAAGAAAGACCTCGCGCGACGCGAGCAGACGCCCATCGATTTCGATCCACTGAAGGGTGGGATCGTCAACGTCGTGGCGGAAGACGTGGACCAGTTCGAGCTCAAATTCCTCGACCCAATGACGTCACTCTGGGTCGATACCTGGGACTCGACCCAGGTATCGGGACAGCCGAACCGCTTGCCGCTGGAGGTCGAGATCAAGCTGGTTCTCAACGGCGTCGGGGGAAGCGCGCAGTACAGCTACACGACGAAGGTTTTCGTGCCAATCCAACAGCCTCTCTCTTTCGGGATTCCGCAATGAGCGGTGTCGCTGTGGAAAGGGCCACGCTGCGAACCCGCCGGAGACGGCGGGAGCGAGGAGTTGCGCTGGTCATGGTGCTCGGCGCCATCGCGATCATGATCGTGATGCTGGCAGAGTTCCAGGACGACACCGGCGCCGAGTTCGCTGCGGCTACGGCGGCCCGCGACGGCGTGCAGGCCGAGTACTTTGCCCGGAGCGCCGTCAATCTGTCGCGGCTCCTCGTCGCGGCCGAACCCACGATGCGCCAGGCCATCGCGCCGATCCTGATGCTTCTGGGGCAAAAGGCGCCCCAGCTCCCGGTGTGGAGCTATGCCGATCGCATCCTTGGTGCGTTCAACGACAAGGAGGCGTCGAAGGACTTCGCCGGGATCTCGGGGCTCGACCTCTCGCTCGGGAAGAACCTCGGCCTCAAGGGAGGTCGCTTCGAGGTCTCCATCGTCGACGAAGACGCAAAGATCAACGTCAACATGGGAGCCGCGAACGAGATCGCGCATCATCCGGCTTGCGAAGGAGCTCATGAGCCGAATGGCGTCGATCCAGTACAACCCCCTCTTCGAACAGCGGGACTCGAGTGGCAATTACAACGACCGCCTGTCGACCTGCTCGGCAATCATCGACTGGGCGGACTCGGATGAGCAGCTCTACTCCTGCGATTTGACGGCGGCGCCGTCGTCGAATGCCGTCGAGGATGCCTGGTATCAGCTGCTGCCAAAGCCCTACCGGCGCAAGAACGCCCCCTACGACTCGCTCGAAGAGCTTCACATGGTCCGCGGCGTCACGGACGACTTCTGGGCGACCTTCGTCGACCCCGACCCTACCGATCCCGAGGAAGACGGGAGATGACGGTCTGGGGGCAGGGGACGGTCAACGTCAATACCGCGAACGCGCTCACGCTCTACGCGATCGTCTGCTCCGGCGCCCCCACGGCCGACCTATGCACCGACCCGTTGCAGATGCAGATGTTCGTCATGGGCGTGACGATGGCGCAAGGGA
This sequence comes from uncultured delta proteobacterium, assembly GCA_963847465.1. Taxonomy (GTDB): domain Bacteria; phylum Myxococcota_A; class Polyangia; order Polyangiales; family Polyangiaceae; genus Palsa-1150. Next base: position 153,410 of record CAWKAF010000007.1, on the reverse strand, counting down.
TTACGATGGGCATGCCCCTCTTCGGAGCGCCGGGCGACTTCATCACGACGATGAAGGGAAAGGGAATGATTGGCCCGCTCTTGACCTTGATGGGGGTGAAGCCGGTGGCAAAATTCCAGTCGGAGAGCGAGTTCTCGAAGAGCATCTCGACCGAGAGCAAGGTCTTCTCCATCTATGCGATCGGCGTCGTCAAAGGGTACAAGCACGAGACGCGGGTGAGGATCCACGCTGTGGCAGATTTTCGATCTGCGCCGGTCGGTGACCCCATCGGCCGCGGGTGCAGCCGCATCGGCCACGGCGCCGCCTGGCCGCCGCCGCGTCTTCGTCATCAGCCCAGAATGGGATCACCGCGGCCTTGCAGCCGAGCGTCGGCGGTCAGATTCTCTACTTACACGATCGAGTGAGGGACGAGGAGCGAAGGGCACATGCCGATCTGGTTGGGCATCGACATCGGGAGCGCGAGCGTGAAGGTCGCCGTGGTGCGCTCCAGCTACCGCAAGCTCGGCGCTCGGGCGCCTCGCAGCGGTCGACGTCGCGACCGGCGGGACCATCGCGGAGGTCGTCCGGACGGCAGTTGCTCGAGCGCTCGAGGGAGAAAAGCAAGGCGCCGACGCGGTGGCCGTCGCGATCGACGGCTCGCGCGCGGCGATTCACCGACTGCTGCTTCCGGCAACGGCGCAGAAGCAGCTGGCGAGCGTGCTCTCCTTCGAGCTCGAAGCGCAGGTCCCGTTCGACCTCGACGGCGCGGTGTTCGACTGGCGGATCCTCGCGCGAGGCACGGACGACGGGCAGCTCCCGATCGTGGCCGCCGTGGCGCGGGTCGAGGACGTCCGCGCGCGGATCGACGTTGTCAGAGAGGCTATCGGGCAGGAGCCCGAGCGCGTCGGCGTCGGGGCTTTCACGCTTGGCGCCCTCGTGCCGTATCTGGCCGGCCTCGCCGAGGTGGAGGCCGTGGCCATCGTCGACCTGGGCGCGAAGGCCAGCGAAGTCATCGTATTCGAGCGCGGCGACCCGGTCTTCGCGAGGACCCTTTCCTGCGGGACCGAGGGTCTACCCGCGACCGCAGCCCGATTGGCCCGCGACATCCGCGTGAGCTTCGCGGCCCACCGCGCGCAGGGGGGCGGCTCCACCGAGTCGCGTCTACCTCTGCGGAGGGGGGGCGTTCGTCTCAGGCGCCGAAGGGTTCCTATCGGGCGAGCTCGAGATCCCCGTGCAGATCCTTCCTGCGCCGGACCTCGAGCCGTCCAACCCGGGCGGAGAGACCCCGCGCGAGCTTCCACGGTACGCCAAGGCGATGGCCCTTGCCCTTGCGCTCGAGGGCCGCGGCGTCGGGATGAACTTGCGAAGCGGCGTGCTCGCCTTCGAACGCGGTTTCGCCTGGATGCGGGAGAAGGTGCCCGTGCTCGCCGGACTCGGCGCAGTCTTGCTCGTGAGCTTCGTATTCAGTGCCTGGTCTCGGCTTCATGCGGTACACGCCGAACGAGGCGCCCTGGAGAGTGCGCTCGGATCGGTCACCAAGGAAGTCCTGGGGAGCGAGGCGACCAGCGCTCAAGACGCCCAGGACCTCCTTACGAAGGAGGCAGCGCTGAGCGACGAGGACCCGATGCCCCACATCGACGCCTTCGACGTGATGGTCCTGCTCTCCGAGGCCATCCCAACCTCGATGACCCACGACGTCGAGGAGCTCGACGTGCAGAAGGGACACGCCACGCTTCGGGGCATCGTCGGCTCGATACCGGATGCGCAGTCGATTTCGGCCACTCTCTCGGACGAGCGGTGTCTGGACGACGTGAAGATCAAGAGCACGTCGCAGGCGATCGGGAGCGACCGTCAGAAGTACGTCATGGAGTTCGACTTGAAGTGCCCCGAGGACGTGCGAGCCGCGGCGAAAAGGAAGAAGGGCGACGCATCCGCGGCGCAGCGCAACCGCAAGCGCGGGAGGCAAATAGGATGGCCGGTCCGCTGTCTGCAGATGAACGCACGCGAGCGCAAGCTCGTATCGACCCTGGGCTTCGTCGGAGCGATCGTGCTCCTCCTTGCGGTCCCGTTCGGCCTCGAGGCGCTGGTCCATTCCGAACGAAGCGACAACGAAGAGCTACGCCAGGCCCTCGCCGACGTTCAGGACGCCCGGGTTCGCGTGCGCGAGCGGCAGGCGAAGAAGGACGCAATTGCGCTCCGCTACGCGCAGAAGACGCCGGCGCTCGCCGGATACCTCGAACAGGCCGCCAGGCAGCAGAAGCTCGAGGTGACCGAGTCGACCCCGCTACCCGATGTCCCTCACGGCAAGCGCTACGTAGAGCACGGGACGAACATTCATCTGAAGAAGACGGGAATGCTCCCGCTCGCGCGGTTCATCGAGACGATCGAGAAGAGCGGCTATCCCATCGCGGTGACGCGCCTCGAATCTCCGCAAACGAAGTGGCGAGAACGATTCGTACGACGTCGAGTTCGGGGCGGCGTCTTATGACCGCTCGGAGCCGGCACCGTCCGCCGCGTCCGCGGGGAGCTCGAAGCCATGAAGGAGCGTCTGCTCAAATACGGGGGGGTCGTCGGCTATCCGCTGTTCTTCGTCGTCTGCCTGATGCTCTTTGGCTCCCTGACGTTCCCCTACGACAAGCTCAAGGAGCGGATCGTGGCTTCGTTCAACCTGCAAGCACACCCTGGCTCCTCCCAGCAGGAGTTGCAGATCGACGACTTGGGCGGCTACTGGGTGAGCGGCGTCCGGATGAAGGGAGTCAGGCTCCTCACCGCGTCGGCGGAGCCGGGCAAAGCGCCCTCCAAGATCGAGATCGACGAGGCCACCGTCCGCTATTCGATTCTCCCGCTACTCGTCGGGAGTAGCGACATGAACTTCGACTTCGTCGCCTTCAGTGGTGAGATAAGCGGCTCATACGACGCGCCGGGCAAAGACAAGTCCGTGGACCTGTCGATCGAATCCGTCGATATCGGCAAGATCACTCCCCTGGTCCAGGTTCTGGGAGTGCCGCTCGAAGGCAAGTTGGGTGGCACCGTTCGTTTCATGATGCCCGACGGAAAGGCATCGAAGGCGAGCGGCGCGGTCTCGCTCGAAGCCAAGGACGTGGCCGTCGGCGACGGCAAGGCCAAAGATCAAAGGCACGATCGCGCTGCCGAAGGTGGATGTTGGCGCGATCACGTTCGCTGCCGACGCAAAGGACGGCGTGCTCAAGATCACGAAGCTCGTCGCCGGGGGCAAGGACGTCGAAGTGCAGGGAGACGGGCGCATCACGATGCGCGAGCTCGCGACGGACTCGCTCTGCGACGCCCAGCTGCGCTTCAAGATCAACGACGCATACCGGGGTAAGAGTGACGTGACGAAGAGCCTGTTCGGGACGCCCGGTTCGACAGGGCCGGGGCTCTTCGAGCTCGCGGACGCGAAGATCCGTTCGTCGAAGCGGTCCGACGGATACTACGCTTGGAGCGTGCGAGGGCCCCTGGGGGGTCCCGAGTTCTTCCCGGCCGGCAACGCCAGCGCCGGCCTCGGCTCGAAGTAGACCCGCGCGTCAGAGCCCGAACGTTGCTTTGCGCGCCCGCGTCAGGCCTGGCGGCGACGCTGATCGAGGATCCGTCGAACGGCCGCTCCGTCGAGCGCCGTCGCGCGCGCGCGCAGCTTGTCGAGGAGTGCGTCTCGCTCGAAGGGTGGGGCCACGGCCTCCGTCGTCGCAACACGCACGACTTGAATCGGCGCCGCCTTGTCGGCGGGCGTTGGCGCCAGTGCGCTCTCCGCGGGAACGCCTTGCGAAGGAGGCGCGACCGGCTTGTCGACCTTGGAGATTGGCGTGGGGTCGCCCTTCGGAGGAGGCTCGGACCGGACCGGGCGAGTGGACGGGCGGCGTCGCTCTCGCAGCGCGGCGGCCTTGTCGAGCAGCGCCTTCGAGCGCGCGTCGATGCGGGTGAAGCGCAGACGTGAGCCCGCCCGTTCCCTGGTGGGCGCTGGGCTTGAAGCCGACTACGCGGCCTTCGCCGCGAAGAAGAACCTGCCCGGCCGACAGGACGAGCTCGAAACGCAGGACGACCCCCTGCGGCCGTGGTTGCGCGCCAACCAGCGTGATGCCGGTGCGCGACAATAGGTCCAGCTCCTGTTCGAGATACTCGTCCTCAGTTGCGTAGGGGCGAGTGATGCGGATCGCCACAGGAGGGCGCGGATCGTCGGCCACGCTTGATGGATACTCCTCTCTGGCGCACGACGCATCGTCGTGTTAAGCGCAAGCCTTCGGCCGAGCGCGATGAGCAGCGTGAAACGGGTGGTCGTCGTGGGTTCGGGAGCGCGGGAGCACGCCCTCGCCACCGTCTTCGCCGACGGGGGTCACAAGGTGACCGTCGCTCCCGGGAACGCCGGGACGGCGCTCGTCGCCGAAAACGCCGGCGTTCAGGCCGACGACGTGGCGGGGCTCGTGGAGCTCGCAAGGGCCAAGCAGGCGCACCTGGTCGTCGTGGGGCCCGAGCTGCCGCTCACGCTCGGCCTCGTCGACGCGCTCTCGGAGCACGGGATCCGCGCTTTCGGCCCGACTCGAGCTGCCGCGCGCCTAGAGGCATCGAAGGCCTTCATGAAGCGACTTCTGCAAGCGGCACGGGATTGCGACTGCGCCGTTCGCGGTGTTCGACGACGCGGACGCCGCCGAGCGCTACGTGCGGGCCGCGGGTCGCCCGCTCGTCGTGAAGGCCGACGGGCTCGCGGCAGGCAAGGGCGTCGTCGTGGCCGACACAGTGGACGAGGCCTGCGCGGCGGTCGACCGGATGATGCGAAAGCGGGAGTTTGGCGACGCCGGACGCATCGTGGTGATCGAGGAGCGCTTGGCCGGCGAGGAGGCCAGCTTCCACGTCGTGTGCGACGGGACGAGAGCCGTCGCGCTCGCGCCGGCGCAAGACCACAAGCGCGTCGGCGACGGAGACTCCGGGCCCAACACCGGAGGGATGGGGGCCTATGCGCCGGCGCCGGTCGTGGGGGACGCGCTGAGAGCCCGAGTCATGCGGGAGGTGGTGGAGCCGACTCTGGCGGGAATGGCGTCCGAAGGGGCGCCGTTTCGTGGGGTCCTCTTCGTCGGCCTCATGATCGACGACGGCGAGCCGCGGGTGCTCGAGTACAACGTCCGCTTCGGCGATCCCGAGGCGACCGTGCTCGTTCCGACGTATGATGGGGACTGGATGCTCCTCATGGACGCCGCTGCTAGCGGTGACCTTTCTGGAGTCCCGACGCCGCGCGCGTGCGGTGCCGCCCTTTCGGTCGTGATGGCCGCGCATGGGTACCCAGGCAAGCCTCGCAAGGGTGACCGTATCGAAGGCCTGGACCTGGCCCTGCCGCGCGGAGCGTTCGTGCTGCATGCCGGGACGGCGCGCGGTCGCGGCGGGAGCGTCGAGACCGCCGGCGGTCGGGTGCTCACCGTCGGAGCGCACGCCGCCTCCCTCGACCGAAGCCGCGCGTATCGCCTACGACGTGGTCGGGCGCCTTCGCTGGGACGGAGAACATCACCGGCGCGACATCGGTCGTCGCGCGCTCGAGCATCACCAACCAATTGGTCCCGGATAAACATGGCCGAGATCGCCCCCCTGAGCCCCCTCCGCTACGATGTTTCTCGATTGCGGGGGGGCTCGCGAGCGTCGTCGCCCCACCTTACGACGTCATCTCGCCCCAGAAGCGCGCGCGTCCTTGCCGCTCGCGATCCGCACAACGTCGTCCGATTGATCCTGCCCGAGGGTGACGGCGACGCAAAGTACGCCAACGCTGCGGCCCTACTCGCGCGCTGGCGCGACGAAGGCACCCTCGTGCGCGACGCCGAGCCCGCGTTCTACCGCTACGACCAGACCTTCCTACCGCCGGGCAGTCCGGACGGCAGTAAGCGGATCACCCGGCGCGGTTTCCTGGCGCTCGTTCGTGCTCGTGCCCTTCTCCGAGCGCATCGTCCTGCCGCACGAGCGGACGCTATCGGGCCCCAAGGAGGATCGGCTGAAGCTCTTCCGTGCGACGGGCACGAACCTGAGCCCCGGGTTCATGCTCTACCGCGACCCTGCGCGACGAGCTCGACGTCACCGCTCGACACGGCGGACGCAGATCGCGCGAGTTCTCGACGGAGGACGGCGTGCAGCACGCTCTCGCCAAGGTGCGCGACCCCGACGCCGTCCGGGCGATCGTCGGGGGCGTGGCGGCATCGACGCTGCTCATCGCGGACGGGCACCACCGCTACGAGACGGCGCTGCGCTACTCGCAAGAAGTCGCGGCTGCGCGAACCGGATGCGCTCGCCCGGGGCGAGCACCGCTACTTCATGACGTTCCTCGCCAACGGCGACGACCCGAACCTCGTCGTCTTCCCCACGCACCGTCACGTGCACTCGCTCCCGTCGTTCTCGTTCGACGACTTGCTCGAGGCGCGCTGCCGCTATTTCGCGGTCGAGGCGCTCGCCCTCGCACGGGCGCCGACGCGGCGTGCTCGCGGCGCTTCGCGAGGCGCGGGCGAGCGGGCCCGAGCATCGCGGCCGCCGCGCCGGACGGTCGAGTATCGCTGCTGACGCTGCGCCGGCGACGCGGACCTCGCCGCTCACCCGACCCTTGGCGACCAAGCCCGCGGTCGCTGCGAAGGACGGACGTCGCCGTCCTGCACTCCGGGCTCCTCGAGCACGTGCTCGGCATCACGCCCGAGGCTCAGGCCGCGAAGACCAACCTCTGGTACCCGCAGGACGCGGCGAGCCGCGCTGGCCGAGCTGCGCGGCGGGCGAGGGCAGGCTGCTCTTCCTGATGAACGCGACGCCGGTGGCGCAGGTGCGAGACGTGGCCGAGGCGGGCGAGGTGATGCCGCAGAAGAGCACCTTCTTCTACCCGAAGGTGCTGACGGGTCTCGCGATCCATACGCTCGATCCAGCGCGGTTCCGTGGCGATCCCCTGAGGGCCCTTCGTGCCTACGGCGGCGCTGCCGGACGCGGGTGCGTGGGAAAGGATTGGTGGCGCCTCTGGAAGGGCATGCTTAGGATGCGAAGAGCGTGTCCTCGAATGCATCGCGTCCTTGGCGCGCCGGTCTCCGCGACGAGAGGTAGGCCACCATGTCGGAAAAGAAGCAGACCAGCCGCACGCGCAGGAAGACGAGGCAGTCCAGTTCGGCGACGAGCTGCCGGTCCTTCCGATCCGCAACGCGGTCCTCTTCCCCGGCGCGGTCGCGCCGTTCGACGTCGGGCGAGAGAAGTCGGTCGCGCTCGTCGAGGACGTCGACAACCTCGCCGCGCCCGTCATCGCCATCTTCGCCCAGCGCGATCCGTCGACGGACGATCCCGGCAAGGATGACCTCCACCAGGTCGGCTGCGCGGCGCGCGTGCTCAAGGCCCTCAAGCACAGCTCCGGCAACTACTCGCTCATCCTGCAGGGGCTCGACGCGCATCCGCCTCGACGAGATCACCCAGTCGGCGCCCGTACCTGAAGGCCAAGGTCGGTCGCCTCGAGGAGAGCCGAGCTCCGGCGACGACGAGGCCGAGGCGCTGAGCATGAGCCTGCGCGACATCGCCAAGCAGGTCATCCAGCTGATGCCCGAGCTCCCGCGCGAGGCGGGCTCGCTCATCGACTCGATCCAGGCGCCGGGCGCCCTCGCGGACCTCGTCGCCGCCAACCTCGACGCCCCGGTCGACGAGAAGGCGCAGCTCCTCGAGACGGTCGACGTCAAGGAGCGCATCCGCAAGGTGCTGAAGCTGCTCACGCGCCAGCTCGAGATCCTCAAGATGCGCGAGCGCATCAACTCCCAGATCAAGGAGGAGATGGGCAAAAACCAGCGCGAGTACGTCCTTCGCCAGCAGCTCAAGGCCATCAAGGAGGAGCTCGGCGAGGACGAGGGCGACCAGGGCGACCTCGACGGCCTCGAGGAGCGCATCGCGAAGGCGAACCTTGCCGCAGGAGGCCGAGCAGGTCGCGAAGAAGCAGCTCAAGCGCCTCCGCAACATGCAGGTCGGTAGCGCCGAGTACACGGTCGTGCGCACCTACCTCGACTGGATCCTCGACCTCCCGTGGCACACGCAGACGCCCGACAACATGGACATCGGCGCCGTGCGCAAGGTCCTCGACGAGGACCACTACGGCCTCGAGAAGGTCAAGAAGCGCATCCTCGAGTACCTCGCCGTCCGCAAGCTCAAGAAGGACAAGAAGGGGCCGATCCTCTGCCTCATCGGCCCCCCCGGCGTCGGCAAGACGTCGCTCGGCCGGAGCATCGCCCGGGCGCTCGGCCGCAAGTTCGTCCGCATCTCGCTCGGCGGCGTGCACGACGAGGCGGCCATCCGCGGCCACCGGCGCACGTACGTCGGCGCGCTGCCCGGGCAGATCATCCAGGGGATGAAGAAGGCGGCGACCATCAACCCCGTCTTCATGATGGACGAGGTCGACAAGATCGGTCACGACTTCCGCGGCGACCCGGCGGCGGCGCTGCTCGAGGTGCTCGATCCCGAGCAGAACAACACCTTCGCCGACCACTACCTCGAGATCCCGTACGACCTGTCGAACGTCATGTTCGTCGCCACGGCGAACATCGCCGACCCGATCCCCGCGCCGCTCCGCGACCGCATGGAGATCCTCGAGATCCCCGGCTACACGCGGCGCGAGAAGCTCGCGATCGCCCGCCGCACCTCATCCCCAAGCAGCTCGAGGAGCACGGCATCACCAAGGAGCAGCTCGATATCACCGACAAGGCGGTCGACATCATCATCGACAGCTACACGCGCGAGGCGGGCGTGCGCACGCTCGAGCGGCAGATCGCGAGCGTCATCCGCGGCGTGGCCGTGAAGATCGCCGAGGGCGACACCACGCCGCGCAAGGTGGACGACGGAGGAGCAGGTCCGCGAGTTCCTCGGCGCCGCAGAAGTACACGAGCGAGGTGGCCGAGCGCACCGAGGAGGCGGGCGTCGCCACCGGACTCGCGTGGACGAGCGTCGGCGGCGAGATCCTCTTCATCGAGGCGACGCGGATGTACGGCACGGGCAAGCTCCAGCTCACCGGTCAGCTCGGCGACGTCATGAAGGAGTCGCGCGCAGGCCGCGCTCTCGCTACGTCCGCACGAACGCCGAGAAGTACGGCATCGCGAAGGACTTCCTCGAGAAGAGCGACATCCACATCCACATCCCGGCCGGCGGGATGCCCAAGGACGGGCCGAGCGCGGGCGTGACGATGTTCACGGCGCTCGTCTCGATGCTCACCGGCATTCGCGTGCGCCACGACGTGGCGATGACCGGCGAGATCACGCTTCGCGGACGGGTGCTGCCCATCGGCGGACTCAAGGAGAAGGTGCTCGCCGCGCACCGCGCGGGATCAAGCGCGTCATCGTGCCGGAGCGCAACAAGGCCGATCTCGACGAGGTCCCGGCCGAGGTGAAGAGCGAGCTCGAGTTCGTCTTCGTGAGCAAGATGGACCAGGTTCTCGAGGCTGCGCTCGAGGAGATGCCGAAGCCCAAGCCCGAAGAAAAACCCGCCCAGCCGACTCCTGCATCGAATTGAGGGCGCCGCGCCGCGGCGTGTAAGCTGCGGGCGATGAAACCCATCCGTGTGGGCCTCCTCGGCTGCGGGACCGTCGGCGGGGGGGTCGTCCAGCTACTGCGCGCCAACGCGAAGTACGTGGCGCAGAGCGTGGGGGCGCCGCTCGAAGTCGTCAGCGTCCTCGTACGAGACTCCGGCAAGGAGCGGGTCCCGGAGCTCGACCGGTCGCGCCTGACGACGGATCCCGAGGTGGTCCTGGGCGACTCTTCGATCGACATTTTCGTCGAGGTCATGGGGGGTGTCGATCCCGACGCGCGCTTATGTGGAGCGGGCCATGGACAGCGAAGCGCAGCGTCGTCACTGCAAACAAGATGCTCCTGGCGATGCACGGTCCGGCCCTCGTCGATCGCGCGATCGCCGCCGGAGTGGACCTCGCGTTCGAGGGATCGGTCGGCGGGGGGATTCCGGTCATCCGCGTCCTGCGCGAGGCCCTGGCGAGCGACTGGGTCGTTCGCCTCGAGGGGATCGTGAACGGTACGTGCAACTACGTGCTGACGCGGATGCGGGCGGACGGGCTGACCTTCGACGAGGCCGTCCGGGAGGCGCAGGCGAAGGGATACGCCGAGGCGGATCCCGAGTCTCGACGTCGATGGCCACGACGCGGCGCACAAGCTCGTCGTTCTGGCGATGCTCGCCTTCGGGGCGCGCGTCGAAGCAGGAAAGGTTCCGACGGAGGGTATCCGCGAGGTCGACGCGATCGATCACCGCTTCGCGGAGCGCTTTGGCTTCGTCGTCAAGCACCTGGCGATCGGGCGCGACCGCGGAGACGGCGTCGAGCTGCGGGTGCACCCGGCGCTCGTGCACAACGCGACACGCCGCTCGCAAACGTGAACGGCGTCTTGAACGCGATCGCCCTCGAGGGCCGCGCTCTGGGGCCGTGCCTCTTGTCGGGCCGCGGCGCCGGAGACATGCCTACGGCCGTCAGCGTCGTGGCGGACGTGCTCGATGTGGCCCGCGCTCGCCTCAGCGGGGTTGCGGGGCTCGCGACTCGGGGGATCCAGCTCCAAGCGCGTCCACTGGCGTCGATCGACGAAGTGCGGGGGCGTTACTACCTGCGCTTCCAGGTGCACGATCGTCCGGGCGTCCTTGCGCGGCTCGCGGGTGCGCTCGGCGAAGCGAGGGTTTCCATCGAGCAGATGGTGCAAGAGGGGGGCGGCGGCTCGACCGGCGTTCCGGTGGAAATCGTCATGCTGACGCACGAAGCGCTCGAGCGCGACGTGCGACGTGCGCTCGACGAGATCACCCGCAGCGGTGTTGCGGCGAGCTCACCCAGGTTGTTGCGTATCCAGGAGTGAGCCCGGGGCGATCAGAGGTCGATCTGCTCGACCTCCCCAACCGCGACGCCCAGAAACCGTGCCGCCACCTCCTGGAAGGTGCGGGCTACATCCGTGACGAGAAGCTTGACGGCCTCGCCGGATGGTGGACCCGACCTCATGAGTGCACGAGACGAGAGAAAGTCGCGCACGTCCGCCGCAACCGCTCGCGCGCTGTCGATCACGACGACGTCCGGCCCGATGCGGGCCCGCACTTCTTCCTCGATGATTCCTCGCAGGAGCGGGTAGTGCGTGCATCCCAGCACCACGACGTCCACGCCAGCCGCGGCGAGGGGCTCTATGTAGCGCCGCACGACGAGACGGGGCACTTCACCTTCGTTCCATCCCTCCTCCGCGAGTGGAACGAGGAGAGGCGCCGCCTGGCCGACGACTTCGGCGCGTGTCGACACCTGAGCCACGGCCCGCGGATACGCTTCCGACGCAATCGTCCCCGAAGTGGCGAGCACTCCGATCCGGCCCGTGCGCGACGCTGCGACGGCGGCCCTGGCCCCAGGCTCCACGACGCCGAGGACGGGGATGTCGAGCTCGATGCGGAGTCGCTCGGGCGCCACGGCGCTTACCGTGTTGCAGGCCACGACCAGGGCCTTGACCTCGCGCGCCACGAGGTGCCTGGCGCAGGCGAGCGCGTACTTGACGACCGTGGCGGGCCCCTTCGTTCCGTAGGGAACTCTCGCGGTGTCTCCGAGGTAGACGATGCGCTCGTTCGGCAAGATCTCGCGCAGGGCCCTAACGACGGTGAGGCCGCCGAGACCCGAATCGAACACGCCGAGGGGCGCGTCGCACGCAGGTCCCTTCATGCCGAGCTCGTCGCGGCCGATGTTCGCTGAGCTTCGCCGGCGGCGACGACACCGCGGAGGATCGCCATTCGTACCGCCACGCCCCCCTCCACCTGATCCAGTATCACGCTGCGACTGCCGTCCGCGATGTGCGGATCGATCTCGACGCCTCGGTTGATCGGACCCGGATGCATGATGATGGCGTCCGGCTTCGCCCTCTCGAGGACGCGCATGCTGAGCCCGAAGGTACGCGCATACTCCCTGGTGCTTGCGATCATCGCTCCGGCGAGCCGTTCGGTCTGGATGCGGAGCATCATGACGACGTCTGCGCCATCGACCGCCGTCTCGATCCTCTCGAACGTCCTGGCTGTCGGGCCCAGGGACCGAGCCTCGCGGGGCATGAGCGTTCTTGGCCCGCAAAGGCGTACCTCCGCGCCCAGGGCGCCCAGCAGGAGGGCGTTCGACCTCGCGACCCGTGAGTGCAGGATATCCCCGCAAATGGCGACGACGAGGCCCTTGGTATGGCCTTTTTTCCGACGAATGGTGAATGCGTCGACGAGCGCCTGAGTCGGATGCTCGTGCGATCCGTCGCCGGCGTTCACGATCGACGTGCCAACGTGGCGGGCAACGAAGTCGGCGGCGCCCGACGCACCGTGCCGAAGGACGATGGCGTCGGCGCGAAGAGCCTCGAGGTTCCTGACCGTGTCGAGGAGGGTTTCGCCCTTTGTCACGCTCGAGGTCTGTGGGCTGACGTTGACGACGTCCGCGCCGAGGCGCTTGCCGGCGACCTCGAACGACGTCCGCGTGCGCGTGGACGATTCGAAGAACAGGTTGACGATCGTGCGACCGTGTAGGACTCGCGCGTTTTTGGCCTGGTCGCGCGAGAGCTCGTACCAGTGCTCGGCGTCGTCGAGAACGTGCAGGATGTCCGCACGGGACAGCTGGGCGATGCCGAGCAGATGTCGATGACCCCACATGGCTGGCTCGGCCGTTCAGACTAGTTCAAGTAACGCTTGTCCTTGGGAGGATTGCGCTTGCGAAGGGTTTCCTCGAGACCCCCCGACACGACGCGCAGCGGTGGAGCGCCGGGCGACCGAGGACGGCGTACCGGCTTCGAGGTCATCACCTCGGCAACGCTCAGGGAGCGCGACCGACGACGCAGGAGCGCCAGCTTGAGCCGCAGATAGAGCGATCGCGCCGGCGACGGGCTCCCGCCCCAAAGGACGCCGACGACCACCCCCCCCAGCGGGGCAACGACACCCTCGGGGAGGGCAGTGGGATAGATGAGGTCCAGCACGCAAAAACCAATGATGAGCCAGAACAGCCACTTGCCCCGCACCGGGAGGACGAAGAAGAGCTGAACCGTCCGGTCCGCATTGTCTCGGGACCATGCGATCGCGACGGACGCGATCGCTGCCGACGCTCCGTACACGGCGGCCGGATGGAAGCGCTCTTGCGCCGAGGCCGGCGCGACGGCGTCGACCAGCATCACGGCGAGGTTGCCAGCCACGATCGACAGCGCGAGAAATCGAAGAAAACGTGCAGGCCCCCAGCGGCGTTCGAGATCCGGAGTGAGGAAGTACAGGCCGATGAGTGTGAAAAAGAGATGACCGTAGTGGTCCGGACTCGTCAGCAACCCGGAGGTGAGAGCACGCCACAGTTGCCAATGCCGCAGTCTGCCGAAGTCGCAGACGAGCGCCTCGAAGACAGCGCCACCATGGGGAACCCAGGCTCCGGCGAACGCGTTCAGTAGGCCGAGGGCCAGAATCGTGAACAGCACGGCCTTGAGGGCAGGCCCGGGCCGGGGTAGGGCGAGGGAGATTCGTTGGGGCCCTTCCATCTAAGATTGACTTTAGTAGTCGTCGAGTGCCGCCGCCACCCTAGAGCCTCACTCTGCCGCGACTCCACCGTCGGGCTGCAGAGGCACCAGCGGAGCGCAGACGGCAAGCACCGGGATACCTTGCTGCTGCGTCGCCGTGCACGTGGTCGTCCACGTCGCGGAGCCCGCCTCGACGAGGCTCGCGTCGGTCTGCGCCGAACAGACTCCGCCATCGGCAGAAAGAGCGCCAGGGCAGGCAAAGCTCGGCGGGAGAGAACCGTAATTATAGGCGAAAATACGAAGAAAAAACTCTTCGCTTCCTCCATCCGAGGCGGGGAGGTTCTCGAAGAGTCCGGTGGTGAAACAGTCGAACACGTTGCTCGCAATGGGCTGCTCGAGGGGCCCGCCCTCTTCGTCCCTCCAGACGACCACCACGTACCGATACACCTCGTCGACCCCCATCCCACACTGGAGACCCTGGAGGAGCGAAGACGGAAGGATCTCGATGCCGGTGATGGGGGTGTAGCTGGTCGCGGTCGACGTCGAATTGCAGCCCGCGCTCCCGAGCACCGCCACGAAAGAGGCGGCCAGGGAGAATGCCCACGGCGCATGCGTCACGCGAATCACCGCGCGTCCTTTACGCGCAATTTGACGAGCGTTCAACCCCCCTACGACTGGGACCGACCCGTGACCCGCTCGACGGTGCGCGTCGTCATCGTTCCGTCCACGACCTCGTGGTCCGCGAGGAGCGCCTTGTGGAGGTCGATGTTGGTGCGGATGCCCGCCACGATGAACTCGTCGAGCGCCCGGCGCATCCGGATGATGGCCTTCGTCGCGCGTCGGCGCGTGCACGATGAGCTTGGCCAGCAGTGAGTCGTAGTTCGGCGGGCACCCGCCAGCCTCCGTACACGCCCGAGTCGATCGCGCACGCCCGCGCCGCCCGGCGGGTGCCACTCCGTGATGAGGCCGGGCCAGGGGGCGAACGTCTTGGGATCCTCGGCGTTGATGCGGCACTCGATCGCGTGGCCGCGGAAGCTCCAGGGGCGCGTGTCGGGCAGGTCGATCTTCTCGCCGGCCGCCGCGCGGATCTGGATGCGCCACGAGGTCGAGGCCCGTGACCATCTCGGTGACCGGGTGCTCGACCTGCACGCGCGTGTTCATCTCCAGGAAGTAGAGCTTCTTGTCCTCGTCCATCAGGAACTCGAGCGTCCCGAGCGAGGTGTAGCCCGGTCTCGCGGATCGCCTTGCGGATGACCTCGCCCATCTCCTGCCGGCTCCTCGGGCGTCATCGCGGGGCTCGGCGCCTCCTCGATGACCTTCTGGTGGCGGCGCTGGAGCGAGCACTCGCGCTCGCCGAGCGTCCAGACGCCGCCGTGCTGGTCGGCGAACACCTGGAACTCGATGTGACGCGGGCGCTCGACGAACTTCTCGCAGTACACGTCGGGGTTCTTGAAGCCCGTCTCGGCCTCGCGCGTGCGCGCTCGCGAACGCATTCGGCCATCTCGTCGTCGCCGCGCACGACGCGCATCCCGCGCCCGCCTCCGCCTCCGCTCGCCTTGAGGATGACCGGGATAGCCGATGCGCTTCGCCTCGCGTGTGGCGTGCTCCGCGCTCTCCAGCACGCCGCTGCCGGGCAAGAGCGGCAGGCCGAAGCGCTCCGCGTTCTTCCGCGCGGTGACCTTGTCGCCCCAAGCGCGCATCGCCTCGGGCGTCGGGCCGATGAACGTGATGCCGCACTTGGCGCAGATCCGCGCGAACTCCGCGTTCTCGGAGAGGAAGCCGTAGCCCGGGTGGATGGCGTCGGCGGCGGTGATCTCGGCGGCGCTGATGATCGCCGGGATGTTGAGGTAGCTCTTGCTCGCCGCGGCCGGGCCGATGCACACGGCCTCGTCGGCGAAGCGCACGTGCAGCGCGCGGGCGTCGACCTCGGAGTGGACGGCGACGGTCTTGAGGCCGAGCTCGCGGCAGGCGCGCAGGATCCGGAGCGCGATCTCGCCTCGGTTCGCGATCAGGATCTTCTTGAACATGCGCGCCTCGCCCAGAGCCCGCGCCGCGCTCACGCCTTCTTGATGCGGAAGAGCTTCTGCCCGTACTCCACGCTCTTGCCGTTCTGGGCGAAGATCTCGATCACGGTGCCCGCGCACTCGGCCTCGATCTCGTTCATGAGCTTCATCGCTTCGATGATGCAGAGCGTCTGCCCGGAGCGCACGACCGAGCCGACCTCGACGAACGGGGGCGCGTCGGGCGAAGGCGACCGGTAGAAGCTGCCGACGAAGGGGCTCGTGACGTCGACGTAGTCGCCGCTAGCGTCTGACGGGTCGCCGAGAGGACGGTGACCGCTCTACGGCCGAGGGCGAGGCGACCGGGCGATCGACTGGCGCCGCGAGGGCTTCGCGTCCGATGCCGCGCGTTCCACGTGTCGACGCGCAGCCGCGCCCCGTCCTCCTCGTGCTCGAACTCTGCGATGTCCTTCTCGGCGAGCAAGTCGAAGAGGGCGCTCAGCTTGTGAGGTCAAGGCTCATGGCAGGAACGAACGGCGACGGAGTCTAGGCGTGAAACGCTACGGCTGGAAGCCTGTCCGCACCGCGGGATTGCCGACTTCGCCGAGAAAGTCGTTACGCATGTGTACGACCGCGGCGTTCGAGCGTGCGTGCGAGGCCCTCGAGAGCGAGCTCGTAGCTGTCGCCGCCGAACCCTGCCACGCGAGCCGACGCACGCCCGTGCGATGCGCGACCGCCTGCCGGAACGGCTCGCGCGCATCGGGGTTCGACAGGTGCACCTCGACGCACGGCAAGGCCGACCGCGCTCAGCGCGTCGAGGATGGCGATCGACGTGTGCGTGTACGCGCCGGGGTTGCAGGATCAGTCCCGCGAAGCCGTCCGTCGGGGCCGCGCCGATCCAGTCGACGATCGCCCCCTCGTGGTTGGTCTGTCGCGCGCTCGACGTGCACGCCGAGGGATCGGGCGCGCGCCTGCCAGGCGCGCGTGGATTTCGGCGAGCGTTTCTCGTGCCGTACACGTCGGGCTCGCGCGTGCCGAGCAGCTGCAGATTCGGGCCCGAGATGCAGAGGATGCGCGTGGCGGAAGACGTCTTGAGCGTCATCCGAGCTCGGCGAGAAGCTTCGGCGCCGCGGTGCGCATGAGGAAGCGCCCCTTGCCGAAGTTGCCGTCCGGACGGATCGCGAGCGCGAGGAAGTACGTCTCGCCGAGGGTCCGGATGAGCGTGATCATCTTCTCGGTCCCGATCGCGACTTCGCGGGCCTTGCCCGCCTCGAGCGACTCGGCGGCCCGCTTGATCGAGCCAAGCACGACGCCGAACTCGATGCCGATCGTCGTGATGTCGAACGGAGCGTCATCGCGCGCGTAGCTCTCGACGGCGATGCCCTCGGAATCCATGATGAGGCTGGCGACGCCGCCCTCGGTGCTGGTCGACGATCTCGCGAAGTGCGTCTTGGAACATGGGCGGAGCCTCGACCCAAGGCTAGAGGGCCGGCGCGGCAGAGGTCAACTTCCGCTGTCGAGTCTTGACCCTCTCCCTAGTGGCGCTTACCCTCGCACGCCGCCTTTGCTGCGGCCGAAACCGAGCGACCATGCGCGTACGAGCCGGGGATCCGCCCCGCACGATGGCCCAGAAGATCCTCGCGGCGCGGCTGCGGGGTGAGTCGTCCGCTCGCGCACGAGGTCGAGGTCCAGGTCGACCAGTCGTCCTCGCGCGCGCTCCTGCGCGTGCATACGCCCAGGCGGTCGCCGGCGGGCTTCAAGAAGACGTCCGCCGAGGTGGCCATCGCGTACGACGGTCGGTGCGTCACGGACGGAGGTCGCGGACGAGGAGGTTCGAGCCCTCCCGACCGAGATGCTCTCGCGACGGCATCTTGATTGGCCGCGCCGGCGTAGGCTTTCCGGCTCCCGTTCACCTCGAGCGTTTCGCGAGCCCGGCGCGCCTGTGCGTCACCGACGAGCCGCGGCTCGCGGGCGTCGGCGGCGTCGGCATGCTGACGCTCGTCGTGCCGACCGCGTCGCTCGCGCAGGCCCTCGCGCAAGGCACCGTCGTGCTACGGCCCCCGGTCAGCGTCCAGGTACTCGCTCGGAGGACGGCTGCGACCGTTCGTCTGCGCGCGCGATGTGGCGCTCGAGCTGCTCCGGCGCGGCCTGGGCGACGTCGTGCGGCGCGTCGAGGAAGACGCACGGCGCGCCCGTCGTGCTCGAGTTCGCGGGGCCGAGCGCGCGGGCCCTCTCCGTCGGCGAGCGAGCGGTCCTCGCGAGCCTGGCGCCGCAGGTCGGGGCGGCCGCGGCGCTTTTCGTGAGCGACGAGCGCACGGAGGTCTTTCTGCGCGATCAGCGGCGCTCGAAGGCCCATCGTGCGCTCGCTTCCGGACGCAGGCGCGCCGTGCGAGGAGGTCGTGAACCTCGACCTGGGCGCCGTCGATCCACTGCTCCTCAGACGAAGAGGGGCGAGTTCGCGCGGTGCGCGATCTCGTCGGGCAGCCGGTGACACAGGCGCTCCTTGGCGGCGATAGCGGCACGACGCTCCGGGATCTCTTCGCCGCCGCCGCGCTCCTGAAGAGCAAGCGAGTGCCGTCTCGACTCGACTTTCTGCTTGCGATGCCGTCGCGTCAGATGCTCGAGGTCCTGTCGCGCTCGGGCGCCCTCTCCGATCTCATCGCGACCGGCGCGCGCCTCGTCGAGCCCGACGCCCGCGTCGTGTCCGGGGAGCTGTACTGTCCGGCGCGTCCCGGCGACGCGATGCGCACGTGCGACACCGAGAACCCAGCGTTCCCGCGCGACGCAGCGGCATCGTCGCATCTGCGGAGACGCTCGCGTATGCCGTCGCCACCGGCGAGATCGGCGACCCGCGCACGTTCAAACGTCCGGTGCGGGTGACCGTCCCTCGTGCGCTTCCGACCGACGACGTCCTCGTTGCGCGCAAGGTGGGTCGCGGCGAAGCGGCCCACGGAGGGGTCACGGGGGGACGCGAGGCCCTGGCGGTCGTGCACGCCTGGAACGCTGCGCTGACCCTCGAACTGGTGGACGGCGTTGCTTACGCCGACGCGAGCCCGCGTCGCGATGGAGCACAGGCGAACGGACAGGCGGGAATGGCGATCGTATGCGCGACTCTCGACGAGGTACGAGGCCTCTGCTCGCGCGCGTCCGATATCGCTCCATCCGTACGCGCGGTCCTTGCGCCGTACATTCCAGCCCCCTCGTGGCGCTCCTCAGCGCAGCGGGTATCGTCGCCATAAGGCTCGATGCAGCCTCATCCCGAGGGATAAAGGGACAGCGGACAATCGCCCTCCCCGCACCGTCGCAGTGGCCGGAAGGCAAGGCGGCGACGGTGAACGTCGGGGGGGCGAAGCTACCGCTTACGTGGCTGGCGCTCGGAACGGAGCGGGCGTGGGCCACCGGTGCGCCGCCCGGCGGCGTCGTTCGCGCGCCCGTGGCGTCCGGAGCGGCAGACAAGCGAGCCCGATCGTCGGCAAATCGTTGAACACCGTGACCGGCGCGGCCGCTTCTGGCATCCTTCGCATCCGGTGTCGAAGGGCAAGCTCACTCGGCAAGAGCTCGGCTGGCTGCTGACGCAAGAGGCGCAGGGGGCTGCGGAGCGGCTGCGAAAGGGTGTGACGGCGCTCACCCAGGCACCGCCGCCGCCGGGGGTCGACGCGAGCGGGGTGGACGCGACGCTCTCCGCTCTGGATGACGCGATGAAGATGCTTGCCAACCTTCATCAGCGCCCCGTTAATGTACGCGGCCGGCGAGGGCGCATCGACCTGGCGTCGATGCTCTGGGAAGTGGCTCCCGAGGCACGTGTGTCGATCGAGCCAGGGAGCGGCACCGAGGTCTTCGGCGACGAAGCGGAGCTTCGCAGGATGCTCCACGTGATGCTTGGCCATGGGAGCGGGAGCGGCAGTGCGGTCACCATAAAGCGCGAGGGGGACGAGGTCGTCATCGGCGTCGTTCTGGGGCCGGAGAGCTCGGCGAACGCAGAGGCGGAGCGGGCGTGGCTCTCGCGAATGGCCATTCGCTACGGAGGTCGCTACGAGCTCGAAGGGAGCATGGAGCTTCTGGCGCTCCCGGCGGAAGGGGTCGAGGCACGCGACGATGTCGCCAAACTTCGCAAGGAGCTCGACGAGGCTCGCGCGCAGGGTGAGGCCTACGCTCGAGAGCTGGCCGCCGTCTGGTCGGCAGGCGACGAGGCCCCCGCCCAGTCGACCGCGCCGCCGATGCCCGCGACCTCGGCCGACCGGCACGGTGCGATCGCGCGTTTTGCAGGAGGAGTGGCGGCGACGCTGCGCTCGATGCTTTCACCAGTGGGTCGCGACCTAGGCGAGCTGCGTACCGCCGCGGCGCCGCGAAGGAGCTCTCCTGACCTCGAGGCCGCTGCCCGCGGGGACACGGACGAACGCCTCGAGGGGATCCGTCGAAGGCTTCTCACCGTGCAGGACTTCGTCGCTGAGCTCGCGGCCGTCGGAGAGACCGATCCGAACGAGCCAGCCCGTGACGCGGACCTCGTCGAAGCGGTACGGAGCGAGGTCCGCGCGCTCGAAGCGCGTGCCGCACGTGCCGGGGTCACGTTGCTCGTGCGGACGGTCCCCGACGATCCAGCGGCGCATGTGTCAACGAGGGTCGCGCCGCGCGCTCTGGGCGTGGTGGCTCGCTTGCTCGTGGGGCACGCCATCAGCGCTTCGGCACGAGGCTCGTCGGTAGCCGTCTCGGTTCACGCTGGGACCGCAGCCCTCGGCAGCCGACTCGTCGTCGACGACGCGGGGACGATCGTCCCTGACGTCGCCCGGAGAGCCCTTTTGGCGCTGGAGGTGGAGCCGGGCACCTTCGGCCGGCCGAGCAGCGTTGCGCTCTTCGCCGCAGCGGAGATCGCGTCTTCTCACGGCGCGCGGCTCGAGATCTGCGGACGCCCCGGTCGATGGGCCCGGCGTCGGCGGGGGTGTGCGCGTCAGCGTCGCCTTCCCACGCTGAGCGCGCTATGTCACGCTAGGACTGCATCGGCGAACGATGCGCAAACGATGCGATGCGTATTCTAGTCGTCGAAGACTCGGATTCTATCCGGCGCATGATCGAGACCCTCGTGTCGGCGCGGGGTCATGAGGTCGAGGCGGTGTCAACGGGTGCGAAGGGCATTCAGGCGGCCGTCGCACGGGTACCGGACGCGATCCTGCTCGACCTTCACATGGCGGGTGGCTTCGATGGTTTCGACGTATGCCGGAGACTTCGCGAGACCGAGGCAACCCGAGCTGTGCCAATCATCGTGATCACCGCGCTTACGGACGAGGCTTCCAAGCAGCGCGCCGCAGAAGCCGGGGCGACCGCCTACTACACGAAGCCGTTCAGCCCGACGGCGCTCCTGAAGGAGCTCGAGTCGCTCCCGATCCGGGAGAGCGCGAAAATGCGCCTCAAATGAGGTGCAGGTACTTCTTGGCACGCTCGCCGGCGGCAGTGACGAGCGTCTTGGCCTCGTCGTCGGGGATTCGGAGGCGCTTCGACAGGGCATCGAGAAGAGTCGCCTCTTCGGGCGACTGATCTCCATCGGCAAACGTCAGAAGCACAGCGTGTTGCAAGAGGACGCGGCGATCGTCCGCCGAGAGCTCCTGCAGGTCGATGTCGTCGACGGTTCGCTGCTTCTCGGCGTACTCGTGGACGATTTCCTTCTCCTTGTCCGTCGCGCCGTAGGCGTCGAGAAGGGCGTCGATCATCTCTTTTTCGCGGTCTGCGAACACGCCGTCGGCCCAGGCCACGGGGATGAGCGCCTTGACGATCGCTATGTCCTGCTGATGCATGAGCGCGAGGACCGAGTTTAACTCACTTCGCGCTGACCCGAGCGACTTTCGTCGACGTCTTCGAAGGCGTGCCTGGCTGTTCATCGGCAACGAAATCCGCGACGCCCACGTGAAGCCGCTTTCGGAGTGTCGTCGGTCCGGCGACGAGCAAGTCGAGGTCCTGGTCGCACCGAAGCTGTTCGATGCGTACCTCCGGGCCAATGCCGGCGAGCATCCATACCTCGGCGCCCCGAGGCGTCGCGACGACGTGCACCGTTCCAGGCGGGCCCTGGCCGCCCACCTCGCTTCCCGGCTCGCCCGGAGGCCAGGGATCGTTCGCATTTCCCTTGGTCCTCGATCTCTCGAGCTGAACAGCTGCTTCGAAGCGAGGCTTCGCATCGTTGCCTGGATCCCAGCTTGCGCCTGCGGGCACCACCACCCGACGCGGTGCGTAGCCCTCGGCTGTCGCGACGAACTCGAGTCGTGTCCCCACGGGCATTTTCTCGACGTCGACTGGCGCCTGCCCCTTTCGAACGAGCACCTCCGCGTGGGGCGGTACGTCGGTAACGACGAGGACCCCCCTGCACTGAGGGGGGGGCTGCGTCGCACGGGGGGCGACGGGTGCCGGTGCGGGTTCCCGCGTGTGACCCGGCGACGACCCGGGGCGAAGCTGGGAGACGCCGTAACCCCCACCGACGACGGCGACCAACGCGAGAAGAAGAAGGAGAATGCCCGTGCGACTCGAGGCTGCTCGGGGCGTGCTGGGCGAGGAAGTGCCCGATCGGCGAATCTGCGACGGTTGCGTCGGGAGTTGACGGGCTTCGTCTCTCCTTGGCTCGGTCGTCTTTCGGGGCGGGTCCGCTCCCATGGCAAGTAGGGACTCGACTCCGCCGTCGCCCGCGCTCGCGGGTTTCCCGGCCTCACTGTCGTCCGGTTCGGGGTCGGCGGTTCCAGCCGGCGGAGGCGTCGGCTCCAGGCCAGCCACGGCCTTGAGATCGCGCGCATGCTGACGCTCCCCACCCCCCGAGACGCCGAAGTCGGCGATGAGGGAGTCGACGTCGGCCTGCGACGGCGACGGCGTTCGAGGCATCGGCTCGAACTGGGTCGTCGGCATCTCGCTCGATTCGGCCGGCGTGGCTTTCCTGAGCAGCTCGTCCGGGATCTGTCCTCGCGCGGTCGTCGGGTCTTCTTCGCGCGAGAAGCCGGGGCTGGGCGGCTTTACCGAGGGAGCCGCCTGAACGGCACCGTGCGATGGCGACGACCGACGCGTCGAAGGAGGGGCGTCGGCGTTCGACGGGAGGGCGTTACGACCCACGCCGAGCGTCACCCGCTTCACTTCGCGCGCGAGCCTCGCCAGTGCGCGCCGACCTGCGGCGCGGTTCACGGGGATAAGGGCCGCCTCGATCTCCTCGGCGAGCACGGCGAGCCCGGGGCCACTCTGTCTCCTGGCCGCAGCGGCAAGCGCCGGCGTCTGGGATCCGCTGGCCTCGAGCAGTCGTGCCAGAGTCGAGCGTACGGATGTCTCGGCGTCCCCGCTCGCCGCCTCGCGTCTCGGCCGTACCAGGGCGACCGTCCCCTCTTCGCCGACGAAGACGCTCTTCGGGTCGACGTCTCCACCGTCCGGGTCCACGTGTTCGGCGATCTCGAGTACGAGATATCCCGCGAGCTCGGGCGCGAGCGGGACGCGCTTGGCGCGTACGACGGCGAAGACCTCGTCGAGTGTGACCGAAGACTCCAGAGCTCCGCCCCCGGTCATGGGGCCGCCTTCGCCGGGTCGACGAGCCTCACCGGCACGCCGCCAGCCGCGAGGAGCCGCTTCACTTCGGCGATCGAGCAAGTCCCGTCGTGGAAGATCGTCGCGGCAAGCACGGCGCTCGCGTGTCCCTCCACTAGGCCGGCGCGCAGGTGCGCTGCCGTCCCAACGCCCCCACTGGCGATGACGGGTACGGGGACGGCGTCCGCTACGGCGCGGGTGAGCTCGAGGTCGTAGCCTGCGAGGGTGCCGTCGCGGTCCATGCTCGTCAGCAACACTTCACCGGCACCGAGCTGTGTCGCCTCCTCCGCCCAGCGAACGACATCGAGTCCTGTTCCAGTCCGTCCTCCGTGAACGAACACCTCCCAGCCGCGACCATCCTGCTTCTTCTTCGCGTCGATGGCGACGACGATCGCCTGCGAGCCCCACGCATCGCTGCACCGCCGCAACAGCTCTGGCGTCTTCACGGCCGCCGTGTTGATGCTCACCTTGTCCGCACCCGCCGCGAGCAGTGATCGCACGTCGTCTTCCGCGCGGACACCCCCGCCGACGGTAAGCGGGACGAACGTGGCGTCAGCCGTGCGAGCCACCACGTCGAGCAACGTGCCACGGCCTTCGTGTGACGCCGTGATGTCGAGCAGCGTGATCTCGTCGGCCCCTTGCGCATCGTAGCGTTGAGCGCACTCGACGGGGTCACCCGCATCCCGGATCCCCAGGAAGCGCACTCCTTTGACCACGCGTCCGTCCCGCACGTCGAGGCACGGAATGACGCGTTTCGCGAGCATTGGCAGAGGCTTACCCGCCACGACGGGGTTCGTAAAGGTTCGATCCCGAAGAGGCCCGCTAGCGGCTGGGTTTCCCCTTCACGTCGTAGACGTCGAGCAATCGTTCAATCGAGGCCAGACTGTTGTCGATCGAGTCCTGCACGATGGAGTGCATCGTCGTGCTCGAGCCCTTGAGAGCCTCGTAGTAACGCTGGCGCTCGGTCGAATGGATGATCGCGGGAGGGTACCCGCTCCGGAGGAGCATGAGGTTCATCACGAGCCGAGCCACCTTGCCGCTGTCGCTCGTGAACGGGAAAATGCGCAGGATGTCGTAATGAGCCCGAGCCGCGAGGCGTACGGGTGTCCGCGTCCGGCGCGTCTCGGGATCGTTGATCCAGTCGACAACCTGACGCAAACGGTAGGCAATCTTGTCGGGCGGCGCGTACTCGTGGAAGTACAGGCGGTGCTGCGGGATGTCCTTCCGGTATTTGACCGTCTTGACGTCGCCTTCCTCCGGGTGAAGCACGCAGTAGATGCGCTTCACGACGTCGACTGTGATGGGTACCCGCCTTTTGGTTGCATGCTCCCGGACGAAGTTGAGCGCATCGCGGTGCCGTCGGATCTCCTCGACCGACGGCTGCGTGCTCGAGTCGAACGCGACGCTGGTGTCGCCGGGGCCGATGGCGGTGTGAAGCTCGGATACGGTGTACACGACGCCCTCGAGAGCGCTGTCGTGCGCGATCCAGCTCATGTCCAGATCGTCCCGGTACTTCTCCTGAGCGTCGGCCGGCGCGCCCTTGAGGCGCTCCTCGAGCAACGCCGTGCGCTCCTCGACCGAGAGAGCCTTCGGGGGCTCGGGCGAGGGCGGGGGAGCCTTCTTTTTCGCAGTGGTTCGTGACGGCATCGCGCCTTGGATCGCCGTCGGAGAGATGAATGGTAGCTACTTGCGCGGAAACCTTCGCGTTTCTGGCGCACAACGGACGGCGGGCCCGGGCAAGGCTAGTGAAGTCTCTGCGAGCGCGTCAAGCCTCCACACACGCTTGTGTGCCGGGATCGACCCGGTGCCCGTCCGACTTGCGATCGCCTTGCCCCGCGCGTACGGCTTGGGGCGCGTTACGCCCGTGCTCGTCCAGCTTGCCATTCGCAACGTCGTGCTCATCGAGCGCCTTGTGCTCGAGCTCGCGCCCGGATTCAACGTCCTGACCGGCGAGACCGGAGCGGGTAAATCCATGATTGTGGACGCACTTTCGCTCGTCCTGGGCGGCCGAGCGCGACCCGAGGTCGTGCGGAGCGGAGCCGCCGAGGCGGAGGTGGAGGCTCTCTTCGAGCTTGTTCCCGGATCTCGCGCCTCCGCCAAGCTCGAGGCCGCCGGAATACCGGGGGACCGGGAGCTCGTCGTACGGCGGGTGGTGCCTGGAAAGCCCGAGGCGCGGAGCCGAGCGTACGTCAACGGCCGCCTCTGCACAGCAGCACAACTGGCCGATATTGCCTCCGATCTTTGCGACATCGCCTCTCAGCACGAGAGCGTGTCGTTGTCGGATCCCTCGACGCACGTCGAATATCTCGACGCGTTTGGCCGGCTCACCTCCGCACGCGGCCGGGTGGCCGAAGAAGTCGACGCCCTCGGCACGATCGTCAGGGAGCTCGAGGAGGTTCGCCGGCAGGAGCAGGGGAGGGCCGATCGCGAAGACTTTCTGCGTTGGCAGATCGCCGAGATCGACGAGCTGGGCCCTCGGGACGGAGAAGAAGTAGAATTCGACCAGGAGCGTGCGCGCCTGCGGCATGCCGAGCGGCTGCACGGAGCCACGCGGCGGGCCAGCGAGCGGCTTTATGAGGGGGAGGGGGCACTGTGCGACGACCTGGCACGGCTCGCGGCGGAGCTCGAGCAGGCCGCTGCGATCGATGGATCGTTGGCCCCCTACGCCAGGACCGTTCACACGGCCCGTGCTGAGCTCGCAGACGCGGCTCGAGCTCTCGAGCGTTACGCGGAAGGGGTCCAGGCAAATCCGGAGCGTCTCGCGGAGGTCGAAGAGAGGTCCTTCCGACTGCAGAAGTTGCTCCGAAAGCATGGTCCGACGACCGCTGAGGTCCTTGCCCGTCGCGCGGTGCTCGCGCGGGAGCTCGACTCGGTTTCCAGCGCGTCGGAGCGTGTGGCCAAGCTAGAGGGCGATAGGGCGCGCCGGGCGGCGACCGCGGGTCAGGCAGCGCGAGACCTCTCTCAAAAGCGGCGAGACGCGGCGGACAAGCTCGCAGACTCCATCGGTGCGCAACTCTCGCAGCTCGGAATGGGTCGCGCGCGGGTCATCGTCGAGGTCACCCCCACTCCGCCGGGAGCCGAGGCGCTGCTGGTCGACGGGGCGAGGCTGACACGGACGGGCATCGACCGCGTCGAGTTCCTCATCGCACCGAATCCTGGGGAGGAGCCCCGTCCTCTGCGCAAGATCGCCAGCGGCGGAGAGTTGTCACGGGCGCTCCTGGCTCTCAAGCGGGTCCTGGCCGACGAAGGCCCCGCGGGCACCTACGTCTTCGACGAAGTCGACGCCGGCGTCGGCGGAGCGGTCGCCGAGGTCATCGGTCACGCGATCGCCGACGTCGCACGGCATCGTCAGGTGGTGTGCATCACGCACCTTTCGCAGATCGCAGCCTTGGCCGATGCTCACTACGTGGTCGACAAGACCGAGGCGAAAGGGAGGACCCAGGCAAGCGTGCGCCGCCTGTCTCAACCCGAGAGAGTGGACGAGCTGGCACGCATGATCGGCGGGATCAAGGTCGGCGACGCGGCACGACGAGCGGCGGCCGAGATGCTTTCACGCGACGAATAGAGCCGCCACGTTCTCGCTGTTTCGGAGGGCGCGCGAGCGCGCCGTGAGGATGTCGCAGCCCGATCGTGTCACGAGGATGGTGTGCTCGAACTGCGCGCTGAGGCTGCCGTCCGCGGTGCGCACCGTCCACTTGTCGCGCGGGTCCACCTCCACTTCCCAGCCGCCGTAGTTGACCATCGGCTCGATCGTGAAGGTCATCCCCGAACGCAGCCGCTCATCGGTTCCGCGGTGGCCGTAATGCTTCACCTGGGGAGCATCGTGGAACTTGCGCCCGATGCCATGACCCACGAAGTCGCGCACGACGCCGCACCCCTCGCCCTCGACGTACTCCTGGATCGCGGCGCCGATGTCGCCGAGGCGCGCGCCGTCCTGCACCTGCGCGATCCCGATCTCGAGCGACCGCCGGGCGACCTCGACGACGTGCCGCGCCTCCGCACTCGGCGTGCCGATGTAAAATGTCGCGCTCGTGTCACCGTGAAACCCCTGATAAACATGGGTTACGTCGACGTTTACGATGTCTCCGTTCTTCAGGACGGTGCGGTCCGGGATGCCGTGGCAGACGATCTCGTTGACGCTGGTGCACACGCTCTTCGGGAAGCCCTTGTAGTTCAGCGGGGCAGGCCGCGCCCCCTGCCGAAGCGTGTCTTCGTGCACGATCTTGTCGATCTCGTCGGTCGTCATTCCGGCCCGGATGGCGTCACCCACGTGAAGGAGCGTCTCTGCCGCCAGCTGGCAGACCGTCCGCATGAGGTCGATTTCCTTGGGGCTCTTTATTTCGACAGCCACGGGTAATGTCCTTGCGTCTTGCGTCCCCCGATTCTCTAGCACGACGATGGCAAGGTTCGAAAAGACCAAGGCGCGTGTGCTAGGTTCGCCGGCGGGGAGAACCACGCATGAAACGAGCCGCCGTCACCGCCTCCATCCTCGTCGCGTGCGCGCTGCTCGCCTTCGCCGGCATCGCGGCTCCCCCGAGGGCGGGAGATCCGCCCACGGTGTCGTCCCTGCGAAGTCTTCTCGAGAAGGAGCTTCATTGGGGCATGTCCCACCAGGAAGTGATCGACGTATTCAACAATCCTGGCGGCTACTTCGATCGAGAATACGCGCCGCAGATCGGCAAGCTGCAGCCCGGCGTCGCCATGTCGCAGCTCGAGGCCGACCGAGAAAACCGCAAGGCGAATTTCGCCCGCGGCTATGCCGTCTTCCTCGACACGCCGACCGGCTACGACCTCACCCCTCTGCACTCCGAGTACACGTACCGGAACGAAGAAGGCGTGGAGGCCATCTTCAAGGACGGCAAGAAGCGTTATTTTTTCTACATCAAGGACCGTCTCTGGAAGGTTTACGACGAGATCCCGCTCAAGGCGGACGGCCCTCTCGGCGGCTCGTTCCCGGACGTCGTGACCAAGTTCAACGGCCTTCTCGGTCAGCCCGGCCGTGTTAGGTCCGGCGCCGCCGGGCGGGACCCCGAGCTAACGACCGCGGACTGGCAGGACGCGACGACTCATCTGCGTGTCTTGGATCGCTCGGGCGAGCACCTCGTGGGGGTCGTCCTCGAGGACAAGACGACGCTCAACAACCTGGCCACGCTGCGCGCCAACAAAGCGGTCGATCCTTTCGCGATCGATCCGTCGATTTCCGCCGTGACGAAGGGTGGCCTCATCGACCCGAACGCCGCAAAGTCAGCCTCCAAGGCGGACGCCGGCGCCGGCAAGGCCACGAAGCAGCACTAGGGTCCTTCCTGCTCCAGCCCGCGCCGAGCCGTTCACATCATCCGGCGCGCACTTTCGGGAGCGCGGACCCCGGTCGTCAGGACCACCCGGACCTTGGGCGCAGCGACGCGAAGGGCGGGCAGGATCACCTTCTCGCTCGTGAGCGAGGCCCCGGGGCAGCCGGCGCATACGCCCGCGAGGTGAATGTGGACGTCGTCGCCTTCGAAGCGGACGACGTATATCTCCCCCCCGTCCGTGGCGACGAGTGGCGCGAGGATCTCGCGGCAGATGCGTTCGATGTGCTCCTTCGAGGTTTCGTCCACGTTCTAGGGGTTCCCGGCTGCTTTTCGCGCCAGACGTTTTGCGTGCTGGGAGCGTTGCGGAGCGATCGGCTCCTAGCCGTGTTATAGTTCAAATGGGCGATAAGTGGCGTCCGGCATTCGCCGGTCGCTCGCCCGAAGAGGCTGGCAAGTGGCCCGTTACCGTCTGAGATTCCTGCTCCAGGAGTTCGACCTGCCGCTTGGCACGACGATCATCGGCCGAAGCCTCGACTGTCATCTGACGATAGAGGATCCTCTCGTCTCGAGGCAGCACGCCCGAATCGTGATTGACGCGACCGGTGCGTTCGTCGACGACATGGGCAGCCGCAACGGCGTCAAGGTCGACGGCATGTCCATCAAGGGGCCGACGCGTCTGGTCGACGGTGTCCGTCTACGCATCGGGACGCAGGATTTCTTGTTCTGCAGCGTCGACGTCTCGGGTCGGGCCCACTCGAAGACCACGGGCGTGCTGCGTCTCTGCGCGAGCTGCCGCATGCCCTATCCGAAGGAAGCCCCCTCCTGCCCGAACTGCGAGGCGACCGAGCAAACCGACGAGGACACCCTGACCGGCGCAGGCAGCTCGGAGGCCCAGCACGCGTGGAGCGCCCAGCTCCTCCTCGAGGCGCTCGAGCGTGCGTTGGCTCTCGGGCGCCTCTCGGACGCGGAGCGCATCCTGAGACGGGCGACCGCGCAGGTCGAGGACGTCATCGCGGCCGGCGGAGAAGTCGACCGGGCTGCCCTCGCTGCGCTGGCCGTGCGGGCGTCGACCACCACGCTCGCTTCGAACGACCCCACCTGGGCTCTTTGGGTCCTCGACATCTACAGGCGGACCACCCAAATTCCGCCGGCGGAAGTCGTCGAGCGACTCGCGGAGGTCGCGTCAAAGCATAGCGGGCTCGTGCTGGGAGGGCTGACCGCTTTGCTCGAGCATCTGGGCGCGAGGGCCCGTCGATCGTCGCAACAAAGCATCGAGGCCCTTGCCCGTTTGGAGCAGGTGCGTCGTCTGCTCGTAGGCGAGGACACCGACGGCCCTCGCGACGTCGGTCACTCACCCCACGGCATCGCGAATCGTCGCGGCTAGCCAGAGCTTGCCTGCGCGCGCACGAGGAAGGTAAAGCTGGGAAAGCCGCCCTGCGGCGCACCCGCCGTCGAATTTGCAGCGAGCGGGAGTCCCCACCCCGAGGTTCATGCGGTACCGGCTGCGATACCTTCACCACGACCTCGAGCTCCTCGAGGGGCAGTTCGTGGTGGGTCGCAGTGCGACCTGCCAGCTCTCGCTCGACGACGCACTCGTGTCTCGGCGGCACGCGATGTTCGTCATCTCGAGGGAGGGTGTGACGGTCGAAGACCTGCAGAGCCGGAACGGCGTCATCGTCAACGGCCAGCGCATCACGGCCCGTGTCGCCGTGCAGCCTGGAGACAAGGTCGTCATCGGCTCGCAGGAGCTCACTCTGCAGAAGGGGCGCGACGGCCGGGACGCCATTGGCCGGGTGACGGCGAACATCCGCCGGACCATGGCTGCGCGTCCCGATCCGGCTCCAACGTCGTCCCCCGAGCAGGACAGCGAGCTCAGTATGGTGAGGCGGGTCGATGCATTCAATCTTCTTGCGGGGGTGGCGGAGAAGGCTCTCGCGATGGGGCGGGCCGAGGAGGCGGAGCGCCTTCTCGCCGCGCCCCTCGCGGATGTGGTCGACGCGAGCCGGGCCGGCAAGCCGCTCGCCCCGGCCCTCGTCGATGTGGCTGCACGCTTTGCGGCGAAGCTCGCGACCGCTACGGCAAAGGGCCCCTGGGCAGACTGCGTCATCGAGCTCTATCAGGCACAGGGGCGGCCCTGCTCGGCTCAGGTCATCGACGAACTCTACAACGCGTTCCGGAAAGTCAACGCCGTCGATTCTCGCTCGCCTCCGCGCTTACCTGGCGGTGCTCCACGAGAAGCAGGCGACGTTTGGTCCCGCGGAGAGGTTTCTCCTGCAGCGGATCGAGGGGCTCGAGCGCCTCGCTGTGCTTCGGTGATGGATTTTCGTGGCTCCACCTTCGACAGGGACTGCCACGCCAGGTTGGACCCGATTGCCTGCTCGATGGCGAGGCGAAGCTCGACGCCCTCTACCTGCGCGAGCGCCCCCGCGAGCTCTTGCGGGACCTCGCGTGTCTTCGGAACCGCCTTCGCCGTGCGCCGTTCCGGTGGGCGTTCGATCGGCGTCATGGCACCCACGCGGAACCGGAGCTCGTGGACGTTGACCCCGTGTTCTCGGAGGCGCAGGCAGACGTCCTCTGTGAGCAACGACAGCTCGTGAGCCCACACGCTGCTCGCCACCCGCAAGAGGAGCGCGTCGCCGTAGATTGAGAGAGGCACTGCGCGCTCGGCGATCCGAGGGCCCACTGCCGCCCGCCACACCTTCGCCGGGATGGGCGGCCGGACTCGCGCGAAGCGACTCTCCCCGGCTCGGCCGAGGATGTCCTCGACTGTCTCGGGCGCGAAGAGGGGGGGGCGGCGTCCGCCGCGGGCGCGAGTCATCGGGGTGTTGGCGAAGGATAGCAGGGGGGGGCCCGGTGAAGCCCGATCGCGGATTCCGTGCTAGAGGGCGCGCACGGACATGTGGGAAATCAGCACCGAGACGGTCGTGGCTGCGGCGCATCGGCTCCGGC
Source organism: uncultured delta proteobacterium (assembly GCA_963847465.1). Taxonomy (GTDB): domain Bacteria; phylum Myxococcota_A; class Polyangia; order Polyangiales; family Polyangiaceae; genus Palsa-1150. Next base: position 122,189 of record CAWKAF010000007.1, on the reverse strand, counting down.
ACACCAGCGGCGAAGGCGAGAGGCTGCACGGCCACAACTGGCGCATCCGCGCGGTCGTTCGCGCAACAGAGCTTGAGCCCACCGGCTGGGTCCTCGACTTCAACCACGTAGCCGCGGTCTTGCGTGCCCTTGTCGAGCCCTACGAGCACGCGTTCTTGAACGAGATCGCCCCGTTCGACGATCTCAATCCGACCGCCGAGAACCTGGCGCGAATCGTCGCCGAAGGCCTCGCTGCCAAGCTCGATGACAACCGCGCGCGTGTCGTTCGCGTCGACGTCTGGGAAAACGACGCATGCTGCGCGACGTTTTTTCGCCACGAGACGTCGGGGTGATTCGATCCGGCTATTTCGGTGCAACGCACACTTGCACGTCCAGGTCGCCCGCCAACATGTAGTCGCCGCTCTGGAGATCGATCTTCATCTTGCCGGTCGCCCCCTGATCCATCGGCGCGGAGACGATGGTCACCTTGCCCGTCGGCTTGAACGTCTTCGAGGGCCCTGCCGCGCCGGCGGCCGAGACGCGAGTGAAGCCGACCTCCTTCTTGCCCGTCCGCTTCAGCGACCCGAGGTCGGTCTTGTAGCCGTCCTTCCACTCGATGACGAGTGTCATCGAGCCCTCTCCGGGCTTCGACGTGGCGGGCGTGTCGCAGTCCGTGTGCTCGGTCAGGGTGATGGGAATCCGACCGTCCTTTTGCAGGGCTCCGGATACCCGAGCGAGCTTCGGTGTGAACGGTTTGCCGTCGATGGATCCGGTGGCGCTGGGGGTCGGATGGAAAGCCGACGGCGCAGCGGCCGCGGGGGCATCCGAAGAAGCGGCAGGTGCCGCTCCCGCGTGAGAGGTCGCGGGCTTCGAATCGGAAGTGTCGGAGCTAGCGGCCGGGCCTGGCGAGGTGTCCGCCGCCGGCGAAGAGCTTGGCTCGAGCGCTGCCGTGTCGCCGGTAGACCCTTCTGCCGGCTTTTGCGCCGCTCCGCAGCCTAGGAGAACGAGTAGCACCGAAGCGAGAACGACGCGCATGGGGAAGCCTCCTGACGGGGCGCCCACAATGCACGCAGATCGGTAGCTGAGTCTACCCTTGAAGGGGGCTCTGAACGTAGTCTCCCTCCGCTTGAGCCTTCGCTCCGTCGCAACGGTCGTCGCGGTCGTCGCGAGCGTGTGGTTCGCGTTTGCGGTGAGCTGGGGCGTCTTCGGCCACACCCCAGGCAGCCATGCGGCTGTCGTCGGTGCGCACGGGATCGCCGCCGAGAACATGCTCACCTGGGGCATCTGGGGCCCGGTCTCGGAATACGGCGTCGCCCGTCCGACGCCGCAGCTCTACGACACCGCTCATCCGTGGGGAACCCTCTGGGCCCTCCGCTGGCTGACGAAGGCCTGCGGTCGCCATGCGTACTTGCCGCGCTTGGAGGCCGTCCTGATGAGCATTGCGACGCCCCCACTACTCTACGCGATCGGCCGCGCCCTTTGGGGGCCCGTACCGGGCGCTCTCTCGGCCCTCGCTTACGTGGTCGTGCCCGTCGCCCTGGTTTTCGGCAACTGCCCTGGGTTCGAGGTCGCCCTGGTGTTTGGCTGCTTGCTGACGACGTGGGGCTACATCCGTCTCACGGCGCGCTGGAAGCGACGATGGCTGGCGGTGAGTCTGCTCGGCGTCGTCTGGACGGCGAACGCCGAGTGGGAGGGCTCGGTGTTCTTGGGGGTGGTGCTCTCCTTTTTTCTCGTGGCGCAGTATCTCTTGCCACGGTGGTTCGGCCGCGGGTCGACGCGGCGCTTCGGCCAGTGGTGGGCGCTCTCGACGGCCGTCGTCGTAATCACCCTCGTGGCCTACGCCGGCTACTTCGTCCACATCGCCGCCGTCGATGGCATCCTGTCTCAGCTTGCCGTTCGCGAGAAGTTGATTCCGTTCTCCCACGTCCTCCAGCATCGATCGTACTGGAGCTCCCTCGCATTCACTCCGGTGGTCATCGCCGTCGGCACGCTGGCGTTGCCGGTCTTCCTCTTTCGGCTGGTCCTGCTCCGGCAAACGCGCGAGATCTTCCCGCTCGCCCTCCTGGCGACGGCCGTCGCGACGCACGTGCACTTCCCTACCGACGGCGACGCGTCCTTCTTCGTGCCGCTGTCGTACGTGGCTTATTGGGCGCTCTCCATGGGCGTTCTCGCCGCGACGTGGGCGGATTCGGGCCGATGGGTGCTTCGACGCTTCGGGCGGCGCGACCCCGATGGGGCGCTTCCGATCGGCGCGTTCGTCGGGCTAGGGATGGCGGCACTCCTGGTCTTGCCGGATGGGCTGCGGGGCCTTGCGTTCGGGCGTCGCGCGGGTGGCCTCTTCGATGGCGGCGGCCACGGAGCGTTCGTCGATCGAGACAAGACGACGGCGCTCGAATGGATGAGCGACCGCATGAAACCTGCCACGCGCGTGCAGTTCCACACGAGCATGCACCGCACGGCCGCCGACGACTGGGCTTTGCACCGCCCGGTGGTCGGTGTCGACGGGCCACCGAGCCGTGTTGCTCGCGCGGACGACCGCTATTTCGTAGGAGACCTCGACTTCATGCCGGCCGCCGATCAGAGCGCGCTCGCCGCGCAGTTTCACATGGTGGCGGTCGGGCCGTTCGTGCTCGTCGATCGGACGAGTCCAAATGCGCCAGCGGATGGTTACTCCCTCGACTTGCGCAGCCCCAGCGCGATCGAGTGGTATTTCGTGTCGAGCGATCCGATCGCCACGGTCCGCGCCGACCCCTGGTACACGTGGGAGCTTCGCGAGCAGTTCGGTCAGGCTCCGAACGCAGCACCGACCGTGGCTCCACTTGCGCCCGAAGAGCTGCGAGTCGCTCACAACGTGGCTGTCGCCATGGGCGATGTTGCCCGCGCCGATGCTTACGAGGCGAAGCTCGTCGAGAAACTGCTCGTCTACCCCGCTCTGACGTTCACCGACGGCACGAGGCTGCTCGGCGAGCGGATCACGGACGATGTCGCCCCGACCCTCGAGGTGTACTTCGCGGCGGCGGGCCCATCGAACGCCGACCTCCAGTTCGAGCTCGAGTCGTCCGTTCAGAAGCGGCCGCGTCTCTCCCTCGTGCCCGCGGACGAGACGGTGAGCGTCCTCGGGCCGTCGTTCGTCGTACCGACGAGGCTCTGGAAGCGCGGATTCATCTACGTGAGCCGCTCCGAGGTCCGTCCACGCCCCGGATCGGAGAACATCGCCGGGTACTTCACCGGTCCGGACCGGGCGCACCTCCCGAAACCTCGCGACGGGTCGGCCAAGGTCCGGCTGCTCACGTTCGAGTAAATGCAGACCTTGCACTTCCGCTCGGCTCGTCGGAGCATCGCGACGTGACGCCGCACGTGCCATGAACAGAGGGCAGATCCTGCAGAGCGTGCTCGTGGTGCTCTGCTGCGTGGTCAGCGGTTCGCTCGAGTGCGGCGGCGTCCAGCTGAGTCCGACGGAGCGGCACGGATCCAACACGTACGAGCGCATGTGCGCGGTGTGTCACGGTCTCGAGGGGGAGGGGTACAAGGCCGACCAGGCGACGGCGCTGGCCAATCCCGCGTTTCTGGCGTCGGTCAGCGAGCCTTTCCTCCGTCGCGCGATCGTGAACGGCCGAGGAGGCACCACGATGTCGGCCTGGGGTCGCGAGCGTGGAGGTCCGCTCACGCGGCCGGACACGGAAGCGGTCGTGGCCTTCATCCAGTCCTTGGCGACGAGGCCACGGGCGACGCTCGATGAACGTCCCCCTGCGGGCGACGCTTCGCGCGGGACCGTCGTATTCGCCAGGGAGTGCGCGCGCTGCCACGGCGAACGCGGCACGGGGGGCGCGAACGTGAACATCGGAAATGCCGACTTCCTGTCGACGGCGAGCAACGGGTTCTTGCGGGAGGCGATCCGTGGTGGTCGGTCGGGGACGGCGATGCGGGGCTACTCCTCTGTTCTGGGGGACGGCGGCATCGAGGACGTGTTGGCTCTTCTGCGCAGCTGGCAGGCCTCTGCCGTGGCCGCGGCCAAACCGGCGGCGCCGGCCCGCCCGCCTCCGATGCCGCTCGGCCCCGTCCCGCTCAACCCCCGGGGCCCCGAACCCGTAGGGTTCCGCCTCAGTCCGCTGACGACGCCGGCCGATTTGGTCAAGGCGCAGCTCGATCGAGGCGCAAAAATGGCGCTGCTCGACGCACGCGCACCGTCCGACTACGCGAGCGAGCACATCGCCGGTGCCGTCAGCGTGCCATTCTACGATCCCGACCCCTACGTGAACGCGCTGCCGAGGGACGCTTGGCTCGTTTGTTACTGCGCCTGTCCACACGCCGAGTCCGGGCAGCTGGCGAAGAAACTCGTCGACAAGGGATTCGGCAAGGTCACGGTTCTGGACGAGGGCCTGGGAGTGTGGCGGGCGAAGAAGTACGGGACCCACACGGGCTGGGATCCGTGAGGGTGCACGCCGGACGTGACGAGGCTATGCCTCGGCCATGGCCGACTTCACCCTCTATGCCGAAACGCTGTGGATCAGCCCCTACGTGTTCTCGTCGCACGTCGCGTTGCGCGAGAAGAAGGCTTCGTTCGACGTCGTCGCGGTGGTGCTGATCGACGGTGCCAACAGGCATCCCGACTACCACACCCCTTCGGTCACGGGTCGCGTGCCGTCGCTCGAGCAGGGCGGGTTTCGCCTCGCGGAATCGAGCGCGATTGCGGAGTATCTGGAGGAGACCCTTCCCCCTCCCACGAGCGCTCGGCTCTTCCCCGCCGCGCTTCGCGATCGCGCCCGCGCACGGCAGATCATGGCCTGGCTCCGCTCCGATCTCGTGGCCCTGCGCGACGAGCGGTCGACGGTGACGATGTTCTACCCCTTCCGGCTCCAGCCGCTGTCCGGCCAGGCGCAGCGCGACGCCGAGAGGCTCGTGCGCGTCGCGGAGCAGCTCGTGCCCACCGACAGGGGGCCCCTCTTCGGAGAATGGAGCCTCGTCGATGCCGAGCTCGCGTTCATGCTGCACCGCCTGATCCTGAATGGCGACTCCGTGCCTGAGCGGGTGGCGGCGTATGCTCGCACCCAGTGGGACAGGCCGTCGGTTCGGGAGTTCGCCGCGCACCCCCGTCCGGCCGCGGTCCCGCTCTCGTATTGGGTGTACAGCGGGACCCCGCAGCCCAAGGTGGCCTGAGACGGTTGCCCGAAGCCCCGAGATCCGAACAAATGACTATGGCCCTGGCGCCCCCGCCCGGCCGACGCTCGTCTCGTTGACCCCCGTCGACCCCTCCCGCTAGTGTGCCCTACTGAGCGAGGATCGCGAAGCATGGCCGAGCTTGACCTCCCGCCGCTGATCGGCGGCCGATATCGCCCCGTACGCCTGCTCGGCAAGGGCGGCATGGGCGCGGTCTACGAGGTCGAACACCTGCACACGGGGCAAAGGTTCGCGCTGAAGGTGATAACTCCGCAACCGGGGGCGTCCGTCGAGCGCTTCAAGCGCGAGGCGCGCGCCGCGTCGCGCATCAGGAGCGACCACATCGTCCAGGTCACCGACGCCGACGTCGCACCGGAGCTCGGGGGTGCCCCCTTCCTCGTCATGGAGTTGCTCGAAGGGTCCGACCTCGAAGGCGTCACCGGAAAGAATCCCGCGGCGCCGGAGGACGTGATGGACTGGCTCAGGCAGGTCGCCCGGGCCCTCGCGAAGGCGCACGACGCCGGGATTGTCCACCGGGACCTCAAGCCCGAGAATCTCTTTCTGACGACGCGCGAGGACGGTTCGCCCCTCGTGAAGATCCTCGATTTCGGGATCGCCAAGTTCGTCGCGGAAGGCTCGACCCTCACGCAGTCGGGCGGCATCCTCGGGACGCCCGCCTACATGGCGCCGGAGCAGACCGACAGCCATGGGCCGGCCGTCACCCAGCGGGCCGATCTCTATGCCATCGGCCTCATCGCCTTCAAGCTCCTGACCGGGCGAATGTACTGGCGCACGGGCAGCCTGGCCCAGCTTCTCGCCCAGATCCTCGCCGAGCCGATGCCCGCGGCGTCCGAGCGTGGTTCGACCCTCGGGGCGCCGTTCGACGAGTGGTTCCGGCGCGCGTGCGATTGAGATCCGCAGAAGCGATTCACCTCTGCCGTCGAGCAGGTGGAGGCGCTGGCGGTCGTCCTAGGCCTGCCGGACCAAGCGCGCGCGTCGGCTCCCTCGTCCAAGACGCCCACGCGAGCGAGCCTCGGTAGCTCGGTCCCTTCGCTGAACGCGTCGGCCACGGACCTGACGACGGCCCGGAAGCGGCTCGCCCGGCGACGCTGGCTCGTCGTAGGCACCGGCGCGACTGTGGCAGCGTTCGCCATCGTGGGCGTCTCGATGCGAACCGGCGTGAACGAAGGAGCGGCCCCGGCCAGCGCCCAATCCCTCGTGAGGGGGCCCCCCGTGAATACGCCGCCTCCGCCGACGATGGCGTCCCCGAGCGTGCCCCCGAGCGCCGTCGCGGCTGCCGTCGCGATCGATCCGGCAAGGCCCGACGCGGCAGCTCCGTCGTCGACGGCGTTCCCACCATCGAGCGCCAGGGCGGCGGTGCCGGTTTCACCCGCCCAGAAGAAGCAAGGGCCCGCGGCCGGCCCGAGGGCGAGAGACCCGCTCGAGGGGCCCTACTGAGCCCGCTTCGCGTATACAATGGCTTGCCATGAGCGTGCTCTCCGAAACGAGCCCACTCAGCTCCCGTCGCGAGCTCGATCACCAGACGATGTGGCGCACCATGCGCCACCTCTTGGACCGCCTCTTCGGCGTTCTCGAGAGCGACTCCGTGATTGACGACTGTCTGGACGCACTGGTCGACGTTCTTGGCGCCGACCGAGGCCTCATCCTGGTCCTCCACGCCGACGGCGGCGCGGCGGTCGTCAATGCGCGTGGGCAGGGCAAGTCGCTCGCCGTCGCCGAGCGCGAAGAGATGAGCAAGACGCTCATCCGCGAGGCCATCGACTCCGCACGTTGCGTCACCTTCGACCCGCTCTCCTCGAAGGGCCCGTCGTCGAGCGTCGTCGCGCTGGGCATCCTGGCCGCGATCGCCGTGCCCCTCTATGGCGCCAACCGCGAACAGCCGCGCGGCGCGCTCTACGTCGACTTCCGCGACACCCGGAAGTTCGTGAGCGATCGCCACGTGGAGTTCTTCATGTCGGCTGCGGTGCTCCTCGGCTCGGTGCTCGAAGGCAACCGCCGCTCGCAGTCGACGCGCGATCAGCTGCGTGTAGCGCAGGCGCACTGCATGGAGGCCCGCCGTACACCGCCGCTCGAGGACTTGCTCTCGCCGCCGAGCATGCAGGCCATCCGGCGCGAGGTCGAGTCCGCGATCTCGGGCGACGCGCCCATCCTCATCCTTGGCGAATCGGGGACGGGCAAGACGCTGATGGCTCAGGCGATCGCCGAGGCCAGCGGCCGGCGGCCCATCGTGCGCGCGGTGCTCGGCGCGAGCGACGACCTCAACACCATCACCTCGGAGCTCTTCGGCCACGAGCGCGGGTCGTTCTCGGGGGCCACCGGCAAGCGCATGGGGCTCGCGGAGTTCGCCAACGGAGGCACACTCATCCTCGACGAGATCCTCAACCTGCCATCGCACGCGCAGCAGTTGCTCCTCGACTTCACGCAGTTCGGTACCTACCGGCCGCTCGGCTACGAACGCGCAGAGCCGAAGCGGGCGAAGGTGCGCCTCATCGCAGCCACCAACGGGGACCTTCAGGCAGCGATCCGCGAGCGCCGCATGCGGCAAGATCTCTACTTTCGTCTCGCCGCGCTCACGATCGAGCTGCCCCCTTTGCGCGAGCGGCGCGAGGACATCCCTGCCATGGCCGAGAGCACCCTAAGGCAGGTCGACCCCTCGCGTCGGTGGAGCCTGTCGGTTCCGCTGCGAAGATTGCTGGTCTCCCCCGCGCTCGACTGGTCGGGCAACGTTCGGCAGCTCGAGCGCGCCATCGAGCGCGCGCGGGAGCGGGCCGTGGCGCGCGATCCGGAGGCGACCGTCCTTACCCCGGAGCACCTCGAGGCCCGCGACGTCGATCACGCGTCGCTCGAAGCGCCCGCAGGTCCGGGGCCGGTCGTCGCCGAGCCTCTCGGTACGATCTGGCAGAAGCTCCAGGCGGAACGCTCCAAACTCGACGAGCGCGAGCAGAGTGTTCTCCGCCATGCCCTGGCGCAGTCCGGGGGCGTCGTCGCCCAGGCGGCGCGCGAGCTTGGAATCGCTCGCACGACGCTCTCCAGTCGGATCGACGTCCTCGGGATCCGGACGCCACGACGCGACCCACCGGGCTGACGACCCATCGTCAGTGACGACGAAGGATCGTCATCGCGACCCCGCCACTGCCAGAAACGTGTTGTTTTTGCGTGGCCCGGAGGTTGCGTTACCGCCGGACATGGACGCCAAGAACCCCGTGTGGACCCCGACCACGGCCTCACCTCTGAGGCACTCCGTGTTCCGCGCCGACGGCGCCCCCGTTCCGCCGGAGGAGGCCACGCGCATCTGGCGAGAACTCGCTCTGGGGCAATGGCAAGTCCTAGATGCGACGGACACCGAAGGAACGAGGCACGTAGCGATCGCGCCGTTGACCAAGCCTCCGATTCGCTGGGAGGTCTTGCGCTATCGCGAGCGGCAAGTGCTGGCGCTCGCCACGCGGGGCACGTCGCAGAAGCTCATCGCAGCCGAGCTCGGGGTGGCGGCGACGACCGTCTCGGAGATCCTGCGCGGGGTACGGTCACGGCTCGGGTTCGCTTCCGTGGCTCATCTCCTGCGTGCCTACGAGGCAAGCCAGCCGCACCCGAACAGGTGACGGTGCTTCCTCAGAACCGGCCCGTCAGATCGAAGCCGCCGCGCCCGGGCCCGACGGACGGCACGAGGCTCACCGACGGCTTGTCGCTTCGCCCACTCGAGTCGCCGAGCCATAGGAAGGCACCGACGCCCAGAGCGACGAGGCCAGCGGCAAAGGCCACCGTCGATTTGTCGGCGTTCGTTCCAGCCTGGCTGGTCAGCGAGTTGCTCTGCGCTCCGCACGGCGTCGTCGTGCACGTCGCGTCGGGGTCCCCGTGCTTCTGTATCGCGACGACACCGAAATAGGTCCCCAGGCCTACTCCGACGAGGCCGGCCGCCGCTGTTACCAGCCCGATGGTCTTTCGCGTCGACATGCCGTGATGCTCGGGGGGGATGACCACGGGGGGCGGTGGGGGAGGAGCCTGAACGACGGGTTCTACGACGGGGGGTGGCGGCGCCGCCGACTCGGGCGCGGGCGTCGCGTCCTCCAGGCTCTTCAGGGTCACTGTCTGCACGTCGCCGTCGGGAGCCACTTTCACGACGGCCTTCCAAGGCTTCTTGTTCGGTGCCGACGCCTCGACCACGTGCTCTCCCGGATCGATCGGGATGCGCGAGCCCCACACCGTACGCCCCACGGCGGTGCCGTCGCGAGAGATGCTGAGATCGGGCCGATCGGCATCCGGCCCGACGACGATGACGAGGCTCGAGACCTTGCCCTCGATGGCGCGCAGGTGCTGATTGGCCAGTGAGCTACGGTCGTCGCGATGGTCTCGCTCGGCCAGCGCGCGCGCCTGCCGAAACTCGGCGACTGCGCTGGCTGTACGTCCCTCTTGTTCGTGACACACCGCGAGGTTGAGAAGAGTTCCGGGCAGGGGATTGAGGTGCCAGCTCTCCTCGAGCTTGCGGCAGGCTTCGGCGACCTTGCCCGCGGTGAGGAGAGTGCGGCCCTCGTCGAAGAGCTTCAGCGCGAGCGCATTGTCCTGATCGGTCGGTTCCGCCCAAGCGGTCGAGGGCACCGCGGTCATGGCAAGGGCGACCGCAAGCGCCCAGCGTCCGGTGGTGCGATGAGCCAACACTGCCCGCCGAGACTCGCAGACCCGCCCACGGGTCGTCAACGATCTCTCTCCGGCTCGGGCTCTCTCCGCTATGATCGCCCCAGGCCACCGCGATGACACTCACCCGTTTGCTCGTGCTCCTGGCCGTCGCCGGCCTCTGCGGCTCGATAGGCTCCGGGCTCGCCGGCCACAGACACGTCGGTTGCCTCGGGTCGATAGCACTCGGCTTCATCGGCGCGTGGCTCGGCAGGTGGCTTTCGTACGCCCTCCACCTGCCCGAAGTGGTCACCCTCTCGGTCGGAAACGATCGCTTCCCCATCGTCTGGTCGATTGCCGGCGCGACGCTCTTCGTCGCCGTGGTGTATTTTCTGACGCGCCCGCCCGCGCAATTCTAGGGGCAATCGAGCTCACTGCCGTCGTCGTCCCAGACGTTGCCCGACCACATCTGGCCGCTCGTGGGCGGGCAGTAGGGGTTCGCCGCGACGCCGTAGTAGCCACAATTGGGGAAATAGCCGTGGGTGTCCGCCCCGCTCGCGCACGTCGTTCCGCTGCCGTCGAACATGGGGGTTGTCAGGCAACGCGCGAAGCGGTTGTTGGAGACGTTCATCGTCCCCGTCCCGACCGTGGTGCTCTTGGCCGACGGGTAGAGTGTCCACCCGCCCCCGGCGAGCAGGCTGTTGGTGACGACGATGTGATCGTCGCCCGCAATCTGCGATGAGGTGCCGCTCGTGTCCATGAATACGGTCGCCGTCTGTCCCGAGGGGTTCAAAAGGACGCTGTGGTTGACGCTGACCGTTCCATCGGAGACGTAGATGTCCTCGATGTGCGCCACGTTCGATCCGCTCCCGTAGGTGCCGTTGGCGTTGATGTAGCTGTCGGTGATGGTCGCGGGCCCCTCCAGTGGGTCGGCGAAGTTGTAGAGGTAGACGCGCGTCAGCGTCAGGGGCTCGGCGTAGTGGTTGAAGATGGCCGACTCGGGCGAATCGGTCGTGCCGCCGCCGACGATGGTCGAGTCCTGGATCGAGGTGCCGGTCGCGCCGTTCTCGATCGATATGCCCGCGACGCCGCTTCCGTTGGCGGTGACGTTCAACCGCACGTTCTGGATCGTCGTGTTGCTGGCGCTGATCGTGATGGAGCCCGTCACGTCCAGGTTCTGTACGAGCGTTCCGGCGGTGCTGACGGTGATCGACCCGGAAGCGGTCAACGTCGCCGTCGCAGGCACCCCGACCGTGCCGTAGTTGGGATCGGGGTAGCCGCACGCCCCGGGCGCAGGGAAGCAATCGCTCGCCCTCAACGCGACGTCCGCGCCGTCGGATGCGTGGACATCCGCTTCTGCAATCGCGTCGGCAGGCGTCACCATGGAGCTGTCACCCCCCGCCGATCCATCGTCGGGCATCGGCCCTCCGGAGCTGCCCGCGCCGGCCGCGTCCTCAGACGACGTTCCGCCCGAGCCGCCGCTGCTGGAGGCGCCGTGGGTGCTGCCAATGCCTCCCGCTTCCGAATCGCCCGCACCGCTAGCCCCGCTCTTTCCGCATCCCCACAGGACGAAGCCGACCATCAGGCAAGCGTTTCTTGCCGCCCCCGATCGCACCCCGAATATCATCCTCGGAATCCTACCAGCTTTCGACGCCCCTCCCCTCGTCGCCCCAAAGCCTCCCCGGGATCGTCGGGGAGCGCGTCACCGAGGTGTCGAGGTATCCGACGCCGTGAGACGCCTTCTGGCCGCTAGCCAGCCACGCGCGCAGTCGCCTTCCTGCACGCCTCTCTCGAAGCTGTCGACGATGTGGTCGAAGAATCGGTCGAGCTCCACGTCCTCGAGGGGCAGAAGATGCGTTCCGAGGAGGCGCTCCACGGCGTGACGGTACCCGTCGAGCCGCTCCTCCTCTTCGAAGGATGGGTGTCTGCGACTCGTCGTGCCCAATGCCCCCATCGTCGAGCTTCGCCCCTCTCGATCCGAAGAATTACTCCGCGCCGACGACGACTCACAATAGTCATTTCTCCGGCTTGTTCGGTCACCGGATCACGCGAGTTCGCCCCTTTCATGTGCGAGACGCGGACTATACGGTATGTTTCCCTTCCGCGCGCTCCCGCGGATCTCGCCCGACCATGTACTCGTTCGACCCCACTGAAGAGCAGAAGCTCATCATCCAGACCGCGCGAGATTTCGCCACGAAGCACCTCCGACCGCTCGCCCACGAGAGCGACGAGCGGAGCGGCCTGCCCGGCGGGTTTCTCGCCGCCTCGTGGGAGCTCGGCCTCGCCACGGGAGCGATCCCCGAGTCCTTCGGAGGGGCGGGGATGCCACGCTCCGCGGTCACGGGTGCGCTCCTGCTCGAGGAGCTCGCGTGCGGCGATCTTCCGCTGGCCATGGCGATGCTCGTACCCGCGCTCATGGCGTATCCTGTCGTCGACTACGGCAGCGATCGACAGAAGACACAGATCCTGCCCGCCCTCACCGCGGCGACCTTCCCGCGCGTGACGGCCGCGCTGGTCGAGCCGTCGATGAGCTATGACCCTGCGGACCTCGCCACGCGCGCCACCCCGGTCGACGGGGCGTACGTGCTCAGCGGGCGCAAGTGCTTCGTTCCCCTCGGCACCGACGCGGAGACGTTCCTCGTCTACGCGGCCGAGGGGGGGCCGGGGCTCGAGAGGGTGCAGGCCTTTCTCGTGCCCCGCGGCGCTCCGGCGCTGACCGTGAGCGCCAAAGAGAAGAACATGGGACTGCGAGCGGTCGACACCGTGGAGCTTGTCCTGGAGGACGTGCGCGTACCGGTTCACGCGCGGCTGGGTGAGGGCAAGGGAATCGATTTCGCCCGGATCATGAGCTACTCGCGCGTTGCCATTGCCGCGATGGGCGTGGGCCTTGCGCGTGGCGCGTTCGACTACGCGCGCGACTACGCAAAGGAGCGGAAGGCCTTCGGCGAGCCCATCGCGAGCCGGCAGGCGATCGCGTTCATCCTCGCGGAGATGGCGCTCGAGATTGACGCCGCGCGCCTGCTCGTGTGGGAGGCCGCGTGGCAGCTCGACAAGGGGAACACCGCCACCCGGGAGACCTACCTCGCCCGGATGTACGCGGACGGCATGGCGCTGAAGGTCGCCGACAACGCCGTTCAGGTTCTCGGCGGGCACGGATACATCCGGGACAACCCGGTCGAAGGGTGGCTTCGCCACGCCCGCGGATTGTCGACGTTCGACGGGATGGCGACGGTCTAGTCGCCTCTGCACGACGGAGCACTCACCATGATCGACTTCGAGCAGACTCCGGCGATCGCGCAGATGGCCGCCATGATGCGGGCCATGGCGACTCACCAGATGCGGCCCATCGCGCGGGAGATGGACGAGAACGAGCACGCGGACCCCACGCAGTATTTCGAGTTCATCTGGGAGTCGACGAAGGGGTACTTCAAGGAGAACGCGCGTCCGTCGGGCAAGGCGGCGGCGTCGACCGATGGTTCGCAGGCGAAGAGCAGCTCTGCACCCGCCACCGGCCAGGCCCGTCAGTGCGTCATCATCGAGCAAATGTCATGGGGGGATGCCGGGATCTACCTCGCCACGCCGAACCCTGGCCTCGGAGGCGCGGCGGTGTCGGCCGTGGCCACGCCCGAGCAGAAAGAGCGGTTCCTCAAGCGCTTCGGCGAGGGCAAACCCAAGTGGGCCGCGATGGCCATCACCGAGCCGGGGTGCGGATCGGACTCCGCGGCCATCTCGACGACCGCCGTCCTCGACGGCGACAGCTGGGTCATCAACGGAAGCAAGATCTTCGTCACTGGCGGCAAGCGCGCCGTGGCGGACTCGGACGGGTTCGTCGTCGTCTGGGCCACGGTCGATTCGAACGGCCGGGCGCGCGGGCATCAAGTCGTTCGTGGTCGAGCACCACACCCCGGGGATGACGGTGCTCAAGGTGGAGAAGAAACACGGGATACGATGCTCGGACACGGCCGCCATCGTCTTCGAGAATTGCCGCATTCCGAAGGACAACATTCTCGGAAGCGCCGAGGTGGCCGAGCGAGGGGAAGGCTTCAAGGGGGCCATGGCCACGTTCGACGCGACCCGTCCCGCCGTCGCCGCAAGCGCCATCGGCATCGGGCGCGCGGCGCTCGAGTACGTCCAGGAGCGCTTCGAGAAGGAGGGCCTTTCGCCCCGCTACGGCATCAGCCCGCAGAAGCTCGCCGCGCGCGAGCGAGATCTGATGATGATGGAGGCCAACCTCAGGGCGTCGTGGTTGCTCACGCTGCGTGCATGCTGGATGGGCGACCAGAAGCTGCCGAACAACCTCGAGGCCAGCATGTGCAAGGCCAAGGCGGGGCTCGCCGTTACGCAGGTGACGCAGAAGGCCGTCGAGATGATGGGGCCCGAGGGCTATTCGCGGAAGCTCTTGCTGGAGAAGTGGATGCGCGACGCGAAGATCAACGACATCTTCGAGGGCACGCAGCAGATCAACATGCTGATCATCGCGCGCCGGATCCTCGGGTATAGCAAGGAGCAGCTGAAGTAGCGGATCAGGGGGATTCGCGTCGCGGCGGCCGGATCCCTAGTACTTCGATCCGGCTGGACAGTGTGGTGCGCGCGATCCCGAGACCGCGTGCCGCGTGGGCAACGACGCCTCGCGACTGCGTGAGCGCACGGCGGAGGAGGCTCTGCTCCCGCTCGTCCAGGCTGGCGCGCTCCGCCTGAAGCTTCTGCCATGAGACGGCGAGAGACTCGGTGGAGGTGAGTCGGAGAGCCGCCGGCGCTTCGAGCAACGCGCGACCGACGTCGCGTGCCTCTAGGTGCTCGGGGGTGAGCACGGCTGCCTCTGGGTCGCGCGCCACGGCCCTCTCGCGCGCCCGCTCGATGGCGCGTTCGAGCTGACGCACGTTGCCCGACCAGTCGAGAGAGGGGGAGACGAGCAAGCGTCTCAGGGGAACCGAGAGTGTCCAGGCGCGGGACGGATCCACGCGCTCGAGGGTCTTCTCCGCCAGCGAGGGGATGTCGTCGCGGCGCTCGCGCAGCGGAGGAAGCTCGATCGTCAGCGCGGCGAGGCGATAGTAGAGGTCCTGCCGCATGCGCTTTTCGCGGATCGCCACTTCCAGGTCGCCGTTGGTGGCCGCGATGAGGCGCACCTTGGCCCGCCTGGGCTCTGCCCGGTCGTAGCCCAGCGGACGGTAGGTGCCGAACTGGGTGAAGTCGAGCAAGAGCTGTTGCGCGTGCGGAGGCAGGTTGAGGATTTCGTCGAGGATGAGCGTGCCGCCGTCGGCAAACTCCGCTAGGCCCATGCGCTTGCCGGTCGCACCCGAGAAGGCCCCACGCTCGTGACCGAAGAGCTCCGAGGTGATCGTGTTGAGGTCGTCGCTGGCGCCGAGGACGGCGCGGACGATGGGGAGGCGACGGCTGGCCTCCGCGATCGCAAGGGCCATGACGGTCTTGCCGGTGCCCGACTCGCCCAGGATGAGGATGGGGGCGTCGCCGGGGACGGCGGACTCTATCTCTTGCCGGATGGCCTGCATGCTCGGCGTCGAGAGCAGGTCCTCGAGCGACGGAGTGTCGCGGGTGCCCAGCAGATTGATCATGGACCGCCTGGCATCGCGCAACCTACGTGTCGGCCCTTGCGCTTCTTTGGATTGCGGCGCCGCAAGTGCCAGGTGCGTTTCCGTCATGTGGCCCTGCCGATGGCCTGCAGCTCGGCGACCACCTCGTCGGCGCACGAGCACCGCCGGACCGGATCGATCGCCAACAGGCAGCGCAGGAGCGCAGCGGCCCGGGAGTCACGGCCGAGGGCACCCAAGGTGTCGTCGAGCCAGGTCCGGGGGAAATCGCGCAGGGCCGTGAGCGTCGTCCTGGGACTTGCCCGTCGGCGAGGGTCCGTACCCGTCAACACTTCTGCGGCGATCATTCCCGCCGCGTAGAGGTCGGACGCGGTCGACAGGGGGGCTCCTTCGATCAGCTCGGGGGCCAGGTAGAGCGCGGAGCCGACCAGGGACGGCGGGCTGGTCTCCCGATCGGAGGGAGTGGTGTGCGCCTCGGCGTCCGTAGCGAGTCCGAAGTCGATGAGGCAGACGCGCGGCTCGCCAGAGCGGGGTGAGTCCGGCCACGTGGGACGCGCGCAGAGAAGGACGTTCGAAGGCGTGACGTCGCCGTGAACGAGCTTGGCGGCGTGGACGTGGGCGAGGGCAGCGAACAGTTGGACAAGGGCGCTGAGGCGCTGCGCGTGCGTGGAAGCAGGCCGCCAGTCCACGATCATGCGCGTTTGCTCGAGCAGCTCGAGGACAAGAAAGGGGTCGCCCAGTTCGTCGGTGCCGGCGTCGGAGAAGCGGACGATATGGGGGTGGGCGAGGCGCGCGAGGGTCAGGGACTCCCGCGCTAGGCTGGCGCGCGGGTCGGGCCACGGAGCGGAGCCGGAGAGGCCTCCCAGTCGCGGCCGCTTGATGGCGAAGAGGCGGTCCGTCTGCCGGTCGCGGACGCGGTGGACGACGCCCATGCCGCCGACGCCGATCCGGGCGATGACGTCGTAGCGGCCGGCGACGGGGGGTGATGGCGAATCTGCAGGGAGCGCGAGGGACAGCATTTGGGACACGGGAGGCCTGCGAGGTACGCAAGAGCCCATCGAGGGCGCTGGGCGCAACACGTTCAAGGCGCAAATGCAGGGGCCGGTCCATCATCAATGGTGGGTCCAAGTGCTCGGAAGGCGTGCGCTGTCGATCAAATGGGGTGTCCAAGGAGTTGGATGGTCGACAACTCGGCTGGACACACACGCACACGGTGCAGTCGGCGAAGGCGAATGACGCCCACTCGACCGCAAACCGTCGCGCTATACCGCACGCGAAGCACGGCAGTCAAAAGGGGGTGCCGCTCAGCCGCGCAGTTCGCCTCGTTCCGGGCCGCCTACTGGACGGTCACTTTGACGTCGATCGTGGCGATCGCGGCAACACGACCATCTTTAATCTCGATCGTGCCCGAATATTTACCCTTCGGATACGTGCCTTTGGCAATATTCTTAAGCTTGACGCTGACAATTCCGGCGTCCTTGTCGTCCCATTCACGCTCGACGTTTCCCTCTGGAATCGATACGCCGCCGCCGGCGTCATATGTAATAGTCGACGCGACTAGTGTCTTCGCCGCTGCCGCCACCTTCCTGGGCACCTCGATGTACCCCGGATCCGACGTGGTTCCGTCTACGTCGAGCCATAGATGAACGGTCGGCGTATCGTTCGGATCGCTCCCGCAGAGATCAGTAACGTTCCCTAGCATCGTGGCGTAGATGTTCACCGCCATCGAGGTCGAAACGTCCCACACGCTCGAGAGCGAGGCGTGCCCTGGAAGAAGCATATCCTTGGACGTGGACATCAGATGCTCGTAATTGTCCTTCCAGGCATCGAGCCAGCTCTTTACGAAGCGGTCGCCCCGTGGCTGCAGGCGATTGAGGCGTGCAATGGCGCGGTGAGCGTGGGTTTCGTCCTTCATGAGACCCTCCCTAGGGTTTCTATGGTGCTGGTTTCTGCGCAAGGGCCCCGAGTATCAGCTCGCGAATCCACAAGGTCAAGAAGGGGAGCGCCACCAGGTTGAGCACCTCGCTGAACGCCGCGGCGGGCGAGAAGCGAATGCCCTTGTCGGCCTTGACAGTGATGCGGCTGGCGTCGCACTTGACCCCGCCCGTGCCTGAATCGACGTCAAGACCACCCTGATTTTTGGCACCTAGGATTGTGCTAGAAAGGCATTCGCTCAGCGAATACGTAAGGCTCAACTTTCCTAAGGTGGGGTTGTCAGCCTCGTTATTGACGATGTAGTCGATGGATAGGATGTCGCGGAACATAGTCAGGTCATCGCCGGCAACGAGCTGCAATCGCGCTTCTTCGTAGAGCCTTCCGTCCTTCCACGTTTCCCCCGGTGTTCCTGGAGGTTCAATCGGACGGGTCTCCGCAAACGTGGGGTTGAAGTTCTTGGACCAGTTGCGGGGATCAGAGAGGTTTGCGAAGTAATCAAATTTCTCTTTTCGCGGGCCCTCCCCCTTCGCGGAAACCTGCGTGACACCGTTCACGATGCTGGAGCTCTCCCAGTTGAAACTGTGGTTGCCCTCTGGCACGCTCTCGTCGCCTACGAGGCTTAGAGGGTGCTTTGCCTCCTCAGCCCCATCGGCCCGAAGCGCCTCGAGATTGACGCCCGGCGCCAGCCTGCGCACGTGTCGTTCGTTTTCGTCCATGCCCCGACGGTCCCCCGCCGCTTCGCTGAGCCAGTAGGCCTCTCCAAGCGCTGCCAGTGCGTGACTTCTGGGCTGCAGTGACCCCTCCTGTTGGAGCGCCGAGACTGCATTTTCTGGCGACAGGATTTTCCTGAGAGGGCTGTAGGGCCTCGCCCTCTCGAACGTGCGCAATCTCCTGGCCCAATCAGCAACGCCTTCGTAGGCGGGTGCATCCTTTCGCTGACCGCGCAGCTTCGCGAGGTGATAGTGCAGGCCGAAAAGGGCCGGACCTGTCGCCTTCTTCGTTCCGTACCCCACGTGAACCTCGGATGACCAATGCGTTGCGAAGCGTGCGCCCACGACGCCTTACGCGCGAGGGCTGCGGCCGAGCGTTAGCCGAAGTGGTGCTAGGGGTCCATAGTCAATTCTTCGAAATGAACTGGAGGTTTCCGCCTCCCACGCACCTAGGCAACGGACGCTGCCGCGCCCTAGGATTCGCATCGCGATGGCCAGACCGATCCGAGTCGCGATCGTCGGTGGGGGCTGCGCCGCGATGACCGCTGCGTTTGAGCTCACCCGTCCCGAGCTGGCCTCGCGCTACGAGGTCACGGTTTATCAGATGGGTTGGCGGCTCGGGGGCAAGGGCGCTTCCGGACGGGGCCCGCACCGACGAATCGAGGAACACGGGCTGCACCTCTGGATGGGCTACTACGAGAATGCCTTCCGTCTGATGCGCGAGTGCTATTCGGAGCTCGAATCGTGATCCTCGCAACGTACGCATCGCGCGCTGGTCCGACGCGTTCCTTCCGGCGAACTTCAACGCCGTGATGAACTGGTCACCGTCGGAGCGATGGCTCGAGTGGCTCGTCGACTTTCCGCCGACCCCCGGGCTGCCTGGGGATCCCGGCGCACCGCGGTGGAGCGTCGCGGACTACCTGGCACGCGCGACGGCCTTGTTACGCACGTTGCTCCAGACGATAGGTGCGCAGGGCGGTCGCGATCCGAGGCGGTCGGAGGTGTCTCCCGACCTGGGAGCCGGCCCCATCACGGCCGACGTGCTCTCCGACGCGCTCGTCCGGCTCCTCAAATACGGCGCGCTCGCCGGCCTCGGCGTGGCGGTCGAGGCGGTGAGGACCTTGGAGACCGTCTTTCGGACGGCGTCGGTCGTCCCTCAGAGTCTCCTCGCGCAGTTCTTCGACGCGATCGACGGCCTGCTGCGAAGACGGCTCTCGGCCCTCACCAGCCGCGACGACAGCGTGCGTCGCCTCTGGGAGGTCGTCGACCTACTCCTTGCCCTTATTCGAGGAGGTATCCGCTTTCGCCTGCTCTTCGATCCGCGGGGGTTCGACGCGATCGACGACTACGACTCGCGCGAGTGGCTACGGCTGAACGGTGCGACGCAGGGTTCCATCGACAGCGCGTTCATTCGCGCGCTCTACGATCTGGCGTTTGCGTACGAGGAAGGTGACCCCGACCGGCCACGTATCGCCGCGGGCAGCGCTCTCCGGGGTGCGCTGCGCGCCTTCTTCACGTACCGCGGAGCGTTCTTTTGGAAGATGAGCGCCGGGATGGGCGATATCGTCTTTGCCCCCCTCTACGAGGTGCTGAAACGACGCGGTGCGCGCTTCCAATTCTTTCACAAGCTGACCAACCTCGGCGTTTCCTGGAGCGGCGGCAGCGCGCACGTCGCTACGCTCGAATTCGACCTCCAGGCGCGCACGGTGGATGGTGGGGAATACCGCCCCCTCGTGAACGTCGCTGGACTGCCATGCTGGCCCTCGGAGCCCGATTTCGCCCAGCTTTCAGGCGGAGACCGGCTCCGCGACGAGGCGTGGGACCTCGAATCACAGTGGGAGACGCGACGCGTGGGAACGGAGACGCTGCGCGTCGGCGACGACTTCGACATGGCAGTCATGAGCGTGGGCCTCGGCGTGATTCCCTACGTTTGCCGGGAGATCCTCGAGCGGGACCCCCGCTGGCAGGACATGGTGGCGCACGTGAAGTCCGTCCCGACACAGGCTTTCCAGATCTGGCTTGACCGGGACACGCGCAGCCTCGGCTGGCCACACGGGGCGATGAACGTTTCCGGGTTCGTCGAGCCGTTCGACACGTGGGCCGACATGAGCCATCTCGCGCGCGAGGAGGCTTGGCCAGAACAGCCTGCGTCGATAGCCTACTTCTGCAACGTGCTCGAGGACCTGGGGGTAGGCGTGGAAGGCTCGGAGTTCGTCGAGCAGCAGCGCGACAAGGTGCGGGACAACGCCCTTCGCTTCCTGAATCGGGACGTCACTCGTCTGTGGCCCGCCGCGAGGGCACCTGGCGGCGGATTCTGCTGGGACGCGCTGCTCGACGGCGAGGGTCGGCCGGCCCGATGCCACCAGTCTTCGTTCGATTCGCAGTTCTGGACGGCGAACGTGAGGCCGAGCGATCGCTACAGTCAGGCCTTGCCGGGCAGCGCCCGCTACAGGATCTCGCCGTTGGACCGCACTTACGACAATCTCACCGTCGCGGGCGACTGGACCCGGTGCGGTCTGAACATGGGTTGCGTCGAGGCCGCCGTGATGTCCGGCCTACTTGCCGCGCACGCGATCGCGGGGTCGCCGCTTCTCGCGGACATCATTGGATATGACCATCCCTAACCAAGAAGCAGGTGCGACATGGCGCAGAGCGAACGGATGAAGAGACCGATGCCGGAGCGCACCGAACCGGACCGATCCTGGAGAGGAGCATTTGGCGCTGCGACCGACGCGAGCCGGTCCCCGAGCGAGGTAGCGTCAGCAGTCGAAGAAGCGCAATCGCCTGACCGTAAGGGGGCGTCGTACGACGCCATCAACGACGCCTACCGCGTCATCGACGACTACTTGAGGCAAGGCCAGCGGATGGCGGAGCAATTCTGGCTGCCGGCCACGGGCTCGAACAGCCCCATGAACTCATTCGGACCAATCGTCGAGCGATTCATGCGCTCGGCGGGGGACATGGGCACGGCTTGGTTCGAGATGATGACCCAGTGGAGCACACCCCCCCGTGGCATCGAGGTCGCCCAGGGGACCGCGGGACCGTTTGGGGCGGGCAAGACCACACGGCATTCCCAGCCGGGCTTCGAGGGGGAAGGGGCGAGGGACGTGCCCGCGACGGGTGGCGGGGTTTCCGTCCAGGTCGAGTCGACGCGGAAATTCCAGATTTCGGTTGATCTGTTCGACGCGAGCGAGCGGGGGGACCTCGAGCTTCACGGGCTGGGCGCGGCCGAGCTGGGGCTGTCACCCATCACCAATGTCCTGCTCGAAAGAGACCCGTCCAGCCGGAGGATCACCGTACGGATTCACGTCCCAGAGGGCCAGCCACCCGGGGTGTACAACGGGATGCTCCTCGAGCGCGAAACGCATCGTCCGCGTGGAACCGTCAGCCTATCGCTCGCGTGACCCATGGCCGCTCCCCTATCGACCGATTCGGCGTCTCCAGACGCGGCCTCCTCGTCGTCTCTGGTGAGGGATATTCTCGCGGAGTACGGTGCGATCGCGCTGCAAACGCTCAAAGGCTATCTCGACCTCGCGACCCGCGACGACGGCGTCTACCGTCTCGCGGCGGACTATCCACTGCGCGGCGGACGGGCGCTGCGGGCCAGCCTGTGCATCGCAGCCGCGCGGGCGTTCGGCGCCCCTACCGCTCATGCGGTAGAGTCGGCCGTCTCACTCGAGCTGCTCCACAACGCGTTCCTCGTCCGCGACGACGTGGAGGACGAGAGCGAAGAGCGGCGCGGCCGCCCGGCCTTTCACGTCCTGCACGGCGTGCCGACCGCCATCAACGTCGGCGACGCGCTGACGGTGCTGGGCCTTCGCCCGCTCCTCCGGAACCGGGACGTCCTCGGACCGGTCCTCGCGTGGCGCGTCCTTCAAGAGGCAGAGCGAATGGTTCGCGAGTCGGTGGAGGGGCAAGCGATGGAGCTTCGCTGGCGCGCGGAAAATGCGCTCGATCTTGACGACGACGATTACCTTCGGATGACGTTGAAGAAGACCTGCTGGTACACGACGATTTATCCAATCCGGGTCGGCGCGCTCATAGGGACGCGCGGCGCGGCGGACTTGGATCGCTTCGTTCGTTTCGGGTTCTTCCTAGGCGCCGCTTTTCAGATCCAGGACGATCTACTCAACCTGACCGGCGATCCCGCTCGATACGGCAAGGAGATCGCCGGCGACCTGCTCGAAGGCAAGCGGACGCTCATGCTGATTCGTCTCTTGCGGCGGTCGTCGGCCGAGGACCGGGAAAGAGTAGGCCGGATCCTCGCGCAGCCCCGGCGCGAGAAGGCGCGGAGGGACGTCGAGTGGATCCGCGAGCGGATGGACTGCCACGCGGCGATCGATCACGCGCGCAAGGTAGCTCACGCCCTCTCCGGTGCCGCGCTTCACGAGTTCAGAGTTGCCTTCGGCGACGCGCCGGAGTCTCGGGACAAGCGCTTCATCGAGGCCCTCCCGTGCTGGGTTCTCGAGCGGAAGTGACGGGACTACGAAGATGAGCCCGCGCACGCTTCTGGTCTACGGAGCGTACGGTTTCACCGGGCGCCTACTGCTCGAGAACCTCAAGGGACGTGGGATTGCCTTCATCGCCGCGGGTCGAGACGCGCGGCGCGTCGCGGAGGTGGCGGCTCAGTTCGACGCACCGTCTCGAGTCTTCGCGCTCGACGACGAAGAGGAGAGCCATCGCGCCTTGTCCGGCGTGGATGTTGCGCTCAACGCGGCCGGGCCGTTCGTGCTGACGACCGCGCCGTTCTTGCGTTCGTGCCTAAGACACGGGGTTCACTACCTCGACGTGAGCGGAGAGGTGGGCCCGCTCGAGCACGCCGCAAGCCTAGACCAGGAAGCCCGGTCCAGAGGCGTGATGATCTTGCCGGGCGTCGGATTCGACGTGGTTCCGTCAGACTGCCTCGCATTGCACCTCGCGAAGCTCTTGCCGAGCGCGAGAACGCTCGTCCTGAGCGTAGCCGGTTTGAACCTGCTCTCCCGAGGCTCGGCGCGCGCATTTGCAGACCACGCCGGAACTCCCGTTTACGTGCGCAAATCCGGTGCACTCGAGCCGATCCTCTTTCGGACCCAGGTGCGCTGGGTAGACTTTGGCTTCGGTGTGCGGCCGGCGGTTGCCGTCAGCTGGGGCGACCTCGTCACGGCGTTCCGGAGCACCGGCATTCCGAACATAGAGGTTTACTTCGAGGCGACGGCGGCTCGCTGGACGGTAATAGGCATAAACCAGTACTTCGGCTGGATGATGGGCTCGACGTGGGCGCGGTCGTGGCTCAAGTCCTACCTGGACTCCGTTCCAAAGGGGCCGACCCCCCGGCAGCGCGCAAGCGAACAAGCGGTCATCGTGGGCGAGGCCTCCGACGGACGGCAGCGTGTTCGCGCGCGGCTCGTGACACCGGAGGCCTACACTCTCACGGGGATTGTTGGAGCTGCGGTTGCCGAACGCGTGCTTTGCGGCGCCGTCGAGCCCGGGTTTCAGACCCCGGCCGCGCTTTTCGGGGCGGACTTCGTTCTCTCGATGCCCGGTGTCACCCGTGTGGATCTCACATGAGCCGCGAGGAGCGAGGAGCCGCGCCCTCCTTCTTGAGCGCGGCGCGCCTTTCAGGGCTGCTCCTGCGCGTGCCGTGCGAGAGGCAACGCGTGGAGTCGGTGCTCGCGAGGCTGGGTCGCTTCCGGCTGGTGGCTGCCCCCGACTGTCCCGTCGATCGGCATCCGGTACACTGCGAGCTGTGGTCCGTGAGCGGCGGCACGGTGTTCTTCGGGGGCGTCGATCGACACAGGTGGGCTCAGTGGGTCGGCGCTGCGTGCGGTCTGTCCCTAGGGACTCTCTGGAGCTCAACCATGGCCCCCTGGGGGATGGATTGGGGCAAGCGGGGGCTCATCGGGCGCGTCGTCGAATCGAACGCCCTGATGATGAGCCGTGCGACAGCTTCACTCGTCGGCACGTATTGCGAGTTGATGGTGTCGGTGCCCGGTGTCGTGGTCGAGGGTGACGATCGAAGTCGCCAGCATGCTCTGGTGCTCGGCATGTTGACCGACAGCGCGCTCGCACGATGGGCGGACCTGGCCTTCGGGTTCGGCTACGGGAAGAGGCCAGCCCGCTTTCGACGAGGTCCGCGGGGCGGATGGAATGTTTCGTCGGACGGCGGTTTGCCCCTGGTCTCCGTGAGTCGTCACACGTCGACTGCACGGCTCCAGGGTCTCGACTTGGACGAGATCGAAGCGGTCCTGCAGCTGCCGCTTCTGGGCAGCCCGCACTCAGGCGTCCTTGCGAGGTCGTGGCTCCGGCGGAGCTCGCGGCAACCAGATGCACACCTAGCGCCCGTCGCGCTGTCCGTAGAGACGTCGAAGGCCCTTCTAGGCGGGGTTCTTCCCGAACGACTGAAGGTTCCGCCTTACTCCCGCGGCCACTCGGGTGCGATCGAGTTCTCGAACCTCGAGGCGTGGGTTAGCTATCCGACGCGGGCGTAGGGCTCGGTTTCATTCGGTCTGTCGGGTCCTCGAGCGCGGCCAGTTGGGCTCGCGCGACGACGGCATCATGATCTTCGCAGCCCTCCCGCCACTTGCGGCAGCTGGTAGCAAGAACGTCCCTCGCCTCGGCCCGCTTGCCTTGCTGCACCAGGAGCCGGCCGAGGCTGGAGGCCGCGCGGATCTCCCAGCGGAGGGTCCCCCGGAGGCGGCTACCCGCAAGCGCGGCCCGGAAACACTCGCCACCCTGGTCGTTGGATCCAGAATCCACCAGGATCTCTCCCCTGAGCCGGAGAAGTTCCGGCTCATCCCCACCCGCGATCTCACGACAGAGTGCCAGCGCTTCGTCCGCGACCCGGAGACTCTCCTCGTGACGTTTGCCCGTCAAGTGCGCCTCGATCAGATAGCAGGCGAACCACGTGCGGTTGAGGACCGAGCCGATCGCATCGAGGGTCGAAAGGCCCATCTGAATCATCGTCGTCGCCTCGTCGGCTCTGCCTTCCTGAAGGATGACCCATCCTTGTGCGCAAAGGGCGACGGCGTGCCAAAAGTAGAGTTCGTTCTCTACGCTCAAGCTCATGGCGCGTGCTGCAAAACCACGCGCTTCTTCGACCCGGTGGGTCAGACACAGGAGGTGAGCCGAGTAGCAGGCCGCCTGGCAGAGAATCTGAGGATCCCCGATTCGCTCGGCTAGAAGATTGGCCGACTCGACAACGCGTCGAGCTTCAAGTTCATTCCCTTCCCACGCCTCTGCAAACGAGAGCCAGAAGGGCCCCGAAAGGATGTCCGCGAACGCGTGCTCAGCCAGGAGCCTCTGGTGCTGTGCTTTTGGCTCCGCCACATCGACGAGCTCCCAAGCCGCCCGGCAATGAGTCTTCGCCTCAGCAAAGGCCATTCGGTAGAAGGCGCGAACACCGAGACACGAGTGGGCAACGAGAAGCGCGCCCCGATCGTGAGAGGTTTCCACGATGCGCTCGAATCGCGCGGCCAGCCGGTGGATGCTACGGAGATCGACGCGCACGAGGTGAACCGCCCAGACGCCGTAAAGTACGCGAAGGGGAACATCACCTGACCGCTCGCACAGCTGCCTCGCGCGCGAATAGACTTCTTCGACTTCGGAGGACGAGTACCCCCGCGTCGAGATTAGGGCGAGGCCAAGCGACGACAGGACGTCCACTTCGAGGGCGTCGCGTGCGGGGGATGGCTGGACGTTAGGGAGCAGCTCGAGAGCACGTCTCAGCACGTCCGTCGCTTCGGCGAGCGCCGAGCGCGTGAGGATGCGCTGGCCGGCCTCGGAAAGACAACGAACTGCCTTTTCGGTCGCGCCGGCGGCGATGTAGTGCCTGGCCAGAAGCAGTGGCTGACTCTTGACGAGATCGGGGCGGTGGGCCACGAGCATCTCGGCCACCCGCTGGTGCAACTCCTCACGTGCGCCCCTCACGAGAGACTCATACGCAGCTTGCTGCATCAAGGCGTGCGTGAAGGCGAACGTGGGCTCGGGATCCGATCGCTCTTTTACCAGGCCGGCGGCCGCAAGCCGGCCGAGCTCCACGCGGAGCGCGTCGGCTCCCACGGGTGAGACCTGTTCGAGCCACGACAAGGGCACCTCGCGCCCGACAACCGCCGCAAGCTGCGCGATCGCTTTGGCGGGCCCCAACCGATCGAGGCGTGCCATTAGCGAGTCTTGGAGGCTGGCTGGGACCGGATCAGACTTCACCGCGGTCAACCGCGACGAAGGTGGACCCGAGGAAGTCTCGGCGAGCGTCCGGGTGAGCTCTTCGACGAACAGCGGTACCCCGTCCGCTCGATCCAGCACGCGCTCCAGCAGGTCATCGGGAAGGTCGGCGCCCAGTCGGTGCGCGAGGCTGCGGGCGACGCCTCGAGCCTTCTCGCGTTCCAGCGGACCGAGGGCGAGGAGTTCGAAACCGGTTGATTGGGCCCACGAGACCTGGGCGCCCGGGCGCGTGGTTGCCACCGTTAGCGCGGGGACGTCCCTGCGCCGATCTAGCCACGCCTCGAGAAACTGACGCGTCGAAGCGTCGGCCCATTGAAGATCCTCGATGAGAACGAGCAGTGGTCTGGTGCGGGCAAGAGCGGAGAAGAAGCCTGCGACGCAATGTATGAGTGAGGCATGCCGTCTGAGCGAGGGGAGCCCTTGCTGCGGGGATCCTTCATCGAGCGACAGCAGCGCAAGAAGATCCTTCAGGGCCGCCCCCTGGTCGATCTCGTCCAGCCGCGCAGCGAGCGTCTCACGCCGTCGCTCGATTGTTTTCCTCGAGGACAGTCCGGCCCACTTCTCGAGGTAGCCGACAATCGGGGACAGAGGCTCGGACTGCGCGTACTCAGATGCCGTGAGCTGTACGACTTCACGCCCCTCTATCGCTCGCGTCAGCTCCAGCACGAGCCGCGACTTCCCGGAGCCCGGCTCCCCGGAAACGAGCACGGCCTTTCCCTGCAAGCGGCTCTGGGTCCAGCGATTGACGAGCGTCGAGAGCTCGCGCTCGCGACCCGCGAATGGAGAAAAACCGCGCTGCTCGGAGGCCTCGAGCCGCGTCGAGGCCGGGCCCGTACCCAGCACCCGATGGAGGTTCATGGGGCGCGAGATGCCGCGGAGCTGCCGCGCACCGACGGACTGGCAATCGAAGTAACCGGCGACCAGACTATGCGTGGCGTCGCTCAAGAGCACGCTGTCGGGCTCCGCCTCCCCTTGCACCCGAGCCGCAAGGTTCGGGGTCGCCCCGACCGCGAGGCGCTCTGGACGGCTCACGTCGCCCATGTCCCCCACGACGACCGGTCCCGTGTGGATGCCCACGCGCACGCCGAGCTGCTTCGGCAAACGGGTGTCTTTCTTTGCCGCAGCCATCGCCTCCAGGACGCCCAGCCCGGCCTCTACGGCCCGACGCGGCGCCGCCTCGTCGGCGTTCGGGTAACCGAAATAGACCATCAGTCCGTCGCCCAGGTACTGGGCGATGTGCCCGTCGTAACGGCGGAGGACGGCCGCGCAGCGCTGTTGGTAGTCGCGCAGAACGAAGCGGAGATCTTCCGGATCCATCTGCTCGGAGAGAGCGGTGGATCCGACCAGATCGCAGAACAATACGGTGAGCTGACGACGCTCGGCCGTATCTCGATCTCGTTCGAGCTCGGGCCCGTCGTCGCTTGGAGGTCCCGAGCGCATGCTACGAAGTCCTGCGCCGCGAGAGCCCGAACGCCCTAATCAGGTTATAAAGGTGCGCCCGCGTCAGATCGAGCGCCCGCGCCGCTGCCGCGACGTTCCACTCTGCAGCCTCGAGTGCGCGGGCCACGAGCGCCGCCTGGAACCGACGGGTCTCCTCCTGAAACGTCAGCTGCGCTCGGCCCTGCGCCGGCGGACCGCTGTCCCGAAACAGGTGCGTCGCCTCGACGGTCCTGGAACCTTCCGCCCCGGCCCGTATGACCGCCACTTCGATTGCGTGGGCGAGCTCGCGGACGTTGCCCGGCCACTCTGCGGCGCCGATGGCACGAAGAGCCCCCGGCGACAGCTCGACCCGCGCGAGCCGGTGCGAGCGCTGGGCGCGCTCGCAGAGGAAATGCGCGAGCGGTTCCACATCGTCGCGCCGCTCGGCGAGGCCCGGCGTGCGGATCCTGAGTACCCGAAGTCGGTAGAAGAGATCGCTCCTGAACTTCTTCTCACGGACGGCCTCTTCGAGATCCGTGTTCGTCGCCGCGATGATCCGCGCATCCGCCCTGAGCGAGGTGTTCGAGCCGAGCGGGTAGTACTCCTTCGTGTCGAGGAACTGGAGCAACTTGGCCTGGGCGGCTTGCGACAGCTCTCCGACCTCGTCGAGGACGAGTGTCCCATCCTCAGCGGCGGCGACCTTGCCGTCGATGCGTCTGGTCGCGGTCGAATGTGCGCCGGCCATTGCGCCAAATAGCTCGCTCTCGAGCAGGTTCTCGGGGATGGCCGCGCAGTTCAGCTCGACGAAAGGACCGCCTCGCCTCGGGCCGTTGTCGTGGATGATGCGGGCAAGCTGAGTCTTGCCCGTGCCGGTTTCACCGGTGAGCAAGACAGCGACGTCGAGCGGTGCGACGAGCTCGACCTCGTGCAGAACCGCCGCGAGCGCTGCGCTGACGCCGACCACGCCGTCGAGGCGTAGCTTCTTGCGGAGCGGCGCAACGTGGTCGATTCTGTCCGCGCCGGGAACGAAGGAAGAGGCTCTGGACAAGCGGCGCCAGGTGTCGAGCGAACGCCCGTGCGCGCGCCACTTCGCCTGCCGAGAAGGAACCTCCGGTGCGACGGCCCTGAACGTAGAGCACGCCGATGGGCGTCCTCTGAAGGATGGGCGCGCACAGCACCGCTTCGATGTTGGAGGCTTGAACGCTGGGACGATCCTTGAAGCGTGGGTCGAGAATCGCCGAGGGGCAAACGACGACGTCCCCGATGGCGAGTGCCTCCGCGATGATGCCCCGGGAGACGATGGAGCGAACTACCTCCACCTCTTCGTCCGAATAGCCGGCAGCGCGCCACCAGGTCGGACCCTCATCCGGGTCGAAGACCTCGAGGTATCCTTGGTCGGCGCCGAGCACGCGCACGATGAGGCCCAGCGCTTCCTCGAGGAACGGTCCGGGGTCGTCCCGATCGCTCAGGCCCAGCAGTCCCAGGTAAAGATCGCGCTCTTCGCGAAGCCGCTCGTAGTCGATGTTCGCAACCGCTTCGGCCATACGTCCCCGTGACGACCCCAGAAGATACGCAATCTGGCGGCGAGGAGAAGCAACAGCGGTGGATTGTTTCGGGCAGGTTACAGAAGCCGCCTTGAAGTCGCCTTGACGGACGGGGGTCGATGTGATTCTCCGGATTGATCCATGCCGCACTCGACGGGGGGGCCGGCCTCGCCACCTAGGCCCGAAAGGGTTGTCGACGAAGGCTTGCCGAATGACTCAGCAACACGGCCGACCGGGACGCTGAGCGAGCCACGGGCCCGTGACCGCGCGGAGGCTGGCGATCAGCGGCGGGTGTCGGGCGCGGGCCTGGAGACCGACAAGTTCGTCGAACGGGGCCAGCTCGGCCGAGGCGGCTCGAGCACGGTCGTCCGGGCGTTCGACAAAGATCTGCTTCGCGACGTCGCCATCAAGATCCTTTCGGACGAATTTCTGGGTGCCTCTCCCGAGACCGATCGATTCACGGAGGAAGCGCGGATCACCGGGCAGCTCGAGCATCCGAACATCGTGCCGGTGTACGAGCTCGGCGTGCAGCCGAGCGGTCAGCGCTTCCTCTGCATGAGGCTCCTCGAAGGACAAACCCTCGAGGAGACGCTGAACCGCGCGGGGCCCTCTCGACTGGAAGCCGATCGTCTGGCGGACCTGCTTCAAGTCTTCGTGAAGGTCTGCGAGGCGGTCGCTTTCGCCCACAGCCGTGGCGTCATCCACCGGGATCTGAAGCCGACGAACATCATGATCAGCGACTTCGGCCAAGTGTATGTGCTCGACTGGGGAATCGCCCGCCTCCTCACGCCAGCCCCTGGCGGAGAACCCATCGTGCGCCTCTCGCCGGACGGATCCGCCCTGCGCGACAAGGACCCCGAGGGGGTGCTCATCGGGACGCCCTGCTACATGGCCCCGGAGCAGCTTCATGGTGCGCACGATGCCCTCGACCAGAGGACGGATGTCTTTGCGCTCGGCGGTACGCTTTACCAGATCCTCACGGGGCAGCCGCCGCTCTCCACCGAGATCGTGCAGTCCTTCTGGACGCGGAGGTCGCCGCCGCCGATTCTGCCGCCGGAGCAGCTCGGCGCAGGTGTTCCACCCGAGCTGTCGCGAATCTGCCTGCGCGCCCTGGCATACGACCCGGCCCACCGGTATGCGTCGGTCACGGATCTCAAGCGCGACGTCGAGCACTTCCAGCGTGGTGCCTGGCACTTGCCCCGCAGGTCGTTTCCCGCCGGGACGGTCATCGTGAGGGAGGGCGATCCGGGTCACGCCGCGTACGTCATCGAGCGGGGTCGTTGCGCCGCGTACCGCGTGGAAGGGTCGACGGAGATCGAGCTGCGGGTCATGGGGCCGCGCGAGGTCTTCGGGGAGACCGCTGTATTCTCCGATAAGCCGCGCTCCGCCAGCGTGAAGGCGCTCACGGACGTGGACGTCATCGTTGTCACGAGCGAGGTCCTTTCGCAGGCCGTCGGCCTGAACTCGTGGATGGGCGCGTTTGTGAAAGCCATGGCGGATTCGATTTCGTGAGGCCGACGAGCGCCTCCGAGTTCTGGAACGGCGCAGTCGCGCCGCGGACGAGGAGTAGCCCGCAAGCCCCACGCGACCGTCCAGCGTGGCAGTCGACAGTCAACCCGGCTTGACACACGGACGAGCGCGTCCCCACTGATTTCAGCCGTTTGGCGCGCCCCGAGCCCTGGAGCGATACGTGCTCATGGGGGAGGGTGATGCCCCGCCACCGCCTCCGCTTCCTGCTCCACGAGCTCGACCTCCCCCTCGGCGTCACAACCATCGGCCGCGGCGTCGACTGCCACGTCACTCTAGACGACCCGCTCGTCTCGCGCCGGCACGTACGCATCACCGTGGGCGACGACCGCGTCGTCGTCGAGGACCTCTCCAGCCGCAACGGTGTGCTCGTGAACGGCTTCCCCCTCCGCGGGCTGACCCCTCTCCACGACGGGGATCGCCTCCGCCTGGGCGCGCAGGAGTTCGTCTTCTGTCAGGCCGGCGCCTCGTCCGCGCCGCCGCCTCGCCGCCCGACCGCCGAGCTGCGCCTCTGCGCAGGCTGCCGTCTGCCCTATCCGCGCGAGGTGATGTCCTGTCCCTCGTGCGAGGAGACCGAGCAGGTCGACGAGGACACGCTCACCGGCGGGGGTTCGGCGGATACGTCGAGTCTAGAGCTTCTCGTCGAGGCGCTCGACCGCGCGCTGGCCACCGGGCATGTCGGGGATGCGCAGCGCCTCGTGTGGCGGACGTCGGACCAGATCGAGCAGATCGTCGCGATGGGGGGATTGGTCGACGCGGCCTTGCTCGCCGCGCTGGCCGTGCAGGCGGCCGATCTGACGACGGCGTCCCACGACCCGTGCTGGGCCCTCTGGGCGCTCGATGTGTACCGGGACACCCACCAGGTCCCGCCCGTGGACGTCGTGGAGCGGCTGGCCGCGGTGGGTACGGCCGCCGCTCGTGGACCTCTCGTGCTGCGCGAGGCCCGATGAATATGGCCGCGAAGCGCACCAAGCCCCCCGGCCCTCCGCGGGAACCTGTCCCGCAACCCAAGGTCATCACCTTCCGCGTGGCCGACGTGCAGTTCGCCGTGTTGAGCGTGCCCTTGCACGATGGAGCCGCGATGGACGTGTTGACGCAGGCGGAGCGCGAGGTGGCCGTGCTGGCGGCGGCCGGGTTGAGCAACCTCGCCATCGCCCGGTGCAAGGGCAAGGCGCTCCGTACGGTGGCCAATCAGATGGCGTCGATCATGAGCAAGCTGCGCGTCGGGTCGCGGTACGAGCTGGCTGCGCGGCTCGCGCTCTGCCCCCTGGAGGACGAACGATGAGCCAAGGACAAGCGTTCGCCTACGACGCTGAGACGCGGGCACGCTTGCGCGAGCTGGCGGTCGCCGTCGAGCGGGAGGAGAAGCCGTCGCCGACGGAAACGCGAGCCCCGCTGGCGCTGTGGTGCGACGTGGTCGAGGGTCGCTCGAGGCTCGTCGAGCACTTCGAGCGGGACGGCCGCAGGTATTACGTCGCGTACGACAGCCGGGCGGGCGTGCCGCCGCCCCCGCCGCTCAATCCCAGGGAACGCTTGCTCGTGATGCTCGTGGGCTCCGGCCAGAGCGAGAAGGCGGTGGGCTACGCCCTGGGCGTTCGTTCGTCGGCGGTGTCGGGCTTGCTCAAGACCACGCTCGTCAAGCTCGGGATCCGATCGCGTACGGAGCTCGTTCTGCTCGTGGGCGCTCTGGGACTCAAGCCTGACGACGAATTCTCAGCGTGGGGGACGTCGTCTTCGCGAGTTGGAGGGTCTGCTCGACGCGCTCCCGAAGCGCCTGGAGTTGCTCGTCGGTCGGCGGCGCCTTGCTCCATCCCTCCATCACGCGACGAAAGGACGCGAGGACGCCCTTCAGGTGCTCGGTCGCCGGCGAGAGTGGCATCCGGGCTGCGTGAGCCTCGGCCTGGTTGAGCGCCTGGTCGATTCGAGCCCAATCGTCTGCAGGGGAGGCGAGAAGGCGTGTCTCCGATGATGTAGGATATACGCCGCTGCGGTCCATGGGGTTGCTCCTCGTCGGCTTTTTAGGGGCAGGAAAGCCGATTGAACAACCATAGGGGCCATCCGATTTCGGTCCCGTTTCGAAAAGCTAAAATTGTTGCAAAATCGGCGTGCCTTGCGACGACGAGGCGTAGAGGCTGGCGCTTCTCCCCAGCGGCCCCGCTCGGCCCGCTGGCGGAAGCGGCTGCTTGCGCCCTCTGCACGTGTGGCTGTAAAAGCGCTCTGGAGATTCCCGTCAATCGGGCTCTGGAGGGAGACTTAAAATCCGTCGTATCGGCATGGATTGGCTGGTGGTGGGGCTGCTTCTCGGGACAGGCTCGGCACTTGTTGCATGCGGCGGAGAGGGCGCGACCAGCGCACCCCCGGCGACGGCGGCGACCGCGACGGCGACGGCGGTGTCCCCGGAGGACGACGAGGCTGCCGCGGACCTGAGCGAGCACCACCGCCATCACCACCATGGCGGCGTGACGATGTTCATCGCGATGACCCTCGACTCGCTCGGCGTCTCGCCGGAGCAGGCGGCGGCCGTCGAGAAGATCCAGGGCGACCTCTTCGCCAAGATGGAGCCCGCCCATGTGGCCGAGCAGAACATGCTGAACGTTCTGGCGGACGGGATCGCGGCCGGCAAGATCGACACCGCGAAGGTCGACGCGGCGATCGACGCGGTGAAGACCGCGTCCGCGGGCGTGCACGAGGCCGTCGCGGACTCCCTGAACCAGCTGCACACGGTGCTGACGCCCGAGCAGCGCGCCGCCCTCGTCGACAAGGTCGAGGCGCACTGGGAGGTCTGGAAGAAGGCGAACGGCCAGGAGGAGAAGGCGGGCGACGCCGCGCATCCCGGACACCTCGACCGACTGGCGAAGGACCTGAACCTCGCCCCCGATCAGGTCGAGAAGATCCGGGCGACCTTCGCCGACAAGGTGAAGAGCCACCCGCAGAAGTTCGATCCGGCCCAGGTCGACGCGCACATCCAGGAGTTCGGAACGGCCTTCAAGGCGGCCACGTTCGACGCCAAGACCCTCCAGCGCGGGGCCTTCGTGCACCAGCATTTGGCCGTCTGGGGCGCCAGGCGGATGGCCCACTTCTACGAGGCCATCGACCCCCTCCTGACGCCCGAACAGCGGACGAAGCTCTCCGCCGAGATCAAGGAACACGCCGCGGCGAAGAGCGGGATCTTCGACGGCGAGAAGCACGAGCGCTGAGCGCTCTGTTCAGCCTTGCCGGCTACCGGCGGTGATAACCGCCGTGGTACCCGCCGCCGTAGCCGGCGCTGTAGTGGTAGCCCGGGTGATAGACCCCTCCCGGCCACACGCGGTAGCGGTAGTCGTGGAGGTAGCCCGGCTCGCCGCCGCCGTACCAGGCCCAGCTGCGCCCGTTCCGGTAGTACCAGCGGTCGCGGTACCAGTAGTGAGCGAGGCCGTTGTAATACACGGGCTCCGCCGTCGCGATGTAGGCGTCGTCCGGCTGAACGACGACTTCCTGTGCCGAAGCCTCGCGAGGGGCGCAAAGCCCGAGGCCGGCGACCACGCCGAGCGACGCAAAGACCTTCGAGAACCTGACAAGCGGCCGATTCATGGGCGTATGGTCCTTTCTTACCGGGGGGCCATGTAGGCTGAGAAAGAGCCAAGTGATTGTGCGCGGAAGGGGAGCCGCGCGCAAGCGTGGGGGCCAGGGCCCCTCGCGCGTGGACGTGGTATCGCTGCTCGCCGAGAGGAGGAGGGGACCCGTGCCCGAAGAGGGAATCGAGACCCAGGAGCTCAAGGAGAAGCTGGAGGAAGCGGCCGAGGGCGGCGGCGAGTCCGCGGGTGCGCGCTGGCTCCTCTGGCTGTCTCTGTCAACCGCGATCATCGCGGTCCTCGCCGCCATCGCCTCGCTCGAGTCCGGCGACCACGCGAACGAAGCCATCATCCTCAAGACCGAAGCCACGCTGACCCAGTCCCGCGCGGACGACGCCTGGGGCTACTACCAGGCAAAGTCGATCAAGCAGGAGATGCTGGCGACCCTGTCGGAGCTCGCGCCTCGTCCCGAGCTGGCGGCCGCGTGGAAGGCCAGGGCGGAGACCGAGAAGAGGGAGAAGATCGAGAAGCAGGCGGAGGCCGAGAAGCTCGGCAAAGAGGTCGCCGAGGGCGACACGGAGGCTCGCCGCCATCTCGACATGCATCACCAGTTTGCGCGCTCGGTCACCGTCTTTCAGGTGGCCATCGCGCTCGCGGCCATCGCGGCGCTCACAAGACGCAGGTTCTTGTGGTGGGTCAGCCTGGCCATAGGCGCGGGGGGCGGTCTGTTCTTCGTCCTCGGGTTTCTGACGCATTGACGCGCGCCACCCCCCCGAACGAGCACTTCGCGCTTTGATTCGGCACAATTACGCGCTACGCAATCGAACATCATGAGCCGCCACCTCCCCGTCACCGCCCTCGCTCTCCTCGTCGCCGTTCCGTTGCCCTGGCTCGCGTGCGGAGGAGGCGAATCCAAGCCGCCGGAGAGCCCGGCGTCCGAGAGCTCCGCCTCCGCGAGCTCGGACGAGTCCAAGGCTGCGGACATGCCTGCGCCCGCCGCGTCGGCGTCAGCCTCGGCCGATACGTCCAGCTCGAAGAGTGCGGCCCCGGCTGAAACCGCGACGTCCGCTCCGCCGCCTCCGTCGTTCGGGAGCACGGACTGTGGCCAGTGCGTCGACAAGACGTGCGCGAAGCCCGCGGCGGCCTGCGGCAAGGACACGGACTGCACGACGACCCTCGACGCGATCCACAGTTGCTCGTCGGGCGCGGCCGCGTGCGTCGACGGGGCAAGCTTGCCTTCGACGGCGAAGCCGAAGAAGCTCGCGAAAGCCTACGAGGCCTGCGTCAAGAAGGCGGCCACCTCGAAGGCGTGCAAGACGAAGTGCCAGTAGCCGTCGAGGGGGCGCGGACCTCGCGCCGGTGGGCTAGCGACGCGATCGTCGGCGGAGACCTGTCCTTCGACGACTGACGGGGTTCGTCGGCGGCCCTTGCGGCCGCTCGTAACGCCTTTTTTCAACGTACCCGCGGCCCGAATGCTCCACGGCCCCAAGTGCGCAATATCTGGCCCGGCGGGTGCTTGCGCGCGCTGTCCTCGCCTCGTAAGCCCCCTTCGTATGGGCGTCAGAGGAGAGCGTGCGATGGTTGGGTCCCGCATTGCGCTGTCGAGGGTCGTCCCCTGGCTCGTTGGGCTCGGTGTCGTGGCCGTGCACGTCGGGTGCGGCAGCTCTTCGCCGAGCAGCCGCGCCTCCCAACCGTCCGGCGACGCCTCTACCGGCAACTCGTACGACGATGGGGGCATCGTGGGCGGGGGCTCCGGGAGCAGCGGCGCTACCGGGGGCTCAAGCAGCGGGACCGGCGCCGGCACAAGCAGCGGCGGTCCCACGAGCAGCTCCTCGGGCGGTGACGCGGGCACGAGCGGCGGGACCGGGACCGCCGAGGGCGGCTCGGGCGTCGCGCTCGTCAACTGCATGCCGGCCAGCACGAGCCCTTGCGGCTCCTACTCGGGCCCCGAGGAAGACGGGGGGACGTACACCTTGCAGCTCGGGCCCTACGGCGCCCAGCTGGATGTGAACGTCGGAACGGGATTCGAAAATACCGTGACGGCGAGCTCTCAACCGGGCAGCAGCGATTGCGCATCGTTTGCAAGCTTGTTTTCGGAACCATCCAACCTGACGGCGCAGCTGCTCCAGACGACGGTCAACGGCGTCACCGTCAACTACGCTCTCTACAGCGCCTACCAGCCCGCCAACTGGCCGAGCACGCCCGTGCCGGTCATCACGTGGGGCAACGGCACATGTGCCCAGCCCGAAGGCTACGGCGCGCTGCTCCGCTATGTCGCCTCGTACGGCTATTTCGTCATCGCTGCCAACGACGTTCAGGTAGGAACCGCGAACTCCGACGGCACCCAGCCCATGCTCAAGGCGCTCGATTACGCGGCCGCCGCCAACATGGACTCGACGAGTCCCTTCTACCAGAAGCTCGACATGACCAAGGTCGGCGCCATGGGCCACTCGCAGGGTGGGGGGGCGACCGCCACCGCCTCGAGCGACAGCCGCATCAAGTACGTCATCGACTTCAACGCGGATGACTCGGGGATCGCCAAGCCTTACCTGGCCGTGTCCGGCGACATGGATATTACGGGGTTCACGGTGGCAAGCATGATGAGCGCCATCGATGCAGCCACAGAGCCTGCCGCGTATCTCTACTACCACGACCCAGTCGGTTCCTCGAGCGATGCGCTCAAAGGCCACCTCGTCCTCATGCTGACCCCTCAGCGTGTCACCAGCCAGACGGTCGCCTGGTGGCAGATGTGGTTCCGCAGCGACGCGGCGAGCACGGCCGATTTCGTCGGCTCGAGCTGCGGCTTCTGCGGTCAGACCAGCAACGCCACGAATCCCTACGACTACGGCGCGGACAGCATGCTCCAGTCCAAGTGAGCGCGGGGAGGCCCGACGGCGACACAGCTGACCAACCGTCGTCACCGGCCCTCGTCACCGACGACGAACCCTCGTCACTTCGCTCGCGCGCGCGGCGCAACTGGCGCGTTCTCCCGTGAAAACCGAGCACGCGCCGTGCGTTAGGCGGTCCCGTTCGCATCGTCCTCCCAATCTCGGCGGGGCGCGGACGGGAGATCGCGATGGACAAGCTCACTTGGACCGGGGTTTCGATGGTCACACTTCTTTCGGCGATGGGCTGCGGCGGCCCGGGCCCCTCGGACGCGAGCCCGTCAGGCGAGGGTCCGGCCGCCACGAGCTTCGCGGGCACCGGCTCGACGCCGGCGCCGTCCGTCGTCTCGATCCAGGGCGTCGTCTATGCCCCCGACGGAAGCTCGCTCTCGCGGGTCAGCGTCTGCCTCGAAGACAGCAGCACCTGCGGGACGAGTGGCGACGACGGATCGTTCACCCTGCCGGGCGCACCTGCCAACGAGTTCGTGCCGCTGACCTTCCAGAAGGAGGGCTTCCTCCCGTCGCTTCGTGTCGTCCAGACGCAGACCAGCGACGTCGTGTTCGTGATGAGCGAGATCCTGTCCCCGGCCGCGCCTTCACAGACCTTCATGGGAGCGGCGACCGACCCGAGCAAGGGGAACATCGCGTTCTTCGTGGTCTCGCCCGACCCGCAGCCCGCGCCGAGAATCTCGGTGACGATGCTCGGGACCGGCGGCTCAGCCCCGACGTACCTCGGTGCCGATGGATCGCCCGACGTCAACGCGACCACGGGCTCGACCGGCGGCTTCGTCAACGTGCCCGCGGGCATCTACGTGATCCAGTTCGGACACGCGGGCACGACGTGCACGGCATCGGATGCCAACGGATACCCGCTGACTGTCGGCCAGCAGGCGGGCGAGGTGACGCTCATCGTTCCCGTGGCTGCGGGGTACGTGACGACGCCGGTCAGCGTGTCGTGCGTGAGCACGCAGTAGTCGCGCAGCGCGGTCCTGAGCGCACGTTGCGTGCGATCGGAGAAGGGGTAGTCTCTCGGGATGGCTGCACGGGTGTCTCGGTCCGAGCTACTACACGAGGCGCTCGAGCTTTCCGCGGAGGACCGCGCGGAGCTCGCGGCCGATCTACTCGCCAGCCTCGATGGCCCACCGGATGCGAGCGTGCCGGCAGCCTGGACGGACGAGATTCGCCGCCGGGTCGATCGAGCGGTTGGCGGTGAAGCGACCGGGACTCCATGGCCCGAGCTTCGCGAGAAACTGCGCGGTCGCTGGGGCATGTGACGACGTTTGCGGTCGACGAAGAGGCCGAGGCGGAGCTCGTTGCCGCGGGCGACTGGTATCATGCGAACGCCCGCGCCGGCGTCGCCAAGCGCTTTCGCGAATCCATCGAGCAAGCCTTCTCGGAGGTAGGCGCCGCGCCCGATGCGGTTCCCGCGATCGAGGAATACCGCGGCGTCACCCTGCGCCGCCTTCTCGTCCGCGACTTCCCTTACCAGATCGTCTTCGGTCAGGTGGATGGCGTGCTCTGCGTGTTCGCTGTGGCTCACCTGCATCGTCGGCCCGGCTACTGGCGCACGCGGTTGCCGCCCCGGTGAGCTGCGTGTCGACGCAACAGCAGGCGGGCGACGTGACGCTCGTCGTCCCCGTGGCTCGCCGTCGCTCAGGGCGTCGGCGGCATTGTCGTCGACACGACGACTCCCCCCTGAACCTGTACGCTCGTATGGCTCGATGCTTTGCCGAGACCCACTGGCGTGGCGGTCAACAACACGCTGCCGCTGCCAGCGTCGGGGGCGGGCACGTTCAGGAAGATGGCAACTCCCTGGCTCGTGGTCGTCGAGCCGGCGTCCTCCGGATCGACGGCTCCATTGTAGTAGACGCTTATCCCCGAATCTTGAAACTCCTGCGCAGCGGGGTCTTCGGATACGTCCAAGGACACCCGGACACCGGGCGCCGGAGTGCCGAGACAGTCCTCTATGCGCATCCCGATGTTCGCGCGCGACGGATCAAAGGGTATGCCGATTATTTTGGAGTTTGTTTCGTCTTCGCTGGGCGTGAAGGTCAGGAGCGAATCTGCCTGGGAGACGTTCCACGTGGCCTGCGTCTGCGGGGAGCCGTAGTATGCCCAATACGTCACTATGTTCGGAGACGAGACTAGGATGCAGCCTTGGAAAGACGTCTGCGTCTGCCCGAAGGTGCCTGTGGCCGGGAGCGGAAGGGTAATCGTGTAGCCGCCGTCCGCATCGGTCTGCGCGGTCGCGTACGGCTCGTCGGGGGAACCGCACGCGAAGCAGACCCCCCCCGACATGCACAGGTTCACCCCTCGGACGGGGTTGCCCGTCGTGTAGTCGAAGACCCTCCCTGTCCGCGTGATCGAGGTGACCTTCGTCGCAGGCCATACGACATGACCCACGCAGGTCCAGTTCTGACCGTACGCGCACGCCGTCGAGCAAGCGTTTGCATAGACCTGCTGCAGAGGCCCGAAGAGCGCGGCCCCGGCGTCGTGTCCGGTTGCACACGCTTCCCGGCAGTCGGGCGTCGGACATGCGACGAAACATCGGGTGTACTCGTCGCAATCGACCGAGGAAGCGCAGGCGCGGGCCGTGTCGCAGGCGCTATGAAAGCACGTCTGGCAAGGCGCCGATGCATCGGGCGGCGTGAGGCGTTCTACTATCGAGCCGCAGGTCAATCCGCACTGAGTCTCGCAGTTCGAGGCGAGGCAGGCGTCGAGCGCCGATACTTCCGGAGCCACACCGGGGTCGGCGATCATGCACTGGGTCCTGCACCCGGGGTCGCCGTTGCACTTGCCGACGCACGTCTGGTAGGCGCCGCAGGCCGCGCTGGCGGCACACGCGTTCGACTCGGTGCAGCAGCTCGTCTGGACGCACGAGGCGCACACGTTCGTCCCGTACGGCAGGCCGCAGAGGGTCGAGGTCAGGTCTTCGGGCGGGCTGTCCGTGATCCCGACGAGCTGGCGGCAGGCGATGACGCTCGTGATGGTGATCGCGGCCGCGACAAGCCCGACCGCTCCCAGCCATCGCCACATGAGAGCCGCGAGTGTATCGGGCGGCTACCTTGGACGAAAGCGAAAGCCCATGGAATCGCGCGCGGCGACGCGGGCCTCTTGAACGGACGGCTCAGGACGGCGGACCGGCCTTCACTTGCTTCGCGCTCCCGTCCTTGATGGGGACGCGCTTCGGCTCGGGCGCAGCTTGTTTTGGGATGCGAATCGACAGTACGCCGTCCGTCATCTCCGCCTCCAGCCGATTGCCGTCGACGGTCTTCGGAAGTGAGAACGATCGCGCGAATGCGCCGTACGAGCGCTCGACTCGATGGTAGCCACTTCGCTTGTCCTCACGCTCGAGCTTGCGTTCGCCCTGGACGGTCAAGACGCCGTTTTCCACGTTGACGTGGACGTCGTTGGTCGTCATTCCGGGCACTTCCACCTTGAGGTGGAACGCCTCCTTGTCCTCGAAGATGTCGACCGGCGGTGCGAAGCTGCCGTGGTACGGCTGCACCTCGGCTCCGGCGTTCCACAGGCGCGTCATCTGATCTTGCAGTCGCGCGATTTCTCCCAGCGGATCCCATCGTGTGAGCATGTCCAAACCTCCGGTGTGTGGCGCCCCGGAGAGCGCCGTTCGTTGCGAGCCCTGTCCGAGTGCTGTCGCGCCCGATTGGCGGCCGGATCATCCGTCGGAGAGAGCGGGTTGCCAGACGAATCTTGGCATTCCGGCCGCCCTGTCAAGGTCCTGATATTTCGCGGTAACGTCCTCAGCCGCAGGTCAGCCCACGCATCCCCGCCGAGACGATTGACCCGAGAAGCGCGGCGCTCCCCGGCCGGCTATTGTCGGGGCCGTTCGGCCAGCACTTGCTTCGCCGCCCGCTGCCCGCTCGCGATGGCGCCGTGCACGGTCGCGTTGCGCCCGTCGGACTGCGTGGCCTCGCCCGCGAAGAAGAGCGTCGAATCGACCGGCGCCGAGAGCTCGGTCCCCGCGTGGCGGCCGCCGACGCCCGCATAGCTGTATGCCCCGCGCGCGAAGGGATCGCTCAGCCAGTCGTGGCAGAATCCGCCACGGAGCTCCCCGCGCAGCCGGCTCGCATCCACGCCGAGCGCGGCGCCCAGGCCCTCGAGAGCCGCCTCCACGCGCCCCGTCTCGTCGAGCGCTGCAAGCGCCAGCGCGCGGCGGCCACCGGCCCAGCCGGTGACCACGGGCCGCGGCGCAGGGTGGCTGATCCACCACACCGGGAAGGGCGGCTCGCCCGTGAAGAGGAAGCCGCCCGGTGAGAACGCATCCCGGCCCGCCCACGCGTCGTGCTCGAACTGCAGACTGACGCGCGCGGCGGCGCCCATCTCGAGCCGGCGAAGGGCGTCTTCCTTGCCGGAGAGCCGCGGGGAGAAGTCGATCGCGCCCGCCTTGAGGACGCCGAGCGGTACGGTCACGACGAGCTGCGGCGCCGCGAACTCCGCTCCCGCGGCCGTGCGAACGACGGCGTGACCTTGCCGCCACGCGATGGCGGTGGCGACGGCGCCGAGCTGCACGGTGCACAGCTCGCGCACCGCCTGCTCGAACAGGGCGGTGACCAGGCCGTCGTAGCCACGAGCGAAGCGAAACTGCCGCTCGGCGCCCGGCCGCTCGTCCGCCGCGGTGTTGTCGAGCAGCGACTGCACGCTGATCTTCGCCGGATCGGCGGCGTGGTACCCCTCGACGAACCCCAGGGCGCGCGCCTTGGTACCGGCATCGATGTCGACCCGGTCCACGAGGTGCTGGAACGATTCTTCGTCGCCGCCCGCTGCGTGCGCGAGCAGCGCGTCGATGGCGGAGAAGGAGTCCGTGCGGGGGGACGCGCCGCCCCGAGGCCCGGGTGCCGCGTTTCGATCCGTCTCGCGCAGCGCCAGTCCCGCCCCGGCCGCCACGCCGAGGATCTCTTCCACGGCCCCATGCACGAACTCGGCGCCGAGCTCGATGGGACCGTCGGGCGTGTGGTGCGTCATGATGCGGCCGCCGAGCCGCCGCCGCGCCTCGAGCAGCAGCACCCGCAGCCCGGCCGCGGTGAGGTCGCGCGCGACCGTCAGGCCCGCCACCCCCGCGCCGACGACGATGACGTCGGGCCCGCTCATGACCGCCCTGGACGCCGATCGTGGCCCGTGAAAGCGTGAGGGTCGACGCCGTGACGCTCGAGGAGCTGAAGTCCGCCGACGGAGAGCCCTTCCGGCAGCTCTTCGCGATCTACGCGGCCTCGATCAGTCCCCGCGAGCAGAAGCCCGAGGACTGGCTTCGCGCGATGGTCGCTGCCCCCGAGTACCGCGTCTGGATCGCGCAGGACGCCGGCCAGCCCGGCGAGGGCCGGAAGCGCGTGCGCGGCTTCAGCATCCTGTTCGTGCCGCCGGGCGAGGGCTTCGCGCTCCTCGAGTACATGGCGGTGGCGCCCGAGAAGCGTGGGCACGGGTTCGGGGGCGAGCTGTTCCGGCGGACGGTCGAGCACGCCGTGACGCCCGAGGGCGCGCGGCTGCCCGTCGTGCTCGAGGTCGACTCGGACCGCGAAGCGTCGAGCGATCGGGCGGTGCGCACACGCCGCATTCGCTTCTACCGGCGCCTCGGTTGCGTGAAGATCGCCGCCCTGCGGTACCTCATGCCCCTGCGCGGAGTCGGTCCGGTGCCCGAGATGGACCTCTTGGTCTACCGGGCGGCGCCGCCCGCCCCCCTTGCCCGCGGCGATCTGCAGCGCTGGCTGCAGGCCATCTACCGGGACGTCTACCACGGCTCGCCGGACGATCCACGCATCGCGCGGATGCTGCAGCCGCTGCCCGATCCCGTCCTGGTCGAATGACCGATAGACTGACCCCGAGAGGAAGAGCGGCATGGCCACGGAAGCCGACATCGTGACGGCGTGGACCAAGGCGGAGGTGGTC
Organism: uncultured delta proteobacterium; assembly: GCA_963847465.1. Classification (GTDB taxonomy): domain Bacteria; phylum Myxococcota_A; class Polyangia; order Polyangiales; family Polyangiaceae; genus Palsa-1150. The sequence continues at coordinate 79,204 of CAWKAF010000007.1, read as the reverse complement.
GCCACGGCCCTGGGGTCGATCGGCATCGTTCTCACGCTCTTTTACTCGGCGTGGAGCTTCAGGACCACCCTCCGGGAGGGGTACTACGCCGAGCTCGATCGGGTCTATTTCGAGCTGCTCAAGATCGGGCTCGAACGGCCGTACCTGCGGGCCTCCCTGCCGCCGGACGACCCCGGCAAGGCCAGCGAGTACGACGCTTATGCGTTCATGGTGTGGAACTTCCTCGAGACGGTCGTCGACCGCTGCGACAGCATGTCCAGGCCGACTGCGCGAGCCACTTCGAGCCTGCGCGAGACGTGGGATCCGATCGTCGCGACCGAGTGCGCGCTGCACCGGGCCTGGTTCGACGTGCCGGAGAACCAGCGCAAGTTCAAGGAGCCCTTCTGCAGGTTCATCGAGAAGCGGTACCCGGCGGCCCGCTCCGTCGGCCAGTAGCTAGGGGCACGTCGCGAGCGTGTGCGAGCACGCGCCCACGTCGATCGACTGCGCAGGGAGGTAGCCCTGCGCCTGCCCGTACCCGATGGCAGGGCTGCCGGCCGACAGCGCGAAGTTCACGCCGACCGGTTGAGTCGTCTCGGTGCCCGCGGACGACGTCCCGACGTCGACCCAGTCCGGGCTCGCCCCGCACTTGTTGCTCGTGCACGAGTACGTGTCCCCGTTGCTCATCAGGACCTCGCCGTTGCAGCTCGTCCCGCCCAGGATGTAGCTGATGTTGTTCGCGAAGGTGTCCGGCGCGGAGCTCGACGACGGCGGGCTGCCGATGAACGCGTTGTTCCACATGGCGTACGGCACGGTCGAATACGCGCAGGTGGTGTGGCTCGCGGGGACCGCGACGGCGATGTTGTTGATGTACGTGTCCCCGTAGCTCCCCGTCGAATCGATGCAGGCGCGCGCCGATCCGTCGTTATACGGGTCGATGTAGACGTTGAAGCACGAGTTGTTCGCGACGGTGACGAACTCCGAATTGAAGACGTGAACGCCGCCGCCCCCGGCGTTGTAGACGACGTTGAACGCCACCAGCGTCGGGTGGGGATAGGCCACGTCCGTGCCCCCGGCGTTGTTCAGCGTGTCCATGATGATGTCGTTGCCGTCGGTGTCGTAGGCGTTGCCCCCTGAGCCGCACTGAGTGAGCGCGTTGTCGTAGACGACGTTCCACTCGACCGCGTTGTGGAACAGGGACGATGCCGTCGCGAGGGAGCCGATGAGCGGGCTCGGGTTCGTCGCGTCGTCGGCGGTCGTCTGGTAGCTGCCGAACGCCTTGAGGACGACGTACGAAATCCCGGAGCCCTGCGCGTCGCACGTGACGCGCGCGTTGTCGTAGATCGTGTTGTGGATGGTGAAGAAGAACTCGCCGTCGTTCATCTGCACGCCGGTCTGTCCGTAGCCGTGGATGACGTTGTTGAGCACCCAGACGTGGTGACTCGAGTTGGGGGCTGTGGAGCCGCTCTCGTCGCCGTCCCACACCTTGACCCCCTGTCCGTACGTCTGCTCGCTCGAGGCGGCCATCTCGAAGCCGTCGAACACGAGGTAGTTGGGCATCGGGAAGGTCGACGTCTCGATGGCGAACGCGGCCCCGGGATCCGTCACGATGCACCCGTCGAGCGTCGTGCATCGATAGACGACGTATCCGGTGGCCGAGGCGAGGCTGCCGCCGTGCGCGATGGTCACTCCGGAGGAGTACGTCCCCGGCTCGACGTTGATGCAGTCGCCGGCCATGGGGCCCGAGTCGTCCGCGTGTTGAAGCGTGAGCCACGGCGTCGCCTGGCTTCCGTCTGCCGAGTCGCTGCCGGTAGTGGCCACGTAGAAGTTGCGCGAGCAGCTGTAGAAAGGAGAGGCGAAGAGGGCGGCGCTCGGCCCCGGCTTCTGGACGCCTGGGGCGGAGGATCCGTCCCCGGACGCGTCGGCGTCCGGGCCGGCCCCGGAGGACGCGTCGCTCGAACCACCTTCGCTCGACGCACCTCCCGAGGCGCTGCTCGCTCCGGCTCCGGAGCTGCTGCTGCCCGAGGCGCTGCTGCTGCCCGACGCGCTCCCCGAGCTGCCGCCCGACGCACTGCCCGAGCTGCCGCCCGAGGAGCTCGAGCTTCCGGAACCGGTCGAGTCCGGCCCTCCGTCGGAGGCGCCCTCGCCCGACTTGCTGCCGCCGCCACACGCGACTGCGAGCAGCACCAGAAAAACCAGCGTCTCGCGCGTTGACTTGCTCATCGTCGATCGCCCTCGGGAAGGGTTGCTCGGGCCATGGTCCCTCTCCGGCGCCGCGCGATCAACGCGCCGCCCGCGACGAGGGCGAGAAGCGCCTCGCCACGCGATCCGCCCGTCGCCTGCCGGCACCCGCAGCCACCGCTCGAGTGCGTCGTCCCCGTCGCGGCCCCCGCGTCGCCCCCTGCGCCGCCACCGTCCGCGCTCGTTCCGCTGCTCGCTCCACCGCCGTCGGAGCCTCCCCCGCCGGAGGATCCCGCCGTCGCGCCGTCCTCCTCGCCGCCGGTCGCCGCGCTGCTGTCCCCGGCCTCCACGCCGCCGGTCGCCGCGCTGCTGTCCCCGGCCTCCACGCCGCCGTCGAGCACACCCCCTGGCATCACGCCCGCGTCGGGAACGCCGCCCGGCGAGCGAAGGATGATCGCGGTGAGCGCCGGGACGCTCAGCGAGCCCGCAGGCACGCTCATGGTGTAGGTCAGCGTCTCGGACGCTTCGGTCACCGGGTTGTCCGAGACGGCCCCTCCGCCCGACCACTCGGCCTGCACCATCGCGCTCGGCACGGTGTACGACAGCGCGGCGCTCGACGAGTTGACCAGGATCGTGCCCGCGACCTCCTGCCGCACGTAAAGCCCCCCCGACTCTCCTCCCGTCCCCGCGACCCGCAGCATCTCGATGTCCGACGGCGGCTCGTCCACGTACCCGCCGAGGTCAATCTCGTAGTCGGGGTACCAGTACAAGCCGGGGAGGAGAACGATGTAGCTCGTGCTGTTCCGGATGAGCAGGTACGTGCCGATGATCATGCTGCGCTGGGCCGCGGGCATCTGCGTGATGTCGGCGGAGCTGTCGGCCGACCACACCTTGCCCACCCCGGTCGCGTACTGGCAGATGCGCTTGATCGAGAGGTTCCAGTTGGCCGAGTTGGTCATCACGTTCTGCCAGTTCTCTGTGAAGGCCCCGTCGGTGCCCTCGAGGAACGTCGGCTCGTCCTGACCATCCATCGTGTCCACGTTCGGAATCACGATGTAGCGCGGGTGCGACGACGTCTTCGCGAACGCCGCTTGCAGCGACTGGTAGTACGTCAGCGCCTCTGGGATCCACCAAGTATCCAGGTCCTGCTCCGTGGACCCGCCCGCGAACGACGCCCACCAGCCCGTCGGCGAGTAGTTGTACCAGGGCACGAACGCGACATCGAGGAAGAACCCCGTGGAGTTCGTCGTCGGGAACGTCGCCCAGGAGAGCAGCGTCTCTTGCATGTACTTCTGCCAGTCCGTGTTGCTGACGTTCATCAGCCAGGACGGGTCCGGGTACGAGACGCGGGTGCTCATCGAGATCGTCGTCGACGAGTGCTGGTAGAGATCCTCGCGCGTGACGCCGTTCGCGTTGACCCACGGCGTGAACGTATCGGTGTCCTCCTGCCCGAACGTGTTTGGGCCGGTGATGTTGCCGACGGGGTTCGACTGATCGGCGCCGTTGAGGTCGTAGGCCGTGTGGTAGGTGAAGTGGAGGAAGTTCGGGTTGATGGCGCGGAAGGCGTCGATCTGGGACTGGAACAGCTTCTGCGTCCCGACGTAGTGCGTGACGACCCACTGCATGAGGGCCATCGAGTACGCCGCGTCGCCCGTCGCCCCGTCCGGGACGAGCTGATCGTTCCAGGCGAGCACGTAGCGCCGCGACGAGGGCAGCGGCTGCGCCAGGCCGGCGGGCTGGTTGGGGGCAGAGGGCAGGGGATAGGAGACGCCCGCGGGGAAGGAGTCGCCCTTGGCCGCGTTCGCCGAGAGCAGCGTCACCAACACGAAGGCCCGCGAGGTCAAGGCACGCATGACGCCGATCATGGCCCCTTCCCGCCCGCCGGTCTCTCGTGGATCGATGTACTCCCGAAGAAGTGGAGCACCATGGCCTACCTGGCCACTTCAGCCTGGAGTTATTGGCGAGCCCGGCGCGAGAACGCAACCGAGGATCAGTCGCCTCGCATGCGCGCCAGGATCAGCCCCCGTCCGTGCACGCACCGGTGTGTCGATACGGCTCGGGCGAGTAGCCCGTCGGCAGCCCGTTGCAGGCCAGGTTCATCTCCGACCCGTCGCACGCGCAGCCCAGCTCGAACGCGTCGCATGTCACGCCGGGCGTGGCAAAGCACTCGCCTTTGGCCGTGCACCCGTCGGCCTCGAGGAAGCCGCACTCCGATCCCGTGGGGCAATCCGCGTTGCTCGTGCAGGCTGGTCCTGCGTCTGCGGCGCCGGCGTCGGCGGCCGGGCAAGGCCCGGACTCTTCGCAGTAGCAGGGAGCGGGGCCCGTCGTCGTCGGTGGAGACGAGCCGTCGGGGCACTTCCCGACCAGGATCGCCGGGCAGCCGCAGACGACCGCGCCGTCGGGCGGGGGCGCGCAGATGGGACATGTGTCGCAACCGTTCCCGTCCTTGGCCGTCCCGAGCGACCCGTACGGGCACCCCACACACGGCAACGCGATGCCGGTGCACCCATCGGCAGGTCCTGCGTCGACGGGCACACACTCGGGAGTGCTCCATCCACAGCCCCCCTCCGCTCGCGCGACGCAGGAGGACGTAGACGTGGCGTTGCTCGGACAGGGCAGCTCGGGCGGAGGATTGCCGCAATCGGCGGGAGTGCATCCCCCCCCGCTCACGGCGTCCGTCACGGGCACGCCCGCGTCTGTGGAGCTGCCGAAAGGGGCCCCCGGCCCGCAGCCCTGGCCGTCGGCACCCATCAGGAAGGGCGCGAAGACCAGCGTCGGGACGAGCCAGGCGACGGCACGATGCAGGTGGGAGAGGGTGATCATGACGGGGGTTGAGAGCATGTCCCGTGCCGGCCACGCTCGCCGTTGATCGCGCTCTCGACGACGCCGGCACGGGAGCGGCGGCGGGGAGGGACGGGGGCACGCAGGGCGGCGCGGCTGTCATGCCGCGGCACGAAGTGGCCCACGCTCCGCGCCGGCGAACGGGCGTTACGCGGCCTCCTTGGGCCGTTCTAGCGCCTAATTCCGGTCCGCAAGTCTGGCCGTCTCTCGCGCCGCGCCCCCCCGGTATGGTCGCGAAATCGCGCGTCGGCGGAGGAGCCGGGGATCGCTTCCGTTATCGGCCTGTTCTAACCACTCCGGTATGCCCGAAGCCAGCAAGGGAACGTTCGACGTCCGGAGCCAGCACTCTGTTGCCGAGACGATGGCCCGCCTTGATTCGCTCGCTCAAGCGAAGGGTCTGCTCGTCTTCGTGCGCATCGATTTCGCCGGAGATGCGGGGCGCGCGGGGCTCACGATGAGACCGATGCAGGCATTGCTCTTCGGCAACCCCAAGGCAGGCACGCCGATCCTCGTCGCATCGCCGCGAGCGGGGCTCGACCTTCCACTCAGGGCGCTTGCATGGGAAGACGAGCACGGCGCTGTCTGGGTGTCTTCGAACACTCCCGAGTACTTGCACGCGAGGCACGGGTTTCCAGACGCCCTCGTCGCAAACCTCGCGGCCGCGCGCGCCCTCATCGAGGCGGCGGCCGGGTGACCTTGACAGACTCGATCGACTGCGTGAATTGGTACGAGTCGTACACCTTCTGCATCTGGGACGGGGGCTTCCTTCCTAGCGAGGCGGAATGGGAGTACGCGGCGGGAGGCGGGAGCCACTCACTCGTTCCGTGTCCGTCGGCGACATCGTGAACTCGAGCGATGGTTGCTGCCTTAACGCGAGCGCTTTCCCTCCGAGGCAGTTTTTTTCAGGCGATGCGGATTAATGACCCGTTCTGAAGGAACTATGTCCTCTCCGCCTCTGCGCATGATCGCAAGATTGCTTCCCAAAGTCTTTCTCGGAGGCGGGCTCTACGGCCGGAAGGGAACGAGTGTCGGAAATGAAAGCCGGATATTACGTTGCCCGGACCACGACCGTCGTCGCCGTTTGCGGTCTTGCTGGGTGGTTGGGTTGTGGAGCCAGGGAAGGCGCGAGCGGGTTCGGCACCAGCGGCGGAGGTGGCGGCAGCAGTGGGGGCAGCGACGAGGACGGCAACATCCCCGAGTTCAACCAAGACGGCGGCGCGAGCAGCAGCGTCGGCAGCCAGCAATACATGTTCAGCACGGACGGGGGCGTCGTCGCCACTGGCGCGTGTCCGGGTGGCGGCTCGACGACGATCAGCGGCAAGATCTACGACCCTGCGGCAAAGGACGTCCTCTACGGAGCAGTCGCCTACGTGCCCAGCAAGCCCGTCTCGCCGCTTCAGCTCGGCGCTTCGTGCGACACATGCAATTCGCTCTACACAGGCTCTCCTATCGCGGCGGGGCAAACCGATGCGACGGGCAGCTTCATCATTCAGAACGCGCCGTCGGGGACCAACATTCCTCTCGTCATCCAGCTCGGCAAGTGGCGCAAGCAGCTCAAAGTGAGCACGGTCACTGCGTGCCAGGACAACCCGCAACCGGACAAGTCTCTGACCTTGCCCGCCAACCACACCGAGGGAGACATTCCGAACATCGCGATCTCCACCGGCGGCGCGGACACGCTCGAGTGCCTGCTCATCCGGATGGGGGTCGACGCGAGCGAGTACGAGCCTGGTGCCCAGGGCCCCGGGCGCATCCATATCTTCCAGGGCTCCGGCGCCGGGGGCTTCACGGCGCCGGTCATGATTCCCGGGTTGAATCTCGGCAACGTCGGGGCGCCGAACACGAGCCCCGCGGCCCCGTCGAGCAGCTCCGCCCTCTGGAATTCCGACGCCGACATCAACGACTACGACATCGTGATGCTCTCGTGTGAGGGAAGCCCAACAGCCAACATGGACCAGCAAGTGCTCTTCGACTACGCGAAGGCCGGTGGGCGGGTGTTTGCGTCGCACTTTCAGTACGCCTGGTTCAACACCGGGCCGTTCGGAACCTACACCCCCGCGCTAGCCGACTGGACCACCGGCCCGCAAACCATCGGCAATATCAACGCAAGCGTCGAGACCACGTTGGCCAACGGCGGACCGTTCCCAAAGGGCGTGGCGATGAAGCAATGGTTGGGGGTCGTCGACGCCCTCGGCGTGGCGGGTGCTCCGGCGGGCGAGCTGCCCATCGTGGCGGCGCGGCACAATGCGAACGTGACGGCGGCCAACACGCCGTCGACGTCCTGGATCGTGCCCGACCCGAGCGCCAATCAGTCCGCGGGCACCACGCAGTACTTCTCCTTCAACACGCCGCTTGGCGCGGCACCCGAATCGCAATGCGGTCGCGTGGTCTACAGCGACCTGCACGTCGGCGGAGCGTCGTCCGACAACCCGTCGATGCCCGTCCCAGAGGAGTGCTCAACCGCGGATCTCTCCCCCAAGAGAAGGCGCTCGAGTTCATGCTGTTCGACCTCTCGGCGTGCGTGGTGCCCGACAACGCGCCCCCGGCGCAGCTCATGATCGTGCCGCAGTGACGCGGAGGGAGGTGAGCGCGCTACTCTCCGCGGCACGATGCGTCTGCACCTGGTGGACGGCACCTTCGAGCTTTTCCGGGCGCACTTTTCGAAGCGTCCCGACGGCCCGAACAAGGCAACGCTCGGCCTCGTAGACTCGATGCTGACTCTTCTGAACGAGGAGGAAGAAGCCGTCACCCATGTTGCCATCGCCTTCGACAATCCGATCCACTCCGTCCGGAACGAATGGCTCGCCTCCTACAAGACGGAGGAGGGCGTGGCCCCCGAGCTGCTGGCGCAGTTCGACGCCGCCGAAGAGGCGGTGCGCGCCGTCGGGATGGTCGTCTGGTCGATGGACCGGTACGAGGCCGACGACGCGATCGCCACGGCGGCCGCACGGTGGCGCGACGACGTCGAGCAAGTGCGAATGCTGACGCCGGACAAGGATCTCGGACAGTCGATCCGGGACGGGCGAGTCGTCATGGTCGACCGGATCCGCCGACGCGTCATCGACGAGGAAGAGCTCGTGCGGCTACGCGGCGTGCCTCCGGCGCGTATACCCGACTGGCTGGCGCTCGTGGGCGATGCGGCGGACGGGATACCGGGCCTCGCAGGTTTCGGAGCGAAGACCGCGTCGGCGCTCTTGCGAACCTTCGGGAGGATTGAAGACATCCCGAAGAGTCCGCGGTCCTGGCCGCGCGAGGTTCGGGGCGCCGAGCGGCTGGCAGCGACGTTGACCGGCGAGACGGATCGGGCGCTCCTTTACCGGAAGGTGGCGACTCTCTTCGAGGACGTGCCGCTTCCGGAACGATTGGAGGAGCTGAGATGGGCGGGGGTACCCAGGCACGCATTCCTCGCATGGTGCGACGCCGTCGGCGCGGGCCATCTCCGGGAGCGCCCGCGGCGGTGGCGCGACTAGACCGACGCGGGGGAGCGTGAAGCGCGCGGAGGGGGCAAATAAGACCGCAGTTCCAGCGGGCGCGCGATTGTCTTCACATAGCGTGAGGATGCGCGTGTGCGCGGTCGTCGCGGGCGCGGCCGGCGCGGAGCTTTCCGGCGGCGGCGTGGAAAGCCGTTGCGGACGGGTCGAGGGCGTGGTCAGGCTTTGCGCAAGTCGCCCGGAGGAGCCATCGTGCCGTATTCCATCGCGTCGCACTTGCGGCGCTTCTCTGCGATCGAGAACGCGCAGAACGCGTTTTTCGTGGCGCTGCACCTGTCCCTCCTCCTCGTTTTTGTCGTCCCGGTGTCGTGGAAGGTCATCGCGTTCGCGCTCGGGAGCTACGGAGTGCGGATGTGGGCCATCACCGCCGGTTACCATCGCTACTTCGCACACCGCACATACAAGACCAGCCGCGCGTTTCAGTTCGTCCTGGCGGTCATCGGCGCGACCACCATGCAGCACGGGCCGATCTGGTGGGCGAGCGTCCACCGGCGTCACCACAAGCACTCCGACGGCGCCGGCGACCCGCACTCGCCGGTCACCCGCGGTTTCTGGTACGCGCACGTCCTCTGGGTGTTCGACCGCACGGTGCCACGGCCGCGCGACGACTCGAACGTGACTGACTTGACGGGCTATCCGGAGCTTCGTTGGGTGGACTGCCACGATTGGGTCCCGCTCGTCGCGTACGCGGTGGCGTGCTTCGCCATCGGCGGCGTGCCCGGGCTCTTGTGGGGATTCGTCGTCAGCACCCTCGCCGTCTTCCACGCGACGATGCTCATCAACTCGCTCGCGCACGTCTGGGGCTCTCGCCCTTATGCGACGAACGACGGCTCGCGCAACAACGCGCTCTTGGCCATCGTGGCCCTTGGGGAAGGATGGCACAATAACCACCACCACTACATGAGCTGCGCGAGGCAGGGCTTCCGCTGGTGGGAGATCGACGTCACCTATTACGCGTTGCGGGCGCTCGCGTGCGTCGGTCTCGTGTGGGACGTCCGCGAGCCGCCGACGGCGACCGTGAACGCGGTGGGTTGACACCGCGCGCTACGCGCAGGTGCGCGACACCCTTATCGGGTGTGCCTCCGCAGGGTTACCCGCGCCGCCGCCCCCGGACGGGTGCGCCCGTGCCCCGCGTGGGTACCTCGCCCGCACCTCCCGGGGAGCACGCGACCTCCCCGTCGGGAGCGCGCGGGCCGTGGGAAGGCCGCCCCTGTGCACCCCGCGCGGGGCCGTCCTGCACGCGCGGGTGGTGGCGCGTGGACCCTTCGTGGAGCGCGTGCGCACCTCGGCACGGGCGCATGCCCATCGCAGAAGGAGCGCGCGTGCACCTCGCCACGGGCGATCGCGCACCCCAGAGCGATCGCGCCTGCACCTGACGGCGTTCGCCCCTGCCCTCGCCCGCGGGCTCGATCGCCCACCGGCGCCTGAAGCAGCGCCCCCGCCCGACATGGATCGCGCTCCAAGCGGCCACCCCCGCCGCACCCGCGCGAGGGGGGTCGCGCCTCCCGGCGGATGCACCGGGCCCCCCTCGAGGGTGCACTCGCGATCCCGGGAGACCGAACCGGCGCTCCCGGTCGATTTCTCCACTATTTTTTCCGAAAGAGGCCTGCTCGAGGGGCAATAGAGAGGAGGCACCCCATGTCCACGCGAAAGATCAGCCGCAACACGCACCAGATTGCCGACAAGAGCCTGCTCGACGGGCTCACCAAGCACGCCCAGATCCTTCCTGCGCTGCTCATCGGGGCGACGCCGCTCACCGCGGCCGACCTCATCGCCATCCTGAAGGGGCGCATCGACGCCGCCGACGCCGCGGTCGCGACCCGCGCGAGCTGGTTGAGCGCCGTGAAGGCGGACTACGACGAGCGGGCGAAGACGAAGGAGGCCATCTCGGGCCTCCGGCAGGCGATCCACGTCGCGTTCGACGGGTCGATTGACGTGCTGGCGGACTTCGGGCTGGCGCCGAGGAAGCAGGCGGTGGTGAGCCCCGAGAAGCGGAAGGAGGCGAACGCGAAGGCGAAGGCGACCCGGGCGGCGCGGCATACGATGGGGAAGCGGCAGAAGGCGGAGATCAAGGGGAGCGTGCCCGAGGTCGCGCCGGCGATGATGCGACCGGTGGAGTAGCGCCGCCACACGCGGAAAGGACTCCCTACGACGGTCACTGCCACGCGCGGATGTAGTCGACGAGAACCTGTGAGTCAGCCCCGTAGACGGCCTGCCCGTATCCGTCCATGACATCGACGAGGAGTGACTCGGGCGCTCCGTTGTCGTCGGTCGAGTACGACGCGACCTCTTGCCCGTCATAGTAGACCGTGGCCGAGGTGGCCTGCCGGTACAACCCGTAGACGTGGAACGCGTTCGACCACGTGCCCGCGGGAGAACCCTGGCCGTGAGCGCCGGACGGCGAGTGATACGTCACGGTCAGCTTGCCCAGACCCTCGGCGATGTCGTGCTCCCCACCCGCCGGCCAGCCAGGCCCCGAGGTCCACCACGCGGGCCAATTGTCGATCGCCGTTCCCGAGCCCGGGAAGTTGACTCGGGCCTCCGTGTAGCCGCCCACGGGGAGGCTGTACGATCCCGAGCCCGCGCTGAAGCTGCCACCAAACGCGGGGGCACACGCCCCACCCGTGCAGACGCATCCGCCGGAGCTTGCGGACGCGAGCGTCAGGACGAGATTGCCGCCGGAGACGGACACGTTCGCCGTCGCGCACGTCGTGCTCCCCCAGCCGCCGCCGCTCATCGTCGTCCACTTGGTCGTATCCAGGCTGTTTCCGTTGAACTCGTCATCGAAGGCCAGCGTCCACGTCCCGGGGATCTCACCGTAGGGCTGGAGGGTCCCGGCGTCGCCGCCTCCGTCGGGGCTGCCTCCGCTTCCTCCGTCGCTGCTGCCACCACTCGATCCGCTGCTGCTGCTTCCGCCGCTGCTGGAGCCCGAGCTGCTGCTCGAGCTGGAGCTGCTGCCGGAGCTGCCGCTGCTTCCGGACATAGACGCGCCGCTGCTGCCTCCAGAGCCTGATGCGCCCCCACCGCTCCCCGCGCCCGATCCGCCACTGCTCGCACCGTCGGAGCTCGCATCAGTCGCGGGCGCAGTGGAGTTGCCACTGCATCCCAAGAGCGATGTGGCAAGAATCAGAGCGCAAACCTCCAGCCCCCGGTTGCGCGACATCCTTCGACCGTAACACGGGGCAGGGGGCAGGGCGCGTGCCAGGATGAGCCCGCGAAGCCGGGGAGGTTCGTCAGTGACCGGGAGTTGAGGAGCCTGAGTCGGCCGCGTCCGTCGACGCGTCTTCGGGTGCGGCGTCGGGGGTGGGCACCTCGCAGCACGGAGCCCCATAAGGGGGAAGAGGTTGGGGGTTCGAGCCGCAGTCCGTCGTCAGCAGGGCCAACCCCGCCGCACTCGCCACGAAGAGGGACGCACGCGACAGCCGCCCGACGGCCACCAGGGCCGGGGCGTCGACGTGTGGGACCTCGTTGCCGCAGAAGGGGCAGGTGCAATCGCCCAGCTTCACGTGGCGCGAGCAGGACGGGCACGGGGTGAATCTCAAGGTCACTGACGTTGGTCGCATCGTCCTTCACTTTTTGACAGGGCGCCAGACCCGCCTGCCCGAGCCCATCGTGCCCTTCATTGCCCTCGCCCTCTGAACGGTTCACGATGACGTCGTGAGGCTGTGGCTCGGGGCAACGTTCACGACACTCACTGCGCTGGCCGCCCTTGTCGGCCTCTCGGCGGGTTGCGGTAGCTCCGGCTCGAACAGCCAGGGTGGCGAGGCCGGAACGGACGACGCGACTTCAGGCTGCAACGACAACGGCGTGGTTCATGCGTCCGGGACCACGTGGGAATGCAGTTGCAACACCTGCTCATGCGAGAACGGCATGCTGTCGACCACCCTGATCCTCTGCGAGGCCGCCGACGCCGGAGGCGGCGCACCGGGGACGGACGCAACGGACATGGACGAGACGCAGCCTGCCGAAGGGGGTCCGTCGAGCGACGGCTCCGCCTCCGCCTCGTGCCCCCCCTCCCAGAGCCAAGCCGAGTGCCCGGTGGCCCCCGGCGCCCTATGCGCCGTGAATGACGATCCGTTCTCCGGGTGCGCCCTGAACGCGCTGCCGACCGGCCTCGGGTGCTCTGGGCAGGAGCAGTGCTCCATCGCGATCTTGCCTTGCGCCGGCGAGGTCCAGGGCTGGGCCGGCGCCGGACGGGTCGACGGATACATCTGCTCGTGCGTCAGTGGCCGCTGGTCGTGCGACGACTGCTACTTGGGCGAGGCCCTTTGCGCAGACGCCGGCTCAGCCGGCGACAGCGCCGCCGGAGGGGGAGTCGACGGCGGCTCCGCCACCGTGATCCGCCTCGGGAGCAACGATGAATGCTTGCCCGATACGCTGCCGACCAGCAGCTCAGGAATGACGACGTGCGCCATCGTCATTACGGGCCTCACCGACGGCTGCTCCGCCACCGGCCTTTCGCCTGCCACGCCCCAAGAGATCGCCGCCATCGGTCAAAAAGGACCGTATGCAGCGGGGTCCGCGTGCGAGCTGAAATCAGCTCGCACCGTCGGCAGCGGCGCCTGGATGCAGTGACCCGCAATCCACCGGATGGTGTTACGCGCACGGCTCCTGCCTCGGCGATGCAGGACCAGCTTGCCAGCAGGACATCTGCACGACGGCGGCGTTCAACGGTGGGTACTTCCCCGCGGCTTGGGACAGCGGAACGGTCTCGATAAGCTGGGGGGCGTACCTCGTCTGCCCGTGAACCGAGTCGGCGCGTAGACGACGGCCCGGTATTCCTTCAAGGGCCGCGGCGGGCACCTTGACGAGCCGCTCGACGCCCTCGACCGGAAGGCGCGGGTTCTCGGTGAGCGTCCGCCCGCCATCGTCTCCCGATCTCGGCAGGCCGCCCGAGCCCGATCTGTGCGGCGAGGGCGGGGAGGCTCGCCAGTGACCGGCCTCGCACATGGCCGGTGGACCAAGAAGGCGACGAAGAGTGCGAGCGACACGGGCGCCATGACATCCATTGTCGCACCGACGCCGGCCAGTTCATCACCCGTCTACTCCGTCGACACCACAATCTTCGTCGGCCCGACGTGCCTTATCAGCGTCCCGACGACCCGCGACTCCGACCAGTTCGACTCCCGCAGGGCGCCCGACGTGTACTGGTAACAAATGGCGTCCGCGCCCGTGCCCCACTCGTACCTTCCAGGCATGAGCCACCCGTCGAAGAGCATCCGATTCTCGGACGAGTCGCACGGCGCGGTGACTCCGACCGCGAGCCGGAAGCGGATGGCCCCGTGCCCCACGACCGTCAGGGCGACGGGGCGGTCCGTCTCGGCGGCGGCGAGGACCGTCGCAGAGCCCGCGGCAATTCCAAGGGCAAGGGCGACTCCACGTGCGAACATGCTCGACGGGAGAGCAAGCGCGACGCCCGGGGGGCGGCGGGGTGGAGCGCTCCTCAGTTTCCTGCACGACGCGGAGGCTCGAGAAAGAAGAGAGAGGAAGACGGGACTCATGGGCTTGGCGTCGGGTACATCACCGCCAACGTCACAGTCCCCGGCTGAACAGTGACATTCACCTGGCTCGCCGGCTTGCCGAGAGCCACTGGCGTCGCCGTTATCTGCGTCAGGCCCGCAGGTACGTTGACAAAAATCTGGTTCCCGTCTGGTCCGTCATTGTCGTGGCCGTGCCCGTCGAGGAAAATCCCTGCGTGTCGGCGGGGCTCAACGCGATCGTCACTGCCGGTGCAGGCTGGTAGAGGCAATCACCCACGTAGACATCGAGCGTCCCGCGCGTAGGGTCTCCCATGGGTCCACATCCATCCACGGCGTGAATTGATCGCCTGACTGCAAAGCGCCCGGCGCGCGTCGGTCTTTGCTTGCAGCGCCGGTGGTTGGTCTGTGACTCTGAACCGGCGGCCTGGGAAAGCCTTCTTTTTCGTTTTTCTTCTTCGTGCTGTTCGTTCTCGGCATGGAATTCCCCTTTGGCCGCGGAGACCCTGCGGCCCAATCGTGTCATTGGCATCTTGGACGCGTCGCTTCGAGCTATCCCTCGATTGACTCTTCGCGCTCATCGAGAAGCCGCTATGGGCTGTTGTCTCTCGAGGCGCAGTTGGGGGTTCGAAACGGAGGATCGAGACGCAATTTACAAGGCGAGCAACTCGCGAAGATGGCTTGCACCGGCGCGAGACTCATCACATACCACGCGTTCATCGATCGACCAGGTGGTGCTCAAACGCGTCGCGCTCAAGGCGCATCGGGTAGGTTGTGCTTACATGGGCGCAACCTCCGAAGTTGGACGGCGACGGCGGCGCTGACGCAGCTTGCGGCCGGCGTGTTCGAGCGCAGCGGCGTGGGCCGCGTCGTCCTGAATACGACGCCGGACGCCTGCGCCGCTGGCATCGGCCTGGTCGGCGCCGCTGTAAAAGGTGCCGTCACGGCACATGGCCCAGAGCACTCCGGCCAGCCGGCGGGCGATGGCCACCGCGGCGATACACGGCCCGCGACGCTTGGAGATGCGAGCGCCCCACAGTCGCATGGGATCCTCGGGATGCTGGCGTGATCCACGCAAAATCGTCCATGCCGCCTGCACGAGCATGGCGCGGGCGTGAGGGTTGCCCTGCTTGGTGATCGAGCCCAAGCGCCGTTTGGACGGGCCTCCGGTCGTTGACTCCGAGGGAACGAGCCCCAGATATGCGCTGACGGCATGAGCGTTCTTGAAACGCTTGGGGCCGTCGATGAACGGCGACAACTCGTTGCAGATCGAGGCGGCCACGCCGTCAGGTCTCCCCAAGTGCACGTCGGCGCTGGCCGGTACTGTGGCCTATGTCAGCTCGCCCGCGAGCCTATGGGCATGCTCGGGCGGAAACTGGTGCCAGATTAACTGCTCGATGAGCAGCGCTGGGGACGTGGCGTACGCGAGCAGCACGCAGACGTTGGTGGCCTGTGTCTCGAACGCCTGGACGCCAGTGGCGTTGCCGCAAGGGCCGAAGGGTCCGCAAGGGGATGCCGGACCGGCGGGGCCTCAAGGGCCACAGGGAGATGTGGGAGCGACAGGACCGCAGGGGGTGCAAGGCATCGCCGGGGAGGCTGGCGCAACGGGGGCTCAAGGACCGCAAGGCGACGCCGGACCCGCATCGCTTCTCGTGCAGACCGCGGCCCCCACGAGCATATGCCCCAACGGCGGCACCGAGCTTCAGTCCGGGCTCGATCTCGACGGGGACGGTCAGCTCGAGGACGCGGAGGTCACGTCCACCTCGTACGTGTGCGACGGGGCTCCGGGCGAGGTGGGTCCGCCGGGCCCGGCCGGCCCGGCGGGGCCTCAGGGGCAACCCGGCTCTTCGGCGCCTCAGTCGGGACCGCCGATAGGAGATCTCGGGGGCAACCTCGGTTTCGTCTGTTTCGAGGGCATCACAGGCTCATGCGCGAACAGCCCCGTAGGCACTCCCGGAGCCTGGTCCGAGCTGACGGGGTTCGGCTTGTCGGTGAATGTACCTGTTTCGGTCTCCTCGACGGCCACAACAACCGGCGCGCCCTCCTTCGCCCTCGACGCCTCCTTGGTATTCGACCAGGCGACGCCGGAGCTCGCCTCCGCCAACGCCGCGGGCCAGAATATCAATAGCGTCGTGCTCGCGTTCGAGACGGCCGGCGCGGTACCCTTCGTGTTCTTCCGCGTGACGCTCACGAACGCGATCATTTCGAGCATCACGACGTCAGGCGCCTCAGCGACCGACGTACCCCAGGTGTCGCTCGTGCTGGTATTTGACGACATCGCGATCGAGTACGACGCTCAGAATCCGGACGGGACTGTCGGACTGGCGACGGCAGTCGAATGGGACGTCGCGCTCCGGCAGGGGGCTCCCCCCGCAACGGGTATGCCCGTCCTCGATTTCGTCGTGAACAGTCCGGCGACCGCACCCTTCGATGTCGCGTCGTCCTTCAGCCCGCCAGCGCAAGGGGTCGGCGTCACTTCGCCTGCCGCGGGACAAGATAGAGAGGTGACTCAGCCGAGTTTCACGGCCGCCTCCGTAGCACTTCCGGTCGACGCAACCATCGTCGAAGACTTCGCCTGGGCCGCGAACGGCTCCGTTTTCACCGACAGCACCGTCGAACTCTTTCAAGCATCGGGGGGCACCCCGACCCAATACGCATCGTACGGGTTTCCGTCGCCTGTCGTCGAATCGATCACGCTCTCCGGCCTAAACGCGACAGTGGTATTCGTAGCGAACCAGTACTCGTTGACGGCGGGATCCTCGACCGTGCAGTTGCAGGAGTAGGTGATCCCCGGCGTTCATCGCGTCATGACGACTCACTCCGCCGGGTTCACGACCTGCCCCGTGAAGAGGACGGCCCCGTTGCGCGCGTCGCGGATGAGAACGACGAAGGGGTGATCGATCTGGACGATGGGCGGCTCCTCGATGGCGAGGCAGTCGCCGCATCCGACGACGCCGGTGCCTGCGGCGGCGACGGTTCCCGTCTCGTCGACCTCGATGAGCGCTTGCTGGACGACGGCGGACACCGTCAGGCCCGCGTCGGCGGCCATCGCGGAGAGGTCGGCGACGCCCTCTGTGAAGGCGTCCGTCATGCCCATCCCCTCGAGCACGGGGGCGAGCTCGACGTGCGTCGTGAACGAGAACTTCGGCAGATTGACGACGACCCAGGACGGCGCCTCGAGCTGGGCGAGGGCGGCACCCAGCGTGGCGGGCGTGAGCGTGCTCTCGAAGCTCGGAACGGTGCCCGAGGTGCCGCGCGGCATCAGGATGTCGAGCACGATGGCGTTGCCCTTGTAGGGCAGCTCGACGACGACCAGGCTCGAGCTTGAGGCGACGCTGGCCTGCACGGTCCCGGTCATCGTCGCCACCATCGCGCGCGAGCCGTCGAGGAGCGTGAAGGGCTGCGGCGCCGTCATGCTCGCGTCGAAGCCCGTCGCCCACGTTCCCTTGAAGCTGACGGCGTTGACGAGGACCACCTCGGTCTTCGTCGTGACGTCCGCCGGGCCGAGCAGCGACGGGATCAGGCCATGGGTCATCTGCGAGACCCACGCGTTGATGGTCGTCGCCGCGCTCGCCGGATCCGACGCGAAGTCCACCGTCTGGAGCGGCGCGCCGTAGCCCTGCGCGAGCGTGGCGAGGAAGGGCGCCTCGAAGGACACGCCCTTTTGGCCCCACAGCGAGTTGACGACGGCGAGCGAGTTTCCGTTCGACGAGCCGTCCGCTTCGAGGGTGCAGGCGAGGCCCGCATACGCGGACGCCTCTGCCGTGGCGCTCGCGGGCAGCGAAAGGACGTGCTCGATCTGCGTCTCGGTCTCGCCCGCCGCGCCGACGTCGAGCATCATGAGCGCGTTCGAGAGGCTGTACGGCGACACGATCACGTTGGCGCCGCCGTCGCCCGCCTGGGCGACCGCAGGGGCGAGGAACGCGGTCGCGAAGGCCGTGTCGGCCGTCACCAGATCCGGCACGCCGGTCGTGCCGCAATCGACCGCCGCGAGCCCGCCATCGTCGCCGTAGCCTCCGGTCGGTTGCACCGGGGTCCCCGGGCCCGTCGGGTTCGGCGTACCGGGAGCAGTGCCGTCATCGGACGCGTCCACGCTCGCACCGGGCGCGAAACCCGCAACGCTGCGCGTGCACCCCGCCAGCGCGACCGCCGCGAACGCGGAGACCGTGAGAAGAAGCCCTTCCACACACCGCGTCATCGGAGCCCTCCACGTCGAGTCCGCAGACCCCGCCGGTCACGGACGGATGCCACGAGAGCAAAGACGAGGCCACCGCGCTCCGTCCCGGCGTCGACCCGCCGCCGGGCGGCGCGCGTCGAGAAGCTCTTACGGCGGTGATCGGGCGCTCGGACGATTGCGTCAGGGGGTGGCACGTCTTGGCACACGCCGTGGCGAGGCGGGGGTCGGCGTCGGCTGCTACAATCCGGGAGCGCATGACCGATCGGCGTGGATGGCTCGGTGTCGTCGTTCTGTGCGCATGCGGTCACGCCGGGCAGCGCTCGGACGTGCCAGCGAACGCTCCGGCTTCGGCCGCCTCGGGACTGTGCGTGCCGGGTCAGTCGATCGGCTGCGCGGGGGTCGCAGGATGCAGCGGGTACCAGGTATGCGCGCCCGATGGGCGATTGTTCGGCGCCTGCGACTGCACGACGCTGCCGGACCCCGGTGGCACCAGGGCGACCTCGTGTCCCGGTGGCGGATGCGGTCTGTCGTTCGCGTCAGGACCCGACTGGAGCTCTTCGTCGGGCACGGCCTCGGCCAGCGGCCCGCCCGCCTTCACGGTGAGCATCCTCCTGGGCCCTGCGAAGAACGTCTGCCTGAATGCAGCGGTCCCCGCGAACTGCCCCAGCGGAGCCGTGCTCTACGGCCACGGCGGCTCCGCGACGCGCTATTGGGCCGGGGGTCAGGGCATTCCGAGCGCGCATTGGATTTGGCGAGCCGACGTCGCTCCCACCGCTCCGGCTCCCTTTCAGACGGCGATCTTCGAGAAGACCTTCATTCTCGGCGACCGGCCGTCCGGCACGATCCAAATCTCGGTGGACGACTTCGCGCAGGTGTTCGTCAATCGCGTGGCCGTCGGTTCCACGGGCAGCGTCTTCTACATGGGTATCGCCGGGCGCGCCCAGAACGTTCTCACCACGATGGACCTCACGCCGCCGCTGCGCGCAGGGTCGAACACGATCACGGTCGTGGCCCAGAACGGCCCCTTTGCCTGCGATTCGTCCTCCTGCCCCTACGCGCAAGACCCGGCGGGAGTGGTGTTTGCGGGGTCCTTTCGCTGGTAGGCTTCCGCCTAGCTGCCGCCGTCGTTTGCAACCGGAGCAACGCAGGCCGATATGCCACGCAGGGCATCGCCCATCTAAGGCGCCGCCGCTTCCGAGTCGGGGGTCGCCTGAGCATCGGCCGGCATGAAGTCGTATCCCAGTGAGCAACTGCCACTCATGCAGGACGGGACCGACGGCTCGCTAGGGCAGTAACAGAGCAGACCGTCAATGGATCCCGAGCCGAACGGCGTCTTGGACACGTCGGCCACGTATTTGGCCTCTGCACTGCTGCTGATGACCCCACCCGCGCTGCGTCGCCTTCAGAACCCTGATAGAGGTTCCACCACCACTGAGGTCTGGAGGTCCCGAGCAGGGCGGCGCTTCCGGACGATCGCGTCCACCCTGGGCGCTCTCTACTGTAGAGACGAGATTCCGGTGCGCCAGGAAAAGCCTGGGTGAGGAGGACGCCATGTAGAGGACAGGGCTGAAACTTCACGAAGGGACCCAGCGGGTTCGAATCCCGTCCGGCCAAGGAGGACCACCAGCCGGAAGCGAGTCTTGCGTGGACCGTCCGCGAGGACGGCTGCGAAGCGTAGACAGCGAGCGTATAGGCCGCGTGATTGAGCCCCGAAAAGAGTGTGTCGTGGGAGCCGACGCCGTCGAAATAGCGGAAGGCAACATCGTCGCGCTGCAAGGGTAGGGCGAGAGCCCGATGGTCTGGCGCGGCGGTCCCACCGGGGTCGCAGAGCGGGGCATGTACGGGAAGGGCTCCCCAGGAACCTGGGAGGCCTGGTCGTCTCCGCGCCGAGAGGCGCGGTAGCGCAAGCGCGAAGGAAACGAAGCGCCCGCGACGGATGGCCAGGCGTCCGAGCAGCTCGTAGTAGCCGATGAAGCGGGGGAACCGTCCCGAGGGACCCCGTGGAGGGAAGGGGCGCCGGGACACGGAACCGACCGAGGGAAAGATGACGGAGACACCGAGCTCCACAAGCATCTCTACGAAACTCGATCGGATAGCGACGCTGGCGAAGCAGGCGCCCGAGATGGCGTTCACGTCACTCTCCCATCACATCGACGTCGACTGGCTGCGCGAGGCGTACAAGCGCACGCGCAAGGACGGCGCGGCGGGCGTCGACGGACAGACCGCGGACGAGTACGCGACGCATCTGGAGGACAACCTCCGGTCGCTGCTCGACCGCGCGAAGTCCGGCAGGTACCGCGCGCCGCCCGTGCGGCGGGTCCACATCCCGAAGGGAGATGGGTCGCAGACGCGTCCCATCGGCATCCCGACCTTCGAGGACAAGGTCCTGCAGCGTGCCGTCGCGATGGTGCTGGAAGCCGTCTACGAGCAGGACTTCCTCGACTGCTCGTACGGCTTCCGGCCGGGACGCTCGGCGCACAAGGCGCTCGAAGTCCTGCAGCACGAGTCGGTGTGCATGGCGGGCGGCTGGGTCTTGGAGGTCGACATCAAGAAGTTCTTCGACACCCTGGACCACGCGCATCTTCGGGAAATGATTCGCCACAGGGTACGCGACGGAGTGCTGCTGCGACTCATCGGCAAGTGGTTGAACGCGGGCGTGATGGAGTCCGGGGGGCTGTCGTACCCGGATGCCGGCACGCCCCAAGGCGGCGTCGTGTCGCCGCTTCTCGCGAATGTCTACTTGCACGAGGTGCTGGACACATGGTTCGAACGGGACGTGAAGCCTCGGCTGCAAGGCCGTGCGCACCTCGTCCGGTATGCGGACGACGCTGTCATGGTCTTCTCGTGCGAGGACGACGCTCGTCGGGTCATGGACGTACTTCCGAAGCGATTCGCGAAGTACGGCCTGACGCTGCACCCGGACAAGACCCGGCTCGTCGAATTCCGCCGACCCGACCGACGTCCGCCGCGAGATGGCGGCGACGGCGGACGGCCTGGCACCTTCGACCTGCTGGGCTTCACCCACTTCTGGGGCTTGTCCCGCAAGGGCAAGTGGGTGGTGAAGCGACGGACGGCGCGCGACCGATTCACTCGCGCGCTGAGGAGGGTGACGGAGTGGTGCAGGCTGAATCGGCACCACCCCGTCGCCGAGCAGCACAAGGCACTCGTGCAGAAGCTGCGAGGGCACTTCGGGTATTACGGCATCATCGGAAACCACGCCGCGCAGGCGGACCTGGCGCACGGTCGAAAAGTGAAGGACGATAACACGTGAGTTTGAGGTTCACTCCCTGCCCGGCGTGCGCCCGCCACGTGAAGCAGTGCGACAGCAGGTGCCCGTTCTGCGCCGCGCATGTCCGGCACGTGAACGCCCCGAGACGAGTGGCCGTGAGACGACTGTCGCGTGCGGCCCTCTTCGCGGCGGGCACAGCGGGGCTGGCGCTGGCGACGACCGATTGTGGTAGCTCCTCCATAAGTGTGCCTGCGTATGGCAGCGACGCGGGCATCGGCGAGCCCTACTACGAGCCGGGCGACGCGGCGGACGCGGGCTCCTCGACTCCCGCCGATGCCGCCAGCACCGACGCCGCCCCAGTGCCCCTCGACGGCGGGCTCGAGGCAGGGGTGCCCAGGGACGGCGCTCCTCCGGGCGACGCCTCGGGTGACGCTCAAATCGGAGACGCTTCAGGCGACGCGCTGGACGGGAGCGCCTCGAGCGCGGCCGACGCTGCCACCGAGGGCGGATTCGAACGACGGCGGATTGACCGAGCCGTGCCTCTGCCCAGCGTACGGCGGCCCGTACGTGCTGTGCTGCCTCTAGGGCGCCCTCGCGGCGTCCGTTCAGAATGTGGGCAGACCAAGGGCCACGCCGCCGTCGGAAGTGGCCGCGCCGCTGCCACAAGCCAAGAGCCCAATCGAGATGAGAGCGAGGACCGCGCGGAAGATCATGCCGCGGGCGCGGTATCAGGTTGCGATACGAGGTACCCCGCGATCACTCTCGGCAAAGAGCCGACATCGATGGGCTTCGCGATGTAGCCATCACATCCCGCCGCGAGTGCCTTCTCTTCGTCGCCCCTCGTGGTGGAGGCGCTCAGAGCGAGGACCACGATGTCTTTCGTGGCCGGATTGGACTTGACGCGTCGGGTGAGCTCCAGGCCATCGATGCCCGGGAGCTGGACGTCCATGAGGATCAGTCTCGGCTTGAGACTCGAGAGTTCGCGGAGCGCGCCCTCGGCGTCCGCCGCCGTCCGCACCTCGTAACCCTCGCGTTCGAGCACGACCCGGACAAGCTTCAGGTTTGCCGCGTTGTCGTCCACGACGAGGATCCTTTCATCCGCCATGGTGAGGGCTCGCGCGACGGCCACACGGAAGCACCGCCCAGAACGTGCTCCCGGTTCCCGGCTCGCTCCTCACCCCGACGTGTCCCCCCTGAGCCTCCACGATGCGTTTGGTGAGAGCCAGCCCGAGGCCCGTGCCCGGGTACTTCTTCGACGTCTCGGCATCGAGCCGCTGGAACTCGACGAAGAGTCGATGGGTGTCCTTCCGGGATATCCCGATGCCTGTGTCTTCGATCTCGATACGAATGCGCTCCAAACCATCGCGGGCGACGCGGATCGTGACGCGTCCCTCTTCGGGCGTGCACTTCAGCGCATTCGACAGATAGTTGTGGAGAACCTGCTTCAGTTTCGACGGATCCAGCTCTACCTCGGTGACGTCGGCATCGAGCTCCGTCTCGACGCGGATCCGCTTCGAGGCGGCGAGTCCGCGGAAGACGTCGCGCACCTCTGCGATGACTTTTCCAAGGTCCATGTGCTCGGCGTGAAACTCCATGTTGCCCGACTCCAGCTTCGCGATGTCGAGCACGTCGTCGATGAGGTGGAGGAGATGGCGCGAGCTGTTCAAGATGTCGCCGAGGTACTCCTTGTGCTGGTCCGAGACGGGCCCGACCTTTCCTCTGAACATGAGCTCGGAGAAACCGATGATCGCGTTGAGCGGGGTGCGAAGCTCGTGGCTCACCCGGGCGAGGAGCTCACTTGCAGGAGGTAGTCTCCCGTCGTCATCGGCGACCACGTCGGCAGTACGCCTGTGCAAAGCGGGGCCCAACTCGAGCCCCCAAGCCCGCCCGGGTCGTAGGCCCCGCTCCCCGACGCCTTCTCGCACATTGTTCGCGATTCGCCACGATGCGTTCGCAAAATGCGCGGCAAGAGAAGAGAGCAATCGACACATGGTCTTGGCACGCTCGAAATGGTCGGCCGGAGACGTGGACCCCAAATTGCGTCCCGCGACGACGACGGACCCTCCAAATAGGTAGGCGAAGGAAACACATGCTTGCGGCCCATGAAGTCAGTCACGACCCGGTCGACGTCAAGACAGATGTCCGACACCGGGAGGCTCTGCTGACGACGGGGGCCTTGCAGAGCGCCATCTTCAACAGCGCCAACTTCTCGAGCATCGCCACGGACGCGAAGGGCGTCATTCAGATCTTCAACGTCGGGGCCGAGCGAATGCTCGGTTACACGGCGGCTGAAGTGATGAACAAGATCACGCCGGCCGACATTTCCGACCCGCAGGAGGTGATCGCCCGCGCCAAGGTACTGAGCGCCGAGCTCGGAACCCCGATTGCGCCTGGCTTCGACGCGCTGGTGTTCAAGGCCTCGCGCGGGATCGAGGACATCTACGAGCTGACCCATATCCGCAAGGATGGGAGCCGGTTTCCGGCGGTGTTGTCCGTCACGGCGCTGCGTGACGCAGAGGACGCCATCATCGGCTACCTGCTCATCGGCACGGACAACAGCGCGCGCAAGCGCGCCGAAGAGGCGCTGGCCAAGGCGGGGGCCTTGCAGAACGCGATCTTCAACAGCGCCAACTTCTCGAGCATCGCCACGGACGCGAAGGGCGTCATTCAGATCTTCAACGTCGGCGCCGAGCGAATGCTCGGCTACGAGGCCGCCGACGTGGTGAACAAGATCACGCCGGCCCATATCTCGGATCCGCAGGAAGTGATCGCACGTGCGACCGCCCTGAGCCTCGAGCTCGCCACTCCCATTGCCCCGGGGTTCGAGGCCCTGGTCTTCAAGGCATCGCGCGGGATCGAGGACATTTACGAGCTGACGTACATCCGCAAGGACGGGAGCCGGTTCCCGGCGGTGGTGTCGGTCACGGCGCTGCGCGACGCAGAGGATGTCGTCATCGGCTATCTCCTCATCGGCACCGACAACACTGCGCGCCAGCAGGTCGAAGAAGAGCGAGCGAAGCTCGACCAGCGACTCCGCGACCAGCAATTTTACACGCGATCGCTCCTCGAATCGAACATCGATGCCCTCATGACCACCGACCCGCGCGGCATCATCACCGACGTCAACAAGCAGACGGAGGCGCTGACCGGATGCACGCGCGACGAGCTGATCGGCGCCCCGTTCAAGAACTACTTCACCGATCCGGGCCGGGCCGAGGCGGGCATCCACCGCGTGCTGAACGAGGGCAGGGTCACCAACTACGAGCTCACCGCGCGTGCCCGGGACGGCACGCTCACCGTGGTGTCCTACAACGCGACCACCTTCCACGACCGTGACCGGACTCTGCAGGGCGTGTTCGGCGCGGCGCGCGACATGACCGAGCTGAAGCGCTTCGAGCAGACGCTGCAGCAGAAGAACCTCGAGCTCGAAGGCGCGAGCCGCATGAAGTCCGAATTCCTCGCCAACATGTCACACGAGCTACGGACGCCCCTCAACGCCATCATCGGCTTCTCCGAGGTGCTCAGGGACGGCCTCGATGGGCGAGATGACCGATCAGCAGCGAGGGTTCATCGGCGACATCTTCAGCAGCGGCAAGCATCTGCTCTCGCTGATCAACGACATCCTCGACCTGTCCAAGGTGGAGGCGGGCAAGATGATGCTCGACCTGGAGCCGGTGCAGGTCTCTTCGCTGTTCGCGAACAGCCTCTCCATCATCCGGGAGAAGGCCGCCGCCCGCCAGATCCGCCTGAGCATGGATGCCGCCGAGGAGCTGGGCTTCATTCAGGCGGACGCGCGCAAGGTCAAGCAGATTGTCTACAACCTGCTCTCGAACGCGGTGAAATTCACCGTCGAGGGCGGGCAGGTGACGCTGCGCGCCCGTCGTGTCCCGCGCGCCGAGGTCGGCCAGCCGTCGGGCTCCTGGGCCGGAAGGACCTTCCCGTTGGCGGCCGACAACGCTTTCGCGGAGTTTCTCGAGATCAGCGTTACCGACAGCGGCATCGGCATCGTGCCGGAAGGACTGGAGCGCCTCTTCAAGCCGTTCAGCCAGATCGACAGCGGCCTGGCGCGAAAATTCGAAGGCACGGGACTCGGTCTGGCCATGGTCAAGCTCCTCGCCGAGTTGCACGGCGGCGCGGTGGCGGTGGAGAGCGCCGTGGGCGAGGGCTCGCGCTTCACGGTCTGGCTGCCGCTCCGGGCGCCGGTGGCGCCGGAGGATCCGTCGGTCCCATCGGCGAAGTCACCGGCCCCCGGCCGGACCGCGGCAGGCGACGGGAGCGCCCACTGCGCTCGTGGTGGAAGACGACGTCAAGTCCGCGGAGCTTATCCGCGTGCAGCTCGAAGCAGAGGGCTTCAAGGTGCTTGCACGCCGCCGTCGGCCGAGGCGGCGCTGCATCTCGCGGTGCAGCAGCCGTTGTCGCTGATCACGCTGGATATCCTGCTGCCCAACATGGACGGCTGGGAGTTCCTCGGTCGCATCAAGCAGACGCCGGCACTCTCGCACATTCCGGTCGTCATCATTTCGATCGTGGCGGATCACAACAAGGGTTTCGCGCTCGGCGCTGCGGCGATCATGCAAAAGCCAATCTCCCGGCAAGAGCTGCACGAGTCGCTCGTCGAGCTTGGCCTGTTTCCTCTCGCGCGCAATCAGGCACTCGAGGTCCCCCTTGGTGGATGACGATCCCAGTGCAACGGACGGCTGACATGGCGCGAGTCTTGATCGTCGAAGACAATCCCATCAACATGAGGTTGGCGATATTCCTGCTGCGGTCGGCGGGCCATACCGTCCTTAGCGCTACGGATGCGGAGGCCGGGCTGACGCTGGCGCGCAACGAACGGCCCAACCTGATCCTGATGGATATCCAGCTTCCGGGTATGGATGGCCTCGAAGCCGCCGCGCAGCTCAAGGGGGACGACACGACGCGCGCCATTCCCGTGATCGCCCTCACCGCCCTGGCGATGAAGGGTGACGAGGAGCGAATTCGAGCCGCGGGATGTGATGGCTACATCGCCAAACCGATGCGCTACCAGGAATTTCTGGCGACCATCTCGGCTCACCTGGCCCGAACATGAACGCGAGCCGGCCCCACGGCGAGTAACGAGTGTCCCCCTCAATTCGTCATGGCTTGTGCCCCGCGGGATCACCCCGAGGCGCTCCGTCAAGCACTTGGCGCACCTTTCTCAAGAGGGCGTCGGGTGTGATCGGCTTCTGCAGGAAGGCAACGCCCGCATCGAGAACGCCATGGTGGACTATGGAGTTGTCCGCGTAACCCGACATGAAGAGCACCCGCATCTCGGGGCGCAGAGGAGCGAGCCGCTCGGCCAATTGCCTTCCGCTCATGCGAGGCATCACCACATCCGTCACCAGCAGGTGGATCTTGGCCTCGTACTGTTCGCACACCAGGAAGGCTTCGCCGCCGTTCTGCGCGTCCAACACGTTGTAGCCGTTCCGGCCGAGGATCGCGCGGGCGAGGTTGCGCACCTGCTCCTCGTCCTCGACGAGAAGTATCGTCTCGGAGCCGCGCAGATTTGTGAGGGGAGGTGGTGCCGGCACGACCTCCTCCGCCTCTTGGTCGCGACGCGGAAGGTACACCTTGAACGTCGTGCCCTTGCCGGGCTCGCTGTACACCCAAATGTATCCAGCACTCTGTTTCACGATTCCGAACGCCGTTGCGAGCCCGAGCCCGGTCCCCTTGCCCTTCTCTTTCGTCGTGAAGAACGGCTCGAAAATGCGTGCGCGGGTGGCTGCGCTCATGCCTGTCCCGGTGTCGGTCACCGCGAGCATGACGTACGGACCCGGGATGAGCCCGTGATGATGAACTGCGTAGGCCGCATCGAGCTCGACGTTGGACGTCTCTATCGAGAGCTTCCCACCATTGGGCATGGCATCGCCGGCGTTGATCGCAAGATTCATGATCACTTGCTCGATCTGGCTCGGGTCGGCGTGAACCTTCCCGATCTTCGTGAACGTGAGTAGCGACAGCTCTATGGCTTCTCCGAGCAGGCGGCGGAGCATTTTCTCCATCCCCGCCAAGACGGGGTTGAGGTCGAGGACCCTTGGTCGGAGCATCTGCTGACGGCTGAAGGCGAGAAGCTGGCGTGTCAGCTCACCGGCGCGCTGCCCAGCTCGCCTCACTTCCTCGAGATCGTCGCGAATTTGATCACCGGGCTTCAATTCACCGAGAACAAGCTCGGTGTAGCTGAGGATGACCGAAAGCAAGTTGTTGAAGTCGTGCGCGACGCCTCCGGCGAGGCTCCCGATGGCATCCATCTTCTGCGCCTGGCGGAGTTGTTCCTCCAGGCGGAGCCGATCGGTCACGTCACGTCCGATGGATAGGACGTACCGCTCTCCTCCGACGTCGATGACGGTTCGCGACATCTCGACCTGAATGACGCTCCCGTCCGGTCGTTGAAGTGGCGTTGGGGGGGCGACGGAGTCGCTCCCCTTGGCGACGGCCTTGTCGTAATCGGACTGGTGCTCCGCCTGTGCATCCGCCGGAGCGAACTCGGAGACGTTGTGGCCCACCAGCTGGGCGCGCGGGATGCCCGTGACCCGCTCCCAGCCTTGGTTCACTTCGAGGATGGTCCCGTCGAGGCTCGCGACGCCGATGGCATCGCGCGCATTTTCGAGAAGGGTGCGGTACCGTTCTTCGGCGCGCGCCAGCTTCGAGAACGCCCGACTCAAGGCAAGCGCTTGCCCGAGCTGCATGGAGACGGATCGGGCGGCGCGCACGAACGCCTCACCCTCCACGCCCGCGAGGTCCTTTCGCCCGGAAGCGAGGAGAAGCAGGCCGAGGGCCTCGTCACGCGCGACGATCGGAAGGACCAATGCCGACGCCATGCCGAGCGCGACCAGCAAATCCTCCGCTTCGCTTCCGGCCTCGGCGGAGGGGATCCGCAAGGCGCCCCGAGTGTGCGCTCGCAGGAGAACGTCGGAGCTCGTGCTCCAGTTGGGGGGGGCTGACGATCCGACTTGTGCCTTGACCGTGAGCTGTCCGGTGGCGCCTCGAAGAAGGATGGCTCCGAACGAAAGACCCGCAGCGTCGAGGCACTCCGCCAGTGTGCTATTGAGCAGGCTCTCTGGGTCGAGCTGTCGCGATAGAGACTCCGAGAGGCCGTCGAGAACCGAGAGCGCCGTGGCTTGCACGGAGACCTGCCGCGCAAGGCCGGCACCGATGCTCGCTTGGCGTTCGAGCTGGTGAGCGATGCGTCGAAGGTGCTCGGCCTGCAAGTCAGCGGGCGGGGACTCGGCGGGAGGGGCAACAGGGGAATCGATCGCGTCGAGAAGGGTTCGCACGACGACATCGAAGCCGCCCGATCGCGAGACATATCGACTCGCACCAAAACGCGCAGCGAGGGCGCGGTCCTCGTCCTCCAGGTAGTGCGCGGACATGAGGACGACCGGCACGGTCGCCAGCTTCGGATCCCCGCGAATCGCCTTGCAGAGCGCGAAGCCGTCCAGCCCCGGCATCAGCACATCCGTCAGGATGGCGTCGGGTCTGCGCTGCTGCGCGAGACGGAGGGCATCCACTCCGTTCTCGGCGACGACGACCTCCAACCCCGCGTTGGCCAACGCGAGCTGCCCGAGCTTGCGCTGGGCCGAATCGTCGTCGGCGAGCAGGACCCGTTTGCCCGTCTTGGCTGACCGCGGCGGCACACGGCCGACGTGTCGCTCGACGATCTCGACGAGCCGTGACGGCTCAACCGGCTTGACCAGAACATCTACGAAACCCGCCGTGAGGATCCGTGCCTCGTCCAACCCCGTCCAACCCGTGATGGCGAAGATGGGGAGATTCGGTGCCACGGCGCGCAGCCGTCGCGCAACTTCGAAACCATCCATGTCCGGCAACCCGCAATCCAGAAGGGCAATCGCAGGGTCGTGCTTCGCAGCGAGCTGCAAAGCGGTCTCGCCATCCTCGGCCTCCAGGACCGAGTACCCCTCCGCCTGGAGCGTCAGGCGCATCATCTTCCGCGTGGCGGCGTTGTCCTCGACGATCAGAATCGCCGCGCCACTCATGGCGTCACCTGCAGCGACACGAGGTGCTGAGCGATCACGCCTGGCAAGGGGCCCACGATCCGCCTCGCGACGTGGCCGTCGCCCTCCGTTTCCCGCACCTGGTCAAAGCAAGCCCCCACTTCGGTCTCCCCATTCGCGGCCATCAGGAGGCCGCGTTGGCAGCCGTGGGCTGTGCTCACGGACTCACGAGGGTTTACGATACCACGTCGCTCGCGCTGGCTGTCGATGCGGTCGTGGGCAACCTCGACCTGGTCGTTCGACCGATGCCCGACGAGGTGCGCTTCAGGCGAGACCGATGGAGGCGAGGAGAGCGCACGCCGCGTGGAAGACCGCGTAGTACGCGCGCGATACGGAGTCCTCGAAGAAGCCGCCGACGCGTAAGTGAGCCGAGGCGGCCAACCGCTGCCGCGCGCGCGCGAGCTCTGCCTCGCTCGTCCCGAGAGGGACCTCGGTCATAGGGGCACCGCGTCGCGAAGGATCTCGGGGCGCAGGGTCATCCCGGCGCGCAAGACGAGCGGCGAAAGCACGAGGTCCGCTTCGAGCCCGAGGTCGTGCGCCAGGTCGAGGATGGCGCCTCGCTCCTCGGACGTCACGTCGCGCACGTCGACGAGCAGGTCGACCAAGGCGCGCTTGAGGGTGTCAAGGAGCTGCGACTCGGCTGCTGAAAGCACAAGCTCCAGGGTAGCACCGGGAGTACCCTGTTGCAGCGCGGGCGCTGTCAGGTGGAAAGCGGAAATCAGTTGTTCTTCACGGCGCCCGGCGACGCAGCCAGGTGCAGGCGCACTCCTCGGAGTTCAGCGCACGGCTGAAGCTCGCGATGATGTGTTCAAAGAATCGCTCGAAGCTCTCCTCTTCGAGAAGGACAAGTTTCGGTCTCCGAGATGGCCCTCGACGTCGCGGCGATAACGGTCGAGCGGATCCTCGGCCGACTTAACGCCAGCCTTCGCATCGTCGCCTCCCGTGAATGCGTCCAGTGTCATGACCGGTCGTCCTCGCGCCGGGGGCAGAGCGCGAGACGCGCCGCCAGCTCCTGGCGTGATGCCACGCGCAGCTTGCTGAAGATGGACGCCATCTGATTGGCCACGGTGCGGAGCGCCTTGCCCCTGCACCGGGCGATGGCCAGGTTGCTCAATCCGGCCGCCGCGAGCGCCGCCACCTCGCACTCCGCGCTCGTCAGCGTGTCCATGGCAGGGCTGTCGTGCAGGGGCACACTCAAAACTGCAACCTGCCCAAGGTGAAACGTGGCCACTCGGGGTTGCGACCGCCGTTCCCCCTGGTCAAGGCCGTAGTCCTCGGTGCGCATGGCTGCCATGATCAGCGCGTTGAGGTGGTCTTCGCCATGTGCAGGACCTGCTCGACCCGTTTACGAACGAGCTTTAGCCGATCGTCGGTGGGCGGACGCGCGGTCCACGAGTCGACGGTGCGCGCGTGCGACTCGATGGTCAGCTTCAGAAGCTGCGTGGTGGCCGAAGGATCCATGTGCGCGACGTGCGCCGCGGCCTGGGCCAGCGAGAGTTTGATACTCGTCGTCACGTCGCCGATGGGAGCGACGATTGGCGTCTCTGACGGCGTGGGATCCGCCCCCGTTCGTGTCATCGTGATTTCCCCTCTGGCCGCTGTTGACGCGACCCATCATTGGTCTATAGCGCTGCGTCCTTTTCGGGCCTGTTTCGGGCACCCGAATAATCGCTGCGACTTCAGCGATCGCGAGTGTCGACCTTGGGAGGCGCATTCCAGGACTCGGCTGGACCTATTGAAGAAATGACTATGGACGGCAGGTGGGTCGATGGCTATTCGGGAGAGCGGGCGGTTGCGTCCACGACCACGCGCACGCGCTGCGGCGCGTCGGTTCCGCGACCCAGTCTCCCCTGCGCTCAGTTTCGTATCCGCAACGCTCGGGCATTAAGTGCGCGAGGAGTTGGCCGCATTCACGCACCTTGTGTGGCAGGTATTTCTGTCCCGCCTCGCACCCCACATTCGGTGCCCACAACGGGATCGCTCGTGAACGATCGCCCTACGTTGCCGCCCCTGTCGAATCGGCTGTCGGACGCCCCCAGTGCCGGGAGCGAGGGTGGTGGTGACCGCGCGGACTTTTGCAACGGGCTCGTGAAGCCTGAGAGCCTGTCCACGGTGTTCCAGCCGATCGTGCATTTGGACGGCGGCACGCTGTTCGCCTACGAGACACTCGTCCGGTGCGTGGTTCCCGGCTACTCACCCGTCACGCTCTTTGAGCAAGCCCGTACGGAGCGCTCCACAGGGAGGCTCGGGCGGATGATTCGAGAGATCGCTGTCCCGTTGTGCGGCGGCACTCCGGTCTTCTTCAACCTCCACCCCGACGAGCTGGTAGATCGCTGGCTCGTGCGTCCCGACGACCCCATCTTCTCGCACGACCACGACATCTACCTTGAGATCACCGAATCGGTGCCTCTCACCCATTTCGATCTTTGCATGAGCGTCCTGCGTGAAGTCTGTGCCCGCACGGGAGCTCACCTGGTCATCGACGATCTCGGCGCGGGCTATTCGAACTTGAAGCTCATTGCCGATCTCGAACCGAAGGTCGTCAAATTGGACCGAGCGCTCGTGCAGGATCTTCACCGAAAGCCCCGTCAGCAGAAACTCGTCTCCCTGGTCGTGCACTTGTGCAAGGAGCTTGGCGCCGCCGTCGTTGCCGAAGGGATAGAGACGTACGACGAGTTCCGCGCCGTCTCGGACTCCGGCGCCGAGTACGGCCAAGGGTTTCTGTTTGCCCGGCCGAGCTTCCCCATGCCGCCGATTACGTGGCCGCCGCCGCCCTCTGACAGCGAGCTGCCGACGATTCCACCACCAGCACGAGCGGGCCGCTGACGCGGCGTCGCCATCCACGCATCATCTCGATGTCCCTGGATGGCTCGGCGACCGGGGCAAGCATGGCGCCAATTGCGATCACCGCCCGTTCGGGTAGAGTCGGCTCGGGAGGCATCGCAGGGGCCGATCCCGCGCCCAGGGAGCGGAGCCATGAAGGGTACGATTGTCAAGTGCCTGGAGGAGCTGGTCAGGACCAAGCATGGCGACGAGCGGTGGAGGGCCATCCTTGCCCAGTGCGGGATGGCCCCGACGACGCTCTTCTTCACCATGTCCGTCGTGCCGGACGCCGACGTCGTCAAGCTCCTCGGTGCGACCGCGACCGTCCTCGACGTAACGCTGGAAGAGGCGATGGATGCGTTCGGAGACTTCTGGAGCACTACCTACGCGCCTTCGATCTACGGCGCCTACTTCAAGAAGGCGAAGGGGGCCAAGGACTTCTTGCTCAACCTCGACCACATCCACGTCGCGATGACCAAGACGGCCGGCGCTTCGCCGCCCCGCTTTCGTTACGAGTGGCGCGGAGACAATCACCTCGTCATGCATTACAGCTCACCGCGGGGGCTCGTGGCCCTGATGCCAGGGCTCATTCGGGGCGTGGGTCGCTACTTCAGCGAAAAACTCACGGTCTCGGTGAAGGCCAACGAGGTGCACATCGTCCTTCCGGTCGGTGGGGCGTCGAAGGCGCGATTGTTGGCACGTTGATGCGCCGACGATCTCGTCGGCGTCGACAGGAGATGCGGCGGAGCGCCCCTATCGAGCCAGCTTCACCAGAAAGACGCTCGTCGTCCCCGTCGTGAACCCGGTCGACTCCGTGGTCCCGGCGAGCAGCACGTTGCCTTGCGGGTCCACGGCCAGGGCGTGGAAGTGTTCCTTGTCAGATCCACCCACGACCCAGGTGTGCAAGGAAACAAAGTGCCCCGTGGAATCGAACATCTGGACTCCGATGCCGGAAGGCGTGGTCGCCGTGGTGGTCGAGCCGTCAGCGGCCGTTTCGGCGCTGCCCATGAAGTCTCCGGCGACCATGGGGTTGCCATTCACGCCGACGATCATCTGCTCGGCGAAAGCGAGTTGGGCATAGGATACTTCGGTCGCCTGGGTCCATGGTGAGGCTCCATCAGGCAAGTACGCCTGGAGCGTCTCCGTCGCGCTCGTGCCATTGCCGTAGGGCGAAGAGGAGCCATAGGAGGCTGCGAAGACGACAGCGCCGCCCGTGCCGGCCGCGAAGAGTGGAGAGTCGAGGGAGTCGGAGAGGGTGGGTTGTGACCAGGCGATGCCGCCGGCAGACGTGAGCTCCATCACGATCGGCGGCCCCGTACTCGGAATCCCCGCGTCGACGGCCGCGACTCCCAGGCCCCACAGCGTTCCGCTGGAGTCTGCGGCCAATCTGGTCGACGAAGGGCCCGGCTGCCGACGTGGCGCTTTGAGAAACGAGCTTCCCCGTCGCGTCGATTTGAATGAGGTATTGAACCCATTGCGGAGCCCCCGCGTCGGCGC
Source organism: uncultured delta proteobacterium (assembly GCA_963847465.1). Taxonomy (GTDB): domain Bacteria; phylum Myxococcota_A; class Polyangia; order Polyangiales; family Polyangiaceae; genus Palsa-1150. The sequence continues at coordinate 45,476 of CAWKAF010000007.1, read as the reverse complement.
CGATCCAAGTGCCCGCCATGATCGTCGAGATCCCGCCCGAGCCCACCACCAGGGACCCGGTGTCGACGGCGGGTAAGCCGTCGCTCGGAACGACTTCGGCGAACACCGCGTTGCCGCTGGGGTCGAATCGCGCGAGATAGAGCTCACCGCTCGGGGCGCTGAGCATGGTTCCGCCGACGTCGACCGTGCCCTGGAATGCGCCCAGGACCGTCACGTTCGAGTTGGCGTCGAGCGCGATGGCGCTGCTCGAGACGTTGACGGTGAGCGCCCCGCCGATCTCACGCACCCATACGAGGTTGCAGTTGGCGTCGACCTTGGCGATGGCGACGCCGACCTGATACGCGGGCGAGGCGACGACGCCGATGTCGAGAGTGATGGTCGGGTTGAGATTCTTGGGTTCCGTAGGTGATGGCGAGGTAAGCGTCTCCCGCCGAATCGACCGCCATCTGGATGGGGCTGACCTGGAGGTAGAAGTCCGCCCTCTGCATGTCGGTTCCGTCGGAGTAGAGGTCGTACCGGGACTGTGGCCACGTGACGTGGCAGATTGCATCGCCCGAAGCGGGCCCGGCGTCGGCGTCTTGCCCGCTGGTGCCCTGGTCGCCCGCCGCGGCATCGGTACACGCCGGACACCCCGATGGGCTGCCGTCCGAGACGGGCTCCGTCGGGTCCGCCGCCGGCCCGCCGTCGCCAGCGGATGCGGTGGCATCCAGAAGGCTACTCGCGGCGCTCCGCGATCCGGACGCCGGACCTCCGCACGCCGCGGCCCACGCAATTCCCAGGAGCGCGCCCAGAACCACGACGCGCTCGGACCGGCCCCGCACAGCCCACGCACTAGCACTCGTTCGCGGCGGGGCTTTCAAAAAGGTGCGCGTTGCTCGGACATTGACTCCACGGCGATTCTGACGCGTTGCAGCTTGCACTTGGGCGATGAAGAGGAGAGCCTTCCTTGAGAAGCAGGAGCGGAAGTTTCTGCGGGGAGCTGAATATGGTCGCCCATCGCCCGATTTCCTTTCCATGCTGGGCGTTCGCGTGTCTCGCCGTCGCGCTCGGGGTGCCCTCGGGCTGCGGCTCGAGCGGCGGATCCACCTTCACCGCCCACGGCAACGGCAGCAGCGGCGCCGGCAACCTCACGAACCTAGGGAATCTCGGCGACTCCGCGGACGGAGGCGACGGTGGACCGCCGCCACCTCAGTGCATCGCCGCGACCCAGCAGTGCGTGGACACCAGTTGCGGCGGCGGCGGAGCGACGACGGTCAGCGGCGTCGTCTACGACCCGGCCGGCAACAATCCTCTCTACGGCATCGTCGCGTACATACCGAGCGCGCCGCCGTCGCCCATCACGCTCGGCGCGCAGTGTCTCGCGTGCAACGAGCTCTACACGGGAATACCGATCGCTTATGCGGTTACGGATCCGGCGGGGCATTTCACCATCAAGGGAGTACCGGACGGCAAGGACATCCCCCTCGTCATTCAAGTCGGCAAGTGGCGCATGCAGTACACGATTCCGAATGTGTCCAAGTGCGCGGACAACGACGCCTCGGCTCTCATCGGCGTCAAATTGCGCCTGCCCAACAACCACACAGTGGGCGACATCCCCTCGATCGGCATTGCGACCGGAGGCGCAGATTCCCTCGAGTGCCTGCTTCACCGCATCGGGGTCGACGAGAGCGAGTACGTGCCCGGCGCCGCGGCGACCGGACGGATCCACATTTTCTACGGCGACGGCGGGTCGAACACGATGCCCCCTGGCCCCAACGCGTGGGACGCCTTCTGGGACAAGGAAGCGGACTTGAAACCGTACGACATCGTTCTGCTCACGTGCGAGGGCCACGAGACCACGTCGGACGGAAACGGGGCGGCGCTGACGCCGGCGCAGCTCCAGGCGCTGTACGCGTATGCGCAGGATAACGGCGGTCGCGTCTTCGCGTCGCACTTCCACTACGCGTGGTTCAACGCGGGGCCGTTCGGGATGGCGAACCTCGCGACGTGGACGCCTGGTTCGAACCATATCGGGAACATCAACGCCGACATCCTGACGACGCTGCCCAACGGGCAGGTCTTTCCGCGGGGCGTCGCGATGGACCAATGGCTGATGAACGTAGGCGCGCTGGGGGTAGCCGGGGCACCGCCGGGCGAGCTCCCCATCGTGGCGGCCCGACACAACGCCGACGTCAGCGTCGCCAACACGCCCTCGGTCCCCTGGATCGTGGCCGACGCGCAGACGGCCCCGACCGGGGCCATGGTCAACGCGGGCGCGACGGAGTATTTCTCGTTCGACACGCCCCTCGGCGTCGAGCCTGTCGAGCAGTGCGGCCGAGTCGTGTACAGCGACCTTCACGTGGGTGCGGCCTCGGACGACTACGGCGTGACCGACCCCAATGACAACATTCCCGCGGGCGCGATCGTGCCGACCGGTTGCGCCAGCAACCAACTCTCTCCCCAGGAGAAGGCCCTCGAATTCATGCTGTTCGATCTCTCGGGGTGCGTGACCCCACCGGACCAGGGCGCCGGCGGTGTCCCCCCTCCGACTCAATAGGTCGATAGGGCGTACGGTTCACGTCTTGGGGGAGGCGCCACCGCGGACCTTGCGCATCGCGTGCGCTCGCGCGAGGGCGCCGGGCAACCGTTAGTTGGCTCTCACTACTGGCGTCGCTCCGGCCAATTGCCACCGTCCATGGCGAACGTCGTCCGCGCGAACCATGAAGATGACCTCCTCGGCCACGTTGGTCGCATGGTCGGCGATGCGCTCCAGGTATTTGGCCACCCGAATCACCCGCAGGCCCGCCGGCACCTCATCCGGGTGCCCGGACATGTGCTCCGTCATAGCCGCGATCGTAGCTGCGCAAAGGGCATCGACGGCATCGTCGCAGCCGAGGACATGGTGGGCCTGCTTGTCGTCCCAGCGCACGAAGGCGTCGAGCGCACTATGGAGCATATCGAGTGCGGCAACCGCCATGGAGGAGAGTTCCTGGCTTACGAGCTGTTTGGCACTGTCTTCGTGTTGGACCGTGCGCTCGCCGATGTTGACCGCCTCGTCGCCGATGCGCTCGAGGTCCGTGACGAGCCGAAGAGCGGTTGTCAGAAGGCGCAGGTCGTCGGCGACAGGCTGCCGCAACGCGAGAATGCGCAGGATAAGGGCGTGGGTCTCAAGCTCGTCGCTGTCGATCTCCGCGTCGAGTGCCGCGACGTCTCCCATGACCTCCGGAGTCCCTCGGCAGAATGCCTCGAACGCGAGCCCGACGACTCGTTCGCACCGAGCGCCCATCGCGAGCAGGTGGGACTCCAGCTCGCAAAGCTCAGTCTCGAAGTCCCGGCTACTGTGCGTTGCGGTTGCCCTCGGCACCCTCACACGTTGACACGAATAGCGCAGTGCAGCCACGTGGACGCACCGAAGGATTCTCGGGACGCCCCCCTGCCTGCTCTCGAAACGACGCGGAAACCGACCTCGTCCAGCGCCTCCGTGACGGGTGCAGAACGGCGACTGCCGGTCGCACCTCGCGGCTAGATGCGGTGCCGAACGACGACTCGTCGGACGCCAGGAACCGTCTCGATTGCCTCGATGAGCTGCGGGATACCGATCGTGTCCGCGAACTGCACGTCGAGGGTCGCGACGATGTGCTTCTTCTCGTCGTCGAGCCGCTTCTCGTACTCCACGTCGGAAACCTTCGCCCCGAGCTTCTTGAGCGACTCGACGACCGCCGTGATGTCTTGCGCGTGCTCGCCAAGGACGACGGACACCCGCCGTAGGAGGAGGTGATCATCCTTGTCCTCGAAGCGCCGAAGAACGGTGAGCGCCACGATCCCCATCAGGGTCACGGCCGCGCTCTCGACGAACATGCCCGCGCCAGCGCACATCCCGATCGCCGTCACGAGCCAGAGTCCGGCGGCGGTCGTGAGCCCCTGGACGGTGACCCCCGTTCGCAGGATGGCGCCGCCGGCGAGGAACCCGACCGCCGAGACGACGGAGGCCGCGATGCGCTCCGTGTCCACCTCCACGAGGTCGTCTTTGCCGTAGTGCTGCCAGTAGACGAACTGCGACGAGATCACCATGAAGGTCGCCGCCGCCATGGCGACAATGAGGTGCGTCCGCAGTCCCACGGGACGCCGGTGCCGATCGCGCTCGTATCCGATGACTCCACCGAGGGCCGCTCCCACCCCGATGCGCAGGAGCATCTCGCCATGAGACATCATCATGGGCTGGCCTCCCGGTCGGTCGGCGGCATCCCTCGGCGGGCCGACGCCGTCGCGATCAGCGAGGACGGTGGGCGCGGCAGTCGGCTCCAAATGGGGGCAAGCAAGGAGAGAAATATGGGTCCACAGACGGCCCGCATCAAGCTCGGGGGCGCATCCCGTAGGCGTGGTCGTGGTGTCCGTCGTCGCCGTGCACCTGTCATCGTGGCCGCCGCGGTGGGTTCCGCGCCGCCCGAGCCTTCCGATTCCGCGGCGAGGTCCGCGGCGGTTGTGTCGGCGTCGCGCGGCGTCGAAGCGACGGGACGAGAAACGTCCGCACGGTGCACGACAGGCACAGCACGTCGTCTCGATACACCGTCTTCCCGTCCCCTTCGCCGCCCGTGACCAGCCTATGGCATGCAGTGCAGATCGACGCGTCGGTCATCACGTCGATCGTGATCGTCGATCCGCACGCCGAGCAATTCGCTAGGTGCATGACCGATCCCTCGCCCGTCTCCATCCACCCGACCTTTTTCAACGCGCGAGCGTCGGCGTATTCGCTTCCGCATGCGCACCTGATCGTCTCCACGCTTGGGCCCCTTCGGACGCTACGGCACGTCGTCCGCTTTCCGAAAGGTCGGCAGCTCCAGCTCCCTGCCGGGTTCTCGTGACCGCGACTTCGCCGCTTATCTGGACGCGTCGCTTTGCGGTCCAGCGCCGCCGATGAGCCCGTTTACCGGGCGTCAGGCCCCGTGGTCACGCTCGCCGATCGCCACCGGAGGGTCGCCGCGTGAACGCGTTTTACGCCCGACAGCCTGGGAGGATTTCCACGACCAGCCCATCGCTCCATCCGTACTTCTCATCCATGAGCGATGCGACGCGGGCGACGGCGTCCCCCTCACGCACGATCCTTGCCGTCGCTGGTGCAACGGGGCCCGATTCGCCGCGCGTCCCGACGCGGAAGAGCACGGCGGAGTCGTGCTCGATGTTCTTGACCCACTGCGCCAACTCGCGTCGCTCGGCGATCACGTAGTAGCGAGCCGCGTCCTCGATGAACCATATCTCGATGGTCCTGGGCAGTCCGGAGACGCGCCCTGTTGTCGTCAGGTAGAGAAAGCGATCGCTCGCGTGTGCGTCCTCGTCGGCCACGCGTCAGAAGGATAGCGTGAGGACGAGGCGCCTACCTGCTCGCGTTCCCGGGGATGAATCGACGCGAACGGCGGCGCGCGCACGGGCGACGGATGCTACGAGGGAGAGCGTGACTGCGAGATCGCTCACCCGGAGGCGCATGAACGCAGACTTCCTCTGAAGGCCGCGAGGGGCGGGTCTGTCCGCTGACGAGCCGACCGCAATCGGAGCAGTCCGATGGGCTCAAACAATGCACTCCCCGGTGAATCACCGAGAAGTGCGGGTGCGCAGGGGCGGAATCGAACCGCCGACACGGGGATTTTCAGTCCTGCCGAAGGTCACCGATTTGCCCGAGAAAAACGCAGTTCCCAACGTCCCCCGGGGCGGTTTTGGGGCGGTAACCGACCCGGAGGAAGCGGTCCGGACCGCGATCAAGGCGGCCGTCGATGCCCGCCGTTTCGACCTCGCGGCGCGGCTGCTCGACGTGCTTCGCGAGGCGCCGAAACCGGGGGCGGTCGTGCGGCTCGAGACGGTGAAGACGGGACGCTAGGGAATTGACCCGGTTCGTGGAGACACGCTTGGAGACGGCGGCCGGACCGCGCGCCGGCGGGCTACCGAGTCCAGTCCTCCACGGTAAGCCCGTCGATCTGCGCGAAGTCCCTGTCGGTGGAGACGAGGACCGCACCCAGCGCCTTCGCCGTTGCCGCGACCCAAAGGTCGTTCTCATCGAGTGTGAGACCCTGACGCTGGCGCGCGGCCTTGATCTGGCCGTAGGCGTCGCCAGCGAACTCTGGCACCGACTCGCACGGGACCTCCGCCAACGCCGCCATCGCACGCTCGGCCAGCTCCTGACGGCGGCGCCCGTTCGGAAGCCTCTCGATGCCGAAGAGAATCTCCCCCCGCACGATCGGGCAAGTGACGATTTCGTGCAACGGGCCGAGCGACGACAGGCGCCCCCGAATCTCCGGCCGTTTCCGCATCAGGCCCGAAATGACGTTCGTGTCGAGCAGGTAGAGCATCCCCTACGCTTTGTCGTGGTCGAACACGCCGGTCTCCCGAACCGGGAGCTTGCCGCTTTCGATGGCTTGCTCGAGCTCCTCGAATAGGGTGGGGTCGAGGTCGGGCCACATGTCCATGGCGGTGACGATGGCCGACGGCGATCCGCGCCGGGGGGGTTCCTCGAAGTGCATGGCGAGCTCGGCCCCCTCCGGTAGGGGTAGGCGCTCCACGGGCTCTAGATGTCCCGCATGAACCCGGACGCGGATGGTTCGCATCACCATGGGCTCAAGCTACCACGATGGGCGGGCGCCGCACCCGACAGAGCCGGAGCGTCGCCGCACTCGCGAGGGCATGCCGCTGCCCAGTGCTCGGAAAAGGGCGAGACGGTAGAGGACCCCGTGAGGCCGCGAAGAAGGGGCAGATGGAAGTCGGGAGGGGGTCAGGCGCTCACCACAACCCCGGCACGAGACTTCCGTGCCTCCAAGGTCGCAACGTATTGACGCGAGGTCGGCATGCCGGTTCGCTCGGCAGAAACTCGCCGTCCCAGATGCAGCGAGTAAGTGGTCGTAGAGGGTGCGAGCGAGCAAGGGGCGTGGCGCGCTCGTGTCCCGAAAGGGACCCTTGAACCGTCCAGTCACACTGGAACGCGGGCCAATTTGGCAAGAGCGCCGACCGACCCGCCCATGAGGTGCGCCGCAGCGGGTTCACCGTCGGGCAAGTCGTTCACGACTCCCGCCACGTTTGTCTATCGATCGCCGAGCTGGCCGTTCAGCAGGAGGTCCCGATCTCCAGCAACGAGTTTCGGACGCTCAATCTCTGCCTCGACGAGGCCATCGCGGGGTCGGTGACGGAGTACTCCCGTCAACGTGAGCGCGCGATCGCGGACCAGGGAACCGAGCGCCTCGGCGTCCTCGCCCACGAGCTGCGCAACCTGATCAACACGGCAATGCTTTCGTTTGAAATCATCAAGAGCGGCCGCGTTGGTCCGGGCGGCAGCACCGGTATGTTGCTCGGCCGCAGCCTGATGGGTCTGCGCGATCTCGTCGATCGCTCGCTCGCCGACGTGCGCCTCGATGCTGGGATACAACGTCTTGAACCCATTTCGGTGGCAGAGTTCATCGAAGAAGTCGAAATCGGTGTCTTTATTCACGCGCAGTCGCGCGGTCTGCATTTTTCCGTTACGTCCGTGGATCGCGCGGTGAGCATCGAAGGCGATCGCCAGATCCTGGCAGCAGCCGTTTCGAACCTGCTCCAGAACGCGTTCAAATTCACTCGCCAGAACAGCCACGTCTCCCTAACGACGAGCGCAACTGCAGAACGCGTTCTCATCGAGGTCGAGGACGAATGCGGCGGCCTCCCGCTGGGCAAAGCCGAGGATCTGTTCCGTCCGTTCGAGCAGCGAGGCCCCAACCGCGGGGGTGTCGGACTCGGGCTCTCCATATGTGTCAAGGCCGCAAAAGCGAATGCCGGCGAGATCCGCGTCCGCGATGTGCCAGGCAAAGGATGCGTCTTCGTCCTCGATTTGCCGAGGAGACCACCAAAACCAATTTAGTTCGTTCGAGCGGAAACGGGGCGCCAGCGGTCGAGCTGCTTGATGAAGTCTCCCGTCGAAAGCCCGCTCGCAGCGAGGATCTCGACCAGTGTGTCGGCGGGGAGGCTGTCGCACCTGGGCACGTAGACAAAGCTGGCTCCTACCTCCATCCAGACGACGCCGGCCCCCTCGTCGCAGCGCACAAGGCCGCATCGCTCGAGGGCTCGCGCGCACTCGTCTCCGGACACCGCGGGGAGAATCGCGAGATCGGATCGCCATTCCGACTGTCGCTCTCTGTGTCCATTCGTCACGACGTGGCGAAGTGTCACGTGTGCGGGGGGATCGAACGGGGACAATTCATCGATTTTTCGCTTCGGCATGGCGGCGGACGGTTGGGCAAGCACACGCCGTTCCAAAAATGCTCGAGCACATTCTTTCACGGCGTCGCGGATGGCCCCGGTCTACTCAGCGGCGGCTCCCCTCGTCGCGGGCATGCTGGAACGCGAACTGCGTGAGAATATTTGAGCTGCCCTCGGCGTGCCCCGCGCCTACCCTCCACGTGGTTCCGCGGGCAAGCTCCGGGATCGCGAGCCGGCACGCCACATTGTCTCACCTCGCGGTGTTCCCCATGGCTCGAACGCACACATCCAAGCTGTTCAACCGAGCGATTCCCTCTCTGCCGGCACTTCTCTTGATTGCCAGCTGCACGAGTTCCGGAGGGTCCTCCAGAAGCGACCAGGAAGGCGACAGTGGGACCGGCAGTGGGGCAGGAGCCGATAGTGGAGCAGCGAGCGGAAGCAGCGGATCGGGCAGCATCGGCGATGACAATGGAACCGGTAGCAGCAGCGGCGGCGCAACCGGCACTAGCGGCGGCGGGACAACGTCTCCTGACGCGGGCTCACCTCAAGTCGACGCAGGAGGGGACGCAGGCTCCGGTGTCGAGGCGGGGGGAGGGTCATTCTTGTCCGCACCATCCGGGTGGTCGTCCTCGCAGCTCGTCTTCGAAACGCAGTTCGGATATGCCGCAATGGGCGCGCCGCCGTCTGCGCCCAACCAGGGAACGTTCGTCCAGAACGGAAACCCGATACCGGACAACAGCGTCGGCTTCCTGAATGACTGGAACTTCGGCATCCAGCAGGCTCCTGGCTCGGTATGGAGCCAGAGCGGCTCGAACCCCTATTGGGGCTCGTCGACCAGCGGCGAATCCGGCTCGTACGCCTCCGGCAAGGGTGCAGACTACGCCTTTCCAGGCAACGTCTTCCAGACGAGCACCGGTGCGAACGCTACGCTCTTCGGGGGCTATTCTCCGCAAGCCTTCCACTCCACGGGTAGCGGCCTGAGCATCTTCGACCACTACGTTGGCGGACCGCAGCAGATCGCCATCCAAAGCAACGGCACGACCGACTTCTACGAGTGGACCAGCGGCGTCATCAACACCGAGGGCAAGCGCTTCTTCCCGTTCGGAAGTGCCACGGAGTTCTACCTGCAAGTGAACGCAAAAATGGCGGGCCCGAACAATGGCTCCTGGTCGGCCATCTGGATGCTGCCCGACCAGGCCGAGAACGGCACCGGTCAGGAGATCGATATTCAAGAAATGGACGTCGACGGCCCCAACCGCTACGCGATGGTGTCACACGTTCAAGCCCCCGCTGTCGAGATCGCAAATTTCAAGGCGAGTACGACCCTGGACGGCAACTACCACGTCTATGGTTGCCACCTGAATTCGTCCACGCAGACCGTCACCATGCTTCTCGACAGCGTGCAGGCGGGTACGTTCACGGGCGCGCAGGTCGGGACGAGGTACTTCCTCATCTTGCATGCGACGGTCTCGTCCGGGCAGGCATCCTGGGAGAAGTCGGAAGGATTCGTCACGAACAGCACCGCGGACATGCAGATGAATGTCGCCGAAGTCCAGGTCTACCAGCGATAACTGTGGAGTCAGCGGATAGACTCTCGGGGGGAAACAAAAGAAAATCGTCGCTGCCGCGGTGCAGGGGCCTTTGTTTACGGCTCCCGCATTCTTTCGCGGATTGGGGGATTATCGTGACGGCCTGGAGCTCTGGGCGAGCGGACTCTAAGCGATCCGCAAGCGCATCTGTGCTCGCGCTAATGAAGTCCGCGCGGGCTCAGAACGTGCAGTTGCTCACGTTGACGTTGGCCGGTTCCAGGACGAAAGCGGAACGGGAGAGGGAACGCTGTCAGCGCGCGCCGACGATGGTCGAGGGCGACGGCTTTGAGCCGGACGCGATTCCGGACGCGCGGCAGGCCCGCGTCGAGCGCGTCGGAGACGAGCTGTTTCTCGTGTACCAGTTTGATACGCAGTAGCTCGCGGAGCGTTTTTTTTCGAGCCCATGGGGGTGGCGTCCGCCCGGCGTTCCGGCGCCCGTCTCACGACCCTCTTGCGCGCGCAGGATCGGACTCGCATCGTCACGGTGCCAGCGCGCGTACCGCCTCCTCTGCGGAGACCACCGCGCCAATGCGCTGCACGCACGTTCCCGCGTAGAGGGGCGTGATCTCGACGAATCGCGCGTCCGCTCCCTCGAGTGGAGCCTCCGGTCCGAAGAGCGGGATCGCCACGCGTTGCAGCCTCGGCAGCAGTCCCGCCCTGTCGAGGGGTGCCACGCGTGCGAGCGAGGCGCTCATTCGCGTCAGAGCTCGCACGATCCGACGCGGCGTCCCATCGGGCGCACACCACCGGTCGGTCGCTGCGTTTGGCACCACGCGATGGCGTGCCGGCCAGCCAACGCCGAACAGAGTGGTCTCCAGGGTCCGCGTCGCGCCGAGGACCTTCCGCTTGTATTCGGGGTGCGCAGGGCACTCGGTAGTGAGGAGAAAGCGGCTACCGCAGAGCACCGCTGCCGCACCGCCAGCGAGAGCGGCCCGAACGTCGTCCGCGTCCGCGATACCGCCGGCCAGCACCACGGGGCGCCCCGCCGCCGCCTCCAGCGCCTCCGGCAGAAATGCACGCGCGCTCTTTGTGGCCAGCAGGTGTCCACCCGCCTCTCGGCCTTGCGCAACGAGCGCGTCCGCGCCCTCGGCGATGGCTCGGCGAGCCTCTTCGACAGTGCCGACCTGGTGCAGGACCAGGATCCCCGCCGCGCGCAGCCGGGCCACCGCGCCAGGGTCGAAGCCGAAGAAGAGCACGACCGCATCCACCTTCTCCGCCACGCAGACTTCGATGTGGGAAGGCCTCCTGAAGGGCAGCAGCAAATTGACCGCCACCGGCCGGCGCGGCGCGAGTTCACGGGCGCGCCGCACCTCGCGAGCAAGCTGCTTCGTCCCCGCGAAGCCGATCGTTCCGAGCCCCCCGGCCCGCGACACAGCAGCGGCCAGCTCCGCCGTGGCAAGACCGCCGCCCATGCCCGCCTGCAAAACGGGGCGTTCAAGGCGAAGTCGGCCGAGGAGATCCACCCGCGTTAGGCTACGGCACCCGTCTTCGTTCGCCTCCCCAAAAGCGTTCTCTCTTTTCAGGCGCGCGTGAGTCGAGAAAGCTCCAGAGGACCGAAGCCATGCCCGAAAGCCCCGACACGTGTCTCACTTGTTATGGATCCGGCGAGACGGTCACCGACGCGGGCCCGCAGGCCTGCCCCGACTGTTTCGGCGAAGGATCGACCCTCAGCCAGATCACCAAGATGGAGTGGCGTCTGCGCGAGATCGAGCGCGTGCACCGCGGCTCGGGGCGCGAGATCCAGGCGGACATCCTATGGCTCGTCCACGAGCTGCGCCAGAGCCGCGCCGCGCTCCTACGGGTCCTCGCCCGGTGCCAGGACGCGGACGTCTCCGACACGACGGCGCAGGACCTGAAGTTTCTCGCGAACGAGGCCCTCGGCCTCTACAAGCCGGGGTGACGGCTACTGGTCGCGGAACGACCCCATCCTGTACTTTCTCACCTTGTAGCGGACGACCCGCTCCGACATGCCCAGCGTCCGGGACGCCCGCGCGAGGTTACCGCCGGTCTGCCGGAGTGCGTCCTCGATCATCTGCCGCTCGAGCTGCTGCACCGCCTCGGCGAGCGACGGCTTGCCGGCTCCCTCGTCATGACGGGCCGTGCGGACCGACTCCGGGAGGTGGCGCTTCTCGACGACAAATCCGTCGCAGACAACCACGGCCCGCTCGATCGCGTTCTCGAGCTCCCGCACGTTGCCGGGCCATGCGTAGCGAGCGAGCACGTCCTGGGCGCCACTCGCGATCCGGCTGATCTTCCGGCGGTGCAGGGCCGCGTACCTTGCGAGGAAGTGCTCCGCGAGCGCTGGCACGTCCTCGACGCGCTCCCGGAGGGGCGGGAGCGTGATCGTGAAGACGTTGAGCCGGTAATAGAGGTCCTCTCGGAAGGCGCCGCTCGCCACGGACTGGGCCATGTTCCGGTTGGTCGCGGCGACGAGGCGCACGTTGGCGGTGAGCGTCTCCGTGCCGCCGAGCCGCTCGTACTCCCGCGATTGGAGAACCCGGAGGAGCTTGACCTGGGTCGAGAGAGGCAGCTCCCCAATCTCGTCCAGCAAGAGGGTGCCCCCCTGGGCCAGGTCGAGGCGCCCCTTCTTCCGGCTGACGGCTCCCGTGAACGCGCCGCGCTCGTGTCCGAAGAGCTCGGACTCGAAGAGCGTCTCGGGGAACGCGGCGCCGCTAATCTGGATGAACGGCTGGCGCGCGCGATCGGAGTTAGCGTGAATGGCCTGGGCGACGAGCTCCTTTCCGGTGCCCGACTCGCCGAGGATCAGCGCGGTCGCCGTCGTGCGGGCGACCTGGCCAATCTCCTCGTACACCTGGCGTATGACGGCGCTGGTGCCGATCATATTGGCGTACTCGAAGGCCCCTCGCTCGGCCGCCTTGGGGGGTGGCTCCTCGGCGGTCGCCGGGTGAGCGGCTCGCAGCCGCTGGGCGATCAGCGAGGCCACGACTTCGAGCGCGCTGACGCGCATCTCGAAGCCGTCCGGGGCGCCGCGCACGAAGTAGCCCGACAGGGCTCCGTAGCACCGGCCCCCCGCGCAGACGGGCACGGAGACTAGGCTCAGATGAAGCGGGTGCCACGCGGGGTCCGCGAGCTCGCACGACGCCATCGGCTCCTGGCGGACGGCAGGCACCACGATGGGGCGGCCGCACTCGGCGACCCGACCCGCGACCCCGAGGCCGTAGCGCGGCCGCAAGCTCTCGGGCGGCGTTCCGTAGGCCAGCTCGACGGCCAACGTCCGCTTCTCGTCGTCGACGACGAAGAGGGCCGAGCGCTTCACCCCGAACCCTTCATCGAGCAGGCGCATCGCGATCGCGAAGCCCTCGGCGAGGGTCTCGCGCGACGTCAGCTCGTGCCCGACCCGAGCCAGGGCAGTGACCTGATCGAGCGTGGACGCTCCGGCCGGACGCTCTGCGCCCGTGCACGCAGCGTCGCGAGGCGGCGCTGATGAATGGACCATGTACGACCGGGCTAGAATTGGAGAACCTTACCTCCCCCTTGGTTTCTGGCGCATGACGGCCGTGTGACCGGAAGGGGCGTCTCGCGCGCGTTCCGGGCGACCCTACACCTGAGCTTCGCTCTCCCACCTCGCGACGGCGACGCTTGGCGCCTTGCGCCGCATGTAGAACGCCCACGTGAACCCCACGCACGTGCCGTAGAAGACGAGGAAGCCCACGAGGGCCATGTGGACGGAGCCCGTGGCCTGGATCGACGCCCCGAAGCTGCGAGGCACGAGGTACCCGCCGCAGGCTCCGATGGCCGAGACGAACCCGAGCACCGTGGCGCTCTCGATGCGGGCCGCCTTGAGGGCGGCCTCGCGGGCCTCCGGGCCCCGGCCCTCGACGCCGCTGAGCTTCGCGTTCCGGAAGATTACGGGGATCATGCGGAACGTCGAGCCGTTGCCGATCCCGGTGGTGACGAACAGGACGAGGAACATCAAGAGGAAGCCGTCGAAGCTGCGGGCGTCCACGAAGTGGATCACCGCGACCGTGGCGAAGGCCATCGCCAGGAACGTCCAGAACGTGACCCGCGTACCTCCCCTGGCGTCGGCCAGGCGCCCGCCGAACGGGCGAGCGATGGACCCGACGAGGGGTCCGAGGAACGCCAGGTTCGCCGCGTGCTCGGGGAACTGCGTCTTCAAGAGGAGCGGGAACGCCGCGGAGTACCCGATGAACGACCCGAACGTCCCGATGTATAGCCACGCCATAATCCAGGTGTGCCTCGAGGAGGCGACGACGAGCTGGTCTCTCACGTTCGAGCGGGCCGAAGAGAGGTTGTTCATGTAGCGCCAGGCGCCGAACACGGCGACGGCGACGAGCGGGAGCCACATCAGCCCAGCGTTCGCCAGGTACACGCCTCCCGCGGGCTGCAGCGTTCCCAGGTTGATCCAGCTCCACCCGATCACGAGGGGGACGAGGAGCTGCACCGTGCTGACGCCGATGTTGCCCCCCGCGGCGTTGAGCCCGAGCGCGAGCCCCTTCTCGCGGTCCGGGAAGAAGAACGAGATGTTGGCCATGCTCGACGAGAAGTTGCCGCCGCCGAGGCCCGCGGACGCCGCGGCGATCAGCATCAGCCAGTACGGCGTCTCGGGGCGCGAGACGAGCACCGCCAGCGAGACGGTCGGGACGAAGAGCAAGAGGGCGCTCACGACGGTCCAGTTGCGCCCGCCGAACCTCGGGACGGCGATCGCGTACGGGAACCGCATGAGAGAGCCGACGAGACCGGGAAGCGCCACGAGGGTGAAGAGCTGTTCCGTCGTGTAGTGAAAGCCGGCCTTCGGGAGCTTGGTCGCCGTCACGCTCCAGAGCAGCCAGATCGAGAACCCGAGGTTCTCGGCGACGATCGACCAGAGGAGGTTGCGCCGGGCGATGCGCCGGCCGTCCCTCCGCCAGAACTCCTCGTCCTCGGGATCCCAGCGTTCGATCCACCTCGCTCCATCGCGCTCCGCCATGCTCGCTTCTCCTTTCTCGAGCCGCAGTGCAAGAAGCGCGTCAATGCCCGCACGCCGCGCGATCTCTCGCGACGAGGCAGGGGCGAGAGGATCGACCGTGCATCGACGAGCGACAGAAGTGTGTTTCGACGATGCTTCGGACGTGGAGCGCCGCCCTGGTCCGGCGCGATCCGGCCCGGGACCCGAACATTCCGCGACACGACAATTTCGTCGGCGCGCCCCGGCCGAACCGACGATTTGGAGGCACGCTCCGTTGCTTGCGGATGTCGTGGACGTTTCCTCGCTCCGGGAGCGCCTACAATTCTCGGGGCCGGCGCAATGGACCCCGGGGTGGCGCCCGAATTGCTCATGCCTCCGGCAGATGAGCCGCAGGGACGTGGTCGTCGTCGGCAATGGGATGGTCTCCCATCGCTTCTGCGAGAAGGTCGTCGAGCATGGCCGCGGCGGGGGGCTGCGGTTGTTCGTCGTCGGAGAGGAGCCTCGCCCGGCGTACGACCGGGTCCACCTGACCGACTACTTCGAAAAGCGTTCCGCCGACGCGCTCGCGATCGGCACGCGCGCCTGGTACGAGCAGCACGGGATCGATCTCCGCGTCTCGGTCCGCGTGACGGGCATTGACCGCGCGCGCCGCGAGGTCGTCGCGGGCGACGGCGGCGTGCTCCCGTACGACGTCCTCGTCCTGGCGACGGGGTCGGCGCCGTTCGTGCCGGCGGTCCCGGGCACGGACCTCGCCGGCGTGTTCGTGTACCGCACGATCGAGGATCTCGACGGGATCATCGCCCACGCCGGGGGCGTCCGGTGCGTCGCGGTCATCGGGGGCGGACTGCTCGGGCTCGAGGCGGCGCGCGCCGTCCACGACGCCGGGCTCGAGACGCACGTCATCGAGGTGGCCCCGCGGCTCATGCCGCGCCAGCTCGACGCGACCGCCTCGGAGCTGCTCGAGCGCTCGGTTCGCGCGCTCGGGGTCCACGTGCACGTCGACCAGCGCATCGTCCGCCTGGTGGGCGAGAAGGCCGTCCGCGGCGTCGAGCTCGCCGACGGCTCCACTATCGAGGCGGGCCTCGTGATCGTCTCCGCCGGGATACGGCCGCGCGACGAGCTCGCCCGGTCCTCGGGCCTCAATGTGGGGCCGCGGGGCGGCGTCGTCGTCGACGACCGCCTCCAGACGAGCGACGAGCGCATCTTCGCGATCGGCGAGGTGGCCCTTCACAGGGAGGCGGTCCATGGCCTGGTGGGCCCCGGATACGAGATGGCCGACGTCGTGGCCCGCAACCTGACGGGCGGCAGCGCGACGTTCGTGGGGGCGGACGCCTCCGCGAAGCTCAAGCTCCTGGGGACCGACGTCGCGACGTTCGGCGACCCGTTCCAGGATCCGGCGCAGACGCGGGTCATCCGCGTCGAGGATCAGGTGCGGGGGACCTACAAGAAGCTCGTCTTGCGGCGCGACACGCGGCAGCTCGTCGGCGGCATCCTCGTCGGAGAGGCCTCGACGTACGCCATGCTCCTTCATCACACGCGGGCCAAGACCGAGCTGTCCGAGTCGCTCGACGAGCTCGGACTCGGACCTGGCGGCCCGTCGCGACCGGCTACCCTCCCGGACGACGCGCAACTATGCTCGTGCAACGGCGTGCTCGTGTGCACCGTCCGCCAGAGGATCCGCAGCGACGAGCTGACCACGGTGGCGGACGTGAAGGCGTGCACGCGCGCCGGGACGGGTTGCGGCGGGTGCCTCCCGGTCGTGGCCGACATCCTCGCCTCCGAGCTAAAGGCCGCGGGGCGGTCGGTCAAGCCGAGGCTCTGCGAGCACTTCGCGCACACGCGCCAGGAGCTGTATGAGATCGTGGCGGCGGCCCGCATCAGGACGTTCGCAGAGCTCGTGGCGAAGCACGGGACGGGGTCGGGCTGCGAGATCTGCAAGCCCGCCGTGGCGTCGATCCTCGCCAGCGTGCATAACGAGCCGATCCTGCGCAAGGAGCACCGCACGCTGCAGGACAGCAACGACCGCTACCTCGCCAACATCCAGAAGAACGGGCTCTACTCCGTCATCCCGCGAGTCCCTGGTGGCGAGGTCACGCCCGACCAGCTCATCGCCCTCGGGCGCGTGGCCAAGCGCTACGGCCTCTACACCAAGGTGACCGGCGGCCAGAGGATCGACCTCTTCGGCGCACGGGTCGAGCAGCTGCCCGCGATCTGGGAGGAGCTCGCGGCCGCCGGCTTCGAGAGCGGGCACGCCTACGGCAAGGCGATGCGCACGGTGAAGAGCTGCGTCGGCTCGACGTGGTGCCGCTACGGCGTGCAGGACTCCACGGCGTTCGCCGTGAGGATCGAGAACCGCTACAAGGGCATCCGCGCGCCGCACAAGCTGAAGAGCGCCGTGAGCGGGTGCGTGCGCGAGTGCGCCGAGGCGCAGAGCAAAGACTTCGGCCTCATCGCCACCGAGAAGGGGTGGAACCTGTTCGTGTGCGGCAATGGTGGCGCGACGCCGCGCCACGCAGACTTGCTCGTCTCGGACGTCGACGAGGAGACGGCGATCCGCTTCATCGATCGCTTCCTCGTCTTCTACATCCGCACCGCGGACCGCCTCACGCGCACGTCGGTGTGGCTCGAGAAGATGGAGGGCGGCATCGCGCACCTGCGCGACGTCATCGTGAAGGACACGCTCGGCATCGGGGCCGACCTCGAGCAGCAGATGCAGCACCTCGTGGACACCTACGAGTGCGAGTGGGCCGGCGTCGTGAAGAACCCCGAGAGGCGGGCGGAGTTTCGCGCCTTCGCGAACGACGCCGCCGGCGACGAGGGCATCCGGCTCGTCCCCGAGCGGGGCCAGGTCCGGCCCGACACGCAGCCCCGGCGCGATCCGCTGCACGAGGTCCTACGCGACGCGAGGGTGCGCCGCCTCCCGGTGCTGAGGCGGGAGTGGGTGCGCCTGGCGTCCGTGCGTGACGTGCCCGCCGACGGCGGGGTGGCTGCACGCTACGGCGACGCGCAGATCGCCATCTACAACTTCGCGTCGCGCGGGGTCTGGTACGCGACGCAGAACCTCTGTCCCCATAAGCGCCAGATGGTGCTCGCGCGCGGCATCCTCGGCGATCAGGACGGCACCCCGAAGGTGGCCTGCCCGCTGCACAAGAAGACGTTCGATTCTGTCCACCGGCCGGTGCCTCTCGGGCGAAGAGCTCGAGATCGAGACCTTCCCCGTCCGGATCGAGGGCGACGACGTGCTCGTGGAGCTCCCCTCGCTCGACGCCCTCTCGGCAGGGACATGCCAGGGCGCGACGAGCCATCTGCCCCGCAGCCAGCCCGAGCTCCGACCATGACCAGCTCCGTCCTCACGGGGGCACACGCCCTGCCCGGCGTACCGCTCGCGCGCGACTCGAGGAAACGGCTGCCCTTGCTGGACCAGTACCTCGCCGACCAGCAGCGCCTCTCGGCGGTGGACCGCTTCGCGCAGCGTCACGCCGACCTCGTCGGACCGGCGAGGGAGCCGTACTACCGCGACCTCTTGCCGGCCTCCCCGCCCGCCGCGGGCCAGCAGTACGCCTTCCAGGTCGACCTCGACGCCTGCACGGGCTGCAAGGCCTGCGTCACGGCCTGCCACAGCCTCAACGGGCTGGACGAGGCCGAGGCGTGGAGATCGGTCGGCCTCCTCCACGGCGGAACGGCGGCCGAGCCGGTGCAGCAGACCGTCACGACGGCTTGCCACCACTGCCTCGACCCGGCGTGCATGAACGGCTGCCCGGTGGGCGCCTACGAGAAGGACGCGCTGACCGGAATCGTCAAGCACCTCGACGACCAGTGCATCGGTTGCCAGTACTGCACGTTCACCTGCCCGTACGACGTCCCCAAGTACAGCCCGGCCCGCGGGATCGTCCGCAAGTGCGACATGTGCAGCGACCGGCTGCGCGTGGGCGAGGCGCCCGCGTGCGTCCAGGCGTGCCCCAACGAGGCCATCGCAATCACGATCGTCGATCGGCGCCAGGCGCTCGAGGACGCGCAGGGAGACGCCTTCATCCCGGGATCCCCTTCGCCCGGCATCACGGTCCCGACGACCAGGTACAAGACCCGGCGCGCCCTGCCGCGCAACCTCCTTCCCGCGAACTTCTACGCCGTCGCACCGTCTCACGCGCACAGGCCGCTCGTCGTGATGCTCGTCCTGACGCAGCTGTCGGTGGGCGCGTTCTGCGTCGACGCCGCGGGGACACGCTTCGTGCCGGCGACCGCCGCTTCGTCGCTCGGGTCGCTGCACGCGATTGTCGCGATGCTCACGGGCCTGGCGGCGCTGGGGGCGAGCGTCCTGCACCTGGGACGGCCGCTCTACGCCTTCCGGGCCCTCATCGGCCTGCGCACGTCCTGGATGAGCCGCGAGATCCTGGCGTTCGGGTGCTTCGCGCCGCTGGCGATGCTGTACGCCGCGTCGTTCTGGCTCCCGCGGGGGGTCGGGGTGCCGGAGCGAGACGTGCTCCGCGTCGCGGTCGCGGTCGTGGGGATCGCGGGCGTGGTCTGCTCGGTCGCCATCTACCAGGTGACCCGTCGCGCCTGGTGGAACGGACCGGCGACCGGCTTCAAGTTCTTCATGACGGCCTTGCTCCTGGGTCTCGCCACCGCCGGGATGACGCTGTCTGCGGGCGTCGCGCGCAGCGGCGGCCTCGATCCCGCGGGGCGGGAGACGTTGGGCTCGCTGGCGAGCTCCGTGGCCCTGATCCTCGTGGTGGTCGGGGCGGTCAAGGTCGCGGGCGAGCTCTTCGTCCTCCGGCATCTTCGAAACACGCGCTACACGGACCTGAAGCGCTCGGCCCTGCTCCTGACGGGAGACCTTCGCCGGTTCACAGTGCTCCGGATCGCCCTGCTCGCCGCGGGCCTCGCGTTCTCGGCGGCCCAGGTCCACGGTCCGCCGTCCCTGGGGGTCGCGGTGGCGGCGCTGCTGGCCCTGCTCGGCGGAGAGCTCGTCGAGCGCACGCTGTTCTTTGCGGCGATGAGCTCGCCGGGCATGCCGCGGGGGCACGGCGGATGAACGCTCCCCGATTCGGCCAAGCCCTTTCGACGTGGGCGCGACGGCTCTTGCTCGACCGGAGCGGGCCCCTTACACGTGACCTCGCGCGAACCCCCGGGCGGTTCGGGCTGGGCCAGGTGCCCGAACGGCTGAAGCCGGACGCGACGACGAGCATGATCTGCGGCTTCTGCTCCACCGGCTGCGCCCTCGACGTCCACGTCAGGGGCGGCGAGGCCGTCAACATCACACCCACCGTCGACTATCCGGTGAACGCGGGCACGGCGTGCCCGAAGGGGTGGGAAGCTCTGACGCCGCTGCGCTCGAACGATCGGGGCACGACGCCTCTGCTGCGAAACGCGCAAGGATGCCTCGTGCCGGTCGACTGGGAGACGGCGATCGACACCTTCGTGACGCGAATGAAGGAGGTCCAGGCCCGGTACGGACCGGAGTCGGCGGCGTTCCTCGGCACCGGACAGATGCCTTCGGAGGAGCTCGCGCTCCTCGGCGCCCTCGGCAAGTTCGGAATGGGGATGCTCCACGGCGACGGCAACACGCGCCAGTGCATGGCCACGGCCGTCGTCGCCTACAAGGAGGCCTTCGGCTTCGACGCCCCGCCGTACACGTACGCCGACTTCGAGCAGTCGGACGTCATCGTCTTCGTCGGCGCCAACCCGTGCATCGCGCACCCGATCATGTGGGCGCGGGTCGCCAACAGCTCACGCAGGCCGAAGGTGCTCGTGCTCGATCCTCGCCGCACCGAGACGGCGATGGCCGCGACCGAGCACTACGCGCTGAAGCCCAAGTCGGACCTCGTCCTCCTCTACGGAGTGGCGCGGATCCTCATCGAGCGCGACTGGATCGACCGGGGCTTCATCGACGCGCACACGAGCGGGTTCGCCGGCTTCGCCGACCACGTGGCGGCCTTCGCGCTGGGGAGGGTCGCCGCCGAGACCGGGCTCGCGCCCGAGGCCATCGAAGGGCTCGCGGAGCACATCCACCGGGCCGGCCGCGCCTCATTCTGGTGGACGATGGGCGTCAACCAGAGCCACGAGGGCGTGGCCGTCGCGCAGGCGATCATCGCCCTCGCGCTGATGACCGGCAACGTCGGCCGCCCGGGCACGGGGGCGAACTCGATCACGGGCCAATGCAACGCGATGGGCTCTCGACTCTTCAGCAACACCACCAACCTCCTCGGAGGCCACGACTTCGCGAACGGCGACCACAGGCGCAAGGTGGCGGAGGTGCTCTCGATCGACCCGGAGCGCATCCCGTCTTGCGGCAGCCTCGCCTACGACCAGATCTTCGAGGCCATCCTGAGCGGGAAGATCCGCGCCCTCTGGGTCGTCGCCACCAACTCCGCGCACTCGTGGATCAACCTGGCCGACGCTCACAACATCCTCGACCGCCTGGATCTCCTCGTCGTCCAGGACATGTACACGACCACGGAGACCGCGCAGCGCGCGCACCTCTACCTCCCGGCCGCGGGATGGGGCGAGAAGGACGGCACGTTCATCAACTCCGAGCGCAGGGTCGGGCTCATCAAGAAGGTCGCGCGCGCACCGGGTCAGGCGCTCGCGGACTTCTACATCTTCAAGCTCATTGCGGATCGTTGGGGATGCGGCGAGATGTTCCGCGCCTGGTCGTCGCCCGAGGCCGTGTTCGGACTCCTGAAGGAGGTGACGCGCGGGCAGCCGTGCGACATGACCGGGATCGCGGGCTACGACATGATCGAGGAGAAGCGGGGCGTGCAGTGGCCGCTGCGCGAGGGCGAAACCGTCGCGGTGTCGAGCGAGCGCCGGCTGTTCGAGGACGGGCGCTTCTTCCACGCCGACGGTCGCGCGCGGTTCTGCTACGCCGAGCCCGAGCGCCTCCCCGAGCCCACCGACGCCAAGTATCCCTTCACGCTGCTCACGGGGCGGGGCAGCTCGAGCCAGTGGCACACGCTCACGCGAACGGGCAAGTCGCCCCTTCTGCAGCGGCTCGGCGCCGCCGAGCCCTACGTCGAGATGAGCCCCGTCGACGCCGCGGCTCTCGGGGTCACGCACGACAGCCGCGTCGTCGTGCGATCGAGGCGAGGCGAGATGAGGGCGCGCGCGTTCGTCACCCACACGGTGCAGCCGGGGCAGGTCTTCGTCCCCATGCACTTCGCGCAAACCAACCGGCTCACGTTCGCGGCGTTCGACCGCCGGTCGCGCCAGCCCGCGTACAAGGCGTGCGCGGTAAAGATCGAGGCCGACACGGAGCCCCGGGGAGCCCTCGCGCGATGACGACCCCCCCGAGAGTGGCGCTCCTCGAGGCCCGCATGAGCCGCGAGCTCGCGAGGCTCGTCGAGAAGCACGGAGGCGAGCCCGTGTGCGTACCCGCGGTCCGTGAGTCCCAGTCCAGGGAGCTCGACGCCGACAAGGCGGGGCGTCTCATCGCGTCCCTCGCCGGAGGCGAGTACGACATCGCGATCTTCATGACGGGGGTGGCCGTGTCGATGCTCTTTGAGATCGCCGAGCGGCTGGGCCGGCGGCCGGAGCTCGTCGCCGGGCTTCGCGCGGTCACGACGCTGTGCCGGGGCCCGAAGCCCACCGCCGCTCTGCGTGGCTTCGGCGTCGTTCCTACCCTCATGGCGCGGGAGGACTTCACGACGGCCGAGGTCATCGACGCCCTCGCGGAGATCGACCTCGCCGGCAAGCGCGTCCTGCTCTTCCACTACGGCGAGCGGAGCGACGCCCTCGCCGAGACGCTGCTCGCCCGGCGCGCGGTCCTCGACGAGCAGTGGCTCTACCGCTGGCAGCTGCCGGAGGACGTCTCCGGCCTCGAGCGCCTGGTCTCGAGCATCATCCGGGGAGACCTCGACGCTTTGGCCGTGACCTGCCAGATCCAGTTCCGCCACATGTTCCAGATCGCGGAGCGCAGCGGGCTCGAGCGAGAGCTGGTGCGCTCGCTCAACGAGCGCGTCGTCGTCGCGGCCATCGGGCCCACGTGCCACGCCGTGCTCCTGGCCCACGGCGTCCGCGTCCAGGTGATGCCGGACCATCCCAAGATGGGGCCCTTCATCGTCTCGCTGATGCGGCACCTCGATCGCCGCACCGGCGTCGAGAGCCGCCCGCAGTGACCCCACCCACATGACCTCGACCACGCCATGCGTGGTGGCGAAAAGGAGCCTATTGTTCATGTCGTCCTCGATCATCCGCAGAGCCCTCGCGCCCGTCGTGCTCCTCGCGGCCTCGGCCACGGTCAGCGCACCCGCCTTCGCCGACGATGCGCCCTACTCCCTCCCGTGGCAGCTCCGCCCCGCGGCTGCAGCAACTGCCGTTCGCGCGGACGCGACGTTCGCAGGCTACGACAACGCGAAGGGGGCGAGCGGCGGTTTCACGGTCGCGCCGACCCTCGTCGCCAGCTACAAGGTCCCCGGCACGGGCGACGGCTGGACGGGCCTCGCCCCGCTCCTGAAGCTTGCCGCCGTGAACGACTCGCCCCCCGCAGGGGGAACCGGCGGCTTCGCGATCGTCAACCCGCTGGTGGGAGCGACGTACGCGATGGCGCTCCCCGCCGGGGTGCGGGCGGGCTTCTTCCTCGGAGCCACGATCCCGATCGGGATGGGAGGCGGCGACACGCCCAGCGCGGGGGTCACCGACGCGCGTTCCGCAGGCCAGTACGCGCGGTCCCAGATGGACGACTCGCTCTTCGCGGTCGACGACTTCGCCCTCATCCCCGGGGTCGACGTCGCGTGGGTCGGGTCGGGGTTCACGGTCCAGGCCGAGGCCACGCTGTTCCAGCTGTGGCGCGTCCGCGGGTCGGGGATCAACCCCGCCACCATGTCGGCCCCCGACCCCGACGCGACGAAGACCAACTTCACCTCGGGCATCCACGTGGGCTACTTCGTCATCCCGCTCCTGTCCTTCGGGGTCGACGTGCGCTACCAGCGCTGGCTCTCTCCACCCCTCGCGATCCAGAAGGCCCCGAGCGATTACATCGACAACTGGACCGGAGCCATCGGGCCACGCCTGCACATCCCCCTCGGGGAGGGGATCAAGATCCACCCTGGCCTGGCGTTCGCCATGGGACTCGACAACCCCATGGGCTCGCCTTTCAACTACCGCATCGTCCAGCTCGACGTTCCTGTGACGTTCTGAACGTCCGACGGAATTCCTTGCCCTCTCCCTTGCACGGTCGTCGACCTTCCTGTCCTGCCGCGGCCGCAGCGGTTGCCCTGGTGGGCTGGTCGCTCGCGTCCGCGACGGCGTGGGCGGCCGGCAATCAGGGCGATTTCTTGCAGACCGACACGCTGGGGATGAACATCCTCAACCACCAGTTCGACACCGGCAAGACTTCGACGTTGGCCAACGAGGCCGTGCTCTCCGAGTTCGTCGGGGCTCACTACTACTTCGTCGATCGAGTCCGCTTGGGCATGAACTTCCAGTTCAGCGAGCAGCTTGAGCCCGCACCGGCAACCGCGGACGGCAGCCGCCTTCGCACATTCGCTCTCCTCCCGCAGATCGGCTGGGACTTCTGGGGGCCGATGTTCGCCGCGCTCGTGGTCACCGTGGCGCCGTGGACGAGCGGCACGGGTACGTTCGACTTCGGTCTCCAGGCCGTGCTCGGCGCGGGTATCCCCATCGCCGATTGCGTCAAGATCACGGGGGCGGTCGAAGTCCCGTTCAACTTCGTCGTCCATCGGACGATCGGGCTGACTCCGCTGCTCGGCCTCAGCTTCCGGTTCTAGCGGCGGGGCTCCGATGAGCTTCGGCGACGAGTACCGGGGCATCCGCGGCGGGCGCCACGTTGTCGTGACCGTAGCCCCTCGCCCCGGGTGCTACCCTCTTGGCCGTCCCCATGATGTCGGTGCGCGTCCTCTACTTCGCGGGCCTGCGCGAGGCGCTCGGCGTCGCGGAGGAGTCTCTCACCCTGCCGCCTCACGTCCACACCGTGGGCGATCTGTGCGCGCACCTGGCCGATCGACACGGGGCGTACGGGGAGAGCCGCGCATGCGTGCGCGTCGCGCGCAACGAGCGCTTCGCAGGCGACGACGAGCGGCTGGCGAACGGCGACGTCATCGCCCTCATTCCCCCGGTGGCCGGAGGGTGACCGTGCCAGCGAGACTGCGCGTCGCGGCCATCACGGTGAGCGACACCCGCGGGGTCGACGACGACGAGGGTGGCCGGCGACTGCGCGAGCGGCTCGAGGCCGCGGGAACGACGGTCACTTTCCAGGAGATTGTGCGCGACGATCCGGAGGCGATCCGGGCCGTCGTCGCGCGCGTGTGCGACGCCGACCTCGCCGACGCGATCGTAACGACGGGGGGCACGGGCATCGCGCCGCGCGACCGGACCTACGAGGCCGTCGAGGGGCTGCTCGAGAAGCGGCTCGACGGCTTCGGCGAAGCCTTCCGCCGCCTGTCCTGGGACGAGATTGGTCCGCGCGCGGTGCTGAGCCGCGCGGTGGCGGGCGTGCACCGGGGGCGCATCCTCGCCGCGCTTCCCGGAAGCCCGAAAGGCGTCGCGCTCGCGGTCGACCGGGTCCTCGCCCCGATCCTGCGGCACGCGGTGACGCTCGCGCGCGGCGACCGGCCGGATCACTGACGCGGGATGGCGATGCTCTCGTTCGATGACGCCCGCGTTCGCCTCCTCTCGGGGGTGCCGCGCCTGTCGCCGGAGCGCGTACCGCTGTCGGACGCCGCGGGGCGTGTGCTCGCCGAGGACCTCGTCGCGCGCGACCCGCTGCCGAGGTTCGATCACAGCGCGATGGACGGTTACGCCGTGTCCGCCGCAACGCTTGTCGGGGAGCCTCCGTTCGTGCTCCCCGTCGCCGGCGAGAGCAGCGCGGGCAGGCCCCCTCAGCCCCTGGCCGGGGCCAGCGCGTGCCGGATCTTCACCGGGGCGCCCTTGCCCGGCGGCGCGGATGCCGTCGTCATGCAGGAGGCCGTCGTTCGCGAGGGAGACACGATCCGCTTCGACGCGCGGCCGGCATCCGGACAGCACGTGCGGCGAGCCGGGGAAGACCTGGCGCAAGGGGCGACCGCGCTCGCACAGGGCTCGAGGCTCTCCGCGGGTGGGATCGCGCTCGCCGCCATGCTCGGCCGGGCCGATCTGGTGGTCGCCCGGCGCCCGCACGTCACCATCCTGTGCACCGGCGACGAGCTCCGCCGGCCTGGGGACGACCTCGGCCCCGCGGCGATTCCGGAGTCGAACAGCGCTCCGCTCGCCGCGCTCGCTCTGCAGGCCGGCGCGACCGTGCGCGTGGCGCCCATCGCCCGGGACGAGCCGGACGAGCTGACCCGCGCCATCGATGGCGCCCTCGACGGGACGGACGTCCTGCTCACGGTGGGCGGTGTGAGCGTCGGCGACCATGACTTCGTGCGTCCGGCCCTCGCGCGCGCGGGGATCACCCTCGACTTCTGGAAGGTGGCGATCAAGCCGGGCAAGCCCCTCGCGGTCGGCGCGAGCTCCCGCGCGCGTGTGCTCGGCCTGCCGGGCAACCCCGCCAGCGCCCTCGTCACGTTCGCGGTGTTCGGGATGCCGCTGCTGCGGATACTCCAGGGGGACGCGAGTCCGCACCCGGCGCCCGTCCCGGCGCACCTGGCCGCGGCGCGCAACCGATCCCCTGATCGCCTCGAGCTCGCCCGCGGAGCCCTCCTGCGCGATGGCCATCGCCTCCTCGTCCGCCTGCACGACAACCAGTCGTCGGGGGCGGCGACGAGCCTCGCGAGCTCCGACGGGCTGGCGCTCCTGCATGCGGGGCCGGGGCCGCTGGAGGCCGGGACGCCGGTCGACTTCGTGCGGTGGATCGACGCGTGAGACGCGCCGTGAGCACCGAGCCGACCGGGGACGTGATCGCGGGGGTCTTCGTCGGAGGCGCCGGCGCGCGCATGGGCGGGCGCGCCAAGGGGATGATGCATGCTCCGGGCGGAGGGACGATCGTCGATCGCTGGCTGGACGTCCTGCGCGCCGCCGGGGTCGACCGCGTCGTCCTCGTGGGCCGGCACGGGGCGTACGCGTCCCTCGGTCTGGAGACGATTGACGACGAGCCTGCGGGCATCGGGCCCCTCGGCGGGCTGTCGGCGCTGCTCTGGCGGGCAGGGGACGCGTGCGCCCTCGCCTTCGCGTGCGACATGCCGTTCGTCTCGCCCGCGCTCGCGAAGCGCTTGCTGGCCGCCACCGGCGCTCCGATCGTCGCCCCCCGCCGCGACGGTCGCTGGGAGCCCTTCTGCGCGCGATACGACCCGGCGCGCGTGCTGCCAATCGCCCGGGAGCGCATCGCCGCGGGTCACCACTCGCTGCAGGGGCTCCTCAACCAGGCCGGCGCCGCGGAGCTCCCGCTCGAGCCCGGGGAGGCGGAGCAGCTCCGCGACTGGGACACGATCGAGGACGCTCGCGGCGGCTAACCCGTCTCGTGCCGGGTCTCGTCGTGGTCGCAGCGGGCGTCTTGCCAGCCGACCCAGTAGGCGCCGTCGGGGCCGTGCTCGCGCTTCCAGATGGGGGCGCGCTCCTTGACGCGATCGATGAGGGCCCGGCAGGCGAGGAACGCCTCGGCCCGGTGCGGAGCGCTCGCGGCGCACACGACTGCGATGTCCCCGACGGCAAGCGCGCCGGTGCGGTGCACCACGGCGAGCCGTACGCCGGGGACCTCCGCGCAGCATCTCGTCCGCGATCCTCCTCATCTCGGCCGTCGCCATCGACGGGTAGGCCTCGTACTCGAGCTTCACGACCGGCCTGCCCTCATTCCGATCGCGGACCGATCCCGAGGAAGACCGAGACCGCACCGGCACCAGGGTGCTGGACGCTTGCCGATCGCCTCGTCGACCGAAAGAGGCCCCGCGCGCACCGCGACGAGCGGCGGGGTCATCGCGCGCTCCCGTCGGGCGGACGCACCACCGATCCGCTCTTGCCCCCGCTCTTCGACTCGAGTCGCACCTCGGCGACGGTCGCCCACCGATCGGCGCTCTTGATCATGTCGTACACCGTGAGCGACGACACCGAGGCCGCCACCATCGCTTCCATCTCGACCCCGGTCCGGTCGACTGCCTCGACCGTGGCGCGGATCCGTAGGTCGCCGCGGGTCGCGTCGGGCTCGAAGTCGATCGCCACGCTCGTCGTCTGCACCGGGTGGCACAGGGGGATGAGGTCCGGCGTCCGCTTGGCGGCGAGGATCCCCGCGACACGAGCCACGGCAAGGACGTCGCCCTTGGCCACGCTGCCGGCCGCGATGGCCTGGACGACGGCGGGGGTCGTCCGCACCGTGGCGCTCGCGACGGCGCGCCTTGCGGTGGAAGCCTTCGCACCGACGTCCACCATGCGCGCCTCGCCCCCTCTGCCCGAGGTGGGTCAGGCGCACGGCCGGGACGATCTCGTCGTACGCGCGGCGCGAGCTTCTCGGGTTTCGCGGCGCACTTCGCGAGGGCGTAGCGATCGAGCGGGCGCAGCGCCCGCCAGCGAGCGTCGTCGAGCGGCCGGGCGGCGCCGAGCGCATGGACGAGGTCCGGCGCCGGTGACACGCGCGTCGGGGTCGGGGCCGAGGGATCGATGCGCGAAGGAGGCGGCACCGCGCGGTCGAAAACCGACAGGGCATCGCGTTCGACCGCATCTCCCGCCCCCGCCTGCACGATCCGCGGCGGGCCCTGCATCCCGAGCGAAAGCCATCCCTCATGCGAGAGCTTGCGCCCCAGCGTGTCGAGCACACGCCGGGCAGCAAGGGGCATGTAGGGCAACGTCTCGTCGATCGCCTCGAAGCCATACAAGCCTTTACCCTGGCATGTCGGAAAGCATCGCATGCGGGCGAGCACCGGGGCCCCGAATTTGCTAGGGTAGAGCCGATGCTCGCGGACCCGTCACGGCCCCGCCCACTCGGCCGGGGAAGCCGGCTCCGGTCGCGGCCAGCCCTCCGCGGACGACGCGGCGCGGGTGCCGCCCCGGTCGCGCGGATCTCCCTCACGGACCGGTGCGATCTGGCCTGCGTCTACTGCCGCCCCTCGCGCAGCGACGGCTACCTCGAGCGTCGACTCGACGAGGAGGCCTGGAAGACGACGGTCCGAGCCCTTGTACAGTCCGGCGTGCGGCGCTTCCGCGTCACGGGGGGCGAGCCCCTCCTGCACCCGCACGTCGTCGATCTGCGTCGCCTTCATCGCCTCGCTCGGCGTCGAGGATCTGGCGCTCACGACGAACGCGACGCTGCTCGCGAAGCTCGCCCGCCCCCTGCGGGCCGCGGGTCTGCAGCGGCTCACCGTGTCTCTCGACTCGCTCGTGGCGGAGCGCTTCTGGCGGATCACCCGAGGCGGACGCCTGGCCACGGTCCTCGCGGGGATCGACGCCGCCCTCGACGCGGGCTTCGCCGGAGCTCAAGACGAACACGGTCGTTCTCCGTGGCGACAACGACGACGAGCTCGCCAGCCATCGTCGACCTGGGCGTGGGTCGCGCGGCATCCTGCCGCGGCTTCATCGAGGTGATGCGCGTGGGCGAGGGCGCCCAGCTCCCGCCGGAGAAGCTCGTGGGCGCACGCGAGATGCGCGGAACGTCTTTCGCACCTGATCGCGGAGGAGCCGGGGGAACCCGACGCGGGCCGCGGCCCGGCCAAATACGTGCGTTCCCGGCTGCGACCCGCGGCGGCGCGTCGGCTTCATCACGGGCACGACCGACACGTACTGCGGATCGTGCGACCGCCTGCGCGTCGCGTCCGACGGGATGCTGCGCCCCTGCCTCGCCACGAACGACGGCGTCGCTGCGATGGCCCTCGCCGAGGCGGGGAACGTCGACGGGATGGCGGACGCCGTCGACAGGGCGTGGGCGCTGAAACCGGACGGCCGCACGTGGAAGGGCTGCACCGAGCCCACCGCCGCGGACGTGTCGATGCGATCCATCGGCGGCTAGCGCGCGCCTGTTCTCGGATCGGTCATGCCGGAGGACCCCGTTGCCTTCGCGGCGCTCGCCCTGATGGTGCTCGCCGCCGCGACGCTCTACTCGTCCGGCGGGCACGCGGGGGCCTCCGCGTACCTCGCCGCGATGACGCTCTTCGGCGTGTCGGCCGAGGTGATGAAGCCTACCGCGCTCGGGATGAACATTCTCGTCGCCACCATTGGCGCGGTGCGCTTTTCGCGTGCTGGCGCGGTCCCGTGGCCCACCGTTCGAGCCCTCCTCGTTGGATCGATGCCGGCCGCGTTCGTGGGCGGCCTCGTCCAGCTTCCGTCGCGCGCCTATCTTCCTCTCCTTGGCGCGCTGCTGCTCCTCGCCGCGGCGCGGCTCTGGTTGCCGGAGAGGGCGGGCCCCCGCCGATCTTCGCCGAAGACTGGATGGTTCGTCGTCCTCGGAGCCGGGCTCGGCTTCCTCGCCGGGCTCACGGGAATCGGCGGCGGAGTCTTCCTCACGCCGGTCCTGATCCTCACGGGCTGGGAGGTGCCGCGCCGGACGGCGGGGGCCGCGGTGGTGTTCATCCTCGTCAACTCGATCGCGGGGCTCGCCGGACACCTCTCCAGCGCGCACCTCGTCGTGCCCCCGCGCGCGGGAGTCCTCGCGACGCTCGCCGTGATTGGCGCCCTCCTCGGTACGTGGATCGGAGTCCACCGCCTGCACGCGCTGGCGCTCCGGCGAGTGAATGCTGTGGTGCTCGTGATCAGTGGGGTCAAGCTGTTGCTGGAGGCGCGGGGCAGGTGACCCCCCTCAGCTCACGCTGATCCTTTGCGGACTTACCGGGCTCGTTTCCGGCAAGAAGTCAGGCGTCACGACACCTGGCCCGGCGGCCCGTGACACGCAGGCGGCCAGCTCCGCCGGCGCAAGACCGCCGCCCTTGCCGGCTTGCAAAACGGGCCGCTCGAGGCGAAGTCGGTCGACTAGATCCACTCGCGGCAGGCTACGGACAGGCTGTCCTGGTGCGCCTCTCTACTAAAAAGCATCAGATTCCAGCTTCTGACGCGTAGAACTGCGTGTCCTCGCGAAACCCGCCCTGTCCGTCGCTGGCGATAGTCGTCGACGAGCTCGATCGACCGCAGGTACTTGACCATCTTGAACCCGAGCTGCGTCTCGACGCGCAGTCGACACGGCGCGCCGTGCGGGACGGACAGCGTCGCGCCGTTCATCTCGTACGCGAGGATAGTCTGCGGATTGCGAGCCAACTCGAGGTCGATGGTCTCGTAGTATTCCCGACCGTCGTGCTCGTCGAACCCGCAAAACACCACGTAGCGCGCGCTCGCCAGGGGTCGGCAGCGGTCGAGCACCTCGGCCACGGCCACGCCCGTCCACTCGCCGACGGCGGACCAGCCCTGAATGCAGTGATGCTTGGTGATCTGGGTCTGCTTGGGCAGCGCGCGCAGCTCGGCGAGCGAGAGCTGGAGCGGGCTCTCCACGAGGCCGGCGACAGAGAGCCGCCACTCGGCGAACGCGCCATCCGCGAGACGTTGGTATTCAGGCGACGTTGGCGGAGAGCCATTGACGCGGAAGAACGGCGATACGGCGTCCTTGGGGTAGCGCTGCCGCGAGGTGACGTGATGGAGCAGGACCCGGCGCACCGGCTCGATGACCCGGCCGAGCCACCGCTGCACCGAGCGGGCGTGTCGCAAGCTGAAGATCGTGGCCCACAAGTGCAGCGCCAGCACAACGAATAGGCCGGCCAGTCCGATCCACACCGCAACCCGTTCGAGCGAATATTGCCCATGGACGATCCACGCCATGTTGCGGGGGAAATCCTCCACCGAGACGAGGAGGATGTGGACGATCGCAAACCCGAGGGTCCGCGGATGGGTGAACTACTTCCGCTGGGGCAACGCGGGTCGCGACCTGCGATTCGTCGCGTGGGAGGTTGAAAGGAAAGTCCGCCGCTTCGCGAGCCGGCAACGCCCCAAGCGACGCGGCGGTCGCACCTGGACCACGTGGAGCGCGGCGGAAATCTACGGGGCGTGGGGACTCTTCCACGACTACCGTGTCCTTCCGACGCGCAGCGAGTCCAAGCTGCAACGCGTATATCCCGCTCACTGACTCGGCTGGCAACGCCGGATGGAGGAAATCCCCATGTCCGGTGTGAAGGGCGGGCGCCGGAGACGGACCATGGCTCGGAATGAGGCACCGACGCAGTCTCGAAAGAGGTCGGCAACCGCTACTCCCCGAGCCTACGGCACCGCGCCGGCGCTCGACCCGAGTGCTGGTGCCTGGGGGGAAGTGGCAGACGCTGACGTTGAGTCCCGTGGTATTCGCGAAGCGCTGCAACTGGACGCGCCAGAGTCGCGAACGAGGTGCATTGCTCCCACCCCCGTCCGCGGTGACGTGCATCAACGCTCCACTGCCCACCGAGACGGGCGGCACGCCGGTCGACGGCACCTACGTGATCTCCGCCGTGGTCGCCTATGGGGGATCGTGCACCGACGCTGGCAGCCCCACGGGGGCGTTCTTCGAGGGAACGCTGGTCTTCAGCGGCGATTGAGGTGCAGTCCGTGTCGCAAGCCTGGGACTCGACCAGCGACGGCGGAGTCACCACGATCACCTACCTCGGGACGTTCGCGAGCAACGAGCTGACCTTCTCGACGCTGTGCAATAGCTCGAACCCCTTGGCGGTCGAAGCCGGGACCCAGACGGTCACGTATACGGCAACGTCGACCCAGGTTTCCCTGGAGTTTACGGGTGGCGCGTTTCCGTACGTGGAGACCTATACGAAGATGTGACGGCGGCCCGCCGTCCCCCTCCAGGAGAGGCGCGCGTGCGCCCCTTGCTGATCGCGCCTGTCACGCTGGGGATGCCAGCCACCCACCCCCCGCCGGGCCAAGAGTGGCGCGTCGACTACCGAGCGGGCCAGCTACATGATGCGAGCGCTCCATCCGGGGTTGCCGGCCGTGGAAACCAGCGTGCAGGAGTACGTGCCGGAAACCGTCAGACCGTCGGGCGAGAGCACACCCGCATAGTGGCAGTCGTTTCCATCGGAGCTATTCGTTCGAGTGACGAACACGTTGGCGCCAACGACCGTGATCGTGAGCTGGGCGGTCACCCCGCAATCGGGCCATGCTGCCGAGAATTGCGAACTGGTTCCGATGCGGGTCCAAATGCCGTGACAGTCGCCCCCTGCCTCGACGTCGTACCAAACGCGCCCGAGAGAGAGCGGAGCGGGCATCGCGTCGAAGGGGCCGTCCTCTGGTGCTTCTGGTGGCATCAGCTCGGTACGCGCCCCGCACGCTGCAGTGCTCACGACCAGACCCGCTCCGATTGCAGCGCGGACTCGTTCCCCAGGCCGCCACCTCCCCATTCGAGGAAGATATCATCGAGGTCATCGGCTCGTCGGGCGGCGAGTAAGTGGTCGTAGAGGGTGCGAGCGAGCAAGGGGCGTGGCGCGCTCGTGTCCCGAAAGGGGACCCTTTTGGTGCGCCGGGGAAAACCGGCATGAGAAAGTAGGTGAGCGAGATGCAGCAGAAGAAAGTCGAGCAAGTCCTACCCCAGGAGGAGTCCACCCCTGGGAAGCCTATTTCTTGCGCAGCGCGGGGTGACCCGCGAGGTAGAGCTGCAGGAAGCGCATGCGCGAGTGGCAGAGCACCAGCGCGGCGGTCTGCGCCCGGCGCAGCTTGCCGCCGACCCGAACGTCGTGCGGTGAGGTGTCGTGCTGCATCTCCTCGCCGGGATCGAACTCGTAGTGGCCGGCCAGCTGCGGGGGCGGACGTCTGGGCATCGTTGTCGACGCCAAGGACGAGGACGCCGAGCGGTTCTACACGAAGTATGACTTCGTAACGGTGGCTACGGACCCTTGGCCGAGGCGGATGTTCTTGCCGATCACCACTGCCCGGACGGCATTCGTCGACGAGTAGACACTCACAGGGGACCGCATGATCATGTCGAGGTCTCTCGCGGCGGACGGGACTGCTGCCGCAACGGCACCTTGACCTATACATCTATGTTGCTAGATAACTAGGCGTGAAACTCGAACGTCACGCCGAGCAGCTCGCTGCCCTGGGGCACGTCGCACGCCTCTCGCTGCTTCGGGCCGTCGTGCAGGCCGGCCCCGAGGGCGTCTCGACGACCGATTTGCAAGAGCAAGCTCGACATCCCCTGGACGACGTTGAACCACCACCTCGATCGCCTCGTCGATGCGGGGCTCGTGGCTGCGCGACGCGAAGGGAAGTTCGTCTTCCACACGGCCGACTACCAGGCGCTCCGCGCGCTCACCGACTTCCTCTGGGAGGACTGCTGCAAGCGGGGCAAGGGCTCCGTGAAGGGTTGCTGCTGAACCGAAAGGACCGTCATGAACGTCGTCAAGCCTCACGTCTCGCTCAACGTCTCGAACGTCGATGCCTCCGTTGCCTTCTACGAGAAGGTCTTCGCGACGTCGGCCACGAAGCGCCGCCCGGGCTACGCCAAGTTCGACCTCGCCGAGCCGAGCCTGAACCTGACGATGCAGGAGGCGCCACGAACGGGCGTCAACGCGAGCCACTTCGGCGTCCAGGTCGCGTCGACCGAGGACGTGGCTTCGGCTTGGACCCGATTCAAGGAGGCGGGACTCAAGACGCTCACGGAGGAGAACACCGACTGCTGCTACGC
The DNA here is from genome assembly GCA_963847465.1 of uncultured delta proteobacterium. Lineage (GTDB taxonomy): Bacteria > Myxococcota_A > Polyangia > Polyangiales > Polyangiaceae > Palsa-1150. The sequence goes on along the minus strand of CAWKAF010000007.1, from coordinate 11,275 downwards.
GCTCCAGGACAAGGTGTGGGTGGAGGATCCGGACGGCAACTCGTGGGAGGTCTTCGTCGTGAAGGGCGACGCGCCCGTCATGCAGAAGCAGACCATGGCGGCCGGCTGCTGCGTGCCACGGGTCGAAGGCAAGGCAGGAACCAAGGCGAGCGGTGGCTGCTGCGGCTGATCTTCGGGCGACGCGCCCTCGCCGAGGGTCTCGGCACGGCGTTCCTCCTCGCCACCGTGATCGGTTCGGGCATCATGGGCGAGAAGCTGGCAGGTGGGAACGTCGCCATCGCTCTCCTCGCGAACACGATCGCGACGGGCGCGGGACTCGTCGCGCTCATCCTCACCTTTGGACCGATCTCGGGCGCCCACTTCAACCCCGCGGTCACGCTGGCAGATGCGAGCCAAGGCGGCCTTTCTTGGCGCCGGGTTCCAGCGTATGTCGCCGCGCAGGTCGTCGGGGCTTTCCTTGGTGTCGGCGTCGCGAACATCATGTTCGAGAAGCCCGCCTTCTTCGCCTCGACCCACGAGCGCTCTGGCGTCGCTCAGCTCGTCAGTGAGTTCGTGGCGACGTTTGGTCTCCTCGCTGTCATCTGGGGATGTGCTCGACGAAGAGCGGGATCAGTCCCGTTCGCGGTGGGCGCGTACATCACGGCTGCTTACTGGTTCACGTCGTCCACCTCGTTTGCCAATCCGGCGGTGACCATCGCGAGAGCGGCCAGCGACACCTTCGCGGGCATTCGACCCGTCGACGTGCCCGGGTTCGTCGTGGCCCAACTCCTCGGAGCGGCAGCGGCAACGGCGACGTTCCGGTGGCTTGTCCCGGCCCTTCCTGACGTCACCGATCGGGTGATCGACCGGGAGGAGCTGCCGTGAAGACCGTCCTCTTCGCGTGCGTTCACAACGCGGGCCGTTCGCAGATGGCGGCGGCGCTATTCAACAAGCTAGCGGACCCCAAGAAGGTCAGGGCCGTCTCGGCCGGCACGGAAGCGGGCGCACGCGTTCACCTCGAGGTCGTCGCTGTCATGCGGGAGGTCGGCATCGATCTCGCGACGGTGCTCCCGCGAAAACTTACGGACGACTTGGTCGTGGGCGTGGACCGGCTCGTGACGATGGGATGCGGTGAGGCGTGCCCGGTCGTTCCGTGCGTCGCTCGCTATGACTGGGCACTCGAAGACCCAAAGGGAAAGCCCATCGAGCGCGTACGCGTGATCAGAGACGAGATCGAGCGGCGGGTCCGCGACCTGCTGGCTGAGCAGGGGTGGCTCCGGGCGACCGTGTAGCCAGAAGTTCTGCGACCAAATGCTGGCGTAGGCGGACTCTCCGCGTCGAGGTAGAGCAAGCGACCATGAGAATGACGTGGATTCTGCTGGCGCTCATGCCGAACGTAAGTTGCTCCAAGATGTGGGCTTCACCCCCGTCCGGGGAAAAGGAGACGAGCCCAGCGGAGCAGGCTCCAGGCCTACGCGCGCGATGGTGATGCTGGTGTTCGAAAACGCGAGAGCGTTGGTGAACCATACCATGGCGAGGGTCGCACCGAGCGCGACTCCCAGGGCAATGGCAATGCCCTTCGATACGGTCAGCCAGCGTAGCCGGGTTTCCAGGCCGCGGAGGTAATGGTTCAACTGATCGCGCGTGTTCATGCCGCTTCCTTCCTTCGCGTTTCGGGACTATCGGCCACGGGGCGCAGATGCCGGTCCGCAACCAAAGATTCGGCCATCGCTACTATCAACAATAGCAACAAGAGCCAGGGCCACAGAGGCCATGGTTTCTTGTCCTGCTTCATTCCCTGAACCAGACGCGCCAGCCGCCGTTTGGTCACTTCCGGTGGCACGCCAGAGCCCGAGGGTCTCCTCCGGAATGACCGAGAGATCCGATTCCCGGCGATCGGCGTGGACCGCGAGCAGGGTGTGCCTTCCGCTGGCCGTTTTAAGCTCGAAGAATCCTTCTTTATTCACCGCAAATTCTTCGCCGTGGTCGCTTCTTCGAGCGACAGGAGGCGCTTGCCGTCCGGGTCAAGCACTTCGGCGGCGGCGGCTTTACTATCCGCCGTCCTTAGTTCGACGTAGGAATCGACGGTCAGGTTGACGGGCTGCTCGGCTCCGCTGCCGGCGAGGTAGGCGGCGGATGCTCGACGAAAGGCACCCAGGATGCATGGAGAGGCAGGTCGTTGGCTTCGTTATCGAAGGTCGAGGTGAAGACGAGCACCTTGCCTTCGCCCATCTGCCGTTCGAGCACGAGGGGCGTCTGATCGTTGAGCCGCGCAAGAACGCGCGATTTCGAGGGCGTCACACGAATCGCCTGGTAGAATTTCACTCCGGAAAATTGCTCGACGCTGCGCAGCGCGGGATGGCCGGAGTCGATTTCGGTGACGTTGAGGAATCGCTCATGCTCGCGTCCGGAGTAGGCGGCGGCTTCGATGGTGTCGTCGACCAGGGGCACTTTAGGCTGCGCGGCCGAAGCCGGTCCCAGAGCGATCAGCACGGAGCCGCCGGCGTTGACATATTTCTTCAGCGCGTCTTCAAGCGCCGCGGAAACGGTGCCGATGTCGTCGAGGACCACGAAGGCGTAGTGGGAGAACTGCTGATTGCCCGCCTACGTCCGGCCGCACGACTTCCATTTGAAACGCGGAATCGCCGGAGGAATCGAGCGCGGCTCGGTAATAGAGCTGCGCGCGGGGATAGTGGCCGGAATCGATGAATAGAACTTTGCGCGGATCGGTGCGTTCGACGGCGAAATAAAAACGATCGTCGGCGGGCAGAGTATCGGCGCCGTCGACGCGCACTTCGCCGCGGCTGAATCCGTATGGCGCGTCGAGCGAAAGAAACTCGACTTGCGCGCGGCCTCCGGCGGAACATCGACGGACTTGGTATCGAGGACCTTATTGTTCAGCACCAGCGATACATTTCTTGTCTTCTCCAGCGTTCGCCGGGCGCGGCGAAATTCGCGATGGTCGCTTGGACGCGGACTTTCTTGGGGTCGAAAATGCGCGCCGGCGCGACCACGTTTTCGACGGTGAAATTGGTCGCGGGCTTTCCGATCTGATGAAAGACGAGCGTGTGTCGAAGATCGAGCCGCAGATCGGCGAAGCCTGGCGGCAGCGCGGATTTTTGCAGATCGCTTACGAGATGCACTTCGAGCGGCAGATGCGTTGATTCGGAGAGAGTGCGGACGTAGCGCGCCAGCTCCCCGAAAGAGTTGCGGCTATCGCCCGGCTGAATCGACTGGACGGCCGCGCGGAGCTCGCCCGGATCGGAAATGATTTGCGTGAGCGCCTGCACTTGTCCGCCGAGCGCGACCATTTGCGCCTGATCGCCCGGCTTCAGTCCGGCGATCAGCGACATCGCCTGATCTTTGCCTTTTGCGAGATGATCGCCCGCGCGCATGCTGAAGGAGTGGTCGACCGCGATGACGAGGATCTTTTTGCCGCCGATCGCGGCCGGGTCGCGCTTGATGAACGGATTGGCGAACAGCAGTGCCAGCAGGATCAGCATCAGCGCGCGCAGGGCGAACAGCAGGATGTGTTCGAGGCGGCGATGCTTCACCGAGCTCTCTCGCGCTTCTCGAAAAACATCAGTGAAGGGAACAGGCGAGGGTCGGTTTTGTGCCGCTTCAGCAGATGAATCCAGATCGGCAGCCCGACGGCGGCGACTCCAGCAAGAAACCATGGAGCAAGAAAACCCATTCACAATCCTTTCCTCCTTCCGGATGGCCAGATATTCGCGCAGAGCGTCGTCGAGTGGACGGCTGGTGTCGATCAGAAAATAGTCGATGCCCGGCGGCCTGCGCGCGCGTTTTGATGTCTTCGATGTGCGCCTGAATCTTGGCGCGGATATTCGTGCGCGACGTAATCGGGCGAGACTTCGAGCGTGTCGCCGGTTTCCAGGTCCTCGAGCAGCACCGGATGTTTCAACTTCGGCCGCAGCTCATCCGGATCGAGCAGGTGGAATAGAACCAGCTCGGTGCCGCGAAAGCGCAGCGGCTAGACGGTCTTGATGATCTTTTCCGGCGACTCCCAGAAATCCGAAATCGCGGCGACGATGCCGCGGCGGCGAAGAAATTCCTGCACGTGGCGGAAAGGATGCGCGAAGTCGGTGCGCGTGCCCGATCTTGGCGCTTTCAATCGCGTGAAGAATCCGCGCGAGCTGCCCTTGCCGGGTCGAGGGAGGCACGAAGTTGCGCACGTCGTCGTCGAAAGATCAGATCCCGCCGCGTCGCGCTGGCTGTGCGCGAGATAGGCGAGCCAAGCGGCCAGAAACGCGCGTACTCGATTTTTTCGGTGGCGTGCGAGCCGAATTTCATCGAACGGCTCATATCGAGGAGAATCGTCACCTGGCAATTGGTTTCGCCGCGGTAGCGCTTGAGAAACATCTTCTCGGTGCGCGCGTAGACGTTCCAATCGACGTGGCGGAGATCGTCGCCGGGCGTGTAGGCGCGGTATTCGGCGAACTCCTGGCTGAATCCGAAATCGGGCGAGCGGTGCAGGCCGGCGATGAAACCGTCGACCACGGTCTTCGCGACCAGGTCGAGCCCGGAGATGCCGCCGAGGATTTTCGGATCTAGGAAGCGCTGCAGCATTCGGAGCCGCGTTATGCCTTCGGGCGCGGGCATCGCCTCCAGCAGCTTGAGGAGCAGATCGTCCGTGGTGAGGCGATCGGATTCGGCCTGGAAATTCAGCAGCACGCGATGGCGCAGGATCGGGCCGCATCAGCGCGGCGATATCTTCATAGGTCACGTGATAGCGCTTGTGCACCAGAGCGCGGGCCTTCGCGGCCAACACGAGAAACTGCGCCGCGCGAACGCTGGCGCCGAAATTGATGTACTTCTTCGACGAATTCGGGCGCCGACGGATCCGTGGGACGCGTGGCGCGCACCAGATTCACCGCATAGCGGGCGACGGAATCGGCGATCGGCACCATGCGGACCACTTGCTGGAAATCGATGATCTCTTCCGCGTTGGTCACGGGAACGACCTTCGCCAGGTGCGTGGTGGTGGTCAGGTCGAGCACCTTCAATTCGTCGTTGGCGGTGAGGTAATCGAGCAGCGTATTGAAGATGAAGCGGTCGAGCTGCGCTTCGGGCAGAGGATAGGTGCCTTCCAGTTCGATCGGGTTCTGCGTGGCGAGCACGAAGAACGGCGCGGAGATAGTGTGCTGCGTGCCGCGCACCGTGCAGGAGCGCTCCTGCATCGCTTCGAGCAGCGCCGATTGCGTCTTCGGTGGAGTGCGGTTGATTTCGTCGGCCAGCAGAACGTTGGCGAAAATCGGACCGGGAACGAACGTCCAACTACGGTGGCCGGTGACCGAATCTTCCTCGATGATATCGGTGCCGGTGATATCGGACGGCATCAGATCCGGCGTGAACTGAATGCGGCGGAAATTGAGGCCCAGGGCATCGGCCAGCGTGCGCACCAGCAGAGTTTTCGCGGTGCCGGGCAGACCCGTGATCAGGCAGTGGCCGCCGACGAAGAGCGCGATCAGAACCTGCTCGATCACTTCTTCCTGGCCGACAATCACTTTGCGAACTTCCGTCAGAATGTCGGCATGGACCTTCTGAAACGGTCGATGCGTCCTTGCAGTTCCGCGGAATCGAGGGAGGTAATAGGAGTAGTTGACATGAGTGAATTTTTCTATTGTTTCACGTTCAGTTCGAGCAGTAATCTTTGGGCCGGTTTGAAATTCGGGGCCGCTTCGAGGGCGGAGAAAACTTCGTCCTTCGCCTCATCGGTGCGATTCGCCTGCTTCAGCGCGCGCGCGAGTTCGTAATGCGCGCCCGCCGGATCGATGGGCGGCATGGCGACCAGCGCCTGGAACTCGCGTACGGCCGCAGTGGAATTATTGAGGTCGAGATAGAGGGCGCCCAAGCGCTTATGGAGGTCCTCATCCTTGGGATAAATCAGATTGAGGCGTTCGAGCGTCGCGGCGGCTTCTTTCTTCTGGCCCGCGTCGGATTGCAGCTTCGCGAGTTGCTTCAGCGTGGACGGATTGCGGCCGCCGATTTTGCTGTAGCGCGCGAGGTCCGCCATCTCTTTGTCTTTTTCGCCCTTCGCGTCGTAAGCGTCGGCGAGAAATTCATAGACGCTCGCGGCTTCGACGTAATCGGGATAAAGGTCGCGAATGCGGACACCCTCGCTGATGACTTCGTCCCACTTTTTGCCTTCGCATATTCGGAGACCATCTTGACGCTCTTTTTCCAATCGTCGAAGCCGTCGACGGTGCGTTTGGTCTGCGCTTCGAGCCAGGCGAGAAATTGGCGATCGAATTCTTCAGGCTTCATTTTGAATTCGAGCTCGATCACTTCGGGCGTGGTTTTCAGCTCCGCGTAATCGTGAACCATCGCGATCAGCTTGTCGTAGCCCCACTTCTCGATCGATAAAATTGCAGATCTTTCCGCCCTGAAAATACGAGACGACGACTTGCGCGGGATAGGTGGGGTGAATAAATCCACGATCGATTTCGGAAACCGGCAGCAGCTTTTTCATCTTGATGGCCTCGATGGCTTCCGGATCCAGACGATCGCCCCAATCGGGCGACGCGGCGGTTTCCTCATAGACCGCGAGTCCTTCTGTGAACCAGCGGGGCACGCGGCTCTTGGTCATGTTAAGGACGTAGACGTGGCTCAGCTCATGCCATAGAGTGCTGGCCCAATGAAACGATCCGGGCGTTCGGGAGTCCGGCGAATCCATTGCGACGACGGAATCGAAGGTTACGCCAAGGATGCGCCCAGACCCGGCATTCCCAGCGTGCGGACTTCGAAATCGGGGTGATTCGGATAAACTTCAGCTGCACCGGCGCGGGCAATTTGTACTTGTACTTTTTCTCGTAAGTCGCGATCGCGCGATCAAGCTCGGCCTGGAAATATGGACGCAGCAGCGCCGATTCTTTCTTGCCGAGCCTCAGGACAGTCGTGGGAGTACGAAACGTATCGTAATTCTTGTACTTGTCCATCAGCATCAATGTGTTCTTCGTCTCGGTGGGTCTGATAGCCCGAGTTCCAGGCTTGTTCCAGTTGAGTGCGGGCCTCATCCTCACGGCCCAGGTGCATCAGATTCAAGCCCAGCGCGGAGCGGGCCTTTTGCAACTGCGGGTCGAGTTCGAGCGCCTTGCGATAGAGGGCGATCGCTTCTTCGTAGCGGCGATTGATGACGAAGTAATGCCCGGCGATGTCGTAGGCCTCGCCATAGGTGCGGATTTACTTTCAGGATTTTTGCGAGCCAGGGCGAATCTTTCTTATCGTCCAGCCAGTCGATGGTGGAAAGAATCGCCATCGCGTCCAAAGCGTCGGGCGACATGTCGACGGCTTTCTTAGCCTCTTCCTCGCGCCTTAGCTTCGTTGTTGTCTTCGAGAGCGACGCGCGCCAACACCTCTTCTGCCTGATACGCTTTCGGGTCCAGCTCCAGAGCGTGCTTCGAATATTCGATCGCGCGGGAAGAGTAGCCTTCGGCCTCAAGCTCGGCGAGGCCGATCAAGGCCGGTGCATATTTTTCGTCGATCTCCAGCGCCTCGGAGAATAGGGTTCCCGCCATATCGGGCTGCCAATGGTCCAGATATAGATAGCCCCAGCGAACGCGCAAGGCTGCATCCTTCGGCTTCGCCTTCACTGCGTCGCGAAACAGATCGTTGGCGGTTTTGTAATTTCGAATTCCCCAGTAGCCTTCGGCTGCGACTGCAAGATCGGTAGAGTGCGTCAGCTTTTCATAGCACGCCGTCGTGCCGGGGTTTCCGTGAAGGCGCATGTCGGCGCACGGCTTGACCGCTGTCGGAATTTGCGCGGCCAACGGCAGTGCGACGGATCGCGAGGAGGCTGAATCGTCATTTGTCGAGCGCCTCCTGCGTGTGCGCAAGTTGGAGCAGCAACGTCTGCAATTGTTGGCGATATTCCTGCACCGCCATTGAGGCCTTGCGATATTTCAGATCGTCGATCTGGGCTTCCAGTTCCTCTTTCTGCTTTAGCAGAGCCAGCTTCGCGGGATCACGCGATTGCACCGCGGTCGCTCCCAGGTGGAGGATCGCAAAACGGCCGGCGGTCAGGCCCTCGCCGTTTTCCGCAGACGGAATTTTTACGCCCTCGCCCTTGCCTGCGTCCTCGATCAGGGCGTGCTCGGTCGAGAGACGTTTTTGGGTCTCATAAAACTTCGCGGTCTTTTCCTCGGCGTAACGGAAAGCTTCGAGCGCGGTTATCGATGTCGTTCTTATCCGCATCGGCCGCCGGATCGCGCAGCCCCTCGATCCAGTAGCGGGGAAACACGGTCGCGTTTTTCTCGGTGCCGGTTTTGGTCGCGGTAATGATCACGCGCTTCGGTTTTTTGAACGCCGCGATCGATCCGCCGCTGGCGCTGGTCATATTGACGACCGTTTGATGCCCGCGGGAATTTGATCCAGCAGGCCGGCCAGCTCGGTGGCCGGTTAAATCCGGACCCGGCAAATTGAATTTATAATCCGAGCTCGTCGAACGAACCGTGACCGATCAGCATCAGGATCACGGAATCGTCCGGCTTGGCGTCCTTCGCTAACTCGTGGAGATACGCCTCGACATTGGCACGCGTGGCTTCGGGGCCGATAAGGTTTCGATTTTCGCCTGGGGCTCGACCGCATGCAGCATCTTGTCGAGGTCCTTAGCCCAGCCGGTAAAGCGGGCTCGTATTCCGGTTCGCCACCGAGCCCCGCGACCGTGAAATAAAATGTATCGGCGCGCCCGGCTGCCAGCAGAAAGCACGCGATCATAAGAACAACGTCGTTTCAAATTACACCCCACTTGCCGCCGTAGCAGCCATTCACCCGAGCGAAGCATAAACAGCAGCAGGAAAATTACGGGCATATCCCACAGATCCCTGTTTCCCGCACCGTGATTCCGGCCTCGGAATAATTGATCTCTTTGCCGAGTTTGTTTGCGTCCTCAGGCTTGTAATACTTGCCGCCTGTTTCCGACGACAACTTTTCCAACAGCTCGCGGTTCTGTTCGACGTGGAATTTTCGGCCACGCCGTCGTCCCGCCGGAATGTCATTGTGTCTCGCCCGAGTCCTTCTTCGCCGCGTGGCGCGGTTTCAACCACGTACGATCCGGGCTTTCGGCGTGGTCCAGTCCGCTGTGTAGACGCCGGCTCGAGCGGATCGGGCGCATGTCGACCGTCTCTGCGACGCCATCGGCCCGAGGATGTGAGCCTCAACTGTCGCGTCGGCCGCGGGAAGATAGCTTTGTCGCGAACATCGGCGCGCAGCTTCACCTGCGACTCGTCGGTCAGCATCTGCTTTGGTGTGGAAACCATCATCCGGCGCGGCGTATCGTTGACCATCCATCGCAGCAGCTGGGTGTAGAACATCTCGTGGCTCTTGTCGGCGACGGGTTGCAGCATTTGCCAGCGCCAGCTTCCTGCGGTCGCGAAGACGGCGATGCGCCCGCGGCCGTAATTTTGAGTCGCTCAGTAGGGGCAGGTGGCCGACGGAGTTCGGCTTCGCTTCGACCAACACCACGGCACCCGGTTTCGGCTGGCCGGCGTCCTGAAAATTCATCAGGTAGGGAATCTTCTTCCAGCGCTCGACATTTTTTTGCGGATCTTCTTCGATGCGCGTGATCAGGCTGTTGAGGCCCGCTTTGGTCAGTTCCACGTTCGCGGATCCCGCTCAAACGTCTTCTTCTTATCCGGAAACTTCACCGGCAGCACGTCGTTGAGGACGCGCGGGAATAGCCTCCGTCGGCGAGCGCATCGCGGCCGCCCAGGAACAGTACGCCTCCACCGCGGCGGTCGACGAATCTTTGATCATCTGCTGCTGGGTCGCGGTGAAATATGGCGCTCCACGCTGCCGATAATCAGGCCGTCGAATTCGAACAGGTCCTCGACCCTGGTCGGAAATCCGTCCTTAATCGTCTTCGGCGCGTCGCCATGATCGTCCTGGACGTAGATCTTGTTCTGCGTGGTGCGTAGCATCGTGCCAGGTGGATGCTCTCGTCGTCTTCCACCGCGCGCCGCAGGAACTTGAATTCCCAGCGCGGCTCGCCTTCCATATAAAGGATGCGAGGGTTCCGGTTATCCACGTTCACCAGGCGCGTGATCTTGTTATTGCGCTGATTCTCTTCGCCGGGCAGAGGATCGATGGAGACGTCGATCGACTTCACGCCCTTCGGTCCGGCATGAACAGGATCTTCTCGGTCTGCTCCATGCCATCCTTCTTAAACGTTATGTCGTGAGCGGCGAGAATCTTTCCACCTTCGCGAATAAACACTTTCGATTTCGTTCCCTCATATCCGTGCTGATGAAACGATACGGTGGCCGACAAACGGGAATCGGGAAGCACGCGCCCGTGCGTCTCGACGCCGGTCAATTCAACGTCGTGCGACATTTTCTCGTGCCCGACCGATGGTATGAACCGGAATCCTCTGGCGGCGCACTTCGGAGATCGTCTCCAGATCGATGCCGCCGGAGTTGTCGGCGCCGTCGCTGAGGAGCACTACGGCTCCGATGGGCAGGCTGGCTGCATCGGCTAGAACCTGCTTCAGGCTGTCGCCGATGTGGGTCGCTGTTCCGGATGCGGTCAGCTTGGCCAGGCCGCCTTTATCGTAGGCGTCCAGGCGTTCCAGATGATCCGTCAGCCTATAAAGGCGAACTTGAAACTTTGTCTGTAACTGTTTAACGAGGCCGCTGTTCAAGACGTTAACCGCGGCATTTTTTCGCGATCCGCTGCCGGCATCGTCGACGGACATGCTGGAGGAATCGTCACCACCACGGCAACGATATTCTGCTGGGGACGCAACTCGCGACGCTTAATGCGGGGTGCCAGAGCAACAACAGTAATAGGGATGCGAGCAGGGTCTGAAGCAGCCATATACCGCTGAGCGTCCGCCTTTTACGCGCGCCGAATTCGACGCGTTGCGCCGTACGAAGAATGCCAGCCCGACGCCTGCACCGAGAATCGCAATCGCGAGCAGCCATAAGGGCCATCCGGCAGCGAACACAACTCCCTTTGGAGAAGACCGAGGCCGGATATTTGAAGAGGAATTCAAACATTAGTGCGTCAAATCGTAGATGAAGTAATTCATTGCAATTCTATAGGCAAGTGATGAAAACCGCTCCGGATACGCCGGATCGTCCGAGTTTTCCCATGCATCGCCCAGGTCCATATTGTGACAGATCGCCACCATCACCCGGCCTTTGTCGTCGTAGATCCCTTCCCAGCGCGGAACGTACCCGTCGTACTCGTACAAATGGTGTGGAGGATAGACCACATACTGCATGCCCGGAACCTGGAAACGGTTCTCCAAATCATATAAGACGTGAAGATCGGATCTTTG
>CAWKAF010000006.1:0-72080 GCA_963847465.1 uncultured delta proteobacterium | reverse complement strand
CGCAAAAAGAAAAAAAGCTCACTCTACCGCGCCAAGGTCGCATCGCAGTCCATCAGGTTGCGCACCGACGTCGTGCTGCGGAAGCACGTTGTCGATGAACTTTACATGCTTGACGCAATCAGCCATCCACGACCCGTCCTCGCCAGCCTTGCTCTACGTCCCCGCACCACCCGTCAACTTTCGCCGAGCGGGTCGTGCGGTCGCGGCTCGCGCCCAGGATCCACTGCGCAAGGGACTCGCACTCGTGGCGGATGGAACCCGCATCCGACGGAGAGCGCAAGAGAGGACCGCGACGCATCACGTTCCCGATCCCTTGTCTCTGCGTTCGAGGGACGTCAACGGAGGAATCGGGTCTCAATGGCGCTCGACGAACGCGATCGCGAGTCGGCCGGCGAGCTCTTGACGGCGGCCGTTCTGGCGCGGCGAGGAGCCGGAGTAATAGGACTTCGGGCCCGCAGTCCGGGGGGTCTCGACGATCCAAAGCACTCGCTCGGCCGCCTCCCCACAACCAGTCTGTCCTATTAGCGGGCCAACAGCCGCCACCCGAGGAAAAAAGCGAACGCGACCACGAATAGTAACAGCGCCAGTCCATGACTGGTGAACTCGGCGATCCAGAACCGCTTCTCCGATGATACGGCACGCGCCTTTCGTATCACGTATCAAGCCCACCACCAGGCTGCCGGCCACCAGGCTGCCGGTGAGTGCGACTCGTCCGGCGCCGAATCGCGACCTCGGACGCGAGCGGCGACTGAGAGTAGAACGCGCGGCTCGCCGTGTCCGGCGAACCGCCACCTGCAACTTTCAGCAGTGCGCGGGATCAAAAACTGAGGTGAGCAGTCCCTCAATGGTTCTTGCGCAACAATACGCAGCCCTCGGGGGCCTCTTCACGGAAGACACTATTCGCCGCTGAGCCTGCCAGGGGCGGCCTTGAGTGAGTCTCCGGCTTTGAGGCCCGCGACTCGTCACCGAGCGTGAGCGCTGCCGCGGGCGCTTGGGCCCTCGGAAGTGTGAAGAAGATCGTCGTTCCGACCCCCGGCTCACTCGTCGCCCAAATGCTTCCGCCGTGTCCCCTAACGATGCCCGACGCGATGTACAGACCCAGCCCCGTGCCCGATCGCTCGCTCGTGTAGCGTCGCTCGAAGATGTGGGGGAGGTGCTCCGCGCGAGATTCCACGGCCCGTGTCGGTGACTTCGAAGCGCGCAAAACCGTCCTCTGTGGGCACGACGCGCACGGCTATCTTGCCGCCCTCCGGGGTGAACTTCAAGGCATTGGTCAGCAAGTTGCCAAGCACCTCGAGCACCCGCTCGCGATCGCATCTCACATGCGGCGTCCGGACCTCTTGAGACAGCTCGATGCCGCGCTCTTTCGCGATCGGAGCCACGCTGTCGATGGCGTCATCCACGAGCTCGGCGGCGCTCTCGGGGCTGGGCGTCATGCGCAACTCGCCGGCTTCGAGTTTGTCCGCCGAGAGCAAGTCCCGGATGAGGTGGTCCATTCGATTGACGGCCCGCTCGATGACGCCCAGCTTCGCCGGCCACAGTGCCGGCGTCTGCCCGCCGAAGGAGGTGAGTCGCCACCAGGATTGTCTGCAGCGGGGTGCGGAGGTCGTGCGCGACGATGGCCATGAGATCCTCCCGTGCACGCCGCTCCTTGTCGGCGAGATCCTTCTCGGTTCGCGCGCGCTCTCGTTGCTCCTGCACGCTCGCGTGCAGATGGCAGACGAAGGCACCGAGCCCTAGGAAGACGAGCAAGGCGAGCACATCGGCGGCAGACTTGTGTGCGAACGACATGGCCGGGGCCGCCCAGAAATAGTCGACGCCCAATACGCACAGGATCGTGGCCAGGTACCCCGGACCGCGCCCGCCGAACCAAGTGGCGACCAACACGGCCGGGAACACCGTCAGATACGCCTTGGCCTGGCCCCAGACCGGGTCCATCGCGAGACGAACGATCAGAGCCAGCGCGCTCACAGCGAGCGCAGCACCGTATCGGAATGACCTCGAAGGTCTCCTCACCCGCGTCCGCATGTCGCACCGAGCCCTCGTCCGACTAGGCGACAAACGGACGCCGGGTGACGTGTATTCCCCGAGCGAACTCAAACGCGACTTCTTCGCCGTAACTGGCGACCCGACCAGCCGCCACCCCCGCTCAACCCATTCCGGGCGCGGGCTGAGTTCACGGATCGGGTCGAAGGCGGTCGAGCGAAGGCACGGCTCCCCCCGGCGAGTGCGCGGGCCCGTGACCAAGGCTCACCTTGTCGAATCCGCGGCCGAGGGTATCTCGATCTTCGAGAACTGCAGACTCATGTACGCGCGAATCCTCATCCGACCGACGGCAGCGCATGCAGCGACGAGGCCATCGCTCACGGCGTGGCTATCGCGAGGGCGATGGGTTCGGCCATTGTCTTCCTCTACGTCTTGGATACCCTGCACGCTCGTCGCGAAGGCGTCGTGACGATGGCCGAGGCCCTTCAGGCGCTGACTGCGCAGGGACGGATCGTGCTGGATCGCGTCGAGGGGATTGCGACTGGCGTGGGCGTGCGCGCTGCCGGAGAGCTCGTGGAGGGGAGCCCGGCCGACTCAATCCTGACCGGTCAACGGACTTCGATCTCGTGGTGATGGGCAGCCACGGCAAAGGGATCCTCAAGCGTCTTCTTGTTGGTTCCGTGCGCGGCACGTCCTGCACCGGATCGAGCGCCCCCTGCTCATCGTCCGGTGCTCTCACGAGAAACCCCCTGATGCGGCTATTGGGTGATGGCCTTGAGGTCGAGCATCTCCTCGACGCTGGGCGATACGATGAGCTCGCACCGACGATTCTTCTGGCGGCCGTCGTCGGTGTCGTTGCTCGCGATGGGATCGGTATCCGCGAAGCCCGTGGCGCTCCAGTGCTCGACTGGAAGCTGCCCGCCCTTGGTCGGGTCGACCAGGAATACGAGAACCTCGCGAGCGCGCATCAGCGACAGGCCCCAGTTGTCCTTGAATGGGCCGCGCAGGAAGGGCTTGTTGTCCGTGTGCCCCGCCACCTGGTAGTCACGCGCACGCAGCTGTGGGTCGGCCCTGATGACGGCCGCGACCTTCAGGAGAATGGCCTCGCCGTCTTTCTTCAACGTCTCGCGCCCCGAGTCGAAGAGCACGTCGCCTGGTAGTGAGATCACCATGCGGTTGTGGCGAACGTTCACGGCGAGACCGAGCTTCGTCAGCTCGTCGAGCTTGCTCCTTAGTTTTTCGAAGCGCTCCTTGATGAGCTCGAGTTGGTGGGCGCGGGCCTTGTACTCATCGAGCGCTTTCTGCCGTTCTGCGAGGTCCGCCTTCGTCGACGAGACCTCGACCCCCATCTCCTTCAGCTGGCGGGTGAGGTCATCGACTCTGTGCTGGGCCTCGGCGAGCTTCGCGTCCTTCGCGTCGTCGTCCGACTTCAGGTGGTTGTACTTGTCGAGCTGGGCCTGCCACTCGGATTCAGAGTAACCGCAGCCGATTGCGAACATGGCGACGGCAGCGACAACACCGCAGCGAGAAAGGGCACGCATGGTGGGCCGACGCTACGACGAGCCTGCGCGTGTGGGAAGGGGGGGTCGATCTCGGGAGCGATCACCCCACCGCAGGCGCGTCCCTTTTCATCCACGCCCGATGTCCTGTCGCCCCCCAAAGAATCGCGGCTGCAACGCTCGGCGCAGCGCACGCGACTCCCAGCGACGATCCAGTCGCCCACCCCCTGCGCCCTCGGAAAATTCCACACGATCGCCTCGCTCCACGTCAGCGTTCGCGTCGGCCGTGACCAGCGCCGCCAGGGCCCGACCGAGCCACCACCTCCACCGCGCTGCGAGCACGAACAACCCCGCGGCGACCGCCAGGTCGAGCACGACCCATGCGAGCCTCGACCACGCGCTCGGAAACCAACGCTCAGGCGCACAGGCAAGAAGCACCGTCCACGGGACGAGGATCGCGGCCAGTGCTCGCACGACGACCGCAGGGCCGCGCAGCAGAGTCTCTGCCCCGAAACGCGCGAAGCTCCCTCGCGCGAACGCCGCGAGCGCGTCCAGGAGCGCCGCGTTGGCCGAAGCGCCGTTGGCGTAGGCCAGGTAGATCGGCTCCCAGCGATGCGGTCTGAGCTTCGCTTTGAACGCGCGCACCCCCTCGAAGTCGTAGAGAGCTCGCGACCACTCGCGCACCACGCGAAGCCAGCCGCTCGTTCCGGCGAGGGGCGCGAGGCCGAGCGTCACGTACAGGCTGCCCTCCCTTGCGAAGGCGCGCATCGCGAAGTCGACGATCAGCTCCGAGGCCCCGTTCGGCGCCGAAGGGTCGCGCAGCAGGTCCTCGATGAGCCAGCCTCGTCGCACGTAGATGGGGACCGCGGCGAGGAAGGCCACGACGCGCCCGTCTCTCTCGGCAACGAAGTAGCGCCGCTCCTCGGGGAATGCGAACGGCTGCACGTCGACCAGGAATCCCATCGGCGCCATTGCGCGCGATCCGAGCCACCGCGCGATGAGCATGTCGATGGCGTGTCGTACGGGCGCCCGTGGGTCGGCCAGCTCGTCCGGTGCGAGCAGGCGCACAGCGACCCCCTTCGCTCGAGCGCGCCGTAGCTGTTCGCCGCAGGCTCCTCGAGCCCTGGACGGTCGCCTCCCACGCGGCCGGGTTCCACGTGGGCTGCTCGCCGATTCGGATCGCCCGCAACCGTTGGGCGTGGAGAAACTGCTCTTCCACCGCGAAGAAACTGACCCGTCGCTTCGACTCACGCGCTTTGGCGAGGAAGTGCTCCACGACTCTCCCGTACGAGCGCGGCTCGGCGATCGGGGCCCCCGCGACGACCCACGCCCGGGCGGTCTCGACGTACGCGACGCACGCGTCTTCCTCGTCGTCGAAGGCGTACTGGAATCCCTCCTCGAGCACCTGGAACGACGTCGCGTTCCATCCGTACCGCCGCAAGAGGGCGAGCACGCGACGGCGCGTCGAGTCCATTTGCGCCGAGTGTTGCACGGGGCTACGCCGCTAAGCGGCGGGGGCGTGCGTGGACGCTACGGTACAGGCGGGTAATCTCCGCCTCGTCCAAGAAGCCGACGACACGGCCGTCCTCGTCGACGACCACGACTTCTCGTGAACGGTGTCGAAGCAGCACTTCGAGCGCGCCGCTCACGTCATCGTCGTCGTGCACGACGACGGGCGGGAGCATCATGTCGTCGGCGATGGTCAGCTCGGCAATGCTCGGGTCTTGCGCGATCGTGCGGAGAATCTCGATGGTGATGATGCCCACCACTTTCTGGTCCTCGGACAGCACCGGGAACACGTCCTGCCAGCCCCCGCCTGCAAGGCGCCGAATGACTTCAACGGCAGGGGTCTGCGGGCGGAACGAGACGTACGGTCGATGTTTCACGACGACATCGGCCACCCGTACGCCGCGCAGTACGTCCAGAACGAGCTCGTCGCGGTGCGCGGGTGAGTCGCGGAGGGTCGCTCGCTGCGCGTGATAGAGCGAGCGGTGCCGCAGCGCGACGAAGCTGATGCCCGTGGCCAGCATCAGCGGGACGAGCAGGTCGTAGCTTCCCGCGAGCTCGCACACCATGACGAGCGACGCGATCGGTACGTGGGCCAGCCCTCCGTAAAACGTCCCCATGCCGACGAGCGCGAAGGCGCCCGGATCGATGCGCGGGTCGTGCAGGAGGAGCTGGGCCGCACGCCCGAACGCTCCCCCGAAGATCCCGCCGATGACGAGAGAGGGACCGAAGTCGCCCGCGCTTCCGCCGGTGCCGACCGTGAGTGAGGTGGCAAGATCTTCGCAAGCCCGAGGAGCAGGAGAAGCTCGACGCCCCGCCATCCCCCGGGAAGCCATGTGGCTCCGCTGATGGCGACCTGCGCCGCGCCGTAACCGCCTCCGAGAATCCCGAGGCCCATCCCTTCGCGCCCGAGGCTCAATCCGACGAGCAGGATTACGGGGACGGCGGCCCCGCCCAGCACGAGGCCGCCCACCGCTGGCCTGCACCATTCCGGCAACGGAAGCCGCGCGGCGTACCGCTGCACGGCCCGGAGCGTCGAAAGGAACGTCGACGCGACGAGCGAAATCACCACGGCGAGGACCGCGTAGAGGGGCAAATGCGCGGGCACGAAAGGGTACTTTGCCGCGTGCGCGAACAGGGTCGTCTCGCCGAAGATCGAGATGAACACCGAATAGGCGACGACGCTCGCGAGGACCGACGGGACGAGCGCGTCGCTCTCGAAGTCGTCCCGATGAAGGACCTCGACGGCCAGAAGGGCCGCACCCAGCGGCGTACGGAACACGGCCGCCATGCCTGCGGCCGTGCCCGCGACGAGCAGAATCCGCCGCTCGCGATCGGTCACGTGCAGGTACTGGCCGATGACCGATCCGATGGCCCCGCCCATTTGCATCGTGGGCCCTTCGCGTCCGCCGGAACCACCGAAGCCGAGGGTCAAAATCGACGCCAAGGCTTTCAGCAGCGGCACGCGCCTGCGAACGACTCCACGCTGCGAGTGGAACGCCTCGATGACGGCGTCGGCCCCGCCGCCGCGAACCTCCGGCGCCAAGCGCGAGAGCAGGCCGGCACCGAGGGCGCCCACCGCGGGCATCAGCCAGACCAGCCAGGGCCGAAACGCCGTGTCGCCGGCATCTCCCGCGAGGCGCTCTCCAGCCGCTCGGAGCGGCACGTATCCGCACCAGCGCTCGAGCACGACGTGCTGAGCCAACTCGACGCCGGCAAAGAAGAACGACCCGATGAGGCCCGCGGCGACGCCCACGAGCGCCGTGCGCAGAAGCGTTCTTCCGAGCAGTTGCAGGGGGAGAGGTGCGCGTGCCGCGAAGACGGCTCTGCGGAAGAGAGAGCGTGCGCCGCCGAACTCGTGGCCGGGGGGTCGCTCACTTTCCGTTGGAGACGCCATAGGCAGTTGGCCGGGCAGGCCCGGACCTCAACCTAGTGCCCTGCCACGCGGGGTCCAGTTCGGGTTCGCCAAAATGGGGTCCCCCGCGGGCGTGGGAATAGCGCCCCACGAACGCGGGTTATAGTCTCTCCGTAGCCAACTTCGTTCACGCGGCGGCAAGACTTCGGCGAGTGATCACGCGGCCATGTCGCGCGCCAGCTCGGGGATGAGGACGAGGGTCTTGAGCTTGAGGCCCGTGGTCATCACGGAGCGACCCGCCGCGGTGACGTAGTACTTGTAGGTGCGGCCGATCTTCTTGACGAGGCCGTGGCAGCGCAGGCGGCGGAGTATTCGGGAGACCTGGGAGGCGGACTTATCGGGCAGGTGCTCGCGGATGTGCGCGTTGCGCAAGCCTTGGATGGTGTGCTCGCCGCGAAGGATGATCTCGAAGAGTCGGACGTCTTGGTCCGAGAAGAAGTTGAAGCCTTGGTAGCGGTGGCCAGCCTGCTCGACGGTCTCGCTGACCCGTCTGACGGCTTCGATGGCGACAGCGGGGTCGTCGATGCTCGAGAGAAACTCGAGATAGCGGCGGTTCGCAGCCACCGCGATCAGCCGAAGGTCATGGAGGCTGTAGATGCTCTTCTTCAAGCGTGCCAGCTCGTGCGAGCGGGTGCCGTCGCGATGCACCACCGTGCGGTAGTGCTTGAACCATTTCGGGTTGTTCGTGGTCGTCTCGATACGCAGGATGATGCCAGCCTTATCGTAGGCCTTGATGGACGTCGGGCCCATGCGGTGCTTGATGCGTGTGCCCTGGATGCGCGTGTCGAAGTCGTTGCCGATCTCCTCGGTGTTGTTGCGGTGGAGCCTGTGCCTGCGCCCGAGAAACGTGGCGATCTGAGCCGGCTTCACGGCATGGACCGCCGTGCGCACGAGCGTGTCGTAAATGGGCCCGAGGTCGCGCTGCCGGCGGAACACGATGTCGGTCGCGTACTCGACCTGCGCGAGGTTCCACTGGTAGGCGACGCCGAGCGATTCGATCGGCGGACAGAACAGCCGCGCATAGCGGTCGAGCTTTTCGTGCAGGACCCGCGAGTCCGATTCATCGGCCAGCTTCTGCGCGGCCTGCCAGTCGTCGATGTGCAAGAACGCATTATCGAGCATGCGGTAGCCGATGCCCGCGGTGCGTAGCTTCGCGGCCAGCAGGTTGTGTCCGTTGACGTACACCTGAGCGGGGAACGGGCACCACGTCGAGATGCGCATGAAGCCGAGCCCGAGGTGCTCGTCGATGAAGTAGAAGTAGTAGTGTGTGCACTTGGCGCGATCGGGCCGCAGCGACGTACGCCCGGTCTTCTTGTCGAACCGCGCCTCGTACGACTCGCACGTTTCGAGCGCCGACAGGATCGCGACGAGCCCGGGACTGTCGCCGCGCTTCTCGAGAATCCTCGCCACGATGTCCTCTTTGCGCTCGCGGTTATTGCGGATGAACTGCACCGCGATGCCATGCGCCCGCGCGAGTTGCTCGGCGTTGTCCCGGATGGCGTCCCGGTACGGCTTGGCGAACTTGGGAAAGTCGAACAGCCGGATCTTGCGCCAGCGCAAGTACGACTCCATCGCCTGCGCGTAGTCGAACCCGCGGATACCGCCGCGCACGATCACGCGGTCATAGCAAGAGAGCACTCCGTGGATGCGATCGGCGTAGCGCTCGACGAGGGTGGACATGCGCCGACGTCAGCGCCTGCCGCCTCCGTCGTCAATCCTCGGCCCTCTATGGTTCCGGCTACGCCGGGTTGGTTGGTTATAAGGCCGTTCTCTCAGAGTTGTGGAAGAGTATGCCTGTGTTTTCGGCGGAAGCTGGACGTCTTCGGTGGGGTGTGCTCGTCGGGGTGACGGTCGTGTCGCTCGCGGCCACGGTCCCCATCGCGCTGTCGAACGAGCGAGGAGCCTCGGCGCGGGCGTTGGTCGTGCCGAGAGCGCGCGCGGCTGCGCTGGACGCGCTCCGTACGCCGGACCTTGTCGCGGTCGATGCGGCCGATCGCGGGGAGAGCGCACGCCTGGCCGTCGACGGCCGCGACGATACGACGTGGACCGGTCGCCCTGGCGAGACGCAGTGGCGCTGGTCGGCGGCGTTTGCCCGGCCCGAGCACTTGGGGCTCTTGCGTTCCCGCTTCGGCCAGTCGCCGACGAGCGGGGTCCCCACCGAGTTTCACTGGGAGGTGCGTCCGCCGGCGTCTCGAAGCGCTCGCTGCGACACGATCTCGGCCGACGACGACCAGGGCTGGACGCCGATCGACGGAACGAGTCAGGCAATGTGGCAGGCTGGGATCGGGGTCGCCCAGACCACTCGTCGTTCATGGTTCGTCGACGTCGACGCGTGCGCCCTTCGGCTCGTGGTCGATCGTACGAACGCCGGGCCCCCGGTCGTTCGTGAGGTGCGCGCGATCGAGGGCGCGCGCAACGTCCTACGCGACGCCGAGGCTAGCGACGACGGCTCCTGGCCTGGCTTCTCGGCAGAGGGCGCCATCGACGGCGAGTACGCGACCCGCTGGGCGGGCGCCGCTGGCCCGTCGCGCTGGACGCTGCGCCTCGACTTGCACGAGCCCCGGATGATCGACCGAATCCGCCTTGTCCTTGGGTTCGACGCGACGAGCGTGCCGCGTCCAGGGGCCGGTCGCAGCTACGCCATCGCATGGGGTCCCCTTCACTACAGGCTCGAGGTCAGTGAGGACGGCAAGACGTTCGTCCCCGTCGCGACCGAGCCCTTGCGCGCCGACGGATCGATCCTTCCGCTGCGCCGGCGTCTTGTGACCCTCGCGCAGCCGCGGACGATCCGTGCGCTGCGCCTCGTCATGAGTGGAGCGACGGGCGCCAGCGGGCTGCCCGAAGCCGCGGCCGTGCCCGTGGTCCGGGAGATCGCAGCGTACGGCGCCGACGACCCCCAGCCGATTCTGGCGCCCCCGTGGATTCTCAGTGTCAACGCCAATCCATCGGCGCAGACGCATGCTGCACCCGGCGGCGAGTGGGCGAACGACATCTACCATGCCAAGTTCCTGCAGGGTCGCTTCGCCAAGCTCCTCCCAACCGTGCGGCGCGACGATCGCTACGCGCGCCTGCTCGGTCCCCGCGGCGAAGTGCTCGCGGCGTCGCCGACGGACGACGCGGGCAGGGCGATCGAGTCGATCGAGGGGGACGATCCCCTTCTCGACACGCAGCTCTTGGCGCAAAGCAGTCCGCCGCCGATCGCCGTCCTGAGCGGCTCGAACGATTGGGACTACGGGTCCGTCACGGGCCCGGATCCCGCCAGGCCCGGGCGCTGGCACTGGGATCCGCTCCCCGATGCACGCTCCGGCGGCATGGGGCAGCTGGCGCCTGCAGTGCGGGGACGCGTCGCCCCGCTCATGGGCTTTTGCGGGGGGGCTCAGATCCTCGCACTGCTCGAGGCAAAGGCCTCTCAAGGCGGGTCCCCCGACGAGGACCGGAGACTCGTCGACCGCGTGCTGAGCCGCACGAGCGGCCGCCCCATCCGGGGCTTCGCGCCTCCCATGGATGTCGAGCGCGCGTGGCCGGGCGATCTGCACACCCTGCGGGCCAAGATCCGGTTTGCACCCCAAGATCCGCTCTTCTCGGATCTTGCGGGTCCCGAACACCGATCGACAACGGAGGCGCTCCCCGAGTCGCATGCGGATGCCGTGCGCCCCGACGCATTTCTCCCAGGCGGCCCGCTCCAGCGCCTCGAGCTTTTGGCCACAAGCGCGTTCTGCGCACCCGACGTCGTTGCCGCGGACCCGCGTGACGGCCTCTTTCCAAACCCCGATGGCGCTGGCTGGTGCGACACCGTGCCCGAGACGTTCCGGTCGAGGGATCCCGCGTGGCCGGTCATCGGAGCCCAGTTTCACGCGGAACAGCACGACTTCGCGACGGCGGCCCCGGACGACCCGCCGGAGTCGGTCGCGGACCCGCGGCTCTTCCTCGCCGGGGCATACGAGGAGATCGTCGACGCCTACGAAAAACTGGCTCCCTGACCGGCGTCGTAGGCATTGCGCCGATGCGCCCGTTCCGCGGACTGCTCGCCGCCGTCGTCGTCGCGCTGGCGAGCGCGACGGGGTCCTGCCCAAGCTCCGTGGTAGCGACCGCCCCCCCGACGATCGCCACCCATCCGGTTCGCGTCGGCGCAAACCGCGAGCTTCTCTCGTGGTGGCAAGGCGACGCACCGTTCGCGCACGTCGCGCGGCTCGCCTGGGGAGCGTTCGAGACGAAGTTCCCCGTCCAGGACAACGGCCTCGAAACCTGGCTCACCAGCTCGCGCTTCGACCCTGACACCTTCGGCGGGGTCAACTGGCCGCACAATCCGGCTGGACTCTACGCCATGCTCACCGACTCCGCCGTCCTCTGGTACGCGTTCAGCGGCGACGGCCGCGCCATCGACGTCGTACGCAAAGCGCTCGATCATCAGATCGAGCATGGAACGACGCCCGTCGACTGGGACTGGCCGCGCGTGCCGTACGCCAGCGCCAATGCGGGGGACGTCGACTACGCCGGCGCCGACGACGGGTGGTGCGACTTCTGCGGTCGTGGCGATGGCGTGGGTGTCATCGAACCGGACAAGGTGGGCGAACTCGGGTTTGCGTACATGCAGATGTTCGAGCTCACGGGGGACGTCCATTACCGGGACGCGGCGGTGGCATGCGCCGACGCGTTGGTGAAGCACGTGCGCAGCGGGGACGAACTCCACTCGCCCTGGCCCTTCCGCGTCTACGCGCGCACGAATGTCGCCCGCGAAGAGTACTCGTCCAACGTCATCGGAGCGCTGACGCTCTTCGACGAATTGCGCCGGCTGTCGCTCGGAGACGTGGAGGGTTATGCGCGAGCGCGAGGCCTCGCGCTCGACTGGATGATGCAAGTGCCCATGAAAAACGATGCTTGGAGCGGCTACTTCGAGGACATCGACATCCAGGCACACCCTCGGTCCAACCCCAATCAGTACGCCGCGATGCGCACCGCCCGGTGGCTTCTGGTGCACCCCGCAGCCGACCCGGGGTGGCGCGACGACGTCGCCCACCTCATTGCCTGGGTCTCCCAAGTCTTCGCAGACGACACCGACACGGAGGCCGGGGTGCAATGGGGCGCCACGGTCATCAGCGAACAGGCCGCGGACATGGCGAAGATGGGGAGCCACACGGCCCGGTTTGGCACGACCCTCGCTCTTTGGGCGGAGGCCACGGGCGACCTGGCCGCGCGCGAACGCGCGCTGCGCTCGCTCAATTGGGCGACGTACATGTGCGGCGAGGACGGCATCGTGGCCGTCGGGGAGGACAAGAACGAGGGATGGTGGTTCAGCGACGGCTATGGGGACTATATCCGCCACTTCATGATGGCCATGTCCGCGACGCCTCAATGGGCGCCCTCGCACGAGAACCATGTCCTGCGCTCGACGTCGATCGTCACGCAGGTTGACTACGCGCAGGCGACGCGCGTTTCCTGGGCGACGTTCGACGCCGACGCCACCGATACGCTCCGGCTCGCGACCCGTCCGACGAGCGTCCTCGTCGGCGGCGCCTCGCTCGTCGAGCGCGCGGACCTGGCGGACGCAGGGTACGTCGTGCGCATGCTTCCATCGGGCGACTGCGTCGTTCGAGTCCGTCACCGATCGCCCGGCCAGGTGGTCGTCACGCTTCGTTCGCCGCCCTGATTCGACGGTCACCGCCTTCACGACCGACATGGCGTTCCCAACGTCCAGATTGGAGCACTCCTTGAGCGTCCATCCGAGGGCTCTGGCGCCGATCGCTGTATCTCTCTACTTCAAGCCCGCGTTGCTCGAGACGAATGCCGCAGCCTTTGCGCTCGTCGCCGCGGCTTTGAGCCTCAAGCGCACGGCTCTCGCGCTCGTCGGCCGTCCGTACGAAGTGCTTTGGCTCGTCTTTGCTCGAGGGCCGCAGCCTTGCGTCCTTCCGACGGACGCCGCGGCCTTTTGATGCGCAAGACGCTCGCTTTCATCGCCCTCCTCTCTCTACCTGGATCCGCGTGGGCACAGGCGCGACGCGTCTGTCGGTGGACGACAAGGAGCGCACGCTGGCCCTCAGCCTCGCCAATCAGATTGTCGCCGTGGTCACGGCTGAGCGCAGGGCGGAGATCAACCGTGTGGGGTTGAAGGTCGCACTGGGACAGGGCAAGTACACGCAGTCCGAGCGCGGGTCGCCTGGACGCGGCGTACCATCAACCGGATGTTCAACTTCTTCAAGTCACGCCGCCGCGCCGCGCTTCGCGGGCAGCCCTTCCCTGCGGCCTGGCGTGCGATTGTCGCCAGGAGCGCATCGTCTGTCTCGATGCTGTCGCCCGAGGACGGCGCCGAGCTCGAGGGGCATATTCAGGTGTTTCTCGCCGAGAAGAAGTTCGAAGGCTGCGCGGGGCTCGAGATCACCGACGAGATGCGCGTGACGATCGCCGCGCAAGCGTGCCTCCTCTTGCTTCATCGCGAGACCGACTATTTCCCCGATCTCGATGTCATTCTCGTCTATCCGCATACGTACGTCGCCAAGACGAGCTCGCTTTTAGGCGGCGGCGTCGCGCTTGCCGACGAGCAAGCGCGCCTGGGGCAGTCGGCGCTGGGAGTCGTCGTCCTCGCTTGGGACGCCGTACGCGGAGGCGCGACCGGCATGCGCGACGGCCACAACGTGACGCTCCACGAGTTTGCGCACCAGCTCGATCAAGAAGACGGGGCAGCCGACGGCGCGCCGGTGCTCGGTAAGCGCACGATGTACACCGCATGGGCGCATGTGCTCGGAGACGAGTTTGCGCACCTTGTCGACGACGTCGACAAGCATCGCAAAAGCGACATTGACGAATACGCCGCGACGAACCCCGCCGAGTTCTTCGCGGTGGTGACCGAGATGTTCTTCGAGAAATCGGTCCAGCTCAAAGGCCGACACCCCCAGCTCTACGACCAGCTCGCGCTCTTTTTCCACCAGGACCCGGCAGCTCGCGCCTCGGCATGAGGATGCGCCGCCGCCGCCGCGCATGCTCGGTCCCTCAGCTCCCGAGCATGAGGTCGACTCGGCAATCGCGGGCCCAGCCCGCCTCGTCGGTGCCGGTCGCGTCCATCGCGCCTCGAGAGCTGCTCTGGAACTTGCCTTGGTCGCCGCCTTTGTCGGTCAGATATTTCTGTACCGAGTCCGCGCGGGCCTGGCCGAGGGTCATGTTGTACCCGGTGGCACCCCGCGGATCCGCCCGGCCGACGAGCTTCAGCAGGCGTCCCTTCATGGGGCCGGTCGTGAAGCACGTGGCGACGTCGTTTAGCACCTTGATGTCCTTTTTCTCGAGCCGCGCGGAGTCGAACGGGAAAAAGGCATCCGCGTCCGGGATGCCGCACGCGCTGAGGATCTCGCGCGCGATCTGGATGTTGCCGGAGGTCGCCGCCTGCGCGGGTGTCTCCATGCTCGCCGAGCCGCCCGATGCTGACCCCGTGGGCGCCGTAGCCTCCGGCGGCTTCGAGCCACCGCAAGCGACGAGTGCGAAAGCGGCGAGGCAAGCGAAGCGGGTCGTCATGAATCGATTCATCATGGCAAAACTCCTCTGTCGGCGCGCAATCGTGAGCGCCGCCGGATGCCTAGCACCATCCAATCAACAATGCCTGCGTCGTTGCTCCTCTCCGCTGGACGGCGCGGGCTTTCGACTCTTCATTCGAAATTTGTAAGAAGCGTACTCGACCGCAATAGCGGCATAGCTGTCGCGGTCGCCAAACGCTCGTGCCGCCGATTTCATCGGCTCGCCAAGCGATGGTGTCCCAGAACGAGGGTATTGACTTCAAAGGCCCGGATGGTGATTAAAACACACCGAAGCTTATGTCGGCATACGTGCATCCAACTGCCGGATAGGCGTAGCCCGACTCCGCTGAGCCCGGTCCCGAACTGGAGGCTCGTGATGACGCATGAGGCTGGCGTCCACGCCTCACTCCCAGAGGGCGTCTTGCGCAATCATCCGGAACGCGGTGCCTCATCCGGTTGCAATACAGGAAACGACGGCGAGTTCGACAGGGTTCAAGTAAGCGTGAAGATAACGAAAGGACAAATTCAATGAGTGACAAGAATTCAACAGTCGCGATCTATGGAACGCACGCCCTGGCTGAAACAGCTGTGAAGGAGCTTCAGCGAGCCGGTTTCAACATGAAAACGGTCTCCATCATCGCGAAGGACTATCACACGGAGGACAATGTCGTCGGCTACTACAATACGGGCGACAGGATGAAATACTGGGGAAAGACGGGCGCCTTCTGGGGTGGATTTTGGGGGCTCCTCTTCGGAAGCGGCTTCTTTTTCATCCCCGGCATCGGCCCACTCGTCGTCGCGGGCCCGATCGTGAGCTGGATCGTGGGAGCGCTGGAGGGTGCCGCTGTCGTTGGCGGGCTGAGCGCGCTTGGCGCAGGTCTCTTCGCCATGGGGATTCCGAAAGACAGCGTTCTCAAGTACGAGACCGCCGTCAAGGCGGACAAATTCCTCGTATTCGTTCACGGAACGGCTGAAAATGTGGCGAAGGCAAAGGAGCTCCTCGACAAGGCGAGCCCCACGGCGACTGCAGTGCATCTGGGCTGACCGTGATTGAGTCGGATGCAGGGGCTGGCACGATCGCAGTGTCCAAGATACTTGCACCGATTGATTTCTCGCCGGGGTCAGAGGCTTCCGCGGCGTACGCGGTTGCACTCGCCAAAACATTGCTCTCTTCGGTGACGCTCTTTCACGTCTGCCAATCGCCAGACCTCATGGAATCCATCGTCCCCGGCGCAGACAACGCGGTGGACGCCGAAAGCGAACGATCGAACGCCCAGCACGGGCTCGAGAAGATCCGTGAGGAAATGAGAAAGGGCACGGATGTCGCACTGGACGTGGTCGTCGTGCATGGCTCGCCTGCACGAACAATCATGTCGTTCTCGCGCAAAGAGAGGTTCGGCATGGTTGTCATGGGCACACATGGGCGAACAGGGCTTCGCCGCCTCGTGATGGGCAGTGTTGCAGAGGCGGTCGTCAGAGGAGCGAATTGTCCAGTCCTGACGGTTCATATTCCCTTTCCCGAGGAAGTGGACGCGGTAGCAGGGAATGTCGCGATGCCGCATGGGTAAAGCGATGCCGTCTCAGGCGGGGCTACGCGCGTCATCAATTCACTGAAACTGAGGAATCATCCTGAAGTCGCCGCGCCCTGAACGATGCACTACGCGCGACGAGGGGTCCGTTTCTTTCGACCGGCGCGAAGAGCGCGGTCCGTTTCCGTTGTTCTGATCGGCACAAGGGAGACCCGAGACGGATGCGAATCGAAAGGTGGTGGCCGGGTGTGGCTCTCTTGGCGTGTTCGCCGGGAGCGGTTGCGGACCCCGCTTCACCGCCCGTGAACTGGCAGTCGCTCGATGCGCATGCTGCACCCGTTTCCGGACCGAACGTGCCCACCGAGAAGGAGCGCCCGCTGGCAGAGGAGTACGCCGCGGCACTCGCCTCCCCGGCCTTTTCGCAGCTCGCTCCCCTGGTGGACGAGAGCGCGCACTTCTCATTTCCAGGCATGGACGACGCCAACGGTCGGAGCGGGGTTGTTCATGCGCACGACGTCCTTTTCGGGGCGTTCGACCAACGCCGCTTCGTGATGACGCGCGTCTGGCGAACGGCGAGCGAATAAACGACCGAGTGGACGATGGCCGGTGTTCAGGCGCACGACTGGATGCGTGTCGCGGCAACTCAGAAGCCCGTCGCGATGCGCGGACTCACGCTCCTTTGGACGACGGACGTTGGCTCGATCGCCGACATCCACGTTTACTTCGACGTCGCCGCGGTGAAGGCACAGCTGGGGGCGGCTCCCAAGGGCCTCGCCCCCATCGCGCTCGCGCCTATTCCCACCGGGCCACCGCAGTTCCTCGACCAGAACGGACGGGAGGCCGACAACGTCCGCACGGTCCGCACGGAGCTCGACGCGCTCGAGAACAGCGAGAGCATGTACTTGGGCTCGCTGACCGACGACGTCGAAGTCTTCACGCTCGACCGGACGGAGCCAGCCCGCGGCGCGGAGGATGCGCGCCTCTACTTCAACACGATGCACAAGGCGATCGGGGAGCTCGATACGACGATCGTCAGCGGGTGGGGTGTCGAACACTTCGCGATCGTCGAGTACTGGCTCGGCGGACTACAGTGGGGACCGTTGGGCTGGATCCCCGCCCGGAGGGACGCCGTGATAAGAGTTCACGTCGTCGACGTGAACGAGCTTCGAGACGGCCGGATCGCTCGCATCTGGAGGTACGACAATCCCGGCGAGATCGCCTCGCCCGGACCCTAGCGAGCCACGGGCATTGAGTGCGGTCTCTGCAGGGCAGAGCGCGCCGTCCGTCCTGTTCGCAAGGACGATGGTCGTTTTGCGGAGATCCCGGGATCCTCGAGGTCGGCGCCCTGAACCGCGCATGCGTCAGGATGCGTCACTTCAGCCACGAGGCTTGAAAGGCAAGGTCACCGACGGGGCAAGAGCTCTACGTAGTCGGCCAGGATTTGGACACCTTCATTCATGGTAATGTCATCTCCGGGTGATCGGCCGCTCGGGCTGGTATCCGGATCGTCGGTCGCGGTCGCGGGGGCCCTGGAAGACGCTCGGTCCGTGTTGATCGTGAGAGACATGGGCGGCGGCAGGCCAGCCGAGGAGACGTTCTTCAGGGTGATTTCGTACGTGGTGGGCAGGGTAGCGTGGAGAGTCCGACCTTCGGCATCGCGCTCCTGGAGATGGCGCGCCTTGGTTTGGGCCAATTCCTCGCGCCGCTCCGCCTCGTTCAACGAAACGGATTTTGCGGCGAGGGTCTTTCTCAATCGAGCGATGTCGTCTTCCAGGTAGCCAAATTCCTTTTCCGACGCGACCCGTCGCATGGAATTGGCCCTCAAGGTGCCGACATACGGTTCCACCCGGTTCAGACGTTCGTAGGACGTGGACGGCACGGTGTCCCACGGCAACGGATCCTTCATTGCCGACTCACTCACGTCACTGAACTCGCTGGCGGATGGGAGAACAATGTCGGACGCGACGCCCCGCAACTGCGTCGACGCTCCGCTCGGACGATAGAACTTGCCGATGGTGACCTTGAGGGCCCCCGGGTCGTAGGCATGGCCCAGACGAACGTGGTCCATGACTCCCGCGAGGGGCAGCACGGTTTGCACCGTCCCCTTGCCGAACGTCGTGGAATCGCCCACGACCACCGCGCGGCCATAGTCCTGCAGCGCACCGACAAGAATCTCCGTGGCGGACGCGCTCAGCCGGCTGGTCAGCAGGACCAGAGGCCCGTCGTAGACGACCGTGGGGTCGGGGTCCGCACCCACGTCGATGGCGCCTGCCGAATCGCGCGTCTGCACGACCGGTCCTTTGCGGATGAAGAGACCGGTCAACGTGATCGCTTCCTCCAACGATCCGCCGCCGTTGCGTCGCAAGTCGAGAGCGACACCGCGCACGCCCTCCGCCTTCAACTTGGTCAGCAGCCGCGCAACATCCGTGGTCGCACTGCGGCGTCCGGCTCCCTTGCGCCCGTCGATGCCGGCGTAGAACGAGGGCAGGTCGATGACTCCGAGCCGAAGCGTCGTTCCCATGGCCGTGGGCAGGTCGAGGATGCGCGCCTTGGCTTCCTGGTCTTCGAGGTTGATCTCGTCGCGCACGAGAGATGCCGTCTGCGGAGGAGAGCCCTCGGCGGCGCCCTCGGGAATGATCGTCAGTGTCACGGTCGACCCCTTCGGGCCGCGAATCAGCTCCACCGCGCGGGAAAGAGGCATGCTCCTGATGTCGACGGACTCTTTGCCGGCTTGCGCTACCGCGACGATGCGGTCTCCCGGTTTCAACAGACCGCTTCGCGCTGCGGGCCCGCCCGGGAGAAGCTCACGAATCTTGCAATAGCCGTCGACATTCTCGAGGGATGCGCCGACGCCGAACAGCGACAGATTCATGGCGATGGACAGACTTTCCATCTGTTCATGGCCCAGATAGTCGGAATGCGGATCGTAGACGTGAGCGAGCGCGTCCAGGTAGACCTCGAGCACCTCGTCGCTCCGCAGGGCCTTCATCGTCTCTACTTGCTGGCCATACCGGTGGGTCAGAGCGCTCACGATCTGCGCCGGCGGCTTGCCGCCGAGCTTTTCCTGCAAATACTCGGATCGGAGCTCCTGCCGCCAGAGCTCCCGTGCCGCCGCCAGATCGTGCGGTCGTTGCGCGTGGTCTCGATCGAAGGAATAGACGTCATGGCCCGTGAAATCGAACGTCGCGGATCGCAACGTCGCGGTGACGTAGGAGGCTCGCTGCTCGAGGCGCTGAAGATAGCGCCCAAAGATGGCCTGCCCGGCGCTGGTGTCGCCGGCCTCGCGGGTGGCCTTCGCCAGCGTCGCGCGGTACGCGGAGAACTCGTCCACGTCCGTCTGCAGGAAGAGCGACCGCGTCCCGTCCAGAGCATCCAGGTAGCGATCCAGCAGAGCTCCCGCAAGCTCATTGTCGAGCGGACGATGCGCGAATTGAGAACGCTCGAGCACGCCGGCGGCAACGCGGGTGATGTTGGCTTCCGTAGACCGCGAATCGGGCGGCGGGGCGGCTCGTAAGCAGCCAGGACCCGTCGTGGCGAGGGCAGAGGCCAAGCCCAGGGCGGTCAGTGAGGAAGCAATCGCGGTTGGACGTTTCATTGGGAGGTCCCCTCTGGCCCATACCCTAGTGGCGGTCCGTTGCCGCCCCCCTGCGTCAAGATGACAAGCATGAAGGGTGGCGGACGATCACGCGAGAAATCGCGGACGGCGGATTGCACTCGGTCGAGGGACGCCTCACGTTTGCTATTGACGTTGGCGATCACGCATCCCCCCTTTTTTGGTTGAGCCGCGATGTACACCCGAATCCTCATCCCAACCGACGGCGGCGCTTGCAGCGGCGAAGTGATCGCGCACGGCGTTGCAATCGCCAGAGCGATGGGATCCTCCGTGGTCTTCCTCTTCGTCATGGACGGGATGAGCTCGCGGCGCGAAGGCGTGGTGACCGTGGCCGACGCGGTGCGCACCCTGAGCGTGCACGGACAGGCAGTCCTTCAGCGCGCCAAGATGACGGCGACCGCTGCTGGTGTGCCTGCCGACGGCGAGCTCGTCGAGGGCAGTCCGGCGGATGTGATCGTGGAACGGTCGGTGGACTTCGACCTTGTCGTGATGGGCAGCCACGGGAGGGGCCTGTTGAAGCGGCTCGTGCTCGGCTCCGTCACACAAGACGTCCTGCACCGAGTCGCGCGCCCGATGCTCGTCGTCCGGTGTTCTCACGACAGGACTGGGCGCGATTGAGGATGCTGCTCTAGTTTCTGCGAGCGTTCCATTCGGCCTTCCCCTTGCCGCGTCGTCGGCGTAAGTCAGGTCATGAGCCACACGGTGGTGACCGTTCCGCCTGCGCAGGTCGCCGCGTCAGCCAAAGGCCCGGCGCCGGTCGATGCTCCCAAGCGTCTCGTCGAGGCTCACCGAAGACGCCTGAGCACGTTCTCGCTCGCGCTGCTCGCCGTGCTGCTCGGCATCGTGGCGGGCCTCGGCGCGTTTGCTTTCCGGGCACTGATCGCTTTCTTTCACAATCTGCTGTTTCTTGGCGAACTGTCACTTCAGTACGACACGAACCAGCATACGCCGCCGAGCCCCTGGGGATTCTGGGTCGCACTCGTGCCGGTGCTCGGGGCCGTCGCCGTCGTCTTTCTCGTGAAGAACTTCGCTCCGGAAGCGAAGGGCCACGGAGTCCCCGAAGTCATGGACGCCATCTATTACAGGAAGGGCGTCATTGCTCCGATCGTTGCGGCGATCAAATCGATGGCATCGGCGATTTCCATCGGAAGCGGGGGCTCGGTAGGCCGCGAGGGCCCCATCATTCAGATCGGAGCGGCGTTCGGGTCCGTTGCAGGCCGCATCGCAGGAGCCTCGCGCTGGCAGCTCGCGACGCTGGTCGCCGCGGGGGGTGGGGCGGGGATCGCGGCGACCTTCAACACTCCCATCGGAGGCGTTCTTTTCGCCGTCGAGGTACTGATGCACGAAGTGAGCGTCCGGACGCTGGTGCCGGTGGCGCTCGCCACATCGACCGCCACGTATGTCGGTCGCTTTCTTCTCGGCAACCATCCTGCCTTCGAGGTTCCTGCGCTGCGGATGCCGCTCCTCTCGGGGATCGCACTGCTTCCCGCCTACGTCGCCCTTGGTCTCGTCATGGGCGTGCTGTCGACAGCGTTTATTCGCGCTCTCTATGCGACCGAAGACGTCTTTGAAAGGTGGTTTCCAAAGCGCGAATACGTTCGCCACATGGTCGGAATGCTCGGGGTCGGCGTCACCGCGGCCATATTCATGCGTGCGACAGGCCACTATTACGTCGAAGGCGTGGGCTATGCGACTATTTTCGATATTCTTTCGGGTACTCTCGACGGGGTCAAGTTGATGCTCGTCCTCGCGGCGTCGAAGCTTCTTGCGACTTCGCTCACCCTTGGCTCGGGTGCGTCCGGAGGCGTGTTCTCTCCGTCGCTCTTCATGGGTGCGTCCGTCGGTGCCGCCTACGGCGTTGGCTTGAGAGTCCTTTTCCCAGGACTCCACGTCGCGCCCGCCGTTTTCGCGCTGGCAGGAATGGCGGGGACCGTAGCCGGCGCCACGGGGGCGGCGCTGACCGCGATTGTGATGATCTTCGAGATGACGCTGGACTACTCCGTGGTGCTTCCCCTGACGCTGACGGTCGCCGTCAGTCACGGGGTTCGTCGCTACCTTTGCCCAGACAGCATTTACTCGATGAAACTTACGCGACGTGGTCACTACATGCCCCAGGCACTGCAGGCCAACGCGCATCTGTTGCATCACGTGTCCGACATCACCCTGGACCCGGCCGTCGTCTTGCCTGCGAGCACCCCCGGAGACCGGCTCGACGTGAGCGAGGAGGCCGGCGCACCCTCCTTCGTCGTGCTCGTCGACGGCGACCGAGTGGCGGGGCTTCTCGCTCGGGACTGGGTGCTCGGCCACGCCGCCGCAGTGCGCGCCGCGCGACAACTCGGCGACGTGGCGTTGCAGGATTTCGTGACTGTCTCCAAGGACGCGACGATTGTCGATCTCCTGGCGCTCGTGGTGGGCTCCCACGCCTCCGTGGCCGTGGTGGTTTCATCCCCCGATCTCGGCGGGATGGAAGCGCTGACGGTCCTCGGCGTGATTACCAACGCAGGCCTTACGGAGACGCTCGCCGAAGGCATGCAGCTTTTCGGAGACTGATTGGATCGGACGCATTCCTCGCCTGGCTGACTCGCCTTCGAGCGGCACGCGTCCGCCTCAGGAGGACGTGCGCCGCAGTCGGACATCGAACGTCGATCCCGAACCGATCTGGCTCTCCAAGCTCACCTGACCGCCGTGCGCCTCGATGACTGCCCTCACGAGCGACAGTCCGAGCCCGAGCCCTGGTTCGCCCCGGCTCCGGTCGACCCGGAAGAGCCGGTCCCACACGCGAGCGCGATCTTCCGGTGCGATGCCGATGCCCGTGTCGGAGACTCGGAGGATCGCCCAAGCACCCTCGTTGGCGACGGACACTTCTACGCGTCCTCCGGAGGGGGTGTACTTGATGGCGTTGTCGACGAGGTTGGCGCAGACCTGCGAGATGCGACGCCGATCCGCGAAGACCTTGGCGTCGCCCGCGATGTGCGTGACGACGTTCACTCCGGCGTCTTTCGCCACGAACTCGTAGAGCTCCACCGCCTCGCGCGCCATCGCTCCAAGATCCTCGGTGTGCCTGTCGAGGCGCATCGCGCCCGCTTCGGCCTCGATGATGTCCGTCAAGGTCGTCAACATCGCGAGGACCCGGTCGGACTCTTCGATGACGTCAGCCAGTGCGTCGCGCTCCTTGCCGACGTCGGCCGGGCGCCCGAGCGCGAGCTCCGCACCCGCGCGGAGGCGTGCGAGAGGAGTTCGCAAGTCGTGGGCGACGTAGTCGAGCGAGTCTCGCATCGCGTTCACGAGCGCCTCGTTCTTCGCGAGCATCCGATTGAATAGCTGGGTCAGCCGCTCCAATTCGTCCGTGGACGCTCTCGTCTGCACGCGCAAGGCGAGATTGCCCGACTCGACGATGTTCTGAGTCGCGCGTGCCAAGTCGCCTACCGGGCGCAGGGCTCGTCGTGTGATGATCAGCGCGCCGACGATCGTGAGACCGAGTCCGAGACCGAAGATCATCCAAGACGTTTCGCGAAGCTCGTGCCAGAGGCGGTCCTTCGATTCGTCGTGCCATGCGAGGAGCAGCCTGCGACGCTGTGAGACTTCGGCTCGGGCGATGTGCCATTCGGGCAAAGGTGCTGCCGCTTCGCCCGGTACGCTCAGCTTCGCGGCCGCGCGACGGGACGGTTCATCCGATGAGATCCCGAACAGTTCGACATCGCGCTCATCGGTCAGCCGAAGCGCGATCGCGGGGCGAGGGCTCGGCGAGCAGTCGAACATCGACTGCAGCGCGGCCGTCCCCCCGTCTTCGAGGGCCAGCCGGTAGCGTTCGAGTGCGCTCTCGGCCGAGGCCTGCCCTTCGCGTTCCACAGACGCCCGGACCCGCAGGGCGAAGAGGGCCGCCGCCGCGAGAAACGATCCCAGGGTGACGAGGACGTACCAGACGGCGAGTCGAGCTTCCAAGGAATGCCACGGGCGCGCGCGCGCGACGCGCGAGGTCCGGTCGACTTCGGCCCTGACCTCGTTATTCGTTTCGGAGGACATAGCCGACACCGCGCAGCGTGTGGATCAGCTTTCGAGGGAAGTCGCGATCGATCTTCGACCGAAGGCGACTTACAAGGACGTCCACCACGTTGGTCTGCGGATCGAAGTGGTAGTCCCACACGTGCTGCAAGATCATCGTCTTCGACAGGACTCGGCCCTGATTGCGCATCAAGTACTCGAGAAGGATGAACTCCTTGGTCTGCAGCTCGATGGCTCGGCCTCCCCGATGCACCCGGCGGGACACGAGGTCGAGCGTGAGATCGGCGACCTGCAGGTGGAGGGGAGTCTCCGTGAGCGGCGAAGTGCGGCGCATCAACGCAGCCACCCGCGCGAGCAACTCGGCAAACGAGAAAGGTTTGGTGAGGTAGTCGTCGGCCCCGGCCTCGAGACCGTGTACGCGATCCTCGACAGTGGCGCGCGCGCTGAGCACGATGATGGGGACGGCGATCTTCGCTCCCCGCAGCGTTCGAATGATCGAGAGGCCGTCGCGGCCGGGCAGCATGACGTCGACGATGGCGAGGTCTACGGCCGGCTGACGAGCGAGCGTGAGGCCCTCATCGCCGCTCCGAGCCCACGACACGACGTGCCCCTCTTGGCGCAGTCCCTGGCTGACGAAGCCTCCGATCTTCTCGTCGTCTTCGATGAGCACCACGTGCACGACGGCTTCTCGTTCCCTTCAGATGCTCGCGCCCAGGACGGATTGGACGACGCTCGAAGGCACCCATCCCCGGGCATCTTCCGGGCCCCGCACCTCGACGAACCCACCGTAGCGCGAGCCGATGACGACGACCGTTCCCGGGTGAAGGTCGGCGGTCGCGCCCGCGGCGTCGTAGGGCGCGACGAAAACCCCCGTGGGTCCCGTGACGACGGCCAAAGCCCGCGAAGCAAGGCTGGATTCCAAGACGCCGCCCATGCTTAGCACGAAGGCCAGGCCGGAGCTCCACGCGACGTGGCGAGCCAAGGAGCTTCGGCGCACGCGCGCGATCGCGATCGCCAGGCTGACGCCCGCGATCCATCCGAAAGCCACCGTCATAGAAAACCACTCGCGCGGACTCACCCAGTGGACGGCGCGATCGACAGGCGCTGCCGGGTCGCGAGCGCCGGCGCCGGCCAGCGCCGATCGCACGAAATCCGAGCGTGGGGCGAGCAGCTGCGCGCGCTCGAAGGCCAGGACCGCCGCCGCCCGATCGCCGCGGACGAGCTCGGTCTGCCCTTGATTCACCAAGGTGCTGGCCTGCCCGCTCTCCACGGAAAGGCCGTGAGCGGCGAAGACGCCGACCGCGCCGATGGCGAGCCATGCGGCTGCGACGATTGCGTACGCTTTCGCTCGATGAGGGGAGCCGTTGTCGCGGGTCATGGTGCACTCCTCAGACCGGATTCGACGGACGACCAAATGTTTCCGAGCTCGGCTGGTTCCAGCTCGCGCCGACCGAAGCGCCACGCGTCGGCCGCGGAGAGTGCCGCGACCAGGGGTTCTGCTGTCGGACCGAGGTGTTGTCGAAGAGCGTCGCAGGTCACTTGCTCCGGTGAGATCCCCCAGCGCTTCGCGAAGTGCAAGGCGATGAGTCGGCGGGCCCCATCGAAGAACGCGCTGACCTTGCCGTCCGTCGCGGCGCGGCGCAGTTTCCGACGAAGGGACCTTTCCTCATCTCGCCGCCGCCACAGCCCCATCCCGATGGCTGCCAGCGGAGCCGCGAGAGCCGGCGCGAGAAGGACGCCCAACGTTCGGGGACTCTCGACGAGCGAGCTCGGCGACGGCGCGTGCAAGGCGGTCTGCGCGGGAGCGTCTGGAGCGGCAGCCGCAGAAAGCGGGTCCGTAGGCGCCATTGGGGCGATGGATGTCGCCGGCGCGGGTCCCCCCTCAACCGCGACCGTGAGAGGCGCCGTCTCGACCGTCGTGTACCGTCCGGCGATCGGGTCGAAGACAGAGAGCGCGATTGGGGGGATCGCGAGCGAGCCACCGTGAAGCGGGATGAGAACTTGTTCGAAGGTCTTTCGTCCGAGCCTCTTCCCCGCGGGAGTGGCTTCGACCTTCGAGGTCGTGGGATACGCTTTCCAGTCCGCGGAGGTCTCGATGCCCGGCAGATCGACCCGCCCGAATCTCCTTCTCCCTGAACCGTGACTTTCAGCGTCACCGGCTCGGACGCGCGGACCTGCGCCGCGGCGACGGAGGCCCGGATGTCGAACCGCCCGACAGCGCCGGAGAAGACTGTGGGTTGACCGGCGACCGGAAGAGCCTTGATCTCGACCGCCGGAGGTGTGGACGTCAGCGTGAGGGCGTCGTCGTGAGCGCGGCCGAGCGATTGTTCGAAAGGCTGCGAGAAGGACCTCTGAAACGACTGGAAGAGGCGCTGGATGCTCGCCGGGTTGGAGGGATCGATGTCAACATCGCCGAACGGATCGGCCGGCCAGGGGTCATCGCGGGCCGCCGGAGGTTGCGCCACGGCCTCGTGGAACCGAATCCGCACGGGGAGCTCGACCGACAGCGCGATCGGGCCCGCGGTCGACGGCGTGATTGTCCCTGCCCACGTCGCAACGAGGATCGGTTGTCCGTCGACGACCTCCGTCGACTGGTGCGGCTCCCGCGCGAGATCCGAGACGAACACGCTGTCGGACTTGAGCTGAGGCGATCCTTCGAGCGTCACGCCCTCCACGTCTCGAAACTGGGCGCTCACTGTGATCGGGATGGCTTGTCCCACCCATGCGCTCGAGCGTCCGAGTTTGAGATAAATGGACGCGCGGGCGTGGTGCGTGGGGACGGTCGCCGTCTGGGCCGATGCGGCGGCCAAAGGGGGAGCCGCCGCCCATGCGGCCGACTCAAAGGGGGCGACGAGACCTGCCATCAGGATCGCGCCGAAAAGTGCATATCGACTGAGCATGGTTCACCAATCCTTGAGCGGGGAATCCGCAGTGGGCGGCGCCGCCGACGTGCCAAAGTTCATGCCGCGACGCTCGTCGCCTCGGAGTGACTGCAGCAGCGCACGTGCGTCGCGTTGTGAGAGCCTCCCCGCCGTCGTCCCCGAGGCGTCGCCATCTTCTCCCTTGCCGGGGTCGGGATGATGCGACGCGCTCTGTCCGCCGCTTGGGTCCTTCGCGTCGGGACCCTTCGCGCCCGCCGCGCTAGGTTGCGGGGCGCCGGGCACGTTGCCGTCTTGCTTGTCACCCGAGGGCTTCTGCCCGTGCGAGCCTCCCTCGGCTGCCGTGGCGCCTGGCTTCGTCTCCTTCGAAGGCGATGTTCCGTCCGAGGACTTGCCGCTCGATCCGCCCCCTTGCCCGGATGGGTCCTTCTTCGAGTCCTGGCCCTTGGAATCCTTCTTCGACGGGTCGTCCTTGGGGGGGTCCTTCGGCTGCTCCTTCTGCTTGTTCTCCAGCTCCGCGAGTTTGTGCTTCACGAAGTCGCGGTTGAAGCGCGCATCCGCGTCGGAGGGGGCTAGGGCGAGCGCGCCTTCGTAGGCGGCGATCGCGGCTTTCCATCGCTCGATCGTTTTCTCGGGCGCGTCGCCGAGCGTTTTCGCGCCCAGACGATATCGCGCGTCCCCCACGTCGTAGAGGACTCGCTGCTGCAACTTCGGATCCGCAAGGGGCAACGCCTTTCCGAGGGCGGCCTCCGCAGCTTCGTAGTTCCCTGCGCGGTACGCCGCCACGGCGTCGTCGATGGCGAGGCGTGCGTCCTTCGGATGACGCGCCTGCTCGGCCTCGTACGCGTGCGCCGCGTCCTCGAACCGTCCCGCCGCGTACGCCTTCTCCGCGTCGTGCACCGATGCGTCCGCCCTCAATGGGAACAGCGCCGTCAAGGCGACCGCGGCAAGCGCCGCTGCAGAGCGGGCGAGCTGCCCGCCGCCTCGCGCCCGTCTCGTTCGCGGTCGGGATCGACGTCCCCATCCGAGAAGTGCATCGAGCACGATTCCGAAGGTCGAGAGCGCGAGAGGAATCGCGAACCACTCGGCGTAGACGCGTCTCACGCGCGCGCCTCGCTCGGTGTGCGAGAGTGGCGCCAGTGACTCCGCGTAGAGCCGATCGAGGCCGCGTCCATCGGCACCGAGCGGCCGGTAGGTTCCGTGGGCGGCCTGAGCGATGGCCCGCAAGGCGGCTTCGTCGAGGTGGGATCGAACCGGAGCGCCGTTCTCGTCGCGCACGAGTCCGACCGTCACCCCTTGGTCGTTCTTCGCCGGGACCAGCTCCCCCGCGGTGGTGCCGACTCCCACCGTGTCGATCGTGATTCCAGCCTCGGCCGCGCGCTTGGCGGCATCGAGACCCCTGCCCTCGAGATCCTCGCCGTCGGTGAGCAGCACCATCACCTTCTCATCCCCCGATTCCGCCTTCAGCGCGGCCGATCCGACGTCGATTGCCCGGCCCACGTCGGTCCCCCCGCGGGAGATGATGGACGTGTCGAAGGCACCGAGCGTTTCGAGAAGGGCGTCGTGATCGAGCGTCATGGGACTCTCGACGAAGGCATCCCCCGCGAAGGCGACGAGGCCGACCCGATCCCCTGGAAACCGTTCGACGAGGTCGCGGATCGCGAGCTTCGTGCGCTCCAGTCGTGTCGGGGCGACGTCGTCCGCATTCATGCTCTTGGAGGTGTCGACCACCAGGAGAAGATCGGTCCCGCGCCGGTCGAGCGTCTGCCATTGCATTCCCTTCTGTGGACGCGCGAGCGCGACGAACCCCATGGCGACCGCGAAGGACACCACGGCGACGCGCAGCCATCGACGAAGGAGCGAGGGCACCGCCCGTGCGTTGGCGAGGCGCGCGCCGGCAAGTTCGGCGATCGCGCGTGTCGTCAGATGCTCGCTCCGAGCGCGCAGGATCAAGAGCAGCCCCACGACGAGGGCGCCGGCCAAGAGCCAGAACGGTTCTGCGAATCGCATGATGGGTGTATCTCCGGGGTCAAGAGGGGATGCGACGAAAGCGAGTGGCGGAGAGGCCAAGCTCACCGAGCAGGAGCAACAGCCCAGGGGCGGCAAACCAGCCGAAGCGCTCTTCATGGTCGGTGAAGGCATTGAGCGTGCGCGTCGTCTTCTCGGAGCGGTCGATGGCCGCATAGACGTCTCGCAGGGACTGGGTATCTGTGGCGCGGTAGAAGGTCCCGCCCGTGACGCTGGCGACCTGCTTCATGCTCGCCTCGTCGACGTCGACGCGCGCCTTGACGAGCTGCTCTTGCCCTCGTTCGTTCACGACGGGGACCAGCGCTTCGCCGGAGGATCCGACGCCGATCGTGTAGACCTTCACGCCGAGGGCGCGCGCCGCTTCGGCCGCGGCGGCGGGCGAGATCTTTCCAGCGTTGTTCTGCCCGTCGGTCAAGAGCACCATGATCTTGGATTTGGCGTCCTGGGCATCGAGCCGGCGCACCCCGGACGCGATGGCCGAGCCGATCGCCGTGCCGTCGGCTGCCTGGGCGGCATCGAGACCCTCGAGCCTTTGCAACACCCAATCGTGATCGAGTGTGAGCGGGCTCGCGAGGTACGGTTCCCCCGAGAACGCGACGAGGCCGATGCGATCGTTCGTCCGAGCGCGCACGAATCGACCCACGACCTCCTTGGCGGCGTCGAGGCGGCTCGTCGCGCCTTGTGGCCCGAGCATGTCGCGCGCCTGCATCGAGCCACTGACGTCGACCGCCAGCATGATGTCCACGCCGGACGCGTGGACCGCCGCCTGTCGGTGTTCGACGTTGGGCCGAGCCAGCGCGACGACGAACAGAGCGGCGCAGATCCAGCGCAGGAGCGGTAGCAGCCGGCCCCAGCGTGTCCGCCGGACTCGAGCGACGGCCCGAACCAGCTCCGTATTCGAGTGGGCGATTGCGCTCGGACGACCTGCCCGACCGAGCCACCACGCGATCAGGAAGAGGGGGGCGAGTAGAAGGAGTGCCGCGGGATGCTGGAAGTGAATCATGGGGTCACCTGGGGGCTCTCCGACGAAAGCTTGGGAGCGGCAAAGAGTTGCGTTACCCATTCGCGGGCAGCTTCCGTCGAGGCGAGAAGCGAGTCGGCGTCGAGGCGCGCCATCGCGAAGCGGGTGAGGTCGCACGCCGCCAGAAGCTCGAGCAGCCGCGGAGCATCGACCGCCGCCCCGTCGTGCGACTGCACCCAGGCGACGGAGGCGAGCTCGCTCGTGGTTTGTGGGGAAGCGTCCTGACCGAGCCGGGCCGACAATGCGGTCCGAAGCGTCGGAGCGACGATATTGGCCCATTCGCGGGCGCGCCCTTCACGGGCGAGCGATTCCGCCTTGGCAAGGGCCCGACGGGCTTGCTCCTCGGCCGTCAGAGGTCGCGCCGAGCGGCGTCGCCAAACGCAAACGGCCACGGCGGTTGCCGCAAGCAGCAGGCTGGCCCCGATCGCGGCGGCCACCCATGGCCACCAGACCGGGAACAAGATAAGCGGCCGGATGTCGCGGATGTCTTCGGGGGGCGCGGGCCCCGCGGCAGCGAGGGCGGACCACGCCGTCGCCGCGAGCACGATGGGCGAGGAGCCTATCGAGGGCCTTCAACGTCAGAGCTTTCATGCTCGTCCTCCCCGCGCTCGGAAGAAGCCGATGAGCGGGCCGAGGTAGGGGCGCAGCGTGTCCACTTCCAGAAGGTCCACCTGGGCGCCGCGAGCGATTGAGCGAATGCGCCCGTCGACCTCCTTCGCGATGGCGTCGACGCGAGCTCGATGGGACGCGCTCGCCGTGTCCACCTCGACGACCTCGCCCGTCTCCGCGTCCTCGAGCGTGAGCAGGCCCACCCAGGGGAGCTGCCGATCGAGCTTGTCCCCGATCCGGATGGCGACGACGTCGTGTCGCTGCGCGAGAGCCCGCAGCTCCGGTCTCGCTTGCTCCAATCCCGCCTGTCCGAGGAGAAAGTCCGACAGAATGACGACGACCGCACGGCGGCGGAGGCGCTCGCGCACGAGCCGCAAGGCGAGGGCGAGGTTCGTTCCTCGTCCCCGAGGTTCGAACTCGACCAGATCGCGTACGAGGCGAAACGTGTGCGCTCGCCCGCGGGCCGGCGGCACGAAGAGTTCGACGGCATCGGTGAAAACAGCGAGACCGACCCGGTGGTCGCTGCGGACGGCCGAGAGCGCGAGAACCCCGGCCATCTCCACCGCCTGTTCGCGCTTCGTCGACTCGCCCGAACCGACAGACCCGGACGCGCTCACGTCGACCACGAAGACCACCGTGAGCTGGCGCTCTTCGCGGTACTTCTTGACGAACGTGTGTCCCGTGCGAGCCGTCGCGTTCCAGTCGATGGCGCGGACGTCGTCACCGGGCTCGTATTCGCGGACCTCGTCGAAGTCCATTCCTCGACCTCGGAAGCGCGACTGCACACCCCCATTGAAGGCTTCGGAGCTGAGCCGACGTGTGCTGATTTCGATTCGGCGGACCCGGTCGGCAATCCGCTGCCTGAGGCCCTCTGTCGAGCTTTCCTTCATGGCGACGCCACTGTCTGCAGCACCCGCTGAACGATCTCGTCGCCGTCGACTCCCTGCGCCTCGGCCTCGAAGCTCAGTGCCAGGCGATGACGCAGCACGTCGGGCGCGACGGCCTTGACGTCTTGCGGGACCACGTAACCTCGCCCCTGAAGAAATGCCCTGGCGCGCGCGGCCAGAGTCAGACCGATCGTGCCGCGGGGAGAGGCGCCGGCTCGCAGCAGACCTTCGATCGGAACCTTGTATCGGCCCGGTTCACGCGTTGCGGAGATGATGCGCACGATGTAATCGCGGACGGCATCGTCGACGTACACCTGATCGACGACGCGACGCGCGCTCACCACGGTATCGATCGACACCACGGGCGAGACCGTCGTGCGCGGCTCGGTCACCGCCATCGAGTCGAGGATGGCGCGCTCCTCGAACGTGTCGGGATAACGCACGCGCACCTTCATGAGAAAGCGGTCCAGTTGGGCCTCGGGGAGGGGATACGTGCCCTCCTGCTCGAGCGGGTTCTGCGTCGCGAGGACGAGAAAGGGCATCCGGCAAAGCGAACGTCTCGTCGCCGAGCGTGACCTGGCCTTCCTGCATGGCTTCGAGCAGCGCGCTCTGCACCTTTGCGGGCGCGCGGTTGATCTCGTCCGCCAGCACGAAGTTCGCAAAGACGGGCCCGCATTTGGCCTCGAACGTGCCCGTTTGCGCGCGGTAGATCGTCGTCCCGACGATGTCCGAAGGAAGCATGTCGGGCGTGAACTGAATGCGCCCAAAGCGAGCACCGTCGATACTCCCTGCGAGGGTCTTCAGCGCGAGGGTCTTGGCGAGCCCGGGGACGCCCTCGAGAAGCAGGTGCCCGTTGGCGAGCATGCCGACGATCAGACGATCGACCAGCGAGTGCTGCCCGACGATCACCGTCCCGATCTCGCGCTTGAGCGGAACGACCCACTGCGATGCTTCCGCAATCCGCTCTTCGAGCTCGCGAATTTCCGGCGGCACGAGTGGTCTCAGGGCGGCCGGCAGCCCGTTCTTTCTTTGAGTATCGTTTGCATGCGATATCGACATTTGCTTCGCTCCGATCCAGTGCGGCTCGACCCTCGAGCCTGACCGGAGCATGCGACCTCGCGTTTGCCGTGACCCTTCGCGACCGTTACCGAAATGCAAGGGTCCGCCGCCGAGACGAGGGCGTCGCCAACCTGGTCTGCGTCTGAACGGGAAAGAGGTCAGCCTTCCGGAAGCCAGCGAAGACGCGCAGCCGATGAACCTTACCGCGACGTAATCCTCGCGAAGGATTGGGGCATTGTAGGCGATTCACCTTGGGCTTTGCGGGACGGTAGACCCGGAACGCACGGGAGAAGCACCATGAAAAGCATAGTCGAATTCGGCACGATCTACACGAACGGGAGGCGCCCCGCGGAGGACGCCACCCAAACCGCACTGCAGCTTTCGCCCGGTCAGGGGATCAGGCCGGACTCCTCGAAGCCCTCTGAGACACAACCCAAGCGCCCCCGCGGCTTTGCCGCCATGGATCGACGGATGGTCCAAGAGATCGCGAGAAAGGGCGGAAAAGCAGCGCATTCAGCTGGTACGGCGCACGAGTTCACGAGTGATGAGGCGCGCGTTGCTGGGCGCCAGGGCGGGCGCGCGACGCACGCCAAGCGACGCGAGGCGCTGCAGCAAGTTCGGGAGACACCTCAAGCGCGAGAGAACGGTGGAGGGGACAAAGCAGGCTAGAGCCATCGTAGCGAGCGATCCGGCCGCGGCCGCTCCGGAGCCGAGTCATCGGCACGAAGGACGTGCGGGCTATCGTCGACGTGGTCGACTCACTCCACACCGAATCGCACCGCGGTAGAGCTCCGAGGGCCAGTGAAAACAACGCGCGGCAGCTTCAACGTGAACGTCGTACCGTCGGTTTCATTCGAAACGAGGTCGATCGTGCCCCCGTGCGCCGAGGCGATCTCCCGCACGATGTACAGGCCAAGCCCCAGGCCCGACGAGCGC
The DNA here is from genome assembly GCA_963847465.1 of uncultured delta proteobacterium. Lineage (GTDB taxonomy): Bacteria > Myxococcota_A > Polyangia > Polyangiales > Polyangiaceae > Palsa-1150. Next base: position 39,112 of record CAWKAF010000006.1, on the reverse strand, counting down.
GAGGTCGCACGGTCGCTCTCGCCACGCCGAAATGGATCGAAGAGCACGCTCGCAAGGCTGTCGGGAACGGGCGGACCCCCATTGTGGACGGACATGGCAACGGCGTCAGCGTGGCCATCGACCGTCACGCACACGGCACTATCCGCTATGCCATGCCGGAGCGCGTTTTCGAGGAGGTTGGCGACGACCTGCGCGAGGCGGTCCGGATCCCATTCGCCATCGAGATCTCCCGCCAGCTCCACGACGAGGGGACGGTCGGGGTGCATCGTCCGGCTTCCCCGCCACGTCCTTCACGATCTTGCCAAGATTCGTTGGAACCGGCCGTAACGGGATGCCGCCACCCAAGCGAGTACGAGCGAGGTCGAGGAGCTGGTCGATCATGCGGGTCATGCGGGACGTGCTGCGCTCCAACCGATCGACGATGTCGGCTTGCTTCGACGCGGGCACCGCCCGCAATATCCGAAGCCCCATGACGATCGACGAGAGAGGATCTCTCAGGTCATGTCCCAAGACGGCGATGAACCGCTCCTGAAACTGAGCGGTCCGTTGGCGCTCGGCCAGGGCCTCGTTCTCTGCGCGCAGACGCGCTGCATCCGACTCCGCCGACCTGCTGCGCGCCTCGGCGGTTCGGCTCCAGAAGCCGACCATCGTCGCGAGCAGGCCAAAGAGAATGCTCACGCCAACGAGCGAGGCAATGGCAAGCCAGCGGTACCGCTGCTCCGGACCCCGACGCGAGCAAGGTCTTCTCCAACGTCTCCATCTGGTGGAGCTTGGCTTGGAGTGCGTCCCGCCTGCGCTTGTTCTCCGGGCCTCCGGTGCAGGCGCAAACGTGCAAGCGAGCGCGATAATTCCCGAAGTCGAATCACATTCTGCCGGCATCCGGGGGCGCAGGGCCCCGCAGCTGCGGCTGCGCGGACAACGCCGCCGATACGGGCGCTGCGGCGTCCAAAGCCACTGTCTTCGGCGGGGCGCCTCCCCCGGACGGAGTGCAGAGCGGGCGCGCGAGCAGGGCGTCGAGCTTCGCGTCGAGGCCGGCGATGCGCGTGCGGACGTCGCCGAAGCGCGCGTCAAACGATGCCATCGTGTCGTCCATGGTGTGCGACGAGTTCTGCAGGTCCTTCAGCGCCGCGGGCAGCGATCGGAGCTCGGCAATGTCCCCCTCGACCGACGCGATTCCCTTCTCCATCGCGAGCGTATGGGTGCTCAGGTCCTTCTGCGCCTCGTCCGTGCGAGCGGCGTAGTCTCCGACAATCCTTCCCTGCTTCGCGAGCGCGGTGTTCAGCTGCCCGACGATCAGCTGGGCCTTGCGCTGCTCATCCGGCGGTAGCTGACCGACGAGCGTGCGGATGTCGCCCGCCGTCGACTCGATCGCTTCGAGATTGTGGCGCTGCTCGTTCAGCGCCCCTTCCTCTTCTTGCGTGCGCAGGGCGAGATGGCAAAACTGGAGCATCCCGAGCGCGCGCTCGCTCGCGCGCTTGTCGATGTCGAGATAGATGTACGCCCCACCGGCGAGCACCAGGAGCACGAGGGACCCCCCGACGATTGCGGCGAAGCGGAGCGGCGTCTCCCGCTGCCGCTCGAGGACCTCACGCAGCCGCTCCGCGAGGGGACGGTGACCTTCTACGTGTCGCGCGCGGATGAGAAGGAGACCCTTCTCCGCGTTGCCGGCGGCCGCGAGCAGAACGATGCCGATGGTGATGACGGCGAACCAGGGCTGCCGCGACGCGATCCGCCGCGCGACCTGGGCCTGGTCGGCCTCGACCTCCTGGACCGTCAGGGACCGGCCATCCTTGAAGCAATGGCCCCCGTCGTATTGCACGTGCCCCGGACCTTCGCAGGCCATGAGCGAGAGGGCCGCCACGGGCACGGCAAAGTAACCGCTGGGGATCCGTGGCCATCGTCGCATGGGCGCAGTCTACCCAACGGCGGAGGGGCTGACGTAGTGTGACGATGGCGAAGTGATCGGTGGCGTCACGATGACCATCTCCAGCAAGTTCACCCTTGCCCATGCCGGCATGCGCCATCCTCGCCGTGATGGGATACGCGATCCTGGCCGTGCGCGCGGTGGTTATGATGGCGCGCTGGTCAACAGGCACGACGAAGACGACGAATTGGCGTTTTGCCTCGGCGGTGTGGCGAATCTGCCTCCCAGAATACCTCACGATCCCGTCTCCGAACATCGGCCCGATGCGAAGCTTCTCGTGGGCGACGCGCTTGCCAAGCGCTGGCTCCCTGCGCCTTCGATGTTCGTACCGGGGGCCTGCCAGTCACTCTCGCTAATCCCTGGCGGAAGGCTCGATTGTTGCTCAGGGGGCAGGTTGAAATGGGCAAGGCCGCACTCATCGTGGTGGAGCAGGGCAGCGAGTGGCCTGGCCACGTCGGGGACTGCGACAACGTCGTGGCCGTCGGTTACGACGAGGAAGGACTGCTCCAGAAGACCCGGCAGGGGCTCGATTCGCTCCGGCGGCGAGGCCATTACCTTCGGGTCGCTGTGCTCGCCTGCAACGAGGCCACCGACCTTGCGTCGGTCGCTCACCGAGCCGAGGTAGCTCACGAGCTTTTGACTGCCGTGTCCGCCGTCGGGTTCGGTCGCCTCCTCTTGAGCGCAAGGGACCGCGCCTCGATGCAGCTACGAAGCGAACTGCTCTCACTCTCAGGCGCGCTGCGCCAGAGGCTCCAGGGCTCGTCGGCCACCGTGTCGGTGAGATTTGGCGGGGCGAGCCATGGGAGACAGGGCTTGCCGCAGAGATTGGTGCGCAAGTGCTTGGCCGAGCCTGCGGGACCCCGCCCAGTGGCGGCACGCTCATGACTTGGCAAGAGCAACTGGAGCGGTCGCGACGGCGGCCACCGCTTCATGTCGTCTTGGCGCTGTCGATGAACGACTCGGCGGACGCAGCCTCGACGTCGCCGCCGATTCGGATGCCCCGCGACCACAACACCTTCCGGCGCATGTTGGCCATCTTGGGCACGCGGGGTTACCCGAGCGGTGATGCTGAGCAGCTGGAGGCGGGCGCCCCATGCGACGTCGCCGCCCCCGATTCGGCCGATACCCCGCTCACCCGGCGTTGAGGATCACCCTCGCCTCCCAGCAGACGCGTCCCCGACGTTCAACCACCACCCCTGGGACATCCGCGGCCGCTGCCCAGGAGCGTCCGGACAATCCCCGCAGAAAGGAATCCACGAAATGGATAAGGAATATCTGGCCCAGGACATCCACCCTCAAGAGCAGGGGCCATGCACCGGAGAGATCGGCGCGGAGACCGTCAAGGACATCGGGTGCCACGGTCATGAAGCGGAAGGTCGGTCACCGCCGAGTATGTCGCGGCCACGGGCGACGCGGGGGTGCTCGAAGAGCAGGTTCCGTTCCTCGATGGATCACCGCTGAAGGTGGACGAGCACAGCAGGTACGCCACGTATGAGGCGTCGAAAGCTCATGCCTCTCTCTTCGAACATTGCCGTCGGGCCATCGAGCACGCCGTGACGGCGGGGGCCCACGGGTTGCCGTTGATGGGAGACGGCGACTGGAACGACGGGATGAGCCGCGTCGGCACCGAAGGCCGCGGCGAGAGCGTCTGGCTGGGCTGGTTCCTGTGCGCGACGATGGACCGGTTTGGCGCGCTTTCGGCACGCCGACGGGACGGCGCGGGAGCCGTGCACTGGCACTCTCGGGCCGCCGCCTTGCGCGTGACAATCATGTCGGCCGCTTGGGATGGCGAATGGTACTTGCGCGCATTCCATGATGACGGATCCCTGGTCGGCTCGGCGACCAGCCGCGAGTGCCGCATCGACTCCATCGCCCAGTCCTGGGCGGTCCTCTCTCGGCGCGAGGGCGAAGAGCACGACGCGAGAGCGCGGGCGGTGGTGCGAGTGGCCGACGAACAGCTCGTGCGCGCCGCCGATTGGCTCGTGCTGCTCTTCTGGCCCCCGTTCGACGTCACTCCACACGACCCCGGATACATTCGCGCCTATCCACCGGGTGTTCGCGAGAACGGAGGACAGTACACGCACGCCGCCACGTGGCTCGGCTTCGCGCACGTGGCGCTCGGCGACGGAGAGCGCGCGGAGCGAATCTTTCGTCTCCTCAATCCGGTACTGCACGCCCGCACGCTGGAGGACTCGGCACGTTACCGGGTCGAGCCGTATGCGCTGGCCGGTGACGTCTACAGCGCTCCCCCGTGGATCGGTCGCGGCGGATGGACCTGGTACACCGGGTCTGCTGCGTGGATGTGGCGTCTCGGCGTCGAGCAGATCCTCGGCCTACGCAAGGAGGAGGGTGACCTGCGCATCGACCCGTGCATTCCGCCCGCGTGGGAAGGCTTCGAGGCGTGGGTCCGCGTCGCGAAGCAGTGCGTGCACATCGTCGTCGGCAACCCAGAGCACGTAGCTCGCGGTGTGAAGGCGATGACGCTGGACGGGGAAGCGATCGACACGACCCGCATCGCGCTGAGTGGGCGCGCACCCGGGACGCACGAGGTTCACGTGCTCCTGGGATGCCGAGAAAGCAAATCTTCCGATGGAGCCGCGGCTGCGCCTCCAGCAGTGCCAAGACCTCCAAGCGATCCGTCGTACGAGAGAAAAGGAATTCAATCATGACATCAGCGCTCAGCTCCGACTTGCTTGGGAAGATGGACGCCTACTGGCGGGCCGCCAACTACCTGTCCGTCGGGCAGATCTATCTCTACGACAACCCGCTCTTGAAGAAACCGCTCGAGCTGTCGCACGTGAAGCCGCTCGTGGTGGGCCACTGGGGCACCACACCGGGCCAGAACTTCATTTATGTGCACCTGAACAGGGTCATCAACAAGTTCGAGCTGAACATGTTCTACATCGCTGGACCGGGCCACGGCGGTCCTGCGCTGGTCGCCAACACGTACCTCGAAGGGAGCTACAGCGAGATCTATCCGGACATCAGCCAGGACGAGACGGGGATGAAGAAGCTGTTCACCCAGTTCTCCTTTCCTGGCGGCATCTCCAGCCATGTCGCACCGACGACGCCCGGCTCGATCCACGAAGGCGGCGAGCTCGGTTACTCGCTCAGCCACGCGTTCGGCGCAGCCTTCGACAATCCGGGCCTCATCGTCGCGTGCATCATCGGTGACGGCGAAGCCGAGACGGGGCCGCTGGCGACCGCCTGGCACTCCAACAAGTTTCTCGACCCGGTCACCGACGGCGCCGTGCTGCCCATCCTGCACCTCAACGGGTACAAGATCAGCAACCCCACCGTTCTCGCCCGCATCGAGCGCGAGGAGCTGGAGCAGTTCTTCCGCGGCTGCGGCTGGGACCCCTACTTCGTCGAAGGCCACGACCCCTGGAAGATGCACGAGCTCATGGCCGCTGCGGTCGATAGGGCCATCGAGGCGATTCGCCGGATTCAAGGCACGGCGCGCGCCAACGTCAACGTCGCTCGACCCCGTTGGCCGATGATCGTCCTCAGGTCGCCGAAGGGCTGGACGGGACCGAAGGTCGTCGATGGTCTGCAGATCGAGGGCACGTTCCGAGCGCACCAGGTCCCGCTGCTCGTGGACCCGGAGCACCCCCACCACGTCCCGCTGCTCGAGAGCTGGATGAAGAGCTACAAGGCGGAGGAGCTGTTCGACAAGAACGGCCGCCTCGATGCAGAGCTGGCGGAGCTGGCGCCGAAGGGCAATCGCCGCATGGGGTCCAACCCGCACGCCAACGGGGGGAGTCTCCTGCGCGACTTGCGGATGCCGGATTTTCACGAGCACGCCGTGAAGGTGCCGTCTCCCGGGTCCGTGGACGGCCAGGATACCCTGGTGCTCGGCAAGTTCCTGCGCGACGTGGCCAGGCTGAACCAGGATCAGCACAACTTCCGGGTCTTTGGTCCGGACGAGACGCTCTCCAATCTCTTGGGCGCTGTCTTCGAAGCCACCAACCGGCAGTGGGATGCTCGCGTGCAGGCCAACGACGAATTCCTCGCACCTGCCGGGCGGGTGCTGGACTCGATGCTGAGCGAGCACCAGTGCGAGGGCTGGCTCGAGGGCTACCTGCTTACGGGGAGGCACGGGGTATTCAACAGCTACGAAGCCTTCATTCGCATCGTGGATTCGATGTTCAGCCAGCATGCCAAGTGGCTGAAGGTCACGCTCGAGCTGCCCTGGCGCCGGAAGATCGCCTCGCTGAACTATCTACTGGCCTCCCACGTCTGGCAGCAGGACCACAACGGCTTCACGCACCAGGACCCCGGGTTCCTCGACCACGTCATCAACAAGAAGGCCGACATCGTGCGCGTGTACCTTCCGCCCGACGCCAACTGCCTCCTGTCCGTGTTCGATCACTGCCTTCGCAGCCGGCACTACGTGAACGTGGTGGTCGCCGGAAAGCACGCGCTGCCCCAATGGCTGAACATGGACGAGGCGGTCGTGCATTGCACGGAAGGAATTGGCATCTGGCAATGGGCGAGTAACGACCAGGACGCCGAGCCGGACGTCGTCATGGCCTGTGCGGGAGATACTCCCACGCTGGAGATCCTCGCTGCCGTATCCATCCTGCGCGAGCACCTGCCCGAGCTGAAGATCCGCGTGGTCAACGTCGTGGACCTGATGAAGCTGCAATCCTCGAGTGAGCATCCTCACGGGCTGAGCGACGTCGACTACGACTCGCTGTTCACGAAGGACAAGCACATCATCTTCGGCTTTCACGGGTACCCGTGGCTGGTCCACCGGCTGACCTATCGCCGGACGAATCGCAACCTGCACGTCAGGGGATACAAGGAAGAGGGCACGATAACGACCGCCTTCGACATGAGGGTGCAGAACGATCTGGACCGGTTCCACCTCGTTCAAGACGTCGTCGATCGGGTGCCGCACCTCGGCGCAAAGGGTGCCTACGTCAAGCAGATGGTGAAGGACCGGCTCATCGAGCACAAGCAGTACATCGACAAGCATGGCCAGGACCTTCCGGAGATACGCAACTGGAAGTGGGGCAACCCCCAATGAGCGCGCAATCGCTCACGGACACGGCTCGGGCGCTGGTGGCCGGCAGCAGGGGTCTCTTGGCGATGGACGAGAGCAATCCCACCTGCAACAAGCGCTTTGCCGCGCTCGGGATCCCCGAGACCGCGGATGCGCGACGCACCTACCGCGACTGGATCGTGGGCACGCCCGGGCTGAGCGAGTGCATCAGCGGCGCGATCCTCTACGACGAGACGATCCGCCAGCGTACGAAGGCCGGCGCGCCATTTGCCAAGGCCGTCGCCGACGCGGGGATCATTCCAGGCATCAAAGTCGACACCGGCGCGAAGAGCATGGCCGGTCATCCCGGAGAGAGGATCACCGAAGGGCTCGACGGATTGCGCGACCGCCTGGCGGAGTACGCCCAGATGGGGGCGCGCTTTGCCAAGTGGCGCGCGGTCATCGCTGTGGCCGACGGCATTCCCAGCCGCGGTTGCATCGAGGCCAACGCGCAGGCTCTGGCTCGGTACGCAGCGTTGTGCCAGGAGGCGGGGCTCGTCCCGTCGTCGAGCCGGAGGTGCTCATGGACGGCACGCACACGCTGAAGCGCTGCAGCGAGGTGACGGAGGAGGTTCTGCGGGCCCTCTTCGGTCAGCTCTACACGCAGCGGGTGACGCTGGAAGGCTTGCTCCTGAAGCCCAACATGGTGCTTCCGGGCCTGACATGCCCCAGGCAAGAGAGTGTCGACGAGGTCGCGGACGCCACGGTGAGATGTCTCCTGCGAGCCGTCCCCGCCGCCGTTCCGGGGATCGCGTTCCTCTCGGGGGGACAGTCCGGCGAGCTCGCGTCGGCGCGGCTGAATGCGATGAACGTGCGCTTCAAGTCGCGATTGCCCTGGGCGCTGGCGTTCTCCTTTGCGCGCGCCATCCAGCAGCCGGCGCTGGAGATCTGGAAAGGCGAGGAGGCTCACGTGAGCGCGGCGCAGCGAGCGCTGTGTCATCGAGCCATGTGCAACTCGGCCGCGCGGCGCGGCGAATACAGGTCCGCGATGGAAGGGGCATGAGTCATGAAGACCGATCTGCAGCAGCCAGCGAAGCCTGCTTCCCCTCCGGCCCAGCAGAAGGCCCCGAAGGCGAAGTCGGCTCCGCGCCCGACGCCCAGGACGGAATGAAGACCATGCCCATGCCGGAGCTCCAGACCAAGCTGGGCTCGTCGCCGGATGGGCTCAGTCAAGCGGAGGCTCAGAAGAGGCTCGCCCAGTACGGGCCCAACGAGATCGAGGAGAAGAAGACCAATCCGCTGCTGAAGTTCCTGACGTACTTCTGGGGCCCGATTCCGTGGATGATCGAGGCGGCCGTGGTCCTCTCGGCGGTCGCCCGGCACTGGCCGGACTTCGGCATCATCCTCGTTCTGCTCTGCGCCAACGCCGTCGTCGGATTCTGGGAGGAGCGCCAGGCCGGCAACGCGATCGCCGCCCTGAAGGCCAAGCTGGCCATCAAGGCCAGGGTGAAGCGTGACGGCAAGTGGGTCACTCCGCCGGCGCGAGAGCTCGTGCCGGGCGACGTGATACGCGTGCGCCTGGGGGACATCGTGCCGGCGGACGCGCGGCTGCTGGAGGGGGACCCGGTCGAGGTGGATCAGTCCGCCCTGACGGGCGAGTCGCTGCCTGCCGAGCGCAAGGCGGGCGATGCGGTGTTCTCGGGGTCCATCATCCGCCAGGGCGAGATCGGCGCGCTGGTCTACGCCACGGGCGACAAGACGTACTTCGGCAAGACCGCGCAGCTCGTGCAAGAGGCGCACACGGTCAGTCACTTTCAACGCGCGGTGCTGAAGATCGGCAACTACCTGATCATCCTGGCGGTGGCGCTGGTCGCCGTGATCATCACCTTCGCCATCCTTCGCGGCGACCGCGATCCTCACCACGCTGCAGTTCGCCCTGGTGCTGACCGTGGCCGCGATCCCCGTGGCGATGCCGACCGTGCTGTCGGTCACGATGGCGGTCGGCGCCCGCCTTCTCGCCAAGAAGCAGGCGATCGTGAGCCGCCTGGTGGCCATCGAGGAGCTCGCGGGCGTGGACGTGCTGTGCGCCGACAAGACCGGGACCCTGACCCAGAACAAGCTGACGCTGGGCGACCCGTTCAGCGTGAACGATGTTCCGGCCGCGCAGGTCATCCTCGCGGCGGCGCTGGCGTCGCGCGCGGACGACAACGACACCATCGATCTGGCCGTCCTCGGGGGCCTGAAGGACGGCGACAAGGCGCTGGAGGGGTATCACGTGGACCACTTCCAGCCGTTCGATCCCGTGCACAAGCGCACCGAGGCCACCGTCAAGGCGCCGGACGGCAAGACGTTCAAGGCGACGAAGGGCGCACCCCAGGTGATCTTGAAGCTCTCGGCGAACGCGGACGCGGTGAAGCCCGCCGTCGACAAGGCGATCGCCGAGTTCGCCGGGCGCGGCTTTCGTTCGCTCGGCGTCGCGCGGGCCGACGGCGACGGGCCATGGCAGTTTCTCGGTGTGTTGCCGCTGTTCGATCCGCCGCGCGAGGATGCCAAGGCCACCATCGCGACGGCGAGCCAGATGGGCGTGAAGGTCAAGATGGTCACGGGCGATCAGCTGGCCATCGCCAAGGAGACCGCGAAGAAGCTGGGAATGGGCACCAACATCCTCGATGCGAGCGACCTGGGCGACGTCAAGCGCCAGGAGACCCCGCAGATGTCGCGACACCATCGACAAGGCCGACGGCTTCGCCCAGGTGTTCCCCGAGCACAAGTTTCACATCGTCGACGTCCTTCAGAAGCGCGGGCACATCGTCGGCATGACGGGCGACGGCGTCAACGACGCCCCCGCGCTGAAGAAGGCCGACTGCGGCATCGCCGTGTCGGGCGCGACGGATGCGGCGCGCGCCGCGGCGGCCATCGTTCTGATGACGCCCGGTCTGTCGGTCATCATCGACGCGATCAAGGAGAGCCGCAGGATCTTCCAGCGGATGAACAGCTACGCGATCTACCGCATCGCCGAGACGCTGCGCGTGCTGCTCTTCATGACGCTGGCGATCCTGGTCTTCAACTTCTTCCCGTTGACGGCCGTGATGATCGTGATGCTGGCGTTGCTCAACGACGGCGCCATCCTCTCGATTGCCTATGACAAGGTGCACTACAAGGACCAGCCCGAAGCGTGGAACATGCGCGCGGTGCTCGGCATCGCGTCGGTGCTGGGCGTCTTCGGAGTGATGGCCGCGTTTGGCCTCTTCTATCTCGGCGAGCGCGTCTTCCATCTCGACCGCGCGCACATCCAGACGCTGATGTACCTGAAGCTGTCGGTCGCGGGGCACCTGACGATCTTCCTCACGCGAACACGCGGCCCGTTCTGGTCGATACGCCCCGCGCGCATTCTGTGGATGGCGGTGCTGGGCACGCAGGCGGTGGCGACGCTGATCGCGGTGTACGGGCTGTTCATGACGCCGCTCGGCTGGGGCTGGGCCGGGTTCGTGTGGGGCTATGCCCTTGCCTGGGCCCTCGTCAACGACCGCGTGAAGCTGGCGGCGTACTGGGTTCTGGACCGGGCCGACAAGAAGGCCGCGACGAAGCGCAAGGCGGAGCCGAAGCCCGAAGCCAAGGCGGACCCGAAGCCCGCTGCCAAGGCGGAGCCGAAGCCCGCCGCGACGCCGGCGCTCGTCGAGCGCGTCCATGAGCTCTACGAGGAGCTCGGGCGCGAGGACGTGCGCACCGTTCAGGACTGGGACAAGAAGCATCCAGGCGGACAAGAAGTCCAGAAAGCACTCCACCAAGTGAGCCTGCGCCGTTCACGGCCGGCAAGGCACGAAGGAGGCTCGACGTGAAATACCTCAATCGGTTCCGGGTGCACCCAGGCGACAAGGTTCGGCTGAAGGATATCGATCCCGGCTTCAAGGACCACCACGAGAGCCACAAGAAGGCAGCCGAAGAAATCGAACGAGACCGCGAGAAGCTGCGCGCGCTCCAGGCGCTTCTCTACGCCGACGGGCGCTGCTCGCTCCTCATCTGCCTGCAGGGGCTGGACGCGGGTGGCAAGGACGGGACGATCAGCCACATCCTGGGCGCCATGAACCCGCAGGGCTGTCGCGTGACGGGGTTCAAGCAGCCCTCGACCGAGGAGCTGGCACACGACTTCTTGTGGCGCATTCATCAGGCGACGCCCGCCAGGGGGCAAGTGGCCATCTTCAATCGCTCTCACTACGAAGACGTGCTCGTCGTCCGCGTCCACAAGCTCGTCCCGCAGGCGGTCTGGTCTCGCCGGTACGACCAGATCAACGAGTTCGAGAAGGAGCTCGTCGACAGCAACACACACATTCTCAAGTTCTACCTCCACATCTCCAAGGAAGAGCAGCTGAAACGGTTCGAGGATCGGCTCGACGATCCCATGAAGCAATGGAAGATCAGCGAGTCCGACTACAAGGAGCGAGAGTTCTGGGGCGACTACATGACGGCCTACGAGGAGGCCCTGTCCCGCTGCAGCACGCCACATGCGCCGTGGTTCATCATCCCGTCCGACCACAAGTGGTTTCGCAACCTGGCGATTGCGCGGATCGTCGTGGAACATCTGGAGGCATTGGACATGAAGCTCCCCAAGCCATCGGTCGACCTGGAGCACATTCGCCGCGAGTATCACGCGGCGAAGGCGGAGTAGGCGAGCGTGCATCCTCCCAGCCGCGATTTCCGCGCGGCGCTCGCAGTGGCTGCTCGGAGGTGTCGAGCGCAGACGCCCCATCTCGATGGGGCGTGGGCAAGGGGCGGCGTTTGCCTAGAAGCTCCTAAGAGCCGGTCTTGGCGGGCGTTTTTTGAAACGTCGGGCAGACCGCGTAGCGTCGCGAGCCCCGGCTGTGCTGGTAAGCCGTCCATCGGGATGCTTCGAGCGCGCCCCAGGCCTTGCGGTCGCTCGCGGCGCGAACCAATCCGGCTGACTTTCATGCAGTAACCGCAGGTGCCATCCAGCCGCCGGACACTGGTCGGTCTTGAATCCCGCCGACGCGCAGCGTCCCGTGACGTGGGGTCGGTCCGTGGCTAGGCTCCGGCGGATGATGATCGCGTACGGCTTGCTGTCTGCGGCCGGGCTTATTGCCGTGGTCCTAAGCGCGAGCCTCGGCTCGCGCGAGATCGCAAACTATGTTTTTGTCCTCGGTGCTTGCGACTTCGTTGTGGCCTTTGCAATGCTCTTGTGGGAGAGCGCCAAGCGTACGGTTTGATCGACGAGCTGCGCGAGGCGGTCGAGCACATGCAGGGCGTGCCGGCCCGCTACGTCGAGACCGTCGAGGTCGACGAGCGATTCAAGGGCCAAATCGTCTGGCAAAAACCGACCACTACCCAGCAGCGCCGCCAGCCATCGCGCGAAGCCCGGCCGGGGCCCCTCATGGCGTCGCCCTCAACGTGCCGATAGCGCGCGTCTTCCTCGTGGTGGTGTCGTCGAGGCCTGCCAAACGCCTTCAAGGCCCCGTCGCGCGACGCACCACAGATTCCTGGCGCCCGAGCGCATCAACGAGGAGGCGGCTCTCGCGGCAGCAGGTTCGCAACCGCCGTTCGCAAGTCGTCGACCTCGAACGGCTTGTCGAAGAGCACCGCGTCCAGGCTATCGGCGTGGCGCCGAACAGCTTCGTCGCCGAAAGCCGTCATCAAGATCACCGGCGTTCGCCAGTGAGCGTCCCGCAGAGCCGCCACGATTTGCAACCCGGTGCAGATGGGCATGCGAATGTCGGAGACGATGAGATTGACGGAGTTGGCACCGTCGCCGCCCTTGAGACGAGCCGCGATGTCCACGAGCAAGCGGCCACCGTCGACCGCCTCAACGACCTCGTAGCCGTCGCCGCGGAGCGCATCCGCGACGACACTTCGCATCTCCGCGTCATCTTCGGCGAGCAGCACGCGAAATGCCCCCGAGCGCCTCTCGATCGTGGACGCCACGCCGGTTCGCCAGGGTGGGTGCGAGCCGCGCTCGGCGTCATTGCCCCGTGCCCCGGCGACCGACGGTTCTGGTTTTGCGTTGCGATCCATGTTCGTCGATTCGGTGCAGCTTCCGTGCCCCCGCGACCGTCACCGAGGCCACGTGTCTTCGGCAGCTCGCCGAGAAGGTTCCCAGGACGAGATGCGGCGATGACATTCGAGAGATGGGAGGGCGTCGCATCCTGCGACATGGCGCGTGAAGCAACGCCCAAGGACCCTGCAGCCGCGGCGACCGCACGCGGCCTTCCCCAAGCTCCTTGCGGCGAGGGTGAGCCACTCTCCGGCGCGGCATGCGCCATAGCCTCCGTACGCGACGAGCCGTACGCCGAGGCCGCGCGCGTGTTATTGCAGAACACGTGCCCGCCGGCAAAGAGCCCAGAGACCATGACCATCGCGCGCAAGTTCACGCTCGCCTTGCTCGGCTTGCGTCGTCGTCGCGGTCACAGTGTACGCGATCGTCGCAGCGCGCGACGAGCTCGCCCGTACGGAGACGGACATCGTCGAGTACGAGGCGTCGACAGCGCACGCTCTTCGGCCGGCCATCCGCGACGTGTGGCTGCACGATGGCGAGGGCCGCGCGCTCGAGCTCATCCAGGAGGCAAAGCAGCGCCTTCGAAACGTGGACGTTCGATGGGTTACGCTCGGCGCGGACGCCCCCGCGGAGATGCGGCCACGAGTGCCCAGCTCCAGGCTCGCCGCACTTCGCGACGGCGAGGACGTCGTCGTCGTCGATTGCGACTACGATGGTCGAGGCTCTATCTTCACGTACGTGCCGGTGCTCGTCCCCGCTCCGTCACCCGTCGCGCTCGAGGTGTCGCGGTCGCTCGCCAATCACGGCGCTGTTCGGCGTGCGGTCGTGCGCAGCGCGGCCGCTGACGGCGGTGCTGGTCGCGGTCGCCTCGGGATTCGTGACGTCTCTCCTCGGCCTGGTGCTCGTCGGGCGTCCGCTCGCGGAGCTCGTGTCCCAGGCGCGCCGCGTTGGCGAGGGAGACCTGACTTACCGGATATCGACGCGCCGCCGGGACGAGGTGGCGGTGCTCGCGCGCGAGATGAACCGCATGTGCGACCGCCTTCGTGACTCGCGCGAGAACGAACGCGCGCAGGCCGACGCCAAGAACGTGCGCTCGCCCAGCTGCGCCACGCGGATCGTCTTGCGACCGTGGGACGGCTCGCGGCGGGGCTGGCGCACGAGCTCGGGACGCCGCTCAATGTCGTGCTGGCGCGCGCGAAGCAGATGACCACGGGAGCGCTCGGGCCCTCCGAGGTGCATTGACAAGGCACGCATCATCGTCGAGCAGGTCGACCGGATGACGAAGCTCATCCGGCAACTGCTCGACTTCGCCCGCAAGCGAGAACTGCAGCCCTCGGATGTCGACCTGCGCGTCCTGGTCACTCGGCGCGACGACGCTGCTCGACCCGATCGCGCGCAAAGGCGGCGTCTCGCTCGACGTGACCGGAGCTGCCGAACCCGTGTCTGGCCGCGTGTCGACCTCGAGCAGATGACCCAGGTCGTCATGAACCTCGTGATGAACGCCGTGCACGCGAGCCCGCCTGGGGGGCGGTCATCCATCGCCCTTGGGCGCGCCCCGGCCCTTCCGCCTGCGGAGGACGGGCGGGGGGAGCAGCAGTGCTCGCGCATCGAAGTGCGCGACGAGGGGACCGGAATTCCGACCGGACGCGCAGCCTCACATCTTCGAGCCGTTCTTCACGACCAAGGACGTCGGCGAAGGAACAGGCCTGGGTCTGTCGGTCGCGTACGGAATCGTGAAGGACCACGGGGGCTGGATCGACGTGGTCAGTCGTCCAGGCGAGGGGAGCGTCTTCACCGTGTGGCTTCCCGATGGAGGTCCGGCGTGACGCGCGTCCTCGTCGTCGACGACGAGCGCGCGATGGCCGACGCGATGGCCGAGCGAGCTCGCGGAGCACGGGCTAGAGGTCGCGGTCGCGTCGAGCGCGGACGAGGCGTCCTCGATGCTCCGGAGAGGACGACTTCGACGTCGTCGTCACCGACCTGAACATGCGCGGAGGCAGCGGGGTCGAGCTGTGCGAGCGCGTGGTCAAGAACCGCCCGGACGTGCCCGTGATCGTCGTCACGGCGTTCGGAAGCCTGGAGACCGCGATCGCCACGCTGCGGGCCGGGGCGTTCGATTTCCTGACGAAGCCTTTCGACATGGAACAGCTCGCCATCGCCGTCGAGCGCGCGGCGCAGCACCGGCACCTGCGCGAGGAGGTCAAGCGCCTGCGGCGCGCGGTGGAGGAGTCGAAGAGCTTCGAGGAGCTCGTCGGGGCCAGCCGCGCCGATGAAGGAGGTCTACGCGCTCATCGACCGCGTCGCCGAGACCGACGCCACGGTCCTCATTATCGGGCGAGACAGGAACCGGCAAGGAGCTCGCCGCGAGCGCCCTGCATCGCCGCAGCCGCCGCCACGACAGGCCGATGGTCACCGTCAACTGCGCCGCCGTGCCCGCCAACCTGCTCGAGAGCGAGCTGTTCGGTCACGTCCGCGGCGCTTTCACCGACGCCCGCGCCGACCGCAAGGGGCTCTTCGTCCAGGCGCACCAGGGCACGCTCTTCCTCGACGAGCTCGGCGAGATGCCGCTCGAGATGCAGGCGAAGCTGCTTCGCGCCCTCGAGGTCCGCGCGGTGCGCCCCGTCGGCGGCCAGCGAGGAGGTGCCGTTCGACGTGCGGCTGGTCGCGGCCACCCATCGGGACCTCGTCGCCAGCATCGAGGCAGGGACGTTCCGCGAGGATCTCTACTACCGCATCCACGTCGTGGAGCTCGACGATGCCGCCGCTCCGCGCCCGGGGCACGGACGTCCTGCTTGCTCGCGCAGACGTTCCTCGAGCAGTTCGCGCGCCAGCACGGCAAGCCGGTCCAGCGCATCTCGTCCGCCGTGGCCGAGCGCCTGCTCGCATACGCGTGGCCCGGCAACATCCGCGAGCTGCGCAACTGCATCGAGCGGGCGGTGGCGCTCGCGCGATTCGACGAGCTCGTGGTCGACGATCTTCCCGCCCACGTGCGCGAGTACCGAGCCTCCCACGTGCTCGTGGCGGCGAGCGATCCTTCGGAGCTTGTGCCGCTGGCCGAGGTCGAGCGACGCTACATCGAACGCGTGATGCAGGCAGTCGACGGGAACAAGCGTCAGGCCGCGCAGATCCTGGGCCTCGATCGGGCGACGCTGTACCGCAAGCTCGAACGATGGTCCCAGAGCGGCAAGGCGTAAGGCCGACCGTCCGCAGCGTCGCATCTTGCGACATGACGCATGTAGCGACCGGGGCTCGATGGCGCGCCATCCACGATTCGCTCTTACGTCGATGCGGCGCCGTCTGGTCTTCTTCTTGCTGTGTCGTCCTGAAGACTTGCGGAGGTCCCGGACCATGACAGCGAACCCATTCTCACGACGCGGATTGTCCACCGTCCCCTTGCTCGCTCCCTTGCTCGTCGCGACGGCGTGCGCCTCATCGAGGCCCGCGATAGCGCCTCAGGCGCCGATGGCGACGACCGCGGATGCGAAATCGAATGTGCCCAATCCAGTCCCGACGAGCGGGACGATCGCCGTCTCCGCGGACATTCGCGCCGCGTGCGGAATCTCGGACGAGGACGCCTACTTCACGTTCGATTCGGCGGCGCTGGAGAACAAGGACATCAGCCCGCTCGACGCGATCGCCCGGTGCTTCACCGTCGGGCCGCTCAAGGGGCGCGGCATGCGGCTGGTGGGACACGCCGATCCGCGCGGCTCGAGCGAATACAACCTGGTCCTCGGGCAGCGCCGCGCCGACTCCGTCGAGGGATACCTGGACCGCCACGGCGTCGCGCACTCGCATCTCGAGACGACGTCGCGTGGTTCGATGGACGCCACGCGGCCACGACGAGGCCAGCTGGACTCGCGACCGCAGGGTCGACGTGATGCTGGGAAGCGGATGAACGCCCCTGGAATCCGCGATGGTTCGCACGCTCGCAATGATGCTGGGTGGGGTCGCGGCGAGCATGTGGTCGTAGCGGGCGCGTGCGAGCAAGGGGCGGCGCGGTCCCATGGTCCAGCGAACCCTTTCGGTACGTTCAGCTACGCTAACGCGGTCATATTTGAGTGTGCGCACGGGGAGGGACGCATCGACGGGTGCGTGCGGATTCCGCAGGAGTGAGCTGCGGATTCCGCACTCGCCGCAGTCGAGGCCCTTCCCTGGCGGAGCGGCGAGATGGCAGGTCGCTTGCACCACCACGTGGAGAACGTGAAGACGGACCGCTCCCTTGCAACTCGCCCGTCCATCGTCCTCGCGAGCGCCGGAGTCGCCCGGAGGGGCGACTTTCCATCGGCTCCGTCGCAGCGGGGGTTCGCAGTCTCCTCCGCCCAGCGGTTCGAGGAGATGCGCGAGCGACGGCAGCGGCGCTGGTCGTGGTGGGTTGGAAAGGGCGCGGTGGCAATGGCGATCCTCGCGGCGCTCGCTCTTGCCGCCACGGTCCTGCTCGCACAGCGGGCGCTCGCCAACGCGGCCGACATCGTGATCCGTGGCGACGGAGACACCCTCATCGCGGGCGTGGTCGTCGATCTCTGGGAGACGGCGGAGCTCACCCCGGGGACGCTCGCGGCAGTGATTGCAAAGCACGGTGCGCAGGGGCTGCGTTACGCGGCGCTTCTCGACCGGAAAGACCACCACGTGATCGCCGAGGCGGGTGCATCGGCGATTGAGGAGGCCCGATATCTGCCCGGTGAGGTCGTGCGACAGGGTCGTCGTGTGCGGCTTCTCGCGCTGATCCCACCGCGGTTGGAGACGCGCGCTGCGATCGGTCCGGCTTCCGCGCTTCCCGGGCCGGCCATGCTCGCGCCGTATCCGCGACCCTACCTCGTGGTTGAGTTCGAGCCTCCACTCATCCAACAACTCCAGAAGGAGCTGAGGGCAACCTCGGTTGTCGCCGCCGTTGCGGCCCTCGTCCTCGTGATGTTCGCGCTCGCGTTGTCGCGCACGACGGAGCGCCTCTCCGCGGTCCAGCGGCTGGCGGAACGGGAGGGCCGGCTCGTCGAGCTCGGACGGGCATCCGCCGTCATCGCGCACGAACTCCGCAACCCCCTTGCGGCGCTCAAGGGACATGCGCAGCTGCTCGTGGAGGATTTGGCCGAGCCTTCGAGGACGAAGGCCGCGCGCGTCGTCGAGGGTGCCGAGCGGCTCGAGGGCCTCACGAACGTGCTCCTCGACTTCGTCCAAGAAACCCCCATCGACGTGCACGCCGTCACGCCGGCCGACCTCGTGGATCGCGCCCTCGCGCCGCTGCCGAAGGAGCATGTGCGCGTCGATCTCTCTGGCGCACCCACGACGTTGCAGGTCGATGCGACACGAGCGTCGCTTGCGCTGCGCAACTTGGTCCAGAACGCCGTCCAAGCAACGCCCGAGGGGGCGGAGCCCGTCGAGGTCCGTATCGCGAGGGGTGGGGGGAGATCGTGATCGAGGTGCGCGATCACGGGCCCGGTCTCGCGCCCGGGGCCGAAGCAAAGATCTTCGAGCCGTTCGTGACGACGAAAACGCGTGGGACCGGGCTTGGCTTGTCGATCGCCCGGCGGATCGCCGAGCAGCACAGTGGTGCTCTCATGGGCCAGACACACCGCCAGGGCGGTGCTGTGTTCCGCCTCGTTTTTCCGTTCGCTTCGAAGCCAGGGAAGCCCGCATGAATCCGGACAATCGCGTGGGGAGAATCCTGGTGGTGGACGACGAGGAAGGCATCCGGACCTTCCTCGCCGAGGCGCTCGAACGCAGCGGGCTACGAGGTCATTCAGGTCAATGCCGTCGCGTTAGGCAGCATGATGCGCGAGGCAACAGTTTGAGTGACATTTCCGACTGCGAGCGCGACCGAATTTCTGAGGTGGGCGGACTCGGCGGATCCGCAAAGCACCTTCTCGTTCGGCCGCGCTTGCGGTCCAAGACCCACCCTCCGGTTCGTTGCCCATCGCCGGGAGAAATACGAGCACGTCGTGCCGCCTGAGCAACTTCGGTCACTCCTTGGCAGCGCGGATCCTCCGCCGGTGCGCGCCCTCCATGAAGGGGGGCGGAGCAACATTCTCTTGCTCGGCGATCACGCGGGAAATGCGATCCCGGCCTCGCTCGGAGACTTGGGACTGTCGAGGAGAGACCGCGTCCGACACATCGCTTGGGACCTCGGGGTCCTCGCTTTGGGCACGGAGCTGGCGACCGCGCTTGACGCGACGTTCATCTGGCAGCCTTTCTCGCGCCTGGTCATCGACTGCAACCGCGATCCGCTGTCCGAGGCCGCGATGTCCAAGGTTTCCGACCAGACGTCCGTCGCTGGCAATGCCGTCCTGAGCGAGGCTGAGCGCGATCTGCGAAGGAAGGCGATACACCGGCCGTACCACCAACGAATTGCCGACGAGATCGCGGCGCGACGAGCGCGTGGCACCTCGCCCGTCCTTGTCGCGCTCCACTCCTTCACGCCGGTACTGGCGAACCAAAGGCGCCCCTGGCACATCGGGATCCTTCACGACGCCGGCGAGGTGAGTCTCAGCCTCGCCATGTTGAGGCGCCTGAACCGCGAACCCTCGCTGATGGTCGGCGACAACGAGCCGTATCGCATGAACGGGACGGACTACACGATCGCAAGACACGCCTATCCGAACGCACTGCCGTACATCGAGGTCGAATTTCGACAGGACCTCCTGGCGCACGCCGAAAAGATTCGCCACTGGGCGGCACGCTTCATCGGGTGGCTTCAAGACACGAGGTGAGGGTCGTGCGCGAGACATTCACTTCGACGCTCTTCATGATCGCTTCGCCGAGGCGATCGCCAGCTTGTCGGCGTCACCCGCACTGCGCTTCTCTCCACCGACGATCGACAAGGGGGGTGGAGGCCTTCGTGGCAGGTCCAGGGTAAAGACGCATCCCTTGCCCGGGAGGTCCCGGACATGGATCTCGCCACCGTTCGCCTTTGCGGCCTTGAGGCAGATGGAGAGCCCGAGTCCAACGCCGCTTCGATCGGAGCCACTCTGCTTGTATGGGATGAACAGATCGTCGATCTTCCCCGGCGGGAGGCCTCCGCACTCGTCCTCGATCTCGAAGAGGACGCGGTCCGCGGTGGTGCGTGTGCTCAAGGAGATGTTGCCTTCCGCTCGACTGAACTTGAACGCGTTCTGCAGCAGGTTCGAGACGGCCGCGATGAGGATTTGCCGATCGCCTTCGATGGTCACCGTGCGGTCGACGGACCTGGCTACAAAGTGCCGACCGCGGGCGTTGGCCTGGATCGATGCGCCAATCTCGATCTCTTCGATGAAGTCGGCGACCGAAATGCGCTCACGATGGTCGATCCCGACGTCGAGCCTTACCTCTGCGAGCGATCGATCGATGAGGTTGGCCAGGCCGGCGAGGCTGCGGACGCAGACCATGCTGGTGCTGCCTGCCAAGGCCACGCGGCCGCTCCGGATGGCCTCAAACGAAATGGTCGCCGAATTGAGGAGATTGCGCAGCTCGTGGGCGAGAACGCCAAGGCGCTCGGTTCCCTGATCCTCGATCGAGCGCTCGCGCTGATGAGCGTACGCCGTGACCGCTCCCGCGATGGCGTCGTCGAGACAGAGATTGAGCGTCCGGAACTCCTCCCCCGTAATCGGCGCTCCCAACTGGACCGCCAGCTCGGTGATCGCCTGACAGACATCTCCGTAGTCGTGAACGACTTGCCCGACGGTGAGACCCAGCCGATGGAGGTCATGGCCATGTTGGCTTGCGCTGTTGTCGATCTGCGCATGATCGACCAGATCGCTCGACCTCGCGAGTCGCAGCGCCACGCCGAGCTGGTCCAAAAACATGGGGATCCCGTGGTTCAGCTCCACGCCCGTTGGTTTCGGACTGGTCCGAGACGCGACCCGCGCCTGCGTATTGGCAATGATGTTGGAGCGGTGGGAGATGAGGAAGTCGTCGAGCACTGGGCGTGAACATGCGCTGGGACATCGACAAGGGCAAGACACAGCTCCGAAACGCAGCGAGCGGGACGGTTGAACACGCATCCGGCGCGCGATGAGTGCGCTGGCGAACACGACCACGGGAAGCGGCCGGCGAACGGACAGGACAAGCACGAGCGATAGGTTGGTGTGGGGTACGTGATCGGTCCGGGCTGCTTCGGGAAGTCGTCGTGGACGCTGTGTGGGTCAATGGTCCGGATGCGCGGTGTTCGAGCAGCCTTGCAGACGACCGGTCGCTCTGCGCCAACGAACAGGGGATGATTCGTGGCTCTCCGCATGTCATGGTGGGGGCGCCGCGCTGGCCAGGGTGGTCCATTTCCGCAAGATGGGATTCCAACCGCTCTTCGCCGGTCCTTCGTTTCGGTGCTGAAAGGACGACATCATGCTCCCCTCGCGTTTCGTGGTCGTTCGAGACGCAATCGATACGGTCCTTCGTCATCTGGAGGGCGTGCCGCCGTCGGACCGCACCAAGCTGCTCCGCGCGTGGGTTCTTGATTGCATGAGAGAGACCGAGCAGTGGAGCGCGTCGCCGCCGACCGATCGAGAGGCGGAGTTGGTCATGAAGCGCGTCCTCGCACTTCATGTCGCGGTGACGACGATGAAGCGCAAGGCACTTCTCGCCATCGTGAAGGGCTCGGGCTCGGTTGCTACCCGGTGAGCTGCTTGCGTCCGCCGATCCTCACGCTCGCGAGCGCCGCCTTCTTCGCCCGGCGCCCCCTGGAAAGGAACGCCGGACTGCGACCAAGATGCCCCACCGCGTGCGGGCTTGCCTCGGGCGCGGCTTGTCCGATCCATGCACCACGAAACGTTGCGGAAACTCCAAAGGCTCTGCGTTCCCTCTTTGTTCTCGCGCAGTGAGTCCATCCCCGCAAAAACTCCACGCTGATCGCGCTCGGCTCTCCGCACCGCGCCCAAGCGCGAGTTGCACGACCCCATGCGCTCACGGCGGCACACATCGTGGATGCGGGCGCCGTCATGCAAGGCGTCGCTATCGGCGCGAATGTTTCGAGACCGGGTCGGCTCCGAACGCATCGCTGGGATCTGTCGGCTCTCTCGCGCGCGCGTCGTCCGATTAACGTGCTCATGCGTACGAGCCTCGTGAGCTCCCTCGCGAGCCCCCGCATCATCGACGACTACCTCGGGCTCGTGGATCCAGCGTGGTCCGTCCAGGACGTCCGCGCTCGTATCGTGAGCCTGAAACGCGAGACGTCGGATGCGACGTCGCTGTATCTCCGACCCAACGAGAACTGGCGCGGCTTTCGTGCCGGACAGTTCGTCAAGCTATGCGCGACGATCGCTGGCGTGCGCCACACGCGCTGCTTCTCCCTCTCTTCGGCTCCGGAGGACCGCGGGCATCTGCGTTTCACGATCAAGGCCGTCGCGGGCGGTCGGGTGTCCGGTTGGGTCGGGGCGGGCGCGCGCGTGGGGGATGTCGTTGAACTGAGCCAAGCGATGGGCCAATTCGTCCTGCCCGATCCGCTTCCGCCCAAACTACTTTTCATCAGCGGGGGCAGCGGCATCACGCCCGTCCTGTCGATGATTCGGCATCTCGAGGCCATTGCCTACGAGGGGTCCGTCGCGTGTCTGCACTACGCACGACGCGAAGTCATTTGTGGCCACGAGCTCGTCTTGCTTGCGCACCAGTACCCAGCACTGCGTCTTGCGGTCGTTCGCACGGGCAACTCCGTCGAGAATAAGAATCGGGGACTTCGCCTTTCGCCCGCACAGCTCGACGCGTTCGCGCCGGAGTGGGCCGACTGCGACGCCTTCGTCTGCGGCCCATCCGGGTTGATCGCAGCCGCTACGTCGATCTGGCAGAAGGGCGGCGCGACCGATCGCCTGAGGGTCGAACACTTCGCGCCCGTGGCGACCTCAATCGCGCACGGCTCCGCCGGTGCGGCCGGCCGCCTCGTGTTCGCGAAGAGTCGACTCGAGACAGCCGGCCGAGGTGGGGTCTCGTTGCTCGATCAAGCCGAGGCGGCGGGGCTACGCCCGAGCAGCGGCTGCCGCATGGGAATCTGCCGCACGTGCACCTGCCGCAAGATCTCGGGAACGGTGCGTAACCAACGCACCGGCGAAGTCAGCAGTCAAGACAACGAACTCATCCAGCTATGCATCAACTCTCCGCTCTCGGACGTGACGCTCGATCTGTGAGCAAAGGGCTTGACCTTGGAGACATCGAACAAGCCTGAGCGGATCTCGGCCAAACAGGTCGAAGCATTCGGTCAGGAGATCGACGCGATACGCGAGCGCATTCTCTCCCGCCTCAGCGACTCCGACGCGCGCTACATCCGCCGAGTGGTGTCGGCGCAGCGCTTCGCCGAGCTGGGCGGCCGCGCGCTGCTTTTCGCGGGTCTCTTCCCGCCCGCCTGGGCTGCGGGCGTTGGGCTGCTCGCGCTGTCGAAGATCCTCGAGAACATGGAGATCGGTCACAACGTGATGCACGGCCAGTACGACTGGCTGAACGACCCCGGTCTCCATGGTGAACGGTACGAGTGGGACATCGTTTGCCCTGGCGACCAGTGGCGGCACTCGCACAACTACATGCATCACACCTTCACGAACATCGTCGGCAAGGATCGAGATGCAGGCTATGGGTTCTTGCGCGTCGCGGAGGAGCAACCCTGGAACCCGGGGCACCTGCTTCAGCCGCTCTCCGCTCTTGGGCTGATGCTCGTTTTCGAATGGGGCGTGGCTCTGCACGACCTCGAACTTGAGAAGGTCCTCTCCGGAGACAAATCGCCGCGCCGGGCGCTGTCGGATGCAAAGCCCATCGCGCGAAAAGCGGCGCGGCAGATGCTCAAGGACTATGTCCTGTTTCCGGCGCTCGCAGGGCCACTGGCTCCCTTCGTCTTCGCCGGCAACGCAAGTGCCAACGTCTTGCGCAACGTGTGGGCCTTTCTCATCATCTTCTGTGGCCACTTTCCCGAGGGAGTGCACATGTACTCCGTCGACGAAGTCGGACGGGAAACGCGTGCGGAATGGTACCTGCGGCAAGTCCGAGGCTCGGCCAACATTGAGGGCGCCGGCTGGCTTCACATCCTCTCGGGAAACCTCAGCCACCAGATCGAGCATCACCTCTTCCCGGATCTCCCCGCCTGCCGCTACGCGGACGTCGCCCCCGAAGTCCGGGCCGTCTGCCGCAAATACGGGGTCGAGTACACGACGGGCCCGTTCGTGCAGCAGCTCGCCAGCGTGGCGCGGCGGCTCGTCCGGCTGTCGCTTCCGACCCGCCTCGAACCGTCCCCGCGCTCCCGCGCCGTGTTCCGCAGCGAGCGCTCCGCTGGCGAGGTGTTCTCAGACGCCGTAGACCGGAGCGATGAGCGACGGGGCCCGTAGTGGGGATGCGCGACGCCACCGAACGTGGACGTCGCGCCCGTCGGGGGATGCTTCCGGCTCCGCGTGAGCGAGCGGGGACGCGGCTTCGTGGATGAAGCCGTCGCGCCGTCGTCAAGGATCGCGCAGCTCGATGGCTCCAAGTTCGAGCAGGTGCGCAAGGATGCCCAACGCCCCGTCTCGCTCCAATTCCGGTCCGCAGATGTCGAGGATCATCTCGACGGTGCAGTGGCCGTCCACGAGCGAGAGCAGGTAGGCCGCCCGCGCATCGAGCGGCAGGAGCGGCAGCCCCTCCGCGGTGATGGCAAGCCACGGGACGGCACACAAGGGCAGGTGCGGACGAACCTCGCTCGTGGGCCCTGCGACGTCGTCCTCGCGGACGGTCTGCCGGCCTGACGGGGTGCGGTGGTTCGATCGAGCCATGGGGGCACCAGTGTATGGCGGCGACACCCGTCTGTCCGTGACGCAGGGCGTCGCACGGTTCAGTGGTCAGTTCGACCTGTCGGAACTTTTGAGTGGGGACGGAGCGACGTCGCCCAGACTGCACGGGGGGGCCGGGCTCGCTACGGCGGCTGCGCCGGGAAAATGATCGCGACCACGTGCTCACCCCGCGCGTTGCGCTTGTACGCGATCCGCGCGCCCACGAGTTTGCGCCCGCGCACGAAATCCTCGACGGCCGACATCAATGCCCGCACGCCAAGCGGCGGTCGCGAATCGGGGTCGACGAGGTGCCTCGGGGGCCGCGTGTTGTCGGGCACCCCGACGATTTGAACCTGAACGCACGCGCAGTCAACCCTGCGCGCGCTCGTCTCGCCCGCAAGCAAGGTCCACCTGGAGCCCCGCGGCGAATGGGGCACGGGCGGCCGGCTCGTTCATCCCTGGGGCATCCTTGAGAACGTCCCGCCGGAGCGCTTGCTCGAGCCCGAGCGCCGCACGCAGCCCTTCCCCAAGAGGCCGCAGTGATCGAGAGGAAGGTCGTCGATCGTTACGCCCACTAGAGCGGGGTCAAGGACCAGCTCGTGGCCGAGCGCGAGGTCGTCCTCACCTACGCTCTTCATGCGCTCGGCGAAGCAAAGACCCTCGATCTGCTCGCGTTCAAGGGGGGCACCTGTCTGCGCAAGATCGTGTTCGGTTCCACGGGGAGTTTCCCCGAGGATCTTGACCACGGCGGTGCTTGGCGTCGTCTCGCGCGTGTCCGCACGCTGACTCCTTTGGGGGGCGGCAACCGGAAGACCTCGACACCGGGCTCGAGCGGACGATCGAACTAAACCACTGCGGCGGGTCGATGACGTTCGTCCGAGGTCAGTTTGTTCTGCAGTTCGCCATCCCGAACTTCCTCTTCCACGTCACCACGGGCGAACCGCGTCAGACACCCATCACGCGCACGCCGCGGAAGTGTTGATCCCGCAGCCGCGAGAGATCGTCGAAGTCAGACGTGTAGACCACGTCTTCGCGCTGCGCGGCGGAAGCCATCACGATCGCGTCGACGACGGTCGACCCGGGAACGGCCGCCATCGCCTGTCCAGCGCTCTTGGCGAGGCGGTCGGTCATGTGCTCGATCGCGAACGCCTTCAGGTAGTGGCCCTGGCGTTTGCCATCGCGCCACCACTCGGCGAGCACGGCCACGGGAAGTGTGAGCCGAATGCCCCGCCTCCCGGCCAACGCCGTGAGCTCGATTGCACGCCGTTTCGACCGCTCGAGCGCCACGAGGAAACCTGTGTCGACCGTGACCCCGCGCAGGTTCACTCGCGGCGGAGCTCCTGCAGGATCGCGTCCATCCCTTCCTTCGACGGCGTGACGCCGCTCTCTGCGACGATCCATCGCATGGCGGTCCTCTGAGCTGGGGTGGGCCCCTTCTTCGGGCGCTTTGCGGCCGTGGCGCGCTTGCGCTTGGTGCCGCCGCGGGTCCCGTTAAGGCCGTGCCCGTTCATTCCGAGGAATCTATCACACCCTCGTTCTCCCGCTTCGTATCGTTCGGGCCTTCTCCCCATTCGAACGCCTTCGTCTCGGCTCGTTCGCGCGGGCCCCCCTGGGTCGCGCCTCGAGACCTCCCGGCCCAGTCTGAGGTGGACCCGACGTCAAGTGCGTGCGAGAGGTTTTTTTTGCAGCGGGCGACTTTCCGGAGGCGAGTGCATTCACGACGTTGTCTCCTTCCACCGTTTTTGCGCGAGGATTTCCCTCGACACAGGGGTGAGAGCTCCTGGGCCACGACCGTGTAACGTGAAGTGTGCGTTCTTGAGGCGAGACGCTGCGAGCCGACTTCCGTCCAGTCTTCGCTCTCATCAGACCGCCCGAATCGGGTACTTCGGTCTGCGGGCAGGAAGGCATTCAAGGTGGCCGCGGATGCGCATTTTCTTCGGCGATTCGATCCTGGCCAGCCGGTCGTGACCCGGAGAGGCAGGATGCCAGGGGCCGGGAGCGCGCTTATCCTTGGCCGATCTTTGTCGCTCTCTTTTTCTCGCGTTCGGAGACGCTCGAACGACGTCTTTGTTCCGGCGATCGCCGCAGCGATCTGCGCGGTTGGGCCTACGCGGTGGACATGGTCGTGCTCCGGATCGCGTCGGCGTTTTTGGTACGTCTCTGGAGCACGGAGGTGCCCAGTTTGACTTTGGCTTCCAGTCGGCGAAACGCTTCCGCCTGGCTGGCCTGGACCTCGGCGCTCAGATCCAAGCCCGCAGCGGAGAGCTGCGCGACATGCGCTGGATCGTAGGCGACGCCCCGGCGCCACAGCGCCCAGAGTATGGCGGCCAGGCGCCGAGCTACGGCTACAACGGCGATTTTCCGGCTACGCCGCGTCGCGATGCTCAGACCCCAGAACGCCAGCGGGTTGTCGGTATTCTTCTGACGAACCATGTGCCACGCCGCTTGGATGAGCAGCGCGCGCAGGTACCGGTTGCCCTGCTTGGTGATGGATCCGAGTCGTTGCCCGGTCGTGCCCGAGCTGTTCTCGCGCGGCACCAGTCCAAGGTAGCTGGTGACCTGACGCGCGCTGCGAAACCGCTTCGCGTCGTCGATCACCGACAGGAACATCCCCGCGACGACGGGCCCGACGCCCGGCACGGTCATCATGCACTGCGCAGCTTTCTCGCCAGCACACGCTTCGTAGACGCGAGCGTCGAGCTCGCAGAGCTGCTTCTCGACGGTAGCGACCACGTCTGCCAGCGGCATCACGATCGCGGTCAGCGTCGTGGGAAGTTCCTGGCGCTTGAGCATCGCTACAAAGTTCTCAGGCTCACAACGCGCAAGCGGAACGCCTTCGCTCGTGGCGATTCCGCGTATCGTCGTCACCATTGTCGTGCGCGTTTCCACCAGCGCACGCCGGGTCATCATCAGGTGTCGCAGGCGCTGCCGCCCTACCGACAGCACGTGCGCTTCGGGGATCTGTCCCTTCTCCACCGCCATCGCGATGCACTCCGCGTCGATCGCGTCGTTCTTCTTGCCGTGCTGCCCGATGCCGATCCGCTTCACGCGCGTCGTGTCGATCATCTTCACGTCATGTCCCCACCCGCAAAGCTCCGCGTGAACCGCCCATGCGGACCGGCTCGCCTCGAAGGCGACGCGCGCCAGGCCGCTGCCCGGTCCCAGCAGTGGCTCGAGCTCCTTCACGCTGTCGACCGTGGCGCGCCGAATCACCTTGCCTCCCTCGACCTCGCACAGCGCGATCTTCCTCGTACCCAGGTCCAGTCCTACACTTCGCATGGCCGCTATCTCCTTGGGCCCCGTCTCGTTTGCGCCACCAGAGCGCGTGGGGGTGTCCGGAGCGCATAGTGCTTCGGGCGGAGCAGCGGCCGCTCCTCTCTTCCTCGCCCCTTTCTTCGGGCGAGCCTGAGGCTCCTTAAATCCAGGGTGCGCGCGAGCCACCGCTGTCTCCATCGACTCCGTCCCGTTTGCGCCATCGGAACGCGTGGGGGTGTCCGGAGCGCATCGTGTCTCAGGCGTAGCGATCACTCCTTTCTTCCCCGTCCCCTTCTTCGGGCGAACTTGAAGCTCCTTCGATCCAGGTTTCGCGGGGGCCACCTCATCCCTTCTCTTCGGGGTGCCCGGCTTCTGCTTTTCCGGTTTCCCCGGAGGGGACGCCCTCCGGAAATGCAGCCGGGCATCTCGAGGAGCTCCGGGGGCCCGCTTCGGGGCGAACGAGCCGAGACGAAAGCGGCTCGCACAAGGAGAACGCCCCATGTTCGACGAAACGAAACCAGACGACCTCGTGACCAACACGCCCCTGCCAGTGACGCCGACCGTCACGAAGCTTTCCGACGACAGCCCCGACGCCGCACGCTACCGCGCCATCCTGCAACGCGCGATCGACGAGGGCGCCAAGCGTGCCGCCGACGTCATCACCACGATCGAGCGCGACCAGCCTCGTGACCAGATCGTGCGCGCGCGCGCCGCCGGATTCAATGTCGCCCCCACCGGCATTCGCGTCCGCATCGCCGACGATTGGTACCAGCCGACCGACTTCGCGCTCGGACAGATCGCCGTACGCGCCGGCGTCCCACTTCCGTACCTGCGCGAGCTCGCCGCGCCGCAATCGGCCGCGTGGCAACATCAACTCGCTTCCGAGATCCTCGCGCAGCACCACGGCAACGCGGGCGACGTGCGGGTGCTCGTACGCAGTGTCCGGGGCCAGTTGCGCGGATGGGTCAGCGACAAGTACCGCAGACTCGATTCACGTCCCCTCGTCGATGCCCTCGCGAGCGAAGCGCGCAGCGCGGGAGCGGTCCCGATCGACGGCGTAGCGACCGAGACACGCGTGGCGATCAAGGTGATCCTGCCGCGCATCCTCGAGCCCATCCCGGGAGAGTTTCTCGTCTACGGTGGCCAGTGGTCCACGAGCGATTTCGGCAACGGGACGCACTCCTTCCAAACGTTCGCACTTCGCGTCGTATGCCTCAACGGCATGACGCGCGAGAATCTCCTCAAGCAGGTGCATCTCGGCGCACGGCTCGGCGACGAGATCGAATTCTCCGACCGTACCCACCGACTCGATACCGCCGCGAGCGTATCGGCACTTCGCGACGTCGTCCGCGGGGCGCTCGGGCCTTCGGGCCGTGACCGGATGATCGAGCACATCCGCGCCGCACACGATCGCGCGATGAGCAAGACCCAGCTCTCGACCGCCACGCGCGCGCTGCCCAAGCAGGTGCAAAAGTTGGTCATCGACGCCTTCGAGTCACCGGACGTCATCAACCTGCCCGAGGGCAACACAGCGTGGCGCGCCTCCAACGCCATCTCCTGGGTCGCGCGTCACACGGAAGATGCCGAGCTGCGTCTGGATCTCGAGCGCGCCGCCGGCGCCCTGGTTTGACAGTTCCCGCCTGCCGGCGGGCCGTTGGGGCTCGCCGGCAGCGGCCCGCGAGGGGTGGGGGACGGTCGACGCAGAGGGGTTCGGACCGACGCGAGCGCATGGACGGCGAGGTGAGCGCCGAGCGGCCCGGGCGCGGTATGCTCGGCGCGAGGTGAGAGAAGATGACGCTCTGCCCAATCGCCCTGGCCGTCCACTGGTGCTGGCTGCCCCTTCGTGAAGGTTTGCCCCGCCAAGCGCGCGCTCGGCGACTACGCGACGTACGTGCCTCCGGCGACATCGGAATCGGGCGCCAAGGCCGAGGGCAACGCCGCGACCCAGAAGACGGATCGCGACCACTGAGGGCCGTGTCTCAACGGCGGCGGCGGCGCAGAGATCCGCGTCGAAGCGGTTCAAGGGAGCCGACGCGCGGCCAGCTTGTCCCGGGCGACGCCTCCGAGATGGCGGAGAAGCGGCGCGGCACGCTCGAGGATCTCGGCGCTTGCCGACGCATCGATGCTCGGGTCGATCCGCACGACGCGCGGGCGCGGCTGCTTTTCGATGGTGACCAAGAGCCGACCGCGAGGGACGTCGAGCGACAACGTCCGAACGGGGATCGGCTCGCGCTGCTGGAGCCAGGCAACGATGGGAGCCGCGACGCCGATCGCCGCCGCTGCCTCGGCGCCCACGAGATCGACGCCCGGCCCGGCGAAGGGGGAGCCCGAGAGGTCGCGCGCAGGCACGATCCGCACACGCCCAGCAACAAAGTTCAGCTTGAGCGAGGTGATGGGAAGCGACTCGCTCACGTGATCCTTCTCGCAGCGCCGCTGTTCACGGGGCCGCTCCTTCGGTTTCGGCAAGGCGGCGCGAGCTGCCTTTCGCGTGGGTTGAAGTCTCCCGTAAGGGCGAGACGGCTACCTTGCCTGTACGATCCCGCTGCACCATGTGGCGCAGACAACGCGCACCAAATGGAGGACCATCAGCCAAGCCCCCACACCTTGCGACCGTCGACGTAGATCGCAAATACCATCCGCGGATCCAGGGTCATCCTTCGCCCTCGCTGCGGCGAGAGCTCTTCCTCGGACCGCAGGTCACGAACTCGATAGAAGACCAAGGAGCCATCCTCGATCCCCTCGAAGCTCATGCCACCGAAGCCAACGCGAGCACGCCCCGCCGCTGCATCATCGAACACAATCTGGTCGGTCGGGAGAGGCACCTGCCTCCCGTCCGAGAACATGACGGATGTGCCCGGTGGCCCGTTCTGAACGATGGGGAGCTTCGGGACGACTTCCGGATCGCGGTGGACCCACGTCCCGGCGGTGAACTCGATCAGCAGGGGAACATCACGCATTGGGATTGTCCTCAAGACGTAGCCGGCGTCCGCGTTTTCAGGCTGTCGACCGCGTGGACGGGAGGCGCGTCGCCCTTCATCAGGTGCGCGATCGCGCCGTACACCATGCGCTGACTCTCGAGCATGCTCTTGCCCGCGAACGCAGGGGACATCACCTCGATGGTGAAGTGCCCGCCCCCGCCGCTCACTTCGGCGTGTGAGTTGGGGATCTGCCCTTCGATGGCCTCACGCAGCGCATCGACCACGGAGCCCTTGAAATCGGTGGGGTGCGACGACATGCGTGCCTTCTCTCGTGTCAGTACCGCGGCACCGAGCAATCCACCAGCCTGCTGCGTCCGACGGGGATGTCGAGGGATCTCATCGTTCTTGCCCCATCGTGTACGCGGGCAACGTGGTGAGCCGTTTGTCCTCCACGGGGCCCCCCACCGTGAAGTGGTAGAGGCTCTGCCAGTCGCGCGAAGAGATCCCGAACACCTCGTGAACGAGATCATCGAAGTAGCAGCCGATCCCGGTCGAACGGATGCCCGCCTCTTCCGCCTCGAGGTACAGCACCTGGCCGACAAGACCGGCCTCCCAGAAGAGATTTCGATAGAACGCAGCGCCGTAGGACACCAGGCTGCCCATGTGCTCCGCGATCATCCCGAGGCTGAACGCCCCGTCCCCCGCGATGGCCTGGTCGCAGGAGACGCTCGCAGCCTGAGCCCGGTAATCCCCCTCTTTGAGCAGGTACAGAGGGAGCCCGCGCGGGCATGACGGAGGGCGTCGCCACAGGAACTCCTGCCGCATCGCTTGACGAAGAGCCTCGACCTTCTCCGGGTCACGAGCGAGCGCGTAGAGACCTGGAGACAGACCGTTCACGCGATGGACGAAGAGGCCCAGGTGGATTCGTGGGCGCCAGGGTATCGCGTCCCACGGCACCGATCGACGGTCTCGGGTGGGCACGAGACGAGCGAGCATTCGGAAGAACGTCGCGACGGGTAGCGCCGTCGATGCGTCCATGCTCACCGCGCTCCTGCGCCCCAGGATGACCTTGTCCGCGGTGAACGTGCCGGTCCGAACGAGCGGCTCGAAGAGCTCTGCCTCCGAAGGGAACCCGGAGAACTCTTCGTCGGCAGCCATCCTCGGACTCGCGGTGGCACGAGCCACGTCGTCGATCACCGGCCAATCGACGCCGTGGTCGGGACTCAGCGCGTTGGCCGTCCCGTACCATTCGGAAGCGGCCACCTTGGACACCAACTCTTTGGACAGGGCGAGGCCCCGATTGCTAGCCCAACTCCTCGGGACCACAAGCGCGACGAGATCCGGATCCTCTCGCTCCGCGCCAGCGTAATCGGCCTCGCGGTCAAGTCCGAGAAGCTGGGACACGGCGTCGTCGCCCACACGGTCGAGCAGGTGGAGTGTTCCATCCAAGCGTGGCGGCGGCGAACCGCAAGGTCCCCAGCGCGTGACCGACATCGTGCTGGCAGTACCGGAACGCACGCTCGCCATACTTCCAGGCCTCCCGCCAATGAATGGACGAGAGCCCCACGAGAAACGAGCCCTCCGGAAACGCGGCCGCAAGGTGCGCCCAGACCACGGGGTCGACATCCGCGCGGCGCTCAAGGCCATGCTCCTTCGGTGCGTAGTGGTAGACGCCGGCGCGGTCGTCGATCGCGGCCACCGGCGGCAGGAGCGCGTATCCTTCCGTCGGGTGAAGGTTCCCGCTCGAGGGATTGGCGCGAAGAGGCCACGTCGTCTCGTGCAGCCGTTTCCACGCGGTCAGCGAGAGGGCGTAGCGGAAGAAGAGCGAGATGGAGTCGATCGACAGGGGGACGGGATCCACGCCGTCCGCGACGTAGAGCCGCCAGTACGGCGGGGCTCCTCCCGCGTCGGGTAGAGGGAGCCGAACCAGCGACGCTCCGTCGTAGCGTCGGAAGGGATCGGGCTGTGTGGCCCAGTCCAGGTAGCCGGTCGAGGCAGCAAAGCGGTGGAGGTGGTGCTTCGTCCGCTCGTGATAGGCGACGACGATCTCGTCGGCCGACAGCGCGCCGTCCGAGGGGTGGGCCGGGTCTGCCGGCGCCGGGACGGCGGCATCGACGAGTGGAAGGCGCCTCAAGACAGCCGGCCTTCGCCTCACTTCGTCAGCGTGAAGACAGTCCCCTGGCAGCCAGAACACACACTGCCCTTCTGTCCACGGCGGTCGCAGCCGGGGATTCCGCACCCACGCTTCCCGCACGTCTTGCAGACGTACACGAAGCCGCCACAGCGGCACCTGCTCTGTCGCCTTCCTTGGCACGTCATCGGCGGGCGGTGTGCGTAGCACGCGGAGCCCATCTGCGCTCCGCCGCGAGAGCGCGGACCTCTTCGATCTCCCGGGTATCGCGTGGCCCGGGTGCGCGCCTTCACTCTTGCCGCTATGCCGGCGTTCCTCCCGCGAGAGCGCTCTTTCTGTCGGCTCGTCCGCGCGGTCGCCCATTCGGCGCGCCTCGATGACCTTGGGCGGCCCCTTCGGGGTGCGCCCCCTCTGCTTTCCCGGTTTCCCCTGAAGGGGATGCCCCTCCGGGAATGCGGGGCTCGCATTTCGAGGAGCGCCTGGTCGCCCGCCGTTGGCGAACGAGCCGACAGAAAGCGGCTCACACAGGAGAACATCCCATGAACAGCAAGAACCGAATGAAGCTCGTGGCCGTGGTGCAATACGGAGAAGGCGACGAGAAGAAGAGCCGCTGGACCACCATTGGAGTCGCGTTCCAAAACCGAGATGGCAGCTGGAACCTCCGATTCGACTACATGCCGGCTCGCATGGCCGACACCACGATTCAACTGCGGGCCTTCGACCCGAGGACCGAGGATCAGCCGAGCGCGTGAGCTGAGTCGCGGTGCCTGGCGGGCGTGAGCGAGAGCTCACGCCCGCTACGGCTTTCCGTAGATCCCGGTGCGAGGCGGCGGTTCACATTGCCGCCGGTTTGCTTGACAGCCTTCAACGCAAGGCCCCTGGCGGCTGGATTCCCGGCAGTCGTTCGGCCTTTGCGCGCACCACGTCGTCACAGTCCGTGCAGTCGAAGTGCCACCGTCGGATGCACCTCTTCCTGACCTTGGCGGTGATGGGCTTGAGGGAGGGGTCCGCCTGCTTCCAGCCGCACACGGTGCAGATCACCATCGGCACTGGACCGGACGGCAGAAGCAAGGGCTCCTCCGGCATGAAGGGCACGAACGCGTGGGGCTTTGCGAGCTTGCTCATCACGACAGGATGCCGTTGCGGCGCGGCTCGTGGATCCATACCCAAACGAGGGCGAGCAGGTGGTCGTGGAGCAGGACGACGGGGAGTTGTCCCGGGTGCGGCTCGGCCAACGCCTCGGCCGCTAGTTCTGCGAACGGATGACGCTCATAAAAGTAGTCCCTTGGAAAGACCTGCGGCGTACTCTCGCCGGTCACCACGCCCACGAGTTCGTCGACGTCGAGCCCACCCTCGATGCACACGCGCACCCGAAGGCATAGCTCGTCGGCCGCTTCGTCCACCGCCTTGCAGCAGGCTTCGGCCTCCTCGTCCGCGATGTTGCCGGTGATTCTCATCAGTCCCGCGCCTATTTGTCGGGACCTGTCGGGACCCCGCCGCAGCAGCGTACCCGCAGAATCGCGAGCGTCGCACCGGAGCTGGCTCAAATGGCCGATACCTCGATTCAACTGCGGGGCTTTCGACCCGAGGACCGAGGATCAGCCGAGCGCGTGAGCGGAGCCGCGGTCCCCGGGCGGGCGAGCGCTAGCGCCGCTGGCCGCGGTGTGGCCCCCGGACACCCGCGACATCGTTTGATCTCCGGCCCCTCCGTCGCCGACAGCGACGTTTGGCTTAACTCTTGTCGCCCTTCTCAGGTGAGCCGTTGGAGTCGTCCACAATCGCGTCGAGATCGGCATCGTTCGCAACCACTTCGCGCGACAAGTCGTCGAGAAACCGTCGGCCGCCCGAGAACTCCTCGGAGACATGCTCGACGAACTGCCTGTAGCGGCTCTCGGCGTCCACGCGTGCGCCCGGCTTGGCCTCTTCCTGAAGTCGAGGCGTATGCGCGAGCCATAGGCGCGCCCCGCCCCACGGCTCCTGGTTGGCCTAGTCCGTGGGACAGGGGGCTCCGCACGCGACGGCGTCTCCCCCCGGGCAAACCACGGGATCGCCTGCGGCGCACGACGGGATATCACAGTTCTGGGTGCCCGCTGTCCCGGCCGGGCAATCGACGACGCAAACGGAGCCGGCCTGGCAAGTGGTGTGGCAAGGCCCGCTCTGGCAAGCGAAGTGGCACGTGCTGCCCGGGCCGCAGGTGCACTCGCCGTTCGCGCACACTCCGTCGCACCGTGCATTCGACCCGACGCACATGACATGGCACGGAGGCGCGCCGCAGGAAAACGTGCACGACGCGCCCTCGTCGCACGTGCACGACCCGTTCGCGCAGGTGGCGGAGCAAGCGGACGCGCTGCTGCACTCGACGTGGCACGGAGGCGCCGCGCAGCCGAGAGTGCATTGCGCCCCAGCGGGGCAGACGCAGGTGCCGTCCGAACAGTCGCTGGAGACGCTCGAATTGCACGCGAGGGCGGTGGCCAGCACAGGGATCGAGAGGAGCGCTGCGAAGACGGAGCGGCATTCCATGGCGTGATTGGTCACCGGGCTGGGCCTCCCCAGGATGGTCGTGCGCGGGGGCGGCGAAGGCTCACGAGCTTCGCGGCGGTCGAGGGGAGGTGCCTCATGACCGTGCAGAAGGGGTGCGTCGGGTTTTCGGCTCACGGCCGGTCTTTTCGCGCAATGGTTGATCACCAAGAGCTCTTGAAGAGCCATTGCACCAGCGTGAGCAACCCCGGTCGCCACGCGTGGAGGCGACTCTGGCGACGGTCTCGCCTCTTCGCAGCCCGGTCGAGCTGTCCAGACCTACTCCTCGCCTTCGCGAGTCCGCCACATCCGGGGCAGGTCCATGCCGGCACAAGCAACCGACATCTAGCGCCGGTCCGCCGCAAGGGCGTCCAGCTCCGCGTCGTCGGCCACGACTTCGTGCGGCAGATCGTCGAGGAACCGGCGGCCGCCCGAGAACTGCTGCACGACGTGCTCGACGAACTGTTTGTAGCGGCTCTCCGCGGTCGAGCGCGCGGTGGGCTTGGCGTCGCCGGGGAGGGTCGGCGTGTGCGCAAGCCAGAGGCGAACGAACATCGCGAAAGCCTCGGACAAGAGCTCGATGTCCCTGTGGATCCGCTCCTCCGCTCGGCCAAGCCGGTCGAGACGCCGAAGCACGAGCGTCATGTCGCTCGTGCCGTCGATGTACTGTCCAAGGGCCGCCTCGAAGACGGCGCGCTCCGCAATGCCGCTCGCGGAGCAGTAGCCGCTGACGCGATCCCGGAGCGTCTCCGTCAGTCGCGTGTACACGCGAACACGTCGCACCTTTCCCTTTTTGATCATCGAACGCCACTCCTCTCTTGCTCGTCACGCGTTGCTGCACACCGGCCCCTCATGCGGGGTCCTTGGTCGTCGCGGATGGCTCCTCCGCCCGTTCGTTGTCTTCGGCCGTTGAGACCTCGGCCTGCTTGGCGGGGAAGTACGTGTGCCAAGCGTCCTCCGATGACCCGGGGCGGGCCTCTTGAGGGGACGAAGCCGCGGCGCCCGCGGCGACATCGTCCGAAGTGAGGGCTCCGGCATTGCCCTCGGCCTGCGGGTCGCCGCGTTCGTCTCGCGGCACGACGGGATCGCGTGGGACGGCGAGGACCGGCGCAGCGACGACGAGCCCCTCCCAATCGCTGAAGACGCGAGCGGGCAATTCGCGCGCCTGTTCGCCGGGGCTGTCGGGAGGCGGCCGGCCGGCCCGCCCCTTGAAGCGAGGATCGAGGAAGTAGCGGACCTTGCGCGCCCGGTAGGGCAGGAGGCCCCCCATCAAAAGGATGCCCTCGTCTTGGGAGAGCTGGTTGACCTCGGCCGGGGTCAAGAGCGGGCGCGCATACTCGTGCTCGCTCTCGCTGCGATGGGTCAGAAAGATTCCCGAACCGGAGTAGCTCTTCTGGAGCTTCTTCTCGGTCGCCTGGCCGAGCAGGTCCGAGATGCGCTTGGCCGTCTTGTCGTCGTTCGCCGCGTAGGTGAAGCGGATGTGGCAGTTGTCGAGGATGGCGTTGTTCGGGCCGTAGGCCTTCTCGAGCTGATTGAGCGACTGCGCGATGAGGAAGGCCTTAAGGCCGTAGCCGGCGATGAACGCGAGCGCGGTCTCGAAGAAGTCGAGCCTGCCGAGCGAGGGGAACTCGTCGAGCAGAAGCAGCAACCGGTGCTTGTAGGCGGTCTTGTCCCCGACCTGCATCGACTCGGTGAGCCGTCGTCCGATCTGGTTGAGCATCAAGCGAACGATGGGACGCGTGCGCGCGAGAATCGCTCGGCGGCACGACGAGGTAAAGGCTCACGGGCGCGTCGGCGTTCATGAGGTCGGAGATGCGGAAGTCGCTCTCGGCCGTGTTTCGCGCGACGACCGGATCGCGGTACAGGCCCAGGCACGACATCGCCGTCGAGAAGACGCCCGACCGCTCGTTGTCGCTCTTGTTGAGCATCTCGCGGGCCGCCTGCGCGACGAGGGGGTGGGGTCCGTCGGCCAGGTGCCTTGTCGCGATCATGCGCCGGAGCGTCTGCGTCTGGGTGGCGCCGGGGTCCGAGAGGACCGCGGCGACGCCGGCGAGCGTCTTGTCGGCCTCCGCGTAGAGCACGTGCAGGATCGCGCCGCAGAGCAGGCTGTGCGCGGTCGTTTGCCAGTGGTCGCGGGTGTCCTTGTCGCCGGTGGGGTCGACGAGGATGTCGGCGATGTTCTGCGTATCGCGCACCTCGCAGAGCCCCTTTCGGATCTCGAAGAGCGGGTTGAAGCGCACCGAGTCGATGGCCGTGGGCTCGAACCGCCACGTGCGGCTGAATTGCCTTCGCCATCCGGCGGTGAGGGCCCAGTTCTCCTTCTTGATGTCGTAGACGAGCACCGAGTGCGGCCAGGTGAGCAGCGTCGGGACGACCAGGCCGACGCCCTTGCCGCTGCGGGTGGGCGCGAAACAGAAGACGTGCTCGGGCCCGTCGTGGCGCACCAGGGCCCCGAGCCGCGACGCGCTCGCGCTGGTCCTGCCGGCGCCGTCCACGCGCGTGCGAAACCGGGCGTCGTCCGTCTGGCAGAGCACGACGCCCGCGTCGCGCAAGAGGCCCGCCCGGCGCAGCTCCGAGGTCGTGGCCCAGCGCGAGCTGCCGTGGGCGATGCTCGCGGCGGAAGGCCCCCGCCCGAGGGCGGCGAGTGCCGCCGCCGCGGCTCCGGCCAGCGCCGCGAGGGTGGCGATCGCGCTCGCGTTGCGGAAGAGCGTCGGAGCACGCGATGGGTACCTTCGGCTCCAGAGAGCCCACCCCCAGGGGGGGTAGATGCGTTCGTCACCGATCGCCGCCCAGGGCGGTCCGAGCTCGGGCGCGCCGTGAAGGCCCGCAGCGACGTATTGGGTCGCGGCCCAAGAGCCGCCCAAGGACAAGACCAGCAGCATCACCAGGCCGAGCGCACGCATCCATCCTCCTCTCGAGCAGCCGATCCCTCGGGCGTCGCGTCATCGCGCGCATCGGCCGGCCTCGGCCGGCGTGCCCGCGGGCTACGACTCGGGTCCCACGCGCCTTCACGACCTCTTAATCGGACGGTCGATGCGTTTTGCGACGCGCTCATTTCGCTTCACGCGGAGCGCACATGCAGCAACTGCCCGCAGCGACAGAGCAATCGCGCCGCCCGAGCGCTCGGAGAAACTCGAACGCTCCCGCCCGTCGTTCGCTCCGCCCGTCGCCGGACGCGTGGAGGGGCGCATTTCGGTGCGTCCGGACGGGGCCCGCCATCTGTTGCTAGTTATTTGGGGCCGAGGATCATTTTTTTGGGGCACGTCGGCGTAAGCGTGCGGAATTGCGGCTGCCCGCGGAGACGAAGTCCCTGGTGCACCGTCTCAATTGGCTCTCCGCGAGAGAAACCACGCAACAGATCGCGGCGCCTGGCCGACGCGTGTGGTCGAGGCCCAGAGCCCCCAGCCGACCGCGCCTGTGAGGCCCCCCGCGCTCCAGAGAGATGGCGCCCGGCGCGCAACGGAGGTCGCGCGGCGTTACGGATGGGCTCCGCTCATCCTTAAATGAACTCGGACCGGGAGGCGCGGCGGGGAGAAATCGCGGCGTCGCTTGTCGAATTCGCGAAGCAGGTGCGACGTGCCATCCGATGAACGGGGTGTGCCGCCGCACCTGCAGAGCGAACTCTCCGAGAGCCAAGCGAGGCGCGCGAGCGCGCTCAAGAGCACGCTCGGACCTCTCGCCACCTTCCTCGACGA
>CAWKAF010000005.1:0-19806 GCA_963847465.1 uncultured delta proteobacterium | reverse complement strand
ACGGGAGACGCTGCCCGGCTGCCGGTGACTTCCCCATCACGCCGAGACTCCGTGCTTGCCCTTCGGTTCGGCCTGCGGGGCGAGCTCGGAGCAGGCGGCGCGCTCGATCGTGAGGAGAAGCGACCGGCAGACCTCGTCGAGTGTCGCGCACTGCACTTCCATCGAGAGGACTTCGAGCTGCATGGCGCGCAGCTGCTCTTGCCCGTCGGCCTTGCTGCGGGCGAGCTCGCGCCGCGCCTCCGCGAGCTGGCGCTCCAGGTCGCCGTCGTGCGGCGGCCCGCTCCCTACCGGGCCATGCGCGCGGAGGCGCTCGAGCTCGCGCTCGAGGATGTGGCTCCGCCGCTCCGAATGGCTCGCGCGTTCGAGCGCGTGAAGGAGCTCGATCTCGAGCACCAGGATTTGATGCGCCTCCGAGAGTGGAGTGACGGACCGAAGGACGTCACGGAACTGAAAGAACGCGGCATGGTGGGCGTGCATGGGCGGGGCTCCTTATCGGGATGGCGGACGGACAGGCGACGGCGGCATCGCCGCGATGGCCTCTTCGAGTCGGCCCAGGTCCCGCACGACGGGCAAGCGCGAGAGCTCGGCGAGCGAAGCGCGCACGCGAAGGAAGATGGGCGTCGACGACCCGGAGCCGCCGGGTGAGCCGTGGCCCCGGGTGAGCTGCGCCAGCTGGACCGATGGCGTGAAGCAGGAGAACGAGCTCCTCGAAGTGCTTCTTGGTGAGACGCGACGTCAGCGCCGGCGATTGCCACGCCGCCTCCGGGTCGTCGCCTGGCGAAGTGCGCCGCACGCAGCGCACCAGGTTGCGCAACCGCGGCGAAGTCGACCGAGACGGCGATGTGGCTACCCTGCGGGTGGGCGCACGTCGCGAGGGTCGCCGCAGCGGTGCCGAGCGAGCGCGGAGCGAGCGGCTCGCCGGGGGCCAATGCGGATTGGGACGCGTTCATCATGGTCTTCTCCTTGCGTTCTTGGGGACTCGGTCGTGGCGAGCGGTGGCGCCGCCTGCTCGCGGGGGCGCGGAGCGTCGGGCAGGCGGCGAAGGCACTTGGGGTCGAGGCACGGCGATGCGGCCGAGGGCGCGGCCCTCGGCGACGAGCTCTGCGAGCTGCACGCCGACGCGGCCGAGAAATGCATCGAGCGTCTGGGCCCCCTCGGTGATGGCGCGCATGGCCGCCTCCCACACGGCGGTCATGTCGGGCGTGGTCGCGACCTCGGGCAGGCACCGGACAAGTGCGCGGCCCGTCTCGGTCGAGACGATGGCGCGCTTGACGCGCTCGACGTATCCGCGCTCGAAGAGCGTCTCGATGATCGCCGCGCGCGTCGCGGGCGTGCCGATGCCGTCGGCCTCGGTGAGGATCTTCTTGACGGCGGGGCTTCGCACGAACTTCGCCACGCCGCACATCGCGGCGATGAGCGAGGCGTCGGTGAAGGGCTTGGGGGCCTCGGTGCGCTTGTGGAGGACCGCCGCGGTGTCCACGGTCACCGGCGCGCCCGGCGTGAGATGCGGAAGCGGAGCCGCGCTTTCGAGGTCCTTGTCGGCCTCGGCCTCCTCGGGCGCGCCCTCGTTCTCCGGATCGGCGTAGAGCGCCTTCCACCCGCGCACGACGGTTCGGCGGCCGCTGGCGGCGAGGCGCTCGCCCCCGACGTCGAGCTCGATCTTCGTCTGCACGACCTCGTGCCCCGCAAAGAACAGAGCGAGGTAGCGCCGGCACACGAGCTCGTAGACGGCGCGCTCGCTCTCCGTGAGAGAGGCCACGTCCAATCGAAGCGAAGGGGTCGGAACGATGGCGTGGTGCGCGGTGACTTTCTTGTCGTTCCAGGCCTTGGTCCACCGGGGCCGGTCGGCCCTGCGGGCCATGTCCTCCAGGGCGGGGGCGTGGTGCCGAATGGCCGTGAGGACGTCGGGCGCTTGCGCGAGCTGCCCCTCGGGCAAGTACGCGCAGTCCGAGCGCGGGTAGGTCAGAAGGCGATGCGTCTCGTAGAGGCTCTGGCACGCGTCGAGCACGGCCTTGGCGCTCAAGGACAGCCGCCGCCCCGCGTCCATCTGCAAGTCGGCG
Source organism: uncultured delta proteobacterium (assembly GCA_963847465.1). Classification (GTDB taxonomy): domain Bacteria; phylum Myxococcota_A; class Polyangia; order Polyangiales; family Polyangiaceae; genus Palsa-1150. The sequence continues at coordinate 17,746 of CAWKAF010000005.1, read as the reverse complement.
AGCGCGTACGGCAGCGGGGGCGCTTCGGTTCGCGTGTCCTCGGTGCACGCCGTGACGCGGCCCTCTTGCCCGACCAGACGCTGGCAGGCGGCTTCGGCCACCTCGCGCGACAGGAGGCGCCCCTCCGGGTCGAGCTCCGCCCCTTCCGGCGGGACCCAGAACGCCCGAAACCTCTCCCCTCCCCCCGCCCGAACTTCCGCGCCGACGACGTAGTAAGGGACCGCGCGAAACTCGGCGATGGCGCGATCGCGCGCGACGATGAGCCCGAGCAGCGGCGTCTGCACGCGGCCGACCGAGAGCACGCCGTCGTAGCCCGACTTGCGCCCGAGGAGCGTGTAGAGGCGCGTCATGTTCATGCCGTAGAGCCAGTCGGCCCTCTGCCGGGCGAGCGCCGACTCGTAGAGCGGGCGGTACTTGGCGTTCGGCTCGAGGGCCGCGAGCTGCGCGCGCACGGCCTGCGGGCTCAAGTCGCGGACGAGCAGCCGATCGACCGGTCCCTCGTAGCCGAGAAAGTGCAGCACTTCGTCGACGAGCAGCTGCCCCTCGCGGTCGGGATCGCCCGCGTGAACGACCCGCGACGCGCGTCTTGAGCAGCCGCGCGATCGACTGGAGGAGATCGGGCGCGGAGACTTCGAGTCTCCACGCTCTCGGCGCGATGGGCAGGTGCTCGAGCCGCCAGCTCTTGTACTCGGCGCCGTACGCCTCGGGCGGCGCCGTTTGCAGGATGTGCCCCGCACACCACGCCACGACGTCGCCGCCGCCGCACTCGATAGAGAGGCGCGCGCGCTTTTGGGGCGAGGGCAGCGCGTCGGCGATGGCGCGGGCGAGGCTGGGCTTCTCTGCGATGAAGAGGCGCATTGGGCAAACGGATCCCTTCGCGGCTCGCCGTGGGCGGCGGCCGGGGCAATGGGAGAGGGCGAACGAAAAGGGGGACGAGCTACGGCATGAGAGCTGGGCCCGCGGCGGTGGGCGCCGCGGCGAAGGGCATCTGGACGAGGAGCTGGTCGGAGCCCCAATGGGGGGCACGGGCGGGGGAGAGAATGGGCGCGTCCTCGATTGAAGGGGTGAGCGGGCGCTGGACGGACAGCTCGAGCAGAATCACCTCCTCGAAGTCGTCCGAGCCGATTGCGGACTCGTATCGGCGCAGCACGCAGGCGCGCCGGTTCACGCGCTCGAGGAGGGGAGCCTGCCCTCGGCTCCGCGCGCTCACCGCGCACTCGTGGTCAAACTCCGAGAGCATGGCCGAGCCGATGGCGATGTTGGTGCACGGATCGAACGCGCTCGAGAGCGGTCGGCCGAAGAGGTCGAGCCACGCCGGGGGCAGCTCGAGGAGGCCGAGCAAGGGCCTGCCGCCCTGGGCCATGAGGCCCTTGGCTCGGGCCGTCGCTTCGGCCTCACTCTTGGGCGAAGGGGGCACGCCGGCCTCGGCCGCGTCGGCCACGGGGTCGAGGACGAGGTAGGGATTGTTCCCGCTCGGTCCCTCGGCGATGGCGCGCACCAGGGCGTCGTCCGAGGCGTAGAGGCTGCAGGTGAGGATCGTGGTCAATAGGTCCATAGCGGCGTCACCGTTCCTCGGATGTCGGCCAGCGGCACGGGTCCAAACGTGCGCGAGTCGAAGCTCGTGGCGAAGTGCGATGCGACGAAGACGTCGCCCTCGGGCAAGCGGCCGCAGCGCTCGTCGTGAGGCAGGGGCCTGCCTCGGGTGTCCTCGGTCGCGATGGCGCCGAGCGGCGCGCCGTTGACCGTGAGCGTCCCGCCGTCGGTGCACACGCGATCGGCCGCCGTTGCGACGACGGGTTTGACGAGCAGCGCGCCGGGCGGCAGGTACCTGCGCTCGAGGACCAGCGCGCGCACGTGCGCCGGGACGGGGAACGCGACGAGCGCGCCGACCTTCACGCGCCCCGAGCCCCCGGGCGAGACCCAGTAGAGTCCGAGAGGCAAGCTGGGCGTCCAGTTCCAGAGAAGGTGCGCGCCGGCGAGGCACGCGAGCGCCGACGCCAGGACCGTCGCTGCCGCTGCGCCAAAGAGCGAGCGCTCGATCGCCGCACGGACTCCCGCTCGACGCTGCGCCGCACGCGTCGTACTAGCGACGTCGTGGGCCACGGAGCGGCTGCGCGATGCGTCACTCATGGCGCAGCCCCAGGGCGGTGGGCGGGTCGGGGTACGGCGGCACGATCATGTCCTTGGTGACGATGACGTTGACCGAGAAGCCAGGCCGCACCGTGATGGTCGGCTGGATGCTGAGGTTGTTGCGCGTGAGCTGCGCTCCCACCGTGCCGATCTCCCCGGAGGCGCTTCGCGCCGTGACCTGACCGACCGTCGGGTTGTACGCGGTGGTGTCGCCCGCGGCGTAGGCGGTCCCTGCCGAAAGAAGCGTCGCGACCGCGGCGCCCTTCAAGATGCGCCACCAGTGCTCGTCGACCTCGTCGGCCAGGCCCGCGGCGCCCTTCAGATCGGCCGCCGGCATGCACTGCAGATCCATCGAGTCGCCGTTCGGCAAGACGAGCCGGTTCCAGCAGAGGAGCACCCGCTCCTGCCCCCACGCGACCATCGAGTCGTACTGCGCGATGAGACGACTGCCCTGCGGGACGAGCAGGGTGTTGCCCGACACCGTGTCGTAGACGTGCTCTCGCACCTGCGCGACGACCGGGCCCGGCAAGTCGCTGTTGATGGCCGTGATGAGGACGGCCGGAAGGACCGTGCCCGCCTTGATCTCGTAGGGACTTCGCGGGTGCTGCAGGGCGACGTCGAGGTAGTCGGCGTGCTTGACGCCTCCCTTGCCGCTCAGAAACGCGTTCTTGCGATCCTGCAGGTTCGGATCGACGGAGGCGCGACGGGCGCGGGCGCTGCGCTGCGGCTCTCCTTCGAGAGACCCCGCACGCGGCGCGACGCCGGGCTCGGTCGGCAAGCCGCGCTCGTCCGGGCCGGCGGGCGACGCGAAGAGAATGCCCGCGCCGCGCGCCTTCTGGTCGAGCTCGCGCGCCTGCCGCTCCGCTCGGGGTCCTCCGGCCCCGCCGCTCGCAGCTCGCGCTCGCCCCATCCCGCGTCGCGCATGGACAGGAGAGAGGCGCGATTGCGCGCCCGCGTTGCGGATGGTGTCCGGCACGGCCGGCGGCGCGGGCGCGGCGCTCGGCTCCGCGGCGCTCTGGACCTTGCGCGACGGACTCTCGAACGCCAGCGCGACGGCGAGCATGACGGCGCCGAGAAGGCATCCGACCAGGATGGCGATCGGACCCGAGCGCAGCGTGCGCGCCTGGGGGCGCGCGAGCCGCAGGCGCGGGTCGTCGGGCGAGAGCTTGGGCGCGTGCGGGTCGACCGCGGGCTCGGCCGGGCGCTCCTGCTCGGGGATCGCGACCGACGTCATGACTTCCCCGAGTGAACCGGTCGCGCCGGTGCGGCGCCCGCGGGCCCCATGCGCACGATGCGCACGATCTCCTGGTCCTTCTGCCCGACGCGAAGCTCCGCCGCGTCGATGAGCCGGTCGATGACGTACGTGTCGTTCTTGACGCGGTAGTTGACGAGCTGCGTCTCGGAGTCGCGAAGGACGAAGAGCGCGGGCGCCTCGCGCAGCACCATCGCGGAGGGAAACCGGACGAAGGTGCGCCGCCCGTCGTCGAACACCTGCACCGGCGTCCACACGGGGGCGCCTTTGACGACCTGGATCGTGTAGCCGAAGTTGAGCGCGTCGATCCCGACGACGGGGGCCGCATTCTTCTGCTGGCCGGCCAGCTCGGAAGCCTGCGCTTGCAGCCGCGCGAGCTCGTCTTCGGGGTAGTGCCAGACGATGGCCGCCATGTACGTGTCCGCGTAGCTGTGAAGCTCGAGCAGGTAGCTCCGCCGGTCGGTGTTGATGGCGAGGTTCGTCTCGAGCTCGGGCCGCGTGGGCTTCAAGTACACGTGCCACTGCTCGACGCCGCGCTCCATCGACTTGCCGAGCGCGAGAAGCCACCGCACGACGTCGCCCGAAGCCGGCTCCCCGAGGATCTTCTCCCCGGGCTCGAGCGCGATGTCGGTGATGCGCATCGGCTGCGCGTAGACCTGGTAGAGGGTGCCCGGCTCGTAGGCGTACTGGACGATCGCGTTGAAGTAGTCGCTCCTGTCGGGCGCGGCCGACGCCTTGTGGTTGGCGTCGGACGCGAGCTGCAGGGGAGACCCCTTGGGCTTGGCCGCCTGCATTGGGGGCATGTCCGGGCAGGGGCTTCATCTGCGCGGACGCGGGATCGAGAGGCGCCGGCTGGGGACCGCGCACGACCACGGGCGCGGGGGGCGGGGGCGCGTCGGGCGCGGGCTGCGCGCGCACGAACGCGACGCCGGGCGGCGGCACGGAGGCCGCGCACGCGCTCGCGAAGAGCGGGCAGTGAGACCAACGCGACGTAGCGATTTGCTCTTGTCATCTCACCCTCCGACCTTGTCCCAGTGCAGTTCGTCGATGTAGAGGCCGATGGGGTTGGCTCTCATGGCCTCGGCGGTCTTGGGCGCTTGCACGAGCGTGCGCAGCATCGCGCGCCAGACGACGGGGCTGCCCATGGGCGCGCCGTTCTTGTCCCAGGACGACTCGCGCCAATCGACCTGCCAGGTGTCCCCGGCCACGCGCACGGTCGAGAGGACTTCGACCGTGACCCGCTCGTCCTGCGCGCGCCGGAACGGATCGTTCTCCGGCTTCTGCACGAACGCCGAGAGCATCCGGCCGCCGCGCGGGGTCAGGAGCGTGTACGCGTCGAGCCAGTTGCGCTTGAGGATGGCGAGGTCGGAGGAGATCTCGCGCGTGTCCTCGATGAAGCGCCGCAGGTGGTAGGTGATGACGGCGTCGGCGGGAACGTAGTCGGCCTGCCCGACCGGTCCGTGGTAGCTGGCGGCGCCCAGCCGATCGACCTCGATGATGTGCGGCACGGCCTTCGGCAAGCGCGCCGAGGTAGATCATGCCGCCCGTCGCGAGCAGGACGGCGGACATCGACGCGAAGGTCGCGAGGCGCCAGTTTTTCGCGTGCACGACGGCGCTGCCCATCCGGGCGTCCCACTCCTGGCGCGCGCGCCGGTACGGCGTGTCGAGCGGTCCATCGGGGCTCCATGTCGTCATGCGGTCTCCGTTCTTTCGGGGGGTCGTGGGTTCAGGCCTTGGGCGGCGGACTGGGCGACGCCGCGGGCGCGGCTCCTGACTTGCCCGTCGAACTGAGGACGAGCGACGGGTTGGCTCCCTGGGTCGCGCCGGAGGATCCGGCGCTCGCCGAACCACCGGGACTGCCTCCGCCGGCGCCCCCGCCCAGCGTCGAGGCGGCCGAGCCGCATCGACGAAGCGGCGGCGGCACCCTTTTGCGGCATCGCCGCCGCGGCGCGGGTCGCCGAGATGCCCGAGGCGACGCGGCCCGCGACCGTCCCGGCGGCCAGGCCGGCCGCGATGGGTGTCGTGACCGCTTGCATCGCATGGTCGATGCCCAGGTGGGGCGAGCCGCCGAGCAGGCTCCCGGCGAGGCTGGGCGCCTTCCAGCAGAGGAACATGAGCGCGCAGACCGTCAGAAAGACCGACCAGAGCTCGTTGAAGGTGATCTGGGGCCCCGCGAAGTGGATGCTCGAGAGCACCGGGTCGATGATGGACGTCACGAGGCCGAGGACCATGAGCTTGACGCTGGCCGAGACCACGGCGCCGATGGCCTTCTCGGCGAGAAACTTGGTCGGCTCGAGCAGGCCAAACGGCAGGAAGATCCCCGCCAGCGCCGCGAACACGTAGAACTCGAGCACGGCCAAAAAGACGTTGATGGCCATGATGAGAAAGCACGCCATGATGGCGAGGTACCCGAAGCCGAAGACGAGGAGGTCCGACACGTCGGTCATGCCGAGGTCGGCGAGCTTCTGGGTGAGCGGCGCGGTGGCGTCGAGGCCGTAGCCGGCGAGGCGCGACGGGTCCATGAGCAGGCTCACGTCGCCGCTGCCGCCGCCGGCCGAGAAGCCCCGCCTGCACGAGCGAATCGACCAGGGCTTTGGAGAGCGTCGGGTACGACTGGACGATCCACACCCACGCCCCGATGTGCAGGATCCGCTTGAAGATGCCGACGACGTTGTCGCCCCCGCCGAGCGCGGTCCAGAGCCCGAGCAGCACCACCTCGATGCCGATGAGGATGCCGAGGAGCGTGCTGGCGGAGCCCTGGATCCGGCCGTAGGCGCCCGAGAGGACCGTGATGAAGTTCTGAAGGGTGAGGGTCAGCGTGTTGAATTGCATGGGGCGGCTCCTTTCAGGGCAGCGTGCTCGGGACGGGGACCGGGACGCCCTTGTCCGTGTATCCAGCGCGCGCGTCGCCCGACTTGCCGAGCGACAGCTGCTTCTCGGAGGCGCTCTGCGCGGCGAGGTCGGTGAGCACGCGGCCCGTCGTCGAGAGCGTCTGATTGAGCACGAGGAGCTCGGAGTTGGTGATGGAGATCATCTGCGCGATGAGCTGCAGCTCCTCGACGACGCCGCTGCCGGCCTGGGCCTGCTTCAAGACCGTCTGCGTCTGAGCGGCCTGGCTGTCGAGGTTCGACAGGGACGTCTGCTGGCGTGCGGCCACCTGGGAAGCGCCCAGGACCTCCTGGTTCCACGCGGTGTACTGCGCCATGTGCTGCGCGACGGGGGTGCCGGTCGGCGGGGGGCCGCTCGGGAAGAGGGCGTTGTACTCGGCGTCGATGCGCGTCATCTGGAAGCTCATCGACGCGCACGCCCCAGGTGAGCGAGTTGAACGTGTAGCGGGCGGTGTTGATGAGAGCGATGAGGGCGGGGAAACGATCCCGAGGCGACCTGATGGAGCAGGGTCGTCATCATCCGCACCTGATTGGCCGTCTGAAGGACCAGGTTGGTGAGGCTGATGGCCTGCGAGATCGACTGGGTGAGGATGGCGAGGAGCACGGCGACGTCGCCGCCGAAGATGTCGGCTTGCGCAGGCGCCTCACGCGACGTGAGCTCCGCGAACACCGCGACTGCGAGCGCGCCCGAGAGGATGCGGCGTCGAGGGAGCGCGTTCATGGCGTCACCCTGCGCCATCGAAGCGGCGCGCTCGGGGCCGGCTCGCGAACGATGGGCGTGGTGATGTCGTCGTCGGAGGCCAGTTCCGACGCGATGAGCTCGGAGATCGCGCTCGCGGACATGGGGAGCGTCTCGGCGTCGTCGAGCAGACCCGAGTCGGTCGGGGCGACTGGCGCGAGCTCGGAGGCGGCCCACGGGACGCCCCGGCGCTCGAGCATCGCGGCGGCGTACTCGGTGGGATGGCGCGTCGCGATCAGCTCATCGAGAAAGAGCTGGTCCTGCTCGCTCGACGCGCCCACGAAGGCGAGGGCGGCCGGGCCGAGACCGAGCTCGAAGAGGCGCCGCCCCTTGACCGACCGGTAGTAGTAGTCGCGCTTCTTCTGCGCCTTGGCGAGGATGTGCACCTCGGCGGTCGTGAGGCCCACGGCCTGGTAGGCCTGCCGACATCGCGGGCGTGAGCGCCTCGTCGTCGGGCAGGAAGATCTTGGTGTGGCACGCCGAGAGGATCGTCGAGAGGAGCTCGGGCTTGCTCGTGGCGTCGGCGACTTCCTGCGTCGCGAACACGACGTAGACGTTCTTCTTGCGCAGCGTCTTGAGCCAGCCTTGAAGGCGCGTCGCGAAGACGGCGTGGCTGAGAAAGAGCCACGCCTCGTCGAGGATGAGCAGCGTCGGCCGCCCCGTGAACTGCTGCTCGACGCGGTGAAAGAGGTACTCGAGGGCCGGAAGGACGACCGTGGGCCCCATGGCCATCAGGTGCCCCATCTCGATCATCGTCCAGAAGCCGCCCGCCCGGACGCCGTCCTCGTCGGCGTCGAAGATCTGGCCGAAGTTGCCCTCGAGCGTGTAGGGCCGCAGCGCATCGCGGAGCGACCGCTGGCGCGAGCCGATCTGCGTCGCGAGGAGCGTGAGCGTCCGCTCCTTGCGCGGCGCGGCCGCCAGGCTGGTGAGCGTCTCGTCGATGCCGGCTTGCGTCCGGTGGTCGACCGCGACGCCCTGCGCGGCGAGCAGCGTCGCCACGAACTGCGCGGCCCAGACGCGCTCCGCCGGCTGGTCGATGTCCGCGAGCGGCTGGAAGGCGACGGGCGCCGTCTCCTTGCCCGGCTCGTAGCAGGTTCCGCCGACGGCCAAGCGTCGCGGCGCGCGCGCTCCGGTCCTTGTCGAAGACGATGACCTGCGCGCCCGGGTACTTGAGCCACCCGAGCGCCAGCATGCCGAGCAGGGTCGACTTGCCGCTGCCCGTCGGGCCGATGATGAGCGTGTGGCCGACGTCGCCGACCGCGAGGTGCAGGCGAAAGGGCGTCGAGCCGGTCGTGCTGCAGTAGAGGTGCGGCGTGCCGACGCCGCACACGCTCTCCAGGTGGCGGTTGACCGCGTCGCCCGCCCACACGCTGCTGAGAGGCATCAGGTGCGTGAGGTTCATGGAGTTGACGATCGGGCGGCGGACGTTCGCGTAGACGTGCCCCGGCAAGCTCCCGAGCCAGGCCTGGGTCGAGTTGAGCGTCTCGTCCTTCACCGTGAACCCGCGGCCCTGGACGACCTCCTTGACCCGCGCGCTCTTGCGACGCGCTCCTTCGAGCTCTCCGTCCCAGACGGTGATCGTGGTCGTCAGGTAGCCGTAGGAGACGAGGTCGTCGCCGAGCTCGCTGCAGGGCCGCGTCGGCGTCGGCCGCCTTGCCCGCCGCGGCGTTGTCGACCAGGGCGGCCTCCTGCTTCGAGGCCTCCTCCTTGATCATCGTCCAGAGGCCCTTCCGCTTCGCCCACCACTGCTTTCGGTACTTCTCGAGGAGGGCCTTGGCCTCGGCCTTGTCGAGGCACAGGTACCGCGTGACCCAGCGGTACTCGGTGTTCAGGTGGTTGAGCGCGTCGAGCAGGCCGGGCAGCGTCGACGAGGGAAAGCCCGAGATCGTGGAGGTGCAGAGGAAGTGGTCGCCGAGCATCGGCACGTCGCCCGGCGTGAAGGGCATGTCCGGCAAGACCGCGTCGAGGTACATGGGCGTCTCGGGCGCCCGGACCGGATGGCGGTGGGTCGAGATGGTGCTGTGCAGGTACGAGAGCGTCTGCTCGTCGTCGAGCAGGCCCACCTCCGGAAAGACCGCCCGCAGGATGTCGGCGATCTCGGCGACGCTCTTCTGGAAGCGTGTAGAGCTCGCGCGCGAGCGCGCTCCGCTCGTCGGCTTCGGGGGAAGCCGCGCCGCCGTCTTCGTAGAAGAGGGCCGCCGCGCGCTCCGCGCGGTCGGGCGGCAGCTTCCACGCGAAGGTCAGGTAGTAGCTCGACTCGTAGTGCGCGCCGGCCTGTTCGAAGGTGAGCCTCCGCTCGCGATCGACGACGGCCGCCGCGGGAGACAGCCAGTCCGGCCGCCGGGTACGCGCTCGAGAGAAAGCGCTGCGCCTCGATGAAGAGAGCCCAGCCCGACCCCAGGCGGCGAAGCGCGTTGTTCAGGCGCGCGCTCGCCGACAGAAGCTCCGAGTCGAGCGAGCTCGCGAGGTCGGGCCCCCGGAACGCGAGGGTCCGCTGAAAGATCGCGTCCTTCTGCAGGACGACGCCCGGAGCGACGAGGCACGCCCACGGAAGGCGATCGGGCAAGCGGCTCGAGGGCTCGCGGTATTCACGAAGGGAAAACATCGGGTGGGCTCGCTTCCGGGGTGAGGGTCAGGGGTGGAGGCGCCTTTGCGCGCCCAGGGCCAGGGCGACGATGTCGAGGACGTACGGGTCGGCGCGCGTCGCCGCGGCCGCCGCCAGATGCACGCCGATGCCGAGGGGAAGGACCCAGATCTGGTGGAGGCCGAAGGCGAACGCGCCGACGCTCGTCCAGAGCACGAGCGCCACGGTCCTCGGCAGGCCGGCGAGCAGCATGGGCTCGACGAGCGACCGGTGCAGCGGCACTTCGAGCCCTTCGAGGCGCGTGGTCATACGAGCAGCCCCCCGGTGAACCCGAGAAACCCGAGCCCCCAGGACACCGCGTTGAATGCGATGGCGAGCCCCAGCACGACCCAGAGCGCTTTTCGCATCATCGAGCCGCCCTCGGAGAACGCGAGCCCGACGCCGAGTCCGATGATCGCCACGGCGCCGATCACCTGCGATACCGGCCCGGTGAGCGACGTGAGCAGCTGCTGCGAGGGGCCCCTCCCACGGCATGCCGCCGCCGAGGCCCCCGAGGCCGAAGGTGCCAGGTTGTGCGGTCGCCGTGGCGATCGCGAGCAGGCTCGCGACAATCACGAGCTGCGTCGCGCGGGTGCGCCACGCGCGCGGATAGATGGGCCAGGAGGAAGCGGGTGCTTGGAGCATGGACGAGTTCCTTTCTTTGCGGGTCATGCGATGGGTTCGAGAGTCCACTGGCCGTCCGGGCCGAGCGGCCGGACGCGGTCGAGGCCCGAGACGCGCCGCCCGGCGGGGTGCGTCTTGTCGCGCTGGATGTGGACGCACACCTGGATGGTCTGCGCGACGAGCGCGCGGGGGGCGGGGTAGACGACTTCCTCGATGAGCTGGCAGAGCCGGTCGAGCATCGCGCGCGTGTCGTTCGCGTGGATGGTGGCGACACCGCCCGGGTGGCCCGTGTTCCAGGCCTTGAGGAGCTCCAGCGCCGACCCGTCGCGCACTTCGCCGACGAGAATCCGGTCGGGCCGAAACCGCATCGCCGCCATGATCGCGTCGCGCCAGGTGTGGACGCCCGGCTGCACCAGCACCTGCACCCGGTTGGGGCAAGCGCACTGAAGCTCCGGCGTGTCCTCGACGATGTGGACGCGATCGGTCGTGTCCTCCGCGATGACCTTGACGAGCGCGTTGGCGAAGGTCGTCTTGCCCGAGCCCGTGCCGCCCCCGATGAGGATGTTGTCGTGGACGTGGACGGCGCCCGTGAGCGCGCCCGCCTGCTGGGCGGAAAGAATCCCGCGCGCGACGTAGTCCTCGAGCGAGAAGACGACGCGCGCGGGCTTTCGGAGCGCAAAGACGGGCGCGTCCACGATCGGCGGGATCGCCGCCTGGAGGCGCGCCCCCCACGGAGCCGGCAGCTTCGCCGAAAGCGACGGGCTCTGCGGGTTGAGCTCGACGAGCACCTCCGAGGCGACCAGGCGCAGCATCCGCTCGGCGTCGGCCGCGCTCATGACGACGGACGTGCGGAGCAGGCCCTCGCCGATCCGGTCGATCCACACGACGCCGTCGGCGTTGAGCATCACCTCGACGACGCGTGGGTCGTCGAGGAAGGTGGCGAGAGGTCCGAGCGTGCTCTTGAGCGCGCTTGCGCGCCTCGCTTGGCTCTCGGAGAGTTCGCTCTGCAGGTGCGGCGGCACACCACGTTCATCGGATGGCACGTCGCACGTGCTTCGCGAATTCGACAGGCGACGCCGCGATTTCTCCCCGCCGCGCCTCCCGGCCCGAGTTCCTTTAAGGATGAGCGGAGCCCATCCGTAACGCCGCGCGACCTCCGTTGCGCGCCGGGCGCCATCGCTCTCGAGCGCGAGGGGCCTCACGGGCGCGCTCGGCTGGGGGCTCTGGGCCTCGACCGCACGCGTCGGCCAGCCGCCGCGATCTGTTGCGTGGTTTCTCTCGCGGAGAGCCCATTGAGACGATGCGCGGCAGGGTCCGCTTCGCGAGCAGCGTGCAATTCCGCACGCTTGCGCCGACGTGCCCCAAAAAATGATCCTCGGCCCCAAATAACTAGCAACAGATGGCGAGGCCCGTCCGGACGCACCGAAATGCGCCCCTCCGCGCGTCAGGCGACGGGCGGAGCGAAGCGACGGGCGGGAGCGTGCGAGTTTCTCCGAGCGCTCGGGCGGCGCGATTGCTCTGTCGCTGCGGGCAGTTGCTGCGCGTGCGCTGCGCGTGAAGCGAAATGAGCGCGTCGCAAAACGCATCGACCGTCCGATTAAGAGTTCGTGCAGGCGCGTGGGACCCGAGTCGTAGCCCGCGGGCACGCCGGCCGAGGCCGGCCGATGCGCGCGATGACGCGACGCCCGAGGGATCGGCTGCTCGGAAGGAGGATGGATGCGTGCGCTCGGTGTGGTGATGCTGCTGGTCTTGTCCTTGGGCGGCTCTTGGGCCGCGACCCAATACGTCGCTGCGGGCCTTCACGGCGCGCCCGAGCTCGGACCGCCCTGGGCGGCGATCGGCGACGAACGCATCTACCCCCCCTGGGGATGGGTTGTCTGGAGCGCGAAAGTACCCATCGCGTGCTCCGACGCTCTTCCGCAACGCGAGCGCGATCGCCACCCTCGCGGCGCTGGCCGGAGCCGCGGCGGCGGCACTCGCCGCCCTCGGGCGGGGGCCTTCCGCCGCGAGCATCGCCCACGGCAGCTCGCGCTGGGCCACGACCTCGGAGCTGCGCCGGGCGGGCCTCTTGCGCGACGCGGGCGTCGTGCTCTGCCAGACGGACGACGCCCGGTTTCGCACGCGCGTGGACGGCGCCGGCAGGACCCGCGCGAGCGCGTCGCGGCTCGGCGCCCTCGTGCGCCACGACGGGCCCGAGCACGTCTTCTGTTTCGCGCCGACCCGCAGCGGCAAGGGCGTCGGGCCTCGTCGTCCCGACGCTGCTCACCTGGCCGCACTCGGTGCTCGTCTACGACATCAAGAAGGAGAACTGGGCCCTCACCGCCGGATGGCGAAGGCAATTCAGCCGCACGTGGCGGTTCGAGCCCACGGCCATCGACTCGGTGCGCTTCAACCCGCTCTTCGAGATCCGAAAGGGGCTCTGCGAGGTCCGCGACACGCAGAACATCGCCGACATCCTCGTCGACCCCACCGGCGACAAGGACACGCGAGACCACTGGCAAACGACCGCGCACAGCCTGCTCTGCGGCGCGATCCTGCACGTGCTCTACGCGGAGGCCGACAAGACGCTCGCCGGCGTCGCCGCGGTCCTCTCGGACCCCGGCGCCACCCAGACGCAGACGCTCAAGCGCATGATCGCGACAAGGCACCTGGCCGAGCGGCCCCCACCCGCTCGTCGCGCAGGCGGCGCGCGAGATGCTCAACAAGAGCGACAACGAGCGGTCGGGCGTCTTCTCGACGGCGATGTCGTGCCTGGGCCTGTACCGCGATCCGGTCGTCGCGCGAAACACGGCGCGAGAGCGACTTCCGCATCTCCGACCTCATGAACGCCGACGCGCCCGCGAGCCTTTACCTCGTCGTGCCGCCGAGCGATCTCGCGCGCACGCGTCCCATCGTTCGCCTGATGCTCAACCAGATCGGACGACGGCTCACCGAGTCGATGCAGGTCGGGGACAAGACCGCCTACAAGCACCGGCTGCTGCTTCTGCTCGACGAGTTCCCCTCGCTCGGCAGGCTCGACTTCTTCGAGACCGCGCTCGCGTTCATCGCCGGCTACGGCCTCAAGGCCTTCCTCATCGCGCAGTCGCTCAACCAGCTCGAGAAGGCCTACGGCCCGAACAACGCCATCCTCGACAACTGCCACATCCGCTTCACCTACGCCGCGAACGACGACAAGACGGCCAAGCGCATCTCGGACCTGCTCGGCCAGGCGACCGAGAAGAAGCTCCAGAAGAGCTACTCCGGCTCGGGAATCTTTCTGACCCACCGCAGCGAGAGCGAGCACGAGTACGCGCGCCCGCTCTTGACCCCGGCCGAGGTCAATCAGCTCCCCCAGGACGAGGGCATCCTGCTCGATCGGGGGCCTCCTGCCCTACCGGGCGCGCAAGGTCCGCTACTTCCTCGATCCTCGCTTCAGGGGGCGGGCGGGCCGGCCGCCTCCCGACAGCCCCGGTGAACAGACGCGCGAACTCCCCGCACGCGTCGTCAGCGATTGGGAGGGGCTCGTCGTCGCTGCGCCGGTCCTCGCCGGCCCACGCGGTCCCGCCGTGGCGCAAGACGAACGCGGCTACCCGCAGGCCGACGGCGATGCCGAAGCCGTCAGTTCTGACGATGTCGCCGCAGGCGCCGCGGCTTCGTCACCTCAAGAGGCTCGCCCCGGGTCATCTGAGGATTGGGACGGATGTTTCCCCGCCAAGCAGGCCGAGGTCTCCACAGCCGAAGACAGCGAACGGGCGGAAGAGCCAACCGCAACGACCAAGGATCTCTCCGCATGAGGGCCCGGTCTGCAGCAACGCGTGACGATCAAGAGAGGAGTGGCGTTCCATGAGCAAAAAGGGAAAGGTACGACGTGTTCGCGTGTACACGCGACTGACCGAGACGCTTCGGGATCGCGTCACCGGCTACTGCGCCGCGAGCGGCATTGCGGAGCGCGCCGTCTTCGAGGCGGCCCTTGGGCAATACATCGACGGCACGAGCGACATGACGCTCGTCCTTCGCCGTCTCGACCGGCTTGGCCGAGCGGAGGAGCGGATCCACAGGGACCTCGAGCTCCTGTCCGAGGCTTTCGCGATGTTCGTTCGCCTCTGGCTTGCCCATACGCCGACCCTTCCCGGCGACGCCAAGCCGACCGCGCGCTCGACCGCGGAGAGCCGATACAAGCAGTTCGTTGAGCACGTCGTGCAGCAGTTCTCCGGCGGCCGCCGCTTCCTCGACGATCTGCCGCGGGAGGTCGTGGCCAACGACGTGGAGCTCGACGCGATCGTGGCAAACTCCGCGGGCTCGCCTGACAAGCGCGACAAAGGTTAAGGCAAACGTCGCCGTCGGCGACGGAGGGGGCCGGAGATCAAACGACGTCGCCGGTGTCCAGGGGCCTCACCGCCGTGGCGCTTGTGCGCACGCCCGCCCGCGAGCCACACGCGATGGGGACCAATCGAATGCCGCCAGGGACCGCGGCTCCGCTGCCGCGCTCGGCTGATCCTCGGTCCTCGGGTCGAAAGCCCGCAGTTGAATCGTGGTGTCGGCCATGCGAGCCGGCTCCGGTGCGACGCGCGAGATCTCCGAGTACACTGCGGGGGCGGGGTTCCGGTAGGTCCCGCCAGCCATAAGCGGGGGACCGATGAGAATCACCGGCAACATCGCGGACGAGGAGGCCGAAGCCTGCTGCAAGGCGGTGGACGATGCGGCCGACGAGCTATGCCTTCGGGTGCGCGTGTGCATCGAGGGTGGGCTCGATGTCGACGAACTCGTGGGCGTGGTGGCCGGCGAGAGTACGCCGCAGGTCTTTCCAAGGCACTTTTATGAGCGACATCCGTTCGCAGAACTAGCGGCCGAGGCGTTGGCCGAGCCGCACCCGGGACAACTCCCCGTCGTCCTGCTCCGCGACCACTTGCTCGCCCTCGTTTGGGTATCGATCCACGAGCCGCGCCTCAACGGCAACCTGTCGTGATGAGCAAGCTCGCAAAGCCCCACGCGTTCGTGCCCTTCATGCCGGAGGAGCCCTTGCTTCTACCGTCCGGTCCCGTGCCGTTGGTGATCTGCACCGTGTGCGGCTGGAAGCAGGCGGACCCTTCCCTCAAGCCCATCACCTCCAAGGTCAGGAAGAGGTGCATCCGAAGGTGGCACTTCGACTGCACGGACTGTGACGACGTGGTGCGCGCAAAGGCAGAACGACTGCCGGGGATCCAGCCGCCAGGGGCCTTGCAGTGAAGGCTGCCCAAGCAAACGGGCGGCAATGTGAACCGCCGCATCGCACCGGGATCCACGGAAAGCCGTAGCGGGCGTGAGCTCTTGCTCACGCCCGCCAGGGACCGCGACTCAGCTCACGCGCTCGGCTGATCCTCGGTCCTCGGGTCGAAGGCCCGCAGTTGAATCGTGGTGTCGGCCATGCGAGCCGGGATGTAGTCGAACCGGAGGTTCCAGCTGCCATCTCGGTTTTGGAACGCGACTCCAATGTTGGTCCATCGGCTCTTCTTCTCGTCGCCTTCGCCGTACTGCACCACTGCCACGAGCTTCATTCTGTTCTTGCTGTTCATGAGACTTTCTCCTGTGTGAGCCGGTTT
Source organism: uncultured delta proteobacterium (assembly GCA_963847465.1). Classification (GTDB taxonomy): domain Bacteria; phylum Myxococcota_A; class Polyangia; order Polyangiales; family Polyangiaceae; genus Palsa-1150. Next base: position 1,932 of record CAWKAF010000005.1, on the reverse strand, counting down.
TCTGTCGGCTCGTTCGCCAAGAGCGGGCGACCAGGCGCTCCTCGAGATGCGAGCCCCGCATTCCCGGAGGGGCATCCCCTTCAGGGGAAACCGGGAAAGCAGAGGGGACGCACCCCGAAGGGGCCGCCCAAGGTCTTCGAGGCGCGCCGAATGGGCGCCCGCGCGGACGAGCCGACAGAACGCGCGCTCTCGCGGGAGGAAAGCCGGCATGGCGGCAAGCAAGAGTGAAGGCTTGTACCAGGGCGATACCCGACAAGTTCGAAGAGGTCCGCACCCTCGCGGCAGAGCGCAGATGACCTCCGCGTGCTAGGCACACCGCCCGCCGATGACGTGCAAAGCAAGGCGACAGAGCACCCGAGCAGGGAGTGTGAAGGGGCTACTGTGTAATCAAGAGGAATACCCGAATCGGAGATGAGTCTCGCAGGGGGGCTTTCGGCCGCGAGGGTGACCCTGGTGCACCCGCAGTGTGTGCGCGGCTGCGACTGATTTGCTTGGAAGCGAATGAGATGACTATGACGCCCGTGGAACCATCCGGTATGTTGCTGAGCTAGCGCGCTGAATGGTGCCCCATGAGGGCGACGGGGGGGCCGATCCGCATGAGTGCATCGGTATCGGTGGGGAAGCGACACGGATTCCGTCGAGGGAAGCTCCGGGCTGCCACGGCTGTCCTGGGAATTGCCCTTCTGGTCGCGACTGGATGCCGGGGCCGCGCTGGTCGCTCGGATCAGGGTGAGCCTGTAGCCGAGTGCCAGGAGTACGAGCGGGCCCTGTCCGCCTGTCTTCACCAGGACCAGCCGTTCGCGACCCAGCCCGCACTGCTTGCGAAATCTGACGCCGACCGCGCGCGCATTGGAGCGCTGTGCACCGAGAAGATGATCCGCCTGAGGGCCGCCTGCCGCTAACGCCTGGGAGAGGTTCCGATGTCCATCATGAGCTTCCGCCGAAAGCGTTACACGGTTCCGGTCGTCATCGTCACCCTCGCGTCCTTCCTGCTGGCACTTCTTCCCCCCGTGCCCGCGAGAGCCGATCTTGCGGAGGCGACCGCTGCCATCGGAGGAGGTGCGGGTGGTCCGCCCACGCTGGCGGGACCAACGCCTACGGCTGAGACCCCGGAGGGCTTGGCGACCGTCAACATTGCGACGGGCGATGCGAGGAGTTCGTTTCAGTTCGAGCTGCCGCCTGCCCGAGGTCAAGCTCAGCCCTCGCTCGGACTTAGCTACGACTCGTCGCTCGGCGTCGGGTTCGCCGGTTTCAAGTGGACCTTGGCAGTGCCCTCGATCGTGCGCAAGGGCACCTCGGGAATGCCACAGTTCACCGACCCAGTCGTCACGTCCCCGACGAGCATGGCGAGCAACCTCACCGCCGATGATTACTACATCGACGGGCAGCTCCTCGTGCCCGTCTGCACGCTCGCGGGCGGCTCCTGTGCAAACAACACGTCAGCGGTTTCGATCGTGGGCGAGACCCTTCCGGCCGCCATCTTAACTGCCGTCAACATCTCGCTCGACGGCTGGACGTATTTTCGTCGGGAGAACGACGACGGCTGGCGCTACTTCCTGTCTCCGGCCTCGGGCGCGAGCGGCAGCACGACGTGGCTTGCTCAGACGAAGGCCGGGGACGTTTACGTGTTCGGGGATCCACAAGAGGGCACCGCCGTCGAGACGGAGTTCCCTGCAAGCATCGAATATCCTGACACCGCGACAACGAACCAGCTCGGCGTCACGGCTCCCTATCGATGGAACCTGGTTCGACAGTACGACACCAGCGGGAACGTCGTCATCTATCAGTGGGCGCTGCGCCCGACCGACTCCACGGGGACCAAGGTGTCAGGTCTGCACAACGGTATTCAGTACCTCACGGACGTCTACGATACATCACAAGTTCCCGTGGACGGTTTCTCCTTTGGACCCTTTGCCCACCACGTTCATCTGT
>CAWKAF010000004.1:580000-660028 GCA_963847465.1 uncultured delta proteobacterium | reverse complement strand
CGATGCGCATCGTGCGCGCCGCACGGCCGCGCACGATTGAAACGTCGATCCAGGAGGCCTTCGTAAAGCGGTTCGAGCGCGAGCGCGCTCTGACCTGGAACCCATGCCGACAAAGAAGGACCGCCTCTCTCACTCTTCCGCGGATGCTTGCTCGGTGGTGCGATCGGCGACTCGCTCGGCTATCCGATTGAATTCTTGCAAGGCGCGGAGATCGCGAAGCGCTACGGCAAGTCCGCACCGCGCGAGCTTGGAGTACGGCGGCAAACCGGTCGTCTCGGATGACACGCAGATGACGCTCTTCACGGCCGAGGGCGTCATCCGTGGGATTCAACGCCACAGGTCGCGCGGGCTCAGCTCGATGTCCGTCTGCATTCGGGGGTCGCTTCTGCGCTGGTACGCGACGCAGGTGGGCCGCGACCCTTCGAGCGGCTCGGGCGGTCCCGGATGGCTGTTTGGTGTTCGCCGCCTGCACGTACAGCGCGCCCCGGGCAACACCTGTATGTCGTCGCTTGCGGCGCAGGTGGATACCGAACAGATGCCGCAGGTGACGCGTCCGCCGAACACGAGCAAGGGCTGCGGTGCCGTCATGCGGTCGGCGCCCATCGGGCTCGCCGCGGGCAGTCGCGAGCAGGCGTTCGAGCTTGCGCGAGACGCCGGCGGTATCACGCACGGCCATCCGAGCGGCTACCTCTCGGCGGCGTACCTCGCGGTCCATCATTCACGATGTCGTGCGGGGAATGGACCTAGCGGACGCGATGGACCTCGGGAGCACGGTGCTCTCCCATGAGAGCGGGCACGAGGAGATGGCCGCGGTTGTCCGATTGGTCTGGGAAGCGGCCAAGGCTGGCCCACCGGACGCCGCGACAATCCAGCGCATCGGCGGCGGCTGGGTCGGAGAGGAGGCTCTGGGGATTGGTCTTCTGTGCGCGCTCACGGCGGACGGAGGTTCGCCCGCGGGCGTTGCCGACGGGCTTTGGTGAGCCGTGGCCCATTCCGGTGACAGCGACAGCACGGGCAGCCTCGCAGGCAATCTGCTCGGTGCGATGTACGGGATTGAACGGCTCCCGGAGACCTGGCTCGGAGACCTCGAGCTGCGAGACACGATCGACCGCGTCGCGATGGACCTGTTCGCATCGAGTGTGCTCGATAGCGATCTCGACGTGGAATCGTACCCACCGAACTGAAGGCGAGGAAGAGGACGGATTATGCAAACGACGCAGAACGAACCCCCGGGCCTTCCGCGACGCCCTTCCGATGTTCAAGCCTTGCTCGACCTTGCGACAGACGCGCTCCGGAAGACGCCGGAGAATTTCTCGAGAAACGGGATGGCGGGACTGCAGAAAGGTGAATTCTCCTATGAGGGGGAAGGACGGGTGGTTTGCAGAGGGCTGCAGAATCCGTCGGCCGCGAGGCTCATTGAGAACACCGTGGCCGCTCGGGACGAGACGAACGGCGCTGTCGGCGCGGTGGCGCTCCTTGCTCCTCCGCAGTCGCTTCCCAAGCGAGCGAAACTCCCAAAAGAGGAGTATGTCCGGCGCTACCAGGCGGCTGCGTGGCACGGCCTGGGCATCATCTTCTTGATCGACCGCAAGGAGCCGCCAGTCAGCCAGCTCTGGAACCCGATGCCCTTTGAACCCGGCCACACGGGGGACTTCGACAGCCTTGCGGACGAAGTAGACGAAAGCCTGCGCACGCTCCGAAAGGACGAGACGATCTGGATTCCGATGGAGGACAGCCGCGACGCAGAGGGCCCCGTTCGCATCGCGATGCACCGCGCTTTGAGCAAGCACGGTTTCCGAAGATTGCTGGGCAAGGATGGCGGCAAGGCCTGTCAGGGGTTCTGGCGTCGTGCCGAATCGGACGGTGTGTGGATACGGTCGGAGGGCACCCCGAGTCGGATCGCGCTTGAGGTGAAGTACCGCGAGGACTCTAGCGCTCCGTTGTGTCAAATCATCGACGACCTGGGCCACGCCGATGCGGTCATCAACGTGCGGGTGGCGGACGGCAAGACCACGCAATACGAGGCGGCCTTCAAGTCGGCGATGGAGGCCGTGCAGCAGCGGCTCCCCGTTCGTTACGTCGAGCTTCCGTCCCCATGCCGAGACGAGTCAGCGTGATGCGCTCGGTGTTTGTCGAAGCCCAGACGTCCGGCAAGACTTACGAGGTCGACCTGTTGGCGGGCACGTGCACGTGCAGGACGCCTGAGAAGCCCTGTTTCCACGTGCTCAAGGCCAGGGATATCCACTCGGAAGGATGCAAGCGGTCACGGTTCGAGATCGTCAGCGCACTGCACAAGGAGATCCGCCGCGGCGAAGTCGAGATGGCCCTTTACTGGGCGGACCTCCTGAGCAAGTACAGCGACGATTACGTCCGGAACTACATTCGTCGGATTGTCGGCGAGGAGACGCGCAACTGGGTCCTCTTCATGCGGGCCCTGTCGCCCGGCGCGTCGACCTATCGCGACCTGGTCGCCGCCGTCGCGGCGAGCCGCAAGAAGTGGGAGCACAAGAACGGGTACCGCCTTTTCGAGGAGCAGGTGCGCTCGTACAATCGAGAGACGTATGATGGCCGGCCCTGGCCGGAGGTTCTCAGCAGGTTGACCCGCGCCATCGCGCACGACGACGTGTCCGAACTCTACGACGCCTGGACGACGCTCGATTCGTGCGGCCATCCCGAGGCCGTGGACGCGATGGACGATGTGCTGATCGCGGCGTCCGAGAAGAGGTTTCCGGTGATTGCGGGCCAGCCGGGGCGTTCTTTGAGTCCTACACGGAATCCACCAAGCAAGACGTCTGGGAGGCCCGCCTCTCGCTCGTCGAGATGATTGCGGGAGCGTGGGACGCCTCGATGAACGAGTCCCCGCACGGCGCCGGACTTGTGCGCGAGTTCGACGACGGACAGGTGCTCCGGAGGTTCCCGCCCTACGTGTACGATCGGCACGTGCGACAAGGAGCGAGGCGCATCGAGGAGCACCGGGAGACGATTGCGCCGATGAAGCCGCTGCCCGACGGAATCGACCTTCGATGGTCGGGGCAGATTGAGGGTGTGGGCTGGCGATATGCGGCCTTCGCCCAGTTCGGGGAAGCGTACCGGGAAGTGCCGTGGGAGCATGTCGAGATGACGGCCCAATACTGGGACAGGGCTTGCGGGTTTCAGGCGGCGCTCGAGGAGGGCAGCGAGGGTTGAAGACCCGAGGAGGGCTACGAGCATCGAGATCAGCCTATGGCCCCTTGAGCAGTTGACGACCCTCGCGGCAATGCTCAGGTTGCCCGAGTCATTCAGAGAGGCAGGAGGGACCTGGCCCTGCGATCGCCTCGGCAACCTCCGCGTGGAGCGGGAAGGTGCCAACGCCAGCCCCGCGCAAGCGGGGAGCGATGGAGCGAACGATGGCTGGGAACGAATTGGCGGCGCGCATGGAGCTGTGCCGCGAGTGCCTCGTCCTGCGCGGGCCGTTCTTCGACTCGCACAACGGGTGCGAGCGGGTGCAGCGGTGCGGGTGCGAGCCGCGGGAGCCGCTGTGGAACGCGTTCGACTACAACTGCGCCGCCGAGCTTTGCCGCTGCTGCGCATCGCGCGTGATCCGGTGCGGGTCGAAGTGGAGCGTCTTCTTCTGCGAGGCATGCAAACCTCACGTTGTCGCATACAACGGCGCCGCGGGATCGACGGTGATTCCCATCGGACGCCACTCGATGATGAACGGCGTCGCGTTGAACACCGCGGCGCGCCCGGAAGGGCAGCGCGCGTAGGGCCTTCGCTCGCGGCCTGTCCGAGGTGGTCGACGGGATCGGTCGACTCGAGCGGTTCCACCGCGCGCAGGTCGCGGCGCATCGTCTTCGTCCATCGAGGCCCCGGGGCCGACCGTGCCCGTGCCGCAGTACATCGATCACGCGACGCGGAGCCAACCATCGGCCTCGGCGGTTTTCGCCGCGCTCGTTCTCGGAATGGGCGTGGAGGCCAGCGGCACGTGCGGGGTCCCCGTGAGCACGCCCGCGCCTGCCCGCGGTCGTGGTTCACATCCCCCACGCGTCGCTCGTCGTGCCGAGCGATGTCGCCGCGGGCCTGCTCCTGACGCCCGCGGAGCTCCAGCACCAGCTGCTCGTGATGACCGACCGCTACACCGACGAGCTGTTCGCCCTTCCCTCGAGCCTGGCGACGACGATCACGTTTCCGGTGAGCCGCCTCGTCGTCGACCCGGAGCGATTCACGCGACGACGACTCCGAGCCGATGGCGCGAAAGGGAATGGGGGTCGTCTACGAGCGCACGGCCGCCGGTCATCCTTTGCGCCACGCCCCCTCCGCCGAGCACCGTCGCGACCTGTTGGCGCGCTTCTACGAGCCCCATCACGCTGCGCTGACTACGGCGGTCGAGGTCGCGCTCGCCGCGCACGGCACCTGCCTGCTGCTCGACGGGCACAGCTTCCCGACGCGCCCGCTGCCTTACGAGGACGACCAAGACCCCGGACCGCCCCGACATCTGCATCGGCACAGACGCGAGCCACACGCCTGCATGGCTCCGCGACATCGCGGTGCACGTGTTCGAGAAGGTGGGCTGGAGCGTGGCGGTCGACCGACCGTTCGCCGGTGCGCTCGTACCGATGCGCTTTTATCGGAAGGACCTTCGGGTGAGCGCCGTAATGATCGAGGTCCGGCGCGGCCTGTACATGGACGAGGGGTCGGGCGCGCGGCTGCCCGGCTTCGACGAGGCCAGGGAACGCATCTCGACGGCCCTGAGAACCATCAGCGCACTCCGGAAGCCTCGAGCAGGCGGACATTGAGATGACAAGGATTCCTGACCCGAGCTCTACCCCTTCGACCGGAGGACGTGGTCGTCCTTCATCGTCCGCTCGCGCGGCGCTGCATTCGTCACGTCGATGTGGCCCCGCTGCGCGAGTTCCCACGCGATCCGTGCCAGCTCCGCTTTCGTGATGTGGTGTCCTTCGAGGATCTCGGGCCACAGAGTCCCAAACGTCGTGGAGCCCGTGGCGGCGAGGCGCGCCACGAGGGCCGCCGGCGCGTCGCGCAGTCCTTCGTCGTGCAGGGAGTCGTAGCGAGCATCCGTCGCCGGTGGGGCGTCGATGAGCGGGAGCTGTCCGGTACGATCCGCATGCTTACGGGTTGACGCCTTCTCACGCACAGCCGCGGCCTCCTTGCCGATGACCGTCTTCTCGATCTCGCGGAACAGCTCGAGCACAGCGGGGTTCTTTCCGCCTACCACAAGCCGGAACTTCGTGCGGTCGTCGGTAGGGTGCGGGATCGCGAGGTCCGCAGCGTACTGGACGCCGCACAACTCCTTCAGCTTCGCGCGGTAGAGCGCGAAGAGCTCCTCCTCCGCGAGCGCGTCCGGCAGGTCGCTATCGCCGAGGCCGAAGAACTCGCGCATCTGCTCTCGGAGGAACGCGCGCGGGTCGTCCTTGAAGCGATTGATGTGGTCGAACATGACGTTCACGAGAACGTCGCGCCGTGGCTGCTCTGCGACGAGAGGCGCGATGAACCGCATCGCCGCCCCCTTCCAACCTGTCGGGTCCACGAAGATGAGCGCCGCATCGCTTCCGAGCCAATTCTGGAGCTCCGGCACGTGAGTACCGAACTCGCCCGGATATGCAACGGTATGCACCGCTCCCTTGCGACCCTTGAGAAAACGATCGAGCTCGGCGAAGGCGATGGGGTCAGCTTCGACAAAGGCGGCGTCGATATCGATCTGCGCGCCGCGGTCCCGCCACGTCTGCGCGGCAGCCTCCAGCGCTCGCAGTCCGATCGCGATCGACGTGTCGTCCAGGCTCTCGCTCTTCGACTTCCATGGTCCCGCGAAGCCGTCGACGTAGCAGAGGCGCACCCGACGGCGCCGCGCTACGGACCCGAGCTTGTGAGCCCAGGCGAGAAGATACTCGAACAGGACACGATGCTTCAGGAGACTCTGTTCGCGGCCCCTGTACTCCTCCGGAACGTGCACGAGTCCCCCCAGAGGCCCGATTCAGGGGCCTTTCCATTCGCTCCGAGCTGGTTATACTGTACGGGCGTGCAGACGCAACTCGGCGAGGCGGACCGTGAGTGAACGAAGCGCCATCGAGTGGACGGACGCGACATGGAACCCTGTACGGGGTTGCACGAAGATCTCGCCCGGATGCAAGCACTGCTACGCGGAGACCTTTGCCGAGCGCTTTCGCGGCGTGCCCGGTCACCCGTTCGAGCAGGGGTTCGATCTCCGCCTCGTTCCCTCTGCACTCGACCTTCCGAAGCGATGGCGGCGCGGGCGGCTTGTGTTCGTGAACAGCATGTCCGATCTGTTCCACGACGAGGTCCCGCTCACGTACATCCGGAAGGTCTTCGCAGTGATGCGAGAATCGCCGCAGCATCAGTTCCAGGTCCTGACGAAACGCGCGGAGCGCCTCGAAGAACTCTCCGCCAAGCTCTTGTTCGCGCCCAATATCTGGGTGGGTGTGAGCGTAGAGACGCAGGACTACGCGTGGAGGATTGATCACCTTCGCCGCGTGCCTGCGGCGGTCCGCTTCTTGAGCGTCGAGCCCTTGCTCGGCCCAATCACCAAGCTCGAGCTCAAGGACATCGACTGGGTCATCGCCGGCGGCGAGAGCGGCCGCGGTGCCCGCCCGATGGACCCCGCATGGGTTCGGGCCGTGCGTGACGAATGCGACCGTTCGCGCGTGCCCTTCTTCTTCAAGCAGTGGGGGGGGGTCATGAAGGGGCGGGCCGGTCGTGTCCTCGATGGTCGCACGTGGGATGGGATGCCGCTCGGTGATGAAGGCGTAGGCGACGAGCGCTTCGTTGCCCCCGAGCCGAAGCGGCTTCACTTGCCGGTGCGTGCTTCGACTAGGTAGACAGCCGCGGCTGCATCACCTCCAACGGCTGCGACGGCCACTGCCGAGGCCATCGAGCCCGAGCCCACGCCGGATTCGTGGAAGCGCTATCTCCTCGATCAGAACCGTTTCTCGGCGATGTTTCCGGCCTCCCCCAAGGCCACCGAGATGGGGCAACACGTCCGCTACGAGGCTCACAGCCCTGGCGGGGCCTAGTACATGGTCGACTGCAGCCCATCCGCGGAGGACCACGGTCAGGTGACCCGAGCCCGAGCCAGCACGCACAGGCTTGGCCGCGTCATCTCGGACGGAGATCCCTACTTCTTCGGTACGGAGGCGTACTTGTCGCATGTGCGGCTTCCAGACGAGTCCGAAAGGGTCATCCTCTGCGTGGATTATGGGGCACGCTACTGCACGGTGACCGCTGAAGTTAGGAATAGGGACGAGACCGCGATGCATTTCATCGAGTCGTTTCACGCTGAACCGGAAACGCGTTGACGCTGGACCAGACCTCCGTGGCACGGTCTCGGAGTCCATCCGTTGGGCCGAGGACCGGGGGCTGACGTGGGAATAGGTCCAGACGCTGAGCGACGCCGAGATCGAGGCGCGGCTGTTTCGCGCGGTCGGCCGCAACGAGCCGGCGCGCCGCGCGGCGATCGTGTCGGCTCTCGACCTGGGAAAACGTGGAGCGGTGGATTGTGCGTGCCCAGAGCGGTAAAGGTTGGCTGTGACCTTGGACCGCGAGGCGGCGAGCGCGCTTTTTGAGCGCCTGAGCGATGAGCTGTACGAGAAGCTTTACGACATCGCCCTCGATGAAGACGACGAGACCAAGCTCGAACGTGCGACGAACCTGCTCGCGAAAACGCCTAACGGCGTGACCGCCCTTGTCGCCCTCGCGATGGTGAAGAGCATCGTCGAGTACGAGGGCAAGCTCACAAGCTACGAGTCGCTGCTGCGGAATATCGCTCCCTTGGATGGCAAGGGTGACGGGTAAACCCGAGCGCAATCGCTCGTCCCCGCATGACCACGACCAAGGTGCGACGCGTTCGGGTCTGCACGCGTGCCTGACGTCAACTGCATTTTCCCTTGGGGAGAGGCAATTGTCGCTCAGCACACGCGCCTTTCCGTCGAACTCCGAGCGAACCTCCCCGCCCGACCAATCAACCATCATGTAGGTGTCGAAGAGCCGCACGACCGTCATCCTGTCGTCGTTGAAGGTCGCTACTTGAGCGCAGCCAACAGGTCCCCCGCGAGAGCCATGCACGAGGCGGCGATCTCCTCGGCGTCGGCGAGCGCGCCGACGGAACGGATCGCCATCTCGACACCCACGCCTGCGCGCTTCGCGAACTGGGCCTCAACAAGCCTGCGAGCAGCCTTTGCGGCTTCCTCCGAGCGCTTGTCGGCCAAGAGCTTTGCATAGCGCGCCGCGAGGTCATCGGTCTCGGTACCCCGAAGCAGGCGAAGGACATCGAGCGCGTCCTTGTCGCTCTGACGGTCGGTTCCCTGTCGCTCGCTGATCTTGTGGACCTTGGCGACAAGCAACGCGGCGGGCCCCGCGACCCGAACGTCGAGCGATTCTCGCGTCGGTCGCTACCAGCGCGGCGAGTCTCATGGTGTCCGAATCAACGATGGCGCCGTCAAGACCTCTCACGATGCGCGCCGCTCGCGAGTCGTGGCCCGGCAGGCGGGCAGCCCGTCGCCCTGTTCCTGGGCTCACTGAGGCGGGAACGAGCAGGTCGATCGCGACCTCTGCATCGACGCCTCGACTCGTCGGGCGTTTGGTGATCCACACTCCGACGGAGTCCTTGCTCTTCGGAAGAAAGCCGGCGGCCATGAGCGCCTCCTCGAGCGGCGGGATCGTGGCGAGGACGGCGGGATCGATGGCGAGGTCCCCGTCGGTCGTGAACGGCGCGACGGCGAGGTCGGCCTCCCCGACGCGGAGGTACACGGCCTGCGCGCCAACCAGCACGATCGCGTCGCGATGAGGACCGAGCGCTTCCAGGGCTTCCAGCAGAACGCTTCGCGCCATCACGTACAGCTCGTCGACCTCGCTCAGTTGCGCCATGCCCCCTCGTTCTCGCGCATCCACGTGATTAGCTCTTCGCCTTCAGCGGGTCCTCGGCCGGTGCTGGTCAAGAGGTCCACGGCGACCTGGCTCGTGGCTGCATACCGGACGCCGTCGCGCTTAACTGCGCCCTCGAACACTCCCTCGTCGTCGGGTTCGATGAGAAGCACGTTTGCGCCGGCTTCGGCCTGGCGAAGGGCGAGCCTCGACGCCGCCTCGGCGGTATCGCGGAGCCACACGGTGGCGAGACGCGGCGCCGCGAGCGGTGCGACGGTTGCTGCGGCGAGGCTTCCGGTCACGGCGTAGCGTTCATCCGATACCGCGAGCCGCGCGACGAATGCGGAGAGCCCGCGCGGTTCCAGGTAGGTCCGGGCGTTCCCTCGCGACTCGAGGGGCGCATCGCGCGCCCAGCGGCGCAGCAGCGCTGGCCAGTCGACGCTCTCAATTCTTCCACGACCGATGCGGGTGATCAGCGCTTCGGTGTCGAGAAGCGAGAGCACTCTCGAAACGTAGCCGGCGTCGATCTTGGTGAGGGCAGCGATCTCTCTTACACCGGGCGGCTCTTTGCGATCGACGAGGGTACGGACGATGCGACCGGCCTTTGCCCCTCGCAGGGATCGAGCGGGACGCTCTTCGCGGTCGGGATCCTCCGAGGCACCTTGGGTCTCAATGAAGAGGCCAGGGCGAGCGAGGATGACCCGCACGTTGCCGGTAAGGTCGACGTAACCAACGTCGGCCTCCTGGAGGCGAGCCCTCGTACTCCCGCTCAGGTAGCGGGCAACGACGACGAACGCGCCGTGCGCGCGCGCTTCACGTGTGGCATCGATCAGGTCGCGCGCGCCTTTGGGGTCCAGGCGCGCGCGCGCCTCAAGTGCGACAGCGCCCACGCGGCCGTCGGGCGCGACGATCTCAGCCGCCGCGTCGACGGCCCCGGGTCGTGATTCGAGCGCCGCCTCGCTCACAGTCCATCCGGGTGGAAGCCGTCCGCGCAGGACGCGAAGCCCCTCCCGGATGAGCATGTTGTCTGAAAAAGCTTCGTTGCGCACCGTGTGCAACACGATAGCTAGAGGCAACAAAAACGCCAAGTTGCCTAGAACGTCTAGTTGCACGACACGCGCAACTAGAGTCTGAAGGCAACAATGGGATGGAGTCGCCATCGACAACATGAAAAACTAAATAAATACATGTTGTTGCGCATTGTATTGGGACCGACGCAGCAGTCGGTCTCGAGCTCGCCGACGTCAACCCGCTTCTCGCGGAGGCTTGGTGACGCGCGGTCGAGGTTCCGCCGGACCGACCGCAAGTCCGGCTCAAGCCAGCGTCTTCCCCCTCGGCAGCCGAACCTCCCGCGTCGACTCGGTCAGCGTTCACTCCAACCCCCGTTGCTCCACCAAAACGGTGCGCCGCTACGTCCACGCCGCCGAGCGCTGCTCGCTGCCCCAGGGCCGCGAACTGACCCACCAGACTGCTTTGCGTGCGCGGCACGCGTCCTCGGTCACGGCGTCCGTGGATGGGCCCGCAGCTCCGCGCAATGGTCGACATCGTTCGCACGCGGAGTGAACCAGACGAAGTCGAACGGTAGGAGGCGAGCCTGGAAGCCCGCTGCGTAGAGCTCTGGGCTCGTGTCCTCGGCGTTCACCTGGAGCAGACCGATGGCCAGCGAGGAGGCCCCATAAGCGCGCGTCAGCTGCGCAGGTACGCCTCGGTCACGGCGCACATGGCCGGCGCCCGCGATGAGCAGTGCCCCCCGACTGCCCTCGACCCCTTCGTGCAGGCACTCCGCGAGCAACGCGTCGCGCGCGCGCTGAACGAGCACCATCGAGTCGAGCATGCCGTCGGGCAGAAGGCCGCAGTGCGCCTCGCCCATTTCACGGCGCATCGTGGCCTGAACCTCGGCCTGTAGGGGCGCGGCGAGCCCGAACGTCTGCACGAACGCTGGGTCGAGGGCCGCGACTCCCCCGTGCGCGATGCCCATCGCTGCATTCCGGTCGAGACCCGCCGCGAGGATCGGGCCATGAGATGCGAGGGAAGCCTCGAACACCGGACGGTACATCCACCATGCGGGCCACCCCGATGACTCCCAAGCGACGGCCCGGGCGAGCGCGTCGGCGTCGCCCGGGTGCGCGGCCAGGCTGGCGTCGATCGCCGGCTGCTGTTCGCGATTGAGCATCTCGAAGACCACCGCAGGAGCGTGATGCGCCGTCGAAAATGCCTGGAGCAGCGCCGCCTCCAGCCGGTGATGGTCTGGGTTGTCGTGGGTCTCGCCCACGAGGACGATGTCGGTCGCCTGCACGCGGGCGATGAGTTCCGCTTCGCTCACGCGCCGCTGCGCGGCGACATCCACGATCACACCGACCAAGGGGTGGTCGATGTTGCGCTTGCTCTGCCATCGGGCCGGGGCGGAGTCCAGCTGCGGGGGTGGATGGGCCCCGTTCGAGCCCGCGCATCCAAGTGCGACGAACACGAGGCCCAGCGCAAATCGTGGTCGGCATGCAGGCATGCGGACGACGTCATAGCGCGACGCGCCAAACGCGCGAACTCCGCCCACATGGAGTTCGGACGTTCTCGCGACCAACCCAACCGGCGTTCTGCGGCCAACTCGTCTCTCGGCTCAGCAACCCCGAAATGCGCGGCTCATGCCGCAGTCTTCATCACGGGCGCGAGCAACTCTCGCAGCGATGCCAAGGGGTAGTTCCCCCCTGGGGACGCTACATTAGTGAACCTCTAGTGGCCCCCTCCGTCCGCCCCAGCCTCTGCTCCATGCGTGGCAGTGCTCGCTCCCGCATCGGACGTGATCTGAGCGACCGCTGGCTCCGGGTTTGTCAGCCGAGCCCCCGACGCGAACCCCTCCGCCTCCGCGCAGTGGATCCACGCGTTACTCCACTGAGTCGCGTCGGCGTGATCGTTCCACAGAATGGTTGCGGCGACCTCTTCGTCCTCCGCGGCCGAATGATGTTCTTCCACACGCTTGCTCTCGTTCAGCGCGGCGTTGAGAGCAAAGGCCGCCGATCCGACTGCCCATGGTGAGGATCCCGCTGGTGAGCAAGGCTCTTCGAGTGTCGTCCTCCAGGCCCGTAGCGGCCACCGAATTCACCGCTCCACCGCCGATCGTCCCCACGGCGCCCACCACAGTCAGCGCGTCGCTCCACTTGCCGTCCGTGCGAGCCCAAGACCGATGCGAGCGAGCGCGGCAAGCGCAAAGGATTGCGGCCCTGTGCCGGACGCTCACCGAGGCTGGGTCATTTGCGCCTGCGTCCAGCGTAGGGAACGCGTCGAGTGGACCGCCATCTTGAAGCCAGCCGCTGCCCATCCGCTCTCCCATCTTCGGTGCGGGCGCGGGGCGCGGCTCGACGTATTGCGGGTCGAACAGCGCGTTCGCCTGGTCGACGAGCAGGTCCGAATCGTCCACGGCCTCGCAATTGACGACCGGGGAGATGGAAGACGACGCGCGGCGCGAACGCACGCCATCGGCGCCGGAGCAGGCCAATGTCATGACGACTGGCACGGTGCACGCGACGATCCGAGTTCGATTGAGCATCTTGGTCCTCCCTTCGATCTACCCAAGCCGAGCGTGCGCACTCAGGTCACAGAGATTATCGAGAAGATCCTCAGCGACTGGGAGTCCGCCACGACGACGACTTCGAGGTACGACAGACGAGCCTCGCACGTCATGACGTCATGCCTTTGAAGCGGCCGCGGACCACTTTTTGCGGCGGGCTTCCCACCTCTCACGCTTCTCGGTGGCGCGTTGTTTCTCCTTCTCGGGATCACGGCCACCGTCCGGGCGCTTTTCCAGTTGGGCCTGATACTTGGGCGCGTTCTCTTGGAGGTACGCAAACAAGTGCTCGCGCGAGGGCGGCTCCACGTTCATGGACATCTCCAAGATGGTCCGCAGCAGGACGGCCATCTCCCATGTAGCGTCGATGCTTTCGTTTCGGAGCTGATGGTTTCCCTTGCGTAGCTCTTCGTTGATCGAGTGGTTCGCGTCCCAAACGAGCGCCGGGCGGTACTCGTACACGGCGCGGTCGGCGTCGGCGAACTCCTGCATCTTCTGCTTGTCCCACTTGACCGTGGCTGGGTGGCTGATCGCGTGCCGATGCAGCGATAGGTCCACCTTCCTCCGGATCTCGACGGTGATCCGATGGATCCCATGCTCGTCCTTCAAGACCTCCGACATATGTACGACCGATCGCTCGAAGAGCGCGTTCAGAGACGCATAGGTCAGCGTGTTCGCAGGGTTCGTGCGGAAGAGCTTCCGCTGGTCCTCCTCCGAGTACTGGTAGAACCATCGGTCCGCGACGAACGTCACGTACGACGCCATCATCGCGTTCCGCACGTCCATCGAGATGAACAGGGACAGCGTTTCTAGATTCTTCTCGTGGTCCTTCGCGACTGCCATAGGTGAACCCTTCCGCTAGCGGAAGCCAAGGGAAGAACCCTAAGTCTCGTTTTGAGGGGCGCAAGTCCGGTCCCTGGTCGCTGGACACCCGGGCGCGCGTCCGCCGATGCTTGGCCGATGCATACGGAGGCGATCGACTACTCGTACGACGGGCAGGCGCTGCGGGGTTACCTGGCGGTGGACGAGGCCCGGGCAGGGCGCGTGCCGGGCGTGCTGGTCGTCCACCACGCGGGCGGCCTGGGCGACGAGATCCAGGAGAAGACCCGCCACCTCGCTTCGCTCGGGTACTGCGCGTTCGCCCTCGACATGTTCGGCAAGGGGGAGCCGGTGACCGACGGCCTGCGGCGCATCGGAGAGATCGTGGCGGACCTGAAGCGCTGGCGCGGCCTCGCGACTGCAGGCCTCGAGGTGCTGGACGGGCGCCCGGAATGCGATCGCTCGCGCATGGGGGCCATCGGCTACTGCTTCGGCGGGACGACCGTGTACGAGCTGGCGCGCAGCGGCGCGGACCTGAGGGGCGTGGTCGGCTTGCACAGCGGGCTGTCGCCGAGTTCGGGCGAGGCGAGGAACATCCGAGGCAAGGTGCTCGTGCTCATCGGCGCGGACGATCCGCTCGTTCCGCCCGAGGCGCGCCTCGCGTTCGAGCGTGAGATGCGTGAGGCGAAGGTCGACTGGCAGATGAACGTGTATGGCAACACGGGCCACAGCTTCACGAACCCGGGCGCCGGAGCCATGAACCGTCCCGGGTTCTTCTACCAGCCTCACACCGACGCGCGCTCCTGGGCGGAGATGCGCCGGTTCTTCGACGAGATTTTCGCCGTCGGGTGAGTACCTCGCGACGTTCAGATCACGGGGAACGGCACGACGGGCGGATCACCCCTGGCACACTCCGGCTCGTTCGACGTGTGCGGGCGACGCGCGATCAGCGACTTCCCCCTTTGGCACGGCACGTGCTCATGAACTCAGCATGAGGTCCATCGGGCCGACATCGGGCTACGCTGCGGCGATGCGGTGGCGGCCGTTGTTTGCCTTGTCCTTCGTGGTCCTTTCGAGCGCGTGCAGCTCGGGCGGCTCCGGCTCGACCCGCTCGACCGGAACGGGCACCGACCCAACCAACTCGCAGTTGTTGGGCGGGCCGTCCGTCATCAGTGGAGGCGATAGCGGTCCGTCCGACGCCGGAAGTATTGGCGTCGGCGTTGGCGGAGGCGGTGGGTGTCCCGCGAAGGGCGACGCGGCGGCGTGTGCTGCTCCTCCGGCCGGCTTTGGGCTCCCGACCCTGCCGCCGAACGCCCCGCCCGTCCCCGAGCCCTGGCTATTGGGTCGGGTGCGAGTTTACGAACTGCTCCTCCGAGAGTTCGTGCACCACGTGCTCCTGCGTCGACGCAGACGGCGGAGCTGAATGGAACTGCGCGAGCAATAGCGGCTTCCAGCCGGAGACGGACGCCGCGCCCACCCCGTACTGCGCCCTCAACTCCGGCCCTCTCGACGCGGACATCGGCGACGTGGGGCCCGTCGAGCAATGCACGCCACAGTACCCAACATGCACCGGCCCGTACCCAGAGTCGCCCGGATGGCAGTGCTGTCTTCGGTCCACGGTGGGCGGCCTCACGCAAATCTCGTGCATGCCGAACGACTCGGGCGCATACCGCAACGACTTCGGTCCGGGACCTCTCTGAGGTCGGGGTGAGAGAGAGACCAATGCGCCGAGCAGTCGACCGCCCCGCAATGCTTGTCGGGCTGCTCGTCACCTGCGGTGCGTCAGGTGGCGGCGGGATCGCCTCGTTCATCGGGTTGCTGGCTGGTTGCAGCAGTGCGTCGAGCGCTCCAGGCGCCGGCACGACAGGACCCGACGGCGGCCCGCCGGAGCAGGTTGCTCGTGTCGACGTCGCGCGGGACGCGGTTTCTGGCATCGCGCCCGGCGACGTCGATGTGGCCGTGGCGGCCAACAACGCGTTCGCGGTCGACCTCTACGGGAGGCTGGAGGCCGACGCCGGCACGGGGAACCTGCTCGTGTCGCCCATCAGCGCGTCTCTCGCTCTCACGATGGCCTACGCGGGTGCCGTGGGGCAGACCGCGACGGAGATGGCCACGGCCTTGCATTTCGGCCCGGACGCCGGCTCGTCGATCTTCGACGGTCAGAACGCGCTCGACCAGACGCTCACCGGGCGCGGCGCCGCGGCCGTGGCCTCGGTCGTGCAGAACAACGCCCAGGCCGGCGCCCAGGACGGCGTCGACGCCGCCGCGCCCTCGCCGAGCGATTACGAGCTCCAGGTCGTGAATTCGGTTTGGGGCGAGAAGACATACACGTGGTCCACTCCGTTTTTGACCATCATGGCCAAAAGCTACGGAGCCGGCGTGTATCTCGAGGACTTCATCAACCAGCCCGACGAGGCGCGCCAGGCGATCAACGCGTGGGTCGGAGCCGAGACGGATGACAAGATCGAGAATCTGCTCCCCGCGGGGGCCATCGATACGACGACGCGGATGGTCCTCGTCAACGCCATCCACTTGAAGTTCCCGTGGGCGAACCCGTTCGATCCCTCCGCAACGCAGGTCGGATTCTTCACCCGGGCGGACGGGACGACCGTGTCGCCCAGCTTCATGAACGACACGTTGACGGTGCCTTACAAGGACGACGGGCAGGCGCAAATCGTGGGCCTACCTCTCTCGGGGGGCGATCTGTCGGTCGTGATCGCTCTGCCTCACGAAGGGACCAGCCTGCAGGCGTATGAGTCCGCACTGTCGACAGGGTCGGCCGCGCTCGCGCAGCCTTCGTCGACTTCGGACATCACTCTCTCCATCCCGAAGGTCACCTTCACCTCGCCCACCTTCTCGCTGAAGCCGGCCCTGCAGGCGATGGGGATGCAGGTCGCCTTCACCCCGGCCGCCAATTTCACGGGCATGTACGCGGGCGGTGGTCTCTACGTCTTCGATGTCCTGCAAAAAACGACGATCGACATGCAGGAGACGGGGGTCGAGGCCGCCGCGGCAACGGCCGTTCTCATCGGGACCTTGGCTGCGGAAATCCCGTCCGCGCAGGTCATCGTCAACCGACCGTATCTCGTTGCCATCATCGACATCCCCACCGGCGCGATCCTCTTTCTCGGGCAGGTCGAGGATCCGACCGCGGGCGGAACGTGATTGCTATCCTGCGCGCATGCGAGGGCGAACGATCCTGGGTTGCCTTCTCACGCTGGGCACTTTGCGTTGTGGTGGCGCAGGCACCGGAGCCTCCTCGGATTCCGGTTCTGGCTGCGAGCAGCAGTTGAGCGGAGGCTTGAGCTTCACGCAATGCACGTGCGCGGCAATGACCGCGTCGGCCCCGAGCGGCTCGGCGGTCGTCCTTGTCGCTTCCACCACCAGCGACAAGATCAATCCGAACTATGACCTCGGGCTTCCGGCCGGAACGCCCGTCTGCTTCGTCTCGATGAAGGGCGAGTTCACCATCCCGACGCCGCCCGCTGATGAAGGCGACGCCAGCGCGCCTTACGCCTTCGTGATCTATACCGAGTCGCCGTGGAGGGTGGTCGAGAGCGGAGATGTACCGACGCAACCGACGCCGGGCTCCGATTAGACCGCCTCGGTCCCAGCTGAAGGTCCGGGGCATCCCCTGGCCGCAGCGTCCCGAAAAGCTCGGCGCGCGTGGCTCCCGCTTTCAAGACGGCGGCCCGGTGTGAATAGATTGAGGTGCTCAAGGTCGCGTTGACTGGAGGAAAGCCCATGTCGGACATCAGAGAAGCGAGCAAGGTGCTCGTGACGCGGATTCTGGAGGGGGGCGGCGAGGCGTCGCGCTCTCAACGGCGCGCGGCGTTCGACAACGCCGAGACTGCAGAGCCGGTGCGGACGCTGATCCAGAAAGTCGCGCTGCATGCCCACGAGGTGACCGATGACGACGTCGCCGCAGCTCGGAAGTCCGGCCTCAACGAGGACCAAATTTTCGAGCTCGTGGTGTGCGCGGCGATTGGCCAGGCCACTCGGCAGCACGACAGCGCACTCGCAGCCCTCGCGGCCGCGACCGGGAGGGACGAGCATGCGCCTCGCGATTCTCGATAGCGGGCACGGCTTCGGTACGAGGGCCCTCTTCGCGCTCATTCGGATGGCCTCTCGCCAGCCGGTCCTCGACGTCATCAAGCTGGTCAAGTACCGCGCCGACTTCTACGGCACGCCGATGGGCGCGGTCACCCACGAGGCGATGCGCGGGCCGTCGGCCTGGTCCGTCGGGGACCGCGAGCTGATGGCCGCGGTCGTCGCGAAGACGAGCGGGTGCGAGTGGTGCACGAGGGCCCACTCCGCGGTGGCGCAAGGCGCCTATCGGGATGCGGCGAAGGTCTCCGCCGTGCTTTCCGACCTGGATACGGCGCCCATCGAGGAGCCGCTGCGGGCGACGTTGCGCATGCTGCGCAAGCTGACGCGTGAGCACGCGGCGGGTGCGGACGACATGCGAGCCGTCCTAGCGGCGGGTGTAACGCGTGAGCAGATCGAGGATGCCCTCGCGGTCTGCTTCGCGTTCAACACGGTCGGTCGGCTCGCCGACGCCTTTGGGTTCTTCCAGCCCGGTCCCGAGGCTTTCGAAGCGGGTGCGAAATACCTGCTCGCGCGTGGCTACCGTTGACGACGGCACGGCATGCCGCTCGACATTCCGCCCCAGACTCGTAGGGCTGTCGCCAAAAGACGGCGAGAGAGCCCCCTTCCGAGGACGCGTTGCGCCACTCGCCAATATCCAACGACGCTCGCGCTGGCACGACTCGGCAGGATGGGCGATTGTGCTGGTCATGGGCGTGAGTGCCTGGCTCTTCTTGCGGCCGCGACCGGGTGAGCTGCACCCGCTCGCGCAGCGCACCGCGGACGCCTTCATCTTCGAGGGTGGTCGTATCCCGACCGACGCGGAAGGCTTCGTGCGCTACGCGCAGGTGATCGTGAGCCTCCGTGATCGCCGGGCCGTCGAGGTGTTGCGCGTCGACTTCTTCCAGTACCGCGCCCTCCCGGACGGCTCGCTCGACCGCGAGCATTTGGACGAGATCATGGCCGTCGTCCCGGAGGCGGCCTTTGGGTGGCTGCAGATTTCCAAGCCGCCGCCGGGCGTGATCGGGGCGGAGCATAAGTTCGCAAAGCGTCGTCTGGAGCACTTGAGCCAGTGGAAGCCAACGCGGGCCGAGTTCGTGAAGCTCCGCGACCTTGTGAACCGCAAGGCGGGTCACGTGATCATGCAGCCGCGCGGCGATCTCCCATGAACAAGATAAGTGGACGACTTGGAATGCGCGTCGACGACGAACTCGTGCTCGACGCGGGAAGCGGCGAGGAGAAGCTCCTCGCCCGGAAGAACCAGGGAGGTTGACGCGGACCCACCATGATCACTCCGCCCACCCCCGAGGCCCTCGACGCCGCACGCCGGCAGCTCGTGGTCGACATGAACGGCCACGTGCGCAAGATGCTTGACGAGGCGCTGCCGAGGCACCCGCCCGGGGCCGCGCGCAACATGGCCGTGCTCATCTTCGAGATGAGGGACCCCTTCGTGCACCAGCTCGTGAACCAGTACGTCATGCCCCTCACGTCGTCGGCGCCTGGGCAGCCGAAGTTCGGCGCGGTGATCATGCACCGGAAGCTCATCCCCGTGCTCGCGGCGGCAACTACGCCGGAGGGGCGGGCGGTGATCGACTGCGCGCCGATCATGGTCGCGCCGAACATCCCGGTCGTGTGCATGGCCTTCGGGGGGATGATCGTGGCGCAGTCGTTCCCGAGGGCCGGGAGCGCGTGAGCGCCCGCCCCCGCCGGAACATCAACCCTTGCCGGCCACTCCCAGAGGTGACGAGCGGCGCGACGTAGCCCATGTCGAGGACGACGGAATCCTCGGACAACCAGCTGCTGGCAAGGTGCGCACGCAGGAGACTTTACTGCGCGGCTCTCGCATGTTCTGAAGCCTCGAAGACGTTCCCTTCTCCAACTCCGTTGATCTCACCGTTCCGCAGGATCGCCACAAAGCCAGGGCTACCCCGACCTCGAAGCTCCCCGCGCACAACGTCGTCTCCGACGCGGTACCAGACCTCGGTGCCGGCGTCGCCGTCGTGAACCTTCTGGGCGAACGTCTTCGGCGGTGGTGCAGGAGCCTTTGGCGGAGCTGGAGCGGGAGGTGGGGGGGCGGGCGTCGGTCGCGTCTCGACGGGGGCCGTCTTCTTCGCCGGGAGCTTCCGGGCAAGACCCTTGCGTGCCGAGACCCTCTTCGTGGAACGTTTCTTCGCGGCGACCTTCTTGGCCGACGAAGCTTTCTTCGTTGGTTTCGTCACCTTCTTCCAGGACTTCTTGGGCGACGGTCTCTTCGGCGCCGACTTCACAGGCGTACGCGCCTTCGACTTCTTCTTCTTGGAACCGGCCATGGTCGATCTCCCCTCGTGGCCTGACCATACGCCGGCAGGCCCACTCCGTGACCATCCTCGTCACTCCACGGTCACGCGCAGGGGCCGCAAACCCGCGGCGCCGAGGATCGCGAGGACCTACATGGCCGCGTCGAGGTTCCCGGCACCCCCCTGAAGAGCCGCCGCTCGAAGCCGCTCGGTCAGCATCGTGCACCGCTCCTCGGTCGCGTTGTTCTTCACGGCGATGGCGAGGGCCCGCTTGCTGCCGACGAGCACGACGAGACGCTTGCCGCGCGTGATCGCCGTATAGAGGAGGTTGCGCTGGAGCATCATGTAGTGCTGCGTGTGCACCGGGATGACGACGCACGGGTACTCGCTGCCTTGCGACTTGTGGATCGAGCAGGCGTACGCGAGCACGAGCTCGTCGAGGTCCGAGTAGTCGTAGGCCACCGCCCTGCCGTCGAACTCGACCTTGACCTCCTGCTCGACCGGATCGATGGCGCGAACGCGGCCGATGTCGCCGTTGAACACGTTCATGTCGTAGTTGTTCCGGATCTGCATCACCTTGTCGCCGACGCGGAAGGTCCGGCTGCCGCGCACGAGCGAGTCGCCCGAGGGGTTCAAGAGGGCCTGGAGCTCCGCGTTCACGTTGGCCACGCCGAGAAGCCCCCGCTGCATGGGCGTCAGCACCTGGATGTCGTCGACCGGATCGAGCCC
The DNA here is from genome assembly GCA_963847465.1 of uncultured delta proteobacterium. Classification (GTDB taxonomy): domain Bacteria; phylum Myxococcota_A; class Polyangia; order Polyangiales; family Polyangiaceae; genus Palsa-1150. The sequence goes on along the minus strand of CAWKAF010000004.1, from coordinate 639,685 downwards.
GAACTTGTTCGGGATGTGCTGGCGGACGAGGGCCTTGAGCGTGGCGGCAATCTCCTCGGGCTCTCCCCTCTCGATGAAGAAGAAGTCGGCCTTCGAGCCCTCGGGGGGTAGCTCGGGCATGTTTCCCTCGTTGACCCGGTGGGCGTTGATGACGATGAGGCTCTCGCTCCCCTGGCGGAAGATGTGCCGCAGGCGCACCACGTCGGCCACGCCCGAGCGGATGATGTCGCCCAGGACGGACCCGGGGCCCACCGACGGAAGCTGGTCGATGTCGCCGACGAGCACGAGCTGGCAGTGAAACGGCAGCGCCTTGAGCACGTGGTAGGCGAGCACCGTGTCGATCATCGAAGCCTCGTCGAGGATGACGAGGTCGGCTTCGAGGGGGTTCGAGGCGTCGCGGTCGAACCCGAACTTCTTCGGGTTGAACTCCAGCAGGCGGTGGATCGTCTTGGCCTCCCTGCCCGTTGTCTCCGCCATGCGCTTTGCGGCCCGGCCCGTGGGGGCGGCGAGCAGAATGCGCCGCCCCTTCTTCTCCAGAATGCGGATGATCCCGTTGACGAGCGTGGTCTTGCCCGTGCCGGGGCCGCCCGTCACGACCAGGAGCTTGCTCGTGGCCGCCTTGCGGATGGCCTCCCTTTGCTCGTCCGCGAGCGTGATCGTCTGCTGCTCCTCGAACCAGGTGATCGCGCGCTCGATGTCGATGCGGATCGGGCGGCTCTCGGTTCCGAGGAGCAGCCGGATGCGGCCCGCGCTCGCCGCCTCCGCGGTGTGCAGGGACTTCAGGTAGACCGCCTCGTCCCCCGACGGCCGGGGCTCGATGACGACGCGCTCTCCAGCCGCAAGGTCGCCGATGGCCTTGTCGATGATCGGCGGATCGATGGTCAGGATCTCCACCGCCGCCGACAGGAGCCTCGGGCGGGGGACATACACATGGCCCTCGTCCGAGAGCGTCGCGAGCACATGAAGGACCCCGGCCTCGGCCCGCAGAGGTGACGTGGGGCCGATGCCGAGCTGCGAAGCGATCTTGTCGGCGCTCTTGAAGCCGATGCCCAGGATGTCGATGGCGAGGCGGTAGGGGTTCTCACGGACGACGGCGATGGAGCGGTCTCGGTACTGCTTGTAGATGCGACTCGCGTACGCGGTCGACACCCCGTGAGACTGGAGGAACACCATGACGTCCTTGATCTGCCGCTGCTCGACCCACGCCTTGGTGATCCGGTCGCTACGCACCGGGCCGATCCCTTCGACCTCGGTCAGGCGTGAGGGTTCCTGGTCGATGACCTCCAGGGTCGTCATGCCGAAGTGCCCAACGAGCCGCTCGGCCATCACCTTGCCGACGCCGCGCACCAGGCCCGAGCCGAGGTACCTCTCGATCCCCACGAGCGTGGCGGGCTTGACCGTCACGTACGACTCGACGCGAAACTGCTCGCCGTACTTCTTGTCGGTCGCCCAGCGGCCCGACAGGCGCAGGCTCTCGCCGGGCTGGACGCCCAGCAGGTTGCCCACGGCGGTCAGGAGGTCGCTCTTGCCGGCGACGACGAGCTTGACGACGCTCCAGGCGTTGTCGTCGTTCGCGTAGATCACCCGTTCAAGCACGCCCTCGAGGGTGGTCGCGGCGGCCTGCTGCGTGGGGGTGAGGGCGGGGGCGCGCGGCATCGGGAAAGGCGTCAGCGTGGACACGAAGCCAGATGGCGAGTCAGGGGTCAACGGCGGCGGCTGCCGTCGGACGAGGGCGATGCTGGCCCGCGGCCCCTACGCCGGCAGGTGCGCGTGGAACTGCTCCGTCGAGAAGGACGGCTTGCCGGGGAAGAAGCCGTCGTCCTTGAGCTCGATGAGCGCCTCGCGAACGTCGAGCTTGCTCACGCCCAGCTCCCCGGCAATCTGCTCGTAGAAGACCGTCACCCGGTTGCGCAGGTCCACGCGCTTGCGTAGGGCGTGGACGATCTTGGTCTGCAGCGGGGTCATGTCGGACGGGTCGCCCATAGCGCGGTCCCCGCCGTGCGCCCAGCTTCGGCAGCCCGCTGTGGGCACGTCGCAGCAGGGGAACGACTGCGCCTCGAGAGTCCAGGGCACCGAGGCCATCTTGGGGGTTGTCTGCCGCGAGCTCGACGACGTAGACCTCCGCGGTTACGTCGCCTTCACGCGCCGGTGCCCTGCGCGGGACTTCCGGCGCTCCTCGATGCCCGCCTCCGAGTTGATGGCGGAGCGTGCCCCCAGCACGTTCAGGTATCGGCAGTCGGTGATGAGCTCCCCTTCGATGCCGTAGAGCTTGCCGTCGGTGACGATGCGCCGTCCCCGGTACTCCTGGACGAAGCGGAGCCTGACCACGGCCGAGACGCTACCGGTGAGGCGTCATCGGTGCCAGACCTCGACAGCGAACGTTGTCCATCGGGGCCTTCCCTCTAGCCCATGCGCTAGCGGTGGCGGCGATCCGCCTGTCTGCGGCGCCGGAAGGTGCGGCTCCGGACATCACCCCGCGAACTTGACGGTTCGCCGGTCGCCACGGTCTGATCGCCTCCCATGCCGACGCTCCGCAGCACTCTCCACGACCTCGCTAACTCCTTCGCCTCCTCCGTCCTCGACGCCATTCGGGGCGCCTCTCTTGAGGAGCTGCTCGGCGAAGCTGGCGGGAGTGCACGACGTGGCCCAGGTCGTCCTCCGAAGTCGACAGCGGCTCCGACGGCATCGGCAACAACCCGCGCGCGCAAGCCCGGTCGACTGCCTCGGCGCTCCGCTGAGCAGATCGCGAAGGCGCTCGACCAGGTGGTCGCGCTCGTGAAGACGAAGAAAGACGGCCTCCGCGCCGAGCAGATCCGCGCCGCGCTCAAGATGCAGAGCAAGGAGATGCCGCGCGTGCTCCAGGAAGGCCTGGCGAAGAAAAAGCTCAAGGCCAAGGGGCAGAAGCGCGCGACGACGTACACCGTTACGTAGACGCGAAGTAGACGCGCACGTAGCCGTGCGCGCCCCCGCGCGCTATGTTCTACGCAGAACATGGCATCGCGCAGCTCCTCCGCCGTCCGCTACATCATCGAAGAGCCAGCGTCTCCCGAAGAGACGCAACGGCTGTTCGGGATCAAAGGCAAGCGCGCCGCGAAACTCGACCGATGGGTGACCGAGGCGTTGGCTGCTACCAAGGAGGTTCATCACGCGTCGAAGAAAAAGGCGAAGTCGGGCTCGAAGCGCAAGGCGCGTCACTCTGCAAAGAAGCCCGCGCAGGCCAGTCGAACGAGGGCCAGTTTCCTGAGCGCATGAGCGCGTCGAACGTCTTTCTCAACGTCCCGTTCGACCGCGAGTACGAGCCGCTGTACGTGGCACAAATCGCGGCCCTGACCGCCTTCGGAAGCACGCCTCGCAGTGTGCTCGAGATCCCGCCCCATCGAGGACGTCTCGAGCGTCTACGCACGATCATCGACGGATGCGAAGCGTCGGTGCATGATCTGTCGCGCGTCGAGCTTTGGGGAAAGCCGCCGCTTCCGCGCTTCAACATGCCCTTCGAGCTGGGGCTCGCCCTCGGCATCCACCGCAACAATCACAAGTGGTTCATCTTCGACAGCAAGCCGCACCGAATGAGCCACTCCCTCAACGACCTCGGTGGGTATGACCCTGCGATCCACGAAGGCACCCCGGAAGGTGTCCTTCGAGCCGTCACGAACGCCTTTGGTAGGAAGAGCCTAAAGGTCAGGCACGACGACCTCATCACGCTGTGGAGCGCACTGCGAGCAGTCGTTCCACGCGTCCGGAGGGAGCGAGGATCGCTCTTCACTCGCGCCGCGTTCGAGGATCTTGTTGTGGCCGGTCAAAAATCCGCAAGGGCCCACTTCAGCCGGAAGTAGTTGTAGTTTCCGCCGCGGGACCGGCGAGGCGTGGCCGCTACGAATCAGCGACGTCCTCGCCTGTAGACGCCTACCGGCCGGCGTGCTCGCGAGGACGGTCGATGAAAGCCGACGCGAGGTGGCAGGACGTCTCGGGGCGCGATCTAATGATGGCCATCGAGGCGGCCGAGCCGATCCACGTCTGCATGCCGTTCACGCGAGGCGGGGACGCGCTCTGGCTGGAGACGATCCCGAGAAAAAGCGGCGGCTCGGTCGCCGGCTTCGCGGCGAGATCACGAGTGCTCTTCGCGCATTGGACGCGAACCGACAGGCAGCAATCATTGGCACACGACGCTGTCGAGCAGTGTGCACGTGCCCATCAGTCCGGACGTTCCGGCCTTGCCGGTGGGGCTGAAGCATTCCGCAAATACGTCGCACTGCAAATTGCACGGCTGCCCGTCCGTCGCGATCATCGAGCACGTTACCATGGGTGAACCACCGTCTTCCGATACCGGGATTGGGATGCCGAACCCGTTGCCGCAGGTACCCACAAGGCATCGTGTCCCCCCACCGTCGCAGGACTGCCCTTGCATGGCCCACGTGATGGCCGAACACGTACCCGACGACGAGCACGTAGTGCCCGAGCCCGTCGAAGTACAAAGTTCCGTCTGCGCGCACCCCAACCCGGGAGCGCAGTCGGGATCGTACGTGCACGGTGAGCCGACGCCGCCGCTCGCACAGGCTCCGGGGGTGCCCACGCAGGCTAAGGGCGCTACACATCCGCCCGGATCCCCAGGTGGTTTGGCACCGTCTCCACATGGAGCGCCCGCGTCCGCGAGCATCGAGCAGGTCCCCGTCTGGGCGGCGCAATAAAGGCCCGTCTTGCAGAGGGCCGAGAGGTCGTCGCAAGAAGCTCCGCCATCTCCTTGGGCAATCGCCACGCACGTGTAGGTCGGCATGGCCGCCGTCTCCATACCCGCACCGATTAGGCAGACCTCATCGCTGGCACACCCGCCCGAGAAGTTCCCCTGCCCGCACACTTGACCGGTCTGGACGAAAGGCGCGCAGGTTCCACACGTGAACGGACCGATGGGGCCCTCGGGACTGATGGCAACGGTGCTCTGGCATTGGCCGCTCTGGCATTGCAGACCCTCGTTGCAGGGTGTGCCGCCCGGTAAGGATCCGTGAAAGTTGCACGCCTGCGGCTGGCCGGCTGGAAACTCGCACGGCGAAGCATCGAGCGCCGAGGCACACGCCTCGACGGCCACGATCGTCATCCCGCTGCCCGGCAGCCCGATGTCGTTGAGGCAGACCTGAACGAAGCGAGCCTGTTGCCGAGCCTCTTCACTTGCGGGAAGAACAGGCCCACCGCAGCGAGTGTACTGAGCGGCATAGTAGTGCACGCATGCTGAACCCGCAGGGCCGGCATCCCCCACGTTCGGTGTATCGGCATCGGAGAATGCGGCCATCAAGCGCGCTTCACCAGCATCGGCGTCGGTCGATTTGGTGCCCCCGCGCGATCGCCGCCGCCACAACCGAACGAGAAGCACGCCCAAGCCACGACCAGAAAGGACCCAACAACGAACGAGTCGACGCGATTGAACGTCCGGGTCATGCCATCTCCTAGTCGGTCACTCGACGCCGCCTTCGTGGCCTCCATCCGGCCGCCGCGAGAACCCCGGCTGCGATTAGGGGCCAGCTCGCGCTGGCACTGTCGGACCCAATCTGGCAGCCGCCGCCGTGCGAGCTCGACGACCCGCCGGACGATCCGCTGGGCCCCGCCGCATTGACTCCGCTATCGGACGTGACCGACGGCGGTGCCGAGGACGAGCCGTCGCCAGACCCGAGCGACGGGCCCTCGGCGGCTCCACCGCAGATCTCGACAACGAGGTCGGAGTTGGGCGGTATGCAGGCCATCATGCATCCGGCATCAGCAGTGGATGCTCCCGTAGGGACAGCCACGTCACCGCAACTCGCCTGGCACCCGCACGTCCACGTCGAGGGGCAGTCCGAGTCGACGGTGCAGGACCCCGTCTGCTGGGCGGTGCACGTATTCCACGTGACCTCGGTGCATGTGCTGCCGGCATCGCATATGGCAGGAATGGCCGGAAAGCCGGGAGGAGGGCCCGCGTCACCAAACGGGGTCAGCAGCGTGGGAACCGCGCTGCAAGGGACGGTTGTGACGGTGTCGTACGGGGGGTAGCTCGCGTCCTGGTCCTTTCCGCAGTCGTAGAACCCTCCGGTGCTGGGCGGGCAGGTGTACCCCGGGCCGCAACCCGCGTCCGTGGTGCACGGAGCGTCCCATTGCGGAACGCAGGTTCCGCACGTGCCTCCATCGCTGCCCGACTGGGCGCAGGCCGTCGGCACATTGACACCCGGCCCGACGCCGCCCGACTGATAACACGTGAAGCCGGAGCCGCAGTCCGAGTTGCTCTGGCACGGGAGCGATGTGCAAATACTGGCGGGGCCACCGTCGGCCGCGACGCCACCGGGCCCGCAGTCGAACCCCTTTGGGCAGTCGGAAGCGACCGAGCATGCCCGCGCCTGAGCCTGCCGGGGTGCCGAGGTGATCGACACGAAGGCGGAGAATCCGAGGATCAAAGAGAAGGTTTGTTGCGTCTTCATCGCCTGGCCCCCGTGCTCCGTGGAATGTAGCAGCCACGCTCCGGCCTACATGATCGAGAGCCATCGGCGACGAGCGGTTCGCGAAGATCGCGTTCATCCCTCACGAGGATCATGTCGATCGCGCAAAGCAGGCTCCATGCCGCGAGAAGGCGGAGGGCGGCATCAACGCCACAGGCGCGCAAGCCGGCTGAAAGACAAGAGAAGATCGGGCTCTACGTTTGGAGCTGCCGGAAAAGCGCGTCGGAAGTCCTGCGCCGTCTTGTGCCGCAGCATGACATCGTCGCCGCGAACGAGGATGGAGAAAACCAGCTGCGCTGGCGCGACATGCCGCCCTATTCGTCCGGCCGGGTTGGGGGTGTGGGCATTTGCCGCGTGTGGCTTGCGGAGCGAGCGGCCTCGGACCGGCGGCGTAGCCGGCAAAGCGGGGGGATCGCGATCCGGCCGAGGGCGCGTCCTGCCGGTAGCGGGTGGCCTGAAGCGCGCGCAGCTCGTCGGCGTTCACGGGGAGGTCGCGAGACCAGGTGCGCGCGATGGAGACGCGCCGGACAGGGGCGTAGGATAACGCCCATGCGAACCCCCGCTGGACGCACCCTTCCGCTCCTCGCCCTCATCGTGTCCGCTGCGGCCTGCGGCGGCGCCGCCGGCCACGCCAGCGAGCCCGCGCCGGCCACCGGGACGGCGGGCGCGACGGCGACCGAGTCCTTGGCCGTAGGCGGAGCGCCGGCCTCTCCTACCCCGGCCGCGACGACCGCGAGGACCGAGCCGGCCCCGGGTTCCGCCACGACCGCAGGTACGGGGCCTGCCGCCACCGCAACCGGAGCGAACGCCGCCAAGCCGGCGCCCGAGCGACCGTACGCATCAAGCGCCGCCGAGGCGAAGTCGCTCATCGATGAACAGATCCGCGGACACATGGAAGCGCTCTGGCAGTGCGTCGCCCCCCGCATCGCCGCCGGCAGCGGCGCGAACCGCAAGGTCGCCTTCGACTTCGGGATCGATCAGGACGGACGCCTCATCAGCGTCGTGGCGAGCGACGCCAAGAGCAAACCCCTCGAGCCCGCCGCCAAGGCCTGCGTCGCGGATGCGCTGCGCGACGCGGTGTTCCCGCGCAGCAAGTCGGTGGTCACCACGGTGCGCGAGACGTTCACGGCATCGGCGACGAGCGGCGGGTCGTAGGCCGCCGAGAGACGCGATCGGCGCACCGGACACGATGCCGACCGCCTCGAGCCGAGACCTCCAAGCCGGCGAAGGAGCTGCGTCGTCATTCGGTACGTCATTCCCCAGAAGATGAGGCCCGAGCGTTCGGGGCCGACCAACGCAGGTCGCGTCCGAGGCCGGTGCCGCCACCCGTCTCGGGTGTCGGTGGTACTCAACACAGACCCGACCCCCCTACGGCACCGGCGCCACCTCGCTACCGCCGCCGATTCGATCGACCGCGCCTCGTCCTTGCGCGAAAACCAGTTGCTGGAGAGGTGCCTCGGGAGCGCGGACGCATACAGGCAATCACGCAGCGCATTGGTCTCCCATGTCACGTTCGAATGATACAGGCTCGTGCGCACTAAGACGGCCTCGGCGTGCGACAGCTGGTGGCGCGAGAGCTCTCCCTCCTGGAGCTCCGACGCCGTGAGGACGCCGGCGCGGTCGAGCTCTGCGCGCAGGGTGCTGCTATTCGCGTCGGTCGACGTCCCGTCGACGTAGAAGCTCACGAGCTTGTGCCGGCGGTGCAGCGTGGCCCCCTTGCGCGCGATGACCCAATCGCGAAATACCTCAAGCTCGGCATGGAGCGAGTCGAAGAGGTACGTCTCGCGGACGTCCAACCCGCCGACACGAAGGCAGCATGCGGCGGCGTGGTAGCCGCCCGAGTGCGCGCTCACGCACACGGTGCCGCGGCGAGCATGGATGGGGAAGCGGGCATCCCCCAGCGTCGAACGGCCCTCGCGCGCCGTCGTGCCGACCGCCTCGGCGACGAGGCGGGCGAGCCCACCGGAAGCCTCGAGCTTCCCGCACGACGAATCAGCGGCCATCACCGCTAGCTGGGGGACGATGAGGATCGCGTTTTGCCGGCTGTCTGCCAGCTGCTCGCGAAGCTCGTGCATGGTGAGGGCATGGTCCGCCGTCGTGTTGTGACCGTGGAAGTGCACGAGCGCAGCGACGCCTTCTTCCTCGTCGTCGTAGTCGTAACGGTAGTGAGAGGGCACGAAGACGATGACGGTGTCGTCGCGATACCCCGCCCCGGCGGCGGGGAACGGCGCGTGCTCGAGCGACAGCCAGAGCGTTGTGCCGCGCGAGTCGTGAGCGATCGACTTGAGCTTCGTGGGCGCCTCGGCGCCGGCCCGGCGGGTCAAAGCAGCGAGCGGCGCCGCCGCGAGTGCGGACAAAAAGCTGCGCCGGTGCATCGCCGGACCGGACTTTAGCCGCGGGGCACGCGCGCGTCACAGTAAGTCGAGGAACGCCTCCAGGTCGCCCTTTTCTCGTTCTTCGAGAGGGCAGGAAGCGCTAGCGCCGCTAGCTCTCACGCGGTCTCCCGGTTGTGGTGCATCAAGTCCCACCCTCCGAAGCCGCGGGTCTCCGGCGTCACGTACAGGCGTCAGTCCGTTACCACGCTGTTACCACGCGCCCGCGACTTTCCCGGTCCAAAGGGGGTCGCGAAGTGTCATCGAGAGAGCGGTGATCCTGGACGTAACCCGGCGGAAGCACGCGACGTTGTACGTGTTTCGGATTACGCCCCGGACCGGTTTAGAAGGCCGCTGCTCTATCCAGCTGAGCTACGGGCGCATGCTTGTACTTCGAGCGGCTTATCCCACGCCTCGCCGGCCGTCCACGGGTCGTCTCTTCGCGGCTTGGGCTAGGCTGCCCGCGAAACGATGCGTTCGCCGCCGGCCACCGATCGCCTGTCTCAGTCGCTGGAGCTCGCGATGGGCGGCAACCGCGACGCGCTCGTCAGTCTCCTCGCCCGGGGATCGCGCCTGCCTGGAACGCGCGCCAACGATGCCCTCGCGGACGCCTTCGCGCAGGCTTGCCGTGCTTTGGGTGTGCGGGCCGACGCCGTGGCTCTTGGCCTTGCGCGTCTGTCGGCCGACGAGGCCCCGGGGGCCAGCGCGCTCGAGTTTCTCCCCGTCTGCGGCGTCATGGCCCTGGGCGCGCGCGCGTCAGTGGACAAGAGCGTGCGCAAGCGGTTCGTGGGGGAGCTGCACGCGCGGGCCGACGATCCTCGCTTTCGCGTGCGCGATGCGGTCGTGGAGGGGCTCGCGCGGGTGGGGGCGGGCGCAGGCGACGAGCTGGTCGAGGGGGTCGCGTCGTGGATGGACGGCTACTTTCACGCGGCCGCGGTTCTGCGAGCCCTCGCAGAGGAGGCGTGGCTGGGGAAGCTCGAGGCCGCGCACCCGGTGATCGCGCGTCTCGACGAGGCCTTCCAGCTGGCGCTCGACGCCCCGCGCGCAGCGGCCCGCTATCCGGGACACAAGGCGCTTCTCGAAGCTCTGCACCGGACCCCCGGGATCATCGCCTTGCGCTTCGGCGTCCCGGTGTTCGACGTGATGCTCCGGTGGGGCGGCGTCAAAGACCCCGTCTTGCGCGAAGTACCCGCCGCGGTGCTCGGGGACCCCAAGCTCTCGAGTCGCTTCGGTGCCGACGTCGAGCGCGTCCGTCGGGCTCTCGACGCCAGCAGGCCCCCGGTTCGCAACCCCGACCACGACTTCGGACCCACCCGCGATTGCAGCGGAGCTCGGCGCGGCGGGCGGCGATCCTGAAGCGCCCCTCTCTCGGCCGCTTCACGCCCGTGGACCGGGCGGCGTGACGCGCGCCGCCGTGTCGACAATCTTCGTCGCCGCCGTACGGCGAGCCGATCGCTCCTCCAGCGTGGCGTGGTCCACGACGACGTGGCCGTGGAGGAGATCGAGCCACTCGAGGTCGAGGGTGCCCCCGCTCGGCAGGATGAAGACGCCGAAGAGGTGAGCGAGCTTGCGCACCTCTTGCACGAGCGGTCGCGGGACGTGAAGCGCGGCGTGAGTCAAGAGGTGCACCACGGGATCCCTCGGGTCGTGGGCGCGGAGGAGCGCAATCTCGGTGGCCAGCTGCGCGAAGACGCGCGCCGGGTTGCGCCCGCGCTCTCCCTTGAAGCTCATGATCCATGCCGCGGGAAGGTGCGGGCGATCGTGCATGCGACGGACGTCGTAGAGGCGCGAGTCGAAGAGTCGCATCCGGACCTCCTCGCCCGCGAGCTCGAGCTTCTTGGCCAGCGCGATCGCCAGCCCGCGGGCGAACACCTCGCGTTCGCCCCTCATCGACGCCGACGCGTCGACGAGCACGTAGTGCAGGCGTCCGGCCACATCGGGGGCACGCTCGCGCGTGTAGAAGAGAAGCTCGCCGTCGAGCATACGGCGCGCGAGCTCTTCCTCGTCCCATGCGAGCTCGGTCGGCACGAGGGAATCGATCGACCCTCGCCGGCCGACGCCCGCGTACCCGTCCACGGCCTGGGTGCCCGTCGAGCGCGTGCGGTGGGTCTCGAGAATGCTGGGGAGCAGCTCGAGCGAGAAGCTCACGATGTCGTTCGCCTTGGGGCTCGATAGGGCGGCCAGAAGATTGACGTGGCCGAGCGCGCCCGCGGCGCTGGATCCGGGCCCGAGCATCCCGAGGAGCCGCAGCGTGTCCAGGTCGAGGGCGTCGGCCAGCGTCAACACCTGAAGCCGCGACCGGGACAGCGCCGCGAGGGTAGAGGTTTCGTACGCTCGTGGCAGGGCTGCGAAGAGGGCGGGGAGCTGGGCGTCGAGGTCATGGGCGATCTCCGGATTGAGCGCGCTCGGCCATGATCCGCGCGACACACCCGGGGGGGCGACGGGCGAGAGGAGGCGCGCGAGCACGACGACGATGAGGTCGTCGCCGAGCCTCATCGAGCTGGCCCGCGACGCCGTCTCGGTCTCCGCGATCTCCGCGAGGATTGCTCGATAGCTCTCGGCCAGCTCACGGAGCCTGGGCACGGCCCCGGCGGCGGCGTCCACACCCGGGTGCGCCCGGAACTCGATCTGCTCGCGCGGTGCCGCATAGAGCAGCCCCACGTCGTGGATCAAGAAGAGCGGAAGGCTGACGCCGAGCCGCGAGAGGTCCTGCGACCATCGCGCCGCTCGCACCACGAGCATCGGGGATCTCGCCCGCACCCCCGACAGCAAGAGGCCCCCGAGGGCGCCCACGACGGCCCGATCGCCCAGAGGGCCCCTCGAGACGGACACGGCGTCAGCGCGTCAGTTCCACTTGTCTCCCGCGGCGGGGGCGGTGTCCTGCGGGTTGTCGCCGTTGATGGAGTTGATGTCCGCCTTCATGCCGACCTGCTTGACGCAGTGCCACTGGCCGACGCTGTCGGAGTCTTCGAGCGAGTACTGGCCGTCGAGCTCGGCCGTCTTGTTCTCGCCCATCTTGTAGACGAAGACGCCCGTTCCGTGCGACTCGCTGCTCGGCCCGAGAGCCCCGTACGCGTGCTCCTTCCATGTAAAGTGCACGACGTTCCCTTCCGCGGTGCCACTGAGCTCGCCCCAGTGGCTCGAGTCGGTTCGCTTCCACCGGCCGACGATGTTGGTGTCTTGCTCGATGAGGTGGAGGTGCCCGTAGACGGGGTTGTAGTAGACGCCGACCCACGCCTCGCCCTCGGGCATCTCGCCCGCCTTGATGTTGCCGAACTTCGCGCCCTGCCCGCCGCACGCGGTGAACGCGCCGCCCGCGGCTGTCAAGACCAGGGTCATTCCGACACCGCACAGCCATGCCCGAGGTTTCATGGTGGCCATCGTATCAAATCTCCTTTGCGAGTCCTGCAGTCACGGGAGGCTCACACCGTAGCGTCTTCACCCCCGCTGTCATTTTCGTCCTCGAGCGCTGCGCCGTGGCACTTCTTGAACTTCTGGCCGCTGCCGCAAGGACACGGGTCATTCCGGCCGATCTTCGGCCCGTCACGGCGGACGGGCTGAACCGTGACGCGGGGTGCCGGGCGAGCCGCTGACCGCGGTGCGGGGGCTTCCTCTTCCCCGGCGGCGGGCTCCGACCCGTGACGCATCTGCATCGCACCCAGCTGCGCGGCGTGTTTCTGCGCGTCCTCGCGCTCGATGCGCTCGATCTCCGTCTCGCGACGCACCTGCACCTTGAAGAGCTTGGAGCAGACGTTGCTGCAGGTCGCAGCCATCATGTTGACGAAGATGTCGTAGCCCTCCTTCTTGTACTCCTGCTTCGGGTCGCGCTGGCCGTAGCCGCGCAGGCCGATGCCGTCGCGCAGGTGCTCCATGTTGGTCAAGTGGTCTACCCACTGGCGGTCAATCTCTTCGAGGTAGAAGTGACGGAAGACGCGGAGCAAGAGCTCGGTCCCCATCTCCTTCTCCTTGTCGAGCGCCATCTTCTCGGCCGACTCGAAGAGCGCCTTCGCCACCTGCTCGGGGTCGTGAAGGTGCTCGACGTCGGGCGGCTTCGACGCGAGGTGCTCGATGAAGCCGCTCTTGATGCCCTTCCAGTCCCAGTCTTCCGGAGGCTTGTTGGCGGGGCAGCACTCCTCGACGATGGCGCCGACGATTCCGTCGAGCAGATCGAGCAATTGCTCGCGTTGCTCGGTGAGGCTCTGCGGGATCTCCTGGAGCAGGCGCTCGTGGATGGCCTTGGGTTTCTTGCCGTCGCCTTCCTTGAAGTCGAAGCGGTACCCCCAGAACTGATAGATGTCCTGCTGCAGCGACGTCATCGAATAGATCTCTTCGACCTCTTCGACCGCCTTGGGCGGCGCACGCTTCACGCTTTGCGGAGCGTTGGTCCCCGAGGGCGTGGCCGCCGCGGGCCCTTCGCCGCCAATAGGCGTGCCGTGGTGCAGGACCATGTCGGTGGTGGCCTGCTTCACCTCTTCGGCGATGCGCGCGTCGCGCGGGATCTCGCGCATCGTGCCGGTCGGCTTCCCGTCTTCGTCGAGCTTCTCCGGCTTGTAGATTCCGAGGAGCAGCTGCTGGCGGAGCTTGTAGACCGTCTTTCTCTGCTCGTTCATCACGTCGTCGTATTCGAGCAGGTGCTTGCGCATGTCGAAGTTGCGCTCTTCGACCTTCCGCTGCGCGTCCTGGATGCTCTTGGTGACCCACGGATGCACGATGGGCTCGTTGTCCGGCATGCCCATGCGCTCCATGAGCGCCTTCACGCGATCGCCCGCGAAGATGCGCATCAGGTCGTCTTCGAGGGACAGGTAGAAGCGGCTCGATCCCGGGTCACCCTGCCTGCCGGCGCGGCCGCGTAGCTGGTTGTCGATGCGCCGCGACTCGTGCCGCTCGGTGCCGAGGATGTGCAATCCCCCGAGCCCCCGCACCTCGTCCCCCTCGGCCTTGCAGCTCGCGTCGTGCTTCTCGACGAGCTCGGTGAACGCCTCGGGCTCCTTGTCGGGATCGCGACCCTGCTCGCGGAACTCGAGCTTCGCGATCATCTCCGGGTTGCCGCCGAGGACGATGTCCGTCCCGCGACCGGCCATGTTCGTGCTGACGGTGATCGCGGCCTTCCGGCCCGCCTGTGCGACCACGAACGCCTCGCGCTCGTGGTGCTTCGCATTCAGGACGGCATGGGGGATCTTCTTCTTCTTGAGCAGCGTCGCTATCGCGTTGCTCTTCTCGACGCTGGTCGTCCCGACGAGAACCGGTTGCCCCTTCTCGTGGCACTCGAGGAGCTCTGCGACGACCGCCGTGAACTTCTCGCGCTCCGTCTTGTAGACGACGTCCTGGTGGTCCTCGCGGACCATGGGCTTGTTCGTCGGAGTCGCGACGACGCTGAGCTTGTAGGTCTCGTGGAACTCGGTGGCCTCGGTGTCCGCAGTGCCGGTCATCCCGGCGAGCTTCTTGTAAATGCGGAAGAGGTTCTGGAACGTGATCGTCGCCATCGTGCGCGTCTCTTCCTGGATGCGCACGTTCTCCTTCGCCTCGACCGCCTGGTGGAGCCCGTCGCTCCAGCGCCTGCCAGGAAGGACGCGGCCGGTGAACTCGTCGATGATGAGGACCTTGCCCTCCTCGGTGACGAGGTAGCTGACGTCGCGCTTGTAGAGCGAGTGCGCGCGCAGGCACTGGTTGAGGATGTGGAGGCTCTCGAGGTTGATGGGGTCGTACAGGTTCCCGATGCCCATGAGCTTCTGGGCGAGCTCGACGCCGTCGTCGGTCAGCGTGACCGAGTGAGCCTTCTCGTCGACGACGTAGTGTTCGTCCTTGCGGAGGCGCGGGATAACCTCGTTGATCTGCCGGTATTTGTGGCTCGAAGGCTCGCCCTGGCCGCTGATGATGAGGGGAGTGCGCGCCTCGTCGATGAGAATCGAGTCGACCTCGTCGACGATGGCGTAGTGAAGCTCGCGCTGGGCGTACTCGAGCGCGCTGAACTTCATGTTGTCGCGCAGGTAGTCGAAGCCAAACTCGTTATTCTGGCCGTACGTGATGTCCGATCGGTACGCGATCTTCTTCTCGTGCTCGCCCTGCGAGTGGACGACCGTACCGACGCTCATCCCGAGGAAGTTGTAGAGCTTGCCCATCCACTCGGCGTCGCGCTTGGCGAGATAGTCGTTGACCGTGACGACGTGGACGCCCTTGCCCTCGAGCGCGTTGAGGTAACACGGCAAGGTGGCGACGAGGGTCTTGCCCTCACCGGTGCGCATCTCGGCGATGGCGCCGCGATGCAGGACCATCCCCCCGATGAGCTGCACGTCGTAGTGGCGCATCTTGAGGGAGCGCTTTCCGGCCTCCCGGCACACGGCGAACGCCTCGTTCGCGATGTCGTCGACCGTCGCCCCGTTGTCGAGCTTCTGCTTGAACTCCGCCGTCTTGCCTCTGAGCTCTGCGTCCGACAGGGCGGAGATGCGGGGCTCGAGGCTATTGATGACCTCGACCCGGGGCCGGAGGCGGCGGATCTCCCGCTCGTGCGAGGTTCCGAAGACCTTCTTGAGTGCCCAGGCGAACATGCGGGTTCGGTCGAAATTAGTGCCCCGGACGCGGGAGCGCCAGCCCGGCCTATAGCCAGCCGTTTTCGCGATACCACTTCACCGCTCGGTCGATACCCTCGGTCCAGGGGACCTTCGGCTGCCAGCCGAGGTCGCGCCGCGTGTCCTCCGAGGAGCAGACCCAGTGCTGGAGCAGCATGTTCGCCTTCTCGCGCGTGAGCATCATGGGACGGTTCGTGACCCGTCCGAACACCTCGACACCGCGAGCGATCTGCTGGAGCAACGGCGCCGGCAGGCTGGCCCGGATGAAGGCCCTCTTGCCGAGAGCACGCTCTGCGTCGGCCAGCATCTGCCGGGCCTCGATGGGCCCGCAGCCGTCGTCGACGAAATACGCTCGCCCGCTGGGCACGGATGCATCGATGGCGCGAATGCATGCCTCCGCGCAGTCGGTCGCATAGATCCATACGCCCTTCGCCGTCCCGCCCGCGACGAGCGGGAGGAGGCCGAACTTGATCGATCGAAAGGCTTCGAGGATCTCGCCGTCGCGCGGCCCGTAGATGGCGCCCGGTCGCAATATCACGACCGGCATCTCGTTCCTGGCGGAGAGCACGACCTTCTCGGCGGCGAGCTTGCTGCGCCCGTAACTCGTGACAGGGTTCTCCTGGTCGGCCGCGATGGGACTCCCGTCGGCCGACGGGCCGCACGCCTCGAGGCTGGATACATAGACGAACCTGTCGAGCGGCCGCCCGCGCCGGCGCGCGGCGTCGATGAGGTTGGACGTACCCCCGACATTGACGGCGAAGAACTCGTCGGTGTTGCGCGCCTTCACGAGCCCCGCCGCATGGACGACCGCGTCGACGCCGTCGATGGCCTCACGCACCCGGTCGGCCTGCTCGACGCTCCCCTCGAAGAGCTCCACGTTGCGCAGCGTCTCGAGGTGCTTTCGGTTCGAGCTCTTGCGAACGAGCGCGCGCACCTGGGTCCCGCGCGCAGACAGGAGCTCCGCGACGTGGCTCCCGAGGAGGCCACTCGCGCCGGTGACGAGGACCTTCATGCGGCGCCGTTCGCGATGGACTTCTCGTAGACGCGGTAGGTCTTGTAGCGCTTGGCGCCCATCATCGCGATCCCGGCGTTCACGCGGCCGTTATCCTCGAGTGTCCAGCCGAGCTCGCCCTCTTTGATGCCGAGCTTCTTTCCGCCTTCGTTCATCTCCGCATACATGAACGCGCTCAGGGCCGCGTACTTGCGCACGTGCCGCCACTTCTTGCGAATGCCCAGGATGATGAGGCGCGCGCTCCGCGGACCCTCGACCTTGAGCCGCCAGAGGAGCTTCGGCAGGCCGAGGGGGAAGAGCTTCCCGTCGAAATCGCGGGTCATCTCGTTCAAGTTCGGGACGGCCAGGGCGACCGCGGCGGGCTCGCCGTCGATCGAGACGATGCACGTGATCTCCGGCAAGAGCAGCAGCTTGAAGTCCGCCGCCATCTTGCGCCCCTCCGCGCGAGTGAACGGGACGAACCCCCAGTTTTCGCTCCATGCGTCGTTGAACACGTCGCAGAGAAGCGCGACGTCCCCCTCGAGCGACTTGGGCGACACCGTGCGGTGCGAGATCTCGGGCAGCGCCTTGATTTCTTCGTGCGCCCTCTTCGTGCGCGCGTTCAGCTCACCGACTTTGTAGCTCCACGCGTAGAAGTCTTTGGCCTTCGTGTATCCGGCCTTCTCCACGAGCCCGCCCTGATACGCCTTGTGGTGGGGCATCATCATGTACGGCGGAGTGTCGAACCCCTCGACGAGGCACCCGAGCTCTTCGTTGATGTTGAGCGACAAGGGGCCCCGGATCGTCTTCATGCCCTTGGCGCGCAGCCAGGCCTCGGCGCGGCCCAGGAGCTCACGCGCGACCTCTTCGTCGTCGACGGTGTCGAGGAAGCCAAAGAACCCCACGTCGTCCCCGTGACGCGCAAGATGCTGGCGATCGACCTGCGCCGTGATCCGACCGACGCACCAGCCGTTGCGATACGCGCAAAAGACGGCCCCTTCGCCGTGCTCGAAGAAAGGGTTCTTGCGAGGGTCGAGGCGGTCCTTGAGCTCCATGTCGAGGGGCCGGACGTAGACCGGGTCGTCCCGGTAGAGGTAGTCGACGACATTCAAGAAGTCGTCCACACGACCGCCCATCGGAGTCTGCCGGATTTCGACCATCGCCGGGACCCGGGTTAGCCGATCTCGGTGGAGCCGTCCAAGGGCGGCCCAGCGTACCCCGACTTATTTCTTCAGTGCGGCGTAGAAGTAGGAATCCTCGCGTTTCACGCGCAAAAGGAGCGCGCCCGACCGGGCGTCTTCGGCCACCTGGGCCGACGTGGGGTCTTGCTGCCCGTTGGCCTCGACCACGACGTCGCCGGCACGCATGCCCGCGCGGTCGGCCGCCGAGCCGGGGGTCACCTGCGTGACGACCGGAAAGGGCTTCGCGGGGAGGTTCATTTGCTGCGCCTGCTGAGCCGGGAGGTCTCGTACGACGAGGCCCATGCCCTGGTGCGGCGCCGCCTGCTGCTGCACGGGCACGGGCTCGACGCTCGCCTCGGGACGCTCCGAGAGGATGACATGGGCACCGTAGTGTTGACCGCCCCGGACGATCTCGAGGTCCACCGGCTGGCCCACCTCCCTGGCGATCGTCTCCCGGACGAGGTCGTGGCCGTCGTGGACGGCCCGGCCAGCCACCGCGGCGATCACGTCGCCTGCCCGCAGGTTCGCCTTGAACGCCGGCCCATCCGCCGCCACGTTGTTCACGAGGGCCCCCGCCTCCGGCGCCAGCCGCATCGCAAGTGCGAGCTCCGGCGTCAGGTCCTGAACCCCCACCCCCAGCCACGCCCGCGACACGCGTCCGGTCTTCAGGATCTGTGTGGCCACGCGCTGGGCCATATTGCTGGGCACCGCGAAACCGATGCCCTGACCGCGGCCCACGATCATCGTGTTGATGCCGAGCACGTCGCCCTGGAGGTTGCAGAGCGGACCCCCCGAGTTGCCCGGGTTGATGCTCGCGTCCGTCTGGAGGTAGTCCTCGATCGCGTTCATGCCGAGACCACCGCGGCCCTTGGCGGAGAGCACACCCGCGGTGACGGTATACCCGAGCCCGAACGGCGACCCGATGGCGACGACCCACTCGCCCACGCGCGCGGCGTCCGAGTCCGCGAACTTCGCGGGTGTCAGGCCCATCGGCGTCGATCTTGATGACCGCCAGGTCCGTGGCAGGGTCCCGCCCGACGAGCGTCGCCGGCAGGTAGCGGCCGTCGCGCATCCGGACGTTGAGGGTGAGGGCCTCCTCGACGACATGGTTGTTCGTGAGAATGGCGCCGTCGGGCGTGAAGACGACCCCGGAGGCCATCCCGCGTGCGATGGGCTCGTCGCCCGGGGCGTGACCGAAGAAGCGGGCGAGGATGTCGGCCTTTTGGTTTCGCGCGGTGACGTCGATTTGCACGACGCTGGGGCTCGCGCGCTCGGCGACGGCGACGAACCCTTCGGAGAGCCGCCTCGCCTCGACCGTCGAAGCCTGCACCTGAGCGGCGGAAGGCACGGCGACAGGCGGGGCGACGACCGCGGGCGCGGGCCGCGACGGGCCGGGCGCCTGACCCGGCTGAGCGACGGCCGGCGAAGCGGACGCTCCGATGGCAGCCGCGATCGACCATGCGAAGACGCTGACGGAAAGCCTCATGACTTCCAGCGTAATCTCGCGAGGACCGGGAGCAAGCCGCCTGCCACCCGGCCCAGCCTCCGCGGCTCACGCCGGACGCATGAAGAGCCTCGACCATGCCGTCGCGCCCGTCCCGAGAACTGCATCGTGAAGCCCGGTCCCCGGCGGCGAAACGTCGGTCAGCTCGACATGGAGCGCCCCGCGCGCCGCGGCAAAGCGCCGCGCGAAGGCCACCATCGGCGCCACGAGGACGGAGGCAGGGAGATCCTCATCCAGCGCGAAGCGGCCGAGGAGAGCTCGCGACACGGGGACGAAGGGCGGCTCGAGAGCATGCACCGTGAAGCTCGCCGCCGCACGCGGAACCCCGGCGCCATCGACGACGACGAGCGTCGCCGGATCTTGGAGAGATCCCGCGCCCGAGTGACTCGCAAGGTGCCCCACGAGCGCGCCCAGGTCGCCGCTGTCGATCGGACACGGACCGTCGAAGCGTCGATCGCCCGCAACGCGGCGGCGGGTCGCCAGATTGACCTCGAGGTGGAGCACGGCGACGCTGTCCTCGGGGCCGGCGAGGCGGGCGCGGAAGGGAGTGCTCGCCGAGTCGACCCTTCCTGCCGCCTCGATCCGGGCGGTCCACGCGACCGGCTCGTAGCCGATCCGCTCGTAGAAAGCGTTGGCCGGGTTGCGCGACAAGACCTCTGCGGCGAGAAGACATGGCCCTCCGCGGCACGAGCTTCTGGTGGTGCGCGCCAAGGTATCGAGGAGGGCGCGCGCGGCGCCGCGGCACCGCGCCCGCTGGCTGACGATGAGCGAGCGCACCTCGCAGGTAAGAGGGGTGGAGGCGTCGACTCCGTGCCGTTCGAGCCAGCCCTCGACCTGGCCGCAGGGAATCCCCCCCAGGTCTGCGACGAGGTGCACGTGACGGCCGAGGACCGCGTGACCCGCGCGAAGGCGGGCATCGTCGTCGAGGCGCACGGCCAGGTCGGCGTAGACGCGCGGGTCGCGGGAGCCGGGGTACCCTCCCCACTGCTCGTGCACTTCCCACAGCTCGCGCCAGAGCGCGGCGATCTCGACGCCTTCGCCCGGCGCGGCGGCGCGGACGCGGACACGGGCTTGGCTCAGCGCGGCCATCGTTCGCCCGACCCCTCGGCAAGGTCCACGTCGACATGCTCGAGCACGAGGCCGTGGGCAGGAGCGGTCGTACCCGCGGTGCGACGGTCTCGCGCCGCCAGGGCCCGCGCCATCGCACCGGCCTGGAGGCGCCCGCGGGCGACGTCGACCATCGTGCCGACGAGGATGCGCACCATGTTGTGCAAGAAGGCGTCGCCTTCGACGACAACGGACACGATGGGGCCCTCGCTCTCGATCTGGACGCGCGTCAGCGTGCGGACGGACGTCGGTCGTGAGTCGGAGGACGACCGGAAGCTCCCGAAGTCGTGCGTTCCGTGCGCTGCCTGCGCTTCGAGCTGCATGGCGTCGAGGTCGAGCTCCGGGATACGCCAGGCACGCGTCCGCCAGAGCGGGTCGCGTACGGAATCGACGAGCATGCGGTAACGATAGCGCTTGCCTCGCGCCGAGAACCGTGGCGAGTAGCCCGCTGGGACGACGCGGGCGGCGCGCACCGCGAGGTCGTCGGGGAGGTTCTTGTTGAGGCCCAGCACCCAGCCTCGCGAAGGCACGTCGGCCAGCGCGTCGAACGCAACGAGCTGCCCCTCGGCGTGCACGCCCGCGTCCGTCCGGCTCGCCCCGCGCAGGCGGCCGACGCGAGGATCGATGGCCAGCACGGCTCCGCGGAGCGTGTCCTCGACGGTACGCTGCCCACTCTGCGGCGCCCACCCGTGGAACCCCGTCCCGTCGTAGGCCACCTCGAGCAGCACGCCGCGTAGGTCTTCAGCCCCCTGCGGCACCGTCCACGCTCGAATCGAGCTGTGCGTCGACCGATGCGTCCGGTGGCGCATCCGCGGGTGCGTCCGACCGGGCCTCAACCGCCGCATCCGCGGCTGCCTCGGCGGGCGCATCGGCGACCGCCTGTGCCGCGTCGACCGCCCCGTCGACCTGGCTCTCGGCGATGACGTCGCCCGCTCCCTCGTCGGGCAACGCGTCGGCGGGCGAGTCCGCGGTCGCGGAAGAGTCGATCGCAACCTCTGCGAGCGCGTCCTCGCCGGAGTCTTCGACTCCGTTCGCCGTACCGTCGAGGAAAGGCGGTGCAGCGACGCAACGCTGCTGCGCGCAGACGGCCGACAAGCAGTCCTCGTCCGTGAGACAACTCTCGCCGAGCGAGAGGCGGGAGGCGGTGCAGGATCCCGCTGCGGCCATGAGAGCCACGAGACCAGCAACGACGAACGCGAGCGCCCTCGCCGACCCGCGCAAGGCGTCAGCCCCCCTCGCCAGACCCTCCGTCGCTCGGAACGGATGCGTCCACGGGAACGGGGGCCGGGCCGCACGCCGCGTCGGCGCAGTCCGGCGTCGTCCCTTGCGTGCACGCCACGACCACCAGGCCGGCAGCGACCAGAGACAGGACGAGGATCGCGCTAACGTAGCCGAGGCGGAGATTCGTCATCGATCACTGCCCCTGTGGTTTGAAGTTCAGCGGGACGTTCGCGTCTACGCACCCGCCGCGCGGCGCGGGATAGCCGCTCGTCGCGCGGAAGACGTTGGCGGCGCAGTTCGCGACGGCGGGCGAGCCCATGTCGTTCGCCCCGACCGTGGCCGAACACACATTCCCGCTGGGGCCGATGCGCACGTTGATGGACACGTGCCCCTTGAGGGTCGAGTCTTGCGAGAGGGCCTGGTTGTAGCAGCGGCGAGCCTGCCCCGCGCGCACCTGCAGCGCCTGGCCGAGCTCGGGCGTCGAGTACTGCTGCGAGCACTTGCCGTCGCACCCGCCGGCGACGGTCGTGTAGATCACCTTCGGCCCCGTGCCGGGCACGGGCTTGTCCTCCGGCGGCGGAGGGAGGGGAATGTCGTCGAGCTTCGGATTGACCGGGGGCGCCGAGGCCGTGAGGCTCGGCACGGGGGGCACCGTGGCGACGGCCTCCGACCTGGAACAACTCCGCCAGGCGAAGAGGGCACCGCTGGCGACCAGAAAGCCGATGGCGGCGATCGCGTACTTGACGTTGCCCGAGTCAGGCATGCCTGCGGGACGACGGCTCGAGGGGGGAGGATTCATTTCTCGGAAGGAGCCCGCCCTTCAATCTCGCGGCGGGGCGGGCGGCAGTATAGCGGTTTTGTAGAAGGCAAGGGTCGCGTCGCCATAGCGTCGCGCGTCGAACTGACTCAGTCCGACGACCTCAGGTGGAACCGACCGCGAGGCGTGCTCGACGACCAGCCACGCTTCTCTAGCGAACGCACCGGCCTGGACGAGAATCGAGAGGGACCGGGCGACATCCCCCGTGTCGACGATCGCCCACGGAGGATCGGCCATCACGAGCCCGAAGGGGCCTTCCCTCACAATCCGCGGGGTCGCGACGTCGAGGTTCGCCGCCAGGAGGGCTGCCCGATCGCCCACGTGCAGCGCGGCGACGTTCGCGCGGAGCGCCGCCAGGGCTGCGCGCGCCGATTCGACGAAGACGGCCCGGGCGGCTCCACGCGACAGCGCTTCGAGCCCGAGCGCCCCCGTCCCCGCGTAAAGGTCGAGGACTCGTGCACCCTCGATGGCCCCCGCCGACGAGAGAATGCCGAAGAGGGCCTCGCGCACCCTGTCCGACGTTGGCCGCGTCGCGTGCCCGGGGGGCGCCCGGAGGGCGCGGGAACGATGGGTCCCGCCCGTGATGCGCATGCAAACCTCCGCGTGACGGGGGGCAGTCTATAGCGCTTGCGACCTTTGCGGATCGCCTCCAAGGGGCGTTAGTCTCGAGGCATGCGCCGAGCGAACGTCGCCGCCCTCGCCATGCTCACGGCATCGGCGTCGTCTCTCCCGCGGACGGCGCACGCGGAGTCGCCCAACGCCAAGGCCATACCCATCTATGTCCTTCAGATCTTGACCGACGATTCGGACGACCAGGCGGAGTCGCTCACGCAGGCGGTCCGGGCACGCGCGCGTCAGGCGCACGGGTGGTCTCTGGCCGAAACGCCGCAATCGCTCGAGACCCTCGCGATCGCCCTCAAGTGCCCGCCGAAGCCGGACCCTCCGTGCCTCCAGCGCATCGGCGACCAGCTCCGCGCCGACCACTACGTCTGGGGCATGATGAGCAAGAAGAAGCCCGGCGAGGTCACCGCCGACATGCGCCTGTGGAACCGCAACAAGCCCGAGGGCGAGGTGACCGAGTCGTACAGCGAGAACCTGAAGGACCCGACCGACGAGGGCCTACGTGCCGTGGCAGCGCGGATCTTCGACGGACTGACGGGGGCCGGGGCAAGCGGGACGCTCGTCGTCCACGCGGGCACCGGCGGCGGATCCGTCCTCGTCGACGGGGTCACGAAGGGGACGCTCGACGAGGGCGTCGCACACATCGAAGTGCCGGAAGGTGCCCACGCGGTGTCCGTCCGGGTCCCCGGATTCGACGCACCGGCTCTACCGATCAAGGTCAAGTCCGGCGCAGAGCAAGAGGTCAGCTTCGCGCTCGCGCCCTCGGAGGAGAGCTCCGCACCACCCGCCGAGTCCTCCGAGGGGCGGCTTCCGATGCGCGAGATCCTCGGCTACGCCGCCGTGGCTACCGGCGTGGGTTTCCTTACCGGGGCAACCATCGAAGGCCTCAACTGGCTGGCGGACAAGAACGCGAGCGACAACGACAGAAAGAGCATCCCGTCCACCGTCACCGACGTTTGCGCCAATCCGACCAACGCCACCGAGCAAGACGCCTGCACCAGGAGCAAGGACGCGACTTCCAAGTCGACGCTCGGATGGGTCTTCCTCGGCATCGGCGCCACGCTCGCGGGGACAGGCATATGGCTCATAACGACCGATCACGGGTCGACCACGAGCGCTTCCACCGCTTCGGACCGGCCGGCCAGCGGGCCGCGCGTGGCCGTGGTGCCGCTATTCGGGCCCCACGCGGGCGCGATGCGCATGGAAGTGACCTTCTGACTCTAGGCGCGCGCCAGCACGTCGCGCAGCGTGTAGGTACCGGCGGGCTTTCCAGCGATCCATCGCGCAACCCGCAGGGCGCCGTACGCGAAGACGTCGCGGCTCGTCGCGCGATGGACGAGCTCGAGCCGTTCACCGCCACCCATGAGGTGAACGACGTGATCGCCGATGACGTCGCCGCCGCGTAGCGCATGCATCCCGATCTCGTCGGGCGCGCGCGCGCCCGGCTTACCGTGACGTCCGTGCACGAGCCGCGTCGAGGCCGAGCGGGCGCCCCGGGCGACCTCGGCGAGGCGAAGCGCGGTGCCGCTCGGTGCGTCTGCCTTCGCACGATGGTGCGTCTCCTCGATCTCGATGTCCCACTCCGCCAGCGCCCCGACGGCCTGGGCGACGAGCTGTGCCAACACGTGCACCCCGATGCTCATGTTTGGCTCGACGACGACAGGAACGCGCCTCGAGGCGGCACCGAGCGCGGCGACAGCGTCGTCACCGAGGCCCGTCGTGCCGCTGACGATGGCGCTCCCCGCACTGGCGGCTATCGGCGCGAGGGCCAGGGTGGCGCCGGGCACCGAGAAGTCGACGACGACGTCTGCCCGGGCGTTTTCGAGAGCGCCCACCGAGTCCACGACGCAAGCCCCGATGGGGCCGATGCCCGCGAGCTCCCCCACGTCCCGGCCGACGTCGGTGGCTCCGATCGCGCAAGCGATCTCGATGCCGTCGGCGTTCGCCAGCCGTACGACGGCGCGACCCATGCGGCCGCTGGCGCCGACCACGGCAATACGCATCAGCGGGAGCTCCTCGCGTAGGCCTCGAGGGCCGCCGCAAGGGCGACGCGGGTGGACTCCTCCACGGTGACGAGAGGCGAGCGCACGGCGGCCTTGACGACGCCGCGCATCGCCAGGGCCGCCTTGACGGGGCCCGGATTGGCCTCGAGAAACATAGCCTCGTGGACGGGCATGAGCGCGAGATGCAGACGGCGAGCCTCGTCGAGCTTCCCGTCCAGGGCGGACCTGGTCGCCCGCGTCACCTCCGCGGGCAGGAGGTTCGACGTGACGCTGATGACTCCGCGGGCTCCGACTGCGATCATGGGCAGCGACAGCCCGTCGTCGCCGCTCAGGACGACGAGCCGATCGCCCATCGTGTGCGCCAGGGTCTGCGCCCGGAGAACGTTCCCCGTCGACTCCTTGACCGCGACGACGTTCGGGGCATTCGTAGCGATGCGCGCGAGCGTCTCGGGGGCAAGGTCGACCCCGGTGCGGGCGGGGATGTTGTAGATGACGACGGGGACCTTCACGCTCGCCGCCACCTCGACGAAGTGGTGATAGAGCCCGCGCTGCGTGGGCTTGTTGTAGTAGGGGACGACCACCATCACCGCGTCGGCTCCGGCGCGCTCCGCGTGCTGGGCGAGACCGACGGCTTCACGGGTCGAGTTCGAGCCCGCGCCGGCGATGACCTGGGTGCGTCGGGCCGCGCGCTTGACGGTGCGTTCGACGACCTGCGCGTGCTCTTCGTGGGACAGGGTGGGGCTCTCACCCGTCGTGCCACAAGGGACGAGACCGGAGACGCCGCCGGCAATCTGCGCTTCGATCAGGGCGTCGAGCGCCGCCCAATCGATGGGCTGCAGGGGCTCGTCCCGGAAGGGCGTCACGAGTGCCGTGTAGGTCCCCTCGAAGCGTATGGACATGGTCCGCGACGTTAGCACCCGAAAAGACGCCGGCGACCCCGAAGCGTCAGGCGTCGAAGGGAATGCGCAGCTCGTCGCCGCCCATCGCGGCGAGGAAATTGTCTCGCCCTCGAAGTTCGTCCAGCCACACGGCATCCTGCCCGTCGATGACGCCCGTCTCGATGAGGTGCCCCAGGTGCCGCAGGCGATGCACGTGCGCCCGGATGCGGGCCTCCGCGTAGCGCGTTGCCGTGCCCGTCTTGATGATGAAGGCCCAGTCGCTCGACTGCAGGAGCAAGAGCTCCCGGATGGCCTGGTCGACCGCGAGCCCACGCGCGCCTCCCTCGTGGCGGTGCTTCTGCACGAGCCACCGCGCATAGCGGGTCGCGTGGTGGACGTGCCGCCATGTCCAAGCCGCCTCCTGACCGACCCAGACCTCCCCGTACCCGCCGGCTCCCCACGTGCTCGGGCTCGGGGTGGCCTCCGCGCAGACCGGGTGCCGATCGAGGTACTCGCGGAGCGTGATGCCCGCGACTTCGCCGTTTGCCTCGTGCATGCGCCGGAAGACGGCCTCGAGAAACAGGGGGCCTTCGAACCACCAGTGGCCGTAGAGCTCTGCGTCGTAGGGGGCGACGACGATGGGCGGGGCCGGCATGGTCTCCGCCAGGTGCCTCACCTGAAGGACGCGATTGAAGACGAAGTTGCCCGCGTGCTCCCAGGCCTTCTCGCGTGCGATGCCCGGCTGATAGGCCTCCTTCTCGACGTCCTTGCCGGTGATGCGAAAGTACTTGAGGCCCGTCATCAGTCGCGAGCCGTCACCCGCGACCTCCCCCATCAGCTCGGACACGGGCAGGTCGAAGCCGATGTCGCGGTAGAAATCTCGGTAGAAGGCGTCGCCGGGATACCCCTCGTCGCGCGACCACACCTGCCTGCTCGACTCGGCGTCGCGCGCGAAGAAAGCCACGCCGTTCGGGCTGCACACGGGAGCGTGGACGCCGAACGGAGGCCGCGGCCGCGCGTTCAGGACGCCGTGCGTGTCCAGGATGGTGAAGCGAATGCCGGCCCGGGCGATCTCCGCGTCGAAGCTCGGGTGGTACGCACACTCCGCGAGCCATGCGCCGGTGGGCCTGCGGCCGACCAGGCGCTCGAAGCCGAGCACGCCGAGCGCGAGCTGCGGCCGGATGCCCTCTGGGGCCGCGAGCATGCCGGGGAGGTAGCAGTGCGTGGCC
Source organism: uncultured delta proteobacterium (assembly GCA_963847465.1). GTDB lineage: Bacteria > Myxococcota_A > Polyangia > Polyangiales > Polyangiaceae > Palsa-1150. Next base: position 612,740 of record CAWKAF010000004.1, on the reverse strand, counting down.
GAGCACGTGAGAAGCTCGAGACGGCCGGCGTCCCAGTGGCGTACGAGGCCGGCGACGACGTCTCCCCCGTGGCGATCCCACACGGCCCGCATGCGCGCAAAGTGATCGCGGTAGAACGTGGCGACGGGGGCGAAGCGGGCGTCGCCGTAGACGCGCTTCATCTCGCGCCCGGCCAGCGCGTGGGCGCGCTGCAGGTGGCCGTCGAAGCGCTCGCGCAGGAGCTTGTCCTTCATCATGGCCGCAAGCGGCGGCGTCACGCTCATCGTCAGGGCGAAGGGCACCTCGTCTTCGGCCATGCGGTCGAAGGCGTCGAGGAGCGGCAGGTAACACTCGATGAGGGCCTCGTAGAACCAGCGCTCCTCGAGGTGCCGGGCGTGCTCAGGATGCCGCACGAACGGCAGGTGCGCGTGGAGCACGAGGGCCAGGTAGCCTTTTGTGTTGGTAGTCACCCTGGGTCCAGGCCCCTAGTAGCCACCAAGCACCTAGCATGGCTCGCGCCTTTACAAAGCGTGTTCGAGCCGTATACTCGCGCGCTTCGAGACCCCGCCGGGCCCCGTTGAACGGGTGCGGCACCAACCAAGAGGGCGCTTCAGATATGTATGCAGTGATAAAGACCGGGGGCAAGCAGTACCGGGTCGAGCAGGGCGACAGGCTGCGCGTCGAGAAGCTCCCCGGCGCCGTCGGCGACGCCATCACGTTCGACACCGTGCTCCTCGTGGCGGGCGAAGCCATCAAGCTGGGCAAGCCGCTGGTGGCTGGCGCAAAGGTGGAGGCGAAGATCCTCGGCCAGGCGCTCGGCCCGAAGGTGGTCATCTTCCGGATGCGCCGCCGAAAGAACTACCGCCGCAAGCGCGGCCACCGGCAGCCGTTCACCGCGCTCGAGATCACGAAGATCGTCGCCTGAGGCTCCGAGGAAGTCACCATGGCTCACAAAAAAGGTGCAGGAAGCACGCGCAACGGACGCGACTCGAACTCGCAGAAGCGGGGCGTCAAAGTCTACGGCGGCGAGCGAGTGACTGCCGGCAGCGTCCTCGTCCGGCAGGTCGGGACGACCATCCACGCGGGCCGCAACGTAGGCGTCGGTAAGGACTTCACGCTCTTCGCGCTGGTTACGGGTGTCGTGAAGTACGAGTGGCGATCGCGCGAGACCCGCAAGGTCTCCGTGTACGAGGCGCCGGCTTCGTAGTCCATCGCTCGACCGTCCGGGCTATGTCTCGACGTGGCGTTTGACGTGATCCCGGTCACCCGGAGACCGAGGCTTCTCGGCGTCGATCTGGATGGCACGCTGCTCGATCTCAACGGGCGGCCGCACGAAAGGGACGTAAGAGCGATCCTCGCTGCGCTCGAGGCGGGGGTGCGCGTGAGCATCGTCACTGGACGCCTGTACTCGGGGACGCGCGCGGTGGCAGACCTCCTCGGGCTAAGCGGTGCGGTCGCGTGCGCGGACGGTAGCCACCTCGTCCAGGCTGGCAGTCACGCGACGCTCCTGCACCTGGGAATTCGCGGACCCGAAGCGGCGAACCTTCGCCGCCTGCTGGGCCGCGCGCGCCTCGCCGTGTTCGTCTTCGCGAAGGACGCGATAGGCCACGACTCGGAGGGCATGCCGTTCCTCGGCTACGTGTCGACGTGGTCGAACGACGTGCGCAGGGCTGCGGATGTGCTCGAGCACGTGTTCTGGCAGGCAGAGGACGGAATCACCGCGGTCGTCGCGCTGGGCCCTCGCGAGCGGATCGTCCAGGCCGTCGACGACATCGTGGCCGAGCTTCCGCGAGCCGTGATGGTCGCCATGTTTCCGCTGCGACGCGGTCCTCACATCGGAACGTGGGCGCTCATCGTCCGCGCGGCCGGCGGCACCAAGGGGACCGCGATGCGCTGGATTGCACAGCACGAAGGCGTGGAGCTCGCGGACACCGTCTGTGTGGGCGACTGGGTCAACGACGTGCCGATGTTCGAGGTCGCCGGCCGTTCGTTCGCGATGGGTCAAGCGCCGGACGAAGTGAAGTCGAAGGCCACGGACGTCCTCGCCGAGACGACCGAGGAGGGGGGAGGCGTCGCCCGGGTCGTGGCCGAAGCCTTTGGCATCACTGCAGATTGAGGGGGCCCTTGAATCGGCGCACATTCTCGTCCATCATGTGAATGAATATGACTTTCAACTTCGCCGCTCGAGAATGAACGCACGCCTCTTCGCCCTGGCGTTGCCGTCACTCGTCGCGGCCTGCGCCTCCCCTACGGCCCCTGCGGAGTCCACTCCGCGGGAAGGCGCCGTCGCCGACATCCGCGCGCACGCCTGCGGGCGCTGCCATATGCCGCCGGAACCCAAGACACGCACGCGCCTACAGCTCGAGACCACGATCACCCGACACCGCGCGCGCGTGCGCCTCTCGGACGACGATTGGGGCAAGCTGGTCGATTACCTGGCGCAGGGGGATTCCAGGTAGCGTCAATCACGTGAGCGGCTCCGCGCGTACCTCGGACGCTTCGAAGCCGCCGAGGTCGCGAGCATTCCCCCAGTCGGGGCTGAGGTTGCAGATTGTCCTCGCGCTGGCGGGGCTCATGCTCCTCGCCTTCGTGCCACTCTTCTTCGCCGTGGCGAGCCTGACGCGAGCCACGATCTTCGGCGAACAAGAGCAATCGGCGCGCGTGCTCGGCCGCGCAATCGCCGCCCACGTGGCGGACGCACGATCCCTCGGCGATGCGCGGGCCGTGCACCGCGCGCTGCTCGGTCACGCGGGATGGGACGGGGTCGACGCGATCTGCGTCTTCGCGCGAGACGGCGCCCGCATCGCGTGCGAAGGCTCGCCGCTGGACACGCAGTCGATGCAGCCTCCTTCGAGGGCGGCCCCGGAGTCCGCGAGCGTCGCGCACGGACCGAGCGGGCGCTCGCTCGAGGTCGTCTCGCCGAGCGGAGACATGACCGTGGTCACGCGGGTGAGGGTCGACGCGGACGCCGACCGCGGCACTCCTCTCGTCCGCCTCGTCGCGCTCTACATGATTGTCTTCGCGCTTGCCCTCCTCGTCTTTGCGTACTTCGCGCTCACCCGGCTCATCGTCCGTCCCGTGGACCGGTTGGTCGCCGCGGCAGACCGAGTCGCCAGCGGCGCGCGCACGTTGCACGTCCCGAAGAGCGGCGCGCGCGAGCTTTCGGAGCTGAGCGCGAGCGTCCAGGCGATGGCCGAGAAGCTCATCGCCGAGGAGGCAGCCCTCATCATGAAGGTTGACGAGCTCACCGAGACCACCACGCGCCTGACGCAGACCCAGGCGCAGCTCGTTCGAAGCGAGCGCATGGCCAGCGTCGGAAGACTCGCGGCGGGCGTTGCCCACGAGATCGGCAATCCGATCGCGGCCCTGATGGGCATGCAGGACTTGATCGTCGGTGGCGATCTGCACCGGGATCAGGAGAAGGACTTCATGGAGCGCATGCAGCGCGAGACGGTGAGGATCCACACGGTCGTGCGCGACCTCCTCGACTTTGCCCGCCCCGAAGGGTCACCGGCGGCTGCGGGAGCGCCTCCGGTCCCTGCCAACGTCCAGGCGGTCCTTGGGGACGTGGTCTCCCTCGTCCGTCCGCAAAGGTTCTTTCGGGCGGTCGACATCACGGTGGAGTCCGACCCCTCGATCGAGGTCGCTCTCCCCGCTCCGCGCCTGACGCAGGTGCTGCTCAACATGGTGCTCAACGCGGGGGCTGCGATTGACTCGGCGAAGCCGGAGCGGGGGCGGGTGACGGTCCGCGCGTCGGCGGTGAAAGGAAAGCGTGTACGGATCGAGGTCGAGGACGACGGTCCTGGCATCGCGTCGACCGTCCGAGACCGCCTCTTCGAGCCCTTCGTCACGACGAAGGAGGTCGGCGAGGGCACGGGGCTGGGGCTCGCCGTATGCCGAGGTCTCGTCGAGTCGGCTGGCGGCGAGATTGGCGTAGACCCGTCGTACACGAGCGGCGCCCGCTTCTACGTGCTGCTGCCCGCGGCGGCGCCCTGAGACACCTCGATCCATCGCGACACCGGCACGACCTCCAGTCGCTCGGCGAAGATGGCGTCGAGGATAGCGGGCAATGCCTCCACGGCGGCCGGCTCCCGGTCGCCTCGCTCGGGGGCGTCGTGCAGGAGGACGATGACGCCGTCGCGAAGGTCGCGGCGGATGCGCCTGGCGACCTTCCCGGCCTGAGCACGCGCGACGCCGTCGTGACCGGCGATCGTCCAGCCGACGGGCACGAGGTCCAGGGAGTCGGCGACGCGGGCGATGACGGGGTTGGTGTGGCCGACAGGGGGCCTGAACATCACGGGACGGTGCCCGATGATCTTCTCGAGGGCGGCGATCCCTTGCTCGAGGTCGGCCCGGACGCGACGTTCGCCGCGAAGGGCGAAGAGCCGGTCGTGCGCGTAGGAATGGAGGCCCACGGCGTGGCCACGAGCGACGATGGCACGGACGACGTCCGGGTACGCTTCGGCTTTCTGGCCGATGAGGAAGAACGTGGCCCGCGCCCCACGCTCCGCGAGCAGATTGAGGATGCGCGGGGTCCACGTCGGGTGGGGGCCGTCGTCGAACGTCAGCGCCACCCCGCGCGCCCCTCTGGGAGCGCTCACGACGGCGTCGACGAAGACGCGCCATCGGAGGACGAAGACGCCCCCGAGCACCAGGCCGACATAGCCCAAGAGCGCGGCCCCGGCCCATACGAGAGGCGGGGGACGAGCGACGACCGCGAAGCCCGTCAATCCGAGGAGCGCGGCCGTAGCGACGTACAGCGCAAGTCGCACGGGCGGCATCACCGCTTGGCGCGTCTGGAGGGAAGCCCGTCCTCCTCTCCGTCTTCGCCTTCCTCCTCGACCGGCACGCGGGCCTTCGATTCGCGGCCCGTGGCCGCCGCGACGCGCTTGCCGGGCTTTTTGCCCTCGCCGTCGGCGCCCGTGTTGTCGAGCTCGAAGAACCCTCCGAGGACGGCGGCGATGATCGGGAGCGAGGCCGCGGGGAGCGCCGCCACGGAGGCCGGCCCTCCCGCTCCGATGGCGTTGAGGTCGAGCGCCCATCCTCCTGCCCACTGCCTGAGCCCGAACATCGCGCCCGCACCGAGGAGGGCGCCGAAGAACGCCTTCAGCCCTGCTTCGGTCTTCGCTCCGGAGGCCCAGATTGGCTTGCCCGCGACGAGCCCCGTCATGACCCCCGTGAGAGCCGCCGCCAGATAACCGAGGACGACTCCGCCGCCCCCCTCGAACGTGGTGGTCTTCAAACCCGCAATCAGCGCCGCGGCGAGCGCGCCACCGACGATGAAACCGAGCACCAAGCCGGTGACCAGGCGACGCAGCATCGCCCACAGCGTGGCCATACCGCCACCGGACGTCAACGCGTTGGTCTTACCCCAGCAGGCGCAGCCTGTTCGCCAGCCTCGTTCGCCGGTCCTCGCGGCGCCCCCAGGAGAGTGCGATCTCGAGCGCTCGGGGGTCGCACACGAGGACCACGAGGCGCTTGCCCCGGGTCACGGCGGTGTAGAGCAGGTTCTTCGAGAGCATGACGAAATGGGTGGTCAATAGGGGAACGACCACGGCCGGGTACTCGCTCCCCTGCGACTTGTGCACGGTGCACGCGTACGCGAGCGTCAGGTCGTCGAGGTCGGACGGCTCGAACGCGACCTCGCGGTCGTCGAAACGCACCGACATACCCAGCTCTTCTCGATCGATGCTCGTGATGATCCCGACGTCACCGTTGTAGACGTTCCGGTCGTAGTCGTTGCGTAGCTGCATCACCTTGTCGCCCACGCGGAAGGTGCGGGCCCCCCGAACGAGCGCGAGGCCCTGAGGGTTCAGCGCGGCCTGGAGGGCCTCGTTGAGCGCGATGGTGCCTGCGGGGCCCCGATTCATCGGCGTGAGCACCTGCACGTCGCGCACCGGGTCGAGGCCGAAGCGGCGTGGAATGCGCGTGGTCACGAGCTCGATGAGCGTGTCCCGCGCCCGCTCCGGGTCCCGTCGCTCGACGACGAAGAAGTCCGCGTCGGCCCCGGCCGGTGTGGTGAGGGGGGGCTCGCCTTCGTTGATGCGGTGCGCGTTGGTGACGATGAGGCTGCGCGCCGCCTGGCGGAAGATCTGGCGGAGGCGCACGCACGGAACCGCCCCGGAGGCGATGACGTCGCGCAGCACCGCGCCGGGGCCCACGCTCGGCAGCTGGTCGACATCGCCGACGAGCACGAGTCGCGTCCCGGGTGCGATGGCCTCTGCCAGCGCATCGGCGGTGGGAAGATCGAGCATCGAAGCTTCGTCCACCACCACCGCCGCCGCCTCGATGGGCCGATGGCGGTTGCGTTTGAACGTGGCCGACTTCGGCTCGAACTCGAGGAGACGGTGCAGGGTCGCGGCGTCCACCCCGGTTGCCTCGCTCATCCGCTTCGCTGCGCGACCCGTAGGGGCCGCGAGGCGAACGTCGAGCCGCGCGCGCGCGAAGACTGCGAGGATCGCCCGGACGATCGTCGTCTTACCGACACCGGGCCCTCCGGTCACGACGAGCATCTGGCGTGCGGCGGCCTCCTCGACGGCGCGACGTTGCTCGGCCGCGAGCTCGACTCGCGAGCGCGACTCGAACGCTCCGATCGCCTCCTGTACGCCTTTCAGCGATCGCGCAGGCGCTCGCGCGATCTGACCGAGCCGTTGCGAGAGCCGCACCTCGGCGGCGTGCATCTCCGACGCGTACACCGCGCGCTCCCCATCGAACGTCTCGATGACGACCCGGCCCGGGAGCACGAGTGACTCCGTCGCCCGCCGCAGACGACCCGCGACGTCCGCGTCCTCCGCGTCGAACCCCAGCATCTGCGCCGCACGTCCCCTGAGGTCGACTTCCGTCGTCCATACGTGGCCGTCCTCGGTGACGTCGTGCACGACCTGGAGCACGGCCGCCTGCATGCGCTGGGGCGAGTCGGGGGCCACGCCCATGGTCGCAGCGATGCGATCGGCCGTCTTGAAGCCCACGCCGCGGACGTCGAGCGCGAGCCGGTACGGATCGCGCGACACGATACTCATCGCGTTCGCGCCGTAACGCCGGACGATCCGCATCGCGAGGGCCGGACTCGCGCCGTGTGCCTGGAGAAAGACCATCACGTCCCGCAGCGCCCTTTGCTCACGCCAGGCCTTCGAGAGGGCCGTGCGGCGCTTCTCTCCGAGGCCCTCGACCTCGCGCAACCGGTCCGGTTGTTCGTCGAGCACCCGCAGGGCGTCGAGCCCGAACGCCGTCACGATGCGCTGCGCGAGCTTCGGCCCCACGCCTTTGATGAGACCCGACGCGAGGTACTTCTCGAGCCCGGCGAGCGTGTCCGGGACGAGCTCGATGAGCGACTCCACCCGAAGCTGTTCGCCGTGCTTCTTGTCCGTCTCGATCTGGCCGCGGACTCGCACTCGCGCGCCCAGCGGCATCGGGGGAAACGTGCCCACGACCGCGACACGGTCGGCGCGACCGGGGACGGCGATCTTGATGACGCGAAAGCCGGATGCGACGCTCTCGAAGGTGATGCGCTCGACGATGCCCTCGATGACGGTTTCGATGGCCACGCACCACGGACTCTAGGCGCCCGCGCTCGGCTCACCGTCAAAAAAGAAGAGCCGCCAAGCCGCAAAGAGAGAGGAACTCATCCTCTCTTGGCGTCTTGGCGGCTTAGCGGCTCTCCCTAACTACGTGCCGTATCTTCAATCAGAAGTCGCCGTGTCCGTGGCCCGCGTGACCGCCGCCACCCTTGTCTTCCTTGGGGCGCTCGGCGACGAGGCATTCGGTGGTGAGCATCAGGCCCGCGACGCTCGCGGCGTTCTGGAGAGCGGTGCGCACGACCTTCACGGGGTCGATGACGCCCATCTGCAGGAGGTTGCCGTACTGATCGCTGGCCGCGTTGTAGCCGAAGTCGTCCTTGCCCTCGCGGACCTTGTTGACGACGATCGACCCTTCGAGGCCCGCGTTCTGCGCGATCATGCGGAGCGGCTCTTCGAGCGCGCGACGGATGATCTGGACTCCGAAGCGCTGCTCTTCGGGGACCTTGAGACCATCGAGCGCGCCCTGGCCGCGCAGAAGCGCAACGCCACCGCCCGCCACGACGCCCTCTTCGACGGCGGCGCGGGTTGCATGGAGAGCGTCCTCGACGCGCGCCTTCTTCTCCTTCATCTCGGTCTCGGTCGCGGCGCCGACCTTGACCACCGCGACGCCGCCGACGAGCTTCGCCAGGCGCTCCTGAAGCTTCTCGCGGTCGTAGTCGCTGGTCGTGGTCTCGATCTGCTTGCGGATCTCCTCGATGCGGCCCTTGATCTTGGCCTTGTCGCCCGCGCCGTCGACGATGGTCGAGTTGTCCTTGTCGAGCGTGACGCGCTTGGCGCGCCCGAGGTCACTGATGGTGACGTTCTCGAGCTTGAGGCCGAGCTCTTCGGCGATCACCTGGCCGCCCGTCAGCACCGAGATGTCCTTGAGCATTTCCTTCCGGCGGTCACCGAAGCCCGGGGCCTTCGCGGCGGCGCAGTGGAGCGTCCCGCGGAGCTTGTTGACGACGAGCGTCGCCAGGGCCTCGCCCTCGATGTCTTCGGCGATGATTAGCAGCGGCTTCTGGCTGCGCGCGATCGCCTCGAGCACGGGGAGAAGATCCTTCATGTTCGAGATCTTCTTCTCGCTGATGAGGATGTAGACGTCCTCGAGCACGACCTCCATGCGCTCAGGGTCGGTGACGAAGTACGGCGAGAGGTAGCCGCGATCGAACTGCATGCCCTCGACGACCTCGAGCGTGGTCTCCGCCGTCTTGCTCTCCTCGACGGTGATGACGCCTTCCTTGCCGACCTTCTGCATCGCCTCGGCGAGCTTCGAGCCGATCTCCTTGTCGCCGTTGGCGCTGATCGTGCCGACGTTCTCGATCTCCTTCGGGTCCTTTGTCTGCTTCGCGAGCTTCTTCAGCAGCTCGACGACCGACTCGACCGCCTTCTCGATGCCGCGCTTGATCTCCATCGGGTTGTGGCCCGCCGCGACGAGCTTGCTGCCCTCGCGGTAGATCGCCTGCGCGAGCACGGTCGCCGTCGTCGTGCCGTCGCCGGCCACGTCGCTGGTCTTCGAAGCGACCTCGCGCACCATCTGGGCGCCCATGTTCTCGAAGCGGTCTTCGAGCTCGATCTCCTTCGCGACCGTCACGCCGTCCTTCGTCACCGTCGGCGAGCCGAAGCTCTTCTCGATGACGACGTTGCGGCCCTTCGGGCCCAGCGTGACCTTCACCGCGTCGGCGAGCGCGTTCACGCCCGCGAGGATGAGGTTTCTAGCATTCTCCGTGTAAACGATTTCCTTGGCAGCCATGGATACTCCTCGTTATCGATCAATCGATCTTTGTTGATGGTTACTTCTCGAGGACGCCGAGGATGTCGTCCTCGCGCAGAATCAACCTGTCCTCCCCGTCGACCTTGACCTCGGTCCCGCCGTATTTCCCGAAGAGCACGCGGTCGCCGACCTTGACGTCGAGCTTGCGCACGGTGCCGTCTTCCAGGATTTTCCCGTTGCCGACGGCGACGACTTCGCCCTCGATCGGCTTCTCCTTGGCGGTGTCGGGGATGATGATGCCCCCCTTCGTCTTCTCCTCTTCCTTGACGCGCTTAACGATGACGCGGTCATGGAGCGGCCGGATGCTTGACATGGGTGTCTCTCCTCGAGCGGATGAGCGAAAAGCGCCACGGGCGCCCCGTCCGGGGGCATCCATGGTGCCGATTGCTGGCACTCACAACAGATGAGTGCCAGTGACCGGGCCCGAACGTAACCCCCGGCCGCGGGGCGTCAAGCCCCTCAATGGAGAGGTCACTCGTCTTTCGCAAGTACTCGAAAAGGCAAGGGCTTGCCTCCGTCCCGCCGATACTGCTCGCCTGATGAGCGGTCAATCCCTGAGGCTGCCACTCTGCTTCGGCTCGAAACCTCGCCGCAACGGTCCGTGAAATTGCACATGTCTTCGTAAGCCTTTACAAAAGAGGGGTGGGGGGGGAGGAGGCACTCATGACCATCGTTGCGGCCGAGTCCGTCTCTCACTTCTTCTCGGAGGTGGTCGAGGACGCCATGAAGGCCCAGCGGGTGGACGCCACGGACGGGGCCACCCGTTACCTCGTCGCCCTGTTGGCCGACTATGCCCATCCGGCTGGGCGGACCGGCGAAGCCCTCGATCGGCCGCTGACCTTGCTGTTCGACGAAGCATTGAGAGCGTCCGACCCCGGCGAACGCTTCGAGCGCCTCCGGACGCTGGGCGATGGCGTGCTCTACGGCTGCGGCTTCTTCGGCGATCACTTCCAGGCCCGCGGCGTCGACTCGAAGTACCTGCAGGGGCTCGGGACCCGAGCCTACGGAGCGGCGAGGTCGATGCTTCTGCGTGGACCGGAGAACGACGGGTTCGACGTCTTCGGCGAGCTCGCGGAGAAGTTTGGGGCCTTCGTCGTCGTCCTCTCCGACGTCGCGGACGCGACCATCGCGATGGGCACCGAAAGCTCGCGCGGGCTGCTCAAGGTGTACGAGCGCTGGCTGAAGACGGGCAATGAGCGGCTCGCTGGCGTTCTCACGGCGCGCGGCGTCGTGCCGACGCGAGGATCGAAGGGCGTGCTGCAGTGAGCGGCGACCACCGGCTCGCGGGCAACGGGGTAGCGCTATTGCGCGCGCGCAACCTCGCTGTCCGCGTGCAGGGGGGCCTCGAGCGCCTCTATCAGCTGGATCGCATTGCCGACGTCGAGGACTTCGTCCTGGGCGCCGCCGCCGGCGAACGCGAGGCGCTGCTCCTCCGTGTAGCGCAAGACGGAGCGCTCGAATTGGGCGTGCGGTTGCCCGAGCTCGAAGGCGAGGCGGGGCTCGACGTCCTTTGCCAGATCATCGAAGGCGTCAGCCACTTCGTCTACGTGGTCGAACGCGCACGAGCCCGGAGAGCGGCCACACAGCTCGAGCTCGAGGTCCAAGCCGAGGTCGACAAGTGGGTCGTACTCGCCGCATCCATCCGGGCGTTCGATGCCGATCGCAGCGCAAGCCTGCGTGCGCGGCTCTACGACCAGGTAGCCTTCGCTCACGAAGCCGGGACCGAGCTGGGCGAACGCTACCGCGTCGCCAACGACACCGCGCACCGGTTCGTCCGCCGCCTGGAGCGCGCGTACGTCGAGCCGGGCCGCTTCGGAGGCCTTCGGGCGGAGCTCTTTCACTTCTTTCACGTGGGTCAGGAAGAGAAACTGCGGCTGGGAAGGGCAGCGTAGTAGGCCTATCCTGGCCTACGCGTGCGTATCGACCTCCAGGTCCGCGAGGCGGTCGACCGCCTCGAGCTGCCGTTCAACGCGATCGGCGTCGACCCCTTCGGCATTTCGAAGAAGGACCTGCGCCTGTGGGGGACGCTGACGGCGGCGTTCTATCGCTGGTATTTCTCCGTCAAGACCCGAGGAATCGAGCACGTCCCCGCGCGCGGCCGAGCCATCCTCGTCGGCAACCACTCGGGCGGCATCGCCATCGACGCCGCGATGGTCGTGATGTCGTGCCTGCTCGAGATGGACCCTCCCCGGCTCGCCCAGGGAATGGCCGAGAAGTTCATCAACCGCGTGCCCTTCATGAACGAGTGGGCGAGCCGCACGGGGCACCTTACCGGGCTGCCCGAGCACGCCGAACGGCTGCTGGAGGACGATCGACTCCTCCTCACGTTTCCGGAAGGCGCCCGCGGGACGGCGAAGCTCTTTCGCGAACGAAACTCGCTGGTCGACTTTGGATCGGGGTTCATCCGCCTCGCCCTCAAGACCAAGTCGCCCATCGTTCCGCTTGCGGTGCTCGGCGGCGGGGAGGCCTTTCCTACGATCGCAAACGCGTACAGGCTCGGGCGCATGTTCGGGGCTCCGTACTTCCCCATCGTGGCCTATGGCGTGCCGTTGCCCCTTCCGGCCAAGATCGAGATCCAGTACGGGGCCCCTATGCACTTCACGGGGACGGGCAACGAAGAAGAGGCGATCGTCCGCGGCTACGTGGACCAGGTGAAGGAAGTCATCGGCGAGATGGTGGAGGACGGGGCGCGCAAGCGCCGCGGCGAACCTCCGCCGCAACTGACGGAGGGGTCGTGAGAGTCCTCATTCCCGGCGCCTCGGGCGCGATCGCGCGCAAGGTGGCCTTGCGGCTCAGGGACGAAGGCGCCGAGGTCGTGGGCATCGACAGGCGCCCATGGCCCGATGCGCCCATCGAGTTCCACGAGGTGGATGTCCGGAAGCGGGCGGCCGAGGACGTCTTCCGCAGGGCGCGGCCCCAGGCCGTGGTGCACATGGCGACCGTGACGTCGCTCGCGGTGCCTGGCGAAGAGCGCTACCAGATCAACCTCGGCGGCACGCGCGCCGTCTTCGAGTACGCGCGGGCCTACGGGGTCGAGCACTGCATCTTCGTCGGCCGGCATACGTTCTACGGCGCGGGGCCGGACTCGCCGCTCTTTCACGGGGAGGACGACCCTCCCCTCGAGCTGAATCGATTTCCCGAGCTGGCAGACCTCGTCGCGGCCGATCTGTTCGCAGCGACTGCGCTGTGGCGATTCCCCGAGCTCGCGACCACCGTCCTGCGCCTCTGCTACACGCTGGGGCCGACCGGGCACGGCACGCTCGCTTCGTTTCTGCGAGGCAAGCGGGTGCCCACGGTGATGGGGTACGACCCCCTCTTCCAGTTCCTGCACGAAGACGACGTGGTACGCGCCATCGTGCTGACGCTGTCGAAGCGGCCCCGGGGCGTGTTCAACGTCGCCGGCCCCCAGCCGCTGCCGCTCTCGCGGGTGGCGCACGAGGCAGGCCGCTCGGTGCTGCCGGTTCCCGAGTTCATCATGTCGGGGCTGCTGGGGCGTTTTGGACTACCGAATCTACCCGCGGGGGCGCTCAACCACCTGAAGTACCCTGTGGTCGTCGACGCACGCCACTTCCGGACGGCCACGGGGTTCGAGCACGCGTTCGACGAGATGATGACGATCAAGGCATTTCGAGACGCGTTCCCCGTCCCCTGGTGACCCTCCCGGGTGTGCCCGGTTCCGTCCGCAGATACGCGACGATCGCTTGGCAGGCCTTTCGATCGCAGGCGACCTGCTCGACGTCACTCGTCGCGTCTACAGCCCCATCAGCTTCGCCACGTAGTACCGCAGAGTCTCCGTGGTCCCGCCGCCGATTCGGAAGAGGCGCTGGTCGCGCCATGCACGGGCGATGCGAAACTCCTCGACGTACCCCCAGCCTCCGTGAAACTGCAGGCACTGATCGGCGATCTCGCTCGTCACGTCGCCCACGAAGATCTTGGCGAGGGAGATGATCTTCACCGTGTCCATCGAGACGTCGCCTTTCTTGACGTACTTGTCCTCGTTGTACGCGTCGGCTCCGCGGTACGCGAGCGCTCGCGCGGCCTCGAGCTTGGCGGTGAGGTCGACGAACTTGTGCTGCCAGTACTCGCGCTTGATGATCGGCTTGCCGAACGCCGTGCGGTCGCGCCCGTACTGGATCGCCTCGGCCATCATGTACTCGCATCCCGCGGTCGCGCTCGCGCACGCGATGATGCGCTCGCTCTGGAAATTTTGCATGAGGTACATGAACCCCATGTTCTCTTCGCCGAGCAGGTAGCGCTTCGGAACGCGCATCTCCTCGAAGTGGAGCTCCGCGGTGTCGCTCGAGTGGTTGCCGATCTTCTTGAGCTTCCGCGCCACGTGGAAACCCCTGGTCTCCGTGGGGACGAGGAAGAAGCTGCACCCGCGCGCGCCCATCTCCGGGCTGGTCTTCACGAGCAGCGTGACGAAGTCCGCGCGCGTGCCGTTCGTGATGAAGGTCTTCGCGCCGTTGATCACGTAGTCGTCGCCGTCCCTCCGCGCCACGGTCTGGATGCCCGCGACGTCGCTGCCCGCGTTGGGCTCGCTCACCCCGAGGGCGACGATCTTCTCTCCGCGGATCGCAGGCGCGAGAAACTCGTCCTTCTGTTCCTTGGTGCCGAGGTCGTTGATGACGGGCGTCGCCATGTCCGACTGGACGAGCAGGCCCATCGAGACCCCACCGGCCGCACACCGTGGCAGCTCTTCGGCCTTGGCGACGGAGAACCAATCGTCTCCGCCCGCGCCGCCGACATCGGCCGGGTAATGGGCCCCAAGGATTCCTAGCTCGCCCGCCCTCTTGAACACCCAGTTCGGAAAGAGCTCGTCTCTCTCCCACTCGGCTGCATGCGGGGCGAGCTCCTGCTCGCAGAAGCGCCGCACGGTCCTTCTGAACTGCTGGTGCTCTTCGGAGAAAGGGCTAGGCATGGGTGGCCTCCGCCATATCTTTCGTACACGAAAGATTCGTGGACGCAAGGCGTGGCCTGAGCCACCACGTCTCCGAGCAGCATGGAGCGAATACCCTGCAGTCCGTCTTATCGACGGACCGCTGCGCACCGCCGAAAAGCGCCGGCTTGCGGCCGACTTCGGCTCAACGCGGAGCGCAACACGTGTGGTCTCGATTGGAAGGCCGGGCTAAAATCGCCGGGCCTTCCGTCGAGGCCGCCCATCGAAGGCGTACCCCGCGCGATGGAACGAACCCATCGCGCGAGGGGGGAAACTACTTCTTCTTTCCCTTCTTCGCGCCCTTCTTAGCCTTCTTCGCCTTCTTTGCTTTCTTCGCAGCCATGATGTTCTTTCCTTTCTCCGCCTTGGCGGGTTTCTTTTGCTTCGGTTTCGCCTGGTGCTTCACTACTGCCGGCTTGGCCTTGCGCGCGCGCGCGCTGCTCTTGGAGACAGAGCGCGCGGGCGTTGCGACCTTCGCCGGCCCGCCCACCCCGTTGCCGACGTGAGGCCGCCGACCGGAGCCGGCTTTCGTCGCGTTGGCAATGGGACGAGGGACTGCTTCGCGTTGAGCGGACCGCCTCTCGAGGACGCTCACGATCCGTTCGTCGAGCTGCTCGAGGTCGAACGGCTTGTCGATGTACTCGTCGGCACCGAAGAGAGGGCTCGTCGCCTCGTTGAGACTCTCGCCGATGCCGGTCAGCATGAGCACGCCGGTGTGCGCGAGCGCCGCGTTCTGGCGGATCTTGCGGCACACCTCCCAGCCGCTCATGCCGGGCATCATCACGTCGAGCACGACGAGATCCGGTAGGCGCTCGCGGGCAAGGCGCCACGCCTCGTCACCGTCGGACGCTTCGATCACTTCCAGTTTCGGCCGATCTATCGAGCGCAGGTGACGCGCGACGAGCTCCAGCATCGTCGGCTCGTCGTCAGCGACCAGCACCACCGGCGGCGCCGAGTTCTCATTCACGATCGTGATGATCGAAGAACTTGCGTGCGTTGGTCAAGTTCTGTTTCGCGGATCACTCGTCGGCGAACTTGGTCGGCACGCGCGAGGTGGACGCGACGAGCTCCTTCGACGCCGTCACGAACTTCACCATCGTGGGCATGTTGCCCTTCGTCAGCTTCAGTTTGTTCTGCATCATGCCCTTGGTCGGATCGAGCAGACCGCGGATGACTTCCTTCCACCGCGCGTACGTCGCGACGATGACGAAGGGCGCTTTTTCGGCCTCTGCACGCGAAATCAGACGGCATTCGTTGCACTCGCCCCGATTCAGATCGAGCCACATCCCCATGTCGTCGGGGATGCCGATGGAGGGCTCGGCCATGACCACCATCGCGACGGCCCCATGCGTCCAGTCCTTCCCGGCGACCCGATAGCCGGGGTTGCCGTTGATGGCGTCCTTGTAGGCAGAGCACCACTCGGCCGAGGGGAAGCGGAGGGTCGTCATGGGCGGCGAACGTACTAGAGGGCACGCGTGCGCGTCCAGGATGGACGCCGGCTCGTGCGGCCGGCGATACTCGCGGTGGATGGCGCGCGCTCTCACACGACCGCGGGTGCACGGGCGGGGCAACAAGCGCCTCGATGCGATCCTCGATTTCGCCGCGTTCGCAGCGCGACCGATGCCGCTCTTCACGCTACTCGACGAGGCTCCCCGCCGGATCGCAGCGCTCCTCAACGCGGACGTGTGCTCGCTCTATGTCGTAGAGGGCAACGAGACCGAGCTCGTCATGCGCGGAAACGTCGGCTTCCCGAACGCCGCGATCGGACAGGTGCGCCTGCGGATCGGCGAGGGCATCACGGGGGAGGCCCTCGAGTACATGCGCCCGATCTCCACGGAAACCGCCGAGCAACACACGGCTTACCGGCACTTCGTGGAGCTAAGAGAGGAGCGCTTCCCGGTCTTTCTCGCCGTACCCATTCGCGGCAAGGTCGGCCCGCTCGGGGCCCTCGTCGTCCAGCGGCGCGAGACACCCTTCGCGGACGGCGACGTCGAGGTGCTGACGCTGATGGGTGCGCTGATTGCGGCGGGAATCCGTCACGCAGAGCTGGCCGACGAAGCCCGCGAGCGCCGAGCCAGGCGCGTCGGGGGGGGAGCACGCAAGGTGACGTTGACGGGTCGTCCCGCCCTGGTGGGACGTGCTCTCGGCACAGTGGCGGCCCTGCGGCGCCCTCGAGCCCGGTCCGGCGATCGATCGCACGCCGTGAGCCCTGACCCCGACGCCGACGTGAGCCGCCTGCGTGGTGCATTCGATACCGCCGGGAAGGCCATCCGGGGTCTGCGCGAACGGGCGCACGCGCTCGGCTTGGACCCCGAGGCCCAGTTCCTGGCGACTTACGGCGACATCGTCGACGAGACGCGCTTTCGTCAGAGGGCGACCGAGCTAGCGGCCGCGGGTGCGGGCGTGGCCCAGGCCCTCTCCAGGGTAGCCCGCGACGTGACCCGTACGGCGGTCTCGGTGACACGAGACCCGTTCATGGAGGATCGGGCGCGAGACATCGAGGACCTGTGCGACGCCCTCACGATGCTCGCGGACGCCGACAAGACCTCCGTCCTGCCCAGCAAGGCCATCTTGCTCGGCGACACGCTGACCGTCTTCGATCTGCTCATCAGTGCGCGGTTTCAACCCGCGGGGATCGCGCTCAGCGAGCGGGCCACGGGGCCGCGCATGCGTGCGTTGCTCAAGCTGATGAATGTTCCGTCCGTGACGGACGTAGAGGGCCTCTTCCGCTGGGTATCCGACGGCGACATCGCGTTGCTCGACGGCGATCACGGCCTTCTGGTGATAAACCCGAGCAAGGCGGAGATGGCTTCGGTACGCGAGAACCGGAAGACGCACCGCTGAGGAACGACCCAAGCGCCCGAGGGCAGGCCGTGTCACGATGAGGTGCTGCCAGTGACCTCCACTTCGTCGTCGCCCAACGAGCCCTCGCCCGACGTCAGCCCCGATGTCGGCGACGACGACGGCGATCGCGTCAGCATCACCGAGGTGAACGGCACGGTCGCTCGCTTCGAGATGACGTACTCGCCGCCGGACGGGGCCCGCTCGAAGTTCGGTCCGCCCCTGCGAGCGCGCCTCCCGTCGGCCCTCTATCTCCTGGGCGCTCTGACGCTCGGGTCCGTCGTCCTCTACGCCTACTTGTGGGCTCCCTCGAGCTCGCAGGTCTTCGCCTGGGTCGTCGAGGGCGACCGCGGGCGGCCCATCTCGGCGAATATTCTGGCGATCATCGTCGTCGTAAGCGCGCTCGCGACCGTCCTCCGAACGCACATGCGCGGCGTTCTGGTGAGCGATGAGTGGATCGAGGCCCGCTATCTCTTGCCATTCGGGATCCCTCGCGCTCGTCGGTGGGGGTGGCCGCAGGTGCTCCGGGTCATCGTCGACGGCACGAGCCTCGCCTTCGAGCTGTGGGACGGGAGCTTCGAGAGGCTCCCCACGGTGGCCAAGGGCCGCGAGCTCGTGGACATGGTGTGCAAGTACGCCGAACACCGGCGCATAGACGTCACTGTGCTGGAGCGCCCCGTCGGTTCCGCTCGCCCCACTCCGCGGTGACGGCCGCACGGAACCCAGGGTCGGCGAGAAACTCGATCGCGGTTCGTGCGAGAGCCTTGGCCGCGACGAGCGCCGTACGGCCGCCGGCGTCGCTGGCTGCCGCCTGCGCGAACCGATGCTCGTGGCACATCGCTTCCCCCTCCCCCACGATGGCGAGCCACGGGTGGATGGATGGGACGACGTGGGAAACGTCTCCCATGTCGGTGCTGCCCGCACCGACGCGCTCGTCACGCTCGCGCGGGGTGCGGCCCAGGGCCTCGAGGTGCGCTCCGAAGCGACGTGCGAGAGCCAGGTTGTTGACCAGGTCGCGATAGCCTTGCCGCGCGCTCAGAGTCACCTCGACGTCGCTGGCCATGGCGGCGGCACGTGCGCAGCGTTCGACGATGCCGCGTACCCGCTCGAGCTCGGCGCCATCGCGGGCGCGTACGCTGAACTCGCAGGCCGCTCGCTCGGGGACGATGTTCGACGCCTGCCCGCCATCGGTGACGTAGCCGTGCACGCGGACTCCGTCCCGGAAGTGGACCCGCTGTCCGTCGACGAGGCGAAACGTGTCGAGGCACGCGGTGAGAGCACTCTGGCCCGCGTGAGGAGCGAGCGCGGCATGGGAGGGCTGGCCACGAAAGGCGAACCCCAGCCACGCCGAGGCCAGCGCTTCGTGCGCGAGGAGGTCGCGATCGAAGGGGTGGAACATCATCGCGACGTCGATGCCCTCGAAGGCACCGGCCTTGATCATCTCTATCTTGCCGCCACCGCCCTCTTCGGCAGGGGTTCCGAGCAGCACGACTTCACCCCCTGCGGCCTCGGCCATGCCGGCGGCGGCGACGAAGGCGCCGACGGCGCCCGCGGCGATCAAGTTGTGCCCGCACGCGTGACCCACTCCGGGGAGCGCATCGTACTCGGCCAGTATGGCCACCCGCGGGCCCTTCCCCGAGCCACACCGTGCGCGGAAGGCCGTGGCCATTCCGGCGATGCCAAGTTCGACGCGATGCCCGCGGGCGGACAGGAACTCCCCGAGCCACTGGCTCGCCTTGTGCTCCTCGAAGCGCAGCTCCGGATGGGCGTGGATGCGCTGGGCGAGCGCGACCAGCTCCTGCTCGCACCCGTCGACGACGTGATCGATGGCAGCGGCGAAGTCCGACGGTAGGGGCATGGCGAGGGCCCGACAAACGTCGCCCAGGGGCGACGCGGACGTCAATGCGACTGAATGCTAGCCTCGCGTGGCGATGAGGCCGGTGCTCCTGCCGCTGATCTTCGGCGTGAGCCTGGGGATGCTGGCCTGCCACGACCAGACCCCCGCGGACCCGCACGCGTTGCTCCCTTCGTCGGACGCGTCGCCGAGCAAGGAGAGCGTTGTCCTGCCGGAAGCGCCCCGCTTCGTTCCCGAAAAGGTCGTTGGCGAGGGCCATGCCATGGGGACCCACCTCGCTTTCGCTGCCTTCACGACGGCCACGGTCGATGCGACCCGGGTGCGCGGCGCGTTCGACGCCGCGACCGCGGAGATTGTTCGCCTCGAGAAGCTGATGACGACATGGGACCCGGCCAGCGAGGTGTCGCGGGTGAACGCGGCGGCGGGCAAGGAGGCCGTCAGGGTAGGCCAGGAGACATTCGACGTCATCCGCGAGTCCCTGCACGCAAGCCGGATGAGCGGCGGCGCGTTCGACATCACCTTCGAGACGCTGCACGGCCTGTGGAAGTTCGACCAAGACCTCGATCCCCATCCGCCCACGCCGGACGAGGTTCGCTCGCGGCTGAAGTTCGTCGGCTTCGGGCACGTGAAGCTCGACGAATCCGCGCGTTCGGTCTTCCTCGACGAGTCCCATGTCCGCATCGGGCTCGGCGGCATCGCGAAGGGCTACGCGGTGGACCGGGCGGCGAAGGTCCTGCTCGATGCGGGCCTCGTGTCGTTCTACGCGCAGGCCGGTGGCGACCTCTACACGCATGGCGAGAAACCGGGTGGCGAACCATGGCAAGCGGGCGTTCGTGATCCTCGTGGGCCCGAGGGCGACTATTTCGCGATGATGCCCGTGAGCGACCATGCCTTCAGCACTGCGGGCGACTACGAGCGGTCGTACGTCGTGGGCGGCCGGCGCTACCACCACATCATCGACCCGCACACGGGCTATCCCGCCACGGCGTCCCGCAGCGTCACGATATGGGCGCCGACGGCGCTCCTTGCGGACGAGATTGACGACGCGGTGTTCATCCTGGGTCCGGAGAAAGGGCTCGCCCTGGTCGAGTCCCTCGACGGCGTCGGAGCGGTGATCGTCGACGCGCAGAACCGCGTCTGGACGAGCAAGCGGCTGGAGGGGAAGGTCCTGCCCGTCCATCCGCCCCGCGACGCACTCTAGACTTGGACTAGAGTAGCGCGCGGGCGGCGTTCTCGAGATCCGCGGCGCAGCGCACCTCGTACGCTGCCGTGCAGTGGGGGGCATAGCGAGCCATCGCGCTGTCGCCCTGACCCCACTGGCCGCGTGGCTCGGGGCAGAGCCAGATGAGCGTACGGGCGCGCTCGCGGATGCGGTCGAGCACCTCCGGGGCGGCGTCGTGGTGATTGGTCCGCCCGTCGCCGAGGACGACGACGGTCGTACGCCGGTCGAGCTCGCCCAGGTGGCGGGCCTCGAAGGATTGAAGGACGCGGCCGTAGTTGGAGTTGTCGGAGGTGGCCACGATGCCGCCCCCCCAGGCCTGGGCGATGGCGACGCGAACCGGCGCGCGCGAGAAAAGCTGAGTCGTTTCCCCAAGGTCGCTCACGAAGACGAAGCTCCGAGCGCGCTCGAAGAGCTCTTGTGCGGCGTACGTGAACTCGAGCAGGAAGCACGCGGCCGCGCGGACGGAGTCGCTCACGTCACAGAGGAGGACGAGCTTCGGGCGGTCACGGCGGCGACGCTTTCGTACGAGGTCGAAAGGGACGCCGCCCGTGCGGAGGGCGCGACGCAACGTTCCATGCGCGTCGACCGAGCCCCGGCGGGCATGCCTGGCACGGACCCGCGCACCGCCCCGGAGGCGTTCTGCGAAGCGACGGACGGCGTGACGCACGTCCTCGATCTCGGCGTCCGTCAGGGCCGCGAAGGGGGTCGTCTGGACGCGGCGATGGCGGCGCTCGCTCTCGAAGTCCGAGACGCGCGCTTCGTGGACCCTTCGCACGTACGCACGAACCTCGTCGTCCGCCCGCTCCAGCTCCGCGGCCAGGGCGTCGGCGAGCGCCTCGCCGCGGGTACCAAGAGCGTCGATGAGAAGCGCGCGAAGCCCCGCAAGCGCTTGCCGAGCCCTCCCCGCCCCGAGCTGCGCCAGGAGGCGATGGGTCTGGAAGCCGAGCTGAAGGCCGCTGTGGGCGTCGATGGCCCGCGAGATACCCGATATGGCCAGCAGACGGTCCAGCTCGGCGCCCATCGCGAGAAGCGTGGCGAGCGGCGACGCACCGGCGTGCCCGCTCGCCGCCAGCTGGTCGAGGAGAGCGCGAAGGGCGTCGAGCTCGTGCGGCGCGAATCCCTGGCCGGCCAGGCGAGCCCAGAGCGTCCGGCGTCTCGGCACGAGGTCGCCCGCGAAGAACCCGTCGAACACGACGTTGAATCGGACACGGTCGCGTGCGCGTTGGACGACCATGGCGGCGATGCCGTCGCGCACGTCCGCGCGACGCTCGAGGCCAACGGCGTCAACGATCCGCAGGGCGTCGATGGCCTGGGCCGTCGAGATTCGAACCCTTCGCGTCGGAGCTTCCAGAGGAGCTCGTCGAAGACGCGGACGATGGCGCTTGGGTCGGGTGAAGCCGCGTCCGCGAGACTCAATTCGCGGCCTCGGCGAGGAGCGCGCGCAAAGTCGCGTCGAGGCGCGCATCGCCGGTCGGGTCGTAACCGATGGAGACGTCGCGCACGACGCCGCGCTTGTCGATGACGACGAGGGTGGGCATGCTCACGACTCCGTACGAGCGCGTCGTCTCGGCGTGCTTGTCGACGGCGATGGCGTAGCGCAGGGACATGCGTTGCGCGAAGAGGGCTACTTCCTGGGCGTCTTCGGTCGATACGCCCACCACCTTCAGCCCCTGCGCGCCGTAGCGGGCTTGCAAGGCGTCCAGCTTCGGGACGAAGACACGGCACGGCGCGCACCAGGTCGCCCAGAAGTCGAGGAGGACGACGCGCCCTCGGAGGGAGGCGATCGACGTCGGGGAGCTTCCGCTCACGAGGTCGAGGTCTTTCCACTGGGGAGCCGAGACCCCCACCAGATCCATGCGCATCACGTCGTCCGGCGAGGGGAACGGAGCGAGAAGGACGACCACGCTCGCGTCTTTGCCGTCGCGGACGAAGGCGACCTCCACCGAATCGCCCACGGTATGAGCGCCCACGGCGCGCACGACCTCCGCTCCGCTCGCGACCGGCGTCGCCGCCACCCGGACGATGCGATCGCCCATGTGGAGGCCCGCCCGGTCCGCAGGAGAACCGCGGACGACATGCCCGACCCTTACGCCCGGAGCTCGCGGATCGACCTCCATCGCGACCCCCAGCCACGGACGAAGATCGGACGCCTGGCCCGACGCGTCCGTGGCGACCGACATCGCCGCAACCGCGACGAGCAGGCAAGTCAGCAGAAGGCCACGTCCCACGCCCATGCCGACTCGTAGCATGACCCACAAAACGCCGTGACGCGCCCTCGAACGAACGAGGCGCGCGTCACGTGAAGGCCAGCCTTGCCGACCAAGTTTACGCCGAGACGAGTTGAATCAAGCCAAGCGAAGAAAGCCGCAAAGGAAGGAAGATGAAGCGATCACAAGGCAAGGACTGAAGTGATGGCCCGAGCAGCAACGCACATCGGAAGGGAGCTGTGAGCGCGTTGCCCGCCGTAGCCGCAGCCCACGGCGTCGGCGGTGCTTGGCCCTACGCGTCATAGAGCAGGGTGCGTGCCAGCCGGGGAATGTTCGGCTGGGTGCGATATAACAATAAGAAACTACGTATGTTTGCGGAGCGGAGCAGTGCGTTCGTAGGCTCCGGGAAGGCGGAGCCCAGACGTCGCAGTCATGGTGGGAACGCCAGGGTAAAATCTTTGCGAGGTTGGCGCCTCGGTCGGTCTTTCAGCGCGCCCAGGAAGATTCGAACTTCCGACACCTGGTTCCGTAGACCAGTGCTCTATCCAGCTGAGCTATGGGCGCATCCCAGTGGGGCGGGGACGATACTCGCGACGCACTTGCTGTCAACGGCTTGCGCCACCCGCCCCGGCAGCTTGGGGCGCACAAAAGAAGACGAGGCGGCCTCTTTCGAGGTCGCCTCGGTCTTTTTACGAAGCAGGGGAGCTCGCGAACGAGCTCACCCTGCTAGCGGACTCAGAACAACTGCTGGTTCGGGTCGAGGCAGCTCGCGTAGTTGACGTCGAACGGATCGTCATACTCGTCAGCGAACGCTCCTGGCGTACCAACTTCGAAGACCTCGTAGAAGTCCACGACGATGGTGGTTGGCGGCGTCCCGAGGGCCGGCAACGAGCTGATCGGCACGCGGAACTCCGCTTGCTCGTTCGGCACGCTGAACCCGTCGGCCACGGCGATCGACGTGGCGGCCCAGCCAGAACCATTGGTCCACTGCTGAACCGTTGGCGCAGCCGTACCCGGGTTGGTCAGCCAGGCGATCTGGTACAGCGCGCCTTCGCCGCCGAGGCCCGGGGCGCCGTAGTTGGTCGTCCCATTCGGAGCGCCTGTCGCGTCGTTGCCGTTGCCGACGTAGATGACGACGGCCACGTTGGTGTCGCTCGGCTCATAGGACGGCACGGCGAAGTACAGGTAGGTGCCGTCGTATGTGAACAATTCGTCACCGTCAACCTCCTCGGCTGATGTGTTCCAGTCCGTCAAGACGCCGTCGAGCGTGATGGTCCCCACGTGGCGGTAGGCACCTGACGTGACAGGCTGGCTGCCCGAGGCCGGCTCGAAGCCGTTGAGGCAGGCCGTGTAGGTCAGAGTGAATGCGCCAGCCGGCACGATGTTGATGCCAGTGAGGCTCACAGTGGGGTCGACCGCACTCGTGTTCCCCGTCGTCGGCGTAGAGCACGTCGTGCTCCCGCCAGTCGCGCAGGAAGGAGCGGAGTTGTCGGTCGTGTAGCAGATGACCGCTCCCAACGTGGCACCGCCGCTCGCGGCGACGGCGTCGCTGACCTGAGTTGCCCCGCTGGGCTGGAACTGGAGGTCGAGGCCATCGCCGCAGGAGCTACCCGGAGCGAAGGCAACGACCGGAGAGACCTCCAGCGTGAACGGCGTCGATACGCTGCCGCTCTGCAGTGTCGTCGGTGCGCACGCGACGGCGGCGACCGTGATCGGCGACGACGCGATCTGGAAGCCAGTGGCTCCCTGCGTGTACGTGAGGCCCGTCTGGCACGCGGTGCCTCCGGCGTTGCAGGAGGGCGTACCTGTTGTCGAGTAGCAGATCGTGTTGCCCGGCGTGACGTCGCTCAGGATCACGTTGAACATGTTGTACCAGGGCGATACCGGCGGGCACGGCGCCGTTTGGCAGCCGGCGACGGTGGCGACGGGAACGACCTGGTTTGTCTGCAAGGTCGGTGTGGCCGTCGTGACCGACTCGAACGCCGCGCTTCGGGGCGGCGACGTGTTCTGGAGCGTCGTTGCTGAACCGCAGACGACGGCGTTGATCGTGAAGTTCGCGACACCGCCGGGGACCACGATGGTCACCGATCCGTCGCCGTTGGTGGTGGCGCTGCCGCCGTTCGCCGTCGCGGGCAAGCCGTCGGTGCTGGCGGTCGGCTGGGTCACTCCCGTCCCGCAGTTGACTGCGGTGGACCCGTAGCTGATGTTGATGACCTCGCCGACGAAGTTCGACGCCGTCGTGACCACTACGGTGTTGCCGGCGCTGATGGTGGTCGCCGTGTTCAGGTTGCCGGTGGGGCTACCCGGGCTGGTGAAGTCCGGCTGAGCGATGCTGAACGTGTACGTCGCGCTGACGGCCGTAGGCGCCATCTCGCTCGCATTGCACGCCGTCGCGGTGAGGGTGTTGCCCGTCGTGTCGAGGATGTTCGAGTGGAGAGCAGAGCCACCACTCGCATCGCCGTAGCCCGGCTCGGGCTGGCAGCTGTTGGTGGTGACTGCGGTCGCTGTTGCGCCCGCTCCTCCGCCACCGCCCGACAGGGTCACCGTTGGCGGCGTCGAGTAGCCGGCGCCGTTCGAGGTCACGTTGATGACGTCCACGGACCCGGTGATGGTCACCGTGGCTTGCGTACCGGCGGCAACCGGCCCCGGCAGGGTGACGTAGGGCGCGATGTAGTTGTCTCCGTGACCGCCGTTCGTCGCACCACAGCCGTCGTCGAACACGAGCGAAGAGATGGCGCCGCCCGTGAGGATGGCATCCATGAACCCGCCGCTTCCTCCACCGGTTGCGTCGAAGACCTGGATGCAGGTGAAGTCGTCATCGGACGCCGAGTAGCCGGAGCCCCCGACCAGATTCGTGTATCCAGTGATCATCAGCGTCGCGGCTGCGGTGGCTTCCGTGGATGCTCCGCCACCGGTGAGAGTGATGGCCGGAGCTGTCGTGTAGCCAGTCCCCGCCAATCCGATGCTAATGCCGCCGTCCGGCACCGTTGCGCCGCCGGAAGGATCGAGGCTGCACGAGTACGTCGTCCCGGTCGTCGCGTTGCCGCAGGTTCCGGTGGTGCACGTGGGGGTTGTCCCATCCTCGGTGAAGCAGATGGTGGAGCCGCCCGCCGTAGTGTCCGTGTTGGTGATGACCGGAAGGAGCGTGCTCGTAAGTGTGGAGCCGCCTGGCGAGATCTGCGGGGGCGACGCCGTTCCCGGTGCCGTGTAGGAAACCGTGCTGACGGTCGACGGCGCGAAGCCCAGGCCGTGGTCGGGATCGGTAGCGCTCGGGCACGCGATGACAGACCAAGAGTCGCCGGCCGCAATCGAGCCCGTCTGCGGGATGATGGCGTCGCCATTGTCACACTGATCGAAGTCGCCGAAGAGACTCAGCTCCGTGCCGGCGGCGCAACCGCTGGCTCCGCACTGAGGAGTTCCGCCCTTGCTGACGCAGGCGAAGGAGAACACCACGCCGTTCCCGTCCTGTTCGAGGTGGGCCGTGAGCATGCCCACGAGGTTCGAGGGAATGGCGAACGTGGGAACCTGCGGGCCGAAGACGTTGGGGGTGCAAGTCCCGTTGGCGGCGACTTCGCCTTGCGCGCCAGGCAGGTTGAGGTCGATCGGATCGAGCTGAAGCGTGTAGGCGCCGGCGACGGTCGTAGAAGCCGTGTAGCCAGTCGCACAGTCCACGACGGTCAGCGTCGTCCCGGTCTTGGTGATCGTCCCGTTGCCAGAGGTATCGTTGTTCGTCGCGGTGGTGCTTGGGGCGCTGATGATGCCGCACCCGTTGCCAGCGGGGCACCCGGTGGTGGGCACGTTGGCGCTGCAGGTGCCTGCCGTGGCGCCGCAAGCCGGCGCGGTCCCGTCGAGCGTGTAGCAGGCCCACTCGTTGGTTCCGCCGGGCAGACCGTAGCCAGCGGTGTGGTTGGCACTGTCACCGAGCTGGATGCCGCCGACGAAGTTGTCGTACGTGCCCGGGCCCTCTTGCCCCGCGCCCGTGCCGAACGGCGGCATGGTGAGCGGATTCAGCTGCACGGTAAACGTCGACGTCGACACGGTCGACGGCGCGTAGCCGGTCTTGCAGCCGATGGTCTGGTAGGTCGTGCTCGCGACCAGGCCGTCGGTCTGGCCAGCGGCGTTCTGGAACGTGTGCGGATCCGAGACGCCGGTGCCGACGCCGACCGTGCCGTTGATGCACGTCGGTGCGGCGCCCGTCTTCGTGTAGCCGATCGTGGCGCCCGAGGTGGTGGACGAAACGATGGGCGTCACCCCGAGAAGCACCGTGCCGGGCGCCGGATTCGTAAAGCTCGGCGGCGCAACGGTGAGGACGTACGTCTGCGAGGCCACAGCGCTGTTCGGCGAACCGGCGGCGCACGCAATTGCCTGGACGGTCACACTGCCAGTGCTGCTCGTCACGCTACCGTTGATCGCGATCTGCGCGACCGAGTTGTACGGGAGCGAGCTGCCGGTGCAGGCGCCGGCGGCGTTGCACGTCGGCGTCGTGACGCCGTCGAGCGTGTAGCAAACCGTGGCCCCGTTGGGAGCCGCCGCGCTGACCTTGAAGTCGTTGTTGGGCGCGCTCGAAGTCGGTGAGAGCCCGGGCTCCGTGAGCGCCGGCGGCGGGCCGCCGTCGCCGGTGCCGCCTTCGGGCATCGCGATCGTGTAGGTCGCGAACGAAATGGGCGAATCCGTGTAGCCGGGCGCGGACGCGTACGCGCGGATCGTCTCGGCCTGCGATACCTGGATCGGGCCGACGTAGACGAGGCTGTTCGGATTCGGGTTGGTCCCGTTGGTCGTGTAGTAGATGAAGCCGTTAGCGGGGAACCCGGCGGGCGGGACGATCGTGACGTTCGTCGGTCCGTTGAGGGCCGTTCCCGTCGGCGGCATGAATGTGGGCGCGACAAGGACCGGCAGGACCGGCGCAGCCTCCATCCCGGCATCCACGGGCGGCGTGGACGTCTCGGGCACCATGAAGGCGTCTTCGCCGGAGTCTATTTGACCCCCGCTCGAGCCGACGTCGTTGCCGGAATCCACGGTCGGCGTACCGCTGCCGCCACTGCTGCTTCCACAGCCGGTCATTGCACCCGCCCACGCCAGCGTTACCGCCAGCGACAGGGACGCAATCGCGGCCAAGCCTTTATTCGGACCCCCAAGTCTGCGCGTCATCTCACGTACTCCTTCCTCAGTTTTGTACCGATCAAGTTCGTCTACTCGTGCCAAGAGCCCGGCGGGCCAAGCCAACACGGGACCATCTCGCACGATCTCAGATTCGGCGCGGCTGTCAACCCACAGCCTGCGCGCTTTTTTCGACGTGACCGGAGCTACTACGGCTCCCGTCCCGGCTGCCGATAGGCCCTCCTAGGGCGTTTTCTTTTCCTTCCCGTCTCTCCCGCTGTCGTCTTCCGCTGTCGCTGTCCTCGTGTCCCACCCACTCAGCGCATCCCCCGCGTGATCTTGCTCTGGTGCTGTCATAGAGAGCGCGATTCACGGAAGACTCAGAACCATCTTCGGATCCAAGCGGGGGGATGCTCGCACCCTTTTGTCCAAAGGACAATGCTAGAAAAACTGCGGCGCCTTCGCCCCGTCTCGGGAGAAGGCGGGAGAAGGGAAAAGAGGCTTTGATTGACGTTGCCGGGCGATACGGCGAGCGAAGCGGACACACGATGGATGGGCGCGGCCCTCGACGAGGCCGACCTCGCGGCGGCCGCAGGTGAGGTCCCCGTCGGGTGCGTGATCGTGGGGATCGACGGCAGCGAGCTTGGCAGGGGTCGGAACGGACGGGAGACGCTTGCCGACCCGACTGCACACGCCGAAATGATGGCAATCCGCGCTACCGCCAAGGCACTCGGAGACTGGCGACTCGAAGGTACGACCGCCTACGTCACCCTCGAGCCGTGCGCGATGTGCGCGGGCGCGCTGGTGCTCGCGAGAGTGAGGCGAGTCGTCTTCGGATGCGCAGATCCGAAGGCGGGGGCCGTCGCGACGATGTTCGGCATCGGGGTCGACCCTCGATTGAACCATCGCTTCGCCGTCACCGGGGGTGTGCGCGCCGCGGACTGCACGCAGCGGCTGCAGATCTTCTTCGCAGCGCTCCGCGAGCGAGCGCCTCGCGAAAGGCGCGACGACTGAGGAGCGATCACTCCTGATCGTCGGGCGGGACGGCGACCCCGGGGTCATCGACGTCCGCCCCGAGTGGGGTCCGCGCGTGCACGGGTGGCCTCGGTTGTGGCCGATCCCCACCGCGCCAGAAGACGACCGTTTCGCTCATTCCCTCCGCGAGCTCCGCGTCCGTGATGAGCCCCACCCGATGCGCGACCTGCATGAGCGAGTGCAGCGTGCGTGACCAGCCGTCGGGGATCTCTCCCGCGTCTCGCATCGCCGCGTAGCGCCTGGGTGCCGGCAGAAGCGAAGAGAGAAACAAGCTCTCTGCGAGATTGAGCTCCGCGGGCGTGCGGCCGAAGTAATGATCCGCTGCGGCCGTGATCCCGTAAAGGGCGGGGCCGAACTCGATGACGTTCAGGTAGAGCTCCATGAGCTCCTCTTTGGAGAACGCCTGCTCGAGGTAGTCCGTGAGCACGACCTCTTGCACCTTCCGCGCGAGCGTCTTGTCCCGCGAAAGAAACAGGTTCTTCGCGAGCTGCATGGTGATGGTGCTCGCGCCCCTTACGAAGCGCCGCGCCTTGAGGTTGGCGACGACCGACGCTCGGATCGACGCGTGATTGAATCCGTGATGGCGCGGGAACGCACCGTCTTCGGTCGTGAGGACGGCGACCTGCATGTAAGGGCTGATCTGGTCGAGCGCCGTCCAGTTGGTGGTTCCGGGGCCGGTCGTCCGCGCCCCGATGGACCCATCGGGAAGATAGATCTTGTGTGTGAATGGTTGCTTGAAGCGCTCGCGCGCGAGCGAGGGCGGGACCTCCACCACGCGGCACCGGTCATCGATGTCGTAGCCGAGCTCGAGGTCCTCGAGCGCCCGCGTGTCGAAGGCAAAGCGCCCTCGCGCCGCGAACGTCCCGGCGATGCTCGTCCCTTGCAGACCGGGAAGGAGCGCCGTGGGAACGCTGTCGAGGAGCGCCTGGCAGGCTGCCGTCGGCACCTCGAAGCGAAATGCGGCGACGACGTGGTCGGGTCCCTGGTCCAGTACGCCGCTCGCACCGAGGTGAATCGCACCGAGATTCACGTTGAAGTCGTCGAGGCGCAGCTCCCCCGGAGCCGTGAGAGCCCCACGCGCCCTGACCTGTAGATCGAGGTCGCGCACGACGTCCGTCGCCAGACGTCCGTTCTCGATCGACAGTCCGCGCGCCGCCCAGTCACCGTCGAACGTCACCGCCGTTCCGTCGCCCGCAAGCACTGCCTTCGCCTTCCCGGCCACGGTGGCGCGGGTGACATCGACGAGCCCGGCCGCTCCCTCCTTTATCCCGAGTAGCCCGAGCGACACGGGGCCGCCCTCGAGCGCCAGGGTGGCGTCGCCCGTGTCCGTGGGGATCGTCGCCCGGACGGAGAGAGGCGTGTTCGTCGTCGCTTGGCCAGTCGTGAATTCGATCTCGAGCGCCGACGGCGAACGCGCAATCGACAGAGGGCCCGGGCCGATGCTCAGCGCTACTCCATCCGGCGCTCGCGTGAACTTCAACGTCAGGGCATCGACGCCGATGTCGGCGCCGCCTGGAATGCGGTCGGCAAGAACGGAGGCCAGAACAGCTACGGCGGCTCGCCCGGAGCGAAGATCGGGCAACGGAAGTAGAGGGGCCGCAGCGTCGAGGGCGACGGGAGTGGCGCGGGACGTCTTGTGGTGGGCAGGTATCGCCGCGGGGGGGGATCGTCCGCAGCCTCCTCTTGAGGATTGGCTCGACCGGGCGCAGCGGCCCACTCGATGAGGAGCGAGGCCGCCCGGGCGCGCGTCAATGCGTTCGACGTGTCAAGCTCGCCTGTCGTCGCAGAGAGGACGACGGTAGCCGGACCGAACCGGGCCCGCGCCTCTTCGGCTCTGGCACGCGTCCCGTCTCCGTCCCGCACGAGCTGCACACCCCGAATTTCCAGGCGCGACACCGGGGGGTCCCCGTCCTCCCATAGGACGGACAAGCCGTCGACAGAGACCGGAAGGCCGGGCCGCCTTGGCTCGGGCGTCGGTCGCTCCTCTCCACGCCACGTCCTCCACTCGTCGCGCAGGCTGCCGGGCGTCCCCTTAAGGACGACGCGAACGCCGCGCAGATGAAAACCACGGGCATGCATCCCGAGCCCGACGGGCACCCGAACCTCATCGGCATGGGCCTCGAGCCCCTGGGTACCCACGGGACGGATCGAAACCCCCCCGAGTCGAACCCCGAACCAGTCGGGGCCCACGGCATCCACGTTCACCTCGAGACGCCGCCTGGCAGCCTCGGCCTTGATGCGCGAGCGCACCAGAGGCCCGAAGCCAAGGCCCATGATGCCACCGACACTCACGGTGACCGCCACGGCGATCACGATGCGCCGGCTCAGACGAACGGACATCGAAGGACCGCTAGCCTAACGCGCGCCCCGCGAGCCTCGCATCCCGCGGCGGCTCGGGGAGACAAAAAGCCAAGAGCCCGCAAAAAAGGCGGGCTCTTGGGAAAAATCCCGGCAGCGTCCTACTCTCCCACACGGCTTCCCGTGCAGTACCATCGGCTCCGAGGAGCTTAACTTCCGAGTTCGGGATGGGATCGGGTGTGGCCTCCTCGAAATCACCACCGGAAACCTGTGGATCGCATTGTCCAAGCGCTCGCGAAGGGGAGCGGGATTCTCGCGTTCCGAATCCCGCGCGCGATTCTCAAAGTTTGCCTTAGAGATATGACCAAGCCTCACGGCCTATTAGTACCGGTTAGCTCCGTGGATTGCTCCACGTCCACACCCGGCCTATCAACCTCGTAGTCTACGAGGGGCCTTTAGGGACCTTGCGGTCCGGGACACCTTGTCTTGAGGCCGGCTTCCCGCTTAGATGCTTTCAGCGGTTATCCGTTCCGTACATAGCTACCCGGCGATGCCACTGGCGTGACAACCGGATCACTAGAGGTACGTCCAACCAGGTCCTCTCGTACTATGGTCAGCTCCTCTCAAGTGTCCTACGCCCACGGCAGATAGGGACCAAACTGTCTCACGACGTTTTAAACCCAGCTCGCGTACCGCTTTAATCGGCGAACAGCCGAACCCTTGGGACCTGCTCCAGCCCCAGGATGCGATGGGCCGACATCGAGGTGCCAAACCGCGCCGCCGATGTGAACTCTCAGGCGCGATCAGCCTGTTATCCCCAGAGTACCTTTTATCCGATGAGCGATGGCCCTTCCATACGGGACCACCGGATCACTAACGCCTGCTTTCGCACCTGCTCGACCTGTCGGTCTCGCAGTTAAGCTCCCTTGTGCGTTTGCACTCTACGCCTGGTTTCCAATCAGGCTGAGGGAACCTTCGCACGCCTCCGTTACTTTTTAGGAGGCGACCGCCCCAGTCAAACTGCCCACCAGGCAGTGTCCCACGCCCGGGTCACGGGCGCTGGTTAGACTCCCAGATCAGTCAGGGTGGTATTTCAACGTTGGCTCAGCCGAACCCAGAAGCCCGGCTTCAAAGCCTCCCACCTATCCTACGCAGAATGATCCGAAAGTCACTGCCAAGTTGCAGTAAAGGTTCATGGGGTCTTTCCGTCTTGCCGCGGGTAGAGGGTATCTTCACCCCCAATACAATTTCGCTGAGTCCCTGGCCGAGACAGCGGGGATGTTGTTATGCCATTCGTGCAGGTCGGAACTTACCCGACAAGGAATTTCGCTACCTTAGGACCGTTATAGTTACGGCCGCCGTTTACTGGGGCTTCGGTTCTGCGCTTCGCTTGCGCTGACGCGTCCCCTTAACCTTCCAGCACCGGGCAGGCATCACACCCTATACGTCGTCTTACGACTTCGCAGAGTGCTGTGTTTTTAGTAAACAGTCACAACCCCCGTTTCACTGCGACCTGCCTACGCTTTTCCGGGTAAACCGGATGACGCGAGCAGGCACACCTTCTCCCGAAGTTACGGTGTCAGTTTGCCGAGTTCCTTAGCCAGGGTTCTCTCACGCGCCTTGGGATATTCACCCCGCCCACCTGAGTCGGTTTGCAGTACGGTTACCAAAGTGGCTCCGTGCGCGGCTTTTCTTGGAAGTCTGGAATCACTGAGTTGCCCGGCCGAAGCCAGACCCCATCACCTCTCGGCCTTGATGCCCCGCCGTTTGTCCCTCTCGGGTCCTGGCAGTGCAGCCTACGGGCTTGGACACCGATCCATGCACGGTGCTCAGCCTATCCTCCTCCGTCCCCGCTCACTTCAACGCCATCCTTGATAGGACAGGAATGTTGACCTGTTATCCATCACCTACGCCTTTCGGCCTCGGCTTAGGAACCG
>CAWKAF010000004.1:0-575000 GCA_963847465.1 uncultured delta proteobacterium | reverse complement strand
CGGAACGGCGTTCGCGATGGCTTCGAAATCGTCGGCTGTGCGCGCGCCGGCGACGGCTTGCCGTATCGCGCCCGCCACCTCTCGAGCTCGCTCTTCCGGCACGCCGGGCGTGCGCAGAACGACGGCGTGAGCCACGGTGACCGTGGCAAGTTCGTCGTCCGTTGGAGGGCCCGCAGACTCGGCTTGTTCGGTGAGTCTCGCCAGGACACCCCGCGCGATGGTCGCCGTGACCGGCCACGAGATGTCACCGACTCGGTCCAGCCCCTCAGCGCGAGCGCCTTGAGCGGCGAGCGCATCATCCACGAGCCTGTCGACCGCCACGCGGGCAGAGACCCCCGACGCGCGCGCCGTGTCAGCGACCATGGATGCGGTGACCGGGAGCGCCCCCACGCTCGCCACTTCGCCACCCCGCAGCGACTGAATGGTCCGGGACGGAGCGTGCCCGCACGCGACGAGCAGCCCACCGGCGATCGCCAGCGCCGCCACGCGCCGTGTCACGTCTTTGCTCCGGGACGCCCCATCTGCACAGCCGCCCGAATGCAGGCGATTCCCACCGCCAGCCAGTAGATCGCCCGAAGATCCTCCGCGTCGGCGAGGGCCACCTCACCGAGGACGAACGCGGCGGCGGCACCGACGACGAGTGCGATCGCCAGCGCATCCGGGAGCTGGATCATGAGGCGAAGAATATCAGCCCCGAAGCACGAACAGGAGACCGGTAAGAACGAGTATCCCCAGGAGTACGAAGGGGACCATCGCCGCGCGAAAACGGATGCGTCGGCCACGCGGGATGCGTCGCGTGTGCCGCGCGAGGGCGATGGTGACCGCCGCATCGATCACTGCGAGTCCCGCGGCCACGGCCACGAACCGAACGAGCAAGGCCCTCTCGGCCCCGGCGACTCGCCAGCCGACGAGCTGCATCGATACGGCGATCGCCGCCGCGCCCACCAGGTACGGGGTGTCCCTTGTCGCCAGTCGACGCCGCGCCACGAGAGGCTCGGCGTCCAGCATGAGCGAGGACTGGCTCACCGGGTCCAGCGAAGGCGCCGCCAGCGCGAGGGCGAACAGCGCCCATCCAAGCATGCCGGCGAGACCGTGGACAGCGTCGAAGCGAAGCGGCGCCAGCGCCATGGGCGCCGCGGACCACGTGAGCGCGCTGGCGAGGACGAACCCCCATAGCGTGGCCAGTCGAAAGCGACCGCCCCACCGTCGCTCGGCGGCCCATCCCGCTGCGAGGGCGATGAGGGCGAGAAGGGCTGCCACCTTCGCCAGAGTCCCACTGCCGTGTGCCCAGGCGGCCGGCGCGACCGTCGCCGCCCACGCGTACGCCCCCGGGACGCTTGCCTGAGCCACTGACCCCACGGACGACAGGCGCTCGTACAGTCGCCGAACCAGACTTGCAGAGCCAGCCTGCGGGACGGGTTCAGCCCCGGACGAGGTGCTGGGTTGGAATGACTTCATTCGGAGATGAACCGCCCTCCTCGCTCTCGCGCGCGGCCGGCAGGTCGAGCGCACCCCACAGGCGACGATCCAGGAGATGGCTAGGATGCACGTTCTGCAGCGCCGCAAGCATGACCGTCTTGGATCCGGGACGGTCGCGCTCGATCTGGTCGAGCATCCGTCCGACCACCTTGCGCTGCAGATTGTCCTGCGAGCCGCAAAGGTCGCACGGAAGAATGGGGAACTCCAAAAGCTCGGCGAATGCGCGAATGTCTTCCTCGGCGCAATAGACGAGGGGCCTGATGACGACGAGCGAGCCGTCGTCCGTCACGAGCTTGGGCGGCATCGACGCCAGCTGGCCCGCGAACAGCAGATTGAGAAAGAGCGTCTGCAGTACGTCTTCCCGGTGATGGCCGAGGGCGATCTTGTTGCAGCCGAGCTCTTTCGCCACCCGATAGAGAATGCCCCGGCGAAGGCGCGAGCAAAGGGAGCAGTACGTCTTACCTTGCGGGATCTTCTCCGTGACGATCGAGTACGTGTCTTCCTCGATCATGGTGAAGTCGTAGCCCTCGCGCTGCATGTATTCGCGAAGGACGTGCCCCGGGTAGCCGGGATGGCCTTGGTCGACGTTGATCACGCGGAGGTCGAAGCGAACGGGGGCCTTGCGCTGAAGGGCGCGAAGCAGGTGCAGCATCGTGTAGCTGTCCTTGCCTCCGCTCACGGCAACGAGGAGGCGATCTCCGGCTTCGATCATCGAGAAGTCGGAGATCGCGCGGGACGCCGCGCGGCCGAGCTTCCTCTCGAGGGACTGCGAGATCGTGTTCAGCGCGACGCCCCCTCGATGAGGGCGAGGAAGGTAAGGATGGCGTGTCCGGTGGCACCCTTGGTCTGCGCCCACCCGTTGGGGCGGTCCAGCGCCGACGGACCCGCGATGTCGCAGTGGATCCAGTGGGCGTCGCCCACGAACTCTCGAAGGAAGAGCGCGGCCGTGATCGATCCGCCGTAGCGGTCGCCCGCTTGCTTCACGTCGGCCACGTCGCTCTTGATCTGGTCACGGAGGTCCTCGAGAAGAGGCATCCGCCACATGAGCTCCCCGGATTGCTTGAGAGCCCCCGCGAACTCGCGCGCCGCCGCCTCGTCGTTTGCGTACCAGCCGGAGCACGTGTTCCCGAGCGCCACGACGCACGCTCCGGTCAGCGTCGCGTTGTCGACAAGGATGTCGGGGGAGAGAGCGCGCGCGTAGGCGAGCGCGTCCGCGAGCACCAGGCGTCCTTCGGCATCCGTGTTGACGATCTCCACCGTCTTGCCGTCGAGGGAGCCGAAAATATCCCCCGGGCGATAGGCGTCGCCGTCGGGCATGTTTTCGGCGCACGGAGCGATCGCGTGCACCTCGGCTTTTGGCTTCAGCGCGGCCACCGCCGCCATCATCGCGACGACGTTGGCCGCGCCGCTCATGTCGTGCTTCATCTCGCCCATACCCGCCGCCGGCTTGATGCTCAAGCCACCGCTGTCGAACGTGATCCCCTTGCCGACGAAGACCAACTTTCGCTTCGCGCCCTTGGGCGTCCAGGAAATGTGCACGAAGCGCGGATCGCGCGAGCTGCCTCGACCGACGGCGTCGATGAGCTTCATCCCACGACGGCGTATCTCTCGGAAGTCGAAGACCTGGACCTTCAGGCCGTTATCCTTCGCGAGCTTCTCGGCCGCTGCGGCAAACGTCTCGGGATAGATGACGTTGCCGGGCTCGTTGCTCAAGTCGCGAGACAGATTGACGGCCTGACCAACCTTCTGACCGATGGCGAGCGCCACCTTCGAGGTGGGCTTGAGCTTCCCGGCGCAGACGACGGTCACTCTCGCGAGCTCCGTCTTCGGCTTGCGGTCACCCGTCAGGTATTTGGTGAAATGGTAGGCGCCGAGTTCGAGCCCCTCGGCGACGGCGCGCAGCTCGCTGTCGCCGCCCGGCGGAAGAGCGAGCGCGAGCGACCGTCCCTTCTCGGTGCCGGCACACCGGGCCGCCCGGGCCGCGAACGTGCGGATCTCGGGCGCGCCGATCGAGCGCCGATCTCCGAGGCCGAGGACTACGATCTTGTCGGCTTTGATGCGCCCGAGAGACCCGAGCGACACGGATTGATCGCGTTTGCCCGTGAAATCTTCCTTGGCCACGAGCTTGGTCAGAGCACCGCCAAGCGCGTCGTCCACGGCCTTCAACGGAGGAGGCAGCGGAAAGGCCTTTCGGCTTCCACCCGATGCGCGCGGGACGCGAACAACGCCGACGACGAGCACATCGGCGTCGATATCGAGGAGCTGTGCGCTGCGGACTTCGATGTCTAGGGCCATGCGGGCCAGGGACTATGCCAGAGCCCCGCCCGCCGGTACAGGCGTCTACCCGACGAGTCGTGCCTGCCGGCCCATGGAGAGAACGTTCGCGACCCGGCGTTCCGGGGGCTCGGTCATCTCCGTGCGCGCGGGGATCCCGTCGACGACGAGCGCCATGATGCAAGGGCTCGCGTCGTAGACCCAGCAGACCGAACACGGGAGAGCGAACTCGACTCCGCTTATCGCGTCGGACATCCGAACGATTGCTCGCTCGCCTGGGGTCATCGGCTTGACGCTCGCGACGAGCAGCGCGGCGGCGGACGTGTAGCGAATCTCGACGGGCAGGATCGTGCCCTCACCGATGAGCTGCGCGGGCAGGGCGTCCACCGGTCGCACACACGTTCCCGGCTCGGGCATCTTGAAGTCACCGGTGACGAGCTGCATGAGGGACAAAAGCTCGATCTGCTCGGCCGACGAGAGGGGTTGCCCCATCGTCGCGTGACGTGCCTTTAGTTCCCAGAAGCGTGCGAGAAAGGCAATCTTGTCGATCACTGGAATCTTCTCGATTCTCGGAAGGACCGCGCGAGCTGGGCCCTTCGGGGGGAACTGCAGCGGCCATGCCACCGCATGGCCGCAATGGGTCCTACGTCCTCGAGGCTCATCGGATCTGAGGCGTGCGCCGCGGAGCATGACGGCGGCGCCATGCCCACGCACTTACGCATCTGGCCAGACCTGCCGCGATGTGCGTTCACGCGTACGTCGTCAGCACACCCGCGCGATGGCGTTCCGGCGAGGTAGTCTTCCCGTTACCTCCCTTGATTCACGACGACGTGCTCAGCGCCATTGGCCGCACTCCCCTCGTGCGGCTGAGACGAGTGGTCCCGGACGGTTGCGCGGAGGTCCTCGCGAAACTCGAGTTCTACGCTCCCGGAGGCAGCATCAAGGACCGCGCCGCACTCGCGATGGTCAGCGATGCCGAGGCGAGTGGCCGCCTCAAGGCAGGCGCAACGATCGTCGAGGCAAGCGCCGGCAACACCGGCATCGGGCTGGCGATCGTGTGCGCGGTGCGGGGCTATCGCTGCATCATCGTCATGCCGGCCGGCACCTCGCGGGACAAGCAAGCCGTGCTTCGCGCGTTCGGAGCAGAGGTTGTCCACGCGCGCACGGATGTGGCGCCCGACCACCCCGACGGGTACATCGGCCGCGCACAGGTGCTCGCCCAGGAGCTCGGCGCGTACAGTCCGGATCAATTCGAGAACCCCGCGAACCCGAACGCCCATTACTCGGCGACGGGGCCCGAGATCCTCGGCGACTGCGACCACCGCCTCGACGCCTTCGTCGCGTGCGTCGGTAGCGGCGGCACCCTTGGCGGCACGGCTCGGTTTCTTCGCGAGAAGTTGCCGAACGTTCGCGTCGTCGGAGCCATGCCCGAGCCGAGCGCGTGCGCGGGCGAGCGCGGCGCGACGCTCGTGGAAGGCATCATCGAGGATCTCGGCGACTGCGTGCAGCCCGACGCAAGACCGGACGAGATCGTCATGGTGCGGGACCGCGACGCGGTAGCGATGACGCTGCGTCTGGCGCGCGAAGAAGCAATCCTGGTGGGCGGATCGGCGGGCGTGGCCGTCTGCGCGGCGCTGCGCGTGGCACTCGAGCTCGGTCCGGGAAAGCGGGTGGTGACCATCATGCCGGACACCGGACGCAACTACCTGTCGACGTACTTCGACTCGGCATGGAGAGAGGCGCGAGGAATCTAGGCCCGCTCTCGCACTGCGAGCGAGCCCCAATGTGCGCTACCCTGGCCGGCGCCATGCGCCCGTGGCTCGTTGCTTGCCGCCTGGCACCCCTCGCCGCGCTCGCCCTGTGCGCGTGTGCCGAGACCAAGGTTTCGCTGACGACGGGACCGCGCGAATACGTTCCGAGCGACTACCCCTTCATCCTCAAGAGATGGACCCGCGAACAGAGCCTGATTCAGCTCTCGGAGCTCGACGACAAGCTGACAGTGACGGCGACGTTCGAGTCGTGGGACTTTCGATGGGCCTACGTCGTGCGCTACGCGGCGGACTACCGGCTCACGGTCGAGCAGCGTCGGAACATCCTCGAGCGCACCCTCCGGGAGACCGAGGACGACCACGAGTTTTATGTCGCACTCTACGGAACCAACTGGCGCTGGACGGACCTCAGCCGCCCCACGAGCGCGTGGATCGTGAGGCTCATCGACGACCAGGGAAACGAGACGGCGCCCTCGAAGATCGAGCCCATCGTGAAGCCGGGCCCTCTCGAGCGACGCTACTTTCCCTATACGACCGTGTGGCGGCGCGCCTTTCGGATCCGGTTTCCGCGCTTCTCGGGCGACGGACGACCGACGATCGCTGAAAACGCGCAATGGTTCGGCGTGCGGTTCGCCGGCGCCGAGGGCAACGAGGAGCTTCGTTGGGAGCTCGCGCCGCCCGACGACCGCGCGGCTGCGATCGCACCTGCCCGGTGAGAAGGCGGGGGGACGTAAGCGGTCACACTCCGGCGAATATCTCGAGCAGCGGCGGGCACGTCACGAGGAGCTCCTGGGCGAGCTTCCGCTCTGCGAGCAGAATGAGCGCCCCTCCGGTGGAGGCCCGCACCGTGGCGGGGGCCGGCGCCGCGCCGAGCACCTCGTTGGGGAAGAGAAAATCGCCCGCACGCAGCACCGTGCCGTTGGGGGTCCCGTCTTCGTCTACGAGCTCGAGCTCGCCGGCGCCGACCACCAGCAGCCCCGGGATGGGCGCGCCGCGATGGGCGAAGACCTCATGCTCGGCGAGCGCGCGCACCGCAAGCCTGCTCGTGACCTCCGCCCGCAGGGTCGGATCGAGACGGTCGCCGAGAGGGCCCATCGTTGCTCCCACGAGCGCCTGAAGCCTGTCGCCCGCCGCGCGCAGCTCGTCCTCCACCCAGGGGCACGCGTGGAAGGCGTCGTCGACGGCGTGCTCGTCCCACGTCGCGATGGTGGCGCGTTCCGAGATCGCCACGAGACGCATGGGGGCGGCCTGCTCGATGGTGCCGCGGGAGCGAAGAACGGCCCCCGCCTCGAGCGTCAGCGCAGACGAGTCGACGATGGTCGCCGCCAGGTCGACGGTGCCGTCGATCACGAGGGCGAGTGCGAAGCCGGAGACCTCCTCGTCGCGCGACAGCTCCTGCACGGTGGCGCGGCTTGCGAAGGCGTCCCGTGCGTCGTCAGGGAGATCGCTGAGGGCGTCGACGCCTGACAGGTCGACCCCGCGCTTCGGCATCGCAGAGGGAGGGCGCGAGGGCGTGCGCGGCCACTGCAGGGGGGAGGTGTCGGGGCGAAATGCGGGCGCGGGCGCGGGCGCAGGCGCGGGCGCAGGCGCGGGCGCAGCCGCAGGCGCGGGCGCCGGCGCGGGCGCGCGCGCAGGCGGGGCCGCGCGCGGCGGTGGCGGTAGCGGCGGTGGGGCTGCGAGCGGGGGCAGCGGCGGGGGAGCCGCGACCGGCGGTGGGCCTGCCCTCGGGACGGGCGGTGCGCTGGTCACGACTTCGTCCGCCTCGAAGGCCGTAGCGGGCAGCGGGGGCGGGGCCGGGGCCTCGTGGACCGGAGCCAGGCGCCGGGACGCCGAGGCATCCGCCCACGGGTCGAGCATCCCGGCGTGCACCTCGGCGGCGGACGGGACACGCTCTGGTGGGGACGAGGGCTCACGCGGCTGCGAAGGCAATGACGGAGGAACAGCTTCCGGCGACCCGAGTTCGACGTCCAGCTCGGCGTCGATACCGTCTACGTGGCGCAAAAAGCTGTCTACCGCCTCGCCCGCCGTCGCTGGTTCCGCCGCCGGCGGGAGCGACTGCGGCGCCTCTTCGGAGGCATTCTGCGCGATCCATTCCGCCAGCTCGGCCGCGGCACGGGCGAGGGCGAAGGCGCGGTCATCGTCCTCCGCGTCACCTGCAGCCTGCGCGGCGCGCCGGAGCCACACGATCGCGTCGACGCGTTCGCTGCGCTTCCAGAGCGCATCTGCGGTCTGCAGCGCCCACGCGACGTCCTCCGCGTCGGTCTCGAGCGTCAGCGGGATGCCGATCATCGGGAGCGTATTGGTATCACTCGAGGCGGACGTCCGCAGCTCTCACGACGGGCCGGCGATCAGCAGCCTGACCCGGCCGTCGTCCGACCCCACGACCACGCTGCCGTCGCCGAGGAGAGTGATCGGGGCGTCCACGTCGCCCCCGGACGTGAAGCGCCACGACAACTTACCGCTGGGATCGATCGCGTAGACGCTGTCGTCCTGGGCGCCGAAGAGGAGCCACCCTGCGGCGTCCTCGAGGCAGCCACCGTGAACGCCGAACTCCAGAGCGCCCGTGCCCTGCACCAGAAACTCCCCGACGACGCTCCCCTCCTTCGCCTTCAAACGTACGGCCCGCGGGGAGGGCCCGTAGACTCCCGCGAGGACGTCGCCGTTGCGCGCCACCGACAGGGTGCCCCTCACGTAGCCGCCAACGTTCGAGCGCCAGGCGACGCGGCCGTCGTCGGCATCGATGCCGACAACTTCGTCGCCGTCGGTGCCCACGAACACGGACCCATCGTCGCCGACGGCGGGGGCGCCGTCCACGTCGGCGCCCAGATCGACGCTCCAAACCAGACGCCCATCGGGATCCAGCGCATACGCGTGATGGTCCTGCGAGCCGAAGAAAATGCGCCCGTGCTCCCCGATCGCGGGGGAGGTGAAGACCTTGCGCTTCGCCGCGAACCGCCACTTCACGTAGCCCAGCGGTGTCGCGGCGTAGACCATTCGACCCGCGGCGAAGACCACGGACCCATCGTCCGCGATGACCGGCCCGGTGTCCGCGTCGCCGTCGGTTTGCAGCGACCACTTGACCTTGCCTTCGGGCGATACCGCCACGAGCTTTCGTGCATCGGTCCCGACGAAGATCGTGCCGTCCGGGGCCACGCAAGGCGTGGCGTAGATCCGGTCGCCGAGGTCGAGCTCCCAGAGTGGGACGCCGTCGGCTCTCGACAGCGCGCTGAGCTTGCCCCCGAGAGACGCGACGTAGAGCGTCTGCTCGTCTGCCGACGTCGTGATTTGCGCTTCGACCGGACCACCGACGTCGCGAGACCATCCAATCCTGGGCATGGAGCCCGGAGCATGCCCGGCCGCCCTGTGTGTGTGGCGAGCGTCGCCGTGGATCATGCGAACCCCCGACGGGCGTTCGACGAGCGACGGGGGCGGACCCGCGCCGAGCCCTTTGACTTGAGCTCCGCGAGGCTCCTGGCGCGGGGTCGCGATCGCGAGGTCCGCGGGCCGCCGGATGGGACGCATCCTCCAGATGACCAGCTTGGCCGTGAGCATCGCCGCGAGCAACGCGACGGCGACGACGGCCACTCGCCTCACGCCGGCGTTCTACCGCATCTTGGGACGGGCAGCCCTGATCCGGCGCTCGGATTCGCGCGCCTCGTCGATGCCAATCGCGTGCGGAACCTCGTCCGTCCGTCGCCTCGCGAGCCAGCCGATGAGCGTCAGCCCTGCCAGCCGAGCTCCTTCGGGGACCGCAGACTCCTGGATCAGGCGCGAGATATCCGTGATGAGGCGCGTGCGCTCGATCTCGTCAGCCACTCCACATCCTCCCGGCGGCAAAACGCTTGGCTCGCAAAGCGAGCCAGCACCCATCAGCCGCACCGACGACGACTCGGGCCGACCCGGCTCCCCAGCCAGTTCGCCTCCATCGTCAGCCCTCTCTCTGGCCGCCTCCCAGTGCGAGGCGCCCGTACCTTTTTCGACGGTCCGGCTCACGTGCGAAGGGCAGCATAGCGTGCCTTCGGCGTTCGTCGAGTTTGCCAGAGGGGCCGACACTTTTGACCTCACTCCCTCTTCAGGCTCTTCACGCGGGTCTCAGATGGGGTCGACCAGGACCTCACGGTCCTTGGCGCCGTTCGACGGGCCGACCAACCCCCTCCGCTCCATCATCTCGACGATGCGCGCGGCGCGGTTGTAGCCGAGCATCAGCTTGCGCTGAAGCCACGAAGTCGAGCACCGGCGGGTCTCGGCGACGAGGCGGACGGCGTCGTCGTAGAGGGGGTCTTGTTCGGCGTCACCCTCCTCCGCCGCCTCTTCGTCGTCACGCGGGCGCAGGATGTTGTCGTCGTAGACCGGTTCGCCCAGCGTGCGCAGGTAGTCGGTCACTCGCTGCACCTCTTCCTCGCTGACCCACGGGCACTGCACGCGCTTCATCTCGCCCGTGCCGTTCAGCTTGATGAGCAGGTCGCCCATGCCGAGCAGGTGCTCGGCCCCCTGCTCGTCGAGGATCGTTCGTGAGTCCACCTTCTGCGCGACGCGGTACGCGATGCGGGTGGGGAAGTTCGCCTTGATCGTGCCCGTGATGACGTCGGTGCTCGGGCGCTGGGTCGCGAGGATGACGTGCATCCCGGCGGCACGCGCCTTCTGCGCGATGCGCGCGATCGCCG
This sequence comes from uncultured delta proteobacterium, assembly GCA_963847465.1. Taxonomy (GTDB): domain Bacteria; phylum Myxococcota_A; class Polyangia; order Polyangiales; family Polyangiaceae; genus Palsa-1150. Next base: position 564,814 of record CAWKAF010000004.1, on the reverse strand, counting down.
CCTCCACTTCCTTCCCTTGCTGCATCATCAGGTCGGCGAACTCGTCGACGACGATGACGATCCACGGCAGCTTTTCGGGCAAGGGCACCTCGCCCTCGTCACTTCCCCTCGCGGCCGGGATCTCGTCGGTGAAGCCGTTGTGGTCCTTGGCCCGGACGACGCGCGCATTCGGATTTCGAGCTTCCCCGCGGCGCACGCGCTCGACCCAGCCGTTGAAGGTCGCGATGTTCTTGGTCCCCGCGTCGGCGAAGAGCTGGTAGCGGCGCTCCATCTCGTCGACGGCCCACTTCAGCGCGGTGGCCGCCTGCTTCATGTCCGTGACCACAGGGAGGAGCATGTGCGGGATGCGATCGAACGGCGCGAGCTCGACGACCTTCGGGTCCACCATGAGAAGGCGAAGCTCGTCGGGCGATCGCCGGTAGAGGAGCGACAGGAGCATCACGTTCAGACCGACGCTTTTGCCCGCGCCGGTCGCTCCCGCGACGATGACGTGCGGCATGCTCGCGAGGTCGGCGTAAACGGGGTTGCCGAGGATGTCGCGTCCGAGCACCACCGGGAGTGGGACGTCCAGCGCCTGGAAGCGTCGGTCCTCGATGAGATCGCGCAGGAGGACCTTGACGCGTTTGTCGTTCGGGAGCTCGAAACCGATCCGGTTCTTGCCGGGGATCGGCGCGACGATGCGGACCTTGCGCGCCAGAGCCAGGGCGAGGTCGTCCGCCAATCCGGCCACCTTGGACACCTTGGTCCCGGCCGCCGGCGAGACCTCGTAGGTCGTCACGGTGGGCCCGGGCAGGATGTCCTCGACCTTTCCCTCGACCCCGTAGTGCTCGAGCGTCTCGACGAGCTTCTGCGCGTTGGCCAGCAGCTTCTCGCGGTCGACGGACAGGGTCGGTTCGACCTTCTCCGCGACGAGAAAGTCGATGCTCGGCAGCTCGAACGCGGCGGAGGCCGGCCCGTCGTCGAACGTCGGTTGCTCCTTGCCGAGCGCGGCGGACGTGTCGACGATCGTGGGAGACTTGCGGGGCTGGCGCTTGCGTTTGGGGGAGACGGGCTCGTCGAGCTCGGGCGCGAGCGCGAGTCTGGGGCCGGGGGTCGGCGTGAGGGCAGGCGCAGGCGCGGGCGCAGGCGAAAACGACGGCGCGGGCGTCGGCACGGGGGCGAATGCGGGGGCGACGAGAGCTGGCTTGGCGATCTCCCGTTCGGATGCGACCACGGGGTCGTCGGCGAGGGAGTCGGCGATGCCCTCGTCGAAGTCGAGAGGTAGGGCGGCGACGATCGCGCTGTCTTTCGCGGACGTGTCGATGTGCGGCTCGCTCGCGATCCGCCGGATGTCCTCTCGCTCGCGCTCGAGCGCTCTCGCCTGCCGCCACGCATCCCGCAATGCCCGTGTCGCGCTCGCCGTCCAGGCCGCAATCGCAGCCGCCACGCGTGCGCTGAGCCGCGCCAGCGCGATGAAGGAGAAGGCGGCCCGACCGATGAGAATGAGGCCGAGGCACGCGAAGCCGACGAGGAAGGACCCGGCCGTCGAGAACAGCGAGCGAGCGAGCTCGCCGAAGAGCTCGCCGACCAGTCCGCTCGCGGGATGCGTCCCGAATGACGTTCGATCGGGGCTACCAACCTGGACGAGCGCTGCCGTCACGACGGCGATGAGCAGGTTACCGGCGAAGCGTCCGGGGGTCGCCGGGCTTTCCTTGCCGCGCACGAGTGGGATTCCGAGGAGCACGAGCTCGAGCGGGAGCCCCCAGGCGACGATTCCGAGGAGGGACACGAGCCCGCGAGCGCACAAGGCACCGACGGGACCCACCCAGTCCGGACCGGGGGCCGTCGGGGGCAACCGGACGCCGGCGCTCGGATCCCCCCGGTAAGACGCCAGTGCCATCGCGAGGAAAAGCGCCAGCGTCCAGAGCACCAGCGCCAGAACCTCCGGCGTGCGCCCGTAGGCACCCGCCCCACGGCCGAGCACGGTCGGGACACGGGTATTGACGGGGAAAGTGGGCACGCTCTCGCCAGCTCCACGTGCAGGAGTCGGCCGTACGCCTGCGAAAGTGCCCGGGAGAGCCATTACCTACGTTGTCCCACACGAAACGCTACGCTGCGGAGGGGAATGGGGTCAACTTCCCGAAACTGTTCCGATCGACCTAGAGTCCGGCGTACCATCGGAACCCCGCAGCAACGGAGGAGACAAGGACCACGATGCGACACGGGCTAGTAGAAGCGGGATGGGCATGGGGACCCCGGCTTTGTTCCCTCGTGGTGCTCGCAGGTTCGTTGGCCGGATTGGGGGCGACGGCGGGGTGCGCGGTGAGCGAGTCCGACGTTCACCGCTGGGAAACGACCGAGGGCGGCCCAGAGAAGCTTTACGCCATCGTCACCCACGACAAGTACTCATGGCCGCTGCGCGAGGAAGCCGCGCTGTCGCTCGTGCGCATGAGGCCGCGCAACGGGAAGCGCGTCGGCCTCGAGTTTCTCGCGATGGGGTTCGACACGTCCCAGGGCAAGGTGCAGGGGGCCCTGGGGGTCCTCACCGAAGAAGCCCGACGCACCATCGTCGACGGGATGACGCCGAAGCTCGTCGAGGAGATGCTCAAGCCGCCGCCGCCCAAGCCGGCGGAGGGCGCGGTCATCATGCCGGACCCGAGCGTTCCCTACAAAGACGCCGCCTTTGCGCTTCTTTCCCACGAGCCTCCTCTCGCCACCGACGAGAAGGCCAAGAACGAGCTCATCGCGGGGCTGGCGCAGTGGGTGCAAACCGACTTCGAGTCCCGCGTCGACAACAGCTCGCAGCAGTTCGGCGTCGAACAGATCATGCGATTCATCGGCGCGTCGAGCGTGAAGTCCCTGCCTGGCTTCATCACGGAGAACTCGACGAAGGTCGACAGGGCGTGCGCGATGGTGGCGGACATCGGCGACGACGAGACGAAGAAGCGCGCGGCCGAGGCCGTCGTCGTCCTCGGCAAGCGGATCGATTCGCAGGAGTGGCTCGACAAGCAGCGCGCGGCCGTGATCGAGGCGAACAGAGTTCAGCACACCACCGCGACCCCGCAGCAGGTCACGCAGCAGCTGACGCTTTACCAGGAGCAGGAGCTCGAGAAGGTCTTCACCCAGCTGAAGCGAATCGGGGGCCGGCCGGCGGTCGACTACTGCCTCGCCTTCGCGCACGACAAGAGCAAAAGTGAGAAAATGCGGGTCGACGCCCTCGCCGCGATCGAGAACCGCGTCGATAAGAACGTGCCGAACGACGTCAACCTCATCTTCGACATCATCAAAGACGACACGAACCCCGACAAGGTTCGCGGCCTGGCGATGGCCCGGCTGGGCGAGCTTCCCAAGGAAATGATCTTGCCGAAGCTCTACTCGCTCTTCGACAAGAAGTGGCAGGTCCGCATGGACGCCGAGCGCATGATCCTGAAGACGATAACGACCAAGGATCTCGCCGATTTCATGCACCATCTGCCGGCGACCGACAAAACCAAGATGGGGCTCAGCGAGCCGCTCTCCACCGGCGCCACCATCATGGCGATGGACCCCCAGGGCGGTCCCAAGCCGCGTACGGTGCTGAACGGATTCCTGGAATCGAAGGACCTGGGCGCTCAGCTGACGGCCGCCGGGTCGTACTACCAGACGAAGAAATCGGAGGCCTCGGCCCTGTTTCCCCTCGAGTCGGACAAGTCCCCGGTTCCCAAGTGCGACCCGGCCGACCAATGCGGATGGACATGCGATGTCCCGAAGCCCGGGTCCAAAGAGACAGAGACCAAGACCGTGGTGACCGTGGGCGACTTCGTCAAATGGTGCATCGAGCCTTCGCTCCAGTGATGCCGGAGCACCCTGTGCAAAGCACTCGAGGGGCGTTAGCCTAAAGGACCGAGGGTCGCCCCCCCTCGCTACTGACGCCAAATAGCGATGAGCGCGGATCCGAACAAGAAAAGCTCCCGCACGTTCCAGTGCCGCGACGTCCTCTGGGAGACGTTCGAGCAGATGGCGCGCGAGCTCGAGTGCAGCATCGACTACCTCATCAACGAGTCGATGAAGCAGTACGCGCGCCAGCGCAGCTACGGGGGCACCGGCTCGCGCACGCCCTTCCCCGCTCCCGGCCGCGGCGTCGAGGCTCAACCTCAGGCGGGCGCGGCGCCTCAGGCGGCACCTCTTCCCCCCCGGGGAGGCCCCCCGGCGCGTTGCCGGCTCCGAGTCGTTTGCCACCTCCGCCCGGACGTTCTGCGCTGCCCGCGCCGCCTGGCCCGCCCTCACGTAGCGCTCTCCCCGCCCCCCCTCCGCCCGCCGCCGGACGAGCGGCCTCGATGCCCCCGCCGCGTGGCGGGCCTCACGCCCCCGGGCCTCGCACCATGCCGCCGCCCCTTCCGCGCGGCCCCGCGGCGGCAGCCCCGAACGGCTTCCCCGCCCCGGCAGCGCACGGCGCCACGCTGACGCTCATGTACAACGGCGAGCGCCACGCGGTGACGAAAGACCGCTACGTCATCGGCCGGGGCAAGCAATCGAGCGACCTGACGCTCAAGGACCCGAACGTCTCGCGACAACACGCGATGATCGAGTTCCAGAACGGCGTCTACTTCATGGTGGACATGGGTTCGACGAACGGCGTCGAGTACAACGGTCAGCGCATCGCGAGAAAGCAGATTGGCGAGGGCGACGCCTTCCGAATCTGCGACCACGACCTCGTGTTCACGTACCGCTGACGGCCTCCCGATGCCGCGGCCAGCGCTCCGCCCGATGCGCGCCCTGCCCCTTCTCGAGCCGCGGCGCGCGGAGCTCGAGAAGTGCGTCTTCTGTCCCAAGCTTTGTCGCAGCGCCTGTCCCGTCTCGAACGCGGAGCCACGCGAGACGATCACACCCTGGGGAAAGATGAGCGCCGCCTGGATGGCGGCTCACGGAGACACGCCCTGCAACGGCTCTCACGCCGCCCCGGCGTGGGCCTGCACGGGATGCTTCGCTTGCCGCGAGGCATGCGACCATCGAAACCCGGTGACCGAGGTGCTGCTCGACGCACGCGACGCTCTCGTGCGCGCAGGTTCGGCGCCGGAGGGCGCGAAGCGGGTGCTCGCGCGGTTCGCCCGGCACGACGCGGAGACCCGCGCGTCCGCCCGCGAGCTCGCGATGCACGAGGGCTGCGACGCCCGAGCCACGACCGCTTTGCTCGTGGGATGTGGCTACCTGCGAGCGGCACCTCGGGAGGCGCGCGACGCCGTCGAAGCGGCCACGAGGATCGCCGGGGGAAAGGTCGCCGTAGTGGAGGCCTGCTGCGGTCTGCCACTCAGGCTCGCGGGCGACGCCCGTGGCTTCGCGCGCCACGCAAGCACCACGGCGACCGAGCTGGCCCGCTTCAGGCGCGTCATCGTCGTCGACGCCGGGTGCGCGCTCACCCTGCGGCAGCGCTTCCCCGAAGCGGGAGTGGACGTGCCGACCCGCGTCGAGCTGCTCGTGGAAGCGGCCGCGCGCGTGCTGTCGGAGCTCTCCCCCGTCCGCCGCGACACCGACGAGCCGGTGCGCTGGCACGACCCCTGTCAGCTCGGTCGAGGGCTCGGGATCTACGACGCTCCTCGCGCGATTCTGTCTCGGGCGCTCGGACGGGCACCCGACGAGCTCGAAGACCGGCGGGAGTACGGCGTCTGCTCCGGTGCCGGCGGCCTGCTCCCCTCCACGATGCCCGAGACCGCCAGGGACATCGCCGACGCGAGGCTCGAAGCCCACAAGCTCGCCGGCGGCGGCCGCATCGTGACCGCGTGCGCGTCGAGTCTGATCGCCCTGCGCAAGCGCGCGCGCGCGTCGAACGTGCCCGTCGACGACCTCGTGACCTGGATCGCGAGCTCCTTGCGCCATCCTTCCCTCGGGTAGCTCCTGGTGCCTGCGAGCGACAGCAAGCCGAGGTCCACCGTCGCCCGGCGCGTGCTCGCGTCGTTCGCGGTGACCGTCGTCGCGTTCGCGGTGACCCTCGGGTGGGGAATCGTCGCCCAGCGGCGCGCCGCCGACGACAGCGTCGAGCTCGGACGAGGCTACGTCCCGGTCGCGATGCGTCTGGCCCAGCTCCGCGCCGCGCAGACGACGCTCTCGACGCTCGTCGACGGCATTCCCGACGAGCGGGAGCCAGGCTCGACGCGGGTCCTCCTGGAAACGCTCGTCGGAGCACGGCGCACGATGTTCACGGAGACGCGCGCGACGCTGGGGCAGTCCCTACCGACCGTCGGCAGCGAGGCCACCCGGGCGCTCGCGCGTCAGCTGGGGACGGAGCTCGACGCGATCGAGTCGTTGCTCGAGGTGGATCGCGGACTCTTCGAGCGCCTGTTCGCGGCCATCGCGAGCGGGGATCGCGACGGCATCAACCGCACGATCTTGTCCCTTGGCACAGTGGAGCACGAAGCGGACCGGCGACTGCGCCTCCTGGCTGCTCGACTGAGCGCGTCGATCGACGAGTTGTCCTCCGCCGCTCGACGGCGCGAGATCCGGTCGATCGGGGCGCTCGCCGTCCTGGCCGCGCTGACGCTCGCCGTCGGGATTCTCGTCTCGCTCCACGTCCGGCGTCTGCTCGCACCCCTGGCGCGGGTGACCTCGCGCTCGAGGGCCGTGGCGCGCGGCGACCTCACGTCGCGGGAGGTCGTGCCGAGCGACGACGAGATCGGACAGCTCGAGGCGGCCTTCGAGACGATGGTGTCGGGGCTCGCGGGCGCCCAGGCGCTGGCGCTGTCGAACGAACGGCTCGCCGCCATCGGCAAGATGGCCGCGCACGTGACCCACGAGATACGCAATCCGCTCTCCGCGATGGGGCTGAACGTCGAGATGCTGGAGGAGGAGCTCGCCGCCGGGGGCGACGGAGTCCGACGCGCGGAGGTCAAGAACTTGCTGGCCGCGATCAAGCGCGAAGTGCAGCGCCTCGAGCACCTGAGCGAGGAATACCTGCGTGTCGCACGACTTCCGCAGCCCCGCATGGAGGCGGAGGACCTCGCCTCCGCCATCCGCGAGATCGTCGAGTTCGCGACGCCGGAGATCGAGAATGCCGGGTGCGCAGTCGGGTTGCGCGTGGCGCCGGGCTTGCCGCCCGCGCTCTTCGACGAAGCCCAGCTCCGTCAGGCGCTGCTGAACCTCCTGCGGAACGCGCGCGAAGCCATGCCCGGCGGCGGCCCCATCGAGGTGGGCGTCTCTGCGGAAGGGATGAGCGTCGTGGTGAACGTCGACGATCAGGGGGTCGGCGTCCCCGACGAAATCCGCGCGCGCGTATTCGATCCGTTCTTCTCGACCAAGGGAGAGGGGACCGGCCTGGGCCTGGCGATCACGCGGCACATCGTCGAGGCGCACGGCGGCACGGTGACATGCGAATCGCGCGCCGGCGGCGGCACGCGCTTCCGCATCGCGCTGCCCATCGCGCCGTCCAGGGCGACTGCCTAGGCGTGCTAGAGAGTCAGTCCATGTCGCGACCTGATGGCCGTAACGCCGACGCGCTCCGGCCCGTCGAGATGACCGCGGGGTTTCACCGACCGTCCGAGGGGTCCGTGCTTTATCGCGCCGGGGGGACCATCGTCTTGTGCACGGCGTCGGTCGACGAGAAGGTGCCCCAGTTCCTCGAGGGCAAAGGGCAGGGCTGGCTGACCGCCGAGTACCAGATGCACCCGCGCGCCAACCCCAAGCGCCAGGAGCGGGACGGGCGGGGCAAGGCGCTCGGAGGACGCTCGCAGGAGATTCAGCGCCTCGTAGGCCGCGCCCTCCGCGCCGCCGTGCACCTCGAAAAGCTCGGCACGCGCACGATCACCATCGATTGCGACGTCCTCGAGGCCGACGGAGGCACCCGCACCGCTTCGATCACCGGGGGCTTCGTGGCCCTCGCCCTTGCGCTCTCGAAGATCGGCGCGCGTGCGCTTCGCGAGCCCGTGGCGGCGACGAGCGTGGGGCTCCTCGACGCGGGCCGCCTCGCGCTCGACCTCTGCTACATCGAGGACTCGAAGGCGCGGGTCGATCTGAACGTCGTCGCGACCGCCACCGGCAAGATCGTCGAAGTGCAGGGCACCGCGGAGGGCGCCCCGGTGGACCGCAAGGAGGTCGACGCGATGGTCGACCTTGCCCTCGTGGGAATCACGAAGCTGGCGCAAGTGCAGCGCGACGCCCTCGCGCGAGCCGGGGTGGATCTGGCGCGGCTGGCGGGGTAGCCGTGCCCGGAGGTGGCTACAGGGAGACGCTCGTCGTCGCGACGAGCAACCGCGGAAAGCTCGAGGAGCTGCGAGCCCTCTTCGCCGGCCTCGCGCTCGAGGTTCGGGCGGCGAGCGAGCTCCTCGGCGAATCGCCGAACATCGTGGAGGACGGCTCGACGTTCGTCGAGAACGCCGTGAAGAAGGCACGAGCGGTGGCCCGCGCCACGATGACGCTCACCCTTGCCGACGATTCGGGCCTGGAGGTGGACGCCCTCGACGGGCGCCCGGGCGTGAAGAGCGCACGCTTCGCCCACGATCGCGCCACCGACGCCGAGAACAACGCCGCCTTGCTCAGTGCGCTCGACGCGTTCGGCGACCCCGCGGACGTCCCGAGGGGGGGATTCCCGGCCCGCTTCCGGTGCGCCCTCGCGCTCGTCGACCCCTTCACCGGAGGCGGCGAGCCACGCACGGTCGAAGGCGTGTGCGAGGGGGCCATCACGCGGACGCCGCGAGGGTCCGGCGGCTTCGGCTACGACCCCTTGTTCGTCGTGGCCGGCACGGACAAGACCATGGCGGAGCTCCACGCCGAGGAAAAGAACCGGGTGAGCCACCGTGCCCGCGCCTTCTCGGCCCTCCAACCGATCCTCGAGCGCGTCCTCGCCGACCGCGCCACACAGTTGGAACGCATCCCATAACGGCGCGATACCTTCGCGCTGCCGCGTCGGGGGTCGCAGCCCAGAAGTGAGCGAAACCGAGCGAGCCCTGCGGCGGGGCGAGGAGCCGTACTCCTGTACGGTGACGACCCCCGACGCGGGGATCGCGAAGGGATCGCTCGCTTATGGGCTGCGTTCTCAGTGACCGAAGAGATCGATGTGGCCGCCGCAACCAACGACGACCGCGATGTACGTGGTCTGAGCTCCGCTGGGGATGTTCTGGTTCTGGACGAACGGCAGGAACCCGCCCCCGGGGAGGATCGTTCCTGGCCCGGTCTGGAGGTCTCCCTGATTCGGAGCGAACGAGATGTTGCCGCTCGTATCCGTCAGCGTCCCACCGGACAGGGTCAGCATCGGCGACACGGCGAAGTAGTTGTTCACGCGGACCTCGGCGCCTAGGCCGAGGCGGAAGATCTCGAGGCCGGAAGCCGTCCACGTGCCGCTGGAGTTGGACACCTGGAACTTGCGGATGCCCACGGACAGATCGCTGGCGAAAGCGACCGTGTCGACGTTGCCCGCCAGATAGCGAAAGCCCACCCCGAGGAACGAGGTGCTGGCGCTCGTCGAGGAATCGAAGCGATGGCCCGCGCCGGCCACGCCCAGTTCCAGCGCCAAATAGGGGATGTAGCGTTTGCCGAGCCGCGCCCCCACGTCGAGCTCGAGCCCCAGCCCGGGCCGCACGAAGTTGCCCGTCGTCTCGATCGCTCCCGTCTGCTGGTTGTTGACGTAAAGGCCGCCGCTGTAGGCGAGAAGGCCCGCGCGACCGCCGAGCCACAACGAGAAGTGCGGCGCGTGGACCGGGGGCTCGGGGGCGACGTAGACGAGGACCGGTGGGGGCGGCGGAGGCCCGGAGGCGGGCGCAGGCGCGGGCGCGGGCGCAAGCGCAGGCGCGGGCGCGGGCGCAAGCGCAGGCGCGGACGCAGGCGCGGGCTCGGACGCGGGTGGCAAGGGCGGCAGGGGCTGCGGTTGCGCTGCCGCCGTGGAGCTCGACGCGAGGACGACCAGCACCGCCGTCCAGGTGGTCTTGGGGCTCGCTGCCATATCCGTTCTCCGGCAAGTCGCGCGCTGCCGCGCACGCTTTCATCTTATGCGACGTCGGCGCCCCGCGCATCCGCATCGCGCTCGACGCGAGACCCCGGCCGCGGCATGACAGCGGGAAGCGAATGGCAAAGCCGTGGGCGGAGATCGGCCGGTACGGCAGCGTGGGAATCGAGCTCGTCCTGACGATCCTCATTCTCGGCGGCTTCGGACACTGGCTCGACGTTCGCTGCTGGGGCTCGAGCGGGTGGGGCACGGGGGTCGGGTTCGTCCTGGGGGTTGCCGTCGCCTTCCGAAACTTGATGCGGACGGCAGCGCACATGCAACGGGACATCGAGCGCGCCGAGGCGCGCGACCCCGCCGCGAGCCGCTGGAAGGTCGACGAGAGCTGGCTCCACAAGGAGGGCGAAGCGGATCACGTTGCGCAGAGTGCGGATCCGGACCACACCGGGGGGCCCGGCAAGGGCGACGGCGATGGACCACGGAATTGAAGCCAGCCGACGCCTCGATTCACGATTGAAGGCATCGCTCGTCGCGGTCGGCGTGACCGGGGCGACGATGGCCCTTGGAGCCGCGGTCGGCTTCGGCCTCCGTGCGGCCCTGTCGGTCGGCCTCGGGGCAGCCCTCTCCGCGGCCAACCTCTGGGCCCTTGCGCACATCGTCGCCGTGCTGCTGCCCGAAACCGAAGCGGGAGCCCGAGCTCAGAGCCGAGCGGCATGGGCGCTCGTGGCGCTGGTCAAGATGGTCGGCGTCCTGGCCGTTGCCTGGCTGCTCATGCGTTGCGGCCTGGTGTCGCCCATGGGGATGCTGGTCGGGCTGTGCGGGTTGCCGATCGGCATTGCCATCGGGTCGCTCGTGAGCGATAGACGAGGCGCGTAGCATGCCCGAGCACACGTCCTTCTTCAGCTACCTCCTCGCGATGTTCCCGGCCCTCGGGCAGAACGCGAGCGTCTTCGGCAAGAGCTTCCTCGGCCATCAGCCCGTGAACGCCCACGGAATCGAGCCGCTCGCGGCCAGCTTCGCCGTGATGTTGCTCATCGTCGCCCTGACGCTGCTCGTCCGGCCGGCGCTCATCGTGTCGGGCAAAGGCGGCAGGGACAGGGTCGTCATCCCCGACGCGACCCTGACCTTGCGCACGTTCTTCGAGGTCTGGGTCGGCTACTGGTACGGCCTGATGAAAGACATGATGGGGCCGAAGCGCGCGAAGCGGTACTTCCCGCTCGTCGGCTCTCTGTCCGTCTTCATCGTGTTCAGCAATTTCCTCGGCATCATCCCCGGCTTCACCCCGCCCACGTCGAACTGGAACGTCACGCTCGGGTGCGCCGTCATCGTCTTCGTGATGTTCAACTATTACGGCATCAAGGAGACCGGCCTCGCCTATGTGAAGCATCTCTTCGGTCCGTGGATGGGCTGGCCCCTCGTGCCCATCAACCTCCTCCTCTTCGTCGTCGAGACCTTCTCGCTCTTGATCCGGCCGCTCACGCTGAGCATCCGTCTCATGCTCAACATGGCGGTCGATCACCTGCTCGTGACGATTGCGCTCGGCATGATCACGATGTTCTTGCCGATCCCCGTCTTGGTCTTGAGCACGCTGGTGTGCATCGTCCAGGTGCTCGTCTTCTGCATCCTGACGTCGATCTACATCACGCTCGCGACCGACCACGAGGACCACGACGGCGAAGCGCACGCCAAGGGCCATGCGGCGCCGCCCGACACCCTCGCCAGCCCGGCAGTGTGAGTCGCACTGCGATTGGCACGCATTGACTCGAAGCTGGCGGCCCATCCGAAAAAAGACTATTAGGGGCCGCCCGTACCCGCTTCGCCCCGACCAACTCTCTTTCGCATGCACAAGGAGCCAGTGACGATGTCGACCCCGAAGAAGCTCGCCCTCGCGGCGTTCACGTCCGCCGCCGTTCTTTTCGTTCCGCTCGCTGCGTTCGCGCAGGGCGAGGGGGCCGGCTCCAACATCTTCGACGTTCGATCGTACGCGGCCATCGGCGCGGGCATCGCGATCGGGCTGGCCGTCCTGGGAGGCGCGCTGGGCCAGGGACGCGCGGCCGCGGCGGCGCTCGAGGGCATCTCGCGCAACCCCGGGGCTTCCGCCCGCATTCAGACGCCGATGATCCTCGGCCTCGCGCTCATCGAGTCGCTGGTGCTCATCGCGTTCGTCATCGCGTTCTGGCTCAAGGGCGTCGCGTCGCCCTGACTCTCGCGTGGGCGCTGGCGCGGGTCAGTCGGCCGACGCGTCCGCGTGGCCGGCGTCGTGCGGCGCGTCGCCCGTGGGCGCGTCGACCGCGGTCGCGTCCTCGACAGGCGCGTCCCCTGCGGTCGCGGCATCGACGGAAGGTGCGCCCGCGTCGCCCAGCGACGCATCGTCACACGGTGACGGGCACTGAAAGCGCAGGCCCATTCCCCCGTCCGAGATCGGCCCCGTAAAACACGTGCACGTGTCGTACTCCTGGGTGTTGCCGGAGCACGTGCTTGGATAGGGGCAGGCGAGGCCGGACTCCGTGCAGGCGCGCTGGCTGGCGAGCGCCTCGGTCGCCGGGCACGTCTCCGTGGCCGATGCGGCGGGGCACGACAGCTGACCGCCGTCGTCGAGCGACTTGCCGGTGACATCGGTGCAGACAAAGGACCCGCCCGTGCAGGTGCACGTCGCGATGGCCGGCAAGATGCCGCACGCGTACTCGGGCGAGCAGACGAGCCCATCGGAGCACGGCGCGCCGAGAGCCTCCGCCACGGACGCGGGGCACGTGGCCTCGGGCTGGGTTGGCACCGCGGGCGTAGAGGTGGAGGTGCACGCCGCGACCAGATACCCGAGCGGCAGCACCAGCCCCGCGATGGATCGAAGAGTCACGCGACTCACCGGACTACTTAACACGAACTAAAGTCCCCTCGTCGACAGGGATCGGATACGCGGCGACCCACCCGCCCCCGAGCCGGGGTGCCGTGAAGCCGAAGAGCCGCCGCGCATCGAGCGGCGCCAGGTTCACGCAGCCGTGGCTCCGCGCGTGACCGAAGTCCTGGTGCCAGTAGGTGCCGTGCAAGGCGACGCCGTTGTCGAAGAACTGAACGTGCGGCACATCCTCGAGCGAGTAGTGCGGATCCGCGTCGCTGCTCGCGGTGTTGCCCATCGTGGAGGCGGCGAGCTTTGCCCATATCCGATGCACCCCGGGGGGCGTGGGGAAGTCGTTCAGGCGCCCGGTCGAGACGAGCGTCGCGAACACCGGACGGGCTCCCTCGTAGGCAACCAGCGTCTGGGTCCCCGTGTCGACGTCGATCCAGCGCTCGCCCGGGCGGGTGACCTCCGTGGGCGGAGCCGCGAGGCTGGGGCGAGACAGATCCTTGGCGATCATCCAGGCCCCCTCGTCGACGCGCACCATCGGGCCGTTCTCCTCGCGCACGTGGACGAGCTGGAAGCGCACCCGGGTGCTCTCGGGCTTCCCCTTGGGCGACGGCCCCGGGAAGACGCTCGCACGGTCCGCGAGGACCCACGCCATGTCGATTCGACCGTCCTCGACGGCCTCTCCCCGGAACTCCGACGGGCGCGCCGCGACGAGGTCCGCGATCGCGATCCAGAGCCCCTTGGTCGTCTTCGCCCAGCGCGCCCCGTTGGCGTCCCGTTGCTCGACCACGGCGACGGCCCAGCCTCCCTCGAGCTCCCGATCGGGGGCGCCTTCCGAGGCGGACTCGATGCTCGCGTAGGCGCTCGCGCCCGCCCGACCGACGAAGAAGTACTGCGCCGGGAACGCGTCGGTCGGCGCCATCGCGTCCGCGGGGGTGGGCTCGGCCGGCAACAGCGTCGCGTCGTCCGAGCACGTCCATGCCATCGGCCCCACGAGCCACCACGTCCCCGAGCAGCCCGACCCGCGCCTCGAGCCGAAGAAGCCCAGCGTGGCGCCGGGCGCGGTGACTCCACGCCGCGCGCTCCCGCTACTGGCGCCCGCGAAGAGGACGAGATCTCCCGGGCGCCCGCGTTCGCCGGCCTTCGGCGCGACCGAGCGCGCCCACAAGGGCGGCGCCAGTTGCCCCTCGCCGATCCACGGCGGCAAGGGAGCATCGCCGCGTACCACGCCGGCGGCGAGGACCACCGCCGACACTCCCCCGAGCACCCCCATCGCGACCGGCGAGGCTCTCACGCCGACGGTTGCGGGATCCGCACCTTGAAGGTGGCGCCGCGGCTCGACGACTGCACGCTGACCTTGCCCCCGTGCTCTTCGGCGATCTTCTTCACGATGGCGAGACCGAGCCCCGTACCGCCCTCCTTGCCGCTCGTCACGAACGACTGGAAGAGGCGGTGCTCGATGTGCTTCGGGATGCCGGGACCCGTATCCGAGAACGACACGACGAGGGCCTTGTCTTCCTTGTCGCGGGTGACCTTGATGACGAACTTGCCGCCCCCTTGGCCCATGGCCTCGGCCGCGTTCCTCGCCAGGTTGTTGACGACCCGCAGCATCTTCCCTTCGTCGAAGCGCGCGGTGCCGCGCTCCTGGACGTCGACGACGAGCTCGACGCCGCGCCTGGCAAGCTCGCCCTCGAGCTGCTCGCGCACGTCGTCGAAGAACTTCTGCACGTACACCTTGCGCACGAGGACGCTCTTCTCGCCTCGCGCGAACTCGAGGACTTCGCGCTGCATCGCGCCGATGTGATCGAACTGCTTCAAGATGAGCTCTGCGAACTTCTCGCGCTGCGCGGGATCGTTGGACGATTGCATGAGCTGCACGTACCCGCTCATCACGGTGAGCGGCGTCTTGAGGTCGTGAATGACACTCGACAGAAGGCGGCCGATCGTCGTCAGCCGCTCTTCGTGCTCGCGCGCTTCGCGCGACAGCTGCAAGCGAACGGCCGTCGACGCGTTGGCCGTGACCAGCACGAGGAGCTCGCGGTCTTCCTCGTTGAACGGGCGCCCGCCCCGCTTGTTGTAGATGGCGAGCGCGCCGAGCGCGCTGTCCCCGTCGCCCTCGAGCGGGACGGCGAGCGCGGTCTTGGCGGTGGCGCCCCCGACGCGCGTGTCGAGCGTCCGATCGCGGCGGGCGTCGCTCTCGGCGTCGCTCGACACGAGGATCTCGTTGTTCTTGACGGCCCACCCGATGAGCCCCGCGTTCTCCGGATACGGCAGGCTCTTCATCTTCTTGCCGCGCTCGTCGATGACGTAGAGCGTGCCGGTGCCGGACTCGGGGTCTCGCAGCGCGACGGCCCCCATCCTCGCCTCGCACGCACGCATCGCCTCGCCGAGGACCGCCATGAGGAGCTCCTCGAGCGAGGCCGCGTGGGCCATCGCGCGCTCCAGGTCGAAGAGCAGCTTGAGGTCGCGCACGCGGTGCTCGAGCTGCTCCTTCGTGTCGAGGAGCAGGATGTTCTTCTGCGTCACGGACATGAAGAGCCGCGAATTGTCGATGCTCACCGCGGCCTGGGTCGCCAGGGCGGCGAGGATCTCTGCGTCGTCGTCGGTGAACTCGCCGCGCCTTTTGTTGAGCACCTGGACGACGCCGATGGTCTTCCCGAGGTGGTTTTTCATCGGCGCGGCGAGGATCGACCGCGTCCGGTACGCGGTGACCATGTCCCACTCGGGGCTGAAGCGCGGATCCTTGTACGCGTCGCGCACGTGGAGCGGCTTGCCCGTGCGCGCGACGTGACCGGCGATGCCGTGGCCGATCTTGAGGCGGATCGAGCGCACGTCCTCGCCCTGGGCGACGCGCGACACGAGCTCGTCGTTCGCCTCGTCGAGGAGATAGAGCGTCGCCCGATCGGCCTCGACCGCGTCCGTGATCCTGTCGAGGATGAGCTCGAGCAGCTGGTCGAGATCGAGCGTCGTCCCGAGCGCGACCCCCACCTCGCGGAGCGCCTTGCTCACGCGCATCTCGCGCGCGAGTGCCGCCTCGAGGTCCGCGAGGCGGGCGTCGAGTGAGCGGGCGGAATCCGACTTCAGGGCCACGATGGCCATTCTATCAGCGGGTTGCCCGCACCGGTCAGAGGCAACTTGCCCCGTTTGCCGCGAACCGAGCTTTCGCGGTAGGTTCGCGCGCTCGTCACATGCTCCGCACGCTTGTGGTCACGCCCACTTACAACGAACGGGACAACCTGCCGCGCTTCGTGGAGGCCGTCCGCGGCGCGCTCCCGGACGCGGATGTTCTCGTCGTGGACGACAACTCCCCGGACGGCACCGGGGACCTCGCGGACGCCCTGGCCGCAAAGGACACGCAAGTCCGCGTCAGGCACCGCGCAGGCAAAATGGGCCTGGGAACCGCGTACATCGAGGCATTCACGCAGGGCCTTTCGGAGGGCTACGAGCGCTTCTTCGAGATGGACGCGGATTCTGTCACACGACGTCCGCTATCTCCCGGCCTTCGTGCACGCCCTCGACGACGGCGCCGACCTCGTCATCGGCTCGAGGAACATCCCCGGCGGCGGCGTCGAGGGGTGGGGGCCGGGCCGTCACTTCATCTCAAAGGGCGGCAGCTTTTACTCGCGCACCATCCTCGGCCTCCCCGTGCGCGACCTGACGAGCGGTTACAAAGCATTCTCGAGACGGGCGCTCCAGGCGATCGACCTCGGCGCCGTCCATTCGAACGGCTACTCGTTCCAGATCGAGATGACCTACCGGGTCATCCGGCGCGGGATGCGCGTGACCGAAGTGCCCATCGTGTTCGTGGACCGGACGCTCGGGCGGTCGAAGATGAGCCGGAAGATTTTCGTCGAGGCGATCGGGATGGTGTGGAAGCTGCGGGTGGATGCGGTGAGGGGGAGGCTGTAGGGGGGACGGGCGCGGGCGCGGGCGCGGGCGCGGAAGTCCGAGCGCCGCGCGGGTGCGGCGCTCGTCTTCCTTCGTCGTCGGCTAGACGACGTTCTTCACCAGCACCGCCCGGACCCGGTCGAGCTGATCAAGCAACGTCACGTCGATCTCCGCGACGTAGCCACATGCGATCGCGACATCGAGGCATGCCCCGGTCTCGCGTGCCGACCCGAGGGCGTTGCGATACCGCTCCCGTCTCGTGCCTCCGCTGCAGCCGCTACCCTCGGAAACGTTGAGCGCCACGCTGCTGGCCGCCCGCCTCAATTGCCGTGCGAGGTCCCGGTCGTGCGCCTCGATCTGCGCCATCACCGGCCGCAGCCCCCGGAGCACCTCAATCACCGTCTCATAGATTCTCAACATGTTCGTTTCGCCTTTCTGCCTCTCGCTCTCGCGAAGGCTTCCCCCCTGCGGCGCCGCGCGCAGACCGAGTCAAGGATGCAAGCGGGCTCCTGCCCGCGCAGCACCGTCGCCTCCTGGCGACGGCGCGCCAGCGTCCTTGACGCGGTCGAGCACGGCGCCAAGCTCGTCAAGCGAGCGAGCGAACCACCCCCTGGCCCCGCGTCGTCACCCCTGTGAGCGCTCGCTCGGCTTCACAAGCGTACCGTCGTGCTCGGGCGCCTCAAGGCCGCTGCGCGCCGCCGCCAGGAGGCGGCGGTGCTTCGCGGGAAGCCCGCTCGCAGCCTTGACCCGCCCTCCGCCCGACGGGGAGGCGCGGGGCGCGCCTCGCGCACGGTGCGTGAGGGCGAGACAGGAGACACGACAATGCTCAGAATCTACGACGACATGCTCGACGCGGTGCGGGCGATGCGGGGGATGGTCGCGGCCATCGAGAAGCGCGACCCGGACCTCGCGCGGCAGCTGCGGCGCGCGGCCAGCAGCGTGGTGCTCAACCTCGCCGAGGGCAGCGGCTCGTTCGGACGCGTGCGCACCGTGCGGTATCGCACGGCTCTCGGGTCGGCCAGGGAAACCCTCGCGTGCCTCGGCGTCGCCGAGGCGTTCGGCTACGTCGCGACCGTGCCCACCGGCGTGCTCGACACCATGAACCGCGTCGTCGGCACCCTCGTTCGCGTAGCGGCCTAACCAGCCCGTGTGACCCACACGGCCGCTCATGAGCCTCGCTTGGTCACGACCGAACGAAGGAGGCGGTACTGGTCGGTTTTGAAATGACCGGACGCGCGTCGCCGGAATGTTCATCAGCGTCTCAGGGGTGGATGGGCGCCGTAGGCCGCACCGGTTGCACAGATCAGGCGGCGGCGGCTGCTTCCTCTCTGGAAGGGGCTTTCGGTGCTTGCCGCGTGGCATCGACCAATAGGCTAGCCACGCTCCGCGCCAACGTCACCTAACGCCGCGCGTCAGCCGCGTTCAAAACCGACCAGTACCAAGGAGGCCGACAAGTGAACCTCGCTCGGTCACAACTGAACGAAGGAAGCCGACACATGAGCCTCGCTCGGTCACGACCGAACGAACGAAGCCGACACGTGAGCCTCGCTCGGTCGCGACTGAACGAAGGTAGCTGGGTACCGAGCGTCGCTCACAGCCTCGCGAGGCGAGGGTCCAGAGGACCGACGAACGGTAGGTCGCGATCTTCTCCAACTACCCGGGACCTGAGCCAAGGGGCCGCGGGAGCGAACGAAGGTAGCCGGGTACCGAGCGTCGCTCACGGCCTCGCGAGGCGAGGGTCCAGAGGACCGACGAACGGTAGGTCGCGATCTTCTCCAACTACCTGGGACCTGCGCCAAGGGGCCGCGGGAGCGAGCGGAGGGAGTGGACTCCCTCGGGAAAATCACGACCTGCCGAGCGAAGGGATTGAGCGAGCGAACGGCAGGTGCCGGACCGCGAGCTTCCGTCCTCGCAGAGCGAGCCGCGGGAGTCCACGACTCTGCGAAAGGAGCCGGGTTCCTCGGGAAAGGACCGCGTGACCGAACGAAGGAAGGGCGCCCGCGGGCGAAGGCGGTCCGCGTCCATCGCGGAGGAATCGGGCCACGAGCGACGGCGGCGGGCGAGCCAAGGCCGGGACCTGGTGACCCTGCGAAGGAGGCTGGAGCGCGTGCCGCGGGAGTGCGGTCCGGACCTGCGCGATCCAGAGGGTCGGCGACGCAGGCGCGGGAGGGACGTGCGCTACTGCGCCGCTCGCTCTCGCTTGCGCTCGTACATGCAACGGTCGGCCTCTGCCAGCAGCTCTTCCAGCGACTGCTCGCCGAGGTACGTTCTTCGGGCACCCCGTGCGCCCGCAGCCTCCGTCGACATGGGTCCGCACCTCCCTCATACTTCTCCGTGGTGAGGGCTTCGGTCGGGGTGCTGCTCTTGCTCGTAATGCTCGGCTGCGGCCTGAGCATTTCCGGGACGGCTCAAGGTCCCGACGGTTCGACGCCCAGCGATACGGCGAGCGCCGATGGGTCGTACGCGTCGAGCTCCGGCGGCGGATCGTCCGGAGGAGAGAGCGGCGACGGATTCGACGCTGCGCTGGCGACAGACGATGGTTCCATCGCCCCTGACGCCGGCTCGAGTCGCGAGTCGTCGAGTGACGCCGTCGCCGACCGAAACGACGCCGCCGACGCGGGCGGCCCTTGTCAGATTCTCGCCGCGTGCTGCAGCACGATCATGAGCGCGGGGGCGAACCTTCAGGGCTGCCTGCAGGCAGCAGAAGACGGCGGTGTGGCGGGCTGCGAGACGACCCTCGCCGTCCTGCAGTCGTTCCTGTTGTGTCTTTGAGCAAGGGCCGACCCGGCTACGTCTTCACCGCCGCGATCACAACGTGCGGATACGGGAGGACATCCGGCACGCGCACCATCCGCACCTTGAAACCGAGCTCGGTGAGCATCGCGCCCCACTCCCGGTGATGCCGGTACGCGAGCGGCTCGTTCCATCCCACCATGAGCCGGTCGAGCAGCTCGGTGAAGAGCAGGCCCGAGCGAGGCTCGGTGGTGATGTCCTTGACGATGAGCATGCCCCCCGGCGCGAGCAGCCCGCGCAGCCGCTCGAGCACCCCTCGCTGATCCTCGGCAGGCAGATGGTGCATCACGTCGAGGACGTACGCCGCGTCGAAGGGCCCCTCGATCGCCGCGTCGCGCACGTCTCCAACGACGAACGAGTGGTCGCGAAGACCGAGGCGCTCGGCCACGTGGCGCGCGAGCCCGACCCGGCGGGCATCCGGGTCGACGCCCACGATGCGGCGGCGCGGATGGGTCTGGCCGAAGTACGCCGCGAAGAGACCGAAGCCGCAGCCGACGTCGAGGATGCGTCCCTCGTCCGTCAGCAGGAGATCCATCGTGCTGAGGAGCTTGGGCCGAAGGATGGAGAAGCGCACGAGGGAGTACGCCCGCTCGATGGGCGGTAGCGCGCGCACGATGTTCGAGATGGCCCCGCGGCCGTAGATCTCGGGCGCGTCGAAGGTCGCGTTGACCGTGCCGGCGCCGCTCAATCGCGCGCGCAGAGACTGCATCGCGCGAAGCGGCCGCGACGACGGCGGGCCCACCGGACCGGATGCACGCGCAGGAGACGACACCGCCAAGAGTGGTAGGCCCCCGGCGAGAAGGGCGTCAAGCGGCTGATCCGCTGCCCTCCGCTCGAACCGCTCCTCATAAGCAGACCGGCACTATGAGGCACTCCCAGCGCGAGTCCGTCGTCGAATACACGCACCCTGGTTCCCCGACGGTCCCGTTGGTGCTTTCCGGGCAGTCGCTGTCGTCGATGCAGAGGTCCGCCGCGGTGTGGCAGTAGTAGCCGGCGAGACTGTCGCCGCAGATGCCGGTGGTGGACGACGGCGAGCAGTACTCGCCCGCACCGCAGTCGGCGTCGACGCGGCAGTTGCCCGTCACGCACGTGTTGCCGGCGCCGTCGGTGTACGGCGCCCCGTGGCACGCGCAGGTCTGGTCGCTGGGGCAGTCGGTGTCCCCCAAGCATCTGTCGTAAGTGCAGAAGCAGGGGGCGGCCGGTCCGCCGCCAGGATTGATGCAACGTCCGTTCGTCCCGGCGTCGGCGCAGTCGCCGTCGCTAGCGCACCCCCCCCCGTCGGGATAGGGGCCGGCGCAATCACCGGGCGGTGCCGTCGTGGAGCACTGGGCGTCGCTCGGGCGATGATTGAGGGGCACACGGCCAGCACCGCTCTCGGCGTGGGCGTCGATCGCGGCGTCTGCATCCGTCTCCGCAGAGGCATCGCCTGCGAGGTTGCCGCATTGGCTGCCGAGTTGGCACATGCCGCTTACGCAGCACGGCCCGGACTCCCCGCCGCAGTTGCCGGGGGCATAGCAAGTGGCCGCGCGCGTCTTTGCGACGTCCGACTGGTACTGGGCGTTGGCGCTTTTGTTAATCGTCGCGGTCGGGCAATTGGTCGCGCCCGGGTAGCAAAAGTTTCCTTCGGCCACCGCAACGCAATCAGTGTCCGCAGTGCAGGACTGGTCGTAATTCGAAGCCAGGATGATTTGCGCGCTGGCGTCCGTGCAGTCGCCGTCGAACGTCTCGAGTTTGCAAACGTTGTCCGTGCAGCAGGGGACCAGGTTCTGGTCCGCGGACGGGGTGAACAAGGGGGAGAGGGAGCTGCAGTCGAATCTAGTGGCGCAGGCGACGGGCCCGTCCCCCCGGGCGTCGGCGACCCCGGTTGCGGCCTCCACCGACCCGTCGACGCAGGGGCCCCCGCCCCCGCACGGCCCTTCAGTCGTGCTCGGGTTGTTCGACGAGCAGGCCCACAAGCAGATCATCGCCGGTGCCAGCAGGGAGGCGGCAAGTCGCTTCATGTTGGCTCTCGCAGCACGACCCGTACCAGCTCGCTCGAGCGCGTTACGCCTGCTTTTCGGCACTTCGATTGGGCCAGATCGTGCCGCTCCCTGATCGCGGGGTCGGCGATCGTTTGGCCTCGTCACCCGCCGCAGGGGCAGCAACCGACCCACGCCCCGTCCGGCGGCGACACCGGCCCGACCCTTAACGGCCCGTCTCGCGAATACAACCGGGGCCGAGTTGCGCCTGCTCCGATCACCGGATGGGTGACAACGACGCTTCGGACGCGAAAGCGACCTTCCACGCCTCCAGCGACAGGTCCACGGGGGGCTCGACGGCGGACTCGGCGACCACTCCGTCCATGAAGCCTAGGAACCGTCCGCCAAAGTTAGGCCGCGCGATCCTCCAGGCGGCTCGAAAGCCGGGGCTTCTCGCCATGGCTCTTCCGCAGGATCTGTGGGCGTGAAACGCGTGGCACGGCGCTCGTCACGTAGCTCGCAACGCGGGATCGAGTTGCGCGTCCGCCCGCGAGCCCCGCGCCGAGCGCCGGTCGTGGCTGAGAGAGGGTGCATCGTGCGAGAAGCCAGGTTGTTCAGGCCACGACAACCCACACGATGCACATCGAATCTATCCTGCGCCGCCTCCACCCGCTGCCCGGTTTCGTTTACGAGAAGGTGCGCTGGGAGGGCACGCGAGTCCGCCCGTCGCTCTGGGTCCACGTTCGCCCACGCCGGGGTACGCGCGGCGTCTGCTCGACCTGCTTCCAGAAGCGGTCCGGCTACGACGTGCTCGACTCGCGCTTCTTCGGCTTCGTGCCGCTCTGGGGACTGCCCGTGTTCCTGGTCTACGCCATGCGCCGGGTCGATTGCCGGCGCTGCGGCGTCACCGTCGAGGCGGTTCCGTGGGCGGCGGGCAAGATGCAGACGACCCACGCGCTGGCCTGGTTTCTCGCGAGCTGGGCGAAGGTGCTGTCGTGGCGCGAGGTGGCCAAGCGCTTCCACTCGACCTGGGACACGGTCTTCCGCTGCGTCGAGCACGCCGTTCGCTGGGGACTTGCGCACCGCAACCTCGACGGAATCCTCGCCATCGGCGTGGACGAATTCGCCTGGAAAAAGCGGCACAAGTACCTCACGCTCGTCTACCAGGTCGACCACGGATGCAAGCGTCTGCTGCACGTGGCGCGGGACCGCACCACCGGGTCGTTCAACGCCTTCTTCGACATGCTCGGCGAGGAGCGTTCGAAGGCCATCGTGTTCGTCGCCAGCGACATGTGGCAGGCGTTCCGCAACGTCATACGCAAGCGCTGCTCGACGGCCATTCACGTACTCGACCGCTTCCACGTCACCAAGCTGCTCAACGAAGCCGTCGATACCGTGCGGCGACAGGAGGTACGCGCTCTGCGGACAGCAGGGCGCCCCGCTCTGCTCACCAAAACGCGGTGGCTGCTGCTCAAGCGTCGAGAGAACATGTCCACCGAAGAGCGGGGCCGCCTGCGCGAGCTGCTGCGGATCAATCTCCGCTCGGTGCGTGCCTGCCTGCTCAAGGAACAGTTCCAGCACTTCTGGGACTACTCCTCCGACCTGTGGGCGGAGAAGTTCCTCGCGCGATGGACGACCATGGCGATGCGCTCGCGCATGGAGCCGTTCAAGAAGTTCGCCCGCACCCTCCGACAGCATCGGCGTGAGCTGCTCAACTGGTTCGCCGCCCGTGGCCTCTTCGCTCACGGTGCCACCGAGGGATTCAACAACAAGGCGCGAATCACGACCCGAAAGGCATACGGCTTTCGAAGCTACGAACACGCCGAGATCGCCCTGTACCACGCGCTCGGCGACCTACCCGAACCCGACTGGCTTACCCACAGATTCTGCTGAGGAGCCCTCGCCATGAGCCGAGCGCCAGCAACGACCGTTTCGAACGCCTCGTCGTTCAACAGTCCTTCTCCACGTTGATAGAACGAGTCTTCGAAATGGAAGAAGAGCGCGCGGCAGAGGTTGATGAACTGGCTCAGCTCAGTTTGAGTGATCTCCTGAGGGCTCCCCGAACCGTGAAGCCACGCATCCGCCACGGCGGGGTCCGCGAGCGCCACCTGCAGCTCGACGATGCGCGAGATGCGGCTGTGCCTGATCGAGATTTGCTGATTGCGCTCTGTCTGCCTCACTTGAAGCGCGAGGTAGATGAGCGAGGTCAGGACAGCAAAGCCGCTAACGAAGCTTCCCAAAGACGCAAGATCGGAAAGTGACATGGCAGCGCATCATCCTGACAGGAGCGACGATCGGTTTTATTGCCTGTGCCGAGTATAGTGGTGGAACGTTATCCACGGGCAGCGACGGTGCAACCGTCCACCTCGAGGCACAAGAGGAAGACGCCGGGTCATGGGTTTGGCGTCGGGTACATGAGCGCAGCCGTGATGGTCCCAGGGTGAACAGTGACGGTGACCTGGCTCGACGGCGTGCCGAGAGCGAGAGGCGTCGCCGTTATCGTCGTGTCGCCCGCAGGCACGTTGGCAAACACCACGGTGCCGCTCTGGCCTGTCGTGCTCGTCATCGCGCCTGTCGTGTGAGGTGGACCCCATTCTTCGGACCACGGAGGCGGGTGGTTACGGTGGAGCCTGCGTCTCTCGATCTCTCTGTATCATGCATATAACAAAACGGCAGTCTCTTCTCCGTCGCGATCTGCGTGTGGTCATCCAAGGTGACCCCACCCTCGATGCGAAGCGCAGGAGGGGGCAGCGCGAGGGGGGAGACTGGCAAGTTGGGGACGAGGCTGTGGACGGCGGAGTGCATCGTCATGCCGCCTTCTTCGCCTGTCCGTCGTAGAACGCGGCAGGGGTCTGGTAGCCGAGCGCCTGGTGCGAGCGCTCGTCGTTGTAGAAGCCGAGGTAGCGACCGATACCCGCTCGGGCCTGGGTCATGCCGTCGTAGACGTGCAGGTAGACCTCCTCGTACTTGACCGAGCGCCAGAGCCGCTCGACGAACACGTTGTCCAGGCAGCGGCCCTTGCCATCCATGCTGATCGCGATGCCGCGGTCGCGAAGCGGCGTGGTGAAGGCCTCGGCCGTGAATTGCGCCCCCTGGTCGGTGTTGAAGATCTCCGGCTTGCCGAAGCGGGCGAGCGCCTCTTCGAGCGCCTCGACGCAGAAGCTGGAGTCGAGCGTGTTCGACAGCCGCCACGACAGCACCCGACGCGAGTACCAGTCCATGATCGCGACCAGGTACACGAAGCCGGCCTTCATCGGGATGTACGTGATGTCGGTCGCCCAGACCTGATTCACGCGGGCGATCGTGAGGCCGCGCAGCAGGTACGGATACACGACGTGCTCGGGGTGAGGCTCGCTGGTCTTGGGCTTCGGCGCCATCGCCTCCAGCCCCATCAAGCGCATCAGCCGCTGGACGCGCTTGCGATTGACCTCTCGGCCCTCGCGCCGCAGCGCGTCGGCCAGCTTGCGGCTGCCGTAGAACGGGTACTTCAGATGCAGCTCGTCGATCCGCCGCATCAGCGCGAGCTGCTCGGGGCTCGTGGGCTCGGGCTCGTAGTACAGACCGGAGCGCGACACCCGCAAAAGCTCGCACTGGCGACGCACCGACGGCTCGGGCTGATCATGGACGATCATCGCCCGGCGCTCCTTCAACGAAGACGCCCGAGCCCCCTGGCTAAAAAATCGCGCTCGACCGTCAGCTCCCCGATCTTCCTGAGCAGTTGCTCCTCGCGCTCGCTGCTGCCGCTTTCGCTCGCGGTCTCCGGCCCGCTGCGGAACGCGCGGGCTGCCTTCTCGATGAACTCCCGCTTCCAGGTGTAGATCTGGTTGGGGTGCACGCCGAACTGCTTGGCCAGCTCCGGCACCGTCGCCTGCTCGCGTAGCGACGCGATCGCGACCTTCGCCTTGAACTCCGGGGTGTACTTCGTACGGGTATTCTTCTTCATCGCTCCTGCTCCTTTTGGAGCAGGCTCCCCGTACCACCTTAACCCCTGGTCCGAAATCCGGGGTCCACCTCAGTGGAGAATCCCTGCGTGAGCATGTCGGCGGTGCTCAGGGTGAGCTTCACTCCGGGTGCTGACTGAACGCGGCAATCGCCAACAGAGACGCTCACCGTGCCCCGGGTGGGATCTGCCGCGACGCCTAACGCATTCCACTGATCTTGAAGCTCAGTTGGAGCAAGTACGGACGCGGGCAGATTTCGGGAGTTGTGCTTCCACCAACGGAAAGCCCCAATAATAATCCAACGGAACGATATCTGCGGCGGTGGTTCGCAGGAACCCGTTGAGTCCGAGGCCCGAGGTATCCCTGATGTTCTGAAACGTCAACGAGACCCTACCGTCCGCGTCCGTGGTTTCGTGCGTGAGCGGCTGGCTACAATTCTCATCGGACGCCGAGCAGACCTGCACGAGCGCCCCCGCAACAGGCTGACTGGTGACGAAGTCCGTGACCGTGTAGCCAAACGAGTAATTCGTGGAGTTCGGGGAAGGCCAGGTCACGTGATCGACACACGCCCAGTAGTTCCCGATTGCACATGGGGTCGTGCAAGAACCGTAACTCTGTGCGAAGGCCCCAGCCGTTGACGGCGCCGAAGCATCCGCGTCAAGCGTCGGTGGATTCCTCCCGCAGATCGAGCTTAGGCCGCCAATGAGGAATTCGAGTCCCGATGCCGCGCTATTCGCGCACTCTCTTTGCTCGAACACCTCGATGGAGTCGAGCGTTGAAAAAGCGAGAAAGCCCAGCACGAAGGCGCCGCAGAGTTCCGAGGAGGCGCACGCCTCCGCCTGAGCGCACTGGCTGCCCTGCAGGCACTGCTGACACGATGCAGCGGCATCGGGCTCGCTGATAAGGTCAGCGACTCCTCCGCACGTGAGCCCGCACGCCGTCTCACAGTGGGTGGCCAGGCAGGCGCTCAGCGCCGAAACATCGGCGGCTACCCCCACCTGATTGTCAATCGTGCATTGCGACCGGCACTTCGGATCGCCGTTGCACGTCCCGAGGCAGGACTCGTACGCCGAGCACACGGGGTCTTTCGCGCACGCCGTCGACTCCGTGCAGCAGCTCGTCTGCGCGCACGAGGCGCACACGCTCGTCCCGTACGGCAGGCCGCAGAGCGTCGACGTCAGGTCCGTGGGCGGGTTGTCGGTGATGCCAACGAGCTGGCGGCAGGAGACGATGCCTGCGACGGCAGTCAGGGAGGCGACGAGCCCGACCCACCACAGCCGTCGGCCCATGAGCCGGCGACTCTATCGCGCGTCGGAAGGGCCGGAAAGAGGAACGCGGGCGCCCGGCGACGAGGGCCGGTGCCGTCGAGGCGCAGTGCTCCGCGGCACTCGACGCGTGCCGTGAAGGCCTACGCTCGACGTACGCGCTCCACATGCAGCGTGTCTCCGTCGACGAGGATCACGACGGCATGCGCCCCGACAAGCAACAGGTACTCGGTCGGGCCAGCGCCGATCACGATACCCTCGCAAGGGAAGCGCTCGACCGCGAGCGCGACCCTCGCGGCTTCGTCCAGCGGGAGACGCCGCCAGTCGTCGAGCGCGGAAAGAGAGGCTCCGTCATCCGCCGCGGCGCTGGCGCTCGGCAAGTTCAGCCGTCACTTGCGCGTGCGCAATGCCGCGGCCCAAGGCCGCGATCCGCGCGCGCGTCTCCGGCGTCGGGACGATGAGCGCCGCTTCGTCCGGCGTCAGCGGCTCGCCGCGGATCTTCTTTCGCAGCGCCGCTACCTCGGGCTGCTCCGGGCAACCGGCCGCTTTCCAGGCCTCAACCGCTGCGCGCTGCTCGGCCGTCAGCGGTTCGCTCTCGTCGCGCTTTCGGGCCGGCTCGCTCACATCGCTAGCGTACCCGCGCCGGGTAGGAAGGTCCAAGTGAGCCGCGCCCTCACGCAGCGTGGGCGGACGAGCGCCCATGTCGACGCTCTACTCCTCCTCCTGGCGCTCGGCACGGTGCCCGCGTCCCGGGATTCGTTCCGAAGCACCCTGCGCCCCCGGCGCAGGGTCAGACGACTCGAATCCCTCCGGGCGTACGGGGGCCTTGCGCCGCAAGGCCCAGTACGCCCGGAGGGATTCGAACCCCCGACCTATGGCTTCGAAGGCCACCGCTCTATCCAGCTGAGCTACGGGCGCGAGACGCGGCATCCCGCGTACCACGCAGCGCAACCCCGCACCAGCCCGGCCACCCCGTGAGGGCCCTCCTCAATGAGCGGGCGCGAGGCGTTCAGCCTACGCAGCCGAGACGACCGGCCAGGGTTTCGAGCGCGGGCCCGCTTGCCAGTTGTCGTGGCGACCGTCCCAGTAGACCACCTTCGCCTCGTCCAGCTCGAAGTCGTCGATGCAGTTCAGGGTCACCGAGACGTAATCGCCGCCGAGCTGCTCGAGGTGGCCGGGGGCAAAGCAATGGACCCCGCAGGTCTTGCAGAAGAAGCGCTTCGCGATGCGGCCGCCCCATTCGTATTCTGCAAGCTTGCCTTTGCCCGATAGCAACCGAAAGGCGTCCGGCTTGACGATCGTGCTCGTGACCGCCGTCCTCCGGCAGATCGTGCAGTTGCATCGACCGATGCGGGCATCCGCGGCGATGTCGACCTCGAAGCGGACGCCGCCACAGTGACAGTTTCCGAGGTGTTTCTTGGTATCCATGACCCGATCTCCTTTGAGTGCCCTGCGACTCGAAGGAATGTACCGGCGTCGGATGACACCCTCTTGTCAGGTATCCGCGCGACACCCTCCGGACGCGGCGGCCCACAGAAACAAGGCCCGCCATGCCCGGAGGGGAGGGGGGCGCCTGGCGTCTGGCCTCTGGCAGCCCCGCTCGCGCCGCTTATTCGGCGGCGCTGGAGACGTCCTGGGGAGCCGTTGCCTGGACCTGCGCGGCGCGGTTGCGGCCGCGCGCCTGGCCGCCCGCGCGACCGATGGCCGCCATGTGCGAGCGATCACGGCTCACCACTTCGCCGCCTTTGCGGCCGGCGGTGCGGGCCTCGTCGGCACTGAACTCGTGCGCACGACCCTGGGCGTGGGCGGCCTTGCCTCCCTTGCTCGCGATCTCGCGCTGCTTGCTCGTGTCCATCGAGGCGAATCCGCGATTGCTCTTCGTGGCGGCAAAATCTGTGGTCGTCGTCATCTCACCATTCTCCTTGTTGGCGTGTTGAGTACAGACCCCGGCACGACTGCGACGTCATCGCGCAGTGGGGGAAATGCGGCGATTGCGTAACGAAGCGAAGCTAGGAACGCGGGCGGCCCTCATGCAGCGAGCGTGCCCTCGCGCCTGGACTCGGAATCCCCCGGGAAATCGCCTACATCTGCCGGACGCGACCATTTGCGCCACGTGGCGGAATGCCACGAGTGAGGCGGAAGAGAACGGTTCCACCCGACCGGCGGAGCGCGTTCTCTCCCGAGGCGGCTTCCCGTCAGCGCGTCAGCGCCGGTTGCGCCGGCGACGCCGGGCCATCGTGAAGGCCACCGCACCGAAGGCCATCCCCACGATGGGCGCCCCTGCGGGCGCGCCGACGGCCTCCAGCGCGCAAAAGCTGCCGCCCGCCTGCCCGCCGTCCTGGCGGTAGATCTTGAAGAAGTCGTTCACCGGTGCGGGGTAGTCGTCCACGCAGGTCGAAGGGGGGCCGACATTGCCGGACCCGTCGACCGCGGAGATTACGACGTCGTAAGTTTGGCCGTCCGTCAGACCCTTGATGACGTACGCCGAGATGGTCTCTCCGGTCACCGTGGGATTGCCCCTATTGGTGTAAGCAAAGGCCGACGGTGACGAACAGCTCGAGGCGACGAGGTACTGGCAGGGGATGCTCGCAATCCCCCCGATGCCACTTTCGGTCGAACCGCTGTCCGTCTCGACGAGGAGGCCCGCCTCGTCGAACGTCTCGATGGGAGCGATGCCGCTGTCGACGCCGGTGTCCTCCGTCGTCGCGACACCGCTGTCGACCACCAGTGTCCCGGACGTGAGAACGGTGCTGGTGCACGTGCTGGTGGTGCTCGTGGGCGGCGTGGGCGCCATGTTGACGTAGATGCAGCCCGAGCCCGAGTCGACCGCGGTCGTCGCGGCGTCGCTCGCCGTGGCCATCGTCGCATCGACCGCGCCGTCCGACGCGGAGGCCTCCAGCTCGGCCGCCTCCTCCGACGCATCGTCGGGCGCCGCTCCATCGTCCGCGTCCGTCATCGTCGATGCGACGGGCGTACCTGCATCCGGGCAATAGAGTGTCTTCGTGGGCGGAACAAAGCCCGCGTCGACGATGGCCCCGGAACCAGGGGAGGATCGATGAAGATATCGTATCCAATCGTGTCCGTGTCCATGTTGGGGTTCCAGCTCATCGAGAACAGCGTGTCGCCGTCTCCGATCATGACGTTCGTCGGAGCGGGCGGCCCGACGACATCGGCTGTGATCACTTGCGAGAAGGGTGTGCCGCCCGTGTCCAACAGACCGTTTGATTGCAGAGGCAAAAACCAAACGGTGATCGACGTCGCGGCGAAGGAGGGCTGCGTCAGACAGGCCTCCGGTCCCTGATCGGTCACCAACGTCCCGGCCTGCGGGATGGTGCCGGTCTGAGGACCCACGAGGGCCCGCACGGGAATAGAGAATTGTCTCGTCGTCGGCACCTGAAGGTTTGGTTGGGTTAGGCCCTGGTTGACCAGCCAGCACACGGCTTGCACCGACGAAGTGCCGCCCAGGCCGCGTGTCGTGTCTTCCGTGCAGTCGCCTTCGTTGGTGGCCCACACCTGCATGTTGTCGTCATTGGCTGCCCCGAATCCGCTCAGGCTCACGCTGTACACCAGCCTCATGTCCTGGATGCAATCGGAGTAGTTGATGCCGAGCGGATTCAGGTTCTGGGGGCGGGTGCTCTCACCTGAGATCCACGCTACCGACCCAACGGTCCGGAAACGGCTGCCCGGAGGCGTTGATGGACTGCGCGCGCGCGGCGCCGGAGACGAGCAGGATCGCTGCGACAGCGGCGAGGGCGAGAACCGAAGGGACGTGGAGCTTCACGCTTCGAAGCATGAAAGAGCATGACGCGTGCCGCGCTCGTCGTCCGGCGAATTTGGCGTGTGGCTGACAGACTGACATCGGCAACGCTCCTTCAGAACTCGAACGCCAACCCGAAGTTCCAGCTCGTCCCGCCGACACGCAGCGGGTCGGACTGGAAGCCAAGACCGTCGAGGTCTTCGCGCGCGTACTCGGCGAAGAGGTACGTGCCGTTGACGCCCATCGCTTCGTCCCAGCTCCGTGCGGCGTACTCGTCGAGCACGTTCAGGTTGAAGCCGATGCCGAGCGCGAAGTGCGTCCCGATCGAGTGGCCTTCGCCCGCCACGGACTGCCCCGTACCCGTCGTGTAGACCGACGTGCCGAGCGTGTTCGTCGCACGCCAGAGCGACATGCCGATGCCGGCCTTGAGGTACGGCACGATGGGAATGCCCACGTCGCGCCAGAGCACGTCCACGCGTAGCACGGCGACCGCGTCGAACGGGAAGATGTCGAGCGACGTCGTTTCGCCCGAGATGAGCGTACCGGTTGGCCCGTGGGGCGACGCGAACAGCGCCGGTGCGCTCATCGCGGTGTAGCCGACCCCGAGCCCCGGCCCGAGCGTCCCGAAGTGGGGGAATCGAAGGATCTGCCAGTCGAGCTCGGCGCTCACGAGAATGCGCGGGCTCGTGCCGAACACCGTCGCGTAGGGCGTCGCTCCGTGAAGCGACGGATCGCTGTCGATGGCCGGGGTGAAGGGCGCGAAGCGCAGCTCGGCTTCGAAGTGCTGCGGCGACGCGTAGGCGACGTGCCTGGAGCTGAGCGCGCCGTCGGCGTCCTGCGCCTCTGCGGTGGCCGCGGCCAGGAGGGACACTGCGACGAGCACAAGGAAGGTGCAGGCCCGGTGCGGGCGAAGACGCGAACGACGAGGCATCGGCAACCGGGGGGCCAGCATAGCGCGTGCCACTGCAATTTCCCGATGGTTCTGCGCCTTTGCGGGAGCGCTCGCCTTTCGCACGGGCCAACCTGGCAGCGTGGAGGCCCGCGCCGCCTCCGCGGTGACAAACTGACAGCCGCGCGATAAGGAGCAAGTGTGGGAGATACAGCGAACGTGATTCACCTCATCCCCGCGCACCGGAGTCGCCCGGCGGACGACCCCATCTTCTCCCTTCACAAGGAAGCGACGCAGCGGAAGGCGCGGGGAGAGGCCGTCATCGACGCCACCATCGGGGTCCTGCTGGACGAGGACGGCGCGCTGGCGGTTCTGCCCACCGCGGCGCGGGCGGTCCGCGAGGTTCCCGCCGTCGAGTGGGCGACGTACGCGCCCATCGCGGGGACGCCGGAGTTCCTGCGGGCGGTCGTGGACGACCTGTTCGCGAACGAGCCCGAGATGAAGCGCGCGGCGGTGGCCGTCGCGACGCCGGGCGGCACGGGGGCCATTCGCCACGCCATCGCGAACTTCCTCGAGCCGGGGCAGGCCCTCCTGACGACGAGCTGGTTCTGGGCTCCGTACCGGACGCTCTGCGACGAGGCGGACCGGCGATTCGAGACGTTCGAGATGTTCGACGGGCAGGGCAAGCTCAACGCCGAGGCTCTCGACGTGGCGATCGCGCATCAGCTGAAGACCCAGAACCGGGCCCTCGCCGTCCTCAACGACCCAGCCCACAACCCCACGGGCTACTCGATGTCCGACGACGACTGGGCCGGGGTGGCAGAGCGCGTGGCCAGGCGCTCGGCCGAGGGTCCCGTCACCCTCCTCGTGGACTGCGCGTACCTCCTCTACGGCGCTCGCGACCCGCGCGCGTTCCTGCGTCATCTGCGTCCGCTCGTCGGCCGGGCGACGCTTCTCTTCGCGTGGAGCGCGAGCAAATCGTTCACCCACTACGGGCTGCGCGTGGGGGCGCTCGTCGCGTGCGTCGGAGGCGACACCGAGCGCTCGATGGTGGAAGCGGCGCTGTCGTATTCGTGTCGAGGCACCTGGTCGAACTGCAACCGCGGGGGCCTGGCCGCGATCGCGCGACTCATCGCCGACCCCGAGATGGCCCGCGCCTGCGCGCTCGAACGCGAACAGGCGAAGGGGCTATTGCGCGCCCGCGTCGACGCGTTCAACGCGCACGCGAGAGCACGCGGCCTGAAGCACCCGCGCTACGAGGGGGGCTTCTTCGTGACCGTCTTCGCCGACCGCCCGCACGAGACGGCCGACGCGATGCGCGCAAAGGGGGTGTACGTGTTGCCGCAATTGCCCACGTCCCCCGCCGGCCCGCCGGCCGGTGCGCCCCGCGGTGCGCTCCGCATCGCCCTTTGCTCCGTGGCCAATCCCGACGTCGCGCGCCTGGTCGAGGTCCTCGCCGACGTCCTGGCCATACCCACCTGAGCCCACGTCGCATCCGCTGCGTGTCCCAGTCGAGTCCGCCGGCCGGGGAGCCGTGCTTTTCGACTGTTGGGCCCAAGGTCGAGCTGAGATAGCCTGGTGGATATTTCACTGAATTGAGAGGGCCACATGCGCAGATTGGGTTGGTTGCGGGGTTGGCTTGCCGTGGGTGCCATTGCTGGCTGTGCGCTCGCGACGAACACCAGCGGATGCGGCGGAAGCAACGCCACGACGAGCAACGGGCTCGACGAAGACGCGGGCGATGCGACGTCCAGCGGCGCGAGCAGCGGCTTCGGCAGCAGCAGCTCCTCCAGCTCCAGTTCCAGCTCGAGCTCCAGCTCCGGCAGCAGCGGTGGCGGCACGGAGGGCGGAGAGGACGGCGGCGAGGACGCGGCGGCCGATTCGAGCAGCAGCTCTTCCAGCTCCAGCGGTGGCTCCGACTCGGGCAGCGATTCGAGCGCCGATTCGAGCGGCTCCTCAAGCGGCTCCGATTCGGGGGCGGACTCGGGCGTGGACTCGGGCGTGGACTCGGGCGTGGACTCGGGCGTGGACTCGGGCGTGGACTCGGGCGTGGACTCGGGCACGGACTCGGGCGTCGACTCGGGCAGCGACGCGCCCGCCGACGCGGCGAGCGAGGCCGCGCCACCATGCACCCCGGACAACTCGGCTTGCACGACGGGAGCTATCAACGGCATCTGTGTCGGCGGCACCTGCACGGCGTGC
The DNA here is from genome assembly GCA_963847465.1 of uncultured delta proteobacterium. GTDB lineage: Bacteria > Myxococcota_A > Polyangia > Polyangiales > Polyangiaceae > Palsa-1150. Next base: position 531,396 of record CAWKAF010000004.1, on the reverse strand, counting down.
AGCGGCGCCAGCGGGCCCAACGCGGCCTGCAGCGGCGCGTACGACGACGGCAGCGCGACGGGTTACGTCTGCGTCGCCGGGAGCTGCACCCCCGGCAACTGCAACTCGTCCTCCGACTGCGGCGGAGCCAACCTCGGGTTCCTGTGCACGGCGAACGTCTGCACCGGGTGCACGACCGACGCTCAGTGCCACGGCGACGCACACTACGGCGCGTCGACGATCTGCGACAGCACGAGCCACGCATGCGTCTCCGACGTGTGCGCGACGGCGGGCACCACGTGCTCCAACACCGCCGACATCTGCTGCGGCGCCGGCCCGACCTGCATTCCGGGCAACTGCTGCACCAACGCCCAGTGCACCGGCACGACGCCCGCGTGCAATCCGACGAACAACACGTGCGCGGCGTGCGACGCCGTCAGCGGCACGGCAGTCGTAGTCGATCCCCTCAACGGCGTCGACGCCGTAGGGAACGGGAGCGACACCGTCGGGGGTCAGACCAACGGCATCTGCGCGTTCCGGACGATTGGGTTCGCGCTCCTGCACCTCGGGACGGCGACGACCGTGAACGTGCTCACGACCGGGCCCGTCAGCGCCGCGGGCAACGGCGAGACGTTCCCCATCGACGTCACCGAAGCCGGCGTCACGATCACCGGCTCCGGTGGAAACGCGACGGCGAACGACGTCGGCACCGGTGACACCGGCGCGCTCGACACACAGACCGGCATCGCGTTCATCCTGGCCGCAGACGGCGTCGTGCTCTCGAACTTCATCATCGACGGCGCGGCGGCGGGCACCCCCACGGCCATCCACGGCATCGTCGTCGCCACCGGCTCGACGCTCGCGACCACCATCTCGAACGTCGAGATCCGGAACTTCACCGAGGCCGGCATCCGGGTTCAGGGAACGGGCATGGTGACCATCGGCGCGGGGACCAACTCGCACAACAACGGCATCGGGGGCGCGACCGGCCTGAGCGGCCTTCACGTGACGGACACCGCGTTCGCGGCCATCACCGGTAGCGGCAACGGCACCGCCATCCAGTTCAATAGCAACGGCCAGGACGGCATCCTGGTCGACATGGAAGGGTCCGTGACGATCACCGGCTCGGGCGCCGGTGGGAGCGTCCAGACCGAGTCCAACACGCTCGACGGCGTGCTGATCGAGCAATCCGATCAGACGAACTTGAACACGATCACGGGGCTGCTCTCCGAGAGCAACTCGCGCGACGGCCTTCGCATCCTCGCGGACTCGGCGGTCCAGGTTCGGGCGAGCTCGTTCCTCGGCAACACCGGGAACGGCGTCGACATCGAGACGGCGGCGGGCGGGGGCTTGGATGCCAACGACCTGACGGGCATCGATCTCGGCACGGTCACGACCGGCACAGACGCCGGCGGCAACGATTTGCAGGACCCGACCACGCCAAACTTGGGCGCGGGGGTCTGCCTGAACATCGAGAGGGGCAACGCCGAGACGTTGCACGCCGAGGGCAACATGTGGCAGTCGGGCGCGACGCCGGCGGCAGCCGTCAATTGCAGCACGACGGCGAGCACGCTGACGATCTCGATGTTGACCGCGACCATCCCCGCACACAGAACTTGCACGGCGGGCGTCGACATTGGCGGCACGGGCCTCTCGGGCCCGGCCGGCCTCAACGCGAACGCGATCAACGTGGACGAGTGCGGCTGCGGCGCCACGAACGGCACCGCACCCTTGTGCGAGTGAGGGGCAGCGGGACCGTCGACAGGCGTGGAGGCCCTTCGCGAGCGAATCGCGGGGGGCCGCGTCGTCTTTGCGTCACCCGTGAGCGAGCAGCTCGGTGAGGCGCCCCGAGCAATCGAGCGCCGCAAGTTCGCGGTATCCGCCGACCGCCGCCTCCGCGATGAAGATCTGCGGCACGGTCTTTTGGCCGGTCGTCTCGGCGAGCCACGTGCGCTTGGCGTCGTCGCCCGTCACGTCGACCTCCTCGTAGGTCACTCCACGCGCCGCGAGGAGGCGCTTCGCAGCGACGCAATAGCCGCAGACGCGGGTCGTGTAGACGGTGACGTGGGGCGTGGAAGTCGAGCTCACGTGCTAATTAAGGCACCGGAATGGCGGCGGAGCAAACCATCCACCTCGAGCGCTACGCCGCGGACGCGAAAGCCCTGGTCGCCGGCGCTCAGAGCCTGGCCGACGAGCGCAAGCACGCGCAGGTCGAGCCCATCCACCTGCTCGCGCGCGCCATCGAGCGCGACCGAGGCGTCCAGGAGGTGCTGCGCCGTGCGGGGGCCGATCCCGCGGACGTCGCGGTCGAGGTCGAGTCGTCCCTCGCTCGGGTCCACAAGACGACGGCTGGGCTGGCGTACCTGTCGAGCGCAATGCTCCAGCTCTTGGGCCGGGCCGAGAAGGAGGCCGGGGCAGGCACGATCGAGATCGAGCACCTGCTGAACGCCCTGTCGCAGGAGATCCGCGGGGCCGCGGCGGTGGCGCTCCAGGCGTTCGGTCTCGGGCCGGGGAGCCTGCGTCCGCACATGGCGGCGCTGAGGAGCGTGCCGCGTGAGATTGCGACGGCGCCGGCGAGCACCGGCGACGTCCTCACGCGTTTCACGCACGACCTGGTCGAACGAGCGCGAAGCGGTGGGTTCGATCCCGTCATCGGACGCGATGTCGAGGTGAGGCGCTTGCTCCAGATCCTCGAGCGCCGCCAGAAGAACCATCCACTTCTGGTCGGCGAAGCCGGGGTGGGCAAGACGGCGATCGTGGGCGCGCTGGCGATGCGCATCGCCGCGCGCGACGTCCCCGAGAGTCTGGCGAAGCTCTCCATCCTCGAGCTCGAGACCGGACTGCTCGTCGCGGGGGCGAAGCTCCGTGGCGAGATCGAAGAGCGACTGCGCCTGGTGCTCGCCGCGGTGTCCGGCAACGCGAAGGACACGCTGCTGTTCGTGAGCGGGATCGACTCGCTGCTCGGGCAAGGTGCCGCCGGGAGCGGCGTCGGCGACCTCTTGAAACCGATGCTCGGGCGCGGCGAGGTACGCCTGCTCGCCTCGACGACGGTGGACGGCGTGCGAAGAATGCAGGAGAGAGACCCGGGGCTCCTGCGGCGATTCAGCGTGCTCACGATCGAGCCGCCCACGGTCGAACAGGCGATCGAGATCCTGCGCGGGATCGCGTCGAGGTACGAAGCTCACCACGACGTGCAGATCGGCGAGGGGGCGATCGTCGCGGCCGTGCGCCTCGCGAAGCGATACCTGCAGGACCGCGCGCTGCCGGACGCGGCGATCGATCTGCTGGACGAGACGGGCGCGCGCAAGCGCGTGGAGATCGACGGCGTTCCGGTGAATGTCGACCAGGCGATCCGCAGGCTCGTCTCGCTGAAGGCGCAGGTGACGTCGCTCACGGGGGACTCGGACGCCTTGAGCGTCAAGACGCGCGAGCGACTCGAACGCGAGATCGGCGCGCTGGAGCCGACGGTGGGCGAGATGCGCGCGAAGCTCGACGCGCGCCGGCAGCTCGACGCCGCGCAGGCTGCCGAGGGGCGCCGTGCCGGGAGCAACGCCTCGAACGTCGTGACGGAGGAAGACGTGGCGCTCGTCCTCGGCGACTGGACGGGCATCCCGGTCAGCAAGATGCTCGAAGCCGAGAGCGACAAGCTGTTGAAGATGGAAGCGCGCCTCGCCGAGCGCGTGGTGGGTCAGGACGAAGCTGTGCGCGCGGTCTCTCGAGCGGTGAGGCGCGGGCGCGTGGGTCTCCGGGATCCGGGCAAGCCCATCGGCTCGTTTCTGTTCCTCGGGCCGAGCGGGGTCGGGAAGACCGAGCTCGCGAAGGCGCTCGCGGAATTTCTCTTCGACGACGAGCAGTCGCTGACGCGCCTCGACATGAGCGAGTTCATGGAGAAGCACATGGCGCAGCGCCTCGTCGGCGCGCCGCCCGGTTACGTCGACAGCGAGGAGGGCGGCTACCTGACCGAGGCGGTCCGCCGGCGCCCCTACAGCGTCCTCTTGTTCGACGAGGTGGAGAAGGCCCACGCGGACGTCTTCAATCTGCTGCTCCAGGTGCTGGACGACGGGCGCTTGACCGACGGGCGCGGGCGGACGGCGAACTTCTCCAACACCGTCGTCATCATGACGAGCAACGTCGGCAGCAAGCGGCTGCTCGATACCGACCCCAAGCTCTTCGAGACCCCCGAGGGCATCGAGGCGCTCCGCGACGTCTTGCAGGAAGAGCTGCGTGCGTTTCTCCGGCCGGAGTTCTTGAACCGGATCGACGACGTCGTCCTCTTCCGGCCGCTCTCGAGGAAAGACCTCCGCGGCATCGTCGACATCCAGCTCCGACGCCTCGAGAAGCTGACGGCCGATCGCGAGCTGAAGATCCAGCTCTCGGACGCCGCCCGGGACCGGCTCGTCGAGCTCGGATACGAGCCCGCGTTCGGGGCCCGGCCGCTGAAGCGCGCCATCCTGAAGCAGGTGCAGGATCCGCTGGCGGAGGAGATCCTTCGCGGCGGCTACCCGCCTGGCAGCGTCGTGAAGGTCGACGTCGTCGACGAAGCCTTCGCGTTCGCCAAGGGCTAAAGCGAGCGGATGCGGGTCCACCTGGTCGGCGTCTCGGGCACGGGGATGGGCGCGCTCGCGGCGCTGCTTCGCGCGGCGGGCGACGACGTCAGCGGGTCGGATACCGCGTTCGATCCTCCCGTGGGGCCGACGCTCGAGGCCCTCGGCGTGCGCTGCATGCAAGGATACGACGCGGCCCACCTGGACGGCCGGCCCGACCTCACGATCGTGGGCAACGCGATCCGCCGCACCAACCCGGAGGCGGAGGCCGTCGAGCGTCTCGGGTTGTCGCGCGCGTCGATGTCCGGAGCGCTGCGCCAGCGCTTCCTCGAGAAACGCCGCGCCCTCGTCGTCGCGGGAACGCACGGGAAGACCACGACGAGCGCCATGTGCGCATGGCTTCTCGAGCGCGCGGGTCTCGAGCCGGGCTGGTTCATCGGCGGCGTCCCGAAGGGGCTACCCGGCGCTGCCGCGATCGGGTCGACGCGGGTGCGGCTCGATCGCGGGCGCGCTCCGTTCGTGGTCGAGGGAGACGAATACGACGCGGCGTACTGGCACAAGCGGCCCAAGTTTCTCGACTACGTGGGCGTCTCGCCGGACGACGTCGCCATCGTCACGAGCATCGAGCACGACCACATCGACATCTACCCCGACGTCGCGTCCTACGAGGCCGCCTTCCGCGACTTCGTGCGCGCCGTCCCCGCGGGCGGTCTCGTCGTGTGCGACGCTCACGACCCGCGTGCGCGGGACGTCGTGAAGGGCGAGTCGCGCGCGCGCATCGCGTGGTACGCGCTCGAGGGGGACGACACGGGCGACGTCACGCCCACGTGGCTCGGGGCTCCCGCGGCGTTCGCGCCGGACGGCTCGCAGATGTTCGACCTCTACGTCGGCGGCTCGGCGTGCGGTCGGTTCGCGATGCGCGTGCCAGGGGCGCACAACGTACGCAATGCGGTCGCGTCCCTCGCTGCGTGCTGGGAGGGATTCGGCGCCAGCGTCTCGGACGCCCGCACGCACCTGGCGTCGTTCGAGGGCGTGAAGCGGCGGCAGGACCTCCTGGGCGAGCCGGGCGGCGTCCGCGTCTACGACGACTTCGCGCACCACCCGACCGCCGTCGACGAGACCCTTCGAGCCCTGCGCGCCCGCCACCCGAACGGCGCCTTGTGGGTCGCCTTCGAGCCGCGCAGCGCGACCGCCTGTCGCGCGCTGCACCAGGAGGCGTACGCACACGCCTTCGGAGCCGCCGACCACGTCCTGCTCGCGCCCCTCGGGCGCACCAACGTCCCTGCGGACGAGCGGCTCGACCTCGACCGCCTGGCGCGCGACCTCGGGCCGAAGGCCAGCGCCATGCCCGGGGTCGACGACATGGTCGCCCGTCTGGCGGGCGAGCTACGTGCAGGCGACACGGTCGCCCTCCTCTCGAACGGGGCCTTCGACGGAATTCACACGAAGATCATGAGCGCCCTCGCCCAGCGCGGGTAACGCGCACGCTTTAGAGCAACCGTCTGTTTGGGAACCGCAGAGGCGCAGAGGTCGCAGAGGGGTGGATTGAAGTCGCCTCTAGAGCGCTGCCTCGGCTGACGCGGGAGGTACCAGCTTCAAAAGCGCGCGATCGCAGTCGTCGATGACGATGCGGTGGCCCGACGCAGTCGCCATCGCGCGCGTCTTCTCGTACTCCTCGCGAGCGGCCTCGAGACGACCACCGCGGAGCAAGAGCTTCGCGAGGAGGAGGTGTCCCCCCGTGACGTCCCAGGCGAAGTGCTTGCTCTCGGCGTAGGCGAGCCCCTGCCTGAGCAGCTTCTCGGCCTCGATGCTGTCCTGAACGCCGTCGAGATACGCGAGGAACATGCGGTTGTAGTTCGCCATCCGCTCGTAGCCACGCTCCTCGCAGAGCGCGAGCGACTGGCGAAAGCCCCCGTAGGCGCGCGGAAGGTCATCGAGCTGCAGGAGGAACTCGCCGAGGTTGTGCAGGTTGATCATGACCTCGTAGGTGAGACCCATCTCGCGGCCGGCGTCGATGGTCATGCCCGTGTGCAACGCGGCGGATCGAAAGTCGCCCGCGAAGTAGTCGACGAGCGCCCTCACCCTCATGCGCTCGAGAGCGGCCATCTTGTCGTTGGGCAGAAGGAGCTCGGCGTCGCGCAGGCTGGCGAGCGCCGTGGCCCCGTCCCCCAGGCCCGCGGCAGCCTGAGACACGTTGAGCGCGAAGCGATGTTTCTCCTGGTCGTCGGCGAGCGAGCCGACGACGCGATTGAGCTTCTCGAGGAGCGCCCAGGCACGTTTGAAGTCGCCCTCCCGGGTGGCGAGCTCGGCCTCGCCCACGAGCACCGGCTTGAGGAGCTGCTCGTCCTGCTCGGCGATGGTCTCGGCCTCGGTGAGCCGGAGGCGCGATTCTTCCAGGTGCTGCGCCGCCGCCAGGATGTGCCCCGCCGCGACGCGCACACGGACGCGGACCTCGCGGTCCCCCGCCTGGTCGGCCCGCTGGACCACGCGGTCACAGAGCTCGACAGCGTCGGGCAGCGAGCGCACGAGGCGCACGGCCGAGGCGAGTCCGTTCAGCCAGGTCGCGAGCTCGTCGGGCGTTCGGGTCGCTGGGTTCGCGAGCGCGATCGCGCGCGAGTAGTCCCTCGCCGCCCCCTCGAGCTGGCGCGTCCCGAGCCTCCTCTCGCCGCTCTTGGCGAAGTAGGTCGCCGCGCGCTCGCTGTCGCCCGCCTCGTAAAGGTGCCGGGCGATGCGCGCCGCGTGCTCCCATGCGCGGCTTCCGAGCGTCGACTCGAGGGCCTGCCCGGACGCCGCGTGCATCTCACGCGCCGCCTCGGGGGTGAGGGCGTCCGCGACGATCTCGGGGATGATGGGAGAGGTGAAGCGAAGCTCGCTCGGCCCCGTGTAGACGAGGAAGTCGCGCTCCTGGAGCGTCGCGATCGAACGCTCGAGCGAGGGCATCGGCTGACCCAGCATGCTCGCGAGGACGCTCAGATGGAGCGGATCGCCCAGGACGGCGGCCGCCTGGAGCGTGGCACGGTCGTCGTGCGACAAACGGGCGACCCGCGACGCGACGAGCCCGCGCAGCGTCTTCGGCAGCGCGAGGTCCTGGCCGACGAGCTTCATCGAGACGACGTGCCGCTCGGCGACCGTCACCCCCCCCGTGTCGGCGAGGGCCTTGATGACCTCTTCGACGAACAGCGGGTGACCACCGGCGCGCGCGCGCACGAACCGCACGAGCTCGTCGGGCACCCGGTCCGCGCCCAGGCGGAGGGCGACGAGGCGCTCGACGTCGGGAGCCGCCAGGTCGCCGAGGTCCAGGGCAAGGTGCCCCTCGGTCTTCTCGAGCGGGTGCGAGAAGCCGGCGCGAGCGGCGAAGATGAAGACAACACGCGCTTGCTTGAGGCGCGCAATCACGCCCTCGAGGATCCCGAAGGAGTCCTCGTCCATCGCGTGGGCGACGTCCCAGGCGAAGGTGTGCGGCCGGTCCTCGCAGAGGCTCTGCACCATGCGGCCGAACGCGTGGAGGAGCAACGCCTTCGCGTTGCCGCGGGACGGCGGGACCGCCGCGCCGAGCACCGAGAGCACGGCGTTCACCTCGTCGTCCTGCAGGCCGAGCGCGCGAAGCCGGGGCTGAACGGCGAGGATGCGATCGTCGGCGTCTCCCTCGCTCGTGCCGCAGAGGCACTGCAGCATGCAGACGAGGCCCGAGAGGGGGAAGTCGCTTCCGCGCGGCGGGCACGCGGCGATGTGAAAGCCGACGTTGTAGCCGCCCTTGCGCAGGCGGCGCTCCACCTCGTAGAGCAGCCGCGTTTTTCCGACGCCGTTGTCGCCGCGGATGGTGACGACGCGTGACGTTCGCCGCGTCGCCATCGCGAGCGTCTCGCCGATGCGCCGGAGCTCGTCCTTGCGGCCCACGAACCGGCCGAAGGTCTCGCCCAGTCCGCGCACCTCCTTGACGAGGACGCCGGCCACCGTCGGCGCGGGGTGATCCGTCTCCGTCATGGGCTCGAACTCGAAGAGCGCCTTCACCTGCCGCATCGCCTGGGCGCTCATGGCGACCTGCCCCTCGCGGACGCGCGCGAGATCGCGAGCCGTGTCGAGCAGCGTCCCGAGGCGATCGTCGTCTTTGGGCTCGCCCGCTCGCGAGACCTGGATGCGTCCGGTGTGGATGCCCGCCGCGGGCGGCGGCGAAACGTCCAGGCTGCGGAGCGCCACGAGCGCGCAGCGCGCGGCCATCTCCGTGTCCCGCCCGTCGGGATCGTCGAGCCCGAAGATCGCCGCGATGTGCCCGGCCTCCCTCCGGAGCACGCGCCCGCCCCATCGCTCCACGGTGCTCGCCGCCTTCGCGACCACAGCGTCGGGCGTCTGTCGGGCCAGCTCGATGACCAGACCGGTGACCTCGCGCCTTTCTCCCATGTCCGCGGCGCGGTCGATGGCGGAGTTGCGACCGCCAGGGCTTACGCGCACGCTCGAAGCCTGTCGGGCCGCGGGAATCTCGACCGGCGTGCGTTCGGCGGCGGGGTGGGCCGCGTCGGCGTCGAGGAGCGGCACCCCCATCGGAGGGGCGCTCGCGCCGTCGGCCGACTCCCGGAAGCGCGCGAGGAACTCGGCGAGGTCGTGTGCGCCGTAGCGACTGCCCTGCGTGTAGAGGAAAGCGAGCAGCGCTTCGTACATCCGCCCCGCGTCCTGGTAGCGCTCGGCGGGCAATCGGGTCATCGCCGTCTTCACGATCGCGACGAGCTCGGGTGGAGTCTCCGGCCGGAGGAGCTCGAGGGGAGGACACTCGCAGGCCTGGACCCTCCGCAGCGTCTCGAAGGTGGTGGGCCCGTTGAACGGGTTGACCCCGGCGATGCACTCGTAGAGGAGAGTCCCCAGAGAAAAGAGGTCGCTCCGCGCGTCGACGCTCTGGCCGCTCGCCTGCTCGGGGCTCATGTACCCGAACTTGCCCTGCAGCTTTCCGACGCGCGTGTCCTCGTGGCCGGAGGTCTCGAGCACGCCGCGCGCCTTGGCGATGCCGAAGTCGGTGACCTTGACCTCGCCCTCGAAGGAGAGGAGCACGTTCTGCGGCGACACGTCGCGGTGCACGATGCCGAGGGCGCGCGACTGTTCGTCCCGGCGGCGGTGCGCGTGGTCGAGGCCCTTGGCGACCTCCGACGCCACGTAGGCGCCCATCGCGACGGGAAGGGCGAGCTGCTGGCGGCGCGCGCGACCGAGGACGCTCGCGAGGTCCAGCCCGTGGACGTACTCCATCGCGATGTAGTAGGCGTCGCCCGCCTGGGCGCCCCCGGGCTCGGCGGAGGGCGCCCGGCCGAGATCGAACACCTGGACGATGTTCGCGTGCGACAGCCGGACCGCGAGCTTCGCCTCGTGGATGAACATGTCCACGAAGTCCTGGCTCCGGGCGAGGTCCGGCAGGATTCGCTTGATGACGAGGATCTTCTCGAACCCCTCGACGCCATAGCTCTTGGCCTTGAAGACCTCGGCCATGCCGCCTTCCCCGAGCCTCTCGAGCAGGCGATAACGACCGAATGCAGCGTTCACGGTGCCGTAAATGCGGGAGATTCTGTGCCAATCCCCGGCGCGGACCTTAACACCTTCGAGGGCCTCGCGCACTCGACCCCCAGCCCCTTCCCTCTCAGGGCGCCTTCTGCGGCCTGGTCATCGGGAAAGGAGGGGGAGGCACGGGGTGCCTGACGACGTACACGGGGTTGGTGAAGGCGAGCGGAGGCACCGGCATGAAGGGAAGCACGTCGTCCATCCGGCGCTCGCCCCGCGCGACGACCTGAATCCATCCGTTCTCGGGTCCGACCTCGACGTCGATGTCGCGGTCGAAGCGGATCGTCCGTTCGCCGGCCTCTTCGAGCGTTCCCGCCTCCGGGCCAAGCTCGGTAGGCCGCGACGGAACCTCGAACGACTGCGCGACGTGGTACGCGGCCCCAACCTGGCCGACCATGATCTCGACGTGCGTCACGTCTATCCACGGCGCCGCGCGGACTCGAAGGTGCCCGTGGATCGGGTCATTCGCCGTCACCACCTCGTCCCCCGGGTGCGCGCCCGCAAGCTCGAGCTCGATGATGGGACCGCTCGTCACGGTGGCGTGTCCCTTCTTGATGTTGGCGACGACGACCAACGGGTCGACCTTCACGTCGTCCGCGCCGGCCACGGCCTGCGGATCGACCGTGACCATCGTGCGCGGGTAGCCCGCCCAGTGAAACTGGATGCGATGCGAATCGCTGCTGCCGGTCGCGGTGTAGCGCCAGCCGTAGTCGAGCAGCGCCCAGTAGTCGCGGAGGACCTGATCGACGCGCTCCGGCCGCTCGATGTCGTAGCCGTTGTAGACCTCGATCCCGTCGAAATCGATGCGCTTCGCGATGTGCGTGCGCGGGAGCTTCGGATCGAAGCCGATGTTGTTGAAGTATCCGATGCCCTTCGGCAGGCGCGGGTGGTTCAACTGGAAGTAGCGGTTCGGGTCGCCTGTCCGCACGGCGCGGAAGATGGCGTTCATGTTGGTGTGCCTGAACGGCGGAACGTGCGTCCCGAGCGGGTACGGGAACACGCCGAAGTGGCCGAACCCCTTATTGTAGGTCGTCACCTCGACGCCCGTGACGCTCAAGAACTCGCGCTGGAGACCGAGGGTGTCTATGGCCGAGGCATAGTCCCCGATGATGTTGTGCTCGGTCGGCACCGCAAAATCGATCCCGGCCGCCGCCAGCGATAGCACCCGGTCTTCCGGAGTCACGGGGGTGTCGAAGCTCGGTCGCGCGTGGACGTGAAGGTCGCATCCGAGGACCCCCGGCGTCGGCACGACGTGCCTCGGGGAAAGCTCGACGTCCGTGACCCGCCCGGGAGAAACCTCGATGACCTTCGCGTCGACGGACCATTCGATGCCCCTGGTCGCCGCGACCCGATAGCGACCCGACGGCAGCGGCGTCGTCACGTCCCCACGGAGAGCGTCGATGAGCGGGCCGGAGCCGGACGCGCGGTAGTCGGGGCCGAAGCTCGGATCCACGGTGCCGTCGATTCCGTGGACGAGAAGACGAGCGGTCAAAGGAGCGCGGCCATCCGCGTCGACGATCGTGACGTGGATGTCTCCCCCCGGTGAGACGTCGAGCACGAGGTCACGCGCCGTTCCCGGGACGAAGGTCGCCAGGCTGCTCGTCTGCGCCGCGTCGATGGCCGCGTACCACTCCACGACCGAGGTGGGGACATCGAAGGCGAACGCGCCACCCTCGCCAGCGAGCGCGCGCACCTGCAGCGTCCCCTGCGCGTCACGTCCGAGGACCAGAGTGCGCCCCTCGCCTCCCGTCACGTGACCCCGCACGAGCGCCGTGGGAACGCCGGCGAGCTCGGCGAGCGTTCGCCATATCGTCATGCTGGACGTCGCCACGACGAGGTGCAGGTCCGCGAGCAGGTGTCCCTCGCTGCCGCCGCGAGGCGGAGGCGTCGTTGCCGTGACGTGAACCGGCTGGACGGGGACGGCCTCCTCTTCGGGGACCGCCTCGATGCCGAGAGGGCCCTCCGTCGAGATGAGCGCGATCGGGTGGGGTTGGGCTTCGACGAACACCGACGCTCCGGACACGCTGGCCCTGTCGGCGATCTGTCCGATGCCGGGAACGAAGACCACCTGCCCGTCGCTCGAGAGCTCGGCCCTGATCGCCACCCGGTGCCCTTCGAGCGCCCCCTCCGGCGGCCCCGTGACGTCGATTGCGAGGGCGTCGCGGGGCCCGTCCGCGTGGAGCTCTATCTGCGCCTCGACCGTCGCGTCGCCGATGGGAATCGTGACGGTCGCGCGCAGCGAGCCAGGGGAGGGACGCAGGTCCTCTCGCGCCAACGCCAGCGGGTAGAGAGTGCCGTCCACGACGAGCCCGAGATCGACGTCTCGGCTGATCGCGCCGTCCCGGCTGCGCACGGTCACTCGCCCGGCGCCCGGGTGAAGCTCGAAGCTCGCGCCCGGCGTCTCGAGGAGCGTCGCAGCGCGCGCCGCTGGCTTCGTCGCTCCCCTGGGGCGAATCGCAAAGGCAAGCCCGTACGCCACGAGCCCCGCGATGACGCCCATCGCCACCAGCTCTCCAACCGACCGGCGTCCGTCCGCCATCGACCTTCAGACGATATCACCCGAGCGCGGACCCGAGAGGGTCGCGACACGCTCGCTGGTCCCTGCGATCGCGAGAGACACGATCAGCGCCGGATGACCGCCGAGAGCGTCGACGGCCTCTTCCCCCCATTCGACCACGACGAGCGCGCCCTCGCCCCGGCGTTCGCGCAGGCCGAGAGCCGCGACCTCTACCTCCAGCGATTTCGCGTCGGCGCGGGCGCCAGGGAGGCGGTGCAGCCGATGCAAGTCGGCGTGAAGGAGAAGGCCCCGCCGCGTGGGGTACTCGTGCACGAGCGCGAAGGTGGGGCTCGTCACCCGCGCATCGGTCCCGAGGCCTCGCGCGATGGATTGAACGAGGAACGTCTTGCCGGCGCCCATCTCGCCGGACACGAGGGCGAGGTCGCCCGGCGCGAGAACACGCGCGATGGCGTCGCCCAGCGAGCGCGTGTCGCGCCTCGTATGGAGCGCCCTGACGCTCCCGGCCGTCACGAGAGGAGCGGCGTCACGCCCGTTCGCCGTTCTCTTCCACGTCGTCATCCTCGTCGCCCCCGCGCTCGGCCTGCTCGGTCTCGCGAACCACGCCCCCGAGGGCGCGGATGGAGGCGGCGTCCCCGAGGCTCATCGCCAGCCTCGGAGTCTTGCGGGCCTCGTCCCAGAAGCGCGCGTAGAAGTAGGAGACGACGAGAGCGCTCGCGAGGCCGATGAGCTGGCTGGTCGAGAGTTGGTACGGCACGGTCTGCGCGAAGCTCGCCGGCCTGAGCACCACGTAGGCGATGACCGGGGGGGCGAACGCGAGAACCCGCGCGACCGTCCGCGCGTTCTTGTTGGGGATCCCCAGCGAGATTCCGAAGACGAATCCCATCGCCATGAGAAGGAGGCAGAATGGAATGTAGAAGTGCGCGTCGAAGGTCGGGCCGTAGCTGCCGCGCTCCACGTCATCGCGCCAGAGCTCGAGGAGGAAGCGGAAGAAGCCGTACGCGAACACGAAAAGGAAGAAGACCTGCCCGCGGAAGCGCGTGTACCTGCGCTGCCAGAGAAGCAGAACCAGGAGGGTCAGCCCGACGAGCGACTCGTAAATCTGCGTGGGGTGTACGGGGAAGCTCGTGTTCATCCGCACGAGCTCGGCTTCCATCGGCGTCCCCCGGTAAAGCTCCAGGTGGCGCACGTAGGCGGGGCTCCCGTCGCCCGCAGCGAGCGTGCCTGCGGCCCAGTGCGGGAAGGTACCGAGCGACTTCAACCACGATGGCGCGCCCTCGGGCAGCCGCTTGCCGAAGTCGCACCCGAAGAGGTAGCAGCCGATCCGGGTGACGAGCAGGCCCGACGCGAGGCTGGGCACGGCGTCATCGGCCCAGGCAAGCAGGCGGATCTTCTTCGGCGCCAGGTACGCCCAGCTTCCCAGCAGCCCGCCGATGAACCCGCCGTACGCGACGAGACCGCCGTTGCGCAGGGCGAAGATGTCGAGCGGCGACTTGAACTCGTCGGTGTTCGTGAGCGCATAGAGGATGCGCGACCCGGCGAGGGCGGCGAGCGCGGTGAAGACGTAGCAGTTCGCCATCGTCTCCTTGGGGAGGCCGTCCTTCTCGGCAAGCGGAAGCGTCAAGTACCATCCGACGACGAGCGAGAGCCCGAGCATCACGCCGTACGCGTAGATCGGCAGGTTGGTTTGCTCGTACGACACTGTGTGCCAGTGCCACGCGGCGATGCCGGCCGCGACGGCCACCATTCCCGCAGAGGCCGCTCCGCCGTTGTCGTGCTGACGTACGGCGAGCAGCGCGTAGACGACGGCGATGGCCGCGGCCGCTGCGAGAGCCCACCAGAGCATGAGCGGCATGTGCGGCAGAGGGATGCGAAAGAGGATCGGGTGCATGGCGTCTCGAGGACGTTCGTTTACTTGAAAATCAACGGCGACGCACCCCGCGCGCACGGTGAGGCTCCGAGAGCCCGGTGTGATAGATCCGGTGCTCGTCATGAAGCCTCGGTCGAGCTTGCGGGTCGTCTTGTGGCTGGTCGCCTCGGCCTGCGTGCCTTCGGGCAGCGCCGGCCCGCAGGACGCTGGAACGTCGAACAAACCGGCGACCCCACCCACGGCGCCGCACGCTCCCATCGTGCCTCAGGCCGAGGTCATGAAAGTGCCGTTCGAAGACGACTTCGACCATCCCGGCCCCACGCCAGCCGCGGGTATCGCGAGCGGCGTACCCATCGTCTCCGACTCGTCCGCCGACACCGGGTCGATCTCGACCGCCGCTTCGGCCTTCCCCGAGCCTGACCCCGACTGGGTCCCGACCGGCCCCGGCATATGGCACATCGAGGCCGGCCGCCTGTGCGGAGAGCACGCCAAGAACCACGGCATCTGGCTCAAGCGCGTCCTGCCGGTCAACGCGCGGATCGAGTTCGACGCCCTCAGCCAGTCCGCCGACGGTGACCTGAAGGCCGAATACTGGGGCGACGGCCGTTCGTACGCGACGGCGCTCTCGTACACCAACGCCACGAGCTACCTGACCATCCTCGGCGGCTGGCACAACAAGTTCCACGTGCTCGCACGCATCAACGAGCACGGGAACGACCGCAAAGAAATCACGGTGGACCCGAACTCGGACGATCCGCGCGAGAAGCCCGTGGTCGCGGGGCAGCGGTACCACTTCAAGGTCGAGCGCTCCGACGGCAAGACGGTAAAATGGTGGGTCGACGGGAACGAGATGCTCTCCTACGTGGACTCTGCTCCCCTCGAGGGAGCCGGGCACGACCACTTCGGGTTCAACGACTGGGACGTCAAAGTCTGCTTCGACAACGTTCGCGTCGTGCCCTTGCCTTGAACCGAAGGCGCCGTGGAGCAGCCCGAGATCGAAACGATGGTCGGTGACCTGGAGACAGCCGTCGATCGGCTGCGCTCGCTCTACGAGCAGTACTTCATGGGCTTCGAGAAGACGGAGCCCGCCGTCCCGCGCAAGGACGTGGACCGGAAGATCCACGCGCTCCGCAAGGAGCACTTCAGGAACACGGCGCTCAGGTTTCGCTTCCAGATGATCCTGCAGCGGTACAACACGTACCAGACGCACTGGCAGCGCATCATTCGCGAGATCGAGGCCGGCACCTACAAGCGCCACGTTCTGCGGGCCGAACGTCGCTTCGGCGGTGCCGCCCCCGCCCCCGCCCCCGCCTCCCGGCGCCCGCCCCCGCTCCCCCAACCAGGCGCCGAGGTGCAGCGTGACCTCGCAGCCGAGCTGGCCGAGCTCGACCGCGATTTCGACGCCCCCCCCGTGGCCCCCGCAGCCGCCGCCCCCCGAGCCGCCCCTCCCGCCCCTTCCCCCCTCGTGCCGCCCCGCCCCGCCGCCCCAACCCCGGCCAGGCCACCCCCTCTCCCCGCCCCCCGCCAGGCCGCGACGCCTCCTTCACCCCCACCCCCGCCAGCGCGCACCCAGCCCCAGCCCCCACCCAAGCTGGACGAGCCCCTCCCCGACGAGCGCGTCCGCCAGCTCTACGCCCAATACGTCGCCACCAAGCGCCGCCAAAACGAATCGACAGCCGCCATCACCTACGAGGCCGTCGCCAAGAGCCTCCGCGACTCCACCTCCAAGCTCCAACAAAAACACGGCAAGAAGGTCGACTTCGAAGTCACCATCAAAGACGGCAAAACAATCCTCAAACCAGTCCTGAAGTAGACCCCGACGAGGCCCGGCTGCGAGGTCATAGCGGCGCCCCCGCCCACCCACCGCGCATGTCCGGCTGGGGGGTTTGGGGAGGAGCGGCCGCGCTCCCCCCAACCGTAACTAGTGATACGCGCGGGGCGGCACCGGCGGCGCGTTCCGGGGCGAGGGCGGGGGACCGTCGTCGGTCGAGCCACGCTCATCGCAGAACAGGATCGCGCAATGCTTGCTGTCGCTGGCCTGCATGCGGCTGCAGAGGGCGACCAGGTCTGCATCGGCGTCCACGACCGTGCCTTCGGTGGGCTGGGACGTTCGCGGGTCGTATTTGCACTCGTCGAGGGCAACCCATAGCCCACGGTACTCTTCACTTCGGCGGATCTGTGGCCACGTCAGTCGACTGCCCATGCGGTCTTCCTCGAATGCCCCCGTAATACCGGCGCGAAGAGGCGCGCTCGCCTTGGTCTGTCGTTGTGGCAATTCGGTAACCCTGAGGGCATCGATAGCCCTCTGTGCCCGAGGGGTCAAGAACGGGGTGTGGCACTGATGAGACAGGGAGCTCATTAGTTCAGTAACACCTCGGCCCGTGAGCTCGCCCGCGCCTCGTGCTAGTCAGCCTGGTCGGCTCGATCATGGCTCCCTGGACGCCGGAAACGTGGAAATCGAAGGCCGACGCGCAGGCCGTCGCGTACGACGACGATGCGGCCCTCGAGGCGACGTGCGCCCGCTTGCGGCAGCTTCCCCCGCTGGTCACCTCGTGGGAAGTCGAACGCCTCAAGCGTCTGCTGGCCGGCGCCCAGCGAGGCGAGCGCTTCCTCGTGCAGGGAGGCGATTGCGCGGAGACGCTCGCGGACTGCCGCTCTCCCGTCATCGCCGACAAGCTGAAGATCCTGCTCCAGATGTCGCTCGTGATGATCCACGAGGGCAAGCGCCCGGTCATCCGGGTGGGCCGCTTTGCCGGGCAATACGCCAAGCCCCGGAGCAATCCCGTCGAGTCGCGCGAGGGGGTCGTGCGGCCCAGCTACTTCGGGGACATGGTCAACCGGGCGGACTTCACCGAGGCCGGGCGGCGGCCCGACCCCGAGAACATGCTCGTCGCCTACGGCCATTCGGCGATGACGCTCAATTTCATCCGCTCGCTCTCCGCGGGCGGCTTCGCCGACGTGCACCACCCCGAGTACTGGGAGCCGGCCTTCTTCAAGCGCGCCCTCCCGGACACGCTGCGCGAGGAATACGACCGGACGACTCGGCAGCTCGCGGAGGCGCTGCGCTTCATGGAAGCGCTCGGAGAGACGAGCGTCGAAGAGCTGACGCGGGTCGACTTCTACACGAGCCACGAGGGGCTCAACCTGCACTACGAGTCGGCGCAGACCCGGCAAGTGCCGAGGCGCGCCGGCTGGTACGACCTGACGACCCACTTCCCATGGATCGGGGAGCGGACGCGCGCGCTCGACGGGGCGCACGTCGAGTTCTTCCGCGGAATCCAGAACCCCATCGGGGTCAAGCTCGGGCCCGGCATGACGGCCGACCAGGCCCTTCGCCTGGTGGACGCGCTGAATCCGACGAACGAGCCCGGCAAGCTCGCCCTCGTGACGCGCATGGGCGCGACCAAGGTCGGCGACGTCCTGCCGAAGCTGGTCGAGGCCGTCAACAAGGCGGGCCGCACCGTCCTATGGGTGTGCGACCCGATGCACGGCAACACGCAGGTCACCCCCTCGGGCGTGAAGACGAGGGACTTCGACGCCATCCTCCGCGAGGTCGAGTCGACGTTCGACGTACATGAGGCGTGCGGAACCCACCTGGGGGGCGTCCACTTCGAGATGACCGGCGACGACGTGACCGAGTGCATCGGGGGCGCCGCCGGCATTACCGTCGACGACCTCGACAAGAACTACTCGAGCGCGTGCGACCCGAGGCTAAACTACCGGCAGGCCCTCGAGATGGGCTTCCGGATCGCCAAGCGGCTGGGGAGCCACCCTCGCGCGTCGCTGTGAAGCCTTCCGTCGCGGCGACTCACCACTTCTGGAGCGAGCAGCCGAGCGTCTTGCCCTCGGCGACCCGCGGGGCATGGCCGGCGAGGAAATCGTCGAGCGCGTCCTTCAGGTAGGGCGTGGTGTCGTCGCGGAGGTGGGTCTTGTCGGTGTCGATCCCTCCGCGGTAGAGCACCCGGCCCTCCCTGTCGACGACGACCGAGTACGTCGCGTACTCCGCGCCCAATTGGTTCGCGAGCCTGGCGCCAGGATCGTCCAGGATCGGGAACGGGTACCCGCGCCGCTGCGCCTCCGCCCGGTCCCGCTCCGGCGAAGCGTTCGTCTCGGAGTCGATCAGGACGATCTGGACGCCGCGGGGCCCGTATTGCCCGTAGAGGGCCTTGAGGCGACCCTCGTGCTCGTCGAAGCAGTGGCAATGCGTCGAGAAGAACACGAGGACCGTAAAAGGCGCGCCCGCGGCGAGTTGACGAACGTCGACTGACTCGCCCTCCGGTCGAACGAGCGGCGCGCTGGGTAGCTGCGCCACGGGTGACCCCACCGTGGCGCAGGAGACGCAAGCGAGAAGGACGAGGGACCGCGGGGTCACGGGACGGTGATGTGGAACGCCGCGTGTCCGTGCGGCGAGTCGGGCAAGACGTCGTAACACTCCTCGTTGAAGTGGAACCGCACGGTCCACTGGCCGGGCATGTTGAAGGCGATGTTCCCCGTATAGGTCCCCGGCGGGCCTTCGATGAGGTGGTTCTTGTTCGGGTCGGGCGGTCCGAGGGCCCCGCCGTTGTCGTCGCAGAAGCTCGCCGCGTCCCAGTCTCCGGGGCTCGTGGTGAAGACCTCTGTCTCGGGGTTCGCGCCGGTGAGAGGCAGCGGCGCACCCGTGCTGTCGAACCGCGTCTTGTAGACCGCCGTCACCACGAACTGCGCCCCCGGGCTGCCCTCGCAGATCGGCGTCGACGTCCAGGTCACGTGGTACTTGCAGTCGTCGTCGTCCCCTTCGTGTCCGTACATCGTCGCGTTGTACGCGCATCCGCCCCCCGCATCTCCGCTGGCGCAGCAGGAACTGCCCGCCACCGTCTGCGTCATCGCGCCGCCGTCCGGCCCTCCCGTCGCGCAGTGGGTGTCGGCCGGCCCGACCGTGGCCTCGCCGGGCGAAGAGCAGGTCGACTGGCCTGCGTCGGTGCTTGCATCCGCGGTCGTCAGTTCGCAGCCCCCGGCGTCGTACGAGGTGCAGTCACCCGAAATGCAGGCCGATTGGGTGGTGCCGGAGCTGCTGCCCGAACCACCCCCATCCGATGTGCCCTTGTTGCTCGACGAACTGCACGCGCCGATGACGACCATGCCGAGGACGAAACCCGAGCCCAGGACCCGGGGATGCGTGAACGAAAACTTCGCTTGATCGAAAAGCATGATGAATCTCCTCAAGTTCGTTGCGGATCGATTCCCAGGCGCGCTGGCGCGACGGCTCCTCGCCGTCACGGGCTGCGCCGACTGATGGGGTGATTCGCTCAAACTCGGGGCGGCGGCGTCGGCGGTCCGTCTCAATCGGCCAGGTGCAGTGGCGTGAGCGGGGGCGACGCCAGCGACTCTTCGAGACCGGATACGTCGAGCGCGAGCTCACTCGGCAGAACGCACGGAGGCAACGGTGCAACGGGCACCGCGGCACCGTCTCGCTCGCAGTTCGACTCGAGGACGGGAGACGTCCCACGCCGGCTTCGCTCGCGCTCGAGGCGCGCGCAGGCGGGACAGCCGCACTTGCCGGGCGCCATGCCGCACGCACATGCGTGATCGAGGGCGCCGAGCGCGTGAGCGATGGCCCCGGTCGCCGGCCCGAGACCAATCGGGGCAAGAACGGCGAGAACCGCCAAGAGCACCCTCGTGCTCCGCGCGAGTCTTCTCAGGCTCGACATCGTGAATGTCGCCCGCCGCACGCACGAGTCCTACCACGTTATCCAGACTTGCCAAGAAGCCCCCGAAGCCATGCTTGCCGAATCCAATCAGAGGATCCAAGATGCCGGCGGGTCACCGAATGCGAAGGACGCGAGCCGTCTCTCTCGTCGCCGTCGTCGTCGCCGCGCTGGTAATGATGCTCGGTTGCGGCAACGGATTGCCCGGAATCGTCCGGACCCTGGCCGGCGTGGGGGTCGATCACGTGTGCACCTGCGTCAGCGGCGGCAGCCATGCGTCGTGCCCCGTCTGCAATCCCGCTCTCCGCCGCGAGGGCCGCTCGCGCGCTCCCGCGCTCGAGGGCGTGCCTTGCGGCGAAGGGCGGCTCGCGATGGAGGTGGCCGTCGACCCCGCGGTGATACCGGAGTCGCGCGTGGCGAAGCCCGCGTCGCCTACGGGCGTCGATTCCCCGCCCGCGGTCTCCGTCGCGCCCGATGACGCGTTCATCGAGCCGTGGACGCCGCCGCCCCAATCCGCACTCTCCGTCTGAGGCCTCGGCCCGTCACCGCCCTCCGTTCCCGGAGACGAGCGGAGACCCTTCCTGCCAGCGGGGGGATACGGGCGAGAACCGCGGGAGGCGTGCGATTCGACAGGGAGACGGTCCATGAAGATCCGTGATTTGTTCGCCATCGGGCTCGCGATGGTGGTTGCAGCGTGCTCATCGAGCGGTCCCACGGAGACGACGGGCTTCGTGGCGCCCCCACTCATGACGGTGAGCAGCCAGTCCGGGCAGCTCCAGATCGCCGTGCGCACCTCCCCGCAGCCACCGGAGCAAGGCACCAACGACATCGAGCTCACGATCACCGGCGCAAGCGACGGCGTGGCTCGCGACGGGCTCGTGCTCGCGGTCAAGCCCTGGATGCCCGCGATGGGCCACGGCACCTCGGTGGCGCCCACCATCACGCCCGAGACCCACGGCAAGTACCTGGTCTCCGGCGTCGACCTCTTCATGGCCGGACTCTGGCAGCTGCGTCTGACCATCTCCGGGCCGATGGAGGACAATGCGGCGCCCGCATTCGAGATTCCGTAGGGGCGCGCCGCTGATGCTCCTCGCCTGCAGCTGGTCGTCTCGCGCGCATGCCCAGGCCTGTTGTGCGGGTGGCAGCGCGGTGACGCCCGGGCGTCTCGAGCCGCACGAGGACGCCCTCGTCGGCGCCGAGCTCCGCGCCGCGGGCGTCATCGGCTCGTACCAGCTCGGCGGTGCGTTCGTCGCGTCGCCCCCAGGCACGCCCGAGTATGACTTCGAAGAGGACATCTTCGGCGCCGTGCGGGTCTTGCGGCACGGGCAGGTCGCGCTCCTCGTCCCCGTCGACGAGACCTTCCGTCGCACGCCGGCGGACGGCGCCCACTTCGGCGGGGGCATCGGCGACATCAACCTCAGCGGCCGCTACGATTTTTTCCTCGCGGGCGAGTCGCGCTACGTCCCGGGCATCGCGGTGCTCGCGGGCATCACGTTTCCCACCGGCAAGCCCGTGGGCGCCTCGGCACTCGCGGCCGTCGGTCCCTTCTTCGGGGGGGCGACGCAACCGCTGGCGGTGGACTCGACGGGCATCGGCGCCTTCCAGGCGAGCCTCGCTCTGGCGCTCGAGCAGACGTTCGGACCGTGGCTCGTCAACACCACCGCGATCGTCGCCAAGCGAACGGCGTCCGGAGGAGAGACGCTCGGCACGCAGGTCACGTTCCTCGCGGCCGGGGCCTACACGTTCGCGAACGACGCGGCGCTCGCTCTCTCGGCTTCGTACGCGTTCGAGGGCGACGGGACGATCGACGGCGCCGACGCACCCGGGAGCTCGAAGAGCGTGACGGTCGTCACGGCCTCGGGGCTCTGGCCGCTGACCGACTCCTGGAGGCTTTTGGGCGGCGTCTTCGTCGATCCTCCCATCGACGCTCTCGGGAATAACCAGCCGACTCAGATCGGACTAACGTTCACGGCGATCCGGTCATGGATGTGAGGCGCCCTCGTATCGCGCGATGGATCATGGTCACGTGCCTCAGCGCGTCCATCGGGCTCGTGTGCCTCGAGGCGTGTGGGCAAGGACA
This sequence comes from uncultured delta proteobacterium, assembly GCA_963847465.1. Lineage (GTDB taxonomy): Bacteria > Myxococcota_A > Polyangia > Polyangiales > Polyangiaceae > Palsa-1150. Next base: position 509,186 of record CAWKAF010000004.1, on the reverse strand, counting down.
GCCGGCGAGCCCTTCCCCGGACGGAGCGGCGACGGACGCTCTCTACCTGGGGTGTCCCGACGCCGGCGATCCAGCGTGCCCTTCGACCGAGCCGAGCTGGAAGGCGCAAGTACAGGGCATCGCCGAGACAAAGTGCGCCACATGTCACTTCGCGGGCGGGCCGTCCGGGCTGGACTTCTCGACGCCAGCCGGATTCCTGCACGACCGGACGACCTCTGAAAGTGACATTCTCTCGTGCAACATGCCGCCGTCGGACGCGCCTCCCTTGTCGCCCGCCGACTGGGAGACGCTCCTCGAGTGGCTCGCCTGCGGGGCACCCGACAACTGATGTGCGGGAGATGGGCATTTCACGTGAAGAGTGACTCGAGAACCGACTTCGTAACCGGGACTCCGCAGAGACGTACCCCTGAGTGGCGCGAGTCTAGAGTCGGGGGCAAGGTAGGCAGGTCATGGCAGAGCGAAGGGTGAAGCTTGGCGCGTCGTTCTTCGTCGCGGCGATCTCGGCGTCGCTGGGGGCCGTCGCCTGCACGGCCAGCACCGGGGCAGCGCCCGACGGCGGCGGGTCCGATGACGCGGGCATCTCGACCGGCGACGACGCAGCCTCCACGTGTCAGAGCGGTAACTACCCCGTGGACCCCTGGGCTCCACCCGTCACGAAGGTCGGAAAGCCGGCATCGGGCGATCCGGGCGATGCCGGCGCATCCGGCACGTTGACTTTCACGCTCGAGAGCAACGAGGTCGGGGACGCGTCCTCTCCTCCGAACGAGCCGAACATCAACGCCTTCACGCTAAAGGTGACGGACTCGAGCGGCCAGCCGGTGAAGGACGCGACGGTGCTGCTTCCGGCGAACAACCAGGCCCTTGGGTGGATGTATTTGAAGGATCCCTGGATGCCGCTCCACGGGCACGGCGCGTCCGTCGGCCCCACGATCACGAACAACAACGACGGGACGTACACCCTCTCGGTCGATCTTTTCATGGCCGGCCTCTGGTGGATCTACGTCGTCGCGGAGACCCCCAGCGGGGTGACAGACAGCGCGCTCTTCTCGTTCTGCCTGCAGTAGCCCCATGGTCGCTCGGGGCGCGAGCACCGATGCAGACGCGGGCGCCGCGGACTAGCGGAAGGCTCTCTCGATCACCTCCGCCACGCTGGCCAGTGACTTCACGCCGTCGAGGGCCACGCCGGGGCGACGAAGCGTGTCGTCGACGATGCGTCCGACGTCGGCGTCTCGGTCGACAGCTACACGCCGCTCGAGGTCTGCGAGGGCGTCGCGCGAGACGAGGAGGTCGCCGCCGATGCGAAGGACGCCGGCCGCGTCGGGGCCCGCGCCAATCGGGCCGATGGCCTCTTCCACGGTCGCGGCCCACGGGGGATCGGCGCGCGGATCGTCCGTGATGGACGCGGCGCCGGGAGCGGTGACCTCGACGGGCTCGGCGTTGTACGCGGCGAGGTAGGCGTCGACGATAGCGTCTGCGATGGCCAGCGGGTCGAGCGTGCGTCCCGCGATCTCCTCCAGCGTGCCCTGCGGCTTGCCGAGGAACGACGGGCGATTGGCGAGGGCGAACGGCGTGCGAACCGCGACGAATGCCTCGAAGAGGGTCCGGCGCGTCCCGGCGTCGTGCGCGAAGCCCACCCACGCCGCGGGGCGGTGCGCGACGCTGACCCAGTCCCGCCCGAAGAAGTGCGCGAGCCGCGCGGTCTTCGTCAGCGCCCGGAGAAGCGGCCGCACCGAACGATTCACGATGCGACTCTGGTCGCAAGGCACGAGTACGCCGGGATGCGCGAGGGCGAGCGCGACGTGAATCGTTCCGGGAGCGACGCGCACCTCCGGCCCGCCCGAACCTCGTCTCAGGAGCGGCCAGGTGTCGGGCATCGCCCCGCCTCGCTGGAAGGCCCCCACCAGCAGCGCCTCTTCGCGAGCGATCGCCACCCAGAGTTCCGCCGCATGCGAGAGCGGCCGATCGAGCGCGCCGCGCGAGTGCGCCGCGATCTCCCCTACGCCCCGTGTCCCCGCGCGGATGACGCCGAGCCGCATGCCCTCAGTATGGCCGCTCGGGCCGCAGGCATCGGTGCCATTTCGCGTATGATGCCGCACGATGGCGGTGCACCGCGAAGAAGGGCGATTCGTCGTTCGCATCGAGCTCTCGGCGGAGTTCGGCGAGGACTACGAGGGGGACGACGACGGGAACGCCTGGCTCGAGGCCTGGCGCGCCCGCGTCCAGCCGCGCCTCGTGCGCGCCGTCTTCGAGGAGCTGCGATCCGACCCGGGGTTCGACGCCCTCGCCACGTCGCGGGGCAAGAACCCCGAGGACGAAATAGAGATCGCGGTTCGCTTCAAGGTGACCCCCGGATGACGAGGGCAGGCGTTTGCCTGGCGAGCGCCTCCGTCGCCGTGCTCGCGGCGGCGCCGGCCTCGGCGGACGTCCCCTTCGTCGACCGCCCCCTGACGCTCCCGCCCCTCCGCTTATCGGCCGACGTGGGCGTCGGCTTCGGGGATACGGACCTGGTCGAGCTCGACACGACGACCCAGACCCCCTTCCTCCGGGACGAGGGCGTCAAGGTGGGCTGGGGGTTGAACCTCGAGGCCGCCGCCGGCTTTCCGTACGTGGGAGAGTTCGCGGCACGCTTCGGATACCGCTTCGACATGGTCGCCGCGGTTGCCGAGGCCGATCGCTTCGGGCGACCGTTCGATCCCGTTCTGGACGACCCTGGGACCCTGCACCTCGCGAACCCCGAGATCGACTGGCGGCGCACGATGTTCGCGGTGCCGAGAGTGGAGTTTGCCCTCGAGGCGCGCGCCATGATCCCGACCACGAGCGACTCGTTCTTCGAGCTCGTCGTGGGAGTGCCCGTGCGCATCCATCTGCCCACCTTGGCCCGCATAGACACCGGGGTTTACCTACCCGTCGCGTTCGACTCGCCGACGACGTTCGGCATCCAAGTGCCCGTGCAGCTCTTTTTCCAGGTAGGCGACTCGTTCTTCGGACCGTTGATTGCGCTGGTCCTGGCCCAGAACGTCTCGGAGGCCGCCGATGGCACCGTGACGGCCGGCCCGCTCGACCAGGGCCAGGTCACATTCGGAGTGGGCGGCGGCCACACCTTCGACGGCATCCTCGACCTGAAGGCCCAAGTCTACTCGACCCAGATAAGCGACCCGCAGATTTGGGCGAAGAACATCGGCGGCGGCCTCGGGCTGGGCCTCCGGTTGTGAGCTCGTCTGGCCCTGGTGATTAACCCAGACTCCAGGTAGAACGGCTATCCTATCCTGACACGCGTCGAGGGCTCGAATGGTCAACCCGCAGATGGTGATGTACGAGGAGGAGTTCAACCAGATCCAAGTGGTCGTCGACCGGCTGGTTCGGGATGCGAACGCCAAGGTCGTCTTCATCGTCGACAAGAACGGCCAGCTCATCGCGGCCGCAGGCGACATCGACAACGTCGACACGACGAGCCTGGCCTCGCTCACCGCCGGCAACATCGCGGCGACGGGCGGCATGGCCAAGCTCCTCAAGGAGAAGGAGTTCGCGACCCAGTTTCACGAGGGCGAGAAGGCGAACATCCACATCCAGCTCGTCGGCAACCGCGTCATCCTCGTCGTCATCTTCGACGCGCAAGTCGAGCCTCGGGCCTCGTCCGCCTGCGCGTGAAGAAGGCGAGCGAGGAGCTCAACCACATCTTCGAGTCGCTCCTCAAGAAGGTGCAGGAGCCCGGGGCCGACTCGCCGTTCGCCGAGATCACCGACGAAGACATCGACAACCTCTTCAACGACTGAGCAGCGGAGAGGCAGCCGATGAGCTTCATCAACTACATGGCGCGGGAAATCAACTGCAAGCTCGTCTATTACGGGCCCGGCCTCTGCGGGAAGACGACGAACCTCCAGTACATCTACGAGCGGACGAACCCCGAGCGCGAAGGGCAAGATGATCTCGCCTCGCGACGGAGACGGAGCGCACGCTCTTCTTCGACTTCCTGCCGCTGTCGCTCGGCGAGATCCGCGGGTTCAAGACGCGCTTCCACCTCTACACGGTGCCCGGCCAGGTGTTCTACGACGCCTCGCCGCAAGCTCATCCTGAAGGGCGTCGACGGCGTCATCTTCGTGGCCGACTCGCAGATCGAGCGCATGGAGGCGAACCACGAGTCGGTCGAGAACCTGCGGACGAACCTCGCCGAGCAGGGCTACTCGCTCGAGAAGCTCCCGTACGTCGTCCAGTACAACAAGCGCGACCTGCCGAACGTCGCCGGGATCGGACGAGCTGCGCCAGATGCTCAACCCGACCAACGTGCCCGACTTCGAGGCCGTCGCGCGCACGGGCGTCGGCGTGTTCGACACGCTGAAAGCCGTCGCGAAGCTCGTCCTGACCGAGCTCAAGAAGGGCGGCGCGTAATCAACGATTGAAGAGTTTGAACCGCAGAGGCGCAGAGGGCGCAGAGGTTTTGGGTCAAATCCTCTGCGGTCTCTGCGCCTCGGCGGTTCAAATCTCTCGATTGACTTAACCTGGTAGACGCGGTTGCGGCGGGCCTTGTCTTTCGCCTTGAGCTTGGCGCGGTAGCGGTTGCTCTTGTTGCGATTGACTTTGCGGGGCTTCTTCGAAAGAACGAGGTACATGCGCTAATCCCTTCGGGGGAGCGCACGGTTACCATGAACGTCCGCCTCGTGCACGAGTTCCGCTTCGAGGCCGCGCACCGCCTGCCGCGCGTACCCCCGGGCCACAAGTGCGCGCGGTTGCACGGGCACAGCTTCCGCGTCGAGCTCGCCGTGGGCGGGGCGGTGGACGAGGCCACCGGATGGTTCATCGATTTTCAGAGCCTCCACGACGCGTGGAAGCCTCTCGACCAGGTCCTCGACCACCACTACCTGAACGACGTCCCGGGCCTCGAGAACCCGACGAGCGAGATCCTCGCGCGCTGGATCTGGCAGCGCCTCAAGCCCGCCCTTCCTCCGCTCGTCCGCGTCACCGTCTTCGAGACGTGCGAATCGCGCTGCGAGTACGAAGGCGACTGAGCACCGTGACCAAGACGCTCGCCTGCCGCTGCGAGGACGTGACGCTTCACGATCTCGACGACGCCATCGCGCGAGGCCACACGGACATCGAATCGCTCAAGCGCTACACGGGATTTGGCACCGGCTGGTGCCAGGGCAAGAGCTGCGTCGCCCTCTGCGCCCGCCTCCTCGTGGAGCGCGGAGGCAGCGCCGCCCTCCCCATCACGCCGCGCCCGCCGATCCATCCGCTCGAGCTCGGTCACCTCGCGGGCCTGGCCGACGTTGCCGAAGAGGATGAGCGAGCGGGGCGGCCGCCGAAGTGACGGGGGATTTTTAGCCGCGGAGGCGCAGAGGACGCAGAGAGAGAGGGGCATCCCACAATCATCCTCTCAGCTTTGCGTCCTCTGCGCCTCTGCGGCCAACCTCCTCCTCCTCCTGGCGTCTTGGCGTCCCGGCGGCTTCACCTAAAACCCCTTGCACCGATAGCGACGTGGCGGCGGTGAGGACGAGGGCTATCCAGACGCAGTCGGCGAGGATGAGGTGCACGAGTTGCATCCAGACGGGGGCACGGAGCGCGACGTCGAGGAGGCCCGCGCAGACCTGGGCGATCGCGAGGCCGGCCGCCGCTCGCGATGCGAGCTCCACTGCGTGGGTTGGACGGAGGGCACGCACGATGCTCGTCGCCACGACGATCGCTGCGGCCGTGGCGACCGCGAGCATGGGGTGAATCGCGCGCAGCTTCACGAAGAGGTGCGCGCCCGGCGCGAAGTCCTGCGCGAGCCCCGCGGCGACCGAAGCGGACGGAAAGAGAGTGTCGCCGAGGGCGGTGACCGCGCCGCTCGCCCCGACGAGGAGCATGCCCGCGAGCGGGACCGCGAGCGCCAGCCCGGCGGCCCGCTGCCCGCGTGGATCGAGGGCCTGCCCTCCCGACGCCCACCACGCCGTCAGCGTCATCGACGCCAAAAGGAGGAACGTGCTCACCAGGTGCACGCTCGTGCTGAGCGCGCGCGTCATCGACGCGTCGTGCGCGACCAGCTCGAAGAGCACGAGGCCGGCGCCGATGAGGGCCTCGCCGGCCATCAGCGCCATCGCGACGGCGGCGCTGCCCCGGATGCGGTGGCCCTTCGGGTACGCGTAGAGGGCCCACACGAGGAGGACCGCGGTGAGGACGAAGGCCGTGCCGCTCGACAGGCGGTGCGACACTTCGATCAGCGTCTCGACGCTCTTCGCGTGAGGGACGATGTCGCCGTTGCACGTGGGCCAGTGACGCCCGCAGCCGGCTCCGGACCCCGTCGCCCGGACGAAGGCCCCCCACGCGACGACCGCGACGTCGTACGCGCAGAGACCCCAGGCGAAGCGGGCGAAGCGCGGCATGGGCCGTCTCAGGCCACCTGCATGCGCGCCTGCATCACGTCCATCGTGAGCGCGCCGATGATGCGCGGGTCGCGGAACACGTTGAGGCCGGGGGCGAGGATCTTCGCGTAGCGGTCGAAGTAGAGCATCTGCTTCACGACGAGGACGAAGTCGCGGGGCATCCGGAGGCCATGACGGATGGCCGTCCGCATGGTCGCCGGGATGATGTCGGCGTACTTCATCGCGGACCCTTCGCTCGCCATCATCGGAGCGTAGGCGTCGGCGAGATCCTTCGCGAGGGCGTCGAGGTCGACCTTGGCGCTCGTCGAGCCCATCGCGGCGAGCACGTCCGCCAGCTTGCGAAAGTCACCCGTCGAGAAGGCCAGGAGGTAGTCGGTGACCTGATCGCGCCGGTCTCGAGGGAAGCGCCCCACGATGCCGAAGTCGAGGAACCCGATGCGCCCGTCGGAGAGCGCCATCAGGTTGCCCGCGTGCACGTCGCCGTGAAAGAAGCCGTGGAGGATCATGCACTGAAACCAGGCACGCATCCCGAGCAAGAGCTTCTCCTCGCCGTCGAAGTGCGCCGTGCGGAGGGCCTCGACGTCGTCGACGCGGTGGCCGAAGAAGCGCTCCATGACGAGGACGCGCCGCGTCGTGAGCTCGGGCACTGCCTTCGGCGCGACGACCTGCGTCTGGCCGTGCTCGACCATGATCCGGTTGAACTCGGTCATGTTCTCGGCCTCGCGCCGGAAGTCGAGCTCTTCGCGGATGTTGGCCTCGAAGTCTTCGACGATCCCGCGCGGGTTCGCGAGCTCGCCGATGGGTACGACGGACATGACGCGGGCCGCGAGGCGTAGGACGCGCAGGTCGGCCTCGACCACCTCGTCGATCTTCGGCCGCTGCACCTTGATGACGACGTCCTGCCCGTCCTTCAGCCGCGCCGCGTGGACCTGCGCGATCGAAGCCGATGCGAGCGGCTTCGCGTCGATGGACTCGAAGATGTCGGCGGGGTCGCGCTGGAGCTCTTCGCGAACGATGCGCTCTACGTCGGCGTACGGGAAGGGCCTCACGCGATCGAGGCATTTGCGAAATTCGCTGCAGTATCGCTCCGGGAAGAGCCCCTGGCTCGACGCGACGAGCTGCCCGAGCTTGATGTACGTGGGCCCGAGGTCCTCGAACGAGCGCCGGACGATCACGGGCGCCGGTGTCGTCCGCCCGCCAAGCAGAGCAAACGCTGCGGCGGTGAGCCGCCTGACGACCACCCACCCCGTGGCGGCGACGCGGCGTCCCGTCCGCGACACGGCGAACACGACGACGAGCAAAAGCCCCACCGCGACTCCGACGACGACCGGATCGCGCCACGTCACGGACACCGCAAGCGCAACCGGGGGCGGGACTCGCATGTCCTACGATGCCTTGGGGCACGAACGTAGCGTGCGTCAAGGGTTACACGAAGCCGAAGATGCGCCAGGCGAGCTAGTGAACCCGCACGGCCGCCCGCTCCCATATGCGGGCGTCCTTGAAGATGCGCACGAGCTCGGCGTCGAGGTGGCCGTCTTTCACGCTGAAGTCGAGGATGTCGATGGCGCGTTCGATGGGGACGGCCTTCTTGTAAGGCCGGTCGCTCGCCGTGAGGGCGTCGTAGATGTCCGAGACGCTCATCATCTTCGACTGCACGGGGATCTCCTCGGCGTGCAGACGGTTCGGATACCCCGTGCCGTTCAGACGCTCGTGATGAGCGCCGGCGATGAGGGGGACGCGCCGGAGCGATTTTCCCCAGGGGATGCGCGACAGAAAGCGGAACGTGTGGGCCACGTGCGAGCGGATCTCGTCGAACTCCACCTGCGTCAGCGAGCCCTTGCTCACCATGAGCGACGTCACCTCGTCGCCGTCGAGTAGCGTCCGCATCTCGCCGCGGAGGTCGACGTAGGTCTCGCGCGCGATGGCCTCGATCTTCGCGAAGTCCCCGCTGGACATGATCGTGGGCTCGTTGGCGCTGGACACGGCCTCCCACGTGGCGTCGAGCTCGGCGCGGCGCTCTTTGAGCTCGACGTCGAGCGCGTCGATGGCTTCCCGGCTGCCCCCGCTCTCCAAGAGCCGCACCTTGCGCGAGAGGACGTCGGCCTCGATGGAACGCGCGACGTAGTCGAACCTCGCCCGCACGAGCTCCAGTCGCTCGTCGTAGAGCTTCTTCGCCTTGACGAGGACCTTCTCCCGGACGCCGATCTTCCCGAAGTCGTGCAGCAGGCTCGCGTACTCGAGCTCGCGGATGTCCTCCAGCCTGAACGAAGCGCCGGCGTAGGGTCCCATCGTCTCCGAGTCGACCACCTTCGCGAGCTCCACGGTCAGGTCGGCGACGCGGCGCGAGTGCCCGCTCGTCGTCGGGTCTCGGGACTCGATGGCCTCGACGCTCGCCTTGACGAAGCCCTCGAAGAGCTCGCGGATCTCCTCGTAGAGCATCGCCGTCTCGAGGGAGACACCGGCCTGCGCGGCGAGCATCCCGATCATCTCTTCGCTTCGCTCGTCGAACGGGACGACCTGCGAGTCGACGTCGGCGCGCGCGAGGAGCTTGTGGCCCGCATCCCGCTTCTTGTTGATGAGCTGGATGACGCCGATGACCTCGTCGCGCTGGCTGATGAGTGGCGCCACGAGCATCGAGCGTGTGAAGTACCCGGTGCGACGGTCGAAGCTCGGGTCGAAGTTGAAGGTGGAACCGGGCGGGAGCTCGTACACGTTGGGGATGTTGAGCGTCGTCTTGTTGAGCGCGGCGCTCCCCGCCATCGACCGGTCGCTGAGCGGCATCGTGAACTCGCGCGAATCGAAGGTCACGCTGTCGTTCTGCGTCAGCTTGAACCGAAGGAGCGTCTGCGGCCCCTGCTGCTCCAGGATGTAGATCGCGCCTGCGTCGGCTCCCGTGACGAAGCGGCTCTTCTCGAGGATGACGCCGAGGAGCTTGTCGACATCGCGCACGGTCGTCATCGCGCGCGCAATGTTGATGAGCTCCCCGAGCTCGAAACGGTAACGCCGGAGCCACTTTCCGCGGGCCTCGGCGCGGGACTTCGCCTCGAGGAGCTCGAAGGCGCGCTGCACCGCGAGGTGGAGGTCGTCCTGGTCGGGCTCGGCGGGGAGCACGGTCGCGAGGCCGCGGTTGGTGGCGTCGGCGAGGGACGAGCCCGGGCGCCCGACGAGGACGACGAGCGCCGTCCCTTCGGCCAGCGGCTCGGCGAACGGGACGAGGAGCTCGCGTGCGTGGTCCCACACGGCGGCCGGCGCGAAGACGACGCAGAGGCGCTCGGGGGCGCGACGAGCGGGAGCGCTGAGCGGACGCCACGCGACGACGAGAAGGGCGTGCGGACGCCCGATCATGTCGCCGCTCAGCCCCGCATCTCCCTGGAGGAGTGCCTCCACGCGATCCATCGCCTGGACGGCGGCAGAGCCGGCCGCTGGGCGCCGGTCACCCGTCACGGCGCCCGCTCCTTGTCGCGCGCTTCGTAGCGGACGATGATCTTCTGCACGAGCGGGTGGCGGACCACGTCTACGTCGGAGAAGTGGCAGAAGGCGATGCCCTCCACGCCGTCGAGGAGCTGCCGAGCCTCCGCCAGTCCGCTCGCACGACCCACGGGCAAGTCCACCTGCGTCACGTCGCCGGTCACGACGGCCTTCGAGTTCTGGCCGAAGCGAGTGAGGAACATGCGCATCTGTTCGCTCGTCGTGTTCTGCGCCTCGTCGAGGATGACGAACGAGTCGTTCAGCGTGCGCCCGCGCATGAACGCGAGCGGGGCGACCTCGATGTGCCCGCGCTGGACGAGGCCCGCCACCTTGTCGATGTCCATCATGTCGTCGAGCGCGTCGTAGAGCGGGCGCAGGTAGGGGTTCACCTTCTCCGCGAGGTCGCCTGGCAGGAACCCGAGCTTCTCTCCCGCCTCGACGGCGGGACGCGTGAGGACGATGCGCTTGACCTGACGCGCCTGGAGGGCGGCCACGGCGACGGCCATCGCGAGGTAGGTCTTCCCGGTCCCCGCGGGGCCGATGCCGAAAGTCAGGTCGTGCGCACGCATCGACTCCACGTAGCGCTTCTGGGCGAGCCCCCGCGGTCCGACCGGGCGCCGGCCCGCGCCGAGCTGCACGGCGTCGTCGAACATGTCGCGGAGCTGCACGTGCGGCTCGCTCCGAAGGACGCGAAGGGCACGGGCGATGTCGCTGACGTGAACGTCGACGCCCTGCCGCAAAAGGAGCGCGGTCTCCGCGAGGAAGCGCTCGGCGAGCGCGACGTCCACGGCGTTTCCTTCGAGCAGGATGGTGTTGCCGCGCATGCCCACCGAGACGCCCGTCTCTCGCTCGATGGCCTTGAGCTTCTCGCCGTCGCGCCCCGCGAGCGCGAGGAGCACCCTCGTGTCGTCCACCTCGAGCTGCGACGACGCCTTGACGCTCTTCGCGGAACCGTGCGGCTGTTCGGCGTGGCGGGCCATTCGGGGCACGCGCAGGATAGCAGCGAAAGCCTCTTGTCCGATGCCGTGCTAAGCGGGGCGCGCCCACCCCATGCCTGTCGCTCCCGCCCCCCAACCACCGGCGAACGGTGTCACCGTCGTCGGCGCTCCGGCGACGACCTTGCGAGACTTCTACCACCTGTTCTTGCGGGCTCAGTGGTCGTCGGCGCTCGCCGCCATCGTGGGAGCGTACCTCGCGCTGAACGCCGTCTTCGCGGTCGCGTATTACGTCGGCGGCGGCGTAGCCAACGCGCGCGCCGGCTCGTTCTTCGACGCCTTCTGCTTCAGCGTGCAGACGATGGGGACGGTCGGCTACGGCGCGATGTATCCCGCGAGCCGGGCGGCGAACATCGTCGTCATCGCGGAGTCGGTGACAAGCCTCATCGTGACGGCGGTGGCGACGGGGCTCGTGTTCGCCAAGTTCTCGCGCTCGTCGGCGCGGGTCGCCTTCTCGGCGCAGGCGGTCATCGGGCCGATGGACGGGGTGCCCACGCTGATGCTGCGCGTCGGAAACGAGCGGGGCAACGCGATCCTCGAGGCGACGATCCGCCTCTCGGTCATTCGCACCGAGAAGACGAAGGAAGGGTCGACCTTCTATCGGATGTACGACCTCAAGCTGACGCGCGATCGGTCACCCGCGATGGCGCGTTCGTGGACGGTCCTTCACCCGATCGTAGCGGACAGCCCCTTCTTCGGGGCAACCCCCGAGTCGGCGGAGAAGGACGAGATCGAGCTCGTCGCGACGCTGGTGGGCGTGGACGACACGTCGCTCCAGCCGGTGCACGCGCGCAGGCGTTACCAGGCCAGCGAGATCGTCTGGGGCGCTCGCCACGCCGACGTCCTCAGCGAGGACGAGCACGGCAACGTGATCCTCGACATCCGCCGCTTCCACGACCTCGTCCCCACCGAACCAATCGACGGCTTCCCCTATCCGAGGGCCAAGGTCACTCTTCCGTAGGATTGGCGAGCTTGCGGGACCAGAGGATGGCGTCCTTGCGCTGGCCGCCCACGAAGAGATGGTCCGAGAGGAGGCCCGTGCGACGGAAGCCGTTCTGGACGAACGCGGTGCCGAGCGCCACGTCGTCGGTGGGGGCGAGGGAGAAGCAGCTGACGACCTCCTGGGCCAGCAGTCGGTCGCAGAGAGAGCGCAGGGCCGCCGTCGTCCCCGCAATCTCGGCGTCGGTGCGCGGTCCGCGCAAGAGCTCGAGGTACGCATTGCCGAAGCAGGCCTGCGACTCGGTCGACGCGTGCAGCGTGAAGCCGCCGCGCGAGGTGATGACGTAGTAGCGCCGTTCGACGTCACGGCCGAAGGGCTCGAACGCGGTCATCGCATGCCCACCACGCTGTGCGGCCGCCACGGCCTTGCGAGCCTCGGGCTCGCCGATGACGGCAGCTTTCGCCTGCGGCAACGCCTTCCCGGCGAGATCCTTGGCCGCGCGCTTCGCGAGCACGATGGTGCGCTCCATCCGCACGTGGGCCTCGGACAGGGGCGCCGCCACGCCCGTGGGATCGGCCACCGCGATGCGCGTCTCGCTCTGCAGCGGGAGCGAACCGTCCGGAGGCTGTGGGAGCGGGAGTGCCTTGGGCGTGCGCCCGGGGGGGGGCACGCCGCACCCGAGCATGAAGGCATCGCTCCGCTTGTAGAAGCCGGGGATGTTCCCTTCTTTCGTGAAGCCGAGCTTCAACCAGGTCTGCACCTCGTCCCTCTCGACGAGTGTGTAGACCTTCTCCACGCCCTCGCGCTGGGCGAGACTGAGGACGAAGAGCCTCTTGGCGCTCGAGGGCCCCGCCCGGAAGTCGATGACACGCATGACCCGCGTGCGGCGGTTGACCAGGAGGCACAGCGAGACAGCCTCGTTCTGGAAGAAGATCTCGTCGGCCGCTTTCACGGCCTTCTGCTGCGATGACCACTCCTTGGCTGCCATGGGTCGGCTCCCCGATGCCGCGTTTCAAAGTTGAAACGGCAGTAGCACGGCCCAGAACGCTCGGTCAAACCCAAAGTCCTGACGAATCGAGGGCTTGTGGGGGAATTGCAGAAGGGAAAACACCGGGTGACAGGAGGGTCAACTCACCAAGCGGGCGACCTCGCCTTCGGGCACGCCGAGCTTGGAGAAGGCCTCGACCTGGCGCGCCCTCGGGACCGAGACGAGCGTGGGCATCCCGCCCGACAGGCCGAGGATCTCGAGGAAATTGACGCCGCTGCCGTAACGCGCGGCCAAGGTCAGCGTGTCGAGATCGACGACCATCGCGAGGTTGGCTCGCTCCTGACCGAGCAAGAGGAGCAGCGTCTTGTCGTACTTGCCGTGGTGCGGGGTCGCCTCGACGAAGGCCAGCGAGCGGATCGACGGCGGCATCGCCGCGCCGGGTGCAAGGTCGACGATGGTGTAACGCGACGCGATCTTCCGCGTGAGCTCTTCGATGGGCGCGAGCTCGGCTGCGGCCTGGTCGATCTGCTCCCAGAGCGACGCATCCGAGAGGCCCCCGGCGAGGTGACGCACGACGAGACCGAAAAGCAGCGTGTCGCGCGGCCTCGCCCGAAGCGCCCGGTCGAACCTGTGCCCGATGGGGCCTGGCTGTGCCGTCCGGGTGTCGATGGCACGGGCGTCGTCGTCGGCGCCCGGATAGGGCTCTTTGCCGCCGCGCATCCACTTGGCCGCGCTGCAAAGGCCGTCGAAGTCGGTGTGGCACACGATGGTCTCGACCTGGCCGATGCGCTCGACGACGGCGGGCGTGACCATCTCGGGGCACGCGCCGTGCTCCGCCTTGGTGGCGAGAACGAAGCGCGGGTCGTCCCTGTAGCTCGCGTGGAGGACGTGGTCGTGATGGTCTACCCACCCGACGAGGCGGGGGCCGAGCTGCTCGATGAACGGCAGCGTGATCTTCGCGAAGCCGCCGCTGGCCGCCTCCGAGGCGAAGGCGACGTCGAGGACGACCACGCGCCCCTTGAGGTCGCGCGCCCGCGGCAGCTTTCGCGGCGACGCAAAGGCAAGCTCGGGGCGAGGGGGCATGGGATGTGTGTAGCTGAATCCGCTACGGGTGTACTCTTCGCGGACGATGTCTCAGCTGCCGCTCACGTTCGATGCACAAGGCCTCGTCCCCGTCGTCGTGCAGGATCACCTCACGGGGGAGATCCGGATGGTGGCGTTCGCGACCAGCGAAGCCGTGCGAAACACGATGCGTACCGGCCGCGCGACGTTCTGGAGCCGCTCGCGGGGGGAGCTCTGGGAGAAGGGCCGGATGAGCGGGAACGACATTCGCGTCCTGCGGGTGCTCGTCGACTGCGACGCCGATTGCGTCGTGTACTCGAGCGATCCCCACGGCAACTCCTGCCACACCGGGGCGGAGAGCTGCTTCTTCCAGGCGCTCGAAGGCGAGACGCTCGGGCAGTCGAACCACCAGCCGCAGACGCTCTTCGCCGTCCTCGAGTCGGTGATCGAGGCGCGCAAGACCTCGACCGGAACGGCGAGCTACACGAAGTCGCTCTATGACGGCGGCGCGGAGGCCATCGGAGCGAAGATGCGCGAAGAAGCGGACGAGTTCGCACGGGCGCTGGCGACCGAGACGGACGAGCGCGTCGCGAACGAAGCGGCCGACGTCGTCTACCACATGCTGGTGGGGCTGAGGTCGCGCAACGTCCCCTTTCGCCGCGTCCTCACCGAGCTCGAACGCCGCCTCGGGACGAGCGGTCACGACGAGAAAAAGGGCCGAGCAGGCCAAGCGGGCCAAACGGGAGAGGGTCCGCGATAACCAGGTGTTTGACACCCTTTCTCGCGGAGGCTTATCCTCCGAACCGGCGGAATTTCATATCGTTTCCGCCCCGCTGGCCCAGGACGCAGACCCATGCCCACCAAAGTCCTCGTATTCGAGAGCGATTCGGCGTTCGCCGGTGAGCTCCGGAGCGAGCTCGGAAAGCTCGGATGCGCCACGACCGTCGTGGACGACGGCAACGTGGGGCTGCAGCAAGCCGGCTCCGACAAGCCCGATCTGATCCTCCTGTCGATCGAGCTGCCCCGGATGAATGGCTTCTCGGTCTGCAACAAGCTGAAGAAAGACCCGGGTCTGAAGGACGTACCGCTCATCATCATGTCGAGCGAGTCGAGCGACGAGACGTTCGAGCAGCACAAGAAGCTGCGGACGCGAGCGGAGGACTACGTCCACAAGCCGATCGCGTTCGGAGAGCTATTGCAGCACATCCAGGGGTTCGTCGCGATCGAACCCGAGGCCACCGTGGCCGACTCCGAGGGCGCCATCGTCATCGACGACGAGATCGAGGTCGGCAACTCCGACTATCTGATCGAGGACGACGTGAGCCCGGGGTCGAAGAGGGCCGAGTCGAAGAAGCCCGAGAAAAAGGTCGATGCGGACATCGACGCGTTCGCCGAGTCGGCCTTCGGGCGGCTCGAGGCGGGGGCACCCTCTGGCGAGGCGCGAGGGAGTCAGAACGGCACACCCGCCGAGGCTCGGTCGGCGCAGCAGCGCTCCGTGCCTCCCCCGCGCAACGTGAGCATGGCCGCCAAGCCGCCGCCGGTGCACGCACCCGCGCCGGAGCACGCCGAACTCCAGCGGTTGCGCGACGACCTTGCCCACGCGAAAGAACGGGTCGACTCGAGTGAGCGCGAGCTCGAGGAGGTGCGGCGCGAAGCCGACAAGCTTCGGCTCGAGGCCGGCGAGGCGGAGAGGCTCGGCCGTGAGGTCGACGAGCTGAAGACGAAGATCGCGTCGGGCCCCAAGGGCGGTGGGGTGTCGAGCCGGGACTTCCTCGACCTGCGCGAGGCGCTCAACAAGAAGGACAAAGAGATCCTCTCTTTGAAGGAGCAGCTCTCCAAGAAGGACAAAGAGATCGTCGACACTCAGGACAAGATGCTCGTCCTCGAGCGCGGCAAGGCCGACCTCGACGATCGCCTCATCGTCCTCGAGCGCGAGCTCGACGGGACGAAGGAGAAGACGGAAGCGCTGATCGCGGACAAAGAGCTCGCGAAGAAGGCGAGCGACGACTTCAAGGCCCGCTTCGAGAAAGCGAAGTCCGACGGCGAGGCGAAGGAGAAGCAGCTCGTCGAGCTCCGGGCGAAGAGCTCGAGTGATCTCGCGGCGGCGCAGGCGAGGCTCGAGGCCGAGCGCGCCGATGCCGATCAGACGCTGGCGAACGAACGGGCGGAGCAGGCACGCCTCGTCGACCAGGCGGAGGAGCGACGCAAGGCCGACGTCGAACAGGCCCGACGCGACACCGACGCCGCGCTCGTCGAAGCCCGAGAGAAGGCCGACGGCGAGAAGGGCGAGGCCCTTGCCGCGCAGTCCGCGAAGCTCCAAAAGGATCACGAAGCGAAGGTCGCCGACCTCAAACGCGAGAACGAGCAAGGCCTCGACCGGGCCCGCGCCGAGGCGAGGGAGGCCGCGGTGGTCGCGGAGGCCCGGCGCGAGGAAGACCTCGCGGCCTCGCGAAAAGAGGCCGAGGAGAAGCTCGCGGCCGCGCTCGCCGACGCGCAGCGCCACGAACAAACGGCGCTCGATGCGCTCAGGAGCGAGCTCGGGGCGAAGCTGATCGAGGTCGAGAACGACCGCGACGCTCGGATCGCAAACCTCGAGGCAAAGGGGGCGCGCGAGCTCGGAGAGGCGAACGACAAGCTCGCGAAGCTCGACGTCGACTTCTCGGCGGTGCGCGGCGAACTCGAATCTCTCCGGGAGAGCAAGCGGGCGGGCGACGAGGCCGCCGAGACGAAGATCGCGTCTCTGGAGAAGAAGCTTGCAGAGACCGAGAGCGCGCGTGCCGCCCTCGACAAGGAGCTCTCCGAGAAGATCGACAGGCTCGCGGCCGAGACCGTGCGCGCCGACAAGGCCCACACGAAGTGGGAGTCCGACAAGCAGTCCCTCGAGCGCGCCAAAGACGCCCTCGCCGTCGCCCTGTCCCAGATTGAAGAAGCCGAGGGCCGCTCCTAGGAGAGACCCGCGAGGTCTCTTCTATATGACGACCCGCCACGTGGTCGTCCCACCGCCCGGGACGTCTTGGAGCTCGACGCCCGATTCGGCGAGTTTGGCGCGGATGGCGTCGGCGCGGGCGAAGTCCTTCGCGGCGCGCGCATCGGCCCTCTCCTTCACCATGGCGTCGATGGCGGCGGCGTCGAGGCCGCGCACCTTCAGGCGCCGCTCGCGAGTGCGCGTGAAGAACGCTTCGCCCGTCGCCTGCATCAGGCCCATCGGCCCACAGCTCGCGTCGAGCGATTCGACGCCTGCCGCGGCGAACGCACGCGCTGCGGCGAGCGCCTTCTCGTCTTTTTTGACCCTCGATACCTGAAGGGCAATCTCGTTGCCGACGCGCGCCAGCTCGCCGACGACGCTGAGGGCAATCGACGTATTGAGATCGTTCTCGAGGGCCGAGAGGACTCGCTCCGGCGCCTCGCGCACGGTCTCCGCGTGCGCGCCGAGCCCCGGGTTGGCAGGAGCCGCTCCGCCGGCCGCTGCGACGAGGGCTTCGCGGGTCGTGTAGAGGTACTCGACGCGACGCTCGGCCTCGTCGAGACCCGGGAAGACGACGCGCCCGTCTGCGAGCTTCTCGACGTCGAAATCGATCGGGCCGCGGTAGTGGGCTCCGAGGAGAAAGTAGCGCAGCGCCTCGCCGTCGTTGCGCTCCACGATCTGCGCGATGGTGACGAAGTTGCCGAGCGATTTGCTCATCTTCTCGGAGTCGATGTTCAAGAACCCCGCGTGGAGCCATGTCCGCGCGAAGGGCTCTCCCCATGCCGCCTCGCTCTGCGCGATCTCGTTCTCGTGGTGCGGGAAGATGAGATCCATGCCGCCGCAGTGGATGTCGAAGTGCGGCGTGAGCGTCTCCGCGGCCATCGCGGAGCACTCGATGTGCCAGCCGGGACGTCCCCGTCCCCAGGGGCTGTCCCATCCCCATTCGTCCGGCGCGCTCGCTTTCCAGAGCGCGAAGTCGAGCGGGTCCCGCTTGGCTTCGCCCGGCTCGATGCGGGCGCCGCTGAGCAGATCGTCGACGTTGCGGTGCGAGAGTTTTCCGTAGGCAGGGAACTCGCGCACTCGCGAAGTAGACGTCGCTCCCCTTGGGGGTCGGCGCGACGTAGGCGGCGCCCTTGGCTACGAGGGTCTGGACGAGCTCGACGATGGCGGGGATGCTCTCGCTGACGCGCGGCTCCAGATCGGGATCGATGCACCCGATGGCGCGAAGCTCCAACGCGTTGACGTCCGACATCCGCCGCGAGAAAGCGAGCGGCGATTCGCCTCGCTCGAGGGCGCGCTTCAGGATCTTGTCCTCGACATCGGTGATGTTCCTCACGAACGTCACGCCGAGCCCGCTCGCCCGCAGGAAGCGCACGAGCACGTCGAACGTGATGAACGTGCGCGCATGACCCGCGTGCGCGTGGTCGTACGTCGTGAGCCCGCAGACGTACACGCCGACCTTACCCGGTACCGCAGGCTCGAGCGGCTCGAGCCTCTGCGTCATCGTGTTGTGGAAGCGGATGGCGCGTGCCGGCGGCATGAGCGATAGAACTCCCTTCATAGCGCACTCTCGCCATGATTTGAGCGCGCGCGTGATATGCATCGGGGGGCCATGCGCCGCTGTTCGGCATCATGCTGGCGCTCCACCGCGCTCACCGCCACGCTGGCGGGCTTGGTCGCCTGCGGGCACGCGGTGTCTCTCGAGGGCGACGTCCTCGAGAAGGGGGGCGTCCGGATCCACGTCGGCCCGGTGCCGCCGACATGGCGGCGCATCCAGGTGGAAGGAGCCGACCTGGCGTTCCGCGACGACGCGAAGGAAGGCTCCGCGCTCTTCGACGTTCGCTGCGGGCGGCGTGACGACGACGCCCCCCTGACAGCGCTCACCGAACACCTCATCATGGGGACGACGCAGCGCGAGTTTGCCAGCCAGGAAGTCTTGCCGTTCGACCGTCGCGAGGCCATGCACACACTGCTGCGGGCGAACCTCGACGGCGTGCCCATGCAGTACGACATCTACGTGATGAAGAAGGACGGCTGCGTCGTGGACCTCGTCTACGTGGCTCCGCCCAACCGCTTCGCCGACGGGACCACGGACTTTCAACGGTTCGCCCTCGGCATGCACGTCCTCTCGGATTCACCGGCGGCCGCGGCCGGAACGTCGAGCGCGCAGTGATCCCCG
The DNA here is from genome assembly GCA_963847465.1 of uncultured delta proteobacterium. Lineage (GTDB taxonomy): Bacteria > Myxococcota_A > Polyangia > Polyangiales > Polyangiaceae > Palsa-1150. The sequence goes on along the minus strand of CAWKAF010000004.1, from coordinate 490,233 downwards.
AGCCTCCCGATTCCCTCCCGCCCGGGTCCTTGCCACCCGGATCCCTGCCGCCCGGGCGCATATCGAACCTGCCGGAGGTCGCTCCCGAGCCAACCTTCATCGAGGTCTACAAGGCCCGGACGCTTCGTTTCGTCGAGCACATGGGGGCCATCGCCGTCCTCGCGTGGAGCGCCTTGCGCGCGATCGGCCGGCGCCCGCTCGAGATCGCGTCGACCATCTACCAAATCGAGTCGCTGGGCGTGCGGTCCCTGGGAATCGTGGCCGTGACGTCGATCTTCATCGGGATGGTCATGACGATCCAGTTCGCCTTCGGGCTGCAGCGCTTCGGAGGCATCGAGTACATCCCGCGCGTCATCGTCCTCTCCTTTCTCCGCGAGCTCGGACCGACGCTCACCGCCGTGATCGTCGGAGGGCGCATCGGCAGCGGGATGGCGGCCGAGGTGGGGGCGATGAACGTCACCGAGCAGGTCGACGCGATCCGCGCGCTCGGAGGCGATCCGGCGAAGAAGCTCGTCTTGCCCCGCCTCCTGGCGGCCATGATCGTGATGCCGTTCCTCAGCATCTTCGCCGACACGCTCGGGACGCTGGGGGCGATGTTCGTTTGCAGCGCCGAGTACCAGATCCGTCCGAGGCTCTTTCTCCAGACGTCGCTCGAGAGCGTGCTCCTCTCCGATCTCGTCTCCGGCCTGGCCAAGACACCCGTGTTCGGTTTCATCATCGCGATCGTCGGCTGTCACTTCGGTCTGACGACCACGGGCGGGACGGAAGGGGTGGGCCAGAGCACGACGCGGACGGTCGTGGTGGTGTCGATCGCGATCCTGGTCGCCGACTACCTTTTGACGCGCATCTTCATCGGCATCCTGCCCGAATGAGCGTTGACGCCCGGACGGGAAGGATTCCATGATGAACGGCGAATGGCGGCGTCGCCCCCCGTCCTGACGCTCGAGGCGGTCAACGCGCTCGTGCCGCGCCTCAACGCGCTGATGGCTTCGCAGATGGATCGTCGCTCCGAGATCGAGCGGCGCCTCGAACAGCTCTCCAAGCTGCTCGGCGGCGTCCCGGACTCGATCGACGTGGAGGAAGGTGATCCTGCACCCGTCCGCGAGCTGAAGCTCGACCTGGTCGAGAGGGTCGAGAGGTACCAGTCGGCGTGGAACGAGGTCGAAGAGATGGGCGCCGTCCTGAAGGACCCCCGAACGGGTCTGGTCGACTTCTACGGACTGATGGACGGCAAGCTCGTGTGGCTCTGCTGGAAGTACGGCGAGGATGGGGTATCCCACTACCATGGCCTGGACGAGGGGTTTTCTGGGCGCAAACCAATCCAGGCCGCGGCCCGCCATCGCCACCTCAACTGAGTGCGAGTGAGCCGAGATGGATCGCGAGGCCGCGGCGCGGGCGATCGATGCGTTCTTGAGGGCGCTCGGCCACGACCCTGACGGTGAGCCGGAGCTGCGCGGGACGGGGAGGCGCGTCGCCGCCGCCTACGCGGACGAGCTCCTCTCGGGTTACGCGGTCGACGTCGACGCCGTCCTCGCCGCCAACGTCTTCGCCGGCACTTCGGGGCTCGTCATCGTCCGCGACGTGGCCGTGACTACGACCTGTCCCCATCATCTGATGCCGTCGACCGGGTGCGCGACCGTTGCCTTCGCCCCGCACGAGCACCTGGTGGGGATCGGGACGGTGGCCAAGTTGGTCGACGCCTTCGCGCGCAGGCTGACTCTGCAGGAGCAGATAGGTCAGGGAGTCGTCGTCGCGCTGCACAAGCACACGGCAGCGCGCTGGGTGGCGTGCCGCATCGTTCTCACGCACACGTGCATGACCGCGCGAGGCGAGCGCTCGCACGGAGCCCGCGTCGAAACGCTGGCGCACGCGGGTGAGGAGGTCGCCGAGAGTGCGCTCTACGCCGCGCTCGGGGTCGGACGTTGAAGCTGGTCGGGCGCATGCCCCTCGCACTTCTCGAGGAAGGCCAGATGGCGCGACTGGCTTACCCTCCCTTCCATGTGCTCGTCGCGCTCGTGGACGCCGTCCCCTGCGCGATCGAGGACGCCTGCAACCACGCCGGCGCCAGCCTCTCCGAGGGGGGTCGCGACGGAGGGTGCGTGAGCTGCCCCATGCACGGCTACGTCTTCGAGCTTGCCACCGGCCGCCTCGTCCAGCCGAAAGGGCTGTGCGGCGACCAGCGCCGCTTCGTGGCGCGGATCGAGGGGGACGAGGTGGTGGTGTGGGACCCCGGGGCGGGGGTCACAATTCTGGCACCACAAACGTAAGTGCCCGCGCAGAGGGGCCGGGGGGGCAGCCGCACTCCACACGGGCGTCACGGGACGGTGCAGTGTACGTGCCAGAGACATCATGCGGAAAATACAAGGGCCGAGTCCGCCGCCCGTGCAACTTTGAAAGACTGCGGGCCCGGGTCTGCACGAACGGACTGGTTCACGGCTGTGAACAAATGAGCGCGAAGCGCCTGCCGGACGAAAGGACGCCAGCTTCAATCGTGCGGACGCCGGCGCCGACGGAATCACGCGCTCGCGTCGCCGGCCGCTGAGCTTGGGCGGAGGCGAACTCGTCCCAGGAGCCCAAGATGCTCTCGAGGCACGCGCCGTTCCGCGAAATGCGCATGCGGGCGACAGGGGACTGCAGGCTCGATGAGGCCCGACCAACCGCCACGTCGACCGATCCAGGGTACGGCAGGACGAGTCGCCAGCCGACATCGTCGCCGGTGCAAAGGCTGACCGCTCGATCGGACAGATCGAACGCACCGATTGGCTCGGGGTCGCCGACAGCCCCCGTGTCGACGTCGACGCTCACCACCCACAGGAGCGGAGGGCCATCGACGCGCAGCTGTCCTTCGATGGCGAGGCCGAGGGAACGGCCGTCGGCGCGGCGTGCGAGACGAAGCGGATAGTGGACGGCCTCGACGCCTCCGCGCGGCAGCCGAGCCACTTCGCGCACCTCGCCGCCGTCGAGCGACCAGACGATGGCGGCCGCGAGCTCCGACGCTGGCTGCGCGGTCGCCACGTACCAGCGTCCGCCGACGCGGATGGCCCCTTCGACGTCGGGGAACGGGTCCCCGCCCGGGCGCCTGACTTCCACGGGTGCCCGCCCGGTCTCGACTTCGAACACATCCGCCGTCGGTGGCCCGAGCGTGTGCCGGGCGATGAACAAGGCGTGATCGGCGTCATCGCCCGGAGCGACGGCCCACCACGTCGGAGCCCCCATCCCTTTGCCGAGTGCACGGCGGGCCGCGTCGAGTGTGTTCCACGGCGCCGCTCCGGAGGCCGACGAGCAGCCGCCCCACGGCCATTGCCATCGCATCTCCCATTTGCCCCGACCGTCCCAGTCTTCGGCCGCGGGGCCCCAAGCGTAGAGAGTCCCCTCCGGCACCATGCGGCGCGGGCGGTCGACGTCCCGGACTTCCACCGTGAAACCTCGCTCGTCGGGGCGAAGGGGTGGTGCCGCTCGGCCGCAAAACGAAGGAAACTCGGTGACGGTGCCCACCGTCGATCCAGGACCGTAGAGCGCCCCTTTGCCAAAGGAAAGAACGAGGAAGGGCGGAGCCGCGCCGGGGCGCGCCGGCGCGTGCGGAGGGCTCGCGAGATCGACGACCGCTCCCACCGCCTGCTCGCAGTCGAGGTGCAAGGGAGGAGGGGTCCTCGGCGTTCGCAACGGAGTCGGGGGGGAAGCGCGGGGGGCGAAGCATCTTCCGCGGACCCCCAACCGATCCGCAGCCACCCCGCCACGACGCACCCGATGGGGCCACAGGCTCGGTCGCTCACCGCACCGAGCGAACCCACGGGTTCGGGCAGGTCCAGCCCCTTCGCCCAAGTCATGCCGCCGTCGGTGGTCTCGAAGCCGCGGCGCGACGCCGTCCAGCCGAGCGCCCACCGGCCCGAGGCGACCGGCGCGCCTTCGTCGCTGATGTACTCGCCGACGCGCACGTCTCCGTCGAGCCTGATCTCGATGCCCAGCAGCGTACCCGCCGCGTCGATCCATCCGCCGAGGACACCTGGGCGTCGTTCCTCGAAACCGTCCGTCCAGATACCGAGCCGCAGCGCTTGCACGGTGTCGTGGGCGAGGAGCGGAATCCCAAGGGTGTGCTGGGTCGTATGGACGCCGTCGGTGATGGTCAGGCTCGCGCTGGTCAGGTTGCCCGCGAGCGGCGGTCGCACGAGGGCGACGCGCCCGTCGCTGAGCACGACGAGGCGCGCGAGAGCGGCATCGTCGCCGCGAAAGCGCATCTCGGACCACGACCCTCCAGGAGGCATCACGCAGAACGGCTGGTCGCCGGCTGGTTCGTCGGGCGCCTCCGGGCTGCAGGGCCCCCGCGCAGCGAGGGCGCCGTTGCCGAACGCGAGGACTTCGCGAGGGGTGTCGAATCGCCGGAGCTCGATCACGCGAGAGAGCTCGACGTCCCATCGATACACGATGGTCCTGCCGCGGGGCTCACCACAGATCATGCCGAAGGCACCCGGGTCGCCCGGATGCGAAAGGGACACGGCGTGGCAACGCGCGGGGTTGAGGGGAAAGGCGTCGATCGCGCTCTCGACGACGGCGCCGTCGGTCAGACGCACGCGTGCGAGCGCCCCGTCCCGCATGACGAGCGCGGTCCCGTCGGCGAGGGGCCACCCGTCCTCGATCGCAGCGACGAGCGGACGAGGGCGAAGAATCCTCTCGATGGCGCTGATCGGACGCGTCGCAAGCTCGGGAGCCGCGAATCGCGCGGGTGCTTCGACGAGCCGCCCGGGCTGACCGTCCCGGCCGACCGCCCACCACTGGACCTGCCGGGTCTCGTCGGGTCCGCCGACGACGATGACATCACCCAGCGCCGACACTTCGTTCGGCTCGATGGGGAGCCCGAGCGGTCGCCACGAAGATCCGGCGTCGAGCGTCACGAGCGCGCCTCTCAAGTCCGCGATGGCGACCTCTCGCCACGCGTCCACGGCCGCGATTCGCCCGAAATGAGGGGACGAAGGCAACGGCCCTAGGTCGAGGCTCACGCCCTTGCGTGGATTGAAGGCAGCCAGAGCGCCCTGGGGCGACCGAGCGTACACGCGGTCCATCCCGACCAAGAGATCCCCGACGGGGAAAGGCGACGTGAACACGGGCGACACGGGGCCGAGCCACGTGTCGGAGCGCCACAGGTGCGGCCCGACGGCAAAGAGAAAGCCGCCGCCGAGTCGCTCGGGAATGGCCACGACGCTGCCGGGGTCGGCCGGGAGCCGGTCCGATGACGCGCGAAGGACGCCGTCGGCCGCGGACGTGAGGCGCAAGCCGGCCGTCGTCGCGCGCACGCTTCCACCGGTCTCGACGCCCCACGTCGTCGCCTTTTCGGCGGTGACGGGTACGACCCTGGGACTCGCGACGGTCGGGTCATCCAGCGCGCGGAGGCCCGGCTCGCGCAGAAGGCCGCCCTGCGCGACGAGCGAAGGCAAGCGGCTCGAACCCATGCAGCCGACGGCGAGGGCCGCGCACAGTGAGACACGGCAGAGCACCGCCGGCCGCCTCGATAGCCTCACGCCACCGATTGTAGCGCGCGCGTGGTAGCGTGGCCGCCATGATCGGCCGGCTCACCGGCAAGGTCGTCTCGCAAGAGGCCGACGGCGGCGTCGTGCTTGACGTCGGCGGCGTTGGCTACGAGCTCACCGTACCGCTGGGTAGCCTCGGCAGGACGCGGCCCGACGACGCCGGCCGGGTGATGCTCTGGGTGCACACCCACGTGCGCGAAGACGCCCTTGCGCTCTTCGGGTTCTCCGACGAGAGAGAGCGTGCGGCCTTCCGGGTGCTCATCGGAGTCTCGAACGTGGGTCCCAAGATCGCAGTCGCGGTGCTCGGCGCGTTGCCGTCGGCCGACTTGTCGCGCGCCGTCGCGCGTCGCGACCTCTCCGCGCTCACGTCGATCTCCGGCGTCGGCAAGAAGATCGCGGAGCGCCTCCTTCTCGAGCTCCGCGACCGGCTTCCGGCCGCCGCCGCAGCGACTGCGGCGTCCACGGCCGCCGCGACAGCGAGCGGACGAGGGGAAGCGGCCGGAGGCGAACGCCTGAAGAACGCGCTCACGGGGATGGGCTTTCGGCCGGCTGAAGCGGAGCGGGCCGTCGCGACGCTGGGCGAGCGTGCCGACGGCGCAGCTCCACTCGAGGAGTTGCTGCGAGAAGCGCTCGCTCTGCTCGCCAAGTGACGCTAGTTTTCGGCGATGGATGACGCCGTCGCGTTCATCGACCGCCATCGCCAGCGCTTCGTCGACGAGCTCGTGGAATGGGTGAAGATCCCGTCCGTCTCGAGCGATCCGGCGCGCGCTGGCGACATGCAGCGGAACGCGGAGCACCTCGCAACGCGTCTGCGCGAGCTGGGCGCCGGGCAGGTCGCCGTCTGGCCGACCGCCGGCCATCCCGCCGTGTTCGCCGAGTGGATGGGCGCACCGGGCAAGCCCACGCTGCTCGTGTACGGCCATCACGACGTGCAGCCGGTCGACCCCCTGTCCGAGTGGATCTCGCCCCCCTTCGAGCCGGCCGTACGGGACGGACGACTCTGGGGCCGCGGCGTCGTCGACGACAAGGGGCAGGTGTACATCCACGCCAAGGCCATCGAGAGCTTCATGCGGACGACCGGCAAGCTCCCCATCAATCTCCGCATGATCGTCGAGGGCGAAGAGGAGATCGGCAGCGCGAACCTCGACGTCCTCATGCGAGATCACGCGCGCGAGCTCGAGGCCGACTTCGTCTGCGTGAGCGACACGGCCATGTTCGGGCGCGGCATCCCGTCACTGTGCGTCGGCCTGCGAGGCCTCGCGTACGTCGAGGTGCACGTCGACGGGCCCGCGTTCGACCTGCACTCCGGCACGTTCGGCGGCGGCGTCCTGAATCCGGTGAACGCGCTGGCGAAGATGGTTTCTTCGCTGCACGACCCCGAGGGTCGCGTCTCCGTCGCGGGCTTCTACGATCACGTGTTGCCTCTGAAGGAGGCCGACCGTGCGCAGATCGCGAGCCTCCCGTTCGACGAGGCGGCATGGCTGCAGTCGACCGGCGCGCCGGCCCCGTGGGGCGAGAAGGGGTACTCCACGCTCGAGCGCGTGTGGGCGCGGCCGACGCTCGACTGCTGCGGCATCGGTGGGGGGTTCCAGGGTGAGGGGGCGAAGACGATCATCCCCGCCCGCGCGAGCGCGAAGGTCAGCTGCCGGCTGGTGCCGGATCAGGAGCCCGACGACATCGCTCGCAAGCTCGCTGCGCACTTCGATCGCGTGGCTCCTCCGGGTGTGCGGGTGCGGGTCACGTTCCTCCACGGGGGCCGACCATACCTCGCTCCGACCGACCACCCGGTCTACGAAGTGGCGAAGCGCGCCTTCAGCAAAGCGTTCGGCAAGCCGACGGTCTTCATGCGCGAGGGCGGGAGCATTCCGTTCGTGAGGACGATCGCCGACCGGTCCGGCAAGCCGTGTCTGCTCATGGGGTTCGGTCAGCCGGACGAGAACGCGCACGCGCCGAACGAATGGCTGGACCTCGAGAACTACCATCTCGGGATCAAGAGCGCGGCTTACCTCTACGACGAGATTGGGCGAATGGCACCATGACCAAGAAGAACAAGTCCCCCAAGAACACGAGGCCGAGAGAGAGACGCGAGCGTCGCCTCCTGCCGCGGCCGAACGCGAGCGCGTCCGTCATCTACCTCGTGGGCGCGATCGGAGCCGCCGCGATGGGTGCGGGCGCATGGGAAGAGCTCGGGTCGACGTTGCGCGACGGCGCGCCGGATCCCGTCAAGATCGCTCCCTACGTACTCGCCATCGGCGCCCTGCTCGTGGGAGTCGCCATCTGGATCGGCACGAGCGGTGAGCCCCCGTTGCGCGTCGGCGACGGCGGTCTGGCGGTGGAGAAGGGCGGCATCCGGCGCATGTCCTGGTACGCGATCGATAACATCGAATGGCGCGACGAGGGGCTGAGGGTGACGGGCAAGGACGACGCAGGGGCAGCCATGACGTTGACCGCATCGCTCGCCAATCACCCGCAGGCGGCGGCGTGGATCGTGAAGGAAGCGCGCGAGCGCGTCCCCGCGGTCGTGCACGTCCCGGACGACGCGACTTTGCCGACCGCCCAGGCCAGCGCAGGCTCGATGCTCGCGCTCGAGCCGCCCCAAGTGGTCGGCAAGCACTGCGCGACGAGCGGCAAGGTCATCGCGTACGAGCCGGACGCGCGCGTGTGCCCGAAGTGCGAGCGCGTCTATCACAAGGCGCACGTCCCCGAAGCCTGCGAGTGCGGAGCGTCGCTCGTGACCTTGCGCGCCCAGGCAAAGACGGCGTGACTACGTACCCTTGGACACGAGCTCCGGGGGACGCGGGCGGCGCACGGCGCTGGACACCTCGGGCTCGAAGGCAGACTCGACTCGGTTTCGGCCTCGCGCCTTCGCCGCATACATCGCTTCGTCCGCCGCCGCGATGACTCCCTCGGTGGTCCAGGGCGCGAGCGCGCTCGCGGCTCCTATGGAAACCGTCACGCGCAGCGGTTCGCCACCCGGGACCGGAAAGCTTGCCTCCGCGACGGCGCGCCGCACTCGCTCGGCGGCGATCCGGGCGCCCGCTTCGCCGGTCTGCGCAAGGGCGACGACGAACTCCTCGCCGCCCCAGCGCGCGACGATGTCGCTCCGGCGAGCGACTCGCGCGAGTACTTGAGCGACGCCCTGGAGCACGGCGTCCCCAGCGGCGTGGCCACGAGTGTCGTTCACCCGCTTGAAGTGATCCACATCGAGGAGCAATACCGAGAGTGGGTACAGGTGGCGCGTGGATCGCGAGTGCTCGCGCTCCATGCTGTCGAGGAAGGCCCGACGGTTGGAGAGGCCCGTCAGGCTGTCGACGGTGGCGAGGCGCTGCGCGTCCTCGAAGAGCGCCGTCATCTGGAGCGGCCCGCCGATCTCGCCGGCGACCAGGGAGAGGACGCGCCTCTCCTCGCGGGAGATCCCACGCCAGCTGGGCCCCAAGGCGATACGCCCTATGTGTTTGCCGGCAAAGGTGATGCCCAGAGCCTCGGACGGGCCCCCTTCGCCCGCGACAGCGCGCTCGTCTTCCGTGAACAGCGCGGCGGGTGTAGGGCCCACGTCCATCGAGCCGCGCGCCATGGCCTCGACGGCTTCGCGCTCGGCCGGGTTGCCGTGAACGAGCAACGGCGCGTAGGGGCGGGCGGGCAGGAGAGCCAGCCACCGGTAGCTCAGCACGTCGTTAAGTAGCGAAACGAGTCCCTCGAAGAGGCGCGGCAAGTCGCCCGCGCTCGCCAGCGCGCGGATTTCCCCCGCCACCACCGAGTCGAACAGCTGGGCGTCGAGGATCGACGACATGCGTTCGTACAGCGTGCGCCGCGACGAGCCACGTTCGCTGGTAGGCGCCGCCCGCGTCGCCTCGTCCGGGACGAGGGTCGGAAGGAGGAGCACGAGATCGTCGAGCCGATCTTTGCCCACGTACGCCGCCGCTCCCGCCGAGCGCGCCCAGAAACGCGAACGTTTGTCGCCCGAAGCGGTCAAGAGGACGACCGGCACGTGCGCCGTCGCGGGCTCGTTGCGCAGGAGCCGGCAGAGCTGCACTCCCGACAGCCCCGCCATGACCAGATCGGTCACCACCACATCGGGTGGAGCCGCGATGGCGCGTTCGGCGCCGCTCTCGCCGGTCGCCGCTTCCTCCACCTCGTAGCCCTCGGCGCACAACCGCTCCGTCAGGAGGGCCCGGACCGACGGACTGTCGTCGATGACGAGGACTCGCGCCAAGGGTTCCCCTTCAGCCTTTCACCCTGACATACGGGACGGGACTCCGGCCAGTGAAGACCCTCTGGAGGAGGATATCCTACAGGTCGACGGGGCAGCCCCCGCGGCGTGGCCTCCCGCGCTAAGCTCCTTCCCCACCATGCGAGAACTCCGCGACGCTTTCCTGATAGACGCCGTCCGAACGCCGATTGGCCGCTTCAAGGGCGCCCTCGCCTCCGTCCGCGCGGACGACCTGGCGGCCCACGTCCTCACGGCCCTGGGCCAGCGCCATCCCGCCCTCTACGAGCGGCTCGACCAGATCGTCTTCGGGTCCACCAATCAGGCGGGGGAGGACAACCGCAACGTCGCCAGGATGGCGGGCCTCGTCGCGGGGTTGCCCTACGAGGTGCCGGCGGTAACCGTGAACCGTCTGTGCGGCTCCGGGCTGGAGGCTGTGTGCGACGCGGTCCGGCGCATCGAGACGGGCGAGGCAGACGTGGTCATCGCCGGGGGCGTCGAGAGCATGACGCGGGCACCGTTCGCGTTCGGGAAGACGGAAGAGCCGTTCGCGCGGACGCCGCCGAAGATCTTCGACACGACGCTCGGCTGGCGCTTCGAGAATCCGCGGATGCAAGCTCGCTTTCCGCTTCTGTCGATGGGGGAGACGGCCGAAGAAGTCGCGACCAAGTGGAAGATCACGCGCGAGCAGCAGGACGCGTTCGCGGTGCATTCGCAGAAGAAGGCCGGGGCAGGCGTGGCGGCCAGGGCGTTCGAACGGGAGATCGTGCCTGTGTCGGTCCCGCAGCGAGGCAAGGGGGCAGAGCCCATCGTGTTCGCGAAGGACGAATCGCCGCGCCCGGACACGACGATGGAGGCGCTGGCGAAGCTGGCCCCCGCGTTCCGCAAGGAGGGGACGGTGACGGCCGGGAACAGTTCGCCCATCAACGACGGCGCCTCGGCGGTCCTCGTGGCGAGCGAGGAGGTGGTGCGCGCGAACAAGCTCGAGCCTCTCGCGCGGGTGGTGGCGCACGCGGCGGCGGGGGTTCATCCGAACCTGATGGGCGAGGGGCCGATTCCCGCGGGGAAGAAGGCGCTCGCGCGCGCGGGGTGGAGCGTGAAGGACCTGGACCTCGTCGAGTTGAACGAGGCGTTCGCCGCTCAGGCGATCGCGTGCGTGCGAGGGCTGGAGCTGGACGGAGAGCGCGTCAACGTCAACGGCGGGGCCATTGCTCTCGGGCATCCGATCGGGTCGAGCGGAGCGCGAATACTAGGGACGCTGGCGTGGGCGATGAAGGGACGTGGCGCGAAGCGGGGGATGGCGGCGCTGTGCATCGGGGTCGGGCAGGGGATCGCGATGCTGATCGAGCGGTAGACGGGGCGGACGCTCACCGCGTCCACGCAGACCCGGTCCAGTGAAGAATCGTCCCGCCGTTGCCCACGGCCCAGGCGTCGTCGGGAGCGCGTGACCAGACCCCCCAAAGGACCTGGCTGGTGCCCGTCGAAGCCGCAGACCACGCGCCGGCGTGATAGCGCAGCATTCCTCCGCCCAGGCCCACCGCCCACACATCGTCGGGCCCGCTCCCGCCCAGATGCAGGAGAGGCGTCGTAGGGCCGGGCATCGCCGACTTCGACCAGGCCGTCCCGTTCCAGTGCTGGATGGCCCCCTCGTACGGCGCCACCCACACGTCGTCGGGTCGCGACCCCCAGACGCCACGCACTCCCGGACCGTCGTAGCCGACTGCGTCGAACTTGGAGCCATTGCCGTGCAGGACGAGCCCCGGGCCCCGCTGCGACGTGCCGACCATCCACACGTCGTGCGGCCCGCTGCCCGAGATTGCCCAGATGCTCGTCGCTCCGGGAATCCCCTGCGCGGACCATTTGGTCCCGTCCCATCGGTACACCATCCCGGCGTCGCCCTCGCCATCCATCCCGGCGGCCCAGACGTCGCTCGGCCCGCTGGCCCAGATGCCGAGCAAGGTGAGGCCCTTGGCCTCGGATGCCTGCACCCACGACGAGCCGTTCCACTGCAGCACGGCACCCTTCTCGCCGCTGGCCCAGACGGCGTTCGGCGCCACCCCGTGGACGCCGGTCAGATTCTCCAGGGTGCCGCTCTTGGACGGGGACCAGGCTTGGCCGTCGAAGTGGACGATCGTCCCTCCGTCTCCGACGGCCCAGATATCGTGATCGCTCGACCCCCACACGCCGCGGAGGTTCCTCGTCGTAGCGCTCTTCGGCAGCGGCGCCGTCGTGGGACGCGCGGCCGAGCCTTCGGGCTCGGGGTTCGAGCTTCCGTGACAGGCGGCGACGCCGGCTGCGGCCCAGCACAGAAGGGCAAGCCGCGCACCATGGGCCACCCGCGAGGCGAACGCGAACACGGCGACCTTCCTTACCACAGGCCGCTCTTTCGGGCCCACGCCGGCGTGCCCGACTCTACTTGGCGGCGTGGATGGGCTACACACATTCGGGCAAATGGCCCCGACCGTCGATCACCCGTACGCGTCGTTCGTGCACCTCGTGCAGAAGCCCGCGCGCTACCTCGGCGGCGAGTTCGGAGCGCGTCCGAAGGACTGGGACGCGGTCGAGGCGCGCGTCTGCCTGGCGTTCCCCGACGTCTACGACATCGGGATGAGCCACCTGGGCTTCAAGATCCTCTACAAGCTCCTGAACGACGACCCGCGCACGCTCGCCGAGCGGGCGTACGCGCCCTGGGTCGACATGGAGGAGCAGCTCCGGGCGCGAGGGCTGCCGCTCGTCTCGTGCGAGAGCGCGCGGCCCCTCCGGGACTTCGACGTCGTCGGGTTCTCGCTGCAGTTCGAGCTCACGTACACGAACGTCCTCCTGATGCTCGACCTCGGCGGCATCCCGCTCCGCGGCCGACGCGCGCCTCGAGGACGACCCGCTCGTCCTCGCGGGCGGCCCCACCGCGACGCACCCCGAGCCGCTCGCGCCGTTCGTCGACGCGATCGTCATCGGCGACGGCGAGGAGCGCGCGACCGAGGTCGCGCTCGCGTGGACGCGCGCGAAGAGGGCGGGCGTCCCGCGCGCCGAGCGCCTGCGCGCGCTCGCGCGGCTGACGGGCGTGTACGTGCCGTCGCTCTACGCGACGCGCGTCGAAGCGGACACGGGCTTCACGGTCGTGGATCGCCCGCTCGACCGATGGCGCGCCGATGCCCGTCGTGCGCACGCTCGTCGACGACCTCAACCAGTTCCCGTTCCCGGACGACGGCCCCGATCGGCGGCCCCGAGGCCATCTTCGACCGCATGTCGATCGAGATCGCGCGCGGCTGCACCGAGGGCTGCCGCTTCTGCCAGGCGGGGATGATCTACCGCCCGGTGCGCGAGCGCGACCCGGAGCAGATCGTCGGACGCCGTCGTCAGCGCCGTGAAAAAGAGCGGGTACGACGAGGCGAGCCTCACGTCGCTGTCGACGGCCGACTACTCGTGCATCGCGCCGCTCGTGAAGAAGGTGGCCGACGCGCTCGCGCCCCAGCGGGTGTCGCTCGGCGTGTCGAGCTTGCGCGCGTACGGCCTCGAGGAGAACGTCCTCGACGACATCGCGCGCGTGCGCGCCACGCGGCGTGACGTTCGCGCCCGAGGCCGGCACGCCAGCGGATGCGCGACGTCATCAACAAGAACGTCACCGAAGAGCAGCTCCTCGAGACGGCCGAGCGCGTCTTCTCGCGCGGCTGGCAGTCGATGAAGCTCTACTTCATGATTGGCCTGCCGACGGAGGACGAGGCGGACGTCCGCGAGATCCCGAGGGTCGGCGGGCGCGCGCGCGCCATCGGGAAGCGCGTGAAGAAGGAGCTCGGCGCGGGCGGGGCCCCGAAGGTGACCGTCAGCGTCTCGACGCACGTGCCCAAGCCGCACACGCCGTTCCAGTGGTGCGCGATGGACGCGCCGGACGAGGTGCGCGAGAAGCAGAAGTGGCTCGAAGCAAGAGGCGCGAACCGCGCACGTGGACCTGCGGATGCACGACGGCGACACGTCGTGGCTCGAGGCGGTCTTCGCGCGCGGCGACCGCTCGCTCGCGGCCGTGCTCGAGCGGGCGTACAGCGCCGGCGCGCGCTTCGACTCGTGGGAGGACCAGAAGAGGATGGCACTCTGGGAGGACGCGTTCCGCACGGAGGGCGTCGACCCGGCAAAGTACCTCGGCACCATCCCCGTGACCGCGCGCCTTCCGTGGGACCACATCGACGTGGGGCTGGAAGAGGGGTTTCTCGCTGCGCGAGTACCGGAAGGCGCTCAAGAACCGGCTCTCGTTGCCGTGCGGCAAGGTCGCCGGCGCGTTCGTCCACGCGACGAACCTCGACGACGCCAACGCCGACTCGCGCAAACTCGTCTGCTACGACTGCGGCGTCGCGTGCGACCTCTCGGCGATGCGCGAGCAGCGCCTCGTTTACCTTCGCAAGCTCGGCGCCGACGAGCCCCGAAAGCCGGCCCCCGCGCCGACTGCCACGCCGCACGCCGTCGCCAAGCGCCCGCCGGTCCGCACGTCGCAAGGCGACCCTCGCCGCTACCGCTTCGTCTACGAGAAGCTCGGCGCAGCGGCGTTCCTCTCGCACCTCGACGTCGTCCGCGCCCTGCCGCGCGCGTTCCGGCGCCTCGAGCTGCCGCTCTACTACTCGCAGGGCTTCCACCCGAAGCCGGACATGACGTTCGGTCCGGCCCTGTCGCTCGGCGTGGCGAGCCTCTGCGAGGTCGGTGGACGTGAAGATCGTCGCGGACGTCGACGCGGCCGCCATCCTCGAGTCCCTCTCCGCGGGGGCCCAGCCCGGGCTTCGGTTCGTCGGCGGGGTCCGGCTGGGGTCCGGTGACGCGGCGGTCACGCGCCTGGTGAACGTCGCACGGTACGCGGTCGGCATCCCGCGCACGGCCATCGACGCGCTTGGCGGCGACGCGCGGCTGCGCGAGCGCGTCGAAGAGGCCCTGGCGGCGCGCGAGCTCCCGGTCGTCCGCCGTATCGACGGGATTGGCAAGAGGATCGACGTCCGTGAGTTCCTCCGTGCCCTCGACGTGGCTAGGGACGCGTCGCTCCTCGATCGCGCCGGGATAGGTGGTGACCTCGTGACTCTCGCCGTCGAGGTCGACGTGCGCGGCTCGGGCGGGGTGAAGATTGCGGAGGTGGTCGAGGTGGTCTTCGGCGACGCCGAGGTCCCGCATCGGGCGGTCCGGGTCGAACTCGGGACGAGGCGGCTCGACGGGAGCGTTGCGTCGCCGCTGGACCTTCCGTCACCGCCCCTTGCCCGGTGCCTTCCGCCGGGCGGTGGCGGGGCCGTAGGTGGGCAGGCCGGTAGCGGGGCTCGAGCCGAGGACGCGTAACGCTCTGCAGAGGTCGGCGTCCTTGCACGGACCGACGTTGCCTCGGTGCGGCGGCCACGAAACGGTCCAGGTCCCGTCCTCGGCGTGCGCGAGGACGGCGCGATCGCGCACGTCGGGTCCGCGCCACGTCGGCGGAGCGTGCGGAAGGGCCGCCTCTCGATCAGTGGCATCGGCGGTCTCGAAGGGGAAGCGGATCGTCGGCGTGAGGCCCACGCGCTGGACCGCCGCCCCATCCGGCAAGGCGTAGACGAGGGTCGTCAGACGGAGGACGCCCGCATGGACGTCGTCGTCGATGTACTCCTGCGCGCACCCCTTGCCGAACGTCGGCGCACCGACGATGGGTCCCCGGTGGTAGGCGCCGAGCGCGCCCGCGATCATCTCCGCCGCGCTCGCGGTCTCGCCATCGACGAGCGCACCCACCGGGCCACTCCAGCGATCGACGCCCGGTGGCTCGGGTGCACGATCGGTCTCGAGCGACCCGTCGCGGCGCTTCATCGGGAAGAGGGCGGCTCCCGGGATGAAGAGGCCGAGCGCGTCGATGGCCCCGTCGGTCGAACCGCCGCCGTTGCCCCGGAGGTCGAGCACGACGCCCAGGGCAGCGCGCGCCTTGCCTTCGCGTTCGCGAAGGATCGCGCGCGTCAGCTGGTCGCCGAGGTCGTCGCGGACGTCGTGGATGGCGACCACGATGACGTCGCCGTCGCCGTATTCGACTCGGTCGATCGGGAGGTCCGCGTCGTCATCCGTCGTGGTGCCCGACGCCTTCGCCTCGAGCGCGGCTCCGTCGAGCGTCGTCGTGATGGGTATCTTGTCGCCTGCGCGAAGGACGACTGCCTGCGCGGGCGGCCGGGCATCGGCCGCGGCAAATCCGAGCTGCTCGGTTTGCTCGTAGCTGAGGCCCCCGG
The DNA here is from genome assembly GCA_963847465.1 of uncultured delta proteobacterium. Lineage (GTDB taxonomy): Bacteria > Myxococcota_A > Polyangia > Polyangiales > Polyangiaceae > Palsa-1150. The sequence continues at coordinate 474,298 of CAWKAF010000004.1, read as the reverse complement.
TCGCGACCCCTGCGAGCGACAGAAGGACGTCGCCGTCGGCAAGCGGCGGAGCGGCGCCCGCATCGATACGAACGCCGAGCGCCGTGCGCTCGGCCTTGTCCCACAAGCGGGAGGGCGGATGCGCCTCGAGGTCCACTTCGTAGACGCTCGACTCTTCGTCGAGCGGTGCCCACGCCCCGTGAGGGTCCATCACCGGCACGTACGCTCGGACGGCAGCCGCCAGGACGACTTGCGCCCAGCCGTCGGCGTCGAGCGTAGGGAAATAGCGAGCCCGCGCCTCGGCGACGTAGGGGTCGGCCGCCGAACCGAGGTCGCGGTCGATCGAAGCGATGCGACGGCCGAGCGTCTGCGCCAGCACCCTCGCGGGACGCGTGACGAGAGCCCCCTCGAAGACCGCCGCGATGCCGTCGTCTCCGGGGAGCGGGGGCGCGGCGCGCGCCTCGTCGAAGACCCTGCGAAGCTCGCCGACCCACGCGAGAAGGTCGCCGCCGAGAGCACGCGCGGAGGCGCAATCGCGCGAGCCTCGGCCCTCGAGGTCGGCAAGAAGCTGCGGAAGCTCGGCGGGCGAAGGCGGCAGCCACCGGCGTATCGGGAGCCACGCTCCAGAGACCATAGGGATCGAGCCAGTCGGCGGCGGCTTCCGCGAGGGCCCTCGGGTCCACGGGGTCCGGCTCGTGGGCCAGCTGGCCTCGTGCCTCGGCGACGATGGCGCGCGCGGCTTCGCAGGACAGCGTCGGCGCTCGCCCGCTGGGGAGCCGGAACTCGTGCGATCGCCCATCGTCGGCGGCGTCCGGCTGGGCCGTGTCAGGGACGGGGACGGCCTCGGTTACGTGCGGAGGTCCAGCCGGGGGGGGCGCTCGTTCGGCGGGCCGGCGCGTTCGGCCCACATCAGGCCCACCCCGACGGCAAGGAGCCCGCCGGTCAGCCACGCGCCGCGCCTTGCCATGGGGCTGAAAAGCCTAGCAGGCAGGGCCCGCGAAACCGCAGTTTGTCGCCCGGACGATTGGTCTTTCGACCCTCTGACGCATGGTGTCAACCGACCACAACCTCGGGTGTGCGCTGGCTGTGCTAAGTCGCGGAGACCGAAAGGAACTATCGAGCGATGCCGACCCTCACCGAAGCGCTCACCTCGGACTCGAAAAGAGGTGCGGTCATCGACGACTGCATCTCGCTCATCGACGCGGAGGTAGGCAGACAAGGGGGGACTGACTGGGCTTGCCATCAAGGCGGGTTACAGGACCGTACAGGGCATCAAGCCTGGCTTCGTCAGGCAGGTCGTGGTGGACCTTCTGCCCGAGTTCGCGCAGGCCCTCGATCCCCTCTACCAGGAGGCCGGCACGAAGGGTCAGAGCGTGCGGGATTTCTTTCCCGCCAACGCGACGCGCGTCGCCGACGCGCTCCTCGGGATCACCGACGAGAAGGCGAGACGCTCGAAGAGCGGCATGGTCAAGGGCACCTACGAGAAGCTCCGCGGCAGCGCGAAGAAGAACGTCGAGGCCGCCGTCCCCCGGCTCTCGGCGATGATCGAAAAGCACGCGTCATGACGGTGGAGCGCGCTGCGCTCGAAGACGCGGTGGTCGTCTCGACTGCCTGGCTGGAGGACCACCTCGGCGCTCCCGGCGTCCGCGTCGTGGACATCCGCGGCCTGGTGCGACCGCCGGGCAACAATCCTCGCTACGTGCCGAAGCGCGAGGACTACGAGAAGGGACATGTGCCGGGCGCCGTGTTCGTCGACTGGACGCGCGACATCGTGGACCTGAAGGACCCGGTGCCCGTACAGGTCGCCCTGGGGCCCGCGTTCGCGGCAAAGATGGGCGAGCTCGGTATCGGCGGACGACTCCCTCGTCGTCGCCTACGACGACTACGACCATGCCTTTGCCGGTCGCCTGGCTTGGGCTCTCCGCTACTACGGCCACGACGCCGTGCGTGTTCTCGACGGCGGATGGTCACGCTGGGTCGCCGAGGACCGAAGGGCGACGAAGGAAGCCCCAGCTCCCGCGCCGGGCGCTCGTTTCACGTCCCGTCCCCGCCCGTCGCTCCGACGCACGGCGGATGAGGTGATGGGTGCGATCGGCCGTGCGGACGTGATGCTCATCGACGCCCGGCCGGTCGCGCAGTACGCGGGTGAGTCGAGCGCGGCACGACGATCCGGCCACATCCCGGGCGCCCACAACGTCCCCTACGCCAAGCTCGTGGACGCACAGACCGGGAAGTTTTTGCCACAGGGCGATCTGAACGCGCGTCTTTCGGGATGCGGGCGTCGAGGTCGAAAGGCTGCCGCGCGAGGTCATCGTCTACTGCAACGGCGGCGTCACGTGCACCGTGCCGCTCAACGCGCTGCGCATGCTCGGAAGAGAGGACGTCGCCGTGTACGACGGCTCGTGGAACGAGTGGGGCAACGACCCGGCACGGCCCATCAAGGCCGGAAGTGCACCGTAGGGCCACGCGGTGCGCAACGTGCAAGGACAGGTTGGAATGCAACGCCGGGGCACTGCCGAATGAAGCAACCGACCACCATCCGCCCTGCCGAGGGGAAGCTGGGCGTGCTGCTCCCGGGAATGGGCGCCGTGGCGACGACGACGATCGCGGGCGTTCTGTTGGCCCGCACAGGGAAGGCCCTTCCCGTGGGATCGCTCACCCAGATGGGCACGATCCGCCTCGGACGGCGCACGCAGAGGCGTGTCCCGAAGCTCAGTGAGTTCGTCCCTCTGGCGGGGCTCGGGCAGATCGAGTTCGGCGGGTGGGACATCTTCCCCGAAGACGCGTACGAGGCGGCCGAGCACGCGAAGGTTCTCGACGCCCAGCACCTCGCCGCGGTCAAAGACGAGCTGCAGACCATCCACCCGATGAAGGGCGTTTTCTATCCCGGCTACGTCAAGCGCCTGCACGGGACGCACACGAAGAGCGCCGGTTCCAAGGCCGACATGGTCGAGCAGGTTCGCGAGGACATCGTCTCGTTCAAGAGAGACCGCGGGTGCGACCGGCTGGTCGCCGTGTGGTGCGGATCGACGGAGGCCTTCATCGAGCCCGCCGCGGTTCACGAGAGCATCGCCGCGTTCGAGGACGGCCTGCGCGCGGACGATCCCATGATCTCGAACGCCCAGATCTACGCGTGGGCGTGCATCAAGGAGCGCGTCCCCTTCGGCAACGGGGCGCCCAACCTGTGCGTCGACTTCCCTGCCGCGTGGGACCTCGCGCGCGAATTCGCCGTGCCCCTCGCCGGGAAGGACTTCAAGACCGGGCAAACGCTCATGAAGACCATCCTCGCGCCGGGCTTCAAGGCGCGGATGCTCGGTCTTCACGGCTGGTACAGCACGAACATCCTCGGGAACCGCGACGGGGAAGTGCTCGACGATCCCGACAGCTTCCGGGCCAAGGAGGTCTCGAAGCTGGGAGTCCTCGAGCACATCCTCCAGCCCGACCTCTACAAGGAGCTCTACGGGGATCTCGTCCACAAGGTCCGCATCGACTACTACCCCCCACGCGGTGATTCCAAGGAAGGCTGGGACAACATCGATCTCTTCGGTTGGCTCGGGTACCCGATGCAGATCAAGGTCAACTTCCTCTGCAGGGACTCGATTCTCGCCGCCCCGGTGGTGCTCGACCTTGCGCTCTTTCTCGATCTCGCCCAACGGGCCGGCTTCCACGGTACTCAGGAGTGGCTGAGCTTCTACTTCAAGAGCCCGATGACTGCGCGGGGCCTCTACCCGGAGCACGACCTCTTCATCCAGCTGATGAAGCTCAAAAATACGCTCCGCTGGATGATGGGCGAGGAGATCATCTCGCACCTGGGCACCGAGTACTATGACTGAGCCCGCGCCGGTGGAATCGCCGGGCGACGGCGCTCTCTCGTTCGCCTGGCGTCTGCCGCCCACCCTTCGCGCGCTCGGCCGGCACCAGCTCAGCGCCCTCGTGGGCACGGGCGTCGACTTCGGCGCGATGATCCTTTGCGTCGATGGGCTCGGAGTGCCGCCGGTCGGCGCCGCCGCCATCGGGTCGGCGCTCGGCGCGGTGACGAACTTCACCCTCGGTCGCACGTGGGTCTTCCGACGCCGCTCGCAGAACGCCACGGGGCAGGCTCTGCGCTACGCCCTCGTCTCCGCGGCCAGCGCCGGGTGGAACGCCTTCGGTGAACACCTCGTGCACGACCTCGCGCATGTGCGGTACGTTCTCGCGCGCGCGTTCGTGGCGTTCGCCGTCGGCGTGCTCTGGAACTTCCCGATGCACCGACACTTCGTATTTCGGTAGGTTGAAAGGCGCGACTTCTGCCGTGAGCTCCGACGGAAACGCGCCGGGACCGAGGTCGTTCGCCTACGTCGACTGGACGCTCCGGTGGGGCGCGTGGCTCTGGGCGGTCGCGCTCGTTCTCGCGATTCCTGCGGTCTGGCGCACGGCCGATCTCTACGTGCACTTGCGGAGCGAGCTCGAACAGCTACTGCCGCGCAGCGCCCCCAGCGTGATCGCCCTCGACGAGCTTCGCGGGCGGATGGCTGGGCTGCAGTACCTGGGGGTCGTCGTCGATACGGGCAACGAACGCAACCTGCCCGCCGCCGAGATGCTGCTCGACGACCTCGTCGCCCGCGTGCGGGCGTACCCGCCCGATCTCGTGAAGTCCGTGCGGACCGATCAGACAGCGGAGCGCCGGTTCATCGAGGACAACGCGCCTCTTTACATGGACCGGGCAGACCTCGAGACGATCCTCGCCCGGGTCGAGGCGCGACGAGACTGGGAAGCGGCGAAGGCGACGGGCTCCCTCCTCGACGAGGACGAACCACCGCCGCCGCTCACGTTCGACGATCTCGAGAAGAAGTACGACGAGCGCCGGAGCGGCGCGGGGCACCTCGACGGGAGCCGCTACTCCAGCAAGAAATTGCACACGTCACTCCTCCTCATCGAAGCGGGCGCGTTCGACACGGGCCGCGGCCGCGGGGCGGCGCTGCTCAAGAGGGTCAAGGCCGACCTCGCCGCGCTGCGCCCGGATTCGTACGCGCCAGGTCTTCGGGTCGGCTTCGCCGGCGACATCGCGATCAACGTCGAGGAGACCAGCGCGCTCCTCACGGACCTGTCGATCTCGAGCGTGGTCGTCGTGGTGCTCGTCGTCTCTGCCATCGTCTTCTTCTACGGGTTGTGGCGCAGCATCTTCATCGTCTTGCCGCCCCTCCTGCTGGCCACGGTTTACGCGTTCGCGATCGCGTCGCTGCCCCCGTTCGGAGTCACGGAGCTCAACTCGAACACGGCGTTTCTCGGCTCGATCATCGTCGGCAACGGCATAAACTTCGGCATCATTCTCTTCGCGCGCTACGTCGAGGAGAGGCGGCGCGGATCGGGCGTGCGCGACGCCCTCGCGTGGAGCGTGTGGGGCGCCCGGACCGGGACGCTCTCGGCGGCGCTCGCCGCCGCGGTGTCGTACGCCTCCTTGGGGTTCACGCAGTTCCGGGGGTTTCGTCAGTTCGGGATCATCGGTGGCATCGGGATGGTGACGTCGTGGCTCATGGCGTTCGTCCTCGTTCCCCCGCTCGCCGCGTGGGTCGACCGGAGGCCCCTTCCGCCCAAGCGTCACGTCCTCATCACCGCGTTCGTACGCCTCACGTCGGCGCACAGGCTCGCCATCGTGCTGGCCGTCTCCGCTCTCACGCTGGGGGCAGCCTGGGAGGTGCATCGTTTCGGCCCGGACCAGATCGAGACCGACTTCGCGAAACTGCGCAGGGCCGACACCTGGAGAAACGGAGCGGGATACTGGGGCCCCAAGATGGACGCACTGCTCGGGACGTACGTGACGCCCGCGGTGGTCCTCGCCAATGACGTCGACCAGGCCCGAGCGATAGGCCGCGCGCTGCAGGCGGGCGCAAAGAAACCTCCGCTCGACGAGATGGTCGCGAGCATCCGGACGCTCGACGACGTGTTCCCCGGCGACCAGGAGGCGAAGATTGCGCTCGCCGATCGGATCGCCGACGACCTGACGCCTCGCATCCGCGCGTCCCTCACGGACGGACAGCGGAAGACGGTAGATCGCTTGCTCGGCAAGATCCCTCTCTCCAAGATCACGCTCGCGGAAATCCCCGAGGCCTTCACGACGGGGCTCCGCGAGCGCGACGGCACCGTCGGTCGCGAGGTCCTCGTCTTTCCGAGGCCGGGCCGTGCGCTCTGGGAGGGGCCACAGCTCGCCCTCTTCGCCACGACGCTGCGTGCGGCTGCGGCCATCACGACCTCGGCCGGGCAGGCGCGCGCGCGCGTCGCCGGTTCCCACCTCCTGTCGAACGACATCCTCGAGTCGGTCCGACGGGACGGACCGCGGACGAGCGCCATCGCGTTCGGCGGGGTGGTGCTCGTCGTTCTGCTGCTGCTGCGGACGAGCTGGTCGGCGGGGCTCGTGACTGCCTCGCTCCTCGTCGGCGTCCTCTGGCTCGGCGGAGCGATGATGGTTCTGCGAGTGAAGATCAACTTCGCAAACTTCATCGCGTACCCCATAACCTTCGGGATCGGCGTCGACTACGCCGTCAACGTAGCAAGCCGGTGGGAGCACGACGGCCGGCGGTCGATGGCCGACGCCGTTCGCACGACGGGCGGCGCCGTGGCCCTCTGCTCGTTGACGACGATCATCGGGTACTCGTCGCTCCTCCTCGCGGAGAATCGCGCGCTGTTTCTCTTCGGCCTGCTCGCCGTGATGGGAGAGGTCGCGTGCCTGTCGGCGGCCATCGTCGCGATGCCGGCCTTCGTGGACGGGATGGCTCGCTGGAGGCGGCGCCCGTAGGCATCCTCCCGCGAAGCCTGGCCGAAACACGCGTCACGCTTGACAAGTCGACCGGCGATCGGTCCCCTGGAAGATGAAGGAGAGTCTCACACACGCATGAGCGACAGCACGGCGTCCGCGCTGGTCACGCCGGGGGCGATGGTCGGTGGGAAGTACAGGCTCGACGCTCTCATCGGCGAGGGGGGCATGGGAGCGGTGTGGTCGGCGACCCACCTCGGCCTGAACCAGGCGGTGGCCATCAAGTTCATTTCGAGGGAATTCGTGCGTTCGGCCGAGGCGCTGCGGCGCTTCGATTCGGAAGCCAAGGCCGCCGCCGCCCTCAAGTCTCGCCACGTCGTGCAGGTCTTCGACACCGGCACCCTCGCAGACGAGACCCCGTACATCGCGATGGAGCTCCTGCACGGGGAGTCGCTCCAGAGCCGGGTGCACCGCGGCGGGCCGGTGCCCCTGGGCGAGGCCGTCGAGATCCTCACGCAGTGCAGCAAGGCGCTCGGCCGCGCACATGCGGCGGGCATCATTCACCGCGATATCAAGCCGGACAACATCTTCCTCGCCCAGTCGAACGACGACGACTCCTACCTCGTGAAGATCCTCGACTTCGGCGTCGCGAAGATGGGCTCGAGCCCCAACGAACAGGGCTCCCAGGGCGCGACGCGTACCGGCGCGGTCCTCGGGACGCCGCTCTACATGAGCCCCGAGCAGGCGCGCGGCCTGAAGACGATCGACCAGCGGACGGACCTCTATTCGCTGGGCCTCGTCGCCTACACGATGTTCACGGGGAACCTCGCGTTCTCGAGCGAGTCGTTCGGCGATCTCTTGCTCCAGATCTGCACGGCCCCTTTGCCGCAGCTCTGCGCGGGCGCCCCGTGGTTGCCGCCCACCATGGAGGCATGGTTCGCCCGGGCCTGCGCCCGGGAACCTCAAGACAGGTACGCGTCGGCGCAAGAGTTCGCCGACGGGCTCCGGGCCGCCGCGGGGTCGACCATGCTGGCGCGAGGGCCGTCCCTCGCCGACGTGCAAGGCCGCGGCCTTCCGGGCAGCCCGTCGGGCAACTCCCACGTGTTCGCCTCGACAGGCACGTCGTCCGGGATCAGCCGGACCGGCGAGGTCGTGGTTCCGGCCGGAGGCAACCGGCAGCTGGGCATCGCGGTGGCCATCGTCTCGCTGCTGGTCGGCGGCGCGATCGTCGCGGCGATCGTCGCGTTTGGAAGGACGTCGGGCGGCCCGGCGCATCCCGCGGCTTCCGGGACGGCCGGCACGACCACGCAATCGCCCGTCGTGACGGCAACGGCAACGGCAACGGTCGCGGTCGATTGCCTGCCGGCGCTCGAGGCGTCGTCGACCGCCGGCGCTGCAGGGACAGCCGCGACGACGGCCCCGACGCACGCCGAAAGGCTGCCCGCCACCCCGCCCCAGCCCTCGCACGCGGTCGGCGGCACGCACGTGGCGACCCCGCCCACGCCCCACACCGGCGCCCCCGGTCCCGCGCCCGCGAACACAGTCGACCTCGGCTATTGAGCGCGCCCGCGCTCTCGGCCGGTATCGCGGAAGGCTCCCCCGGCTAGAACGAGCAGACCATCTGCGAGCCTACGCCGCTAGACTCGCAGTCGGATCCTTCGTACGGCGTGCAGTCCGCGTCCGTGCTGCAGCCTGGGAAGCACACGTAGTCGAGCGTCGTGCTGTCCTGGACGCAGTAGTTGGTGTTGCCCTCGGTGTCGATCCCGCACGACGTATCGCTGGAGGACTTGCACGGCTGGGTGCACCAGCTCCCTGCGCACGTGGAGCCAGCCGCGGTGCACTGGGCATTCGTGCTGCATGCGTCGCCCAGCTGGCCGCCGGAGTTGGCGCACACGAACGCCGCCCCTCCGTTGATGGGCTGACAGAAGGTGTTCGTGTACGGAGCGCAGTCGTCGTCCGACGCGCATCCGGGGAAGCACGAGAACGCGTTCTTCGAGTTCTCGACGCAGTAGTTCTGCATACCGGCCGAATTGCTTCCGCAGCTGGTGTCGGTGGCCGACGTGCACGTCGTGTCGCACCAGCCGACCTCGCAAGTCCCTTCGGTGCAGGCGCTCCACACCGCAGGCGTCGCGCTGCTGCAGGGGTCGCCGATGTCTCCGTTCGTCCCGGCGCAGATCAACTCCGACGCGTTATCGATCGTGGGCTGGCACGTCGTTCCGAGGATGGGCGAGCAGTCCGCGTTCGTCGAGCACCCAGGGAAACAGATGAAAACGTTCTCCCCGTTCTCGACGCAGTAGTTGGACACGCCCAGGCTGTTGTACCCGCAGGAGGTGTCGTCTTCCGACTTGCACGTCTGGACGCACCACGAGCCGTTGCACGTGTCCGCGCCCTGCCCGCACGACCCACTCCCGGTGCACGGGTCGCCGACGTTGATCCCGCTCGAGCCGCCGTCGACGTTCGTGGTCGACGCCGTGCAGACCGACTCGGCGACGCCCGAGATGGGCTGGCACGTCGCGCCGGCGTACGCCTGGCAGTCGGAGTCCATCATGCAGCCCGGAACGCAGACGAACTCGTCGTTCGCGTTCTGTACGCAGTAGTTGGCACCCCCTGCGCTGTTCATCCCGCACACCGCGTTCGTCGTGCACGGCTGCGTACACCAGGTGTCGCAGGTGCCCACGCTGCACTGCCCGTTGCCGTTGCACGGGTCTCCAAGGCGACCACCGGCGTCCGACTTGCCGATGTGCGTCCCCCCGCCGTCGCCTCCCGAGTCCATCAATCCGGTGCCCACATCGTCGGCCGTGGTGCCATCCGAGCCGCCGGTGCCTCCTTCCGGAGGCGACATCTGGCCACTGGCACCGGAATCGCCGACCGCGTAGTCGCCGACCCCGACGACCAGGTTGCATCCCGCTGCGGCGCCGCACGCGAGGGCGAAGAGGGCTGCAGCGACGGAGCCACGCCCGAGAAAGCCGCTCATTCGAACCGCCCTTCCAGTCCCGCCGACCCGATGCCGAGCCAGGGGCGCACACCGGTCGACGCGGCTCCGCCCTCGCTCCCGTGGGACACGGCGAGGAGGACCACGCCGAGCGCCACACCCACGACGCCGACGCCGAATCCAATCGTGGAGATGGTGGCGTTCGTTCCCAGCGAATTGATGTTCGACTGCGACGAGCTCGGGCACGTCATCTTGGTGGAGCCGCACGCGCTGTCGAGCGACGACTTCGTGCTGAGGGCCATGACCCCGAAGATGGACCCGGCGACCACGCCGACCCCTCCGACGACGAGGGATGTGATCGCGAGCACCTTGCCACCTCCGCCGGGCGCCGAACCGGGTGCCGCACCGGGACCCGACGCGGGCGGCGCGGGGGCGGCGGCGCCACCCGCCGCCGTGACGCCGGCAGGCGCGGGAGGGGCCACGGCGTTCGGATCGGGATCGAGCTTCAGCGAGACCGAAGCTGAGGCGCCATCCTGCAACGACACACTCGACGTCGCCGTCAGGTAGCCGGGCGCGACGCCCTTCACTTCATGCGGACCCGGGTCGGTCGGCCGGTCGGAGTCGAAGAGCACCGACGGGACGGCCTCACCGTCCACCGTGACGGTCACCTTGTCGACCGCCACTCCGTCGACGTGAATGTGCAGCTTGCCGATGCGTGGCAGGGCCGGCCCGAGGGCTCCCTGCGCGCGCTGACGCGCCGCGAGGAACGCGGGCGGCGCGTTCGGTGGAAGGGGCTCGCGGACGACGCGATTGAGATGCTCGGTCCCGGCCACGAGATGCCCGACCTTGATCTCGCACTCACCGAGGCGTTCGAGCGTCGTCGGCGCGTGGAAGAGCTTCTCCGCCGCGTCCAGCTTGGGGATGGCCGTGACGCAGTCGCCCTTGTCGGCCAGCTGGACGCCCGACGTGCCGAGGCTCCGGGCAGCCGCCATGTCCTCGGGGGACGGAGTCTGGGCATAGGCCGACCCCGCGACGAAGATGGCACCGAGACAGAGAGGGAAGACGCCGATGCGTGCGCGGCGCGTCGCTTTGTAAGGGCTCAGGGGACGCAAGGACGGTTCATGTGACGCGAAACGGCGCGGCGTGTCAATCGCCCGAGCCCAGGTGAAGACACGTGTTCCCGCGTTGTCCGGGTCATGCTGTCCGGGTCAAGTTGTCCAAGCCAGGTTGTCCAAGTCAATCGGTGGGCCATGACAGACTTGAACTGTCAGCCAACGGATTAAGAGTCCGCTGCTCTACCAATTGAGCTAATGGCCCGGGACGCGAAGGCAGCCCACCTAGCCGCCACGCATCGGGGTGTCAAGGCAGGGCGGAACCGGCGCCCGATGCGCGACCCGGCGTGGTAGGAGCGCGGTGTGCAAGCGGTGGTCCTGGCGGGTGGTCTCGCGACGCGAATGCGCCCGCGCACGCTGACGGTGCCGAAGTCGATGCTCGAGGTTGCCGGCCGGCCGTTCGTCGACTGGCAGCTCGAGCGTCTCGCCGAGTGCGGCTTCGACGAGGTCGTGATGTGCGTCGCCCATCTCGGCGAGCAGATTCGAGCCCACGTCGGCGACGGCTCGGCGTCGGGCGTCAAGGTCGCGTGGGCGGAGGAGGGGCCGACCCTGCTCGGCACCGCCGGGGCGCTGCGAGCGGCGCTGCCTCTCCTGGCCGACGAGTTCCTCGTGACGTACGGAGACAGCTACCTGCCGTTCGACTACGGCGATCCGCTGCGCATCCTCGAAAGCCACGACGACTGCGACGGCGTGATGGCGATCTTCAAGAACGACGGGAAGTGGGACGTCTCGAACGTGAAGTCCGACGGCACATGGGTGCTTCGCTACGAGAAGGGCGGCGGCCTCTCCGACCCGGCGTTCGATCACATCGACTACGGAGCAACCGCCCTGCGCGCGACGCGTCATCGCCGGGATCGATGCCGAGAGCGAGCGTCCCGTCGGCCTCGACGCCCTCCAGCGCGACCTCGCGACGCGGAAGCGCTTGCGGGCCTGCGTGGCCCGTGCAAGGTTCTTCGAGATCGGCTCGCCGGAGGGGCTGGCAGAGCTCGATGGTCACCTGAGACGCGTCACCTGAGAACCAGAGTCTCTCCATGATCGTTTCGCGCGCCCCCGTGCGCTTCTCCCTCGGCGGGGGAGGGACCGACCTGCCCAGCTACTCGCGCGAGCACGGCGGATTCGTCGTCGCCGCTGCGGTCGACAAGTTCGTCTTCGTCTGCGTCGCACGCCGCTTCCAAGACACCATCCGCCTCGCGTACTCGGAGAGCGAGATCGTCGACTCCGTCGACCAGCTCAAGCATCGCATCTTCCGCGAAGCCCTGCGGATGTCGGGCATCGAGCGCGGGATCGAGCTCCACAGCCTCGCCGACGTTCCGGCCAACACGGGCCTCGGCTCGTCGAGCACCTTCACGGTCGCGCTGCTCAACGGCCTGCACGCCTACAAGCGCGAGTTCGTCCCGGTCGAGCAGCTCGCGCGCGAGGCCTGCCAGCTCGAGATCGACGATCCTGAAGGAGCCGATCGGCAAGCAGGACCAGTACATCGCGGCCTACGGCGGCATCAGCGCGATGACGTTCCACCCCGACGGCTCCGTGGACGTCGAGCGCCTCCCCCTGCGCGACGGACGTGATCGACGAGCTCGAGTCGAACCTCGTCATCTACTACTCGGGCGTCGAGCGCGCGGCCGTCGACGGTGCTCAGCGAGCAGGCCAAGACCATCACCGCGAACAAGGACGCACGCCGTCGAGCGGATGCACCGCATCAAGGCGCTCGGCTACGAGACGAAGCGCATCCTCACGCAGGGCAAGACCGACACCTACGGCGAGATGCTGCACGAGCACTGGACGAACAAGCGCAAGCTCGCGTCCAACATGGCCGACGGCGGCCATCGACGAGCACTACGACGCGGCGCGCAAGGCAGGCGCCATCGGCGGCAAGCTGATGGGCGCGGGCGGCGGCGGCTTCTTCATGTTCTACGTCCGCGCGGCCGACCGGCGGCGCGTGCAGGAGACCCTCGCGGCACGCGGCCTCCGCCCCATGCGCTTCCGATTCGACTTCGACGGCGCGCGCATCATGGCCAACTTTCACCGATCGTGACATCCAAGGGCCCCATGCAATCGTTCACGCAAAAGTACCTGGAGAGAGCCATCGAGCTCGCTCGCAAGCTGGACGCCGCCGCCATCGAAGCCCTGGCCGAGGGTCTCGCGGCGGTGCGGGCCGGAGGCGGCCGCCTCTTCATCCTCGGCGTCGGGGGCAGCGCGGGGCACGCCGGCCACGCGGTGAACGACTTCCGCAAGCTGTGCGGCTTCGAGGCGTACGCCCCGACCGACAACGTGAGCGAGCTCACGGCGCGGGTGAACGACGAGGGCTGGGACACCTGCTTCTCCGAGTGGCTCCGCGGCTCTCGGCTTGCGCGCGGGCGACGGCGTCCTCGTCTTCAGCGTCGGCGGCGGCAACCGCGAGAAGAACGTCAGCGTGAACCTCGTGCGGTCGCTCGAGCTCGCGCGCGAAGTCGGCGCCAAGGTGTTCGGCATCGTCGGGCGCGACGGCGGTTACACGAAAGCAGGTCGCCGACGCGTGCGTCGTCATCCCCACGGTCTCCGCCGATCGGATCACTCCGCACACCGAGGGGTTCGCGCCGTCGTGTGGCACCTGCTCGTCAGCCACCCGAAGCTCCAGCAGCAAGGCGACGAAGTGGGAGAGCGTGAAGTGATCGCGAGTCGCGATCCTCGATCGCGACGGAACGATCATCGACGTCGTGCGCGACGAGGAGACGGGCGCCATCCGGCGTCGCGTTTCACCCCGATCAGCTTCGCCTTCTGCCCGGCGCCGTCGAGGGGATGCGCGCCCTCGGAGACGCCGGCTTCCTGCTCGCGCATCGCGACGAACCAGCCTGCGCCGGCGAAGGGGCAGTTCTCGGCCGACGCCGTGGCGCCGAACCAACGACGCGCTGTCGCGATGCTCGCCCGGGAGGGCGTGCGCATCGCCGCCGTCGAGGTGTGCATGCACCACCCGGAAGGCGGCCCCGGGGGCGATGCTTCGCTCGTGCGGCGCGTGCGACTGCCGCAAGCCGAAGCCGGGCATGCTCAACTCCCTCCTCGAGAAGCTCGGCGCCGACCGGCCACGCTCGTGGATGATCGGCGACAGCGAAGGCGACGTGACCGCGGGCAAGGCGGCCGGCGTGAAGACAGGGCTCGTGTTCGCGGCCAGCCGCTGCGAGCTGTGCCCGCTGCGAGGCGGCCCAGAAGGGCTGACCCCCGACGCCCACGGCGCCACGCTCGCGGACCTCGCTCGCGCGATCGTCCGTCACGCGTGACCCGCGCGTGCTAGTTTTCGGGAGAATTTGCTGTGGAGGAGTCCAAGACATGGCGCTTTTCGTCGACAGCTCGGACCCGAAGGAAATCAAGGACCTGTTCGCCTGGGGCGTCCTCTCCGGCGTGACGACGAACCCGCTCATCATCGCGAAGGAAGCGCCCGACGCCGACCTCGGCGAGCGCATCCGCGAGGTCGCTCGCCGTGAGCACGGGCGACGTCTCGGTCGAGCTGACGACCGAGACCGAGAGCGAGATGCTGCGAAGAGTCGCTGCAGTACCACGCGTGGGACCCCGCGCGGATCACCATCAAGGTGCCCTTCAGCGAGATTGGCCTGCGCGTCTTGCACCAGCTCGTCAAGCGCGGGATCAAGACGAACGTGACCTGCCTGATGGCGATGAACCAGGCGTACCTGTCGGCGCTCGCCGGCGCGACGTACGTGAGCATCTTCAGCGGCCGCGTGCGCGACATGGGCTACGACGTCCGACCCGGTCATCGCGGGTACGCGCGAAGTCCTCGACCGCGAGGGTCTGCCGTCGAAGATCATCGTCGGGTCGATGCGTCACATCATGGACGTGAACGAGGCTCTCGAGTCCGGCGCCCACGTCCCGACGGTCACGCCGCCGATTCTGCGCAAGATGGTGTGGAACCCGCGAACGATCGAGACGATCGCCGAGTTCAACAACGCGTGGCGGGGCCGTCCGAAGAAGAAGTAAGCGCGCGCTGGGGCACCACGACGGCGCGTGCTATTCGAGGCGCCCTGACATGGACTGGAACGGCAAGCACGCCCTCGTGACGGGCGGCGCGGGCTTCATCGGGAGCCACCTCGACCGACGCGCTCCTCGCGCGCGGCGCGCGCGTCACCGCGTTCGACGACTTACTCGACCGGCTTCCACGAGTTTCTCCCGCCCCGCGATCGGCTCCGCATCGTGGAGGGCGACCTGCTCGATCGGCCCGGCGTCGACGAGGCGATGCGCGGCGTGGACTTCGTATTTCATCTCGCGGCGAACGCGGACATCAAGGACAACCTGAAAGATCCGCGTCGCTGCATCGATCAGAACGTCGTCGTCACACAGAACGTGCTCGAGGCGATGCGGGCCGCGGGCGTCCGCGACGATCGTCTTTTCGTCCACGGGCTCGGTCTACGGCGAGTCGGCCACGTTCCCGACCCCGGAAGACGCGCCGTTCCCCGTCCAGACGTCGCTCTACGCGACGTCGAAGATCGCCGCCGAGGGGCTCCTGACGTCGTACGTCCTCGGGTTCGGGCTGCGAGCGTGGATCTTCCGGTTCGTCTCGGTGCTCGGCCCTCGCTACACGCACGGCCACGTGATGGACTTCTGGCGCAAGCTGAAAGGCGATCCCGTCCCGTCTCGAGGTGCTCGGCGACGGACGTCAGCGAAAGAGCTACCTCCACGTGAACGACTGCGTCGCGGCGATGCTGCTCGCCGTCGACCGCGCAGAGGGTCCGGTCGGCATCTACAACCTGGGGCACGACGAGTCGATCGTCGTCGATCAGAGCATCGCCATCATCAGCCGTACGCTCGGCGTCTCGCCGCGCCTCGAGTACACGGGCGGGCAGAGAGGCTGGGTCGGCGACAGCCCGCGCATCGAGCTCGACACCCGTCGCATCCGTGCACTCGGCTGGGCGCCGACGAAGAGCATCGAAGAGAGCATCGTCGAAACCGTGCGCTTCGTGTCGGCGAACGCCTATACCGAGCGGCGCCGGTGAACTTCACGCGCCTCGATGTGGTAATCCGTACGCCGGATGCCTGAGAGCGCCCCGGGCGGAGAGCCTCGCACGTTCGAGTTCGAGCCGACGCCGGCCGTGAGCACGGCCCGCGCGCACAAGCGGTTCGTGCGTTGCCCCGCATGCCAAGCTGACAACCCCCGCTACCTGTTCCACAAGACCGGCGTGCGCTTCGTTCGCTGCTCGGCTTGCGGCATGGTGTACGTGAACCCCGCGCGCGAACACGCCGTCAACGACTTCGACATCGACCGAGGGCGCCCCTTCACGAACGCGCGCGATCGCGAGCTCGTCCTGCGCGACTTCGCCCGCCTGCTCGAGCGCATCGAGGTCGACTACCTGCGCGTGGCAGGCAAGCCGCTCCGGCGCGTGCTGCTGCTCGGGCGGTTCCTCCGGGAGTTCCGCGATCTGCCCGCGGCGAAGCGCATCGGTCTCGAGCTCGTCGAGGTGGGCGACGACGCCTTCGCGCGACTTGCGACGGCCTCGGACATCGGCTGGGCCGAGCCTCTGCTCGCGCGCGTGCCCGACCTCGTCCTTTTGCACGAGCTGCTCGAGGCCTGCGCCGACCCTGGCGTCGTCCTCGGGCAGCTGGTCGCCGCCGTCCCCGCGTCGACGCTCTTCGTCGCCACGTACACGAACGCCGACTCGCTGCCCGCGCGGATGCTGCGTCGCTACTGGGCCCCGTTTTTCGATCACAAGACGGCCTTCTTCGGGACCGGCAACCTGACGGCGCTGATGGCGCGCTTCGGCCTCGTGCTCAAGAGCCAGTACGCGCTCCCGGTGACGCACACCGCGCAGTACGTCGGCGAGCGCCTGACCCACAGGGCCGAACTCTCGCGCCTCGTCGCGGCGACCCCGCTGGGCAACGTGCCCTTGCCCGTGCGCGCGGGCAACCGCGTCGCCATGTTCGGCCGCCACGGCGCCGGTGCGGTGGCGCCGAGCGAGAAGCTGTCGATCGTCCTCCCCGTGTACAACGAGGCGCGCTACGCGGCGCAGGTCATAGAAGCGGTGCTCGGCAAGGCGCTCAAGATCGACAAAGAGATCATCGTCGTCGAGAGCAACAGCACCGACGGGACGCGCGAGATCGTGAAGAGGTACGAGCGCACGCCCGGCCTACGCGTCGTGTACGAAGACGCGCCGCGCGGGAAGGGCCACGCCGTTCGCACGGGTCTCGCGCACGTCACGGGCACGATCGTCCTCATCCAGGACGCCGACTTCGAATACGACATCGACGACTACGACGCCTTGCTCGAGCCCATCCTCCAGCACAAGGCCACGTTCGTGCTCGGCTCCCGGAGCCTCGGGCTCGACGACTGGAAGGTGCGAAAGTACGACTCGACCCCCATCAAGGGCCTCGCGCTGAACTTCATGCAGGTCGTCTTCGCGAAGACCTACGACGTCCTCTACCAGCAGCACGTGACCGACGTGAACACGATGTACAAGGTGTTCCGCGCCGATTGCCTCGACGGGCTGAACCTCGAGAGCGACGGCTTCGATCTCGACATCGAGCTCGCGTGCAAGCTCGCCCGAAACGGCAACTCGCCGATGGAAGTCCCTGTGAACTACGTGGCGCGCGGATTCGACCAGGGCAAGAAGATCCGCTTCTGGCGCGACGGGTTCCCGTCGTACGCGGCGTTCTTCAAGTACCGGTTCAAGTAGGTCGAGGCCTCGACTGACCTTTCTGTCGTCGCCGGCGTGTAGGATTGGCGTCGATGTCCTGGACGGATCGCACGGGGGACGACTCGTTCCTCAAGGCGGTTGCGCCGGCCCCGGAGGCGTCTCCGCCCGTAGCCCGCTCGGTCGGAGACGTGATCGCCGATCGTTTTGCGATCGAAGGCCTTGCCGGCTCGGGCGGAATGGGCACGGTGTACCGGGCTTTCGACAGGGTCACGGCTGCGCCGGTGGCCCTGAAGTTCGTGACTCACCGCGAGAATGACACGGAGCGCTTCGCCCAGGAGGCACGGGTCCTCGCCGAACTGAATCACCCCGCCATCGTCCGGTACGTGGCGCACGGCTGTGCTGGCTACTCCCCTCCTCCGCCGCACGATCGCTCAGGAGTCGCCGCCGAACAAGCCTTGATGATCGGCCTCGGATCCGCTCGGATCGCGCCGTGCTCCGCGTCCCCGGCTACCGACTTGCGGCGACAGCAGTCGCCGAGCTGGCAGCCCGGGCGATGAGGGCGCTCCGCAACGCGGGCCGTCCTTCGGGCGTCGCGAGCGGCTTCATTGCAGACCTGACCCGCTCCCGTGCCGAGCTGATCACCGAGAACGCGCTGCTTCGGCAGCAGCTCATCGTCGCCTCGCGCGCCGTCAAGCGCCCTGCCTTTCGCGTCCACGAGCGAGGCCTGCTCGTGCTGCTCGCGAGCGTCCATCGCCAGTGGCGCCATGCTCTGCTGCTGGTCAAGCCGGAGACGCTGCTGCGATGGCATCGGGAGGGGTTCCGACTCTTCTGGCGTCAGAAGTCCCGCTCGAGATGGCCAGGCGAACCGCGTGTCGCGCGGGACGTCGTCGCCCTCATTCACCGAATGGCCACCGAGAACCGGCTGTGGGGAGCCGAACGGATTCGAGGCGAGCTCTTGAAGCTCGGCGTTGGCGTCGCGAAGCGCACGGTCCAACGGTACATGCGCGGCGCGTGGCCGACAGCTCCGCGCGGCGGACAGGGCTGGCGGACATTCCTACGAAACCACACGGTTTGGGCCTGCGATTACTTGCAGGTCTACGATATCTGGTTCCGTCCCGTCTTCGCGTTCTTCATCCTCGACGTGAACGCCAAGCGCGTCGTGCACGTGGCGGTGACGCGCGCTCCAACGCAGGCGTGGACTGCGCAGCAACTGCGCAACGCGACGCCGTTCGGGCACGGGCCGCAGTTCATTGTCCGCGACCGCGACGACAAGTTCGGCACGGTTTTCGACCGCGTCGCCGTGGGCGCGGGTGCCCGTGTCGTGCGCACTGCCGTGCGGGCACCGCTGATGAACGCGGTGTGCGAGCGATTCTTGGGGAGCGTCCGGCGCGAGTGTCTCGATCACGTGATCATCCTCTCGGAGCGGCATCTCCGCCACGTCCTCGCTGAGTACGCAATGAGCTACTTCAACACGGCGCGACCCCACCAGGGGATCGACCAGAGGCTTCCGGTCCCTGCCGAACGTTCCGGAACACGGCTCGCCGGCCCCGTCACGGCGATCCCCGTCCTCGGAGGACTTCACCATGATTACCGCGCCGTGGCGTGGGAGCCGCGGACGACCAAAGGAGCCAGGACAGGTCATCGCGCACGCCTCGGCGGCCCGCGCGTAGCGACGCACCGTCTTCGGATCGAGCCCGAGCCGGGCGGCGATCCGTTTCTTGCCCACCCCGGCCAGCCACTGCCGGAGCACCTCCTTGATCTCGACCATCGTCACCTCGCGGAACGCCATCGATGCCTCCGGGCACCGCGGCCAGCGCGGTACACGAAGCGCGTCGTACAGGGGCGATCACGCGAGGGGGGGAATGCTCGTGAGAAACTTCAGCCGAGAGGGGGGAATGATGCTGAGAAACTCCCCGCTCGGTGGGGGGAATGCTCGTGAGAAATACTGCCGCGAGGGGTCCCTACGTCGTGAGAACTGACACGTTGCTCGTGACGCTTGTGGCCTGCGGCAACTCCTATCCAGGAGAAGGACCTGGTCCAATCCCACCCCCCGGATGCCTCCAGGGGGATGCCGGAGAGCCATGTTCGTGCAGCGTGGGTGGTGAGTTTTGCCGAGCAGGACAGGCCATGTTCCTCGCCTGTGTGGACGGCATATGGGAACAGGCCGATGCATGGTGCAACGATCCATCGTCAGTGGATCCCCTTCATCTCCCCGAAGACGCGGCCGGGAGCATGGCCGATGGTGCCGTCCAGGAGCAGGACGCGTCGACCAATGACAGCGAAGCCGGTAACGCGATGGGTGACGCAAACTGAAACTGACCCAATACCGAGCCCTTCTCTGCACGAGCAAACCCCTCGCCCCGACGAGCAAACCGGTCCACCCGACCGCTCGGGAGCACGACCTATCGACCTTGCTCCGCCTCTCGAGCCCTTCACTCCACGGGTCGCGTCGACGGGACGACGAGAAGAGCGCTCCGCTCCGCCACCGAACCGATCCACTCCTCGACCCGAGAGCTTCGCTGCGTGAGCAATCCTCTTCACCCGACGGGTCAACCGGCCCACACCTCGTCCCGTCCTCTTCGGTGCGCGACTTCACCGCTTCACTCCGTCGCCCGAGGTCTTCACTCCGACGAATGCGCACCCCACACCGCGGGTCGAGCGCTTCGGACGCCAGGAGGAACGCCTCACTCCTCCAGCAACGCGCTCCGCTCGATCCTCCGTCGCCTCCTCACAGACGCCGCGAGCGCTCCGCACCGGCACGTTAGGTTTCCTGCGCTCGGCCGCCGCTTTCCGTCACGCCCTCTCTGGACAAGCGGTGATTGTGGGGTCCTTCGCTCCCGCTAGGATGACAGCGAGGGCGGTGCGCTTCCCCCAATCGCACGCCCCGAGCCCGATCGTCACTCGTCTTTTTTCGGGCCCCTCGTTGTACCCCCGCGGCCGGTACTTCGGATTGACCCCTTTGTACTCCTCCCCGCTCGCCGAGCGTGTCGTCCACCAGGTACTTCAGCCACGAGCCGGGATACTTGTCCCCCGCTCCTGCAGCTCCTCCCGCAGCGGCGCGTCCTCCTCCAGCTGGTGCTCGTCCCACAGGCACTGCAGCCCCAGCGCGATGAGACTCATGTCGTTCGGCCCGAGATCGAACCCCCGCAGGTAGTACGGAATCGCCTCCGGCGCGCGGTGCAGCCGGCAGAGCGTGTCGCCCTCGTACACGCTCGCCATCGGCCACTTCGGCGCCAGCTGCAGCGCCACGTCGTTCGACACGAGGCGCCCTGCCAGGTCTCCCGCGCGCTCCGAGCATCACCGAGTAGTTCAGGTGCGCCTTCGCGCTGCGCGGCACCGCCTTCCGCGTCGCGTCCCAGAACACCAGATCGTTCGTGTAGTCGAACGCGTGCACGCCGCGCGGCGCACGCCCTGGAACCCGAAGAAAATGCACCAGCGCGCCCACGATGCCACCGAGCCGCCACCCACGCACCGCGCCGTCCGCAGCAGCCACGCCCACGCGATGGCCGAGGAGCATCGCCGACCCGATGGCCGGGAAGTACCAGAACCGCTCGGCCCGCACCGTCGGCAGCACCACCGGAATGTTCGACACCGGGAAGTACGACACGACGATCCACACGAGCGCGAACGCCGACCACGCGGCGTCACGATGCCGGCACGCGCGCGGGCCACGCGCCGACCCGACGGGCGGCGCGCCCCATCGCCACGACGCCCGAGCACCGGGCAGACGACCAGCGGCAACACCATCGCAACGGCGCCCGACGACGCTCTCCGGGAAGACGAGCCGGTCCGGGATCGGCTCCTGCGGCGCCGAGTAGTCCCCCGAGAGCGTCGCGGGAACACGACCTGCGCCAGCCCCCGCACGTAGACGCGCAGCGCCCCGGCGATTCGGTAGCGCGGCGACGCCTCGAGAGCGGGTTGTTCAGCGGGTCGTGCGGCAGCATCGGCTGCGCGTACCAGCGCAGCGCGCGCCGCGAAGGCGCGCTGGCGAGCAGGCTTGCCGGCGTTCGCCTCGGACCGTCAGATCGTGCGGCGTCGCGACGGGGAAGCAGGCGCCGGCGGCCTCGACGTAGAAGACGAACGCCGCCCCCACCGTCAGCGCCGCCACGCCCGCACGCGCCCAGCGGAGCGGCCGCTCCGGGTGCGTGATCTGCGCCGTCAGCAGCGCGGCGAGCGGCACGAGCGGCACGATGCACAGCGCGCTCTCCTTCGAGAAGAGGCCGAGCAGGCTCGCCCCGAAGAGCGCGAGGGGCATCGTCCGTCAGCGGCAGACTCGAGCGCGAGCAGCGCGAGCAGCGCCCCGGTCCCCCCGAGCACGTCGGCGAGCCCCACGACGCCGCTCACCGCCTCCGTCACCACGGCCGTGGCGACGAAGAGCCCCCCGCGAGCCACGCGGTGAGCCGGTCGCGCGTCCAGCGAAGCACGAGCAGGACGACGAGCGCGCCGTTGAGGCCGTGGAGCGAGCACGTTCAGGTAGTCGTGCGGAAAGGCGCTCTGCTCGCGTGCCCCGATCTCCCAGAGCGCCCGCCAGACGAGGTCCGGAATCGGGCGGTACGACCCGATGGTGCGGTCGGGCGCAGGCCCCAGAAGTCGCGCTTGAAGGCCTGCGACCAGCCGATGTGCGCCGCGGGGTCGCGCGGCGGCGCGCACGTACGGGTTCGCGAGGAGCGCCTCCTGCTCGTCGAAGATGAAGTTCGTCGCCGGGTGCCGCGTGTAGAGCAGCATCGACAGGAAGCACGACGGCACGAGCGCCGTGAGGAGCGTCGGGTCCTCGCCGAGGAAGTACTCGCGTGCGCGCGTGCAGCAGCGTCCGCTTCGGGATCGGCGGCAGCGGCTCGCGCGAGCGTCGGCGGAGCGGAGGACGGCGGCAGGCTGCGTCACGGCTCGGTCGGGGCTCAGCGGGAGAGGTTCGCGATGACCTCGGGCAACGGTGCGGCGCTCGCGGTCGGGGATGATCCAGCGTGTCTCCCCAGAGGTGCGCGCCGCCGTCGATGTACCACGTCTCGCCGGTGACGAACGAGGCCGCGTCGCTCGCGAGGTAGGCGCACAGCTCGGCCACCTCTTCCGGCGTCCCGAGGCGCTTGGCCGGCGTGCGCTGGCGGCTCATCTCGACGAGCTCGGGCGGATAGCGGTCGGTGCCCGTCGAGCGGATGATCCCCGGGGCGACGGCGTTGACCGCGATGCCGTGCTGCGCCCACTCGACGGCGAGCGTCTTGGTCATGTTGTCGACGCCCGCGCGGGCGGCGCCCGTGTGCACCATCCCGGGGAAGCCGCGCGCGACGTTCGCGATGACGTTGACGATGCGACCGCGCCGCTTGCGGGATCATCGAGCGACACGGCCACCTCGCGCGTCATGTAGAACGTGCCGTTCAGGTTGTTGCGGACGACGGCGTCCCAGCCCTTCGGGCGAGATGCCCTCTGCGGGCGTCGGGAACTGCCCGCCGGCGTTGTTGACGAGGACGACACTTCGCCGAGCGCTTCGCGCACGCCGGCCACGAATACCGCAATCTGCGTCGACCTCGCGGATGTCGCACGTGGCCGCGTGGACCGCCCACCCTTGCTCGGAGAAGAGCGCCCGCGCGCGCTCGGAGCTTCTCCGCGTCGCGCCCGCAGATGGCGACCTTCGCGCCCGAGCTCGCAGAGCGTTCTGGCGATCGCGAGGCCGATTCCGCTCCCGCCGCCGGTGACGATGGCGACGTGTCCCTCGAAGAGGCCGGGGCGGAAGATGCTGGGCATGCCGTCACCCACGTTAGCGCCGCTTGCCGGAGGTGCGGAGCCCCATCGCGAGCACGAACGCCACCACCATGCCGAGCGACGCCGCCGTGTACGGAGCCCGCGCTCCGATGTTGGCGTAGAGCCAGCCGCCGGTGGCCGGACCGAAGGTCCGCGCGAGGGCTCGCGAACGACTGGTTGGTGCCGAGAGTGCCGCCCTGGCGATCGGGCGGGGCGCGTCGCGAGATGAACGCCGAAGTCGTCGGCTGCGTGAGCCCGTTGCCCACGGCAAGCATCGCGCCCGACGCGTACAGCAAAGGCCGCGCGCCGACGGCGGCCGCCCCGACGAACGACGCGAACGCGACCGCCTGGGTCAGCGCGCCGGCGCACATCAGCGTCGCCTCGTCGAAGCGCTTCGCCAGCGGCCGGACGAGTCCCCCCTGGACGGCAGCCGCGACCACGCCGATGAAGGCGAGTACGTAGCCGGTCCCCCGCACGTCGATCCCGAAGAGGTCCCCGCAGAAGAACGTGAAGGTCTGGTCGAGGTTCGTGAAGCTGACGATGACGAGGAAATTGACGGCGATGGCGAGGGCCACCCCCGGCAGGGCGAAGGCGTCGCGCATCGCCCGCGACGTTGATGGGCGCGAGACCGCGCCGCGGAGGCCCGGACCGTCGCTCCGGCGGCAAGGACTCGGCCACCCCGAGCGCGACCCACACGAGATTGACGAGGCTGAGAGCCGCCGCGACGAAGCACGGGACCGCGCCCTCGTGCCCCGCGATCGGGATCTGGGCGAGCTGGCCGCCGAGAGCGGGCCCGAGGATGAATCCCATGCCGAAGGCGACTCCGATGAGGCCCATGCCTCGAGCACGGTCCTCGGGCTTCGTGACGTCTGCGATGTAGGCGCTCGCGGTACCGAGATTCGCCGTCGCGATGCCGCCGAAGATGCGCGCCGCGAACAGCCAGAGGATGCTCCGCCCCCACGCCAGCCCGACACCGAGACCGGCCATCGTCATCGCGGTGCCCGCGATCGACCAGAGGAGGACCGGCCGGCGCCCGACCCTGTCGGATACGCGACCCCAGATGGGTACGAAGAAGAACTGCATCAGCGAGTAGACGGAGCCGAGCAGCGTGGCCACGAACTCGTTCACCCCGAAGGTGTCGCTCGCCTCCTTCGCGAGAAACGGCAAGACGAGGCCGAATCCCAGGAGGTCGAGGAGGACCGTGAGGAAGATCGCGCCGAGCCTGGGGGCCGCTTTCATCGAGGGCCCCGCGCACTATAGCGGCCGGGTCAGGGGCGTGCCTGCTTGCGCGCACGGACGAAGGCCTCGCGGTTGCCCTTCGGACCGAGGAGCGAGCTGTCGCACTGCGCGACGACCTCGAAGCCGAGCGCGCGCACGTCGTCGACGGCGCGCGCGATCGCGCCCGCCCGCTCGGCTTCGTCGCGGACGACGCCCTTGCCGCGGGAGGCGACCTCCCGGCCCACCTCGAACTGAGGCTTGACGAGCGCGACGAGCTCGCCGCCAGCGCGGGTGCAGCGCGCGACCGCGGGCATGAGCTTGGCCAGGCGAGATGAACGACGCGTCCACGACGGTCAGGTCCGCGAGGCCGCCGATGGCGTCGGGCTCCAGCGTGCGCGCGTTGGTGCGTTCGAGCACCACGACGCGCGGGTCGACGCGAAGCTTGTGGGCGAGCTGGCCGTAGCCGACGTCGACGGCGACGACGCGAGCAGCCCCGCGCTGAAGAAGGCAATCGGTGAAGCCTCCGGTCGAGGCGCCGAGGTCGAGGCAATGCAGGCCGCGGACGTCGAGCGCGAAGGTGTCGAGCGCGCCGGCGAGCTTCACGCCGCCCCGCGACACGAAGGGGCGGTCGGCGCCACGGAGCTCGACGGGGGCGTCCGCGACGACGAGCGCGCCCGCCTTGTCGACGCGCTCGCCCGCTACGTACACCTCGCCCGCGAGGATGATCGCCTGCGCACGAGCGCGCGACGGCGCAAGGCCGCGCGCGAGGAGAAGCTGGTCGATGCGTATCTTCGGCACGATTCACCGGGACGGCACCGCGGCGCGCGGGTGAAGCAAGAGGGCGAGCGCGGCGAGTCCCTCGGCCACGCGGGGTCCGGGGCGGAGCGCGCGCTCGTCGGTCAGGGTCACGACGCGACCTTCTCGCACGGCCTTCACGCCCTCCCAGCCGGGGGCCTGGGCCGTGATGCGCGAGGCCCCGCCCGTATGGCCGGCCGACGCGTCGACGACGACGTCTGGCGCGAGCTCGGCGACGCGCTCGAGACCCACGGTCTGCCACGCGCCGCCCTCGGAGATCACGTTGACGGCGCGGGCGCGAGCGATGAGATCGTCGGCGAAGCTCTTCGGGCCGGCGGCGACCACCGGCGAGACGTCGAGGACGAGGAGAACGCGAGGCGCCGGCTCGCCCGCCACCGAACGCTCGACGGCCTGGACGCGCTCGTCCACGCCTTCGACGACGCGGGTCGCGTCGGGCAGGTGGCCGGTGCGGCGGCCGAGGCCCACGATCATCGCGTCGATCGCGGCGAGCGAGCCGGTCTCGGGAAACCACGTCGCGATGCCGCGAGAGCCGAGCTTGTCCTCGAGCCGGGCGGACGACGCGCCGGACGTGCCCACCACGAGGTCGGGCGCGAGCTCGAGGATGGCCTCGAGGTCGACGTCGACGAAGCCTCCGACGATGGGCAGCTTCGTGGCCTCGGGTGGATAGTCGCAATACCGAGAGCGCCCCACGACGCGATCGGCGTCGCCGATGGCGAAGAGGGCCTCGGTCGTCGAGGGCGACACCGAGACGACGCGATGGGCGTCCGCTCCGGAGTCGCCTGGGGCGTCGTGGCGCCGCGTGCACCCTGTCAGCACGAGCGCCGCCAGGAACGCCGGTCCCCGCGAACGTCGGGGCGATGGTTGGAAGGGGGCCCTCGCCTGGAGGGTGGCCATCATCGTCCGATGAGTCCGTACTTGTGCAGCTTCTCGATGAGCGCCGGGCGGGAGACGCCGAGGCGGCGCGCGGTCTCGCTCTGGTTGTGGCTGGCCGCCTCGAACGCCTCGGCGATGAGGGACCGCTCGAAGGCCTCGACCCGCCCGCGGAGCGGATGGCCCGGACCCGGATCGCCCGCGGCCGGTGCCGGAGTCGACGACATCGAGGGCCCCTCGGAGAGCGACCGCCACAGTGCGAGCGTGATGCGTTCGTCGGGCGCGAGCGCGAGCAGGCGCGCCACCGTATTCTCGAGCTCGCGCACGTTACCCGGCCACGCATTGGCGCGCAGGGCTTCGACGAGCGCCGGCTCGACGTCGACCCCACCCATGCCGTACCGCTCGGCGTAACGCCGCACGAACGTCCGGACGAGCGGCTCGACGTCCTCGGGCCGCTCGCGCAGCGGCGGAACGCGGATGGGCACGACGTTGAGCCGGTAGAAGAGGTCCTCCCGGAAGCGGCCCGCCTTCACCTCGGCGGCGAGGTCGCGGTTGGTCGCGGCAATGAGGCGGACGTCGACCACCTCCGGCCGTCCGCCCACCTGCTGGACCTCGCCCGACTGGAGCGCGCGCAGCACCTTCGCCTGGATGGCCGGAGCGCAGCTCGCCGATCTCGTCGATGAAGAGCGTCCCGCTGGTGGGCCTGCCTGGAAGTACCCGTGGCGCGCGGTCTGGGCTCCCGTGAAGGCGCCCTTCGTGTGGCCGAAGAGCTCCGCCTCCGCGAGCTCGCTCGGGATGGCAGCGGCGTTGAACCGGATGAGTGGCTTGTCGGCGCGCCGCGAGTGGGCGTGGATCACGCGTCGCCAGGACGTCCTTGCCCGCGCCGCTCTCGCCCGTCAGGAGCACCGTCACGTCCTTGGGGGCCACGCGCGCGATGACGTCCATCACGCGCTTCATCGCCGGGCTCTCGGCGATGATGTTGCGCCCGAGGGCGGCCTCCGTCCGCAGGCGAGCGTTCTGGAGGCGCAGGTCGCGCCAGTCCGCGGCGCGGCGGACCGCAAGGACGAGCTCGTCGGGGTCGAACGGCTTGGGGATGTAATCGAACGCGCCCGACTTCATCGCAGCGACCGCGACGCGCTCCGACCCGTGCGCCGTGAGCATGAGGACGGGGACGCTCGGGTCGCTTGCGCGCATGCGCTCGAGGACCTGCATCCCGTCCATCTCGGGCATCGCCAGGTCGGTCAGGACGACGTCGGCGCCGCGCGCCTCGAAGGCGGCCATCGCCTGGCTGCCGCTATCGCACACCTCGACGACGAACCCCGCATCGCTCAGCACCGCTTCCAGCGTGAATCGCAGCGACGCATCGTCGTCGATGACGAGCACGCGGCTCATGACTCAGCGTGCGCCTGCGGGAACGGGCTCCGGCTTGTCCGTCTCGACGCTCTCCGCCGGTTCCTGGGCGCCGAGAGCGCGGACCGGGTTCGGCAGCCTCGAACATGGCGTCGCCTTCATGGGGAGGGCGATGGTCACCGTGGTCCCACGGGAGGGTGCGCTCTTGAATTCGAGGCGCCCCCCGTGCTGCTCGACGAGGCCGCGCGCCACGGCGACGCCAAGCCCCGTACCCCCCTCCTTCGTCGTGAAGTACGGCTTGCGAATCCGATCGAGGACCTCGGGGGTCATCCCCACCCCGTCGTCGTGGACGATGACCTTGCCCCCGCCGCAATAATCGCGGGCGACCGAGACGCGCACGGTGGCGTCGCGCGGCGAAGCTTGAATAGCGTTGAGCACGAGGTTCAAGAGGGCCTGCCGGAGCTTGCGTGCGTCGGCATCGAGGACCAGGGCGTCGTCGCCCGTCACCTCGATCGTGACGCCGGCGTCCTGCGCGCGTGCCTCGAGGAGCACCGCCAGCTCACGCGCCACCTGGTAGGGGTTGGTCGGCCCGAGTTTCAGGTCGTCGAGCCCGCGCGAGAAGGACAGGAAGCCTTCGACGATCGACTGCAGGCGATCGGCCTCGGCCGCGACGATGGCAAGGCGCTCGGCGACCTTCGGGTCGTCGGCGTGTGCGCGCCATATGGGTGGAGAGGCCCTTGATGGCCGCGAGCGGGTTTTTCACCTCGTGCGCGAGTCGCGCGGCCATGCCTTCGAGCGCTCGCGTCCGGTCTTCGTTCTCGCTGCACAGCTCTTCGCGCCGCTCCACGAGCTCGAGCGCGGCGCGCTCGTAGCCGCACGTCATCGTGCAGCCCATGCGATGAACGCCGACGGTCGTGAACACGGCGGCAAAGAGAGCGACGCACACGAACGCGGGGCTCGCGAGACCCCCGCTCGGCTCGAGGGCACCCGCGAGTGTCCCCACCGCGGTGCGCGAGAGCACGGCCAGCATCACGAAGGCGCAGAGGAGGATGCCGAACACCGCCGGGCGGAGCCACCGGGGTTCGCGCAGCGTCGTCGCCGCTCCCGCGATGAGCAAGGCTCCGATGATGAGGAGCGGGCTCGCGATGCCCCCCGTCGTCGCGACGAGCACGAAATAGCTGATGAGGCCCAGCGGCAGCGAGATGACCTTCACGATCGGATGCTTCTGAGCGGCGAAGACGCGTGCGACGAAGAGGACCCCCATGAACCCCACGGCCACCGACTGGACAACCGCGCGCGAGGTCGACTCGCCGCGGATGACGAGCAGCGCGACCACGAGGACGTTGAAGGGCAGGATCCACGTCAAGCGCCAGCGCGCCGAGGCCTGCCCG
This sequence comes from uncultured delta proteobacterium, assembly GCA_963847465.1. GTDB lineage: Bacteria > Myxococcota_A > Polyangia > Polyangiales > Polyangiaceae > Palsa-1150. The sequence goes on along the minus strand of CAWKAF010000004.1, from coordinate 445,556 downwards.
AGCTCGTCGAAGATCCGGCCCCGCAGCGCCTCGAAGCGCGCGCGCTGATGCTGCTCGCGCGCGGTCGCAGGGGGTGATGTAGGAGCCATCGCGTCCATTTCAGCAAATCCCGTGCGCGGACGCCAGCAAGCCGGTAGAGCGCGGAACAGGGCCTTTCCGCGGGGGCTGGGTGTCGGTATCCAGACAGTTGCCGTACCGACCAACGTTGGCCTCACCCGCTAGACGCGTGGTGTGCTCTTCCGTCGGCGGCGGCGGGTGCCCAGGAGCAAGGCCAGGCCGAGGCCGGCAACTGACGCAGACGAGCCCCACCGCGAAGGACCGGCGGGAGCGAGCGGGGCAGCGGCGCATCCGCCGGACTTGGTCGTCGTCTCCGGGGCCGGCCCGGGGAAGCAGTAGCTGTCCGTCCCGCTGCCGCGGCACGAGAACCCGAGCGCGCACGCGCCCGCGTTGCAGGGGTTGGCGCAGACGTAGTTGGTGCCGTCGGCGGTCACGCATTCGTTCGACAGGCAATCGTTGGCGCAGGCGCAGGCGGTTCCCTCGCTCGCCGTGGCCGTTCCAACGCACTTCAGTCCCGTCGTCGACGCACCGCTCGACGAACCCGAGCTCGGGAAGATGGTGTTGACGGACGCTCCGGACGCCCAGAGGGGCAACGGATAGTGCGATTTCGACATCGCCTGGGCCTGGTTGGCTGCGCTGATGAGAAGCTCGGACCATGCGTCGAAGCGGGTGTAGATGGGCTGGACGCAGGTCTGGCCGTCGGGGCTCACGCTCCCGCGCGAAAGGACGCCGAAGCTCACCCACTCGCCTTTGTCGAAATAGCCCTGGTCGAAGGCGCTCGAGCCGGAGTCGCCCTCGCAGGTGCTCGCGTCGCCCGACACGAACTCGTTGGCGGAGAGGACCTGCTTCGCGACCGACGCGTTGGGGCCCGAGAAGCAATTGAGGTCGGGAGTGGTGGTGTCGTTCGGGATGCACGCGAGGGCGATGTTCTCTTTGATGCGGCGCACTCCCGCGGTTACACCCGCGTCGTCCGTCGGGGTGTCGATTCCGTAGCCGATCGCGGTCACCGTGGTGGAGTAGCCAGCGGCGGTCATCGGCGGGCTGATGGCCGGGACGACATAGTTGCTCATGTCGACCTCCACGGAGCCCGGCGTGCTCTGGATGTTCGTGCCGTTCGGCCCGAGGATGAAGTCGTCCGCGAGGATGAGGAGCGCGATGTCGTTGCCGCAGACACCCGTCTGGTCCGAGCCCGAAGGGACCAGGATGCCGCCCGGCGCCACCTTCGCGAAGGTCATCGCAATCTCTGACTCGTTCGATACGAACATCTCGTCGATGGGGACGAGGTCCCCGAACGTCGACTGGCCGCACGTGATCTGGGGCGAGGTGAGCATCGCGACGCAGTGACGCGCGGTGGCGACCAGGTTCGGCGCCAGGAGCGCGCCCGAGCAGAACTCGATGTTCGCCGTGGACGGACCCCCCGCCCCCTGGTCGACCTGGACGACTCCCACGACGAAGGTGTGCGTGGTGTCATCGGCTCCGCCCTGGATCGGGCTCGCTATCACGCCGGTGGCCTCGCGCCCCGGATCGCTGCTTCCGCACCCCACCACCCATGCGACGGCCAGCGCCCCCACGCTCAACGAACGCTTCATCGAGACCTCCGAGCCTTGCCGGTAAGCCCGCGCCCTCAGGGTGCGTCTGGGCGCCAGGGCGTCTGTCTCATGTTAGCGGTCGGGCCTATCTCCGCAATCGCACAACGGTCGCCGCCGGCTTTTCTTGGCACCTTTCTTGGTCCAAGACCCGAAGTCGTGATCATTTGGCCTGCACCACATAGGGGAGCGGGCCATGAAAAAGAGCGTTCGATTCGTCGCGGGGCTGGCCATTGTCGGAGTGAGCACGGCGCCGTGCCTCTCGTGGGCCCAAGCTGCCCCCGCACCCACTGCCCTTCCGGTGTTGCCTCCCACCGCGCCGCCTCCAGTCACGGTGGCGCCGCCTACACCGCCGCCTGCTCCGCCGGCCGCCCCCCCTCCGATTCGGGAGCCCGTGCACGAGAACGACGACGAGGCCACCCTTCCCGACCACGATCGTTTCATCAAGCACCTGGGCATCACCTACTTCGACCTCACTACCCTCCCCATCGCGAACCCGGTTACGGCGAACAGTGGCGGCGGTGGGGCCCCGACGCTGACGCCCGGTGGCATCACGAGCTCCACGGTCGCCGCGCCGGTCGTCGGCATCCGCTACTGGCTGCAGCGAACCATCGGAATCGACGTGGGGCTGGGCCTTGGCTTCGCGGGCGGGTCCCAAGAGGCAGTGACCAACGGCGCCGACACCACGGTCAACAAGGTAGGCACCTCGGGGTTCGCGCTCCACGGCGGGCTGCCCATCGTGATCTACGAGGGGCGCCACTACGCGTTCCTCGTCATCCCCGAGTTCACGGTCGGGGGCGCGAGCGGAAAGCTCACCCCGACGACGCCGCCCGGCGGCATCGCGTCCCCGGAGCAGGACCTCAGCGGATTCTTGCTCGACATGGGCGGGAAGGTCGGTGCCGAGATCTACTTCGGGTTCATCGGCCTCCCGGAGCTCGCCCTGCAGGCCACGGTGGGCCTGAGCTACCGCCGCTCCGTGTTCAAGCTCTCGTCGGGCGGGAACTCCGCGTCGGACGGGACGACCACGTTCGGCACCGACGTGGGGTCGGACCCTTGGGCGATCTTCACGAACAACATCTCGGCGACGTATTATTTCTGATGGACGTCATGGAGCGAGACATCCGACGCACGCCACGGCGATTCGCTGGCGGCCTCGCAGCCGTAGCCGTGCTGGCGGCCTGCACGGCCGGCTCGGGCAGCCTCGTGACCTACGCGCCCGCTGGACGCGACGACCCGGGAACCACGCGCGACGTTCCCCCGAGCACCCGGGACAACCCCGCGGGCCCGTGCATCGTGTGCGACGTGAACTACGACTGCTCGGGGCCTTCGAGCGCGCTCGGCGACGGCGGGATCGAGCTGAGCACCAGCGACGGGACCTGTGTACAGGAGCTCATCGACGTCGTGTGCAGCGGCGCGCTCTTCAACGCCTCGGGGTGCAGCGGCGGCGGCGGCGGTCCCTTCACCTGTGGCGATACGACGTGCTCGCCGGGTGCGCCAATCGTCACGGTGATCACGTCGCCGGCCTCGGGCGGCACGACGATTCCTGGGACCGTCCAGACCGAGACCGACGCCGACGTCGTCCCGGAGCCGGACGCCGGCGAAGGCATGCTCTTCAACTGACCGGGGACGTGCCCGAAGGGCTACGACGCGAACTCGCCCCGCGTCTCGTGCTCGATGACGCCGGCCGCATGGGCGCGCGCGTACATCACGTCGATCGCTCGCCGGACGTCGTCCCTCGCATCCAACGTGTCTTCGTTGGCGTACATCGCGAGGTAGCGGTCCAGGGTCGCGCGGTCGAGCGCGAGGTCGGCCCGCGATTCGTGGTCGAGGAGCGCGCGCATCGTCTCTTCGCGGTTCGCGAGCGCCCAGGCGATCGAGGCGCGGCAGAGGCGCGAGACCTTCGCCACGAGCTCCGGCCCGAGGCCGCGGCGAATGGCGTTCCCACCGAGGGGCAGCGGCAGCCCTCCCGTGAGGGCCGCCCAGGCCTCGCCGAGCTCGACGACGCGGACCATCCCCTCGCGCTCGTAGGTGAGGCGGCCCTCGTGGATGAGCAGCGCCGCGTCCACCTCGCCCGACCGTACGGCATCGAACGCGCGGCTGTACGGACTGATGGGGATGACGACGGGATCGAAGCGGGGGACGAGGAGCCGGAGCACGAGATACGCCGTCGTTCGTAGGCCGGGCACTCCGATCCGCGCGCCTTCGAGCGACGCCAGATCGAGGGACCGGAGGGCCACGACGACGGGCCCGTACCCACGACCCACCGACATGCCGTGCGGAAGGAGCAGGTAGTCGTGTGCGATCGATGGCCACCGCGCGATCGACACGGCCACGACGTCGATGTCGGCCTTGGCGGCGCGTGCGTTGAGCGTCTCGGTGTCCGCGCGCTCGGCGGAGAACGCCAGGCCCTCGGGGTCGACCTTCCCGGAAAGGAGCGGCCAGAACATGAAGATGTCGTCGCTGTCCGGCGAGAAGGCGAGACGGATGGGCGTCTTTGCCATGGCGCGTGAAGGTAGCGCGCCGTGAGGTACCTTGTGGGCGTCATGCGCATCGGCTTTCTCCGCACGCCCACCGGACAACGCTTCGCCAGGCTCGACGGTTCGCGCGCCCTCGGGCTTTCGGACGCCCCGTGGCACGCCGGCCGCGAGACCGCCGAGACATGGACGTGGACGGACACGGACCTCTCTTGCCCCGTCCAGCCGTCCAAGATCGTATGCATCGGCCGCAACTACGCGGCCCACGCGCGGGAGCTCGGGCACGAGATCCCCGCCGAGCCTCTGCTCTTCCTCAAGCCGCCGTCGGCACTGGCGGGCCCTGGCGACGCGGTGGTCCTGCCGCCGGAGAGCGTGCGCGTCGAGCACGAGGCCGAGCTGGCGGTGGTCATGGGCAAGCGCGCAAAGAACGTCTCGAAGGCCGACGCGCTGTCCCACGTATTCGGCTACTCGTGCGCCTGCGATGTCACCGCGCGCGACCTCCAGAAGAAGGACGTGCAGTTCACTCGCGTCGAAGGGCTTCGATACGTTCTGCCCGATCGGGCCCTGGATCGAGACCGAGCTCGATCCGGCTGCGGCCCAGGTCCGCTGCCGCGTCAACGGCAAGACGAGGCAAGACGGCCCGACGGCGAACATGATCTTCGACGTGCCGACCGTCGTAGCGTACGTCAGCCGCATGATGACGCTCGAGCCCGGGGACGTGATCCTCACGGGGACGCCCGAGGGCGTCGGCCCCCTTCTCGCCGGGAACGCGCTCGAGGTCGAGATCACCGGCGTCGGCGTGCTCAAGCTGCGCGTGGAAGCCTGACACGTGAGACGTGCGCTCGCGGGCGCGCTCGTCGCAGGCGCGGTCGGGGTCGCGCTCGGCATCGGTCTGGTGAGACGCGGGCTCGACGACGGCGCCCGGTGCGGCCCGGGATTCGTCGCGCCGCGGCCCGCGGTGCCTCGTCGCCGCGGGCTCGTGTCCGGCGCCGCTCGCGGTCTCCTCGCAACGGTTGCGATGCGCCTGACCTTCGGGTCCTGGTTCCGGCCGCCGTCGTCCAGGTCGGGCCCGCCGACTGGGAGGCGACGGGAAGCGTCGACCGCGCGCACCATCCGGACGTGACGCGTTCCGTATCGACGCCTTCGAGGTCACGCTCGGTCGCTGGCGAGGGGCCGCATCGGACGACCCCGCTCGCGCGGCGAGCGGCATGACGCGCGACCGAGGCAGCCACGTTCTGCGCGCGCCACGGCGGGCGCCTCCCCACCGAGGACGAGTGGATCGTCGCGGCGACCGCGGCGACCGCGGCGACGGGCCCGACGCGTCGGTACCCGTGGGGCGACACGGGCGCCGTCTGCCGGCGGGCGGCCTGGGGCCTGTCCGCAGGTCCCTGCGGCGAGCGAGCGGACGGGCCCGACACGGTCGGCGCCCACCCCGACGGCGACTCCCCACTGCGTCTCCACGATCTGGCCGGCAACGTCGCCGAGTGGGTGAGCTCCGCGGAGGGCGGAGGACCTGGAGTGGCAAAGGGCGGCTCGTGGCGAAGCGCTCTGGCAAGTGACCTTCGCGTCTGGGCGCGGCTGGAGCTGGCCTCCGGCGAAGGCGACTCGAGGGTGGGTTTCCGTTGTGCGTATCCCCCCTGAACGCGGGAGGCGTCCTTGGGTTACCCTGCCCTTTCCGCATGACGTGCGCCGTGCTTTCGATCGGGACCGAGCTGACCCGGGGCGAGCTTGCGAACTCCAACGGCGCATGGCTCGGCGCCGAGCTGACGGCTCTGGGGTTCGAGGTCATCGAGCACGCGGTCGTCGACGATGACCGCGAGCGCATCGTCGAAGCCGTGCGGCGCCTCGCGAAGCGGGTGCGCGTGGTGGTGTCGACCGGCGGCCTTGGTCCCACGACCGACGACGTGACGACCGAGGCCGTCGCCGTCGCGGTGGGCGCACCCCTCTCCCGCGACGCCGCCTCGCTCGACCACATCCGGCGCCGCATCGAGAAGGCGGGCCGGACGATGAGCCCGTCGAACGCCAAGCAAGCCGACTTTCCGGAAGGCGCGGACATCCTCCCCAACCCCGTCGGCACCGCCCCGGGCTTCGGCGTCCGCGTCGGCGACTGTGTGGCGTTCTTCATGCCGGGTGTGCCCCGCGAGATGAAGCGGATGTTCGAGGAGCAGGTCGCGCCGCGCATCCGCGCGCTCGCGTCGAACAACCTCTTCCAGTCGCGCCTGCGGACCTTCGGCTTGCCCGAGAGCGTCGTCGGAGAGAGGCTCGACGGCGTCGAGAGCGCGTTTCCGGGGACGACGATCGGCTATCGCGCCCATTTCCCGGAGATAGAGGTGAAGGTTCTGGCGAGGGCTGCGTCCCACTCGGCGGCGCGAGACCTGTGCGAGCGGACGACCGCCGACGTGCGCGCTCGCCTCGGCACGTACGTGTACGGCGACGCGGACGACACGTTTGCCGGGGTCGTCGGACGGGCGTTGCGCACCCGAGGCTGGACGCTCGCCATCGCGGAGTCCTGCACGGGGGGGCTCGTGGGGCACATGCTGACGCGCGAGCCGGGCGCCAGCGATTTCCTGTTGCTGGACGCGGTCACCTACGCCAATAGCGCGAAGTCGCGCATCCTCGGCGTCGACGAGGAGACGATCCGCTGGCACGGCGCCGTGAGCCCGGAGGTGGCAGGAGCCATGGCGCAAGGGGCAAGGCGCGTGTCCGGCGCCGACGTCGCGCTGTCGCTGACCGGAGTCGCCGGGCCCAGCGGGGGCAGCGACACGAAACCCGTGGGCACCGTGTACATCGCACTCGCACGTCCCGACGGCACCACGGAGGTGGCGCACCGCGTCTTCGCGGGGGACCGTGCGCAGATTCAAACCCTCGCGTCGTACGCGGGACTGCGGATGGTGCGCGACCTCTGCGCGTCGCGGACCGCCGAGCGCGTCGGGGAAGTCCCGAACGCGGGCGAGCGCGGGTAAGTGCCGGGATGGCGGAGAAGAAAAAGCGTCCGGCGATCCGTGCGTTCGTCGCTCTCGACCTCGACACGGTGAGCGTGCGCCGGGTCGCTCGGGTGGCCGATCGCCTGCGCATGGGGAGCGGGGCGCCCAGCGCCGCATGGACGCGTCCGGCGAAGCTGCACGTGACGTTGAAGTTCATGGGGGAACTGTCTCTCGACGCGGTGTTGCCGCTCGGCAACGCGCTCGGCGTCCTCGCCTCGGGCAAGACGGCGCCGCGCCCGGGCAGCTTCCGCCTCGACGCCTTCCCATCCGTCGAGGAAGCGGAGATCGTCGTCGCCGCACTCGAGGACCCGTTCGGCGACCTGCGCAAGCTTGCCATCGGCGTGGACAAGCTCGCGAAGAAGCACGGATGCCCGACCGAGACCCGTCCGTTTCGCCCTCACGTGACGCTGGCGCGCCTGAAGCGCCCGTACGACACGCGGCGATGGTTGAGGCCGGAGCTAGCGGGCGGCGCCGACGAGTGCACCGTGGTGGCGATGACGCTCTACAGGAGCGATCGCGGTGCCGATGGATCGACATACGTGAGGCTCGCGACTTTCGCGTACGCGGGCTGACGCGCGGCGAGCTACTGAGGGGGGCCGGGCGGCGGCGGTGGCGGTGGCGGTGGCCCCGGCGGTGGCGGCGTGGGGGGAGCGCCCGTGAGGTCCGAGTAGTCGGGCTGGGCGCCGAAGTTGAGGCCCAGGCCGAGAATGTAGAGGAGCGCCTCGTCGTTCTGAAACGACTTCATGAAGGTGATCTCGGGCTGGATCGAGAGTTTCTTGCTCGTCCGGATGTTGACGCCAAGCCCAGTCGGCCCAGGACGCCCGTCGACAGGGTCGCCTGCTGCGTCGTGCTGTCCGCGCTCTCGTTCGCGGTTGCCAGGGCATACACGAAGCCGGGGGTGGCGATGAGAGACACGTTCGGCGAGACGTTGAAGCCGATGAGCAAGGGCACGTGGAAGTACATGATCCCCACGCTGGTCGACGACGTGTTCCCCTGACCGTCGTTGGTGGAGATGCTCCCGAGGTAGATGAACTGGAGCCCCGGGTCGATCGCGAGGTCCAGCGTGCCCTTGAGCAAGCGTATCTTGGCGTCCCCCGCGAGGGTGTCGAAGTTCGCGATACGCGCGCCGAGCTCCAACCCGTCTGCGACACCAACGCGGACGCCGATCGTCGGGACCGTGGGCGTGAAGACCGAGACGCTCGTCGTTTGTGGTGAGGTGGTGCCGTCGGCGTTCGTGGTGGTCGTCGTCGATTGCAAGGACGCACCGAACGCCTCGGCCGCGACCTGGAACTGGACGTCACCCGGATTGAGCGTCCGCGGCGTCGTGTAGAGGTTGGGGTTGGGGCAACCGCAGAGAAGAAAGCTCGTGCCTATCAGCGTGGCGGCGTAGAGCGGCCGATGGAGTCGCATCCCGAGAACCCTCCCTGTGAAAGGCTGACGGCGAGCGGCCGTCAGTCCCGCGAGAGTACACGAACGGGCGCGTCCGTCGTGACCCGGAACATCAAACCACGAGCACCCACACGTCGTAGAGTGCGTGCGTCCAGACCGCGGCGGCGAAGCCGCGCGTCGCGTACACCAGCGTGAGAGCGAGGCCGAGGACCCCTCGCGCCGCGAACGAGCGCAGGTCGAACGAATCGCCCAGCGGTCCGAAATAGTGCATGCCGCTGAATGCAGCGGCGCTCGCGAAGGCCCACGCAACCATCACGAGCACCGCCCCGAAGCGAAGAGGCGGAGCGCTCTGCACGAGACCCACGTGCTGCCGTGCGAAGAGCCAGACGAGCACCTTCGCCCCGAGACCGAACAGCGCGACGCGGAACGCGAGCTCCTCGTAGAACCCTGCGCCGAGGGACATCACGAGGCCCGCGAAGGGGTCCTTCGTCGCCAAGGCGCCGGACGGCGCGCGGCGAACATCTTGCCGACGACCCAGGACGTCGCGGTGCCCATGGCGATCGCGTACGCCGCTCCCTCGAGCGCAATCTGGACGAGCTGACGCGCCCTCAAGACCTGCCCGCGCCCGAGGATCGCGAAGACGACGACCGATGACGCCAGGCCGAGCGCTGCGTGACCCCGAGGTACGTCAACCCGATCACCGTGCGCGAAGCTCGAGCAGTCGCGCCGTGACCACATCGGTCGCGTTTCGCACGTTCAGGAAGACGACGCCGAGCTGGTAGGCGAGGAAGACGGGAAGGGTCAGGGCGAGGTCGACCCAGGCGCCCGGCTTCGCGGCGAGAGCCCGATGGCTGGCGGAGGGAGAGGCGCCCGTATCCGGTTGGGCCGCAGCTGGTAGACGATGGCCACGATGAGCGCGATCCACACGACGAGATTCAGGACGAACGGCACGTCCCGCAGCATCTCTTGCGTCGGCGACTCGGCCTTGCAGTCCGCGCCCGGCGCGGCCGCTGACGAGCAAGAGGAAACGCAAGATGCCGAACGACGGTGAACGGCGCGGTGAGCCACAGGTAGTTCGAGTTGAAGAATGCGCGCGTCGACCGGGTCGAGCGTGTAGGCGACGTACGTGACCACCGTCGCCGTGCCCGGTGACAGCGAGCGCCACGTTGAGCGAGCGTGCCGAGTATGCCTCGAGGGACGCGCGCTGCTTGCCGGCGTTCTCGAGCGCGAGCTCGTGGCGGCGCTTGCCGAACCCGAGGAAGAGGGCGAGGAGCGCCGTGCAGGCGAGCATGTACGCCGACACGTGCACGTCCGTCGCGATGCCGCCGGCCAGGACGCGCAGCACGAAGCCGAACGCGATGAGGCCGACGTCGAGGAACGCGACCTTCTTCAGCTTGAAGCTGTAGGCGAGGTTCTCCGCGAAGTAGACGAGCGGCGACGAGCGCCAGCGCGGGGCGACAGCAGGTACGCCATGCCGAGCGAGACCGCGACGAGTGCCCGCTGCCATCGCGCGCGCCAGTCGCTCGCGGCACCTCGCCGCTCGCGATGGGGCGGTCGCGCTTGACGGGGTGGATGCGGTCGGCCTCGACGTCGACGAGATCGTTGATTGTGTAGACGGCGCCGGCGAGCAGGCAGAAGACGCCCGTGGCGGCGAACGCGCGCCCCGTGACGACGAGGTTGAGCGCCGGGTCCGCCGGGCCTCTGCGACGAAGACGTCCTTGTGGAAGAACATCGGCGCCAGGACGAAGAGGTTCTTCACCCACTGGTGCGGGCGGAGGGTCTTGACGAGGCCAGCGACAGCGCCGCATGGAGCGTGGGACGGCCTCGAGCCCGACCTGCCATCGGACGGAGCTCCGAGCAGATAGCGCGATCGCAGAGACGGATGGCGGCTGGCGTCGAAAGTCACGGATGCTTGCACCGGGCTCCTCCCGCCGCATCGAGAGTGCACGATCCCGCGACACGCGGGCTTCGCTGTCCTCGATGGGTCGCGCGGCGTGACCGGCACTCCCCGGTGATTGCCTTTCCGTTCGGTGAGCGCTCACGTCTCGTGTCGCGTTCGCCGTCTGCTGGCCGTCGCCGGTCCGGCGCACGCGGCGACGTCGGCGACCGGCTGCCGCAGCCTCGCGAGACTCCGCGCGCGACGTGGCCTGCGCGCGCGGACCGGCCGCGTACGTGGCGCTCCGCAAGGTCTGGGCGGAGTGGGACCGCGGCGATCCGGCCGAGGTCGAGGAGGTGCTGCACGAGGTCGCGGCGGACGCGAGCGATCGCCCGCGCCCGTGCGCGCCTACGCCGGCCTGCTCGAGGCCTACGCGCGGCGCGCCGGGGCGACCTGGACGGCGCGCGCATCGCGGATCGCGAGGCTCGGCTACGTCGGCAACTGGATGCTCGTCGGGCCGTTCGACAACGACGGCAAGGCCGGCCTCGGGCGCGGCCTACGACCCGGAGAAGGAGCAGAGCGTGCCGCTCAACCTCACCCGCGACTACGACGGCAAGGAGCACCGGCCCGTGCGCTGGCGGCTGTTGCCGGCGGTGTCGCCCTACGGCTGGGTCGACTTCGGCGTGTTCGTGCGACCCGCAGAGCAGGTCGTGCGTGCTACGCCGACGACGTTCGTGCGCGACGCACGCCTGAAGGACACGCGCGCGCGCCCGATCTCGGTGTGGGCCGGGGCGACGGGCGCGCTGCGCGTCTTCTGGAACGGCGCCGAGATCCTGCGCGACGAGAAGTACCGCGACCTCGACCCCGACCGGTTCGGCGCCGCGGCGTCCACGTTGCGCGCGGGGTGGAACCGGCTGACCGCGAAGGTCTGCGGCGACGAGCGCGCGCCGATGCTGTCGCTCCGGCTGGCCGGCGCCGACGGCGCGCCCGACGACGAAGCATCGAGGTCGACGCCGATCCGCGGCACTCGACGCCCGAGGAGAGCGCCGCGCAGCGCTCGGAACGAAGGCCCGGCGGCGCTGCCGCGCGGGAGTGCCGAAGGGCCGGTGCAGGCGTTCGAGCGGCTCGTGCGCGGGCGACGACCCGGCGATGCTCGAGGCGTTCGCGCGCTACCTCGGCGCGACCGGCTCCGACGACCCGACCGAGCACCGCGCCCGCGAGCTCGCGCGCAAGGCCGCGGACAAGGCGCCGACCATCCCGCGGCTCCTCCTCGCCGGCGAGCTGGCCGAGAGCCGCAACCAGCGCGCCTCGTGGATCGAGAAGGCCGAGGCGCTGGTCGACGCTCGGGCCACGCGACGCCGCGAGGAGACGATCGACGTCGCTTCTCGCGCGCGCGGCGCTACGCGCGCGGCGGGCGTCAACTGGCGCGACGCGATTCCCTACTACGAGCAGGTCCTCGCGCTCGACCCCGACAACGTGTCCGCGACGCTCGCGAAGGTCGAGCTTTACGAGGAGGCGGGCCTGCGCGACACGGCGCTGTCGCGTGCTCGAGCTGGCGCTGTCGGCACCGGCCGCGAAGCGTGGCGCTGCTGCGCGCGACGGTGGCGGCGCTGCGCGACGAGGGGCCGCGAGACCGAGGCCGACGAGATGGCCGAGCGCTACGCGGCCGCTGCGCTTCGACGATCCGGCGTTCGCGCGCGCGCGCATCGATCTCGCGGTGGCGCGCCGAGACGCGGCGACGGCGGCGCGCTGGATCGACCGGCTCGCTCGCGACGAACCCGGACAGCGCCGGCGCCGCTTCAGGCGGCCGCGCAGGCGTGGCTCGCGCCTCGGCGAGCAGCGCCCGCGCCATCGCGACGTACCGATCGGCGCTCGACCTCGCCCCCGACGACACCGACGTGATGCGCGCAGCTGGCCGACGGTCTACGCGCTCTGCGGGCGAGCGCGACGAGCAGCTCCGCCTGCTCAAGCGCGTGCTCGAGCTGATGCCGCAGGCGAAGGACGTCCGCGAGGAGGTGGCGCACATCGAGCCGGCCCGGCCGCGACCCGACGAGCAGTACGCGCGACCCGCGAGCGAGTTCCTCGCCAAGCGCGTCGGCCCGCTTCGGACGGGCAGGCGCGACGATCGCTCGTCGACCTGCAGGTGACGACCGTCTTCCCGAACGGGCTCGCGAGCCGCTTCCACCAGGTCGTCTACCAGCCGCTCACGGACGCGTCCGCCGCCGAGTCGCGCGAGTACGAGTTCGTCGTACGAGACCGACAGCGAGAGCCGTGCAGCTTCGCGCCGCGCGCGTTTACCGCAAGGACGGGCAGATCGACGAGGCCGTCGAGAGCGGCGCGGGCGCGATGGCGGACGACCCGTCGATGGCGATGTACACGAGCGCGCGCGAGCTACTACGTGCGCTTCCCGCGGCTCGAGCCGGGCGACGTGGTCGAGCTGCAGTACCGCGTGGAGGACGTGGCGCCGCGCAACGCGTTCGCGGACTACTTCGGCGAGGTCGTCTACATGCAGAGCGGCGAGCCGATCGCGCGCAGCGAGTACGTGCTGATGACGCCGAAGGCGCGCGACGTTCCACTTCAACGAGCCGCACGTTCCCGGGCCTGCAGTCGCTCGGTCGAGGAGCGCGGCGACCAGCGCATCTTCCACTTCCTCGCGCTCGACGTCCCCGCCGTGCACGCAGGAGCCGCTGCAGCCGCCGTGGACCGAGCTGCTCGGCGCACGTGCACGTCTCGACGTACAAGACGTGGGACGAGATGGGCGCGCTGGTACTGGGGGCTCGTCAAGGACCAGTTCGTCGCCGGACGACGAGGTGCGGCGGCGCGCCGAGGCGCTCACGAAGGGCCTGAAGGACGAGCGCGCGAAGGTCCGCGCGATCTACGACTACGTCGTCCAGAAGACGCGGTACGTCGCTCTCGAGTTCGGCATCCACGGCTTCAAGCCGTACCGGTGCGCGCAGATCTTCGCGCGCGGGCTTCGGCGACTGCAAAGACAAGGCGACGCTCATCGTGACGATGCTCGGCGCGCTCGGGCATCAAGGCGACGCCCGTCGTCGTGCGCACGGCGAACAAGGGCGACATCGAGACGAGCCCGGCGAGCCTCGCGCCGTTCGACCACATGATCGCGTACGTGCCGTCGCTCGACCTCTACCTGGACGGAACGGCCGAGTACACCGGCTCGCGCGAGCTGCCCGCCATGGACCGCGGGGCGCTGGCGCTGCAGGTGAACGAGGGCAACGCCAAGCTCGTCCACCTGCCCGACCCGCCGGCCGCGCGACAGCGTGAGCGCCCACAAGGTCGACGCGACGCTCGCGGCCGACGGCAGCGCGCGGCTCGACTGGCGCGCCGACGTCAGCGGCGTCGAGGCGAGCCGAGTGGCGCGTGCGATTCCACGCGGAGGCGACGCGCAAGCAGCGCGTTCAGCAGCTGATCGCGGCGATCTTGCCGGGCAGCGAGGTGACGGCACTCGACGCGAGCAACCTCGAGGACGTCGAGCAGAAGGTGACGCTGCACGTGCGCGGCAAGGTGCCCGCAGTTCGCGCGAGTCGGAGAGGGACGCGCTGACGGTCCCGCTCGGGCGCAAGGAGCACATGGTCCGCGACTACGCGCCGCTGACGACGCGCAAGCTCGACGTGCGCATCTACGCGCAGTGGACGCAGGACGACGACTGGACCGTGCACCTGCCGCCGGGCGCGAAGGTCAAGAGCGCCCCGTCCGCCGGCGAAGGGCTCGAGCCCCTTCGGCTCCTACAGGTCGAGTCCGAGTCGAACGGGGCGGCGCTCCACGCTGAAGACGACGGTGACGCTCGCGAAGACGCGCATCACGGCGAGCGAGTACCCGGCGTTCCGCGCGTGGTGCGAGGAGGTCGACCGCGCGCTCGGCCAGCGCGCCACGGTGACGCTCGAAATGAACAGGCCGTCGTCGCGCTCGGTCGCGATGGCTCGCGACGCGCCGTCGGCGTCGGCCTGCGGCGCGGCGGCGCCGCGAGCTCCGGCGTCGCCGCCGTCGATCGTAGACCTGTCGGGCGGACGCACGCGGCTCGCCGGACGGCGAGGTCGTCGGCCGCTGGGCGCTCTCGGAGATGCTCGCGCCGGGCGGGAGCGCGGGCAAGGCGAGGCCGCGCTCGCGCGCACACGCCTCGACGCGGTGGCGCACGACGGGCATGTGGGCGAGCCTCGCGCGCGCGGTCTGCGACGAGGTGCACGGCGATCCCGCGCTCGCGCGCCGGACGCCTACGTGGCGCGCCCTCGCGCGGCCGCGCGCGAGCGGCGAACCACCGGCGCCGCTCGTCGGCGTGGTTCGCGGTGCGCCATCTGCTGGCCTGCGCGGCTCGGTCGCCGGACCTGTACGCCAGGCACCGAGGCACGTCTCGAGCGCTGCTCGCGCACCCCGGGCACACTCGGCTGGCGCGCGGTGGCCGAGCTCGAGGACTGGCGCGCCGTCGAGGTCTACGACAGCGCCGAGCAGCACGGGCGACGCGTACGACGACGATGTGGTCGAGGCGCATGGGATGCGCGCGCGGCGTGCGGCTCGCGGGGCCGTTCGGCCACGGCGGAGCGCCCGACCGCGCCGCGGTCGTTTCCGGCCGAGAGGCCGGCGCCGTGGCCCGCTCGCGTGGCCGCCGGACGCGATGCGCGGCAGCGTGCCGCACGTGCTCTCGGTGACGCAGAAGCCGCTGCCTCGCGGTGGCCGACGAGCAAGTGCAGGACGGCGTCTTCTACGCGGAGACGTTCTTCACGACGCGGGGCGACCGCGAGCTCGTGGTCGCCGTCCAGGGCGCGGTCGCAGGTGTGGGTCGACGACGTCGCCGGTCTTGCAGCGCGCGGTCGAGGACTGGGGCTCGTGGCAGCGCTTCGGCGCGCACGTCTCGGTCGGCGGAGGGCGGCACCGCGTGCTCGCGCGAGACGCTCACGCCGGCGGCGAGCGTCCGGCTCCTGAACCCCGACGGAACGGCGGCCGGGCTCCAGACAGACGCCGACTTCGCGCGCGCCTTACGGCGTCGACCCGCCACGACTCCTCGCCGACCCGAACCCGCTCGACGCGATCGTGCACCGCTGCCGCGGCGAGGAGACAGGTCATGTTCGGCGTCCCCGATCGACGCTGCGCTCGCGGCTTCGGCAGCGCACGTCGAACAGACTCGACGACGTCGCGTCGACGCTCATCGAGCCGCTCGTGCGCGCCGGAGGACGCGGCGCCCTTCGCGCTTGCAGCTTGCGGCGACGTTCGTGACCGGGGATCGCGTCGCTGCCCGAGGAGGCACGCGGCCCCCGTGCGCGGACGCTGCGTGACACGGGCGCTCGCGCGCGACCGGCCGTCTGTGGCGCGCGAGACTGATGACCATCCTCGACGACGCCGAGCAGCACGGGCCCGCAGAGGCCGTCGATGCCGCTGCGCGCGCTCGCGGACGAGACTCGCGGCGAGCCGGAGGTCCTCGAGCAGCTCGCCCAGCTCTACGGCCGTCTTGGCTGGCGGGGCGAACAGGTGCGCGCCCTCGCCGACCTCGCCGCAGCGCTTCCCCGACGACGTGGGCGCGCTGCGGGCCTACCTCGAGGTCGCTCGACGAGGACGGCGCGGCTGCAGAGGCGGACAACGTGGCCGCGCGCATCGAGAAGCTCGACCCCGACGCCGAAGTCGAGCTCGACCGCGCCCTGGCGCGCCACGACTACAAGGTGCGCCTGGCCGAGCTCGATCGGCTCGGAAAGAGGCGGCCCGACCGGAAGGAAATGGCTCACGCGATCGCCGACGTGCTGGCGCGCGCGGGCGATCCGACCGCAGCCGACCGGCGAAATCGCGAAGGCTCTGGCCAAGCAGCCCGCTGGACGCCCAGGCGCGCTTTCGCCTCGCCGACCGGGCGTTCGCCAAGGGCGACAAGGGGGCGCTGCGGCGCGCGCTGGCCGCGGCCCTTCAGACGGGCGCGAGCACCGGCGAGCTTCGCGCGGCAATCGATCTTGCTCGAAGGAGCCACCGACCTCGAGCCGTACCGCGCCGACGGACGGTCGATCATCCGCGACTACATGGCGTGGGAGAAGGCCGGCCACCACATGGACGGCACCGCGGCGCGAGTGCTCGACTACGCGGCTACCTGGGTACACGAGGACGGCTCGAGCGAGATGCTCGAGCACGAGATCCAGAAGATCCAGTCGCAGGAGGCCATCGACTCCGAGTCCGAGACCGAGCCGCCCGACGGGCCTGGTGCTCCACCTGCGCGTCATCAAGCCCGACGGACGCGTGCTCGAGCCCGAGCCGGTGGCAGGCAAGCCGACGCTGACCATGCCTCACCTCGAGGTGGGTGACTTTCTGGAGCTGGAGCACGTCACGCCGCCAGCCGGGCGACGGTGCGAAGGGCCGCCAGTACCAGAGCCCGCACTGGTTCTTCCGCGAGGCCGACAAGGGATACTGGCAGAGCGAGTTCGTCGTCGTGACACCCCGGGACCGGGAGCTTCGAGATCGAGACGCGCGGGAACGTCCCTCCGCCGCAAGCTCAAAGAGCTCGGGGCGTTCGTCGAGCGCCGGTGGCGCGTGGACCTCAGCCCCCCGGCGGAGCTCGAGCCCGAGAGCCCTCCCATCACGGAGTTCTTGCCCAGCGTGCGCGTGGGCTGGGGGGTCTCGCTCGACGCGACACTCGCGCGTCTCCTGGACCTGGTCGCCGACGCGACCCCCCTCGATCCGCGCCTCCGAGCCAAGGCGCTCGACATCGTGCGGGGAGCGCCGGAGGGCGCCAAGGACGATAGGGCGCGGCTCCTCTATCGCTGGACCGTCGAGCACGTGCAGGAGGGGAAGGAGACTGACGGAAGGCGCGTGCTCACGGGTGGCAGCGGCTCGCGCCAGGCAGCGTTCCGCTACATGCTCCGCCTTCTCGGAATCGAGAGCGAGCTCGCTCTCGCCAAGAACGGCCTGGCGACGCCGCCGCTCGGGAAGATGAGCGAGGTCGAGCAGTACGAGGCCCTCGTGATGCGCCTGACGACGGACGCCGGGGTACGGTGGCTGACCGTTCGCGACAAGTTCGCGCCATACGGATACATCCCGGCCGAATTGCGCGAAGAGCCCGCGATCCGCCTCGTACCCGGGATGCCGGGTGACGTCGTGCACGCCCCGGGCGCCGTCGATTCCATCTCCTATGGCGGGCGGGCAGACGTGCGCGAAAACGGGTCGGCGAGCATGGCGCTCGATCTGACATTCACCGGCAACCGGGCAATGGCATGGCGAAACGCGCTCGATCACATTCCGGAGGCCAAGCTCTACGACTTCGTGGAGCGCGAGATCATCGCGCCTTCGTTCGACGGCGGTCACGTGCGCGAGATGAAGGTGGACGGTGCGGCCGCGCTCGACCAGCCGCTCGTCGTTCACCTGCGCGTCGAGGTGCCCCAGCTGGCCAAGTCCACCGCGGGTGGGATGGTGCTCCGTCCCCCCTTCGCTCCAAGCCTCGCGCAGCTCGCCATGCTGCCGGAGCGTCACACACCTCTTCTTCGCCGAACGTCGCTGCGGGCGCAGATGCACGTCCGTGTCGTCCTGCCGGAGTCGGCGAAGATGCCCGCGAGCGTGCCGACCGGGGAGCGCCGCGACGGTGACTCGTTCGTCTCGGTGAAGGACGCCGTGAACGGGCACGCCATCGACTTCGAGCGCGTCATCGACTTGCCGGCCGGCCGCGTTCAGCCCGGAAAAGAGTACGCAGCTTGGCAAGCCTTCGTTCGGGAGGCAGACACCCTCATCACGCACGACGTGGCGATCGGCAAGTGAGCGGGGGGCCCGCCTCCTCGATCAGTGCGCCGCGGGCGGCGACTTCGAGAGATCGGTGAAGACATTGCCGGCCTTCGTCTCCTCGATTCGCTGCCTCACGGTCTCGTACGCCTTGTCCTGCTTCTTCATGCTGTCGATCACCTGCTGGCGCGATTGCCCGCTACCGGGGAACGCGTTCGCGTTGGGGTAGCGGGTTGCCCAGTCGAGGTAGGCCTGCCATGCGGCCCTCGCCTCGTCCCACTTCAGCTGACGCTCCTTGAGATCGGCGAGCACGAAGAGAACGCGCGCGTGGAACGCCGGGTCGTGCTCTCCGGACTCGAGCAAGGCGCGACCCCACGCGGCCTCCGCTTCGGTCGGACTGCCGGCGGCGAGCTGTGCCTCGCCGAGCAGATAGAAGCCGAGCGCCTGCTTCGGGTTGATCTCGATGGCCTTCCGGTACTGCTCGATGGCCCCCGGGAAATCGCGAGAGGCGTATTTGGCGTTGCCCAGCTGACAGGCCTTTTTGTACTCGGGGCTCGGCCCGCTGCTGCCCGCGGAGGACGCGTCGTCGCTCTTCTTCTTCGAGGAGCCTTTATCGCCGTCGGCAAAGGCCAAGGGGCCCAGGACAAACGTCGCCGCAACGAGGGAGACGAGACGGAGGGCGCGAGAGGCCTTACGCGTTCGGGTCCACATGGGTTGGTCCGAGCATAGCAGAGCCGAGCGGTCAGCCCGCAAGGTCGAGGCTTGCGGACGTGGGGCTGCCGGTGCCAGAAGGCTGCATGGCCTTGCCGAACGCCAACGCTCGATCGGCCGGAACCGTCCGCCGCTTCCCGTGGCAGTCGCTCGATTCGATGACTCGAGCGGAAGCGGCGGCGATGCGAAGCCTTCGCCGCTGGGCGGCGCACCACGTCCGGCTAGACGCCATCGAGGGCGCGCTGAGCGAGCTGGTGGGCGCGAATGTGGCGATCCGGACCCGTCGCGCTCGTCCGCTCGCAGGGGCCCGTGCAGACGACGGAGCGGTCGCGGTGATGCTGTCTCCCGCGGACGCACGCGGGGAGGCGGGTGGCGGCATGCTCATCGAGACGGAGAGCGCCCTGGCGGCGACGATCGTGGCGCGCGCCATCAAACGACCGAGTCCCGGCGTGGCGAGCGTCGCGAGCACCCCGTCCTCGGAGATCACGGGCGCGCTCGCGGCCATCGCAGCGGCCGTCGCCCGACGGGCCCACGCGCACGCGCCCCTCCGCGTCGAAGCGGCCGGTGCCGCGACGGCGCTGGAGGCCGAGCTTCTCCGCGTCGATCCCGGCGTGCTCGCAGTGACTCTGACGGTCCTGGTGGCGGACGACGCCTTCACTGCCCGCGTGGCCGTGTCGACCGAGCGGGCCGCGTCCGCTCCGGCACCCTCGTGGGACTCGGGCACGCTCGCCGGGCTGGGCGCGACACCGCTGTCGGTCCCGATCGTCGCCTGCGCGTCGCCTTCGACCGTCGCCGAGGTCGGCGCGCTGCGTCGGGGCGATGTCTTTCTCCCGGGAACGTGGTCCCTCCGCCACGCGGCGGACGGGTTGACCGGCCAGGTGCTCCTCTCGCCTCCGTCCTGCCATGTCGGCATTCGCGCGCGACTCGGCGACGGCGGGCGGCTCGTGCTAGGGGGCGAGCTCGAGCCGCTGCTCGCGGCGGAGGCCGACATGGCGGAGACGGATGAGAAAGGCGCGCTGCTGACCGCCATGGGAGAGGTCCCGGTCGTCGTGCGCGTGGAGATTGGCGAAGCGTGCATGGCCGCGCGGGACTGGGCGTCGCTCGGCCGGGGCGACGTGGTCACGCTCGGTTGCCGCGTGGGCGAGCACGTCGTCATACGCGTGGGCGGGCTCGCCGTCGCGCGCGGCGAGCTCGTGGAGATCGACGGCGAGGTCGGGGTCCGCATCGTCGAACGGCTCGCCGGAGGGCCGACGGCTTCATGAAGGGAGCGCTTTGCGCCTGGGCGTTGTCGGGCCTGTGCGCATGTGGTCGAGGACACACGGACCCCGGCGCGGGCGCCGCGCCGACGATCGATGCCGCGCTGCTCGCGATCGCCACCGCAAGCCCGACGCCCGCCTCGGCGGCGACTGGCAACTCCTCGCCCGTCGCGTGGCGCGGAACGTACAAGAGCGTGTCGAACACGCTTTACGTCCCGCCCGAGCTGAAAGTGTCCTGGAAGCCCTCCGAGACGACCTCCGGGATAGGCGAAGGGACCATCTCGATGACCGTGGACCCCAGTACCGGTCGCGTTCGCGGCGAGCTCGCCGGCCCCCTCGGTCCGGCTTCGCTCGTGGGGCTCACGCTCGACGGGAAGCTGACGGCCAGCATTTCGCGCAAGGATCCGACGGACCACGGCTTCGCCGGCACGATGATCGGAACGCTCGGACCCGACAAGGGCGACGGCACGATGAACGTATCCCTCGCCGAAGGGGGAGCGCTTCGCTCCGCGACGTTCGTGCTCTCGAGCGGCACCGCCGCCGAGGCCTCGCGCTGATGTTCGGGCGAACGCGGTACCTCGACTGGGCGAGCCGTCACTACGGCAAGGTGCGATTCGATCTCGCGTCGAGCGGGATGCCGACCGTTTCGCTTGCCGAGCTCGGGGTCCCCGAGGCCACGACTCTCTCGAACCCCTCGGGCTGGTCGGATCTACGGGAAGCCATCGCCGGTTACAACGACGTGCCTTCCGCAGAAGCGATCGCCGCCCTTGGCACCACTCATGCGCTCTGGCTCGCCTACGTCTCGCTCCTTGCACCGGGTGACGACGTCCTGGTCGAGGACCCTGCGTACGAGCCACTCGTGCGCACCGCGGAGGGGGTGGGCGCGCACGTCATCCGCTTCGCGCGCGAGCACAAGGATGGCTTCGCGCTCGACGCGGATCGCATCGCGAGAGCGATGACCCCGCGGACGAAGGTCGTCGCGGTGACCGATCTCCACAACCCGAGCGGGGTGCGGGCTGGCGAGGACGACCTCCGCGCGGCCGCGCGGGTCGCAGAGGCCGGGGGCGCCTTTCTGGTCGTCGACGAGGTGTACGCCCCGTTCGACAATCTGGTCGACGGCGAGGGGGTGTTCCGGGGCACCTCTCGCAAGCTTGCGGCCAACGTTGTCGCCGTTTCCAGCCTGACCAAGTGCTACGGGCTCGGACCGCAGCGAGCCGGATGGTTGCTCGGCCCCCCCGAGATCGTCGCGCGCGCCGAGGCCGCGGTGACTGCGTCTTGCGGGATGCTTCCCCTCGCACACGCGCACCTTGCCCTCGAGGCGTTCAGCAAGATCGTCCCACTCGCCCAGCGCGCACGAGGAGTGTTGGCCGGCAAGCGCGACCGCGTTGCCGCGTGGGCAACGGCACATGGCCTGTCGTGGAGCGCTCCGGAGTCAGGCCTCTTCGGCTTCGGGTGGCTGCCCCGACGGGGGGACCTCACGCCCCTCATCGAGGCCGCGGCGCGGGAGCACGAGGTGCTCGTGGCTCCCGGGGACTTCTTCGGCACGCCGAACGGGTTTCGGATCGCGTGGTCTGCCCCCGTCGACGCGCTCGACGAGGGCCTCGCCCGCCTCGCCGAGGCGCTCAAGCTTCCGGAGCCGGCGTAACGGCGCGGCGAGTCGCGACCATGCCCACGCCGGCGAGGATGAAGCCGGTGGCTGCGAGGGCGCGTGGAGCTATCGGCTCACCGAGCTGCACCCACTGCAGAATCGCGGCGATGAGCGGCTGAAGGTAGATGTACACCGTGACGAGCGTTGGCCCGGAGTGCGCAATCGCCCAGGCGTTCGCGAGGTAGGCAACTATCGTCGGAATGGCCACGAAGAAGGCCACGAACACCCAGGCCCGCGCTCCCCAAGCCCCGAGGCCGAGGAAGAGCCCACGCGCTCCCAGCGGCGCCATGACCAGGCTGCCCCAGGTGAAGAGCCACGTGACGACCGTGAGGGCACCCACTCGCTCGATGACGCGCTTGGAGAGGACGATGTAGAGCGCGTAGGAGAAGCAATTGAAGGCGATCGCGATTGCCCCGCGGTCGATCGACCCGATGCCCGTCAGCCAGAGTACGCCGGCGATCGCGAGCACGAGACCGAGGGCCGTTCGTGCGCTCGGCCGCTCGATCCGGAATGCCACCGCAAGCGCGGCGGCGAACACCGGGATGGTCGCGCCCAGGAGCGCGGCGGCGAACGCGGTCGTGAGGTGAAGCCCGACGAGGAACAGCGTCTGATTGAGGACGACCCCGAGTACCGACAGCCCAGCAATCCGCCAGTGCTCGCCAGAATCGATCGGCCTGAGTGTCCCGGTCGCCCGAGTGTACGTCTGAAAGAACAGCGCGGCCCCCGACATGCGCGCCATCGCGAGCGCAATGGCGTCGATGCCGCCCCCTCCGGAAGAGTACGGATTGAGCGCGAGCTTGCCCTCGACCGCCCCGGCAGCGAACGCGATCTGAACGACGACGAGGGCCGCATGCACCCTGAGGGGCGATGGCCGCCTTGCAATGTCGGGGCGTTTGCGCAAGGACATACGGGTCGCGCACCCTACTTCAACCGGGGCCCGTTGGTTGGAGTCGGCGGCTGTTACAGTGAGCGCGCACCGCGGAATCCCATGCCCAGCCTCCTGCACGTCTTCGGAAGCACGTTCCCCGCCTTTGGCGCCAGCCTCCTGCTCGGCGCGATGGTCGTCGCCAGTTACACGTTCGCGGTCGCGCTGGCGGCGGGCGCCGACGGGCGCCCCCGGACGCTCCAGGCGGCCCGCTTCGGGGCCTACGGCACGGTCGCGCTAGTCGGCACCGCGGTGCTCTGCCTCGCGTACGCCTTCGTCACACACGACTTTCGGATCCGCTACGTCGCGCACTATTCCGACCGCTCGATGCCGCTGCAGTACCTGCTCACCGCCCTCTGGGGGGGGCAGGATGGGTCGCTCCTCTGGTGGCTCTTTCTCTTGAGCGCGTACATCGGCGCCTGCGTCCGCTGGCTGGGTAAGCGGTACCTCGAGCTTCAGCCGTACATCATCGCGACGCTGATGGCCGTCGTCCTCTTCTTCTGCGTCCTCATGGCATTCGCCGCGAATCCCTTCGCCACGAACGTGGCCGGCGCCAGGGCCGACGGCGAGGGGCTCAATCCCCTGCTGCAGAACTACTGGATGGTGATCCACCCACCGTGTCTCTACACGGGCTTCGTCGGGTGCTCCGTGCCCTTCGCCTTCGCGGTCGGCGCGCTCGTCACGGGCCGGCTCGATCACGAGTGGATCGTCGCCAGTCGCAAGTGGACGCTCTTCGCCTGGATGTTCCTCGGCATCGGCAACACCCTCGGCATGCTCTGGGCTTACGAGGAGCTCGGCTGGGGCGGCTACTGGGGGTGGGACCCTGTCGAGAACGCGGCGTTCATGCCGTTTCTGACGGCCAGCGCTTACGTCCATTCGGTCATGATCCAGGAGCGGCGCGGGCTGCTCAAAGTGTGGAACGTCTTTCTCATCGGGTTGACGTTCTTTCTCACCATTTTCGGCACGTTCCTCACGCGATCCGGGATGATCTCCAGCGTCCATTCGTTCGCTCAATCGTCGATCGGCAGCTACTTCGTGGTCTTTCTCCTCGTCCTCGTGGGCTTCACGGCCACGCTCGTCATGTGGAGGTGGCCCGAGCTCCGCGACGTGACGCCGTCGCTGCGACTGAGGAAGGCCGCGCTCGCGGCAGGGTGGCTCGTCATCGGGGCCTGCGCGCCTGGTCTGGTGTTCGTCTGGCGCCTTGGCCTGCCGGTGGCCTGGCGGGTGACTCTCATCGCGGTGCTGGCCGGCGTCGCGGTGTTCGTGGCGCTCGAGGTCGTGTTCCGCCGGATGACCGCGGGCCTCGACGTTCGAGCGCGGCGCCCGCAGATAGAGTCCGTCCTGTCACGGGAATTCACGTTTCTCCTGAACAACTGGGTTCTCTGCAGTCTCCTCTTCTTCATTCTGGTGGCGACCACGTTTCCGCTGATCAGCGAGGCACTGACGGGCGAAAAGGTCACGGTGGGGCCGCCCTTCTACAAGGCCTGGGTGCAGCCGCTTGGGCTCGTTCTCTTGCTGCTCATGGGAATCGGCACCCTCTTCGGCTGGAAGAAGACCAGCCCCGACGCCCTCCGTCGCGCGTACTACGCCCCGCTCGCGGCGACGGGCGTCGCGGCCGTGCTGCACCTCGCGTTCGGGCGCGCGCTGGGGTTCCCGGCCATCGTGTGGAGCGATCCGATCTACCCGGGCGCGCTGGGCACCGGGCTCCGCGCGTTCAACGCGGTCATGCCCCTTCTAGGGGTCTCCCTCTGCGTATTCAACGCGGCCATCATCGTGCAAGAGTTCGCCCTTCTGTTTCGCGCCCGCGCGCAGAGCGGCGCCATCCGATCGACCCCGAGCATCCTGTGGTGGGCCGGAGGGCTCCCCGGGCTCGTCCACACTCTCTTCTCTCTCTCGCCGGCGTCTCGCAGACGCTACGGCGGCTACGTCGTCCACCTGGGCATCGTGCTCATGTTCATCGGATTCACGGGCCAGTCGTGGAACGTGGATCGCGAGGCGTCGCTCTTCCCCGGCGAGAGCTACGCGGTCGGGGACTACCAGCTCAAGTACGTGGGCGCCCGCATGGAGGTGGACAACAACAAGCGGATGGTCTTCGCCGACGTCGACGTCTTCAAATCCGGCCACTACGTAGAGCGTCTCAATCCGGCGAAGTTCATCTACAAGAAGCAGCCGGACTCGCCGACGACCGAGGTCGCCATCGGGCATGGCTTTCGTGACGACGTCTACATCATCGTCGGCACCGTCAACCCGTCGAACAAGAACATCGCGGCCTTTCAGATCCACATCAACCCACTGGTCACGTGGATATGGCTGGGCTGCATGGTGCTCATCGCCGGCAGCGTAGTGTGCATGTGGCCGCAGATCGTATTCGGCGAATCGCGCGTCTGGAGCGGGGCCCGGGGGGTTGCCGCGACGGCCGCGAGCGTCCTCTTCGGCATCATGCTGGCCGCGACACCCGCCGCAAGAGCGCAGACCATGCCCCACACGGGGACGGTGCACATCGAGAGCGACGTGGAGCGTTCGCTCTTCTCCTCGCTCCGGTGCATGTGCGGGTCGTGCCCGCGAGACTTGCTGTCGACGTGTCCGTGCGAGACGGCGGACGAGGCTCGCGAGAACATC
Organism: uncultured delta proteobacterium; assembly: GCA_963847465.1. Lineage (GTDB taxonomy): Bacteria > Myxococcota_A > Polyangia > Polyangiales > Polyangiaceae > Palsa-1150. Next base: position 420,336 of record CAWKAF010000004.1, on the reverse strand, counting down.
CGCGCCAAGCTGCGCGCCGGGGAGGCCCGCGACAGCATCATCGCGGAGTACGCCAGCGAGTTCGGCGCCGAGGCGCTGGCCGTCCCGCCGAATCGCGGGGTCCTGAGGGCCATCTGGCTCGTGCCAATGGTCGGCATCGCGCTCGGAGCGCTCGGCGTCGCGAGACTGCTGCGGCGCTGGCGCGGCGGCGGTGCGCCCAGAGGCGGAGGTCCCGGAGGGCGCAAGGAAGGCGAGGGCGCCGCGAAGGATGCCTACGACGCGCAGCTCGACGACGAACTGAAGGATCTCGATGACTGAGCGGGGCGGTCAAGGTCGGGTGGCAGAGCCCTCCGGCGCGAAAGCGGTAGCGCGCACACACGATACCGACGACTCGGAGCGCTCCCTCGGCCGGGCAATTGCGATTGGACTGCCGCTCTTGGGTCTCGGGTCCGCCGTGGTTGTCGGGTTCGTCGCTAGCTTCGGGACGGCGTTGCTGGTCCTGGCCGCGAGCGCGCTACTGGGAACCATCGCCCTTCTCTGGGCAAGCGTGCGGACGCTGAGCGGCGAGGCGCCCCTTCCGTCGGGCTTCGAGGCTCTTGCGCGGCAGCGTCACGCCGTCGACCCCCTCGGCGAACAGAAGCGTCGGGTGCTGCGCGCGCTCAAGGATCTGGAGGGCGAGCACGCACTGGGCAAGATCGACGACGCCGACTACCGGCTCTTCGTCACGCGCTATCGCGCCGAAGCGAAGGCGGTGATGCGAGAGATGGACGTCGAGGTCGCCCCGGCGCGCGAAGAGGCGGAGCGTCTTGCGCGCGAGTACCTGAAGCGCCGCGGGATCGCGCAGGTCAAACCCGCGGACGCCGCGTCCCCCGCCGTCGAGACCGGTCGGCGCACGTGCGGCGCGTGCAACGCATCGAATGAATCGGACGCGGCATTCTGCAAAGCGTGCGGAGGGCCGCTCGAGAAGGCGGCGGAGAGAACCGATGCGACGCGCTGAACGCTGGCGGATGCCGTTCGTGATCGTGGCCGGCATCGCGGTCCTCGCCGTCGGCGGGAGCGCGCTTGCACGCGACGGAGGGAGCGCGCCGCCCCCCCCGCGGAGCGCACCCGTCGGCGAGCAGGACGAGACGGACGAGACGGCGGGCGAGCCCGAGGCACTGCCACCGGGTCATCCGTCGCTCGACACATCCAACCCTCATGCTCACGCCGCGGCCACCGGAGCCATGCCTGGCGTGTTCCAGCCCCCCGAAGACACGGAGACGGAGGACCTCTCGATACCTCCGGGGTCCATCGCCGTCGATCTTCGCGACGCGGACGACAAGCCCGTACCCGGAGAGGCGATCACTCTCGGCATCTTGATCAATTCGATCGCGAAGGGCGACAGCCGCAAGCATTTGCAGGCCACGACGGACGATCACGGTCACGCTGTCTTCTCGGCGCTCGAAACGGCAAGCAACATCGCCTACCGCGTGAGCTCCGGGTACAGGGGCGGCTCGTTCGCCGCGTCGCCGTTCCAGCTGCACGAGGCCAAGGCAATGCGCGTCGTCCTGCACGTGTACCCGGTGACGCGAGACATCCAGAACGCCCTCATCGTGTGCGAAGCAACCGTCGCGGCCGAGATGCGCGACGATCGCATCCACGTCGAGCAGGTCCTCACGATTTACAACCTGGGCCGCACCGCGTGGCTGCCGGACGACGTGAGGATGCCTCTCCCGGATGGTTACACGGCGTTCAGCGCCACGGCGTCGATGAGCGATCAGGGTGTCGACGAAGCAGGGAGCGCGGCGAAGCTGCGCGGCACGTTCCCGCCGGGACGCCACGGTGTGGATTTTCGATGGCAACTCCCCTGGTCGGGCGACAAGGATGTCGACTTCGACGTGGGGCTCCCTCCCCACGTCGCCATCGCCCGCGTGATGATGCCGGCGATGGCGGATTTGAAGCTGAACGCCGCCGGCTTCCCACCGGCCGAGGTACGACATGATGCGCAGGGTCAGACCTTCCTCGTGACTGAGCGCCGCCTCAAGCCGGACGACGCGAGGCTCGATAGCCTGTCCATCGGGATTCACGATCTGCCGACGCCGGGCACTGGACGCCTCTTCGCCTCCTTGCTGGCCGCTTGCGGCGTCTGCGTCGGGTTGGTACTGGCGACCTCGAAACGGCTCAAGGCGGGCGACCGCGAGGCGCCTGCGGCGGCGCGCGGAGCCCTCCTCGAGGACCTGGCGGACCTGGAGCGCGCGCATGCCGAGGGAGAGGTCGGTCCTCGCACCTACGAACGCGCGCGGCGAGAGCTCATCGACGCCCTCGCTCGTACTCTCGCCGGATCGAAGCCAACATCGGCGTGAGCCGGAGTTGGATCGATCGACCTTGGGGGCAACATGCTGAGAAGCCTGGGAAGAGGCCCATGGGCGAAGCTCTGGACATCTCGCTCCCTCCAGTTCTCCTCCGCCAGACCGCCCCTGATCCCCGTAATTGATCACACCGTGGTACCGCCAGAACTGGCGTGGAGGCTTCGGTTTTTTGGTTTCTCCACCTCGTCCACAGGCTCTATCGACACTGCTACAGATCTAATCTAAGGATGCTACCGAGACCGGATGGAACTCACTGTAGCCAAGAAGGACCTGCTCAAGCTCGTCGCACGCATGCAGGGTGTAGCCGAGCGTAAGAGCACGATGCCGGTGCTTTCGAACGTTCTCCTGGCCGTCGATGGCCCGAGCGCCCTGAAGGCCGCAGCGACGGACCTGTATCTCGCTCTCGTCGGCCGCGTGACAGTCGATGTGAGCAAAGGCGGCAGCGTCGCTGTGCCGGCGAAGGATCTTCTCGAGCGCCTGCGGATGATGCCCGAGGGCCCGATCCACCTGTCGACGCAGGACAACGCCTCGACGACCATCAAGGCCGCCGGAAGCGCCCGGCGCTACACGCTACGGGGCATGCCGGGCGAAGACTTCCCACCGATCCCGGGACCGTCCGAGGGTTCTCCTTCGCTGGCAATCGACGTGGACGTTCTGCAAGAGCTCGTGGCCAAGACGCATTTCTCGATCTCCACCGACGAGACGCGCGCTCACCTGAACTCGGCCTTGTTCGAGTGGGATGGAGACGTGGTCCGCATGGTGACCACGGACGGGCATCGGCTCTCGAAGATGGAAGTGAAGGTGAGCGGCCGTCAGGCTTCGGCCACGATGCTGATCCCCCTGAAGGCAATCCAGGAGCTTCGCCGTCTTTGCGACGACCTGGGCGCCGAAGCGAAGGACGGATCGAAGGAAGGTGCTGCGAAGCCCCAGCTTCAGATCACGCAAAGCGGAGCGAGCGCGTTCTTCCAAGGCGGAGGAATGACCTTTGCGGTCCGTCTGGTGGACGCCCAGTTCCCGCCGTATGGGCAGGTCATCCCTCAGCAGAGCGAGAAGCTCGTTCGTGTACCGCGCAGCCCTCTCGCCGAGGCACTGAAGGCCGTCTCGGTGGCCGCGAGCGAGCGCACCGGAGGGGTCAAGCTTGCGCTGACGAAGGGCACGCTACGGATCACGACCGAGTCGCCCGAAAGTGGAGAGGGGTTCGACGAGGTTCCCATCGAATACGCCGGGTCGGACATGACCATAGGCTTCAACGCGCGGTATTTTCTCGACGTTCTCGCTGCGCTCGACGAGGACGACGTCGAGCTTGGCTTTGGCGGCGAGCTGGACCCTGCCGTCGTGAAGCCGGTGGGTCCGCGGCAGTTTCTGGCAGTCGTGATGCCGATGCGAATCTGACGCGATGCGCTCACTGGCGGTCGAGTCGCTTAGCATTCGCGACTTCCGGAACCTGGCCAGCGTCGACATCGATCTCGGGCCGCACCTCAACGTCCTGTCGGGCCAGAACGGCCAGGGCAAGACGAACCTCGTCGAGGCCGCATACGTGCTCGCGACCTCCAAGAGCTTTCGAACCTCCAAGCTCGCCGAGCTCCTGATGGTGGGAGCCACAACGGCGAGCGTGCGAGGCGAAATCTCCGAGGACGGTGAGCGACGAAGCCAGAGCGTCGGGCTGCAGTCCGGCACGAGAGCGGCACGTATCGACGGCAAACGACCCCCGACGCTTGCGACGTACGCGATGCGCACCCCCGCTGTGGTGTTCCATCCGGGGGCCCTGGCACTGTCCGCAGGGGCCGGAGCAGAGAGGCGTCGTCTGATGGATCGGGTGGCTCTCTACCTGTCAGCCGCGTCGCTGGCCGACGCGGACAGCTACGGACGCGCATTGCGCGCGAGACAGCGTGTCCTCGACGAGCGTGGTGACCACGCATCCGATCTGGATGGCTGGGAGGAGCTGATCGTGCGACACGGCCTTGCCCTAAGCGCTGCCCGCGAGAGGGCCGCAGCCGCGCTCGTACCCGCAGCGACAGCGGCTTTCGCGCGGATCGGCGCGCCCGGGGTCACCCTCGAGGTTCGATACCTTCGCGGCTCACCGAGCGATGGCGACTCATTCCGCGCAGAGCTCGTTCAACGCCGTCGTCGCGATCGCGCACGCCGCGCGGCGACCATCGGGCCGCATCGCGACGACCTCGCCATCGACCTCGCCAGCCGACCTGCCCGGGGTATGGCCTCGCAGGGGCAGCATCGGGCCATCGTGCTGGCGTTGAAACTCGCCGAGATCGAGGTGGTCGCCGAAGCCCGCGGGGTCCGTCCGATGCTCCTTCTGGACGATGTGTCGAGCGAGCTCGATCGAGCCCGGACGGCCTCGCTCTTCGCCTCGCTGCGCAAGGAAGAGAGTCAGGTGCTGCTGACGACAACGCGACCCGAGCTCATCGACACGGGCGAGCTTGGTGTCGGAGACCGCCGCGATTTTCGCGTTGTAGGGGGCCAAATCACGGCAATGTAGACGCGGGTTTCGCGTCCCCGCGCGGGCAGTTGGGGGGCGGGATTTCGGGTCATCCGAGGCGTTCCTGGCAGGCTCGCCGCTGCTCTCTTCTTTCCCGATCGCCGCGACGTCGCAAACGACTGGAATAACTGGCATATTTCCACTTCATTTGCGTGGTACCGCGGCGCCACCCGACGTATACTTCGTGGGCCCATCAAGTCGACGGATTCAAACGCTCTAATCTCTCGGGGATTCAAACAGGGAGAGGCGGCGGGGCTCTATCGGCATAGTCGGGCAGCGGGCGCACCTGGAGAGGGTGGCCCGAAAGGGAACCGAACTGCCGATGTCGAACGCGACCACCGAGCCGACGAACCCGCCTCCGCCGCTAACCTACGACAGCACCAGCATCACGGTCCTCGAGGGACTCGAGGCCGTGCGCAAGCGGCCGGGCATGTACATCGGCGACGTGCACGACGGATCCGGCCTGCATCATCTCGTGTGGGAGGTCGTCGACAACGCGGTCGACGAGCATCTTGGCGGGCACTGCACGCGCATGGACGTCACGATCCATTTCGACGGGTCGGTCACCGTGGAGGACAACGGACGCGGAATCCCCGTGGGGATCATGCCCGAGCGAGGAGTCAGCGCGGCCGAGGTCGTGATGACCGTGCTCCACGCCGGAGGGAAGTTCGATCACTCCAGCTACAAGGTGAGCGCGGGGCTGCACGGCGTCGGCGTGAGCGCGGTCAACGCCGTGAGCGAGTGGCTCAAGATGGAAATCATGCGAGAGGGGCACGTCCACTTTCAGGAATATCGGCGGGGGGTGCCGCTCGCGGCGCTCACGGTCATCGGCGATACCGACAAGACCGGCACCAAGATGTCCTTCAAGCCAGACCCGACCATCTTCTCGGTGACCGAGTTCCAGTTCGACATTCTAGCGAGTCGCCTGCGAGAGCTGTCGTTCCTCAACGCCGGGTTCTTGATCACGCTCACGGACGAGCGCGACGGCGGGCGCGAGGAGACCTTCCAGTACAAGGGCGGCATCGGTGAGTTCGTCGAGCACTTGAACAAGGCGAAGGAACCCGTGCACGACAAGGTCATCTCGATCGTCGCCGAGCACCTGACCGAGGGCGCAGCGGCACCTATCGGCATCGAGCTCTCTCTCCAGTGGAACGCCAGCTATCAGGAACAGATTTTTTGCTACACGAACAACGTCCACAACAGAGACGGCGGGACCCATCTCACCGGGTTGCGTGCGGCCCTCACGAAGGTCTTCAACAGCTATGGGACGGCGCAGAGCCTCTTCAAGGACGTGAAGAGCGGCCTCCAGGGGGAAGACATCCGGGAGGGCCTCACGGCCGTCATCAGCATCAAGCACCCGGACCCAAGCTTCGACTCGCAGACGAAGAGCAAGCTGGTGTCGAGCGAGGTGAAGACGATCGTAGAGACGACCGTCTACGACAAGCTGGGGCAGTTCTTCGAGGAGAACCCGCAGACGGCGCGGAAGATCGTCGAGAAGACCATCCTCGCCGCCAAGGCCCGCGAGGCTGCCCGCAAGGCCCGGGAGGTCGTTCGCAAGGGCCAACTGGATTACTCGACGTTGTCGGGCAAGCTTGCCGACTGCCAGACGAGAGATCCGGGCGAGGCAGAGCTCTACATCGTCGAGGGCGACAGCGCAGGAGGGTCTGCCAAGCAGGGCCGCGACAGGCGGTTCCAGGCGATCCTGCCGTTACGCGGCAAGATCCTGAACGTCGAACGCGCCCGTCTCGACAAGATGCTCTCGAGTGCGGAGATCGGCACGCTCATCGCGGCGCTCGGGTGCGGTATCGGCGAGGGGAGTTTCGATATCGAGAAGCTTCGCTACCACCAGGTCATCCTGATGACCGACGCGGACGTCGACGGGAGCCACATTCGCACGTTGCTCCTGACCTTCTTCTACCGGCAGATGCCGGAGCTCATCGAGCGCGGGTACCTCTACATCGCGCAGCCGCCTCTTTACCGCGCGCGTCGTGGCAAAAAGGACGTCTACCTCAAGGATCAGGCGGGGCTCGATCGCTTCTTTCTGGAGCACGGTGTCGAGGGGCTCGCCGTCCGCGCGAGCAAGGGGCCGACGCTTTCCGGCGACCCGCTTCTCCGACTCGCGGAGCGCCTTCGTATGTTCCGCCGCGCCCTGGCCAAGATCGATCGGCGAGCGGACGCTACGATCATCGGTCAGGCGCTGCACGCCGCGCCGCTCGGCAAGAACGAGCTCCGCGAACGGAAGAAGGTCGACGCCGCCGTTCCGCTCATTCGCGCGCGCCTCGAGATGAAGAAGCCAGACATTCTCCCGCTGAGCATCGAGGTCGGGTGGGAGGTGGAACATGGAGCCGCGCGCATCACCATCGCGCCCCGCCCGGGTGCCGCGGCTCGAAGGGTCGTGTTGGACTGGAACCTGGTCGACTCGGCGGAGTACGAGGAGCTCTACGCGATCGAACAGGACGTTCGGTCGATCGGTCCGGCGCCGTATTTCGTGCGCGATGGCGGAAAAGGCAAGGGCGAGGAGACCGAGCTCGAGGACGCCGACGCGCTGTGGGATCACATCGATGCTCGCGGGCGAAAGGGGACCGAGATGCAGCGGTACAAGGGCCTCGGCGAGATGAACCCGTCTCAGCTGTGGGAGACCACCCTCGACCCGAACACGCGCGTGATGTTGCAGGTGCGCCTCGACGACGTCGTTCAGACGGACCAGATTTTTACGATCCTCATGGGCGATCAGGTCGAGCCGCGCCGGCAATTCATCGAGGACAACGCGCTGAACGTGAAGAACCTGGATATTTAGTTTCGTTGGGGGGAGCGCGGCCGCTCCTCCCCAAGCCCCCCAGCCGGGAGTTGGGCTGGCGCGCAGCCTGTGGCCAGAGCTCTTGCGGCCGGGCGATCGCGACTTAGCTTCGGGACATGCGTCCCGATCGGATGACCACGAAGAGTCGAGAGGCGTTTCAAGACGCGATCGGCCGTGCGTCGAGGTTTGGTAACCCAGAGCTTCAGCCAGAGCACCTTCTCGCGGCGATGCTCGACCAGGATGGGGGCGTAGCGGCCCCCTTGCTGGAGAAGGCCGGGAGCAATCTGGCGGGGTTGAGCGATGCGCTGAGGCGCAAGATCGAGGGGTTCCCGCGCGTCAGCGGAGGCTCCGAACCAGGGCTTTCGCGCCGCACGCTCGAGGTCGTCCGTCGGGCCGACGACGAAGCGAAGACCCTCAAGGACGACTACGTCTCCGTGGAGCACTACCTGCTCGCCATGTCCCGGCACGACCGCGACGTCATGGGTCTGCTGGAGGCGCATGGCGGCATCGGTTACGAGAAGCTGCTCTCCGCCCTGGCGAGTGTGCGCGGCAGCCAGCGCATCACTGACCAGGACCCGGAAGGGAAGTTCCAGGCGCTCGAGAAGTACTGCCGCGATCTGACCGAGGCCGCGCGACAGGGCAAGACCGATCCGGTGGTCGGCCGGGACGAGGAGATCCGTCGGGTCATGCAGGTGCTGTCGAGGCGTACCAAGAACAACCCCGTCCTGATCGGCGATCCCGGCGTAGGCAAGACTGCCATCGTCGAGGGAATCGCGCAGCGCATCGTTCGCGGCGACGTCCCGGAATCGTTGAAGGACAAGCGGCTGTGTGCGCTCGACATGGGAGCGCTCGTCGCGGGGGCGAAGTACCGGGGAGAGTTCGAAGACCGCCTCAAGGCGGTGCTCAAGGAGGTCGAGACCTCGCAGGGGCGGATCGTGCTGTTCATCGACGAACTTCACACCATCGTCGGCGCGGGCGCCGCCGAGGGCTCGATGGACGCGGCCAATCTCCTGAAGCCGGCCCTCGCGCGCGGTGAGCTCCGGTGCATCGGGGCCACGACGCTCGACGAGTACCGAAAGCGCATCGAGAAGGACGCCGCGCTCGAACGTCGCTTCCAGCCGGTCTTCGTGTCGCAGCCCACCGTCGCCGACACGATCGCGATCCTTCGCGGGCTGAAGGAGCGCTACGAGGTCCACCACGGAATTCGGATCCAGGACGCGGCACTGGTGGCGGCCGCGACGCTGAGCGACAGGTACGTGACCGAGCGGTTCCTCCCGGACAAGGCCATCGATCTGGTCGACGAAGCGGCCGCCAAGATCAAGATGGAAGTCGACAGCATGCCGGCCGAGATCGACGCGATTCGGCGCAAGACGATGCAGCTGCAGATCGAGGAGCAGGCCCTCAAAAAGGAGCGAGATCCGGCCAGCAAGGCGCGGGTCGAGGACGTCAGGCGACAGGTCGCGGAGCTCGAAGAAGGCTCGACCGCGATGCGGGCCCAGTGGCTGCGCGAGAAGGAGATCATCGATCAGATTCGCAAAGCGCAGCCGGACATCGAGAGGCTTCGCCACGAGGCCGAGGCCGCGCAGCGCCAGGGCGACCTCGGCCGCGCCGCCGAGATAAGCTACGGACAGATTCCGAAGCTGGAGAAGAAGATCGACGACCTGAGGAGGACCCTCGCCAAGGTGCAGGAGAAGACCAGCTACCTACGCGAGGAGGTCACCGACCAGGACATCGCCGCGATTGTCTCGAAGTGGACCGGGATCCCGGTCGCCAAGATGATGCAGGGCGAGACGCAGAAGCTCCTTCACATGGAGGAGGAGCTCGAGAAGCGCGTCGTCGGACAAAATGCGGCGGTAGAGGTGGTCGCGAACGCCGTGCGGCGTTCACGCGCCGGGCTCGGCGATCCCAATCGCCCGATCGGTAGCTTCCTCTTTCTGGGTCCCACGGGCGTCGGGAAGACCGAGCTCGCGCGCGCGCTCGCCGAGTTTCTCTTCGACGACGAACGGGCGATGGTGCGAATCGACATGAGCGAGTACATGGAGAAACACGCTGTCTCGCGGCTCGTCGGGGCCCCACCCGGCTACGTCGGGTACGAGGAGGGCGGGCAGCTCACCGAGCCGGTGCGCCGGCGGCCGTACTCCGTGCTCCTGTTCGACGAGGTCGAGAAGGCTCACGCCGATGTATGGAACATCCTCTTGCAGGTGCTCGACGACGGTCGGCTCACGGATGGGCAGGGGCGGACTGTGGACTTCAAGAACACGGTGCTCATTCTCACGAGCAACGTCGCGTCGGCGCACATTCGCGCTATCGACGAACGCCCTGGGCTGAACGCGAAGGAGCGACAGGAGCTCGTCCAGCTGACGGTGATGGATGAGATACGCCGCACCTTCCGGCCGGAGTTTCTGAACCGACTCGACGAGACGGTCATCTTCAATCGGCTCGACCGGGCGCAGATCCGTCACATCGTCGACATCCAGCTCGGGAGGTTTGCGCTCCGCCTGGAGCGGCGTGATCTCACGCTCGAGGTCACCGACCGCGCCAAGGAGTTTCTGGCCGAGGTCGGCTGGGACCCGCAATACGGAGCCCGCCCCCTGAAGCGCGCGATCCAGCGAAATCTGGAGGATGCGCTCGCTCGGAAGGTGCTCGCCGGAGAATTCCCGCCGGGGACGCGTATCGTCGCGGACCGGGCGTCGTCGGGCGAACTGACGTTCCAGGCACGCATGCAGAACTGACCGGGGACCGCGCCAGGAGCGTCCGGGTCGTGACAGGATGGCGCAACCGGGACACGTCTGGCGGAGGGAGTGAAACGCGTCCGCCCGTCCAAACCGCGGACTTCTGTACCCTCTGCCCGCGCAGTCCTCGGGGCGGGTTGACGGCACGATTATCGCATCAGGCTCTGCGACAAGGATGGCGCTGCGCAAGGACAACCGGTCACGAAGGGCCCGCTCGGCAGCGGCCGGGTCGTGGCTCGCCCTGCTCGCGGCCACCACCCTCGGAGACGCCGCGGACACGGTTCGAGCCGAGGTGCGCGCTGATGGGCTTGCTCACAGCGGCCGGTACCGGCTCGTCGTCCAGTCGTACGATCTGAGCGATGGCGCCGTTCCCGGCCCGTACTCGCGCCCGGTAGGCAGCACCCAGCGGGCCGTCACGGCCGACGAGCTTCGAAGGGGTGTCCAGGTCGATCTGCTGGAGCTTCGACAGTCCGGCAGTGCGGCGAGCGAGAAGCCCTTGGTCGTCGCGTGGATCGAAGCGAGCGGCCCCGAGCTCGAGTTCGATGCCCGTACGGCGCGCCCGATGCCGGGGACCGTGTATGGCCTCGTCAAGCGCGACGCCAGGCAGGACGTCGTGCAGATCAATCTGAACCGTCGCGCCTGAGCCGACGGCTCATTCCGCGGCGGGCCGAAACGAGCGGATGTCCCGCACGCGGCGCTCGAAGTCTCGCCTGGACGCATCGGTCAGGCCCGAGCCTCCGAAGCGTGCCTCCAGATACACAGTCGTGAGCGACACGACTTCGCCGCCGAGGGGATGCCCTCGCGAACGCATGTCCTCTGCGTGCCGCAACGGCGGAAGCGACGGCGCTCGGCTGATGCCGTGAAGCTGGAGGGCAGTCTCGAGCGCTCGATAGAGTGCAGCCGAGAGCTCGATGTTCCGGTCTTTCGGGCCGGCGGCTTTGTCGCGGCTCCGAGGCTCGGCGTCCGCCTTTCGGCGGCGCCTCCATACGACATACGCGAGCGTAAGGAAGGCGAGCACGCCGCCTGCAACCGTCGACCCTCGGGTCAACCGGTCCAGCGGTCCTCGATCGAAGCCCGTCTTGGAGCGGAACTTCTGGTAACGCCGGCTCACCTCGTCGAAGAGCCGCACCTGCTTTCGAAGGTCGTAGCCGACAACGTACGTGTTCCATCGCTGCGAAAGGGCCTCGACGAAATCGCGCAAGTAGTAGTACGCGCCACCCGGCGGCTCGAGCGGTTGTGCACCGCTCGGAGGGGTGGGGTCGAACGTGCGCCAGCCAGGATGGGTCGGGTCATCGATGTACGCCTCGACCCACGAGTGCGCGTCCCCCTCCCGTACCGCGTAGTAGCGCCCGAAGCGATTCCAGGTGCCGCCGACGAAGCCGGTCACGTTGCGCGAAGGGATGCCCACCATGCGCAGCATGACCGCCAGGGCTGTGGAGAAGAACTCGCAGTGCCCTCGCTTCGACTCGAACAGGAAGTGATCGACCGGCTGAGGCTTGCCCTGTGACGACGAATGGAGGTCGTACGCGTAGTCGCGACGGAGATGATCTTCGATGGCGCTGGCTTTGGCCTCGGGCCTCGCGATGGCGTCCGTCCACCGATGCGCGAGTTCTGCAATTCGATCCGGGAGGGCGGGCAGCGCCATGTAACGCGCGCGGTCGGCCGGGGAGAGCTGTTGGTCCAGAGCCTCGTTTTCGGGCGCGAGGAAGACGTCGTAGCGCAGTCCACGCGCATCCGAACCCGTGTAGCGAAGCTCGTCTTCCGCGCCCGGTTGAATGGCGAGCGGTTCGCCGAGGAGAATCTGGTTGGACACCTTGACGCGCAGCGCGACCGCTCGCGGTGGCAGAAAGACGACGGGCGGATCGATCGCCTCGAGGTCGAACGAGATGGCCCGATCGCTGCGGAGGTTCGGGTTGCGGGAGATCGCGAAGATGTCCCCTCCGTCGGCCGTTATCTTCAGCGGGCGCGGGACGTCGTGGATCGTGCGCTCCCACGCCTTCCCGTTGTAAGCGTCGAACGCCGTCCCTCGAAGGCGGAGCGTCAGCCGAGTCGGCGGCGGGTCGGCGAGGCCCTTGACCTCGAAGCGAAGGGCGATGGTCGGGTCGTCCCGAAGAACGCCCACGTCGCCGAGGTCGACGTGATCCGAGAAGCCGATCATCCTGCCGGCGTGGGGGTGGTTCAGAAGAAGAAGCGACAGCCCGATGCGGGGAAACAATATGAAGAGCGCGGTCGTGAACAGCAGGATGGGCACCGACAGCAGGCAAGTCGCTGCCAGGAACCCGCGTCCCACCACGCGACGGCTGCGGAGAATGCGCGGTACATCGACCGGGAGGCCGGTGCGATCGCGCGCGCCCTGCCGGTAGTTGCCCTCGACCTCCCGCCGAAGATGGCTGAGGACGAGCGCGCCCGGAGCCACGACGAGGAAGCCGAGGAAACAGATGCCGTACGTCAGGCCTCCGCCGAGGACGGTGCCCGCGACGAAGTGAAGAAGCGACAGCACGATGACCTGCTGGTCGTGCGCGGCCCCTCGCCGGGTGGCCAGCCGGACGATTCTGAAGCAGCGCCGCGAACTCGACAGCGACATCGAGCGGCGAGTGCCCGGCGAGAAGGCGCCCACCCTGCGCCAGCAGCAAGGCCAGTGGCGCGATGGTCGCGAAGTGGCGCAATGCCGGGCGCCCCTGCCAGCCCTCGGGTATCGCGATGGCAATGACGAGCCCCACCACCAGCATGGCGTTGGTCCACGGACTGAGCGACGCCGTGCTGACGACGGCGAGGACCCCGAGCGCGGCCAGCGCGTCGGTCATGATCCGGTGGATCAGGCCGAATCTCACTGCGCGGCCTCCGGGACGAATACGTCGGCCGAGGCGATCGGTTCGAGGAGTGCGAGGTAGCGAAGGAGGGGGTCGGCGCCGAGGGTCCGATCGGCGCGCGACGAGCCCCCCACCGTCGTCAGGACGACTACCCGATCGCCACGCTTGATGTGGGCCACGGCCCGGGAGGCCAGATCCCGGATGCGGCGCTCGAATCCGGTGGTCCATTCCTCACCGGACCCGCCCGGCCGGATGACGTCCAGCGTGAGGGTGACATCGGGCCGCGTCTCCCTCGCACGCTCGCGCATGACCATTTGCCCGACCGCCGCCGTTTTTCGCCAGTGCACGTCGCGGGGGTCCTCTCCGTCCCGCATGATCTTGAGGCCGAGAAACTCCTCGCCTCGGCCGCGTCCGACGATGTGATCGACCCCGGGTGCCCGGCCGCCCGAGGCGGTGGGAAGCTGCACGGGGTCGACGGCAGGGTAGATGACGAGCTCCCCTTCGGCGGGGACCTCGCGCGACTTCTCGAACAGACCGAAGGGAAATCGCGTCGCGATGCGAAAGCCGACGTGGACGTCGCGTCCCCGGCGAAGCGGCGTGCGCCGGTACGCGGCGACCTGGGCGGACTTGGGGCTTATCTTCAGGAAGAAGCAGCGCTTGTCGGCCGGCTGGCCGGCGCGCAGGTCTTCCACCTCGATCGCGTACGACGGGACACGCGGTTTGTGATTGTAGACTTCGATCTCGACGAGATGAGGACGGCCGACCTGGGCGCGCAGCGGCAGGCGGCGGACGACGGTCAGGTCACGAAGAGAGAGCTCGCTCATGACGCCGCTGACCACGATCAGCGCGAGTAGCATTCCGAGCAGGAGATAGAGCAGGTTGTTGGCGGTATTGATCGCCGCGAACCCGACCCCGAGCGTGATGCCGACGAAGAACTTCCCTTCGCGCGTGAACTTGAGTCGTCGCGGTCCACGCCAGCGGCGCCACCAGTCGGCCCAGCGCCGGCTCTTCGGCGCGCTCGAGGGCGAACGCGGAGGCGTAGCGGGGGTCACAGCGGAACGGGGATACGTCCGATCACTTCGCGCACCGCCGACTCGGCTTCGTCCCGCGTGGGAACGAAGCCGTCAGCCTGCGTGGCGAGGCGCACGCGGTGCGAAAGCACGGGGACGGCAAGGTCGTGGATGTCGTCGGCAATGCAGTAGTGGCGGCCCCGGAGTAGCGCCCGCGCCCGCGCAGCATGCCCGAGGGCCATCGCTGCGCGAGTGGACGCGCCGAGAGCGAGAAGCGGCGACGCGCGAGTGGCGAGGATGAGAGCGTGCAGGTAGTTCGCGAGGGAACCGTCGACGGTGACGCGCTCGACCTCGCGCTGCAACGCGACGAGGCGCGCGGGTTCGAGCACGCTCGTGACGTTGCGCGCCGTATCCGCCTGACCGTCGAGGACGAGGCGCATCTCCACCTGCGGTGGGGGGTAGCCGATTCGCACGCGCAGCAGGAATCGATCGAGTTGAGACTCGGGCAGCGGGAATGTCCCCGCGAAGTCCTGAGGGTTCTGCGTGGCGATGACGAAGAAGGGGTCAGGCAGGGGGATGGTCTGTCCGTCGAGGGACACCTGTCCTTCGTTCATCGCCTCGAGCAGCGCCGACTGGGTCCGGGGGCTCGCGCGGTTGATCTCGTCCGCAAGGAGAATGTTCGCGAAGATGGGGCCCTGACGAAGGACGAACTCGCCCTGACGCTGATCGAAGACGCTGACGCCGAGCACGTCGCTCGGAAGGAGGTCGCTCGTGAACTGCACGCGCCTCAGCTCGCCGCCGACGGCCTTCGCGAGAGCGCGCGCGAGTGTCGTCTTCCCGACCCCGGGGACATCCTCGATCAAGAGATGCCCGCGCGCCAAGAGGGCCACGAGGGCGAGCTCGACGGCGTCTTGCTTCCCCTCGAGTGCGGCCTCTACGGCGTGGCGCAGCACCTGGAGCTCGGGGAGTTCCTGAGCGACACGTGCCGCAGCGATCATAAGGCCCAGAATAGCACGGCGGGCCGCCTTGGCGTCACCGGCGGCTGGCTCCCGCGCTACCACCGCGCGAAGATGGGCGGGTGGGCGTCCTCGTCGAACTGAAAGACGTCACGAAGGCGTACGGACCCGTCCGCGCGCTCGCGGGCGTTTCGTGTCAGTTCGTGGCGGGGCGCGTGACTGTCGTGCGGGGCCCCAACGGCTCTGGGAAGTCGACCCTTCTCGCCCTCCTAGGCGCTCTGGCACGGCCCACGTCCGGCCGTGTAGATCACGGCGACCTGGGTCGCGACCGGTCGGCCGTCAGGCGCACGCTGGGCTGGCTGGGTCACGACTCGCTCTGTTATCCCGATCTGACGGGACGTGAAAATATCGAGCTCGCAGCCAGGCTTCACGGGCACAACGCGCAACGCGCCTACGCGCGGGCCATCGAGAGGTTCGATCTGAAGGGCTTCGCCGAGAGGGCCGTCAGGACGTACTCGCGGGGTCAGCGCCAGCGAGTCGCCCTGGCGCGAGCGCTCGTGCACGAGCCCCGGCTGCTTCTCCTCGACGAGCCGACCACTGGGCTAGACGCCGCCGGGGCGGCGAAGCTGATCGACGTGGTGCGGGAAGAGTCGGCCCGCGGGGCGACCGTGGTGGTGGTAACCCACGACGCCGCGTTCGAAGAAGCCCTCGCGGGCGACGTGATCGCACTCGATCGTGGGCGACGGGTCTAGAGCAACCGTCTCTCTTATGGAGCGGCGCAACGGCGACAGCAACGCTCGTTGGCACCAGCTCCTACGCGACCTTTTTTTGTTGTGAACCGCAGAGGTGCAGACGTCGCGGAGTGGTGGATTGAAGACCCTCGGCGCACCCTCTCTCGCCCTCCGCGCCCTCTGCGCCTCTGCGGTTCACAACTCCGTATCGACCCAACCGACACCCATAGTTGCCTTCCCGTTGAAGCGATTCGGCGCACGGGCCGTCGTCCCGATCAATGGACGGTTGCTCTAGAGCCGTGCGGCGAGGGCTCTGGTGGCCGGATGGACGGCGAGCTCCTCCTGCGACGCGCGGGGAAGCGCCATGGCCCAGGGGACGGCTGCGAGGCGCGTGAGCTCGGGCGCGTTGCGACCTGTCGACGAGTCGGGCCGCTCCGGCGCCATCAGGACGGCGCCGCTCACGGCGACCGAGAGGCCGCGTGCGGCGAGCGTGGTCGAAAGGACTTCGTGCAACACGCCGAGCCGGTCCGGGGCGATCAGGACGAGCCAATCCGGCTCCAAGGCTCGTGCGAGGTGCGCGTTGACGCTCGCGTCGGACAGCGGCGTAAAGAGACCACCGGCCAGCTCGACGAGCAGGACGTCGACTTCGTTCCGTAGCGCTGCGAGCTCCGCCGCGACCTGCCCGACCACGATGGGCCGCCCCGCCTCACGGGCTGCAATGTGGGGTGAAACGGGCTCCGCGAAGCGGCGTCCCGAGTGTTTCACGTGAAACGTCGAGGCGCTGTCCAGGCGCGCCGCGTCCGACAGGCCCCCTTCGCCGAGGCCGGTCTCGACCGGCTTCACCCCCGCGATCCGCCCACCGGAGGTCCCTAGCGCTCTCAGAAGCGCCTCGCAGAAATGCGTCTTCCCGATGCCGGTGCCCGTGCCCGTGACGACGATCAGGCGGCCGCCCACGGACGTCCCCGCTGCCAGGTTGCCCCGATGGCCGAGGCTACACGCTGGATGTCCGCGGGGCTGTGGCCCGCCGTGACTGTGAGCCGGATGCGCGCCGTCCCTGGTGGCACCGAAGGCGGACGGATAGCGCGCACGTCCATCCCCCGAGCCTGAAGGGCCTCCGCGACCGCCAGAGCGACGTGAGCCTCGCCCAAGACCCACGGCACAATATGGCCAAAACCGCACGCTGTCACGCCGCAATCCGCGAGGGCGGCCCGAAGCTCGGCAGCGGCAGCCAGCACACGCTGACGGCGATCGGGCTCAAGGTGTGCCACCCGAACTCCCGCCAGCGCCGCGGCCGCCCCGGACGGGCTCATTCCGGTCGAAAAGACGAAGGTTCGGGCGCGATTCCACAGCCAATGGGTGAGGGACGAACACCCCGCGACGAACGCTCCACTGGCCCCGAACGCCTTGCCAAAGGTCCCTACGATCGCGTCCGCTCGGACGTCTGCCTGCGCACATAGACCACGGCCCCCCGGTCCGAGGACGCCGAGGGCGTGGGCCTCGTCGACGACAAGCGCCGCGTCGTGCTCGTCGCAGAGGCGGCGGAGCGCGAACAGGTCGGGCGAGTCAGCGTCCATGCTGAAATAGGACTCGGTCACGACGAAAGCCCGCCCGCTTCCCCGCCCGCGCAACGCGCTCTCGACGGCCCCGAGGTCGAGGTGGGGGACGATGGCGGCCCTCGCCCGCGACAGCCGGATCCCGTCGATGATCGAGGCATGATTGAGGACGTCGCTCACGACGAGATCCCGCGGGCCGGCGAGCGCCGAGAGGAGGCCAACGTTCGCAGCGTATCCGCTTGAAAACACGAGTGATTGCTGTGCTCCGACGAGCTCCGCGGCCGCCTCTTCCAGCGCGACGTGCTCGGGGCGCTCGCCAGCGACAAGGCGGGACGACCCTGCTCCGGAGGCTGCGACGGGGGCTGGCCGAACGGCGAGCCCCAGGTAGTCGTTGGAGCAGAATGATCCCGTACCGTGCTGCGGGGAATGCCGATCGCGAAGCAGATGGCGCGAAGCCAGCTCCGCGATCGCCTCGTCTAGGAAGAGGAGCGCCCGCGGCGTTCCGTGTTTCACGTGAAACCTCACTCGCTCCGCGCGGCTTCGGCGGCCTCGAGCGGCTCCAGCGCGTCATCGATGCGCGTCAGCACCCGCCGCAGAACGTCGCGCGTCTTCCGCTCCAGCGACTCCCGCTGCCCTCTCTCGGCCTCCACGTCGTGGGCAAGCGCCATCGCCGCGAGCAGCATGGCCTGCGCCGGCGCCGGGCGGCCACGAGGGGATAGCTCGCCGAGCTTTGCCTCGATCATCTCGGCGAGGCGAGCGAGGTCCTCTTCGGGCGCCGAGCTGTTGACACGGTAACTCTGCCCCGCGATCCGCAACTCGACCGTGCGCCGCTCCATGTCGCCGGAGGTTAGTCTTGTTTGAAGAGCCCCACCAGAAGGAGGACAGGCATCACGAGCAACTCGGCATCGATCTGGACGCCGAATACTGCGTCGACGGTGCTCTCGGGCCCCGGGATCCAACGCGTCTGCGCGAAGAGGCCCGTGGCCATGCCGTACCAGGAATGGAAGTTGTAGCTTCGAGAGCCGAAGAAGACGGTGCCTTCCATTCCCGGGGCCCACGACCGACCTCCGCCGTCTCTCACGAGGGCACCGACGGACAGCACCAGTGGCAATTCGTCTCTCAAGGGAATCAGCCATTCGGCGCCTGCCGCGACGTCCAGGTTGTGAAAGCTCAACGTCCCGGCTTCGGCGTACGGGCCGAGAGCCATGTCCGCGCCCCTGCTTCTCCCGAAGAGGACGTCGGAGCGACCGCCCAAGCAGAAGGCTCCCCCGGGAGGCCCGGGCACGGCGTTCTCGAAGGCGCCGCCCACAGTCACGCCGAGGCTCGCTTGCGGGGCAGCGGCCGCGTACGGCGTCCAGACGAACGCGGCGAGCAAAAAGAGCGCCGGACTACGTGAAACGCAACGAGCTCGACTCACCTAGATCGTATGGCTCGGCCGGCCCGGATCACTTGTTGTAAGGCCCGTTCGGCGAGCAATCGGGGATGGATTGGCATTGCGAGCAATCGATCGGAATGTCTTGCCCCGGGGTGCAGGGGATGGGAAGAGTCGCCACGCTGCCGGTCGTGCTCGAGGCTATGGCGCCAGCGCAGTTGGGCGCCGGGTAGTCCTGGCTGATGTCCTGCGGCGCGAACGCGATAAGGCATCCCTTGCACACGTCGACGGGAAACTCGAACTCACCGGACTCGACGGAGTCCCCGCCGGTCGTTTGGCCGAAGAAGCGCACGTACGTGACCAGGCGCGCGATGCCGCCGTTCGTGACGACGCTCGTGACAGTCGCGCTATCCAGGGTGGCGTGGTCGATCGTCAAAACGGAGATGGGAGTGAAGCTCGGTGTCGTGCCGCTGAGGGGAGGGATTGGCCCCGACGTGAGGCGCGTGAACGTCGTCAACTGGTTGCCGGCGGAGTCCGTGATGCGGACGATCGCCCCCTGGATGGTCACGTACGACGTCTCGTCCTGCGGGGTCGATGGGTTTTCCTGGGGCACCATCTGATTGCCAACCAGATAGGTGGGAACGTAGCCGTCGATGAAGTCGATGTCGGCCGTGCCCGACGAAAGGTAATTCTGCGTCGTATCGGAGTTGTAGGTGCAGAGCTGCCCGTTCGAGACCTCTTGCGGTGCGAGGACGTCGAATACGAAGATCGTGCTGTCGTCGTGAACGCAAGCCGACGTCATGCTGGCGCCGCCCGCGAGCACCGTCAGCCCGGCCAGAACGTGTCCACAGACCCGCTTCATAGGCATTCTCCCTTAGCTGCAATCGCGCGCGCGCTGCCTCGGAGGGCCGCGCGGGCGGGCGATCCAGAGTGACCCCAAAAGCGTAACCCGCGCGCACGCAGAGCGCCAAAAACCGGCGATTCTGTCAGAGGTGTCGGGCCTACACCCCGCGCAGGACGGCGTTGTGCAGGTCGGTCAAGGGCACCCGTTTCAGGTGCGCTTCTCCCACCTTCGTCACCACGGGCAAGCGAATGGCGTCACGGGACCGCTTCTTGTCGCTCGAAACGAAGGGCCAGGAGGCCGCAAGCTCGCCCTGTCCCGTCGCGACCGGCAGCCCGAGAGCGCCGAGCAAGGCGATGGCCCGCTCGGTCACCGCCCGCGGGGTCCATCCGAGCGCCGTGGTCGCGCGCATCTCGGCAACCATGCCCATCGCGACGGCCTCACCGTGGAGCCACCGCCCGTACCCGCCGTGCGCTTCGAGGGCATGCCCCACCGTGTGCCCGAGGTTGAGGAGCGCGCGCACTCCCGCCTCGCGCTCGTCGTCGCGCACGATGCGGATCTTCGCTTCGATGGCCCCCCTCACGACCGCCATGAGCGCGTCCAGGTCGCCTCGCGCGAGCGCCGCTGCCTCGCGTTCGATGGCGTCGAAGAGCTCCGCGTCTGCTGCCAGGGCGATTTTCACCGCCTCGGCGAGCCCTGCAAGCCGCTCGCGTGCGGGGAGCGTCTCGAGGTGAGCCAGGTCGGCCACCACGGCCGAGGGCTGGTGAAACGCCCCGAGCAGGTTCTTGCCGGTCGGGTGGTCGAAGCCCGTCTTGCCGCCGACCGATGCATCGACCATCGCGAGCAGCGTCGTCGGCGCCTGTATGAAG
This sequence comes from uncultured delta proteobacterium, assembly GCA_963847465.1. Lineage (GTDB taxonomy): Bacteria > Myxococcota_A > Polyangia > Polyangiales > Polyangiaceae > Palsa-1150. The sequence goes on along the minus strand of CAWKAF010000004.1, from coordinate 399,844 downwards.
CGAACCCCGCGCAGCAGGCACGCCGCCGCGAAGCCTGCAAGGTCGCCCACGACGCCCCCGCCGAACGCGAGGACCAGGGCGTCCCGGTCGACCCCGGTCCCCAAGGCGGCGTCCCATATGGTGCCGACGCTGGCCAGCGTCTTGTGCACCTCGCCGGGCGGAAGCGTGACGCGGTGGACTTCAATCGCCAAGGGGCGCAGCGCGGCCTTCATCGCCTCGCCCCGCGCGCGTTGCACGTTCGAGTCGCTTACCAGCACGATGGATGACGGGGCCGCTCGCGCGATCGCGTCCGTGAGTCGTGACGGGTCGCCGGTGCAGACGTCGATGGCGTAGCTTCGCCCGCCGAGGGGCACGAGGAGGGGATCGCGCCGCGTCAGGGCGACGACGGCGTCCGTCACGGCTTCGGGGTCGAGGGTCTCGCTCGACAGCGCAAGGTGACATTCGGCATAGCCCTCGGCGCGAAGTCCCAGGAGCTCCCGCGCACGCGCCACCGGATCACCGCCGACGGCGAGGTTCGGGCGCGCGGAGAGATCCGGCACGCGCGCGACGATGGTCTCGGCGGATGCTGTGAGCGTCACGACGAGGGCGCGCGAGACGGCGAGCCGCCGGGTGCGTTCGTGCGTGATCGTTCCGCCCCCGAACGCCACCACCTTGGCCGCACCGTCCGACAGCAGTCGTTCGACGAGCGTGGCCTCTCGCGCGCGAAACGCGGGCTCTCCTTCGAGCCGCCACAGATCGGGGATGGCCTTGCCCGTCGCGCGCTCGATCTCGGCGTCGGTGTCGACGAAGGCGAGCCCCAGGCGCGCGGCCAAGAGCGGCCCCACGGTGCTCTTTCCCGTGGCCATGAAGCCGCTCAGGACGACCGATCGCACCGTCAATACCCGGCCAGCTGATGGCGATAGCCCTCGACGTTCCGCGTGAGTTCGCGCATCGAATCACCGCCGAACTTCTCGATCAGCGCGTCCGCCAGGACGATGCACACCATGGCCTCGCCGACCACGCTCGCCGCGGCAACCGCGCACACGTCGCTTCGCTCGAAGGCAGCCAGGTAAGCCTCTTTCGTCACGACGTCGACGCTCGCCAGGGCCTTCTTGAGCGTCGCGATCGGCTTCATCGCCACCCGGCACACGACAGGCGCGCCGTTCGTGATGCCGCCCTCGAGCCCGCCGGCCCGGTTCGTCGGACGGACGAACGATTTCCCCTCGCGGTCGTAGTCGATCGCGTCGTGCACGTTCGACCCGCGCGTCCGGGCGGCCCCGAATCCGGCGCCGATCTCCACGCCCTTCATCGCCTGGATGCTCATGAGCGCCTGCGCGAGCCGACCGTCGAGCTTGCGGTCCCACTGCACGTGGCTGCCGAGGCCCGGCATGACGCCCGTCGCCACGACCTCGAACACGCCGCCGAGCGTGTCGCCCGCGTGCGCCGAGTCGCGGATCGCATCCTTCATCCGCGGCTCGGCGTCGGGGTCCGCGCATGCGAGGTCGCTCGCTCGCGACCGGGCGCGTAGCTCGGCCGGCGCGAGATCGAGGGCCTGCGAGATCTCGACGCCCCCGATCGCGACGACGTGAGCGAAGACGTCGACGCCGACCGCCGCCAGAAGCGTGCGACACACGCCGCCGACAGCGGTACGGGACGCTGTCTCGCGGGCGCTCGCGCGCTCGAGGATGTCACGCAGGTCGTGTCTGTCGTACTTCAGGCCCCCCGCCAGGTCGGCATGACCGGGGCGCGGGCGCGTGAGCGGCTCCGGCGTCGCGAGCATCGGCGCCGGGGACATGCGATCGAGCCAGTTGTCGTGGTCGCGGTTCGCGATCGACATCGCGATGGGCGATCCCAGGGTCTCGCCTCCCCGTACGCCGCCGACGAACTCGACCCGGTCCGTCTCGATCTTCATTCGGCCGCCGCGGCCGTACCCTCGTTGCCGCCGCGCCAGATCGACGTCGACGTCGGCCGCAACGAGAGCGAGACCGGAGGGGACGCCCTCGACGATGGCCGTGAGGCGGGGGCCATGTGACTCTCCGGCCGTCATCCAGCGAAGCCGAGCCATTCGGCGCAACCTAGCACGCTGGCGCGGTGCGCCGCCCCGTCGCCATCGTGCTAGTTACCAGGGACTACCATGGGGGATGCGAGGGTAACGTTCCACAAGTACGAGGGGCTCGGCAACGACTTCATCGTCGTCGACCTCGCAGACGAGCGCGACCTCTCGCCCGATCGCGCCGCCGCCCTCTGCGACCGGCGCTACGGCGTCGGCGCCGACGGGGTTCTCCTCGTTCTGCCTGCGCGCGCAGCCGACTGCCACGCCCGCATGCGCGTCATCAACGCAGACGGATCCACCTCCGAGATGTGCGGGAACGGAGTGCGTTGCGTCGCGCTCCACCTCACGCGCGCCGGCCGCGGGGCCGCCGGTACCGTACGCGTGGATACCGACGCCGGAACGTGCACGTGCACCGTTCAGGACACCAAGGGCGAAGGCCTCGTCACCGCGGACATGGGCGTCGTGCGCGTCCTCGGCGAGCGCGCTGTCGACGTCGACGGCAAGCGGGTGACCGTCAAGCTGGCCAACGCCGGCAACCCCCACGCCGTGCTCTTCGGGACCTTCGATCGCGCGGACGTCGAAGGTCTCGGACCTCGCCTCGCCGTGCACCCGGAATTCCCCCGCGGCACCAACGTCGAGTTTGCGCGCGTCGCCGGCGACGGCATCGACCTCGTCGTCTGGGAGCGCGGCGTCGGCGTCACTCTGGCCTGCGGGACCGGTGCGTGCGCGACCGCGGCCGTGGCGTGCGCGGACGGGCTTCTTCCGCGCGGCGTGCCCATCGCGGTGCGCTTGCCGGGAGGCCGCCTCGACGTGACCATCCACGAGAGCGGGCGGGTGACGATGCTGGGCCCTGCGCGCCACGTATTCTCCGGCACCGCGGGCTGACGTGCCCGGGCGGAGAAGCAGGGCCCTCGTGGCCACGCCTCTTCGATGGGCGTGCCTCACCGCGGTCCTTGCCCTGGCGGTCGCGCTAGTCAGGGAAGCCTTTTTGGTGATTGCGCACTCTCCCCCCTCGCTAGCGTCGTCCGCCGAGCTGCTGGCGATAGCGACTCTCCCGCTCGGGGTCGTGGTCTTCGCGATCCTGCGCGCCGAGGAGTCGCGCCTCTCGAGCGAGCTGCGGACGGCCCGCACCGGCAGCCCGGTGCTGCGCGCGATGACCGCGCAGCGGCGCGAGGGCGCGCCGCTCGTCAGCCGCATGTTTGCGACGAGGCTCGGGGTCGCCGCCGTGCTGCTCGCCGACGGAGATACGGCGGGCGCGCGGCACGAGGCGGGGGAGGCGTCGCCGTTTGCCCAGGGCGGACGCCTCGACCGGCTCCGTGCCATCGTCGATGCCGACCTCGAGCGCGCCACGGGTGGTCCCGCGGGACTGGAGCGCTGCATCAAGGCGCTGCGCGAGCTCCCCCGCATCGGCCATCGCGAGGCCGACCTCTACCGCATGCACGTCGTCGTGAAAGCCGTGCTCGAGCATGGCGCCACCGACACCGCCCTCGATCTCGCCGCCGAGCTCGCCGTCTCGAGCGACCCGGACGAGCGCCTCTACGCCACCTGGCTCCGCGCATGGTTCGACCTCGACGCCGCGGCTTCCGACGTGGCCTGGCCTCCGCTTGGCGAAGGCGACCTCCGTCTGGCCACCCTCATGGCGCGCGCTCATGGTGCCGAGAGCCTCGTCGCCGAGCTCGAATCGCGTCTGGCGACCATTGCGCACCCGGCGCGAGAAGGGTAATCCGTGAGGCGCTTATCATGCCGCCCATCGCAGAGCGCGACGACGACACGGTCGCCCCTCCCCCGCCGGATCCAGGGCTCAAGTACCGTCGCATCGTCCTCAAGCTGAGCGGTGAAGCCCTGTGCGCCGCCGAGGGCGGCTTCGGCATCGATGGGCCGATGATTCGCGCCACGGCGCAAGAGCTCTCCGAGGTCCACGCGCTCGGCGCCCAGATCGGCATCGTCGTGGGCGGTGGCAACATCTTCCGCGGCCTCAAGGGCGCGAGCGTCGGAATGGATCGCGCCCAGGGCGACTACATGGGAATGCTCGCGACGGTGATCAACGCCCTCGCGCTCCAGGACGCGCTCGAGAAGGTAGGCGTTGCCACGCGCGTCATGACCGCGCTCGATCTGCGTCAGGTCGCCGAGCCGTACATCCGGCGCCGCGCGATCCGGCACCTCGAGAAGGGCCGCGTGGTGATCTTCGCGGCCGGCACCGGGAACCCGTACTTCTCGACCGACACGGCGGCGGCGCTCCGCGCGATGGAGATCCACGCCGAGTGCCTCTGCAAGGCCACGAAGGTCGAGGGCATCTACGCACGGGATCCCGTTCACTTTCCCGAAGCGGAGATGTACCCCCGGATGACGTTCGACCGCTTCCTGGCCGATCGCATCGGCGTTATGGATTCGACCGCCGTCACGCTCTGTCGCGACAACTCACTTCCGATCCGTGTCTTCAAGATGGCGACACGTGGCAACATCAAGCGCGTGGTCCTGGGCGATCCGATCGGTACGATTGTCGAGGGGTAGTCGCTTGCGTTGCCTCGTCCGAGCCGCTGCTCTCGCGCTCGCCCTTTCGGCTTGCAAGGGGACGTCTCCTCCCCCCGCGCAGGGCGACGCGGGCGCCACTTCGAGCGACGGACTCACCCCCGAGCAGAAGGCCCAGGTGCTGGCGCGGGTCGGCGATCGAACGATAACGCTCGGCGAATACGTCGCCGCGCTCCATCACATGGATCAGTTCGACCGCCTCCGTTACGAGGCTCCCGAACGGCGCAAGGAGCTCCTCGGCGAGATGATTGACGTGATGCTCCTCGCCGACGAGGCGCGCGCACATGGTTACGACAAGGACCCGCTCACCGAGCAAGAGATCCGCGAGGTCCTCCGCGACGCGTACCTCGAGAAGGCCCGCGAGGGAGCGCCGGAGCCCGCTGACATCCCCGCGGACGAGGTTCGCGCGTACTACGACGCGCACAAGGCGGACTTCCACGATCCTGAGCGCCGTCGCATTTCGGCCGTCGTTCTCTCCAGCCAGGCGGCCGCGAAGGCTGCGCTCGAAGCCGCGACGAAGACCACCGCGGCGCAGTGGGGCGAGCTCGTGCGCGCGAAATCGATCGATCCCCAGGCCAAGGGCAACGTGCCGGTCGATCTCGCCGGTGACCTCGGCTTCGTCAGTCCGCCCGGCGACAGCCGTGGCGGGAACCCGCGCGTGCCCGATGAAGTGCGCGTCGGGGCGTTCGAAGTCGCCGCCGTGGGGGACGTCCTCCCGAGGGTGGTCGCCTCGGGAGGGAAGTTCTACGTCATTCGGTTCACCAGCAAGGCCGATGCGCACGACCGGAGCGTCGCCGACGCCGAGAGGTCCATTCGCGTGAAGCTCGCGCAGGAAAAACTCCACGCCAGGCAAGAAGGGCTCATCGACAGCCTTCGCAAGCAATACCCCGTTCAGGTCGACGAGGCGGCTCTCGCCACCGTCAAGGTGGACGGGCCTCCGGCGGATGCGGGAGCCGTTCGTTGATCGCGCAGGTTGGCCGCGCCGAAGGCGACTGGCGGGACTGGCGCTGGCAGCTTCGCAACGCGGTGAGCTCGGTCGACGAGCTCACCGCCGCGCTCCCCCTGACGGCGGGCGAGCTCGAAGGCGCGCGGCGCGCGGAGACGCAGGGACTGCCGATCCGGATCACCCCGTACTACCTGTCGCTCGTCGATCGGGCCGATTCGGAATGTCCCATAAGGAGGCAGTGCGTCCCCGACGCGCGGGAGAGTGTCGAAGTCCCCGGTGACTTGGTCGACCCGCTGGGCGAGGTCGCCCACGAAGTCGCGCCGCATCTCGTGCAGCGATACCCGGACCGAGTGCTGCTTCTTGCGACGGATCGATGCGCCGTCTACTGCCGCTTCTGCACGCGCTCGCGCATCGTCGGAGGCGGCGAGGGCGCCGTGTCTCTCGAGAGCCTCGCCCCGGCTCTCGCGTGGCTCCGCGCGCACCCCGAGGTCAAGGACGTCATCGTGAGCGGGGGCGACCCCCTCGCTATGGCCACCGAACGTCTCGAACGGATTGTCGCCGCGGTCCGCGCGATCGCGAGCGTCGACACCATCCGCCTCGCGACCCGCGTTCCCGTCACGCTCCCCATGCGCGTCACCCGAGAGCTCACCGATGCTCTCCGGCCGCATCACCCGCTCTGGGTCATGACGCACTTCAATCACGCGAGGGAGCTCACGCGAGACTCCCTCGATGCGTGCACGCGCCTCGCGGACGCCGGGTTCCCCGTGATGAACCAGACGGTGCTCCTCGCAGGCATCAACGACGACGAGCAAGCGCTCGAGAGCCTCTTTCGCGGGCTCGTACGGGCTCGCGTGCGCCCGTACTACTTGCTCCAGGCCGACCCCGTCCGCGGCACGGGCCATCTGCGCACCCCGCTCGAGCGCGGCGTCGCGCTGATGAAAGGCCTCCAGGGCCGCCTCTCGGGCATCGCCCTGCCGAAGCTCATTTGCGACACGCCGGGGGGCCTGGGCAAGGTCCCCGTCGGCCCCGACTACGTCGTCGAGCGCGGCCCCGGGAAGACGACACTTCGCACCTTTCGCGGCGATCTGGTCACATACGTCGACCCTCCGCGCGGAACTCGTTGACGGGATCCCGCACCATTCAATACCTTCCAAGCTCAGCTTGGCTCCCCATCGCTCGCGGTCGCTGGCGCTCTTTCTCACGCTCTCCGTGGCGTCGGCATCGGCGCCAGCGCTTGCCCAGCCCGCGCCCCCGAACGAGATTGCCGCGGGTGACAAATCCGCGCGGACCAAGGACTGGGAAGGGGCGCTCACCCACTATCAGGCGGCCCTCCACGCCACCCCCAGCTGGCGGGCCCAGCTTGGCGTCGCCGACGCTCTCTACCAGCTCGGCCGGCTGGGCGAGTCCTACGAGACGTACGACGACGCTCAGCGCACGTACGGCACGAAGTACGGGCCCGGCGAGAAGGGGCTCGTCAACGCGCGGCTGAAGGAGCTCGCGGCAAAGACCGGGTGGCTCTCGATACGCATCGCGGACGCGGGCGCGGACGTCGAGCTGGACGGGAAGGCCATCGGGACGTCGCCGGTGCCGGCGCTCATCCGAGTCGCGGTCGGGTCGCACGGCGTGCATGTCACGAAGGCCGGCTTCGCGCCGTTCGCGGGGCGCGCCGACGTGACTGCGGACGGCAAGGCGGTCGTCGACGTCGCTCTTTCGCCGCAGGCGACCCAGGGTCACGTGATCGTGCACGCCAGCGGTAGCGATGTCCTGCGAGTGACGATCGACGGCGTCGACGTCGGCGCCACGCCGTGGGAGGGCGACGTCTCTCCGGGGCCGCATCAGATCGGCGGGCGGGGCTCGATGGCGTCCGCGACGCCGCAGACGGTCGACGTCGCCGCCGGTGCACGCGTGACGGTCGATCTCGCCGTCCGCGTCGACCGCCGCCCACATTCAGGTCCGAACGAACGACGGCAAGGGGCTCATCTACATCGACGGCGCGATCAAGGGCGAGGGCGCGTTCGCCGGGGACGTGACGCCCGGGCCGCACACGGTCGTCGTCTCGCGCGACGGGTACGAGCGGTACGAGAAGTCGATGACGCTCGCGGCGAACGAGACGTCGGCCGAGACGGTGACGCTGACGCCCGTCGCGTCGGTCGGGCCGAGCGGGGGAAGCGCCGAGCGCAAGATTGAAGGCATCTACGGGGGCGTCGCGCTCCTCGGGCTCTTCGGCGTCGGCGGAATGGGCACGGAGCTCGAGACTGGCTGCGCCACCCTCGGCGCGACGTCGTGCACCACGCCTTCGCCGATTGGCGGTGGCGCCTTCGGCTACGCGGGCTGGACGTGGGACCCCGTCGGCTTCGAGGTGATGGTGGGCGGCGGCGCGGACACCGTGCAGCAGACGGCGCACTTCACGGGCCTCGCCCCTTCGGGTGCGGCCCTTCCGGCGTCCATGCCCGCGCGCAACGAGACCTTCACCTTCGTTCGCGCGGGCGGCCTCGGGGCCTTTCGCGCGCGCGCGACCTTCCAGGGGAGCGTCATCCGGGCGACGTTCGCCGGCGGCCTGGGCTTCTCCTACAAGGTGATGCTCATGCAGCGCACTGCGACGACCACGGCGGAGCAGCCGCAGCTCTCCACCACGTACGTGCCGAGTGCCATCTCGTACGTCTCGCCGGCGCTGACGCTCGAAGCCGCGATTCACTTCCGCGCGTCTCCGATCCTGGCGATCGCCGTCGGCCTCGAGCTGTGGGCGGAGAACGCCAGCATCGCGGGTACGAACTCCACGCCCCCTGGCCCCCCCGAGCCCCTCGGCAATCCGAACGCGACCGCGAATTCACCCAACGCGACGCCGCAGTTCATCGCGACGCCCGCGTACCACCTGGCGACGGGCCCTCAGGTCTTCCTGGGGCCGTTTGTCGGGCTGCAATTCGGCCCCTGATCCCTCCGGATCCGGCGCGTGGGGCTCGCGATCCGCCGCGTAAGGCTCCCTCGACGGGCGCGGAGGTCCCTCTTTTGGCCTATCGTCATCCGTATGGCGGTACTTCGATGGCTCCTCGGGGCGGTGGTGCTCGCTGGTTCGGTCGGTTGCGGCAGCAGCGCGACGAACGGCCCCGACGGGGGCGCGGGCGGTGGGGACGCGACGTCACCGGCCGACGCGAAGGGCGGTGACGCCATGGCGACCGACGCCGGTTGCGTCACGGGGTCCGTGACGTTCGTCGTGCACGTCGCTCCCGGATCCGCCACCCGCTACTGCCTGGGCGCCCCGGACACCTGTTCGTCCGAATGGCTCAGCGTCCACGCTGCGGGGAGTGATGCCTCGCTCGCCATCGACATGCCCTGCCAATCCACGTGCAGCCAGTGCCAGCCCATCGGGTGCACCGACCAGTGCGCCATTCCGTCTCCGCTCGGCGACGCGGGCTCCAGCACCACCTGGGACGGGACCTACTACGCGTCCGGGACGTGCGGCGCCGCGGCGATGGCGTGTATCAACCCCGCCTGCGCGCCGGCGGGCAACTACGTCGCGACGTTCTGCGGGTACCCGGAGCTGCCGGACGCGTCGTCCCTCCCCGGGTGCACCGCGTCGTCGGTCCCCACGTGCGCCGACACCTCGTTCGTCTGGCCGCCGCCCGCCGCGAGCGCGCCCGTGGAGGGGGTGCTCGGCGGGACCGCGGGGGATGGGGGCTGAATCCGCAGACCTTACGGGCCGGCGTCGCTGACGGGCGGGTTGCAGGCACCCCCGACGCACGTTCCGACGCCGCAGTCCTGGCACATGCCGCCGTTCGTGCCGCAGGCATTGTCCTGCTCCGTGGTGATGCACTGCCCGCCTTGGCAACAGCCGAACATGCACGTGGCCGGGCTGCATGCCGCCGTGGCCGTGGCGTCGTCTGCCCCGACCCCCGTCGCGTCGGGCTCGCCCGCGGTGCTGCTCGTACCGGAGTCCGCGGTCGACGTCGGTACGGACGTCGTCCCGCTGCACAGGTTCGCGATCGTCACCGGCACCGCCGTCTCCGTGGCGGCCGCCCCGATGACGAGCGCGCGCAGCGTCGAGCAGGGCGCACCGCAGAGGCGAATGCGATCCGTGCCGTCGTAGCTCCAGCCGTCCGGGGGCGTCGCGCCGGCCTCGGCGGCCGCGGTGCAGCCGGTCACGGGCTTGACGATGGTGACGCCCGCCCCCGGCGGTGCCCCGGGAGCGCTGAAGCTCACCTCGATGTTTGCCGCCGGCGTGCCCGAGATGACGTCCGGCGGAAGCTGGTACAGGCAGGTGCCGAGCTGGGTGATGGACTGCAGGAAGTTTCCGACGTCCGTCATGGCCGCCGGGCTGAGGGCCCCGGTGGTGGCGCTGTTGAGCATCGTCGCGTCCAGGGTCGTCACGGCCTGCGGAACATCCATGGCGAGCGTCTGGAAGAACGTGAGCGGCTCCGGCGACGCATCGTCGTTGCCGAGCACGACGAAGTAGGTGCGGAGCCCGCTCGCCGAGAATGCGTTCTGCGCCTCGGTCTCGAGGGTTTGCAGCGCGGCGCCGGGCGGGCACGTGCAATCGTCGGCCGGGCAGTTGATAGACGAGACCGTCGAGTTCGTGTCCACCTCGCCGCAGTTGGGCGTGAACGCAGGGTCGCTGCTGCTGCTGGGCACCGTGAGGGCCGGAGTGCAGTCCTGCGCCTCGGGCGGCGTGCCGGGGCCCGACACGGGGGCACGGTTCACGATGAACATGACCCCGGCGACGTTGGGCGACGCGATCTGGCTCTGGGTGAGGAAGCTCTGCACCTCCGCGTAGGCACCCACCCCGCTCGCGGCGCTCTGCATGGCGCCCTGCAGGTCAAGCGGGTAGGGGGTGTAGCACTGACCCAGATAGCAGTATTGGTTCACGGGGCATCCGAAGGTCGCGCCCGTGCCCATGTTGCCGGTAGGGCACGTGCCTCCTCCGATCTCGGACGCGGTCCACCCGCTCAGTGCGGTCGCAATCTGCGGCTGCGCGTCGTCGGCGAGGTCGAAGGGTAGAGTCGGCGTGAGGTACGTCGATGGCGGTGTCGCCGAGCAGTCCTTCTCCGTCGGGTCGTTCAAGAACTTGAACGCAGCGAACGTTTCCTTGAACACAGGGTCGGTGAGTGACAGCGCCAGCGCCTGCGCCGAACCGGCGGCGCCGTACGCGCCGTGCATGTACACCGACTGATCCATCACGAGGTACATGGCGCTCGGCGCCGGATCCATCGGTATGGCCACGTTGCACGCGCCCGTCGTCGTCCCGCCGTCGGGGAGGACCGGCGAGTTGTTCCGCTCCGCCGCGCAGATCGGCAAGAGGAGCTCCTTGGGCGGGCAGAGGCTCGCGATCTGGACGTCGCTGATCGTGTGGTACGTCAGCGGCGCCGAGCCTGACACCGGGTGCGGCGGAGGGGTGGTTGCCGCCTTCGCGAGGTTGCACAGGCCCTTTGCGAGCTGGATGAGCGGCCCCTTCGTATTGTACGTCGGGCCCGCGTCCACGCCGGGAAGCGTGGACCCCGATGCGTCCGGCAGGCCCGCGTCGGCCGCGTTCACGATCGTGAATCCCTCGAGAGGGTCCTCGTTCAGGATCTCCTCTTCGCCCGCCTCGGCGACGACCTGCTCCCATCCACCCGCCGCGTTCGGCTGCCAGGTGATGTCCTTGTAGTAGATTCGTACGTTCGTGCCGGTTCCCGCCAGCGGAGTGTCGTAAGGGGGAAAGCCGTAGATGCAATTGTCGGCATCGACGGGCGCCGCCGGAAAGGCGTCCTCGAAGCACATCTTGGGACTGAAACAGAGCCCCGTGCCATCGAGAAGCGCCGGGTCGAAGTCGACCAGCGTGGACGAGTCTGCGATTGTCGAGTCCAGGCACAGTCCGCCCTTGCATGCGTACGTCGGTCCCATCATCGAGCAGTCCACGTCTTGGCAGGCGTACGTGAGCGGCATCGGGACGAACAGGATCTGGCCAGGCACGTACGACTGAATCGACCGCCGGAGGATACGCGGCCCTGGTCCTGTCATCAGGTTCGGATCGACCAGTGCATCGACCGGGGACGACCCGCAGTTCATGTAGTCGTTACCGGTGGAGCCTGGGACGTCGTAACCGCGGATAGTGATGGTCACGAGCGTGTCGGGCGACGCCTCCGGAAGGACGCCGAGCGTGCTTGGCAGCTGGACGACGCCGTTCGGCGCGACCTGGTACTGGTTGCAGAACTTCGTGACTCCGTTGGCCTCCACGTCGATGCGGATGACGTCCAGATCCTTGGTCACTACCATCTGCGTCGACACCCCGGGCACGAGCTCCGTCGGCCGGGTTCCCTTGCACCCGGTCCCGGCGGCTGCCCCCGCGGTCGCCATCGCGAGCGCACTCCACGCCAATGCCTTCGCGCCAAGCCTACGCATATGCCAAACGTCCTCTCTATTTGAATTTCAAGTGCACGCCACCGGCGCTCGCCGCCGTGGTGAACGGCGGGATCGTGCCCTGGATTGCCGCCCCGTTCGACGGCTGAAAGACGAAGTACCCCGCAACGATGCCGCCGGTAACGACGAGGAGTGAGCCGATGCTCCACGCCACCCAGTTGGTGCCCACTTCCTTGTTCAGCGTGACGCTCACGTCCCGCGTCTGATCGTCGGCGACGAAGACCTCGGACGAGAACGTCTGGAAGCCCGGCTTGTGCACGACGAGCTGGTGGCCGCCGGTCGTCGACACGACGCCGTCCCACGTCCCCGAGCCGACGACGCGCTCGTCGACGGTGATCTCCGAGCCTTCGGGTGCGACCACGTGCATCCGGCCCTGGTGGCGCTCGGCCGACAGGGTGAGCACGAGGCTCACGGGTGTCTTGTACTGCACGTCCACCGTCTGCCCGACCGTGACGTAGCCGGGTGACCGCGCCTCGACCGTGTGCCTCTCCGCCGTCAGCTCGCCCTTGAACGGTGCCGGCCCGACGTCCTTGCCGTCGACGTAGACCGTGGCGCTCGGCGCGCCGCCCACGGTGATGGCGACGAGCGCCGTCTTGGTGACGGGCTCGAGCTTGATCGTCACGGGGATGCGCTGGCCCGAGCCGATGTCGACGGTCTGCGTCGAGTCGATGAAGCCTTCCTTCGTGAGCTTGACCGTGCGCTTGCCGACGTCGATGCGCACGGGACCCGTGAAGGGCGTCTTGCCGACCGGGATGTCGTCGATGTAGAGCGTCGCGTCCGGCTCGTTGGCGAGGACGTCGATGAACGTCACGAACTGCTGTACGACCGCGATCGAGGAGCGGATCTCCTGGACCTCGGCGGGCGTGAGCTCGGCCGCACCCTCCTTCAGCTCTTTCTCCCAGGCGTTGACCGCGCGCGCGTAGTGAGTGAGGAGCTTCTCCGTGACGCCCACGTTGTAGAGGACGCGCGGGTCGTGCGACAGCTCGAAGGCACGCTGGAACTCGACGAGAGCGCCCTTGTAGTCGTTCGCGCCGGCCAGTTGCTTCGCGGCGTCCCAGGCCTTGCGCGCCGTCTCGGGCAGCTGCGCGCGGACGTCGACCGGCCGCGCCTGCGGCTGCGCGAGGGCGACCCCGCCCGTGAGAATGGCGGCGAGGGCAAAGGGAAGCGATCGGGAAAGGGTCGTCATTATCGGAGTCTCGCGGAGGGCAGAACTAGTGAAACTTCACGTCACCGAGCTGCCGGGGCAGCATAGGTGCCGCGGCGGGCGCCGCCGGCTGGTTCACTACTGGATGCGGAGGAGGCTTGGCGGCGGAGGCGCTCGCTGACGCGGCGGCCGAGTCTGCGGGTGTCGGGAGCGTTGGCGTGGGAGGGGGCGCCAGCGTGGCCATGGTGACCGGCGCTGCGGGCGGCTTCGGGGCGGGCGGCGACGGGTCGGGCCCCACCGCGGCCCCTGTCGTGGACGAGTGACTCTTCACCGCGACCACCCCCGCGCCCCCGATGAGGAGAGACACGGCAGCCGCGGCCACGAAGAGCGCCGCGCGCGACCTGGCCGGCTGCGCCCCCGTCTGAGCGGGCGGCGCCTCGCGCGTGACGCCGACGTCCGTCGGAACCGCCCCCGGATGGACCGACGCGGCGCTCGCCATGAACGTCCGGGCCGTCGCCTCGGCCGGCGTGGCCCGAGCATTGAGCTGCGGAGGCGTGACCGAGTGTCCGGCCGGGCCGACGTTGGGCAGCACGCTCGCCGGCCGGGTGCCGCGCATGCGCGCCACGATCGCCCCTCCCCGTTCGTCGCTGTAGGGGGCCAGGGCTTCGGCCATGTCGACCGCCGAGGCGAACCTCTGGTCGAGGTCACGCGTGAGCGCTCGGTGCACGGCCGCCGCCAGGCCTTCGGGCAGATCGGGACGGAACGACCGGATGGGCTCGGGATCCGTGGTGAAGATCTTGAAGAGGATCTCCGTGTACTCGCCGGAGTCGGCCGTGTAGGGCGTGCGGGCCGTGAGCATCTCGTAGAGGATGGCTCCCACCGAGTAGAGGTCGGTGCGGTGATCGACGTCGCGCGGCGAGCGCGCCTGCTCGGGCGACATGTAGAGCGGCGTTCCGAGGGCGCTGTTGGTGCGCGTCAGGTGGGCCGCCGGGGCTTCGTCGGCGCTCTTTACCTTGCTGATGCCGAAGTCGACGAGCTTGATGAAGTCGGGGTCTCCGTCTTTCGTGATGACGAAGCAGTTCGACGGCTTCATGTCCCGATGGACGATGCCCGCGGCGTGCGCAGTCTGGAGGGCTCGCAAGATCTGGAGCGTGAAGTTGACCGCGCGCGGGCCGGGAAGGACGGGGCCTTCGCGCTCGAGGAGCTGCGCGAGGTCGCACCCCTCAAGGTACTCCATCACGAGGTAAGGCGCGCCGCTCGCCATGCGGCCGACGTCGAAGATCTTCACCACGTGGTCGCTGTCGATCTGCGACGCCGCCACGCCTTCGTTGACGAACCGCTCGACCGCGCCCGTCATCTGGAGCACGGCGGGGCTCATGAATTTCAGTGCGACGGGAGCGCGTCGCAAGAGGTGAGTCGCCTTCGCGACCGCGCCCATGCCGCCTTCGCCGAGCAGCCGCTCGATCCGGTATTTCCCGTCGAGCACCTCGCCCGTCTGGGGATAGGGACTTGGTGGTGCGAAGCTTGGCTGCATGTCGGTTCCGGGCAAGCGGGGACGTTCCTCGCCACCCTGGGGGAGGATAGCGGGGAACTCGAGCCCGGCCTAGCGGGAACCCGAGCCTCTCGGGAGCCAGACAATGCGTTATAGGACGGACCCATGCCTACGCCGTCCATGCCTCCCTCCCCGCTTGCCGCCCGTCTCGACGACATGAACGCCCGTGCCCTCGCTGGGGGCGGAGCGGAGCGCATCAAGAAGCAGCACGAGGGGGGCAAACTGACGGCGCGCGAGCGGATCGATCTGCTCCTCGACCCCGGAAGTTTCCTCGAGATAGGCCGCCTCGTCGTTCATCGGTGCAACGAGTTCGGCATGGAGAAGCAGAAAGTGCTTGGGGATGGCGTCGTGACGGGCCACGGGCTCATCGATGGGCGCAAGGTCTTCGTCTTTGCGCAGGACTTCACGGTCTTTGGCGGAAGCCTTAGCGGCGCGTATGCCCAGAAGATCTGCAAGGTCATGGACCTCGCGATGAAAGTGGGAGCGCCGGTCATCGGGCTGAACGACTCGGGCGGCGCGCGTATCCAGGAGGGCGTGGAATCGCTGGCCGGGTACGCGGACATCTTCCTCCGGAACACGCTCGCGAGCGGTGTCGTACCGCAGATAAGCTGCGTCCTCGGGCCCTGCGCCGGCGGCGCCGTGTACTCGCCCGCCATCACGGACTTCATCCTGATGGTCGAGGGGACGAGCTACATGTTCATCACCGGCCCCGACGTCATCAAGACGGTCACCCACGAAGAGGTGACGAAGGAAGACCTCGGCGGCGCCACGACCCACGCGACGCGCAGCGGCGTGTGCCACCTGACGTCTCCGGACGACAAGACGTGCCTGGCGCAGACGCGCGAGCTCCTGTCGTTTCTGCCGTCGAACAACCAGGAAGACCCGCCCCACAGGCCCACGCAGGATTCACCCCACCGCGAGGTGCCCGAGCTCGACACGATGATTCCGCTCGAGTCGTCGCGGCCGTACGACGTCAAGGACGTCGTGAGGGCGGTGGTCGACGAGGGATACCTCTTCGAAATCGCAGAGGCGTACGCGGCGAACATCGTCGTCGGTTTCGCGCGCATCGGCGGTCGCGCGGTGGGCGTCGTGGCGAACCAGCCGATGATTCTCGCCGGTGTCCTCGATATCCACTCGTCGATGAAGGCCGCGCGGTTCGTGCGCTTCTGCGACTGCTTCAACATCCCTATCGTGACCTTCGTCGACGTGCCCGGGTTCATGCCCGGGACGGACCAGGAGTACGGCGGCATCATCAAGCACGGCGCGAAGCTCCTCTTCGCCTTCGCCGAGGCGACTGTGCCGAAGGTCACCGTGATTCTGCGCAAGGCCTACGGGGGCGCGTACGACGTCATGGCGAGCAAACACATCCGCGCCGACATCAACTTCGCGTTTCCCACGGCGGAGATCGCGGTGATGGGCCCCGAGGGCGCGGTCAACATCGTGCGGCGCGGGGAGATCGCCCAGGCCGCGAACCCAGACGCCGCGCGCGCCGCGTTCGTCGCCGACTACCGCGAGAAGTTCGCGAACCCCTACAAGGCGGCGGAGCTCGGTTTCATCGACGAGGTGATCTACCCGAGGACCCTCCGAGCGCGCCTCCACAACAGCCTCGAAATGCTCAAGGACAAGCGCGACACCAACCCGCCCAAGAAGCACACCAACATCCCGCTATGACGAGGGGGTCAGAGTGAACCGCGCGCGATCGATCCCCGGGGCGATGGCCGCGAGCTTCGGGTGTTCGTCGATGAAGGCAAGCAAGGTGTGCGCGAGCTCGCTGTAGCGGGCGCGATCGAACGTACCGCGGAGGAACTCGACCCGGAGGAAGATGGCCGCCGTTTGCGCGACGTCGCACAGGCAGTACGCCGCGACCTCGTCGAGCTTGCCGGCGTGCACCAGCGGAGCCACCTGCGAGCCGTCGACGCCGACCTTGCCCGGGAACCCGACCAGCTTCGCGTACACGTCGAGGCGCGCGTTCTTCGAGGCACCGAAATCGGTGAGGAAATCCATGAGATCGAAGTGCCCCTCGGTCGAGTAGCGGTACCGCGTGTTGCGGTCGGTGAACCACCACGGCATGGGCACTCCGTGCCGCAACGCGCGGCTGGTGATGACCGGCATGTCGAAGCCCCGCCCGTTCCAGGTCACGACAGTGGGCTTCTTCGCGTCGAGCCACTGGGCGAAGTCCGCCAGCATGTCGCCCTCGGCCTTGCCCTCGCCCACGACGCCGAGCCGCTTCGGCGCGTAGTCCTCGAGCAGCATGCAGCCCACCGCCACGATCTGGTTGTACGGCGCAGGCGGAACTCGCTCGCTGTCGTCCTGACGGGGCAGCTCGGGGTCGGGGATTGTCTCGATGTCGAGCACCAGATGGGTGGGCATAAACTTGGCCCTCTTTACCTCAATTCTCTATCGCGGAGGGACCACGGAGGAAGAGATGAGCACCGAGGATTGCCGAGCGCCTGGAGCTACACGGATGCCTTTCGACGGATTGGTCGAGGTAGGCGCGGCACTTGGGCCGTCGTTCGAGGCGCAAGCCGTGAACGTCTCCGAGGAGGGGATTCAGCTCCGCACCGCCTACCTCCCGGAGCTGGGGCAGCCTTTGACGTGCCGCTTCGACGGGGGACCGACCAAGACGGTGCTCGTCGCTGGCGAAGTCGTCTGGTCGCAGGGCCAGGCAAAGGGTGGCGAGTTCGGCGTCCGGTTCACCGAGATGGACGCCGAGAGCGTCGACGCCCTCAAGCGCATCTGCGGAGTCGGGGCGACCCCACCGCAAGTCCACGCGGGGTCGAAGGTGCGGCTCCACATCGAGGGGCTTGCGTCGCCGATGCGCGCCAAGATCAAGGACGCCCACCCTACCGAGGTGACCGTCGGCAGCGATCTCGGATTCCTCCAGGTCGGCAAGCAGCTCGAGCTCGAGGACACGCAGAACGGCGGTAAGCGTCCGGCCTGCATCGACCGCGTCGAGGTCGCCGTGGACCCGACGTCGAACGTACCGCAGCTCGTCGTGACGCTGCGTTATGCCGACGTTCCGGCGTCGGTCGACGGTGCCAGGGTCGCCGCGCCCGCCGCGCTGCCGAGTCCGCAGGTCGTGCAGGCCTCGGACGACCTCGCCGCCGTCGAGGAAGCGTCGAACCAGATGAAGGGCGCGCTCGCGCGCAACATCGCGCGCATCGGCCCCGCCTTCGAGCGGTTCGCCCGGCGAGCGAAGACCACGGTTGCGCTCATCGCTCAGCGGCGCGCGGAGCGGACCGAGGAGAGCGGCGCGTCCCGTCGCACCACGTCGATGCCCCCGGGCGGTGGGCTCCACGCCAGCGGCCGACGCGTCGTGCGGGGCGAGAGCTCGCCGACCTTGCCCGAAGGCAGCCCGGCTCCGAAGCTCCAGGTGACCAAGCGCAAGGCCATCGTGGCCGGTGCCGTGATGATGGCCGCGATCGCCGGTGCGCTCGTCCTCAAGAAGGCCCACCACGAGACCGACGGCGTCGCGGCCACGAACGCCGAGGCGGTGGCATCCCCGGCCGGTGCCGCGTCGGCCGATATGCCTGGTACTCCGTCACCCGTGAGCACGAACGCACTGGCGGCGACGCCGCCGCCGGCAGATCCCGCGCCCCCCCTCGCGGGGTCTCCTACGTCCGGGCCGATGGCCGTCGCCGACGACGGTGAGTCGACGTCGGGCGCGTCGCACAAGAAGCATGCGCGGGTTGCGCCCTTCGGCAACGGGCCCGTGCACCACGGCAACGTGCTCCACCTGAAGATGGACGGAGCGATTGATTCGCTCGAGGGCGCTCAGCAGCCGACGGGCTTCGCCGTGAAGATCCCCGGGCGAAGGTCCCTCGAAGCCGCCGGTCCGCTGTCTGCCCGCGACTCACGCATCGCGGCCATCAAGGTATCGAACGACCCCGCCGGTGCAGAGCTGGCGGTCGCCTTCAAGGACGGCGTGCCCAACTACCTCGTGAGCGCCAAGGGCGACACGCTGGTCATCTCGCTCGCGCCCGCCGGCTCGACCGACAAGCTGGCGAAGAAGGACGACAAGGGCGCCAAGAGCTCCAAGCACGCCAAGCACGAGAAGAAGAAGACCGACACCAGCCCCAGCACCAACTAGGAGCCCGTCAGCCGACCTGAGCGATTGCCCGAAGGGCAATACCATACGGCCTCCTAGCGCCGCCCTCGGCCCTTGCGCGTCTTGCGTTCGAGGGCCGTGCGGCTGGTGGCGTGCAGGTCCCAGCCGTCGCGCTCGCCCCGCGAGAGGCGCATCGCGCCCGCGTAGGCGATCATCGCCGCGTTGTCCGTACAGCTCGCGACGGGTGGCACGGAGACTCGAATCCCGTGCGGCGCGGCGAGCTCGATCGTGCGCCGCCGGAGCTCGCGGTTCGCCGCGACCCCGCCCCCGAGGACGACGTCCTCGACGCCCTCGCGAACGGCGGTCGCGATTGTCTTGCGGGCGAGCACGCTCGTGACGGCCGCTTGAAACGCGGCGCACACGTCCGCGACGTCGGCGTCCGAGAGAGGCCCTCTCTCCTGGACGAGGCGGCTCACCTGGGTCTTGATCCCCGAGAAGCTCATCTCGGGCGAGTCGCTCGAAGGCATCGGAGCGGAGAGCTTCACGCGGGACGTATCTCCGGCCGCCGCGAAGCGATCCACCACGGGGCCGCCCGGGTAACCGAGGCCGAGGAGCTTGGCGACCTTGTCGAACGCCTCGCCGGCAGCGTCGTCGCGGGTCGCGCCGATTTCGCTGACGGCGTCCACGACGGGCCCGTCGACTCGATAGATCGCGGTGTGCCCTCCCGATGCGAGGAGGCAGACGAACGGGAAGCGTGGCGTCGGAGCCTCATCCTCGCCGCGACGCAGGAAGGCCGCGAGCAAGTGGCCCATCAGGTGGTCGACGCCGACCAGCGGCTTTTGCGCGGCCCAGGCCAGGCCTTTGGCGGCCTGGACGCCGACCAGCAGCGCGCCCACGAGTCCGGGTCGACAGGTGACGGCGATGCCGTCGACCTCCGCTAGCGTGACCCGCCCCTCGGCGAGCGCCGCCCGCACGACGGGTTCGACATTTCTCAGATGATCGCGCGACGCGAGCTCCGGTACGACGCCGCCGTACGGCGCGTGGACGTGCACCTGCGACTGAACGACGTCCGCGTGGACGCGTCCCGTTTCGTCGACCAGGGCAGCGCCGGTCTCGTCGCACGACGACTCGATGCCTAGTACGAGCACGGGACTGACTGGCGAGACAGGCCGAAGACCGCGAAGAGATTGCCGCCCGTGGTCGACGGTGCCGCGTCCGACCCGGTTGCGGGTGCGCCGCGGAGCAGCCTTACCTCGACCTCGCCCGATTGCATCAACGACACCACGACGAAGACGTCGTTCCCGTTGCCGTCTGCGAACGGCGTGCTCGCCGTGGCCACGTAGACGAGGTTCTTGATCCTTCCCTCGCCGAACGCGAGCGTCGACAGGGGGTCCTGCCAGATCTGCGGGATGGTGCGCATCGGCACGGCGTGAAATCGGCCGTCGCTCGTCGAGAGGGCGCCCGGGGCGTCCTGGAGGTGATTGGCGTCCAGCGTCAGACAGAGGTTCGTGCTGCTGTCGACTCCCGCACGCACGAAGTCCGCGGCGACGACGGCACCTTGATAGCTGCCGCCGGCCGTCGTGAAGCTCGACAGGTCGCGGCAGCCTAGGGCCCCCAGGAGCAGCGCCGCGGCTGCTACGACGACGCACTTCACGCGCCGCAGTCTACCTCAATGCGGAGGGCACGCCCCCCGAGCCCGCATCGATCCCGCGATCGCCTCTGCAGCCGCGCGGACCCTCGGTTCGGGGTCACTCGCCGCAAGATGCTCGGCGAGGGTGCGGGCGCTGCAGCCCCCGAACGACGCGAGCGCCTCGAGGGCCGCTTGACGTACGAGGGCGTACGAGTCCGCCGTCGCGGCCTCGGAGAGAAGACGTGTTGCTTCCGCAGCCCCGCTTCCACCCGCCGCACCGAGTCGCCCCAGGGCGCCTGCCGCGAGCGCGCGGACGGCCCACGTCGCGTGGCCGGTGAGCACCCGGCCGGCGGCGGCCATCGTGCGCTCGGTGGCCACTCGCCCACCATCCGTCGTAGAGCGCGGCGAGCCGACGGCCGCCAGGGCAACCCGCTGGACGGCCTCGTTCGGGTCCTCCAGTCCGTCGGCCACCGCCTCGGCCGCGCCCTCCGTGCTCGATCGCGCGACCAGTACGAGAGCTTTGGTGCGAATGGCCGGATCCGGGTGCCGTGCGAGTGGGACGATGCTGGGCTCGAGGCTCACGGCGATGGCCCTCGCCTTGTCCGCCGCGGGCCCGGTCGCCTCTCGAGCGACGAACGGCAAGAACTCTCCCTCGCCCGTCGCCAGCGCGTCGAGGACCGTGGCGGCGTGAGTGCCCGACGTTCGGAGAGCGGCGATTGCGGCGCGCTGCAACGGCTCCGCGAAGCGAACCAGTGCAGCCGCCCGTGCGGCCTCCGACACACTCGCCGGTACGAGCGCGTCGAGCAACGCATCGGCGTCGAGCGCTCCCTCCGGCACCGGCATGGGCTCGCGCGCGGCACGCTTTGCGCGCGTCTCGGCGCTGCCCGAGGCGATCATCGAGAGGGTGGCCACGGCCGTCCGCTGAAGGGCCCCCGCCAGAGCTCTCTCCCTGGCGGTATCGTCGTCGCCGGCAAACGCCGAGTCGGCCATCGCCTGGACGGCATCGCCCTGCCAAGCGGGCTCCTTGGCGCTCGAGACCGCCATGTGCGCGAGGGCGACGAGTGCCATCTGCCGCGGGAGGTTGTCGCCGTCCTCGGCGATCTCGAGCAGCGTCGGCACCTGCGCCTGCGCGTCCAGGTCTCCCAGGGCATACGCCGCGGCGGCGCGGGCCACGTTCCCCGAGTCGACCGAGCGCGCGATCTCCGCCACGTCCGACATCGAAGCCTTGTCGCGCGCCATGCCCAGTCCGAGCACCGCAATGGCGCGCATCGGCGGCGTTCCCGCCCGCGCCACGCGCCGGAGCACGGGGACGGCCTTCGGGTCGTGCATCCGCGCGAGACCCCACACCGCGGCGACGGCCACCGAGTCGGCCAACCCGCCGGCCTCGCTGCTCGCGTCCCTCGGAAAGAGAAGCGCCTCGTACTTCGGGATCAGCGTCGCATCCTCGAGCGCGCCGCAGGCGACCATGGCTCGCGACCGGAGCGAGAGCTCGCCCGGCCCGGTGGCGAACGCGAAGAGGGGCAGCGCGGCGTTGCGGTTCTGCACGTACCCGAGCACGTCGACGGCGATTCGCTGCTGGCCGGCGTCGGGATCGACGAGCGCGTCGAGCAAGGGCTTGACCGCGCGCGCCCCGATGCGACCGAGCAGGGCCCGCGCATCGTCAGCTTCCTGAGGCGTGCCGTGGTGGACGCGCTGCACCAGGCCGAACGTCAGGCTTCCGTAGATCTCCACCAGCAGCCGCCGGTAGATCGGGCGTTGCGGATTGCCGATCGCCAGCGGCAGGAGGTCACGCTCGAGCGACTCGAGCGTCCCCTTGCCGAGGTTGATCTGCATCGACAGCCGGGCCGCCCTGGCGACGAGCTCTTCGTCCGGCGCGCCACGCACGACGCTCCGGAACAAACGGTCGGCCTCCTCGGCCTGGCCTTTGGACAGGAGGAGATCCGCGAGCTCGAAGTACACCACGTAGAGGCGATCGTTCTTCGCTATCGCCGCGCGAAACTCCGCGATCGCGTGGTCGACGTCCTGCCTCGAGCGGTACATCTCGCCGAGGCGCCTGTGGCCTTCGGCGTCGTCGGGATTGAGCTCCACGGCGCGGGCGGCGTACCGGATGGCGTCGTCGTCCCTGTAGATCTGCAGGGCGTACTGCGCCATCCGTTGGTAGAGCTCTCGCGCTCGGGTCGGCTCGAGCGAAGTCAGCCTCTCGAGCACGCCGATCGCGTCGGCGATCTTGCCCTCCTGAACGAGCACCCGCTCAAGCGCACCGTACGCTTCGCCCTCGCCAGGCGCGACTTCCAGCACCCGGCGCAACGTCGCTTCGGCCTCGGGGAGGCGCCTCATGTGCAAGAGGACCTCGGCGAGGGTCCTTCCGGCCTCGGCGTCGGGCGGTGTCGCACCGAACTGCTGCCGCAACGGCGGGATCTGCTGCTCGAGCGCGCGCTCGAGGCCCCAGAGCGTCACGATGCGCGTCCTGGACTCGCGCAGCAGGGCCTTGTCGCCCTTCTCCTTCGCCTTCCGCGCGGTCTCCTCGTAAAGTGCGAGCGCCTCCCGGTAGGAGCGAGTCCGTTCGTACGCTGCGGCCAGGGCCTTCTTGTATGCGAGGTTCGCGGGCTCCAGGTCGACCGCTTCTCTGTACGCGGCGAGAGCATCGGTCGTGCGGTCGTGTTCGAGGTAGACGTCTCCGAGCGCGACGAGCGCCTTGGCCCGCGGCGAGACGACGACGAGAATCCGCTTCCACGTCTGCACCGCGAGCGGGACGTTGCCCGCCTGGAAGTAACGGTCGCCGAGGTCGACGAGGTGCCCGGGGTCGGCGCTCGACGTCAGCGCCAGTCGTTGGAGCACTTTGAGGGAACGATCGTTCTCCCCGATCCGGGCGTAGAAGTCCGCGACACGCGACAGGACTTCCTCGTCGCCGGCGGCGCGGGCCTCGAGATCCGTCACCAGCCTCAGGGCATGCGCGTGGTCGCCCCGCTGCAAGAGCGCATCGCACTCTTCGAAGACGAACTGAGGATTGTTGGGGGCCGCTCGGATGAGCCCTTCGTATTCGGCGATGGCTCGGTCGAGGTCTCCGTTCGACTGCAAAAGGCGGATCATCCGCAGTCGCAGGTCGACCTCGCGCGGATTGAGGGCCAACGCGCGCTTGTAGGTCTCGATCGCCTTGCTGGTGTCGCCCGTCTCCTCGTAGAGGGCCGCCAGGAGTGCCAGGCGCGAGTAGTCGCTCACGTGCTCGTCCTGAAGCTCCTTCACGAGCGCAGGGAGCTGCTGATCCGCGCGGTAGATGTCGGTCATGATGTCGTAGATCTGCGTGCGGAGCGCGCTCTGGGCGCCGGCCGCCGAGAGGGCTCGCTTCAGTGTCGCGAGCGCCTCTTGGTTCTCGTGTGCCTTCGCCTGCGCGAGGCCCAGCTCCTTCAGCGCGGGAGCCAGGGCGCGGTTGTCGCCCGCCGCAGCCGCCACGACCTCTTTCAGCTGGACCTCGGCGCGCACGTACTCGCTGCGGTTGTAGAGCTCGCGTCCGAGCTCGCCTTTCACGAAGAGGCTCGAGGGTTCGAGCTTGACCAGATTGGCGTGAAACCGCGCGGCGGCGTCCCAGTCCTTCTCGTCGAGGGCAATCCCTATCAATGTCCGGAGCGTTTGCTCCTTGTCGGCTTGCGCCGTCTGCGAGGCGAGCGCCTGTACGTAGAGAGGGCGCGCCGATACCAGATCTCCCCTGTCCTGATAGAGACGTGCGAGGGCCAGGACGGCGGTCGAGTCGCCCGTCTTCAGGGCGATGGCTCTCTCGTAGGCCGAGACGGCGTCGTCGGTCCTCCCGTCGATCTTGTAGAGGCCGGCGAGCGCGACGGTCGCCGGGTACTGGTCTGCGCCCGCCTGCGCGGCGCGCCCCTCGAAGTCCGACACGAGCCGCGCCATGTTCCCGTCGCGGTCGCGGTAGAGCTGCGCGAGGCGCTGAAGCGGGAAGGGGGCGCCGGGCTGGGCCAGGACGACACGCGAATAGCGCTCGATGAGCGCGGCCTGGGATGCGCCCGCGGCCCCCGGTGGCGCCGCCGCGGGCGCTCTCGGGCTGCCGGGGTGCGCCGGCGAAGGATGGGGAGCGGGCGCCGCACGGTGTCTGCCGTGTGGGTCGAAGTCTTGCCCGTGCGACTCCGACGAAGCCGCCATGACGGCAGCGACGACGAGCCCGAGCAACTCGACGCGACGCAAGCTCACACTCACAAGCTTAGACGCGAAGAGAAGCAGCAGCACGCGCGCTGCCACAGGCTCAGGCGAGACGCACGAGAAAGGCTCCGAGCAGCGCAAAGCCGAGCAGGACGACGAGCAACGCCACCGCCATGCTCCACCCCCGCATGGCTCCGATCGTGGGTCCGGCATCGGGGCTTCCCCCGTCCACGGCAAACCGGGCGCGCGTGGACGCGGCCGTTCGCAGGAGGAGCACGGTCTCGAGGATCACGGCGACGAGGAGGGCACCCAGGGCGACGGCGAGACCACGTCCGCGGCGACGCGCGTCGCGGGCGTATTGCACCGAGAACCCCTCGACGGCCGTCCACCGGGGAACGGGCGAAGCCGTAGCGAGCGCAAGGCACGACGCCACCCTGCGGGCGCCGTCTCTCGAGTCCCGCGGTCGAGCGCAAGCGGACGCGTCGGGTCCGAACGCGAGTGCTGCCTTGTCGCTTCGTGCGACGAAGAACGGCCGAACCGTCGTCCCCGTGCCGAGGCCGGCGGCGCCGGCGGGATCGTCCGCGGCGACCGCCCAGTAGAGGCCGGGCACCAGCCTGGGCACGTGCACGTCTGCATGGGGCATGGCTCCTTGCGACGGCGCCAGATCGAGCGCGGCGGCCCATGCCCGCCCGTGCGTGTCGTCGACCTCGAGGTACGCCGTCGTTCTCGGGACAGGCGTTTGCACCACTATTTCGATGTCTTCGTCGGGCGCCCAACGAGAGCGCGTCTCCAGCCTCGAGCCGCCCGGAGACATGAAGAGGCCCCCCATCCAGTCGCCCGCCAGCGCGTCGCGCTGCGCATGGAGCGTCAGGTCGACCGCGAGACCGACGGGCGTCGCGACCACCTCGGCCCAGCCGCTGGAGTCGGTCCGAGCGCTGGGGACCAGCAGCGTCAGACCCGGATCGCTCCCGATCGTCACATCGACGCCGGACAGTGGCGCTCGGGTCTTCGCATCGGCTGCCCGCACCCAGAGCTGTGCGGGAAAGCCCGGCGCCGCGCGCTCCCCGACGACGGCCACGTCGAGCACGACGGTCCCTTCCCGTCGCGCGAACCGCAGCCACGGCGAAGCAGGCCCCGGGCGTGCGATGTCGTCCGGGGCGATGGCGTCCCCCTGGGCCAGCAACGTGCTCCCAGTCCGCACCTCCACGTGTACGCCGTCGGCGCTGGGCAGTGCGAGCTCCAGTTCGGCCACGCCGTCGGCATTCGTGGTCCCCTTCCACCTGGCCGTGCGGCCACCGGCCGTCGCGACGACGTCGAGCTGCAGGTTCCCGAGCGGCTGACGCACGCCGCGCTCCTCTTCGAGCGCGATGACCTGCCACGCAAGCCCCGTCGCGGCGGTCGCGGGGGGGGCGGCATAGACGACCGCCGCGCGGACGCCCCCATGACCCCCGAGCCCGAGGCCAACCGCCACCGCAGCGACCGCGCCGATTGGCGTGGCGACGAGCAGCGCGCGCTCTCCGCGTGACATCACGGCGGCGCCTCCCAACCCACGCGTACGGCCGTGCCGGCGCCGTCCACGAGAATTGGCGGCGGATGATCCAGGGACGTGCCCAGGGCACCTCGGGCGAGCCACACCTCGCGAATGCCATCGGCGCGTCGAACGTGCACGCCGTCCTCACGGCGTTCCACGTCGACGAAGGCATCGTCGTGCACGCTCGCCCGGACGATGCGTACGCCGTAGGCGCCGAGGTCTTCGTCTCGCACGCTCCGGTAGGTCACGCGGGCCACGTCGCCACGGACGACGGCCGTGGCTGCCTTGGCGACGACCTCGGGCAGAAAGCGCGCAACGAGGGCACCCGAGTGACCTTCACCCGGCGCCCGATCGAAGCGCACGTCGAACCCGCGTTCGCTCATGGCTGCGGCGAGGAGCTCGCTCTGTCGAATCGGAGAGGTGCGGTCGTTCTCGCCGTGGACCAGCCAGACTGGAAGGTTGCGCGCGTTGTCGACCACGTCGAGGGCGTTGACCCGGTGGGCCGCCCGGTCGTCGGGGAGGATCGACCGCACGTAGGTCGTGACGTCGTACTTCGAGTCGCCGAAAAAGCTGACGACGCTCGCAAAGCGATCCGGGTGATGCAGACCCATCGTCGTCGCCCCTGCGCCGCCCATCGATGCGCCCCAGATCGAAACTCGATGGCGATCGATCGCGAGCACTTCGGCCAGGGCTCCGATCGCGCGCGTCACTTCGCTCTCCGCGTCCGCCGTGTAGAGCGAGTTGCCGAGACCGCTCGGCATGAGAAGCACGAGATCTCGCGCGCGCGCCTCCCGGAGCAGCCCAGCGTAGGCCGCGTACGTCCAGATGGTCCCGTTCCACGGGTGCGCGCCGACGAGCAGCGCGGAGGGGCGGTGCTCGTCGTGGCCGGGCGGCACGTAGACCACCGCGTGCCCACCGCCGCGCGGGCCGAAGGGGCTGTCGAACGCGAGGACCCCGAGGCCCTCGCGCGTGCTCGACGTCGGGCCCACGCGCGGCCGCTCTCCGCACGCGATGCGCCGCTCGTACGGGCTGACTTCGATCTCGAGAACCAGCTCGTGCATCCCCGGGCTCAGGGGCACGACGAGGGGCCCAGGAGGTGCGACTGCGTCTCCGCCGTCGATCCGGACACGTCTCCGGCCGGCGCATGGCGGCACCTGCAGGCCCTCGCCAGGACGGCCCGCCTCGAGGCGGACTCGCAGCACGTATGCCCCTGGTTCCAGCGACGTGCGCTCGAGGTCGTCCCACGGGATCCGTCGCCAGGTGCCTTTGTCCGGGCGAACTTCGGCCACGGCCGCGCCGGGGCCCGTCACCTCGGTGTGCGGGCTCAGCGTGGCCGCAGCCGACGAGCGAGCGAGGAGCCAGAACGCAGTCGCTGCGAACCACGCTGCCGGGCGGCTCCGATTCATCCCAAGGTTTGTAGCGCGAGCCGAGCTTTTTACTCTGCCGCGCACGTGGAAAGCGCGCTAGAGCGTCCCTTCGAACGTGGCCACCGTCGCGCCTCCCTCGCTCGATCGCGCCGGCACCGGCGGGGACACGCGATCCGATTTTCTTCGTGCGCGTCTCGCGTCGGCCCTCGCGGTCGCGCCCCTCGGCGTTTGGACGGTGGTGCACATCTGGCACAACCTCTCCGCCTTCCAGGGCGCCGACGCGTGGCAAGCCGCCGTCACCGAATATCCCCATCCGGTCGCCCAGGCCATGACGGCCATCGTCGTCCTCTTGCCGCTGGGCATCCACGTGGTCTGGGGCATCGGCCGGTTGTGGACGAGCCGCCCGAACAACGTCCGCTACCCTTTTTACGGGAACCTGAAGTACACGCTTCAGCGTCTCAGTGCGCTCGGCTTGCTCGCCTTTCTCGGAGCGCACCTCTGGCTCGCCCTGCTCAAGCCCCGTCTCGCCACGGGCCACGGCGAGGCCTTCGTGGACATCGCGCAAGAGATGCACTCTCACATGCCGACGCTGGTGACCTACGTTCTCGGTACGCTCGGCGTTTCGTTCCATCTGGCGAATGGCCTCCAGACCGCTTGCATGGGATGGGGCGTCGTCTCCAGCCGTCGCGCTCTCGCGCGCCTCGAGTGGTTTGCGCTCGCGCTCTTCGTCCTCCTTCTCGTGATGTCGTGGGCGGCGGTCTACGCGCTCTGGGCCGCCGGTGCGCCGGGATAGTTCAGAACCGCCAGACCAGCGACGGGACGAGGCTCGTCGCCCGTGACGGTGACGGGTGGTCCTGCGAGCGCACGCGCACGTCCGTCGCGCCCACCGCCGCCATGGTCACTCCGACGCCTGCCACCGCCCCGCCGCCGAAGAGAAGCGGCAGTCCGACGCCGAAGCGATTGTAGTTGGCGTCGCCGGGGGAGAAGGACACGATCGCGACGACTCCGAGGATCATCGACACGATGCCGAGACCGATGAAGACTCCGCCGACCGTCTTGAGCCCCGCGTTGCCGGCCCGAACTTCGACCGACAATGGCCTCCCCTGTTCGACCGCGAAGCGCTGGTGCCCCGTCGATGACGTGGGGCTCGCGCTCTCGAGGGTGTATGTCCCGGCCGCCAGCTTCACCGTGACGGGGGCGAGCCCGACGCGTTCGAACGGGTCCGGCGTCGTTCCCACGGGCACGTCCCCGTGGGCCAGGTAAATCTCGGTCGACGGATCCTTCGACGAGAACGTGACGGGCACGCCATCGGCGAACTCGATTGCGGGCCGCGCGGGGGGGCTCTGCTGAGCGAGCGCGGCCTCGTCGAGGGCTGCGTGGGTCGTCAGGAGAAGCAGGGCGAGCGCAATTGGCCCGCGGGTCACGCGACGCCCAGGAGTTTGTTCATCGATGCCTCGTCGGCCGGCGTGAAGGGGTACTGGTCGAACTCAGCGCTCGTCACCCACTTGTACGCATGGACGTTCCGCGCCTCGAGGGCGTCGCTCGTGAGCTTGCACTCGTAGAGGAAGAGGTCGACCACGTAGTTCTCGTACGGATGACTGACGAACGAGATGAGCTTGCCCACCTCGATGCCCGCGCCGAGGCGATGGAGCACCTCGCGCCGGAGGGCCTGAGCGTCGGTTTCGGTTTGCTCAACGCGCCCTCCGGGGAACTCCCACATGAGCGGGAGCACGGCGGCGGCACGGCGCTGGGTGATGAGATACCGGCCATCCTTCTCGAGGACCGCGGCGACGACGCGGATGGTCCGTTGAGATCTCATCTCACGGTCGAAAAGCCTACCACGCCCCCAGGATTTCAGAGGGCGATGCGGAAGAGCTGCTGCCCCATGAGAAGTACATCGCCGGTGCGCACGTCGGCCTCGCCCGTGAGGCGGACGAACGTGCCATTCGAGCTTCCGAGGTCCGTCAGGAACAGCTTCGTGCCGTCCCAGCTCAGGCGGCAGTGCAGGCCCGACACATAGCCGTCTTCGGGGAAGAGCACGTCGCCGCGCTCGCGGCCGAGGTGGATGCCGCTCTCCGGGATGGGGAACGCGTTGCCGGTCTCGTCGCGGCCGATGACGAGCGCGATCCGCCCCACGTATCCCTTGCTCGGTGCGCCGAGACGCTCGACGCCATCAGGCGCCGCCGGTTGCGGCGTCAGGGGCTCGAACCGGATGATCTCCTGGCCGATGCGGAAGATATCGTTTGGCTTGATCTCCACCGGGACGTCGCGGCCGAGCTTCTTGTAGACGCCGTTCAGCGAGCTCTCGTCCTTCACCATCGCGCGGCCGGGCCCCGCGGGCCGGAACGTCGCGTGGCGCGGCGACAGGTAGCTGTCTCCCGCGAAGATGCCGCCCGTCTCTCGGCCGATGGTGCCGGCGGCGTTCGCGATCTGGAAGGTGCCGGCCTCGCTACCGTCGGCGCGGAGAGCCGTGAGGACGAGAAGGGCTCCGGCGGCCCCTGCGGCTTCCACCGGCGCTGCGGCGGCCGGCGCGGGACGAGGTGCCGCCGCTCCGCCCAGACGAAACCCGCACGAGCCGCAGAACATGTTGGACGGAGCGTTGATGTGGGCGCACTGCGGGCAAACGACGGTGCCGGCCGCAGGGGCGGCCGGAGCAGCGGCCGGGGGAGCGGCTACCGTTGCCGCAACGGCGGCCGGAGCTTGAGAGATGGGTACCGCAGCGCGCCGCGGTTGCGGCGCGACAGAGGCCGCCGGCGCTGCCGCGGGTGGGGCAGCAACGGTGGCCGCAGCCGCGGCCTGGGCTGCGCGCATGCCCTGCGGCGGCGTTTGGGGAGAGAACGGTTTCGGGGCCGCATCGCGCGGAAGCTCCGCGCCGCATCCAAGACAGAACTTGTAGTGGTCCTGGTTGTCCTTCGAGCACTTCGGGCACGTGATCAAACTAGCCTCCGCCCCATTTCCTCTCGGACCATACCCGCGAGTATCTACGCTCCCGTGAGGGGGTCAAGCGAACTGCGAAACGCTTCTTCTTGCCGCACTTCCCGGGAGGCGGGCCTGCGCGCTAGATTCGCCGAATGCCCAACGCCACCTTCCCCGAAATCGGTGCTCCTGGCACCGGCCAGCTTTATGCGCGTTTTGTCACGACGCTCGGCAATATCGTCATTCGCCTGGAGGAGCAGCGCGCCCCAAAGACCGTGAAGAACTTCGTCGGCCTCGCGTCGGGAACCCAGGAGTGGGCGGACCCGGCGACCGGGAAGCTCCAGAAGGGCGCAGCCTACTACGACGGCACGATTTTCCACCGCGTAATCCCCGATTTCATGATCCAAGGCGGCGATCGTCTGGGGCAGGGCACCGGAGGGCCGGGATACCGCTTCGAGGACGAGTTTCACCCCGAGCTCCGCCACTCGGGCGCCGGCGTACTCTCGATGGCAAACTCCGGCCCCGGCACCAACGGCTCGCAGTTCTTCGTCACCGACCGCGCCACGCCGCACCTCGACAACAGGCACTCCGTGTTCGGCCAAGCCGTCACCGGCATCGACGTGGTGAAGGCGATCGCGCGCGTTCAGACTGGCGCTCGCGACAAGCCCGCGAAGGACGTCGTCCTTCAGCGCGTCGAGATCTTCCGAAGTGAGTCCCTGCCCACGGGATGACGCATCCAGAACACGGACCCCGGCGGAGCGCCTAGCTCCTGTTCGCACGCCCTTGCCCGCTCGGCTCGCAGCCTGGCAAGCGCTGCGAGAAGAGCCTCGCGCGCCGGACCCTGCAGAGATCGCGCCCGGCCCACGCACGCGATCGCGACGTCGACATCGTGCAACTCGCCGAGGCGGCTCTGCAGGCGCGCGGCCGGCTGGGCGAGCGCGGACAGATCGGGTGGCAGCGACGACGCGAATGCCTCGACTGTGTAGCGGAGACGCTTGTGGGCGATGCGCAGTCTGTGCATTCCCTCCGCGTCTTCGATGCGCGCGGTCCGCCGGCGCTCGACGCCTCGACGCGCGTCATCCACCGCGCGTCTCGCGAACTTTGTCAGCCGCCGGTCGCGCGAGGGCCTGACCCGGAACGCGAGGAGAGCGTCCAGCAGGCGGCGCCCGCGGTCCAGCCCTCCTGCCCGGACCATACGGCGCAGCGCCGAGCGCAGGGCTCGCTCGCGGCGCCGACGCCCCTCGATCCACGCCAGCACTTCCGGCCAATCCATCCCCAGCGAGCCGACGAGGTCGAGCAGCACCTCCTCGTCGCGGAGTGCCCCCGTTGCCCGCTGGACATCGCGAAGCGCGCGCCTCACCTCGTCTGCGTGAAAGACGCCGAGCACCGGGCGCCCCACTTCGAGCGCCGTGCGCGCGCGCCGAAGGGCGACGCGTAGGTCGTGCACGGCATCTCTGTCGTCGTCGGCTGCGAGGACGCGCCGCCCGGCCTGCGCGAGGCGCCCGTCGAGGGCGCGTAGCGCGTCGACCAGGAAGGGGCCCACCGTGGCGGACGTCGAGGCGAGCGCCGGTCCCCGAGTCATCGTTGGAGCCGTAACACAGTCGCCGTGGTGACGGGCTTGAAACCGAGGACGCGGCCGAGCGCGCGCCTGACCGCCTGTCGAGCCGCTTCGGCGATGTCTTCGTCGAGCGGCGGCGCCCCCGCGCGGGCCACTTCGCCCGTCTTGCCTCCCAGCTCTTCGACGGCGGCGTGCGCTTCGCGGCGGGCGGACGCGAGGAGCGCCGCGTCGCGGTCGCCGTCGAGAACCCCGTACGTCGTGAGCAGGATCTCCCCTGCGAGCCCTCCGAGCGCGTCCAGGCGCACCACGACGTGTGCGCTCCCCCGGGAGGCCAGCCCCGCGCGTTCATGCACCACGCTCGCCGGGAGCGCGCGCTGGGCAAACACGTGCACGCGCCCAGCTTGCACGCGGCCCATCTTCCGGAGCCCCTCGTCGTCGACCTCGGCCACCTCGCCGTTCTCGAGGACGCATACCTCGGGCACTTCGAGCTCGCGGGCGAGCGTCGCGTGCCGCGAGAGGTGGTGGAGCGTCCCGTGTACAGGGACGAACCCGCGCGGCATCACGAGCTCGATCATGCGCCGCTGCTCTTCCCGGTGAGCGTGGCCACTCACGTGCACCTCCCGGTCCGACCACCAGGTACGGACTTCGATGCCTCGTCGCACCAGATCGCCGATGACGTGCATCACTGCAGCTTCGTTTCCGGGGATCACGCGGCTCGACATGACGACGACGTCGCCGGGCGACAGGTCGAGGGCCGTGTGTTGCCCGCGTGCCAGCCGCGCCAGGGCTGCGCCTTCTTCGCCCTGCGTCCCCGTGGCCACGCCGAGAAGCGCCCGCCTCGGCAGCTCTTTCGCACGATCCGCCGGCCACACGAGGTCGCCCGGCCATTCGAGATACGGCTGGCCCGCGTTGTCGCCCGTCGATCGCGTCGTGGCGCGCGCCACCCTCGTGTGCGTGACGACGCCCCGTCCGAGCGGAACAATCCTGCGGCCGTGCTTGCGGGCGATGTCGCCCAGCATCCGCAGACGATGGACGTTCGAGGCGAACACGGCGACGACGACGGCCTGTTCGGCGCCGCCTACGATCCCGTCGAGCGCTCGCCCCACGCCTTCCTCGCTTCCCGTCGGCCCGCTCGCGTCGACGTTCGTCGAGTCGCTGAGAAGCAAGCGCACTCCAGCGCGAGACAGCTCTTCGAACCGCGCGACGTCGAACGCTTCGCCGTCGGGCGGGGTCTCGTCGAACTTGAAGTCCCCCGTGTGCACCACGAGCCCGGCGTCCGTCCCGATCGCCAGCGCCGTGGCATCGGCGATCGAGTGGGTCACGCGGATCGGTTCCACGTCGAACGAGCCGACGCGCACGACGGTGCGGGGGGCCACGTCGTGGAGGTGAGCATGGCCGAGGACTTCGTACTCGCCGGCGCGTTCGCGCAATAGGCCGAGGGCGTACTTGGAGCCGTAGACGGGAACGTCGAACCGCCGAAGGAAATAGGGGATCGCGCCGATGTGGTCCTCGTGTCCGTGCGTGACGAAGAGGCCGGCGATCCGATACCCCTCGAGCGCCGCGAAGTCCGGATGCACCACGTCGACGCCCAGGCCCCGATCGTCGAACGCGACCCCGCAGTCGACGACGAGCACCTCGCCTCGCTGCTCGAGCGCGAGGCAGTTCATCCCGATCTCGCCGAGGCCGCCCAGAGGAATGAGGCGCATGAGGGGGAGACGCCCCGGTCGGAAACGGGGAAAGCGCTGCTTAGCACGCGCCCTCGTGCTATGCGTCACGCCCTATCCGCTTATGTCGACGCTCGCCGACAAGCGCTTCGTCATCGTCACCGGGAAGGGCGGCGTCGGGAAGACAACGGTCTGCGCGGCAGAGGCGCTGGCGCTCTCCGGGCAGGGCAAGCGCGTCCTCGTTGCGATGTGCAACGCAAAGGAGCGTCTGAGTACGATGCTTGGCGTCCCTCCCATCGGCCCGGCCGTCACGGAGGTCGCCGAGAACCTTTGGGCCGTCAACATGACCCCTGAGGTCGCGCTCGAGGAATACGGCGCCCTCGTCCTTCGCAGCAGGGCCCTCTACAAGACCCTCTTCGACAACCGGTACGTGCGCACTTTTCTC
Organism: uncultured delta proteobacterium; assembly: GCA_963847465.1. GTDB lineage: Bacteria > Myxococcota_A > Polyangia > Polyangiales > Polyangiaceae > Palsa-1150. Next base: position 365,943 of record CAWKAF010000004.1, on the reverse strand, counting down.
CGTGCGGTTCCGGGCATGCAGGAGTGGGCGATGCTCGGCAAGGCCTGGTGGCACACGACAGAGACCCTCGGCCAGGGCGAGAACGGGCCGCCACGGTTCGACGTCGTCATTCTCGACGCCCCCGCGACCGGGCATGGGCTCGACATGTTGCGCGTGCCGAAGGTGATCGTGAACGTCGTGCCTGCGGGGTTGCTCCGCCGCGATGCGGACAGAGCCTGGGCCCTCTTCCAGGACCCGAACAGGTGCGCGATCATCCTCGTGACGCTTCCCGAAGAGATGCCGACGACCGAGACGATCGAGCTCGCGGCGGCGCTCTCCGAGATGGGCCTCTCGGTCGGTCGCGTCGTCGTCAACGGCGTGCTGCCGCCACTCTTCTCTCGAGAGGAGCGTGCGGCCCTGGAGAGTCTTCCCGTGTTCGAGGTGCACACACCCGGAGACTCCGCCCTATATGCCTCGCGCGACCGGGCCGCGCGCGAACGGGCGCAGGCCGAAAGTCTCGGCCGTCTATCGCGGGAGTTGCCGGTGGCGCCATCGTTTCTTCCCCTGCTGTTCGAGGACGCCGCCAATCCGGGTGCGATTCGCCAACTCGCGAAGCGTGTTTGAGGGTGACAGGTCTTTCAGGGGGGCGTGAACGGCTGGCGCCACCCGTGGCCGCGCCCGGGTGAAATCCGTCGGAATCCACGGGAGCTGATGCGTGGCCCGTTCATTGCGATGAGACCCTGGGATGAAGCCACTTTGCGCCCTCGTCGTCGCCGCCTCCGGGCTCCTCGTCGTCGCCCCCGCGGCCGCGCAGGAGGCCGAGACGCCCGTCGTCACTGCCGCCCCGGCTGCCGCGCCGCCAGGGATCTCCGTCGTGATGCCCGCCTGTCGCCTCTCGGACCACACTGGCATCGACGACGCCGACGCGACGACCGCGGGTCGGCTGGTTTGCGCCGAGATCGCGCGTGCCGGTGGCACCTCCGGCGTGCGCTACCGCGTCTCTCTGGGCACGCTCGGGTCGCTCATCATCCTCTCCGTCGCACGCGAGGGAGAGGCGCTCGGTAGCACGGCGGACTCGCGCGAGATGACCCTGCACGGCATCGAAGAGGTCGCCGTCGCCGCGCCCCGCATCGCCAACTCGATCGTGCATGGAACGCTGCTGCCGGACACAGAGACGGTCGACAACCTCGTGGGACAAGAGACGAGGGAACCGAAGACCAAGCCCGGCAAGCTCCATTTCGCTATCGGCCTGAACGGGACGTTTGCTCCCTTCGACGAGGGGCTTAGCGTCGCCCCCGGCGGCCTCCTCGACCTCCACTACGAGATGAGCCAGTTCGAGTTCGGGGGCAGTCTGCGGTTCGGGGGAGGGTCTTCCAGCAACACCTCGCCGACCGCGGCCTTCTTCGAGGCCTCTCTTGGAGGGCGCTACTTCTCGAGCGACAAGGACGTCAGCCCGTACATCGGCGGAGGTCTCTCGTGGAGCTTCTTCAACCTCGACGTGCCGTCCTCGGGATTCAACGGAAATAACTCCGGGCTGGGCGCGTACATCGACGGAGGCATCGAGCTCATGCGAACCCACCACGCCCACCTCGCGATGGGAGTGAGGGTCGACGTGCCCTTCTTCGCCCTCAACGACAGCAACACCTACGACGGCGGCTTCTCCAACGGCACCACCACGGCGCAATCGCCGGTGGCACCGCAGACGATCTACTACGTGCCAGTGTCGCTCGAGGCTCGCCTCACGTTCTGAGCGTCACGCCTTCTTCAGGTTCGCGAGCGCGAAGTCCCAGTTGACGAGGCTCTTGAGGAACGTCTCGATGTACTTGGGCCGCGCGTTTCGGTAGTCGATGTAATACGCGTGCTCCCATACGTCGATCGTCAGGAGCGCCCTCTGCCCGTGCTTCATCGGCAGGTCCGCATTCGGTGTCTTGGTGACCACGAGCTTCTTGTCCGCTCCGAGCGCGAGCCAGGCCCATCCCGAGCCGAACTGGGTCGTCGCCGCAGCGGTGAACTCCTCGGCGAACTTCTCGAGCGAGCCGAAGTCGCGCTTGATGGCGTCGGCCAGGTCACCCGTGGGCTGCCCGCCGCCACCGGGCTTCATGCTGCTCCAGTAGAACGTGTGGTTCCAGATCTGCGCGGCGTTGTTGAAGACACCCCCGTCGCTCGTGGCGATGATGTCCTCGAGAGTCTTGTTCGCCTCGGGCTTTCCCTCGACCAGCTTGTTCAGGTTGGTGACGTAGGCTTGATGGTGCTTCCCGTAGTGGAAGTCGAGCGTCTCGGCGCTGATGTGCGGCGCGAGCGCGTTCTTGTCGTAAGGCAGGGGCGGAAGCGAGAATGCCATTGAAGTGTCTCCTTGTTGGGCGGGCGAGCGGGATGAGGATGGAATGCTCCGGCCCGACCCGCTGTCAACCCGTTCCGACGAGAGGCAGGCTCGTCAGCGCCGGTTTTTCACTGCCCGGCGCCTCGAACGAGCAGCTTCTCGATGAGCCCTTTCGAGTACGTCGAAAGTTCGCGGAAGACGACGCCCATCCCGGGAGGGTCGACGTCCACCCGCACGACCTCGCCCACCCCTTCGATGGTCTCGATGTCGTCCATGATCACCGTGAAGCGGAGGTTCACCCGCGTCCCGATCGCGAGCGGCTGCTGCGATTTGATGAATACTCCCGTCCGCGAGATGTTCGTCACGTACTCCTGGATGAACGCGTCGAAGGACTCGAACTCCTTGTTGATCGTGACGCGCTCGCCTGCTCGCTTGTCGGAATCGCTCATGCTGCACGCTCCCGCTACTTGCCGGAGAGATCGAACTGCTCCAAGTGGTACTCGGTCCGCGAGTTCACGTGAATGCGGCGCATGTAGCGGCTCTCCGTCTCCTGCACCGCGGCCTTCTCGCTTCCCGTCAGGAGGTCGGCCACGGCCGGGTGGCAGTTGACGAGGATCGTGTAGCCCGGCAGATCGGCCCGCTTGCGCCGGATCTCGCGCAAGATCTCGTACGCGATGGTCTCCTTCGACTGCAGGTGGCCCGTCCCGTCGCAATAAAAACACGGCTCGTGAAGGAGCCGTCCGAGGCTCTCTCGCGTGCGCTTGCGGGTCATCTCGATGAGTCCAAGCTCCGAGATCCGGTTCAGCGTCGTCTTCGCCTTGTCCCGCTGGAGGAGGTCTTCGAGAGTCTTTCGCACCTTCTCGCGGTTCGACGGTCTCTCCATGTCGATGAGATCGAGGATGATGAGGCCGCCGATGTTGCGGAACCGAAGCTGGTAAGCGATCTCCTGCACCGCCTCGAGGTTCGTCTTGAGGATTGTCTCCTCCATGTCCTTGCTGCCCTTGCCGACGAACCGGCCCGTGTTCACGTCGATCGCCGTCAGCGCCTCTGCCTCGTCGATGACGAGATAGCCGCCGCTCGGGAGGGGCACCTTTCGCGAGAGGGCACGCGAGATCTCGTCCTCTATCCCGTACGCGTCGAAGATGGGCTCGTCGTCGCCGTAGTAGGCGATGTCCTTCAGGCGCTCGGGCATGAAGGCCTCGACGAAGCGGCTGAGGCGGTCGAATTGTGCGCGGTTGTCGATGACCAGCTGGTCCACCTCGTCGGTGAGCAGGTCGCGCGCCGTTTTGAGGACGATGTCGAGCTCGCTCACCAGCATCGCGGGGGCTTTGGCGCCCTCTCGCTTCTTCGCGACCTCGCCCCACAGCTGGACGAGGTAACCGACGTCCTGCTTGAGCTGCTTCTTCGTGAGGCCCTCGGCCACCGTGCGCACGATGAGGCCGCCGGTCGGTGGCTTCATGGCGTCGATCGCCTCGCGAAGCCGCGCCCGCTCTTTGTCGCTGCCGATTCGCTTGCTCACCCCGACGTGCTCGAGCGTCGGCAAGTAGACGACGTAGCGGCCCGGGAGCGAGATGTGACTGGAACACCGCGCGCCCTTCGTCCCGATCGGCTCCTTGGTGATCTGAACGATGATCTCCTCGCCCTCCTTGACCACCTCTCGGATCGGCGTCGATTTCGAAAGACGGCCGGACGCGCCGCTCGAACGCGACCGATTGTCCCGACGGCCCTGCTCGTGCGTCCGGTCGCCCCCGCGGTCGCGCCCTTGCTCGCGTCCTCGCCCGCGTCCGCGCCCCCGTCCCCTTCGATCGCCTCCGCCCCCGTCGCGTCGTGCGTCGAGGCGTGGCGCGGGCGCACGAGGCATCGGAGCCCCTGGCTCGCTCACGGTGAAGCCGGGGAGGTTCGGATTGTCGAGCAGATTGTCCAGCGGCTCGGGGTCACTGTCCGGGTTATCGATGAGCGGCTTCGTCGATACGTCCTCGGGCTGCTGCAGGGCCCCGGGGGACTCGAGCGCCGGCGACGACGCTGCAGGCGCCAGAGCGGTCGCCGTCATGGCTGCCTGGCTCGCGTCGGCGACGTCGCCCGTGCTCTCCCTTTCGTCCCCGTTTGCGCTGTCGCCGTCATCCCACCCAGCGTCCGGGCTCTCGTTCTCGCTTGCGCGGGCGCTCGCGTCTCCCGTCGTCTCGACCTCTCCCGCGGCTTCAGCGGCCACACCGTTGGTGTTGTCGACCGCGCTCGCGCTCGGCGCCGCCTCGGCCACCTCGTGTGCGATCGCTTCCTCTTCCTCGGCTGCTTCGGCCGCCGCGACGTCTGCCGCGGCCGGGGCCTCGGTCGCCGCCTCGCCCCCTCCGAGCGCGTGCTTGCGCCCGCCCGCGAGGTACGCCTCGAAGTCATCCGGGCGAATCAGGTCTTCGACGTGAAGAAACGCTGCCCGTTCGAGCCCAATGTCGACGAAGGCCGCTTGCAGCCCGGGTAGGACGCGGGTGACCTTCCCTAGGCAGATGTCGCCGACGGTGCCACCGCGGGGCTGAGCGCCGCCCCTCTCGATGTGCAGCTCGGCGATGATACCGCCCTCGATGAGGGCGACGCGGGTCTCTGCGATGTCGCATGAGATGACGAGAATGTTCTTGGCCATACGGTGCGGAGCTTTCCCGCCCGGAGGTGAACGTCGCTTCCTGGCTGCGCGCGCGTGCCCCGACCGCCCGCGGCGTCGCTGGAGCGACGGGCGAGCGACTGGTGCAACATGAGCGTGAATGAGCGCAAGCCGAAACGAAGCATTCTGGGTGCCTCGGGCGACGCCGGGGCCCGACTGCGGGTAAACCGCGCGGGGTGCCACGGCGACTGAAGTAACGATAACGACTGCGGCCCTGCTGGTTCTACAGGAGGCGGCAGCGTTTGAACCTTTTTGGGGCGGTGCCCGGCCGAAGCCGAGGCGCGAGCCCTCCCCATCTCGTCTAGCGGAAACTCGGCCTCGTGGCCAGTCCGAATGGAAGAAGGCCCTGCCACACGCTTCGGCGCTACCGTTGCTCCCTTCCGGGCCTGGCGGGGTTCACGCTTCTACGTCGGCAGGGCCGCACGCGCCGCGACGAGGCGGCGACAAGGCCATCCATTAGCTTCGAGCGCGCAGCACGGCAAGAGCCGGTTGAGGTATCACAGGCCGTGGAGCCTTCTTGAGCCCAGCTGTAGAAACCCGTCTCGTCGCGTTCCGGGAGTTTCGCCGGAACGTCCGCAGCCTCAAGGGCGTTGCCCTCGGCGTCATCACGCTCCTTGGAGCCTTCGTGGCGGCCCTCGCCTGTGTGTCGAGCGAGGGCGCCGGTCGGGCCAGCGCGGCCGCCGAGAACGAGGTGTACGAAGAGCTCAAGCGACGCGCGATTGAGAAGGCCACCGGAGACGCCGCGCTGGCCGCGTACATCGCGAGCGCGCCGTCCTCGCTCCTCACGTTCCTGAAGATCACAATCTGGCTCGCGCCGCTCCTGGTCGCCCTCATCGGCTTCGATGCCGTCGCGGGCGAGCTCCAAAACCGGACCGTGCGCTACTGGACCGTCCGCAGCCGGCGGTCGTCGTACTTCGTGGGGAAGCTCATCGGGCTCTGGGCGGTCGTGGCCCTCGTGATGCTCGCCATCCACGTCCTTGCGGACGGCGTGGCCTTCGCGCACGGCTACGTCACGCTCGCGCAGCTCTTCACGTGGAGCGTGCGCTTCTGGCTCGTTGGGGTGCTCATCGCGGGCGCCTGGGCGGCGATCGCCACGTTCATCAGTGCGCTCTTCCGCGCGCCCGTCGTCGCCCTCATGACGACCTTCGCCGTCTTCTTCGGCCTCTGGCTCTGCGGCACCATCGCGTTTGCCTCTCGCACCATGAAGGACCTGACGACCGACATCACGTCGGCGCCGCCCTGGTACGAGTACCTCTATCCCAACGCCTACGATTCGATGCTCCTCTCGCCCGACGCCGGGAAGGCGGTGACGGCGACCGTCGTGCTCGTCGGCTTCGTCGCGATTGTCATGGTCGGGGGCTCCGTCCTCTTTCAGCGGAGGGACGTGTGACGCCGTCGGCCGCCGTGCGCCTCGACCGCGTGAGCAAGCGGTTCGGTTCGAAGACCGCGGTCGATGCCGCAACGTTCGGCGTCGAAGTGGGATCCGTTCACGGTCTCATCGGCCCGAACGGAGCAGGAAAGACGACGATTTTCTCGATGCTCGCGGGCTACCTCGAGCCGAGCGAAGGCAACATCGAGGTGCTCGGGCTCGCGCCGAAGGCGGTCGATTGGCTGCGCGCGCGCCTCGGCGTCTTGCCGCAGGATGCCCTGCTCCCACCGGGCGATACCGTCGGCGAGTTTCTCGTCGACATGGCACGGCTCCAGGCCATCCCCGCCGTGAAAGCCGAGGCGTGCGCCCGGCAAGCGCTCGACGAGGTGTCAGGGAGGGACTGGTGGCGACAGCGATGCGGCAGCCTGTCGCACGGCATGGCCAAGCGCGTCGCACTCGCGCAGGCGTTCCTCGGCGAGCCGGAGGTCGTGCTGCTCGACGAACCGACCGCCGGGCTCGACCCGCGGGTCGCGTTCGAGGTCCGCCAGCTCGTTTCTGCTAAGAAAGGGCGCTGCACGATCGTCGTGTCGAGCCACAACTTGCAGGAGCTCGAGTCGCTCTGCGACGGGGCGGTCGTTCTCGATCGCGGTCGGGTGGTGGCGAGTGGCCCGATGAGCGAGCTCACTGCGCAGAATGAGCAGGTACGAGTCCTCGTGGCGCCGGGGACGACGCGTGGAACGCAGGGCGGGCAGGTGCCCGTGCAGGAGCTCCGCGAGCTTCCCGTCGTGAAGAGCGCCGACTTCGACGAGGAGCGGCTCGAGATCTCCGTCCTCTTCGAGCGCAAGCAGGCCGACGCCGAGACCGTCATCGGCCATGTCCTCGCCGTGCTCTTGCGTCATCAGGTCCGCATCAGCGGAGTCACGAAGGGCCGCGGCCTCGAGCAGCGCGTTATGGACCTTACATAGAGACGGGACAACCGCAGAGGCGCCGAGGACAATCCCTCGCCCCTCAGCGTCCTCCGCTCCTCTGCGGTTCGCTTCCCTCTCTACCCATGTGTCGCGGCAAGGATGTTGCGGATGAGGCGGTCCCCGACCTGGCGGTGGCGGGGCATGTAGCGGTCCGTGTCCGCGACGATGCGCTCGGCGCCGCCGGGACCGTTGGCGGCGAGGACGAACGCGGCGTCCTCCCTCGTCCAGCGCTTCACGTCGTCGGCGGTCACCTCGACGTGAAACTGCAGCGCGTAGGAGCGCCGTCCGTAGCGGAACATCTGGTTCTCGCACGCCAGCGTGCTCGCGAGCCGCGTCGCGGCTCGGGGCAGGTCGAACGTGTCGCCGTGCCAGTGGAGCACCACCTCAGACTCGTTCGCGCCCTCGAGGACCGCCTCCGCCCCGGCGGGAGGCGTGAACGTCACGGCGCCCCAGCCGACCTCTCGGTGACGGACCGGAGGATCGCCGACGTGGCACGGGTAGACGCGTGCGCCAAGGGCATGGGCCATGAGCTGCGCGCCGAGGCAGATGCCGAGCACCGGGCGCTCCTCGCGCAGAATGCGGCCGACCAACTGCACCTCGTCCTCGAGGAACGGCCAGCGTGCGTCGCCGATGTCTCCCACGCCCATCGGCCCGCCCATCACGACGAGAACGTCGTCGCCCCGCAGGGCCCCCGGCACGGGAGCGCCCTCGGAGAGGGAATGCACGACGACGTCGAATCCCAGCTCGCGCGCGACGTCCGCGATGCGCGCGGGGCCCTCCATCGGGACATGTTGAAGGACGTGGATCGCTCCCATCTCCTGCCACGTTGCCGGCCGCGGCGTTTCTAGAGAGTTTCGAGCTGCCCGCCGATGGGACAGGCGTGGCTGCCGGTCCTCTCCGCGTACTGCTGGTGATAGCCCTCGGCCTTGAAGAAGGGACCGATGGGACGGATCTCCGTGGCGATCCGGGTACCCGAGACCTTCTCCTCGGCCTGCTTTGCCGCTCGCGCGGCCGCGGCCTCGTCGTCCGAGAACGTGAAGATGGCGCTCCGGTACTGGTCCCCGATGTCCGGTCCCTGGCGGTTTACCTCCGTCGGGTCATGGATCTTGAAGAAGACGCGGAGAAGATGTTCGTACGGCACGCGCGCCGGGTCGAACTCGACGAGGACCGTCTCTGCGTGCCCGGTCGAGTGCGAGCAGACCTTCTCGTAGGTCGGGTCGCTCGTGTGACCGCCCGTGAAACCGACGGCTGTCGCGACCACGCCGGGCACGTGCCGGAACGCGTCCTCCACGCCCCAGAAGCAGCCGGCGGCGAACGCCGCGAGCTGGTCGTGCTCTCTCGGCACGAGCGGCGTGCCGTAGCCGACGTGGCCCGGGTCCGTGCCTACCTTTGCGGGGACAGCCGGGACGGCGTTGCCCTTCGGGGCGCCGGTCGACGCGTTCGCGGCCGGAGGCTCTGCCGCCACGGCCTCGGCCTTGGATCCTGCGGCGTGGCAGGCGACGCCGATGAGGCAGGTCATGAGGAGGGATACGCTCTTGTGCGCTTTCATGGTTGGGCTCCCGTTTCCTAGAGTACGTGACGGCACGGCACGTCGTTTCGCGTTCGCGCCGGTTCTGGTCGCCCTCGCCGTTCTCGTCGTTCACGGGCGCTCTATTCTCTTCGGTTTCACCGGCCTCGACGATCGCGACCTTATCGTCGACGACCAGGCCTTCCTGGCCCAATCCGCGAGTTTGTGGCGTGTCTTCGGCCGCGCGTACATGCACGTCGTCGACACGAGCCACGCCTATTACCGCCCGCTCGTCACCGCGTCCTACGTGATCGACGCGCACTTTAGCGGGCTCGACCCGCGCGGATACCACCTGACCAACGTCGCGCTCTACGCCGTCGCCGGCGTCCTCGTGCACGCGCTGCTTCGCACCCTCGCCCTGGGCCCGGCGATCGCCCTTGCCGGTGCCCTCGTCTTCGCCGTCCTCCCGGCGCTCGCACCGGCCGTCGCGTGGATTCCCGGCCGCAACGATTCGCTCCTGGCCGTGTTCGCGCTGGCGTCGTGGATCGCGTTCGTCCGCGACGCCGCCCGCCCGTCGATATGGCACAAGACGGCTCACTGTCTTTTCTTCGGCCTAGCGCTTTTCACGAAAGAGTCGGCCGTCGTTCTTCCCGCCGTATGCCTGGCACACGTTGCGCTTGCCCGGCCGGAGGACTGGGCGCGCGTGCGCCGTCCGCGCGTCATCGGCGGTTTCGCTGCCGCGTGGGCCGTGATCGCCGCGGCCCGGGTGTTCGCTCATTCACCGAGTGGGTCGCTGGCTCCGTCGTTCCAAGAGGTACTCGCGAACCTGCCGCTCGTCGTGACGGGGCTGGGCAAGATTGTCCTTCCGGTGCACCTGTCCGTGTTCGCGCTCGCGCCGGATGTTCCCTTGTGGCCAGGCGTCATCGCGTGCGTGGCGATGGCCGTCGCCGCATGGTCTATCCCGGCGGCTCGTCCTCGCATCGTGGCCCTCGGAGCCGTGGCGTTCGTTCTCTTCCTGGCCCCGATCGTCATTTTCTCCGGATCGCTCGTCCTCGACCAGCGACTCGTCCTCCCCGCCTGCGGCGTGCTCATCGCGGCGGGCGAGATCGTGGACGGAATGCGGCTGGAGCGTGTGACGCTGATCGCTTCGGCTGCGGCGGTCTTCTTGGCCTTCGCGGGGCTCACGGTCGCGTTCGAGGGTGCGTTCCGCGATCCCGGCGCGTTCGCGCGCGATGCCGTCGATGGCTCGCCTCACTCGCCTCTCGCGCACTTCTGCCTAGGCCGCGAATACCAGACGGCCGGCGAGGACGATCGGGCGCTCGTCGAGTACCGCGCCGCGCTGGCGCTCGGGCCCTCCGAGGTCGTCCACAACAACATCGCCGTCATCGCGATGGCGCGCGGCCTTTGGGAAGAGGCCGAGAGGGAGCTTGCGCAAGAGATCGCCCTCAATCCGGGATACGGCAAGGCGTACTACAACCTCGGTATCGCGCTCCGCCACGAAGGGCGAATGGACGAGGCCTGTGCGGCCGAAGGACGGGCCCTCGAGCTCGCGGCCGACGACGACGCCGTGGGGCGCGAGCGCGCGCGCGACTGCTCCCGATGAGTGGATGTTTGCTCGCGCGGGGGTCCTCACGTTAGCGTCGGAAATCGTGTCCGTATCGATCTCGCACCCAGCGACGATGAGACACCGTGGGTACGTGCTCACCGGGTACCTCGTATTCTGCGCAGTCCGGGGCGGGCTTCAGCTTCTCGCCGTATGGTTCTACGGCGACGTCCTTCCTCACGCCGGCGGGATAGGCGGCGTGGGCCCGATCGGGTTATCGCTGGCCGTGGCGGGCGGAATGAACGCGCTCGGCGCTCTTGCGCTGTGGCAGTGGAGCAGCGGGGGCGCCGTGATGCTGGGCCTCGCGGCCGCGGCGACGATCGCGGTAGGGGCGCAGGCCGGCTGGGGCTTCTCGACTGCGCTGGGCATCGCGATGCTCGTCGCCGCGGCGATCACGGGCCTCGCGGCGCCGTGGCGGCTCACCTGCCTGCGGTGCCGCGCGGCGGTCACCGTGCGCGACGCGGTGTGCCCGTCCTGCGGGCAGGCGTTCTTGGACTGATGGAGCGGGCGCCGAACGCGTCAGAGGCACACGCCGACGAACGCGAGCGCCAGGAGCGCCGACTGGCAGGTCCCCGCGTCGCCGCTCGCTACCTCGCTCTCGCAGCTCTGGTAGCTGGTGGACGAGCTACCCAGCGCGCTCAAGGTCTTGCAACACGACTCGAGCTGCCCGCAGGAGCCGTTCGCGTCCGCGAAGGCCGAGGCCTCCGCGTCGGCGTCCGCCAGGCTGCCAGACGATCCGTCGTCCATCGAGACGCCCGCGTCTCCGCCTCGCGGCCCGGGCCCTGGACCTCCCGAACCGTCTGGATCCAACGGGCCCAGAGCGAGGTTGCCGAGGTCACCGTCCTCCGCGAAGGCGGCGTCCTGTCCGAGGTCGCCAACGTCGCCCGAAGGCCCTCCGCCGGTCGTCCCTCTGGCGGTCGGGCCGACGCCGCCCTCTCCCTCGCTCCCACCCAGACCCAAGCCACATCCCAGCGTTCCAGCGAGCAAGAACGCGCAGAGATTCGCAGGACGCACACCAGCCCTGTGCGTTTGGCCCCTGGCCACGGATCACGACTCGCGCGTCCGGTAGGTCGATAGGTGCCACGTAGTGGGAGCGCCAGGGGCATCGCCCGACCGCGTGGGCGTCCTTCATTCGCAAGGGCCCGTCGGGAAGTTGAGGCTGCATCCGCACGTCTGATCCGATTTACAGCACTCGTGGAAGTAAGGGACGCAGATGTTCAGGCACGTGGATGGCGTGCACGTCGCCCCACCGCCGCCCGCATCCGGCGTTGCGCACGAGCCCCCGCTGCAGACCTGACCCCCGCTGGCGCAGTCCTGGCAGCTGACTCCACCGGTCCCGCACGTGCTGGCCGACGTCACGGTGCAGTTGCCGTGGTCATCGCAGCATCCGGTACTACACGTCTGCGGTCCACATCCGCCGCCTTCCGGCGCGGCGTCGCTATGGTTCCCAGCGTCGGCGCCAAGGCTGCCGGCGCCGCTGCCGTCGGAGCCTGAATCGACGCTGCCGCTCTCCATCTCCGTCGACGGAGGAGCCTCGTCCGCGCCCGTTGCGTCCGGCCAGTCGACATTGCCCGGCCCGTCCGTCGCGTCGATCGGGTCGTTCTCCGGACTGGTAGTCGCGGTCGTCGTTTCGTCGGACGGCGGGCTGTCGACGCTCGCGTCGCAGTCGTCGACGCAGTCGCCGCCCGTGAACGCGTTGAGACCGGAGATCGAGGCACACCCGCCCAGCGCGCTCGCGAGGATCGCATTGGCTACGATTTTCGTGACGCGCCCCACACGCCATTGTGTCCCGGCGCTCCCGAAGTGGCCAGTATCCCTTCGTTCGATCAGGACCCGCGCCTCGATTAGGATTTCGTGACGGTTTGGGCCAGAAGAGCCCAATACTCTGTCGGCGCACCACGTATGAGACGATTGCTTTGCTGTGCCTGCCTTCCCTGGGCTGCTGGCGCGTGCAGCAGTACGCTCAATCTAGGCTCGAACGACGCGGGCGTGCCCTATGACGCCGATTGCAAGGCAGGAACGTACTCGGGCACGTACGCGTGCAGTTCCTCTGCGGACGCGGACGCGCTGCCGCTACCGGCGAGCACCCTGCCGGCGAGCGGCCCCCTTTCCATGACGCTGGTCACCGTCGGTGCGCCCACCACTCTCGCGATCAGCCCCGACGCCTCCGTCTCGAGCACGATCTCGGGAGGGACGGCGAGCTCGGAATTGACGGGGACGCTCGACTGCTCGACCCGCAAACTCACCGGAGCGATCTCCGGCTTCGCGTATTCGTCGGCCATGTTCAGCCTCAAGGCCGCGGGAACGGGCGTACTCTCCGCGGACTACGACGCCGATGCGAGTCCGCCCGCCCTGGTCAACGGGGTGATGGATCCTCCGGGATTGGAGGGGTCATCAACCTGCACGTGGACGGCCAACCTTCGCTAGCGTAGCGCGCGATGGCGACGTTCTCGCTGCTGGCCGGGGGCGCGCTGCTCTTCGCCGGGATGACCGTTGCAGCGGACGCCGGGGCCGGCGTCGCCGCGCGGCTCGCTTATGCGCGATCTGGGGGTGCCTCCTCGTGTCCGGACGAGAGCGCGCTGCGAAGCGCCGTTGCGGGCCGCGTTGGCTACGACCCTTTCTTTCCCTGGGCGAAGCGCACGTTCGTGGTCCAGGTCTGGCGAGACAGCGGCCGGTACATGGCCCGCCTGCAGATCATCGACGAGCATGGCCTCACGCACGGGACCCGGCAGCTCTCGTCGAGCGGGCCGGACTGCACGGAGCTCTTCGACACCGTCGCCCTTGCGATCAGCATCGCGGTGGACGAGTTGCCCAAAGACGAGTCTCCGCCCCCGATCGCGAGCGTCCCGCCTTCGCCGACGGACCCGAGCTCGGCGCCCGCGCCTCCGCCGTCGCCCGCACCGCTGCCCGTGCCGCCGCCCGATTCGGTCGAGCAGCCCGACGCTGCAGGTCCGGGGAACGAATCCCATATCGTGGCGGGAATCGACGCGGTCGCCTCGCTGGATACGGCACCGACGCCCACCGTCGGAGTCTCCGCCGCCGTCGGCGTTCGGTGGCGCACGGCCTCCGTGTCGTTCGAGCTGCACGCCGACGCGCCCGCGTCCGCCCAGAGCGCCGCCGGCATTGGACGCGTGACGGCCAACTCGTATGCCGCTGCCGTCGTCCCATGTGTGCACTACGGTGATGGGTTCGTGTGTGCGGTGGGCGCTCTCGGGGATCTGCATGCCGAGGGCTCCGCGGTCTCGACTCCTCGCTCGGCTTCGACCCTCGTCGCTGCCGCAGGCGGGCGCGTGGGACTCGAATGGCCGCTTTCTCGCAAGCTCTCGCTCCTTGCGCGGTTCGATCTGCTAGTCGATTTGCGCCGCGCTACGTTCGTGCTGGCCGGCGAGAACGCGTGGACGGCCCCTGTCTTCGCCGGCGTCGTCGGCGCCGGATTTCTGACGAGCTTCGAGTGACCGACGTGACGGAACCGGGCGCGTCGACCCAATGGACATTATGAGCCCCCCATCGTCGCGGTCCGGCCCCGACTTGGGCGCCATATTCGACGAACATTTCGACTACGTGTGGGCCACCCTGCGCCGTCTAGGCGTGCGCGATGCAGACCGCGAGGACCTCGTGCACGAAGTATTCATGAAAGTACATACCCGCCTCGCCGATTACGACACGACCCGGCCGCTCCGCCCGTGGCTCTTCGGTTTTGCCTATCACGTCGCGGCGGACCATCGCCGCCTCGCGCGGCATCGGGTCGAGGTTCTCGGCGGGTCGCACGAAGCGGTCGCACAGGACCCTCCGGCGGACGAGCGGGTCGCGGTCGGCGAGGATCGCGAGACCCTCGTCGCTGCGCTCGACGAGCTCAGCCTCGCGCGCCGAGCGCTGATCGTGATGCACGACGTCGACGAAACGCCGGTCCCCGAGATCGCCGACGCGCTGGAGATTCCCCTCAACACCGCGTACTCGCGGTTGCGCCTCGCGCGCGAAGACCTGGCGGCCGCGGTGAAGAGGATCCGAACTGCGCGAGGTGGGCGGTGACCGAGCCGATGCCGCCGATCGATCCCGGAGTCCTCGAGCTTCTTCGGGAAGAGTCCCACGCGTCCAGGGAGGTTCGGGCGCGTGCGAAGGGGCGCCTTTTGGATGCGGTCGCGGTTCCCGTTGGGCGCGAGGCCGGCGGCGACAAGGGCCCCTCGAGCAGCGCCCTTTTGGCGAGGAAGGCGACCGTGATCGCGTTCCTTGTAGGTGGCGTCGTGGGAGGCGCGCTCCACGCTCTGTGGATGAAGCCTCCGGAGAGAGTGGTGTACGTCGACCGCGTGGTGCCGGCGTTGCCTGCTCCGCCAGCGGCGGCCGGTGCGATGCCCTCGCTCATCGGCGGGGGTCCCGCCGCCGTCCCGTCGGTTGCGTCCGCGACTGTCCCCTCGCCTCCGTCGTCGTCGCCGCCCTCGCGGGCGTCTCAGCTCACCGCTGAGCGGGCCATTCTCGACGAAGCTCGGCAGGCGCTCGCCCACGGCGACCCCACGCGAGCACTCGATCGTCTCGAACTCCACCGGCGAAGCTTCTCGAGCCCCTTGCTCGCAGAGGAGCGCGACGCCATGTGGATCCAGGCGCTCGTCAAGGCAGGCCGCTCCGACGACGCGCGCGCCCGCGGTGAGGCATTTCGCAAGCGCTTCCCCGACAGCCTCTTCTCGCCCGCAGTCGAGTCGGCGCTCGAGTCCGTTCGGTGACGCTGTCATGTGATGGCGAGGGCGGAAGTGGTCCCCCGTGCGTCTCGGAATGATCCATCGGGTGACGGGCCGCCGAAGTGTCGCCAATACCCAGAGCATGGGAAGCGGTACCAGGTTGGGGTGGCAGCTCTGGGGCGTCGATTCGCCGCTGGTCTGGGCGCTTGCCTTGTCGCCCCTGACGCTCGGGTGTGGAAGCAGCGGTGAGGGGACCGGGTTTCCCACGGGCGGCGGGTCGAGCGCGCCCGCGGCGGACGACGGAGGCGATGCATCGATCAACGACTCGTCGGCGCTCTTCGGGGACTCGGGCCAGTTCACGCCCGTCTTCACGAGCGGCGACGGAGCCCCGCCGGGGGTCATGTTCGAATGCGAACCGGGCACGTACACGGGCATGTTCGACACGAACGTCACGAACGACGCCGGAGGCCTCCTCTCGCTCCTCTTCTCCTTCAAGTGGTCGGGCACCCGTCCATCACGCTCGTCGGTCAGGTGATGCAATCATCGAGCGGGGAAAACTTCGCCGCGCCCGTCCTCACCATCGCGCCGGGAGCCAAGCTCTCGGGAGCCGACGACATGGCCATTTCAATGCCGACCTCTCCGGACAACTCGACTGCCCGACCAAGGCCCTTACGGGGACCCTCAGCAGCGGCACGTACGAGTACCCGGGCGATGCGGGGAGCGTCACCATGCAGGGCAGCCTGTCGGGGACGTACGACGGGACGGGCACGACCCCGGCGCTCACGATGGGAGTGATCGACGTCAACTCCCCTCAGTACCCGCAGGTCTCGGCCGGCGGAACCTGGTCCGGCAACGCATCAATAGGGGCACACTGCCAAGCCGCTGCGCCGCCCGCGCCTTCTCGTGCGTGCCGCGATGGTCTACGTGTGTCCCACGATGCTCGATCACATGAAGAGAGCCCTCGACTTTCACCTGCTCACGCTTTCGGGCGGAGTCGTCACCTTCGGCTCGATCCTCATCGCCGTCGCCATCCTCTTCTCGTCCACGCTGATTGGAAACCTGGGGGGACGTGGACTGCGCAGGATGCTGAACCGCCGTGGCCTTCCACAGGGCACCCAGTTCGCCGCGTCGAAGATCTTCGGCTACGTGACCCTCGCCATCGGCACGATGGTGGCGTTCGACTCGATGGGCATCCGTCTCGACGCCCTCATCGCCACGTCGGCGGTCGTCGCGGTGGGCATCGGCTTCGGGCTGCAGAACATCGCCCAGAACTTCATCTCGGGGCTGATCCTGCTCGTGGAGCAGCCCGTCCGGAAAGGCGATTTCGTCAGAGTGGGCGACGCGTTGGGCGTCGTGGACGACATCGGACTTCGCGCGACGCGCATCATCACGCGCGACGCCGTGGCCATCATCGTGCCCAACAGTGGCCTCGTGACCGAGAAGGTCATCAATCACTCCCGCCCCACGTCGAACCTCCGTGTGCGAGTTCCCGTGGGTGTGGCCTACGGCACCGACACGCATCGTGTCCGTGACATCCTGCTCGCGGTCACCGCCAAGACCCCCGGCACCCTTGCTTCACCGCCCCCCGAGGTCCGCTTCGAAGGCTTCGGCGCGTCGAGCCTCGACTTCGCGCTTCTCCTCTGGATCCCGGACCCCCGCGCCGATCTGAAGGTCGCGTCGGACCTGCGCTTTGCGATCGACGCGGCCTTTCGCGAGGCGGCGATTGAGATGCCGTTCCCCCAGACGGACGTGCACGTGAGGTCGGGCCTGGAGGCGTTCGTGGCCAAGACCGAGCGCGGCTCGGTAGCGAGCTGAAGACCCCTCGCAATTGGGGTACGCTTGACGTGTGCTCCACGTCTTCACCAAGGTGAGCGCGTTCGTCGTCTTCGTGGCGCCGCTTGCGGGGTGCTCGCTGCTGCTCGACTGGGCCGACTACTCGGACGGCCTCCCGGACTCGGCGGCAGGCCAGGTCGGTGAAGCGCCGGAGACCGGTGAGCCTCGGGACACGGGCGGGCCCGGAGAGACCGGCTCGGAATCCGGTTCGAACGAAACGAGCACCACTCCCCCGGAGGCCGGCCCCGACGTGGCGGACGACTCCCCACCCCCCTGCGCGAGCGCCTGTCACGGCTGCTGCAGCGCGACCGGCGACTGCCAGGGCGGCGAGTCCGCGAACTCGTGTGGCGCCGGGGGGCAAGCTTGTCTGGATTGCCAGAGCTCGGGGATGGCTTGCGTCAGCGGCTCGTGCGCCGCTGCCGATACGGCCGACGTTGCGGCGCCTCCGCTATGCGAGGTGTCCATGTGCAGCATGACCCTCTGCATCCCGGCCTGGCAGGCCCCGTGCTGCAAGTCGGACAACACGTGCGGATGCCGGGTGCTCTATCCGCCGGGCTCGTGCATGTGAGTTGGCCGTCGCGACGGCGAGACCGCGACCCTATTCGGCGCGAGCGTCCCCCGCGTCGCCTCCCGCGCCTCCGTCGCTCGACGAGCTGCCGTCGATGCTGCCGCCATCGTCGGTGATGCCGCCGGCGCCCGGCGGGTTGCAGACAAGGAGGTTAGGCTCCGACTGATGATCGTTCGGCGGACCGCACGTATCACCCGCCGTGAAACACTCGGCCGATATGGCGCAGAGCTGGATGGGACCTTCACCTGGCACGTCTGGACACGGACCTGCCTGGCAGGCCGTCGTCGAAAACTGGTCACTGCAGCAAACCTGGCCCGGCTGGCAGCCCGCGGAGCTGGCGCAACCGTTGCACACCGTCATCGGAAGCGACGGGTCCGTTGCCAGGGGACCGCAGGTGTCGCCAGGTGGGCAGCTGGCCGCCGAGTCGCAGAGCTGGAAGCTGACGGCCAACCCGTAGGCCACCGCCATCAAAAACGGGGCATCCTCCTCTTCGCTTCCGTCCAGGCCGCGCTCTACGCTTCCGTCCAGAGGCTTGCCGAAAGCGCCGGAATACTGCCCGCTGCCGCACGCGGCAGCCGTGGCAGAGAGCGCCCCCATGCGGAGGGCATAGAGCGCGGCGCGACTGAGGCGCGCACGCGGCAACGACTGCGTCGTCACATCCCGGAACCAGGACGGCAATTCGGCCCGACAAAAGGGGCAAGCGTGCTCGTTGACCCGCACGTGCCGCGTGCAAACGGGACAGGCGCTCAGAGGAGTCCGGATCATGGCGTCGGCTTCGAGCACACCACGCTTCACTGCCCGCTGGCCATCCCCTACGCCCTGAGCGGTGGCGTGCGCTCAGCCGCCCGCCGGCTCACCCGTCCCGCCCCGAGGCCCTTGCAAGGCTCCCCGACGCGCTCCGCTCGGAGACGCACTCGCGAAGCTCGCGCGGCTGCCCGCACGCCTCGCTTCCCCGCGACGTCCGCTCGGTCGCGCACGTCTTTCGCTCGGAAGCGTGGTTGCTTCGAATGGGAGCCCACGACTTTCGCCGGGTCGCGGACTCGCTACGCTCGCTCCCCGACGACGTCCGTTCGCTCACGCGATTCCTTGCTTCGCTCCCGCGAGAGTGACTCACAGCAGTCCGAGCGCGAGCCTCCGAAGCCGGGTCCTTTCGTTCGCTCGAGGGGTAGCGAGGCTCGCGATCGCGATAGCTTCGCTCGCTGGTCTGTCCACGAGCGAAGCGCACGTATTTTCTTCCTTCGCTCCCCGGGCAGCGAGGCTCGCGACCGCGATGGCTTCGTTCGCTGGTCGGTCCGCGAGCGAAGCGTACGTATTTTCTTCCTTCGCTCCCCGGGCAGCGAGGCTCGCGACCGCGATAGCTTCGTTCGCTCGTTGGCCCGCGAGCGAAGCGGACGCGCTCTCTTCCTTCGCTCTCTGGGTAGCGAGGCTCGCGACCGCGATAGCTTCGCTCGCTCGTTGGTCCGCGAGCGAAGCAGACGCGCTCTCTTCCTTCGCTCTCTGGGTAGCGAGGCTCGCGATCACGATAGCTTCGCTCGCTGGTCGGTCCGCGAGCAAAGCGGACGCGTTTTCTTCCTTCACTCACCGGATAGCGAGGCTCGCGTGCGGATTCCGGGCATCGTGATCGCGTAGATCGGCGGATGGTGATCGCTCAGATCGGCCATCGTGATCGCCCAGTCGGAGCGAAGCGACGTAGCTCTTTGGTTGGCGTGTTCGAGTGTGGTTCAGGCCTCCGGCTTTCTTCGGGACGGTCCCTTCAGCTTGATGCGGTGCGCATTATGCACGACGCGGTCGAGCAGCGCGTCGGCGATGGTCGGATCGGCAACGTAGTCGTGCCACTTTTCGACAGGCAACTGACTGGTGAGGATCGCCGACCGGGTGCCGTGGCGGTCGTCGAAAATCTCCAGCATGTCGCGTCGCTCTTGCTCGCGCAGCGGCGCGAGTCCCCAGTCGTCGAGCACCAACACGTCGACCTTCGCGAGACGACCCAGCAGGCGCGTGTACGTGCCGTCGGCGTGCGCGAGTGCCAGTTCCTCCAGGAGCCGTGGCACGCGCCGGTACAGTGCGCGGAAGCCGCTACGGCAGGCCTGTTGTGCCAGGGCGCACGCGACGTACGACTTGCCCGTGCCGGTCGCACCTGTGACGATCACGTTCGCGTGCGACCCGATCCACGCGCTCGTGCCGAGCTGGCGTAGCAGGGCGCGATCCAGCTCGCGCTTTGGCGTGTAGTCGATGTCCTCGATGCACGCGTTGGGGATCCTCAGCTTCGCCTCGCGCAGCGCCCGCGCGAGGCGCTTGTTGTCGCGCGAAAGGTGCTCGGCATCGACGATCATCCCGAAGCGCGCGTCGAAGTCGATCTCTTGGCTCTTCGGGTCTTCGCGCTGCGCCATCCACGCGGCGGCCATCGCGCCGAGGTGCAGCGCATGGAGTTTCTCGATCGTAGGTTCGGTCAGCATGTCTTCTCCTTTTTCAGTGGTAGTAATCGCGTCCGCGCACGTTCTCGTGCGTGAGCGAGAGACTCGTCTGCTCGTCCGTGCTCGCCACGCGATCGAGGCCGTTCTTGAGGATCGATTCGACGTGCCGATACGAGCGTGCCCGCACGCGCAGGGCGCGGTTGCACGCCGCTTCCAGGCGCACCTCGCCGTAGCGCTTGCCTAGCCGCAAGATGCCCAGGCACGAGCGGAAGCCCTGCTCGGGATGCGGGCGATCGGCGAGGATCGCCTCGCACAGCTCACGCGTCGCCGCGCCGACCTTGCCCGCCCAGGCCAGGATGCGCGACGGCGTCCACTCCGCGTGCGCGCGATGCGCGCTCGGCATGTGCTCGGTCTCCGTCGTGAAACCTCCTTTCACGTAAGACCGGCGGTGCGCAGCCACACGCCCTCGGCCGTGGAGGATCTCCACGACGTCGGCGGCGACGCGCACCTCGACCTGCTCGTGCACGAGCCGATACGGCACCGAGTACAGGTGCCCTTCGACGGCCACGTGGTAGTCGATGTTGACCCGCGCCTTCACCCAGGCGGCGTATTCGAAGCGCGTCGCCGGCAGCGGACGCAGCGCCGCTCTCTCCATCTGCTCGAAGAGGTCGCGACGGCTCTTGCCGTAGCGGCGCATCATGCGTGCGTTCAGGTCGACGAGCAGCTCACGCAGGCGCGCGTTCAGCTCGCCCAGCGAGTGGAACACCTCGTCGCGGATGCGCGCGAGCAGCCACCGCTGCGCGATCTGCACCGCCACTTCCACCTTCGCCTTGTCGCGTGGATGCGCCGGGCGCGCCGGCAGCACCGTCGTCCCGTAGTGCTCCGCCAGCTCCTCGTAGGTGCGCTGCGCCTCCGGCTCGTACATGCACGAGCGCGTGACGCCCGACTTCAACTGGTCGGGCACCAGGGCCGCCGGCACCCCGCCGAAGTACTCCAGCGCGTGCACGTGACTCGCGATCCAGTCAGGGCCCCGCTGCGTGTAGGTCGCCTCCGCGTACGTGAAGTTCGACGCGCCCAGCGCCGCGACGAAAAGCTCCACCTCGATCACCTCCCCCGTCGTCGCGTCGACGATCCGGGGCTTCTTCCCCGAGTAGTCGACGAAGGCCTTGTCGCCCGCCGTGTGCACCTGCCTCATCACCAGGCCGCGTCGACCCAGCCAGGCGCGGTAGCGATCGCAAAACGTCGTGTACCGCAGCCCGTTCGGGTGCCGCTCCAGGTACTCGTGGTGAAGCAGCTCCAGCGTCACGCTCGGCCGGTGCCGCTCGCGGTGGATCCACACGCAGTCCGGCTCCGGGCGCTCCGCCCCCGCTGCCGCGTGGGGGTACAGACGCCGCTCCAGCTCCGCGTCGTCGATCCCTTCCACCCCCTCCCACGTCAGTCCCGCCGCCGACGCACGCGCCAGCGCCAGGCTCACCGCTCCAAGGCTCACTCCGACCGACTCCGCGATCGCGCGGTGGGCGCGGCCAAGAAGCCACTTCTGACGAACGATCTCTCTGCTGTTGCGCATCGACAGTCTCTCCGTGGGCATGGCCCCGTCTACAGGGGCTGCTCCCGTGGCTGCGTGCGCTTCGCTCAGTGGCCGGCGACCTCCCCGGCCGCCGTGTTCACCGCTCCGATCCCGGCGTTCACGATGCCGATCCGGGCGTTCACCATCCCGATCTAAGCGTTCACGATGCGCCGATCTTGGCGTTCACCATCGTCCGATCTACGCGTTCACGATCGCCCGAAACCCGCACTCGCGATCGCGACGACTTCGCTCGCTGGTCGGCCCACGAGGGAAGCGCGCGCCTTTTCTTCCTTCGCTCCCCCGGTAGCGAAGCAGAGGGCCTCGAGAGCAGGCCTCGCTGCCCGGTTGACGATGCCTCCCCTAGAGCCCGCGCCCTGCTCTCAGCCGCCGGTCGGTGCGTCCGAAGAGCCGGCGTCGGCGCCGCACGGGCCACAGTCCAGCAGACCGCCGCATCCGTTGGGCGCCTCCCCGCAGGTATACCCGCCGCCCAGGCACGATTGCCCAGTGCAACCGCCTCCATCGTCCGATGAGCACGTGACCTCACACGGGCCGCCGTCGGGCGTGTCGCACGTGCCACCGCACCTATGGACTCCCCCTCCACCGCAGAACTGCGAGACCGGGCACGTGCCGCATTCGAGGTGACCGCCGCACCCGTCGCTCGGGACGCCGCAGTTGTACCCGAGCCCTTGGCACGTGGCCGGAACGCACGGACCGGCGTCGGCGGGCCAGATGCACTCGTTGTCGATGCACGCCTCCGACGAGGGGCACGGCCCACATTCCAGCAGGCCGCCGCAACCATCGCCTGCCACGCCGCAGTCGTAGTCCGCGCATGTCCCCGGCACGCAGAGGTCGTAATGACAGACGGGTTCGCCCGCGTCCACGGCAGGAGCACCTGCGCCGCACAGGCCCGCCCCGCCACCACCGCAGAAATCCGGGGGGGTGCAGGTGCTGCAGTTGGCGATGAGCCCGCCGCAGCCGTCGGTCTGGACGCCGCAGTCCCCCGCTGGGAGGTCTGCGCAGGTCAGCGGGATGCAGGGGCGTGCCGCGTCCCCGGCGTCAGCGCTGGCGTCGGGGCACGTGAAGTAACCCCAATGACACGTGCCGCCAACGCAGCACGCTGTCTCCGGACCACCGCAGCTGCTGGCGCACGCCCCCTTCGCGACCGCCAAGACGGCAGGAAAGGAGGCCGTATCGGAAGTGTATTGCGTCAACGCCCCGGCATTGATCGCCGCATTCACGCAACTGAAGTCGCACGGATTGCAAGAGTCTCCTTCGGAGACGCCGACGCAGTCCGTATCGACCGTACACGACTGGTCGTAGCTCGACGCCTGGACAGTCGCGCTTGCGTCCGTGCAGCTGCCGGCGTCGAAGACAACTATGCAGCAGAACGCGTCCGGACTCCCGCAAAGCGCGGGCTGGTCAGCAGCGGCAGAGGTTGGGACGCCCCAGCAGATCCCGCCGCTCGCGATGCATTGCCCGCCCGCTGCCGCGCATCCGGCGGAGACGGAGGCTTCGGCTCCGCCATCGAAGCCGCCCTCGGTGATGGCGTCGCCCTCTTGCGTGCTGGCATCGTGCAGGGCGACCGAGGCGTCGGGGCAAGCGGCACATGCCGGCTCGCCGCTCGAAGACCTCGGTGCGCTCCCCGAGCTGCACGCGGCCACGATGACGGCCAGCACCGCCACCGCGCCCCACGTTCGCGACATGACCAAACGGTAGCACCGGCCCCGGGTGCCGGATCCGTTACAGCGGTTCGTGCCGAGTGCAGAGGGGCGCCCGCAGCCGTCTCGACCCCTCCTCATGTAATCTCATGGGCGATGGCGCGAGGAGCGCGGGCATCGGCGGCCGGCTACGTCGTAGGCGTGGGCATGTGCGTTCTCGCCGCGTGCGGGCAACGGGCGGGCTCGTCGGGCGGCGGCACGCCGTCGCAGGACTGCGCGCCGAGCGGTACGAACTGCTCGCAGGGTTCGGATTGCTGTTCGGGATCGTGCTCCGGTGGCGCGTGCTCTTGCCGCGACTTCGGATCGACGTGTGGGAGCGACACGGACTGTTGCGAGGACTTCGCTTGCGACCAAAACGGCCGGTGCTCGCTCGGATGCCGGGCGAACAGCAGCCCGTGCACGCCGAACGGAGCCGCATGCTGCGGTGGCGCCTGCATCGGCGGCGTCTGCGGGCCGCCGCGGTGCATCGACGCGGGCGGCGCTTGCGACACGAGCGGCAATTGCTGCGACGGCCTGGGGTGCAGCTTGAACGCCAGCGGGCCGGGAACGTGCCTGGCCACGTGCGCCACGCAGCTCGGCGCCTGTGTCAAATCGGGCCCGGGCCCCTTCTGCTGCTCCGGGGCGATGTGCGCGCCGGACGGCGTGTGCGTCTTCACCTGTCGAGGGATTGACCTCAGCTGCAGCAGTACCAACGAGTGCTGCGACGGCTTTGCCTGCGTGAACGGCAAGTGCAGCGCCTGCGGGGGCCCCTCGGCGACATGCACGACGAACGACGATTGCTGCGCCGGGACCTGCATGGCGGGCACATGCTCGAGCTGCCAGTCTTCCGGGAGCTCGTGCTCGAGCGACGAGCCGTGCTGCGCGCGACTGCAGTGCGTGCAAGGGAGCTGCACGTGCGGGGCGAGCTCGGATCCGTGCAGCTCCGATGACGACTGCTGCGACGGCCTCTCCTGCCACGAGGGACATTGCGAGGCACTCGGGTGCTTCGACACAGGGGCCACCCCAGCCGAGGGCGACGGCATCCGCCTCGTGTTTGACGACGTGCGCCCCTTCAGTTGTCCGAAGTAGGGTTCCCCGCCTCGGTGCTGCCGTCCGTGACCACGTCGCCCTGGGATATGCACTCGCCGCCCGCGTGGCACTGGTCGCCGAGGCAGCAAACATCGCCATTTCCGGGAGCCAGCATCTGGCAGTTGCAAACGCCGCCGAAAGCCTCGGGCGTCCTGCTCACGTCGGCCATGTACTGCGACGCGGCTCCGACGTTGATGGCCCCGACGTTCGTAAAGCACTGAAACACGCATATCGCGCACGGGTTCCCCACGTTGACCCTACGCAATCAGACTCGCTGTTGCAGTGCTGGTCGTAGTTCGACGCCTGAATCTCGGTGCACCCCGCGTCCTCATTCACGGCGCAGCAGAGCACGGACGGATGCTCGATGTCCTGGCAGCTTCCAGGGGTCGCCCCGGGACCGACGTTTGCGCAATAGCCCACGCCTTTGACGCATTGTCCGCCCGCCGCCACGCAGGCATCCGGGTCAGCGGCATCGCCCAGTTCACGTTGGGGGTTCAGTGCCACAATGGCTGGGGAGTCGGCGTCGGCGTCGCCCGGCTTCCCGCTGGCGTCCGCGGCGTCCCGAGGGGCCACCGAGCCATCGGTGATCAGGCAGCAGGTGGTGGAGGGAGGCTCCGACTGGTCCGAGCTGCACGCGCCCACGACGATCCCCAGCACCGCGACCGCGCGCGCCGTCCGCGACATAGCGAACCGTAGCACCGGCCTGGGCGCCGGTTCCGTTGCAGCGGGTCCCCCCGTTGCAGCCGATGGCGGCCCCCCATTCAATGTAGCGATAAAGTGCGATCTACTTGCATCGCTCTACCGGGCACCCCTTCGCGGCCGCGCGGATTCGTCGCATGGTAGCGGGATGACGCCCGAGAAACCTCAGCGAGCAACGGTCGGAGTCGTCGCATGTGCCGTGAGCGCCGACAGGGGCATGCGCCTAGTGTTTGACGACGTGCACGCCACTTCCGCGGTCTACCCGCAGGCGTGGAGGTCGGTAGCGTTCTTCACCGAAACCACGGTGGACCGGGCCACCCTTGAGGCATGCCGGTTCACTGACGAGCAGCTTACGGACATCGGGCGGGCTCTCGTGGCGCGTTTGGCAGCCCTCGCGAAGGAGCTCGGCGTCACGGACGCAGGCGCCCCTTAGCGCGATCGGGGTGCGGTGCTCGTGACCGCAACGAAGTCCACGTGCCTCGCGTCGCGCAACCGATACCAGATCCAGAGCCTTCGGGTCCCTACCCGGTGCGCGTACGCGCTAAGCAGCGGGCGTCCCTCGTGCTCTTCGTAGATCGCGCGTTGCCGAGCAGGCAGTGGCCCTTCGGCGTCCCCAGGCAATGGCAACTCCGTCGCATCGCAGATCGCCAGGACCGCTCGTCCGACCGCGCGCCCGTGCGTCGCGTGGGACCCGATGCGCAGTTCAGCCAGGCAAGCGATGCACGCCCCGGTCAGCTTCGGGACGCGAACCACCACTCAACCCGCTCGGGCAACGCCCCAGTCTCGGCATATTCGAGGAGCTCCCGGCGGGTCAGCTCGATCGTGTCGCCAGCCTCGGACTGCGCGATGCCCTCGCGCACGCGCCGGTCATCCTCGGGGGAGGACGCGTAAGCGGGCGCCGCAGACGCCGATCGACCCGCCAATCGGACCTTCCGAGCTTGGGTCGAACGAGGCGCCACGGCATCGAAGGTAGCACCCCAACAGTGCTGCGCCCGCCGATGTCCAGAGGGCGGGATTCGTCGCCGAGCAAAAACGGCCCCTTGGGTCGTTACGAGTCGCGAAGGGCACTCGGCGGCGGGCTAGTGGGACGACCCCGAGAGGTCCTTCGAGACCTCCACTACCGGAACCCGAGGATAGCAACGCCGCGACCGTCCGCGCGGTTAAAGCAGCCCTCGACGAGGGGCGCTACGAACGTGCGGCGGCACTGCTCGAGGTGCTGCGACGCACCGCCTCTGCGTCCGTCGCGGACGGCAGAACTGGGAGGCGGAGGCCACCATGCGGCCGTTTGCTCCAGGGGGATGACTCAGTGGAGGGCCTGCCGTTAGCGGAACGAGGCCCGAAGAAGCCGCCCGCCCCTTCGTGAAATGGGCCGGCGGCAAGCGGCAGCTACTCCAGGATCTGGAACGGCACGTGCCAGGGGCGTACCCACGATACTTTGAGCCCTTCGTTGGGGGAGGCGCGCTGTTCTTTCGCCTTCAGCCGCAAAAGGCAGTGCTTGCCGACTTCAATGAGCGATTGATCCGTACCTACAGGGGCGTGAAGAACAACGTCGACGACGTCATCCGCCTGCTGACGGACTACCCGCACGACGAGAAATTCTTCTACCAGTTGCGCGGCATCGACATCGACGTGCGCACCGACGCGGAGGTCGCGGCCTGGTTCATCTACTTGAACAGGACCGGGTTCAACGGTCTGTACCGGGTCAACCAACGCAACCCATTCAACGTGCCATTTGGCCGCTACGCTAACCCGACGATCTGCGACGCGGCAACGCTTCGGTCTTGCTCCGCGGCGCTCGCTGATGCCGAGCTCGTAGTGGAGGATTTCGAGGCTGTGGTTTCGAGGGCAACGCGCGAAGACTTCGTGTATTTTGACCCCCCGTACGTACCGCTCTCGATGACGTCGTCGTTCACCTCCTACACTTCGAGCGGGTTTGGCATCGAGGATCAGACGCGCCTCCGCGACGTTGCTCTCGGGCTCAAGAAGCGAGGCGTTAGGGTTCTTCTCTCGAATTCGTCGGCCCCCGTCGTACGGGACCTGTACCGTGAGGGCTTCGAGACGGTCGAGGTCTCCGCGACGCGCGCGGTGAACAGCAAGGCGAGCGGACGCGGTGCAATCATCGAGCTTGTGATCCGGTAGCGATGCCCGGAGGCGCTACGGCGGCGGTCGCCAGCGCAGACGCCCCTGTCCAAAGGGGAAAGGGGTCGACTTGTTGGACGAGAGCCTTGGACTCCTCGCGCGCGAGCCGTCCAAGTGCGGCCGTCGAATCTGCTGGGGGGCGCGGACGCTTGCGCCCGTGCTCTTGCTCGGCCTTCACTGAGTTACAGCTAGACTGGGGGGCATCTCGAGTCCCTGCAGCGCTACGCCCGGCGGCTCGAAGCGTCGGGCCTGGCCCCGTTCTACTGGTCCCGCGTTTCGAGGCGCGGATCATGACGTAGGACGAGCATCTCGAGCGCGATGCGCTTGAGTTACTGCGCTTCTCGAACCCGGATTCGTCGATCGCGCGTGCGAGGTGGAGAAGCTTGTGGCGCCAGTCTGGCTTCACCCGCGTAAGGCGCTTCGTGAAGCCGTTGATCCCGAGGTCGCGGGCGAACGTGACGCGACCGAGGGTGCCGATCGTCGAACCAGTCCCGAGGATCACGACCTTCATCTTCAGCTCGACGGTCGCATGGTTCGTCGCCGTTCAACCATCCCCGAGAGCGTCCTTACAGGAGAGGCTCCCCGGCGCATCGAACTCCGATAGAGGGTACGCTCGCTCGCGTGGACCTCTCTCACCTTGAGCCCTATTTCGAGCGCAACCGATTCAACGTCCCCGAGTTCTTCATCGAGACCGATGGAGGGGCGGGCCTCTACAATGGGTCCGGGACCCTCGTGACGCTGGGCGACAGGGAGTTCATCCTGACCGCGGGTCATAATGTCTGGGACAAGGACAAGGCTTGCCTCGCGACCATCGCGGTCGGGCGTGCGCCCGATGGCTTGGTCATGTTCATCAAGCCCGGTGACGGGTCCGCCGGCCGCGTCCTTTGCCCGCCGCCAGGTCGTCCCGGTGGGGACCCTGAGCCCGACGTCGCAGTCGTCGAACCCACCGGCGAAACGATCCTTGCGCGAGGGCGTCAGCCGTTCACGGAAGAGGAGATCGCGTTCTTCGACACCAACCGGGTAACCGTCTCGGGCGAGCACGCGATGGGACTGGAGCTTGTTGCGACCGGGTTCCCTACGCAGGAGGTCGTCTTTCGCGCTGGGCACCCACTCAGTCAGATCGGCACCCCTCTGGTGTCGACGCGCGTCTGCACGATTCCGGTCACGGCGCGGCCCAAGCGCTTCGAGGGCGACCCGGCGGAGGGGCGCTGCGTGCATGTTCACATCTCGAGGCGACAGGAGGACACCGAGGGCACCGTATCTCACTTCGTAAAAGCGGAGGGCTTCAGCGGAGGGCCGATCGTGGCGCCTGAAGGGAGGGGAGGAATGCTGGTCGGCCTGATGCGCGGGGTGTTTGACTTCGAGGAAGGCTGGGACATGTGGTGCGAGCCCGCCGCCGAAGCCGTGCGCCTGCTCGTCGACCACGAGGACGCCCGCGTGGCGGCCGCCGCTCGCCGCGTCTGCGAGCGCTACGACGAGGCCCGCGCGAAGGGGCCGAAGCGAGTCACCCTCGTACCGAGGGTCGCGTAGGAGGCTCCCATCCCGGCTCCACGCCACGTGCCCCGTAGGCGCCCGACAGGGTAACAGCTATGCAGCGACATAGTCCCCCTCTGACTCAGGCCGCGCGACGACAGCGTTAGCCGGCACGCCGAGGAGGATCCTGCGGCGTGGCTCGCGCGATATCCTCGCCGCTGATGGCGGGCATGACGAAGGGCGAGATCAACACGCTCGTCTTCAAGTACATCGGTGTCGAAGGCGGGTACCTTCGAGGCTTCTCGTACTCGGAGCACGAGCGCTTCTACGTCGAGTTCTGCGACCTGCCCCCGACGACGCTTCCCGCGAGAACGTGTCGCTGGCGGCACAGTTCAGGACGCTCGCCGACCGCCTCGAGGGCAACGTCGTGGGAGCGACGCAGCCAGCGGCCACGACGGACACGGTGCAGCGGGCGCTCGCAGACGCCGAGGCGCTGCTCAAGTCGCGCGGTCCGGTGAGCGCCGTGGACAGGCTCCACACCGCGCTCCACGGGCACCTCGTTCACGTCTGCCGCGACGCCGGCGTCCCCCTACCGGTGCGCGAGACGATTCTCGTTGGGCGAGTAGCGGGCGTCGACCGAGTGCTTGATTGCGACGACCCTCTCCCCATCGGTTTCGTGGCGCGAGAGCCGGGAGATGGCCGGGGCGCAGAAGAAGCAGGACGCCCGCAAGGTCCACCGCCCCGACGGGCAGATCCGTCAGAGCCAGCTGGTCACAACCTTCGGTCCGGGCGCGATGGTCGATCTCGTCGACCGCGCGGTGGTCATCGGTGGCCTCGAGCACTGGGGGTACGGCAAGAACGGGTACGTCTCACTCGACGACCCGCGGCTGCGCCGGTCGCTCGTGCCGCGCCTCAAGGCCCTCGACCCGGACCTTGACCTCGCCCGCGAGGGCTACTTCCGCATGGCGCCCGAGGGCGACGCGCGGGACCCCTGGCCGAGCGTCGGGGTCCGCGCGCTCGAGTTCCCGCGGTGGTTCGTGTGCCACAGCTGCCGGCGCCTGGCCCGAGCCGCCGAGGCCTTCGAAAACAAGGGCGGGCGCTACCGCCACCAGTGCGCCAAGAACAAGGTGTCGAGCGCCGTTCCCGTCCGGTTCGTCGCCGCGTGCAAGCGGGGGCACCTGTCCGACTTCCCCTGGTCGGCGTTCGCGCACCACGACCGCGAGGGCGGGGACTGCGACAGGCCGGAGCTTTATCTCGTCGAGAAAGCGCTCGGCGATATCAGCCGCATCCTGGTGCAATGCCGCAACTGCTCGTCGGAGATCCCGCTCAGCCGGGGGACGGTCCTGCCCTACAAGTGCTCGGGCGACCGGCCCTGGCTCGGAGGCCGCGCGGCCAACGAGAAGTGCGACATGCAGTCCGAGCTGCTCGTGCGCACGGCGTCGCACGCGTACTTCGCGCAGGTCGTGAGCGCGCTGCGCCTGCCGGAGGCGGACCCCGATCCGCTCCGGCTCAGGCTCCGGGCCAAGGACGTCTGGAAGACGGTCCAGAACGTGACCAAGGCCGAGGAGCTGGCGATGCTCGTCAAGCTGGTCGAGCACGTGCGGAGCGCCCTCGAGGGCCACCCCCTCGACGCCGCCCTCGCGGCCATCCGCGCGGAGAACGCGAGCGCCGATGCCGTC
Organism: uncultured delta proteobacterium; assembly: GCA_963847465.1. Lineage (GTDB taxonomy): Bacteria > Myxococcota_A > Polyangia > Polyangiales > Polyangiaceae > Palsa-1150. The sequence continues at coordinate 335,722 of CAWKAF010000004.1, read as the reverse complement.
GCCGAGCGCCCCCTTCGCAGCGCGGAGTTCGACCGGCTGGTCAACGCCCCACACGAGCTCCCCGGCATCCAGCCGGACGCCGGGGTGCTGTTCGCCGCGTACCGGGTGCCCAAGAACAAGGTGGACCTGCCTCCGGGGGTCCGTGGCCTCGTCGTCGTTCCCGAGCTGCGCGAGGTGCGCGTGCAGGTGAGCTTCAGCCGCTTCGACTCGGTCGGCGCGAACCTGCAGGGGGAGTACGACTTCGAGGGTCGGAGCGTAAAGCCCGCGGTCCTCACCCTGCCGACCGGCAACGAGAAGTGGCTCCCGGCGGCGGAGGTGCGGGGCGAGGGGGTCTTCGTCGAGCTGGACGACGCCGTGGTGCGCGCCTGGGAAGAGCGGCCCGCGGTGAAGCAGCGCGCCGAGCAGCTACTGCGCGCCTTCGAGGCTGACGGAAAAGGCGAGTTCCCCGGGGTGCGATTCTACTTCTTGCACTCGCTGTCGCACCTCTTGCTCACTGCGGTCAGCCTCGAGTGCGGGTACGCCGCGAGCGCCATCCGGGAGCGAATCTACTGCGGCCAGGCCGAGGCGAACGGCCCGAACATGGCGGGCGTTATGCTGACGACCGGGACCACCGGCAGCGAAGGGACCCTCGGGGGGTTGGTCGAAGAGGGGCGGCGCATCCGCCACCACTTGGCCGAGCACGCGCGCACCGGCAAGTACACGGCCGGCCCGGAGACCGTTGCCCAGTACGCCGACCGGCACGTCAAGGATCTCAAGGCGCGCTACCCCGCCTCGCGCCTGGCCGACGACCGGCGATCGCGCCTCTTGCGTGTGCTGCGGCTTCTGCACGGCCGGGCCATCGCGAAAGTTCGGCGGGAGCACATCGAGGATCTCGTGACTGCGCTCGATTGGGAGGTGCGCGCCGGCTCGCTCTCGTGGAAGACGGCGCAGGAGATTCTGGAGCGCCACCAAGTGCCTCTTTCGAAGCGCGGCACGGAGCAAAAACCGCGCTCTGCGCGTTCGCGACGACGACCCCACCGACGGCGTGGAGCCTCCTGACCGCGGTCCGAAGAAGGGCAAGCAGTACCTCTATCCGAGCGAGCTTTTGAAGCTCGTCACCTGCAAGGACGTTCCGCTCGCGTGGCGGCGTTCCGTCGTCCTGTGCGTTTACCTCTACGTGCGCCCGGGCGAGCTCGACGCGCTCACGTGGGCCGACGTGGACCTCGTGCACGGCATGGTCCACGTCCACCAGAGCACGTGCGGCCGCAGCGGACGGCTCAAGGAGGTCAAGACGGGCGAGGCGCGGCGCGTTCCTATCGAGCCGGCGCTCCTTCCGCTCCTCAAGGGCATGCACAAGGAGACGGACGGCCAGGGCAAGGTCTCGCCTCTGCGCGGCATCGACGACAACCTGGCGCGCCAGCTCCGAGGCTTTCTCAAGATCGCGGATGTCGAGCGTGAGGAGCTCTTTGTCCTGGGCGACCGCACGCGCAAGCCCATGACGTTTTACGACCTGCGCGCGACCGGCATCACGTGGCTCGCGCTTCGCGGCGAGAACCCCCTCGCCATCAAGCAGCGCGCCGGCCATCGGCGCTTCGAGACGACCGAGGGGTACATCCGCGAGGCGGAGAACCTGCGGGCGGCCAACGCGGGCCAACCCTTTCCAGAGCTCCCGGCGTCGCTCCGGGGTGCCGGTTCGGGTTCTGGCCGGGTTTTGGCAAGCAGAGCGCTCGCGCCTCTGGCGAGGCCGATTTCTCGGCCGTTGCTAGCGGAGAGGGCGGGATTCGAACCCGCGGCGGGCTTTTGACCCGCGCCCGCTTAGCAAGCGGGTACCTTCGGCCACTCGGTCACCTCTCCCGAAGGAATGTCGGGGGCGGCAACGTACACCAATCCCTTTCCCCCGGCCACCGCGGCCGGACCGGTCCCTGCGCTAGGCTCCCGCCCGCCGATGCGCGACCGTGGCCCCGTCGTCCTTCTCACCCTCGTCATCGGGTACGGCGCGTTTTACCTGTGCCGCGCGAACGTCGAGTCGTCGTTTCCTCTCCTCAAGGCAGACTTCGGCTTCACCAAGACGCAGCTCGGCACGCTCTCCTCGATCCCCATCGCGACCTACGCGGTCGGCAAAGTCGTCATGGGCGCGTTCGGCGACGTCATCGGAGGCAAGCGGCTCATGCTCCTCGCGATCTCCGGGTCGGTCCTGGCGACGTTCGCGTTCGGCGCGTCGAGCGGGCTTTTGGCCTTCGTCCTCTTCGCGTCGCTCAACCGCTTCTTTCAATCCGGCGGCTGGAGCGGCGCGGTCTCGATCGTCGCCCGCAGGTTCGAGCCGCCGCGGCACGGGTTCGTCATGGGAGTCCTGTCGACGAGCTACGAGCTCGGCAACGTTCTCGCCATCCTCCTCTGCAGCGCCGTCACGCGGTGGCTCCCGGGGTGGCGCCCGCTCTTCTTCATCAACCCCATCCTCTTCGCGGGGGTCGGTGTTTTCCTGGCAGTCGTACTGAGCGCGGGGCCGAAAGCCGTTCCTCCGCCCGCCCTTCCGCCGTTTCGCGGACCGGCCGCCCCCGAACCAGCGAAGGCCGACGAGGCGACTATCCGTGCCATCGTCCTGGCGCTCTCCAGGAAGCGAGCCTTCTGGATCGCGGTCGTCCTCTCCGTTCTCCTCACGTTCCTTCGCGTGGGGTTTCTCACGTGGACCCCCACGTACCTATATGAGCTGTCGCGGGCGACGGGGCGAGGAGTGGTCTCCGGCGCCATCGCGAAGAGCGCCATCTTCTCGTCGGCCGGCGTGGTCGCCGCGCTCACGGTCGGCACTCTGAGCGACAGGTTCGGTCCGGGACGGCGCGCGCCCGTCATGGCCGCATCGCTCGCGATGGTCGTCGCCCTCGTCGTCGTCCTGGCGCACGGGCACGTGCGATCGCCGCTCGTCGCCGCGCTGCTCATCGGAGGCGTGGGCCTTTTTCTCCTCGGTCCCTATTCCCTCCTCGCGGGCGCTCTCGCGCTCGACGTCTCGGAGAAGCGCGGCGCGGCGACCGCGGCGGGCATCATCGACGGCGCGGGTTACCTTGGGGCGAGCCTGGCAGGGATCGTCCTCGGCAGCGTCGCCGACAGATGGGGCTGGCCCGCCGCGTTCGATGTCGTCGCCGCGGCGGCGCTCGTCGCCACGGCGGTGACGGGCGCGTGGGCCGTCCGCGTCCTACGAACAACCGGCTAACGCGATGTTCCGTCTCGTCTACTCGAACCGCACGGAAGAGCTGCTCGCCGAGCTCGCGGAGCGGACTCGCGCGCAGCAGAGCGCCGCCCCGCTCGTCCCGGTGACGATCGTCGTCCCGAGCGCGAGCGTAGAGCGATACCTCCGCCTCGGCGTGGCCCGCGCGTCCGGGATCGCCGCCAACCTCGACATCGCTCTCCTGACTCGCTTCGTCGGGCAGCTTGTCGCCGCTTCGTCGGGCGCTCGCGCCGCCGATGCATCCGCGCTCGAGGGGATGTCACTCGCGCTCCTCCTCGACGAGGGGTTTCTCTCCCATGCCGAGCTCGCGCCGGTGAGGGCGTATCTCCGCGCGAGCGGCGACGCCCCCGACGTCGTCGACCTGCGGCGCGTGCAGCTCGCCGCGCGGGTCGGCCGGCTGCTCGAGGAGTACACGTACTCGCGCGTCGACATGCTCACCGCATGGAAGGCCGGGCGCACGCTCGACGAAAGGCACTCTGAGACGGAGAGCTGGCAGCGGCGGTTCTACGTGGCGATGTTCGGTGAAGGCGGGCTTGCTCAGACGAGCGCGCGCCGCGGCCGTCAACGCGTTGTGCCCCTTCACGAGGCCGTCGCAGGCCTGGACCTCGGTGCGGCCCTGCCGCTCTCCGCTGTGCACTTCTTCGGCTTCTCGCACGTCGCACGCAGCTTTCACGAGCTCTTCGAACGCATCGGCCGCTCGGTCGACGTCGTCGTCTACGCGCTCAGCCCCTGCGAGGGCTTCTGGGAGGACGTGGACCCGCGCGACCCCGCCCCCCTTCACCTCTGGGGCCGCCCTGGACGCGAGCACGTGCGCGCTCTCAACGCCGCTTCCCGATTCGACCACGACGACCGCTTCGTCGACCCTCTCGACGACCCGGCCGCACCCGCACCGACCTTGCTCCGGCGGCTGCAGAGCGACGTCTTGCACCGCGAGCGCGAACGCGGCCGACAAAGCACGCCCGGTGCGTTCGACCGTGACGAGAGCCTCGTCGTGCTCGAGCACGCCGGGGTGCGGCGCGAGCTCGAAGCGGTCGCGAGCGAGATTCTGGAGGCTCGTTCGGGAGGACGAGACCCTGCGATTCGACGACATCGCCGTGCTCTTTCCCGAGTCCGACGCGCAGAGCTACGTCGCGCACCTGCCCGCAGTCTTTCACGAAGCCTACGACCTGCCGCACCGGATCGTCGGCGTAAACGTTGCCGGCGAGAGCCACGTCGCGGAGGCGATCGAGCTCTTGCTCGCGTTGCCCGGCGGTCGCTTCACGCGCCAGGAGCTCCTGCGGCTCGCTCTTCATCCGACCGTCGTCGCTTCGCTCGACGACGTCGAGCCCGAAGGTTGGCTCGGCTGGTGCGACGCCCTCGGCATCGTGCACGGGGCCGACCGCTCCGACCACGAAGGCTCGTACATCGCGCGCGACATCCTCAACTGGGACCAGGGGCTCCGCCGCCTCGCGCTCGGTTCCTTCATGACGGGCGACGCCGGCGGGGACCGGACGTCGTTCGAAATGCGGGGGGAGTGCTACCTGCCCCACGAGGTGCCTCCCTCCCAGATGCGCGACGCCGCCGGCTTCGGCCTGCTCGTGCGGTCGCTTATCGAGGATGCGCGCTTTGCCGCCGGCGCTTCGATGACGATGCCCGAGTGGGCACGCTTCATTGGCGTGCTCGTCGAGACGTACGTGGCGCCGACGAGTGACGTGGAGGAGGAAGATCTGGCGCGTTGCCTGCGTCGCCTGCACGGGTTGGCCGACGTCGACCTCGGCGATCGCCGCGTCGGCTACCGCGTCGCCTGCGAGCTTTCGCGCCGCAAGCTCTCGACCTTCCGCGAGACGCGTGGCGGGGAGGGGGTCGTCGTGTCGACCGTCCAGTCGATGCGACCGCTCCCGTTCCGCGTGATCTTCGCGTGCGGGATGGGCGAGGGCCGCTTCCCCTCGCCCGAGACGGAGGATCCGCTCGATCTGCGTTGGGCCGGGCGGCGTGAGGGAGACATCACGGCGCGCGAGAGGGACAGATACGCGTTCCTCGAGCTCCTCCTCGGCGCGCGCGACAGGTTCTACGCGTCGTACGTGTCGCGCGACCCGCTCACCGGCGACACCCTCTCGCCATCGACCGTCGTCGAGGAGCTGATCCACACGCTCGCCCGTAGCTATGCCAGGGACGGCCGCACGTTGCGGCGGCGCCATCCCCTCCGTCGCTGGGATCCGCGCTACTTCCCGGAATTCTCCGGCGGCGCCCCCGGTCCGCTCGGGACGATGCACCTGCCGGAAGCGCGCGCCGAGGCCCGGACCCTCGCGCTCCGCGAGCATCTCGAGCGCCACGGCGCTCGCGTCGGCAAGGAGGAGCTGGAGGAGCGCGCCTCGAACGACCCGGCGTGGACCGCCGTCGCTGATCATCTGGGCCTCGCCCGCCTGCCGGAAGCGGGGCCGTCTGCCGAGGGGCGCGTCGTCATCCCGATGTACGCCCTCGTGAAGTTCCTCGAGTTCCCGCTGCAAGGGTGGGCGCGTTTCCGCGTGGGCCTGGACGAGGCGGAGGAAGACGACGGGATGTCGCTCGAGGACGAACCCTTCGAGACGCCCCGACGCGAAGAGACTCTGCTCCTCCGCGCCGTCCTACTCGAGGGCAGAGGGCGCTCTCTCGAAGAGGCCTACGACGCCGTCGTCCGCGAACGGGAGCTTCGCGGCACCGGCCCGTCCGGCGTGTTCGCCCAGGGCGAGAAGGAGAATCACCTCGCGATCCTGGCCACCTGGACGAGGGAGCTCGCGGGCTGCGACGTGCCGGTGGACTCGATTGAGGTGCACCGGTTCGGCCCGGCCGGGGAGCACGCACAGGCCGACAAGGTGCACGACCCCGTGGTGGCGGACGTCGACCTCGAAGACTCCTCGGGTGTGATGCGGATCGTCCGGGCCGAGATCGGAGGACGGACGCTGCCTCTCGGTGCGGACGCCGGCACGTCCGTCATTCCGCTCAAGCGCGGAAAGGAGGCCCCGTCCGACGACTGGGCTCGCGCGGACGAGGATCGCGCTTCCCTCCGGGCCTTCGTCGATCACGCGGTGCTTTCCGCGTCCGGCGTCGCCGACGGTCGTCCGCACGGGTGCGTGACGGTCCTCGCGACAGCCGACGGCGCCGTGACGCGGCGGAGAATGTTCGGCCCCCTGTCGCGCGACGAGGCGCGCGCGTGGCTCCGCGGCGTGGTTCGCGAGCTCCTCGGGGGACCGCACGCGTACTTCCTTCCGTGCGAGGCAGCCTTCGTCCACAGAGCGCGGGGGCCCTCGGGATCGGTGACGCCGGTCATCGAAGAGGCGCGGGCCAAGCTGCGCGATTCGGACGGCGCGCCGGCCCTCCGGTCGGCCTACGGCCCGGTGCCGCGGACGTACGAGCACCGGGCGCCCCTCGAGGCCGACGCGCGCGCGATGATCGAGCGCCGTTTCGGCGCCTTCTTCGCCAAGCTCGAGGTCTTGCCGTGAAGCCGCGCCGCGTCGCCCGCCCGTCGGTCCTTCGTCGCATCCGGCCCGACCGCCACGCGGTCATCGAGGCTTCGGCGGGGACGGGCAAGACGTTTACGCTCGAGCATCTCGTCATCGAACTTCTGCTCGCGACCGACACGACGCTCGATGGCGTGCTCGTCGTGACCTTCACCGAGAAGGCGACGACGGAGCTGCGCGTTCGGATCCGCGCGAGGCTCGAGGAGCTCCTCTCCGGCGGCGGCGACACCCCGACCGCCGCGCAGATTGAAGCCGGCGACTTCTGGACGATTGACGAAGCTGCCCAGCGCAAGCTCGAGCGGGCGCACTACGGCTTCGACGCGACCACGATTGCTACCATCCACGCCTTCTGCCAGCGTGTCCTCCACGAGAACGCCTTCTACAGCGGGCGGCTCTTCGAGGAGCAGCAGGTCGACGGACGTGACGCGTTCGCGCGAGCCTTTCGAGAGGCGCTGCGGCGCGGGGTCGCGTCCGACGCTTCCCGCGCTCCCTGGCTCGAGACGGCGGTGCGCTCGGGGCGGTCGATCGACGACATCGAGAAGCTCTTGTGGTCCTCTACCGTGGCCCACGGCCAGCTCGTGCCGCCTCTTCGCGTGCCGGAGCTCGAGCGCGCGCTCTTGGCTTTTCCGATCGACGAGGCGAGGAAGCCGAGCATCGTCTCCGCAATTCAGGGCCTCGACGTACCGGCTCAGAGCGCGAAGGCTGCCGCGCGGCGGATGTACGAGATGGCCGACGCAGTGGAGCGCTGGCGCGAGACGCACGACACGCCTCGCTACGTGATGGAGGTGAACCCCGTCGACCTATCCCGCCTGGAGAAGCTGCGGCAGGCCCCGCCGCCTCCCTCTTCCGCGTGGGATCTTTGCTCGGCCGCACTCGATCTCGTCGCCGTGACGCCTCCGTTCGGCGCCGCGCTCGCGCAGATGATCTTGCCGCGCGTTCGCGACGAGCTCACCCGCCGCAAGCGCGAAGCGGGCCTCTACGACTTCGACGACATGCTGTCCCTGGTCGACGAGGCCTTGCGGGGCCCCCGCGGTGGATCGCTGGCGGACGCGATGCGGCGCCGCTGGCGCTACGCCCTCATCGACGAGTTCCAGGATACCGACGAAACGCAGTGGTCGATCTTCCGCCGCGCCTTCTTCGAGAGCGGATCCGCGCGGAGCGTCGTCTACCTCGTGGGCGACCCGAAGCAATCGATCTACCGGTTCCGCGGCGCCGACGTGGACACGTACCTGCGCGCCCGGGACGAGGTGGAGTCGTCGGGCGGGGCGCGGATCGCGCTCGACCGCAACTACCGAGCGACCGCGACGCTCGTCGACGCGCTGAACGCCATCTTCGACCAGACGGCGGCCCAGCCGCTCTTCACCGGCGCGGTGGAGTGCGAGCCCGTCGAGTGTGGCCGCCCGGACCGCGTGCTCGTCGACGGCGACGGTCGCGCCGTGGCGCCGGTTCATGTGTTCCGGTTCCAGGGGTCGATCTCCCTCCCCGCGCTCGGCGCGCGGATTGCCCGCGAGATAAAGACCATCACGGACCCTTCGCGCGGGTGGAAGCTCGACGGCGCTCCGCTCGGGCACGCCGACGTCTTCGTCCTCACGCGCACCCGCAACGAGGGGCGCGTCCTCGGCGAGTGCCTCCGCGTGCTCGACGTGCCGCATGCGTTCTACAAGGAAGACGGCCTCTTTCAGACCGCCGAGGCGAGGGACATCCGCGCGCTCCTCCTCGCGATCGACGACCCGTCCGACCGGGCGCGCCGCTTTGCGGCCTGGCTGACGCCGTTCTTCGGCTTGACCGTCGCGGCTCTCGAGCGCGCGCGCGACCTGCCGGTCTCGCACCCGTACATGGCCCGGCTGGACGAGTGGAAGGTCCTCGCCGATGCCCGCGAGTTCGGCCGTCTCTTCGAGAGCATCGTGAGCGATTCGGGGATCGTGCGCCGCGAGATCTTCTTCGAGGACGGCGAGCGCGAGTTGACCAATTACCTGCACATCCTCGAGCTCCTTCTCCTCTATGCCCGACGGACGCGCGCCACGCTCCGCGAGCTCGTTGCCGAGATCTCCGGGCTCATCGCCCTGACGCGCTTTCCGCTCGACCTCGAGGGAAACGTCCAGCGCCTCGAGAGCGACCGGCGCGCCGTCCAGATCATGACCGTCCACAAAGCCAAGGGCCTCGAGGCGCCCATCGTCTTCGTCGCGGGCGGGACGTGGAGAGGCAGCAGCGACGAGGTCCGTGTGTACCACGAGGGCGGACGGCGCCTCGCGTGGGTGGGGAAGCCCACGGTCGCGGTCGAGCCGCGCATCAAGGAAGAGGAGCGCGAAGAGGAGCAGCGCCTGATGTACGTCGCGCTCACGCGCGCGAAGGGTCGCCTGTATCTGCCGTGCGCCGCGGATGGCGCTCAGCCGAAGCAGATCCGAGGCCCCTACGAGCACGTGAACCGGCGACTCGTGGATCTGGCCCGGGCGGGCTCGAAGGTGCTGTCCATCGAGGACGAGACCAGTTCTGCGCCCCTGGCGGTCGGCCGCGCGGCCGTCGCCAGCGAGGTGGCGCCGCCCCCGATGGCGTTGCTCCGCGAGGAGGACCGTCGTCCCGCCTACGCTGCGCTCCGAGACCGCCACGCCGGCGCGATCGTGACCTCGTACACGCGATTGAAGGGAGCACGCGACGCGCGCCTGGCGTGGAGCGAGGAAGACGAGTCGAGGCGCATCGACAAGGCCACCCAGGCCGTCGACGACTTGCCAGAAGCGACGCTGCGCGGTGCGCGCTCGTCCGGCGTCTTTCTTCACGAGCTGCTCGAGCGAGTCCCGATTGACTCGTTCACCGTGGCCGGCTCGGTCGACGAATGGCGAGCGCGTCCCGCCGTCGCCGCGCTCGTCGACGAAGCGATTGCGGTTCATCGCGTCGACCCGGCGCAGCGGGGTCACGCCGAGCGCCTGGTGTGGACCGCGTACACGACGGCCGTGACCCTCCCGGGGGGCAACCGAATCGACGGCATCGCCAAGGCCCCCCGCGTCGTGCGGGAGATGGACTTCGTGTACCCGATCCCGCATGGGGCGTCCGGGTCGACGGGCGCGGAGCGAGGCTATGTCCGCGGATTGATTGATCTTGCGTTCTCGCTCGGCGACGTCACGTACTTCGTCGACTGGAAGAGCGATTCGCTCAGCTCGTACGCTCCCGACGCACTCGCCCGGCACGTGGGCGCGCACTATGGCGATCAGGTGAAGCTCTACGCGCTGGCCGTGGTCAAGCTCCTCGGCATTCGTACGCGCGAGGAGCACGACGCGCGCTTCGGCGGGCTCTTCTACTGCTTTCTGCGGGGCTTTGCCGGGAGCGGGAGCGGCGTGTGGTCCGCGCGACCGAGCTTCGACGATCTGGTCGCGTGGGAGCGCGAACTCGGCGACCGGCGCTCCTGGATTGCGGGGAGGACCACGTGAGCCGCCTCGTGCCGTCCGGCACTGCGAAGGAGCGCTTCCAGGGCGGTCCTGGCACCGAGGAGCGCGACCGCGATGAGGCGTCTTTGCGTGCAGCCGACAGCGACGAGTTCGAAGTTTCGTACCTGGGCTTCGAGATCGCGCGGTGCGCACCGGACCTCGGACCCGACGAACGGCGCGCTGTGGCGGCGCTCGCGGCCGCCTGCGTCGCGGCCCTGGACGCGGGGGCGACGCGGATTCCCCTCGACGACGTGCGCCTCGCGGCGGCCCTGACGAGCGTGGGTGCACCCGACTCGATCAGCGTCGCGCGTTCGCTCCTTTTGCGAGCACGCCGAGGCGAGGGAGCCGTCCTCGACGTGATCGGAGCGCCGGGTCAGCGCAAGCCGCTCGTCCTGGACGGGGAATGGCTCTCGACCGAGCGGATGGTCGACTCGAAGAGCGGCTATGCGACGGCGTTCGGAGACGTGTCTCCCGCGGTCCGGCAGACTCCGACGCGCGGCGCCTGAATCGCGCCATCGCGGCCGTCGCCGGTGGGCCGCCCGCGCTCACCGACGAGCAGAAGCGGGCATTGCGTGCGGCCCTTGCCTCGCGGCTCGCGCTCATCAGCGGCGGGCCCGGCACCGGAAAGACGACCATCGTCGTGGCGCTCGTTCGAGCGCTGGCGTGGATGGGAGTGCCGATGGAGGCGATTGCCGTCGCGGCACCGACGGGCAAGGCCGCTCACCGCCTCGAGGAGGCCATCGCGAAGGGACTGGCATCGGGCCCGCGCGACATCGCCCAGGCCGGCTTGCGAGCCATCGCGCCCGTGCCGCAGACGCTTCACCGGCTGCTCGCCTGGTCTCCCACCCGCGGACGCTTCGGGCGTCACGAGAACGATCCGCTGACCCAACGCGTCGTCATTGTGGACGAGGCCTCGATGATCGATCTCGCGATGATGGACCGCCTCGTGCGCGCCCTGTCCGCCGAAGCGAGGCTGGTGCTCCTCGGGGATGCCGACCAGCTCCCGTCGGTCGAGGCGGGGGCCGTGTTCCGCGATCTGTGCGCCGCGCTCGGAGGGGCGAAGCTCGCCACGAACCTCAGGGTCGCGCGTGACTCCGGCGCGCGCGGAATCGTCACGGTCGCCCAGGTCGTCAACTCCGGCGTCCTCGACTCGCGCTTCGCGGACTGCGTCGCGATGCGGCGTACGGTTGGCGACCTTGCGTTCGAAGGCGTCGAGCACCTGGCCGCCCGCTGGTCCGACGTGGGCGAGGAGTTCCTGGCCCGGTGGTGGGAACGGCGCATTGCCGCGGACGAAAGCTTCGCGCGACGGTCGGCCCGCGTCTACCGCCTGCGCGGCGCCGTCTTCGACGACGACGACCGCGCCGAACTTCGAGCCCTCTTCGACCACCACGCCAGCGGGCGCTTGCTCTGTGCGACGCGGGTGCACGGCTTCCCCGCCAGCGCGGACGCCATCAACGAGCGTCTCCTCGCGCGCCTGCGCGGGGGCACGGCGCTCCCACGCGGCAGGCGACGCACTCTGGAGCTCTTGCCCGGTGCACCCGTGCTCGTGCAACGAAACGACTACGCGCGGCAGCTCTACAACGGGGACCAAGGGCTCGTCGTGCGCGTGGACCGCGACGGGGCGGGACCCCAAAAGATGGCCCTCTTCGCCCGCGGGGACTCGTTCGACGCGCTGCCGCTCGAAGCGGCCGGTGACCTGTCGGCCGCGTTCGCCATGACGGTTCACAAGGCGCAGGGGTCCGAGTTCGATCACGTGGCCCTCGTTCTGCCCGATGCCGACGTGCAGCTCCTGACCCGGGAGCTCGTCTACACGGCCATCACGCGCGCGCGGCGTTCGGTCGTGATTGTGGGCGCGAGAGACCTGCTCGCCCGTGCGGTAGCTCGCTCCATCGAGCGCCACAGCGGGGTGGCCGATCGGCTCTTATCCAAGTAGTTCCGTGGCATGGGAGGGGAGTCGCCTTGCCTCCCGGAGATGTGCTAAACATTCGAGCAGCATGGCCCAGATGGAGCAGACGGCGATGCCCGTGGGGTTGATCGCACCGCTGGAGGTTTCGAGGCGCCTGCGCGGTCGGGCGGCGGCGCTGGTGCTCACGCTCGAGGTGACGGATCCGGACGTCGTCCTGGAGCTCCGACGCCGCGAAGACGATGACGACGAGCGGGACCGCTACGCTCTCGCCGCGCTGCGTGTGGGCGTGCTGGCGCTGCGCGCGGCTGGGGGCCACATCGACGCGGCGGCGGTGCGCGAGGCGGGGACGGCGCTCATCGGCGAGGTCCGCGAGCTCCTCTCGACGCGCGCCTCCGAGATGACCGAGCGGCTCGCATCGACGCTGACGCAGTACCTCGATCCTCAGAGCGGAGTTCTCCCGCAGCGCCTCCAATCGCTCGTGCGCAAGGACGGAGAGCTCGACAACCTGCTACGCGCCCACGTCGGCGCGGACGATTCGCTCCTCGCTCGCTCGCTGACGACCCACCTCGGCGAAGGGAGCCCCATCTTCCGCCTGCTCTCTCCCACGGACGCGAACGGCCTCCGCGCGCAGCTCGGCAAGACCATCGAGGATGCGCTCCTCGACCAGCGAAAGCACATCCTGCGCGAATTCTCCCTCGACCAGAAGGACTCCGCGCTCTCCCGGCTCGTGGCGGAGTTCTCGCTCGATGACGACACGTCGGCCTTGAGCCGCCTCTCGAAGATGCTCGCCGCGACGAGCGAGCAGATTGGCAAGAACCTCACCCTGGACGACGACACGTCGGCCCTCTCGCGCCTCAAGCGCGAGCTCGCCTCCACGATCGATCACCTCGCTCGCGAGAACGTAGAGTTCCACGCGCAGGTGCGAGAGGCGCTGGCGCGACTCGACACGCGGCGCAAAGAACAGGCGCGGACGACCCGGCACGGGATCGCATTCGAGGAGCGGCTCGGCGCATTGCTGACGGACGAGGCGCAGCGCCTCGGCGACCTCCACGAGGCGACCGGGGAGACCACGGGCGCGATCAAGATGTGCAAGAAAGGCGATCACGTCGTCGAGCTCGGCCCGGACTCGGCCGCTGCGAACGCGCGCATCGTGTGGGAGGCCAAGGAGAAGCAGGACTACTCGCTCCGCGCAGCGCTCGAGGAGATTGAAGAGGCGAGGCGCAATCGGCGGGCGCAGGTGGGCGTCTTCGTCTTTTCGCGCAAGGCGGCTCCCGAGGCGATCGAATCGCTCCAGCGGCACGGCACCAACGTCGTCGTCGTCTGGGACGCGGACGATCCGGCGAGCGACCTGGTGGTGCGCGCGGCCTACAGCCTCGCGCGAGCGCTCGCTGTCCGCGAGCGCAGAACGGACCGCGAGTCACTGGCGGCCATCGCCGAGATCGAGCGCGCCGCCCGCAGCGTCGAGAAGCAGATTGGCTACATCGACGACGTGCGCAAATGGGCGGAGACCGTGAAGGGGCACGGCGAGAAGATCGCCGAGCGCTCCGGGCGAATGGCAGACGAACTTCGCCACGAGGTCGAGCGCCTCGACGCGCAGATCGCCGCGATGCGGGTCACGAGCGTGGAGTAGGGACCGGGGTTCCCGTCAGTTGCCCGGAGCGGGCCCGCCGATGAGGTCGAGGACCATCGCGCGGTTCGTGCGAAGAAGGCGGCGTACGCCCTCCTCGGCGGCGACGGGGTCGCGTTCGTCCATCGCACGCTCGATGTCCGCCACGATCGGCAGGAGAGCCTTGCGCGACGATCGAAGCTGGCGGCGGGCGTGCCCCTGGCGCTGCGCCGCTGCCGTCAGGCCGTTGCGGACCATCCGGAGCACGACGTTGCGGCTCGCGATCGCGATGAGCTCCGTGAGCTGATCCGCGACAGCGACGAACTCGTCGGCGCTCGTGGCGGGCGAGACGAGGCGGCGCAGCAGTATCTTCGCGTCCGCGAATTCTTCCTCGGTGCCCCGCTCGACCGCGAAGCGAGCTGCCCCTGCGACGACGAGCTCGTGCACGTCGAGCCACTGGGCCACGAGCTCGCGATCGGGCGTCTTGGCGCTGAGCGCATGCCGGAGGACGCCGAGTCCCGATTCCCCCATCGGTATCACGCGGGCTCCGCCACCGGGGCGGATCGCGATCATGCCGAGCTGCTCGAGCTTCTTCATCGCCTCGCGGACCGACGAGCGATTCGCCCCGAGGCTCACCGAGAGGTCGCGCTCCGAAGGCAGGCGCTCGCCCGGCGCGTACTTGCCGCTCAGGATCTGCGCGCGGAGTCCCTCGGCGATTGCCTCGGCGCGGTTGGTGCCGGGGGCCGTCACGCGGCCACCGTCGAAGGCGTAGATCCCTCGACGAAGGGGCCGAGCTTCTTTCTCCGGAGCTCCTCGGTCATCAGCCTCTGGAAGCGCGCGTTGCGACCGAGGACGAGCGGAAACATCGCCAGGTACCCGCCGGGGAGCTTGGGGCTCTCCTCCCAGACGCGGAGCTGCTGGTACGGCCGCAACGCAAAGGCATGGTGGTCCGCGTGCCGTGAGAGGCCCGTGAGCGCGTAGTACGTGAAGCTCGAGTGCGTGTCCCACGAGTGCATCGGAAGGACGCGCTTGCCCTCGCGTCGCAACCCCCAGTGCTCGAAGTAGTTCACCACCTCGAGCGCGCGCGACGCCCACCACGCCTGAAGCAGGTGCGCGACGATGGCCGCAGGGCCGAAGAACACCGCGATCGCGACGGCTATCGAGAACTCCACGACGACGCCGTGAAGGACGCGGCTCCGGAGGAGGCGAAGGTCGTACCACGTCATGTCGGCGTCACCGAGGCGCCTTGTCTCGAGGCGCCAGGCGCTGCGAAACTGGGCGGGCACCGTGCGCCTGTAGAAGTGCCGGAAGCTCTCGCCGAAGCGCGCCGTGGCCGGATCGGAGTCCGTGCCCACCCGCACGTGATGGCCACGGATGTGCTCCGTGTAGAAGTGCTCGTAGATCACCGTGCAGAGAATCAGCCGTCCCAGCGTCTGCCACGCCTTACCCGGACGATGGACGAGCTCGTGCGCGACGACGATGCCCGAATAGGCGGAGCTCGAGCCGACGACGACCATCGCGACGAGCGTGTCGGCGCGCAGGATCCCTACCGCGTGCATCATCCGCGCGGCCAGGGCGACGTTCGCGAACTGCAGCCCGACGAGCACGAGAAGCAGCGCATCGAAGGGCCAGCCCGGCATCTTGGCGGCGGGCTGGCGTGTCTCGGGCACGCTCTTGCTGTCGAGCCACACCGACCCGAACACCGGTACGAGAAAGAGCGCCGATACCCATCCGCGGTGCGGACCGGTCAAAACGAACGCCAGCGCGTTCAGCGGAAACAGCAGCGCGAGGACATGCGGGGCGAAGGCGACGACGGCGCGCGTCGCGGTGACGGGCGCCGTGTCCACCTCGGGAACGTTCTCCATCTGCGACCTCCGGGTCAGCCGTTCTGGCCCATCCAATCTGGCCCGACCACTTTGGCCGCCCCAGAGGGGGCTGTCAAGCGGCCGCCCGGACGTCGCGCGATTGCCAGGCTTCGAGCGCCTACTTCTTCTTTTGTGGCGCCCCCTTTGCGGGCGCGGCCTTCGTCGTCGTGGTCGTGGTGGTGGTGCGGGTCGTCGTCTTTTCCGTCTCGGTCTTGCCGGGGACTTCGTGTCCCGCGGCGGCCTCATGCCGGTTCGTGACGTCCCTCGTCGTGTCCTTCGTCGTGGTCTCCTTGGTCGTGGTCTCGTGCCCCGCGGCGGCCTCGTGCGTGTTCGAGGTCTCGTGGGTGGTCGTCTCGTGACCTGCCGTCTCGTGACCCGTCGTGGTCTCGTGCCCGGCCGCCGACGCGTGCGCGTTGCTTGTCTCCTTCGGCGCTTCGCCCCCTCGAGCCGTGGCTGTCGCGTGAGCCGAGGCGGTCGCCGCGAGCGCGCGATGCGGCACGCTGTCGTGCGGGACAGGCCGCACCGTACCCGTCGCGTGGACGTAGGCACCGCCCGGGCGCTTGCCCGGCGCCGGTCCCGCGCGATGCTCGACGACTACGTGCTGACCGCGCACATAGCCAGCGGGCCGTACCGCCGCGGTGAACGTGATGCGATCGCCGCCGTAGCTGCGGCGCGGTGCATCGTGGGGGCCCCAGTACCCGTGCACGTAGACGACGCTGCCGCCGACGCGCTCGTAGTACGGCTCGATGTAGAACCCGCCGCCTTCGGGCGGAGCAGCCCAGTGGCCCCAGTTCCAGCCCCAGTCGACCCCGTTCCAACCCCAGTACCCGCCGACCCAGACGTACGCAGGGTTCGGCGAGTCAATCTGCTCTTCGTAGACCGGATCGGGAGGCTCGCTCGTCGCCTGGACCTCCTCGGGCTCGCCGGTCTGGGGGGGGTCTACGTCGACGTCGACCGTCGCCGTGGCGTCCGGGGGCGCGGGGGGAGCCGGCGCGTTCACGCCGACAGTCACGACTGGCTCCGGCACCGTGGCGCGCACTTCGGCACCGCACGCAGACATCAGAGCCGCGACCACGAACAACGCGAGACGTTTCATCGATTCCTCCATATTTGTTTGCGAATACTCATGCGGAACGGGACTCCTCTGCAACGCCAATCGGCGGATCGAGGCGACGGATGTCCACGTGTCAATCGCGCAACGCCCGGCCAGCCGTTCGGGCAAATGGGTCGCTGTTCGACCGGTAGGTGCTTCCAACCAGGCGATGTTGCTTGCTGTTCTCTCGCGCCTCAGAAGTAGAGCGTCAGCGTCCCCAGCGCCGTGCGGGGCGGTGCGGCGATGATGTGGATCGCCGCCGACGCCGGTTGCTGCCCGGGCTTGAAGCTCCAGTTCGACACGTAATACTCCTCGTCGTCCGGGTACTTGAGGCCCAGCACGTTGTACATGTCGAACCCGACCTCGACGAATCGATAGCGAACCGAGGCCAGCGCGTTCAGGACGTTGTTCGTCGGGCGCGATGATCGCGTCGTTGACGTGGCGGCCACCGAGCAGCGTGTAGCCCACGCCGACGCGCCCCGTCAGCGGCGCGTCCCTGATGCGAAAGAGCTCGCCGTGCGCGTTTACGTCGGTGCGCCACAGCACGCTGGGCACGTTCGGCACGTAGTGCGAGCTCCCCACGACGAGCGTGTTGAACGTCGCGGTCTGGAAGGAGAGCGCCGTCGACGCGAGCAGCCACGCGGTCGGCCGGGCCAGGAACGAGCCCAACGACCCCTCGCCGCGTGCTCGCGCTCTCCGTCGTGAGCCCGCCCGCGGCCACCTCGAACACCAGCTCGTTGGCCACGTCCGTCTGGAACGCCGTGAGCGTCGTCGTGAAGCGACCCTTGGCGACCTCGGAGCGAACGCCCGCCTCGAAGCTCGTCACCTGCGAGTAGGGCGAGCCCGGCGAGCACGGAAGGCGCTGGGAGCTCGGGACGCCGGTCAGCTTGATCGTGGGGGCGTTGCACAGCGTCAGGCTCCCCGCGTCGAGCGATCGAAAGCCCTCGCCCGCCGAGACGACCGGCGTGAGCTCCGGGGCGAGCTCGTACGCTGCGGTCGCCCGCGGCCCGGGCGCGACGCCGGCGACGTTCGTGACCGAGCCCTGCAGCGCGCCGTTGGGGACGGGCGGCGTCGACGCCGGCGAGGTTGTTGTCGATGACGACGTCGAGAAAGTCCGCGCGCACGCCGCCCGAGATGCGGAGCTTCTTCCAGAGCCGGACGTCGAGGTCGAGGTATCCGGCGAGGTCGAGGGTGTCGAGCCCGTAGTTCTCGCGGTAGTCCCACGGGTCGAGGTCCGCGGGGTTCACGAGGTTCTTGCTCTGGTCGGTGTGACCGGCCCGCAGAGAGACGCCGGGCTCGACCACCACCTCGAGGAAGTCTCCGAGTGTGAACGGGCGCGGTGTGGAAGCGCGCCGTGACGCCCGCCGGCGGTCTCGACGTTCGTGAGCTGCCAGAGATCGCCCAGGCTCGCGAGCTGGGGCTGGAGGTTCGAGCTGTTGAGGTCGCCCGTGTAGTTCTGGCGCGACAGGAAGTTGGTCCACATCACCCACGGCGCGATCTACGAAGTGCGCGCCTCCGCTGGTCGTATGGTCGAGCTCCGCCGCCGACGATGACGCGCGCAGCCTCGACCCCCTGCGCCGGCTCGTGAGCACGACGCCGAGCTGCAGTTCTCGGGGAAGTACGAGTTGAAGTACGGGTACGCGTCGTAGTAGCCGATGCGCCCGGCGTTCACGTCGTCCTGCCGCACGACGCCCGGAAGCGCGGCGCTCGCGGCGTAGGCGGTCGCCAGGACGCGGAGGTGATCGCTGTCGCTCAGGTCGACGCCGTACTGCGCGTTGACCGAGGCCGACTGCGACGCGCGGTCCTGCGCCGAAGCCTTGCGTCTCGCGCAGCGAGAACGCCGCGAACGTCTCGTCGCTCGCCTCCTTGGGCGCCGCGATGCCGACGATGCGCGCCTGGTCGAAGGAGCCGTATGTCGCCTTGAGCTGGTAGCCCCGCTCGGGGACGCCGAGGTCGAAGAGCGCGCTGCCCACGATGGCCGAGTCTCCCTGGCGCGGATCGTAAGGACCCTCGAGCACGCGGATGCTCCGGACGACCTCGGGGATGATGAAGTTGACGTCCGCGTAGCCCTGCCCGTGGATGTGCAGGGGGATGTTGATGGGGACTTCGCCGACCTTCATCTCGATGCCCGAGCCGTTGTCGAGGTCGAAGCCGCGGAGGTAGACGTCGTTGCCGAGTCCCTCGCCGTCCTCGTGATCGACGAAGAAGCCCGGGCGCGGCCGAGAGCATCTCGCTCGTCTGCTGGCGCGGCGAGGCGGTGAGTGTCTCGCGGTCGACGCGGATGTCGCCGAGCCCGCGCGGCGACGACCACGCGATGCCGCGAACGTCGACGGTGACGGGTGCGATCGCGGGCGCGGGCGCAGACGCGGGTCGCAGGCGCGGACGCGGACGCAGGCGCGGGCAGGCGCGGCGCGGCGAGGCGCAGGCGCAGGCGCAGGCGCGGCCGCACCCGCATCCGCCGGCGGATGAAACACGACGACGTATTCGATCCGCGAACGAATCGGGCGGCCGTCGCGCGAAGACGGTGCGAACTTCGCCGCCTTGACGGCGTCGATCGCAGCTCGCGCAAACGCGTCGGGCGCGTCACGGGGCACGCGCGAGATCTCGACCGCCGACTCGACGCCACCGGTCGGCGTCGACGACGACCTGCACAGCCACCTGCGTCTCGACGGACGGAGCGTCCGCCGGAAACGGCGCGACGATGGGGGACAGCGGTTCCGCCTGAACGACCTGGGCTGCCGCCGACCTCGCGACGAGCAAGGCCGCGACAAGCGCCAATGCTGGGGCCGCACGTCCGTGGCCCGCGAGCGCCATCAACACGACGCGCGAGGCGCGTTCACATCAAGCTCCACGCCGTGCCTTCCGAACCGTTCAGTCCTGGGACCGTGCTGTCGTCAGGCTCGCTCGACTTGAATGGGTAGAGGATGCCGTCGGGGGTCGGCGTGTCGAACGTGATTGTCACGCTCGTGCCCGGAGCGATAGGAGCGATGGTCGAGCTCGCGGGGAAACAGGCCATGCTGGGAGCACCCGGCGGGCAGGGTTGGATAGGCGGGCGTCACGCTGGTGCAGTCCACCTCGAAGCCGTGAGGCTTCGTACCGGTGTTCTTCAGCGTGAGGGTGACCATCGCATCGTTCTGGGTCGGGATGACGTCCTTCATCCCGGCGTCGTCGCCACCGCTGGGGTAAAAGCCCGTGTCGTCTACGACCAGATCGATGGTGTAGGAGCCGCCGTTGATGCCGTCATTGTCGGGATAACACCCGTTAACGTTGAGCACGGTCGCCGTCGAGCTCGACGCACCCGTGTAGTCCCCGGTCAGGACCCCCGCGGTGGCATTCGTGATCGACGCGGACAGCGTGTACGGGATGCTCGGTTGCGTCGAGAACGCGAGCACGGTCCCGCCGGCGAGAGTCTGCGCGGTCTCGAACGTGACGGCGGTGGAACCATTGGTCACCGTTGCCGTACCCGTGAGAGATACGGTCGCGCCGGTCTGGCTTGGCGTGGAGCTGCTGCAGTGGAAGAACGCAGCGCCTGCGAGAACGAGCATCACGCTCAGCGCGACGGGGTTGTGTGCGTGGGTCATGCGCGCGGAGCGTAGGCGCCTGTCCCTCCCCTCGGCATCGGGCAGATGCCGGATGCACATCCGAACAGCAGCCGAAGTTCCGGCGGGCCTCTGGGCACCTATGAGCAGGGCCGGTTGCCGCCGGAACGTGTGCTCGCGTAAGTAACCCTCGATCGACCATGCGCGAAGGTGCTCGACGTGTCCTCGCATCCCTCGGCGCCCTCTGCACGACGATCGCCCCTTCGCTTGCGCACGCCACGCTCAAGATGAGGTGGGACTGCTACCTCCCGGGAGCGAGCGTCGACTGCGTGGTTCTGGAGAGCAGCCTCACGAGCAAGATTCCGTTTCTGAAGATCGTGCCCGACAAGAGACACGCCGATGTCGTCGTGGCGCTCACGAGCGCTCCCGCGGAAGACGGCACGCTCTTCGAGTTCCACTTCGTCGGCAAGCGCATCGACGGCTCTGCGACCGAAGTCCGGACGAGCGACAGGATCCCGGACAGCGTCGACGCGACGACCGCGACGGTGCGCATCATGACCAAGCTCGAGCGAGGCCTGGCTCAATTCATGAATCAGAAGCTGGACGCGGAGGTCGAAGAGGGAAAGTTGACCATCCAGGTGGTGGATCCGGTGCGGGCCCCGTACACGGGAAGGCCCGAACAAGAGAGCTTGAAGTGGTACGTGGCGCCCTCCGTCGGAACGAACCTCAGCGCAGTCGAGGGGGTGGGGATCAACGCGTCGGGAAACGCCGCGCTCTTCTTCAACTATTCCGAGCCCGAGTGGAGGGTCCAGCAATGGATCGGCGCGAACTACAGCCGGGAGAGCCAACCCGTTCCCGGGACCGACGAAACGGCGAGCATCCACTTCATCGGAGGCAACACCGGCAACGTGATCTCGTGGTCTCTTACGGACGATAGGCGATGGAGCCTGGGGCTCCTTTTTTTTGGGGAGAAGAACCCGCAAGCCAACTACGATCTTCGAGCGAACGCATCGGTCGGATTCGAGTTCGACCTCATCCCGCTGCAAACCGCGAACGAGCGAAACTTCGGGTTCCGCTGCGCGATCGGACCCGAATTTCAGCACTACGACGTCACGAACGTCGAGGGGGTCGACGAGCAGGTCGTCAGCCGCCAATTTTGCGACGTGTTCCTGAACTGGCACTTCGCCCCCGTCGACGTGTCAGGCACCCTCGGGGAAACCGCCTTGTTCGAGGACGTCGACTATCGCGCCTTCTCCGGTAGCCTTTCGGCGACGTGGCGCCTGACCGACAATTTCACCCTCTCGCCGTGGGTTGGTCTTCAGCAGATCAACAAGGCCATCAACGAAGCCCAGCCGACCAGCGCGGTCTACGCCGATCCTCGACAGGAAATCGAAGCGAGCATGCTGGCCGCCGTGCAGCAGGGGTACACCGCTCCTTTCGCCATTCAATCGGGCCTGATCGTCAAATACCTCTTTGGAAATGGTTCCCTCAGCTCCGAAGACCAGCACTGGAAGAACGCCTCGAGCCTTCGGTGACGACACCTGGCCGGGCGACCGGTGGCGGACTCGAACGAAGTAGCTGGGGCTCTCTCAAGGCCCTAGGATCTGCAGGTTGCCGGCGAGCAGATTCGCCGTCCACTGCGCCATCGTGGTCGAGCCTGTGTCCGTGTCGACCGTGTAGAACTCGCTGCGGAAGATGTGCTGGTGGTACGTCGGGTTGGGGAAGTTCGAATTCGTGCCGCCGATGTAGTAGGTCGCCAGCGCGCCGGTGCATTGGTACGTCGTGACCAGGTCCTGCAGGCCCTGCGTGTATTGCGCGGCCGGGTAGGGAGAGAGAGAGAGCGCGGTCGCGTTGTTGCTCGCGCAGTTGTTGTCACCGGACGCGAAGAAGAGGCGCATGACCTCGTCTTGAACGGTGGAGACGAGACCCACGCGGGCGTTCTTGTACTTGTGGTGCCAGTAGACGACGATGTTGGTGAGCCCGCTGCCGTCCGAGTTGAAGCAGTCCGCGCAGTCCGACGGGAGCGCCGCATCGAAGCCCCAGAGCGCTCGCCACTCCTGCTGGATGCACGCGGGCAAGTACTCGGTGCGAAAGGGCGGGCCCGAGTCGACAAGAACCGCGACGGGCACCTTGCCGAAGCTGTCCTGCACCATGCCGAAATTGAGACCCGCGCCGAATCCGCCGGCGCTGGCGCCGGTAAGCAGCACCTGGGTGACGTTCGGGAACGTCGGCACGATGCGCGCTATGAACTTCTGCAGGTTCCTGTAGCCGACGAAGTGCTGGTTGGTCAGCGCCGGGAGCACGCCGTCCGTCGGGATCGTGACGTTGTCGGCGGTGCCGAAGTGCACATCCCCGGTGCAGTAGGGGACGTACACGCCGCTCCAGTCCTTGACCGGATTCGCGGTGTTGGTGAAGTCGAAGATTCCAGGGCTGTAAGCGGCCGTGAGCCCCGAGGCCGCCGTCGGCACGTACGGTGCCTGGAAGTTCTGGTTCACCGCGCCGAGCGAATCGCCGATCGTCTGCCCTTGCGAAGCCGCCCCTCCGCTGAACGCGTTGTCGATGGCGGCTGGATTGTGGCTGCAGAAGGTCGGACTGCTGCAGGCCCCTCCCCCTTCTAGATAGATGAAGAGCTTCTGTGCCGTACCGTAGTGGACGAAGAAGCCCGCAGGCGAGCCGTCCCGGCACATCGAGCCGCTGATGAGGTAAAATTGCCAGCCAGGGGGGGTCAGGGGCGACCCCGGACCCGCGTCGTTGGCGGCGAAGGGGATCGGGTCGTTCTCGGTCGGGCTCAGCGGAGAGCCCGCCTGCACCCCGAGATTCACGAACGTCGTCTGCGTGTTGCTGTTCGCCGCGCAATCGGCCGCGCCCGCGCCGGAATCCCCCTGTTCATCGCTCGAGTCGCCGGCCGCTCCCGAGCTTCCCGAGGGAGGGGAGGACGAGGAGGACGCCCCTTGTGAGCCCGACGAGCTGCCCCCACTGCTGCCTTGGTAGCCGCCGGACGAATTGCCGGCGCTCGAGTCGAGTTCGTTCGACAACGCGGAGGGCGTGCCGTTGGCGGCGCAGTGGGCGAGCACCGCGCTGACCATGACCATCCCCAGGCCGACTCCAAGGCTCCTGCTCACATGGACAGAGGTCAACGTCCGGACAACCTGACTCGGGCGGCTGCCGCTGGAGTGGCCAAAAAATTGTCATTACAGGCCACGCGCGTCCCCTCCGCGGTACGCTGTGGGGGTCATGTCGCCGCAGGTCACCCCGCCTGGCCTCCCGGGCAGTCACGTGCTCCACAGCTTGGAGCTGTACAAGCGCTGGGGCGTCGCCGAGCGGGACTTATTGCAGGGTTCGGGGCTTCGCCGCGAGGATTTGTCGGATCCCAACGCGAGCATCCCGATACCGACGGTGATCTCGATCACCGAGCACGCGAGGGCCCTCACCCGAGAGCCCGCGCTGGGTATGTACCTGGGCCTCCAGATGGCCGTCTCCGCGCACGGATATCTCGGCTTTGCTGTCATGAGCGCGGCGACGCTGGGTGAAGCGCTCGAGCTTGCGGTCCGGTACGCCCCGACGCGTACGACCGCCCTACGACTGCACCTGGAGGTCCGGGGCCGCACGGCGGCGCTGATCGTCGACGAGTGCGCAGACCTCGGCGGCGCACGCGACGTCATTCTCCTCACGGCGCTCGTCGGCATCTGGCAAACCGGTAACGCCTTACTTGGCCGAGAGGTGACCGACTCGACCGTGCACGTCACGTTCGCCGAGCCCCCCTACTATGCCCGCTTCAGGCAAATCGCTCCGCGCGTTCGTTTCGGCCAGCCCGCCAACAAGCTCGCGTTCGACGCGTCGCTCTTGCACGCGCCGCTCGTTTCGGCCGACGACACGTCGCTTCGCCTCGCGCGCGAGCAGTGTGAGCGGTTGCTTGGTTCCATCCGCTCGAATTCGCCCTTCATCGACCGTGCAAGGCGGCTCGTTCTCCGGAGCGGCGGCGGCCTTCGCTCCCTGGAAGAGCTCGCCGCGTCCGTCCGGACGTCATCGCGGACCCTGAGAAGGCGCCTCGCACAGGAAGGCGGGTCCTACTCGACAGTGCTGGATGAAGAGCGCCACGCGCGCGCGCTCATCTTGCTGCGTTCGCCCGGGCTGTCGGTGAAGGACGTGGCGCAGCGCCTCGGCTACTCCAACGTTGCCAATTTCATGCGGGCGTTCAAGCGCTGGACGGGTCAGACCCCAGGCGCTTTTCGCGGCGAAGCTCCATGAATGCGTGACGAGACAAGGGGTGCCGGGGTTCCGGCGCAGGGATTCGAACCCCGATAAGCGGATCCAAAATCCGCTGTCCTGCCATTAGACGACGCCGGAGACGCGCCGCGCAGCCTACGGAATCGCATCGCAAACGCAACGCCGGCGGGGCCCGCAGGTCGCGCCACGGCGCGCACGGGGGAACTCTTTGCGCCGCTCGGCTGGGATAAGGCAACATGGGGTGGGGTGCTGCCCGACGATACCGACGCCCGACTCGTCGAGCGACTCGTCGCCCGCGACGAGCGGGCGTTCACGACGCTCGTCCGCGCTTACGAGCGACGGGTCTTCGCGCTGGTCCTCCGGATGATCGGCAACCGCGCGGAGGCCGAGGACCTCGCCCAGGAGGTCTTCGTGCAAGTATTCAAGGCGATCGGCTCGTTCCGGGGCGAGTCGAAGCTCTCGACCTGGATCTACCGGATCGCCATCAACCTCTGCAAAAACCGCAGCAAATACCTCCGGGTCCGTCACGCAGGCCAGGAGGAGCAGCTCGATGCCCTCCAGGAGCACGTACCGCTGGGCGACGCCAAGGGAGCCAGTCTGACGCGCGTCGAGCGACCCGACGAGATGGCCGCGGGCAAGCAGGTCGAGCGCATCGTGCAGCGACGCCATCCTCGAGCTCGAGCCGAGCTTTCGCGAGTGCCTGGTGCTGCGCGACGTGGAAGACCTGAGCTACGAAGAGATCGGCGCCATCACCGGCTTGCCCGAGGGGACCGTCAAGAGCCGCATCCATCGCGCGCGCGCGCAGCTCAAGGAGCTCGTCGAGAGCGCGCTCGGAGAGAAGATCGCATGACCGATCCGCACCGAACCGGACGACGACGAATCGCGAGAGCCAGGCCGTGCGCGATCTGCGTCGAAGCGCTCGCTCTCGGACCGGTGCCATGTCGGGCGACGCGCCGGAGCTCGTCCAGGGCGTCCAGCGTCGCCTTCGCAGGCGCTCGCGCGGCAAGTTCTTCGCGCGACGGCTGGAGCACGACGCAGCACCGCATGAGCTACGTGCTCATCGCCGCTCGTCACGCTCCTCCTCGTCGTCCTCGCTTACTTCGCGCTCGGTCCCGTCGACATCCGATAGGGCTCTGCCCGCCCCGGAGCGCCCTACACCCAGCGCGCAAGGACGACGGTGATGTTGTCGGGGCCGCCGTTCTCGTTCGCCTTCGCGATGAGCCGCGACGCCGCGGTCTTCAGGTCGTTGGCGCCGAGGAGGATCTCGAGCATGTCGTCGGATCCTGCACGGGGCCCGAGAGGCCGTCGGAGCAGAGGAGGTAAAGGTCGCCCGCGCGCGGCTGCTCGAGCCGCGTGTCGACCTTGACCGTGTCCTTCATCCCGAGCGCGCGGACGATGACGTTCTTGTGCGGGAAGTTCGCGATCTCCTCGGGCGTGAGGCGCTTCATCTTGATGTAGTCGTTGAGGAGCGAGTGGTCCTCGGTCAGCTGCTCGAGCTTGCCCTCGCGCATGCGGTAGACGCGCGAGTCGCCCACGTGAGCGATGTAGACGCCGTCTTCCACGGCGAAGAGGGCGACGACCGTGGTCCCCATCCCGCGCTGCCGGGAATCGCGCTGGGCGCTCTCGAAGATGCGCAGGTTGGCGAGCTTGATGCCCGTGATGAGCCGGTTCTCCTCGTAGCCCTTCGAGCGGTCCATCTTGTACGGCCAGGTCCGCTCGGGATCGTTCGCCGTGGCGGCGAAGAACTCGCGCATCGCGTCGACGGCCATCTTGCTCGCGATCTCGCCCGACGCGTGGCCCCCCATCCCGTCGGCGACGATGTAGAGGCCGCTCTCCTCCATGATGGAGAAGTTGTCCTCGTTGTGGGTGCGCTTCATGCCGACGTTGGTTTCGCCGGCCACCTCGATGCGGAGCGGTCCCACGACGACGGATCGTCGCAAGGACGCGCGGATGGTGTCAACACGTCAGGGTGAGGGGAGAAGCTCGACGGTGAGGTCGCGAAAGGTCCCCCCGCCGAAGACGAGCAGCTTGACGCTGTCGCCGGCCGAGTGCCTGCCTATCGTCTGCGACAGCCGCTCCGGGCTGTCGATCGGCTGACCGTCGGCCGCGACGATCACGTCGCCGGACCGCAGGTCGGCCTTTTCCGCGGGACTCGACGGCGCGACGGCCACGACGCGCACCCCGCG
Organism: uncultured delta proteobacterium; assembly: GCA_963847465.1. Taxonomy (GTDB): domain Bacteria; phylum Myxococcota_A; class Polyangia; order Polyangiales; family Polyangiaceae; genus Palsa-1150. Next base: position 309,206 of record CAWKAF010000004.1, on the reverse strand, counting down.
CACGTTCCCGGACCCCTGGGCTTCGGCGCGGATGCCGAGCCACGGAGCGGTGGGCGTGGCTTCTGGCCCGCCCGCGTGCGACAGGAAAGAGCGCACCGCGGAGACAGGAGCCCCGAGAATGACCGACCGGCATGCCTGCAAAGGCAGCACGGCACGGGCGGGCCGGCCGGGCCCCTCGGGCAGCGCTTCCGGCGCCGGGCCCTTGCAGGCGTGGACCAACACCGCGACCACGCTCCCCGCGGAGTCGAGCAGCGGAGCCCCCGCGATCGCCGGCCCCCTCACGTCGACGTCGAGCAGGTGAGAGAGCGGCTCACCCGTCTTCGCGTGCGCGTCAACCTGCCCCTTCACGCCGGCCGGCGCGGGACCGAGGTGAGCCCCTCTTCCCGGCAGCATGGCGCGAAGATCGGCGCCCCGGGGGTCGGCGTCGCTGGCGCCGAGGCCGTCGGTCCAACGGCCGGATTGGGGAACGAGCAAGGCCAGGTCGAGCGCCCTGTCGCTCACGCCGACCTTGGTGTGAACGGTGGTTCCGTCCGCGTAGCGAACTTCTGCTCCGTCGGCGCCGCCGAGCCCCGACAGGGCGGTCAGGATGCGACCGTCGCCGCCCAGCACCGTGCCGATCGCCATCGGGACGCCGCCGTGCTCGATGGCCACGATTCCCCGTCGGACATGCTCGTAGAGCTGCTGCGCGGTCGGGCCGGTTGGAGCGGCCGGGGCGGGCGCAACGGCGGCGGGTCCTTGGCCCGCGCCGCCCGGAAGGGTGGGAAGGGGCTGCACCGGGGCGGACTGGGCGAGCGCAGGCCGGGCGATCCCAGCGCTGCCGAGCAGGCTGCCCGCCAGAAGACAGAAGCAGGGCAGAGACGCGCGCTTCACGAGGCCAAGCATAGCGCTTGGCAGTGCAAGCGCCGGTCCCGCGCAGAGCATGTCTTTCACCTAGGCCGGCCGACGACCTGTGGGGGTCGCCTTCGGACCTACCCGTCCGTGTCTTGGCTTGACAGGACGCCGTGCCAGCGGTGAAGACAGACGCGCCCATGAGCGATGCGCCTTCGCACGGCAAAAGCCCCCCGGACGACGAGCCGGCGACCCCCGCGTGGCTCACCGCGCTCGGCGTGGCGCTCTTCGTCGCCGCTGGCGCGGCGTGGGTCTGGATGCCTTCCAAGTCAAAGCCGAGCTCCGCCGCGCCCGAGCCGGCCGCTTCCGCCGTAGCGCCCTCGCCGCCGCCCGGCGGCGGCCCCCACCGTTGACCGCTGCGTCGCCGGACGATCTGCGCTAGATCGCGGCGCTGGATGAGCAAGGTGCGGGTCGGCATCGTCGGCGCCTCCGGATATTCCGGCAGCGTGGCGGCCCGGCTCGTCGCCGGGCACCCCGGGCTGACGCTGGCGTTCGCGACGAGCGACAAGCTCGCGGGCCAGCCACTCGCACCGCACCTCGGCGTGCGCGTCGACGACAAGCTTCGGTACGTCCCCAACGGCGCCGCCCTGGATCAAAGCGACGCCTGCGACGCCGTGATGCTGGCGACGGCGGCGGACATCTCGATGTGCCTCGCACCCGCCTTCGCTGAGCGCGGCAAGCAGGTCGTCGACCTCTCGGGCGCGTTCCGCCTCGACGCGGACGCGTACCCGCGCTGGTACGGCCTCGAGCACACCGCCCCCGCGTCGCTCGCCCGCGCCCACTACGGGCTGCCGGAGCTCTTCGGCGCCCCCGCGGCGGCTGCCGGCGCCATCGTGTCCAACCCCGGCTGCTATCCGACCGCGGCCCTCCTCGCCATCGCGCCGCTCGTCCGCGAGGGGTTCGTCGAGGAGGCCGGCATCGTCGTCGACGCGAAGAGCGGCGTCACCGGAGCCGGCAAGCAGAGCGGCGAGGCCTTCTCCTTCGCCGAGTACGCCGACGACGTGCGCGCCTACAAGCTCCTCGCGCACCAGCACTCGCCGGAGATTGTACGCGCGCTGGCGCGGCTCGCGCGATCGGGCGGTCGGGTCACGCTGACGTTCACGGCGCACTACCTCCCCATCAAGCGAGGCCTCTTCGCCACCTGCTACGCGCGGCCGCGCCCGGGGGCGACGGCCGAACGCGTCGCCGCATGCCTCGCCGAGGCGTACGCGAAGACGCCGTTCGTGCGCGCGATGGCTCCCGCCGAGGTGACGCTCAAGCGCGTCGTCGGCACGAACCTCTGCCACGTGGGTGCCACCGCGGACGATGACGTCGTCATCGCGGTCGGCGCCATCGACAACCTGCTCAAGGGCGCCGCCGGGCAAGCCCTTCAGAACCTGAACTTGATGAACGACCTGGACGAGCGCGCGGGGCTCGACGGCCTCTCGCCCGTGTCGCCATGAGGAGGGCTTTCGTGTGAGGACGCCGCGGGGTTTCACGTATGCAGGAATCAACTGCGGAATAAAGACGGCGCGCAAGGATCTAGCGCTCGTCTTCAGCGAAGTCCCGTGCGTGGCCGCCGGGTGCTTCACCGTGAACGCGGCCCGCGCGGCCCCGGTGCGCGACGCCCAGGCGCTCCTCCCGTCGACGAATCTCCGCGCGATCGTCGCCAACAGCGGCAACGCGAACGCGCTCACCGGAGGGGCCGGCTTGCGCGACGCGCGTGAAGTGTGCGCCGCCGTGGCCACCGCGCTCGGCGTCGACGCGACCAGCGTGATCTCCGGCTCCACGGGGGTCATCGGCGTGCGGCTCCCCATGACGAAGCTCGTCGCCGCCGCAAAGGACCTCGCGGCCTCCCGCGGCGCGGCGATCGAGCTCGCCGCGGAAGCGGTGATGACGACCGACACGCGGGTCAAGCTCGCGGGCAGGCCGCTGCGCGTCGGCGCCGTCGAGGCGACCATCGCCGCGTTCGGGAAGGGCGCCGGGATGATGGCGCCCGAGCTCGCGACGATGCTCGTGTTCATCACGACCGACGCCGCGGTCACGCCGGGCGCCTTACAGTCCGCGCTCGCCCGCGCGATGAAGACCAGCTTCGACATGGTCAACATCGACGGCGACATGAGCACCAACGACAGCGTCTTCGCGATGGCCAACGGCCTCGCGGGCAACGCGGTCATCGAAGAGGGCACGCCCGCGCACGCCGCTCTGGCCGAGGCGCTCGAGGCCGTGTGCGTCGACCTCTCCCGGCAGATGGCCGAGGACGGCGAAGGCGCGACGAAGTTCGTCGAGGTGCGGCTCAGCGGTGCGCCCGACGTCGAGATGGCCCGCGAGCTCGCCCGCATGGTGGCCGGGTCGAACCTGGTCAAGGCCGCCATCTTCGGAGCCGATCCCAACTGGGGCCGGGTGCTCGCGGCGGTCGGGTCGCGCGTCGGATCGCGCAAGTGGCCCATCGACCCGGAGTGGGCGACGGTGCACGTGCAGGGGACCTGCGTCTACTCGGACCGGGAGCCCGTGCGCGTCGATCCGATGGCCCTCCGGGCCCGCATGCGCGAGCCGCACGTCCTCATCGAGGTCCGCCTCGCCGAGGGGAGCGCCCACGCCACGGCCTGGGGCTGCGACCTCAGCTACGACTACGTGAAGATCAACGCGGACTACACGAGCCTCACGCACGCGACGCCGGACGGCACGGTCTCGCGGGACGACCGGCTGACGAACTACAGCCCCGGTTTCAAGCGGGCGCTGCTCGTCGAGGCCCTGAGCTACATCTCGCGCTTCACCAACCAGCGTACGGTGGTCAAGTACGGCGGAGCGGCGATGGTGAAGGACTCGCTCAAGGCGAGCTTCGCCAACGACATCAACCTCCTCCGGAGCGCCGGGCTCTTGCCCATCGTCGTTCACGGCGGCGGCCCGGAGATCACGCAAACCATGGAGATGCTCGGCCACGGCAAGAGCGAGTTCGTCGACGGCGTTCGTGTCACCGGTCGCGAAGACGTGAAGGTCGTGGAGATGGTCCTCACGGGGAAGATCAACACCGAGCTCGTGTCGCTCCTCAACCAGTCGAGCTCGAACGCGGTCGGAGTCTCGGGCAAGGATGCGGGCCTCCTCCGGGCGCGCAAGCTCGTGGGCGAGGGCGGAAGAGACCTCGGCATGGTGGGCGAGGTCACGCACGTGAACCATGCGCTCCTCGAGGTTCTCCTCGACAAGAAGTACGTACCCGTCGTCTCGCCGGTGGGCCTCGGGGAGGACGGCGAGGGGTACAACATCAACGCCGACTCCGCGGCGGCCGAGATCGCGATCGCCCTCAAGGCCGAGAAGCTCATCTACCTGACCGACGTCGCGGGCATCCTCGAGAACGGAGAGCTCGTCAGCGAGATCACCGCGAGCGAGATGAAGCGAAAGATCGCCGACGGGACGATCCGGGGCGGCATGGTCGCCAAGGCGAAGAGCGTGCTCCGGGCGATCGAAGGCGGCGTCGCCAGCGTGCACATCCTGGACGGGCGGACGCCGCACTCCGTCATCGCCGAGCTCTTCACCGACCGAGGCGTCGGGACCCTCGTACGGAGGGACTGACGCCTATTTCGTCGTCTCGTCGTCGGCGTCGCCGAGGAGCAGGTCGCCGGCCATGCTGCCCGGCCCGACGGCCTTCGCGAAGTAAAGGAGCAGCTCGCGGTTGTCGAGCACGCCGAGCGATTGCATCTCGAGGGCGCCGACGCGATCCTCGGGGCTGAACGCGCTGGCCGTCCGCTCCATCGACAGCTTGTCCGGCTCGTAGGCGCTTCGATCCGCCCTCGTGTTCGAGGATCGTGTAGTCGTCGCCGCGGCGGAGCTCGAAGGTGACCGTGCCCGTCACGGCGGGCGCCACCCATCGCGTGAGCGCCTCCTTCAGCATGAGCGCCTCGGGGTCGAACCATCGTCCCTCGTAGAGCAGGCGCCCGAGGCGGCGGCCGAGCGTGGCGTAGAGATCGGTCGTGTTCTCGTTGTGGACCGCGGACAGCAGCCGCTCGTAGGTCGCGTGAAGCAGCGCCAGCCCCGGCGCCTCGTAGACCCCGCGGCTCTTCGCGTCGATGACGCGGTTCTCGATCTGGTCGCTCATCCCCAGGCCGTGCCGGCCGCCGGCCGCGTTCATGGCGCGGAAGCACTCGAAGGTGGACGCGAAGCGCTCGCCGTTCAGGGTGACGGGCACCCCGCGCGCCAGCTCCACCGTGATCTCCTCGGGCTCCACCTTCACGTCGCGTTGCCAGTGGGCGACGCCCATGATGGGGTCGACGATGCGCATGCTGCGGTCCAGCCGCTCGAGGTCCTTCGCCTCGTGCGTTGCGCCGAGCACGTTGGCGTCGGTCGAGTACGCCTTCTCGGTCGCCATCGTGTACGGCAGCTTCACGGACGCCAGGTACTCGCTCATCTCCTTGCGCCCGCCGAACGCGTCGACGAACGCGCGATCGAGCCAGGGCTTGTAGATCTCGAGCGACGGGTTGACGAGGACGCCGTACCGGAAGAAACGCTGGATGTCGTTCCCCTTGTGCGTGCTCCCGTCCGAGAAGATGTGGACGCCGTCTTCGCGCATCGCGCGGATGATCGCCGTCGTCGTCACGGCGCGGCCGAGCGGCGTCGTGTTGAAGTACTTCTTGCCCCCCGACGACAGGTGAAACGCCCCGCACTGTGCGGCGATGACCCCTTCGCGCACGAGCGCCTCGCGGCAGTCGACGAGGCGCGCGGCCCGCGCCCCGTGCCCGGTCGCCACCGGCGGGATGTCGGCCACGTTCTTCTCGTCCGGCTGCGCGAGGTCGGCCGTGTAGGCGTAGACCTCGAGGCCTTGGCGCGACATCCACGCCACCGCGCAGCGCGTGTCGAGGCCGCCCGAGAAGGCGATGCCGATGCGCGTGCCCTTGGGCGGGAGGGTGCGGTGGATGCGGCTCATGGCCTTCATTGCCACGCGCGAGCCATGCTTGGCAACGCGTTCGAGCGATCAGAAGCGCACGCCGAGCCCGCCGTTCACGCCGAAGAGGGCGGCACCCACGGTGTCGATGCTGCCCTTGACGATGAAGAAGATCGCCTGCGTGTGCGCGTCGTCGAGATCGACGACGTCGTACGAGGCCCGCGCGAACGCGCCCGCGCTGAGGCTGAAGAGGCCGCCGGTCGTCGTGATGCGACTCACGTTGAACGCGCCCACGCGAAGCCCTCCGCCGGCCCGGAAGTGGTCCGCGCGACCTTCGAAGAGCGCGCCCAGGGTCATGCCGAAGGTCTGAAGTCCATCCTGGGTCGCCGCCGGCGACGCTTCGAGGATGCCGCCGACGGCGAAGTCGCTCCATCGAGCCCCGACCGCCGCCGAGACGTCGGCGCCCGTCATGGGCACCCCATAGAGGCTCTGGAACGCATAGCCGCCTTCGAGCGAGAGAAACGTGTGCGCCTTGTCTGGTGGCGGCTCCGGTGGTTGCTCTGGCGGGGGCATGTCCGATGGCGAGACCGGCGCGGAAGTCACGACCGGAGGCTCGTCGGGCGGGGCCTCCTGCGCGTACGCCGTGACCGGCCCGAGGAGGGCCGGGATCACGAGGGCGCTCGCACCCTTCATGACGTAACCAGGACGCATCGGTGCGACTCAATGAGCAATGACGGTGCCGCGCAGCACGGCTGCGGCACGCAAGCTGCTCTTCGCCGCCATCTCGCGCCGGCGACGTCTCCATTTCCGCGTCGCGTCTTCGATCATGCTGACAAAGAAACCATTTCGCTGTGGCCGCGGGTTCACACTGTCGCTGTTCGTCGGCGTGTTGCTCGCCTGCGGCATCCGTCAGGACGAGTTCGACTGCGAGAACGCGGTCGCTCACCTGGCCGAGTGCTGCCCCGGCTTCAGCCCCACCACGATCGAGTGCACGTACTCGCCCTATTGCACGACCACGTACCCGGAGATCGACATCGCGGACAGCGACTGCATCCGGAACGAGTCGTGCGAGGACCTCGTCGGCACCGGCGTGTGCGGTCGAGTGCAGGAGCTGCCGGCGAACACGGCGCCGACCTCCGCGGTCAGCGCCTCTCCCGTGTGCGGACCGGGCGCTGCACCGTACGTCCCGCCCGCGCAGGAGGACGGCGGCGCGGGCGAGGACTCAGGGTTCTCGATCCTGTGCCTGAGTGCTTCGGACTGCACGGGAGGGCAGGCCTGCTGCGTCGACCTGAGCACGACGTCGTCGGCGTGTGGGTTCGCTCCGTGCCCGTCCGGCTTCCAGCTTTGCGCGACGTCGGCCGAATGCGCCGTGGGGCTGTCGTGCGTCCTGGTCTTGAGCGAGGTCATGGCGTGCGGGATCCTGGGCGATGGGGGCGCCATTTCCTTCGGCAGCCCGGCCGACGCGGGCGATGCCGGGGACGGCGGCAGGGGCGACGCCGGCGACGCGGGCGATGCGGGGGATGCGCAAGGGGCGACGGATGCACCCGACGACGCGGACGACGCTGGTGCGGAGTCGGCTCCTGACGCCGGCGAAGGCGGCTAGGGCGTCACGCTGAGGGTGACGCGCCCGACGACAGATGCCTCTTGAAGAAGTCCACCTCGTCGGCCACCACCTGCTCGAAGCCAGGACCCTGGAAGACATCGAAGTGGTCGAGCGGGTAGTGCCGGACGGTCGCCCGCTCGCCCGCGAGTGAGCCGGCGCGTTCGGCGGCATCGTTGGGGACGACCACGTCGCGATCGCCGATCTGCACGAGGAGGGGGCAGCGCACGTCAGCGACGTCGGTCACGGGACGAAACGTGGCCCCCGTCACGGCGACGCGCGCGCAAACCGCGTTGACCCAATCGGGGCCTGCAATCCCGAGGTACGACGCCTCGACGCCCGGCATCGTCAGGGCTGCGCTCGCACCCGGAGGCCCCACGACGGGCACGAGAATCGGCCGCATCCCGAGCGCTCCCCGGATCGCATCGACCACCCCTCGCGCGAGCCCTTTCACCACCCACCAGGCGCCCTCCCGCTTGACGAGATCGCGGGCCACCGCCTGGGCGTCCATCATCGGTACCAGCGAGGAGATCGCGGCGACGCGGCCGTCTCGTGCGCCCACGACGACGACCTGCCCGCCGCTGTAGGAGACGCCCCAGAGGGCCACTCGATCGGGGTCGACGTCGTCCCGTCCGCGCGCGTAGGCAAGGGCGCTGACCCAGTCTTCGAACTGGGCCTTCGGGGCGATGAGCTGCCGCGGCTCGCCGCCGCTGTCTCCGAAGTAGCGGTAGTCGAAGGCGAGCACGTGCAGCCCCGCGGACTGAAAGCGCTGCGCGAAGGGCGCGAGGCCCGTGCGCCGCGTCCCGGCGAAGCCGTGCGCCATGACGACGCAGGGGCCACGCCCCTCGCGGCCGCGGAAGAACCAGGCGCCGAGCTCGAGGCCGCCGGTCGCAGGGATACGAAGGTCGTCAGGCATGCGCGCCATCGTAGTGCCTCCCGCGCCTACTGCGCCCATGGGACCGCGCGGCGTCGTCGGCGCTTCGGGAACCAGCGGAGATGCGTGCTGCGTCAGCGGCACGTGTCAGGGCTGTCCCTTTCCTTCTGGCCTCACCGTGGACGCCACGGTGGAAGCCAGCACCGACGCGGCCACGGACGTCGGCGCCGAGTAGCGGGCGCGAGTGCTACATGTTGGTCATGTCGCGGACGGGGGTCCCCATCGCTGTGCTCGCGATCGTCGTTGGTGCCTGCACCTCGGGGAGCAGTGACCAGCCTCAAGGGACTCTCCCGCCGTCCGTTACCTGCGCGGCCGCGGGCGGCTGCGGAAGCCCGGTCCGAACGACCCCGGTCCCCACGAGCCCAACCGAAGCGACCGCAGAAGCCGGCGCCGCCGCCGACGCTGGCAACGGCGGTCTGAGTTGCAGGCTTGGCGGCAGCTGCTCGCTGACGGAGCCGCAGCTCTGCATGGGCACATCGCTGGGTGCGCGATCAGCGCGGCCAACTGCCAGCCTCAATGCCTGGATGGGACCTGGCAGAACCCGTGCCCCGCGGATTTGCCCGAGACCGGCAGCGTCTGCACCGCGGGAGCGTATTGCGGTTACGCCAACCAGCCCAACCCGTGCGGCGCCGACAATTGCTATGCCAGGGCGGGGTGTGGAGCTGCTTTCCCACGTGCAGCTTCGACGCCTCGGTCACAGTTCAGGACGCCTCGGATGCCGATGTCGAAGCTGACGCGGGGAGCTCTGTGGACGCTACGCCTTCCGGCTCCTGCGCACCCAAGACGTGCGCGCAGCAGGGCTTCACATGCGGGTTCAACTCCGACGGATGCGGCAACGTCATCCCGTGCGGCACGTGCATGGGGAGCGACTTTTGCGGCGGCGGCGGGTATTCGGTATGCGGCGACGGAGGCCTCGGGACTTCGGACGCGCCGGCGGGCGGCTGACGAACAGAAGGCGCGGCCCACGGGACCTGCCCCCCGCATGCACGACTTTCTCGCCCAGAGCCGGCACTCGTCGGCGGTGCCGGCTACGTCCAGTCCTCCACGCGAAGCGACCGGATTCGGACGAAATGGCGCGTGTTTCGAGTCACGACCGCGGCGTCGTGGACGATGGCGTGAGCCGCGATGGCGAGATCGAAATCGTCCACGCGCTCGCCGCGCCGTTCGAGCTCTGCTTTGAGGTTGCCGAAGGATCGACTCACTTCGTCACTCCATTCGGCTCGCGCCAGAGCCGCGAGCAGGGTGGCGAGGCGGCGCTCCAGCTCTCTCTTTCGCCCGGAGCTCGGCAACCGAGCGAGGCCGTACCGAATCTCGGCAACGGCGGGCTGCGGCAAGAGCACGTCCGAGGGGCGCTCCTGCAGAAGGCGCGACGACGGTCCCGCCTCCGCGCGCATCAGAGCCGACGCGACGGTCGTGTCGAGGACGTATCTCAAAGCTTCGGCGGGCCCTTGCGAGACGAGCGACGCCTGCGCACGATGGCGAGGCTGTCCTCGAGCTCCTTGCCCGCGGCGGACGAGAGGGGTCGCGCCAGCATGTGCGCGAGCTCCGGAGCCCATTGGTCGCGCGCACCGATCTTCTCTTCCAACGCTTCCCGGATCAGTCGATTCCGGCTGATGCCCAGCGTCTTCGCGCGGGTGTCCACACGCTCGAGCAGCGGGCCGGGAATGTGGATCGTCGTGGGCACGAATAGCATTGTATTCGTGCCGGGCTACCACGTCAAAGCGCCGCACCGCTGCCAAAATGGCCCGCGCCCCAGTGGCCGGTAATCGCGTGGGGGAGGTCGGGCAGTGACTCGTGCGACGATAGGAGATGATCGTGCTCGACTCTCCCGTGTCCGGTTGTGTGGGCACCTCGGACGCGGCCGTCACGAAGCAAGGCCCAGGATGCCCGATCCGATCTCCCGCGTCCCGCAAGGTCGTCTGGCTGACCGCGGCCCTTGTTGCCGCGGCCACGGCGGGCGGGATCTTCTACGCGGCGGCCCACCGTCCGAAGCCGCCCGACAAGCCCATCGAAGCCCCGACCGCGACCGCGCCGGCCCCCGCGCCTCCCCCACCTGTCGCGCCGAGCGAGCCGCTCCCGAGTCGCGAGGTCGCGCCGCCGCAGCGGGGCCCCAAGTAGCGACGGCGAAGGCGCGAAGACAAAAAAACCGGGGGGTGCCCCGCCCGGCCGCACGATCGCTCGTGCGGACGAGAAGGACACCCCCCGGGTGCTGTCCCTACTTCGGTGTAGCGACCGAGGCGGTCGCGACCGGAGCAGGCCCCGCCGGCGTGGCGGGCGGCGACGCGGGAGCGGGAGTCGTGATCGGCGTCACGGTGACGCCGGTCACGTTGCCCTTGACGGCGAGCTTCTGCTTCTTGCTCGTCGTCCCACGCGCGGTGCGCGTGGCCTTCGACTTCGCCAACGCGGCGGCGCGCTTCTCGGTGGGCAGCGGCTGGCGGACCTTGGGGGCCTGCAAGCCGAAGTCACCGAGCTGCGCCGTCGCGTTGCTGAACGTCGCACGAAGGAAACCCGTGTAGGCCCGGATGATCGGGCCCACCTTCGTCTCCGCCGTGCGAAGCGCAGCACCACCGTCCTTGACGCTCGCGTGCGCCGCGCTCATGGCGGTGAGGGCATCGGCCAGACCCTGGAGGGTCTGGACGAGGCTCGCCGTCGTGTACGCGGTGTTCCCGAGCGTGAACTGCCCGTTCGGGAAGTGCTTCTGCGTGCCGGCAATGAGCGCCTGCACGTTCGCCAAGGCGGTCGCCTTGCTCTTCGATGACGTGATGGTCGACATGACTTTCTGTTCTCCTCTCTCGGAGGGCGCACCTCGCCGGTAGGGCGAACCGCCCGGAGCACCATGCTCCGGGCGGCGCGTGCCTTTGTTTGCCTCCCTCTAAAGAGACAGTCCGGCGCCGATCCGCGATTCGCCGCCCGCGACCAAGAAATCGTCAGACGATGGCGTTTTTTTCTTCGTGGCCACACGACTCGCGACGCGACGAGCTGCGCGCCTGGACGGTCGGGCTGGTGACCTTGTTCGCACCGACCCGGACCTCTGGGCGTACTTCGGCAGCGGGAAGGCCGTGAACAAGGCCCTCCGCGACGTCGTGGCCGAGAGGCGCGGCCGCTAGCGTTCCTACCCGCGGCCAGGCGACTCGAGCGCCGCGATGCGAGCCACGGCCCGCACGCGCTCGGCCGCCACGTCGAAGCCCGCGGCCGCCAAGTCTTTTTCGGCCTCCGCGACGCTCACGGCGGCGGCCCGCTCCACGAGGGCCTCGCCGGCCTCGTCGACCAGCTGCAGCCACAAGGCTTCGGGGGTGCGCGGAGGCATCTACGGTTCCTCTTCGATGGAGTCTACGCCCCGGTCGTTCGCGAGCAAGCGCTGCACGGCCCGCTTGCGCCGCTTGGCGGCGGCGTAGAAATCGGCGACGTCGCGCCCGCTCGCCGTGGCCATCTGCTGCAGATCGGAGACCCCCTCGAGCTCGAGCTTCAGCCAGAGGAGATTCATCTCGTCGCCGGCCTTCTCGAAGATCGCCCGCAGCTTCTCGATCTTCGCCGAGGCCTTCGTGCGCGACTCGTGAGCCACTTCGAGGGCCGTGACGTGGTGCTCGTGCGGGGGCACGGCCCACTCGGGCGCCCGCGTCGCCCCCGGTGCATCGGCCGCCTTCGGCCGCACGGGCGGGACCACTGTCAGGCCCTCGGTGATTTGGAGCTCACGGACGAACCCCTCCTCGGCCTTTCGCGCCGTATCGCTCTCCTCGGCCGCGTGCGTCCACTCGCTCCAGACCAGGCGGCAGAGGCGCTTCACGAGCGCTACCTCGCGCGGGTCCCACCCGGAGCGAACGAGCCGCAGGTCGGCGCGCCCCATGAGATCCTGGGCTCGTGGAACGCTGCGGGTCAGCTTGTACGCGAACCGCAGCGCGACGAGCCGCGCACCCGGGTAGTCGTGCTCGCGAAGCAGGGCGCCGAAGCGCTTCTTCTCGTCGTCGGTGAGCGGCCGGCCGAGCCGATCGGTGCCGACGACGGCGGCGAGCAGGAAGAGCGCCGCCAGCAGGGGCCAGAGGACGGAGGGCAGCAGGCGCGGGTCCTTTCCGCGCGCATCTGAGCACGGAACGCGGTGAGCATGCGATCGAACGAGCGTGATCGCGAAGCTCGCTGGCTCATGAGCGAAGCTCGATGACGCCCGGGCGAAGGTCGTCACCGTGCGCGCGAGCCTCGCTGGGCCATGCGCGAAGTTCGCTCACGGGGCCGCGACGCCGGTTGCCCCGATCGCTTTCTTCGATGGTCCGTCGTCTTCGCTCGTGCGCGCGACTTCTTCCCTCGCAGACGCGTCATCTTCGATGGCGGGCGCGATCGCGAAGCTCGCTCGCTTGTGAGCGAAGCTCGATGACGCCCGAGCGAAGCTCGTCACCGTGTGCGCGAGCCTCCCTGGACCGTGCGCGAGGTTCGCTCGGGGGCCCGCTACGCTAGAGGGCCCGATTGCTTTCTTCGATGGTCGGTCATCTTCGCTCGTGCGCGCGACCTCTTCCTTCGCGGACGAGTCATCTTCGATAGCGGGCGCGATCGCGAAGCTCGCTGGCTCATGAGCGAAGCTCGATGACGCCCGAGCGAAGCTCGTCACCGTGCGCGCGAGCCTCGCTGGGCCATGCGCGAAGTTCGCTCAGGGGCCCGCGACGCCGGTTGCCCCGATTGCTTTCTTCGATGGTCCGTCGTCCTCGCTCGTGCGCACGATTTCTTCCTTCGCGAACCCGATTTCGTCGTACGCGACCACGCAAGCCAGGCTCGCAGTCGCGCGGCGGAACCTCGCGGCTCAGGGCTCCAGGTCCGAGACCAGGCTCGTTCGCTTCACGTGGTTCCCGGCGCGGTGTCCGCGGGCAACCTGCAAGGCTGTCGGGGACGCGGGTCAAGCTGCGGCAACACTTCGGAATCTCGAGGGCGTCCCCTGGTACGCAGGGCTTCAACCTCCACGCCGGCGTGCGGCAGCCCCAGACGGGTGTTGAACGCCGTGCGGCTCAGCCAGCTATTGGCGGCTCGCCGGCCTCTACCGAAACGCTCCTTGACGGCCACCGGTATTCGTCAAAAGCTGGCTCAGGCTCACTTCCCTTCGGAAACCACAACGCAAATGGCGAATGTCGTCCCGTTCCAGCGCGTCGGACGCGGTGACGCCGCGCCCCTGCTGTCGGCTCCGGCTGACGGCCATCACCTCGTGCACTTCTACGAGGACGAGGGGTTCCTGTTCGACGCGGTCGGCCGCTTTCTCGGCGCCGGGCTGGACGCGGGCGATCGACTCATCGTCATCGCCACGCCGGAGCATCGCGAGGGGTTCGTCCGTGTCCTCCAAGATCGGCACGTGGATCGCGCAGTCGCGGAAGGGCAATTGCTCCTCTTCGACGCCCGCGAGATGCTCGCGCGGTTCATGGTCGAGGGGCGGCCCGATCGGGCGCGCTTCTTCCGCGTGCTTGATGACGCGCTAGCGCGCGCAACCGGCGGCCGACAGGGGGCTCGTGTCCGCGCATACGGTGAGATGGTGGATCTCCTCTGGCGCGATGGCGAGCAAACGTCGGCAATAGCGCTCGAAGAGCTATGGAACGAGGCGGGGCGCGCTCACTCTTTCTCCCTCCTGTGCGCGTACGTCATGGCCAACTTCTACAAGGGGGGCGACGGGGCGAGCTTCGTCGACGTGTGCCGCGCGCATAGCCACGTTCTTCCCGCGGAGAGCGTCGCCAATATCTCGATGCCGCCAGAAGCGGACGTTGAGATCAGTCGACTGCAAGACCGCGTGCGCGCGCTCGAGCTCGAGCTGAAACAGCGCCGCGAGGTCGAGAAGGCGCTGCGCGAATCGGCGTCAGAGCAGCGACATGCCGCACGAGAGCGGCTTCTCGCCTCGGAGGCGCGCTTCCATCACCTGGTCGATGCGGTCACCGACTACGCAATCTTCATGCTCGATCCGACGGGGCACGTCGCGACGTGGAATCCAGGTGCAAAGAGGACCAAGGGGTACGACGCGGAGGAGATTATCGGTAGGCACTTCTCGGCCTTCTATACGCCCGAGGATCGCGAAGCGGGAAAGCCCGATCGCATCCTCGAGATTCTTCGCCGTGACGGGCGCTTCGAGGACGAGAGCTGGCGTGTGCGCAAGGACGGCACCCGTTTCTGGGCAAACGTCGTCATCACCGCGCTGCGCGATGCGAAGGGAGAGCTCATCGGTTTCGCGAAGGTGACGCGCGATCTCACGAGCCGACGCGAGGCGGAGGAACGCGAACACGCTCTTGTGCGAGAGCAGCTTGCGCGCACCGGCGCCGAGGAGGAACGCGCTCGCCTTCTGAAACTCCTCCAGCAGGTTCCTGCGATCGTCAATCTCCTGCGTGGTCCGGATCTCGTCCTGGAATTTGTCCATCCGAGCACCACGAAGACCCTTGGCGGACGAGACCTCCAGGGAAAGCCTCTTCTCGTCGCAATCCCGGAGTTTCGCGACCAGCCGTACTATGGGCGGCTGCGCCATGTGTACGAGACCGGAGAGCCGTTCGAGCAGCACGCCGCGCTCGTGTGGCTCGAAATCGATGGCCGCAGAGTCGAGAAATATTGGGATTCGGTCTATCTGCCGCTGCGTAACGCTTCCGGCGCGATCGATGGCGTCATGACGTTCGATCTCGACGTCACCGAGAGTGTGAGCGCGCGCCGCGAGCTGGAGCAAGCGAGCCAAGCGAAGGATGACTTTCTCGCGACGATGAGCCACGAGCTACGTACGCCGCTAAACGCCATGCTCGGATGGGCGACGATCCTGATGAGCAACGGTAGCGTGCTACGCGACGAGGCGAAGCTTGTCCGGGGCCTGCAAGTGATCGAGCGGAACGCACGCGCGCAAGAGCGGCTCGTCGGCGACCTCCTCGACATGTCGAGGATCATCAGCGGCAAGCTTCGGCTTATGTTGCGACGCACCGAGATTTCGGCGGTCATCCACACGGCGGCCGACGTCGTGCGCCCGGCAGCGGAGGCGAGGGGGGTGCGTCTCCTCGTAGACCTGGATCCCAACATCGGCGCCAACGCCGGCGACCCCGACCGCCTCCAGCAGGTGATCTGGAACTTGCTGACGAATGCCGTACGGTACACGCCGCGTGACGGTCGGATCACGGTCACGGGTGAGCGCGGCCCGTCGGGGATCAGCATCCGTGTTCAGGACACAGGCGCCGGCATCCGTCCTGAGCATCTACCGTTCGTCTTCGAGCGCTTCCGGCAAATCGACAGCTCGACTACTCGCCGGCATGGCGGCCTTGGCCTCGGGCTAGCGATCGTTCGTCACCTCGTCGAAGCGCACGGCGGCTCCGTGGAGGCCTCGAGCGAAGGCGAAGGCCGGGGCGCGATCTTCACCATAACGCTACCCATCCGCGCGCTCGACTCGGGCCTCGCCTACGGGGAAGTACCTGGAGACGGGGCAGGAGAAGAGGGGGTGGGTAGCACGTTCCCCATGCGATCAGATCTCCTTCACGACCTCCGGGTTCTCGTCGTCGATGACGATTCGGATTCCCTCGAAGTCCTGGCCGAGGCGCTACGCAGCGTCGGCGCCAAGGTGACCGCCGCGAAGAGCGCCCACGAGGCCCTCGAGGCATCCGGCCCCTTCGACATCATCGTGAGCGACATCGGTATGCCGGGAATGGACGGCTACACGTTCATCCGGAGCATCCGTTCGCGCGACACCGATGCCGACGTGCCGGCGATCGCGCTTACTGCGTATGCTCGCGACGTCGATGCGGAGCGTGCGTTGCGTGCCGGTTACCAAGACCACTTCGCGAAGCCCATCGACGCGCGGAAGCTCGTTGACGCCGTGAACATGTGGGCGCAAACCCGTCGAGCCGCCACGGTGGGTTAGGGACGCGTCGACGCTCGAAACCGGATGAACGCTCCGGCGCTAGACTGCGGGTGTGACGCTGACCGTGGAAATCGAGCGCGAGGCGGATGGCCGGTGGATCGCCGAGGTGGGCGCGCTGGTGGGGGGCCCAGCCTCATCTGCAACTCGACGGACGCGTGCCAGCCGTACGGGTCGGTCGGTTCGGCGTGCTCCACGAACAACGACTGCTGCACGACGAACGCGTGCATCGGCGGAACCTGCGCGGACACGAGCGTGTGCGCCAACCCCGGGGACGCCGGGTAGGGGGACGGGGCCTTCGTGGCTGCTGCCGATTCTCCGCTCGCCGAATCAATCGGCGCCGCTGTCCGTCCCTCCATCGTTCGGCGTAACGCAGGCGGACTGGAGATGCCAGGTCCCGATCTCGCCGCTAGCCCCACCATCGACGGCGTCACACGTTGCGGATACCTGACCTGCGTCGCCGCAACCGAAGCTGCATGTGAGCCCGACATAAGGGCCGCAACAGACACCCCCGCAGGAAGCGCCTTCCTGAGGCGCCGTTCCCCGGCAGGGTTCCGCGCATGGCGGCACGGGGCACGACCAACTTCCCGTTGTGCAAGTGCATGGCCCGCAGACTGCCGGGCACTGCGCGCCCTCGACGGAGCACGTCCCGGTCGGGTTCTGTGGGCAGTTCGGAGGCGGGCCGGAGTCCCCTCCGCTTGAGCCGCCTTCCGAGCCACCGCTACTACTCGACGAGCTTCCCGAGCCGCCCCCGGAACTCGACCCGCCGCTGGAAGAGGACGACGCTCCGTCCGCCATCGAGGCGTCGGCCGCCGTGATGGTGCCGTTCGAGCCGCCGCAGCTCACGACGAAGGCGAGTGCCGGGAGCACGATGGCAAGGGCGACGTTCCGCACGATCAGTCATTCGACCGCATGGCCGTGAAGGACGCAACGAGCACCGCCCGCTCGACCGACGAAGCCCGGCGTTCGAGATCACAATCCGTGACCTCAAACCAGGTGAAGAACGAGGCGTTTGCGAAGCGCACCTGCGACCGCCGCGAGGTCTTCGGGGTCGCTCGTGAAGACCACGTCTTCACGAACGAGTGCTCCAACCACGACCGATGCGTCCACGACGTCCGGTCGCCCTGATCGGGCACACGCCGCCCCCGTCGCCCGGCTCGCCGGCTCGGTCAAGGTCTCGAAGCGGCATCCCGACAGGAAACGTGACAGCTGAGCCTGCGGCCCTCCACGCCAGGCCTGCGCGAGCACGCCCGCGGGGACGGTCGGTCGAAGTCCGCGGTCGAGCGCTCGCTTGTGCAGGGCCCAAAGTGCGCGGCTCCCCTTCTCCGCGGCGAGCAGTGCGCCTGTATCGTACGTGATCCCGGCCATGCCTCACGCTCTCCGGGCGGCACGCTTGGCTCGACTCTTCCGCGGACCAGCGGAAAGGAGCTTACCGAGCAACGCATCGGCATCTCGAAGCTCCTCCTGGGTCAGCGCGCCGTGCTGACGCTCCCAGGCGACCACCGCTTGACGGCCCCGCTCGAGCGACAGCTCGTGCAGCGCGGCGCGCGACAACCATGCGGACAGACTCACGCCCGCCGTCTGCGCAGCTCGCGAAGCCGAGACCGCGATGCTCTCGTCGAGTGCGACCGAGAGTTTGCGTACCGACATGTTCATTTGGTAGCACCACGGTACTACCGAGACAAGTCGCCGTTCGCCCGTGAGCGGCCGCAGCCAGCACCCGGCGGCACGTAAGCATCATGGGATGGGGAGATGGCGTTCTGCTATTGCCCGTGGATCATGGGGGCAGCGAGAATGCCGCGGGGAGTAGCTCTCGTCCTGCTCGCGGCCGTCTTCGGCAACTCGTGCATCGGCACGCGGACACCAACCAGGCCCGAGCCGCTCCTTGTCGAAGCACCGCGTCTCAGGCCGCTCGTGCTCGAAGCGCCGCGCGTCGTCGCGCTCCCTCCCGACGAGGACGCCGGGCTCCTGGCCCCCGAAGTCGTCCGGCACGCGATTCACTGGGGTGCGCCTCTGGACGGTCGCTCTGCGCTCGACCTCATGGAAGGCAACCTGGTAGAGGTCGACCTCCCGTCGGGCGCCGTCACGATCCTGAAGGCGCGGTTCGCGATGCTCTCGCAATGTGTCCCGGTGCGGCTGCCGGCGGACACGCTGCTCCTTTGCGGCACTGGCGGTGACCACGTGCTGACGCTGACGCCGCATCTGCTGACGGGACCGTTCGTGGTGTCGCACGCGCTCGAGGGACGACCAATCCTCGAGCACGGGTCCGTCTGGCCTCCGGCTGGCTTTGCCGGCTACTGGGTGAGCGACGACGGTGGAATCGCGGGCTCCTTTGACCTCTGCAACGCCGAGCGCAAGGTTCGTCGGGCGACGGGCGACGACCCCTACATCATGCGCCAGCGCACGTTCTGGTCTCGTTGCACGCGGGCCGTGGACGCCACGTGGCGTCAGTACGTCGTGGATGGTGCGTTCGATGATTTCCAGCCCGTTCGATGGGTGCCGCGAGGGGACGGAGCCGTCGCGCTGGTCGTGAACGCCGTCGAGGGGAAGCCTGACGCCTGGGGGCTCGTCGACGGGACCACGGGCAAGCTGCATCGCTGGATGACCGCCCCTGACGCCGACGTGCGCAGGGCGCTGGAGGTCACCGGAGGTTGGGGCCATTGCGAAGCGGAGAGATGGGAGAGGTGCGTGGACCGAAGCTGGTCGCTGACGGCCGCCGGCGGACTCCTCGGCTGGATCCTCACCGGAGACACGATGGGCCGCATCGAGATCCTCGCCGACGGGACCGTCCACCGGTCCGCGGAGCGCTTCGATCGCCTGCTCGCGGCAGGACCGGTCGCCCTCGCGCGGGCGACGGACGGGCGCGTGGTGCAGACCTTGGATCACGGAGTGACGTGGAGCGAGATCCCTTTTCCACCCGAGGTTCGCAATGCGTGGCCGGTGCCCTGGGGGACGCCCCTCGCGCCCGTTCCGGTGACCATCGACGAGGAGGGGAGCCCGAAGTGCGACGTCTCTGGCAAGTGGTGCGCCAGGCCCCCTCCCCCCGCGGCGCCTCCACCTCCGCCGTACACCGTCTGCTCGCCGGTCGGCTGTGACCTGGGAGGATGGCTGCGCGTGGGGTGGTCGATGCCGACGGCGGCCGCCGCCCGCACGCCGTGATTCGGAACCCACGACTCGGGTAAGAAGCGTCGGCAACGACCGCAGAATTGCCTCCTGCTCGTCCGGTGGGGTGCGCGGCGGGAACGAAACGAGTTAGGTCAATTCAGGCTGCGCCGAAGTCCACGTCTTCGACGAACGCGGCGAAACCGGGGCGCTCCCGATAGGTCAAGACCCACGCGGCTGCCACCAACCGCATAGGACTTCAAGAGAGACGCGAGCTGCGCCGTGAGCGGATCAACGTCGTCGCTCAGGCCTCGCGACGCTCGCCAGTGCCCCAGCGCCTGATCGACTGTGGCCGCAGCCTCGCGCAGCACCACGCAGTGCAAACGAGGCAAGCCGAACCCTGCGCCGACAGGTGCGGCTATCGGAATTGCCCAGAATCCTCCGGCGGCAAAGGCTCCCAGCCCGAGCTTGAGGGTCTCCATCGGGGTCAAGTACGAGCTATGGAGCAGTTCGACCACGGTGAAGAGGGCTGGCCCGAGAAGCAGTCCGCCGATTCCTCCGGCCATGGCGAAGTCTTTTGCGCGCGTTCTTCTTCTCAGGCATAGCCAGACGACGAAGATCACGGTTCCGGCACAGGCGAACGGCCTGATGATGGCGGTGGCTTTCACGACGTCGTCCTGCCTGTCGTGATACGCGAAAGCGAGTGCGGCGCGTGACAGGGCTATCGGCCACGACAGAACGCTGAGCCCGGCGAGCCAGGCCAGAAGAGCTGACGGTCGATCGAGACGTGTCACTCGTCGCCCTCCCTTACATACATCGATCCAGAGGATCTGCGCGGTTCTACACCCCAGTCCAGTCCTCAACGTTGTCCGCGTTTCCAGTACGCATGGAACGGACGGGATGAGATTCCTCTAACGGGTGATCCGAGTACTCGCCGCCCTCGACTGGATCCCGTTTGCTCAGTCTCGCGTGCGATGCGCGCGCGCGCTAGGCTCCCCACCGTGAGCCCTCGCGCACGTGCCAAGCCGGTCAAAGTAAAGCTGGTGAAGGTATCGCCCGCGACCGAGCAGGCGATCCGCGAGGGAGCGCAGGCGATTCAACGCGGAGAGACGCACAAGCTCACCCGCGCGGAGCTGGACCGCTGGGCGGAGACGGGCGAGTGGCCTTCATGGCTCGACGAACCGCCGACCTCTCGCACCTGAGGCGGGCGCTCGACGCCTTAGGTATACGCAAAGGGAGTGCGGCATCGCGCGCCGTCGGTCGCGTGGTCGGTGACCTGTGCGACGCGGAGGCCCTCCCCGTCGAGGGTGTCGACGTGTTTGTCGTGCTTCTCTTGGAGCAAGGGCAGGCCGTCTCCATCGCTGCATATGGCCGACGCACGGCGGGGCGAGACTTGTGGGTGTGGTACTTCGCCAACGGCAGCGTACAGGTCATCGCCGTGACGAAGGGGCTCTAGCGTCAGCGAGTGCACCGAATCACGGGAAGCCCACGATCTGGGCGCGTGTGCTTTGGCCGGTGGGCTTTGAAGATGCGGCAGTCTACGCGTCGTGAAGTCGCAGCAAGAAGGCCAGCGCACCTTGAACAAGGAGCATCGCGACGAGCGCCGTGACCCGCAGGCCGGGGCGCTCGGGCTGCCATGGTGGAGGAGCGGCACCGATTACCCTCGCGATGGCCCAGACGATCAAGCCGAACCTTGCGCCGACAGGTGCGGCTATCGGAATTGCCCAGAATCCGTCACACATTGAACCCCGTGTGACAAGATCGCGGTCCCAATTGAGTCCCCCCTTTCGCCCCCGGCGTTCGCGTCGCAGGTGGCACACCTTGGCCCGTGGGCCGCGCCCGCATGACGGGCCGTTTCTGCGGGAAAGACGCTCCTGCCCGGTGGGCACGCTCGGTGCTCTCATGAGGAAGCCCCCCCGCGGAGGTGAGCGTTCCACCATGGTCCTGCCAATCGCTCTTCAACCCAATCGCATCGGTACGATCGCCGCATTCTGTCTCGCTGCAGCGACGGGGTGCGGCTCGTCGCCGAGCGCGGCGCCCGGGGGCGTCGAAATCGGCGACGGCGGTGGTGACGGGGCGGTCCCCGGCGCTCACGTCGACCAAGCCAACGTCGCGCGCGACCCGGCGTCGGGCATCCCGGGGTCTACGCTCGACGCCGCCGTGGCGGCCAACAACGCGTTCGGCTTGGATCTGTACGGGCAGCTGATGGGCGACGGGGGCGGAGGCAACGTCCTCATCTCGCCGCTCAGCG
The DNA here is from genome assembly GCA_963847465.1 of uncultured delta proteobacterium. GTDB lineage: Bacteria > Myxococcota_A > Polyangia > Polyangiales > Polyangiaceae > Palsa-1150. The sequence goes on along the minus strand of CAWKAF010000004.1, from coordinate 287,736 downwards.
CGTCGCTCGCGCTGACGATGACCTACGCCGGAGCCGAGGGGGAAACCGCCAGCGAGATGGCGTCGGTGCTGCACGCGAACCTCCCGGACGGTGCCTCGATCTTCGACGGGCAGAACGCGCTCGACCAGGCCCTCCTTGGCCGCGGCAGCGCAGCCTTCGCGCAGGCACAAGAGGGCGGCGGTGAGCCGGCGCCCGTCTCCAGCGACTACCAGCTGCAGATCGCCAACGCCGTGTGGGGTGAAGAGACGTTTCCCTGGTCGTCCGGGTTTTTGAACACGCTCGCGCGCAGCTACGGCACTGGCGTCTATCTCACGGACTTCGCCAACGCGCCCGGCCAGGCCGTCGTCGCCATCAACGACTGGGTCAGCGCCGAAACCGCGGGGAAGATCACGAACCTGCTCGCGCCGACCGACGTCGACGCGACCACGGCGATGGTCCTCGTCAACGCGCTGCACGTGAAGTTCCCCTGGGACAGCCCGTTTGACCCGTCCCAGACCGCGCCCGCAACGTTCACTCGGGCCGACGGGACGACGGTTTCGCCGAGCTTCATGAACCAGACGACGACGCTTCCGTACGACGACGACGGGCAAGCGCAGATCGTCGAGCTCCCGCTCTACGCGGACGAGGAGGCGCTCGTCGTGATCCTGCCCCACGCCGGCACCAGCCTCGCCACTTACGAGGCCACGCTCGTGGCGAACGGGGGCCTTCCGCAGCCGGGGGCCAGCCAAGACGTCGCGCTCTCGATCCCCAAGATCACGCTCGGGGGCACGACGTTCCCGCTGGCCGCCGCGCTGAAAGCCCTCGGGATGCAGCAAGCGTTCATGCCCCACGTCGCGAACTTCACGGGGATGTGCCCACCACCCGACGGGTCCACACTCTACATCTCGTTCGTCCTGCAGCAGACGACCCTAACGATGCAAGAGACCGGGCTCGAGGCGGCCGCGGCCACCGCCGTCGGCGTGTCCACCGCGTCCATCGCGGGGCCACCACCGACCCCCGTTTCCGTCGTCGTCAACCGTCCCTACCTCATCGCCATCGTCGACGTCGCAACGGGCGCGATCCTGTTCATCGGCCACGTCGAAGACCCGACGGCGCCGTAAGGGCACCGTCGTCCGATGGCAGACGAGCTGCTCGACGCAGAACGTCTCCCGGTCCCCGCATGCGCTCGCGGTGCTCGAAGGACGAATCGATTACGCCCCCAGGGTCTCGATCACCTGCCGGATGCCGCCGACCCAGATGCCGCCTTCCAGCTCCAGCAGATCTACGCCCGCGTTGACCTGGTATCCGCGGCGGATGCCGAGGTCGGCCATCGCCGTCTTCATCGGGCGCGTGTCTCGCACAGCGAGGCCGAGCTTCATCTCGAACGCCACGAGCTCACCGCGCAGGCGCAGGAGCAAGTCGACCTCGAGGCCTGCCTGCGTGCGGAAGAAGAATGCCTCGCTCGCCGGGTCGACGAGGCTGGCGTGGGAGATGAGCTGCTCGACGCAGAACGTCTCCCAGCTCGCGCCGATCTTCGGGTGTGCGAGCTGCGCCGCGCGGGTCCATCCCATCCCGAGGAGGCTGTGCAGGATGCCTGTGTCCCTCACGTACACCTTCGGGCTCTTGACGAGGCGCTTGCCGATGTTGGCCACGTAGGGCGGCAAGCGGCGCACCAGGAAGACTCCTTCGAGCACGTCGAGGGCGGCCGCGACCGTGTGATAGCTCACGCCGAGCGGTCCCCCGAGCTCGGACAGGTTGAGGGTCGACCCCTGCCCGTTGGCGACGAGCGTGAGGAGCGCGCGGGCACGGGCCGCGGGGAGCGTCAGGCCGAGCTGGGGGATGTCGCGCTCGAGCGTGGTGCGAAGGTACGAGGGGTACCACTCCTCGGGACGCGCTCGTGGCCGCGTCCAGTGCAAGCGGGGGAACCCTCCGAGGCGCCACAGGCGGGAGGGGTCTTCCTCGAGGCACGAGATGCCACCGAGATCGAAGAACACCGCGCGGCCGGTGAGCGACTCCGAGATCGAATCGAACGAGACCCGGAGACGCCGACCCGAGCAGGACGACGCGGCGTCGCGCGTTGCCGTCGAGATAGCTTCGCAGGATCGGGAAGAGCTCGGGCAGCCGCTGCGCTTCGTCGACGACGACCTTGTCCTGCTGCGACATGGCGAAGAGCGGATCGGCCGTGACACGGGCCTCGTCGCGCGGATCCTCGAGGTCGAAGAGAGCGTGGTGGGGGAACGCGAGCCGAGCGAGGGTCGACTTGCCGACCTGCCTGGCGCCGAGGATGACCGTCGCCGGTGAGCGCTTGCCGATCGCGCGGAGGCGCTGGGTAGCGATCCTGTCCCTCGTCATGCGAGGGCCATCGTAGCAAATTAGAAGTGATGCTTCTAATATGGTGCAGCGCGCGCTGCGCCGGGAAACGAAGCGCGCGGGCCGTCGATGAGCGCGCGTCCCCACCCTACGAGCGATGCTTGATGCCCCGGGCCCGCCGCCGGTCCATAGTTCCCCGAGGGGGCTTCGCATCACGTGACCCGGATCGTCGCAGTCGTGCTCGGGGCGTTGACCGCCGCTTGCGGCGCAAACGGCGCCGGGCCGACGGGAACTGCGCCCGACGGCGGTGCCGCTCGAGACGCCGGACAAGTGGTTGCGCCAGGGCTCGACGCGACCACTCCGGCGGAGGGCTCCGCACCGGGGGACGCGACGACTCCGGCAGAGGACGCGGCGGCAGATGCTTCCGGTGGCGTTAGTCTCCCGAGCGCGTGCAGGCCCCCGGACGCGGGTGAGACCGTGGCGACGGGGACAGTCATCGGGGCCGGCGTGAGCGGCGTCATCTGCGATGCGACCGCGTCCCTCTACCTGTCGACGGCCACCACCCCGCCCAACCAGCTCCTCTTGAAGCTCGATAGCTCCTTATTGCCCGACGACAGCACGTTCCAGAGCCCGCCGGGCGCCAGCGACGCGTTTTTTTTGGCCTCTTTTTCGGTGAGTGCACCGGCCCCTGGGACGTACGGAAGCGCGATCGGGCAACCCTGCGGCGGTCTGGTCTTCAGCTACAACTTGCCGGTCCCCCCCTCGGTGGACTGCGAAGGCGGCGCCCCGCCAAGCTGTCCCCCCGGCTGCACAACCGCGTGCTCCGAGGTCGGCAGGTCCGGATGCCTGCCATGCACGCCGGTGGTGCCCCAGGTTGGGTACGAGACGTACGAAAGCACGGACTGCCTCCGGAGACACCCAGACGACACAGGGCTCCTGGACGGCGACGCTCACCTCGGTCACGCCTTACGACAATCCGTCCGGCGCGACGAACGGCACGTACTACATCGTTCATGGCACGTTCACGGCGAACATGACGGAGGGGGACGCTGGCGCTGATACGGCGGTCCTCACGCTTTCTTTCTGATCCGTCCCGACGCGACGCGATCGAGCGCCCTCCGTCGGGCGGGCCCGGCCTAGCGATTCAGGCGACGGGCCTTCAGTTGAATTGCGAGTGAGCGCCTCAAGCAGTTCGTCCTGTCGCTGCCATACGAGCTGCGCCGCCTCGCTGCATGCGTCAGAACCGACCGCCGAAGATGGGGATGCCCACGATGGGCGGTAGGTTCTTCGGCTCCGTCACGGCGGTGTTCCAGATTGGACCGTGGCTCCCCGGGCCGGACAGCAGCTTGCCGGTGGGACTCGCGCCGAGCTTTTGATCCACTCTCGTGGCCTTGTGGGCGAGAACGTACCCTCCCACGATGGCGACCGTCCCGAGGCCGAGTGCGGCGAGCCCGGGCGCAGCGACACTCCACCCCTCACCATCGACTGTCGAGGCGACGGTCAGGGCAAGCCCGAAGAGATCGGCGATGCCGCCCGCCGCGAGCACGAGCGCGCCCAGGACGGACGCCGTCCTTGAAGCGCCGTCGACGACCATCGTCTCGCGAGCGCCGGGCGACCCCTTGAGCGCGAAGTCGTCGGAGGCCTTGATGCCGCCGCCGGCGGCCCGGTAGTAGAACGCCATGGGGAGCATTCTGTCGCACGGCGCCGAGCACACGGTCTGCCAGTCGTCCCTGCTCGTCCTGTCCTGCTGAAGGACGACCCCTTCCGGGGCCTCGAGGTGGACCCAGACCTCGGCCGCCATCAGAGCGGGCCTCTCGACGGGGACAGGAGGGGAAGGTGCGTGCTCGTCGCGTGTCTGCGCGAAGACGGTCACCGGCGTGGCGATCACCGTCGCCTGCATGGCGACCGCGAGTACCAGGGCTTTCGACGGCGCGAGCACGTGCTGGACGACAATGCACCAACCGCACCAGCGACGATGGAAGGCCAGCCACGGCGCCTCGCCAGTGGCTTTGGCCTACAAATAGAAAGATGGGCCCCGTGGAGCTCCATCCATACGGTGTAAACGCGGGTTCATTGAGGTGATGTCCGGGCGGTCCTGGTGGACCGGTATCGACCGCTGCCATGCGTGTTCCGAGGGCGCCGGGCTGGGCTGCGGATGCCGGCCATGAAAGCGGAGAGCACGTCAGGTCGCGAACAGCATATCCTCCGACCATGGGGCCCCGGCCGCAGGAAGGCGCGCCGTCCCCGAGACTGGACGGCCCGACCGAGGAGGTGGCAGGGCGCCGCTCGGTCGCCTCGGGCTACGCCGCCGTCGTTCTGTTCCTTCTCGTCTGGTTCGCCATCGACCGCGTGCTCAACGTGCTCTGGTTCTACCCGTCGTGCCGGCGCTTTTGCGCGCGCACGGGACAGACGATGCGTGAGCTTCGCGGCTCGAACCACTGCGTCTGCTCCGGAGTCGACGAGACGTGGCTCGACAAGAGCCCGTGGCACAGCGTGTGGATCTCGTTTCTGCTGGTGCCGGCGTCGGTCCTTTTGACCTATGCCCTCTGGGGCATCCTGCGGAGGTTGCGCGGCAGGTGCGATCGTAGGCAGCGCCGTCCAACCGAGGGGTATCGCTATCTACGAAAGCTGGCCCGACTGCATGCCGTGCTACCCAGCAGGTACGGTCGTGCGATTGACCCTCGGTCAGTGCAAGGCAGACGGGTCGTCCAACGGCATCGACGACGGCGTGGATCTCGTGGAAGAACCTCCGCGTAGAGCGGCGGTTTCATCGTAGACCGGCGCAGCGCGCGTGCCAGTCGGAGAGTTGCTGGGACGTAAAGGCCGGAGTCATCGATGTCCTCGGTCCCGCGTGCGATGCGATTGGGGTGAAATACCTCTAACGGGCGATATGGGGACTCGCCTCCCTCGACCGATTCCGCTTGGGCGGCTACCTCCTAGAGGCTCGCAAGCGCCACATCACGGAGAGGGCGACGCAAACATCCCCAGTGCGGTTACGGTGCCGGCGGCCACGGTGACGTTCATCTGGGCCACGGGCTTGCCCAAGGCCTGTGGCGTCGCCGTCAGCGTGACGGCTCCTGGCGGCACGTTAAAGAAGATGACGCGGCCAGCGCCCCCGACGGCTCCGGACTGCGCCGTGGGCAACCCGTCGGCCCCGGCATCGACGCACCAAGGACGACCACCCCCTCATCGCCACCGTCGAGCATGAGCGTCACGTTGACGTCGTTGGCTGGACTGCCCAGGCAGTCCCAGACGGTCACGCCGATCACGCCACGTGCGGGGTCGTACGTTGCGCCAAACGCAGTCTCGTTCGCCGTTTGAGCCGACACCGTCAGGAGCGGGGTGGCTGCGGCTGCCGGCGGCGTCAGGAGGTCCTGTATCGATACTGCTGGCTTGCTGAGAGGAACGAACTGCTGGAAGGTCGTCATGTAGCCGGCGGCGGTCGCTTGCACACAGAGCGCACTCGGCACACCGACCGGCGACACCACCTGGGGAACCGGTAGGGTGAAATAGCCGTTCGAATCCGTGGAGCCGTGCGCCAAGACGGGTGCATTGGCCGAGGGGCAAGGGCAGCTCGTGCATATTTCTACGTCGGCGCCGTTGACCCCCGTCTGCGACTGGTAGTCGTAGACCCACCACGTCAGGTTGACTGTCGGCGATTGCGCCGACGGCCATTGATTGAACGTCCCGGCGCAGGTCCAGTCATTTCCGTAGTTGCAGGCGGCCGAGCAAACACCGGAGTACTCTTGGTACAGGTCCCGAACGAGCGATGCACCGGCGTCGTTGCTGGCCGTACAAGCGCCTAGGCAGTCGACCGTCGTGCACGCCAGCCAGCATCGCCAAAGCCCGTCGCACTCGACGGATGTGCCGCACGCCCGACCCTGAGCACAGGCACTCTTCTGCTGTAGGCACTGCTCGCACGCCACAGCGGCGCCGGGCGGACTAAGAAGATTGGCGACTCCTCCGCAGGCCAGGCCGCACGCGCTCTCGCAGTTCGACGCCAGGCATGCGCTCAAGGCCGAGACATCGCTCGCCGTCCCCACAGGATTGTCGATGGTGCATTGCGATCGGCACTTCGGGTCGCCGCTGCACTTGCCGAGACAACTTTCGTAGGCCGAGCACGTGGCGTCGGCGGCACACGCCGCCGACTCGGTGCAGCAGCTCGCCTGGACGCACGATGCGCACACGTTCGTCCCGTAGGGCAAGCCGCAGAAGCTGGTGACCAGGTCTTCGGGCGGGTTGTCCGTGATGCCGACGAGCTGGCGGCAGGCGAGGACGCCGGTGATTGCGGCGACTACCGCGACGAGCCCAAGCCCCCACATCCGTCGCCACATCTGAGAGCGGAGAATGTATCGCGTGGCGGCGGCGGTCAGAAGGGGGAACGTGGTCCACGGCGCGCCCATGGTCATCGCCGCGCCGGTCTTATCGTACCGATCTTGGGAATCGCCGCACGCGTGAGGTGCCCAGCAGCAAGGTCGTTCGCGCACGCGCGCAAGCGTTCGCGGAACGTCCCGAGGTCCACCTCCTGGACGTAAGCCGGGCATGCGTCGAGCTTCGCGAGGCCCTTCGCAAGAAGGCGCGATGCGGCGTCCCCGGACTTCATCACCAAGAGCTTGTGGAACGCGGCGGCAACCTGAATGAGCCCCTGGAAAAAGTCTCGCTCTGTCTTGTCCGTCGCGACCTTCCAGCGCTCCTCCCACACCTCGTGAGCCTCGAAGAACTCTCCGATGTTGAAAAGACGTGCGCCCCGGGCGAAGAAATCATCCACCGGGCTCCCTTCGTAACAGAGTCTCGAGGCGCTCGGGCTGTGCGCGTGAGCCGCGCAGGGCCCGGTCTCCGTTTCCCCCACCGCGCCCGCGTGTCAGCATCCCTCCGTGACCCTCCTCGAGCTCCTCGAAGGCGACGGGAGTGTTTGGCTACCCGATGTACGAGGCAGCATCCGTCGCCCTTCCTGTGCGATCCGCGCAGACTCGGGTCGAGCTAGTACGGTTCGTCCTTTTTGGCGACAAGGCACACTACGTTTTCGCCAAGGCGCTGAGCGCCCTGGAGCGGGAAGAGAATCCCGGGAGGCGATGAGCGGAAACAGCGGACGTCCCCGTCCCCATCAAGCCAACCTTCCGCAAGGCCATCAGCCGGTACACCCGAGTGTGCCGGCCCACGCCCGACGGCCGTGGTTGCGCTACCTTGAACGAGATGACGGTCCCCCGCTGGCTCGCGATCGGATTGGCGCTCACGGCATGCGGAGGCGGAGGCTCGGGCGCGACGAGCTCGGACGCCGGCGTTCAAGACACGGCGTCCGCGGCGGACAGCGCGAATGGCGCATCCGATGGCAACGGAGCTTCGGACGTCGGTACAGGCCCCGGAGGCGGCATAGACGGTGGAGGCCCCGGAGGGGGCGGGGAGGGCGGTGGTCTCGACGGAGGCGCGGACGGCGCCGCTCCCGTAGCGACCGCGGTCTGCGGGACGAACATGCTCAGTGGACCGACCTCGGCACCCGCCGGTGCCGTGACCCTCTCGCCGGGTCCATCGACGATCCAGAGCGCCATCGCCGCGCACCCGTCTGGGGGTACGACGTACTACCTGTCCGCGGGGACGTATTCCATCACTGGCTCGATCAACCCGAACGACAACGACATGTTCCTCGGCGCCCCAGGGGCCGTCATCGACGGCTCGAGCGCGCAGCAGGTGGCCTTCGGCCTGAACGACCACGCGTCCGGCGTGACGATCAAGTACCTCACGATCCAGCACTTCGTCGGCCCTCAGAACAACGGCATCGTCAATCAGGGGCAAGGAGCCGGTTGGACGATCCAGTACAACACCATCCAGAACAACCCTGACACGAACGGCGGAGCCAACGGCATCATGCTCGGCGACAACAACGTCGTGTCGTACAACTGCTTGACCAACACCGCTCAGACGGGCCTCTCCGCCGACGGAGCCACCGGATTCGTGGTGGACCACAACGAAGTCTCGAACAACGCCGATGGCTACGAGGCCGCGCACAACTGCGGTTGTTCGGGCGGAATGAAGTTCTTCACCTCGACCAAGGGCACGGTGACGAACAACTGGATCCACGACAACGGCAACGTCGGGCTGTGGGTCGACACGAACAACTCGTTCTTTTTGATCCAGGGCAACGTCATCGAGAAAAACTACGCCGAAGGGATCATGTACGAGATCAGCTACAACGGCGTCATCGAGAACAATCTCCTTCGACTAAATGGAATCGCCGGGAACGCACAGGCCAGCGATTTTCCCGAACCGTCGATCTATGTCTCCGAATCCGGGGGGTACGACGCGGGGACGGCCGTGATGCTATCGGGCGTCGACGTGAACGGCGTCCTCCGCATCGCCGGCAACACCTTCTACGACAACGCCGACGGCGTCGTGCTCTACCAGAACGCCGACCGGTGCTGCGGGGCGAAAGACGGGTGCAGCACGACCTGCAGTCCGCTACCCCTCTACGCGGAGGTCGACACCGACGGGAACAAGCGGTGGAACACGCAAGACGTCACCGTGTCGAGCAATGCGTTCACATACGACGCAGACGCCGGCTGCACCACGCAGCCCGCGCAGCACAACTACTGCGCTGTCACCGGCCTCTTCTCGACCAGCACGACGATCGACCAGGCCATCGCCTTCACGCAGAACAACCTCTTCGAGAACAATACCTATACGGGCTCCTGGCAGTTCCTCTCGCCCGACCAGGGCAGCTCGCTCCTCTCGCCCGCCGCCTGGCAGGCGGCGCCGTTCAATCAGGATCGCGGAAGCGTCTTTCACTAGCGATCCACGTCACTGGCTCCCCTCGGGTCATGTACTTTGACGACGGGCTCGATCGCCGCCGACGATGATGGTCTGCTGCGCTCGCGGTCAACGGAGGATGACTACGCAGGTTCACCGCCAGCCTGGTTGGTCACTGCCTCACGAAGTTGAACGGCACGCCCATGGTAGACCCGTGCTCGCCCGGCGAGTCGAACCTCGCGCGCTTCGCCACTCCCTCGATGCAGCTCGCGACCTGCGCCGACAGGCCGCTGTTACCCGCCGCGCTGGCCGAATCGACCTCGCCGCTGGCGGCGATCTTGATCAGGATGACGAGGCGGCCCGCCTGGTTCGGGTCAGACTCGAGGCCCTTCTGGTAGCAGCGTCGCGCGCCCGGGTGGATCTGGCTGCGAATGACGGCTTCCGCGTTGGCGATGCGGCCATCGAGGATAGGGGGCTGGTACGGCATCTCGAACTTCGGGATGACCTGAGTGGGGGGCTTGTCCATCGCGTTCGAGGCGACAGCAGTCGTCGTGAGGTGGACGCACTGGAGCCCCACGCAGCCCGCACCGGGCCGGAACGCCTCCCCGCCGCGGAGGAGATGCAGCTCATCGCCAGGCCCGTTCTGGACGCCGTCGGGCTTGTTCGCCAGGGTGGTCAGGTCCACCGGGGCGACGTTCGAGTTGCTCATCGCCGTCTCGAGCCCCGAGCCGACGGCGTTCAGCGCCGTGAGAATGGCGATCGTCGTGTGCTCTACCTGGTCCACCAGGGCGCTCACCTGGTGGGCGTTGGGTGGCTGTCCCTGGGTCGGGGACTGGGGCTGCGCCGGGGTCGTGACGGTCTTGGTGGTTGGTGTCGGCGGGGTGTCCGGTGAGGTCGCCGTGGCCGTCGGCTGCGTGTCCACGATGAGAGGCGGTTCAACGTTCCGGGCCATCTGGATCAGGCCCGCCGTCATATCGTCGTCGACGACCGGGTCCGTCCAGTCGCTGTACATCGCGCCGACGACGCCGAAGTGCGCAAGGAAGCTGAAGGCCGCGATGACCGCGAGGCGCCAGTCGATCTGGCTCGCGACGCCCCCCTTCACCGAGAGCGGCAGCCGCGGTCGCTGCTGGGCAAGTGGCGCCGGGACGAACTGGAAGAGGAACGTCGTGTCGCCGATGACAACCTTGCCGCGGGCTTCCTCGGTCAGCCGCAACTGGTGCACGGAGCCGAGGCGCCGTGCATGTCCCCGCGAGGTGACCAGATTGGTGATGCCCGTGGCGAGCGAGAGGCGTCCCGACATCCCATCGACGAAGTTCAAGCAGTAGTCACCGCCGAGGCGCTCGAATAGCTTGAACTGGGGCGGCAAGCTGGCCTGCACGACGAACGTGGATCTCTCGCCGCGGCCCACTGTCACGCTCGTGCGCTGCTTGACGATCCGCTCCTCGACAATCCGCCCACCGACGACCAGACCGATGCGCAAGACCTTCGGCCCGGAGGTCGGCTGCACCGCGCGCATCGCCGCCGTCATGCGCCCTGGCCTGTTCGAAGGCGGCCGTGCTCCAGCGCGCTCTCCCATTCCTTGATTCATCGGCCGCATCCACTGATCGACAGATCAACCGGCGCGAAGTTCCCTGGCGCGGGGGAGCGACCAACGGACGGGGGGGTCCTTTCGGCGCCGCTGCCCTACGGGACGGACACGCGCGGCTCGACGGTAAGACGAACGCTACCGTCACTCGCCGTCGGGCGGTCGACCAAGCTACGCGTGCCGTCCGCGCACCAGATCGGCGCCCTTCTCTGCAATCATGATCGTCGGAGCGTTCGTATTGCCTCCGCGGATCGAGGGCATGACGGAGGCGTCGACCACACGCAGCCCGGGCACGGCGCGCACTCGAAGCTCGGCGTCGACGACGGAGAGCAGGTCCGAGCCCATCCTGCACGTGCCCACGGGGTGAAAGATGGTGTTGGTGCTGCGGCGGATGGCGGCGCGCACCTCCGCGTCGCCCCGCGCGTTCGCCGCGGCGCCCAGCGGCTCGGCGCGGGCATGATCCAGCGAGCGGTGGTGGGCGATCTCCGTCGCGCGCTTCACGCCCTCGACGAGGAGGTCCAGATCCTCGGGAGCCGAGAAGTACTTCGGATTGATGGCGGGAGGGTCCGCGGGGTTCCTGGTCTTGAGTTTGATCTCGCCGCGGCTCGCCGGATAGAGGATCGTGGGCAAGAGCGAGAAGGCGTGGCCGGTGGGCGCGAAGATCTTCCCGTCGAACGCCTCCTGCGCGCTACCGACGGGAAGGAAGTGAAACTGGAGATTCGGCCTCGGCTCCCCGCTGCGCGTGCGGATGAAGCCGCCGCCCTCGGCGACGTTGGAAGCGAGCGGGCCGCCCCGGGTGAGCAGATAGCGCCCCAGCCAGCCGATGAGATTGAGAGGTGTGACGCCGCCCGTCGTGCCGGACTTGTCGCGATAGGCGACAGAAACGAGAAGGTGGTCCTGCAGATTCTTGCCGACGCCCGGCACGTCCGCCGCCACGGTGACTCCCGCCGCCCGTAGCTCGTCGGCGGGGCCGATGCCCGAGAGGAGCATCAGGTGCGGAGATCCGATCGCGCCGGCGGCGAGCAGCACCTCCCGCTCGACGCGCGCCACGTCTTCCTTGCCGTTGCGCCGATAGCGCACTCCCACAGCGCGGCCTGCCTCGACGACGAGAGAGGTGACGAGAGTATCCGAGTGGACCGTGAGGTTTTTCCGCGCAAGAGCGGGCGAAAGGAAGCCGAGCGACGTGCTGCAACGCTCGCCGTTGCGGATGGTGGCCTGGAATCGTCCCACGCCCTCTTGCTCGGCGCCGTTGAAGTCAGGGTTCTCTCGCGCGCCGAGTACCTGGGACGAAGCCTGCACCAAGAGGTCGCTCATGGGGTTCGCCACCACGTCGCTCACGTCGAGGGGGCCGCCGGTGCCGTGGGCAGCTGTGGCGGCGGCGCTTCGACTGGACGTTCTTCACCGAGCCGCAGGAGCATCTCGGCGGGCGCCGCATGCACTGGCCGCGCGGCAAGGTCCTCGGAGGCAGCAGCTCGATCAATTACATGATCTACATGCGCGGGCACCGAGACAACTACGATGCCTGGCGCGACGCAGGCAACGCCGGTTGGGGGTATTCCGACGTCCTTCCGTACTTCAAGCGGTCCGAGAACAACTCGCGCGGCCCGGGCGAGTACCACCACGAGACCGGGCGCGCGCACCAGGAGATTCTTGTCGCTGCCTCCAGCCTCCAGCAGCAGCACGCGAGTGCCGGGGTCCTCCGTGAGTCGATTGGCCAATACGCAGCCTGCCGAGCCCGCACCGACGATGATGTAGTCGTACATGGTGCGACGCATCCTAGAGCCATCCGCTCACGCGGTGTTCGTCTAGTGGGACCCGGGCGCGGGGACAAGGAAGGCTGTGAGCGGGACGACTCACCTGGTCGCGCCCCCTTCACTCGCACTCCGACAGCAGCACGTTCACCGCAAGCGGATACGGGTCCTCCTGGCCCTCCGTCGTCACGGCGATGTCCGTGACGCCGTCGCCGTTGAAATCGCCCGCCACAATAGCCGTCGCGGCCGACTTGTCCTCGCCGGCCACGGTGTAGACGACGGGCGCGCCGAACGTTCCGTCGCCGGTGTTCTCGAACACCGACACGGGGGTCGGCTCGATCGGTCCGCTGGTGGGCGACAGCCCCATCACGATCGCGAGGTCGGGCTTGCCGTCTCCGTTGAAGTCGCCGGTGACGACCTGGTAGACGGAGGGGACATCGGCGATGGGGTACATCGCCGGCCCGTCGAATGTACCGTTGCCGGCGCCGGTGAACACCGCGAGGACGATGGCTTCGTTCGGCTGGTTGGTGTTCAGGATGGTGGTCGTCGCGACGTCGTCCTTCCCGTCGCCGTTGAAGTCGGCGACGCCGAGGCCGTAGGCGATCCAGCTGGTGCTCGCGACGAAGGTGGCCTCGCTGCGGAACGTGCCGTCCCCCGCGTTGAAGAAGACGCCGAAGCCGCCCTCGCTCGAGGACGTGGTCTCCGCGATGTCGAGGTGGCCGTCGCCGTCGAAGTCTCCGGTCGCGATGTTCTGGAACCAGTCGGGGTTCGGGTAGGCCACGGGCGCCGCGAAGGTGCCGTCACCGGCGTTGAGGTACACGTCGAGCGAAAAGTCGGTGGGCTCGGGGCCGGGTGTGGAGATCAATCCGGAGTCTCCGACCGGGCCGCCCACCGTCTCGAAGTAGTCGTAGCCGGCGAACGCGAGGTCCGGGTGCCCGTCGCCGTTGAAGTCGCCCGCGGCGAGGTAGCCGGTGGTCTCGCGCGTGGGGTAGAGCACCGACTCCGAGGCGAACGAGCTGTTGGCCTTGCCGAGGTCGATCCCGATCGCGCCGCCGTCGGCGCCGATATCCATGAACTGCTGGCCGTTCGACTGGCTCGCGAGGTCGACCCGGCCGTCGCCGTTGAAGTCGGCCGCCACCATGTTGCGGGCGTCGTTGCCGCCTGCGCCGTAGGGCGACGACGCCACGAACGCGCCGTTGCCCGTGTTTGCGAAGAGCTCGGTCGTCCACCCGGTCGAAGTTCGCTCGCCCACGACGAGGTCGAGGTGCCCGGTGCAGGTTCGATCGATGGCGACGAGGGCAAGAGGCTCGTTGGCGGGCACGTAGGACACGGCCGGAGCGAATCCCTTGAACGTGCAGCTGTGCGCGTGGGGCAAGCAGGGGTAGCTGTGCGCGGCGCCGTCGGGGGCGAGGGCGTCGCCCGGGCCGGCCTCCGGACCCGCCCCGCCGTCGGGCGACGGTGGGAACGTCACGTCCGCAGTCGCGGCGTCGCCGCTGGCAATGCGCGAAGCCGAACCGCCGCAACCTGCCACGGCGGCCAGCGCCGTGACGGCGAGGAGCGATCGATTCATGGCGGTTGAGGGTGCAAGCTCGTGACCATTGTAGGGCCTGGGGATCCTAGGGAAAAGGCTAGGGATAGGAGGGCCAAGCTGTGCCAGCCCGGGCAGATCGCGGCACGAAGGTCCGCGTTCGTCACCGCGCTCGCATTGATGGCGTCGATGAGGCTCGCATCGGTGACCGATCGCGTCGGCTCTGCGTGGAGCTGATCGGCGAACAAGGCACGACGCGCGTGGCGCGGGTCATCTATCGGTACTCGGTCGGCGCGCCCGAGCGCTCTTCGAGCCACGCGCGGCCCTTCGACGTGTCGACGCCGAGGGAGTCGAGGCCTGCAAAGACGACACCTCGTCTTTGAGCAGCTCGTGCAGCGTCGAGCGGATCTCCTCGTCTTTGACGACTTCGAGACAGCGCGTCATGAGCGACGTGTTCATCGTCTCGCTGACGCAGCACACGGCCACCATCTCCCATAGCAAACGGTGGCGTCGGTCCATATCCGATCGGCCAATCCGCATCAGCGGAGGCACGTGATTCAGCGCGTCCGGCTCACCCCATTTGGCAGCAAGCCTGGAAAGGTCGCGATGCCGCGCCTCGTCGGCGGCCGCGTTCGTCACGCCTCGAACGACGAAAGGGGTTGCCCCGACCTCCGCGAGCTCGGTGGCCATACGAGTGAACCGCGCCGTCGCCTCTATCTCCGCACGCGTGCGGAACGCCCACGTCGCGGCCACGCGCTGGCGAACGATCTCATCCATGCCTTGCTGTCTAGCTCGTCAACGCCCTGGACCCTTGCCCGCGCAGCATGGTTCAACGCCGCAGATCGGGGTTGTCGCAGCCGAGGTGGATCCAGGCGCCAGCCAACAGCAACAGCCGTTGCAGTCCGTCCACGTCGAGAGCTGCGGGTCCGGCCCGCACATGCACGCCGAGCCGTCGGCGCTCGTGCCCCCGCCGCTGCTGCCCCCTACTGCTCGAGGCCCCAGCGCCGTCGGTACCCGGTCCACCCGCGTCTCCGCCGCCGCCCGCTTCCGCTGCTGCAACCGTTGAGCCCGACCGTCGCAGTGGCACCCGCAACGACGAGGACTTGGAAGAGTTTGTCGATCCTCATGAGGCGGAGCGTACCATGGACCGGCCTGGCCCCATGCCCCACGTCATCCGGATCCACAAACACGGCGGCCCCGAGGTGATGCAATGGGAGGAGGTCCAGCTCGGTCAGCCCGGCCCGGGCGAGGCGCGCATCCGCCAGACCGCCGTCGGTCTCAACTACGCCGACGTCTACAGCCGCTCCGGCCTCTATCCGGGGTCACTACCCATGGGGCTCGGCAGCGAGGCGGCTGGCGTTGTGGAGGCCGTAGGCGCGGGCGTCACCGACTTGAAGCCTGGTGACCGCGTCGCTTATGGCAGCGCGCCCATCGGCGCTCCTATGCCGAGGGGCGGCTCATCCCCACCCACCGTCTCCTCAAGCTGCCCGACGCCATCCCTGACACCATGGCGGCTGCGATGATGCTGAAGGGCCTCACGGCGCAATACCTCATCCGCCAGACTTACAGCGTCAAGCGCGGCGACACGATCCTTTGCCACGCCGCGGCGGGTGGCGTCGGCCTCATCCTGTGCCAGTGGGCGAAGCATCTCGGCGCCACCGTCATCGGCACGGTCAGCAGCGACGACAAGGCGACGCTGGCCAAGGCGCACGGCTGCGACCACCCCATTGTCTATACACGCGAGGATTTCCCCACGCGCGTGCTCGAGATCACCGGCGGCCAGAAGCTGCCGGTGGTCTATGACTCGGTCGGCAAGGACACGTTCATGAAGTCGCTCGACTGCCTCGCGCCTCTCGGGCTCATGGTGTCGTTCGGCAACTCGTCGGGTCCGGTCGAGAACTTCAATCTCGGCATCCTCGCGTCCAAGGGCTCGCTCTATCTGACGCGGCCGACGCTCAACACCTACGGCGCCAAGCGCGAAAACCTGGTGGCCATGGCGAACGATTTGTTCGACGTCGTGCTGAAGGGTGCGGTCAAGATCGAGGTCAACCAGACCTATCCGCTGAAGGACGCGGCCCGCGCGCATCGGGACCTGGAGGCGCGCAAGACCACGGCCTCGACCGTGCTCATCGTGTAAACCCCGTCGGGGCGTCGGCTCTACAAGGGAGAGACAACCTTGAGGCCGTTGGCTCGCGCCGCGGAGGCCAGGCGACCATCGTAAGTCACCAGCCCGCCGAGGTTGCGTCCCATCGTCCCAAGGATGTTCACGATGGGCGGAGATGCGAGCGAGCAGCTCAATCCCGCCCAGTACATCTCCTCGATCTCGCCCGGGAAGGACGCCGGTGCGCAAGCATGCCAGCCCGGTCCTCGTGCCGACGGCCGCGCCGAAAGGCGTGCTGGAACGCCGACTACCATGAGCTTAGCCTTGCATCATCGGCTGCAATGAAGGGGAGGCATGCCTTGGCCAAATCGCAATGGAGTTTCAAGACCACGGTCGAATTGTCGGCGGCGCTGCAGGCCAAGAAGGTGTCGGCGGTCGAACTGGTAGAGGACGCGATCGACCGAATCGAGCGCCACGACGTACGCCGACGAGATGTGCTGCTTGCCCTGAACGGTAGCGCTCCACCGCGTGTTACGTTCAAGCATGACGCGCAACGGGGGGCTGGTTGCTTGCGGGCTGCTCTTGGCGCTGGCGATGTTCGGGTGCGGTGGTAGGTCCGCCGCCACCGGCGCGCCCGAGGCGGGCTCCGATCGATCGAGCAGCGGCCGATCGGGATCGGGAAGCAGCGGTTCGGAAGGCGCCAGCGGTGGCTCTGCGTTTGGGAGCGGGAGCAGCAGTGGGTCGGGCTCGGGAAGCGGGACGGCCTCGGGAGGCCCGTGGCCTATGGAGGACGCGTCGTCCTTCGCTCCTCCGCCGGGGAGCGCGACGGGCGACGGTAGTGGCGCCGCGTCGCCTCCGCCCCCGCCTCCCCCTCCACCGACTCTGGCGAGGCCGGACTTCCTCGACGACGCCGGCGAGCAGTGCGTCACGACGTACAACTCAGGTTCCTTCGGGCAGACGAGCTGCACCGTCGACTTGCAGGAGACCTGCGCTACGAGCACCTACTACGCGATTTGCAGGTGCCCCCAAGGGACGTGCGGCTGCTTGCGCGGCCCCACGACGAGCGTGGTCACCTTCACCGGGTGTCCTTCCTGCCCCGGCGAAGTGGCGACCCCGGGTGCCCCCTGGGGTACCGGCATCAGCCCCCGCGACGTGTTCGCTTCGTGCGGTTTCCCCAACTGACCTTCAGGCGATGACTCTTCGACGAGGCTTCAGGATGCGCGCACCAGGGCTTCTCGGGCGGTACGCGGGGCCCGCGGCGATGGCCCTATCGCTGGCATGCGGGGGCACCGTCGGCCATCAGGAATCGGCGCGAACGCAGCAGCAGGACTCCGGCGCTTCCGCACCGGACTCTTTCGCGGACGCCGCCGACCAAGCAACGCCCACCGCAGGGCGGCCCGATGCTGACGCACCGGAGGCGACAGCTTCGTCCGCCATGCAGATCGGTTTTTCCGACGCCGCCATCGAGGCGTCTTGAGCGGAGGCGTCCGCCGCGTGCACCCTGGAAGGGGTCGAGCCCTGGAATTGCGACAACGCGCTCCCTGATGGGGGGGTCGAATGCCGGGGAACGTGGGACGCGACATGCGTTGGTCAGTCCTACGAAGTGGACTGCAACTGTCCCCAAGGGTGCGTCTGCTTCGGAGCCACGACGCAGGTCGTGACGTTCCCTGGCTGCTCCGCGGCAGCTACCTCCTCGCCCTCTGTCTCGGAGCTGTTCTCTCTCTGTGGCTTCCCGTAGCCGTCGAGCCACCCCATTCTGGCGTGCCCTCTGGCCAGCGTGAGGGCTGCCGCGCCGAGCCCCACGCCAACCACTGGCAACCCTGCGGGCTCTCCAACCGTCGGCCTGGCCGGAAGTGGGAGGAGCCCCGTTCGTGGTCGGCGACGATGGCACTACGGCGTACCCCCATCGTGATGGTGATGCGGATGAAAGCACGCCAAGTCGCCCGACCTTGCCTTGTGGCAGGTGCCCGACACGTGGCCACGAGGCGCGTCAAACTCGCAGGCGTCCCCCTCGCTCTTGTCCTTGCACGCGGCGACGGCTTCGGGTCGAGGGCCGTGGTGCTCCTCGTCCTTCGGATCGCTTTGCGCTAGCGCGAGCGCCGGGACGATCATCAACCCAACCGTCACCGCAACACGCATCGATTTCACCATCGGGACCTCCGTGCGAGCGCGAGGCTCACTACGCTCAGCTCAACCACCGTGACGCGCAGCGATTCCCTTCGCCGACCCTTTCCGACGAGCCGACCGCAGGCGACCACCGGCGGGGGCGACGATCACCGCCGCCCGCGCTCACGGCCTCAACGTTGCCCGCATTTCCAGTACCGCGAGCATGTGCCGCCGAGTCACGGGGGGAGGCAACAGAGCGGACTGCACGCCCAGCGCTGCTCCTGCAGGTCGTAAGCGCAGGTCGCAGAGGGCAATGAACATTCGCCCGCGTCGAGGGAAGAGCAGTCCGCGTCGTTAATGCACGTGTCCAAGGCGGTGTGGCAATAATAAGGCGGCCCTTCGTAGCAGCTCTCCCACGAGGGCGAGCAATAGCCGCCCGGGCCGCAGTCCGAGTCGATGGCGCAGTTGCCTCCGGGGTCGCAAACGTTCGCGCTGTTGTCCGTGGACGAGCTGCGGCAAACGCAGGGCGTCCCCGATCCACAATTCGAGTCGGTGAAGCACTCGTCGTACGAGCACCCGCCGAGCCCGACCTCGCCTTCAAATGGGAAGCAGCGGCCGTTCGCTCCGGCTGTGCAATCAGAGTCCGACGTGCAGCCGCCGGCATCGTCGGCAAGGGGTGAAGCAAATCCGGGCGGGTACGGTTGGTTGGGGCCGCCGGGGCCGCGCTGGGAGGGGCAGCACGCGGTGGTCCGATGGTAGAGGGGAACCTCGGCGTCGCCCGCGGAGGCTCCCGCTTCGACGAAGGTCGCCTCGCAGGGCGCCGCGTCGGGCCCTCCGTCGGTGGCCCCGTCCGGGCCGGGGCCTGCATCCGTGCCCATTCCCGCGTCGGTACCGGTGCCCGAGCCGTCCATGATCGCAGGGGCGTCGGTGCCCGTTGCGGAGTCCATGTCCATCGACCCGTCCGCGCCGAGGGTTGCGTCGGAGGTCGAGCCCCCGTCGGAGCGACTGGTAGTCCCGTCCAGGCTTGCGTCGGAACCACCGTGCGAGGTGCTGGTGCCGCCGCTCCCGCCGCACGCGCCGAGCAGCATCGCCGCAAGGAGCCACCCGCGTGAAGCTCTCATCGTGCACCCCACGGTCATTCTGCGTACAGCCTTCCTGCGACGAGCCCCGCCGCAAGCGCGGAGACGAGCTCGCAGGCACTCGTGCCGAGCAGCACGCGGGCGGGGAAGACCCCATCGACCAGATGCGAGTACAAAGTGAAGTGAATCAGGGACCACTCCACGAGCGCCGCGTAGATTGCCGTGCGGGGTCCAGGCCCGAAGCGGGGACGCATCGCCGCGTAGAGCCATGCGATGAGGACCCCCGCGAAGAGGTCGAAGGTCAGCCAGAATATCGGGATGCCGACGTTCTCCTCGGGCAACCCGAGAGCCCTGTAGGCAGCAGCCCATGACGAGCCGAACACGACGCCATTCGTCACGGCGTCGAGTCCGTCGAGCACCAACCCGGCGGCAAGTCCGGCCAAGAGGATACGCTTGGCATTCATTGAGGAGTCACCCCTTCGTGGCTTCCTTCTCCCCGAAGCATCTCTCTTGCTCTCGTCCTGAGGGGGCCTACGCCCCTGGAACATGGCAATAGTGGACCCGTGGTCCCTCTCTCGAGCTCTCTTCGGTGGCCCTCAGCTTGTAGAGAAACCCGCCGCAGGCGAGAGCAATCGCGCATGAGGTCGCAAGGGCTTAAGCGAACGCTAGAGCTCGCCAGCGCGCGGAGCGCGCGCGGGCAGAAGGAACCTCGGCTGGACCATCGTCGGCGGACGAGTGAGCGCCCGTCCCGCCCTTCCCCATCGCTTCCCATCTGCGGTCCCCCCAACGTCCAGCGCATTGCTTGCCCGGGTAGGAATCGTACTTACATTCGGCCGACGGCGAGATGGTCAGAGCGCACCCTTGCGCTCCCGCCGTGCGCCGCGTGGGCTGTCCTCATCGTCCTCGGGCGCCGAGGAGAAGGGGCTCTACGTCATGGCTATGATGAGGAAGCGAACGGCGGTCGCCGGCACTGACAGCGGCGATGAAGGATTTGACAGCGTGAACGGCAAATCGCCGAGGCGGTCATTCTTCCCCTCTTTCCCCCTCCGATGGCTCTCGGAGGGCTCCTTCGAGGCCCAGTGCGGCAGGTGCCTGAGGTTCAGCTCTCCGGTCGACGCCGTCAGTGCCGAGCACGCCTGGAGCGAACTGATCAAGCAGGGTTGGACGTGGCATACGAACGGCGTCGGAGGCACCCGCTACGCCTCATGCCTCGAGTGCCTGAGAGCATCAACGTCTCTGGACGCCGCTGCCGCCCATTTTCACGCGCGGAGTGGGTAGAACTGAGCGCCTCGTGATGGCCTCACATGGCGATGGCGGTCGAGTTCGACGACCACGCGGCGACGGGCGAGTGGCCTGCATGGCTCGACGAACAGCCGACCTCTACTTGGACATCACGAGGAGCACGGCGGAGTTGCTCGGCAGGGAGACGCCCGTGATGCTGCCGCTCGTGACGGCAAGGGCGGTCCCCGCGGCCGGAGCGGCGCCGCCGGTCATCTGGTACACCTGCGCGGAGCCGGTCGGCGTGAAGTTCTGCAGGGTGATCGAGAGGCCGCTCTGAGCCGTGCCGCTCACGTTGACGAGCATGACCCAGACCTTCGTGGGGTTGGTGGGCGAGTCGGACGAGGCGTAGACGTTGACGGCCGCGCTGGGGCTCGCCGCGCCGATCGAATACGAGCCGAACCGCGCGCCCTGGCCGTCGTAGTTCCGGTACATCGCCATCGCGTTGTAGACGGGCAGGTGCGTCGACCCGTTCACGAGCGTCGTCCAGTACGCCGCGACGCGGTACCCGAGGCGGCCGTACATACCGAGGATGTCCGCCTCCTGGGCGCCCGACGACGGATCCGGCGTGCCGCCGTTGCCGCCGTCGTTCGAGACGTTGTACTCGCTGACGCAGATGCCGGTGCCCGGGTAGGTCGAGTTGATCCACCCCTGGATGTGCGGTGGGACCGACCCCGACGTCGTGTCCCAGAGCGACTTGGTGTCCCCGAGGCCGTTACCCGGGAGAGGGTAGTGCATGTCGACGCAGTCGAGCGGGCGTACGTTGCTGGTGGCCGCCTGGGTTGCCGCGAGCTTCAGGATCGCCATCGTGAGCGAGCTGTCGACCGTGTACGGCCCCGTCGGGCTGCCGCACTCGACGTTCGGGAGCGCCACCAGGTCCTGGGCGTTCTCGGTCGACATGAAGAGCACCGAGGCCGTCGGGTCTGCCGTCTTGATGGCCTTCGCATAGGCCATCGTGCGGTTGATGAAGTCCTGGTTGAGGCTCGTCCCGATGCTGCTGTTGGTCGAGTAGAACGGCTCGCAGAAGGTGCCGGGCGGGTAGAACGTCGGATAGATGTCGGCGCGCAAGGCCTGCCAGTTGTCCGGCTCGTTGTCGAGCTGGTAGTAACGCACGCCCCCGCTGGCCGCCGTCCCGAACGTCGACACCAGGTGCGTGACCCACGAGCCCATGAAGGACGTGTCGAGGACGCTCGACCCCTTGTCGACGAGCTTCTCCTCGGTCGTGCCGAGCGTCTGGCAGCACGTCGAGATCTCGCTCGAGCCGGCGCAGTCCGGCGTCCCCGGGTTCGGCGTCGCGACGCTCGCCACCCAGCCCGTGATGGGGATGGTCATCAGCGTGTCTGCCATCTGCGCGATGTTGTAGTGGACGAACTGGTCCGAGCTCGTCGTGAGGGCGGAGTCCGGCATCGGAGAATCGAACCGCCCCATGTAGTTGGCGCAGTTCCAGTCGTCGCCCGCGTTCGAGACGTCGATCTGCCAGTTGTACGAGCTCGTGGCGTCGCCGCCCCAGCGGTTCAGGCTCGCGATCTTCATCGAGTCGTCGTTGTTGAACGCCACTCCGTAGATCCCGGAGGAGATGACCGTTCCCTGCGACTGGGCGTCCACGACGATGCTCGACGTGCTGGAGGACGCCGTGCAGGTCCCGGAGGCTCCGCAGAGCTGCGACGGCGGGCAGCCCCCGCAGGTGCCGCCGCAGCCGTCGTCCCCGCATGTCTTCCCCGTGCAGCTCGACGTGCAGCCCGGAGCCGGCCCCCCGTCCGAAGTGCCCCCCGACGACGAGCCCCCCGACGCGCCGTCCGGCGTCCCCGTCTCTCCGCTCGACGAGCCGCCGCCACTCGAGGAACCACCGGACGAGCCGCCGGCACCGTCGTCGCCGCCCGCCGCCGCGTCGGCTCCGCCCGAGGAGCCGCCGTCCCCTGCCGCCGTTTGATGATCCGCGCTCGACGAGCACGCCTGCTCGCTCGCGCCGAACAAAGCCGCGAATGCCGTGGTGCCCACGATGACCGACTTGCGCATTGGGGATGACCTCCTAGACAAGCGTCACTGCGACCCCATGGGAGGCGATTTGCGCGCGCCCGTCGAGGACGAAGGAATGACTGGCAATCTCGCGCGCTCGCTCTTCCGATATAGCGTCGGTTGCACCTCATCGCCCCGGCTGCGTAGGATTCGTGGGTGCGGTTCAGCGCGCACAGAGCGGCAGGAGCCCAGTTTTCGCGCGCGTTGTGCATCGCGCTCAGCGGCACAATCGGGTGCGGCTATGCGTGGGCCCCGCAAGGACAGATACAGAACTGGACGCACTCCCCCGCAATCTCCGATCCCGATGAGATCGCACTGGCCTTCAACGACACAGTGAGCGGACGAGGGGCGGGGGGCAAGGTGAGCGTCTCCGACTTCGGGTTTATCGACGGTACTGGACATCAGATTTCGCCGTACGAGCTCGTCGATCGCTACGCGCGCCGCGTCGGGCACGACGACGTAACGCCGATTCTAAGGAACAACCAGGTGTGGTGGACGGCGGGATTCGCTTCGCTCGCGATGGTCGTCGGGGGCGGTGTGGCGGCCTCCGGCAACGCCGCAGGGAAGGGCTCGACTTTGGCCGGCGACGCCGAGGCCTTTCTAATCGTCGGCGGGGCGCTGGCCGCACTCATCGTCGTCTGGGAAGCGGCGACGGACCCTCGGACGGCGGGGAAAATGACCTATGCGCAGCCCCAGCGCATCGTTGCTCGGTACAATGAGCACTCGGGCGAGATTCGTCACGCGGCGGTGACAGCGGCTACGTCCGCACCGATGCCGTAGGCCCGCGCTGGCTACTTATTCGATCCCCGCAGCGGCGCGCCGCCTTTCCCGCCCCGCGCGTTGCGCGGGCACACTGCGTCTCGCCTCCGCAGCCGGGTACGCCGCGCGCAGCACCGCCGCGATCTCACGCAGTGCCGGTTCGAGCGCCGATCCCTTGCGCCAAATCACCGCGATCGTCCGATGCGCCGCACGACCGGCGAGCGGGCGAACATGGAGACGCGCGCGCCGCGCTTCGGCGTCGACCGCGAGCGCGGGGATCAACGTGATCCCGGCGCCTCCCGCGACCATCTGCACCAGCGTCGAGAGGCTCGTCGCGCGAAACTCCCCCTCGCGTACGCGCGCCGTTCCGCACGCCTCGAGCGCCTGACCACGAAAGCAGTGCCCCTCGTCGAGCAGGAGCAGCTCTTCGCCTCGAAGCTCCGCCTCCGTGACCGGCCCTTTCTTCGCCGCGAGCGCGTGCTCCGGCCGCGTGACGAGCACGAACGGATCGGCGGCGACGATCTCCCGCGCGGCGTCGCCGACGTCTGCCTCCAGCGCCACGACCGCGCCTTCGATCTCTCCTGCCCCGAGCTTCCGCACCAACGCGGCCGTCTTGTCTTCGGCCCACGCGATACGGAGCCTGGGCAGCTTCCGCCGCAGCGTCGGCGTGACCGACGGGAGCAGATACGGAGAGATCGTCGGGATGACGCCGAGCCGAATCGTCCCCGAGAGCGGATCGGCGACGCGCTGCGCGGCGCGCACTATCTCGTCGGCCTCGAGGAGCAGGCGCTTCGCGCGCTCGACGAGGTCGCGACCGGCCGCCGTGACCAGGACGCGCTTGTGAGTCCTCTCGAAGAGGCGCACGCCGAGCGCGCCCTCGACCTGCGCGAGCTGTGCGCTGAGCGACGGCTGCGAGACGTGGCACCGCGCGGCGGCGCGTCGAAAGGACAGCTCCTCCGCGACGGCGACGACGTATTGGAGCTGGCGCAGCGTGAACGGGTGTGGCGCGGCGCTCATCGAAGACGATAGTACCAGCCTATCGATACCATCCAATCAATCGATTGGATGCGTCGTGCCCGCGACCATAGGGTGAGCGTCGTGAAGCTGCTCTCGACCAAAGGAGATCCCCATGAGCGACGAGACGAGGAAAGCCAAGTGCCCGTTCCCGCACGCCACCAGCGGCGGCACGTCGAACCGTGACTGGTGGCCGAACCAGCTCCGGCTGGACCTTCTTCATCAGCACTCGTCCAAGTCCAACCCGATGGGCGAGGACTTCGACTACGCCAAGGACTTTCGGAGCCTCGACTTCGCGGCGCTGAAGAGGGATCTCGCGGCGCTGATGACCGCGTCACAGGACTGGTGGCCGGCGGACTTCGGCCATTACGGCCCGCTCTTCATCCGCATGGCGTGGCATAGCGCCGGCACTTACCGCGTCAGCGACGGCCGCGGCGGTGGCGGTCGCGGCCAGCAGCGCTTCGCGCCGCTCAACGGCTGGCCGGACAACGTCAGCTTGGACAAGGCGCGGCGCCTGCTGTGGCCGATCAAGCAGAAGTACGGTCGCAAGATCTCGTGGGCCGATCTCTTCATCCTCACCGGCAACGTCGCGCTCGAGACGATGGGCTTCAAGACCTTTGGTTTCGGCGGCGGTCGCGAGGACGTGTGGGAACCGGATCAGGACGTCTACTGGGGCACGGAGAAGACGTGGCTCGGTGGCGACAAGCGCTACTCCGGAGAGCGCGACCTCGAGAATCCGCTCGCGGCCGCGCAGATGGGCCTCATCTACGTCAACCCGGAGGGCCCGAACGGCAACCCCGATCCGGTCGCGGCGGCGAAGGACATCCGGGAGACGTTCGCACGCATGGCGATGGACGACGAAGAGACCGTCGCGCTCATCGCCGGCGGCCACACGTTCGGCAAGACGCACGGCGCCGGCCCTGCATCGCACCTCGGCGCGGACCCGGAAGCCGCGGACGTCGAGGCGCAGGGCTTCGGCTGGAAGAGCAGCTTCGGCGCCGGCAAGGGCGGCGACGCGATCACGAGCGGCCTCGAGGTCACCTGGACCACCGCGCCGACGAGATGGACGACCGACTTCTTCAGGCACCTCTTCGGCTACGAGTGGGAGCTCACGAAGAGCCCGGCCGGCGCGCACCAGTGGAAGCCGAAGGGGAACGCCGGCTTGGGCACGGTTCCGCATGCCCACGACGCCTCGAAGCGCATCGCGCCTTCCATGCTCACGACCGACCTCTCGCTGCGGTTCGACTCGGCGTACGAGAAGATCTCGCGACGCTTCATGGAGCATCCGGCAGAGTTCGCCAAGGCGTTCGCGCGCGCGTGGTTCAAGCTCACGCACCGCGACATGGGTCCGCATGCGCGGTACCTCGGCCCGGAGGTTCCGGCCGAAGAGCTCCTCTGGCAAGACCCGCTTCCCAAGGTCGACCATCCGCTCATCGACGACAAGGACGTCGCGTCGCTGAAGAGCAAGCTCCTCGCCTCGGGCCTGTCCGTCGCGCAGCTCGTCTCGACCGCGTGGGCGTCGGCGTCCACGTTCCGTGGCTCCGACAAGCGCGGCGGCGCGAACGGCGCGCGCATTCGTCTCGCGCCGCAGAAGGACTGGGCGGTCAATCAGCCCGCGGAGCTGGCGAAGGTGCTGACGACGCTCGAAGGCGTCCAGCGTGCGTTCAACGGCGCGGCGACCGGCGGCAAGAGGGTCTCGCTCGCCGATCTGATCGTGCTCGGCGGCGCCGCCGGCATCGAGCAGGCCGCGAAGAACGCGGGTCACACGCTGACCGTTCCCTTCACGCCGGGGCGCACGGATGCTTCGGCGGAGCAGACCGACGCGGCGTCGTTCGCCGTGCTCGAGCCGATCGCGGACGGGTTCCGCAACTACCAGAAGGCCGCGTACAGCGTGCCGGCCGAAGCGCTCCTCATCGACAAGGCGCAGCTCCTGACGCTGACCGCGCCCGAGATGACGGTGCTCGTCGGCGG
The DNA here is from genome assembly GCA_963847465.1 of uncultured delta proteobacterium. Classification (GTDB taxonomy): domain Bacteria; phylum Myxococcota_A; class Polyangia; order Polyangiales; family Polyangiaceae; genus Palsa-1150. The sequence continues at coordinate 261,518 of CAWKAF010000004.1, read as the reverse complement.
TCTGCGCGTGCTCGGTGGCAACGCCGGAGCGTCGAAGCACGGCGTCTTCACGAAGAAGGTGGAGGCGCTGACCAACGACTTCTTCGCGAACCTCCTCGACGTGGGCACGGAGTGGAAGGCTGTGTCGGAGGCGAAGGACGTCTTCGAAGGGCGCGACCGCAAGACGGGTGAGGTGAAGTGGACCGGCACGCGCGTCGATCTCGTCTTCGGGTCGAACGCGCAGCTCCGCGCGTTGGCGGAAGTTTACGGAAGCTCGGACGCGCACGAGAAGTTCATCCGCGACTTCGTCGCTGCGTGGACGAAGGTGATGAACCTCGATCGGTTCGATCTCGCGTGACCTCACGCGCCCGAGCGCTCTTCGAGCCACGCGCGGCCCTTCGAGGTGTCGACGCCGAGGGAGTCGAGGCCCGCGAATACGACGAGATTCAGCGTGTCGCGATAGATCTGGACGAGCTCCGCCCACGGCAGCTCGCCGTAGTCGTAGAGCGCGTCGGTCCAGGGCGTGAGCGGCTTCGTCTCGAGGAAGCCCGGCTCGATGCTCGCCTCGAGCATCGGCGCCAGCAGGTCGCAAAGGAAATGGCCGTGGCCCTCGGCACGCTCCGCCGCGAGGTGGGCCCAGCCGAGCCGTGCATGCGTCACCTCGTCTTTGAGCAGCTCGTGCAGCGTCGAGCGGATCTCCTCGTCTTTGACGACTTCGAGACAGCGCGTCATGAGCGACGTGTTCATCGTCTCGCTGACGCAGCACACGGCCACCATCTCCCATAGCAAACGGTGGCGTCGGTCCATATCCGACCGGCCAATCCGCCTGAGCGGAGGCACGTGATTCAGCGCGTCCGGCTCACCCCATTTGGCAGCAAGCCTGGCGCAAAGATCGCGATGCCGTGCCTCATCGGCGGCCGCGTTCGCCACGCCTCGAACGACGAAAGGGGTTGCGCCGACTTCCGCGAGCTCGGTGGCCATACGAGTGAACCGCGCCGTCGCCTCTATCTCCGCACGCGTGCGGAACGCCCACGTCGCGGCCACGCGCTGGCGAACGATCTCATCCATGCCTTGCTGTCTAGCTCGTCAACGCCCTGGACCCTTGCCCGCGCAGCATGGTTCAACGCCGCAGATCGGGGTTGTCGCAGCCGAGGTGGATCCAGGCGCCAGCCAACAGCAACAGCCGTTGCAGTCCGTCCACGTCGAGAGCTGCGGGTCCGGCCCGCACATGCACGCCGAGCCGTCGGCGCTCGTGCCCCCGCCGCTGCTGCTCGAGGCCCCAGCGCCGTCGGTACCGGGTCCACCCGCGTCTCCACCGCCGCCGCCGCCGCTTCCGCTGCTGCAACCGTTGAGCCCGACCGTCGAAGAGGCACCCGCAACGACGAGGACTTGGAAGAGTTTGTCGATCCTCATGAAGCGGAGCGTACCATCAGCCGGCGTGGCGACGAGCCTCCCAGTCCAAGGAAGGTGCGTCGAGCTTGGCTGACGAACGTCGAAAAGGTGAGCCCGGGGTATCTGGCCACTGTGGTGGCGCTGATGGGCGTCTTGCCGGTGGTCTCGATCCTCGTTGACTGGTTGCTAGCGGGGAGCGTCGGCCTGTGGGATCCGGCGTTTCGATGGTTCGTCTTCTGGGGCGTAGGCGTCCGTCTGCTTCTGGCCGGCGTGCGCCAGGTCGTCCAGCCGTCGTTCACGGCGCGCGAGATCCTCCACCTGGCGGGCCCGGACGCCGAGGTCGTCGTCCACGAGCTCGGCTTCGCGAACTTCTGCCTGGGCCTCGCCGCCGGCTTCGCGCACGCTCTCGCGGCCTGACGAGACGTCACCAGGCGTATTGCTTGAAAAACGACCACTCGAGCGTGGTGGCGCTCGGATAGCCCGCCCCCGTGCCGATGCAGTCGGTGCAGGTCGTCGAGCCCGCCCACGCGTGATTCAGGCCCGTGAACGTGCAGAGCTCGACCTGCCCGTCGCTGGGGCAGCCGTCGTATAGGTAGCACTGCCCATTGTTGCCACCCGAACCGGTCTCCTTGATGGTGCTGTACGTCGACTGACAGCCGTTCTTCTGTGCCCAGAGCGTGGCCGACGGTGGGAAGCCGCTCTGTGCGGTGCCGTTTGGGTCGTCGCACCCGGACGTGATGAGCGCGTCGGACGTACCGTGAAAGATGATGATCGGCATGTGCCCTGTCGAGCATCCGCTCAGGCTCGCGATCGTGCCGCCCGAGTGCGGCGCCGCGGCCTTGATGTCCGCGCGGTCGCACGCGACGTGATGGGTGAAATAGCCCCCCATGGAGAAACCGGTCGCGAAGGTGTGCTTGGCGTCGAGGCACTGGTCCTGGGTCACGTCGGCCTTGATGGCGTCCATGAACGCGAAATCCACGGACCCGGTTGAATTGTTCGCGAGGTCGCCCGCGCCGCACACTGCCGCGCCGTTGTCCGAGACGTTCCACGGATCGAGCGCGCCGACTCCGGTGATGGAAGACACGCCCTGACCGTCTGGAAATACGACGGCGATGCCGTCGCTGTCGGCCAACGTCGAGTACTGGGTCATGGTGAACAGGTCCAGTCCGTCCTGCGAGGCCCCGTGAAACACGTAGACGAAGGGCAAGGCCGTCGTCGCGCTAGCCGACTGCGGGAGATACGCGACGTACGTGCGACTCGTGCCGGCGACCATCAGGGTCCGCGTAGTTTGGCCGCGCATTCCCGTACGGGTTCCGCAGTCGCCACTGCCGCCCGACGAGCCAGTCGAGTCGCCGCCGTCGCCTCCCGAGCCGCTCGCCCCGCTGGAGCTCGAGGCGCCGCTTCCGCCGCTCGCGCCGCCGGAGCTCGAAGCGCTGCTCGCCCCGCTCGTCGTGCCGGACCCCGACGAGGATTCGCCACCGCCACTTGCGGCCCCGCCGGAGCCCCCCTGCCCCCCTCCGCCGCTCGGCCCCAGGTTGGTCGAAGAGCCTCCAGAGCAGTGAACCAGGGCGATCACCGCGGGGAGGAATGCAAGGACACGGGAAGGGCGCATCGATCCTCCGAAGGCCCACGCGGGACGCGCAGGACACGTGCCGCGAGAGTCGAGGTTCCGCGGGCGACGCTGGCCCGGACTCTGGCGCAGAGGTCGCTCCGAGTCATGTCCTCACGGGGCCAAAGAATTGGCCGAACGGGTCATCCGCAGCGCGACCGTTGCCGTCCACGTCTGCGCCGAAGGCAATCCTTCCAGGTGCTGCAGTTCTGGAAAACGTAGGCAAGTCCCTACTGGCAGAGCAGGCCCCGCAGGACCTCGGCGCGCCGGGAGAGCTCGCCCGGGGATCCGTTCACGCCGACGAGGAAGCCCGAGAGCGCGTTCTGCCCGCGGCGAAGGGGCGAGATGTGGAAGGTCCCGTCCACCGTCGGCTCGTTCGTGTGACAGCCGGCGCAGGTCGTGTCCGCGAAGGCGGCGGCGAGGTCCGACGAGACGCCCGGAAGCGCGAGGTCACCCTGAATGGCCTCGGCCGATGTGGCCAGCATCGGTGCGGGGAGCTCCTCGGCGTCGGCGAGCACCTGGTCCTGGTGGGCGAGGACGAAGCTCGCGAGCTCCTCGGGAGCTGCGTCGTCTGCGGGCTGATTGAAGAGGGGGCTCGGGACGAGCGGTGCGCCGCCGTTCACGTCGAACTGGAGGAGCACCGGCGGAGCACCTAGCGCGTCCTCCGTCCGCACCTGACCCTGCGGCGCTTGCGCAAGCACGTCGCTGACCAGGCTTTCGAGGCCCGACTGGAAGTCGTCCCCCGTGAGCGACCCGAGCGCGTGCCAGGCACCGGCCCAGTCGCTTGGCGTCTGCGTCGGCGGAAGCTGAAGTTCGACGTTGACGGTCAGTGGGCGCCGCGCCCCGGCCGTGACGAGCCCGTAGACGAAGCGGATCTCCCCCGCTCGCCCTGGCCCCAGCGCCGACAGGTCTACGCGATTGACGACTGCGATGAGCTCGAACGGTGCTCGCGTGAGATCGAGCCCGCCCGTGCTCGTCGGCGACCAGGGCCCCGTCACCTCCGAGGCAATCGCGGTCTCCAGTGGCATGGTCGCCCACGCGTCCATCCAGTGGCGGGCTCCCGCATCGGCGTCGGGGCCGAGGACCGCGCTCATGACGCGAGCGAAGCCGAACGCGGGATCGGCGACAACGCCCGCGTCGGTCACGACGAGCTCGCCGGTCGGGTCGACCTCGATGGCCTCGCACCGGGAGGGCAGAGAATCAACGGGCGCGGTGCAAGCCGGCGGCGACGCGAGAGAGGTCAGGGCGCTCAGCAAGAAGGGCGGCTTCATGGCAGTCTCACAGCCTCGTCGAGACGCCCAGGAACAACCCGCACGGCAGCGCGAACCAATCGGGTCCGGCCAGCTCGAGGCCGCGCAGGATGACGAACCCCTCGGCGAAGACCGACGTCGTTTGCGACACGGACAGGGCCGCGCCCGTTCCTGCGGTGTTCCAGACCGCCCCCTCTTGCACGCCCGCGGGAAGCCCCGCGCCGCCGTACGGCGAGATCGGCCCGGATACCGGGCTAGCCCCGATCATCTTCGCTGCCAGCGCGCCGAGGCTGACATGCACCCGCCAGGCTCCCGCCTTTGCCTCGATGCGCACGTCCGGACGGACCACCACCCAGTTGTCGGTGTTCTGCAGGTCCGGGTACCACAGGACCGGCACCTCGAGAACGATTCGAAAGCGGCCGAAGTGCGCGGCGTCGAGTCGAGGGTACACCCCGATCGCGACCCCCCCGACAAAGGGGCCGCCCGCAACTAGGCCGCCGACGGCGAGCCGGTCCCCGATGCCTACGGAGACCTCGCCGAGCGCGGCATACGGAAGTCCCGTCGCCCCTGTAAGCGAGAGCTTGCCGGCGCCCGGAAAAAGGAAATCGTTGCCCTCCTGCGTGGCGGTGTCCTCGCGGCTCCCCTCCTCCTCGGCCTGCGCAACCCCCGGCGAGACCGCGAGAGCGACGAGCGCACATGTGGCAAGGGCGATGCGACGCATGACCATTCTCCCTCGTGCGGACAGCCTTCGTAGGGGACTATGGCCGTGGGTCTCGCGCGCGACTGTCGTTCAGGCGACACTCTGTACGAAGGTCTCGCGTGCGATTGTCGTCCAGGCGACACTCGATGCGAATCGATCACGGGGGACGCGATGCCGCGAAAAAAGGTCGCCGACTACCGGGAGCTTCTTCGGTCGGGCCGCTGGTTCCGGTCCTTGCCCGATCCATTCCAGGAGGCGCTCGTCGGCATGAGCGCGCTCCGCGAGCTCCCGGCGCGGGCTCCCCTCTTTCGTCGCGGGGAGGCCAACACCGGGATGTTCGGCGTCCTCGACGGACAGCTCCGCGCGAGCGGCACCGACGACGACGGCAAGACGGCGCTGCTCGCGCTCGTCGAACCCCCGAACTGGGTTGGCGAGATCCCGCTCTTCGACGACCTTCCCCGCAGCCACGACCTCACCGCCGAGACCGACGCTCTGGTGGCGCACGTTCCCCACGAACCTTTACTGGCCTTCCTCGAGCGAGAGCCGCGCTACTGGCGGGACATGTCTCAGCTGCTGACGAGCAAGCTGCGGCTCGCGTTTGCGGCGATTGAGGAAGCGCAGCTCCTGCCCATCGCGGCGCGCCTGACGCGGCGCCTCGTCCTCATCGCGGAAGGTTACGGTGAGTGGACGCAGGGGACGAGGCGCGAGGTGGGGGTCAGCCAGGAGACGCTCGCCATGATGCTGGCGACGTCCCGCCAGACGGTGAACCAGGTGCTGAGGTCACTCGAGGCCAAGGGCTGGGTGAAGCTCGCCTATGGCCGGGTCGAGATCGTCGACCTGAAGGAGCTGCGCCGGTCGCTCAATGCGTGATCGGGCCGCAACGAAACGCGAACCCCCGCGCCCGGACAGGGCCCCCCTAGCTTCCCCCCGCATCCACACTAAACGCCGTTCATGGCGGGTATCGCGCGCACCGACGCGACCGGGTCCGGGGGGATGCTTCCCGAGCTCCTCGCCTGGTCCTCCTCCTTCGATCACGACCGGGCCCTCGCCCGCGAAGACCTCGTCGGCAGCGCGGCGCACGTCACGATGCTCTCGCACACGGGCATCATCTCGATAGCCGACGCGCGCACCCTTCGCGACGCCCTTCGCAAGCTGTACGACGAGGCCACCGCCGGCGCCCTCGTCCTCCCGGACGGCGAAGAAGACGTGCACATGGCCGTCGAGGGCGAGCTCGGCAAGCGCGTCGGGGCGGTCGCTGCGCGGCTCCATACGGCCCGGTCGCGCAACGACCAGGTCGCGCTCGATCTGCGGCTGCACGTGCGCGACCAGGGGGCCGCGCTGCTGCGCGAGACGGCGGCGCTCGTCGCGAGGCTCGCCGATCGGGCGTCGGCGGAGAAGGACGTGCTGTTGCCGGCGTACACGCACAGGCAGCGGGCGCAGCCGGTCAGCGCGGCGTTCCTGGTCGCCGCATGGGGCGTGGGGCTGGCTCGCGCGGGCGACACCGTGGCGTTCGCGCTCGATCAGCATCGAGATGCCGCTCGGCAGCGGCGCGTGCTCGGGGACGTCGCTACCGATCGATCGCGCCCTGGTCGCGCGCCTCTTCGCCCCGTGGGAACCCACGCAGAACGCGCTCCACGCCGTCGGCGACCGCGACTTCGCGCTCGACTGGACGTGGGCCTCGGCGCGGGTGGTCCTCGCCCTCGGGCGGCTCGCCACCGACCTCGTCGACTTCGCGACGTCCGAGTTCGCGCTCGTGCACCTCGACGGCGCCATCGCGGCCGGATCGAGCATGATGCCGCAGAAAAAGAACCCGGACGTCTTCGAGCTCGTGCGGGGCAAAGGTGCGCGCGCCGTCGGAAACGTCGTCGCCCTCCTCACGCTCATGAAAGGGCTCGCAAGCGGCTACAACCGCGACCAGCAGGAGGATCGCCTGCCGCTGCTCGAGGCCGGGCCCCTCGCGCGCGGGTGCGCGAACGTCGTCACTCTGGCACTGCCGCACGTGAAGTTCGACGCCGCGCGAGGAAGGCGCGCGCTCGACGAGGGATTCACCCAGGCGACCGACCTCGCCGAAGCCCTGGTCAGGCGCGGTGTGCCCTTCCGCGAGGCGTACCGGGCCGTCGGTGCGCTCGTCGCGGCGGCTGTCGGCGAGGGGGTCGGGTCTGCGATCGGTGGACCATCAGCGCGCGCTCGAGATTCACCCCGCGCTCGACGAGAAGGCGCTCCGCGCGCTCGATCCGGCCACCGCGGTCGCCGCCAAGGAGAGCCTCGGCGGCACCGGACCGCGCTCGGTCGACGCCCAGATCGCGTGGCTGCGGAGCCGCGCGGGCGGTCCTGGCCACGAAGGCCGACGCGCACGGCACCCTCGAGGCGCTCGCCGCAGCGCGTGTTCGCGGAGCCTCTGGAGAATCCATGACGACGAAGCGAGATTTCTCTGAAGCTCGCCGACCTCTCGCCGGTGGAGGCACGCCTGGTCCTCGACCTCGCCGCACGGCTCAAGCGCGAGCCGCGCGGCCGCAGACCGCACCTCCTCGCCGGGCGCTCGGTCGCGATTGTCATGGAGAAGGCCAGCACCCGCACGCGCGTCTCGTTCGACGTCGGATGCGCGCAGCTCGGGGCGCACCCCATCGTGCTCGACGTCCAGGGCAGCCAGCTCGGTCGGGGCGAGCCCATTCGCGACACCGCCCGCGTGCTGTCGGGCTACTGCGACGCCATCGTCTACCGCACGTCTTCGTCGACGAGGCTCCTCGAGATGGCGACGGCGAGCGTGCCCGTCGTCAACGCGCTCTCCGACGACGGGCACCCCGTGCAGGTCCTGTCGACGTGTTCACCGTCGAGGAGCAACTCCGGAGCCCCATCGCCGGCAAGCGCGTCGCCTTCGTGGGCGACTGCGGTTGCAACATGGCGCGGTCGTGGCTCGAGGCGGCGCCGCTCTTCGACTTCCACCTCGTGCTCGCCGGACCGGAGACCACTTGCCGCCCTTGGCGGAGCTCGACGCGCGCGGGACCTCATGTCTCGCGCGTTCACGATCCCGAGAGCGCCGCTCGCGGGTTGCGACGTCGTCAACACCGACGTGTGGACGAGCATGGGCCAGGAAGCCGAAGCCGACGAGCGCAGCGAGGGCGTTCGCCGGATGGACGCTCGGCGAGCGCATGCTCCGCCCCGCCAAGACCGACGCGATCGTCCTCCACTGCCTGCCCGCGCACCGCGGCGAGGAGATCGACGAAGCGACGTTCGAGGGCCCTCGGTCGCGCGTGTGGGACTCAGGCAGAGAACCGGCTGCACGTGCAGAAGGCGCTGCTCGTCTTCCTCGTGCACGGCGGCGCGGTTCCCAGCGCCGCTGACCGTGACGACGCGGACGCGCTTCGCCCCGTCGCCCACGGGCGACCTGCATCTCGGCGGGGCCTGGACGTCGCTGGCGTCGTGGGTCGTCGCGCGCCGCGACTCGGGCCGGTGCGTGGCTGCGCGTCGAAGACCTCGATCCACCGCGGGTCGTGCCCGGCTCCGAGGCGCGTATCGAGGAGGACCTCCGCTGGCTCGGCCTCGACTGGGACGAGGGGCCCGTGCGCCAGAGCGAACGCGGCGAACGCTACGACGCGGCGATGGCGCGCGCTCGCGTCGAAGGGGCTCGTCTACCCGTGCGACTGCTCGCGCGCCGAGATCGCGCGTGTCGCCAAGCGCGCCTCACCCGGGCGAGGAGTCGCTCTATCCCGGGACGTGCCGCGACCGCGACCCCGCGCGAAGGATGAAGCGCCCACCGTCGCTCCGCGTGCGCGTCCCCGACGAGGTCGTCGCTTACGACGATGCCATCGTCGGCCGCGTGGAGCAGAACCTGGCTCGCGAAGTGGGCGACTTCGTCCTGCGGCGGGGCGACGGGGTGTTCGCGTACCAGCTCGCCGTCGTCGTCGACGATATCGGCGCGGGGATCACGGACGTCGTCCGGGCCGACGACCTGGTCGGGTCGACGCCGCGGCAGATCTGGCTCGATGCGGGCCCTCGCTGCGGCGCCTCCGCGCTACGCGCACGTGCCGCTCGTCGTCGCGACGGACGGCGCCCGTCTCGAGAAGAGGCACGCCGCCCTCGCGGTGCGGGCGCTCCGGACCCGCGGCGTCGCGGCCGAACGAGTCATTGGCCGCCTCGCTCACGGTCTCGGTCTCGCTCCGACCGACGCGCCGGCGACGCCGTACGAAGTCGCACGCGCTTGCGCCGGTCGATCCATCCCGTGGCGCCGCACCCCCTGGGCCGCGCCGGACGCGTGGTAGGCCGCCCTATTGCTCGTAGCTGGGCGACGGCGTCGCGAGCGCCGCGCCGCGCACGCACCGGAAGCCGAGCGCCGGCACCTGATACGTGTAGTGCGCCGCGCCCCGGTACGTGACGACCATCGCCGCATACGACCGGTTCCAGCCCCCTCCCCGGAGCGCGTGCACCGACGCGTCCAGGCGCGCGACGGGGTCGGTCTGCGGCTCCCTCGGGTATTTGCCGAACGAGTCCTCGACCCACTCCCACACGTTGCCGGCTAGATCGTGCACGGCGCCCCCCGGCCAGACCCGGTCGCCCTTGGGATGCGATCCGACGGGCGAAGGCCCGCCCCCGTCACACCCCACGTCGGCCCCGGCAGCCCATTTCGGCGCCCCGAACCGCGTGTAGTCGACGTACTCGCAGGAGGGCTCGGGCTCGTCTCCCCAGGGGTACCGGCTCTGTTCGGGTCCTGTGGCGGCCCATTCCCACTCGGCCTCGGTCGGCAGGCGCTTCCCGGCCCACGCGCAGTACGCGTGCGCCTTGGGCCAGCTGACCATGTTGACGGGATAGTCGGGCCGGCCCGGATACATGGAGTAGGGGTCGCCGCGCCATGGTTCCTTGCAGACGGTCGCGTCCACGCACGCCCCGTATTCGCGCACGGTGACTTCGTTGGAGTCGATGCAGAAGCCGTGGGTGAGGATCACGCGGTGCTCCCCTTTGAGGCCTTTGCCCATGAGGAAGCCGGTGGGGGGGGTTGGGGGGATCCAGACCTCGGTGGGGGTGCAGGAGGCTTCGGGCGCAGGCGCGGACGCAGGCGCGGGCGCAGGCGCGGGCGCAGGCGCGGACGCAGGCGCGGGAACAGGCGCAGGCGCAGGCGCAGCCGCAGACTCGGCCGCCGGCGCTGTCACGCTCACCCCCACCGGCGCGCTCTCCATCGCCACCCCGACCCGGACTGCGGGTCCCGAAGGGGCGCCGCACGCGAGGCAGGCCGCTAGAAGCGTCACGTGCACGTTCCGCATGGCAGGGCAATTTGACAACGCCCTCCCTCGCGGAGGCAACTTCGTGCCGGATGCGGGTCCCTACCGGCCCGCGCAGGCCGCACGGATCTTCGGTGACACGCGGACCGGATCCAGCGTCGCTAGCGGATCGTTCGACTTCCACGCTGCGCAGGCCGCGGCCGCCGGGCCGAACGCGTCGAGGGCCACGTAGGCCTCGAGCAGCGCCCGATGAACCACGGCAAGCTGCGGGTGCGTGAGTGCGCCCCCGCCGAGGACGCGGTTCGCGCGGGCCACCGCCTCCGCATAGCGGCCGTAGCGCACGTCGGCGAGCATCTGCGGGAGCTCGCCGTCGGCCTTTCGCTGCTGCGCGAGCGCCAGCCCTCCGCTTGCGCCGTCGCGTTCGGCGGCGACGCGGGCCTCGGCCTTGCCGGCCTCCGTCAGCTTGAGGCCGGGCATCGGCACGAGGACCACCTCTCCACGCTTCACGAGGACGCCTTCTCGACGGTTGTAGGTATTGAGCTCCCAGCCTCGATTCGGGTCCGACCAGAAGTGCTGCGCGATCGTGTTGACCGTCTCGCCGTCGCCCGGAAGGTACGTGACCACGGCGGGGATCTCGATTTCCTGGCCCTCGACGGGCGGCACCCAGGGAACGCCGTGGTTGGTGTGGGCCAGGAGCTCCGCGCGCGCGATGTCGTTCGTACCCAGCCACGAGAGCGCAAGATCCGCCCATGTCTCGCCCTGGACGACCGTGTGATGCCCGGGCGCCGGTACCTCGAGGCGCATGCCCGGAGCGATGACGGTGCCTCCCTGGACATCGAGCGCGTTGGCGCCGACGAGGACGGCCTCCAGCTTCGAGTCGCCGTAGACCCGCTCGGCGATCATGGCGAGCGTCTGTCCGGGCCTGACGACGTGACTGAAGGCGTGCGCCTCGCCCGGAACCACGACTGCAAGTGCGAGGGCCGCCCAGATCACTAGCCAACGGTCCATCATCTCTCCCTCTCCGCGCGCGGTCCCTGCGCGCCGGCGTCGTCTCGGGGTGCAAGCTCGCCGACGGCCATCACGACGTCAATCGTGTACGTCTCGCCCGTCGCGATAGAGACGGTGCGCTTCTCGATGGGCGAGCTCGGGTGAACGAGCGTCACGTAGTGCTTGCCCGGGGGGAGCGGGATGGCGCGTGCGAAGGGCGTGACGTCCACGCGCTGTCCGTCGACCCACACCTCGGCCCACGGCGTCGCGAGCACGCGGAGGTACCCCGGCGATACGGGTGTCAGCTCGAGCGGACGCGCGCCGGCAGGTTCTCCCTCCCGGTTCGCCATTCCCTGGATGGCGGCGGCGCCGACCACGGCAAGACCGCCGAGGAGCGCGAGTCCGCTGATCGCGCGCCGGACCGATGCGCGTCGGCTCTGGGCCGGCGCTCGCACGCCCTCGATCCCCCGCGGGATGACGAGGCCGGCGTGCTCGAGCGCGCTCACCACGAGGCTCTCCGAGCGGAGGCCCGAGCGTGCCCGAGCGAACTCCTCGAGCTGCTCGGCGATCACCTCGGCCGACTGGAAGCGGTCGACCGGCAGCTTCTCGATGGCGCGCATGATGATCCGCTCGAGCGCGAGCGGCACGTCCGGCGCGCGGCGGTGAAGGGGGATGGGGGGGTCGCGACGGATGCGGTTTGCCGCAGGCCGGCGGTCGGTCTCGTCGCCACGCTCGAAGGGGCGAGCGCCGCAGACCAGTTGGTAGAGCACGATGCCGAGCGAGAAGATGTCGCTGCGCGCGTCCACGCTCTCGCCGAGGATCTGCTCGGGCGACATGTACGCGGGTGTTCCGAACGCGGCCGAGTCGTCGTGCCGCGCGAGCGAGGGCGCGAGGGGCTCTTCGGCGACGGGCGTGCGTCGCGCGATGCCGAAGTCGAAGATCTTCACGTCGCCGCGAGTGCTGGTCATGACGTTGGCGGGCTTGATGTCGCGGTGAACGATGCCGCGCGAGTGCGCGTGCGCGAGGCCCCGCGCGATCGCGGCGCCTATCGCGGCCACCGAGTCCGGCGGCACGGTCGGCCGCTTGTTCAGCAAGGTCGCAAGGCTGAATCCGTCGACGAACTCGAGCACCAGGTACAGGCGCGCTTCGGTCTTCGCGAACGCGTACAGAAGGCCGATGTTCGGGTGGCAAAGCTCGGCGAGCATCTGCGCCTCGCGCTCGAGGTGTCGTCGCGAACGGCGAGCTCGGCGCGATCGTGCTCCTTGAGGACCTTGAGGGCGACGGTGCGGCCGAGGGGCTCCTCGATCGCCTTGTAGACGGTCGAAAGCGCTCCCGACCCGAGCTCTTCGAGGACGCGAAAGCGATCGATGATCGGCAGGTCCGCCACGAGCGATCCCGCCCCTACCCGCGCTGGAGAAGCGTCCGGCCCGTCATCTCCGCCGGCTGAGGTAACCCGAGGAGCTCGAGCATGGTCGGCGCGACGTCGCAGATCCGCCCGCCGGCACGGACCTTCGCCGTCGGGTCTGCGTCGTTCACGTAGATGAGCGGTACGGGGTTGAGCGTGTGCGCAGTGTGCGGCTGTCCGGTCGCCGGGTCCTTCATCAGCTCGCAGTTGCCGTGATCGGCGGTGACGATCACCGCGCCCCCGCGAGCGCGGGTCGCTTCGACGATCTTCCCGAGGCCGGCGTCGACCGCCTCGACGGCGTGAATGGCCGCGTCGAGCATCGCCCGTGTGGCCGACCATGTCGGGGTTGGCGAAGTTCACGAGCATGAAGTCGTACTTGCCGGCTCCGATCGCCTCGGTCACGGCCTGCGGCGACGCCGGCAGCCGACATCTCGGGCTTCTCGTCGTACGTGGCGACGTCCTTGGGCGACGGGATCATCTTGCGGTCCTCGCCCTCGAACGGCTCCTCGCGCCCGCCGTTGAAGAAGTACGTCACGTGCGCGTACTTCTCGGTCTCGGCGCAGCGGAACTGCGTGAGCCCGCGCGCGAGATGACCTCGGGGAAGATGTCGGCGAACGTCTCCTTGCGGGAAGGCGACCGGCAGCCCGAAGGAGGCGTCGTACGTCGTCATGCACGCGTAGCGTCCGTCGAAGGGCGCCAGCCGCCTGGGCCGCGCGAAAGCGTCGAACGCGGGCATCGCGAGGGCCCGCGTGAGCTCGCGCGCGCGGTCGGGCCGGAAGTTGAAGTGGAGCGCCGCGTCGCCGGGCCGGACGCCGTCGTAGTCACCTGACGACGAATGGCTCGACGAACTCGTCGGTCTTGCCGGCCGCGTAGCTGCGTTCGATGCCTTCCTTGGCGGTCGCCGCCGCGGGCCGCGCTCGCTTCGGCGATCGCCCGGTACGCCCGCTCGACGCGCTCCCAGCGGTTGTCGCGGTCCATGGCCCAGTAGCGGCCGCCGACGGTGCCGATGCGGCCAACGCCCGCCGGCCAGATGGCGCTCCGACCTCCGAGAGGTACCGCGGCGCGGTACCTGGCTGCACGTCGCGCCCGTCGAGGAACGCGTGAAGGACCACCGGGATCCGCCCGCTGCTTGCGCGACGTCGATGAGGCGAACAGGTGCGCCATCGACGAATGAACGCCGCCGTCGCTCAGGAGGCCGAGGAGGTGCAGCCTTCCCCCGGCGCCCTTGGCCTTCTGCACGACGTCGACGATGACCGGGTTGCGCGCGAGCCGCCTCCCTCGAGCTCCGCGTCGATGCGCGAGATGTCCATCACCGCGATCCGACCCGCGCCGAAGTTGAGGTGCCCGACCTCGCTGTTGCCCATCTGCCCGGGGGGCAGGCCGACGTCGGGTCCGCTCGCTCCGATGAGACCGTGCGGGTAGCGTGCGAGGAGCGGCCGAGAGGGCGGGCGTCGCGGCGAGGCGCACGGCGTTGTCGGCGCGTTCGGCGCGCTCGCCGAAGCCGTCGAGGATCACGAGAACGAGGGGTCGCGGTCGGGCCGAGGTGGTCATCCGCGGGCCGACCATAGCATCGCGCCGCGCCGTGCGGCAGCCAGTCCCCCGGCCCGCGTGGTAAACGGGAGCGCGTGCCGTGGATCGAAGCCATGCTGCGGGGCCAGCGAGTGCTCGCCCGCGCGAACGCGGATCGCTCGCTTCCTCGTCGACACCGGGCGCGTCGAGATCCGTTACCGGCAGAACGACGGCCGCGCCTACCACGCCTCTGCCCGCAACCTCGAAGTCGTCGAAGGCGCGAAGCTCTTGGACGACGACGCCTGCGTCCCCTCAGCGCCCGCCGCGCCTTCCGCGCGCGTCGCGCCCGTCACGACGCAGGGCGGGCCGGCCGGATGCCTGGATCGCGTACACGGACGGCGCGTGCTCCGGCAACCCGGGCCCCGCGGGCTCCGGAGTGGTGCTCGTCGCACCGGACGGAACGATGCACGAGGGCCTCGAGTACCTCGGCGAGGCCACCAACAACGTTGCCGAGCTGACCGCCATCCTGCGCGCCCTCGAATGGATCCCGGGCGACGCCCGCGCCATCGTCGTCCACACCGACAGCCAGTACGCCATCGGCGTGTTGCAGAAGGGCTGGAAGGCCAAGGTCAACCAGGAGCTCGTCGCGCGCACGCGGCGTGTCGTCGAGACGCGCGCGGCGAGGCTCGTCTACGTGCCCGGGCACAAGGGCGTACCGCTCAACGAGCGCGCCGACGAGCTGGCGCGCGAAGCCATCCAGGCGCGCGCGACGCGCGCGGCCAAGCCCTAGTCGGCGACGGACCCGGCGCTCACGGTCGGGCGGCCGCTATCTCGCGCGTCCACTTGCGTGCGAGCGCGCAGTCGCCGGCGCTCGTCCACTTGCCCGGCGTCAAGTGAGCGGGACCGAACACGAACACGAGGTCGCTGCCCGATCGAGCGATGGCAATCGGCCCCCGATCGCCACGCTCCCGGCAAACGAAGGAGTCATCGGTTGCCTTCGCCGGGCCCATGGCTCCCCGCTTGATGGTGCGCAGGGCGCGAGCCGTCCGTGAGTCGCCCGAGGCGGCCGGGTCGTACCGGAGCCTCCACGCGTACGCCGCCCGGTCGCCGTTGGTGACGAGCACCCCGCGATCGCCTCCCCAATCTGAGCTCACGGACGCTGCCGCGGCGGGGTCCGTCCATTCCTCGAACGCGAGGCGTGTACCAAGCTCGCCCTCGGAGTCCTCGTCGGCCACCTTCCAGCCTGCCCCGAGCGTCGCGAACGGAGGAGCCGCGACGGAAAGCGGCGGCTCGTGCGCGAGCCACTTCTCCACGTGCAGGATCTGCTCGGTCGTCGTCGGAGGCTTGTCCCATGCGCCGTCGACTGCGCCCCAGCCGCCCCGCCGGCGAAGCGCGTGCACGAAGAGGGTGCCGTAAATGTACGGCGCGGCCAGCGACGTCCGCATGACGTGGGGAGCGCCCCCCCCCGGCCCCTCATCCATGCCGCCTCGAATCTGGTCCGCGAAGACCTCGTCCGGGACGTCGAGAGCGCTCTTCGTGCCGCCCAGGGGCGAGTTCGCGATGAGCACGTCGAACATGGCGCTCGTCGCGTCACCCTCGGCGAGGGCGCTCACGGCCTCCGAGCGGTCGCCGTCGCCAGCCACGTATCGGGACCGACTCTCGAGGTTCCAGCGCTCGTCCTGCAGCGCGTGAACGAGCTCGTGAGCCAGCGTCGCTTCAGCCTCCTGGTCCCCGAGGTCGCTCGCCATGTACATCGTCCCGTCGCTGGGCTCGTAGAACCCGGCCAGCTGGTCCTCGAGCAGCCGATACTGGGCCGCCTCGTAGTCGAACTCGGTCGGAACGAAGCCGAACAGCTGGAGCGAGAGGCCCTCGTTGCGGATGGCCTCGGGCGGAAGCTCCCGCGACACATGGTCCTTCACCTGCGCGATGAGGGCGGCTCGATCGAGAAGCACCCCGGGCACGGGGCGCTTAGCCTCGAGGCCGCGCGCCGCCACGACGCGTGGAAGCATGCGCGCGATGAGGCGGCTCTCACGCGTCGCGGGCGAAGGTGGTGGCGCAGGTGCCTTGGGGGCGGCCGCCGATTCCGTCGTCGCAGATGGGTTCGAGGGGGGAGGAGCGCCGGGGGGCGAGCGGGTTGGCGTCGCGCTCGTCCCGCAGGCGCCGAGAGCGACCACCGCGCCGAGGAGCGCGGTGCGTCTCATGCCGGGCGTCCCATCCCCCGTCGTCCCGCGTCGCGCAGTGTCGCGATGGCTGTCCCGTAGCTGCCGTGAGCGAACACGGCGCTTCCGGCGACGAGCACCCGCGCGCCGGCCTCGGTCGCGAGCGCCGCTGTGTCCGCCGTGATTCCCCCGTCGATCTCGAGGTCGACGTGTCGGCCCGAGCGGTCGATCATCTGCCGGATCGCGCGCACCTTCGGGAGCACCTCGGGCAAGAATGCCTGTCCGCCGAAGCCGGGATTGACGCTCATCACCAGCACGAGGTCCGCCGTGCCGATCACGTAACGGATCGTGTCCTCGGACGTCGACGGATTGAGCACGACGCCTGCTCGCTTTCCCAGGTGGTGGATGTGCTGAATCGTGCGGTTCAGGTGCGGGCAAGCCTCGACGTGGACGCTGAGAACGTCGGCGCCTGCCGCGGCGAAGTCGTCGAGATACCTCTCGGGCTCGACGATCATCAGGTGAACGTCGACCGGCAGCCCCGTCGCTGCACGGATGGCCTTCACGACGGGGGGTCCGATCGTGATGTTCGGGACGAATCGGCCGTCCATCACGTCGACGTGGACCCAGTCCGCCCCAGCGGATTCGACCGCACGTACCTCTTCCGCAAGGCGACCGAAGTCGGCCGAGAGGATCGAGGGCGCGACGAAAAGCGTTTCGGTGGAGGTTCGAGTCACGCAGCGAACAGGTGGCGGAAGCCGGGGCCGTCGTCAAGCGGAGAGCTCGAGCGGCGTTGCAGTTGCACGCCTTTCGGAAAGCGACGACTCTAGGCCCCTCCTCGACTAGGACCTCTCCCGATGGACGTGCGCCGCATCACGAAAAGCGACTTCGACCGCATCGTCGAGGTGATCGACCACTGGTGGGGCGGCCCCATTGGTACGTTCGTCCACCCCATTTTCTTCTACGAGCTCGGGAGTCCGGCGCTCGTGGTCGAGCAGGACTCTGAGATGATCGGGTTCTTGCTGGGCTTCTTCGTTCACGGCTTCGACCCTCCTGCGGCCGTCGGGTCCACCGCCCCACGTACGGGATATGTCCATCTCGTGGGGATTCATCCGGACTTCCGGCGCCGTGGCGTGGGGCGCCTCCTGTACGCGCGGTTCACCGAAGCGTGCCGCGCCGCGGACTGCATCCAGATGAAGGCGATCACCGCACCGGGCAACGAGGGTTCGATCCGCTTCCACGTCGCTCTCGACTGGAAGAAGGAGGAGGTCGACGACTACGCGGGGCCGGGCCGCCGCCGCATCGTGTTCACCAAATCACTCGTTTGAGCGAGCCGCTGCCGGGCGCGGAAGTATACTAGGGCGCCAACATGATCCCGAACGCATCCAAGTCGGCTCCGCGTGATCGACGCGATGCCCCGGTTACGGTGGCGAGGCTGCGGGAGATTGGTCTCTTCGGAGCGCTGAGCGACCAGGTCCTCGAAGGCCTTACGCGCACGCTCAAGACCGTGCGAGTTCAGCCCGGCGAGACGGTCTTTCGCGAGGACGAGACCGCGGCCCGCGAGATGTACGTGGTCATCGAAGGCGAAATGGAAGTGTCCAAGCGAAGCCGGCGCGGACGGGACATGCGCGTCGCGATCCTCGGCCCGAGCGACTGCTTCGGCGAGATGTCGATGATCGACATGCAGGCGCGGTCGGCGTCGGTGCGGGCGCTGGCTCCGTCACGGCTGCTGAAGGTGACCAGCGAGGACATGGACGGGCTCTACCGTTCGGACCTCAAGTCGTACACGCTCATCGTGCTGAACATCGCGCGCGATCTGTCGCGCCGGCTGCGCGTCACCGACGGCATTCTCGCGGACTTCACGGCGAACGTGCTCGACGAATACGTCGTCGCGAAGAGGCCGTAGGCCCCTCAGTCCGAGGTGACGGCGTCGCCGCCGGAAGAGTCTCCGGGGATGCCCGAGTCCCCCGCTGCGCCTTCCTCGAGCTCGCCCGCGTCGCCGGCCGTCGCGGCGTCGGTTGCGCCGTCGGTAGCCTTGGGCGCATCCGACGCTGCGTCTTCGAGCGACGCGTTTTCCGCGTCGGCGCTGGGGTTCGCGGCGCTCGCGTCACTGGCGGTGCCCCCGCTCGCGGAGCCGCCGCTCGAGCCGCTCTCGCCTTCGCCTCCCGAGCTCGACCCCGAAATGGGTGCGCTGGTGCCAGCATCCGCCGCGGGGCCTTCCGACAGCGGGGGGAGAGGCTGGGGCGGCAGCGGCTGTGGGTTGAGATCGCAGCTCGCGGTGGCCGCAGCGATTCCCAGAAGCAGCGATGCGAATGCGCCCCTCATCCGCCGTCCCCCAGATCGTGCGCGTCGGCTGTGGCCGACTCTGCGGGCGCATCGGCTGCGGCGTCGGTCGCGGCCTCTGCGCTCGCGTCGGCACTCGCCTCCGCGGGTGCCGCTGCCTCAGGCTCGGCGTTCGGCATCGCGTCGCGTCGCCCGGCCTCGGGGAGGCTCGCGTCGGTGGCCGTCAGCTCGAGCCCGCCGTCCTCTCCACCAAAGCCAGCCGCGCCCCCGGAGCTTGCTCCTGATGAGCCCGAGCCGTTGCCCCCCACGTTCGTCTCCCCCGGCCCGTATTGTGCCGGGGGCAACGGCTGGGGATTGAGATCACACCCTTGCACGCAGACCGTGAGCCACACGGCGGCACCGACGAACCAAAGGAAGCCTGTGCCTACACGCCTCATGAAACCCCTGTCACTCTACTGCACAGCGGGTGCCATGGCCCATGTTGCGCAAAATCGGAGCCTTCGGCCGGGGGGCCCCGGCGCTCGCGATCACGGGTGGCGCACCTTGGCACAACAGAGGCGGCCTTGAGGGGACGGGTCGGCCGTGTTAGCCGACCCCCGACCATGTCGGAAGACCGTGAACCGCCGGGCGAGCTACCACCCCGGCTTCGAAGAACCCTAGAACTCGTCTACGGCGTCGAGGGTGTGGTCGCCGCACGGATTTGGCAATGGCCCGGACGCATCGCGGTGGGCGTTCGCGGCGGCGTGGCAACCGCTCCGTCGGATTTGATCCGGCGCGTCGAAGCCGCAGTGGCCGGACTGCGTGACCCCGAGGAAGCGTGGGACTTTGGCATCCTCGACGAGTTCAGGAAGTAGAACAAAAACGAAGCGCGCGCCTTCCAGCGAAGACGCGCGCCCGCTTGCGGTGCCGAGACCGAACGCGATCAGTTCGAGATGAAGATGGCCTCGATCTCCGCCTTCACGTTCTCTTCCGTTTGTCCGCGTGCGATCGCGATCTCCTTGACGATGAGGGAGCGCGCCGTGTCGAGCATTCGACGCTCGCCGAAGCTGAGCTGCTTGTCGGTCTTCAGACGGTAAAGATCGCGCAGCACCTCGGCCACGTCATAGATCGAGCCCGTCTTGATCTTGTCCATGAACCCGCGGTAGCGGCGGTTCCACGTCTGGTTGTCGAACGCGATGGTGCGCTCACGCAGGATGTCGAAAATCTCCCGAATCTCGGGCTCGTTTATTACCTGCCGCAGGCCTACTGCCCCGGCATTGGCGACAGGCACCAGGATCTTCCGATCGGTGTCGAGGATTCGGAGCACGTAAAACTTCTGCCGGCTGCCGGCGATGTCCTTCTCTTCGATGCGGATAACCTCGGCGACCCCCTGTGCGGGATACACGGCCTTGTCACCCACCTTGAACTTGACGTCGGCAACCGTTTGCATAGCGTCTCCTCGCATTGATCGCATTGACACGCACACGTCTCCGCCGAGGGCACTCCCGAAAAGTGCGCTGTCAGCGCCACACTCGATGGCACGCGCCTGAGCTCCAGGGCTAGCGGCTAGAACAACAAGGCCCCGCGATCCATTCCTATGACCGACGGGACTTTGGAAGCGCTCGGGCGATCCGAGAACATGAAAACAGGCAGGCGCACTCTAGTGGCGAACCCTATGGTTGTCAACTGGGTTCTTTCGGCCCCTGGCCTTGCCCCCCCTCCCCCCCCCGGTCACTCTCCGCCGTCCCTAGCACCCGCACGCCCGCCACCGCCGCCCTAGGCGAGTAGCTCCTCGGCGAGGCCCCAGCGCACTCCGCGGTCGGAGATGACGACCCATGGCGCATTCCAGCGCTCGAGGAGCGCGAGGGCGATGAAGCCGCCAGCGACGATCACGTCGGCCCGTTTGGGTTCCATCCCGGGAACGCCGCGCCTCGACTCGAGGTCGATCGCGGCGAGGTGGTCGACCACGCGCCGCAGCTCGTCGTACGAAATCACGTGACCGTGCACGCGAGCGCCGTCGTAAGGGGCGAGCCCCAGGGACACCGCGGCCAGCGTCGTCATCGTCCCGGCGATCCCCACCGGGGGCCCGTCGCCGGAAAGTGGAGGAACGCGCGCGAACGTCTCGCGGGAGATTCGAGCGAGCGTGTCGAGCTCCGCGCGCGTCGGGGGATCATGCGTCACGTGTCGCTCGCTCAGACGAACGCTGCCGACGTCGAAGCTCTCGACGTATGCGAGCTCGGCGGCGCCGGCCCCGTCTGCGATGACGATTTCCGTACTTCCGCCGCCGATGTCGAAGACCGCGACGCCACTTGTCGCGCCGAGCGTCAGGCCGCTGAGAGCACCCTGAAAAGTCAGGCGACCCTCGTCGCGTCCGCTCACGACGCGAACGTCGACGCCGAAGGTCGAGCGGACATGCTCGCGCACCTCATCGCTTCCGCCGGCGTCACGCATCGCGCTCGTCCCGACCACGGCAACCTTCGCCGCGCCAAGCTCGCGCGCAATGCGCCCGTACTCGTCGAGGCATGCCCTTGTTCGCGCGACCGCATCGGGCGCTAGTCTTCGCGAGCGATCGACCCCTTGGCCGAGTCGCGTGATCGTCGGCTCGTTCCGCTATCGCGTGCAGCGAGCCATCCGTGCCGCGCTCGGCCACGAGAAGAAGAACGGTGTTCGTGCCGATGTCGACGGTGGCTACGCGCATCTCGCACGCCTACAAAATGGCGGTGGGGTCGGCCCCTCGAGGAGCAATCCCACGTCGCCGCGAATCAAGGACTAGTTCGCCATATCCTTGAGGTTGAGCATCTCCTCGACGTTTGGCTGAAGGACCAACTCGACCCGTCGATTCTTTGTTTCCTCTTCATGTGTCTGCTGCTCAACCGTTCCAGCCACGGGGTCCATGGCGCCATAGCCAGCCGCAGCCCAGTGAATCGGATTGAGCCCGCCGCCTGTCGGAAAGCCCTTCGCGTCGACGCCTTTGTCGGGAGCGATCAGGAACGTCACGACTTGACGCGCCCGCATGAGGCTGAGGCCCCAATTGTCGAAATAGACGCCCCCGTAGGGATCCTTGTCCGTATGTCCGGCAACCTGGAAGTTGCGCGAGCTCAGCGTCGTGTCGCCTTTGACAACGTCGGCGACCTGTTTGAGGACCGTTCGCCCCTGGCCCTTCAATGCATCCTTTCCCGAGTCGAACAAGATGTCGCCAGGCAATTGGATGACCATCCGGTTGTTTCGCACGACGACCTTCAACCCGACGCTCGTCAGCTTGTCGAGGCGTGCTTTGAGATCGCGGAAACGGTTCTTCATATCGTCGAGCTGCTTGAGGCGAGCCTCGTACTCCGACATCGCTTGCCGCAGCTTTGACCTGTCCTCCTCGGACTTCGACAGGCCCACGCCGAGATCCTTCAGCT
This sequence comes from uncultured delta proteobacterium, assembly GCA_963847465.1. GTDB lineage: Bacteria > Myxococcota_A > Polyangia > Polyangiales > Polyangiaceae > Palsa-1150. The sequence continues at coordinate 239,652 of CAWKAF010000004.1, read as the reverse complement.
TGGCTTTGAGGTCGTCGATTTGTTGTTGCGCTGCCGTGTACTTCTGCTCGTCGTCGGCGTGCCGAGTATTGGCGGCGTCGAGATCTGCCTTGAGCTTCGCGATGTCGCGCTGAGCCTGTTGCCACTCATCCTCGCCATGTCCGCACCCCGCAAGCGCGAAGGATGCGACCAGTGCGACGAGGACCAGTCCAAGGCGTAGTTTCACGTTGTGCATCGGAATACCTCGTTGGGATGCCACCGCAGCGCGCCGACCGTATCGACGGGCACCGAGGGGGTCAAGCCAAGGCGCACTATCGACGCCGGGCGCCTTGCCTCCCAACCTGGCAGGTCAACTTTTTTGATTGACTGACGACGTACGTGACCATATACGTCATATCAGCTCCACTTCAAACAGGAGGACTACATGGCTGCGAAGAAGGGCTCCGGCAAAGGCAAAAAGGGCGGCAAGAAGACCAAGACGACCAAGAAGGCGTCCAAGACGGCGAAGAAGCCGGCGAAGCGAAAGGCTGCAAAAAAGCCAGCAAAGCGGGCAGCCGCCAAAAAGCCCGTGAAAAAGGCGGCGCCTCGGTCAGCAGCGAAGACCCCCGCGGCGGCTCCGAAGGCTGCCCCGAAGGCCGCTCCGCCGGCCGGTGTGCCGTCGATGCTGGGTGGTGCTCCGACGTCGAGCCACGGCCTCGACGACGGAGAAGAATAGGCTCTTTGGCGATTGGCTCGCCGCACGAGCCTAGCCCGCAGCCGCGGTAGCGGGCACCAAGAGATGGGCGCCTCTCCAAAGGGGGGGCGCCCATCGTGTTTTGGTGCGCCGGCTAGTCGCCAAGATACAGCTTAAGGGCCTCGGCGGCGGCGCGCCGGTCGAACGAACTGCCGGCGAGCTCTTCGCGTCGACCAATCGCCTCGAACAGTTCGGTTAGAAAGCCGAAGAAGCGCTCCGATTCGTCCACGCAGGTGCCTAGCCGGGTGGGGTCAAGCAAGTCGGAATCCCGCAGGTTCACCATCGCCTGGAGGAACGCGTCGACTCGGGGGTAGTCGGCGGTGCGGAGGAGGGGGTACCCCATGGCCCGGAAATAGGCCATGAACTCGCGGACAAACGCCAGCGGGGAGCCGCCTGCCCACCCGTTCTGCCGCTCTGGACTCACCGAGCGTGCCTTTTGCGCGAAGGCCCTGACGATCTGAGCAAACATCCAGACGTCCCGCCGAAGTCGCTCACTCAGCACCCGCCGCGCCTTGTCGTCGTCGAAGACCCCTTGTGCGTCGAGCCTGGCCCCCAGCGATCGACCAAGGAACATGACGGCGTTCTGCAACGCGGGGCGGAGATTCGACGTCATTCGATGTACCGCCTCGCGGAGCTCGTCGAGCGACGGTGGAGGGTCGAGCGCGGGGAAGTCTCGTTCGAACGCTCGGCGCATCTCGAGGCGCAGATTGGCGGCGACCCCTTCGAGCGTCGCCTTCACGTCCCGCAATTCGTGACCTCTCGCGAGCAGCCGCTCGTAGGCGCCGCCCACTTCGGTGGCAGGAAGGGAAAAGACGTCCGCGTCGAACCCCTCTGCCAGCAGCGGCCCGGAGCGACGGCGTAAGTAACCCGACAGGGCGCGCGCATCGGATCGTAGAACGCTCAGTACGAGGTATACGACCGCGACCGATCGCTTCGGAACGTCCGTCGTCTCTCGCGCGACCGCCTCGGACAGCGTCACATAGCGGAGCATTCGAAAGAGCGCGAGCACGGTCAGCGCTACGAGTCGGCGGGGCTGCTCCCCAGGCACGGATCGCATGAGCTCGAGCATTTGGGCGTTGGTGATTCGGTCGAACTCCGGCCGGAACTCGAGCGCATGAAGAGGGTTGAAATACGTGCTGTGCGTGACCTCTCGTCGGGCCACGCCGAGAAGAGCGTAGAGAAGGCGAAACGGCACGCGACCCATCCGCGTCAGGCCGGTTGTCAGCTCAAGGAGGTTTGTGATTCCGTGCCGAAGCACGAAGAGAGATCGCTCCGGAGAGTCTTGGGCCTGGGCGTCGCCTATCAGGCGGGTGCGTGCGCGATCGTCGGGTAGAACCGTCTCGAGGTACCGCTGAAAGACGAACGCGCGCTCGCGCTCGACGAGGAGGGCCCGACAGTTTTGCGCGATCCGGCCGAGGGCCTCTCGAACGAGGGCCGTGTGCTCGCGGAAGTCTTGTGCGACTACGGGCGTTTTGCGCGGCGGGCCAGGGTGATTCCGCGGATTCGCAAAGCAGGCGAGCCCCTTGAGGAGTATTTCGAGCTCGAAGAGATGCTCGACTTTGCGGTCCACCTGAAGGTGCGTAAGCCAGGTCTCCCGCGCATGGGCCTGCTCTCGGCGAAGACCGCGCGTGTCGCGCAGCAGATCGTCGTAAGCATCGCGTTCCTGGAATGGGCGCTCGATCGCCTGCATCGCTGCGGAAAGACTCTAGCGCGGCCGCCGACTCCGCTACCGGCGGACGAACAGGCCGTCGCTCCCTACAGCACCCCACCAAGAAAAAATTGCTTTGCTCCCACGATACCCCGATAGTCTGGGCGCGTACGATTCACCAGGCATCCGGCGCGGTGTCGTCGGATACAACCTCACGAGACGCTCCTCCACGGAGAGGAGCGAGGAGACCAGGGCAATGAATATCGCGAAGGCTCTTGCAGTATCGGCGGTTGCGGGAATGTTGATCGGCTCCACTGTCGCGTGTGGCGGTGCACAACCTGCTGCGGCGGATCCGTCGGCTGCTGGCGGGAAGAGCTCCTGCAGTGGCAGCGGAGGCGCAGCCCCGGCTGGAAGTGGAAAGTCGTCTTGCAGCGCGGCAGGGGGCAAAGCCTCGTGCAGCGGTGCAGGCGCAGCTCCGAAGTACTGAGCAGGTACCAGGACGCCAGGCCGCTCTCGAGAGCGCGGCCTGGCGTCTTCGTTTAAGGGACACCTCTCGAGGTGCCACGGAAGGCTATGCACTATCGCGAGCGGTACGAGATTCCGGATCTCGGCATCGGGGTCGGCCTGCGCCGTCCTCACGTCACGCGGGTGTTGCACGAGCGGGCAGACCTCGTCGATTGGCTCGAGATCGTCAGCGAGAACTACCTAGCCGAGGGGGGGATTCAGCGCGCGCACCTGGAAGCCGCTCGAGAGAAGTACCGGCTCGTCCCACACGGCGTCTCGATGTCGATCGGGGGAACGGACCCGCTCGATCGGGGGTACCTTGCAAGGCTGGGGTCGCTCGTCCGTCGCATCGACGCCCCCTGGTTCAGCGATCACCTATGCTGGACCGGAATCGGAGGCGTGGACGTTCACGATCTGCTCCCGATGCCCTATACGAAAGAGACGTTGGCGCACGTGGCCGAGCGTGTGAAGGTGGTCCAGGGCGAGTTGAGCGTCCCCTTCGCGCTCGAGAACGCGTCGACCTACCTGGAGTTCCGGGAAAGCACGATCCCCGAACACGAGTTCCTTGCGGAGCTCGCGGAGCGCGCCGACTGCGGCGTTCTCCTCGATGTGAACAACGTCTTCGTGAGCGCCCACAACCACGGATTCGACGCGAATGCGTACGTCGACGCCATTCCCGCGGAGCGGGTGGTCCAGATCCATCTTGCAGGGCACGAGGACAAGGGTGCCTATCTTCTCGATACGCACTCGGATCACGTCCGCGCCGAGGTCTGGGCCCTGTATCGGCGGGCCGTGCGCCGGTGCGGCGCAGTCTCGACGCTGATCGAGTGGGACCAGAGCATTCCGACCTGGGAAGTGCTCGTCGCCGAGGCCGAGAAGGCGCGTACCGTTCGCCGAGAGACCCTTGAGGCCGGCACTGCTACGGAGGCGTCGTGGTCAACGGGTCTCTAGAGGCGCTGCAGACGTTCTTTGTGCGCGTCGCGATGCGAAGGTCTGCCCTCGGCGACGACGCGGGACTGGTCGCCGACGCCGAGCGGCTCGTCGTGCCGAGTCCGCGCGGGATGAGCCCCGCGGACAGGCTCGACGTATACCGGGAGCAGTATTGGCTTCGTCACGTGCCCAGTCTCGAGGAAGACTACCCGACGCTGGCTTGGGCGGTGGGCGGCCCGGCGCCCTTTCGCGAGCTCGCGGTCGACTATCTCACGGCTTTCCCACCGCGAACCTGGGACCTTCAGAAGCTTGGCGAGGGCCTGCCTTCTCATGTAGCGAACAGCGCGCCATGGCAGGGGGACCTGCTTGTCTCCGACGCTGCTCGCATCGACTGGGCGTTCATGGAGGCGTTCGACGCCGCCGATGCTCCACCCTTCGACGCTCACGTCCTTTCGGTTGCGCCCGAAGACGCTTGGCCACTGGCAACGATTGCGTTCCATCCCTCCGTACGAGCTCTGACCGTCGCCCATCCAGTGCATGACCTGCGTCAGGCCGTGAGGGACGGCTCCGTCCGCGAGCGCCCCACGGCAACAACCACGCACGTGGTCGTCTGGCGAGATGCGGGGTGTCGTCTCCAGGCCGTCGCGATCGAGCGAGAGGCCTTTGCCTTGCTCAGCTCCCTGGCCAGCGGAATGCCTCTGGGGCAAGCGTGCGATGCGGTCGCCCGCTTGTATGGGGCCGAAGCCGCCGCCGACCTCGGTCCGAAGGTGTCGTCCTGGTTCCAGCAGTGGACCGCGAGCGGTTGGGTGAGTGCGGTGCGCTTTGCCGGCTGACTATTGGTTTCCAGCTGGCTGAGTGTGACGCGGATGGAAATTGAAAGGGTAGAAGGCCTTCGTCTCGAATCCGCCCGGGCTCGGGGCGAACTGGATCTTCTTGATGATGTCGGCGACGCACGCGACGACGCTGGTCTCCGCGATTTGGCTGCGCGAGGTGTCGGACGAGATCTGCGTCACGTTGCCTTTCGGGTCGATCGTCCACTGGATGACGAGGTCCCCTTCAATGCCAGGGTGAGTGGGTAGCGCCCGGTCATAGCAAGCGCGGGCTTCGTCTCGGTGTGCGACGACGATTGCCCGAATGTCGGCGGGGCTTCGTCCCGGGTCATGCGAATGAAGCCCCTTGGGTGTTGGCGCGGCGCTCGCGGACGTCGAGGCTACCGTGTGCGTCTCCACGAGCTTCGACCCCTGCAGGTCCCCCCCGTCGCCAAGCGCGGTTGTCGTCGTCGCGGGGCCCGCATCTTCAGCCGAGGGGGCGCCTGCGGACGACACCCCCCCTGCCTGAGTCCCCGTCGCGGAGTTCGCGCCTTCACCCGGGCTCGCGCCGCAACCAACGAGAACAGCCACCCCCAATTGGACCACGCCGAAGGCAAAGAGCGTTCGCATGGGGAGACGGTACCCCGGTTCGCTTCTCGACGCAGCCGCTCGCACATGCTTCGCTTGCAATCGTTGACTGGTCCGCCCAACGATGCCTCTCCGCCTCCGGCCCCGGCGCGGGTCGAGCATCTGGGGCCCTACGAAGTCCTTCTCGAGCTCGCGTCGGGCGGAATGGCGACAGTGTCCCTCGCGCGGGCCACCGATAAGCGCCAAGGACCCCCTCTCGTCGCCCTCAAGCGGCCGCATCGGCATCTCTCCAACGACAAGGTCTTTCTGACCATGATCGTCGACGAAGCGCGGCTCGCGTCGGCCATCCAGCACCCGAACGTCGTCAGAGTCCGCGAGCTGGGGTTCGAGGGAGGGATGCCCTTCATCGTCATGGACTACGTCGAAGGCGCGTCGCTAGCAGAGCTCAGGCGCGAGCTTGGCGCTCTCGGTCGCGCGATCGACGTCCGCGTCGCGGTGCGCATGGTCCTCGACGCGCTGGCTGGATTGCATGCAGCTCACGAGCTCCGAGACGACGCCGGTAAGTCACTCAACATCGTCCACCGCGATGTTTCCCCCCACAACATTCTCATCGGCTGCGATGGGCGCTCGCACCTCACCGATTTCGGCATCGCGAAAGCCGAGGATCGCATCCAGACGACCGCCACACACGAGGTAAAGGGGAAGCTCGCCTACCTCGCGCCAGAGCGCGTGGACAAGCGCAGGCTCTGCACGGTCCAAAGCGACGTGTTCTCGATGGCTGTGGTCTTCTGGGAATGTTTCGCGGGCAGGCGCCTCTTCCGTGGCGAGGAGGCAGTCGATGTCCTCCAGGAAGTGATCTCCGGGCAGATCCCGACGCTGACGCAGATCGGCGCGCAGATCCCGCCACCGCTCGATGACGTCATCGCCCGCGCACTCTCGCGCGACCTAGAGACCCGGTACGCGACCGCCCTGGAGTTTGCACAAGCCATCGAACGCGCCGTCGGTCCCGCGGACACCGGGACGAGCAGCGACGTTGCTCGATTGATGGAGGCGGTCTTCGGCGCCCGCATGGCCCTTCGCCAAGAGCACGTCCGCGCCGCCGTCGGGAGCGCCGAGCTGGCGGACCTGCTGCGCGAGTCGGGTTTGCCCGCGCGTGACCCAAAGCTGAGCAACGACGTTCCGGACGGGCAACTGCCCGCCGAGCTCGCGCCCCCCGCGCCAACCGATCGATACCTGCAGCGACCGGAGGCGCGCTTCGAGGTCGGGTGGCTGAGAACCCTGCGGATCCCGTGGTGGTCCGTCGCAGGGGTTAGTGGCGGGGTGGCGGTGGGCGCCCTCATGACCCTCGTCGTCGTCGCCGACCGGGGGAAGTCCAAACCGATCGTCATACACAGCATAGAAGCGCCGGCTGGCACCGTGTCCGTCCCCGCGGCGACGACGCGAAGGGTCGTCCTGCCGCTCCCATTTCCTGCGACACACGTCGATATCGATGACGAGGCGCGCGCACTCGACCCACCGTCTGAAGTCATTACGCTAGAGGTGGCTGCCGATGCCGGCACCCACCATCGAGTCACCGCGATTGGACTCGACGGCGCGCGTGCCGATGGCGACGTGGACGAAGAGGACGGCGTCGCCCGTCCCGAAGGCGACGGCTACACTCTCAAGGCTGCCGCGCATCCAAACATCGATGAAGCGCGCCGAGCGGGACGGGGCGGTCACGAGGTTCGCCCCGTCGGTACCGTCCGCAACGGCTTCACCAAGCTTCGATGAAGCCGCCCGCGCGACGAACGGAAGCACGCAAGGTCAACTCGCGGCCTTGAGAAAAGGCTCCCACTCCTTGAACGTCCAGCCACTGCCCAGGAGGATCTGAGCGGTCATCGTCCATTTGGGACGGAAAGGACGCCGCGCGAGACGCATGCTTGCCTCTTCTGGCGTTCTCCAACCTTTGCGCAAGTTGCAGGGCCGGCATGCCGTCACCAGGTTCTCCCAGGAGTCGTCCCCACCGCGCGAGCGAGGCACGACGTGATCGATGTTCAGATCGCGAAGAGGCGGACGCTTCCCGCAGTACTGGCACTGATGAGCGTCGCGGAACATCAGATTGCGTCGTGTCAGGCGCACGGTGACGCGAGGAGTGCGGTCGTAACGCAAGAGGTGCACGACGCGAGGGACGCGCAACTCTCCCCCGACGATCGGTATCGCGTCGTCCTCCGCTCGCATGGGAAGCTCGCGCCAAAGATCGAAATCGTACGAGTCGCCACCCTCATCGAGGGCGAGGGCAACTCCCCCGTAGAGGAGCACGACCGCGCGCTTCACCGTCGTCACCTGAACGGGGACGAGGTGGCGGTTGAGCACGAGAACGGGAAGGGAAAGGACGTCGGTCATCGTTCGAAGCAGAGCCCGCATTCAGGTCGCCGCGGGCCTCCGCATCGAAGGGACGTTTCCGCCGCTGCCACGGTCTAAGTGTACACCTGTGGGGGCCTTTACCGACAGCGGCTCGCGCCGGCCGTTTGACGCGCTCGACGGCGACGCTAGGCTTTGCAATGAAGTCATGGCAAGCGAACTGACAAGCTCTTTGCCCGCGGATGCGCCCGCCCCTCCGCGGCGTGCCCGCGACGAAGAGCACGTCGACCAGAGGCGATGGGCCGGTCCAGCGGTTGCCGTCGGCCTTGCGATGGGGGCGGCAGCGATTGCGGCGCTGGTCCTCACGGGCATGCAGGACAAGGCGATCTATTCGCGGCCGGTCGATGCGCTGCTTGCCGAAAAGGCGAGGTTCGTCGGCCGCCCCGTACGAGCCGAAGGGAACCTCGTACATGGGTCGCTCGTGAAGCGCGATCTACCCTGCGAGTACCGTTTTTCGATCGAGAAGAACGGGGTGGAACTTCCGGTTCGTTTCGCTCAATGCGTGGTTCCCGACACATTCCGCGACGTCCCCGATCTCGACGTTGGCGTGACCGTCGAGGGAGAGCTGCAGGCGGACGCTAGCTTCGAGGCCACGAGCGTTCTGGCGAAGTGCCCGAGCAAGTACGAGATGCAGAAGCGCAAGCAGAACGGCGAACAGATGCCGCACAGTCCCCTGGCGTCGTTCCAGTAGGAGCGCGTCTCGAGCCGCTGCGGCCCCCCCATCCGCGCCGCTCCTCACTTTGGTGATCTTCGCGATCCTCTTGTGATAGGGTCCTGAATCCTCGGGGAAAACGATGCGATCCAGCCGAAAGCCGCTTCTTGCTCTAGCCTTTGTCGGTACCCTGATCGCACTCCCAGCGCTTGCGCAGCAGGTCGCGAGTTCCTACCCGCCAGCGTGCGACGCGTCGAAGGTGAGCAAATCGGACGTCGACCGTGCGCACACCGTCTTCCTGAGCGGCAAACAGTTTCTCGAAGAGTCGAACTACGAAAAGGCAATCGGCTACTTCAAGGATGCCTACTCGATCGACTGCAGCATTCACGCGATTCTCCCAATCATCGCGACGGCGTACGAGCGCAAGGGCGACAAGGGCGAAGCGGTGCACGCCCTGGAGGAATACCAGCGGCGCGCGCCGAACGCCTCGGACCACGAGGTCATCGAACGCCGGATCCGCAATCTGAAAGACCAGATTGCGCGCGACCAGCCTCCGACCGCGACCGCCACCGCGGCTCCGACCGCCGCGCCGACCGCCGCTCCGGTCGCATCCTCGGAGCCGACGGCGACCGCCACCGTCGCCCCGGCCGCTCCGAGCGGCTCATCGGAGGCCCCCCCGTCTGGGGGCGGCCAGAGCATCGCTCCGTGGGTGGTCACCGGCGTGGGCGGAGCGGCACTCGTGGCCGGCGTCGTGCTGTACGCCGTGGGTGCCGGAGACGTGTCGACCGCGTCGAGCGCGTGCGGCCCGACGCATGTGTGTCCGCCTGGAGATACCTCTGCCGCCTCCCAGGGAAATACCGGGCGCTCGCTCGAGACGGTTGGCGTCGTAGTGGGCAGCGTCGGCGTGGCGGCCGTCGCGCTGGGTCTCGTCTGGCACTTCGTGGAGAAGCCGGCTGCAGCCCCCACAGCGGGGATGCTGGTAACGCCCGTGGTCGCGCCAGGCTACGGCGGACTCGCGCTGGGCGGCGCATTCTAGACGCGCGGTGGAGAGCCGCGGCGCGTACGGCGCCCCAATTGTATGCTACCGGACCTCGCGCATGAGGTCGCAGGCAGACGCGCGCCGCTTTCGTCCTGCCCGCATCGTGTCGCGACACGATGCGGGAGGCGGGATGACGCTCATCGAGGTTGACCCAGGGCGCGACGTGGCGGCGACCTATGGCTCGCCGGGGCAATACACCGAGGTGCGCGTAAACGGCGAGACTGGCTACTTCGTGCTCGCGAGCGCCCCCCAGGCACCCGCATGGCACCTCGTCATGCGCTCCGGGGGCGCCGCGGACGTGCTGTTGCGAATGGTCCCCGGGGATGAGCTGGAGATCTCCGAGGCGATCGGCCCGGGATTTCCCATGACGATCGCGCGCGGGCGGCCCCTGGTCGTCGCGCTGAGCGGAACGGGCGTCGCTGCCGGACGGCCCCTCGTCGCGCGGCGTATTGCAGACGGCGACGCAACGCGGACCGAAGTCCTTCTCGGCGCTCGCACGCGAAGCGAAGTGGCGATGGAGCTAGATCTCGACGCCTGGGTAAGTGCGGGGGTGCGCGTCGTGGTCTGCCTGTCGCAGGATGATGCGCTGGTTGAAGGTACTCGCTACATCCGCGGATACGTTCAGGACGCGCTGAGGGAACGCGCCGTCGCGACGGCCAATGCGCTCGCAGGGGCACTCATCTTTGCCGTCGGGATACCATCGATGGTCGACGCATTGAGAGGGTTGGCGCCCGAGCTCGGTGTCCGCCCCGAGGATGTGCTCACGAACCACTGACCACCGGGGAAGGGCGGCCCGCCTTTCCTGTGGCGCTCTACGCGCGTACGATTGCAAGCGATGCGCAGCAGCGGTCCGCCGGTTGCTCGGGGCGCCGTGCGGCAAGGCGGCAAGGAGGAGCTGCGCGCGTCCATCCTGAAAACCTACCTCCTGTGCATTCGCGCCGAGAAGGGCGATCGAACGGTACGGCAGCTCCTCGCCGGCGCAGGCATCGACCCCAGCGCGGTCGACAACGAGACGGGCTGGGTGAGCCAGCTCGCTGCCAAGCGCGCTCTTCGCGCGATCGCCGAGGTCCTCGGGCGCGACGCGATCCGACATCGGGGCGATTGGGTGACGCACCCTGAGGCGCTCGGTTTTCTCGTGCGAATGCTCCGGGCGAGCGAGCGCCCACTCGACGCGTATCGCTATTTGGCCCAGAACGCGCGGGAGGTAACGCGCGTTGGCAGCTGGGAGATCGAGGAGCTGTCCGACCTCAACTCCCGGCGGAGGGGCCCCGACCACGGCGTGCGAATGAAGTATCGGCCGCGGCCCGACGGAGAGGACGCGTCTGAGCGAACCGACTTCGAAGGGGAAGAGCTCCTGTGCGATGCTCGGGCCGGCGAACTCGCCAGCTTTCCTCGCATTTGGGGACTTGCAGAGGCCGAAGTGACGCATGATGCCTGCCTCGCGAAGGGCGGCGATGCCTGCGTCTACACGGTGCGGTGGAACCACCGCCGCTCGCGGGAGGGACTCGTTCTCGGGGCATCGGCGTCGGGCGTCGTGTGCGGCAGCGTCGTGGCCGTCGCGGGGGGGCCTTTTGCCGGGATCCTAGCGGCGGCCCTCGGAGCTATACTGGGCGGCGGTGTCGGGTACATGCGGGACCGGTCCGGTGAAGAGCGCGGCGCACGCGTCTTCGAGCGCAACCGGATCGCCGCCCTCGAGAGAGGACTAGAGCTTCGCGGCGAGTTCGGGGCGACGCCGGGCGATCTCACGGGTACCGTCCTCGGCGGCAAGTATCGTATCGGGCGCCGTATTGGCTCCGGGGGCATCGGAGTCGTCTACGCGGCAGAGCACCTGACGCTCGGTCACGAAGTAGCCGTAAAGGTTCTCCGCGGAGCGGCCGCGCGGGACGGGGGAGAGATCGCGCGTCTTCGCCGTGAAGCGTACATTCAGGTCCACGTCGAGCACCCCAATGTGGTGCGCGTGCTCGACCTCGACCAGATGTCCGACGGCAGCATCTACGTCGTCATGGATCGACTGGTCGGACGGTCGCTCGCGGACAAACTTGCGCGGGATGCACTGCTCGCACCCGGATACGCAGTCCCGGTGTTCATCGACGTGTGTCGGGCCCTTCATGCCGCGCATCGAAAAGGGGTCGTGCACCGCGATCTCAAGCCCGGGAACATCTTCCTGTGCGACGACGGCGTCGCGAAGGTGCTCGACTTCGGCATGAGCAAACTCGCCACCGCCGAGTCATTGACGCAGGCGGGGTACACCCTCGGCACGCCCGAGTACATGGCGCCAGAGCAATGCATCGGGGCCCAGGTCGAATCGCGCACCGATATGTATGCGCTCGGCGTCATGATGTACGAGGCCTTGACCGGCGAGCTCCCCATCGTTGCGCAGAATCGGCGCGAGCTCCTCGACCTTCACCAGCGCCAGATTCCAACTCCCATGCGCGTGCGACGGCCCGACCTGCCCATCCCAGAGACGCTCGATCTTGCGGTCATGAAGTGCCTAAAAAAGCGCCTCAACGAGCGACCGAGAAGTGCCTCCGAACTGGAGGCGCTGCTCCTCGCCGTTCCTCTGGACGGGCTGCCGAAGTCGTATCCGGCGGGCACCGGCCGTCGTGCAACCGCAATCCGGCCATCCAACGATCCCGACGCCCGCACGGAGCCCGGGCTCGCCGGTGCCAAGGCCGTCGAGAAGGCACCATGACGACTCCTACCGTTCGAGAAGCGCTCGGAGCACAGCCATTGGATCGAACCCCAGCTGCGCAGCGACGTTCCTGCCGGCGCCATTGCCGATCCGCGCCCGGGCAGCGTCCAACAATGGTCCGACGATGGCGAAGGGCATGATCCGTCCTGTGAGGACGCGTAGACCACGAAGCGCATAGCGCACGCCGTCGAACCCGAGAGCGAGACCCACCGCTGCCGGCATCGGGGCCATGATGACGTCTCGAACAGCGACCGCGCGACTCCATGCGCCGGGGTTCGGGTCGGTTTGCAGGGCGCGGAAGGTGTCCAACTCCGCGAAGCAACCGAGACCAAGCGGCGCATATCGTTCCTCGACAGCGGCCGCAACATGACGGTAGTCCCGCCGCCAGTCGCCAGACAGAAGCCCCAGACTCTCCCGCAGCTCGTCCGGCCCCGCGATTACGTCGAATGCGAACCCTCGGCGGCGCGCGACGAAGGCCGTCCAGAGGCCGCCATCGTCGAATAGGCCCAGTGCGATCGCGCGCCCGTCTGCACATACCGTGTCGACGGTGCGATGAATGACCCGCGGGGTGGGCACCGGCAGACCGCGAAGCCGCTCCGGCCACGCAGTGATCGCGCCCTCGGCGATCATCTCGCGCAGGATGCCGATCAGCACCAGCGATTGCGTCGTCAAGTCATCGCCACGCCGCAATCGTGCACCGAGGCGCTCCATCACCTCGTCGAGCGCGCCGAGGCGCATGCCCAGGGCCCAGCTGGCGCGCTGACACCGTGCGATCGCGCCGAGGGCCTCCGGGTGATCCGCGCGCAATGCAAGCGCGCGCGTGTCGCGCTGCTCTTCCGGCGGAACCACGGAGGCGGGATCGAGGCGGCCGCGATGGGTGTGCAGCAGCTTGAGTACTGCGCCGTCCTGGTGAACGAGGACAACCCCCCCTCGGGGTCGTATCGGCTCGAGCTCGGGCTTCCCGCGTGGCTGCCAGAGACGAAGAAAACGGAGCCAGTCCTCCGTCGTCCAGCCCTCGAATCGCACGTCCGCGGTGAGCACGCCGGGCGCGAGCATAGCAGCCGCGTGCTAGAGGGTGGCCAACCGCGTGGACGCCGAAGAGATCTTCGTCCGCTACTTCTTGCCCCTCTATCCGTCCGACTCGCGCGACCTCGCTCGTGCGCGGGCGACGGATGCGAATCCCGCCGACAATCCCACCGTGTCGAGGCATCTCGACGACGCGGCAGCGCGCTTCGTCGCGAACGCCAATGCGCTCTTCGGAGGTAGCCTCGAGCTCGATGGAAGCGATGCGAGCGTCCATCGTCTCAGCGCGGCGCTGTCACTGGAGCGACGAAACGCGTGGGCGGCCGATGGATCGGAGGGAAATGCTACAAACGCGCTCTTCAACGTCGTCGTCCACGGCGCGGCATACCTAGGGAAGTGCATCGTGGCCGACCACGGTGGACGGTGGTCGGTAAGGCGACCTCTATGGGAGAGCGTGGTGCGCCTCGGGTCGCGGGCCGGCGAAGCCGATCTCGCGGTTTTCCACTGGTGGCTCAAGTCGCTCGCTGACGAGACCCTCTCGTCTGCCGAAGGAGCGAGACTCGCGGATCGATACCGCACGCACGTGGAGGTGCCGTGTGCATGCCCCGAGGACCTTCCCATTTTCGTGCAGGGGGCTCGAGCGTTGCCCCGGCTCAAAGAGCCCAGCTACGATACCCTTCACAAATACCTTCGAGCTCACCTCGCCGAGATCCGCGATCTGGGCCAGGACTTTCCAACGCCGGAACGCTTCGCCGCCTACGGCTTCCGATGGATGGATTTCCACCTGCTGGGCGAAGGGCGCCTCGTCCTATTGTCGTGCGCTTCCCCGCACGGCCTTCACCTGATTTGGGTTGGCGCTTCCGGCTTCGAGAAGAGCGCGTTCTTTGCGAGCGACGGTTTTCCCGACCCGGTCGTACGCGTTCAGGGTGAAAGCGTCGTCGCGATGACGAGCGAGGGCGGCGAGGCACGAGTGCACGAAATGCTCTGGTGGGGGCCCTGAGCCTCAACGAGGGCCCCACCATCGGACGCACAGGTCGTCCGTGGCATGGCGCACCGCTGCGGCCGGTGCGATCGGTGCTGCGGGCGAGCGCGCCGCAGGCTGCGGCGGCTTCGGGAGCAAGGCGACCGACAGCGGCCATGCGTCCGCTTCCGGTCCGCAGAGACTTGCTTCGGCGCGTGTGATCCAGGGTTCCGGTCCGACCGAGACCACCTGGACGCGCCCCAGGGTGAGCGGCAGACCTCCCGCGATGCCGAGGCGGACGACCGCGTCGCGTGCACCGTCCGCATCGGTTGCGGGAAGCGGCAACAGGCTTCGGATGCGCAACCCTGCAGCGCCGGACGTCTCGTACACATGCCGAAGCTGAGAGTCTTTGACGTGAACGACGACGCCGGCCATCTGGGGCCTCCCGAGCAGCGGTCGAGCGGGGGGCGCACGCCGAACGGCGGTCTCGACGACCACAGGCTCTCCGGCGTCGGCCGTCTGGGTTTCGCTGCCCCCCGGTAGAACAGGGACAATCTGCGCATCGATGGCGATAGGTACCCCCGGAGCACCGAAGGCGACGTACAGATCGAGGCCTCCGGAGGCCCACTCCCCGCGGGGAAGGTTCACGTCCTCGAACACGACGACGCGATCGCGCGCGGCCTCTACGCGCACGCGCGCCACACTGGGAAGCATCGGAAGTGGCTCAATGCGGGCGAGAGGATGGAGGGGCGACGGCGTTCGCGCCGGGCCGTGAGCAGGAGGCGTCCTGGCATGGGGGTGGGCGACGACGGCCAGCGCCAGCCCGGCGGCGACGACCGCTCGAATCATCCGAGCGCCCTCTCGAATGTCTGCGCCAGGGCGACCACGCCACTGTCGCCGACAACCGAATCGTCGATGGGTTCGCGGGAGGGCACGGCGCCCTGCGCGCGAATGTCAGCCCATGCGCGCGGATTCCGGAACCAGTCGACGTCGAATCGCTGCCGAAGGCTCTCCCGGAGCGGTCACTGCCTCCAGGAGCGCGACCCACCGCGCAGGCTCATCGTCGCGTGCTCTGGGCCACGCACCGCGGAGTTTGGGATCGAGCGGAGATCCGAAGAGTCTCGTACTCACCTCCTCGAAAAGCTCGCGCGTTGCGGGCGCCCTGATCGTCGCCCAGCAGCACGCGCGCGGCATGCAGACGCGCTTCGAGCAAGGCGGTGCCCGTGAGCAACCGGGCCTGCGCCGGGCTATCCTCTCTCCGACGCCCAACATCCGGACATGAAAAGCTGGATCCACGACGAGCGCCCCGAAGACGAACGCGAGCCTGTGCGCTCCTACGAACCCGGGCTCGCGAGCGATCGCGAAGGGCATTGAACGCGACGCTGTCGCGAGGCGGAACGCGAAGCCGAACATCGACAGCGCCCGCCCGAAGCTTGCTGCCCCGACGGCTTCGGGCAAAGGTGGCAGGTTTAGCTCCAATCGCATGGTGCCGACGCCGAACGTCTCGTCGAGCCAGCGATGCGACAGTCGGCTGGGCCACCCGTGACCCGCGCCGCGAGCAACCGCCGCGTGCAGCAGCACAGAGGCGCCCGCTCCAAGGTTCAGGTGTTCCGCCCGCAGAGAGCGTGCGATGTCGTCCGTCGTGTCGAGGAAACGGGCCGCTGTCGCTCTGACGGCTCGCGGCGGGAGTCCAACCATCGGTTCCCACGGATGGGTCAACTGCAAGCGTTTTGCTATCTCCACGCGGCGCTCGGCGATTCTGGCGACTATCGCGGCCAGAGGGGGCCCAACCTCGGCGAGAGCCTCGAGCGCCCGCCGCGCTTGGCCGGGCGTCCGAGCGAGGACGACCTCCCGCCATGCCTCGCGCCATGACACGCGCCGCTCGTCGATAACCCCGTGCGGAGCTGCGGCCATGTGCAGCCAGGTCACCTCGTCTTCCCGCGCCAGGCGCGCCTGGAGAAGTGCGTAGACCCAGCGCCTCAGCCCCGCGATCGAGCGGTGCGTCTGCGCCGTCAACGGGTAGGCGGCCGAGGGCGTCCCAAAGAGACTTGCTCGCGACATGGCGGACGGTTTCGAGGGGATCCTCCTCGGCGTGTAGGTCGGCCTTCGTCGACGAGGCCGCGCGCCAGCGGTCGAGGCGCGCGACAGCAAGGGCGACCTCGCGGTCCAGCGACTTCAGGTCGTCAGAGGCCGAATCAGCCATGAATCGTCGCACGCGAGGCTTGGTCGCTGGCTTCTGCAAGGGTGCGGACGAGTGCTCCCTCGGCCTCGGCCAAGAGCTCGAGCCTCGCCGAGACCTGGGCGCGCTCGCCTCCGGCACGAACGGCCATGTCCAGGAAGGTGCGGTAATGACGAGCCTCCGAGGCGAGCAGATCGTCCCAGAGGGCGTGCACCTCGCCATGTGCGGCTTCGCCTCTGTTCGCGTCCGCGAGCAGCTTGAACCTTTCGCAAGACCGGGCCTCGATGAGAGCTCCGACCAGCAGCCGATCGACCAGGGGCGTCGCGCCTCGCGTGCGGGAGCGCGCGGACGGCATTGCGCAGGCCTGCCGCGTAGGCATCGACGGGCGGACGCCCGAGAGCCAGACCGCGCGCATCGAGGACGGCGAGGACTCGCTGGAAGTGGTCGATTTCCTCGCGCGCAAGGTCCGTGAGGGAGCGGACGAGCTCGACGTCTTCAGGGTGACGGGCCGCGAGCGACAACGCATTGGATGCCGCCTTCATCTCGCAATAGGCCTGGTCGACGAGCACCGCTCCGACGTCGCGCATGGCCTCGGTGATCCAGGCCGCGTCGGTAGGCACCCTAAGGCAGAGCATCGCGCCCGTACTTAGCACCGAACCCCTGACTCAGGGCGTGCGGCCCCGCCGACCGAGCGTGCCCCCCAGCGCCGCCATCGGCACCGCAACCACGACGACGAGCAGTGACCGAGGCGTGAATCCGAACGAGACGCAAGACAAAACCGTTGCGATCGTCGCGGCGACCAGCCCCGACAGCGCCGCCTGCGGCGCGCCGATTCGAGGGTTACCCCATCGCCCCACGATGAACCCGCCGCCGAGCGCTCCGACTGCGATCGCCAGGGCGTAGATGGCGCCTATCGCGATGCCAGCGCGGACGAGCTGTTCGGGGTCATCCAGGGCCCATTGTTGTGAGACTCGCGCCGCGAGGGCGAGTCCGACTGCCGACAGAGGCAGCCATGCAACGAAGATGGCCCCGGCCCCGAAGCCCACCCATTGCCACCTTGGCGCTCCCGGCCCGTCCGCCGCACCGCCGCCCCCCGGCGATTGAAGAATCGGGCAGCCGTCGCTTTCCGCTCACGGATCGATGCTAGCGCGGCGGGGAGCGTGACGCGAGCGGCGGCTGGCGTGATACCGCATCTTCGGATGCGACCATCGACCCTCGAATGCTCGGAGCGTCATCGCGCGTGCGTGTCCGCTTCGGCGAAACGGACCAGATGGCCATCGTGCACCATGCGAGCTACGCGACGTACATGGAAGTGGCGCGCATCGAATGGCTGCGCCGCAGTGGTGTTACGTATGCAACTTGGGCCCGGAGCGGAATTCACCTGCCGGTGGTGGAGCTCGCGATCAAGTACCGGGCCCCGGCGCGCTTCGACGAGGAGCTCGACGTCGAGACGAGGCTCGCCGAGGCGGGCGCTGCGAGCGTGCGCTTCGACTACCGCATCGTAAGACCCGCCGATGGCGTGCTCTGCGCCGACGGATCGACCCGGCTGGCCTGCGTCGACGGCCGGGGCGCGCTGCGGCGCATCACCGACGAGATGGTCCAGGCGCTGGTCCTCCCCGACTCGCTTCTGCAATGACGGGCGCGCGCCGACGGCGCCCCGGCGATCAACGACGGAGGCTCTCCCGCCCGACCCGCAACACGAGCGTTTCGTTGCCGCGCCTCACGGTGACCACGACGTCGGCCGAAATCGGCCCGCTCAGCTTCGCGCGCGCTTGCTCGATGCTCTGCGCGGGTGACCCGTCGATCGTGAGCACGATGTCGCCTGGCGCAAGCCCCGCGCGCTCGGCCTCACTCGCCTCGATGACGGAGACGACGACTACCTCCGTGGGAGCTCCGGTCTCGCCGAGCGTCACGGCGACGGTACCCGTAGCGCCACTCACGTCCGGGGGCCGCTCGTTCGACGGGACGGACGCCGTCCGGCCCATCGTGATGCGAACACGCTCCGTCGTCCGCCCGGCGACGATTTTCACGCTCTCCACGCGTGCGCGTCCGACGTCGGGCGCGTAGGCTTCGAGCGTCACGGTACCCTCGGGCAGCCCGTGGAGGGCGAACGCCCCCCGTGCGTTGGTGACCGCGAGGTCTTGCGGGTTCGACCCGACCGGAAGCCAAGTCGGAGCATGGTCCTTCGCGACGCGGGCTCCTGCGACTGGCCTTCCGTCGCCGTCGACCACGTCGCCCTCGACGATGCCTTCGACCGCGAGCTCGACGCGCGGAAGCTCGAACGGCCGTCGACCTCCGCTGCTCGGCACGGTGACTTCGCGAGCGGAGGGGGCGAAGCCCGCCGCACGCACGCGCAGTCGTGCCGGGCCCGGCGCGAGCTCCGACAGGACGAAGTCGCCGTGTGCGTCCGTGCGGACGCGTCGAACTCCAAGGTCCGTATAGAGAACGACATCGGAACCAGCGATGGAATCCCGTCCCCGCGCCGTGACGACCTCGCCCGTCGCACTCTCGGCAGCGGACAGCTCGACTCGAAGGGAGTCGGCTGTCTCGTCGGTCGTGGTGACGCTCGGCGCGTGCCCTGGTGCTCGCACCTCGACGCGAAGTGGCAGGCCGCGCGCTCCCTTGAGGACGGCCTCGCCATGTCCGTCAGTGAAGGCCGTGACACGCAGGGGGGTCCTCGTCGAAAGGGAGCCGGCGGTCACCTGGGCTGCGTCGACGGGCCAACCGCCGTCATCTACCACCGTTACCTCGAGCGGTTCGTGAGGCTCGGAGAGGTGGATCGTCACCTCTTTGTGACCTCCCTCCGGAATCGGGACACCTATCTGGACGTCCGTCTGCTCGTCATTGTCTCCTGCGGTCGCGGTGAGCATGACCGAGTCGGGCATGGCCGCGAAGGCGAATGTCCCGTCGCTGGCGCTCAGAGTCGACCGCTCGAGACTTCCGTGCGTCGCCGAGACGACGACCCGAGCTCCCGCGACTGGCCGATCGTGCGAATCAAGGACCCTTCCGTCGAGAGTTCCGCCCGCGTGCATGACGATCTCGAGATGCGCCTCGCCGCCGGAGGCGAGCGTCACGACCTCGCTCAGCGCCTCGACGTACTGTGGGTGGTGCACGATCGCGCGCACACGGCCCGGCGATGCCGGGGCGGCACGGAACGTCCCGTCGCCCCGAGTCACCCACGGCTCCGCCGGCGCGCCTGCCCTCATGGAAGCTTGCGGGATGCCCAGCAACGGCCCCATTCCAGTGTGAGGAATGGCTGGAACGGCGCCCGGCACGACCCCCAGCTCCCCGGCCGGGGTCAGCGGCGCCGGGCCGCCGAGCATCGCGTCGAAGTGGGCGCTCTGAAACATCGCGCGTCGCGGGTCGTCGAGAATGGGTCCGCCGCTCGGATCGGTGCCGACGAGCTGAATGGAGGCGCCGTCGATCGGGTAACCGCGAGCGTCGACGACACGCCCCGTGACCACCCCGGCGCGGACGAGCACCACGCGCAGCTCGTGAGGGGGCGGATCCGGAACGGCAACAGCGCCGCGAGAGACGAAGCCCTCCGCGCGTGCGCCGAGGGTCGCGCTCCCCGCCAGAAAGGGCCCCACGCGCGCGAACCCTTTTGCGTCCGTGACGGCTTCCAGCGGAAATGGTGACAGGCCGCCCTCCGCCAGAGTCAAGCGCGTGTCCGCGATCGGCTGGGCCTCGTCCTCCTCGGTCACGTGCACGGCGACGAAGCGCCCCGGTACGAGC
Source organism: uncultured delta proteobacterium (assembly GCA_963847465.1). Taxonomy (GTDB): domain Bacteria; phylum Myxococcota_A; class Polyangia; order Polyangiales; family Polyangiaceae; genus Palsa-1150. The sequence continues at coordinate 219,780 of CAWKAF010000004.1, read as the reverse complement.
TTGAGCGTCAGCGAGCGCTCCTCGCCCCGGGCGAGAGTGACGCCGAGCTCGATCGGCGACACGGAGTCGTCTTTGGTCGCGCGCAAGGCATACGTCCCGGCGGTCAACCCTCCGATGCGCACGGCACCCTCCGGGTCGGCGGTGGCCATACGCGACGGCCATAGCGTGGCACCCGCGACCGCGACGCGAGCACCTTCCACCGCGCGATCGTCGCGATCGGTCACGTGCACCGCGATCACGCCGAGCTTACGCAGTACCATCGAGACGACCTCGCCGTCGACGGTGGCGCGACCGGACGCCTCTTCGAGGCCGGGGGCCCGGGCGGTGACTCTCCAGGGTCCGACGCCTAGTCGTCCGACGTGGGCGGCGCCGTCGGCACCCGTCCTCGCGCCTACGGGAAGCGGATCGTCGTGGCCTAGAACCTCTATTTCCGCCGCCAGCACCGGCGCACCGCCGTCGTCTTTGACCGCCACCTCGATCGCATGCTCCGGGGCGAGATCGATCGCGATGACGCGAGCGTCTCCTGCGACAACGAGGCGAGTGGATGCCCGGGCCCGCTTGGGAGCCTCCGCGACGATCCATGCCTCGCCGCGCGGGAGCCCTTCGAGACGTGCTTGCCCGGCCGCATCCGTGATCGCCTCGGCAGCGAGGTAGGCACGCTCGTCGATGATCGCGAAGGCGCGCACGTGTGCCCCCCTGAACGCCGGACCACCCGGACCGTCATGGGCTACGACGTCGATGATTCCGTCACGGTCCTTCACTTCCGTCGGGACGAGCGGCAGATCGAGAGGGGGTGCGGCCGGTCTCGAAGGGACGCCGGGTATGCCGCCCGCGGTCAGCATGACGGCCATCGCCGCCGCGGCTGCGCGCGCGATCTTCAGTGCACCGTGTACCAACGCCCCTCGTGCTCCACGACGGGGAGCGATGGCACGCGCGGCGGCAATTCCTCGTCGCCCGGGGTGTGGCGTGCAGCATCCGTCGCGAGAGTGGCGCTATCCATCTCGGCTTCCTCGCGCGCCCATTGGGCGAGCTTCGCCTTGGCGCGCCGTCGCTTCTTGAACCAGGCGGCGCCGGCGAGCCCCACGATTAGCGTCCACAGTAGGCCGCCCCCCGTGAGCATCGGGACGAGTCCGAAGCGACGGTCCACGGCCTCTCGCCACTCGTACTCCAGCTTACGGACATCGGTGCCGTAAGCGTCCTCCAGTGCTCGGCCGAAGTCGGCCCCGTCGCGCACCCTTTCGACGAGCGAACCGAAACGTACGCGGTCGGTATCGCGCATCAAAAAGTTCACGAAGTCAGCGGACTCCGCGTACGCGATGTTGACGTCGTAACCGTCGCTCGGGAAGCCCTGGTCGAGGGCTCCGAGCGGCAGAAGACGCCGGCTCAGGCTCGCGTCCCACAGCGTGCGCGAGCGTGCCCAGGGAAGCTCGCCCGACTCACGGATGGCCAGACCTTCGTTGAACCATCGAGGGACGTGATGGTTCGCTACGGCGTCGCCCAGCGCGACATGCGTGAGCTCGTGGCGCAAGAGGGCCGACAGGTCGGGTGCTTCCCACGTGACAGGTTCCTTCAGGGCGAGAAGAACGACACGCAAGGGCGGGTACGCGACGCCGGCTGCATAGTGCGGGGGCGGCTGCCCCTCGGGCGCGAGGGCGGCCATTTCTTCCGGAGAGTGCGCGATGCGCACGAGCACGTGGTCGAGCACAGGCTGCCCCAAGTCTTCCGACAGGTGCGTCCGGAACTCCTCGGCCTCGCGAACGAGCGGTTCTACCCTATCGTGGACGCTCGACGGCGCCTCGAGCACCAGCCAACCGTTGTCGAGCCGCTCGAAGCCGCCCGGGAGCGACGGCAGCTTCGCCGTAGACGTGTCCCCTTGTACATTCACGTCGCGCGGCAGCAACTCCTCTGCATCCGCGCGTGCGGTAGAGCTCCACACCAGCGCCAGGAGGGCGACGAGGAACCGAACCAGGGTCGGGAGAAGCTGAACAGCGCGCATCAGTGCGGAGTCTGCAGTTCAAGATGGATCGTCTGAGACCCGTTGTCTCGCGTGGCAAGGTAGATTGCTCCGCCGCCCAAGGCTGCTGCGGCGATAGCCCCCCAGAACCAGCCGGACTCGTAGAAATGTCGTCGTGGAGGAGGCGAGTTCTGGATGCTCGGCTCCTCGTGGGTGGCAAGCCGCGGCGCCTGGACGAGGGCGGGCGCGGCTCCGAATGTCCGGACGAGCAGCAGGGCGGAGGCCGTCCAGGAAAGAGGCGCGCCTTCGTCAGGTTGGTACGTTGCGGCGTCGAACACCCCCGATTCCGCCAGGAATACCTGCGCCGCGGGGTGCCCACCATCGACCCTGACGACGACCAGGCCGCGCACCGCGAAGCGCCGGGCGATCTCCAGGAGCAAGGCCCGGGACGGTGCGTCATCGCCATGCACCGCCGCGACCATTGCCGCGAGATCGCGAAGGTCGACGGGCGTGTTCGCGGCCGCCGATTCGCCACATAGGACGCGGGCATGAGCTTCGTCGATCGCGGTAGCGCGGACCGCGGGGTCTGAATAGAGGGCCTGCGCCAAAGGCCACGCGGCGTCCGTGGCGCCGGGCAGAGCGATGACACCGAGACCCGCAGGAACCGAGGTAGGCACCGGCGACGCAGTCGCGGGAGCGGTCGTCGGCGTCTCTGCCGCGGCGGTCGGGGCCGTCGCCATGACGCCAAGGAGCCATGCGGCCAGGATCAATCGACGCATGTTCTCCCCTCTCTAGGATGCTCCCAAAGGCCAAATCGCTCCAGCACGGGCCACCCATTAGCGGAAAACGACGAGACTTGCCGCGGGTGCGAACGCAGGTGCCCGCTCCCCGATAGCCTCGATCATGGGCGCGTCCCGCAAAGTCGATGCGCCCACTGCCAAAAGGACGACGGCGACCGGGGGCCCAACGAGGGCGAGGGGGCGCCGCGCGATGAACGATTGCCTCGCCCCGAACAGCGCCGCGAGCGCGAAGGCCAGGATATCCACTACGGTCGCCGCCGCAGCTGACGACGCGCCGTCGCTCGAAGCTGCGCGAACGAAGCCCAGGCCCACCCATGCGACCGCAGCGCAGGAGATGAGACCAAGAGCGAGCGCCAATACTCGGCGGGCCCCCTGAGGGGCGTCCCTGAGGATCGAGACCAGTCGCGCGCACACGACTCCCGAGCCAATGGCCATGACCACTGCGCCGAATGCGAACGTCACCCCCGCCAGCGCATGCTGGTGCGTAGTCGCCCGGAGCACGCTTCCAAACACGGAGAGGCCCACCAGCAAGGACGCGAGCCACACCGCAACGCCAAACGCGCGGAGAGCGGACCCCGGCCCGCCGAAGGCTCGCAGGCCCTCGCGCGCGCCCCGGAGGACGACCACAGCCGCCACCATCGGGCCGAGCGCGGCGGCGGCCAGTGCCGTCCACACCCTGACCGTTCCCTCGGACGCGAGGGCGCTCGAGATGCGCATCGTCGCCGGCAAGGCGCACGTGAGCGCGGCCACGGCGCCCAGACCGACCGCGGTGCCGAAGCGCATGACGAACGACGGGCCCTCCGGGGAGGGGATAGAGGAAGGCGGAATGGACGCCGGCATGACGAATCGCGCGGCAATGTAGCAAGGGCCCCGATGGCCTCGGGGCGAGAAGAAGTTGGAGGCCTTATCGAGCCTCGCCGCTGGCCTCCGGAGTATCGCTCGTGCTACGGCCCATGGTCGGAGCCATGTCGAGTAGCGCGTCCGACGCCAGGGACACTCCGGGAGCGCGGCTCGGCGGAGCCCGCGCTGATTTCGTGGCATCGCTGGGTCGCAAAGTGGGCGACGCTCGAGAGCTGCTCGCCACTCTCGAGGAGGACCCCTCGTCGAAGACGGCGAGAGACGAGCTGCGGCGCCGCCTCCACGCGCTCGGTTCGGGCGCGCGCCTGCTGCGCTTCGATTCGATGGCGCGATCGCTCCAGGAAGCGCTCGCGGCACTCGATCATGGGGCGGAAGCAGGGGGGCTGGGCGAGCAAGAGCTGGCGTTCGTCGGCCGGGTGCTCGACGACCTGCCCGCGCTGGCCTGGGGAGAGACGCCCGCACGCGAGGTCGCGCGGCCCGCGGACGAGGCGGGCGAAGCGGCCAACCAGATGCCGATCGCGATCCTCGATCGTGGGCGGCGAATGGCTCGCAGACGCGCTGACGGATGACGGGACATTCCGGGCGCGTTCGTTCGAATGCGAGCGGACAGAGGACGCGCAGACCGCCCTCGAGCTGGCCCGTGCCTATGCCCCGGACCTCGTGCTGGTGGACGCGGATCTCCTCCACGCTCCCGACCTCATCGAGGCGCTCCTCGACGACCCGCTGACCGAACCGGTCCCGGTGACCGTCGTCGGGACCTTTCGCGCTCCCGACGAGAGCTCACGCTTTCTCGCCCTCGGGGTGGCGAAGCTCCTGTCGAAGCCCGTGGCGCCCGAGGCCCTGCGCCGTGTGTGCGACGACATCCTCGATGCGCGCGAAGGTCGCACGATGCGGATCACCCTCGGGGAGCCTACGCTCGAGCAGCTGGCCGAGCGACTCTCCCTCGAGCTGAAGCGGGCGCTCGTCGAATCCGTCGACACTGCGTCGAGAGCGTGCCGGGTCCCGCTGGGCGAGGGGACGGAGGTCATGGGCGCGCTCTGGGGTGCCATCGCGCGCGTCCAGGAGATTGTCCGCCAGAAGACCGGGGGCGCGGTTCGCTTCGGTGGGGACGCGCCCGAGGGCGCAATCGCGCTCGCACCGTGGCTGCACCAGGACTTGCCCGGAGCGGACCGGATGTCGGGACGTGGCCGGGGCGCCGGGGCAGACGTTCGCTTGAGGGGGCGCCGTGTCGTCGTCGCCGACGACGACCCGGGGGTGACGTGGTTCATCTCCGACTTGCTGCGGACCGCGGGTTGTGAAGTCTACGAGGCGCTCGACGGCAACGCGGCTCTCGAGATCGCGTTCCGAGTACAGCCGGAGCTCATCGTCAGCGACATCCTGATGCCCGGACTGGACGGATTCGCCCTCTGTCGCGCAGTCCGGCGCGACGTGGCTCTGCGGGACACGCCCGTGATCCTACTGTCCTGGAAGGAAGACTTGCTCCAGCGCGTGCGCGAGCTCGGGGCAAGTGCCGCCGCGTACATGCGCAAGGAGAGCGATTCTCGCGCCATTCTGGCCCGCGTTCGCGAAGTATTGCGGCCGCGCGCGCGCATCGAGATGAGGCTCCGTTCCGACGGCGAAGTCAGGGGTCGGCTCGACGGTCTGTCGCCGCGCCTGCTCCTCGATCTCGTCTGCGCCATTCGCAAAGACGCTTGCGTCTCGGTCCGAGACGCGACGTTCCTCTACGAAGTCGAGATCCGTGGAGGGTCGCCACGCAGGGCCACGCGAACGGCAAGCGATGGCGGCTACCAAAGCGGTGAGCGAGCGCTCGGAAGCCTCCTTGCGGTCGGCGCAGGCCGGTTCGTCGTGTCACCCACCAACGAGCCGGTTCGCGGCGACTTGTCGGGGACACTGTTCGACCTCCTGGCCCGGCCCATCGCCAATGCCCGTGGCGCTCTGGCGGCAACGACCGGTGCGCACACGATGAACGTGGAGCACATCGGGCTCGACGAGGTCGCGCTCGACGAATACCTCCACGCGACGCCGGATCCCGCGCGTGCCCTCATCCGGCGGCTGGCTCGCGGTGCGTCGCCGCGACAGATGCTCCTCGGAGGCGAGGTCTCGCCAAGCCTTCTCGAGGACGTGCTCGCGGATCTCTCGGCGCGCGAGGCCATCCGAGCCGTGGTGGGGCCGAACGGCGTCGACCTCTTGACCCCCGCCGTGCAGTCGGCGTTGGCCGTGCTCCAGGCCGCGGACAAGCCACGCCGGTCGGCGCCGCCGAACGCGCGTCCGAGCGCGCCGGCGCCGCCTGCTGTCGTCCTCGGCAAGATCGCGCCCGTCCAGACTGCCGCGGCGCATGGATCGACCGCCACGTCGAGGCCTGTGTACGAGACACTCAGGCTCAGCGATCCACCGAGACCGGCGCCGGAGCCCGAGTCCAACGCACCTCCGTCCTCACTCGAGGACGCCGTCATGCGAGAGATTAGCGATCGCTCTCCCGCACCGGGCGCCGCCCGCTCGTCGGGGTCCGATCCGCCGCCGATCATCGAGCCGAGTGAGCTGAAGCGAAGGTCTTCGAATCCACCGGGCGACGACGAATCGGACGAGAACATGCTTCCGTCGATCCCTCCCGACGCCATCGTCCCTGGTGCTGCGATGAGCGATGAGATGCCGATCGCGCCGGCAGTGCTGGCCGAGGTCATGGTGACGTCGCCTCCGACGCCGGGCCCCACCCGTGCTGAGGCGGCCGTGGCCCCGCCGGCCGCCGAGGACGAGACGGACATCGATGCGGACGTCGTGACGGTGGAGACGAAGTACGAGTCTCCTTTCGCCACGAAAGGAGACGAGGGGGCGGGAGCTGCCGCTTCCGCTGCTGTGCAGCCGCCGCCGCCGAGCGTGCCGCAGAAACGCTCGGGTTGGGGGTTCGTGGTGGCGTTCTTGATATTTGCGACCGCGGCAGGGGCCGCGCTGCGAGCAGCGGGCGGGAGCGAGGAGCGCGGGGTTGCGATGGCGCCGGTGCAGGAGGTGAATCCGACCGCGACCGCGACCACGACCGCGACCGCGACCACGACCGCGACCACGACCGCGACCGCGACCACGACCGCGTCCGGGACCACGGACGACGTGCCTCCGGGGGCCGAGGTTCCCGCAGGCTACGGTCTCATCTTCGTCGAAGCACCCCCGGGTGCGCGCGTGCGGGTCGATGGCGCGGTGGTGGGGCTGGGGCCGGCGACCTCCGTTGCGGCCCCGGGATACCACGAGGTGCGCGTCGAGCAGGGAGGACGCGAGGCGAGGAATGTCGTCGAGGTGAGGGCGGGCAAGACGACGCACGCGGGGTCCACGCTCCTGCCGTGAAGCGGTTCGCGCTGGGGTGCCTCGTATCTCTCCTGCCGGTGCTGAGCAGCTGTACGTGCGGGCGGTCGGATGCGGCGTCGCAGCCCTTGGTGGCGACGGCGCCACCTCCGGATGCCGGTGCTCCCCTGGCCCGTCCCGTCTTGCTGGACGTGGTGCGAGACCTCGACGCATGCACACTCGGGCACCGAGGGGTGCTCATCGATTTCGGTGACCCTTCCGCGCGGGCCAACCTGCACCCCGGCTCGCTCGCGCGAGGCGACGACGAGGTCGTAGAGCACGAAGGAGCGACATGGCTGCGGGTTCGATCGCGCTCGGTGTCGGCCGCCTTCTACTGGCCCGAGGTTGCGAACGACAGTCCCGGCGCGGCCGCATATGCGCAGGCCAGGATTCGGGGGGTGACGGCGCGCGGTGTGTCGATCGCGATCGACGGCAAGCTCGTCGGGACGTGGACGCTCGCGAAGGGAGACGTCCGGATCGTCGATGCGCATGCTTCCTTGCCGGTGACCCTTGCGCCGGGCGGTCACGAGCTCTCGCTGCGTTTCGCTCGAGGGCCGCACGCCAGCGGCGAGTCGCTCGCGGAAATCGACTGGGTTCATATCGGCACGGGCGAGGAAGGAGAGCCTTACTCTGCCCCCACGAGGCTCGACGCCGTCGTCGACGCGACCGTCGGCGGGCGTTCGATGCGCGCCCTCTCCATGCGGGCCCCCGGCTTTGCGCGGTGCTCGGGATGGATCCCTTCGAACGCCACGCTCGAGGCGTCTCTCGCGACGGTGGGCGGGAGCGACGCGGACGTCGAGGCGCTTCTGCTGAGAGACCGGCATGCCCCGGTGGTCCTCGGGACCGCCCACGTCGGGGGCGCCGCGACCGGGTGGGCGCCCTGGTCGCTGCCCGTGGCCGGGCTCGAGGGGCGTGGAGGGCTCGCCTCGATCGAGCTCGTCGTGCAACATGCAGGAAAGGGAACCCGGGTGCTCCTCGGTGAGCCCCGCATCGTCGCGGCCGAGCCGAGCTCCGTGGCGGCTCCGCCGGCTGCGCGGGGCATCCTGCTCGTCGTGCTCGGGAGTACGTCGTCGAAGGCACTCGCGCCTTGGGGTGGTCCGAGAGCGGTGCCGGAGCTTGCTGGCCTGGCGGCCCAAGGCACTACCTTCGCCGCCAATCGAGCGTCGAGTTCCCTGGCCAATGCCGTTCTCGCGTCGATGCTGACGGGGCTTTCGCCCCGCATCCACGGCCTCGATGATCCGGATGCGCGGCTTCCCGACACGCCGACCACAGTGGAGGAAGCCTGCCGGCAGGGGGGCGTTGCGACCGCGATGTTCACGGCGAATCCCACCACGGGGGCTGCGTTCGGATTCGGGCGCGGATGGGACGACTTCGTCGCGCAAGACCCACTCGCCAGTGTCCCGGCCACTCAGGTGTTTGACGACGCGGGCGCGTGGATCGACGCACACAAGGCCGATCGTTTCTTCGTCGTCGTCCATGCCCGCGGCGGACATCCTCCCTGGGATGCGAGCCCGGAGGAGCTCAAGTCCATGCCGCCGGAGGGGTATCTCGGCATGGTCGAACCGCGTCGCGCCGCCGAAGTGCTCGCCAAGGCGCGGAAGCACCCCGCCCGCTTCAAGGAAGACGATCGCGTCCGCGCCTGGGCCCTCTACGACCGCGCGATCGACGCTCACGACGCCGCGCTCGGCAGGCTCCTCGTGGCCCTGCGCAATGCGGGACGCGATGCGGATACCGTCGTCATCGTCACCAGCGATGTCGCTGCCAGCGAGGCTCCCCCCGTGCCGTTCAGTGACCCGGACGCGATCGACGAACCGCTTCTCTCGACCCCCCTCGCGATCCGCTGGCCTCGCGACGCGACGCTGGCGGGGCGTCACATCGACGCGCCTACGAGTCCCGTCGACGTCGCGCGCACCGTACTCCACGCGCTCGGGCTCGAGCCGCCGGCGGCCTTCGGAGGGGTGGATCTCGCGGCAGTGGCCCAGGGGGCAGTCGTCCCGGTCGAAAGGCCTCTCGTTGCCACCCGGGCGGGTAGGTTCTCCGTGCGGTGGGGCCCTTACGTACTCATGGGCGTGCGTGACCGAGAGTCACGCATGTGCGATCTGTCGCTCGATCCCGCGTGCGTCGCGGATGTCCGCGCCACGTCGCCGCTCGCCCTCGAGGCCGTGCATCGCTGGGCCGTCGAGACGCTCACGTCGGCCTCTCCACCGCCGTACCCTCGCACGCCGGCGATCCTCGACGAGCGCTCCACCGCCGCGCTGGTCCGCTGGGGTCGCCCCGGAAGTGACGAACGAGACGACGAACGCGCCCATTGAGAGCATTTATGAGTAGCGAGCCGGTACCGAGAGAGAGGGATTCGTCGCCGAGTCCTCGCCCTGAGGGCGAGGCCGAGCCGCTAGAACGCCCTCTCTCTTCGCCGCGCCCTCGCTCAGCGAGGGCGCTGGCGGAGAGAGAGGGATTCGAACCCTCGGTACCCTTGCGGGTACACATGATTTCCAATCATGCACCTTCGGCCACTCGGTCATCTCTCCGGACGCGCTGGCGGTGGGAGCCGCCAGGGCGGCGCGACCGTGTCCGGTCGGCGCTGGGGCGCAGCTTTAGCACGGCTGCTTGACAACGCGGGCCTCTGCCTGCACGTTCCGCGGCGGAGAGCTGTCCGAGTGGCCGAAGGAGCCTGATTCGAAATCAGGTGTACCCGTGAGGGTACCGTGGGTTCGAATCCCACGCTCTCCGCTGCGCCTTCGCTACGCTCTGGCTGGCGGAGAGCGCGGGATTGCGAGCGGCGAGACCTTCGCTCTGGAGGAGCGAAGGTCTTGGCGACGAATCCCACGCTCTACCATGGGAAGAGAGCCGAGGGACGAGATGGGATGCAGAGGGGCAATCGGGGGCGCGGTGCTCGCTTTGCTCTGCATTGGCGTCAACGCGAGCGCTAGCAACGGGCGGACGTCGTCACTGAGTTGGGTGCAGCTTCCCGGCGCGGAGGCGTGCGGGGGGGCTGCGGCGATCGCCAAGGCCGTCGAGGAGCATCTGGGTCGAGCGGCGCTCGTGTCGCCTGCGCAGGCGGAGTTCTCCATCGAGGGGCGCGCGGAGCGGGACGGGGGGCACTACCGGGCGGTGCTGGTGCTGCGCGACAGCGGCGGCGCACAGCTCGGGATGCGAGAGCTCGAGAGCGACGTCGCGGAGTGTGCAGAGCTGCGAGAGAACGTCGCCCTCGCCGTCGCGCTGATGATCGACCCGGAGGCCGTGCTCCATCCGCCTCCACCGCGACAGGCCCCTCCTCCGACCGTCGTCGTTCAGCGCGTCGAGGTGCCGGTCGCGGTCGAGCCCCCGGTTCCGTGGAAGGTCGAGCCGGCGGTGAGTGTGGTGTTCGGGGGCGGGTTCATGCCGGGGGCCTCGGTGGGTGCGCTCGTGTCGACGACGCTTCTTCCACCGCGATTCTGGCCGGTGGAGATCTACGGTGGCGTCTGGGCGGCGCAAGGCGTTGCTGCCCAGGCTGGCGCGACGACGCGCTTCACGTCCGCATTCGGCGGACTGGGTCTTTGCCCGCTGCGCGTGCGAGGCGAGGATCTCTCCTTTCAGCTGTGCGCGGCGGGGCAGGTTGGCGTCGTCGACAGCGATCCCACGGGTTTCGTCACCGCCAATGGCGGCTCCCTGCCCACGGTCCATCTGGTCGCGGACGCGCACCTGTCGCTCCACCTGACGCCGGGGGTTGCGGGCCGCGTAGGCGGTAGCCTCGCTGTCGCTCTCCTCCGCAGTCAGTTCGTCTTCGACGACAGCGCCGGGACGCAGCAGCTGTTCGACCCTCCATTGCTGGCGGCGGCCGCGGACATCGGGATCGCGGTCACGCTGCCTTGACCGTTGCGGAGAGGCGGCGACGGCAGCCGATTGTTTCATAAACCAACCGCCCGCTGACCCACTCAAGGCAAGGTGGTAGATGGCCCCAGGTTGTTCCGACGCCGCGTGCTTGCCACGTCCGACCCCAGCGCACGAGCGCTGCCCACCGCGGCGGGTCTCTTCCGCGAATACGGCGCATTCGCGTGGCGGGTGCTCCGGCGAATGGGGGTGGCGGAGAGGGACGCAGACGACGTGTGCCAAGAGGTCTTCGTCACCGTGCATCGCCGGCTCGCGAGCTTCGAGGGGCGCTCGTCGCCGCGGACGTGGCTCTACGGCATCTGCGTCAGGACGGCATCCGAGTACCGCAAGCGAGCGGTCAACCGGCACGAGGTGGCTGCCGATCGCCCTCCCGAGCCAACCGTCGACGCGAACCAGGAGGACCATGCAGCGCTGCGAGAGGCGCGGGCCACGCTCGACCGCATCCTCGATGGGCTCGACGAGGACAAGCGCGCGGTTTTCGTCCTCTACGAGATTGAAGAGTTGCCCATGACGGACGTGGCGACCGTCGTCGGCTGTCCGCTGCAGACGGCCTACTCGAGGCTGCATTCCGCGAGGCGTGACGTCGATGCCGCGTTGCTTCGCCTCCGCTCGACGAAGGCTGCACGATGAGTGATCCGACTCGACTGGGTGACCCGCGGTCGGAGAGCCCGGCCTCGTTGAGGGGAATGATCGAGGCAGGGCGCTCCGACGTGCCCGACACCGAACGGTTGCGTGCAATGGCAGGGCGCCTGGGGTTCGGGGTGGGTGCAGCGCCTGCGGGTGCCGCGGCGGTGAAGGGTGCTGCGGTCGGCTTGGGTGGCGCCACGAAGATCGGCGCCGTGGCCGTGCTGGTACTCGGCGCGGGAGCGGGGGTGCTCGCTGCACGCAACGTGACGAATGTCCCGCCGACGGTCCTCACGACATCGAGCGCGACGGGTAGCTCGTTCGTATCCTCGACGCCGTCCCGTCTCGAACCACAAGTCGCCCCGGCAGCGCCTTCGAGCAGGGGGGAGGAGATCCCGCCCACAGAGCAAGCGCCGCTTGCCCCGGCGACGTCGCTCGCTCGCGGCGCGCCCTCCGAGGCTGTCGTGAGTGCGACGTCCGTGATGGGGACCACGCCGCGGGATGGCACGGCTGCGGGCACGCCTGCCGCGGCTCTCGGCGCGCTACCGGTTGCAACGGGCGGAAGCGACGGCCTGACGTCGCTGTCGAGGCATCCACCGGCCGAGACGGAGTTCTCGCTGCTGGAGCAAGCCCAGCGCGCGCTACACGGTGACCCTCAGGGTGCGCTCGATCTCACGGATCGGGATGCACGCGAGTATCCCTCGGGGGCGCTGGCGCAAGAGCGCGAGGTCATCGCCATCGAGGCGCTGGTTCAGCTCGGTCGAGCGGGCGAGGCGAGGGTGCGCGGGCGCTCGTTCTTTCAGGCCTTTCCCGGGTCGGCTCACGCGCCACGCATCGCGGCGCTGCTCGGTCTCGACGCGGGCGTTCATAATCCTTAGCGCCCGCCGCCACTCTAAGAATTCAGCGAACCATGAGAATCAAGTCGGTGGGAGCGTCCGGGGTGGTTGTCGTCGCGTTGCATGCCGCGGCGTGCGCCGGTCGACTCGACGTTGGCCGAGTGGGGGATAGTGACGGCAGCGGAGGCTCGAGCGACGGCGGCACAGCCGCCGAGACCAGCAGGTACGGCGCAGATGCTCCGCTGGACGGAGAGGAGGACGCCGGGGAGACGGCCGATGTGCAAGACGATGCTCCGTCGACGGACGACGCCCCCGCGTACGACGCGGCTAATTGCGATACCGCAGGCATCGATTCGCTGCACGGCATCTTCGTCGCACTGGGCGGCACGGATGGCGTCGCATGCGGCACCATCCCGACCAACCCGTGCCAGTCGATCGGCGCGGGCATTGCGAGTGCAGCGCACGTCGACGCGGGCGTGCGCAACATCGTTTACGTCGCCGCCGGCCTCTACACGGAGAAGCTCACGCTGGTCGGCGGCGTGACAGTGCAGGGTGGCTGGCACTGGGACGGCGGCCCCAGGTGGTCGTTCGATTGTGGCAACGCCCCCGAGAGCGTGGTGGTTGTGCAGGCGCCGTCAGACTCCTACACGACGGTCGACGCCAGCAGCAACGATGGCGTGACGACGGCTCTTTCCACGCTGACCGTGCTGAGCAAGGCGGCGTCAGCCGTGCAACCAGGCGAGTCCCTTTACGGAGTCTTCGCGACCGGCGTGAACACGGTGCTCGCGCTCACCGACGTTGTCGTCACCGTGCAGGGCGGAGGTGCTGGCCAGGCTGGTGCGACGGGCGGCGCGGGTAGCACCGCCCCGGGCCCTTGCGCTGTTGGGGACGGAGCCTCCGCCACGATCCCGGGCGCCGAGGGCACGGCCGGTAGTGAGGGCACTCTCTCGTCGACCGGGTTCACCACGCTCCCGGCCGGAACGGGAGCGAACGGCGTCGCGGGCGACGACGGAGCCGCAGGCGGAGCGCCAACGAGTGTCACTTACTCCGCGTGCGCCTCGGTGAACCCTTGCACCGTTGAGCAGGCGACGTGCGCGGGAGGCTACGGCGTCAACGGCTGTGGCGGCGGTGGTGGATTGGGAGGGGGAGGAGGCGTGGCGGGAGGAAGCAGCGTCGCGCTCTTCGCGTACGACGCCACCGTAACGGTCACAGCAGGCGCGCTTCGCGCCGGGAACGGGGGCAATGGGGGTGCCGGAGGCGCGGGCGGCACGGGTGGGGCCGGGAGCGCGGGAGCGACGGGTGAGCAAACCAGTTGTGAAGAGAGCTCATGCTCCGACTCGGGCGCGTGCGTGCCCGGCGAAAGCGTCACAGCAAGCGGTGGCCCGGCGGGAACCGCGGGTGGCCAGGGAAGCCCTGGCGGTCAAGGAGGAGGGGGCGCGGGCGGAGATTCTTACGCCATCGTGACCGGGGGTCAGGCCACGGAGAAGCTCAGCGTCGTAGACTCCCCGGCACTGACACCCGGCAAGGCAGGTACCGGAGGCGTGGGCAATGGTCCAAGCGGCACCGCGTTGGTGCAGGGCGTCTTCTGATGTCGTGCGCGCCAGTTCATAATCCGAGGCGCCCCCGCACACTCAAGGACTATGCAGATCAAACCGCCAAGGGCTTGGGGGGCACTCGGTGCCGTGGGGGCAGCAGTTGTCTCGCTCCACAACGCGGCGTGTTCGGGACGACTCGACGTCGGCCGAGTCGGGAGTGGTGATGACAGCGGTACAACCCCCGACGGCAGCGCTCACGGATCGGGGTCTGGAGGCAGTGGCGCGCCCGCCAGCGGCAGCTCGAGTGGCGCAAGCTCCGGTAGCAGTAGTACGGGCTCCTCGTCGTCGAGCGGCGGGTCGAGTTCGGGGAGTAGCGCGGACACTGGCGTGGACACTGACGCCGTGGGGCCCTGCCAGGGCGGACAATACACCGGGGCGTTCGCCGGATCGTACACGTCCCATCTGACTGGGGTCGGGATCCCGGTCCCCATGACGGGCAACGTGAACATGACGCTCGAGCAAGAGGGCAGCGCTCAACAAACGTGCATGCTGTTTGGCGAGGCCACCAAATGCAGCGACCTCTATGACTTGCAGGATGGGACGATCATGGGTGTCGCCGACGGGAACGGCGCGGGAGGGGGGTTCCCGTACTTTTGCACGATGACCGGGACACTCGGATGCGCGGAGAAAGAGCTCGTCAACGGGTGGATCCAGTGCACCTATTGTGTGGGGCCGCTCGCGGATAGCGGGGGAGCGTGTAGCACCCCCGGTGTCGGCGGCCAGTTTGCCGGTACCCTGACGGCCAACTACGACACCACGACGCACACCTTTATCATGGGCGCCTGGAACGGTGCCGAGGCCCTTGCCGGCAACGATGGCGGCTCCCCCGGCCCCGACGGTGGGCCCCCATCGAGCTACCTGTCCGACTCGGGCACGTACCTGGCTCCGGGCGATTTCGGCGGAAGTGGCACGTGGAGCGCGACGTGGCAGTAGAGGGTAGGTCGCGCCGAGAACATCGGGCACCCCGTGGCCTGAACCGGTCCGTGCTACCCGGAATGCAACGCCGTTTCGGGGGAAGGGTGCCTCGATGAGCGCAGCTCGGCGAGCATGGCCCGTTTCGGTTGCGTGGTCCGTCGCGGTGGCGCTCGGGTTCGCCTGCGGAGGACAGACCGTGCCCGACATGATCGGCGCACCTCCGGCGGACGGGGGTTCCGGCGATGTGTCGGTCAGCGGGAGCGCTGCTGACGCGGAGTCCTCCTCGAGCGGGGTGACCGAGGATGGCGGGGAGTCGTCGACGAGCGGCAGCTCGAGTGGGGAAGGCGGATTCGAGCGGGTCGGATGGATCGAGCGGTTCGAGCACGACGAGCAGCTCAGGCTCGTCGGCCTCGTCGAGCGGCGGGGGCTGCGTCCCGTGCAATCCATGCGTACTCGGAACGCCGTCGTGTTCAACGGCCGGGGCGTGCCAGTGCTGCATTGGCTCGTTGTGCACCGGCGGCTCCGGTGCACCGTGCTGTGTGGGCGAAACGGACGACGGTGGGTCGGGCTCGTCCTTCGGTGGCGCGCAGGACGCCTCGAGCGACGCCAGGGCGACGCAGCCCGGGGCCTGCTCCAGCTCGAGTCAGTGCACGGGGTCGGCCGTGTGCAACGTCCTGCCGGGAAGCGGCGCCGGACAATGCGGATCTGCGTGCCAGTCGGACGGCGACTGTCCATCGTTTCTGACGTGCAGTGCGGGTCAGTGCTCCGACGCGTTGACGTGCCCGGCCGGTGAAATGGCCAGCGGCTGGAGCCTGCTCGGGAGCTGCAGCACGAACAGCGACTGCCCCGAGGGCAGCTACTGCGCGAACCCCGGCGGCAACCACGCCCTTCCTTGGATGCCAGACCCACAACACGTGCATTGCCTGCAGCGGCTCGGGTTGCGTGGGCTGCATGTCGAGCAGCCAGTGCACCGGTGGGCAGGTCTGCGTTTCGGGTTCGTGCGGATCGTGTACGGCGAACGCACAATGCGCTGCGGGCCAGGCTTGCGTCGACGGTCTTTGCGGAGACTGCGCGACGGACGCCCAGTGCGGTCCCACCGCGCAGTGTTCGGCGACGCACTCGGCCATCGTGTGCACGTGCTCCGTCAGCGCCGACTGCGCGTCGGGAGACGCCTGCGCCTCCGGCACCTGCACGCCGGCTTGCGCCTCGAACGACGACTGCCAGCCGGGGCAAGTGTGCGCGGCAGGGGTCTGCGGCGCGTGCACGTCGAGCGGGCAGTGCGGGTCGGGCGCGACCGCGGCATGCCAAGAGGGGACGTGCTCCTGTTCCACGCCGGCCGACTGCGAGGCGGGTGCGGGGTGCGTTTCGGGCAGCTGCGGCGCGTGCCAGTTGAACACGGACTGCGACGGGCAGCTTTGCATGGCTGGGGTCTGCGGTCCGTGCTCGACGTTCGCCGATTGCAATCCGATAACCCCCAGCGGGGCTCGTGGTCTTGTGTGCGCGAGCGGCGTGTGTGCGGCGTGCACCGCCAGCAGCCAGTGCGGCGGCGGCGAGGCCTGCGTCGACGGAACGTGCGGCACGTGCGTGCGGGACGCCCAGTGCGGGTCGCCCGTGAGCTGCGGCGACGCCGGCACGTGCCTGTCGTCGACCGGTCAGTGTACCGATGGCTTCTGCACGTGCTCGACCGACGCGCAATGCGGGCCGGGGCAACGCTGCGGCGCAAGCGTTTGCGTGTCGATGTGAACGCGCGCGCGGTATGGCGGGAGCATCGCGCGAACCTGGTCGGCCCAGGAGCGAAGCGCACGCGTTCTCTTCCTTCGCTCCCCGGGTAGCGAAGCAGAAGGGCTCAAGAACAAGCCTCGCCGCCCGGTTGCCTTCGCTCGGGAGCGCGTTCCTCAGATAAGGCCGGCCTCTCCTTTGGCTCGCCTCCCCAATCTCTCGCGGGCCCGCCCGAGGAGCAAAGGAAGAAAGCGCGTGCGCTTCGCTCGTGGGCCGACCACCGAGCAAAGCCATCGCGATCGCGAGTCTCGCTACCTATGGAGCGAAGGAAGAGAACGCGCCCGCTTCGCTCGCGGACCGACCAGCGAGCGAAGTCATCGCGATCGCGGGCCTCCCTACCCGGTGAGTGAAGGAAGAAGACGCGTCCGCTTCGCTCGCGGATCGACCAGCGAGCGAAGCCATCGCGCTAGCGAGCCTCGCTCGCCGGTGAGCGAAGGAAGAAAACGCGTCCGCTTCGCTCGCGGACCGACCAGCGAGCGAAGCCATCGCGCTAGCGAGCCTCGCTCGCCGGTGAGCGAAGGAAGAAGACGCGTCCGCTTCGCTCGCGGACCGACCGGCGAGCGAAGCCATCGCGCTAGCGAGCCTCGCTCGCCGGTGAGCGAAGGAAGAAGACGCGTCCGCTTCGCTCGCGGACCGACCGGCGAGCGAAGCCATCGCGCTAGCGAGCCTCGCTCGCCGGTGAGCGAAGGAAGAAGACGCGTCCGCTTCGCTCGCGGACGGCCCAGCGAGCGAAGCCATCGCGCTAGCGAGCCTCGCTCGCCGGTGAGCGAAGGAAGAACGCGCGTGCGCTTCGCTCGCGGACCGACCAGCGAGCGAAGTCATCGCGATCGCGAGCCTCGCTATCCGGGGAGCGAAGGAAGGGAACGCGTCCGCTTCGCTCGTGGGTCGACCGGCGAACGAAGCCATCGCGATCACGAGCCTCGGTACCCGGGGAGCGAGGGAAGAGAACGCGTGCGCTTCCCTCGCGGACCGACACGCGACCGAAGAGCGGCGCTGATGGCATCACAGTCCTACGATCCGCCCAAACCGCTCCACGTCGATGCTCTCGCGCACGACGCGCGCGAGTCGGTCGAGCTCTTGCTCCTTCGTCGGGATCGCCCTGTGGGACACTGGCTCCGCGATTCCCTTCCTGCGTCGCAGATAGGCAAGGATGCCCGCGCGAAGCGAGCCGTTCTCGAATAGCCCGTGGATCATCGTCCCCACGACCGCACCGCCGCAGCCGACGGCCCCATCAAGGGTGCGCTCTGCGGTCCCGTTGCGCTCGAGAACCTCGAATGCCGCGGCGTTTGTTTCCGCCGTCTCGAGCTGACCCATGTGGATCTCGTAGCCTTCGAGGCGCGTGCTCGGCGGCATGGCTTCTCCGAAGAACCCGCGCCCCAGAGGATGCGCGATGACGCGTGCCGTCGTCTTGTTTCGTGCGAAGCACGTGCGCGCGGCCAGCAACCCGAGGCCTTCCGCGCTCGTCGCCCCCGCGGATTCCACGTGCTCAGGATCATCGATGCGCTCGGTGAGCATCTGGCACCCGCCGCATATCCCGAGCACGGGGGCGCCACGTTTGCTCCGCGCGTGGATGGCGTCAGCGAAGCCGCTTTCGCGAAGCCACGCGAGGTCCGCCATCGTGCTCTT
Organism: uncultured delta proteobacterium; assembly: GCA_963847465.1. GTDB lineage: Bacteria > Myxococcota_A > Polyangia > Polyangiales > Polyangiaceae > Palsa-1150. Next base: position 201,593 of record CAWKAF010000004.1, on the reverse strand, counting down.
CGATCCTGGCAGGATCGAGAAGATCAGCGTCCACGGCCTGCGCTGGCGCATCGACGAAGCGGACGACGACACCGGGCTCGTGTTCCAGCGGTTCGAACTCGTCGTAGTTCGAGATGAGCGGCAATCGCACCACAGCCACCTCGATCTCATCCGGCCGCGCTGGGCGGTGATGCAGTCGCGCATCGAGCGACAGCGCGTCCTCGTCCGCGAGTCGCAGCCGGGGGATGTAGGGCACGACACCCAGCACAGGCACGCCGGTGCGCTCCTCGAGGAAGTCGAGGCCCGGCTTCAGGAGCGACACGTCACCGCGGAACTTGTTCACGATGAACGCGGCCACCCGCGCGCGGTCTGCGGGCTCGAGCAGCTCCATCGTTCCGACGAACGCGGCGAAGACCCCTCCTCGATCGATATCGCCCGTGAGCAGCACCGGCGCGTCTGCCAGCCTCGCGACGTGCATGTTCACGATGTCGCGGTAGCGAAGGTTGACCTCCACCGGGCTGCCGGCGCCCTCGATGACGATGACGTCGTACTCCTCGCGCAGTCGAGCGAGCGACTCGGCGACGACACGCCGCAGGTCAGCCCTCCTCCCTCGGTCGTCGAAGGCATTCACGCTGCCGACGACCTTGCCGAGCACAATCACCTGAGAGCGCGAGCTCCCTTCGGGCTTGATCAGGATCGGGTTCATGTCGACCGACGGGACGAGGCCCGCCGCCTCGGCCTGCACGGCCTGGGCGCGCCCCATCTCGCCGCCGTCGGGTGTCACGTAGGCGTTGAGCGACATGTTCTGCGCCTTGAACGGTGCGACCCGCCATCCGTCCTGGCGCAGCATCCGGCACAAGCCCGTGACGAGCAGGCTCTTGCCGACCGAGGACGCCGTGCCCTGCACCATCACGGTCCGGGCGGTCAACGGCGCCCCGGCCCGTCTCGCGTGCCTGCATACGTCACGCAGCTCTCGACGAACCCGCGCGCGGCGAGCGGATTCGAGGCCCAGTGCGCGTGCACGTACGAGGCGAGGACGTTGTCGACCTGGTAGCCCTCGAGCACGGCGTCGCCCCCGCCCGGGCGGCGTACGGAGTATGCAGCCGCGGGGGCAGCCTCGGCGGGCGTCACGAGCTCGGAGTAGCGGAACTGGTGGCCACGGAAGCCGACGCCGGGAGCCCCGAGGATCGTCGGCCGCTGCGTCTCTACTTCGACGTAACCGAGGGCGACGAGCTTCTCCTTCATGACGGCCTCGCCTCGAAGGACGCCGGCCATCGCGTGAGAGCGGCCGTCCAGCGTCCGTATGGATCCGGCAAGTACCATCAGGCCGCCGCACTCCGCGTAGACCGGGCCGCCCCTCCGTGCAAAGGCGCGGAGCGAGCGACGCATGGCCTCGTTCGCCGCGAGTGCCTCGGCGTGCGCTTCGGGATACCCGCCGCCGAGGTAGAGGCCGTCGACGTCGGGGACCTCGGCATCTCGAACGGGTGAGAATCGCACGAGGGTCGCGCCCAGCCCCTCGAGCCGCCGCAGGTTGTCGTCGTAATAGAAGTGAAGGGCCTCGTCCCACGCGACGCCGATGCGGCATGGCCTGCGCAGAGGCTCGGCGGCGGAGGAAGGGATCGCGGGGAGCGGCCCGGCGCTCTCGGCGATCTTGGTCACGAGGTCGAGCGCGATCCAGTTGCTCGCGAGCTCACCCCAGCGGTCGAGAACCGCGTCCGGGAGGGTGCGCTCGTCGGCAGCGTAGAGCCCGAGGTGCCGTTCGGGGAAGCGCAGCGCCTCCTCTTCCGGCAACCCTCCGACCACCGGAACGTGCGGCGAAGCGGAGCGAAGAAGTGCGAGATGACCCTTGCTCCCGACGCGGTTGCACACGACCCCTGCGAGGCGAAGCTCCGGGTCGAACTTGTCGAGCCCGTGCGCGACGGCGGCCACGGTGCGAGCCATGCCCGATGCGTCCACCACCGCGAGGACGGGCGCCTTCAACCACTTCGCGATCTCCGCCGTCGAGCCCCAATCGCTCGTGGGCGATGCACCGTCGAAGAGCCCCATGACCCCCTCCACGATGGCGATGTCCGCGTCTCGTGAGCCACGCTCGAACGTGGAGAGCACGGCCGCACGACCCATCATCCAGCCGTCGATGTTGTGCGACGGACGCCCCGTCGCGCGGGCGTGGTACGTGGGATCGAGGTAGTCCGGGCCGCACTTGAACAGCGCGACGCGAAGCCCGCGTGCGGCGAGCGCGCGTGCCAGCGCGAGGGTGGTGGTCGTCTTGCCCACGCCACTCGAGAGACCTCCGACGACCAGGCGCGCCTTCATCACGAATGTCTCATGGGAAGCGTGGCAGTTGTCGCGTGCGCACCCCGTGCGTCACTCTCGTGGAAGAGGAGGCAGCAGGACGCGCATCCGCGCCAGGCTGAAGCGGTAGCGAGGTTCGCCGAGACGCTCGGCATCCAGGCGTGGCGCGTGGGCGGCGATGACGTCGCTGCGCGTGACGATCCCGATGACGCGCGCGGGGTCGTCGCGTGCGACGACTGGGAGGCGGCCGACGCCCTCGCTGACCATGTGGTCGGCGGCCTCCCGCAGCGACGAGTCGTCGAAGACCACCGCGGGAGCGCGCTTGATCGCGGACCTCAGCGTCGCGGCCGCGGCGCCAAGATCGAGCAGATCGCGGCGCGTCACCACGCCAACGAGGCGATCGTCGTCGTCCACGACGGGGAAGCCCTGGTGCGCCGAGCCCTCTGCGTGCTTGGCCATCCACGTGCGGACCTGCTCGAGAGTGTCGTCTGCCCGAAGGACGACCACCGGGGCCGCCGCGACGTCGCCCACGCGGACCTGATCGAGGAAGTCGGCCACGTAGTCGCTGACGACGCGGGCTCCGCGCCGCGCGATCTTCTCGGTCATGATCGAGTGCCGCATCAGGAGCGCCGAGACGAGGTACGCCGCCGTGCATCCGCCGAGCAGCGGCAAGAGGCCCATCGGCTGCCGCGTCGTCTCGAAGGCGAAGACGACCGAGGCGAGCAGCGCGCGCGAGGCGCCCGCGAAGAGCGCCGCCATGCCGACGAGTGCGGCGACGCGGATGTCGACGCCCGCCGACGGGAGCGCCCACGCCGCGAGCGCGCCGATCGCCGAGCCCGAGCCCGCCGCCGATCGTGAAGAGGGGCGCCAGCGTGCCGCCGGAAGTGCCCGTGCCGAGCGAAAGACACCACGAGACGAACTTGAGCAAGCAGAAGACGAGCACGGCGCTCCCGGCGAAGTCGCCCTGCAGGATGCGGTCGATGTTGTCGTAGCCGACGCCCATCGTGTGCGGCGAGTACCAGCCGACCGACGCCCGACGACGACGCCGCCGATGGCGGGCCACCACATCCAGTGGATCGGCAGCTTCTCGAAGGCGTCCTCCACGGCGTAGACCGCGCGCGTCACGAGCATCGAGGCGACCCCCATCACGACGCCCATGCCCGACGTAGACCGCGAGGGCCGTCCCGCCGGGAGCGGCGACCATCGGCATCGCTGAAGGCCGGGTCTGGGCCGACGAGGGCGATGCGGGCCCCGCATGCGGCCGCGCTCGCGAGCGCGACGGGCACGAGGGACCGCAGGCGGTACTCGAAGAGAAGGAGCTCGATGGCGAGGAGGACGGCGCTGACCGGGCTGGCGAAGGTGGCCGACATCCCCGCTGCCGCCCCCGCCGCGAGCAGCGTCTTGCGCTCTTCGGCGGAGACACGGAGCACCTGACCGACGAGCGACCCCAGCGCGCCGCCCGTCGCGATGATGGGCCCCTCCGCGCCGAAGGGGCCGCCCGTGCCGATGGAGATCGCCGCCGACAGGGGCTTGAGGAAGGTGATGCGCGCGGGGATGCGGCTCTCGTTGAAGAGGACCTGCTCCATCGCCTCGGGGATGCCGTGGCCGCGGATGGCCTCCGAGCCGTAGCGCGCCATCACGCCGACGATGAGCCCCCCCAAGACGGGCACGACGACGACGACCGCACCCGAGGTGGTTATCGGCCGGGCCCACGAAGGAGAACGACCAGCGACCGTAGAACGCGAGGTTCGTGATGAGGCCGATGAGCGTCGTGAGCACCCGCGCGATGAACGCCGCGACGATGCCCAGCGCGATGGCAACGCCGCTGATGGCGACGACGCGGCGGTCGACCGCAGCGCGCTGCAGCGGGGCCCGGATGGCGGCCAGTGCCGGCCCCATGGACGGCGCGACAGGCAGCGCGGGGACGCTGCGCTCCTCGCCGACATGCTCTTCGCCGTCAGGGAGCGACGTCACGAACGGGACTCTTACCAGCCCGCGAGAGACGTGCAAGAAGGCGGCGATGCGGAGCTTCCCGGCAACATTCCTCTTCGGGACCGCGACGGCCGCGACGCAGATCGAGGGTGGATGCCGGACGAGCGACTGGTTCGCCTTCGCGCGGCAACCGAAGAGGACGAGACGCGGGGACACGCCCGAGGTGGCCTGCGACGGATGGCGCAGGTGGCCCGAAGACGTCGCGCTCCAGCGGACGCTGGGGTTCGGGGCGTACCGGCTGTCGATCGAGTGGGCCCGGATCGAGCCGCGCGCAGGCGAGATCGATCACGCCGCCCTCGAGACTTACAGGAGCATGCTCGGGGCGCTGCGGGACGCCGGCATCGAGCCGATGGTCACGCTGCATCACTTCACCCTTCCTATGTGGCTGGCCGAGCGCGGGGGCGTGCTCGCCGGCGCGTTCGCGGAGAGGATCGCCCGCTTTGCCCGTGTTGCGGTCGATGCCCTCGGCGATCTCTGCCGGCTCTGGGTCACCATCAACGAGCCGAACGTCCTCGCGGCGCACGCGTACCTGCTCGGGCTTTGGCCGCCCGGCGAGAAGAGCCCGATGGCCGCCGTACGAGCGCACTACGCGCTTCTCGAAGCTCACGTCGCGGCTTACCGCGCCCTGAAGGAGGCGCGCGGGGATGCCGCCCTCGTGGGGGTGGCCCACCACCTTCGCGTCACCGAGCCGGAGCGACCTGGCGAGAGGGGCGATCGCCTCGCGGCGCGCGCGTTCGGTCGCGTGTTCAACGATGCTTTCGCGGCGGCGACGTGCGAGGGACGCATGTACGGTCCACTCGATTCGCTCGTGCGCGTCCAGAGCGGGTTTCGTGTCGCCGATGCGCGCGGGATGCAGGACTTCTTCGGCATCAACTACTACTCGCGCGACCTCGTCCGGCTGTCGCTTCGGCATGCGGGGGAGCTCTTCGTCGCGCGCAACATCCCGGCCGGCGCGGAGGTCAGCGACGTGGGATGGGAGGTCTATCCGCAGGGCCTGGGGCAGCTGGTGCGCCGGTGGGCCGTCCGGAGCGGGCGGCCCATCTACATCACCGAGAATGGCATCGCGGACGCGAGCGACGCGAAGCGGGGCCCCTTCCTCGTGCGCCACCTCGCCGAGCTCGCGCGCGCCGTCGCGGACGGCGTCCCCGTGCACGGCTACTTCCACTGGTCGCTGCTCGACAACTTCGAGTGGGCCGAGGGCTACGGCCCGCGCTTCGGCCTCGTCGAGGTCGACTACGCGACGCAGGAGCGCCGCCCCCGCGAGAGCGCGCGTCTCTACGGGCGAATCGCCCGCGAGCGGGCCCTCCCCGTCTAGAACTTCGCCATCGGCGGCGAGAGCGTCACCGGCGGTATCCCGATCGTCTTGGTCGACGTGTCACCCTGCTCGACGAAGCGGTTGCCGCTGGGGCTGAGATCCACGATGTCCATCGTGATCTCGACCGCCACGTTGGCCGCGCTGTCGTACGTGCGGATGCCCAGATCGAACCCCGTGACGCCCGCGATGACGGACGGGATCCACGGCGTGAAGAGGGGGTCGGGAGGGTCGGAGTTCGAGCGATTCTGGTAGTCGAAGATGTTGTTGCACAGCGTCGTCGTGTCCAGAGTCGTCGCGCCCTGCTCCATCCCCGATGGGTACTGGGGGACCGTGCCCGTCATCGCATCGGGACTGGCCATCACGTTCTCGACGGCGGCAAGCTTGGTCGCGATCTCTTGCAAGTCGTCGGTCGTGAGCGTCCCCTCGATGCGGGAGTTTGCGGGGACCGAGAAGGCCTGATCGTAGCCCTCGTTCGGGACGGTCACGTCGTCGTCGACGACGGTCACGCCGGGTCGCCAGCGCACGAACTCGTTCCACGGATCGATGAGCAGCCACACGGCGTGCTCGGTGCTGTCGACGTTCGTGATGGTGAAGTGGACTTCCACGCTCTCGTCGGCCGCCGTCAGGAACGGGGCGTGCGGGTAGGGCGCCCCCTTGGCAGCCGGTCCCAGCGCGGAGATCTCGGCGCCGCTGGGCATGCGCACCGGGAGCATGACGGGCTTCTGCGACTCGTACAGCGTGAGATTGCCGTCCGAGTAGTAGGGCGCCATCGTGCTTATCATCCCCAGGTCATTCGGGGAGGTCACCTGGTCCGTGTTGCCGTTGGAGCATGCGACACCGACGCCGATCAGGCTCAATAGCCACAATCGGGGGCCTAACCCCTCACGTCTGGGGGCTTTCGACAGGGTCATCGAATGGGACTCTCGGGACATGGCTCGGTTTCCCCCTGAAAAGGCGTGACTCCGCTGTGTACTGCGACACACGTGCCAGTCCTTCCCTCCGGCCCTCCAGGCTACCCTAGGATTGCCCCCGTGGATCCGTTGCTCGCTGCGTCGTCCCTGCGCGTCGACGTTCACGGCACACCCGCGATCGACGGGCTGTCCGTTACGTCGACCGGGGACCACGTCGTCGTCCTCGGTGCGGCGAGCGCCTTGTTCGAGGCCGCGGCGGGTCTGCGGGCGGCCGCGCGTGGCCACTTGCGGGTGGAGGGACGGGCGCCCATCGAGGCCGTGCGGGCCGGAGTGACTGCAGGGGCGCCGCTCGACCCGCCGATGCCGCCGCGGTGGACCGTGCGCCAGTACGTGACCTGGAGTGCGCGCCTCGCGGGACATCCGCGCGGGGTGGCGAACGATCTGGCGGGTGATGCGATTTCGCGGATGGCCCTCGGCGCGATGGGCGGGACGAAGCTCGGGAAGGCTGCCGCCGCCGTGCGCCGTGCGACGGTGCTCGCTGCGGCCCTTGCGACCGGGGCGACGACGTTGCTGGTCGAAGATCCGTTGACGGGCCTCCCGCCCGACGCCCTGCCCCTGTTTGCGCGCACGACGGCCCGGGCGCTGGCCGACCGGCGAACGGTGTACTTCGCGGGCCGGTTGCCGCTCGAGTCACCGGTGGCGCTCGCGGCCGACGAGGCCATCGTCATCTTCGGTTCCCACGTCGCCGCGCAGGGCGACCCGGCCGAGATCGCCGCTGCCGATCGCGCGTGCTCGCTTCGCATGGTCGGCGACATCCGTGCGTTCGCGGATGCCCTGAAAGCGGAGGGAGGGCACGTCCTCGGCGGGGCGGACGGCGAGACGCCTTCGCGGGTGAGCATCGACCGGGGGTCGCTCGCGACCTGCGATCTGCTGCGCATCGCGGAGGCTTCGAACGCCGTCGTGCTCGAGCTCCGTCCGATCGGGCTCGCGTTCGCGTAGACTCGCGGCCAGCATGCAGCCCCGTTTCCCCCTCTCCCACGACGGCGCCAGCGAGCCGGACGAACGAACGTCGTCGAGGATCGATGGCGGACGTCTCGGCGTCTATGCGGCGCTCGGAGCGACGGCCGGCACGGTGCCGCTGCCCTGGGTTCCCGATGCGCTCGCTCGCCGGGTGCGTGGGGCCCTCGTGCACGACGTTGCCGTCCGGCACGGCCTCTCGCTCGCGCACGAAGCACGCGACATCCTCGCCGACCCTTCGGGCCCCGACCATCCCCGGGGCGCGCTGGCCAAGACCGTTCGCTACGTCGGCGTGCGGCTGGCGCTGAGGACGCTGACGAGGGTGGGGCCCGTTGGCATGCTCTGGCCGCTCCGGCACGCGATCCAGACGTATGCCCTGGGGCACCTCTTCGACCGTTACCTCGCGCACGTTCGCAAGGCGGAGACCGTGCGCATCGACGCGGAGGAAGCACGCCGGGTACGGCATGCCATCGACGGTGCGCTGGCACGTGCGCTGAGCGTGAACGCGGCCCCCGTGGCCGAACCCGACGCCGTCGACGACCAGCGAGACCCCACGACGGCGCTCGTCGACGGGTTGCTCGTGGGCGCGGCCGGCGTCCCCGCGCGGCTCGTGCGCCGCCTGGACGCGGCGTTCGACGACCTCCTCGCGAGCTCCGATGGCTGACCCTCGTGCTTCGGTCGCCCGCGCACGGCGCGTCATCGTGAAGATTGGCTCGCGCACCCTGGCCGCCGACGGCGCGGTCTACGCTGCTCTCGCGTCGACCGTGGCGGCCCGCAAGGGAACCTCGTTCGTCGTGGTGTCGAGCGGCGCCATCGCCCTTGGCATGAAGAAGCTCGGGTACAGGGCCCGGCCCAAGGAAATGGCGAGGCTGCAGGCGGCGGCGGCGGCGGGACAATCGCTGCTCATGCGCGCGTACGAGGAGGCGTTCGGCGCCCGGAAGCTCGCCGTGGCTCAGGTGCTCCTGACCCATTCGGACCTCGCCGATCGCGCGCGAGCCAACAACGCGCGAGCGGCCCTCGGGGCGCTGCTCGAGGCGGGCGCGATCCCGATTCTCAACGAGAACGACTCCGTCGCGGTCGACGAGATTCGCTTCGGGGACAACGATCAGCTCGCGGCGATGGTGGCGCCGCTCGTCGACGCGGAGCTGGTCGTGCTCTTGAGTGACGTGGAGGGGCTTCTCGACGGGGACGGGCGCCGCGTTTCGGTCGTGCGCGACGTGGCGCGGGACGCGCTGCCGCACGTGCGCGCGTCGAGGGGGTCGGTCGGGACGGGCGGGATGGCGAGCAAGGTGGAGGCTGCGCGCCGAGCTGCCCTCGGAGGGTCGAACGTCGTCGTCGCCGACGGAAGGGCCGCGGGCGTGCTCGATGCGGTGCTCGCGGGGGAAGACGTCGGCACTCTCTTCGTGGCGGCTCCGCAGCGCCTGAGCGCACGCAAGTACTGGATTGCCTTCACGCTGCGCCCGCGCGGCGACATCTTGCTCGACCGGGGCGCCGCCGATGCCGTCCGCGCGAAGGGCAAGAGCGTCCTCGCGGTGGGTGTGCTCGGCGTGCGGGGCGACTTCCGCGCGGGCGACGCGGTCCGCATCGTGGACGCCGAAGGCCGCGACATCGCCCGCGGCCTCGCGCGCTGCAGCGCCCCCGACGCCGCGACGGTCGCCGGCAAGACCCGCGAAGAGTTGCCCCCCGAGCTCGCGCCGCTCGCCGTCCTCGTGCACGCCGACGAGTTGGTCGTGGGGATGCACGGGTGAGAGATTGGCCGCGGAGGGTTTTTGGGAGCTCCACCTCTGCGCTCTCGGCGCCTCTGCGGTTATCTTCTTCTCACCACACTTCGCAGCGCTTGTCCCTGGGTCCGGTCATGCGGGAGCCCTCCTTGCACTGGAAGGCGGTGGCGAACTCGGGGACGTTCGAGAGCGGGCCCTCGACGCGGTACTTGGGCGGTGAGTGCGGATTGGTCGCCACGAGGAGGCGCAGGGCTTCCGGGCGGTAGTTGGCGCACCACGCTTGGGCGAAGCCGAGGAAGAACTGCTGCTCGGGAGTGAAGCCCTCGATCGGCGGCGTCGACGGATGCTCCCTCTCGGCGCGCTCGAACGCGGCGAAGGAGAGCTTCACCCCGCCGAGGTCTGCGATGTTCTCGCCGAGCGTCAGTTTTCCCTTCACGTGGGCGTCGTCGACCACCACGTAGTCGTCGTACTGGTGCTCGACGCAGCCCGCGCGCTTGTCGAACTCCGCGCCGACCGCGGGCGTCCACCAGTCGCGGAGGTTGCCTTCCGCGTCGAACTGCCGCCCCTCGTCGTCGAACCCGTGCGTCAGCTCGTGGCCGACCACCATCCCGATCGCGCCGAAGTTCAGCGCTGGGGCCTGCTGCTTGCCGTAGAAGGGCACCTGCAGGATGCCCGCCGGGAACACCATCTCGTTCATCGTCGGCTCGTAGTAGGCGTTCACCGTCGGGCGGCGTCATCTCCCACTCCTCCTTGTCGACGGGCTTGCCCCACCTTCGCGAGCTGCCGCTTCACCTCGAATGCGCTGGCGCGGGCGACGTTCGCGACGAACGAATTCCTGTCGATCGCCACGGCGTCGTAGTTTCGCCACTTGGTCGGGTAGCCGATCATGTTCACGATCTTCGCGAGCTTGTCCTCGGCCCGGGTGCGCGTCGTGTCGTCCATCCAGGAGAGCCCCTCGAGGTCGACCTTCATGGACGTCTCGATGCCCGCGACCATCTTCTCCGCGGTGAGCTTGCCGTCTTCGCCCAGGTATTCCTTCACGAACGGCTGCGCCAGCGCCTCGCCCAGCATCTGGTCGGTGAAGTGGACACACCGCTTCCAGCGGGGCTGCAGCACCTTGGTCCCGGTGAGCACCTGCCGGAACCGGAACCACTCGTCGACGAACTTCGACGACAGGAACGGCGAGATGGTGCGCGCGAGGTGCCACCGCAGGTACGTCCGCCAGTCGGCGGGCTTCACGCTCTTCGTCATCGCGTCGAGCTTCTTCACGAAGTCCGGTTGCGCGACGTTGATGGCGGTGATGCCCGGAAAGCCGATGGCGGCGAGGTACCCGTCCCAGGAGACCTCGGGGGCCAGCTTCTTCAGCCCGTCGAGATCGAGCCGGTGGTAAATCTTCTGCGGGTCGCGGAGCTCCACGTTCGTCATCGACGCGCCCGCCAGATCGGTCTCGAGGGCCAGCACGGTATTGGCACCCGCCTCGGCGCGCTTCGGTGCGTCGCCGACGAGCTCGAGGGTCCGCGCCACGTGCTTCACGTACGCCTGCCGCACGTCCTTCGTCCGCGCGTCGTCGCGAAAGTAGTAGTCCCGCTCCGGAAGCCCGAGGCCGCCCTGGGAGACGCCGGCGATCATGTGGGTCGCGTCCTTGAAGTCGACCTCGCTGTCGAAGCCGAACGCCGCGCCGACCCCGATCGAGTGCAGGTGGGCAAGCTCGGCGACGAGCGTCTTCGCGTCGCGCACCCCGTCGATGCGCGCGAGCTCCGGCTTCAGGTCGTCCTTCACTCGCTTCTCGATCGCCTGCTCGTCCATGCACGACGTCCAGAAATCACCGAGCTTCTGGCCGTAGGCGTCGCCGCCCGTATCTCCCTTCGCGTCCCGCTCGAGGATGGCGCGCAGGGCCTTCTGGTTGTCCTCGTGGATGACGCTGAAGCTTCGCACCCAGCTCGCCTCGTCGTCGGGGATCGGCGTCGACTTCATCCAGCTCCCGCACGCGAACTGGTAGAAGTCGTCGCAAGGCGCGGCGGATCGGTCGAGCGCGGCCTCGTCCGGGCCTTTCAGGTTGGGGTCGTAGCTGGCCGGCGGGGCAGGGGGCGGAGCCGTGACCGTGGCCGTGGTCGGAGGCGGAATGACGGGCGGAGGGGCCTCGGCGCCGCACGCTTGCACGAACGACGCGGCACACAAAAAGACGAATGTCCTGGCGCTCATCCCCCCCTTCTAGCGTGTGTCAGGGCGAGAAGGGGGGTCCGATCACACCCCCACCTTGCGACGCGGCGCCGGTGAGGTCGACGGGCGGCTGCCCCACGGCGACGACGGACGAAGCCTCCGTCAGGAAGTCGGGGTTGAGGGCGAAGTCGACCGGCCGTCCGCTGATCGACCCGTGGCAACCCGCGCACAGGCCGTTGAAGAAGACGCTCGGGAAGCCCTGGTGGACCTGCTCGCCCGGGACGAACGTCATCTCCTCGCGCTGCCAGCGCGGCAGGCCCAGCATCTGCGACTCGCTGGTCGTTCGAAAGGTGAAGGACCATCGGCATCCCGCCGGGAATGACGAAGTGCGCCGAGCCGTCGTCGGCGACGGGAATGGTGCCGCGTAGGCGCCGCCGGACGTACACCTTGCCGTAGGCGTCGGTCGCCGTGTTGGTTCCGCTCGAGGGGAAGCTCGTCACGTCGGGCGGCAGGTCCTCGTAGACGTCGAAGCTCTTGAGGTCCGGCTCGAGGACACGACCCGTGTCGGTGTTCTGGAAGAGGAGCGACGCGAGGACCGTCATGTCGAGCACGGTGACGTCGGCGGTGGTCTCGTCGGGAATCACTGTCGTGTGCCCGTTCGGCTCGTCGAGCGCCGACGCGAAGATGCCCTTGGGGGCTCGTGGGTACACCGCGACGGCCTCGACCTCCGCGGTGCCCGCGTTCCCGAGGAGCCTCGTCTTGGCCCCGCTCGCCGGATCGAGCACGTACACGTCGTAGTCGCCGCCGAAGCTCGACGGCGCTCCCGTGCCGAAGCTGACCAGCATCTGTCCGTCGGGCAACGGCGATGGGCTCGTGTACGAGCCGTCGGACGCCACGATCTCGAGCGAGTGGAGGAAGAAATCCGGCTCGAGGGCCGACGGCGAGCCCGGGACGATGACCGTGGGGTCGACCAGGTAGTCCTTCGCGTTCATGCTGGTGAAGTCCGGCGCCGATCGACCGGTTGAATACCGCGATGGTCCCCGCCCCGTGGAGCGCGGTCTGGTCGCTGAAGATCGTCGCGAAGTCCTTGTGGGCCAGCTCGACGACGTACGTCGCCTGGGTGTAGCCGATGGTCGCGCGCTGCGAGTAGAGGGGGTGGTAGTCGCCGCCGTCGAGGTTCTGCCGGCGGAGGGCAAGCTCGTAGAAGCCCGGCTCGCGCTTCTCGGTGGTGAAGATGAGTCGCCCGTCCTGCATGAAGCTGGGCAATCGCTCCATGTTGAGCTGCCAGGTGAGCTGCCGAACCCGCTGCGCGCCGGTGGAGCTGTTCGGGTCGGGCTCGAGCACGTAGAGGTTCGCGTTCGGTTTGGTCGGGTCCTCGGGCGTCCGCTGCGGGCCCATGTAGTTGAAGGCCGTCGAGTCGAGGTTGCCGCGGGTCGAGGCGAAGACGATGCGCTCGGTGCCGTCGGGGCCGGGCGGACTGAAGGCGGGGTCGAAATCGTGCTCGAGCAAGCCGTTCCCGCTGGCGGCATGATTGGCGATGACGGATTGCTTCGCGCAGCCCGTCCCGTCGGCGTTCATCGTGTAGACGGCGAGGGCGTCGCTCGCCGTGGAGCGGGCGGCGAAGGCGATGGTCTTTGCGTCCCACGATACCGCGGGATGCCGCACGTCGGCCGTGGCCGCGAGGCCGCAGGTCGTCAGGTCGACGGCCATGTCGGCGCCGACGTTCTGCACGGCACCCGCCATGATCGAGGCCGAGACGAGGTGCAGGCTGCCGCCGCCCGCGAAGACGTCGAAGTCTTGCGGCCGGTCGGGTGCCGCGGGGATGGGCTTGCTGACGTAGACGATCTCCGACATGGGCGAGAGGGCGCGCTCTGCGCGTTCGCGCCGGTGCCACTCGCGGATGACGCAATACGCGGGAATCTTGTCGGCGTGCGCGGGGTCGAACGAATAGTCCGCCTGGTCGCACAGCATGCCGTACGTCGCCGGCGCACAGAGCGTGCCCGCGGGGAGCTGGCTGCTGAAGTCCTCGAAGAGAGGCCCGCCGCGATGCGTGATGCCCACTCCGTTCGCGCCGCAGAGGATCGGGCCGGTAGAGGTTCTTCCGGACGAGACGGCTCGCGCTCACGTCGTCGCTCTCGAACGACATCTGCGCGATGGCGAAGACGTAGTTCTTCTGCGTCGTCGTGAGCGCAGAAGCTCCCGGCCGAGCCGCCCCGCAGCCGGAAGTCGTGGAACATCCCCGCCGAGTGGCACTGCGCCATCATGCAGCCCTTCTTGGCGAGCATGGGCTGCACCATCTGGGCGAAGAAGATGAACGCCGGATCGAGGTTCTGCGGATTGGGAGGCCCGTGCTTCTGGGCCCACAGCACGAGCGCGACGTAGCCCGGGTCGTTCACCGAGGCGAAGAGCGGGCCGCCCTCGTGGTAGCTGCCACCCTGCGACGTGGCGAGGGGACGCCGCACGATCTCGGCTTCTTCGGGGGTCGCCGCGAGGTAATTCACCGCTGCGAAGTAGTTCCAGCGCACCTCTTGCGCCGAAGTGCCGCACGTGAGGTAGAGCGCGTTGACGGACGTGCCGTGGCAGTTGCCGGCGGCGCACGTCTGCAGCACCGGAGCGGCGGTGCTCGTGAAGACGGGGAAATCGGCGGTGGCGGGGTCGTTATTGGGATCGAACCCCGCGGCTTGCGGAACGACGTCCGAGCACGGCGTTGCGCGGGAGATTGACCGGAGGAACGCCCGTGTTGTCCGATGGTCGCGCCGTTCTCTATCCACTGCCGCACGATCAGGTAGGCGCTCGCCGTCGGGTCGAGCACCTGGCCGCCCGTGTGCTTGATGTCCGTCGTGACCAGCGATCTTCGTCCCGTCCCAGAGCTGAAGCGTCAGCTGGTACGGGGGCACGTTCTTCACGAGCAGCGACGGCTGCAGGTACGGCCCGTAGTCGAGGAGCAGGTCGCGTCGGCGGTCGACCCCGGCGTAGCTCGTGAGGTCCAGGTTGCCGAACGCGTTGCCCTTGACGTCCGACGACGTGGCACCCGACGCCGGTGTTCGTCCGGACGCACGACGTCTGGAGAATCGGGGCGATCGTCTGATCGAAGAACGTCGTCGGCTGCGGCTCTATCGTCGTGCAGGCGCCCGAGACGCACGCGACGACGACAGCGAGAGCCGCACAGACGACGAGGGAGGAGGCTCGAGCCATCGCCCCATGCTAACCGCTCGACTAGAGCTCCTGAATGGCGATCTGGGCCATGTCGCGGACGAAGCCGTTGGGGTCGCTGGTGGACAGCTTCGTGAGCACCGGCACGGCGGCCGAGTCCCCGAGCGTACCCAGAGCGTGGCAGGCGACCGCGCGCACGCGCGGCATCGGCGTCGCTTGCGCCGCGGAGGAGACGGCCACCACGGCGTCGGTGGCGTGGAGCGTCGTCGAGGATCTCGACGGCCCGTCGCCGCACGTCGCCGCTCGCGTCGACGGTCAGCGCGGCGACGCTCGAGAGGCTCGAGAACGCGTTGATCCTGCCGGCGGAGGCCAGCGACGCCAGCTTCACGCCGGGGTCGGAGTCGGCGAGGCCCACCGCGAGCGCCCCCGAGCCATCGTCGTTCAGGCGTCCGAGCGCGCTGGCGGCGGCCGCGCGCACGCGGGCGTCGCCGTCACCCCGAAGGGCCGTCGCGCACGCGGCGACGCCCGGGGCCAGGAAGAACTCGCCCAGCGCGTAGGCCGCGTACGACCGACTGACGGGGTCCGTGCTGGTCTGCAGGGTCTGGAGCGTCTGCTCGTAGACCTCGCCCGGACCGAAGACGCCGAAGATGCGGCGACGTAGCCACCACGCCGCGATCTCGCGGTTCTTCGCGTTCGAGTCGTAGAGGAGCGGGGCGACCACGGAGATGCAGTCGAGGCACTCGACCTTCTCGCCGTGCTCGAGCGTCTCCCAGATGAGCGTCGGGGCGCCGCTGACCGCGGCGCTCTTGATCGCGTTCGGCCGTCGAGATGAACTCGACCTGACTGGCGGGCATCTGGCCGTACACGCCGGCGAAGCCCGGGCCGCTCGGCGTCACTTGACGAGGCGCCCCGGGGTCGCTGTGGGCGTCGGTAGCGGCGAACGTCGCGGCCGCGAGGAAGCAACCCATCGCGAACTGAAGAACACTGTTACTTCGCATGGCGTTTCTCCTCTTCTCCTCACGGAATCGCGCTGACCGGGGTGACTGGGTCGCCCGTCGTGAAGGGACGAAGCCCGGTGTTCTGGCGAGCCCAGTACTGGCCGCCGAGGTCCATCGGGTAGACCGCGATGCGTCTGGCGCTCGGCGTCGGTGAGCGAGTACGACGCGCCCTGGTCCTCGGGGTGGAACGGGTTGGTCGCGACGCGGCCAGGCGGTCGAGCCGTCGGCCACGCCGTTGATCAGCCCGTGCAGGTTGAGCTTCTGCGGCGAGGCCGAGGCGCGCGCGCTTCCGGGGATGCCCCAGAGCGGCGTGCAGCCGGCGGGGGTGGCGTTCAGGCCCGGTGCCGAGCACGGAGCGGCCGCGCCGGTCGCCGTGAGGCCTCCCGGTGGTGTCGGTCGTCCATCGCTGAGCGTCGCCGGGTAGAAGATCGAGACGTACGACGCCGGCCAGGTCGCGACCTTGCGGTCGTAGTACACGGTGACGGGCGTGCTCGACAGGTCGAGGGTCGGGATCTGGTACGTCGTCGACCAGGCCGGACACCGGGTCCGTACGCGTCACTGTAGTAGTAGCTCGTCGTGTCCGAGTTGTGGCAGCTGACGCACTTCGAATCGAGGATCGGTCTGGACCTTCGTGTTCCAGGGGAACTCGGTGCGGTCCGGGATCGGCTCGGTGAACGAGGTGCAGCGGCAGCTGCTGCTCGGCGACCGTCGGGTTCTGGCCGATCGCCGGCACGCCCTGGCCGGTGCGCGACTCGTGGCAGCCGACGCAGCGGCGGAGTCTCGCCCGGCATGCGCCTGGATCCAGAGCTGCTGGTTGCGGATGGCCAGGCCGAACTTGTCGATCGGCTGGAGGTGCATCGGGATGTACGGCGGCACGTTCGCGAGCCAGCTGCCGTCCGCGTAGACCGGCGCCTCGCCGAGGACGGCGGCGCCCTCGAACATCGTGAGGCCGAACATCGTGACGCCCTTCGCCGCCTCGCTCGAGAAGCCCTCGATGACGCGAACGGCGACCGCGCCCTGCGGCAGCGCCTGCGCCGAGCGGCGTGTTGTTGAACTGGGCGCCGGTGACGACCTCGTTCAGGCTCGTCTGCGAGATGTCGACCGAGCCGATGACGCGCCGGGCTTCGTCGAGTCCTGCACGTACTTGCTGTTCGCCGATGACCGGCGGCTCGGCGCGGGGGACGATGGCGATGGCGTTCAGGTCCCACGTGGCGCGGTCGTTGTAGACGAGCTGGTTCTGGCCCGTGGCGGGGTCGTAGAGGTAGATGCCGAAGTCCGGCGGCGTCAGCGACTGCTCGTTGAGGTCGTTGACCGGACCGTCGGCCCACGACGTGAGGATCCGGCCGTCCGGCAGGACGCTCGGCTCGCGGTAGCGGCCGACCGGCGACGGGTCGCTGCCCGTCGGAACGTTCGGCGTCAGCACGTCGTAGCGGACGTTCTCCTCGTCCAGGCACTGGTGGCCCGACGTCGCGCCGCTCGTGTAGTTGGCAGGCTCGATGCACACCGGGTCGTCGTGGTTGCGCGCGTCGATCTGGACGAGCGCGCCCGCGTGGATCGTCCGGTCGCGCGCCGTGACGATGCCGACCATGACGTTCGGGGAGGCCTCCTGGACCGTGAAGAGCGCGTCGCCGGGCTTGTCCTGCCCCAGGCTGTTCACGTGCTGGCCGGCGACCGCGACCTCCTGCGTCCCGTCCGGGTTGACGCGGCGGATCTTCACGTCGTTCGTCGGAGCGCGAAGTGCTCCCACTGCGAGAACCCGATCCGTCCGTCGTAACGGAGGAACGGAGCGACGGTGTGCGAGAGGTTCTGCGCGAAGAGGTGCCGGGCCGCGTCGCCGCCGTCGACGGTGATCGTCGCGAGCTGCAGGGCCTCGCGCGCGTGCTCGTACTCGTCGGCCCGGGTGCCCATCGCCGTGTACATCTCGTTCGTGACGAACGCGATGAGGCCGCCCGGGACGTAGATCGGGTTGATGTCGTCCTAGTCGCCCGCCGTCTTCTGGTGGATCGATCGAACGTGCCGTCCGCGCCCGGGCGTCAGCTGCACCGTGTAGATGTGGTAGTGGTCGTTCGCGTCGGTCTTCATCGAGAAGACGGCCTGCGTCGCGTCGAACGAGACGTCCGCGCCGTTGAAGTCGGCCGTCGTGAAAGAGCTCGTGAGGTTCGTGACCGTGCCGTCGGCGCTGGCGGGCGAGAGCATGTTCAAGCTGCCGCCGGGCTCGTAGCGCTGGTAGTCGAGCACCTGGCCGTTGCCGCCGGCCACGTCGATGGTCACCGTCCCGTCCGGGTTGTAGACGGTGTTCTGGCGCTTGATGAACAGGATCGACTGGACGCCGATCCCGCCGCTGGCCTGACTGCTCGTGGACTGGTTGGAGCACCCACCGGTAAAGGCGAGGGTGCCTGCGAGGCCGAAAAGGCTCAGCGTTGCGGCGATGGTTCGGCGCTTCATGCGGGGCTCCCCTGGGGTGGTCGACGTTTGATAGAGCATGAGTTGGGCCAACGGGAAGAAGCCGTGGTTTCCAGCGGTTGCTTAGGTCGAAAGCACCCTCTAGCGGTGGCGGCGGGCCCGCGGATGGGGGCGCGGGCCCTCGTATGAGATCGAGCCCACGGCCTATCGGGAGGGCGCAAGTCCGAAGGCCCGCGGGAGGAGACGAGAGAGGCTCTCCGTCCGGCGAGCGACGACCCGCCCCCGGGCGTCCTCCGCGACGAGCACGACCTTCATCTCGCGTGCGAACTCGGCGAGGACCTGCCGGCAGATGCCGCACGGGGCAGACGGGCGCGGCCCGGCCGTGACCACGGCGCAGGCGACCGGCTCCGCGTCCCCGGCCGAGACCATCGCGGCGATGGCCGACCTCTCCGCGCAGAGCGTGGCGCCATACGTCGCGTTCTCGACGTTGCAGCCGGCGTAGATGCCCCCGGTTCGCGTGAGCACCGCGGCGCCGACGCGGTAGCGTGAGTAAGGAGCGTACGCGCGAGCGCGAGCCCGCCGTGCCGCGGTGACCAGCTCTGCCGCGACCGCTGCCCCGAGCCTCACGGCGCCCTTTCCCCGGCGCGCGCGACAAAACCCGTGAGGAGCGTCGTCAGCGCGGCCTGGCGCGAGCGCGCCATCGCTTCGACCTCGGCATGATCGAGGGGACGTGGGCTGACTCCCGCCGCAAGGTTCGTGATGCACGAGAGCCCCCCGACCCGCACGCCCATGTGCCGGAGGGCGATGACCTCGCGCACCGTGCTCATGCCCACCGCGTCCGCTCCGAGCGCTCGCAGCATCCGGATCTCCGCCGGCGTCTCGTACTGGGGGCCAAGCATCGCCGCGTACACCCCCTCGCGCAGCGCGATGCCTGCCTCGCGCGCGACGCTCAGCAAGGCGTCCCGGAGAGCGCCGTCGTAGGCCGCGCTCATGTCGGGGAAGCGGGGGCCGACGGCGTCGTCGTTGAGGCCGACGAGGGGCGAGACCCCGGTGAGGTTGACGTGATCCGTGATGACCATGAGGTCCCCGGGCGACCACGCGGGCACGAGGCCGCCGGCCGCGTTGGTAAGGAGGACGCAGCGCACCCCGAGCCGAGCCATGACGCGCACCCCCTGCACCACCCGGTCGACCGGGTGGCCTTCGTAGAGGTGCACCCGTCCCTGCATGCACACGACGGATACGCCGGCGACCTGACCGAAGCAGAGGTTGCCCGGGTGCCCGGCCACGCCGGGAGTGGCCATGTGCGGAAGGTCCCCGTAGGGAATCTTCACGAGGCCCTGGAGCGAGTCGGCGAAGGCGCCGAGCCCGCTGCCCAGGACCAGCCCCACGCGCGGCGCGGCCCCTGCGACGCGCTTTCGGACCGCGAAGACGCAGTCCTCGAGGCGAGCTGCAATCGACGACGGAGGCGACTGCGAGATCGGAGGCATGAATCAGCGCCGGGCGAACTTGGTCACGAGCGCCTCGCACACGAGAGCCGGAGCGTAGCGGCTCACGTCCCCCGCGTGGCTCGCGATCTCGCGCACGAGCGACGCGCTGATGAAGCCGTTCTTCGTGCGGGTGGGCAGGAACACGGTGTCCACCGCAGGCTCGAGATCGGCGTTCGCGTGCGCGATCTGCAGCTCGTACTCGAAGTCCGTGGCCGCGCGCAGGCCGCGCACGATGACGCGCGCGTTCTTCTGCTGGCAGAAGTGAATGAGGAGCCCTTCGAAGGCCTCGACCGTGACGTTCGGCAGGTGGGACGACACCCGGGCCACGAGATCGAGCCGCTCCTCCACGGTGAAGAGGGGGCTTCGCGACGGATGCCGGCCGATGCCGACGATGACGTCGCTGAAGAGCGCGGAGGCGCGTTCGATGAGATCGAGATGACCCAGCGTCGGCGGGTCGAAGCTGCCGGCGTAGACGGCGAGGCGGGCGACGCCGGGGCTCATGGCTTGCCACTCCCGCTCGCCGCCGGTGGAGCGCGTACGGGCGCGGGAGCTGGAGCGGCACCGGGCGACACGGGTGGACCGGGTGCGCCTGCCGTTTGAGGCCCGAGAAGGGTCGGGTCGGGTTCGATCCACATGAAGCGGCCTTCGTCCTCGAACGTCACGCGGAAGAAGGCCAGGAGGTCGGCCCCGATGACGCCGCCGAGATCGATGTCGGCGATCGCGCCGAGCTCGCCCAGGTCGGCACCGGCGATGGCCGGCATCTTGGCGAGGTCGAATCCGCCCAGGCGAAAGACGGGAACCATCCCGTGCTTGACGTTCGGGGCGTCCGGCAGCGGCGTCAGCGAGTTCAAGTCGACCCCCGCCTTCTTCCAGGCCGCGTCCTGCAGGAGAAGCGGGAACGGGCGGGAGCTGTCGACGAAGAGGGCGATGGGATCGTCGTCGCGGGCCGTGATGGTGGCGCGCACGAGCATGCCCCCGCCGCGCAAGTAATAGAGGGGAACCCGGCTGGCGTCGGGCGGTGCCGGCGCGTCCTGGCGTCTCACGACGAACTGGTCGCCCCTCCGGTCGAACGTCACGTGCGCGTGCCTCAGGAACTGAGACCCGATGAGGGCCTTGATTGGCACGCCGAGCTGGCGGCTCACGGCCGAGAGGTCTTCCGTCAGCGCGGGGACGTCCTTCACCTCGAGCCGATCGAAGCGAAGGTTGACCCACGCGGGGTCCTTTCGCGAGTTCGAGTCGACCAGGACCTCGCTCGTCCCCGTGGCCACGAGGGCGAGGATCCGCTCGCCGTCGAGCTCGCACGGGACCACGTCGGCGGCGCCGAGCGGAACGCGCTCGATGGCTCGCGGCATCTCGACGGCGCCGACGAGCGCGCCTTCCATCTCGAACGGGTGCCGCCCGGATCCTCGGCGTGCGAGCGACGCGACGTCTCGCGCCCACGGATCCTTCACTTGAGGATCGGTCAGCAGCGCCTCGAGCTCGTCGGCCGCGTGCTCGATGTCGCCGGAGAACCAGTAGGCCCTGCCCCTGAGAGCATGCACCGCGGTCGAGTCGAGGCCCTCGGTGACCCGCAGGACTTCGGCGAAGTCGAGGCGAACGAGCGCGATGCGCGCCGAGAGCTCGCGAATCTCGGCGTCGCTCGGCGCCACCGCGAGGGCGTGCGTCACCGCGTCGCGGGCGTCCTCGAAGTCGCCGGCGCGGTAGCTGGCCTTGGCGCGATCGATCCACTTCGCGGCGACGGGCGACCGGGCGGCCGACTCGGGCGAGGCTACCGGGCCACACGCCGGCGGTAGCGCAAAGAGAAGAAGAAAGGCCAGGGCACGACGCATCGAGTGGACTCTCTCAGGAGGGGACCGAGACGGACTGAGGCTCGACCCGCAGGATGCGGTCGGCCCGAAGCTCTCTCCGGCCTCTTCCGGGGAGCAGATACCCCACAACCCGCGGCGGGTCGAGGTCCGAGCGGACCTCGAGCATCACCATCGACAAGGGCTCGGCGGCACGCGCCGACGCGCGGTACGTGACGGTCATCGGCGCGCCATGTTTCGCGGCCGCCTCGCAGGCGTCGACGATGGCCTGACGGGCCCGGCGCTCGCCGACGCGGACCTCCCAGAGGTCGCGAGCGCTGGTCGGCGCCAGGGTGGCGACGCACCGGTCGAACAGCTCGCGCATGGCGCGAACGTCGCTCTCTGCCCGGTGCGCCTGGCCTCGGTCGATGGCGAGCTCGCGGCAGAGGGCGTCGAGCGAGTACGACCGAAAGGCGAAGGCGCGCCGGGCGAGGACCAGCGTGTCGATCCAGTCGATGCGCTCGAGCTTCGTACCCGCCCGCTGGAACTCCGCCGAAAGGAAGCGAACGTCCCATACGGCGGCGTGCGCGACGAGGATCGCCCCGTCGAGCAGCCCGTGGACGTCGCGGGCGATGGTCTCGAAGCGCGGGGCCCCAGCGACCTGCGCCGCGTCGATCCCGTGGACGTGCGCGGCTCCCCCGACCCGTTCGCCCGGGTCGAGGAGGGTGCAGACGAAGCCCGTGCGCTCGCCCCCGACGACCCGTTCGACGCAGATCTCGACGACCCGGTCGCGGACGGCATCGAGCCCTGTCATCTCGAGGTCGACGAACGCGAGCGGCGCCTCCGAAACCGGAAGGTCCCAGGGCGGTCCGGCGGGCGGCTGCACGCAGCGTAGCTTACCCTCTTGCCTCGAAACGAAGGCCTCACCCGTGACCTTTGCAAAGAAGCCTGCCCGGCGGCCCGTGAGGCCGTTCCTTCGAGCGTCCCGGTACTCGTCGTCCACCGCCGTGCGGACGGTCCTGTTCGGGCTGCTCGCCATCGTGGGCGCCTTTTGGGCGCTTGTCCGGCACTACACGCACACCCTGCCCCCTCTGCGAGTGCCCGTCGCGCCTGCCACTGCGCCCACCTACGACGCCGACGCCGGAGAAACGCCCGTGCCGGACACGCTCGCGCCGGATTGAGCCGCCCGGACCGGGGGGGACCGTCGACGGATGTTTTCGAGCGAACGAGGCCTCCCGTGGCTCTGGTTACGACCCGAACAAACAGCGATACTTTCGCCGTGACTGCGCCGCCCCCTCGGCCATCGCCGCTCGCGCCGGGCTTCAAGCTCGACCGCTACGAGCTGCTCTGCCCCATCGCCGAAGGCGGAATGGCGAGCGTGTGGATCGCGCGCCAGACGGGCAAGCACGGCTTCGAGAAGCTGGTCGCCGTCAAGACGATACTCCCGAAGTTCGCCGCCGACGCGCGGTTCCAGAAGATGTTCGTCGACGAGGCCCGCATCGCCTCTCGCATCGAGCACGCCAACGTCGCGCAGATCCTGGACGTGGGAGAGCAGCACGAGACCACGTACCTCGTGATGGAGTACGTCGACGGCGATTCCCTCTCCACGGTCAACCGCTCGCTCCAGAAGAAGGGCATCAAGATGCCGCCCGGCGTACTCCTCCGCCTGATGGCCGAGGTGTGCGGCGGCCTTCACGCGGCCCACGAGCTCCGCAACGCCGACGGGTCGCTGCTCGGCGTCGTGCACCGCGACGTCTCGCCGCAGAACGTGCTCGTGAGCACGAGGGGCATCACGAAGCTCATCGACTTCGGCATCGCGAAGGCCCGTGACCGGGGCGCCGGCGACACGAACACCGAGACGCTCAAGGGCAAGGTTCGCTACATGGCCCCGGAGCAGGCGCACGGCCACAACGTCGACCGGCGCGCCGACCTGTGGGCCGTGGGCGCCATCATGTATCACTTTCTCGCCGGCAAGCCCCCGTACGACGGCGAGAACGACGTGCAGACGCTCCTCCTCTTGACGAGCGGAAGACCGCCGCCACCCCTCCCCACCACCGTGCACCGCGCCATCGTCGACGTGGTGAACAAGGCGCTCTCCACGCCGCCCGACAAGCGCTATGCAACGGCGGCGGAGATGCAGCAGGCGGTGCAGGAAGCCATGATCGAGGCGAAGGCCACCTCGACCGCGGCTGCCGTGGCGTCGTTCCTCGGCGAGCACGTGGCCGAGCCGTCGCGGAAGCGAAAAGAGGCGATCACGCTCGGCGTGAAGGCCGCCGCGGACCGCGAAAAGTACGAAGAGATGATGCGGTCGAACGTCCGGGTCACCGGCGCGATCTCGCGCACCGGCGTGACGGAGACGGGGGCGTCCAGGGCCACGGGGGCGCTGAGCTCGACGACCGTCGAGGGGATCGGACGACCGCGTCCGCGCAAGAGGGCCATCGCGTTGGTCGCCGCGGGTGGGAGCGTGGTCGGAATCGGCGGGCTCGTGCTCGGGCTGAGCTTGCGATCGGGGACGCACGCGATGGCCACGCCCGCCGCTCCGCCGCCGCCGCCGGCCGCCGCCGCTCCCGTGGTCGCCGCCGCGCCGCCCGAGGTTCCTATGTCGCCGGCGACCGTCTCCGCGACCGACCTCCCCGTGTCGGCCGTCGCTCCGCCTCCGGTGTCCGCGCCTCTGCCCCGTACCCCGCCTCCGCCGGTGCGGGCGGTGCCGCGGTACACGCCGCCACCGGCGCCGCGCCCCGCGCGCGCGCGCAGAGTCGACGATGGGTTCTAGGGAAGACACCCTCGTCATTCACGAGATTTACTCGAGCATCCAAGGCGAATCGACGTTCGCCGGCCTGCCCTGCACGTTCGTCCGGACGACCGGGTGCAACCTGCGATGCGTCTGGTGCGACACGCCCCAGGCGTTTCACGGCGGGACGCGCATGGACCGAGCCGAGGTGCTCGCAAAGGCTCTGTCCTTTCGCACGCCGCTGGTCGAGCTGACGGGCGGCGAGCCACTGCTGCAGCCGGCCGTCTTCCCGCTGATGGCGGAGCTGTGCGACGCGGGGCGCACGGTGCTCGTCGAGACGAGCGGCGAGGCGGACGTGTCTGCGGTCGATCCGCGGGTGCACAAGGTGATGGACCTCAAGTGCCCCGGCAGCGGCGAGTCGCACCGCAACCGCTGGGACAACCTCTTGCACATCACCCGCACCGACGAGATCAAGTTCGTCCTTGCCGACCGGGTGGACTACGAGTGGATGCGTGCGACCATCCCCGAGCGTCACCTGACCGACCGCACGCCGAACCTCCTCGCGAGCACCGTGTTCGGCCGCCTCGCGCCCAAGGATCTCGTCGCTTGGGTCCTCGAGGACGCGCTGCCCGTCCGCGTGCAACTCCAGATGCACAAGTACGTCTGGGCGCCGGACGCGACGGGAGTCTGACGCCTAGAGCAACCGGACGACGGCCCGTACGCCGAATCGCTTCAAAGGGAAGCAACTATGGGTGTCGGTTGGGTCGATAGGGGGTTGTGAACCGCAGAGGCGCAGAGGCGCAGAGGGCGCGGAGGGCGAGAGGGTGGGCCGAGGGTCTTCGAATACATCCAGGTCTTCTACAACCGCCGACGACTTCACTCCTCCATCGGCTACATGACCCCCGCCGAACTCGAGAGTGACTATGCTCTCGCTCCCGCGGCCTAACCCGTGTCAACGGAACCGGGGGAAGTCCATCAATCCACCTCTCCGCGACCTCTGCGCCTCTGCGGTTCACAACAAAAAAAAGGTCGAGTAGGAGCTGGTGCCAACGAGCGTTGCTGTCGCCGTTGCGCCGCTCCCTGAGAGAGACGGTTGCTCTAGCGCGTCACCATGGCTGCGGCGACGCGCCGGTAGAGCTCGACGAACTGGTCGTCTCCGAAGTCGGCGCCGCTCCGGAAGATGCCGGTGTTCATCGGCTGGTCGGTCGCGAGGTCGAAACGGTCGTAGTCTCCGAGGACGTCGGCGTGATCGGCGACGACCACGCCTGCGAGGGTGGCCCCGGGCAAGACCTGCCGGGCGGTGTTCACGATGCCGTCGTTCGTCCCCGGTTCAATCTGGAAGGGAGCCGTCGTCGGATTGCGGATCCAGACGGACTGCGGTGCGTCGGCGATGCGGCTCACGTTGTCGAGGACGGCCGGAACGGTCGGCTCGCGGTCGTCGACGTGACCGAAGGCGTTGAGCTCCTTGTAGAACGCGTCGCTCTTTCGCCCCGGCCCTTCCTGAACGTCGGCGCCGGTCGCGAAGCACGTCACCTTGGCGCGCGGATCGGGTTCTACAGTCGCGCGCAGGCTCTGCATGGCCGCCGGCTTGAGCTCGTCGAGGAGCTCGTGATGGCGCATGACCGAGAGCACGAAGCGCCACGCGTCGGGGAGCTGCTTCGTGTTCACGTTCAAGAGCGTGTCGATCTGCGACAGGTCCTTGAAGGCGAGCGAGAAGAGCGGCCCGGTCGCCTTCAGGAACGGCAGCGCCCCGGCGACCTTCGGGTGACTCACGAACTCGGCGACGGTGCTGTCGAGCAGGCACGTCCCGTAGTGGGGCGCGCTGATGGTAACGACGGACAGGACGCCTTCGCGTGCCGCCCGCGCGTCGTCCGACCAGTCGCCGCCCCAGAACGGCGCCGTGGTCATTAGGAGCTGCGCGTCCACGCCCCCCGTGCTGTGACCCACCAGATGGAAGCGCTTGCCCCCGAGCGTCTGGAGGCGGCCGATGAACGCGGCGAGAGTCTCGATGCGGTTGCGGAGAGGCCCGGTCGGCACGGTGGACGCGGGGACGACAGAGACGTCTCGCCCCCACTTCTCGCGGAGCACGGCGGCCAGCGAGGCCGGCACGCGATCGGCGAAGTACGGAAAGCGCCCGAAGACGCTGAATCCGAGGAACCCTGGGACGAGGACGACGACGTCCTCGTGCACGGTGACGTGATCGGTCATGTCGGTATCCCTTCTCGCAGGGCGCGACCGCGGTCAACCCGGGGCGTCGTTGCTCCCGTCGCCGCTTGCGTCGCCGCTGTCGCCGCTTCCGTCGACCCCAGACGGCGCGTCCGCTTGTCCCGGCCCAGCGTCGACGGGGTTCGCGATCCCGTAGAACGTGACCGCGGAGGGCCCGTCGAACTCGCCGCCGCCGCCCCCTGAGTCCTCTCCCGAATCGACGACCATCCCGCCCATCGCGCCCATCCCGTAGAAAGAAGATACGCTCGAGTGCTGCGAGCAGCCGGTGGCCGCGGCCACTCCCGCCGCCACTGCTGCTGCGGCCGCCATGCGACGAAAGGGCTCGCTGGTGGAAGGGCGGCTGGGCGACGCGGACGAGAAGGACGCCCCGCAAAAGGGGCACGCCGCGTCTTGCGCCTTCACGTGACGAGAGCACCCGGCGCAAAGAACGAATCGATCGGCCATGTCTATGCCCCCCCTGGGTCGGCGAGTTGCCTCTCGGTACCGCTCGCGACCGCACGCGCCCGTTCGAGCTCGCCCTCGGGCCAGGGCTCCTCGACGATCTCGTACTTCCCGTAGTCGAACGGCATCCCGCCCGCGGCCTCCATGCGTACGATGCGCTCGCGTCGTCCGTCGCGCAAGAGCTCGAGGGCGCGGTGATGGCAGAAGGGGTTATTGCCGCGCTTGCCGAAGAGGACGTGCGTCGTCCACGAGCAGCCGGCGAGGCACGTCTCCCGGTAGTAGCAGCTGGCGCAGTGGCCCCAGAGCTCGTCCACCGTGCGGTCGCGCGTGAACCTTAGGGGTGCGGACCGCTCCCAGATGTCCGAGAGCGAGTGGTCGCGCACGTTGCCGCCGACGTAGTCGCTCGTCGGAAGCGACGGGCATCCCTTGATGTCCCCGTTGGCCTCGATGCCGAGGGTCGCCCGCCCCGCTCCGCACGAGCCCATGTGCCCCTTGGGGTACGACCCGCGGAGCGTGTTCTCGTGAGGCCCGAAGTACCCGATGTTGTTGCCCGCCCAGAACTTCACGCCGGCTTCGTCCGCGCGATGCTTCATGCGGGCGAGCATGGGGATGGCCTCGAGCACCTGATACGGCTCGAGCAGCAGCCCGTCCTCGTCCGCGGCGCGCCCCATCGCGACGGTGAACTGCATCATCCACGACCGGATCTTCTCGCCGACGAGGAGCTCGAAGACCTCGGGGACCTCGCGAAGGTTGAGCCGGTTGATGTGCGTGTTAGACGACGTGGGAAGCCCGGCTGCCCTGAAGGCGCGCAGGGCGCGGATGGCGTGGTCGAAGCTCCCGTCGAGGGCGCGAATGTGATCGTGCGTCGCGCGAAGCCCGTCCACCGAGACGCTGGCGCCCTGGATGCCGGCGTCCCTCGCGTCGCGCGCGAGGGCCTCGGTGACTCCGCGTCCGCCGGTCGTCATCGTGCACTGCATCCCGTGCTCGCGCACGGCGCGCACGATCTGGAGCCAGTCGTCCCGGAGGTAGGCCTCGCCCCCGATGAGGGTGACCTCGCGGACGCCGAGAGCCGCCATCTGGGAGACCAGGTCGAGGGCCTCTGCAGTCGAAAGCTCGTCCGGCCTGGCGCGCCCGGCGCGGGACCCGCAGTGGCGGCACGCGAGGTCGCACTGGAGGGTGACTTCCCACACGGCGTAGACGGGGCGCCACCCGCAATCGACGGTCCGAGCGTCATCCGCGAGGGGCAGGTTTCGTCGGGAGGGGGCCGCCGTCGGCGCAATCGGCAGGGAACGAGGACGAGCGGCCAGCGTCACGGGAGTCAGTCTAGTGCAGCGGCGTCGGGATGCGATTGGCCGCGGTTTGATCGCCCGCCGGGGGCGGCGCGGTGCTCGCGGGCGCGGGTGCCCCTGCCCCTCCGGGGGATCCCCGCGCCCGCTGCGCTCCGCGCCGCCCCCGGCAGGCTCGGTTCGGCGAGGGAGAGGCGAGGACCCACGGCGGCAATATCCCCCCTAGTAAGCTGACCGGAGGGCCGGGAACATGGGGAAATGCCGGACGTTCTGCGTGAGGACCCGGGCACCCAGGACCTCGCTCGCGGCCGCAACGAGGTAGTCGACGGTGTCGACGCCGGGATGCGAGCGCAGGTACCTCCGCGCGAGATCTCCTGCCCGGTCCGCAATCTCGCTCGTGACGTCCTGCCAGCGGATGGCATCGAGCAGCGCATGGGTGGCGCGCTCCTCCCCGCGGCGCATGCCCGCGAGGACCTCGGTCCGCGTGACCGTCACGCTCCAGAGCTCGTCCCCGGCTCGCGCGGCATTGGAGAGCACGGCCACGGCCAGCGCGTGCCCGCGAAGGTGATCGATCATGACCGACGTGTCGATCACGAGCTTCATGCAGAGCGTCGCGAGTGCAGGCGCGCCAGCCGGCCCGGACGGAGCCGCTCGACGGTCTCGGCTCCGCCCGCTCGACGTCGCCAGCCTCCAGCCGACTTCTTGAGCGCCCCGAGCAACCCCGTCGCATCCGGGCCTCGCAGGTACACGTGATCGATGGCCTCGCGGATCAGCTGCGACTTGGTGCGCCCGGACGAGCGGGCCTCCCGCTCGAGGACGGCGGCCTCGTCGTCGCTCAGGTAGATCTGCGTACGCGTCATGATGTACGTATACATCGCTGGGATCGGCGTCGCAAGACGGTGACTAAGCTCGCTCGGGCGATGGGGGTGGCCGGCGGGCTTGGTTCGGCGAGGGAGAGGCTAGGACCCAACGCGCAGAGTGGGGCACCCGCGTCGTCGATGGGCGGGGGAGTCGAGCGGAGGGGCGCGGCCTTTCGGGGGAAGGACCCGTTCATGTCGCGGAGGGGCCTGTGGATGAGCGGGAGGGGGCCAATCGTTTCGCGGAGACGCTGATCCATGAGCGCGAGGCCGGGATCCTTTCCGCGGAGGCGAGCATGAATGAGCGCGAGGGGCGCGTCCTTTCCGAGGGGAGGGCCACGAATGAGCGGGAGGGGCGGGTCATTGCCGAGGAGAGGCCCACGACTGAGCGAAAAGGATGCGTCCCTTCCGAGGGGAGGCACGCGACTAAGCGCGATGGATACGCCCCCAAGGTAGGGGGAGCGTCAGGGCGTCCTGGCGCAACGAAAGCCGAGGCCGCCGTAGTAGCGGTTGCCTGGGGAGTTGTAGTCGCGATTCTGGGGTAGCAAGCCCGCGGGGCCGCCGTAGCAGTAGCCGACGCCCCGGATCACCCGGGCGTAGGCTGCTGTCAGGAAAGCACAATCTGTACAAGGACCAACGTATGCCGCGTACCAGTCCAGGTTCCACTGCCACATGTTGCCCGCCAGATCGAGCTGGCCCCAGCGCCCAGCGCCCAGTGTTGCCGTGCCCACGGGAGCGATACTCGCCACGCCGAAGCAGGTCCCCAAGCCCGAGTTGCCGCTCGGATAGTCGCCTTCGTAGATCGCGTACTCGCAGCCCGCCCCTGGACAGGCGGTCCCCGGCGCTGTCGAGCCCCACGGGTACTCACGCTGCTGGTTGCCTCCCGCCGCCGCATATTCCCACTCCGCCTCGCTCGGAAGAAAGCCCCCGTCCCAGATGCAGAAGGCGTACGCCTCGGACCAGTTCTCGCAGTTGATGGGTAGCTTCTCTCGGGTGCTGGCGACGTCCGTCCATGTCGCCCCCGAGCAGGAGCCGAGGTTGGAGCTCGTCGGCGCGATGTTGCTGTCGTCCGCCGCCAACCACCCTGTCTCGTAGACGGTTCCAGCATCGGGTGGGGCTCCTACGTTCACCAGGCCCCGACCTCCGTTCAACTGCGTATGAATCCCGGACCCGGCAGGAGGCAACCAGCCCGTCCCGCCCTCGGGAGGCAGGACCGCGTTCACGAACTGGCGGAACCGCCCTACCGTCACATCGTACTTGTCGAGGCGGAAGGTGCTGACGGTGGCGGGATCGGCTTCGGCAGTGCCGCCATCCCCGCTGTTCGTGTACGTCCGGTAGTACCTCCCACCCGAGACCTCCAGGCTCGTGCAGCAACTCTCGCCCGCGGCACCGCAGTTGGTGAGGCCGTCGCCGCCTGCCTGGCAGCTCGGGGGTACTACGGTGCCGCTCTCGCCCGACGATCCCGAGCTACTCCCGCTGCTTGAACCGGAGCTGCCCGAACCCGACCCGCCGCTGGATGACGACGAGCCATACCCCGTATCCGCACCGCCGTCTGCCTTTGCCGATTCGTGGGCGGAGCCTCCGCACGCTGCCCCCGCCAACATCGCGGCCCCCATGCCCACGACCGCGACGAGACCGCGGCGCACTCCTACGCACCCGACCCTGTCACGCGGGGGCCGGGGGGTCCCGGGGTGATCCTGCGCTGATGCCCACGGATCCTCGACGAGACTGACCGGGACGTTTGGATCATGTAGTGGCACACCTCGGCTCGCTCGGCTGAGACCTTGCCTGCTGAAACCGGCATCCACTTCCGTGGCGCGTGGCATGGTTTCTAGGACTTGCATGGCCCGGACCACCTTCCGCCCCTATTCCCCGCTCATGCCCGACCGAGTGCTCCTCCGATACTTCGACTGCCTGGGCCGCGCGCAGCCGATTCGCAACGCGCTCGTCGACGCTGGGGTCGCGTTCGAGGACCAGCGGATCACCGTCGGCCACTCGTGGCGCATGCTCAGGGAGCAGGCGGATGGAGGCCCGTTCGGCTCGCTGCCGGTGCTCGAGTGGGGCGACGACTGCGTCGCCCAGGCGCTGCCCATCGCGGGATACTTGGCGCGCCGCGTCGGGCATTACGAGGGGCTCGACGCGATGGGGATCGCGCGGCTCGAGATGGCCGCCTCGGTGGCGTACCTCGATGTCATCGTGGAGCTCGCGATGATGCTTTGGGTGCCCATGGCCGTCCCCGACGCCGAGGCAGCGACGCGCTTCTCGAACCACGAAGGGCGCATCCTTCACAAGGTCGATCGCCTCGATCGGGTGCTCGCGTCCTCTCGCGAGCCGTTCTTCGGTGGCCATCGGCCGGCCGTCGCGGACTTCTTCGTGGTCGAGGCGATCGACATGACGCGCGCCGTGCTCGGCGAGCGCCTCGACACAGCCCTCCGTCGCGCGCCGCGACTGGCCGAGATGCGCGAGCGGCTCGCCCGACGCGACGCGATCGCGCGCTACGTCGTCGAAGGAAAACGACCGACGCGACTCACGGGGAGCCCCAACGAGGCCGAGTCGCTTGCGCGCATCCGGCGGTACGTGGAGACCGCGAACCCCGTCCAATTCCGCTAAGGCGGCATCCCGATCTTCAGCGGTCGATTCTAGCCCGCGGTGACAACCAGGGAAGGGGGCACCGCGCCGGCTGCCGACGCCGAGAGAGCACGAGCCCTGGCGGAGAGAGTGAGACGAAGGCTCATGGCGTCGGTGTCATCTCCACCGCCGAGAGGACGCCGGCTTGAACGTTTGCCCCCTCGCGGCTCGACACCTTGCCGAGCCCGAGGGGCGTGGCCGTCAGCAAAATGTTGACCGACCCTGCGTCGGGAGCGGGCACATCGAAGAAGCTCACCAACCCGTTGGGACTCGTGGCTGCATCGCTCGTCGCGCTGGTGCTCGTAGCCCTGGTTTCGTTGTAGTAAAAGACGGTGGTCTGCGAATCTTGGGAAGGCGTGTCCAGGGCCACCCGAACGTTCGGAGCCGGTGTGCCGAGGCAGTCGAGCACGCGCGCGGACACCATCGCCCGCGACGGATCCCACGTGGCTTCGATTGCTGCCAGATCCGTTGCGAGCTCGCCGGGCGTGACGGTCTGCGCCACGTAGGCCTGGCTGATACTCCAGATGCCCTGGGTCTGTGGGAATCCCATCGAACCCATTGCGTCACGGTGTCCGGAGACGAATAGGTGATGCAGCCTTGGAAGGCAGGTGCGGTGCCCCCGAACGGGCTGATGGCCGGGAGCTGCAAGGTGTACGAGAAGCCGCCGTCCGCGTCCGTCCGCGTCATCACATTCGGCTGGTCCTGGGACCCGCACGTCGCGCACGAGTACGACAGGCATAGGCTCACCCCGGAGACGGGCCCGGTTCCGTTGAAGTCGAGGACTGTTCCGGTCTGCGTGACCGACGTGAGGCTCGTGGCGGGATAGACGACGTGCCCGACGCAGTTCCAGTTCTGCCCATACGCGCCGTCCGTCGAGCAAGCGCCTTCATAGACCTTCTGCACGGGTGCAAAGAGCGCAGCCCCGGCGTCATGCGTGGTGGCGCACGCTTCCCGGCAGTCGGGCGTCGGACAGGCGACGAAGCATCGAGCGTATTCGTCGCAATCGACGGACGAAGCGCAGGCTCGAGCCGTGTCGCATGCCGACTGAAAGCATGTCTCGCAGGGTGCCGATGCGTCGGGTGGTGTGAGGCGCTCCACAAGCGAGCCGCACGTCAGACCGCACTGGGTCTCGCAGCTCGAGGCAAGGCAGGCGTCGAGCGCAGACACCTCCGGCGCCACGCCGAGGTCGGAGATCATGCATTGCGAGCGGCACCCGGGGTCGCCGTTGCACTTGCCGATGCACGTCTGGTAGGTGTCGCAGGCCGCACTGGCGGCACACGCGGTCGATTCGGTGCAGCAGTTCGTGCTGACGCACGAGGCGCACACGTTGGTCCCGTATGGGAGGCCGCAGATGCTGGTGACCAGGTCCTCGGGCGGGTTGTCCGTGATGCCGACGAGCTGGCGGCAGGCAAGGATGCTTGCGATTGCGACCACCGGGGCGACGAGCCTGATCCATCCGTCCGTCGCCCCATGAGGGCCGGGAGCGTACCACGCGCCAGTGCCTTTTTTGGCCGCGAGGCCTTACGCTTCTCTCGATGCCCGTCCACCCCGCCGATCTGGCCGCGACGCTCGTGACGCGTCGAGGCGCCGACCGCGTGCGGCACCGGGCCCGCGCGGAGCGATTGCTCGTTCGCGTGCGGCTGCTCGGTCGGAGCCTGCGCGACGAAGGGGTCATCGAGGGATCCTGGCTCATCGGCTCCCTTGCGTGGGGCGGCTTCGGAGCCCGCTCCGACGTCGATCTCGTGGTGCGAGGAGCGGCTCTCGAGGCGATGGGAGCCGTGGCTTCGCGCGCCGCGGAGCAGCTGGGGCCGGAGGCCGAGGGTCGCATCGACGTGCTTCGCCTCGAGGATCTCCCGTCGTCGTTCCGCGATCGCGTATTGACCTCCGGGTTGCGCCTCGATGAGCCCTGACCAGAGCGCCACCGCCGCCGCGCTTGCGCGCCTCCTCGGCGAGATACGCGACGATCGCGACGCGATGGCGCGCCGGGGGCGCGATCTCGAGGACGCCAGGACACGCCTCGGGCGGACGCCCGGTGACGCTGCGGCGCTGGCGCTCGAGGCCTGGGCCCTGCACGGCTGGTACACGGCCCTCGAGACGTTGATCGAGCGGATTGCGCGGCAGCTGGACGCCGAGGTCCCCGGAGGGGACCGCTGGCACCGAGAGCTGCTCGCGCAGTGCACCGTCGAGGTGCCCGGGGTGCGTCCCGCCGTCTTGCCACGCGAGCTACGCGGCGATCTCGAGGCGCTCCTCGCCTTGCGCCATTTCCTTCGTCACGCGTACGGAGCGGACCTCGACGCGCAGAGGCTCCACATCGAAGCAGAGCGCCTCGGCGCGGTGGCACCGACCGTCGCGCAAGCGCTCGACGCGTTCGAGGTCTTCGTGAGCCGGGCGATGCACGCGGCCTCCGGAGGAGGCGGGTGACCCCTTTGCTCATCGCCTCGACCGCTCACGGCTTGTCGATGACCAGAGAGAACATCGAGGTCCGCCTGCCCAACGCCCCTCCGCGTCTTCTTGCGATGGCTCTGTGCCTCGGCGAGATGGCATGCGTGACGGATCGGCCGTTCGGCGGTGCCGCTTACTGCGCGCCCCCCACAGAGGTGACGTTCGCCTTCGCGTCCGATCCGTCCCCCCCGAGTGGCGCAAGCCGCGAGGAGCGGACGGCGGCCCTCCTGGGTCTGCGCGACGTGTTGAGCCAGAGCGGCGTCGGCGAGGGCTCCCGCGTACGGGCCCTCGAGCGCATCGCGCTGGCGCGGCTCGCAATCGGCGCGACGGTCGCCGAGCTTCGCTGCGAGAGCGCACGCGCGAAGCTGGCCGCAGACGCGGTAGCGCGCGCCCAGGCGCAAGCCGTCCAGGGCATGACCATCGCCTCGATCGGAGCTTCCGCGGCGACGGCGATCGCCGCCGTGTTCCTCGCAACCCACAACGCGAGGGCCACCTTGCAAGAGGGCGTCACCGTCGGGGGCGGCACCGTGACCGCTGCGTTTGCGCTCGGCTCGCTGGCGGTGCATCCGCGTGCGCCGTTCGCCCACGCGCGCAACCTCCTCGTCGACGTGTGGCAGGGGCCGCAAACGTCGCGGACGTATCCGCCGTTCGTGTGGGCGTATCTGTCACGGCCCGAGTTCTCGAACGACGGGCATCGCTCTATCCGCGAGGGGATCGTAGAGAGGTGGGTCCGTTTCGAGGGGCTCGGGGAGGACTCGGCGCTCGTGGCATTGGTGCTGGGTGAGGGCGGTCACTACGACGCGGATGGCCTGCGGACGCGCGCCGTGATGCTCGACGAGATCGCGGCCGAGGTCGAGCTGGCAAGCCAGGACGTGGAGGCGCTCGCCGTACGGGTCTTGCGTGACTGATGGTCCGGGAAGTGGGCGCGGGCGCGGGCGCAGGCCCGGGCGCGGGCGCGGGCGCAGGCCCGGGCGCGTCTACCTGTCCCCGATCGCCTTGACCCGAGCCCTCGCCTTGTCGAAGAGCGTCTGCCGCTCTTTGAGCCGCGCTTCGACAATCGCCACGAGCATCTTCTCCTGCTTCTGCACAATCGCCGCGCACGTCGCGCGCACCTTCTTCTCCATGTCCTTCCGGTCGGCCTCGGTGAACTTCCCCGTGTCGATCGCTCGCTGCGCGCCCGCCCATGTCTTCGCCGCGCAGTTCGTCCACTCGGTGTCGAGAGCCAAAAGGTCGTCGACGCTCTTCTGCGGGAGGGCCCCCGCTTTCGCGAGCGAGCTCACGGCCGACACATCGAGCAGCGGCTGCTGGACGGCGGCGGGCCACGCGCTCTGGAGCCCTGCGCCGGCTTCGAGCGTGGCGCCCTTCTCGGAGCTCGACAGGTCCACCACGTAACGGCCACCGTCGAGCGACAGGAAGACCGCGCGGGTTCCGTCGACGTCCCACACCAGGCCGGGCGTTCCGTCGGCGAGCGGTGGCGGATAGCCGGCGAGCTCGACGACCTGCATGTGGTTGCCCTTCGGCGTGTCGTAGTGCGAAAAGCCCTCGTTCCGGCCGCCGTACTTGGCGAGGCCCTTCGCCGCCGGGTCCCACTTGTCTTCGCTCTCGCGCGCCACGCCGCCGAACTCGATGCCGCGGAACGTGTCGGGCACGAGCGCCATGTGCGGCCGCCAGTCTTTCGCCCCCTGGCTCGCGTAGTGAACGAACATGTCGGCCGTGGCCTGGCCGATCGCGTCGCCCACCCTGGCGATGTTCGCGGCGTCCTCCGGCTTGTACTGCGGCAGCTTCGCGTGGACCGTGATCGCCGAGAGGCGGTCGACCGTCGCCTTGTAGGCCGGAGGCGGCGCGGCGTACGTGCCGGTCACGGTCGCCTCGGGGAGCGGGTCGGCGGGCTTGTCCGAGTTGAGCGGGAGCTGGTCGTTGCCGTGGTTGTAGAGGATGCTGCCGCCGGCCGAGATGTAGAGGGGCCGCTTGCCGTCGGGCGCCGTGAGGTAGTAGCCGCGGAGCTCCCCCGCGAAGCGATCCTCGGACATGGTGAGCTCGACGATGTCCGGCTGCCCGTCCAGCCGGTACTTGGCCTTGCCGCCGGTGCGATCGAGGACGAGGCCATAGACGCCGTCGGCGGTCCGGTAGTGGGCCACGTTGAGCTGCGCCTGCGTGAGGCCGCGGATGGATTCGCTCGCGGGGACGGGCGAGGGCGAAGGCGCGGGTGGGGGCGGGGCGCCTCCGCAAGCCACGAGAGCGAGCGCGGCGGGAGCGATCAGCGAACGCATGGGGGACATGACCGCGGGATATCACGTGACGCGGGGCCGCGGGAGTCACGATCCTCGCCCGGGATCGCTACGGGAAGAGGGTCACATGCACGCGCCCGCTTTTGGAATGACCACCATGCAGCCGCAGCCCCCCGACGACTTGCAGCAAGGCGCCTGGTACACCGGGATGCACGTGTTCGGGCACTGCGACTGGACGCACGAGCCCGATCCGCCGCTGCTGCTGCTACTGCCGCTGCTCCCGGTGGAGGCTGCGCAGGAGCCGCCCTGGCACGTCTGGCTGTTCGTCGTGCAGTCGAAGCACGTTTGCCCGCTGGAGCCGCACATGGTGTCGACCATTCCAGTCTGGCAGTTGTTGTTCGAGTCGCAGCAGCCGTTGCATGGCCCCGAGTTGCAGGAGGCCGCCCCGCTGCTGCTTCCGGAGTCGTCGCCGGACCCGCCGCTCGACGAGCTGCTGCTCCCCGAGTCGTCGCCCATCACGGGCCCTCCGCTCGACGAGCTGGTGCTGCTGGAGCTGCTCGACGACGAGCTGCTGCTGCCGCCGGAGTCGTCGGCGCTCGTGCCCGAGTCGCCGCCGCCGGGAGGATCGACGCCGGCCTCGTCGAAAGAGGGCGGATCGTCGACCTTCTCGCCCGAGGCACATCCCGCGAGGACAAGGGAAAGACAGACTTCGCGCAGCCCGAAAGGCATCCGCACTCCTTCGATTCGATGCGCCTTTCGCGCAAAGCTCACGCCGCTAACAACGTACGCGATCCGCTGCGGCCGTGCACGTCCGCGCCGGGGGCTCGCTCCCTTCCCGGCCCTTGTACGCCCGCCCGCCTTTGGGCGAGTCTCCCCGTCGTGCCCCCCTTCGAACGACGGAGCTTTCTCCTCGGCGCCCTGGGCGGGGTGGGGGTGGGGGCTGCCGCCGGTGTGGCCACGAGCTTCGTCTCGCAGCAGGGGAAATATGCATTCACGCCGGACGACTACGGGCGGTTGTCGTACGCGCAGCAGGGGGAAGACCTGATCCTCGAGAACGTCTGCGCGTTCCTCGAGATAGCGCGACCGAGCTACATCGACATCGGCGCCCATCAGCCGATCGTCGGCAACAACACGTACGCGTTCTACCGGACCGGAAGCCGGGGCGTGCTCGTCGAGCCCAACCCCGATCTCACCCCGGAGCTGCGAAGGGTGCGCCCCCAGGACGTCGTGCTGGAGATCGGCATCGGCGCGAAGGCCGGTGACGAAGAGGCGCCCTACTACCTCATCGAAGGTGACGGCCAGCTCAACACGTTCTCGGAAGATCAGGTGCAGCGGTTGAGATCCGAGAAAGGCAAGGACGTCGTCAAGGGCGTCATCAAGAGGCGGCTCGTCAACATCAACAAGGTGCTCGCCGAGCACTTCCCCACCGGCGGGCCGGAGATATTCTCGACGGACACCGAAGGGTACGACGTGACCATCCTGAGGACCCTCGACTTCGATCGCGTTCGCCCGAAAGTGTTCTGCGTGGAGACCCTCGCGGGCCTCGAGGTGAGCCGGCCGATCCTCGATCACATGCAGTCGAAGGACTACGAGGTTCGCGGAGGCAACTTCGTGAACACGGTTTTCGTCGACGCTCGGCTCACCGCGCGCCGACCATGAACTCCCGGTAGAGGTCCACTTCGTGCTTCGACCCGAGGACCAGCGGGGTCCGGTCGTGGAGGCTCTTCGGCTCGATGTCGAGGATCGGGGCGATGCCGTCGGTCGCCGCGCCCCCCGCCTGCTCGAAGAGGTACGCCATCGGGTTCGCCTCGTAGAGGAGGCGCAGCTTGCCGCCGGGGCTTTTCTTGTCCGCCGGGTACGTGAAGATGCCTCCCTTGAGGAGGGTGCGGTGCGCGTCGGCCACGAGCGAGCCCACGTAGCGGTGGCCGTAGGGCAGGCCCTCGGCCTTGTTCTCGCTCTTGATCCACGTGACCCATTTCTTCACGTTCTCGTCCCAGCGCGAGAAGTTGCCTTCGTTCACGGAGTACGTACCGCCGCGGTCGGGGCACCGGATGTGCGGGTGCGACAGGAAGAACTCGCCGACGACCGGGTCGAGCGTGAAGCCGTGGACGCCTTGTCCCGTCGAGAGGACCAGCGTCGTCGCGCTGCCGTAGATGGAGTAGCCGGCGGCGACGATCTTCCGGCCCTTCTGGAGAAGAGCATCGAGCGAACGATCTCCGCTCGCCGCACGCGGCAGGGCGCGCAAAACGCAGAAGATCGTCCCGATCGAGATGTTGACGTCGATGTTGCTCGAGCCGTCGAGGGGGTCGAAGCAGACGACGTACTGGCCCGAGCCGCCGAGCACGCGAGCCTCTTCGAGCTCTTCGCTCGCCACCATCGCGCAGCGCCCGCTCCGCTCGAGCACTGAACAGAGGACTTCGTTGGCGAACTCGTCGAGCTTCTGGACCTCTTCGCCCTGCACGTTCGTTTCGCCCGTGTATCCGAGCATCCCGGCGAGCCCGGCGGCACGGACCCGCGTGTGGATGATGCGCACCGAGAGGGCGAGGGCGTTGACCAGCGAAGTGAACTCGCCGGTCGCTCCGGGCGAGCCCCGCATGCCCTCCATGAGGTGCTCCTCGAGCGTCGTGCCCACGATCGACGAGGTCGCCGGGGCGGGTGCCGTGGAGGGCCGTTTGAGCGAGTCGGTCATGGCGGGTTGGTTTCCGGAAGGGTTCGGGCTTAGCCAAGGTCGAGATCGAAAACCAGAGCCGCCGGAGGCCCGCAAAGGCGACTAGCCCAGGTTGCCGGCGCTCGGGCCGAGGGCTACTCTCACGCGCCCCGAGGAGACAGCAGCGAACCGACACGGACGAGGAGTGCGCGAGCCATGATCACCGATCGTGTGAAGCAGATTCTGTCTTTTTATTCGAGCGATAGCGTCGGGGTGAGGACGAACCTCGCGCGACTCCTCAATCACGGTTCCCTCGCGGGCACCGGCAAGCTCGTCATCCTCCCCGTCGACCAGGGCTTCGAGCACGGCCCGGCGCGCTCGTTCGCGCCGAACCCGCCCGCCTACGACCCCGACTACCACTTCCAGCTCGGCATCGACTCGGGCTGCAATGCCTACGCGGCGCCGCTCGGCTCCCTCGAGGCCAGCGCCGACAGGTTCGCCGGGCAGATCCCGCTCATCCTCAAGCTGAACAACTCCGACACGCTCGTCGAAGCTGACCAATCCGTGCAGCGCGGTGACGTCGAGCGTGAAGGACGCCGTGCGCCTGGGGTGCGTCGCCATCGGCTACACGATCTATCCCGGGCTCGGGCGCGCGCAACCTGATGTACGAGGAGCTTCGCGAGCTCATTCTCGAGGCCGAGAGCACGGGCTTCCGAGCGTCGTGTGGGCGTACCCGCGCGGGGCGCTCTCGAAGGACGGCGAGACGGCGATCGACGTCGTCGCCTATGCCGCGCAGATTTCGTGTCAGCTCGGCGCTCACATCGTCAAGGTCAAGCCGCCGAAGGACTTCATCGAGCAGCCCGAGGCGAAGAAGGTCTTCGAGAAGTACGGGATCCCCACGAAGACGATGGCCGATCGGTCCGGCACGTCATCCAGAGCGCATTCAACGGCAAGCGCATCGTCATCTTCTCGGGCGGCGAAGCCAAGGGGACCGACGAGCTCCTCGAGGAGGTGCGCGGCATGGCGGCGGGCGGCTCGTTCGGCAGCATCATGGGGCGCAACGCCTTCCAGCGCCCCCGCGCCGAGGCGCTGAAGCTCCTCGCCGACGTCATGGAGATCTTTCGCAAGGCGTGAGCCTCGGCGAAAACGAGCGGTAGACTGGGCGCGGTGCGCGCCACGAGCCTCCTCCCGTGGATCCTCCTCGCGTCGTGCGGGCGCGCCGCGGGCGAAACCCGGCCCACCCGGACCGCCTCGGGAGCGACGCTCGCGGCCTCCGTGCCCGCGCCGAGCGCCAGGCCCGCGCTTCCGCGCCGGGAGCCGCGCTCGACCGAGCTCCACTTCACGCTGAACGGACGCGCGTTCCCGCTGCCGCTCCTCCACGGCACCGTGTCCGGCGAGCCCGTGTGGATGCTCGTCGACACGGGCGCCAACTCCCACGTCATCGCGAGCTGGGTCGCACGAAAAGTGGGGATGCCGCTCCGCGCCCTGGGCGCCGTGGGCAGCGATCACACGGGGCACTCGATGAGCGCGTACGCGGTGGATCATCCCAACGTCGCGATCGACGGCTGGGGTGCACTTGCCGATGGCCCGATGCTCGTCGCCGACGTCCCGGAGGCCATCGCGCGCATCGGCATCGGCGCGTTCGTCTCGCCGCAGTGGCTCGCGGGGGACGCCGAGGGCATCGTCCTCGACCTCGACGCGCACGCGATGCGGAGCGCCCTCTGGGACGACGCCGCCCGCGAGATCGGGGAGAGGGGAGGGCTCAGCCTCGCTCCGGACGGCGCGCGGCTGTGCGAGAGCCGAGGGAGCCTCATCCAGGGTCTGTCGTTCGTGCTCCCGGCCACCGTCGACGGCCGCCGGGTGGACCTCTTGCTCGACACTGGAGCGCAGCGGACCGACCTTTTGACCAGCTCCGCCGCGGGCGAGCTCCTCGTGGGGCGAAGCGCGCCCAGCCGCGAGCAGATGTACGCGGCCTCGGGCCTCGTGCGGGCGCGCCTCGTGCGCGCGGCCCAGGTGAAGGTGGGCCGCTGGACGATCACCACGGACATCGACCTCGTCCCCGGCGTTGCCGATCCCTCGTGCCCTCGCGACGGCGTCGTCTCGATGGACGCGCTCGCCTCGTGCGTCCTTCTCGTCAACCGGAAGCAGATGATTGGGAGCTGTGGATTGCTCGGGCCGAAAGTGATGGGCGAGTGAGGGCGCTCGCCGCACTTCTCCTGGTCTCCTGCGTCGGGTCGGCGGCGCCTCCCCGCGCCCCTCTACCCGCGCCGTCGCCGGATGAGGAGAACCGCGCAAGCGCGGCGGCGTTCTCGGACGTGGAGAGCCGAGCGATCGAGTGGATGGCGGCCGCGGACCCACGCCTCGCAGTGCGCCTGGGTGCGACGGCGCCCAAAGAGGTGCTCAGTCGCATCGGTACGGAGGCCGTCCTCGCGGAGGACGCCACAGCGCACGTCCGTGGGACGTCCCTCGATCTGTTCGCGTTCCGGAGCCGGGAGCGCTTGCTCGACCAGGCCGAAAGGCTCGTGGCGGCCTTCGGGGCCCGCCTGGCCGACGTCGCGCCCGAGGGCAGCCCGCTGGCGAGGCCGAAGCTGGAGCGCGAGCTCCTCGATCGCCTCATCCAGGAAGAGACCGAGCGCACGGCGGAAGAGGCCAAGCTCGGCGATGCGTCGGGAGACCTCGTGCGCGCCATCGTCACGATGTGGACGCCCCCGGCCACGCCCGATGACGTACCCGAGCGCGACGCATGGGTGAGCCGGCACTTGCTCGAGGTTCGCGCCTCGCTGCGGGAAGGGCGGCCTCGTACGGGGCCGACGGATCTCGACGCCGCTCTGTATCCCCTCGAGCGCCTCTTGACCCCTCTCGACTACCCGCGCGGATCCGCGGCGATCGCGCAGGTTCGCGTGGCGCTCGACGACGACATGCGGGCCGTGCCGCCCATCGCGTTGCCTGCGGAGCTCGCGCGCGCGGTGAAGAGTCACCTGGGCGTGGTCGTCGACCCGAGCAGCCTGAGGCCGCGGCTCGACCGGGTCGCGGCGCAGCTCCACGACCTCGCCACTCGAGCCCTCGTGGCGAGCGGTGGCGAGCGCCGCGCCATCGAAGGGCGAGCGCGCGCGCTGCTCTTCGCGGAGAAGCCGTGCTTCGAGGTCCCCGGATCCCGCGTGCGGTCGACCGTGCCGTCTCCCGAGCGCGCGGCGATCTGCGGCGTCGTGCACTCGCTCGTCGAGGATCCCGTCCCGGCCGTCGTGGCCCTCCACGACGACGTGCTCCTGGCCATCGCGGCGGTCGACAGGTCACCGCCTCCCCGGACGGGGCTGCTCTCGAAGCCGGACGACGAGACCGTGGACTCGTTGCGGAGAGCCGCACGGGAGCGCCCGGTCGTCGCTCTCGGCGTCGCCCTTTCGGCCGAGCTCCTCTACGCGGGGGGCGACGCCGCGGCAACGGAGGCTCGTCTGAACGCGTGGCGTGCGCTCGGCGAGGCTCCCCTCGACGTCGTCGCGCGCGAGCTCGACGTACGCTGAGGCCTATTTCTTGGCGGGCTTGGCGGGGGGCGGCTTGCCACCGTCGCCCGCGCCGCCGTCGGGTGTCGACCGGTACTTCGAGTCGTCCGAGAGCGCCCACTCCGCCGCGGAGCTGCCGATCTGGTAGATGACGTCGCCGTCGGACCGCTTGGCCCAGTGGTTCGTGCCCGACGACACGTTGCCCACCAGCAGCTGGAAGGTCTTCGCGTCGTCCTTGAGGTGGATCGTCACCGTCCCGGCCGGCTTGTCGAGGCCCGTGTCGGAGAGCTGCTTGTTGTCGCCGAAGTCGTCGGCCATGAGCGCCTTGTACGCCCGCAGCATGTCCTTGACCTTCTCCTCGTCGAACCGAAGGATAGGCTTCTGGTCGAACGTGCCGGCCCACTTGTCGCCCTTGGTGAACGACAGCGTGCCGTGCGAGTTCGCGATGGTCACCTGCGAGGCATTCGCGTCGTCGAACTTCAGGACCTCCTTGTCGCGGAAGTCCTTCGGCTCCTTCGTGTAGAGGTAGGCCGAGTACCCCTTGACCGCCCAGACGGCGTTCGGCTTGTCGGTGATCACGGTCAGCTCGCCCGCCGTTCCGCTCTTGCCGAACAGCTCGTCGAGCTTCTTGTCGGCCCCCTTCCACGCCACGACGTGCACAGCGTGCGCGGGGTCGAGCTGCTTGTCCTTGCGGACGTCGTCGTCGAGCTTGAGGCTGACCTGCGACTCGGCCTTCAGGTCCTTCAGGTTCGCGACCAGGTCCTTGACGGTCTGCTGGTTGGCCTCGGCGCTGATGGGCTTCGAGAGACGCCAGACGCCGGCCGTCCCGCCGTCGACCGGGGCGGCCTTCGAGTCGGGCACGCGCTCGAGGACGACCTCGGCCTTGTCGCCGTTCGTGATGCTGATCTTGTCGACGTCGTCGGGGGCGCTGACCGTCGGCAAGTCCGTCGCCACCGCCAGAGGGGCGCCGATGGCCTCGTCGACCTTCGTCTGCTTGTAGACGAGAACGCCGAGCAGTCCCAAAAGGACGACGCCGAAGATGATGAGCTTGTCGCGAGACATGACCCTTCCGTCGGGGTTGGTTTAGGCCAGGGAAACGTTGGCGCGAGCGGCCAAGCGCCTGCGCCATCGGAGAAGACCGTAGGCGGCGAACAACGCCGGGATTCCGAGAATGAGAAGGAGGTCGATGTTGCGCTGCTGGTCCTTGCGCGCGGCCTTCTGCTCGTCCTCGGCCTTGCGGATCTCTTCGTCGCTTTGATCCACCGAGACCTTGAGCTTCGGCAGGTCGCCGTAGACGAGGTTCGGGTCCGAGAGGATCTTCGCGCTGACGGCGAGCAGGTCGAGTGTCCCCGCTCAGCCAGTCGAGGGTGTTCTTGAAGACCAGGATCGACCCGGTGATGAACTGCTGGGCGTAGGGCCCCGCGATCATCAGGAGCTGCTCGTCGCCGCCGAGGTTCGGCATCATCATGCCGTACTGCCCCATGTCGGGGCCGTTGC
Organism: uncultured delta proteobacterium; assembly: GCA_963847465.1. GTDB lineage: Bacteria > Myxococcota_A > Polyangia > Polyangiales > Polyangiaceae > Palsa-1150. The sequence continues at coordinate 157,901 of CAWKAF010000004.1, read as the reverse complement.
CCGCCCTCGCGAACGGGTTGGCCAGGAACTCGGCCGACGCCAGGACGAACACGCGCGCCGGCTTCGCGCTCTGCGCGGGCGCCTCGACGCCTTCCTTGTCGCCCTCGGGGAACGCGCTCTTCAGCGTCCCCTCCACCTCGGCCGCGATGGCGAACTGCTGCTGCTGCTGGCCCTTGAGCTTCGCCGCCCACTTCTGGAACGGCTTGAGGTCCGCGCTGTCGCCGGTGAGGTGAGCCGCGACGGGCGAGGTGCGCATGAGCACCTGCATCTTCGCGCCGGGCTGCTTCTCGGTCTTGAGCGACAGGCTGGACGCGAAGGGCACGGCGATGTCTTGCACGCGGAACAGCGCCGGGAAGCTCGTGTCGACGAGCCGCTCGCTGCCCGTGAAGCGCGGGTCGTCCTGGACCTCGAGCATCTGCGGAAACTCGGGCTGCGCCAGCCCGCCGACCGTCGGGACGACGACGCGCACGCAGCGCCCGAGGTCGAGGACGACGTCCTTGTTCATGCTGATCGCCGTACCCGTCGAGGAGCTTGTCGAGGCCGTGCATGCTCAGCGTGGCGTTCATCGTCGCGTCGTTTGCCTTCACGTTCACGGCGCTGGCGAAGACCGCGAGCGATTTGCCCTTCATCACGAACTCGTCGATGCGGCGGAGCTCCTTCTCGGTGATGTCCTTGCCCGGCTGCGTGATGAGGAGGCCGTCGAGCTCGTCCGAGATCTCGGCGTCGCCGCTCTTCAGGTCGACGTCCTGGAACGTGTAGAAGGGGAAGTTCTGCGTGATGATCCCCTGCATGGAGATCTTGCCCATCTGGGTGGGCACGAGGTCGTTCTCCGTGGGCTTGATCTCGTCGTGGCCGGTGAGGACGCCGATCTTGTGGTGGATGTCGTCGCCCTTGTCGCGAATCTCGCGGATCTTGTTCGTGATCCAGAACTCGAGCCCCTCGGTGCGCTCCGGCGGCAAGAACTTGATGACGTCCTGCTGCTCGCCGTACTTGAAGACGAGGCCCATGAAGCCCTGGGTGACCGCCGCCTTCTCGTCGGTCTCGCTCGCCTCGCCGAAGGGCTGCTCGACGAGGCCGGCGTCCTTCGCCTTCTTCTTCGTGTCCTCGTCCTTCGCCTCGATGAGCGTGTAGTTGAACTTGCCGCCGCCCGCGTTCTTGTACTCCTGCAAGAGGTCCCGCAGATCGCGGACGAAGGCGTCGAGCTTCGGGCAGGCCCTTGGTGACGTACGCGTCGACGGAGAGGTCCTGCTTCATCGAGCGGAGGAGGTTCCCGCTCCCCTTCGAGAGCGTGAACTTCTCGGTCTTCGGTGACGTCTTTTCGCGCGTACACGCCGAGCGCCGAGAGGGCGTTCACCGCGACCAGGATGGCCGCGACGACCAGGATGAGGACGCCGCTCTCGAGGGCGGTCTTGTTACGCTTCTCCATGGGAATCCGGTCTCGTGGGGAGGGTGAAGGTCCGGTCAGGACCACTTGCGGCTCTCGAGCGAACGGAAGCTCACGAGCAGGCACACGATGGTCACCGACAGGAAGTACACGAGCGCGCGGGTGTCGATGAGCCCGCGCGTGAAGGACTGGTACCGCGTCGAGAAGGACACGAACTGCGAGCGCGTCGCCGAAGACGCCCCAGTTCACCGAGGCGGCGAGCAGGCCGACGACGTAGAGGCCGACCAGTGTCGCCGACGTCATGAAGAAGGCGATGACGTCGCTCTCGGTCAGGCTCGAGAGCATCATCCCCACGCCGACCGCCGGCGAACGAGAAGAACACGCACCCGAGGTACCCGGCCCACACGGGGCCCCAGTCGAGCGCGCCGAGGTGCCACGGCCACTCGAACATCGCGAACGGGTAGAGGAGCGTCGAGGTCAGCAGAATGAGGACGATTGCGCACGAGGCGACGTACTTGCCGAGGATGACCTCGCTGTCGCGCACAGGCATCGTGATGAGAAGCTCGAGAGTGCCGGAGCCCTTCTCGGCGGCGAGCGACCGCATCGTGATCGCCGGGATGACGAAGAGGCTCATCAGCGGCGGCAGGCACGTGAACATCTCGTCCATCGTCGCCCGGTCGATCTCCCAGAAGCCCCCGACCGCGACGCCGGCCACCGCCATGTGCGGCACGAGGAAGAAGAGGACGCCGAGGAGAAGCATCGTCCCGCCGATGACGACGTAGGCGACCGGAGAGTTGAACTGCGCGCGCAGGTCGCGCCTCGCGATGATGAAGATATTTCGCATGGCCTAGCTCCGCTCGTCCTTCGCGACCTTCGCATCGGCGCTCGCGTCGGCGCTCTTCGGGCTCGTCGTCCTCTTCCTCGTCTTCGTCTTCCGCCGCCTCTTCGTCGTCCTCGTCGTCGGCGCCCTGCGCCTGTCCGGAGGCGGTCAGCTGGCGGTTGCGGCGCTCGTCGCCGATGGTCAGGCTGCGGAACACGTCCTCGAGCGTCTGCGCGTCGCGGTGAAGCTCGAGCAGGACCCAGCCCTTGTCGACGACGAGCTTGAAGACCTCGGGGCGGAGGTCGACGTCTTGCTCGCTCACGAGCTCGTAGCATGTGCGCGCGCTCGTCGGTCGGTAGCTCGCCCACCTTCTTCACGCCCTCGAGCTTGCCGAGCGCCTCCTCGACCTCGCCCTGCTTCGGCGGCGCTCCGCGACCCCGGTACGGCCCGTCGCTCGCGGACTCCTGGATCGAGACGACGTAGCGCACGCGCCCGCTCTTCGCGCGAATCTCGTCGAGCGGACCGTCGGCCACGATGCGGCCGCGCGAGACGATGATCGCGCGCGCGCACGAGGCCTCGACCTCGGCCAGGTTGTGCGTCGAGAGGAGGACCGTTCGCTCCTGGCCGATCTGCTTCAGGTAGTCGAGAAACTCCGCCTTCTCGTTCGGGTCGAGGTCGCTCGTGGGCTCGTCGAGGATGAGGATCGGGCGGGTCGTGGATCAGCGCCTGGCGCGAGGCCGACGCGCTGGCGATAGCCGTGCGACAGGTGCCGGATTTCCTTCCCGAGCACCTGCGCGAGACCGCACACTTCGACGACGCTCTTCGCGCGCTTGCGGAACGTGGCCGTCGTCGAGGTGCCGCAGGTCGGCGGCGAAGCGCAGGTACTCGAGGACGCTCATCTCGAGGTAGAGCGGAGCGCGCTGCGGGCAGGTAACCCGAGGCTCTCGCGCACCTTGAGCGGACTCGTCGAACACGTCGTGCCCGTTGACGCGCGCGCGTGCCGCCGGTCGGCGAGATGAAGCACGTGAGGATGCGCATCGTGGTGGACTTGCCGGCGCCGTTGGGGCCCGAGGAAGCCGACGATCTCGCCTCGCTTCACCTCGAAGTTGATCTTGTCGAGCGCCCGGAACGACCCGAAGCTCTTCGACAGGTCGCTCGCGTAGATCATCACGTCGTTAGCCATTTCGGACCCAGCCTGGAACTGCGAATTCGAGCGCGGACACCTGTACCCCCGCGCACGCCCGCTCACCAGGGCGCGCGCATCCTACCGGTGCGCCCAGTCATGTCAACCGCGAGACATGCCGCGAAAAACAGCCCCCCGTCCGCGATATTCCCGCTTTCTTCGGGCCTCAGTTCGAAAAGTCGTTGGTCAGGTAGAGCATCCCGTCGACCTCGATGAGCCCGGCTCCGAACTTGGTGAACTCCGTGCTCATGATGTTCTGGTAGTGCCCGTGCTCGCCCGCGTCGCCGGGCGGGCCTTCGTCGAACATGTCGAGCATGATCTGATCTATTTGCATGTCCTCGTTCGTCGTCGCGTCGGTCGACAGGACACGCCAGCCGTTCGGGTCGCCCTGGTTTTCTCCGGCCATCGTGTTGAAGCCCATCGAGAAGAGCGGGGGAGGGTTGCCCATCGATTCGGCGATGAAGTGCCCGTGGGGCATGTGGTCGCACGCCAGCTCCTCCGACCCGGTCAGCGCAAAGGCCGACAGCGCCGAGTCGAGAACGAGCGGCGTGAGGTTCATCATCGCGCGGTACATGTTGACGTCGTCGAGGTTGTGCTGCTGAAACGAGGTGACGTCGGCCGTGTTCGGGGAGCCTGGGTTGTAGAGGCCGGCGTCGCCGCATCCGATGGGGCCACTGTCGACTGCCGTGCCCGCGTCCGTGGCTGCCCCGGAGCTTCCGCTGCTCGACGAGGACGAGGCCCCGCCGCTGCTGCCGCTGCCGCCGCTGCTGCTCGTGCTGCCACCGCTGGACGAACCGCTGCTGCCGCTCGATCCGGTGCCGCTGCTGCTGGAGCTGCCGCCGCCGGTCGAGCTCCCGGAACCATTGCCACCGCCCGAGCCGCTCGAGCCGTTGCCGGAGCTGCCGCCTCCGTCGTCCCCGGAGGACGCCCCGATGCCCGTCCCCGATTGCCCCGAACAGGCGGCGACCGCGCCGATCGCCACGAGGGCCATGGCCAGCCGACGGACCCGAGTTGCCACTCCGAGTTTCACCGCCTCACGATGTAAGCCTTGACGCTGACGCGCCAGACCAATTCGCGAGGGCGGTGCCCGAATACCGCCGTGATTGTCGAATGACAACGACGTTGAAATACCCAAACCCGGCGGCAGCCCGCGCCTCCTCACTCGCCGCGAAGGGTGGCGATCACTCCGAAGTGGTCGCTGGGAAAGGCGCCGTCGACCGCCTGGTCGAAGCAGACGCTGGCCGCGAGAGGCTCACCGCGGAAGCGATCGTCGCGGCCCCGCACGAACACGTAGTCGATGCGGCGGTCGGGCTCGCGCAGGGGGGCGGCGAACGGGTTCGAACGCGCGTAGGTGAACCCGGGCGAGCCGTCGCCCGCGATCGCGAAGGCGTCCTGGAAGTACACCGACCGGCCGCCCCCAGGCCGCCCAGGGTGGTCAGGCCACGCATGAAGCGCATCTCGTCGGCATCCGGCTCGGCGTTGAAGTCGCCGACCACGATCGCCGGGAAGGCGTCGTCCCTGGCGAGCGCCTCGACGTGCAGGACGATCTCGCGGATCTGGGCCGTCGCGCACGTGCCCGTCGTCGAACTTCCAGTTCAGGTGCGTGACGAAGAACGGAATGGCCCCGAAGGGCGACGTTATCTCGGCGAAGAGGAGCGTGCGTCGCTCCTCGGTTCCGCATCGCGGCAATTCGTAGACACGACGGCGCGCGATGGGCCAGCGCGAGAGGACGGCGTTTCCGTAGTAGCGCTCGTCACGAGCGCGCGAATAGGCCGAGTGGTACCCGAGCCCGTCGCCGATCGCGGCGCTCTGATCGAGCGCGTCGCCCTCGCCCGCGTCCAGGCGGACGACCTCTTGCAGCCCGATGATGTCCGGCGCGAGCGCGGTCATCCCGGCGCGGATGGCGGCGAGTCGCTGCTCCCACGGACCGAATCGGTTCCAGATGTTGAGCGTCGCGACGCGAAACGTCTTCATCGCCGCGGCGAAGGTACCACGGGGCGAATCACCAGCCGCACTGGCGTCCCTTGTTCTCTACGCCGAGCCACGCCATGAGCGGCGCGAAGTACTCGAGCATCGCGCCGGCGTCCGCCTTGCGCCCGGCGCCGATGACCTCGAGCGCATCCGGCCACGGCTTGCTCGCGCCGAGCGAGAGCATCGCCGTGAGCCGTTGCGCCCGCCTCCTTGCTGTCGTGGATCGAGCACTGGTCGAGCGGGCCCCTGTGGCCCCGGCCGCCTGGCAGAGCGCGCGATGGAACTGGAACTGGTAGATGCGCGCGAGAAAGTAGCGGACGTACGGCGTGCTGGACGCCACGTGGAACTTCGCGCCCGGGTCGAAGTCGTCGTTCGGTCGCGCGGCTCGGGGGGCGCGACGCCCTGGTACTGCGCCTTGAGAGCCCACCAGGCGGCGTTGTAGTCGGCCGGCGCGACCTTGCCGGAGAAGACGTCCCAGCGCCACTTGTCGATGAGGAGCCCGAACGGCAGGAAGGCGACCTTCTCGAGCGCCATCTTCATCTGCTGGTTGATGCGCGCGTGCTCGCCTCCCGGCGCGGCGCCGAGCAGGCCGAGCGGTCTTCAGGTACTCGGGCGTCACGCTGACAGCGCGATCGTGTCGCCGATGGCCTCGTGGAAGCCGTCGTTCGCGCCCTGCTGGAAGAGGATCGGCAGCGCGCCGTAGCGCTGGAAGTAGAAGTCGTGGCCGAGCTCGTGGTGGATCGTGACGAGGTCCTCCTCCGTCGGCTCGAGGCACACCTTGACGCGCAGGTCGCCCCCGTAGCTGACGTCCCATGCGCTCGCGTGGCATACGACCTCGCGGTCGCGCGGGCGCGTGAAGAGCGAGCGCTCCCAGAACGTGCCGGGCAGCGGGTCGAAGCCCGAGGCCCGTGAAGAAGTGCTCGCCCTGCCGCACCATCTTCTGCGCGTCCCAGTTGCTCGGCCTTGAGCTTCGCGGTCACGTCGAGCGACGGCTCACGCGGGTAGGGGACGACGAGGTCGTAGATGTTGTTCCACTCCTGCGCCCACATGTTGCCGAGCAGCTGGCGCCGGGATGGGCGCGTGGTCGGGCACCTTGTCCTTGCCGTACCGCGTCTGGAGCTTGCGCGCGCACGTAGCAGTGGAGAGCGTCGTAGAGCGGCTTCACGTCGCTCCAGAGCCGCTCCACGTCGGCCTCGAAGTCGGCGGGCGGCATGTCGTAGCCGGCGCGCCACAGCGCGCCCACGTCGCCGAAGCCGATCTCCTTCGCGCCCTGCGTTCGCGAGCTCGACGTAGCGCGCGTACTGCGGTCCTTCATCGGCGCGGCGATCGCGTGCCAGCCTCGCCACGCCTCGACGAGCTCGTCGAAGTCGCGGCTCTTCGCCAGCACGTGCGACAGCTCGTCGAGGCGCAGGCACTTCGCCTTCGCGGGCTTGGCGTACCTGAGGAGCGGCGACTTCTCGGGAGGGCAGTACTGGCCCTTGCCGTAGGTGCTCGTCATCGACGTCTCGATGCGCGGCGAGCTCGGCGCGGCCTTCGGCGTCCGCCGGGGCGCGGGCACGGTCTGGGCGATGGACAGGAGGTAGAGCTTGCGCGCGACGTCCGCCGGAAGCTGCGCCGCGGATGGGGTCGAATCGCCGCGACCGATGATCGCCCCGGCGATGTACGCCCGCCGTCGCCTCCTCGCCCGCGGCCGCGAGCGCCTCGGTGTCGTCGGTGATGAAGTTCTCGTTCACCCAGTTGGCGCGGTCGCGCGCCACCCAGAGGCGTGCGCAGGTTCTCTTCGGTGTCGTCGACGAAGGCGCGCGCCTCCTCGACGGTGGGCGCGGGGCACGGGCGCGTCTGCGTGCGGCGCGGCCGTGGGCGCCGGCGGCGGAATCGTGGGCGAGACGGCAGGAGCGGGCTCGCCTCCGCAGGCGACGGCGAGCGGCGCATACCGCCAAGATCGAGCGACGCGGGCTCGCACGGGCCCCTTTTACCACCCTGGCGATCCCGTTGCAGTCGCGGTAGATGCGGCTCGTGACCAGCGAAGCGCACACGTCCTTTCCGAAGGACCAGATCAAAGTCCTCCTCCTCGAGAACGTGCACCCGAGCGCGCACGAGCTCTTCCGCGCCGAAGGGTTCCAGCTCGAGACTCGTGCCCGGCGCGCTGGGCCCCGACGAGCTCGCGCGCCGCATCGAGGACGTCCACGTCATCGGCATCCGCAGCAAGACCCGCGTGACCGACGCGCGTCCTCGGCGCCGGACGCCGGCTGCTCACCGTCGGCTGCTTCTGCATCGGGACCAACCAGGTCGACCTCGCCGGCGCGAACCATCGCGGCATCCCGGTCTTCAACGCGCCGTTCTCGAACACGCGCAGCGTGGCCGAGCTCATCATGTCCGAGATCGTGATGCTCTCGCGCCGCCTCGGCGACCGCGTCCGCGAGATGCACGCGGGGCAGTGGCGCAAGGTGGCGACGGGGTCTTTCGAGGTGCGCGACGAAGACGCTCGGCATCATCGGGTACGGGCACATCGGTCGCCAGATCGGCGTCATCGCCGAGGCGCTCGGGATGCGCGTCCTCTTCTTCGACATCGGCGGCCAAGCTCCCGATGGGCAACAACCGCGCGACCAAGACGCTCGACGAGCTCCTCGGGCAGAGCGACTTCGTCACGCTCCACGTGCCGGAGACGCCGCAGACGCGGGGGATGATGGGCGTCAGCGAGATCGCGGCGATGCGCGAGGGCAGCTACCTGCTCAACGCGAGCCGCGGCACGGTGGTCGACATCGCCGCGCTGGCCGAGGCGATCAAGGCGGGGCGCCTGGCGGGCGCGGCGATCGACGTGTTCCCCGAGGAGCCCGAGACGAACAGCGACGGGTTCCAGAGCCCGCTCCGGGGCCTCGCCGAACGTCGTGATGACGCCGCACATCGGCGGGTCGACGGCCGAGGCGCAGGAGGCCATCGGTCGCGAGGTCGGCGCGGCGCTCGTCAAGTTCGTCAACGCCGGCGTGACCACGGGCGCCGTCAACTTCCCGCAACGTCGACGTGCCGCCGACGCCCGGCAAGCACCGCATCCTGAACGTGCACAAGAACGTGCCGGGCGTCCTCCGCGACATCAACCATCTCGTGAGCAACCTCGGGCGCGAACATCGCCGCGCAGGTGCTCGCGACCGATCCGGAGATCGGCTACCTCGTCATGGATCTCGACCAGGACGTGTCGCGCGACGTGAGGAAGGCGATGGCGGCGCTCGACACGAGCATCAAGACGCGGATTCTGTACTGACGGGGACGCCCGCGCGGGGTGCTACTGGGTGCAGTTGAACGGTGCCTGGGTCTGCAGGCCGCACATCGTGAGGTGCGCGTTGGCCGTGACGCCGCTGATGACGACCGCGCAGACCTGCGCAACGCACTGCATCCCGTTTTTGCACTCCTTGGTCGTCGTGCAAATCTGGGCATAGGCTGCCGTGGACGAAGACGCGCCGCAGGGGGAACCGCCGGCCGCCACCGTCTTGCACGACGTCCCCGCCGTCTGGGCGGTCGAATCGGCCTCACCACAGCACACCTGGCCCGCCGTCGTGCAGTCCGACGCCTGGAGACAGCTGAACGCCGCCGTGTTCGCCGGGCAACCCTGGTTCGCGCTCCCGCTGTGCTCGATGCACGACGAGCCGGTGATGAACTGAGTGACGCAGCACGTGTTCGACTGGAGGTCGCAGGGCGTTTCGTTGCAGAGGGGGGTGCCCCCGTCGGTGAACTGCGGCGGGCTAGAGTCGGCGATGCCGCTGGAGGTGCCGCTTCCCGAAGAAGATGCGCTGCTGCCGCTCCCGCTGCTGCTCGTGCTGGTGCCGCTGCTCGTGCCGCTGCCGCTGCTCGAGGAGCCGGTCGTCGACGAGGACGAGCCGCCAGAGCTTCCGCCGGAACCACCTTCCGGAAAGCCTCCGGCGCCCCCGCTGGTGCTGCTGCACCCCGGGGCCGCGGCCAGCCCCACGAAGGACCAAGCAAGACAAGCGATGATCGTGTCCCGGCGCATGAGGGCTCCTTTGCTCGCACGTGAGCCCGTGAAGCTTAGCTTGAACCCGCCCCAACCGGAAGAAAGCCTCTCGCCACAGGCCCACGAATTGGCCCGCATTTGACCACCTGTGGTACCCGCGGCATGTGCGCCACGACCTGCGCCGCCGGCTCGTTCTCGTCGCGCTGTCCCTCGCGCCGGCCGCGTGCACGAGACGCGATGCTCCCGCTCCGGCGGGATCCTCCGCGGCCCCAACGGGGTCCGGCACCGTCGTCCTGGCGCTCGTCGCACCCGCGGGACCGGCGCCGTTCTCCGTCGCCGCAGCGCGTCAGCCCGACGACGAAGCCCGCTTCCCCACGAAGGTCGCTGCCCTCGCATGGGAAACCCGCGTCTACGAGGCGCCCAGCTCGGCGAGCAAGTTGGTCGGGTACGTGCGCGCGGGGGGCGTCGTGCGCGCTGCCACGGAGGCGACCGGTGGCGACGGTTGCCGCGGGGAGTGGCGCGCGATCTCGCCCGCGGGGTACGTCTGCCTCGAGCCGGGCAACGCGACGACCGACCTCGATCGCCCAACGGTTCACGCCCTCGCGCGCCGGGCGGACCTGGGCGGAAGGCTCCCGTACATGTACGGGATTGTTCGGCGCCAGGGCCCCATCTACGCGCGCCTTCCGACGCGTGCCGAGGCCGAGGGCGCCGAGCTATTTCTCGACGACCACATGCGCACGTGGCTCACCGCGAGCGGTGACGACGGCGCTGGCTTTCGAGCCGGCGACTGGTTGCACGGCACCGCGGACGAGCCTTCGCCCGCCGCGCTCTGGGAGGCAAGGACGACCGAGGGCGTGCCGGACTGGCTGGCCGGCGGCAAGTTCCCACCCGGCAACCTGTCGGGTCTGCGCCACGGCGAGGACCTCGTCGTCGGCGCCACGAAGAACCACAACGCCTTCGCCCTCCTCGATACCGCCGTGTTCGAGGGGCGTCGCTACGGGATCACCACCGACCTTCTCGTCTATCCGGTCGACCGCATGCGGCCCATCGAAGGCTCTGCATTCGCGGGCTACCGGATCCCGGAGGACGTCGACTTCCCTTTCGCGCTCGTGCGCCGCGAGGGAGCGGGAGCGTACGCCATGCACGGGAAGAAGCTGTCGAAGGCGCACGACGTGGCGCGGCGCAGCGCGATCCGCCTGTCGGGCCAGCAGCGTTCCGTCGACGGCGTCCTCTACTTTCAGGCGGCCGACGGGCTATGGCTGAGCGAGCGCTACGTGTCGCGCATCGCCGGCAAGAAGAACATGCCGAAGTGGGCCAACGAAGGCGAGCGATGGATTGATGTGAGCATCGCGAAGCAGGCGCTGATCGCTTACGAAGGGACCAAGGCGGTATATGCCACGCTCGTCTCGACCGGCGAGGCCGGCCTGGAGGATCCCGCGACGAGCAAGTCGACCGTGCGGGGCATCTTCCGGATCAACATGAAGCACCTGACGACGACGATGAACTCGACGGTCGTCGGCGAAGAGTTCGAGCTGAAGGACATCCCGTACGTGCAGTACTTCGAAGAGGGCTACGCGCTTCACGCCGCCTACTGGCACGACGACTTCGGGATCCCTCGCAGCCATGGCTGCATCAACCTGTCCCCGGCCGACGCCAAATGGTTGTTCCAGTGGACGCTGCCGCAGCTCCCCCGCGGCTGGCACGGTGTCCGCTCCGCGCTCAGCGGGAGCGTCGTGTTCATTCACTAGAGCAACCGCGCGAATCGCTTCAAAGGGAAGCAACTATGGGTGTCGGTTGGGTCGATAGGGGGTTGTGAACCGCAGAGGCGCAGAGGGCGCGGAGGGCGAGAGAGGGTGGGCCAGAGGGTCTTCAATCCACCTCTCCGCGACCTCTGCGCCTCTGCGGTTCACAACAAAAAAAGGTCGAGTAGGAGCTGGTGCCAACGAGCGTTGCTGTCGCCGTTGCGCCGCTCAATAAGAGAGACGGTTGCTCTAGCGGAGCGCGCCAGGGGCCTACCTGTGATGGCCGCCGCCTCCGCCACCGGTCGCGCCGTGCCAGCCCGAGGAGCGAGCCGCCGGCACGGCCGCCGTGTGGGCCGCCGCCGCGCCCTGCGGGCTGACGGAGCTGTGGGCGACGCTGGGTGCCGCCGCGTGCGCCGATCCTTCGGCCGGGCGTGACATGCCGGTGATGGACGGGCGCGCGGTCGCGGGCGTCGCGTGCGAAAGCGCGGCCCGATTGGCCTCGGGTGTCGCCACATGGGACGGATTGCTGGCGCCCAGCGCCTGCCCCGTCGACGGACGCGCGAACGCCTGGGCATGCGCGACGCCTGCCGCGGCGGACCCGGTCGGCCGGGGAACCTGCGACGCGTTGTATCCGAGCCTCTGCGGCGAGGGCCCGCCGGAGACCCCGGGCGTTGCCGTGACGTAGCCGTGCATTCCGGCGGCGATGGGCCCCGCGGCGGCCCCCGTCACGACGCGTGCACCGACGCCCGGCGAGAAGACCTCGCCGCGGGGACAGTAAACCCAGCTCGGCCCGATGTACCCGCCCCACCCGATTGCCATGCCGCCGAACCACACGAAGGACGGCCCCAGAGGCGCCCATCCGAGGTACGTGTATCCGTCGTTCACTCCCCAGGTGACCCACGCGCCGCGGTAGGCCCGCCCCGGAATCCACGCCCAGCCCCGCCCTTCGATCCGTACCCAGCGCCCGTAGTGAAACGGCGCCCATCCCCAGGGGTAGTCGCTCGCCCAGACCCAGTCGGTGTCGTAGAGCCAGTGCCCCGCCGTCGCGTACGGCGTGAAGTCGGCTCCGACCGCCGCGGTGGACGGAACCCAGACCGTCCCGTACGTCGAGTCGTCCGCCCAGGTCCCGTTGGGATCGAGCGCCGCGTGGAAGTCCTTGAGCGCCGAAGGATCGTTGTCGTCGTAGCTGTCGGTGTCCTCGCCGATGGTGTACTCGGGCGACGCGTAGGCTGGCTCACCGTCGGCGGACGCGGGCGACGGGGACGGCGCGGACGAGGGCGGAGGCCCGGGCGGGGGCGGGGGAGCGCCCGGAGGGCCCTCATTCATCCCTTGCGGAGCGGCGGGCGGCGGCGCCTCGTCGACCGGCTCGCAACGCACGAGCGCGGGAGCCAAGATCCATAGCGCTAGCGAGACGCGGTCGACCTTCATGGCCCCGTTAACCTAGCGCGCCGGCGGGTGACGGCTAAAGCGCCGCCTCGAGGATCGTGGCGATGTCCTTGGGGAGGGGCACGCTGGCCTCGAACGCGTCGATCCCGCCGCCGCCCGCGTAAGCGACGCTAGCGGCGTGCAGGGCATGCCGGCCGAGCGCCCGGATGACGGGTCCGCCGTAGAGCTCGTCCCCCGCCAGGGGGTGCTCGATGGCGCTGAAGTGGGCGCGGATTCTGGTGGCGCAGCGCCTTGTCGACCCTCGCCTCCACGAGCGCCCACGTGCCGGAACGCTGCACGACCTTGTACCGCGTGCACGCCGGTCGCGGCTCGTAGCGCATCACGTCGCGCGGGTGGATGCAGGCCTGGACGCGGCGCTGATCCTTCGGATGGTTCGCGAGCGGGAACTCGATCGTGCCCTCGTCCGGGAGACCCTGCTCCGCGCAGAGCAGAAGGTAGCGCTTGTCGAGGCGGCCCTCCTTCAGGGCGGCCTTCAGGGTGGCGAATGCAGCGGCCGTGCGCGCGGCGACGACCACGCCGCTCGTCTCCGTGTCGAGGCGGTGGATGATCCCCGGCTCGCGCGGCGAATGCCCCACGAAGCCGTGCACGCTGTCGGGCACGAGCTCGGCGAAGCGGCCGAGCAGCGCGTTCACCAGCGTGCCCGTCTCGCCCGGCTTGAGCGGCGCGGTCGGCTGACCGGCGGGCTTGTCCACGACGATGACCTCTGCGCTCTCGAAGACGACCTTGAGCGGGGCCCCCGGAGTCCCCACAGCCGGCGCGTCCGCGACCTGCGCGATGTCGATCCGGACGACGTCCTTGCTGGCGACGACGCCGCCCTTCGGCTGGCGCCGGCCGTTGACGTGGACGACGCCGAGCTCGATGGCCCGCTTGACGCGCGCACGGCTCAGCTCGGGCAAGAGCTCGGTTATCACCTTGTCGAGCCGTACGCCGTCGAGCGACTCCGGCACGACGAGCTCACGCACGGTGGTCGCGGGCTGCTGGTCGTTCATCGGGGTCGCGCTGCAATGGCCACGGCGCTCTCGCGGGAGCATTGTTACCACGCGCGTGCGTGCCGCGCTCGGAGTGGCGCGTGATGAGGCGCGCGCCGCGCCGGTACGTGAAATACGACCACGCCCAGGTGATCATGACCACGAGCCGGTTCCTGAATCCGATGAGGTAGAAGATATGCACCAGCAACCAGGCCATCCACGCGATGAACCCGGACATGTGCATCCGGTTCACCATCGCGACCGCCCTCCGCCGTCCGATGGTGGCCATGCTCCCCTTGTCGAAGTACTCGAAGGCGAGCGCGTCCTTGCCGACGAGGAGGCGGCGGATTGACTTTCCGACCGACCGCGCCTGTTGCATGGCGACCGGGCTCACGCCGGGCAGCGGCTCTCCGTCCTTGCCGTCCAGACGCGCGGCGTCGCCGATGACGAACGCCCGCGGATGGCCCGGGACGCTGAGATCGTTCTCGACCAGCACGCGGCCGATCTTGTCGAGAGGCACGCCGAGCGTCTTCGTCAGGGGCGTGGCGTGGACGCCCGCGGCCCACAGGACCATCGAGCACTCGATCCGCTCGTCGCCGAGGATCACGCAGCCGGGCTCGATGGCCGTGACCCGGGCGCCCGTGCGGATCACGACGCCGAGCTCGTGAAGCTGAGAGACGGCGCTCTCCGACAGGTCCGTGGGGAACGACGGCAGGAGCCTCGGTCCCGCTTCGAGCAGGTGGACCGCGGCAGACGACGGATTCGATCCTCCTGAAGTCGCGGTCGAGCACGAACTTCGCCAGCTCGGCGAGGGCGCCCGCGAGCTCCACCCCCGTGGGGCCGCCCCCGATGACGACGAAGGTGAGCAGCGTCTGGCGCCGCTCCGGGCTCGCCTCCCGCTCGGCGAGCTCGAAGGAGACGAGGACGCGCTCGCGGATGTCGATGGCATCGCCGAGTGACTTGAGCCCCGGTGCGGCGGCGCTCCACTCGTCGTGCCCGAAATACGACGTCTCGACGCCGCTGGCGACGATCAGGAAGTCCCACGAGAGGACTTCGCCGTCCGTCAGTTGAACCGTGCGGGCGTCGAGGTCGACGCCGGCGGCCTCGACCATCAAGACCGTGACGTTGGGCTGGCCTCGGACGATCGCCCGGATGGGTTGGGCGATCTCCGACGTCGAAAGGCCGGCCGTCGCCACCTGGTAGAGGAGCGGCTGGAACGTATGGTGATTGGTCCGGTCGACGAGGGTCACGCGCACGGGCGCGGTGGCCAGCGACTGGGCCGAGATTAGACCGCCGAAGCCGCCGCCGATGATGACGACGTGCGGCCGCACGTCCACGCCACCTGCCATCAGGCGGGTATAGCGCGCGTCGCCGACTCCCGCGCGTGGACCGCGGCAGCCGCCGCCCCCGCGAGGACCGCGAGCGGCGCGATCGCGAGCGGCGCCACGCCGAACGCAATCGCGAGGAGCGCGACGATCCCGGGCGTGGCGCCGAGGGCGATCGAAGCGCGGACTCGCTCGCGCGTCGCGTGCGGGATGGCCACGGCCTGCGCCGCGTCGCGGACGTCGTCGCTGGCGAGGGCGACCGCCCATTCGCCCGGCGTCGACCCCGCGGCACCCATCGCGACGGCGACGTCCGCCGCCCCGAGGGCTCCATCGTCCCGCGAGGGGTGGCCGATCACCGCGACGACGCTGCCGCCCTCCGTCAGGGCGCGCACCTCGGTGCCGCGATCCGCGGGGAGCACCTCGGGGCGCACGTGCTCGATGTCCAGCGCGCGCCCGATGGTCTCGCACGTGTCGCGGGCCTCGCCGCTCATCAGCACGGGCTCGATGCGCGCGTCGAGCAGCCTCTGCACCGCCGCGCGCGCGCCCGGGCGCAGGCCGTCCTGGAGCGCGACGAGGCCCACGAGCCGGTCTCCGAGCGCCACGAGCAGGACGCTGCGGCCCTGGGCTTCGAGCTCGGTGATGCGCGCGTCGGCGACGGCGACGCCGATCTTCTCCTCGAGCATGATCGCGCGCCCGCCGACGACGAGCCGCTCGCCCGTCGACGCCAGGGCCGTCACGCCGAGCCCGTCGTGCACCGTCGCGTTGCGGACGTGGTCGGCGCGCGACCCCGCGAGTCCTCGCGGCCCGCAGGATCGCTGCGGCGAACGGGTGCGTCGACGCGGTCTCGGCCCCCGCGGCGAGCGAGAGAACCCGCGCCACGTCGTCGCCCTCGGCGTCTCCCTCCTTCCGATCCGCGAGGCGCCCGGACGATCCGGCGGGTCGATCGCGACGATCTCCGGCTCGCCCATGAGCACGGTGCCCCGCGCGCTCAGCACGGCGACGTTCGCCGCGCCCGCCCGCTCGAAGGCTCGCGGGTCCTTGTACGTGATGCCGCTGGCGAGCGCCTCGAGGTGCGCTCGCGCGAAGTGAAGCCCGACGAGGGACGCCACGGCCTTCGCGCCGAACGCCATGGCCCCGGCCGACATCGCGGCCAGGATCTCGACCGGCGTCGCGTTCGCCGCGAAGGCCGCGAGCCCGACCAGTCCCGCGGCGAGCGGCGAGCCACGCTCGATCACGTGGCGCAGCGTGCGGGCGGTCGGCGCGGCGACGTCGATCCGCGCCGACGGCGCCGAGAGGAGCTTCACCCACGCGCGCTCGCGGCCGGACCAGGTGGTCGTCATGCGCAGCCGGCTCGAGACGACGCGGGCACCCGCGACCACCGGGTCTCCCTCGCCGCGGACGACCTCGCCGGGGGCGTCGAGCCACGGGCACGACGCGCGCTTCTCCCGCCGTGACGATGGCGTCCACCCCGATGAGCTCTCCGGCCTCCACGACCACCTGCTCGCCTGGCCGGATCTCCGACGCGGGGAGCGCGATCGTGTCGTCGCCGTGGATGACGCGCACGCGGACGTCGAGGGCCCGCTCGATGCGTTCACGCGCCACGAGGACGCGAGCCCGTGCCCGCGCGACGAGCATCTCGACGACGATCGCCACGGCGCACGCCGAGTCCCGCGAGCACGGCGACCGCGACGGCCCGCGGGTCGTGGATCGCCCGCGCCCAGCACGCGGCGGCCACGGCGCCCGCCGCGGGGGCGAGCACCACGGCGGAATGAGGGTCTGCCGGGTCGCGCCTCACCAGCCCCACGCGAAGCATCAGGGCCAAGAGGGAGCCGACGACCAGGGGAACCTGCGCGGCGTCTGCCACCGCGCCCAGAAGCTCGATCGCCGGCACGAGGGCACCCATCGCGATCCCCGCTGCTTCGATGACCGGGAGCGAGGAGGCCCATCGCGCATCCGCGCGCGCGTCGCGGCGTGCGGGTCGCACGTCCGAAGAGAGCGTCGTCCGCTGCGACAGAAGCGGATCGGTCCGCTCGGCCCGCTCGGGGACACGTCGCTCCGGGACCGGTGCGGCTTCGGGGCGCGCGATGATCGGAGCGCGATTTCCCATGGGGGCGTGGCCGTTGGTGCCCGGCCGGCTCTTCGGTGCGTGGCCGTTCACGCGGTCGTTGATGAGGGCGACCTCGGGGGGCTTCGCGGTCGCGACGTCTTCTTCTTGAGGCCTGCCCTCCGCTCGGAGGTACGCATGCTTGCACTCGGCGTGGCAGAAGTAACGGAAGCGACCCTCGAGGACTGCCACGTGGCCGGCCCTCAGGGGATCCACACGTTCTCCACAGCCCGGACAGGCCGGAGCGTCGCTCGCCACCGCCGAACGCGGCGAGGCAGCCGGTTCAACGACGGGCGCGTGGGGGAAGTGCGCGTTCGCCATGCGGAACTCGGACCCATTGGTCCCGCAGGGAGACGCGCCGTGTCAAGGTCGGCCGGCCTCGGCGCTGAAGACGCGTTCAGGCGCCCGGGTGGGGGGCTGGAGCGCGGCGAGCACCCCTCGAAGGGCGCGAACGCCGTCCTCGAGCTCGCCCAGCGTGACGACCAGCGGCGGCGAGAATCGAAGAACGCGCTCGCCCGCGGCGATGAGAAGCACGCCCGCGTCCTGGATCCGCGGCAGCACGATCGCGCGCCACGAAGCCTTGCCGGAGCACCAGGCCTCGGAGCAACCCCTCGTCCGCGCGCGGCGACGCACGCATCCGGCAGCTCGTGCACGAGCTTCTGGAGCATCTCGCCGAGCGCCTCGCCCTTCGAAGCGCGCTCCCTCGACGAGGTTCTCCTCGTCGATGATCCGCAGAACCGCCAGGGCCGCCGCGGACGCGAGAGCGTTGCCGCCGAACGTGGACCCGTGCGTGCCCGCCGGCAGCGCGCCGGCGAGCTCCTCGGTCGTGAGCATGGCGCCGATCGGAAAGCCGCCGCCGAGGCCCTTGGCGAGCGCGATTGCGTCCGGCCGCGCGCCCGGTGCCGTCGATGCCGAGGAACCGCCCGAGCCGACCGATGCCCGTCTGCACTTCGTCCGACGAGGAGGAGCGCGCCGTGCCGGTCTGCGATGGCGCGCAGCTTCGCGAGAAACCCGGGCGGCGCGGGGACGACGCCCCCCTCGCCCTGCAGCGGCTCGACGATGATGGCGCAGACGTCGGTGCCCATCGCGCGCTCGACGGCGTCCGCGTCGCCGTACGGCACGTGGGTCACCGGGCCGAGCGGGCCGAAGCCCTCGCGGTACTTCGGCGTGCCGGTCATCGACAGCGCGCCGAGGCTCCGCCCGTGAAATGCGTTTTCGAACGCGACGACGCGCACGCGCTCCTTCTTCCCCTTGGCGAAGAAGTGGTGGCGCGCGAGCTTGAGCAGCGCTTCGTTTGCCTCGGTGCCCGAGTTGCAGAAGAAGGCGCGCTCGAACCCCGTGCGGCGGCACAGCTCGTCCGCGAGGCGGATGTTCGGCTCGTTGTAGAAGTAGTTGGAGACGTGCATCAGCCTCGCCGCCTGCTCGGCGATGGCGCGCGTCAGCGTGGGGTGCGCGTGCCCGACCGAGCACACGGCGACGCCGGCGCAAAGGTCGAGCAAGCGGCGCCCGTCGGCGTCGAAGAGCTCGCACCCGCGCCCGCGCACGAGCGCGAGCGGCGCAGGCCGGTAGTTGGGATAGAGGCGCTGGTGCGCGAGTGTGACGAGCTCCGAGTTCGAGGACATGCGACAGGAGAGCTTAGCACACCGTTTGGCGAGGATCTCGCGCGCGATCTCGGCGAACCCCTGCCCCATGTCGCGGCTCGCCACGTAGCGCGGCGGCACGCTCGATGCGCGCCAGCGCCGCGCGCACGTTGGCCACGCCGAACGTCATCCGGAGCGACGCGAAGCACGGGGCGTCGTTGCCGCTGTCGCCGACGAACGCGAAGCTCGCGACCGCGGCGCCCTGCGTCCTCGCCGAGCTCACGCGCGCAGAAGCGCAGCGCCCCGCTCGCCTTGTCGTCCGCGTCGAACGTCGCGTGCAGGTGCACGCTCGACCGCGACCAGCGGGCTCCCGCGCGCTCGATCTCGTGCACGATCGCGCGCACGCGGTCTTCGGGCAACGTGACGCGCTCACCCACGTCCCAGGTGACGTCGCTCACGCGCGCGCCGGCGTCGTCGGTGAGCGTCGCCTCGGGCACGGCCCCCTTCACGCGATCGACCAGACTCGCGAGCCGCTCGCGCCGGACGCGGCGCTCGTCCACGTCGCACCCGTCGTGTCGCACGACCCCTCGACCGCGGCGAACCACATAGATGGCGCCGTTCTCGGCGACGCACCCCGCGAGCGGCCACTGGCGCACGAGGACCTCGGCCCACCCGCCGGGCCGGCCCGTCACGGCCACGAGCGCGAGCCCCGCCTCGTGCAGCCTCCACAGCGCTTCGTAGGCGGCGAGCTCGAGGACCCCGTGGGAGAGAAGCGTGTCGTCGAGATCGAACAGCACGCCCCGCAACCTCTCTGCATCATCGGGCGAGAGGGCGGAGAGGGGCTTCATGGGTCTAACTAGTGCAGCGCTGTCGAGATGCGGTCAACGCTCCCCGTTGCTGTCATCCTGAGGCCGAAGGCCGAAGGACCCCACATCGGCCGAGGATCCGTTGGGGCCGTGGGGTCCTTCGCTCCGCTCCATCCTAGGATGACAGCAACCATTGATCGCATCTCGACGGCGCTCCACTAGTTCCGCGCGTCGACGCGCGCGATGAGGGCCTTGAGGTACAGGCCTTCGCCGAAGGCCGCCGGGACCGGGTGATCGGCTCCCTGGAACCACCGCTCGAGCACGGTCGCGTCGGTATTGACCTTGCGTGGCGCCGGTTGCGAGCGCGCGCGTGAGGGCGGCGAGATCGACCGCCGCCGAGCACGAGCACACGACGAGCAGGCCGCCCGGGCGAGTGGCGCGGCACGCGTTTTCGGCGAGCTTGGCGTACGCCACGAGCGCCTGCTCGCGGGCGCCTCGCGTGGGGGCGAGCCGCGGCGGATCGACGACGACCATGTCGAAGTCGCCCCTGGCGTCCGCGAGCGCGCTTGCCGCGCGTCCCCCTTGATGAACTTCACGCGGTCTCCCACGCCGTTCATCGCGGCGCATTCGGCGCCGACCTCGACCGCGAGCGCGCTCTCGTCCACGGCGACCACCTCGCGCGCACCCCCTCGCGCGGCGGCGATCGCGAACGCGCCGACGAAGGAGTAGGCGTCGAGGACACGCTTGCCGTGAGCCAGCTGCTCGACGCGCGCACGGAGCGAGCGCTGGTCGAAGTAGAACCCCGTCTTCTGACCGAGCTCGAGCGGTACCCGGAACCGCAGGCCCCGCTCGATGAACTCGAACGCTCGTATCTCGTCGCCGCGGACGACGCCGGCGGAGGGCTCGAACCCCTCGGCCTTGGCGATCTGCGCGCTCGTCCGGTCCACGATCGCGCGCGGCGCGATGACCGTCGTGAGCGCTTCGTGCACGAGGGCCTCGCGCTGCTTCATCCCGATGGTGGCGAGCTGGACGGAGAGGGCGTCGCCCAGCCGGTCGACGATGAGCCCCGGAATCCCGTCCCCTTCGGCATGAGCTTGCCGGAAGCCGCTGGTCTGCTCGCTGGGCAAGCCGATCGTCGCCCGGTGTTCTATGGCTTGCTCGACGCGCATCCGGAAGAACGACGAATCGAGGCGCGTCGTCCCGTCGCGCACCATGATGCGCACCGGGATCGCCGATCCCGGTGAATAGAAACCCCTTCCCAGGAGATTCCCCCGCGGGTCGACGACGCTCACTTCATCGCCCGCCATCGCACCCCCCTCCACGCGATCGACCGCCTGGGCGTAAACCCACGGATGCCCCGCCCAGATGGGCTGAACGTGGCCTGCCTTGAGCCGCACGACGGGCATGGCGCACTTCCTACCCGTTTACCTACGGCGCGTGAACGGCCGGCGACAGGCTGCGGCCGATGTCCTACGCGCCGCGTTGATTTTGCGCCTGCCCGGGGCCAAGCTTCGTGGCACTTCGGTTGCAGCGGTAGAGGAAGCTTTGGCGTCTCTTCGCCGCAGAAGGAATCCACGCGTCATGACGAAGTCCCTGCTGTATCCGACGGTACTGGTTCTGGCGCTTGCGGTGCCGGCAACCGCCGCGGCGCAGTCGGCGCCGGCAGGGTCGAGTCCCACCTCTTGCCCCCCGGGGAGCTGGTTTTGCGCGGAGGCTCCCCAGCAACAGGCGACTCCCGCGGGCCAGGCCGTCCAGCCGCTCCAGCCCCTGCCCGACGCGGACGAGCCGCCGCCCCCACCCCCACCGCCGCAGCGGCTGCTGACTCCCAGGGTGCGCCCGCATCCGCCGGGGCCGCCCGGTCCTCCTCCCCCGCCGCCCCCGGTGGTCGTCTACCAGCCTCCCGCTCCGGCCGAGATGTGGCGCCCCGAGATGCCTCCCCCGTACGAATACGCGCCGACGCGGCCCGGCCCCATTTCCCCGCCGCGCGAATGGGGGCTCAACGCGCGCCTCGAAGGGGCGATGATCGGCCGCGGCACGGCGGGCGACGCCGGGATGGGCGGCGCCGGGGTGGGTCTGCGCTACAAGCCGACGCGCAGCTTCGGCTTCGAGGCCGGCTTCGACTTCCTCGGCGGCACCGACTACCAGGGCGACCACCGGAGCGAGACGGCCTTCACCCTCAACGGCCTGGTGTTTCTGAATCCGCGCTCGCGCGCTCAGCTCTACCTTCTGGCGGGGTTCGGCTGGTCTGCGGCGAACGTGCAGAACGACGCGCCGACGGGCCCGCCCAACGCCAACTATTCGTACTTCGGCGGCCAGGCAGGCGCCGGCCTCGAGCTCCGCCTCAGCCGCAGCCTGGCGCTCGACGTGGACCTCCGCGGATTCATCAGGAGCCGCACCGACGGGGCCGCCCAGGCGCAGCCCGAATTCACCGACCAGTACGGCCGCTCGACCAATACGTCCGCGGGCGCTCTGCTGACCGGCGGGATGACTTTGTACTTCTAGGGCGCAAGCTTCTCTTGTGACGAACCAAGACGCGCTCACGTTCGACTGGAACGAGGTGAACCGGAAGGGGCCGGCCGCTGCCGGCCGGGTTCACGCTGTTCGACGAGACGCTGCGCGACGGGCTGCAGAACCCGTGCGTCGAGGACCCGACGATCGAAGACAAGCTTCGCATCCTGCACCTGATGAACGACCTCGGCATCGACGAGGCCGACCTCGGCCTGCCCGGCAGCGAGCAAGCGCGCGTTCGAGGACGTGCTTCGCATCTGCAAGGAGGTCGTCGACTGCAAGATGAAGATCGCGATCGCCGCGCGCCGGGCGCACGGTCGTCGAGCGACATCACGCCGATGATCGAGATCAGCCAGACGCGCCGGCCTGCCGCTCGAGGTCTACGCGTTCATCGGGTCGAGCCCCATCCGCCAGTACGTCGAGCAGTGGGACGTGCACGCTCATCGCCAAGCGCAGCGCCGAGGCCATCGACGTCGCCGTCAAGGCCGGGCTGCCCGTCGCCTACGTCACCGAGGACACGACGCGCTCGCGGCCCGACGTGCTCACGACGCTCTTTCGACGCGGCGATCGATCACGGCGCGACGCGCCTCTGCCTGTCGGACACGGTCGGCCACGCCACGCCCGACGGCGTGCGCAACCTCATCCAGTTCACGCGGAGCGTCATCGCCGGCACGGGCGCGAGCAGATCGGGATCGACTGGCACGGCCACAACGACCGCGGTCTCGCGCTCGAGAACGCCCTCTGGGCGCTCGAGTTCGGCGCCGACCGCGTGCACGGCACGGCGCTCGGCATCGGCGAGCGCGTCGGCAACGCGCCGATGGAGCTCATCCTCCTCAACCTGCAGCTCCTCGGGCAGCTCGGCCCGAGCGCGATCTGACGAAGCTCGTCGAGTACTGCGAGACGGTCGCGAAGGCCGTGCGGCTGGGACGATCCCCGTCAACTACCCGCTCGTCGGCACGCGACGCGTTCCGCACGGCGACGGGCGTGCACGCCGCCGCGATCATCAAGGCGATGCAGAAGGGCGACGCCTGGCTGGCCGACCGCATCTACAGCGGCGTCCCCGCCGGAATGTTCGGGCGAAAGCAGGAGATCGGCATCGGCTTCATGAGCGGCGCGTCGAACGTGCACTACTGGCTTCGCGAGCGCGGCATCGAGCCGAGCGAGGATCTCGTCGGCGGCCATCCTCGAGGTCGCGAAGGGTACCGAGGCACATCCTGACCGACGACGAGGTGATGGCCATCGTGGCCCGCGTCCGGGGCTGAATTGCCGTTGCCCCGGCCGGGATGTACGGTTGAGAGGATGGGGCTTCGCTTGCTTTTCGGGCGCCTGGCGCTCGCGGCGCTGGTTTGCGCGTCGCCGCTGGCGTGCGGCAGCATCCTCGGGATCGACCCGGGACACCCTATAGAGGACGCCTCGTCGGACACGAGCGCGGCCGACGCGCTGACCGGCGAAGGCGGCTCGGTGGGCTCGCCGGACGGCTCGGGCGGCGACGTCGTGGCGCCCGTCGACGCGGGCTCCGGAGGCGACACCGGCGATGACGCGGCGACCGGCAGCGACGGCTCGACCGACGCCGACGCGGCGACGGGGGACGCCGGCGACGCGGGCGACGGCTGCTCGTCCGATCCGAGCTGGTGCAACACCCATTGCGGCACCGGTCCCGACAACTGCGACCAGACGCGCGTCTGCCCCACGGACTGCCCGAAGGGAGACACCTGCAGCGCCCAGAACGTGTGCGTTTGCCAGTCGCAGTCGGGCTGGTGCAGCGGCCGCTGCGGGACCACCACGGACAACTGCGGATCGCCGATCGACTGCGGCACCTGCGATGGCGGCACGTGCACGAGCAACGTCTGCGGCTGCTCGCCGGAGAGCGACCAGCAGGCGTGCGGCAACCTGCAATGTGGTCAGGTGACCAACAACTGCGGCCTCACGGTGAACTGCGGCGTGGCAAGCTCGCCGAGCTGCCCGAGCGGCCAGGTGTGCCTCATGGACGGCACGTGCTGCGCCCCGAACAACGCCGGGGCGTGCGGCAACCAGTGCAACGTCACCGTCACCAACAACTGCGGCCAGTCGACGTCCTGCCCGTCGACGATCTGCCCGAGCGGGGAAGCATGCTACGAGAACGCGTGCTGCACGCCGACGAACGCGGCTTGCGCCGGGCTCTGCGGCGGGGAGACGGTCACCAACAACTGCGGCCAGCAGGTCCAGTGCACGGCCGGGTGCCCGAACGGCGAGGAATGCAACGCGACCACCGCCATGTGCTGCACGCCCGCGAGCAACTGCGGCAACCAGTGCAACGTCTCGGTGGCGGATACCTGCGGCGTGTCGAAGCCCTGCAGCTGCACCGCGTCGGGCGCCATCTGCACTTCGGGGGACGTGTGCTGCGTGCCCAGCGGGTGCTCCGGGAGCTGCATCGACAACTGTGGCCAGTCGGCCTCTCAGTGCTGCCCCGAGACGGGCCCTCCGGACTCGGGGCCTGACACGGGTCCGCCCCGAGACAGCGGCTCGTGCGGTGCCCTCGGCGCGTCTTGCACGAGCGCGGCCGATTGCTGCTCGCAGGCATGTGCCACCGATGGGACCTTCGGCGCGACGTGCGTCAGCTCGTGCCTACAGCAAGGCGCCAGCTGCGGAAGCGGAGTCAGCGCGACTCCGTGTTGCTACCCGTACGAATGCGAGAGCTCGATCCAGCCGGAGCTCGTTCCCGTCCTGGACGGGGGCATCGCCCTGGAGACGTGTCAGTGACGAACGGGCCGGCGTCCGCTCCGGCATCGTCGATGCCCTTCCCCCCGGGCAGCGTGCTCGTCGGGAAGTACAGGGTCGAGCGGCTGCTCGGCGAGGGAGGCATGGGGTGGGTGGTCCTGGCGACGCACCTGCAGCTCGACCAGCGCGTCGCCCTGAAGTTCATGCACACGACGCACGCGAGCGACAGCCCCGAGGCGGTCGGCCGGTTCCTTCGAGAAGCGCGCGCGGCGGCGCGGATCCAGAGCGAGCACGTCGCGCGCGTGTCCGACGTGGGGACCCTGGAGAGCGGCGCGCCGTACCTGGTGATGGAGTACCTCGAGGGGCAAGACCTGGACTCGCTCATCAGTGGGGAGCGCTCGCTCCCGGTGGACCTCGCCGTCGACTACGCCATGCAGGCCTGCGAAGGCCTGGCCGAGGCCCACGCCGCGGGGATCATCCACCGCGACCTGAAGCCGGCGAACCTGTTTCTCGCGCGCCGGTCGGACGGGTCGGTGAGGGTGAAGCTGCTCGACTTCGGCATCTCGAAGATGTCGCCCATCGGCGGGGCGGCGGACGGCGGGATGACGAACACGCAGGCGCTCATGGGGTCGCCCCTTTACATGGCGCCCGAGCAGATGCGATCGACCAAGAACGTCGACCGACGCGCCGACATCTGGTCGATGGGGGTCATCATCTACGAGATGCTGGCGGGGGCGTCGCCCTTTGGCGGCGAGACTCTTCCGGAGATCTGCGCGCGCATTCTCGCGGACCCGCCCGCGCCGCTTCGCGGACGAAAGCCGGGCGTATCGCCCGCGCTCGAGGCCGTGATCATGCGGTGTCTCGAGAAGGAGGCGACCGCGCGATTCCCCGACGTCGCGGCGCTCGCGCAGGCCTTGGCGCCCTTCGGTGCGCCCGACGCGCGCGCCGCGGCGGATCGCATCGCTCGCGTGCTCGGGGGAAGAGGCTCGAACGTGCCGGCCGCTCCCCCTTCGTCGAGCCTGCCCGTTGCCGCCGCCGTCTCGGGGATTGCGTCGAAGACGAGCGCCTCGTTCGGCACGGCCTCGTCCGCGCGCTCGTCCCGGCGCATGCCGATCGTCCCGCTCGCGCTCGCGGGTGGGACGCTGGTGCTGGTGATTGCGTCGGTGTTGATCGTGGTGGGGACGAGGGGGAAGGGGGGCCCGTCCGCCCCGGCGTCAGTGGCGGTGTCGGCGGCGGCGCCTGCGCCTGCGCCTGCGCCTGCGCCCGCGCCTGCGCCCGCGCCTGCGCCCGCGCCCGCGCCCGAGTCCGCGCTCGCGCCCGAGTCCGCGACCACGACCGCGACCCCGACCACGACCGCGCCCGCGCCCGCAACCCCCCACAACGCCCCGCCCCATCCCGCCCCTCCACGCAAGCCATCGATTGCAAAGCCCGCCGGGACCAACGGCTTCGGCGGTCGCGACTAGACCTCCGTCCGCGGTATTCTCGGGGGCGTGCGGGGGCTCTGGACACACGCGGTGCCGTGGTTCGCGGCGCTGTTCGTCGCGGCGGGGTGCGTGCCACGCGTCTCGCCCTACGTGCTCGATTTCCCGCTTCCCACAGGGCTGCCCTTCTCCACGCAGCGGTACCGGCTCGACAACGGGCTCGAGGTGATGGTGCAGGCGGACCGCAGCGCGCCCATCGTCGCGGTCAACCTCACGTGCCACGTCGGGTCGAAGGACGAGCCGCGCGGGCGGGCGGGGCTCGCGCACCTCGTCGAGCACCTTGCGTTCGCGCCTTCGCGCCGCGTACCCGAGGGCGTGCAGAGCGCTCTCGCCGACGTCGGCGCGCGCGAGTTCAATGCGCGCACGTCGCGCGATTGCACGTGGTTCTTCGAGAGCGTGCCGTCCGATCGCCTCGAGCTCGCCGTCTGGATCGAGGGCAACCGACTGGCGGCCGGGCTGGACGACATCGGCCAGGGAGACCTCGATGGCGAGCGCAAGATCGTCGAGAGCGAAGAGCACGAGCGCCTCGAGCAAGAGCCGTATGGCCTCGTGTCGTCCTACGAGTGGGCCGAGCTCTTTCCGGAGCCGCACCCGTACCACCACCCGCCCATCGGCGACGCGGCGCAGCTCGGGGCGGTCACGCTCGACGAGGCTCGGGGGTTCTTTCGCACCTGGTACACGCCGGGCAACTGCACGCTCGCGCTCGTCGGCGACTTCGACCCCGCGCGGGCCACAGAGATTGTCGCGCGTGTGCTGCGTCCCGTTGGACCTGGTCTCAAGGTGCCTGAGCGCCCCGACGTCATGCCGTCGACGTTGCAAGGCGAGAAGCGTCTGACCGTCGAAGCCAACGTGCCGAGCCCCCGCGTCGTCGTCGCGTGGCCCATCGTGCCGCGCTTCGCGCCGGGGAACACGGAGCTCGAGGTGGGCGCGCCCGCGCTCGCCGGATACTTGAGCGGGGAGCTGGTGGAGCGGGAGAAGTTCGCGTCGAGGGTCTCCGCTACGGTGCTCCAGGGACACCTGGCCAGCGTCTTCGAGGTCTTGCTCGACCCTTTGCCGAACGTCGCGCCCGAAGCCATGCTCGCAGCCTTCGACCAGCGCCTTGACCACATGCGGGCGCTGCACGCGCGTTATGACCGGGTTCGGTTCGCCATCGGCCGCGCACAGCTTCTGACGACGCGCCTCTACTCGGCGGAGCGCTTCGCCACGCGTGCCGATCTCCTCCAGGGCTACAACGACGACGCCGGGACGCCCGACTACGCGAACCGCGAGTTCGCAGCGAGGAGCGCGGTCATCGTCGAGGACGTGCGGAAGGCGTACTTCGATCTTCTCCCGTTCGATCGTCGCGTGGTCGTCTTCGTCTTGCCACGCGCGGACGCGCCGCGCGCCGGGCGCGTCGTGGGGCCCCGATGAAGCGGGTGGCGCTCGCGGTCTCGCTCGTGGTCGCTCTCGGCTGCGAAGAGAGCGCGCGCTTCGGCTCGTGGAGCGTCGCCCGGGCGCCCCATCCCCCGTGGCCAGCCCCGGCCGGAGCGCCATCGTCCACGCCGGCGGACGCCTTTCCCGCGACCCGTCCCGGCCTCACGCCGTCGCTTCCGTTCGACCTGCCGGCGGTTCGCGCCACGACGCTCGCGAACGGAATGCGCGTCTTCACGGTCGAACGCCACACGCTTCCCATCGCCACCGTCCGCGTGATTGTGGGTCGAGGAGCCACTGGCGCGCCCCCCGGCGTCGCCTCGCTGGCTGCCTCGGGGTTGCTCGAGGGGACGAAGTGGAGCTCCAACGTCGCCATCTATCAACGATTCGCCGAGATGGGCGCGACGGCGACGACCGCCGCCTCCTACGACGCCGTCACGGTCGACGTGAAGGTTCCGGCCCCGAACCTGCGCGCCGCGCTCGATCTCGTCGCCGACGTGCTTCGCGGCCCGACGTTCCCCGACGAGCGGATCGAGGTCGTGAAGTCCCGGTCGCTGGCCGACCTGGCGCACCGGACGGCGCGCCCGCAGCGCATCGCCGCGTCGCAGCTCGCCTCCATCCTCTACCCGCCCGGCCACCCGTACCACGAGCCCGCGGAGGGCAACGAGGACGCCATTCGCCGGGTTGGCCGCGTCGATCTCGAGCGCTTCTGGCAGGCCGCCGGCGTGCCATCGCTGACGTCGTTCATCGTCGCCGGGGACATCGACGACGGGGCGACGCTGGGCATGCTGCGGCGGCTGTTCGACGACTGGTCCGGTGTCGCGCCGCCCGCTCTGCCGGCGCTCACTTCTCCTGTCACCACGGCGGGGCCGCGCCTGGTGCTCGTGGACCAGGGGGAGGCGCCGCAGTGCGCCGTGAGTCTCGGATGGCTGGTCGCGGATCGCGACAGCGAAGACATCCCCGCGTTGCGGGCGCTGGCCGCGACCCTCGCGCAGGGCGCCCTCGGGAGGCTCGGAAAGCTCTTGCGCGTCGAGCGCAGCGAGACGTACGGGGTGCACGCCGTCCTGGTCCCGCGCGTCGGGGCGAGCGAGTTCCTCGTCACCACGTCGATCGAGCGCGACGCCACGGCCGACGCCCTGCGCGAGTCGCTCGCGGAGATCGAGCGGGTGCGCACCCAGCCCCTCGAGTCCGGGGTGCCAAACGTCTGGCAGTCGTTCGAGACATCCGACGACGTCGTGGCCGCCCTGACAGGCCCAGTCGTCCACCGCGACCCCATCGATCGACTCCGCGCGCGGCTTCTCGCACCGGCGAGCGTGCGGCCCGAAGACGTGCAGCGTGTCGCCGCGAAGTACCTCACGAGCGAATCGCGGCGCCTCGTCGTCGTCGGCGACGCGTCGCGTATCCGTCCGGCGCTCGAGGCGCTGAGGCTGGGGGAGATTGCGCTCCGCCGAGCGGGGCCTTGACGAGTTGCCGTTCCGTCGGTCATCGGAGGGAGGGGAGGCGGCGAAGGTGACCACACGGCGCAGGTGGATCTCTGCGCCTCTATTCTCTTCCACCCCTGTTATTGCACGGCAGGCTCGGTTCTTGCCCGCCGTGTGACGCGCGGCGCGGGTGGCCTTGCCCTTCGCGGCGGCGACAGCCTTCTGCTCCGCCGTCAGCGGCGTCCGCGCCTTGGGGGGCGCGAGGCCGAAGTCGGCGAGAACATCGGGCTGACTACCAAACGTGACCCTCACGAACGCCACGAACTCGTCGATGACGGCGAGCAGGGACGGCGCCTGGGCACGCTCGGCCGCGACCTTGGCCTTGGTCGTGGCCTGAGACGCAATCACGGCCTCCCGGAGGTCGACGAAGCTCTGAAAGAGCTGCGTCAACGCGGCGACCGTGTGCGTCGCACCCCCGAACGTGAGCACCTGGCTCGAGCTCGGGTAGTGCTTGTTCGTCCCCGTGATCAGATCCTCCACGAGGGACGCCTTGGTGGACTTGCTTCGAGCGGCTGAAACGATTGCAGTGGACATGTTTCTTCTCCTGTTTTCCTTCGTTTCGAATGACGAGGGCACCTGGCCGGGCACCACGCCCAGCGTTTCAATGCCCTCACTTAATAAAGTTCCGGAGGAGGGACGATTCGGGAAAAAAAGAGCATCGGCTCGGTCGATTTTCGCGTTCATCGACCAGCCACGACTGTTTGGGCCCGTGTTCCTGGTGCTCGGGCGAGCGCGAGCCGTGCAGACGCATCTGCATCGCTTGCAGGCGTGTTTGTCGCGCTTGCGCACGCGTCTGTCGGCCTCGCAGACGCGCATGCAGGCCCCGCACGCGAGCGAGCAAGCCTCGCACATGGGCCTGCGAGCCGCACGCTTCGACTAGGCCGCCACGCGGACGAGGGTGCCGACGACGCGGTTCATGGTGTCGAGCACGCCGGTGGGCACGGTCGCGACGTAGCCGAACGCCTCGGCGACGCCGAGGCACGCGAGGGTTTCCCTGGCCGACCCGAGAGCCGTGCGATACCGCACGGTGCGCACGCGTCCGAACGAGCCGCTGCCCTCGGCGAGGTTGAGCACCACGCTGCTGGCCGCGCGCCGCAGCTGCCGCGCGAGGTCCGGGTCGCGCTTCTCGATGGCCGCGACCATCCCCCGCATCGCCCGCACCGCGTCGAGCATGTCGTCGTAGATTCTGAGCATTGTCGTGTCTCCTGTCTCGCCCTCACGCACCGTGCGCGAGGCGCGCCCCGCGCCTCCCCGTCGGGCGGAGGGCGGGTCAAGGCTGCGAGCGGGCTTCCCGCGAAGCACCGCCGCCTCCTGGCGGCGGCGCGCAGCGGCCTTGAGGCGCCCGAGCACGACGGTACGCTTGTGAAGCCGAGCGAGCGCTCACAGGGGTGACGACGCGGGGCCAGGGGGTGGTTCGCTCGCTCGCTTGACGAGCTTGGCGCCGTGCTCGACCGCGTCAAGGACGCTGGCGCGCCGTCGCCAGGAGGCGACGGTGCTGCGCGGGCAGGAGCCCGCTTGCATCCTTGACTCGGTCTGCGCGCGGCGCCGCAGGGGGGAAGCCTTCGCGAGAGCGAGAGGCAGAAAGGCGAAACGAACATGTTGAGAATCTATGAGACGGTGATTGAGGTGCTCCGGGGGCTGCGGCCGGTGATGGCGCAGATCGAGGCGCACGACCGGGACCTCGCACGGCAATTGAGGCGGGCGGCCAGCAGCGTGGCGCTCAACGTTTCCGAGGGTAGCGGCTGCAGCGGAGGCACGAGACGGGAGCGGTATCGCAACGCCCTCGGGTCGGCACGCGAGACCGGGGCATGCCTCGATGTCGCGATCGCATGTGGCTACGTCGCGGAGATCGACGTGACGTTGCTTGATCAGCTCGACCGGGTCCGGGCGGTGCTGGTGAAGAACGTCGTCTAGCCGACGACGAAGGAAGACGAGCGCCGCACCCGCGCGGCGCTCGGACTTCGCGCCCGCGCCCGCGCCCGCGCCCGCGCCCGCGCCCGCGCCCGCGCCCGCTCGGGTGGTACCCTGGAGTCCCTGATGGGGTCGCGGCCCAAGGAGCGACGCACGCTGAGCCTCGCGCTGCGCCTGCAGCTGGTCCTCGCCCTGGTCGCCGCCACGGTCGTCCTCGTCGCCGCCCTCGGCTACGCGCGCCTCACGGGCTTCGAGCGCCGCGTGATCGCGCTCTACGAGGATCGCGTGGTGCCGCTGCGCGAGCTCAAGTCGGTCTCCGACCGCCACGCCATCGACGTCGTCGACGCCGTTCACAAGGTCGCCGCCGGACGCTTCACGCCCGCCCACGGTCGGGACGTCCTGACCGCCGCTCTCGCCGACATCGACGCGGAGTGGCAGCGCTACGCGGCGACCCGCACCGCGCCCGAGGATCTCCGGCTCCTCGCCGAGACCGCGCCGCTGCTGGCGAGGGCGCGCCGGGCGGTGGAGACCGCGCGAGACCTCATGGCGCGCGGGGACCTCGCGGCCCTCGAGGCGTTCCGGACGGGGGAGATGTATCCCGCGATCAATCCCCTCACCGCGCGGCTGGGCCAGCTCGTCGAGGTGCAGCTGCGCGAGACCGACGCTCTCGTTCGTGTCGCCCAGCACGACCTGCGCACGGCGCGTGAGGGGGCGACGACGGCGCTCGTCCTCGCCGGCGTGCTCGCCCTGGCCATCGGCGTGCTCTCCGCGCGTCGGCTCGTCTCGTCGCTTCAGGCCATCGAGCCGGTCGTCCGCGCCGCGGCGGGAGGGGATCTGTCGCGGCGAGTCGGCCTCGCCGGCACCGACGAGCTGGCGCGCATGGCCGGCAACATCGACCGCATGATCATCAACCTCGACGACACGCGCCGCGCCGTCGCCGCCCAGGCGGCGGCCCTCGAGGCTTCGGAGCGCGAGGCCCGCGCGGCCAACGCCGCCAAGTCGGTCTTCCTCAGCAGCATGAGCCACGAGCTGCGCACGCCGCTCAACGTCATCCTCGGCTACACGCAGCTCCTCATGCGCGCGGGCGCGCGATCGGGCGAAGAGGTCGCGGAGCTCGGCCGCATCATGAAGGCGGGCAGCCACCTGCTCGACCTCATCGACGACGTCCTGTCCGTCGCCAAGATCGAGGCCGGCGCGTTGACCCTGCGCCCGCGCGTCTTCTCGCCTTTGGACCTGATCCGCGGCATCGAGGACATCGTCTCGCCTGCCGCCCGCGCCAAGGGGCTCGATCTCGAGCTCACGGCTACGCCCGCGGTCCCTTCGTACCTCGAGGCCGACGATCGGAAGCTCGGCCAGGTGCTCGTGAACTTGCTCGGCAATGCGGTCAAGTTCACCGCGCGTGGGCACGTGCACGCCCGCATCGAGCATGCCGACGGTCGCCTGCTCGTGGTCGTCAGCGACACCGGCCCGGGCATCGCCGCCGAGGAGCAGGCGCGCCTCTTCCAGGCCTTCGGCCAGGGCGCCGCCGGAGGCGCCTCGGCCGAGGGGACCGGCCTGGGTCTCTACATCAGCCAGTCGCTCGCGCGGTTGATGGGAGGCGAGATCCGCGTCCGCAGCACGCTCGGCGAGGGTTCGGAGTTCTCCGTGTCCGTCCTGGCGCCACCCGCGCTCGCTCCTGGCCCGGAGCGCGAGCGCGGCTACAGGAACGCGCGCCTGCCCGCGGGCCGCGCGATCGCCCCCATGCTCGTCGTCGACGATCGCCCCACGAACCGTGACGTGCTCGCCCGCCTGCTGCGTGGCCTGGGGGTCGAGGTTGTCGAGGCGGCCTCGGGGGAGGAGGCCGTCGCGCTCTTCGAGGACGCGACGTTCTCCGTGGTCTGGATGGACCTGCGCATGCCCGGCATCGGTGGCGTGGAAGCGCTGGCGCGCCTGCGGGCGCGCGCGGCAGAGCGCGGGCTACCACGCCCCCGGGCCGTCGCGATCACGGCGAGCGCGATCGAGTTCGATCGGGAGGCGGCGGTCGCGGCGGGCTTCGACGACCTGGTCACCAAGCCGTTCCTGGACGAGACGGTGTTCCGGGTCCTCGAATCGGTCCTGGGCCTGACCCTCGACGCCGACGCCGTCCTGCCCCGCGTCGCGCCCGCGAGCAGCGCTCAGCTCGCCGCAGCCGTCCCCGCTGCCGTGCGCGCGCGGCTCGTGCAGCAGCTCGTGCGCGGCGAGCTCGACGAGGCCTTGCGCACGGTCGATGACGTTCCCGACGCCGCCACGCGCGCAGGGATGCGATCGGTGATCGAGTCGTTCGACGTCGACGAGCTCATCGCAACTCTTCGCGCAGCGGGGGCATCGTAAGCCGTGCCGACTACGCGGTGATAAGCTCTCGGGAGTACCATGGTGGGGACGTCGACTTCGGATCCAGCCGGCAGCGTGCTGCTCGTCGACGATCAGCCCGCGAACCTGGCGGTGCTGTCGAAGCTGCTCACCGAGGCGGGGTACAAGGTGCGGGCCGTGAGCTCGGGCGAGCGCGCCATCGAAGCCGCGCGGTCCGCCGTGCCCGACTGCGTGCTGCTCGACGTGGCGATGCCGGGCATGGACGGATACGCCACGTGCGCGGCCTTCCGCGCCGACGCGGCGCTCGCCGACGTGCCAATCATGTTCCTCACGGCCTTCGACGACGCCGCTCACAAGGTCCAAGCGTTTCACGCCGGCGGTCGCGACTACATCAGCAAGCCCTTCCAGGTCGAGGAAGTGCTCGCGCGCGTCGGCAGCCAGATGCGCTTGGCCCGCCTCGAGCGCGAGCTGCGCGAGCAGAATGCACGGCTGGTCGAGGCCAACGCCAGGCTCTCGGAGATCAGCAGCATCAAGGCGCGCGTCACCGCGACGCTCGTTCACGACGTGCGTTCGCCGCTCTCGGTGATCGGCGCCGTCCTGTCCGCTCCGATCGACGAGGAAGGGCTGACCGACGCCCGCCTGGCGTTCGAGAAGATCAACGGCCTCCTCACCGAGATGCTCGAGCTTTACCGCAGCGAGCAGACCATCCCGGCCGCCGCGCCCGTCGACGTGGACCTCCCCGTCGCCCTCGCGGCTGTCGTCTCTGCGTCGCGGCACCTGGCCGCCGCGAAGAAGGTCGACCTCGAGTACCGCCCTCCTGAAGGTCCGGTCAGGCTGCGCGGCGACGAGCGCGAACTCGATCGCGCCTTCTCGAACCTCATCGACAACGCGATCAAGTTCACTCCCGCGGGCGGCCGCGTACGCGTCGACGTGCATCTCGAGGACGGCGAGGGTGTCGAGGCGGGGCTGCGCTTCGTGGTCGTCACCGTCACGGACACGGGGCCCGGCATCCCGGCCTCCGAGCGTCCGTACGTCTTCAATCCGTACCGCCAGGGGCACTCGGCGCGCGACCGCGGGGGCTTCGGCCTGGGGCTGTCAATCGTCCAGCACATCATCGCCGCGCACAACGGCCGGGTGAACGTGCACACCGGGTCGGCGTGGGCACCGAGTTTCACGTGTTCTTGCCGCTCTAGGGCAGCGCGCCAGTCGAGGGACTACAGCCCGAGCCACGCCCCCGGCTGCACCGTCTGCGACCCGTGTCGCACTTCGAAGTACAGCATCGCGCCCTGGCCATCGTCGCCGACGGTGCCGAGGCGCTCGCCCGCGCCGACCTCTTGGCCGATCTTCACGTCGATCTCATCGAGGTCGCCGCTCACCGTGTAGTAGTGGTCGCCGTGGTCGAGGATGACGATGCGGCCGTACGGCCCGTAGCGGTCGGCGAACGCGACCCGGCCGGCGAAGACGGCGCGGACGACGGAGCCGACGGCGGCGTGAATCTCGAGGCCGGGGCCGTCGGTGCCCTCGCGGTGCGCGGGGTGCGCCTCGGCGCGGCCGACGACGGGGAAGAGCAGGCGCCCGCGCGCGGCGGAGAAGGCGCCCGGGAGTACCTCGGGCGCCGCGACGGCCGTGCCGCCGTAGACCGCGACGTAGTCGGATCCCGTGGCGGTCGACGTCTCGAAGGCCTTGTCGAACGCGGCCTGACGGCGCACTTCGTCGTCCATCGCCAGCCGCGCGGCGTCCATCGCGGTGCGCTGGCTCGCGAGGGCCACACGGTCGCGGGCCACGCGCTCGAGCTCGTGGGCGAGGTCGCCGGCGCGCCGTGCAGCCGCGCGTCTTCGTCGACGTTCGCGACCAGCAGCGCTGCGGGCGCGCTCGACGTGCATCGCGTGCGTGACCAGGGCGTCGAAGCCGCCGCCCAGCGGCAGCAGGCCCGCCCGCGTCAGCTTGTAGAACGCCCTTCCGCGTGTGATGACGCGCGCGCGCGGCCGACGCGATCTCGCCGCCGAGGCGGCCGAGCTCTTGCTTGTCGGACTGCTCCTCCGAGTCCAGATCGGCGATCTTGCGATCGAGCGCGGCGAGGGCCAGGGCGGGGTCGGACGAGGGGCGGGCACCGGCGAGCGGCGCAGCGTGGCTGCTCGCGACGAACGGAGACGCGCGCCGCGACGGCCGTCGCCACGACCCACGCACGCCTCATACGGCCGCCAGCCTCCGGACGCTGGCGAGCGCGGCCACGCCGCCGAGCACTCCGCCGAGCGACCACCATCGCCACGGCCACGTGCCAGGGGAGAAAGGTCGGCTCGACGCCCACGAGCGCCGCGAGCTCCGCGTCGAGGCGGCCCCGGACGAGGAGGAAGAGGACGCCGAGCAGCGCGATCGCCCCGAGCGGCCCCGAGCGCGCCCTGCACGCTGCCCTCGATGACGAAGGGCTTCTTCACGAAGCCGTCGGTCGCGCCGACGAGCCTGAGCACCTCGACCTCGGTGCGCCGGCGCTGCAGCGCCAGCCGCATGGTCGACCCCACCACCGCGAGCACCGCGGCGAGGACGACGAGGGCGAGCAGCGCCGACGCCGCGACGCCGCCGCGCACGAGGCGGGCGAGCTGCTCGGTCCACGACTGGTAGGTCTCGACGTCGTCGACCGACGGGCAGCTGCTTCATCTTCGCGACCATGTCGGCGAGGTCGCGCGTCGGGCGTCTCGGGGGCGACGTCGATCTCGATCGACGCCGGGAACGCCTCGACCGGCAGCGCCGCGAGCTTGCGGTTGCCCTCGATCTCGCGCTGTCCGAACTCGATGCGCGCGTCGCCGCTCGAGACGTAGTGGACTCCCCGTAACGCCGGGCACGCGGGCCAGCGCGGCCCTCAGCGCGTCGACGTCGTCCTGGGTCGCGCCGTCCTTGAGGTAGACCGACGCGCGGCCGGCGTGAGCCCAGCGGTCCTCGACCGCGCGCAGGTTGGTCACGACGAGCAGCGCCGCGCCGAGGCACACGAACGCGACGGCGAGCGAGAACACGCTGAGCGCGTGCAGCCGCCACTCGCGCACCATCCCCCGCCGTGCTCGTCTCGTCGTACCGATCGAAAGCATGGTTCCTCCGGGCGCCCTCTTGCGCGCCCCGTCTTCAGAGCGGAAGCCGGTTGTCGTACTCGTCGGTCGCGATGCCGTGCGGGACGTCGATGGCCTTGCCCTCGTCGAGGACGACGACGCGGCGGGGGCGCACCTCGAGCAGCGTGCGGTCGTGCGTGGCGAAGAGCGACGGTCGTGCCGCTCTCGTGGATCTCCTCGAAGAGGCCCGAGGATGTCGATCGCGAGCTGGGGGTCGAGGTTGCCGGTCGGCTCGTCGGCGAGGATGAGCGCCGGCTCGCCGACGATGGCGCGCGCGATGGCGACGCGCTGCTGCTCGCCGCCCGAGAGCACGCCGGCCGGGTCGTCGCCGCGGCCCGCGAGCCCGACGCGCTCGAGCGCCTCGCCGACCCGCGCGCGGATCGAGCCGCTGCGGGAGGCCGAGCACCTCGAGCGCGACGGCGACGTTCTCGTAGCGCGCTCCACGACGGGACGAGCTTGAAGTCCTGGAAGACGATGCCGAGGTTGCGCCGCAGGAACGGGATCGGCGTCGTCGCGCAGGCGCGCGACGTCGCGGCCGAGGAAGAGGATGCGGCCGTCGTCGACCGTCTCGGCGCGGTAGAGCAGGCGCAGCAGCGTCGACTTGCCCGAGCCGCTCGGCCCCGTGACGAAGACGAACTCGCCGCGCTCGATGACGAGGTTCATCCCGCGGAGGACGGGCGCGCCCTGCCGGTACGACTTGTAGACGTCCTCGAAGACGCAGGATGGGCCGCTGGGCGGCCTCGCGCGAGAAGCGAGCGTTGCCCGCGCGCAGGACCGGGCGGAAGCGCTCCATCGGGAGGCTTCTGGACATGTACCTCGGGTATCAGGGCCCCGAGGCGAGCGACAACTTTTCAGCGCGGATCGGCGCAGCTGGCCATCGCGCTCTCCGCCAGGGCCACGGCCCGCGCGCCGTCGGTGCCGGTGGCAATCTCGCGGACCGCGCCGCCGTCGAGGGCGTCAGCCAGCGCGGTCGCCTGCGCGACGAGGGGCTCTTCGAGGGGCAGCGGCACCTCCGTGCGGGGGCCGCCGGCCGCCGGCGCGCGCGTCAGGCGCTGCGCGAGGAGGTCCCCCTCGTAGGTCCAGCGGGAGGTCACGAGGCGGATCGTGCGCTCCCGCGTGGCGACGGTGCGGTCGACGTACAAGTGTCCGATGGCGCCCGCGTCGGTCGAAAAGAGGATGTGCGCGAGATCGCCGCCCGCGGAGCCCGGCGGTCCGGCGCCCAGCCCTTCGTGCACGGTGACCTCTCCTCGTCCGAGGTAGGCCGCGAGGTCGAGGTCGTGCACGCCGAGGTTCACGAGGACGCCCCAGTTGTCCGGACGCGACGGCCCGACGCGCACGCAGGTCGATGCCCAGGATGCGGTCACCGCGAGCGAGACGGGCGAGCGCCCGTATGACCGGGTTGAAGCGCTCCGAGTGACCGACGAACAGCATGCCCCCCGACCGCGCCGACGCGGACAGCGCGTACGCCTCCGCCGCGGTAACGCACAGAGGCTTCTCGACGAGGACGTGCCGTCCGGATCCGAGCGCACGCGCCACGAGGCCCTCGTGCGTCTCGATCGGCGTCGCGATGACCACGAGCTCGGCGCGCGCGACCGCGTCGCCTACGCAGCCCAGCCGGGCCACCCCGTGCGGCATCGGAACCTCGGGCAGGAGGTCGTACCCTCCGACGACCTCGAAACGGCGGGGGAGCGACGCGAGCACGCGCGCGTGCCGGCTGCCCATCGCGCCCAGGCCCACGAGGGTTACCTTGTGGCGCCTCCTCTCCGCGCCAGAACGTCGTGCAGTGGCCAAGAGCCGCTAGCGCCCTATCCCGAACGAGAAGGGGAACGTCGCCTGCGAGGTGCCGTCGCTCGAGGGAAAGCGCCACGCGCGGACCTGCCGGAGGACGCAGCCCTCGACGCGGGCGTTGTGGATCGTCGAGCCCGCGAGGTTCGCGCTCGTGACCGCGCCGGTGGCGTCGATCGTCCATGAAGTGGTGACGCCGCCGCGCAATGTGGGGTCCTTCTGCGCCTCGATCTCGTAGCAGGCCTGGAGGGCGCCGCGGTGGGCGATGACGACGCGACGGATCTGCTCGGGGTTGAGGCCGCCGTGCGCCGCGCCGCCCCCGCCGCCGCCCTGCAGGCCGTGCTCCCCGGGACCGTTGCCGCTCCCGTTGCCGCTGCCGTTTCCGCCTCCCGTACCGTTGCCCGATCCGCCGCCGGCGAAGCCCCCGCTGCCCCGCCCTCCCGCGCCGCCGGTCCCCGAGCCGAAGCCGCCGCCCGACCCGGGTCCCCAGCCGGTGTCGAGCGTGCCCGAGCCGAACATGACGCCCGCGCCCGTCCCGCCCCCGCCGGCCCCGGAGCCCTTCAGGCCCGTGCCGGGGCCGCTCCCGAGGACGACGTTGTTCGAGTTCAGGCCGCCGAGCGCGTCGGCGACGGTCTGGATCTCGCTCAGGGTCTTTCTGATCTCGGTGCCCGTGTCGGCGAGGGCCTCGCTGAGGCCACCGTAGTTCGTCGTGGGCTTGATCTCGCCGGGGAGCTCGGAGTGGTCTTCCTTGCCGTTTAGGCCGGCCTTGCCTTCTTTGCCGACGATCTTCTGCCCGCCGCCCTGCTTGCGAGGGTCCTTGGCGCCCGGGTCCTTGATGCCTTTGCCGCCTCCGCCGTCGTCCTTCTTCGAGGCGGCGGCGGGCTCCATCTCGGGCAGGATCCGCTTGAGGCCGAAGCGCTCGGCGTAGTCCTCCGGGCTGACGAGCTCCGGCGGGAGCTGATAGTCGGGCGGAGTCCAGTTGATGATGAGAAGGCCGATGATGCCCAGGTGGAAGACGACGCTCGAGAACAGCGACAGCGCGGACAGCGGGTCGGACACCATCGAGCGCCAGAGGAACGCGAAGGGCGCGAGCCACCCCGATTTGCGCTTCGTCAGAGCCGGCGCGGCGCTCGTGTACTGGAAGAAGATCGCGAAGAGCGCCGTACTGGACGAGCCCGTGATCGCCCGGGACGACCGGCACGGGGGCACCCGACTGAACGAGGCCGACGAGGTTCTCCTCCCGGCCCCGAAGGGTGAGCACGCCGTTCAGGGCGCCCCGCGCGTCGAGCTCCCATCCGCTGGCCACCGCGCGAAGGGGCGCGGTCGACGCGACCAGCCCGTCCGGCATCGAGGAGAGCGCACCCGGGACCTCGCCGAGGACGCAGTCTTCGCCGGTCTTGAGGAGCTTCACTCCGACGATCGTGGTGCCCCAGCCGCGGCGACGCGCAGCACCTGCGGAATATGCCGCGGCGCGTCATGTCAAAAGCTCGACTCCTTTCCGCGTCTCGGACATCTCGCGCATGAAGGTCCGATGGCCGAGCTCCTCCGCGGCGAACTCCGCGCGCACGCGCCTGAGGAAGTACACGAGCTGCGGGCTCTTGAGGCGGCCCTCGATGTCGAGCTCGCTGAACTTGAAGACGTGCGTCCCACCGTCGAGCGTCTTCGACTCGACGACCCCTGCGTCGCTCGGCCCGCCGGTCGTCGCAAGGGCCTGCGGGACGGCGGGCATCAGCGACGTGGAGGTCGTGCGACGGCGCCGCGCCAGCGTCTCCCGGCGGTCGCCTTCTTGGACGCGCCCGCGCGTGCCGCCGCCGGCTTGTGCGCGCTGGGCGGTGGCCGCGGAAGCCATGCAAGACCGCCAGTGCCGGCACGGCGACGGCGATCGAGACCGCGCGGGCCCGGCGCGGTCAGGGCAGCGACGCCAGGTCCGATTTCTCATCCGGCCCGCAGTCTATCGTGGGAGGGGCAGCATTGGGATCACTTCTTCGATGCACTTCTTGACGGGGGGCGCGGGCGCCGCGGTCGGTGGCGCCGCCGGCGCGGGGTCGGCGCGTCGCGGAAGCCGCAGAGACGTACTTCTCGGCTTCCGGCCGGAGCGGGTGGTCTGCCGGGGCATCGGCGAGGAAACGCTTGAAGAGCGGCGCGGCCTCGGCCGGCTTCTTCAGGAAGTCCGCGTAGAGCACCCCCAGGTTGAACAGCGCGCTCGCGTCGTGCGGGTCCGACAGCGAGCACCTTCTCGAGGAGCGCGCGCGCCTCTTCGAGCTTCTGCGGATGCTGCGCGTCGGCCTCGCCGCGGAGCGCCGCGGCCAGCCCGACCTGCGCCTCGACGTCGTCCGGCGGACACCTTGAGGATCTCGCGGTACTGCTCCTCGGCCTTCGCGTACGCGCCCGCGTGGAGGAGGACGACGCCCATGTTGAGGCGCGACGTCGTGTCGTGCGGGTCCGCCTGCGCGGCCTTGCGGAACTCGGCGAACGCCTCGGCGTCGTCGCCGTTCGCGAGATCGAGCAGCCCCGTCGCACGGTGGGCCACGGCGCTGTTCGGGCTCGCGTCGAGCGCCTGCTTCGCGAGGAGCGCCGCCGCTTCTTTCTCGCCTTTCGCGAGGTGGCGAGAGCGCGAGCTCGGCGAGCGCGGACGCGTCGGCCGGCTTGCGAACGAGCACCTCGCGCGCCTCGCGCGATGGCCTTGTCGATCTGCCCGCTCTCGCGGAGCGCCGCGACGTAGAGCGTGCGCGCGTCGACGGCGCCGGCGTGGTCGCGCACGAAGTCGGCCAGCCCGTCGGCCGCGAGCCGGTGCTCGCCGCGCCGCCGACGCACCTCGGCCAGCGCGACCGCGGCGTCCTGCGCAGTCCGGCGCGAGTCTTCGCGGCCGTCGCGAGCTGCTCCTCCGCGCCCGCCGAGGTCGCCCGCGTTCGCGAGGACGACGCCGAGGTCGTAGCGGGCCTCCCAGAGGTTCGGGTCGACTGGATCGCCTCGCGGAGCAGCGACGCGGCCCGCTCTCGCTGCCCGTCCTTCGCGGCCTGCACCCCTTGCACCATCTTGCCCACCGCGGTCGGGTTGGCCGGCGGCAGCTGCACGGTCTTGGCCGTCGTGTGCTTGACGGCGCTCGGCTCGCCCCCGCCGCAGCGCCAGCGAGGGCACGAGACCAGCAGGGCGGCGAGCGGGCCGCGCGGGCAGTCACTTCTTCCCCTGCGGGTGGGCCGACGGCGGACGACGGCGCCGGCTCGGCGCGTCGATGAGCGCGCGGCAAGGGCAGAGGGCCCCTGCGAGCGCACCTCGAAGCCGGTCTCCTTGAAGGGCGGATAGAGCTCGCTGTTCAGGCGCCCCAGCGCGTCGCGCATCTTCGCCGTCCACTGGTTGTAGATGCCGAGCTCGCGCGCCTTCTTCCAGCCGTTCTCGTACGCGTCGAGGCTCCGCTCCTCCATCGGCACGGCGAACTCTTCGATCTGCGACTGGTAGTCGGCCTTCTGGTCCTCCGTCTTCACCTCGGGCGGCGGCGGAGAGTCGCGCAGCGACTTGGCGAAGGCCTCGTACATGTGACCGATCTGGTAGAGCGCCGCCGTCGTCCACTCGGCGACGCCCATCGACACGCAGTCGAGGAACACCTTGGCGGCCTCCTTGAGGAGCTCGGCCTTCTGCTTCAGGCGCGCCTTGAGCTGCTTCACGTCGCCCTGGATCTGGATCTGCTCGAACCTCGCGAGGACGCGCTCGCCCTGCATGTAGCGCGCGTGCGCGGCGGCGTACTTGCCGTCGGCGCCGAGCTCGTGCGCCGCGGTGCTTGCCCGAGGGTCACGGCCTCCTCGAGCGAGGCCTCCGCGCCGCGTTCGTCGCCGATCTTGATCTGCGCCTGGCGCGAGCAGCACGAGCCCCTGCGCGCGGTGGTCGAGGTTCTTCGCGCGGGTGAGGTACCGCTTGTAGAGCTCGGCCGCCTCCTTGTCGCGGCCCGCGTTCTGGTGCGCGCGGCCCATCTG
Source organism: uncultured delta proteobacterium (assembly GCA_963847465.1). Classification (GTDB taxonomy): domain Bacteria; phylum Myxococcota_A; class Polyangia; order Polyangiales; family Polyangiaceae; genus Palsa-1150. The sequence goes on along the minus strand of CAWKAF010000004.1, from coordinate 115,941 downwards.
GAAGACGACCTCGTCGGCCTCGGGCGTCGACCGTAGGCGCCGAGGAACCGGTTGCCGTCGGCGACCGCCTGGTCGTGCTCGCCCGTGGCCACGCGCAGGACGACCGCGTTGTAGGCCGCGTCCTTCTCGTGCTCGAACTTCGGGTAGTTCGGGTGCTCGCGGTCGTCCGAGCGCCGCCATCTGCTCGTCGAAGTCGGCCGCCTCGCCGAAGAGGCCCATCGCCTGGAGCGTCGTCGCCGCGATCCACGCGCCCGACGGGCGACTCGGGCTTGTCGCGGTAGTCCGGGCCCGTCGCGAGCTGCGCGGCCTCCTTCGAGCGTCTTCGCGTCGCCCGCCGTCTTGCGCCTCTAGCTCGGCGTTGACGCACGCCTGCGCCGCGCGCGTGTCCTTCGGGAACTCCTTCGCCGCGCGCAGGTACGCCGCCGCCGCGGCGAGCGTGGTCGCCCGCCGCCGCCTTCTGCTCGCCCTGCTTGAAGACCGCGACTGACGATGAGCGTGTCGAGGCGCTCCTGCTGCTTGGCCGCGCCGAAGCTGGGCAGCGGCCTTGAGGCGCCGCGCCCAGGTCTCGATGTTCTCGTAGTTCTTCGACGCGGTTGAACGAGTCGAGGATGATGCTCGCCCGCGTCGCGCGCGTGCTCGCTGTTCGGGAACTTCTCGAGCAGCATGCCCCAGACCTTCACCGCCGAGTCGTAGTTCGCGTAGTCGAAGTAGTAGCTTGCCCTGCCGGAAGAACATGCCGGGAAGCTCGGGATCGTTCGGGTAGAGCTGGGCGTAGAGGTCGAGCGCCTCGGCGAACTTCTTGTCGGCCTGCGGTCTCCTGGCTCGAGTCGCCTTGCCCTTGCGCGACTGTCGCGCTTCGCGTCCATCTCGCGCGCGAGCGCGACGAGCGCGTTGTAGAGGGCGTCGTGGCGCATCGTCGCGAGCTCCGGGCATTCGGCTTCGCCGGGGATGCCCTTGGCCGCCGCCATGTAGTGCGTGGCGGCGTCGGGTATCCGCTCGAGGCGGAAGAAGTCGATCTCGCCGAGGTAGAAGTGCACCTCGTACGCCTTCGGCTCGCTGGCCGAACTTCGACAGGTACACGTCGTAGAGGGCCGCGGCGCCCTCGAACTCGGCGCGGCTCGTCTTGTCCTGCTGCGCGCTTGGCGTGCAGAGCGGTCGCGTGCTCTTCGCAGCGCCCGCTGGATGGCGTTCGTCGTGTCGGCGACGTTCGCCGCGTCGGCCTGCGTGCGCGACCACGGGCCTCCCGCCGTGTACTGCGCGATGGCGCGCTCGAACGTCGCCTTGAGGCGCGGCCAGTCCTCGATGGCGCGGTAGCCGGCCGCGATGTGCGAGCACCCATCGCCCGGCGTCGCGGCTCGTGGGCTCGAGCTTGAGGAGGAGCTCGTAGGCCTCGATGCCGCGCTCGTAGTGCGCCTGGTCGTAGAACTGCTCGGCCAGGGCGCGCACGATCTTGCCGCTGAAACGCTCGCCGCCGATCTTCGCGAGGAAGTTGTAGAGGTCCTGCGCCGTGTTCTTCTCGTCCTCGGTGAAGACCTCGACGATGTACTTCAGGGCCTCGCCCTGCAGCTCGTCGAGCTGCTTGCGCTGAGCGGCGCTGACGCCCTTGGCCGCGTCGACGGGGTCGGTGGCCTCGAAGACGCCGACGAAGCGCTTCGCGGCCTCGTCGTTGTTGCCGAGGCGCCAGTGGCACCACGCGCTCTTGAAGAGCGCGAGGCCGTAGAGCGCGGGGTCGATCTGCGCCTTGTACGACAGGACTTGCTCGTACTCCGTGAGGGCGCCTGCGTAGTCGAACCTGCCGTTGAAGATGGCCTCGGCCTTCGCCATGTGGGCGTCGGGCACGAACGCGGCTCTTCGGATAGTCCTTGAGGATGCGCTCGAACCGGCCCGTGGCCTCGTCCTCCTTGCCCTGCTCGAACGCGAGGAAGCCGTCGATGTAGAGCGCGAAGTCGTACTGCTCGAACCACGGATAGTCGCGGAGGACGCGGCTGAAGAGATCGCGCGCCACGCGGTAGTCGAGCTCCGGCGCGGGGCCCCTCTGGTCGACGGGCTTCTTGTCCCACGCCTCGAAGCGGTCGACGAGCTGTTCGCGCTCGTCTTCCCACTTGAGCTCCCCGAGGCGCACGAGCGCCTCGGGCATCTCGCGGGCCTCGCGCGGCGTCTCGGCGACGAACTTCTTGAGGAGATCGATCGCCTCCGCGCGCAGCTTTCGTTCCTGGACGACGTCGGCCTGGATGCGCGCCTCGAGCTGCCCCTTCATCCGCTGGCGCAGCGCGTCCGGCATCTTGGGCCCGCGGATCGCAGGCTCGGCGGCGCCGTTGGTGCCGGAGGTCGCACGGGGGCCGCCCTTTGCGGGGATCGCGTCCGAGGAGAGGGTCCTCTCTGCCGCGGGTGCGATGGCCGGGCCCGAGCTCAGTGGCGAGGACGCGGGCGTCGTCGCCGCCGGAGCCGTGCGCTTCGGGGGCGCGGGCGTCGTGGGGCCGGCGTGGGCGCCTCTCCCGCCCGCGGTCAAAGCGGCCGCGGCGGCGAGCGCGACGAGGGTGCGACGGCATGCGAAAAGATGCTTTCGCATGGCGGCTACTTCACCTCGCTGCCGACGTACTCGTCCGGCCAGTCGTCTCCTTCGAACGGCCAGTACTCCTCTTTGTCTTCGAGGTACTGCGCGGCGTCGAGCGAATCCACCGCGTCTTGCGGCAGGTAGCCGAGGCGGATGGCCTCCACCTCGACCTCGAGCGCCCTCTTGCGCCCGAGCACGCTCTCGATGCGCCCGAGGCGCGCGCGCCGGAGAAGCCGCGACAGGCGCAGGTCGAGCCGATGCAGCGCGTCCTTTGCGAGAGCGGCTTCCGTGACCGCCAGGCCGTCACGCGCCGTCGCGATCCGCGACTGGAGCTCGGAGGACCGCGCGGCGTCGGCGCGCAGCAAGTCCGGCAAGTCCGCACCGCCGGCGCCTCCGTGAGCCGCGTTCGACGCCGGAGCGGCGCCCGGCGTGGCGCGGGCCTCGAGCGTCGCGAGGTCCCGGCGAAGAGGAGCGACCTGGGCCTCCGGGGCGTGCGCGGCCTCGAGGTCGGCGATCTGCCTCTCGGCGCCCCCGATCGCGTCTCGCACGGATCGCGCCTTCTCGTCGCTGTTGGCCCCCGGCTCCGCGGCGGCAGGTCGCACGCCGCCGTTGGACGCGAGCGCGCGCTGCATGTCGCCGATGGCCCCCGTCGCGTACACGAGCCCCGAGACTTCGCGTTCGAGCACCGCGCGCTCGTGGAGGGCACGGTCGTAAGCGGGGTCGACCCGGAGAAGAGCAGCGACCGCGCGAACGACGTCGGGGCTCATCCCGCCGAGCTCCGCCCCCGCGGCGTCGGTGCCGGTGTGGACGGCGGCGAGCAGTCGCTGCGTGGACGGATCGCTCTGGCCGATCTTCCGCGCGGCGTCCCGCACCGGCTCGTAGCGCGCGAGAAACTCGACGAGCGCCTTGTCCGCGTCCGCGAACCTGCACCGCGCGAGGTCGATCCACGCGCTCAGCACCCACGCCTCGTCCTCGTAGCGGTGGCGTATGCCGAGAGCGTTCAGCTCGTCGAGCAGCTCCCGCGCGCCCTCGTAGTCCTTCTTCTCGTAGCGCGTCGTCGCTGCCTCGTAGAGCGCCTCGGCGAGCCGGTCCGAGTCGCGCGGGACGAGGTAGTAGTAGTAGCGCGCGTCGTCGTTCCGGCCCTGCTCGTGGGCGATGCGCCCGAGGCCGAGGCGCGCGAGATCGCGGACGGCGAAGAACTTCTCGTCTGCGAAGAGGGGCGTCGTGCTCGCGCTGCGCTTCGGGTCGGCGACCTTGCAGAGAAGGTTCTCGCCGTCCTTCAGGTTCCCCTTCTCGACGTGGATGAGCCCCGAGAGGTACGTCGCCTGGGCCCAGAACCGGCAGCGCTGCGTGACGGAGCCGTACGCGGCGAGGGCGGCGTCGGGGTTGGCCGTCGCTTCGGCGGCGCGACCGCTCAGGTAGGCGACCTCGCCGCGCACCTCTTCGGGCGCGCTTGCGGGGACGCCCTTGAGGTCCTGCGCGATCGCCGGGTACTGTTCGGTCTCGAGCCCGATGTCGACGAGGCGGCGCACCGCGCGCCGAGCCCAGATGTCTGCCGAGTGGCCCGGCGAGCTCGTGTCCCAGGCCCCTTTGGCCTCGATGAGTCGCCGGAGGTACGCCCGCGCGGGTTCGTAGATGCCGGCCGACGCCAGCGCGTCGCCGAGACGGTACACGGCCGCCCGTCCCTCGTCCGAATCGGCGAAGAGGTCGAATTGCGGGTGTTCGACGAGCTCCACGATGCGAGCGATGGCCTCGTCGAGGCGACCAGCGGCGATGAGCTGCTCGCCTTCGGCGACCCGACCGCTCACCTCCTCGCGTCGCAGATCGGGCTGGCCCAGCCGGCGCGCGAGGAGCGCCGCGTGGTAGGCGCGGAGCGTCCCGGCGAAGAGCTTTCCCGCGTCGGGAGGCGCGGTCGCTGCGACGCTCGGGGCGCTGGCTTCGCTCGGCCGCGGCGGTTGCGCCCACGACGTGGACGCGAGCAGCGGGAGCAGAGCCAGCGGCAAGAGGCGCTTCACGCTTCCGACCCCTCGACGACGACGACCGCCTTGCCTTGCACGCGGCGCTGCTCGACGTCGCGCAGCGCATCGAGCGCCTTCGCCAGAGGGTACCGCGCGTGGACGTGGGGGCGCAGGCTCCCGTCCTTCGCCCATCCGAGGATCTCTTCGAGCTGCGCCCTGCCGTGCGCCGGATCGCGCGCCATCGCCATGCCCCAGAAGACGCCCACGATCGAGCAGCCCTTGAGGAGCACCAGGTTCATCGGCACCTTCGGAATGTCGCCGGCGGCGAAGCCGATGACGAGAAAGCGCCCGTTCCATGCGGTCGCGCGGAGCGCGGCCTCGGTGTAGGGGCCGCCCACGGGGTCGTAGACGACGTCGGCGCCCGCTCCGCCCGTGAGCGCCTTCACGCGCTCCTTCAGGTCTTCCCGCGAGTAGTCGATCGTGAGGTCTGCGCCCTCGGCCTTGCAGCTCTCGAGCTTCTCCGGGCTCGACGCCGCCGCGATGACGCGGGCGCCCATTCGCTTGCCGATCTGCACGGCCGCGAGGCCCACTCCACCAGCCGCGCCGAGGACGAGCAGCGTCTCGCCGCTGCGAAGCTGCGCCCTGTCGCGGAGGGCGTGCAGCGTGGTGCCGTGGGCGGTCACCAGGCACGACGCCGTGACGAAGTCGAGGCCCTCGGGGGCTTTGACGATGTGAAGCTCGTCGACCAGGAGCTTCTCGGCGAGACCGCCGTACGGGCCGAAGGCGACCACGCGATCACCCACGCGCACGGTCTTCACGTCGCCCCCCACGGCCTCGACGACGCCCGCAACCTCTCCGCCGGGCGAAAATGGCGGCGTCGGCTTGAACTGGTACTTGCCCTGCACGACCAGCACGTCCGGGAAATTGATGCCGCACGCGCGCACGCCGACGAGCACCTGGCCGGCGTCGGGCTTCGGCTCCGGGACGTCTTCGAGCCGCAAGGAGTCGACGGGGCCGTACGCGCGGCAGACGAGTGCCTTCATGGTCGCATTACCTCCCGATGGGCTGCGCCTTGGCGCGCGCCCGTACACGGAGCTCGTATTCGCCCTTCTTGTCGCCCGGGAAATCGGCCCCCATGTTCGAGTCGTCCCAGAGCTTGATCTCGACGGCCAGCTTGCCGTCGCCGGGCACCTCGACGGTGAAACGGGAACGCTGCGCGGTCCGGAACGTGTCGTTTCGATCGTCGCGGCGCTCGACGTCGATGGTCACCGCGTGATGCCCGGGAGCGACCGCGTGATCGTAGACGACGGTGGGGTCGTCGGCGCGAAAGCTGGCGGGTGAGGTCCACACGACCCCGTCGTCCAGCGACACGCTCAGACTCGCGATGCGGCCGTGGTCGCCGCTCGTCTCGAGCGCGATGGCCATGCGCGAATGGAACAGCGTGTCGGTCACTGCCGCCACGCGCGCGCGAAGGGCAGCGATGTCGGAGAGCAGCAGGTCGTAGTCGATGGGAGGCGCGGGAGTGCCGGCGTCCGAGAACTCGTTCGCGGCCGGATTCAAAGGGGAGAGCTTGCCGCCGTCGGCGGACTCGGGGGCGGGAGGCGGCGCCGGCACGACGGCGTCCGCGGCGGCACTCGACGCGGCCGAGCTGGTCGCGGGCGCCGTGCCCGCCGCCTGGCCCTTGTCTTTGTCTTCGTACGGGTTCTCGGGCGTCGCGGACGCCGCCGGCTTGGGCTTCACCGGCGCGCGCGGCTTCGCCCGCGGCTGCGCGAACGCCACGGCCGCGACGACGATCGTCGCGGCCAGCATGCCACCCCCAAATAGGCGCGCCGCCGGCATGTACCGATGGTGCCTCCGAAGACCGCCCGAAGCCAAGGGCCTCATCCCCCGAACGGAAGGAACATGCTCGCACCAAGTGTCACAAGGACGTCGTTGACGAGATGCTGATCGCCCACGAGGACCTCCTGCAGCACGTGGTCGCGCACGTCGAGGCGCAGGGCGAACCAGGTCCCGAAGAACAGCTTCGCCCCGATTCCGCCGCTGCCGGTCACACCCCGGGACGTGGAGTCATCCGTCACGCCGGCCCCGAGGGCCAGGTTGAAGTCGAACCGGCTGACTCCGCCCCCCATCCACCTCAGCTTTCCGTAGGCGAACGACCACACGAGGTGGCCGAAGTAGAGCGAGCCGGGCTTGTCCGGGTTGTCGAGGACCTGGATCTGCGGGTACCGGCGCTCGTAAGAGTCTGTCACCGCGCTGCGAAACCGCGTGAACTGGACGCTCGCCTCGAGACCGAGGTCTTCGCTGAAGTGGAATGTGTACGCGCCGCCGGCGAGCCAGCTGGACGAATAGAGGTCCGCTGCATACACGCCCCCCATCGCCGAGAGCTCGTGGCGAAACGTCTTGGTGAAGAGGCGCTCTTGCACTCCGCGGTAGTGGCGGCCCCCTACGAGCTCCTGTTTCAGCTCGTCGTCGACGCATTGCGCCCGGGCCTCGACCGTCGTGAGGGTCGTAGAGAGGCCAGCGGTGGCTGCAGCGACCGCCGCGCCCCCCAACGTTCCGAAGCGCGCGCGCATCCTCGTCACCTGACGTAACAGTGCGCGCTCGACAGTGTCAATCACGCTAAACGCGCGAAGGAGCGCTAGGTTAGAGGCCGCGAGGGCATGCAATCGGATCGGCCAAGCCTTCCCTGTGCGCTGGCCATCGGTGGCCTCGATCCGGGAGGAGGCGCGGGCGTCCTGGCCGATCTGCGCGCATTCGCGGCCGCCGGTGCGTTCGGGTGTGCGGCGGTGGCGCTCACCACTGTGCAGTCGACGGCGGGCCTGCGCCGCGTTCGGAGCGCGTCGCCGCGCGAGGTGGTGTCGCAGGCGGAAGAGGTGCTGCGGAGCCAGCGGGTTCGCGCGGTGAAGGTGGGTGCGCTGGGCAGCCGCGGCAACGTCGAGGCGGTCGCGAGGCTTCTGGCGCGCCATCCGAGCGTTCCTGCGGTGGTCGACGTCCCGATGCGAGCGACGCGGGGGCGGGCGCTTCTCTTGTCCGTCGACGGCGTCTCGGCGGTCAAGCGTGAGCTGTTGGGGCGGGCGACTCTGGTGACGGTGAACCTGGTCGAGGCCGAGGCGCTGCTCGGGGAGCGGGTGCGTTCGGTCCGCGAGGCGCGTGGGGCTGCGCAGCGGCTTTCGGACATGGGGGCGCGGGCGGTGCTGATCAAGGGCGGCCATATGGCGGGGCGGAGCGCGATCGACGTGTTGGCGATGGACGGCGCGGTCACCGAGTTTCGCGCGGCGCGCTTGCGGGTTGATGCGACGCACGGCACGGGGTGTACCTTCGCGTCGCTCATCGCGGGGAGGCTGGCGGTGCGTGCGGGGGGACGGGAGCGGGTCGACAGGGACGACGTCGTTCTTGCGGTGCGCTGGGCGAAGCGGGTTCACCACGCGGCGCTCGCGCGGTCGGTGGACGTCGGGCGCGGGCTGCGGGTCATCGTGTTTTAGGGTCGTTCGGCACCTGGGGGATGCGAAGCGGGACCATCGCCCGACGTCGTCGGATTGGTGCTCGGCGGCGGGCGGGGCCCCGCGTCGGCCGGCTCGGCGGGAAGATCGTCAAGTGTGGTACGGGCCGGCCGAGACTTGCCCCACCCGCCGCCTGCGCTCCGACCCGACGACGTCGGGCTCGGGTGGTCGGTGCGTGCGGGGGCTGCGAGAGTGGTGGGGGCGGACCGACGCTCTTCCGCGACGACCTACGGCGTGGGGAAAGCCAGGATGATCGTCTCGGCGCCGGCACGGACCGAGGCGATGTCCGTTCCTGCCTGCTTGCCGACGGCCGTCGCGGTGGTCGTCCACTGGAAGGCGCCCGCAGGGACGTTCCAGAACGTGAGGATTCCGACCGGGTCGGTGACGTCCGTCGCCACGGCCGACGAAGTGAACGACTGGGTCATCGTGTCGGCCGTCGAGATGGCGACCTTGATGCCCGCCTGGGACCCCGCGAGCCCGGCACACCCGTACGCTACGACGGTGACGATGCCGCGGCGGGATCGGGCGTCACGTTCACCGTGGCCTCGAGCTCCTGCCATTCCTCGAGGGTGGCCAGCTCGGTGTACGAGTACATTTGCGCCTGCGCGAGCGAGTGCGTCCAGAAGTAGTCCGCCGGCATGAAGCCATCGGCGCTCGTGCGGAGAAAGCCGACCAGGCCGCTCTGCTCGGAACCCGAGATGCTGGTGTTCTGAAACGGAAGGGACACTTCGCCCGACGCGTTGGTCGCGCCGCTTACGATCGGCTCGACGCAAGGCTGGTCCGAGCTGCTGCAGAGGGTGACGGAGGCGCCTTGGACGGGCATCCCGGTCACGTAGTCCCGGAGCCAGAAGTGGTACGTGTCCATCGCCGACACGGGGGCAGGCCAGCTGACGTGCCCGATGCACGACCAATCTTCGTTGGACGCGGATGTGCACGACGCGAGCGCCGTCGAGAACGCGCCGTAGAGGCCCCCGGAGCCACCGTCGGGCTCCCACGAGTACGCAGGGTCGAGCCCGTTGGCGAGCGCGCACGAGTCCTGGCAATCGACGGTATCGCAGGCCTGCTTGTAGCATCGTACGATCGCGTCGCAGGTCGCCGACCGCGCGCAGGCGAGGCCCGCGGCGCACGCGTGGCTCACGATGCACGACTGGCATGCCGCGGCCGCGTCGGGCTCCACGATGCCGCCCACGAAGGCGCCGCACGTCAGCCCGCACTGGCTGTCGCAGCTCGTCGCCATGCAGGCGCTGAGCGCCGTCACGTTCGCGTTGGACGAAGGGTACTCGAGCAGACACTGCGCCCAGCACTTCGGGTCGCCGTTGCAGGGGCCGAAACAGTTCTCGAAGGCCGCGCAGCTAGGGTCCGCTGCGCACGTCGTCGACTCGGTGCAGCAGTTCGTGTTCGCGCACGAAGCACACACGTTCGTGCCGTAGGGCAGCCCGCAGATGCTGGTGACCAGGTCCTCGGGCGGGTTGTCGGTGATGCCGACGAGCTGGCGGCAGGCGATGACGCTGGCAATCGCGGCGACGGCCGCGACGAGCCCGGGCCCCCACATCCGTCGCCACATCGGAGAGCCGAGAGTGTATCGCGTAGCGGCGGTGGCCAGAAGGGGGAACGCGACCTCGATGCGCAGGACGGTGACCGCTTGCCGCGACGTGTGGAGCACCTGACCCCGCGGGGCAACAGTTTGGGACGCTCACCACGGCGCTCTGGATCGTCAGCAAAGTGCTTCGCTCGTCGACCCGAGAGGATCGCTCGAGGAGCAAACCCCTCGACCCACGGAGTCGACCGGTCCACACGTCCTCCCGACCGCTCGGGAGCGCGGCCCATCGACCTCACTCCGTCTCCCGAGGCCTTCACCCCGCGGGTCGCGTCGACGGGACGACGAGAAGAGCGCTCTGCTCCGCCACCCAGGCGCTCGACTCCTCGACCCGAGAGCTTCTCTGCACGAGAGATCCTCTCGACCCGACGGGTCAACCGGTCCACACCTCGTCCCGTCCTCATCGCTGCTCGAGTTTGCCGCTCCGCTCCGTCGCCCGAGCTCATCGCTCCGACGGATGCCCCCCTCGCACCGCGGGTCGAGCGCTCGGGACGTCGCGAGAAGCGCGTCGCTCCTCGGATGACGCGCGTCACTCCACCGCTCGCTGACGCTCGCGGTACCGATGCCCGCTCTCAGCGACGATGTCGTTCTTGCGGTGCGCTGGGCGAAGCGGGTTCACCATGCGGCGCTGGCGCGGGCGGTCGACGTCGGGCGCGGGATGCGGGTCATCGTGTTTTAGGGTCGTTCGTCACTCGGGGGATGCGAAGCGGGACAATCGCCCGCCGTCGTCGGGTCGGTGCTCGGCGGCGGGCGGGGCCCCGCGTCGGCCGGCTCGGCGGGAAGTTCGTCAAGTGTGGTACGGGCCGGCCGAGACTTGCCCCACCCGCCGCCTGCGCTCCGACCCGACGACGTTGGGCTCGGTGCGGCGCTCGTTGCGCTCGCGGATTTTCGGGACGAGCGGTGACGGGGCCTCGCTGTCGCTCCATCCTAGGATGACAATGGGGGGGGGAGGGCTCCGTCGCGCGGCAGTAGCGGAAGAGAGCGGGTCGGCGCCTTCTGGATCCCTGCGAACGCGCGCTGATGCGCGCGGAACGAGCCGTTCGACTCGACCGCTTCGATGACTGCGAGGCCCTCGGCCTCTCCGCCCTGGGCGAGGACGTACTCCACCCACGCCCACCTCGCGCTCGTGGCCCGCATGTCGGCTCGCCCGCGCAGCCCTTTGCGAAGCCGTTCGAGCCGCGCGTCCACCGCGCGTATCCCTGCGAACGCAGCGCCGTCGAGGGGGGTGTTGCGCTTCGGGCAAAACGGCGCGATGCCGAGCGCGAGCGGGACGATGCGCGAGAGCTCCGTCGCGAACGCGACGCACTCGTCGACGTCGGCGTCGGTCTCGCCGGGCGTGCCGACCATCAGGTAAAGCTTCAGCCGGTCCATCCCGTGCTCCTTCGCGAGCTCGGCGCAGCGGATCAGGTGCTTGGGGCGAGCGCGCCGGTCCAGCGTCCCGCGGACGCGCTCGCTCGTCCCGTCCATCGCCGTCGTCAGCGTGCGGTAGCCGGCCCGCGCGAGGGCTGCGACGAAGCCCTCGTGGGTGGCCAGCCGGTCGGGGCGAAGCGAAGACAGGCCGACCTCGCATCCCCGGTCGGCCAGAGAGTTCACGATCGACACGATCTTCGGGTGATCGCTCACGGCCGCGCCGACGAGACCGACGCGCCGCACGTCGTGCGGGATGACGTCGAGCACGCGGTCCGCCGGGACGATGCGCATTCCCCCGTTGGTCGAGCGCCGCATCACGCAGTAGGTGCAGCCGCGCGAGCAGCCGCGCTCGGTCTCGACGAGGAACATGTTGGAGAGCTCCGCGTGCGGCGTCGTGATCGCCGAGTACGCGGGAAGCACGGCGTCGTCCTCCGCGCCGACCTGCGGGAGCGCCCGGTGGTGCGTGGGCACGAAGACGTGAGGGATGCGTGCGATCGCGTCGAGCTGCTCGTCGCGCCGTGTGGCGTCGGCGATCGCCCGTGCGACGGCGACCGTGCGTGACTCTGCCTCGCCCACGACGATCGCGTCGACGATCGCGGCGAGGGGCAAGGGGTTGGAGAACGTGAGCGGCCCCCCCGCGATGACCAGCGGATACCGGGCGTCTCGGTTCGCTCGCCGCGGCGGGATGCCGGCGGCACGGAGCATGCGCACGACGCCCGCTATCTCGAGCTCGTACGCGACGCTGAACGCGAGCACCGGAAGCTCTTCGATGGGCCGGAGGGACTCGTAGGTCACGGGATGCTCGGCCAGCCGAGCGCCGTCCGCCTCGCATTCGTCGTCCAGGAACGCCCGCTCGCACGCGAGCCCGGGAGCCTCCATCAGCGAGCGATAGATGCGCTGGAAGCCGAGGGAGCTCATCCCGACGCGGTACGGCGACGGGTAGCAGAGCGCGATCGTGAAGGGAGCCTGCTTCGCGATACGTCCCGTCTCGTCGGCCAGACGTCGACGGATGCGCTCGCGCAGCGTGGGAGAAGTCACTCGGCGCTAGAGATGACGGCTTTTCGGCCTCGGCGCAAGGTCCGCAGGGTCACTCGCCGTCGATACCGACCAGCTTGCGTGCGTCCTCGCCGGTGCCGAGCGTCGAGTGTTTGCGGCCGTAGCCGAAGTAGATCGCGAGACCGATGGCCATCCACAGGCCCAGCCGGATCCAGGTGTCGAGCGGCAGGGTGAGCATGAGCCCGAAGCACATCAGCGCGCCGAGAATGGGCACAACGGGCACGAACGGCGTCTTGAAGGGGCGAGGCAAGTCGGGCCGGGTGCGCCGGAGGACGATGATCCCGAGGCACACGAGCACGAACGCGAGCAGGGTGCCGATGTTCACGAGCTCGCCGAGGAGCTCGATGGGGAACGCCCCGGCAAACGCCGCGGCGAAGGCGCCGACGATGATCTGCGTCACCCAGGGCGTACGAAAGCGAGGGTGCACGCGGGCCACCCAGGGCCAGAGCAGGCCGTCGCGGGACATCGAGTAGAAGACGCGCGCCTGGCCCAGCAGCATGACGAGGACGACGGACGCGAGGCCGAGCACGGCGCCCAGGTTCACCATCCACGCCATCCAGTGCATCCCCGGGATGTGCTCGACGGCGTAGCCGACCGGGTGCGGCACATCGAGCTCGGTGTACGGGATCATCCCGGTCAGCGCCCCCGAGACGAGCATGTAGAGCACGGTGCAGACGGCCAGCGAACCGATGATGCCGATGGGCATGTCGCGCTGCGGGTTCTTCGCCTCCTGCGCGGCCGTGCTCACGGCGTCGAAGCCGATGTACGCGAAGAAGATGAGGCCAGCGCCGCGGAGAATGCCCGATACGCCGAAGTGGCCGAAGTCGCCCATGTTGGGCGGAACGAAGGGCGAATAGTTCGTGGCTCGGATGTACTGCACGCCGACGCCGAGGAAGAGAAGGATGATGCCGACCTTGAGGACGACGATCACGTTGTTGACGGTGGCCGACTCTTTGATTCCGACGACGAGGACGACCGTCATCAGGATCACGATCGCCACGGCGGGCAGGTTCACGAGCGCGCCCGTGGCCTGGAAGCCGGTGCCGTGCGTGCAGGGCCCAGCGGGGTTCGTCAGGTCGGCTGCCTCGCACCAGCGGAACGGCGCTCCGGTGAGCGACTTGGGCAGGCTCACGCCGAAGTCCTTGAGGAGCTCGACGAAGTATCCGCTCCAGCCGACGCCGACCGTGCTCGCGCCCATCGAGTACTCGAGCACGAGGTCCCACCCGATGATCCACGCCATCAGCTCGCCGAGCGTGGCGTACGCGTACGTGTACGCGCTCCCCGCGACGGGAACGGCCGCGGCCATCTCGGCGTAACAGAGCGCCGCGAAGGAGCACGCCACGCCCGTCAGAAGGAAGGAGACGGGGACGGCGGGGCCGGCGTAGCGAGCCGCGGCGAGGCCGGTCAGGACGAAGATCCCGGCGCCGATGATGGCGCCGACGCCGAGGGCGGCGAGGTTCAGCGCCGTCAGCGTCTTTTTGAGCGTCCCCTCGCCGACCGCCTGCGCCTCGGTCCGGAGCAGGGCAATCGACTTGGTCCGCCCGAGCGAGCTCATGGGATTCTCTACCGCAGCGTCGTCCGCTCGGACACTCGAATTAGCGAATGTGAGGAGTTTGCCGCGGAGGCGCAGAGGACGCGGAGGGCATCAGCGGACGTAGTTCGTGTCGGTGCCGATCCACTCTTTTGCCAGGTCGTCGATGCGCGCGACCGCCTTCGCCGACAGGACGCGGCTCGTGGCGTCGATGGCTTGATCCAGTTGTTCGACGCTCGCGGGCCCTACGAGCACCGAGTCGACGTCCGGTCGTGAGGCTACCCACGCGTAGGCGAGGTCGACGAGCGAGCATCCCTCACCCTCGGCTACCGCGCGGAGCTGCTCGACGTGGTCGAACATGGTGCGCGTCCAGTAGCGGCGCTGGTACATCGCGTTGCCGTGGAAGCGAGACCCTTCGAGCGGGCTCTCGGCGAACGTGTGGCGGCCGGAAAGGAGCCCCCCGGCCAGCGCGTTGTAGGTGGTCGTGTGGATCGGATACCGCCGGGCGAAGGCGAAGTACTCGACGTCGAGCTGGCGATGAATGGCGTTGTAGAGCATCTGGGCGACCACCGGCCGCGGCAGGCCGCGCTCGTCGGCGAGCAGGTTCATTTCGAAGACTTCCCACGAGGCGTAGTTCGACACGCCCCACGCCCGAACGCGCCCCGAATCGACGAGGCCCTTCATCGCGTCGATCGTCTCCGCGATGGGCGTCGCCCGGTCGGGCACGTGCAGGTAGTAGAGGTCCACGTGTCCGCAGCCGAGGCGCTCGAGCGACGCCTCGAGCGCGACCCGCAGCGCGCCGGCCGACAGCCCTTCCCGCTTGCCGGGCACCGGGCCGAGGCCGACCTTGGTCGCGAGGATGACGTTGCCGCGGTCGGACCCGAGCGAGCGTCCGAGGATGCGCTCGGACTCGCCTCCGTTGTAACTGTTGGCGGTGTCGAAGATGCGGATGCCTCGTTCGAGCGCGCGGCGGACGATGCGGTCGCTCTCTTTCGGGTCCGTCCGATGGCCGAAGTTCATCGCGCCGAGGGCAAGCGCCGGCGCGGTGTTCGGTCGCCGCTTGGGCATGGGGTTCGTCGTCATGGGGCTGCTCTTATTGCCACGGTTGGGGCGCGCACACACCCCCGGCCTGTCCGTGGCCGAGTTCGTCGTTCGGGACGACGGCCGGGTCGATGCGCGCCTCGTCTTTGCGACCGCCGAGCCGCTCGTGGCCGCCGGCGACCTGCGGGCGTTCGTCCTCGAAGGCATCGACGTGAGTGCCGACGACGCTTCCTGCCCGGCGGCGTTCCGCGGCGCCTCGCCCACCGAGGGCGACGGGCTCGCGCTCGAAGCGAGCTACGCGTGTCCCGCGGGCGCGGCCGAGATCGCGGTCACGCTGTTCTACCTGAGCGATCTGCCGCGGGGACACCGGGAGGTGGCGCGCATCGTGGCCGGTGGCAACGCCACGGAGGCCGTCCTCACGGCGGAGCGCAGGCGACTCGCGCTGAAAGTCCGGGCCGGCGGGGTGGCTCCGCGCGCCCGGCCCACGTGGTTGATCCTCGTCCTTGCGGGCGCAGCGGCTGCGGTCGCCGTCGCGCTCATCCTGCGGCGGCTCAGGGCTTCTTGAACAGCCGATTCAAGAGTCCGGGCTTCGCGGTGTCTTGATCCTTCGGCGGCGGTCCGCTTCCGTGGCCCGGCCGCGCCGACGTGCGCGAAGGAGGGGTAGACCGAGACGAGCTGTTCCCGCCTCCTCGCATCTGATGGAGGCGCACCTCGCGGGCCGCGTCGATGTTCCGAGGGTTCAGGTCCGTCACGAGCTTGAAGTCCTTCAGCGCCGCGTCGTTCTTTCCGAGGCGCTTGTAGAGCAGTCCGCGCCAGTAGTGGGCGTGCTCCGATTTCTTGTTGAGGGCGATCGCGCGGTCGAGCATCTTGACGCACTCGGCGGTCTTCTCGGGCGACTGGTTCTCCGGCTTCAGGGCGACGAGCCACGCGAGGAGCGCGTGGTATCCGGCCTGAGTCGGGTCGGCCCCTACGGCTTTCCTGCACCAGGCTTCGGCCTGCACCAGATCGTTGCGCTTGAAGCAGACCTCGGCCTTCTGGAAGTCGGTCGCGGCCTCGATGACCGTGGCCACGGCGTCTTGAGACTCGGGAGAGCCGCTGCCGTCGGCCAGGAGGCCCATGTAGCGCGCGCGCTTTTCCTCGTCGGCCAGCGTCGACCGCGCCTCGCTCATTCGCGCGAAGACGCGGGAGCACGCGTCGCGAACCGGCGCGAGCTCCGGGGGCAGGCGGTCGGGGTGCCACTTCTTGGCGAGCGTGAAGAAGGCTGCCTCGATCTCGTCGGGCTTCGCGTCGCGCGCGATGTAGAGCATCATGAAGTAATCCGCTCGCTCGATCGTCCCGGCGCGTTCGACGATCTCCTGCCAGCGCGCCGCAAGCTCGGGCGCGAGCGTGGGCGGAGGTGGACCGATGGTAAGGGGCGCCCGTGCCGCGGCCAATGACGGCCTCGAAACCTTGCTCGGTCCGCCTACGGCGCCGATCTCCGCTGACCCCCGCAGCCCCTGCGCCACCTTCGACGGCGAGGACGGTTGTTCGCCCGGGCGAAGGACCTCGACCTGCTTGGTGGCGAGCATCAGATACGCGAGAAGCTGTGTGTCTCGCTCCGGGAGGCCGCTCGACGAGACGAGGTCGGCGATGCGCATCGGATGCGTGCGGAGGATCTCGCCGGCGGCGCGTTCCCCCTCGGCGAGGCCGAACCGGCCGAGGTCGGCGTCCTTGCTGAGCTTGAGCTGCGCGGAGCCGATTCGAGCCAGACCCGTGATCACGTGTTCCATCGGCGGGCCCGCGCGCAAGATTCCCCACAGCATGGGCATCGGATCGAAGCCCTGCTCGCTATCCATGCCCCAACCGCGCAGGCCGTCGAACCCATCGTAGAACCCGTACATCGTGGTCGGCGGCATGAGCGCGACGTGCGCCAGCTTGCGCATGAGCTGCGTGCGCATTCCGTCGGCGAGCTTCGCGCGGTCGATGATTCGTTGCTCGAGGAGGAGCTGTCCGTGCAGTGCCGGCCCCTTGGCCTTGGCGGCCTGAAGCTCGGCGAGGGAGCGTGTCAGCTGCGCCTCCGTGAGGTAGCCGAGCTCGCGCAGCACCGAGCCCAGGTACGCGACAGGAGCGCTCGTCCGGACCTTGGCGGGCTCGCCGCCCTGGAAGAGCACGGCCGCCGTGCTCAACTTGTCGACCGTGACGAAGTCGATCGTCCCGCTCAGTTTCTTGCCGTGGACGTAGAGAAGAAGATGCACGAGCGGCGTCTTCGCGAGGGTGCCGTTCGCGGCGAGCGCCGGTCTGTTGACGAGGGAGTCGCCCATGGCGGAGCGAGAACTAGCGACTGCTAAAGCTAGCGTGGAGGTTCGCTTCACGCGAGGAAAACGCAGCCGATGATAGACTCCGGCGAAGGCGCGTGATGCCCAAGTTCCCTCCTGCGGCCGCGCCCAGAGAGATCGCTCAGTTCGAGATCGTGCGCCGCCTCGGGGCGGGCGGAATGGCGGAGGTATTCCTCGCCAAGAAGCGGGGCGCCGAAGGAACCTTCAAGGTCCTCGTCCTCAAGCGCATCCTGCCGTCGCACGGCGCGTCGCGGCGCTTTCGCGCGATGTTCATCGAGGAGGCGCGTCTGGCGACGCGTCTCAATCACCCGAACGTCGTCCAGGTCTACGAGTTTCAAGACTTCGGCGACGAAGGGCTGCTCCTCGCCATGGAGTACGTCGAGGGGTGCGACCTCGGACGCCTGATGAGCGGGGCGAAGTCGAAGGCGACGCGTATCCCGCCTTGGGTAGGCGCGTGGATCATCGCCGAGGCCGCGAAGGGGCTTCACTACGCCCACGAGAAGAAAGACGAGGCGGGCCTGCCGCTCGAGATCGTCCACCGCGACGTGAGTCCCGCAGAACATCCTCCTGTCGTTCGAGGGGGCCGTGAAAATCGCCGATTTCGGCATCGCGAGCGCCCGTGCCCTCACCGAGGACAAGGGCGTCCTCAAGGGCAAGTTCGGGTACATGTCGCCCGAGCAGGCGCGCGGCGAGTCCGTCGATCGGCGCAGCGATCTCTACGCGCTCGGCGTCATCCTGTGGGAGATCCTCGCAGGTCGCCCGATCCACGGTGGGCTGGGCGGCGAGGCCCTGCTCGACATCGTTCGCTCGGCGATCGTCGAGCCGCCGACGACGCACGCCGAGGACATTCCCACGGAGCTCGAGCAAATTGCGCTGACCGCGCTGTCGCCGGCGCGCGAGGACCGGTACCCGACGGGCCGCGAGATGGCCGCGGCGATCGGCCGGGCGATCGTCAAGCAGGGCGAGCTCATCGACGCCGGTTCGCTCGAGGCGGCGCTCGCACATCTGGCCCCCCGCGCGGCGGACAGCGCGCCCCCGTCGTCGCAGGCGCACGACTCGCGGGAGCGTTCGGACGACGCACGGACGCAGGCGGCGGTGCCCCTCGCGCGGAGCATGGCGGAGCCCCGGTCGAGCATCCGGCCCGAGTCGTCCCAGCGCCCCGCCCGGTCCATGGACTCTCGGCGTCCCGCCGCCGTCCGTTCAAGAAGGGCCGCGCGAGGTGCGGCACGTCGCGGTCCTCACGCTGCACCTCCACGGCCTCGAAGTCACGGAGCGTGCCGCGGCGCACCGTCGACCACCTGCGCGCCATGCTCGACGACCTCGCGTTCAAGCGCGGAACGCGCTGGGCGTGGGCGCTCGACGGGACCGCCCGCGCCGTCGCCGGTCTGACGGCAAACCCGTCGCGGGCCGCGCTCGACGCGGCGTAGCTCGCGCTCGACGTCCACGAGGCCATCGCCGGCTTCAAGGACGACCTGCCGACGCCCGTGGCCGCGTCGATCGGCATCGTGCGGGGCATCGCCAGCGGAACGCGCGACCCCGAGGGCCACCTCGTTCGCTACGCTCTGCACGACCCCGACGACGTTCCTCGCCGGACGTGCTCGGGCGAGCGACCCCCGAAGGGCGCACGTGGGTGGCCGGCGGCGTGTACCGCCTCGTGCGGCGGGACTTTCCGCTGGGGCGACGCGCCCAGCCTCGAGCTCGACGCGCCCGCCGGCTCGACGTTCCGCCGACGATGCGCCTCTACGCGCTCGAGCGGAGCCTGTCGCGGGAGGAGCGTGGCGCGCCGAGGTCGCAGGGAGGCGACCAGCGATCTGGTCGGCCGCGACGCCGAGAAGGCCGACCTCCACGCGGCGTTCCACGAAGCGGTGAACGGCAGCGGTCGGACGGGGCAGCTCGCGTCGCGCGCGGTGGTCGGCGAGATGGGGATCGGCAAGACGGCGCTCGTCGCGACGTTCCTCGCCGAGCTTCCGCCGAACGCGCGGCTCGTGCGCGTCGAGTGCACGCCCGGTGAAGATGGAAGTCCCCTACGCCGCGATCGCAGAGCTCGTTCGCGACGCGATCGGCACGACCGGCGACGAGCCTTTCGACGAGGTCGCGTCGCTCATCGCCACGCGCCGGCGGCGGCGCGCCGCAGGCGGAGACGCCGCGAACCCGATGGTCGCGCGGCTCGCCGAGCTGGCGACGAACCGTCGGATGGGCGGCGGCGACGAGGACGCGCACTCCCGGAAGAAGAACATCCTCGGCGCGGCGTCCGCAACCTCCTCGCGGCGATCGCCCTGACGCAGCCGCTCGTCGTCGTCGTCGACGGCATGCAGTGGGCCGACAAGGCGAGCCTCGACGTGCTCGGCGAGATCGTGCACGCACCCGACCCGCTGCCCATCTTCGCCCTCCTCGTCACGCGGCCGGACGACCGCGTGCGGCCGCCCTCGAGGGGGTCGTGCGCATCGAGCTTCGCGGGCTCACCCCCGACGAGCAGGTGCGCCTCGTCGAGGCGCGCCTCGGGGTGCGCGACGGCGTGCGCGCAGGTCTGCGCGGATCTCCTGCCCAAGGTCGGCGGCAACCCGTTCTTCCTGCTCGAGATGGTCGACGCGCTGCTCGAGCGAGGCGCGCTCGAGATCCGCGAGACCTCGAACGATGCCGGCGAAACAAGTCGCCACCCTCGCGCGCACGGAGCGCGGCGGAGGTCGGGCTTCGGACGCGCTGCCCTCGACGCTCGAGCAGCTCCTCGGCGATCGCCTCCGCGAGCTGCCCGGCCGAGGAGCACGCGGTCGTCGACTGGCTCGCGATCGCGGGCGGGCCTCTGCCGATCGCGGTCGTCCTGAAGCTCTGCGGGCGGGAGGACGACGAGGCGATCGTGCGCCTCTGCGCGCGCGGTCTCTGCGACCGCAAGGGCGAGCTCAGGTCGACTTTCGCCACCCGCTGACGCGCGACGTCGCCTACGCCGCGCTCCGTCCCGAGGACCGCGTCCGCATGCACCGCGAGCTCGGCGAGCACCTCGCCCAGACGTCGCTCGCGCGGGGTCTCTCGGCCGCGATCGTCGCGCGCCACCTCGCGCGCGGCGAGAGCTACGACCGCGCCGCGAAGTTCTACTTCGAGGCGGCGATCGCGGCGCGCGACGGGCCACCAGACGCACGCTCGCGATCCGCTACTACCAGCGCGCGCTGTCTTACCTGGCGCCGGACGACAAGAGCGCGGTCGACGGCCACGAGGCGCTCGAGAGCGCGTATCGCATGCTCGGCCGGCGTCGAGAGCGGCTCTGGCACCTCGAGGCCCTTCGCCGCACCGTGAGGAGCGTCGGCACGCCTCGCGCGGTGTGCCTCGGCCTCCTGCGAAGCGCCAGGTACGACCTCGACGAGGGGCACCTGGCGCGCGGCGTCGTCCTCGCGCGGCAGGCCGCCGAGGTCGCGCACGCGTCGAAGATCGAAGCGCTGGAGGTCGAGGCCGAGGCGCTGGCCAGCAACTTCTTGCGCGAGCTCGGCGACGTGCAGGGCGCGCTCGCCGCGTGCGACCGCGCCCTGGCGGCGTTCGGTCCGTCGATGAACGGCAAGGTGCCGCCGCGCCTGCGGGCCGAGGTGCTCCGTTCGCGGGGCGTGCTCCTGCGTCGCGTCGGGCGGGTGCGCGAGGCGGTCGACGCCTACGTCGACGCCATCGCCATCTTCGAGGAAGTGCGGCGCCCGGCGCATGGAGGCGCGCGTCAAGAACGCGCTCGCGTACGCGATGTTCGTCCAGGGCCGCTACGAGGACGCCATCGCGCTCGCCCTCGAGTCGATCCAGATCGACCTCTCGATCGGCGGCCGCTTCCAGATCGCCAAGACGCTCACGAACATCGGGCACTCCTACTTCCGCCTCGGCGACGTCACCGCGGTCGCTCGCGTACCTCGCGCGCGCACGCGAGGCCCACGAGCGCTACGGCGACCAGGACGGCTGGGCGGAGACGCTGCTCGTCAGCGCCCACGTGACGATCGAGCTCGGCGAGGTGGACGTCGCCGAAGGGTTCGTGCGCGACGCGAGCGCGCTCAACGCCGCCACGGGCAACGCCTACGAGAAAGTCTACGAAGGCATCGTCTGCGCGCTGCTTGCCGGGCGCGATGCGTCAGCCCCGACGACGCGGTACGCCACGCGTTCGAGGCGCGGCGCGACGCCGAGAACACGGCGCTCGTGGCCTTCCACTTCTTCGCGATGGCCATCGAGGCCGCGGCGCGGGTAGACCTCGGCGAGATGCACGCGGCAACGCTCCTCGCGACGACGGCGCTCGGCGCCGTCGAGAACCTCCAGGGGTGCGAGTACGGCCTCGAGATCCGGTCGCTCTGCGCCGACGCCCTCAAGCGCGCGGGATCGCCGCAGGCAGCGAGCGCGCACCAGCGGGCGGTCGACTACGCCAATGCCCTCAGGCTCCAGGTGCGCGATCCGCGCCTACGCAGGCTCTTTCCGCAGCGACCGATGAACGCCGCGCTGTTCGAGACGACCCCGGTCCCGCTCGTCTCGGCCTCCGGCTCCCGGCCGTCGGCGCCGCCGCCTCCGCCGTCCGTCGAGGTCCCCGAGACCGCATGACGACCACGATCCCGCCCCCTGGCGGCAAGAGGCGGATCGCCGTGATCCTCTCCGGAGGCGGGGCGCGCGGCGCCTACGAGGTGGGCGTCCTCTGGTACATCTTCGACGAGCTCACGCGGATCCTGGGCGCCGCGCCGCGCATCGACATCCTGTGCGGCACGAGCGTCGGGGCAATCAACGCCTGCTATCTCGCGGCGCACCTGGCCGATCCCGTCCTCGGCCTGCGCCGGCTCGTCGAGCTCTGGAGCGAGGTGGAGCTGACGCGCGTGCTCGGCTTCGGCGTGCGGCAGGTGGTGACGTTGCCGCGCGTCTTGCTCGGCGGAGGCGAGGGCTACGGGCTCTTCGACGTTCGCCCCATGGCCGAGCTCGTTCAGCGCGAGATCAGCTGGCGCGCGGTCTCGCGCTGCTTGCGCCGCGGGATGCTGCGGGCGCTGACGGTGTCGTGCACGGAGGTGTCCACGGGCCGCACCGTCGTCTTCATGCAGGTCTCGCCCGATCTCACGATCCCGGGCGCCGCGCCGCCGCGCACGCTCTTCCGCGCCGACCGCATCGGGCCGCACCACGCCCTCGCGAGCGCCGCGATCCCGCTCCTCTTCCCGCCGGTGCGCATCGACGGCGAGCTCTACCTCGACGGAGGCCTGCGCCAGAACACTCCCATCGCTCCGGCGCTCCGGCTCGGCGCGACGCACATCTTCGCGATCGGGAGCTCGCGCGAGATCCAGGGACGCGTCGTCCGCGAGGCGGGGCACGACAAGGCGCCGCGTGCCCCCGGCGCAGCGTTCCTGCTCGGAAAGGTCCTCAACGCGTTCCTGCTCGATCACGTGGACGTCGACATCGAGCTTCTGACGCGCATCAACAACGTGCTGGTGGACGGTACGGGGACCTACGGTCCAGGGTTTCCGGAAGCGTTGACCGCGCAGGCCCGCAAGCGCGGCGCGCAGGAATACCGCTACGTGAAGTGCATGCGAGTGCGGCCGAGCGAAGATATCGGGCGCCTCGCGAACGATCACCTGAAGCGCGGGCGACTCCGGGGAGACCCGATCTTGACCAAGCGGCTCTTCAACCTCCTCGACCTCGGCGTGGAGAGCGAGGCCGACCTGGCGAGCTACCTGCTCTTCGACGGCCCTTTCTGCCGCCGGCTCATCGAGATGGGACGCGCCGACGCGCAGGCCCGGCGCGACGAGCTGGTGGAGTTCTTCCGCGACGTGCGAGATAACGACGGCGGGGCGACCGAAGACCCGGACGAAACCGGCAGGTTCGAGCGCGAGCGCCTGATCTTCGGAACCTAGCTCCTAGAAGGCCGCAGGAGGAAAGGCCTGGCCCGGCTTGGCGAAGAAGTAGCCCTGCATCAGGTCGCACCCCGCCGCCACGATGGCGTCGCGCTCCGCGGCGGTCTCGATGCCCTCGGCGACGACCTGCATGCCGAGCTCGTGGCACATGGTGATCATCGTACGAACGAGCGTCTGCTTGGTCGGCTGCTCGTGGACGTTGCGGACGAGCGACATGTCGAGCTTCACCACCTCGGGTTCCAGCTGCGCGAAGCTGGTGAGGCCGGCGTACCCTGCGCCGAGGTCGTCTACCGCGATGCGAAAGCCCATCGCTCGAAGTCGCGCGACGCGCGCCTGTACGTCTCGGATGTGGCTCAAGCTCGCACGCTCGGTAATTTCGAGCACGACTTGCTTTGCGATGCGTGCGAGGGGCCGCATGTGGTCGAAGAGCTCGTCGTCCAGCAGATCGTTCGAGTGCAGGTTGACGAAGAGCATCGACCCCTCGGGCATTCGCGCGGAGGGTCCGCTGGCCGCCGCGCGGATGGCACGACCGAGGTCGGGCAGGCGTTCGAGGCGCTCCGCCGCGTCGAGGATCGCTCCGGGATGCGGCAGCGAAGGCTCGCGGGACCGCATCAGCGCCTCGTAGCCGTACACTTCCCTCCGGGACCACGAGACGATCGGCTGGTACGCGATCCACAGTGTCTCGAGCGCGCTGCCGAAGCTGGCGACCAGCCCCGCGCGGTCGCCGACCAGGCGGTCGACGCCCCCGGCCAGATCGAGCGCGCTCCGCTTGGCTCTCGCGAGGCGGTGGAGGCGGACGGCGTTGCCCGTGACGGTGCGGAGTTGCTTGATGTCCACCGGTTTGGCCAGATACCGAAGGGCTCCGTGCTCGACCGCGGCCATGGCGGTCTCTACCGATGGGCTGCCCGTGATGAGGACGACGGGGAGGTCGAGGTCGTGGGCACGGATGCGCTCGAGCAGGGCCACTCCACCCAGGCGGGGCATGTCGATGTCGCTCAGCACCACGTCGAACGGTGTCCGGCGGACGGCGTCGACGCCCGATTCGCCGTCGAAGCGCACCTCGACCTCGTAGCCGTCGGCGGTGAGCATCCGGGCGTACGAGCGGGCCAACGTCTCGTCGTCGTCGACGACGAGGATCCTGGCGCGAGGAATGGTGCCTGTCTCTGGCGTCGTCACGGTGAGGGGCGAGGACGGGGGCGGGGGCGAGGGGTCGGTGCCGAGCATGACTAGATACGGATCCAAACGGACCGACCAGGTCCCCGCGTAAGGGGGCCCTTCGGGTGAGCCCGCTCATCTGAACTCGTCGACAGCGCCAGCTCCTTCCCGCACCACCTCCGGGGGTGAGGTGGTGAGATCGATGACGGTCGTCGGCAAGAGGCCGCCGGCCCCCGCGTCGAGGACCATCGCTAGTCCTCGGAACTCCCTGGCAATCTCGTGCGGGTCCACGAGCGGCTCCTCGCCCGGGCGTGCGGCGGTCGTCGAGATGATGGGTCTCCCTAGCTCGCGCGCGAGGGCCCGAGTCGCTTCGCACGCGGGAACACGGATTCCCACGTTTCTTCTCTTCATCTGGACGAGCTTCGGCACCTCGCGCGTTGCGGCGAGAATGAACGTGTAAGGGCCGGGCAAGAAGCGCCGGAGAACGCGGTACACTTGGTTGTCCACGATCGCGTATCGAGCGATGTCGGACAGGTCCGGGCATACGAACGCCAGGGGATGCGATCGGTCCATCCCCTTTATCGCGTAGAGGCGATCGATCGCGTGCTTGTTCGTCAGGTCGCAGCCCGAGTCCGTAGACGGTGTCCGTCGGATAGGCGATGACCGCGCCGCTCTCGAGGGCGTCGACGGCGCGCCGGACCTTGCGCGGCTCCGGATGGTCGGGGTTGATCGCGAGCAGCATCGCGTCCCCGCGGCGGGAGCGGATACCGCGGATCCATCGGCGCGTCACGCGCGATCTCGGTCGGGGCGCTGCTAGGCTCCCGTGCACGATGGCGCTCTCGCAGCTCGAGCTTCCCGTGTGGCTCGCGCGCGTCTTCGCATTCGTGTGGGGTTGCCTCTGGGCAAGCTTCGTGAACGTCGTCGTCTACCGAGTTCCGCGGGAGATGAGCGTCGTGCGGCCTGCCTCGCACTGCCCGGCGTGCGGGGCTCCCGTGCACCCGATCGACAACCTGCCGATCGTGTCGTGGCTCGTCCTTCGCGGTCGTGCGCGCTGCTGCGGCGCCCGCATCTCGCCGAGGTACGTCGTCGTCGAGCTTTTGGGGGGCGTGCTGTCGCTGGGCATCGCGGAGGTCGTCGTCCGCGCATTGCCTGGCAATACGACGCTCGTTCACGCAGGGTCGATATTCCTGGCGGACTTCGCGCTGGCGATGGCGCTTCTGGCGGCCGCGTTCATCGACGCCGAGCACATGTACCTGCCCGACGCGATCACCGTCGGCGGAACCGTCTTCGGACTGGCGACGCCGAGCTTGCGCGGCCTGGGCTGGGCCGACGTATTCGTGGGCGCGGCCGCCGGGTTCGTCGGGGTGTGGCTCCCGTTCGTCGTCGGGTACGGAGTCCTGCGCGGGCGGCCCGGAATGGGCGTCGGCGACGCGAAGCTCGTGATGCTGGCGGGGGCCTGGTTCGGGTGGCCGGGGGCCGCCTTTGCACTCTTCGCCGGGGCCGCGCAGGCCACCATCGCGGCCCTCGTCCTCTTCCTCGCACAGGGCAAGATAGACGAACCGGAGGCGGTGCGCGCGGACCGGGAGGCCCTTCAGCGTGCGGCAGCGGAGGGTGACGCCGAGGCAAAGGAAGCTCTCGACGAGGACCCTCTCGGTACGGCCCCGGGCACGGGGATCATGGCGTCGCGCCTGCCGTTCGGGCCGTTTCTCTGCCTGGCGATCATCGAGTGGATGCTCGCCGGCGACTGGATCCGCGATCGCGGCTCGGGGCGGATGTGAAACCCGCCGGTTGGCCTCCTACCGGCGCTTGTCCATCGCGACGTAGTCGAGCTGCGGTGGGGCCGGTGTAGATCTGACGCGGACGGGCGATCTTGGTCGTCGTTGTCCTCGATCATCTCTTTCCAGTGCGCGATCCAGCCCGGGAGGCGCCCGAGGGCGAACAGGACAGTGAACATGTTCGTCGGGAAGCCCATCGCCCGGTAGATGATGCCCGAGTAGAAATCGACGTTCGGGTAGAGCTTGCGCTCGACGAAGTAGCTGTCCTTCAGCGCGGCTTCCTCGAGCGCCTTGGCGATGTCGAGCAGCGGGTCCTTCTTGCCCAGCTTCGCCAGCACCTTGTCGGCTGCCGCCTTGATGATCTTCGCGCGCGGGTCGAAGTTCTTGTAGACGCGGTGGCCGAAGCCCATCAGGCTTGAAGCCGCTGTTCTTGTCCTTGGCGAGCTGCGACGTACTTCTTCACGTCGCCGCCGTCCTTCGTGGATCGCCGTCGAGCATCTCGAGCACTTCCTGGTTGGCGCCGCCGTGGAGCGGCCCCCAGAGGGCGCAGATGCCCGCGCTGATGGACGCGAAGAGGTTGGCCTTGCTCGATCCGACGATGCGCACGGTGCTGACGTCGAGCAGTTCTGCTCGTGATCCGCGTGGAGGATGAGGAGGAGGTTCATCACCTTGACGAGCTCGGGGTCGATCTCGTACTCCTCGGCCGGGACCGAGAACATCATGTTGAGGAAGTTCGCGCAGTACGAGAGCGAGTTCTTCGGATAGACGAACGGCTGGCCGATCGACTTCTTGTAGGCGAAGGCGGCGATCGTTCGTACCTTCGAGACGAGCCGCGCGATCATCATGTCGCGGAGCTCGACGTTGTCCGCGTCGAGCGAGTCCGGATAGTAGCTCGACAGGGCAGCGACCATCGCGCTCAGGATCGCCATCGGATGCGCCGTCGGCGGGAAGCCCTCGAAGAAGTGCTTCATGTCCTCGTGCAGGAGCGAGTGGCGCGTGAGCTTCTGGCTCCAGCTCTTGAGCTGCTGATCGTTGGGCAGCTGGCCGTAGATGAGAAGGTAGCGCGGTCTCGACGAAGCGTCGACTGCTCCGCCAGCTGCTCGATCGGGATGCCGCGGTAGCGGAGGATGCCCTTGTCGCCGTCGATGAACGTGATCGCGCTCTTGGTCGACGCGGTGTTCATGAACGCCGGATCGAGCGTCACGAGTCCCGGTCTTGGATCGGAGGTGACGTGATGTCGATCGCGCGTTCGCCCTCGCTCCCGACGATGATGGGCGCCTCGAGCTTGGTGTCTCCCAGCGTGATGATGGCCTTGTCGGTCACGGGGTCCTCCAGTCGCCAGCGGAAGGCGCACTATAGAATAAACCGCGCTCTGGCGCAGTGCGTAAAAGGGGCCTCGGGCCACCCGCGCCCGCGTTTCCTCATATCGCGGCTGGGGCGCGCCACTTGAGGCGACGCTCGTCCGCCTGGTCCATCGCCAGGCGGCGCTGCTCCCGGATGAACGCGGAGTACGTCTTCGGAACGCGGACGTCTCGCCCGAGCGCCAGAAGCACGCGGAGCGCGGCCTCTGCGTCGTCTATGGCGCGGTGGGCGTTCTCGAGCGCAATGCCGAGGCGCGCTGCCACTTCGGAGAGGGCCCTGGATTTCTCCCCCTGTTGCAATTCACGCGCCCAGACCAAGGGGTCGACCCACTCGACGTCCTTCCTGAGGGCCGACGGCAGCCCCTCCGTCGAAAGGCCACAGCGTGCGAGCTCGTTCCCCAGAAAGGCCCGGTCGAAGGCCGCGTTGTAGGCAGCCGGGACGCAGCCCGCCAGCGTCGCCACGATTTCGCCGGCCACCGCCTCGAACGCGGGCGAGTCCTTTACGGCGTCGTCCGTGATCTTGTGAACGTCGCTCGCCTCTTGGGGGATGGGACGGCCGGGGTTCACGAGCCAGTTCCTGCGCTCGACTATCTCCCCGCCGCGAGCGATCGCGATTCCCACCTCGACGATCCGATCGACGGACGCGTCGCGCCCCGTCGTCTCTACGTCCAGGAGGGCGATCGGCAGCTCGGCCCACGCCGCCTCGGCTTCGAGCTCCTGGATCAATCCGCGCGTGACGGCGCGCAGAAGGTGGGCGATGCCAGCGTAGTGGCGTCCGGTCGGAAAGCAGCCACACCCGTCCAGCGCCGCCGCCCTCATGGTGACTTGCCCGCCTTCGCCGCGATCTCGCCGTCGACCCACTCCTGGATGTCGGCCTTCCCGTCGTACAGGCGGCCGTCGATGAATATGGTCGGCGTTCCCTTTACTTCGAGCTGGTCGGCGAGCTTGCGGTCCGCTTCCAGGCGCGCCTTGGTCGCGGCGGACTTCATGTCCGCGTGGAATCGCTCGAGGTCCAGACCGATGGCCCTCGCGTACCCGTCGAGGTCGCTGTCCTCGAGACGGGGGGCGTTCGCGAAGAGCTGGTGATGCATCTCCCAGAACTTGCCCTGCGCCTGAGCGGCGATTGCTGCCCGCGCGGCGGGTTCACCGTGCACATGCATGGACAGGGGCATGAACTTGTAAACGAAGCGAACCTTCGAGTCGTTCGCCTCCGCGAGGTGGTCGAGCTCGGGGGCGATGTGCTGGCAGAATGGGCATTCGAAGTCCGCGAACTCCACGATCGTCACGGGCGCAGTGTCCGGCCCGCGGGCGGGAGACCCATCGACCGGAATGACCTTCATCGAGGCCGGGTCGAACCGTTGCTTGTAGATGCCCTCGACCTGTTCGCGGGACATTCCCTCTCGCACCGCCTTTGCGATCACGATCGCCGCGGGCAAGCACCCAGAGCAGGCCCGTTTCTCGAGGACGCACACTGCCACCGGCACGGCTACGCCAGGACACGGCGCTCCGAACTCGCTCACGTACTCGGAGAACTCCCGCTTCTCCCGGGGCGTGAATTCCCGCGTGTCGACTCCCGGCAGGTCGACGTCTCGCTTGACCTGGCTCGGATCTTCCGCGGAACCCCCGCGACAAGCGCCCACGACGGCAGCAAGGGCGACGCCGACGACGAATGGAGCTCGCTTCGACATGGCCGCTTCACTGCGGCTTCGCGTGCGCCGTGGATGCCGACGGGGCCGCCGCAGTCTCCAGCGCGGACAGCCCAAGCTCGCCGGCGACGCGGTCCTCGAGCGACTCGTCCTGTTCGACGTCCAGCTCGCGGCCGTTGACGTAGATCGTCGGGGTGCCTTTGAGCTTCATCTCCTCGCCCAGACTGCGGTCCTTGCTCACGCGGTCCTTGACGGCCGCTGAGTCGACGTCGGCCTTCCACCTGGCAATGTCGAGCTTGAGCATCTGCGCGTAGCGCTGCAGGTCCGCGTCCTCGAGGTGCTGCTGGCGTTCGAAAAGAAGGTGCTCCATCTCCCAGAATTTCCCCTGGATGCCGGCTGCCATCGCTGCTCTCGCAGCGGGCTCGCCGTGGACGTGGAAGGGCAGCGTGTACGTCTTGTAGACGAGGCGAACCTTGTCCGGGTGCGCCGCGAGCACGGCGTCGATCTGTCCGACGGCCTCGCGGCAGTGGGGGCATTCGAAATCCGCGAACTCGACGATCGTGACGGGTGCGTCGTCCGGACCCTTCGTCGGCGACCCGTCGACCGGCAGGACCCTGACGCTCGCCGGATCGAAGCGGTCTTTGTACGCATGCTGGATCTGATCGTCGGACGCCCCGTCGCGCACGGCACGTGCCATCCACTTTGCGGCTTGCAAGCATCCGCCGCAAATACGCTTCTCCTGAACGCATTGCGCGACAGGCACCGGAACGTTGGGACATGGCGCGAGCAGTCGCGTCACGAGGGAGCTCCACGCGCGTCGCTCGCGAGGCGTCATCGGGCTCGTGTCGACGCCGGGGAGGACGACGTCTTTCACCTCGGCCACTACCGGTGCGGAAGGCGTCGACGGCTCTCCCCCGTTGCTCGCGCTCGAATCGCGACAGCCCCAACACGCACCGGCGGCGAGGCCGAGCGCGAGTAGCTTCGTGAGCTTCAAAGCAATCCGCAAGACGGACGACGTTTAGCCTCTTTCGGGCGGCCGTTCCACCCGTCATTCGGCCGGGGGGAGATCGATCACTCGACCTCTTGCACACGTCTCGCGTAGAGCCTGCCCGCCACCATCCCCACCGCGGCGCCAAGGAGCGCGCCGGCCAGAACGTCGCCGGGGAAGTGCGCCCCGAGGTAGACCCGCGAGAGGGCGACGAGCGCCGCAAAGACGAGCGCGACCGCGGCGACCGCGCGTGCGGACCCTCGCGAGCGGGGCCATGTTGCAGGCAAGGCGACGGACAGGAACGCTGCCAGGCAAAAGCTTCCCGCCGCATGGCCGCTCGGAAACGAGCCGTCGTGTGGCGCGCCGATCGGCGGCACGAGGCCGAGGGCAATCCACGGCCGCACGCGACCAGTGGCAAGCTTGATGGCCCAGACCAGCGCGGCCTGGGCAGCGATCGCGAGCCCGAGACTCGATGCGAAGAACCGGGTGCGCCGGTGGCACATCATGGGCAATAGGGCGACGACGGCCCAGCCTCCGCCGACCAGCGTCAACGCGACCATCGGGCCGACCCAAGCGCCGGACGCGCCGCCATACACCGCGAGAAGCGCGCGCACGTCCAGGTCGTGCACTGGTGGCCCTTTCTCGGGCACATCTTTGCGTCAGGCTCGACGCTCGCGCAAGCTGGCGAACGCCGCCCTATCTCCGGCTTGGCTCCGGCTTGGCTCCGGCTTGGCTCCGGCTTGGCTCCGGCCATCGGATTGGCCTACGGTCCGGCCCGTGGCGAGCCTCCCGCCAGGTCGCGCCTCCCGTCGCCCGGGACTCGCGGAGCGCGTCCGCGACCCGGGTTTCACCCCGAGCATCCGGGACATCGACTCCCTCGTCGAGCTCCTCGCCGATGACGCCCTCGTCAAGGCGGTCGAGCGAGCGATCGCCAGGGTAGGCGTCACAGCCATCGACAAGCTGTGCGCGCGCTTCGTGGAGGTGCGCCCGCTCCTCCGGGCGCGCATCGTGCGGGCTCTCGCGAGGCTCGCACACGATGCCCGAGCCGCCGAATTCCTCGTGGGAGTCCTCGACGACAGGGACGCGGACGCGAAGACGCGCCGCAACGCCGCGATCGCCCTCGGACACGCGCGGGGCGAGGAGGTGGAGGCGGGCCTGCTGCGGGCGTGGGCCTCGGGTCCAGCCGTGGAAATGCGTCGGTCCCTGGCGGCGTCCCTTGGCAAGGTCGGAACCGAGCGATCGCTCGGGGCGCTGCGGGAGGCTATGAGCGCGGGGGACGCCGAGCTCGCGCGCATCGCGGAGCGCTCGTCTTTCATGGTCTCGCGGACGTCGACGCGCTTGGGGGGTGGGTCCATCGACACGGCGCGGATGGCCGGGCGGGCCCTCGACGTGGTCGCGTTCGCGCGGCAAGGTCTGGAGGACCTGCTGGCCGAGGAGCTTTCTCCGTTGCCCGTCGTGGACTCCGTTCGAGTCGTGGCCCCGGGACGTGTCGGGGCACGCCTCCTCGGTCCGATGAGCGCGCTCTTCGGAGCCCGCACGATGCTCTCCTTCTGCTTTCCGCTCCCTACGGAGTGGATCGCCGACGGCCAGACGCCATCCGACGCGATTGCCCGAGCGGCAAGCGGCGACGTCGCGCGCCTCGTCTTCTCCACCTGGACAGCCGGGGCGCCCCGGTTTCGCATCGCCTGGGCCCATGGGGGCCATCGACGCGCCGCGACGTGGGACGCGGTGCGCGCTATCGCCCTTCGCGCGCCGGAGCTCATCAACGACCCGACCGCTTCCACGTGGGACCTCGTGGTGTCGGGCCACCGCCGCTTCGTCGACGTCGACATCGCGCCGCGTGCCCTCGAAGACCCGCGCTTCGGGTGGCGCACGGGAGACGTGCCCGCCGCTTCACATCCGACGATTGCCGCCGCCCTCGCGCGCATCGCGACCGCGCGGCCTGACGACGTCGTGTGGGATCCGTTCGTGGGCTCCGGCGCGGAGTTGGTGGAGCGCGCGATGCTCGGGCCCTTCCGCGTGCTCTTCGGAAGCGATATCGATGCCGATGCGCTCGCCGTAACGCGCGCGAACCTCGAACGGGCCGGCTTCGCCGCGACGCTCGCTCACGCCGACGCGGTCGGCCACGAATCAACGGCGCCAGCGGGCGTGACGCTCATCATCACGAACCCTCCGATGGGGCGGCGTTCCTCCCGAACCGCCGGGCTTGCCGGCATGCTGGACCGCTTCGTCGCGCATGCGGCGTCCGTGCTGGTCCGCGGAGGCAGATTGGTGTGGATCGCCCCCTTTTCGGCGCGGTCGCGTGCCGCGGCGACGCAAGCCGGACTGACGCTCGAGTGGGCGCGCGTCATCGACATGGGCGGCTTCGACGCCGAGATGCAGCGCTGGGTGCGGGCGTCATGACGACGGCGGAGGAATCGACGGAATCGGCGTGCGCTTCGCGAGAAAGTCGATGAGGTCGATCTTCGTCACGATGCCGACGACCTCGTCGCGCTCCTCGACGATCGCCACCTTCGCGTCGGCGAGCACGCCCTGGAGGAGCTCGATCTTCGTGTTCGGCGTCACCGTCGCGTAGTCGTCCTCGACGACCTCGCGCGATCGGCGACTCGAGCGTCTTGCCGCCCGCTGACGAGGTGCGCGCAGGAGGTCGACCTCCGCGACGATGCCCTCGCAGCTTGCCGCCTGTCGACCACCGGGAGCTGGCTGATGCCGAGCGTCTTCATCTGGTCGATGACCTCGCGGAGCTTCGCGTCGGGCGTCGCGGTGACGATGCGGCTTCTTGCCGCTGCGAGGATGTCGCGCACCGTGCCGATGCCCGGCGCGTCCTCGAGGAAGCCGTTCTCGCGCATCCAGTCGTCGTTGAAGATCTTCGACAGGTACTTGTGGCCCGCGTCGGCCAGGAAGACGAGGATGCTGCGCGGGGCGGCCGCCGACGCTCCCTTCGCCCCGCTCGTCCATGGCGCGCGCGTACTTCATGGCGCCCGCCACCGCCGCGCCGCCGGAGCCGCCGACGAAGAGCCCCTCGAGCCGCGTGAGATCGCGCGTCATGAGGAAGCACTCCTTGTCGTCGACGCGGACGATGTCGTCGAGGATCTTCGAGGTTCATCGTCGTCGGGAAGAAGTCCTCGCCGATGCCCTCGACCTTGTACGAGAACGGCTTGGTGACGCGGCCCGTCTTGACGAAGTCGTAGTAGAGCGAGCCCACCGGATCGACGCCGACGATCTTGATGCTCGGGCTTCTTCTCGCTTGAAGGAACTTGCCCGCGCCGCTGAGCGTGCCGCCCGTGCCCATGCCGGCGCAGAAGACGTCGAAGTCGCCGCCCGTCTGCTGCCAGATCTCGGGGCCCGTCGAGAGGTAGTGCGCCTCGGGGTTGGCGGGGTTGTGGTACTGGTTCGCGTAGAAGCGAGTTCGGCGTCTCGCGCGCGATGCGCTGCGCGACCTGGTAGTAGCTGCGCGGGTCCTCCGGCTCGACGGCGGTGGGGCAGACGACGACCCGCGCGCCGAACGCGCGCAGGTGGCTGATCTTCTCCTGGCTCATCTTGTCGGGCATCACGAAGACGCACTTGTAGCCGCGCAGCGCCGCGAGGAGCGCGAGCGACGCTCCCGTGTTGCCGCTCGTCGCCTCGACGATCGTGCCGCCGGGCTTGAGGCCTTCCTCCTCGGCGCGGCGGAGCAGGTTCGACGGCGAGGCGGTCCTTGTGGCTGCCGCCGGGGTTCAGGAACTCGCACTTGACGTAGATCTCGACCGGCGAGGCCGCGCGGTGACGCTGGTTGAGCGCACGATGGGCGTGTTGCCGACGGCCTTGCTGATGTCCTCGAGCGCTCCACTGCATCATCGGATGCGCGGCAAGCGGCGGCTCAGTCCGCGATGGCAGCGAGCATCCTGCCGCTCTTCGCACCGTCTCGGCGGAACGAATGGAATCGGGCGGCTCGTGCTTCGTGCAGCCGGGGACGTCCTCGATGCGATCGTCGGCGACGCCCAGCGCGCGCGAGCTGCGCGCGAACGGCGAGACGCAGGTCGACGTAGGCCTTGTCTTCCGCCGCCGGAAACAATGACACACGCTCCGCTCGACGCGCCGGCGATTCGCTCGGCCACGTCGGCTCCGACCTCGAAGCAGCACGGGCCGATGCAAGGCCCGATTGCCGCGACGAGCTTCCGCCCTCCGAGCAGGTCGAGGCCGGCCCTCACGACGCCCGCCACGACGCCCCGCCAGCCCGCGTGGATCGCCGCGACCGCGCCGCTCGCCTCGTCCGCCACGAGCACCGGCACGCAGTCCGCCACGCGAACGCCCACGGCGACGTGCCTTCCCCTGCCCACGATGGCGTCGGCCTCCGCTCCGTCGGCCTCATCGTCGTGCGACGGCGCGCGCGCCGTGCACCTGCTTGACTTGCTGGATGCGCGTCGACGGACCGAGCGCCCCGAGGAGCTCGGCGTCGGCCGCGTCGCGCGTCGGGAAGCCGTGGGCAAAGCCGGCCTCCGCGAGGAGAGTCGACAGGAGGACGACCATTCCGGCGCCGGATGATGCCGCGAGCCGACTCGTGATACCAATTTCGGGCCGCATGCGTCCCGAGGACCCGTTCATCGGACGCGACATCCTGAACGGACAGTTCCAGATCCTTCAGAAGATCGGCTCGGGCGGCATGGGCGCCGTCTACAAGGCGCTCCAGCCGGACATGAACCGCATGGTGGGCGTGAAGATCCTCCACCCCAAGCTCGCCAACCGGAAGGACCTCGTCTCGCGCTTCCGGCGCGAGGCGCGCGCGATGAGCCAGCTGACGCACCCGAACACGGTGAAGGTGTTCCTCTACGGCGAGCTCGACGACGGCTCGCTCTACATCATCATGGAGTTCCTCGAGGGCAAGAACCTCAACCAGACGGTCCGCGCCGAAGGGCCGTTCCCGCTCGAGCGGGCGCTCCCGATCCTCATCGCAGGCGTGCGGCGCGCTCGACGAGGCGCACAAGGCCGGCATCATCCACCGGGACTTGAAGCCGGAGAACATCTTCCTCGTGCCAGCAGCGATGCGCTCCACGACTACCCGAAGGTGCTCGACTTCGGCCTCGCCAAGGTGGGCGAGCGGCAGATGCGCCCGGGCTCGATCATCCTGACGCAGGAGGGGATGGTCTTCGGTACGCCCGAGTTCATGAGCCCCGAGCAGGCGCAGGGCAAGACCGCTGACGCCCGCGAGCGACGTCTACTCGCTCGCCGTCATCCTCTACGAGGTGCTCACGGGCAAGCTCCCCTTCGACGCGAAGAGCGCGATGGATTTCATCCAGCTCCACGTCACCGGCAAGCCCATCCCGCTCAACCAGCGCGTCCCCGGACGGACCTTCCCGCCGTGCTCGAGCAGATCCTGGACCGGGCGCTCGCCAAGCGCGCCGAGGATCGCTTCTCCAGCGCGGCCGAGCTCGCGGTCGCGCTGCAAGCGGTGTTGCAGGGAGCCACCGCGCTCCCTCCCCAGCTCGTCGAGACGGGCAAGGCCGTCGCCCGCCCGGGACCCCAGGGCCACCGCCCCGAGGCCTTGCCGGCGACCTCTCGCCCTTCCCCGGGGCAGTCGCCCTCGCCGCCCGTCGTGGCCCGCCCTATCGCCGCCCGCCCCGGCTCCCGCAACAGCCTCCTCCTCCTTCTCGGCGTCGCGGCGGCGTTCCTGCTCATCGGAATCGGGCTGGCGGTCGTCCTCATGAAGGCCATGAGATGACGAAGGGGTGAGCGGGCTTCTCGCTTCGCGCTAGGTTCACGCTGGCATGGCCACGCGAGTGCGACGCCCCGAACGCGACGCCGGAGACACGCTCTTCGGGGCGGCCGCCAAGAAGGGCGTCGAGGGGGGCGCACCCCTCGCGGAACGTATGCGTCCGGACACGCTGGCGACGCTGGTCGGGCAGAAGCACCTCTTGGCGCCGAACTCGTTGCTCTCGCAGGCGATCGCGGGAGACCGCATCCGATCGATGATCCTCTGGGGGCCCCCGGGCAGCGGGAAGACGACGCTCGCTCGAGTCATCGCGGCGGCGACCCGGTCCGAGTTCGTGGCCTTCAGCGCGGTCCTCGGGAGCGTCGCGGAGCTGCGCGAGCTCGTCGCGGCGGCGCGCGACCGTCTCGCGTTTCACGGCAAGCGCACGATCATGTTCGTCGACGAGATCCATCGGTTCAACAAGGCGCAGCAGGACGCGTTCCTGCCGCACGTCGAGAGCGGGACGATCGTCCTCGTCGGCGCCACCACCGAGAACCCCAGCTTTGCCGTGGTCGCGGCCCTGCTCTCCCGCTGCAAGGTCTTTCGGCTGGAGCCCCTCTCCGTGGAAGAGCTGCTCGAGCTTTTGAAGCGCGCGTTGAAAGACGACGCTCGCGGGCTGGGTACCAAGCGACTCTCGGCGGACGACGAAGCGCTGCAGGCGATCGCCGAGATGGCCCGTGGCGACGCCCGTCGCGCACTCTCGACGCTCGAGGTGGTCGCCGACTGGCTCGAGACGACGGGTGGCGATCGGGTCTCGATGGACGCGGTGTCCGCGGCCGAGAGCCACCGGCCCTTGCTCTACGACAAGAGTGGAGAGGAGCACTACAACGTCGTCAGCGCGTTCATCAAGTCGATGCGCGGCAGCGATCCGGATGCCGCCGTCTACTGGATGATGCGAATGCTCGAGGCCGGCGACGACCCGCTCTTCGTATCCCGCCGAATGCTGATCTTCGCGAGCGAGGACGTCGGCAACGCCGACCCGCGCGCGTTGCTCGTCGCGTCGTCGGCCGACGCCACGCTGAGGCGCGTCGGAATGCCCGAGGGCACGTACGCCCTCGCCCAGTCGTGCGTCTATCTGGCGAGCGCGCCCAAGTCGAACGCTTGCACCGTCGCCTGGCATCGCGCCAAGGAGCTCATCGAGCGGCACGGGGCCCTCGCCGTTCCGGCCAAGCTCAGGAACGCCGTGACCCCGCTCATGCGCGAGCATGGCTACGGCGCGGGCTACAAGTACGCGCACGATTTCGAAGGGGGGGTCGTCCCCGGCGAGAGCTACCTTCCGGACGAGATCGTCGGGGCCGTTCTCTACGAGCCGACCGATCGGGGCGACGAGGCTCGTACCAAGGAGCGCCTCCGCGCTGCCCGGTCGACTCGCGCGAAGTGATTAGCGCAGCGCTTCCAGGGCGGCCTGAAGCTCGGACGAAGCATGGCCATCGCCCTTCGCGCTGGCCGCTTCGATGCCAGCCGCGAGCCACGAGCGGGCTTCGTCGCGTCGGCTCATGGCTTCGAGCATCTGCCCGCACATGAGGTACATGGGAACGTAGTCCGGCGAGTGCTCTCGGAGCTTCTCGAACGTGGCGAGGGCGTCCTCGGTACGCTCGAGGCTGCGGTACTCCATCGCGAGCCCGTACCAGACGAACGGATCCTTGGCGCCCGACAGAGCCATCTTCAGGAGAAACTCGAGACGCTTGCTCGACTGAGCCATGGTGAGTCCCCGACAGCAAATAGCACGTGTTCGCGATGCGGTATGATGAGCCTTATGGCCTCGTGCCCCTCCTGCGGCGCCGACGGAGCCCCGACCAACGCGCCCTGCCCGCGCTGCGGCGCGTCGGCGTCGCGTCCCGAGTCGGCGTTGCCGACCCTCGAGCTCGACATGCCGGTCCGGCGCGCGGCCAAGCCGGCCCCTCCGAAGAAGAAAATCGAGGAAGAGGTGTCGCTCGAGCTGGCCATCGACCCGCGCAGCCTCATCCAATCGATCGACCCTGAGCCTCCTTCGAGCATCCCGGCTTCGGGTGCCGTCCGGCAGGTTGCGACGACGAGCAGGCCCCCCGTCGCCGCCTCGCGGTCGCTCGCTCCCACGAAGGACGTTGCCCTGGCGCGTCGAGCGCAGGAGTCCATGAGGCCCGCCGTTCACGATCTCGCGTTCGATGCGCGTCTGCTGGCCGAATACGGCGACCCCCCGGCAAACTGGGTGATGTTGCCCTTCTACGCCTGGCGCGTCCTGAGGCGGCAGCGCGAGCTGAAGCAGGCGCTCGCGGGGCGGCGGGAAGAAGTGGCTCGCACGATGACCGAGCTCGAGGATTCCCTGGTCGCGTTTGCCGAGCGTGTGCGGCCGACCGCCGAGCGACAAGGCCCGTACGCTCCGATGCTCGACGAGGTCAAGAGGGCGGAAGAGGCCCTTCGGTCGCGCGATCGCGTTCTCGCGGCGGATCAGGATGCGCAGACGGGTCGCCTCGCTTCGGTCGACGCACAACTCTCGAAGTTCGAGGCCGAGCTCGCGAAGGCGCAGGCCGAAGAGCGCACGGTCCTCGTAGAAATCGCCTCCGCCCAAGGAGCCCTCAGTCGCGCCGAGGCGAAGGCGA
Organism: uncultured delta proteobacterium; assembly: GCA_963847465.1. Lineage (GTDB taxonomy): Bacteria > Myxococcota_A > Polyangia > Polyangiales > Polyangiaceae > Palsa-1150. Next base: position 77,907 of record CAWKAF010000004.1, on the reverse strand, counting down.
AGCGCGCCGACACCGAGCTCCGTGCGGCGCGGCGCGAACCGGATCGGTCGACCTGATGACCCAGACGCAGCAGCGAGAGGATCCGCAAGTCGTACGGGCCCGGACCCGCGTTGGCATCGTCCTCCAGGACAAGTGGCGGCTCGAAGCGTTGCTGGGCGTGGGGGGGATGGCGGCCGTGTACGCGGCGACGCATCGGAATGGGAAGCGTGTGGCCGTGAAGATGCTGCACCAGGAGTTCAGCAACGACGAGGAGGTCCGCACGCGCTTCCTTCAGGAGGGGTACGCAGCGAACGCCATCCAGCACGACGGTGCCGTCAGCGTGCTCGACGACGATGTCGCGGCCGATGGGTCGGCGTTCCTCGTGATGGAGCTGCTCGAGGGAGAGACGGTCGAGCAGCGCTGGGAGAGGTCCGATCAGCGGCTCGCGCTGCGCGACCTTCTGTCGATCGTCGACCCTCTGCTCGACGTTCTCGGCGCGGCGCACGAGAAGAGCGTCGTGCACCGCGACATCAAGCCCGAGAACCTCTTCGTCACGAAGGCAGGGGCGCTCAAGGTGCTCGATTTCGGCATCGCCAAGGTCTTCGAAGCAGCGGCGCGAACGCACGACGTCCACGCGCGTGGGCACGGTGATGGGGACGCCCGCGTTCATGGCGCCCGAGCAGGCGCTGGCGCACTGGGACGAGGTCGACGGCCGGACCGACCTCTGGGCCGTCGGCGCGACGATGTTCACGCTGCTCAGCGGCCGGCACGTGCACGAGGCGCCCACGAGTCAGGAGCAGCTGATCCTGAGCGCGACGACCCCCGCGCCGTCCGCTCGCGAGCGTCGTGCCCGGCTTGCCCGCAGCGCTGGTGTCGATCGTCGATCGAGCGCTCGCGTTCGATCGGACGAAGCGGTGGCCGGATGCCGCATCCGATGCGCGAGGCTGTACGTGCGGCCCTCGACGCCCTTGGCGGCCCAGAGTTTCTCGGCGAGTCCGGGCGCGCACCGACGGCGACCCTCGTCAGCCGGGACCCTGGGGCGCATCCCCGGGCGGCGACCATCCTCGACACGACGACGACCGGCTCGTCTGCGGCTGCCTGGACCGAAGAGCGCGAGGGGCGTTTGGCCGAGGCGGCGAAGCTGCGCACCCGGATCAGCGAGTTGCAGCAGCGCCAGGTAGCCCTGAAGAAGGGCGTCGCCGAGGTGCAGGCAAAGGTCGACGCGGGACGGGTGGAGCGCCAGTCGCTCGAGCAATGGTTCAGGCGGCAAGTGGGTACACGCACCGCCGCCGTCGAGCAGGCCCGGAAGGAAGCTCGGCGACGGATGATCGCGCTCGCCCGGCGAGCGATGGACGACCGCTCGGTCTTCGGCCCGGAGCTGGACCCGACGCGCGAGCAGATCGCGAAGCTCGACCGCGCGGCCGAGTCCGCCGCTCGAGACGTCGACGTTCACGTGGCCGCCCTCGACTCCTACGATCCCCCGTCGCTGCGCAAAGGCGTTCTCTTGCTGGGCGTCCTCGCGGTGATCGCCCTCGCCCTCGTGATCGGGCCGATCGTCTGGCGGGCGACGAGGGTCATCGCCCCGCAGTGAGCGACGACGGGTTCCTAGGAGTTCAGGCTCTCGCTCGCCGTGACCTCGTCGATCACGCCCTGCTCGAGCAAGTGGGCGACCGCCATCGGGAAGGTCTGCATCCCGTAAGGGTGCGTGCCCTTTTCCATCAGTGACTTGAGGGGAGGATTGTTCTCCGGGCGACGGATGCTCTCCTTCACGGACTGAGACGCGACGAGCACCTCGGCGGCGAGAACCACGCCGCTACCGTCTACGCGCGGGAGCAGACGCTGGGCGATGACGCCCTGGAGGCAGCTCGCGATGCGGAAGCGGTTGTCGGCCGGCTCCCCGTCCATGAGCGCCAGCATCCGGCTCACCGTGCGCACCGCATCGGTCGTGTGGAGCGTCGCCATCACCAGATGGCCCGTCTCCGCCGCCTTGAGGGCGATCTCCATCGTCTCTTCGTCGCGGATCTCGCCGACGAAGATGACGTCGGGGTCCTGACGGAGGGCCGCCCGGAGCGCGGCCGCGAAACTCGCCGTGTCGAGGCCTACTTCGCGCTGGCTGATGCTCGACATCCGGTCCGTGTGCAAGAACTCGATCGGATCCTCGACGGTCACGATGTGGAGCGAGCGCGTGGCGTTCAGGTGGGCGAGCATGCTGGCGATCGACGTACTCTTCCCGTTCCCCGCGGCGCCGACGACGAGGACCATTCCGTTCTGCTTCTCGGCGAGCTCCTGCGTCACCGGCATCGGCAAGCCGAGGTCTTCGATCGTCGGGAATGTCCGTCGGAATGAAGCGCATCACGACAGCCAAGCTCCCGCGCTGCCGGTAGACGTTCACCCGGAAGCGGCCGATGCCGGCGGCCGCGTAGGACGTGTCGTATTCCTTCAGGTCGTCGAGGCCTTCGAGGACGGTCGGCTTGGTGATGACGTAGCGCGCCACGGCGGTCGTGTCCTCGGCCGTGATCTTGTCGGTCCGAAAGTAGATCATGTCGCCCCGGATGCGGGCGCCGGGCGGTTGCCCCACCTTGAGGTGGATGTCGCTTGCTTTGCCGGCGATGGCCTTGGTGAGCAGCGCTGCGGAAAAAGTTCTCGTCGGCGTAGGGACTCTGCACGATCGTGCTCGAGATCGTAGCAAAAGAACTACTCGACGACCCCTACGTACGGCAGGTTTCGGTACCGATCGTCGAAGTCCAGCCCGTAACCGACGACGAACCGATCGTCGATGGTGAAGCCGAGGTAGTCGATCGCCACCGCTACGCGAGCACGGGCCGGCTTGTGCAAGAGTGCACACATACGCACGCTCGCGGGCCCGCGCGTGCGCAAGAGGTCGACCAGATGCGCCATCGTGAGGCCCGTGTCCACGATGTCTTCGACGAGCAACACGTCTTCGTGATCGATCGGGCGCGCGAGATCCTGCGTGATCTGCACGACTCCGGTCGTCGCCGTCCCCTGGCCGTAGGAGCGCACCCCAAGGAAATCGATCCGCAACGGGAGGTCGATGGCCCTTGCGAGATCGGCAGCGAACACGAAGCTCCCCTTCAGCACGCAGACGAGCACCAGATCGTGCCCGGCGTAGTCTCGCGTGATCTGGGCGCCGAGCTCGCCGACGCGCACTGCGATCTGCTCACTGGAGAGCATCGTGGCGGGGCGCTCCGTCATGACGTCTTCTCGCGTTTCTCTTCAGAGTCTTAGCAGGCCATCGCCCTGGCAGCAGCAGCTCCTGCTAGAAACCTCCCGCGAGCCAGTCGGCGGCGTGCGAAGCGATCGACTGGATGTCGAGTGACGTGCCGTCGGTCGTCACGACGACTGCCCCGTCCCGATCCGTGCGCCATACGCGGGCGCCGGCCGCGGCCAGCGCGGCGAGCGTGAGCGGGTGAGGGTGCCCGAAGCGGTTGCGTCGCCCAACCGATACGACGGCATACCTGGGTGCGACCGCGGCAAGGAAAGCCGGCGAGGAGGAGGTGCGGCTCCCGTGGTGGCCGACCTTCAGCACGTCCGCGTGGAGCCTGTCGGGGGCCGTCGAGAGCAAGATGCCCTCCTCCTCGCGCTCCGAGTCTCCCACGAGAAGCAGAGCGCGCTCGCCGAAAGTGAAGCGAATCACGAACGAATTGTCGTTGGGCCCGCGGTCGGCGGAGAACGAGGGGCAAGGGGCCAGGACCTCGACACGGGCGCCGCCGAGCGCGTGTTCGCCGCAGAGTTGCTCCGGGCCGAAGACGGGGATGCCGCGCGCATGCGCTCCGCCAAGGAGCGTGGCGTAGCCCCCGCCGACGCCCTCACGCTCTCCCTCGCCCGTGTCCCATAGGGCCCCGATCGCCGTGTCGTCGAGGCCCGTCGCCAGGCCACCGAAGTGGTCAGGGTGAGGATGCGTCAGGACCACGGCAGAGAGGGCCCGGCGCCGTCGCGCCCGTAACTCGGGCGCGACGACGCGGACTCCCACGTCGATCGGACTGCCGACCAAGCCGCCGCCGTCGACCATCATGGCCTCCCCATCGGGAAGGTCGACGATCGCGGAGTCGCCCTGGCCGACGTCGAGAAACGTGGCGCGCAACAAGCCCATCGGTGCTCCCGATCGGCGTGCTCCGAGCTCGAGCAACAGTAGTGCCGCCGCGCCGCCCGCGAACACGGAGCGCCGCTTCGCTGCGCGCACTCCCACGGCCGCCACCATGGCCGTGAGCACCGCGAGCTGCCAGGACGTGGGCTGAGGAACGCTCGACGTGAGAGCAGGAACCGAGAAGCCGCGAGCCACCGCGCGCACCATCACGAGGGCCCCCGACGCGGCTATTGCGCACCCGCGCTCCGCCGCCGGCCACCACGCGAGCAGGGCATGAACGAGGCACAAGGGGAGAGCCGCGCATTCTCCCAACGGGACGGCGACGAGATTGGCGAGGACTCCGCCCAGGGGAAACGACGGAGTGAAGCGCGCCAGGATCGGGGCGCAGGGGATCGACGCTGCCAGAGTCGTCGCCACCGCTCGCGCGACAGGCGCGCCCTTCTGTGGAACATGCGACGCCATGCGGTCGCCAAGCGGTCCTGCGAACGCAAGCAGTCCGGCCGTCGCGCCCGCCGACAGGAGGAAGGAGAGGTCGAACACGACGAGGGGGTCCAGGAGTGCCATCGCGGCCAGTGAGAGGCCGAAGGCCCTGGGGCCATCGGTGCGCCTCCCCATGGCCCGTGCCAGGAGCGCCGCAGTCGCCATCCAGGCCGCGCGCAGCGTGGAACCCCCGGCGCCGGCAAGCTCGGCGTACACCCACGCGACGGGGATGCCCGCGGCCGCCGCGACGCGTCCCACGTCGAGGCGTGCGGCAAGGGCCTCGACGCGGGCCATCATCGCCTCGAGAGCGCTCACGGCCACCGCAAGGACCAGCACGAGGTGCATTCCCGAGACCGCGAGGAGATGCGAGAGCCCACTCACGCGGAAGCTCCGGTCGTCGCCAGGCGCGAGGTCGCTCTCGCCGAGGACGAGCGCGCGGGCCATGGGCGAGAACTCGGGGGAGAACGTGGCGTCGATGCGCATGCGTATGCTTGCCCTCGTCCGGTCGACCCAGGCAAAGAGACCGGTGGCGCGCCGGATCGTCCGCACGTCGAGCGTTCCTCCGGTGAGCGTGACGTTCCTATGAGCCTCGGACGGGCGGGGGTCTCCGCCCGACGCGTTCCACAGGCGCTGCGGCGAAGCGAGGGTGGCGACGATTTCGGCCTCGTCGCCGCGAGCCAGATCCTCCGGACCGCCGTAAAGAGCGGCCCTCCCCGCCCAGGCGAGTGTCTCGCCCTCGCAAACCGTTCCCTCGAGACGAGCCTCCCACCGCAGGGTTCCGCGAACGCTCACGGGCGACGCGTCGACCGTTGCCCGCGCACTGCACCGCGCGGCTCGCGGAACGGCAGCGTCGGTCGCCGACCGTTCCGCCTCATGCCGCGCGGTGCTCGCGCGAGCCCGTACGGCGCCCACGGACATGGCCGCGGCCACCACGAGGGTGGCCAGGATCCGCCTTTGGCGGTCGAGCGGCGCGAGCGCCAGCACGGCTGCGGCAGACGTCGTCACCTCCAGTGGCGCGACCGAAATGAGGCCCCCAGCCACCAGCGCGCTGGCGCCGAGCAGCACCATGTCGACAGGGGGTTCGGTCGGCTTGCGCATGGGCGAGCCTACAAGCAGGCCCCGTGCCCGGGCCCTCTTCAGCGAGGGCGATCCTCACATGCAGTCGTCGAACGTGACGACCCGAATTCGCGTGGTCTGCCCCACCGGGTCCGTCTCGCGAAAGATGATCCGGGTCCCGTCGGCGCTCCACTGATTGTCAGCGACGACTTGCTGATCTGCAGTCAACGCGTGCACGTTGTTGCCGTCCGCGTCCATGAGAGTCAGCTCGGTCGTGTAGCCCGCGGGAGGATTGAGAAACTCGAAGAAGATGCCGGGGATTATCCAGAGAAAGTCGAACACCGGGGAGAGCGACCCGTCGTTCAGTCTCAGCACGCTGGCCGGATGGAAGCGGCCGGTGATCCACGAGATTTCGCGCCCGTCGGGCGAGAGGTGGGCGTGCTCGTCCCACGCCGGGGACGTCGTCAGACGTGTGCGCTCCCCGCTCGCGACGTTGATGGCGTAGAGGTCGGTGGTCTGGAAGCCGGCGCGTGTGTTGGTGGTGATGACGTACTGGTTGTCCGCGGTAAACCCGTGGGTCTCCCACCAGCTCGTGTCGTGGACCAGCCTGCGGGGCGACTGCAACCGCATGCCGGACGCGTCCGAGACGAAGTCGGCGATCATCACATCCCACGCGTACGTCTCGGTGCTGCCCCAGATGACGTGCATTCCGTCCGGCGACCAGTTGACGTGGTAGTTCGTCGCCCAGGCGCTGCTGAACGTGAGACGAGTGGGTTCTGAGCCGTCCGGATGCATCGCGTAAAGCTCCTGGCCGAAGCCGCCGCCCGCGTTCCCGGTGGCGTAGGGATGGTCGCGGTCGGAGATGAAAATCATCGCGTCCCCGGTTACGGGCCGCCACCGCACGCCGTCGTTGTTCCCCCCTTGGGTGCACGTTATGCAAACGGGGTTGGTGCCGTCGGAGTTCGCTACCTGGATCTCGGACTTGCCGTTCACCTGAAGCGGGATCGCGATCTGCGTTCCGTCCGGCGAGAACGTCATTCCGTCGGTGGCCGCGACGTTCGGTCCACTCGCCACGGTGTCGAAGTGGAACTGCTGATAACCACACTTGGCCGGGGGCAGACTCGCGGTGGGAGTCAGCACCCCGCCTGGAAGGGCTTCCCCCTTGACGAACTCAGCGGCCGAATAATCCAGGACTCGCGTGTTGGTGCCTGGCTTGAAGATATCGATGAGCAGCTCGTCGGCGGAGTCGGGTATTCCGTTGCCGTTCCGGTCCAACCAACCCCCGCGCGTGGCCGCGGGGTCTGCGGGCTGGGAGAAGAGGAGCTGCTGCTGGGCGACGAGGTGCTCCTGCATCGACGCGAGCAGCGGCGGGAGCGCCGGAGTCGTCTGTCCCGCCGGGGGTGCGGGCACGGGCTGTGTGTTGAACTCGGCCTGCAGTCCGTAGCTTATCGAGTAGAAGAGCGCTGCGATCATGTGGGCGTCACGGGTGGTCCAGAGACCGCGCACCTCGCCGAGGAGGATGGGATCGGCCGCGTCACCCATACGGAACGGCAGGGTCGGAAGGTTGAACTCGCAGCTCCGGCTGACGACCTGCTCGGCGGCCTGGGTTGCGGCGTCGAGCAGCGTGTTGGTCGTCTGCAGGTTGGCGGCGTCGCCGGGCATGGCCGTGAGCGGCCGCCGATAGCGAGGCAGAAGGAAGTTGTTGATCTCGTCCACGACGAGCATCGTTCGCGCCACGAGCTCGCAATACCGCCCGTCGCAATCGTTTGGGCTTGCCGCCTCCGCCGACAGACAGCTGGCGAGGGCGGTGGACCACTGGCCACCAGCGAGGGACGCGATCGCGCTCGTGACGTCCGGGTTCTGCCCCGCGTCGGCGGCCGGGGCGGCGCTCTTGTTCGACGAGCAAGCGGCGACAAATAGGAACGCGGCGAACATGCATGCACAGGCCCTGCCACTGCCGGGCGCGGCTGCGTCGATTCGATGCATCCGTGGCGCTTTGCCTCTCTCCGCCAGAGCTCCGACTCGAGCGGCGCGCTACCTTGGCACCCAAGGGCCGGGCGGTCCACACGGATTCGCTGCGGGTCCTGGAAACGGCCCCTCGGTCGTCCTCGGACGTGAAAGCTAGCGCCCTCGGCGAGCGAACGATTTATATTGCCGACGATGCACGGAGAATCGGAAACCGCGGACGAGGCCGCCCCCGCAGTCGACGAGAGCGCCGCCGAGTCCGGAGAGACCGCGACGGCGTCGCAGCCGCCGGCGGATCCCCTTACTCAGGCGCAAGCCGAGGCCGTACGACTGAAAGACGCCTGGATGCGGACCGCGGCGGACTTCGACAACTTCCGCAAGCGGACGCAAGCGCGAGCTGGAGGAGGCGAGGCGCAACGGCCGCGAGGACCTCCTTCGGGCCCTCCTCCCGGTCTTCGACAACCTCGGACGGGCGCTGCAGAGCGCCCAGCGCTCGACGGACGCGAAAGCGATGGCGGACGGGCTTGCGATGGTTCAGCGGCAATTCGTCGAGGCCCTCGGCCGTGAGGGAATCTCGAAAGTGCCGACCGTCGGAAAGGCGTTCGACCCCGGCATTCACGAGGCCATCCAGCAGCTGGAGACCGACGAGCATCCCGCGGGGACCGTCATCGCCGAGGTTCAGCCGGGCTACATGCAGGGGGAGCGGCTCATGCGAGCTGCCATGGTGGTGGTCGCCCGAGCAAAGCCGGACGCAGAGGCGCCCGTCGAGGGCTCGAGCGACGCCGCCAACTGACGCGGGAGACCGATGGGCAAGATCATCGGGATCGATCTCGGCACGACGAACTCGTGCGTCGCCGTCGCCGAGACGTCGGTGGGCGGAAAGGTCGACGTTCGCATCATTCCGAACGCCGAAGGGGCGCGTACCACGCCGTCGGTCGTCGGCTTTTCCGCGAGCGGCGAGCGCATGGTCGGACAGGCTGCGAAGCGGCAGGCGGTGACGAACGCGACGAACACCGTCCATGCGGTCAAGCGCCTGATGGGGCAGAAGTTCTCTCATCCCGAGGTGCAACGTCAGGCGGAAATCGGCTCCGTTCAAGATCTACGAGGCGCCGAACGGCGACGCCTGGATAAAGGCCGGGGGACACGACATGTCGCCCCCCGAGGTCAGCGCCATCATCCTGACGAAGATGCGTGAGATCGCCGAGGCCTTCCTCGGAGAAAAGGTCACCGAGGCCGTCGTCACGGTGCCGGCATACTTCGACGACGCCCAGCGACAGGCGACGAAGGACGCTGGGCGGATCGCCGGCCTTGACGTCAAGCGAATCATCAACGAGCCGACGGCGGCGGCGCTCGCGTACGGCCTCGAGAAGAAGGACGCCGAGCGCGTCGTGATCTACGACCTCGGCGGGGGCACCTTCGACGTGCTCGATCCTGGAGATCCGAAACGGGGTCTTCAGCGTCAAGTCGACGAACGGCGACACGCACCTCGGGGGGGAGGACTTCGACCGTCGGATCATCGACGCCCTCGCCGAGGCGTTCGAGCAGCGAGCACAAGGTCGATCTACGAAAGGACAAGATGGCGCTCCAGCGCCTGAAGGAGGCCGCCGAGAAGTCGAAGCACGAGCTCTCGTCGTCGATCGAGACGGAGATCAACCTGCCGTTCTCGCGCAGAGCGCGGCCGGCGAACCCCTCCACATCGTGAAGACGCTGACACGCTCGGAGCTCGAGCTCCTGACCAGTGACCTCGTCGAGAAGACGCTCGAGCCGTGCCAGAAGGCGCTTGCCGACGCGAAGCTGACGCCGTCCGACATCCACAACGTCATCCTCGTCGGCGGTATGACGCGCATGCCCGCCGTCCAGAAGGCCGTCAAGCAGTTCTTCGGAAAGGACCCGCACAAGGGCGTGAACCCCGACGAAGTGGTCGCCGCCGGCGCCGCGCTTCAGGGGGCCGCGCTCGGCGACGACAAGGTCGAGGTTCTGCTCCTCGACGTCACGCCGCTGTCGCTCGGCGTGAGCCACCGGCGGGGGCGTGTTCACGGCGCTCATCCCGCGCAACACGACCATCCCGACCGAGAAGAGCGAGATCTTCACGACCAGCGTGGACAACCAGAACTTCGTGCCGGTGCACGTCCTGCAAGGCGAGCGCAAGATGGCGGCGGACAACCGCAGCCTGGCCCAATTCGAGCTCACGGGCATACCGCCCGCGCCGCGCGGCGTGCCGAAGATCCAGGTCGCTTTCCGCATCGACGCCGACGGCATCGTCAGCGTCGAAGCGAAGGACCTCGGCACGGGCAAGGCGCAGTCCGTTCGCGTCAAGCCCACGAGCGGCCTGTCGCAGGAGGAGGTCGACAAGCTGGTCGGGGACGCCGACAAGTTCAAGTACGCCGACGATCTTCGTCGCGAGCTCGCCGAACTGCGAAATCAAGCGGAGACGCTGCTCTACACCACCGAGGCCGCCCTCGAGGGCTACGCGGATCTCGTCGAAGCGGCCATGCTCGAGGACACCCGAGCCCTCGCCACCGCGTTGCGAGCGCTCCTCGAAGGGAACGCGGATCTCGCCGCAGATCCGCGATGGTTACCAGAAGCTCGAGACCATGACCTTCGCCATCGCCGAGAAGATGTATGGGTCGAGCGACGAGCCGCCGCCCCCTCCGGTCGAGGCATAGGCCAGACCCCCCACCCCCCAAATGCGGAAGGGCGCCCCTGCCGCCTGCACGGCGGGGAGCGCCCCGGCACGAATCGAAGACACTGCTACTGAATCAGGTCTTTCAGCGCCTTCAGGGCCGTCGCGCGGACCTTCTTCTGGGCCGGCTTGCCCTTGATGGTGATGGCCTGCTTCGTAAACGGGTTGATGCCGGGACGGTCCTTCGTGGCCGGCTTCTTGATGGCGCGCAGCTTCAGCAGTCCGGGGATTACGAACTCGCCGTTCGGCTTGCGCAGCTCTTTTTTGAGCAGCTCCGTCAGACCGTCGAAAACCCGGACGACGCTTTTCTTATCGAGCTCGGCGGACTCCGCGATCTCGGTAATGACCTGCGCCTTCGTCAAACGCTTTGCTGACATTTCGGCTTCCTCCCTGTCGACTCGAGAGACGAGTACCACTCCGATTTCGCGTTCTGCAAGGGAAAAACAGCCTGTTTCGTGATTTCGTCGAGACCGTGTGCTCCCCGCCTTCTCCTGCCCGACGGAGGGCTGTCGCGCGCCCCCGCCTTGACATGCGAGACCCCTTGGCATTAGCGCGCTCGACGTCGGCGCCGCGCCGGGGCGGAGCGCTTGGGGCGCGCAGTCACCGCGGCGGCGCAGAGCCGCTCCGTTTCGCGGCGCATGCGTCGGTCGCGCGATGGCGTGTCGTGGTCCCAACCGACGAGGTGGAGGAGGCCGTGTGCGACGAGCCAGGTCACCTCGCCGAGAACGTCGCGCGCACTCTCGCCTGCCTGCCGCCGCGCAGTGGGGACGCTGACGACCACGTCGCCCAGTAGGCGGCTGGCGGCGCCGCCCGGCTCGCCTTCGCCCTCGCGCTGCGAGAACGCGAGGACGTCGGTCGGTCGATTGATTCGACGATAGGCCCGGTTGAGCGCGCGGATTTGATCGTCGCCCGTGAGAACGATCGAGAGCTCGCATCGGTCCAGTTCGAGCGCAGCGAGCATGGCGCGGACGCTTCGGAGCAAGTGTGCGCGGGACACTCCGGCATGAGGGCCAGCCTCTACGGTGAGCCGAACGGGCACGCACTCTGCGCCTTACGGCGAGGCGTCTCGGGTGTAAAGGAAGAAGGTGCTCCGCGCGTGCGCCATCGTTCCTGCGTACAACGCCGCAGAGACGGTTGGCGGTGTGGTCGACGGGCTGCGCGTTGCCCTCGGCGTGCCCGTCCTCGTAGTGGACGACGGTTCGGACGACAGCACCTCCGCGGTCGCCGAAGCTCGTGGGGCGGTCGCCATCCGGCACGAACGCAATCGTGGCAAAGGGGACGCGATACTCACGGGCCTTGCGAGGGCGGCGCGGGACGGCATGAACGTCGCGGTGACGGTCGACGCGGACGGGCAACATCCTACCGAATCGGCCCGGGCGGTGCTGGTCGGGAGCGATGACCCGCGCGCCCTCGTCCTCGGCGTCCGGAACCTGGAGCACGACGGAGCGCCCAAGCGAAACCGCTTCGGCAACGGAGTCTCCAACTTCTTCCTTTCGCGCTTCGCCGGACGCCCGCTGAAGGACACCCAGTGCGGCCTTCGCCGCTATCCCGTGGGCGAAACGCTGGGCCTCGGCGCCCGGGCGAGAGGCTTCGCCTTCGAGGGAGAGGTCGTGCTGCGCGCGCTCGCTGCGGGCTTGGCCCTGGTCGAGATCCCGATCGCGGTCGTGTATCGTCCAGATAAGGAGCGGCGTACCCACTTTCGCGGCGTGCTCGATCCGGCGCGCATCGTGGTTGCTGTCGTCAGGACCGTGATCGAGCTTCGCCTTCGGGGTCGATGAGGTCCACGTCCTCCCCGGTCGCACGCTGGAGGACGGCGGGGCGCGTGCTCTTTCCTGTCGGCTGCATCGGCGCCGCTCTCCTCTTCGCGCACGCCTCCATTGGCCTCCTCACTCGCGTCGACCCGCCTCGGATCGAGCTTCCGGCCCCCGGGGCCTCCCACGGCTGGGCGCGGACGCGCGCGGGGCTTCGCGAGGTCTTCCTGCAAGGGTCCCCCGAGGAGATCGGAGTCGAGCACGCGCACTTGATGCGAGACCGCATGATCGCCAACGAGGCCGAGCTCTGGAGTGAGTACGAACGCTACGTACCGTGGTGGATCGCCCGTGTCGGAATCGTGGACTGGAGTCTCCTCCGGTACCGGACCCTGGACCAGGGCATTCCCGAGGCTCGGCGCCGCGAGCTTGCCGCCGAGGCGCTCGCATTCGATCCCGACCCCCTGGCGGCGCGAATGGCGACCTACCAGCGGATGGTGTTTCTCCACTCGCTCTACGACATCGCCCTGCCGCTCGAGCACTCGCCGCTCATCGGTTGCACCAGCTTCGCCCTCGCGCCGGAGGCGACGATTGACGGGCACGTGATAGTGGCCCGGGCGTTCGACTTCGAGGCCGGAGAAGCCGTCGATCGAGACAAGGCCGTCTTCCTCGTCCGCGAGGACGGGGCCATTCCGTTCGCAAGCGTCGCGTGGCCCGGGTTCCTGGGCGTCGTGACTGGGATGAACGCGGAGGGCGTGGTCATGGTGGTGCACGGCGCGCGGGCGCGCGACGCGGCGACCGAGGGGATGCCGGTCGCCTTCTCTCTTCGAGAAGCGCTCGAGCACGGGCGGAGCGCGGCCGAGGCGGTGCAGATTCTGCGGAGCCAGAGGGTGCTCGTCTCGCACATCGTCTTCGTGGCCGACGCGCACGCCGACTTCGCCATCGTCGAGCGGGCCCCCGGTGTTGAGGCGTACGTGCACAGGGCGAGCGCCAGCATCGGGGTTACCAACCACTTCGAGGGCCCGCTGGCTGCCGACCCAAGGAACGTCCGAGTTCGCGAGTCGACGACGAGCGTCGCCCGCCGAGAACGGCTCGATGAGTTGCTCGAGCGAGTCGACCCGCGCTCGGCGACCCCTCAGCGCGCCCTGGACATCCTGCGCGACCACCGCTGCGCAGGCGGCGCACCGTGCGATCTCGGCGACCGACGCACCATCGACGCGCTCATCGCGACGCACGGCATCGTGGCGGACCTGACGGCGCGCGTACTCTGGGTGGGAGTGGGACCAAACCTATCGGGCAAGTTCGTCCGGCTCGACTTGCGGGCGCTACTCGCACCCGACCACGACGCGTCGAATGATCCGGAACCGGATGCGTTGCCGGAGGACCCCATACTCCTCGACGGGCGTCGAGACCGGGCGCTGCTCCGCAAGAATGTTGCCTCGCGATGAACATGCCTTCGAGGGAAGCGCTCCGACGCAAGCCCGCCGCGCGAGTTATGATCCAGCGTATGGCCGCCGATCCCCCGAAGCAACGACTGCTTCGCTTGTTGCGCCGGACCACCAAAGGCGCTCGCGCGGTTCGTGAACGATCGCCCGCCGACGAGAGCGCGCTCTGGAGCGCGTACGAACGCGCCGCCGTCCGCGTCCGTGACGCCGGGGCCGCCGCGCAGCGGATTGCCTCGGGCGCGGCCCGGCAGCGCGCCGCGATGGACTCCGTGGCCGATCGCGCTCGGGCCATGTCGTCTCGTGCGTCCGAGCTACGGGCGGCGTTTGCCCGTGTCGTGGACGGGTTCGAGCAGCTGTCGCTCGTCGCGCTCAACGCGGGGCTCGAGGGCGCCCGTCTCGGCGAGGCCGAAGGGCGACAGCTTGGTCTGGTCGGCGACGAGGTGAGAGCCCAATCGCTGCGGGGCGGCGATGCGGCGCGCGAGCTCGGCGCCGGACTCGACCAGCTCGTCGGCGAGCTTTCGCTCCTGGAGTCGAACGTCGGACAGGCCCAGGGTGTCGTCGCGGAAGTGACTCAGGAGTCTGCTCGCGTGGCCGGAGCCACGAGCGACGCCGAGGCCGCCCTCTCCGACGTCGGCGAACGCGTCAAACGAACCACGGGAAGTGATCCCGAGGTGGTTCGCGCGATCGCGGAAGCGAGCGAGCGCGCGCGCGCCCTGGTCGCGTCGTTGAGTGTCCTGAGCGGCAAAGTTCCGCGCGCGCTCCTCGCTTCGGCATTGCGACCCGCACTCGAACCGCTCGTCCGGCTTCTAGGGGACGAGGAGCCGGAAGAGCCGACGGAAAGCTGAGCCCTCGATGGCGAGCTTGGACCCGGAGCTTCTGCGGCTGCTCGTCCTCGAGCTGGAGCGACACGTCGTGGCGCTCGAAGCGCGACCACGGGACGTCGCCGAGGCGCAGCGCGCGGTCCACGCCGTCAAGGGGAGCGCCGGGCTGGCCGGAGAGCGCGAGCTCGCGGCCGCCTTCGAGAGGATTGCCAGACGCATCGGGCAGGGGGACAGCGTTGCCTTCGACGAGGCTGAGGCCCTGGCGCGGGGTGCGGCCGAGCGGCTGTCGTCAGGGCAGCGCGCGCTGGAGTCGGAATGGCCGATTCCTCCGGCAGACCTGGCTGCCTTCCCTCTCGATCCACTCGTGCGCGCGCAGTACGCGTCCGAGATGAACGACCGGCTCGCGCGGATCGACGAAGCCCTCGCGGCAACCGACGATCCGCTCGATGCGGCGCTGGCCCTCTATCGGCACGTGCACACGATGAAGGGTGCAGCCAGCGCCGTGGGCGACGAGCCGATGAGCTGGTTCTGCCACGGCCTCGAAGAGCGTCTGAAAGGCGCCGATTCGCCGGTACTGGCGTCGGCGTGCATGCTCGAGGTCGCGCGTTGGCGCGGAGTGCTCGCCGCGCTGCTCGACGAGCCGGAGTCCGCCCTGGCTATGCTGCGTTCGCCCGGGCGTCCCTCATCGCCCGCGCGCGCGTCACAACCCGTCCCGCCGGCAACCCGCTTGCTCGAGTCCGAGCCGCCGCGGTCGGTATCCGACAGCGCGACGATCCGCGTCCGGGCGGCTCACGTAGACGGGCTCGTGGAACGCTTCGATGTCATCGATAGCGTGCGCGAGGGTCTGGCGTCCGGGGCCGAGCACGCGCGAGAGACGGCAGCGACGCTTCGGGGGCTTCGGGCCTCGCTCGTGGACGCGCTCCGTCTCATCGGTGCTCCCCGTCCGTGGGGAGCGCCTGCGGCGGCCCTTGCGCGCATGGAGAGCGTCGTCGGCGCCCTGGGTCCTCTGGGCGACGAGCTCGACGGAGCGTCGACGCGCCTCCAGAGCGCAGAGCACTCATTGCGAGACGGCGTGGCGAGCGCAAGAAAGCAACTGTCCACGATGCGCCAGACGATTGCGGGGCGCATCTTCGCGCGACTGACGACCGCCATCGAATCGGAGGCACGCCGAAGCGGCCGGGTGGTCGTGGTGCGGACCCGCGGGGCCGACGAGACGATCGACCGTCGCATCGCGGAGCACCTTGTCGAGCCGTGTCTGCAGCTCGTGAGGAACGCCGTGGCCCACGGGATCGAGACCCCCAAGGCGCGCGCGGCTCTCGGAAAACCGGGCAGTGGCACCATCGTTCTCGTCGCCCGCAGGATCGGGAACCGGCTGAGCCTCGCAATCGAGGACGACGGGGCGGGGGTCGATGTGGCACACGTACGTGCGCGGGCGGTCGAGGCCGGGCTGGTGGCGCCGGCCATCGCCGAAACGGCGGACGACGACACCCTGCTCTCGCTGCTCTTTCTGCCCGGCTTCTCCACGCGCGAGTCGAGCGACCTGCTGGCGGGACGCGGAATCGGGCTCGACATCGCCCGCAGCGGCATCCAGCGCCTGGGCGGTCGGATACGCATCTCGAGCCGCGCGGGAGAAGGATTCAGCGCGCGCATCGACGTGCCTGTGGAGACAGGTCTCGTCACCGTCCTCTGGCTCGTCGCCGGGGGTGAGGAGTTCGCCATACCGGCCGCGAACGCGCGTCGCGTGCGAAAGAACGACGGTCCGGAGGCGCTCCGGGTGCCGCATCTCCTGTCGTGCCTCGACGGGGTCGTGGGCGGGCCGCCGAGATTCGCTTTCGATCTGGAGCTTCAGGGCGACGACGAGACTCCGCAGTCGCTCGCCTCGCTCGGCGTCGACGCCGTCGGGCGGACCGAAGAGCTGCTCCTCCGCCCCTTCGGGCCTCTCGTCTCACGGCTCGGACCGTTTGCCGGCGCGATCGTTCGCGGTGACGGCTCGCTCCGGCTCGCCATCGACGCCTGGGCTATCGCGCCGCGAGCGCGCGCCGTGGCGGCCATGTCGGGAAGCGGCCTCTCTTCCTGACCGCCCGCCAGGTCGTTATCATTCATGCTTCCGGGCATGCGTCCTCCCGTACAGATCGACACGATGAAGGCAGAAGACCTCGTGGCGGTCACCTCGATCGAGGGGCCGACGCAGATGAGCGACGCGAGCCTGCGGGAGGAGATGCTGCGCCCCTGGTCGCGCTTGTGGGTCGCGCGTGAAGATGGAGTCGGGGTCGTGGCGTTCGTCGTCGCCTGGCACGTGGCCGACGAGCTCCACGTGCTCAACATCGCGACGCGACCGGACCGTCGGCGCCGGGGGATCGGGCGGGCGCTCATGGACGCCGTCTTGACGTACGGACGGCGACGCAGGGTCCAGCACGTGCTCCTCGAGGTGCGCCGCTCGAACAAGGCGGCGATGACCCTGTATCGGGGGGTGGGCTTCTTCGCGATGGGAGTCCGCGCGCGCTACTACGCGGATGACGAGGACGCGGTCGAGATGGTCCTCACCCTCGATCCGGAGACCGGCGACATCGTGCCGCATACGGATGAGGTGCGCCTCGATAGCTGATGGTGCGACTCGTGGCCCGCCAAGGCGGACTCATCGTGCGGGTGTTACAACCAAGGATGGCTCCCATGAGGCGCGTGCACCTGGCCCTTTGCGCATCCCTCGCGCTGGCGCCCGCTGTCGCAGGCGCGCAACCGCTCCCCGCCGCCCAGGGCACGCTGGCGTCCGGCGTCGAAGCCGCTCGCGTGTCGGACTATCCCGCGGCGGAGAAGGCGCTCCTCTCTGTCCAAGGAGCGGACCGACCCGTTGCGATGCTGATCCTCGGGCGGGTGATGTTCGAGCAAGGCCGCTATGGGGATGCTCAAAAATACGTCACCCAGGCGACGGCCAGCCCCGCGGCGCGGCTCGCGGCGGTCGCCCTGCGGAGCGAGATCCTGGCGGCGACGGGGAACGTCGACGAGGCGATCAAGATCCTCGACCCGAACAAGGATGCGCCGGGGGTCGGCGGCAGGCGCGTACGTCTCGAGCTGGGCGAGCTTCTGATACGCGCCGGTCGACGAGCCGACGCCGAGCCCGTCCTGCTCCGGTTTGCCGACGAATACGGAAACGACTCCATCACGTCCAGCGATGCGGAGGGGCTGGCGATGGTCGGGCGCGCGATGCAACTCCTGCGGCACCCGAAGGACGCGAAACACGCCTACGACGACGCGGAGAAGGCCGAGATCGCGGCCTCGGGCGGCTCGCTTCACGGGAGCGGGAGGGTCGAGACGCTCCTGTGGCGGGCCGATCAGTTCCTCGACAAGTACAACACGCGGGACGCAGGCCAGGTGATAAGCGAGGCGCTGAAGATCGCTCCGCACCGCGCGGACGCGATGGTGATGCTCGCGCGCGCGCACATCGACGACTCGTATGACTTCGACGCCGCCGAGAAGCTCGTGCAGGCTGCGCTCGCGGTGAATCCCAAGCTCAAGGGAGCTTACGCCGTGAAGGCGGGAATCGAGCTTCGCGACATGAGCCTGGAGCGGGCAAACGCCGCGATCGACGCCGGTCTCGCCATCGATCCGAACGATCTCGAGCTCCTCAGCCTACGAGCGGCGGCCCGCTTTCTGGCCGACGACAAGCCCGGCTACGAGGCGGCCAAGAGCGCGATCTTCTCGCGCAACAAGGAGTACTCGCAGGCGTTCGGCATCATCGGCGAGTACGCCGAATGGGAACATCGCTACGACGATGTCGTGGCGATGATGAAGGAGGCGGTCTCGATCGACCCGAAGGACAGCAAGGCGTGGGCGCAGCTCGGCCAGACGCAGACGCGCGCGGGCGACGAGGCGGAGGGTGTGAAGTCGCTCGAGGAGTCGTGGAAGGGGGACCACTACAACGTCCGCGCATTCAACACGCTCGAGAATCTGTACGGGCACTGGATCCCCGAGGAGTACGAAGGGGCGCAGGCGGGTCTCTTCAACGTTCGCTACCCAAAGGACGAGAAGGCGCTGCTCGAGCGCTATCTCCCGCGGATGCTCGGCGAGGCGTGGGGCGCGATGAAGATCCACTACATGTTCGCTCCGGCGGCGCCCGTGGCGATCGAGATTTATCGCGATCGCAAGCACTTCGCCGTCCGCACGAGCGGCCTGCCGAACATCGGTATCGAGGGTGTGTGCTTCGGGCACGTGGTGGCGGCGATGAGCCCCAAGGGCGAGGCGGTCAACTGGGGCAACGTCGTGTGGCACGAGCTCGCGCACGTCTTCGCGATCCAACTGTCGAAGTACCACGTCCCTCGTTGGTTCACCGAGGGTCTCTCCGAATACGAGACGATGATTCGCCGCCCCGAGTGGCAGCGAGAGCTCGACCCGGAGCTCTACGTCGCGCTCAAGAGAGGGCACTTGCCTGGCGCTCTCGACATGAACCGAGCATTCACCCACGCCGGAGAAGAGGACGTGGAGGTCGCGTACTACGCATCGAGCCAGATGATCGCGTTCACGGCCGATCAGTTCGGCTTCACGGCCATCACCCATGCGCTCGAGCTTTGGGGCGAGGGCAAGCGGACCGAGGAAGTGATTCGAGTGGCCTTCGGTGTCTCGGCCGCAGAATACGACACGCGCTTCCGGGCCTGGGCTCTGGCGCGGCTCGCGCGGTACGACGGTCAGTACATCGAGCCCAGGCCGATGCCTCTGGAGGATGCTCGCGCTGCGGAAGCAGCTGCGCCGCAAAGCGCAGCCGCGCACGCGGCCTACGCGCGGGCGCTGCTGCGCGCTCACAAGCCGGACGACGCGGCGCACGAGGTCGACGAGGCGCTGAGGATTGCCCCCGGTGATCCCGACGCGCACTTCGTGGCGGCGAGGATCGCTGCGACGGGCAAGGACCCCGCGGGGGTAGAGAAGCACCTGAACGCGATCAAGGCCGCGGGAGCCGACGGCTACCTCGTCGAGATGAAGCTTGCCGACATAGCGGACGCGCGGCACGACAAGGCCGCGAAACGGGCGGCTCTCGAGGCGGCGCACCGATTCGATTCGACGCAAGTCGACGCCGTCCACGCGCTCTACGAGATGGCGACCGCGGAAAAGCGGGACGCGGATGCGCTGGTCGCCCTGCGAGAGTGGGCGGCGCTCGATCAGCACGACCGCGATGGGCAGTGGAAGGTTCTCCTCAAGGATCTCGTCGAGGCGAAGCACTGGGACGAGGCGAAGCGGGTCGGCGAAGCGGCGCTCTACGTGGATGTGGAGAATGCCGACGTGCACGTGGGGTATGCGCGGGCTCTCTCGGCGACGGGCGATCACGAGGCCGCGGCGTTCGAGCTCGAGAGCGCGCTGCTCTGCGACTCGAAGCCGCAGGAGAAGGCGGCGGTGCACGCTCTTCTCGCACGCGAGCGCTCGACGCTGGGAGACGCGGCGGGCGCGCGGGCGCAGCGCGACGAGGCGCTCAAGCTGGACCCGGAGAACGCTGAGGCACGAGGGTTGAAGCTCTAGGCGACAAGGGACGATCGCCCGCCGTCGTCGGGTCGGTGCTCGGCTGGCCTCAGTCGGCCTAGAGCCCGAGCGCCAGCGACCCGTCACGGCGCGGCTCGGCGGCGCCTACCCACAGGTCGAGCGAGCGCCCGATTGCCGGCGCGTCGGCAAGGTGCTCCGTTTCCTTCGTCTCGTGGCCCATGGCCTCGATGGCGCGGCGTACCTCGTCCGACAGCGCGCGGGGCTCGAGGGCGATGACGTCCGGCGTGTCCTGCTGGTGAAACCTCGGCGCGCGGACGGCGTCGGCCACGTCCATGCCGAAGTCGACGGCGTTCGAGAGCTCTTCGAAAACGGTGGTGATGATCCGCGAGCCGCCCGCGGCTCCGAGCACGAGCTCGACCCCCCCGCTCGGCCCGAGCACGATCGTGGGGGACATCGACGACAGCATCCGCTTCCCGGGAGCGATTGCGTTCGGCTCCCCCTGCACCAACCCGAACGCGTTCGCCGTACCTGGAACGGACGCGAAATCGTCCATCTCGTCGTTCAAGACGAACCCGAGGCCTGGAACCGTGACGCCGCTGCCGTACCAGAGGTTGACGGTCGTCGTCATCGCCACCGCGCTTCCGTCGGGGTCGACGAACGCCGTGTGCGTCGTGTGCGGCCCGCCGTCAGCGCCGCTGGCGATGTCCGGAAAGAGGGCCTTGGTCGAGGTGGCGCGGTCCTTGACGACCGTCCTGCGCTGCTCGGTCGCCCACCGCTCCGAAAGAAGATCGTCCATGGGGTTCTTCACGAAGTCCGGGTCACCGAGCTTCGCGTTGCGCGCCGCGAAGGCGCGACGCATGGCCTCTACCGCGAGGTGCACATGCTCGGCCGAGTGCCACCCCGTGGCACGCAGGTCCCACCCGGACAGGAGGTGGGCGATCATGGCCATCGTGAGGCCCCCCGACGACGGAGGAGGCATGCCGACGATCTTTCGCCCTCGGTATTCGTACTCGACGGGCGTGCGCCACTTCGCGCGGTAGCTCTTGAGGTCGTCTCGCGTGATGAGGCCACCGCCTTCCTTCATCGCCCGGGCGAAGGCATCGGCCACGGGACCCTCGTAGAAACCGGCCGGCCCCTTGTCGGCGACGCGCCGTAGGACGCCGGCAAGATCCGGGTCTCGCCAGAGCGTGCCGACGACCGGGGGCGCTCCGTTCGGCAGGAAGAGCGACGCCGAGCTCGGGTACTTGGCCAGCCTCGTCTGGACGATCAAGATCGTCTTCGCGAACGCCGCGTCGACGGTGAACCCACGTTCCGCCATGTCGATGGCCGGCGCGACGAGCTCCGCCCACGTCTTGGTCTTCGATCCGAGCTTGTGCCACGCCTCCCAGAGGCCGGCCACGCTGCCCGGGACGCCGCACGACCGCCACCCGTCGCGGGAGTCGTGCGTCGGCTTGCCGTCCGTCCCGAGGTACATGTCGCGCGTCGCCGCGGCGGGGGCCGTCTCGCGGAAGTCGAGCGCGTACGACTTGCCCGCGACACGCGCCACGAGGAACCCTCCCCCACCGACGTTGCCGGCAGTGGGAAAGACCACGGCGAGCGCGAAGGCCGTCGCCACCGCGGCGTCGACGGCGTTGCCACCGCTCGCCATCACGTCGACGCCGACCTTCGTCGCGAGGGTCGAATCGGTCGTCACCATGCCGCGGGCCGAGTGAGGCGCGGGCGCGCCCTGGGCGTAGGGCCAATCGGCCGGAAAGCGCGGAGCTGGGGCCGCCGGCTCCGCCGCTTGCTGAGCAGTCGACCCCATCGCAGGCGGGGTGCGGAGAGCAGCCGGGTGCCCGTCGCACGCGGATGCGGCGAGAAGGGCAAGCCACGGAGCCCCGCGCGTTGCGATGCGGCCGAGGCAGAAGGGCGGGGGGGGTGTCACGCCCTGCGATCTAGCGCGAGCGGAGGCGGAAGGACACGCGCGTGGTATCCTTCATCATGCCGCAGTCGCAGCCCGCCAGCGTCGTCCCCCTCGAGCTCATCGAGAAGCTCCCGAAGACCGATCTGCACGTCCACCTCGACGGCTCCCTCCGGCTCTCGACGATCCTCGAGCTCGCGGAGCGCCAGAAGATCGATCTTCCGGCGCAGCGACGCGGACGGCCTGCGCGAAGCGATGAACCTCGGCCAGAACTGCGGCTCGCTCGTCGAGTACCTCAAGGCCTTCGACGTCACGCTGCGCGTCATGCAGACCGAGGAGGCGCTCCGCGCGCATCGCCTACGAGCTCGCCGAGGACGCGGCGCGCGAGAACGTCCGCTACATGGAGGTGCGCTACGCGCCGATGCTGCACACGCGCCGCGGGCTCCAGCTCACGACCGTCGTCGAGAGCGTGCTCGAGGGGCTCCGCGCAGGCGCAGGAGAAGCACGGCATCGAGTCGAACGTCATCATCTGCGGCATCCGCAACGTGTCCGCCGAGAACTCGCTCGAGATGGCGGAGCTCGCGGTCGCCTACAAGAGCCGCGGCGTCGTCGGGTTCGACCTCGCGGGCGCCGAGTACGACCACCCCGCCAAGCACCACCGCGCGGCGTTCCAGCTCGTGCGCGACAACAACATCAACGTCACGATCCACGCGGGCGAGGCCTACGGCCCCGAGTCGATTGCGCAGGCCATCCACGTCTGCGGCGCGCACCGCATCGGCCACGGCTGCCGACTTCGCGAGAACGGCGATCTGCTCCACTACGTCAACGACCACCGCATCCCGCTCGAGTGCTGCCCCTCGTCGAACGTCCAGACGGGCGCCATCCGCGATCTCGGCGAGCCACCCGCTCAAGCTCTACAAGAACCTCGGGCTGCGCGTGACGGTGAACACCGACAACCGCCTCGTCACCGACACGACCGTCAGCAAGGAGCTCTGGCTGTGCCACACGCAGATGGGGCTCACGCTGAACGACATCAAGCAGATCATCCTCACCGGCTTCAAGAGCGCGTTCCTCCCGTTCCACGTCAAGCAGCAGTACCTCCGCAAGGCGAGCGACGAGCTCGAGGAGCTGTGCGGTCGCGCGCGCCTGGTTTCGGTGGCGCTCGCGTCCAGCTGACGTGGTAAGAGGCGCGTCTTCCATGACCCAGCTCAAGCCGACCTCTCCGGTGATGGGGCAGCCTCCGGACATCGATCGTGTCTTCGACGCGCTCGAAGCCGCCGCTGTCGTCGCGGAGGGTGGGGTCGCCGCGGGAGGTCTCGAGGTCATGTCGCCAGAGGATTTCCGCGTGGCGGTGAAGCTCGACCCGAGGCGGGTGCGAGCGAGGCTCGACCGGGTGGTGATGGGCGACGACCCCGAACGGGGCCTCGATGGCCTCCTCGAGGCTGGCGCCCTTGCCGCGATCTTTCCCGAGGTTCACGCGATGGTGGGCTTCGGGGACGGCGAGTGGCGCCACAAGGACGTTTGGAAGCACACGAAGCAAGTCGTCCGCCAGTCGGTGCCGCGGCTCGAACTGCGCTGGGCGGCGCTCTTCCACGACATCGGCAAGGTGAAGACGCGATCGATCGCGCCGGACGGCAAGGTGCACTTTCTGGGACACGCCGAGGTGGGCACGCGCATGTTCGACAAGCTCGACAAGCGCACGAGCCTCTTCGGGTCCGAGCCGGCGCTGAAGGAGACCGTCCGCTTTCTCGTCCTGCATCACCTCCGCGCCAACCAGTACTCGCCCGACTGGACCGACAGCGCCGTGAGGCGCTTCGCTCGGGACCTCGGCGTCCACCTGGAAGACCTCTTCTGCCTAGCGCGCGCGGACATCACGACGAAGCGCCCCGAGAAGAAGCGGCGGGGCTTGCAGCAGATCGAAGAGCTTTCGCAGCGCGTCGCGAAGCTCGCGGCGGAGGACGCGCGAGCTCCCGCCTCTGCCGAGCGGCATCGGCGATGAGATCATGCGCGCGTTCTGCTTACCTCCGTCACGCAAGATCGGCGACGTCAAGCGCCTGCTGGAGCAGGCGGTCGAGGCCGGCGAGGTCGCTGCTCGACAAGAAGCCGATGCGTACGTCGCAGTTCGTCCGCGCCAACCGCGAGCGATTCGGCATCTAGGCTCAGGGCGCCCCTTTCGAGGCGCGCTCCTCGATGGCGCTCACCGCGTCCCTCAGCTGCTTGTCCCTGTGCATGCAGGGGTAGCAATCCGACACGCCGAGGAAGCCGCAACCGCGTGCGGACTCGTAGGGGTGAAGGACGGCGATCAGGCGTGCGTCTCCCTGCTCGCGCGCGCGCTCGAGCAAGGAGTGCTTCGCCTCGCACGTCTTGGCGTCACGAAAGTCGAGGAGGAGGGACATCCCGGCGCTGGCGCGATTTCGAACCTCCGGGAGGTCGAGAGCGTGGTGCGCGCGTGCGGCCGCTTGCGGATACTGGCGACCCGACGCCCCGTAGGCAATGTCGTAGAGGATGTCGATCCCTCGCGTTCCCATCTTCGACTGAAGCAACGCGAAGGCGTCGTCTTGCCCCTCGCGGACCAACGAGGCATTGCGGACGTCCTCCTCGAGCTTTGGGTCGAAGGACGCGCTCGGGTCCGCCGTCAGCCAGAGGCCGGCTTCCTGCATCGCCTCGTGCGTGTTGTGCACACCGGTGTACGCGCGCTCGAGGAGCATGTGCACGTCGGATCGCTCCGTGTGTTTCTTCTCGACGGCGGTGATCTCGTCGATCGCGGTCGCGAAATCTCCCTTGTCGATCTTGGCCTGTGCCGCCTGGACGACCTCGTCCACCTTCGGGTCGGGCGGACGCGGCGGCAGAACGACGGCCACGCCGCTCGCGCCGCCCGTCGGGGCGACACTGGGGCCGCTGCGCGCGACGGCGGCGATCCAAAGAATCATGAGCGCGCCGAGCCCCGACGCGGCCAGAAGAACCCGGCGGGGAGTCGCCCAGGAGGGGGCAACCTTCAACGCATTGTTCAGCGCGGTGGCCATGACCGATGCGAAACGCGGCGCGGGCTCTGCCGACGGTTGCGCGAAGCTCGTGGGCCCGAGCGCGAGAGCGGAGCGCGGCCCCGTCCCTTCTCCCCGGTTCGCGCGGGACGGCTGAATGAGCGAAGTGGGCGGAAGGGGTTCGGCGACCAGACCACGTGCCGCGAGATCGTCCACGGCCGCGTCGAGCGCATCGATGAGCCCCTTGGCATCGTCGAAGCGCGCCGTTGCCTCCTTGGCGAGAAGCCGTGTGACGATGCTGTCGACCTCCTCGGGAATGAGGGCTTCCGGGAGCCTTTGCCTCATGCTCGGAACGGGCGCCGTCACGTGCATGCCGAGCAGCGTGACCTTGCTCTCGTGGTCGTACGGGCGAGAGCCCGTGATCATCTCGAAGAGCATCACTCCGAGCGCGTAGAGGTCTGCCCGGGCGTCGACCGGCTGGCCGAGCGCCTGCTCGGGCGCCATGTACTCCGGCGTCCCGTACACCATCCCGAGCTGCGTCAGCGCCTGCCCCGGCGCCTTGGTCCCGCTCGTGAGCTCGCCCACGGGAGACCTTGGCGATCCCGAAGTCGAGCACCTTGACGAAGTCCGGGTCTTCCTCGCGCGACGACGAGCATGACGTTCTCGGGCTTCAGATCGCGGTGGACGATGCCGAGCGAGTGTGCGCGCGCGAGAGCGCTCGCGATCTGTCGTGCGACGTGGAGCGCCCGTCCGAGTTCGAGCCGGCCCTCGTTGATGACTTCGCGAAGGCCCCTGCCCTCGACGTATTCGAGCACCAGGAAGAACGAGCCGTCCTCGAGCTTGCCGAAGTCCGTCGCGGCCGCGACGTTCGGGTGCTCGATGTGCGCCGCGGCCATCGCTTCGCGCTCGAACCGTGCGACCACCTCCGGCAGGTGGCTCATCTCGGGGTGAAGCACCTTCACCGCGAGCCGCTTGTGCATGTGGGTGTGCTCGGCCTGATAGACCGCCCCCATGCCGCCTTCGCCGATGAGCCGCTCGATCAGGTAGCGACCGCTGAGTACGACCCCGACCAGGGACTTCGGCTCCGCCGGCTCGCTCGTCGTCTCGCGATTGGGGGGACCCTCGGCCCGGGTCGCTGCGTCGGTTCGGTCGGAGGGGTTGCTCATCGCCAGGCCAGAGCAGTGCGACCGTGATACGGGCGCGACGCTACTCGTCCCAGCTTACCCCCACGCTCAGAGAGACGGCGAACGAGTCTTGCCCGCCGTAGGGCTCGTCCGAGGTACGCGCGTAGAGGGGCCCCGAGAAGGCGAGCCCGATTCGGCTCTCGAGCTCGGCGAAGATCTCCCATGGGCGCCTCAGCCTGTAGCCGATGCCCACGCCGATGGGCAGGTCGAGGATGCCGCCGCCGGCACCGCCAACGAGTATGCGGGCCGCCGGAACGCTGCCCGGGACAGTGACCTCGTGGCCGGGCTCGTAAGCGCGGGCGTACCCGAGCCCGAGGAAGGCCCAACCTCGCCACGGTCCGGAGAAGAGCGGGGGGCTCACCTTCACCCGGACACCGCCTTCGGCGATCTCGCGTGCGGGAAGGCCCGGGACGGGCGATACGTCGAACGCGAGGTAGCCGCCGATCCGCACCATAGGGATGAGGGCGACGTGCGCCTGCAGCTCGCCGGTCGGGCCCGGCGTAGGTGAAGGAGCGATCGCGTCGCGCCCGGTCGTCAAGCGATCCATCGCACCGACCTCGGCGCCCACGTCCCAGCGCACCTGCGCGGCGGCGGGGAACGTGACTGCGAGCATGCCGAGAGCGAGCGAGCCCGCGATGGCCCGGTGACGCGGGACAGGCATTCGACAAGGGTATCGTGCGAAGCTCTGCGCGAGGATGGGCCCGGGCGTGACACGACCGAGGGTGGGTTCGTTCATCACGTGCCTGCTCCTGATCGGGACCGCCCAGCCGGCAACGGCGTGGGCGCAGGCCACGACGACGTGGGGCGGCGCCGACGTCGCGTTCGGCGCGTTCGCATGGCGGAGGCTGGGCGACCCGAACCCATCATGGCAGAAGGGCCTCGAGCTGGCCTGGGGGCCGACCCTCGCCGTGGATCAAGGCCCATTCCGCTTCGCCGGACTCGTCCAGATAGACGTGCAAGAATTCGCCCTCTCGTCCTGGGCCGTCGGACTCTCCACCAACGCGTTCGAGGTCGCGGCGCCCCTTGGCCCCGTGGAGCCGCAGATTCGGGTGGGCGTCGCCTTGGCTACGGTCGACGACTTCGATGGCAACGTCAGCGCCGAGCTCCTGTCTCCTCGCGTGGGCGTGGGACTTGGTCTGCGCGTCTTCCGGACGCTGCGTATCACCGTGGGCGCGTACGCCGAGTACTTCTGGCGATGGTTCGGACCGAGTGACCTCACGCGCGGCGTGACGCTCGACGTGCTCTTCGAGCGGCCTCGTCGCGTGCGTCAATAGTAGAGCATCGTCGAAAACACGCCGTCGGTGGCGATCGGCTGGACGCGGAGGTCGAATCCCAGGGCGACGTCCGGCGCCAGCCCGAAGCGAGCGCTCGTCTCGACGAGCCAGGTGCCGTTCGGCTTCGCGAGCGGCAGCCACGACCACGCCGCATCCACCGTCCATACGAGCGTGCGCGCCAGCCTCCAGCGCAACCCGCCGACGGGACCCACGCCCGGTCGCCAGTCCGAGTCGTCCAGCCCGTGCATCCGGGACGCATACTTTACCCCGACGTCGGCGAGCGCGAAGACGACGAGCGCGTCACTCGAATCCGACGCCGACCGTGACGCCCCCGGCGAGATCCACCAGAGCGGCGAGGCAATCCGGGCAGCCACTGTCGCGTACCCGGGCAGCACCCGTGTTGATGGACCAGGAGAGAGAGTGCTGGAAGCCCGTCCACGGAGACAAGGAGACGATGCGAAGGATCGACATGTCTTCCAGTTCGAACGAGCGCGGCTTTGGATAGAAGCGCACTCGTAGCGGCAAGAACTCGAGCTGCGACGTCTCCGGGTATCCGTCCGGAGGGTCGGCGAGATCATGGAGGGCGAGGCGGTAGCGCAGCTCGAGGATGTCGCCGCCG
Organism: uncultured delta proteobacterium; assembly: GCA_963847465.1. Taxonomy (GTDB): domain Bacteria; phylum Myxococcota_A; class Polyangia; order Polyangiales; family Polyangiaceae; genus Palsa-1150. The sequence goes on along the minus strand of CAWKAF010000004.1, from coordinate 50,204 downwards.
AGCTCTGGGGAGTAGCCCGTCCCGAGACCGACGCGGGACGTCGCATGCCCGGCCTGGGGCATCTTGTCGAACGGCACGGGGACAGGGGAAATGTCGCTGGCGACGAGAAGCTCGGCGCGCCTCTCGAGGAGTCGCTGTTTCAAATGCGAGACACGGGGGTCGTCCCCCTTGAGGACCGCCTTGGCTTCGCGGACGTCGACCAGGTCGCTCGCCGCGTCGAGCGTCTGCGCCCGCGCCGACGGAGACATGCTCTCGGGGAACGGCGCCTCGGGGTCGACGATGAGGGCGCTCAGCATCTTCGTTTGGTTGACCGTGAGCGTTGCGAGCTCGTGACGCACGGTGGATCGAAGCGAAGGCCTGTAGCGCACCTCCCGCACCAGATCTCGCTCGGCGAAGAGCGCGCGAACAGTGTCGACGGGGACGACCGGATTGCGCAGGCGCGAGAGCAAGTGAAGCGACGGGTCACCGACTTCGATCGCCGCGAGCACGTGATACGAGCAGTTCTCGCTTAGATAATAGTAGTTGAAGTACGTCGACCCCTCTTCCCAGAGGTGCGCGACGATCATCGCCACCGCGCGCGGCGAGAGGTCGAGCTCGTATTCCCAGAGGTCGCGCGACTCGTAGTCGTTGTATTCGCGGACTTTGTAATAGAAGGGAAGCGAGTGAAACGTGCCGGGGAAGAGACCGGCGAGCCCCTTGATTGCGTAGAGCAGCGCGTTGTTCGTATCGACCTCTGCGGAGAAGTCGATGCCCGTGTCGAGGAGCTCGCTGGTGCGTGCCGCGCCGGCCTTGTGGATCCGTAAGAAGGTGTGGCCGAAGGCGCTCGCGGGGTTATTGAGGAAGTACGACGAGAAGACCAGCGCCACCGACCCTGCGCGCAGCCGCTTCACGAAGTCCCCGTAGCGGGCGCAGGTGCGCCGCGGCAGTCGGCTCTCGTCCAGGTGAAGCCTCTCGTCCAGCCACATCATTCGGGCCGGGAAGCGACAGAAGGGATGCTGGACGCGGCGGTCCTGTGGCTCCGGGTCCCAGATGCCGCGAATGGTTGCCTCGAGCTCGGCTGCCGGGTCCGACTTGCCGTCGAGGGCGAGCCAGAAGAGGGGCCCGTCCGCTTCGCCCTCGATGTAGCCGCTTGCGCCACGGTGCCAGTGGCCGAGCCGCAGCCACTGCACCTCTTTCTCGAGATGCGCGGCCTGCGCCCGTGCGACGAGGTCGTTCGCGTACGACGGATCCCCCTGGCTCGTCGCGGGCTCGTCGACGGTCGGGGCGCTGCGGTCTGCCGCGGCGCTTGCACGTGGCAAGAGAAGCGTCAGGGCGACGATCGCCGTCTGGCCGAGCGTCGCGCGGATCACGATGAAGGAGAGAAAAAGAGTCGAGAACGGGGTGGTCCAGAGAGGGCCCCACCCCGCGCTCGTGCGCTGTCAGCCGTCGACGGCCGAGCAGGCCAGCGAGGAGTCGCTCTTCAGCGTCGTCAGGATCGAGTCCGTCACCTGGTCGCTCGAGACCGAGGCGTCCGGGAAGATCGTCTTGAAGTTGTGCTGAAGGGTAGCGCCCACGGCCTTCGAGTCATTGCAGCCCGCGAGGACGGCGAGATTGTCGATCGTCTCGCCGGATCCGCGCGAGATGTCCTTCGCCAGAGCGACACGGTTGGCCTGGACGAAGACGCGCGCGCTGCCTCCGCCCGCCTCGGTGTCGTCGCAGTTCGACGTGCCCGACGTGATGCCGAAGGTCTGGTTTGCCGAAGTTGCGTTCGTGGTCGCGGCGAAGATCTGGACGATGCCGCCGCCGCTGATGATCATCGAACCGAGCCCGCAGCCCGCGGCTCCGTACTTGGCTCCGTGAGACTTGGGCGGCGGTGCCGCAGGGGCTGCCGCGGGCGCTGCCGCAGGAGCCGCTCCGTCCGCGAGTGCGCTGCCGGAAACAAGCAGAGTGCCAACCGCTACGATCCAGATCGTCTTTCGCATTCCATCCTCCAAGGTGAGACTTTTTGTCCTGGGGGATGAGAACCGAGCCCTGCCGCAGCTGTCAAGGGAACCTAATTCAGGAAACGCGTCTTCGCTTTCAGCTCGGCGAGGCGTTCGCGGATCGAGCTGGCGTCGGGCGCTTGCGGAACGAGCTCGAGGAGGCGGGACAGGTCTTCCCGCGCGGCCTCGACGGCTCCCAAGCGAGCCGCGAGCAGCCCGCGTTCTCTCAAAGCGGGGATCGAGTCGGGCGTTAGCGAGATGATGCGGTCGAGCGCGAGGAGGGCGCGCGCGAAGTCGCCACGCGTCGCGTAAATCCACTTCAGGTTGATGAGCATCCGGACGAGCATCGACCTCGGCGTCGCCGCCGTCAGATGCTCGGCGGCAACGAACTTTTTCGCCGGAGACGCCCGCTCGATGAGCTTCTGCAGGCCCGCGTTATCGAGACGCCGCCCGCCGAAGAAAGGGTCGACCGCGACCGGCGCGGTATCGTTGCCGTCGGTGCCGGCCGGATCGATGCGAACGAGAAAGTGCCCCGGGAAGCTCACGCCGCTGGCGCGAACGCCAGCGCGACGCGCGATCTCGCAATAGACGAGGGCGAGGGTGATCGGGATGCCGAGCTTGCGGTCGAGCACGTCGGGCAAGAGGCTGTTTCGGGGGTCGTAATACTCCTGCTCGTTGCCGTGGAAGGCGAGACGCCCGTACACGTGCTCGGAGACGATGTCGGCTTGTTCCTCCAGGGAGCGGGACCCGAGCCCCATGGCCACGAGGGGCATCGCCATGTCGTCGAAGCGAGCGAGGAGACGGTCAACGTCGACCGTCGCGTGCGTGTCGCGTGCGATGAGCGCCGCTCCCGTTGCGACGTCGATGCACTCGTCGGGTAGCGCGGCGAGCTGCTCGAACGTCATGGGGCGCGGCACCAGCGCCGCGTCCAGGCGCGCGACCAATCCCTCGCCCAGCGGCGGCAGCGTAGTCATCGCTGCATTGCATGCACCCTTTCTCCCCTGCGAGCAAGTCTCACTGCGCTAGCAACCCGTGCTTGACGCCGCGCCGGTTCTGGCGCGATTTCGGGAACCCATGCCCAAGATGACGCCCAAGACCGGCGGCCCCCTGCGGCGCCGCTTCGAACAGGCGCGCGACGTCCACCCGCTGGCCATCACTGGCCGCGAGACCCCGCACGCGATCCTGACCGAGCGCTTTCCCGCGTACGTGGGCCGGCAAGAGCGGACCGCCTACGAGCTCATGCGCCGGAGCATCGAGCAGGACTGCGCGGTGTTTCTCACCTTCAGCGGGGCGATGACGCCCGCGGGGCTCCACCAGTCCTGCCTCATCCCGCTCATCGAGCGCGGGCTCGTCGACTGCATCACGACGACGGGCGCGAACCTCTACCACGACGCGCATCGGATCATCGGCCACCGCGATCCGCGAGATTGACCCCGTCGCGGGGGACCTTCAGTACCGTCTCGCGCGCATCATCCGCATCTACGATCTGGGCTTCTGGGAGGAGACCCTTCTCGAGACCGACAGGCTCTTTTCCGCGATCCTCCGGGGTCCCGAGTTCCAGCGGAAGATGACCACCCCGGAGCTTCACTACCTGCTCGGGCGCCGCATCGCGGAGATCGAAAAGGCGCTCGGCGTGAAAGAGCCGTCGCTCCTGTCGACGGCGTATTCGCACGGGGTCCCCATCTTCGTCGGCGCAGTGCAGGACGGGTCGATCTTTCTCAACATCGTCAAGCTGAAGCGGCTCCTCGGCGACGAGTTCAAGCTGGAGATCGACGTCAGCGACGACGTCTTCGAGATGGGCGCGATGCAGCACCACTGCTTCGCGACGCTGGAGCGGCCGATGGCCGTTTGGATCCTCGGCGGTGGCGTCCCCAAGAACTACACGCTTCAAGGAGAGCCGCTGCTCGACCAGATCCTAGGCGTCCCGACGCACGGCTTCGACATCGACGTACAGCTCTGCGTCGACCCCGTCGACAACGGCGCTCTGAGCTCCTGCCCCGCCGGGGAGGGACACACGTGGGGGAAGGTCTCTGCGGAGAGTGTGGCGAGCGGCAGCGTCTACGTGCACGCGGACGTCACGGCCGTCTTCCCCTGGCTCACGTATGCCCTGCTCAGCGACCCCAAGATGAAGCGGCCGCCGCGAAGGCTCTACGACGCCCGGAAGAAGGCGATCTCCAGCCTTGGACGCGAGGTCGACAAGCGGAGGAAGAAGCTCGAGAAGACGATGGCGTACCCCCGCGTAGGGTAGGCCTCAGTCGTAGGCGAGCGTGACGATCAGCTCGTAGAGAGCGAACGCGGCGTCCGGGCTTCTGTGATCGAAGGCCACGCCCGCGCGGTAAGGCAAGGCACCTCCGGCCACCCACGCGACACGCGCGCGGATGACGAGCGGGTCCCACAGGGAGGGCGCAGTGAAGGAGAGCGTCACCGCATCGCCCGGAGCCACGGCTTCGCCCACGACGATTCGAGCGCCGCCGAGGCCCACGTCCTCCACCGGCGCCTGCTGCTGCCAGCCCGCCCGCACGTGAGTCACGAGCGCTTGCAGGCGCACGGTGCGTCGCGCGTGCGCGCGAAAGGTCCCGTTCCGGGGCTGGCTCGGGCCCGCGGAAACGGGTCCTCGTCCAGGCCATCCCGCGCGGTTCGACCCCATCGACGTCACGTGGCGGTCAACATTACCACGAGCTCGCATTGGCTTTTTCTCGTCCTATAAGGTTACGATTGCCGCAGTCCGCGACCACACGGAGACGGCGACCGATGACCCAGGACACCCGCAAAGATCGCCGTGTGAAGATCGTCAGCCTGAACGTGCGCTACAAAAGCGCCACGGTCGACGAGTTCATCGAGAATCATGCCCACGACGTCAGCCGGGGCGGCATCTACATCAAGACCGGGAACCCGTTCCCCGCCGGCACGCTCCTGAAGTTCGAGATCCGGCTGGCGAGCGATCAGGCCGTCATCGCGGGCGTCGGTCGTGTCGTGTGGAAGCGCGACTCGACGCAGACGACCGGCGAACGCCCAGGCGGGATGGGGGTGAAGTTTATCAAGATCGACGCGCCCTCCACGGCCGTCATCGACAAGCTCGTGAACACGAAGTCCGATGCCGGAAGGGCGTTCGAGGACGAGCCGCAGTCCGTTGGTGAGCCTCCCTTGCCGCCGCCCCCGTCCGCCCCGAAGGGCGTGCCGGCTCCTCGCGCGTCGACAGGGCCGGCCGCGCCGGTTCGGAAGGCGACGATGATGGGAATGGGACTCTCGTCGTCTCCCCCCCCAAGCCGGCGATCACTCCGCACGCGGGCACGCCTGCACCGCCGCGTCCGAATCCCGCCGGTCCGGTGTTCCCGAAGACGAACGCCGAAGCCGAGATGCCGCCGAAGCAGGAGCAGACCGTCATGAAGCAGGCGGCGGAGCTACTCGAAGAGGCGCTGCGCGAGGCGGGGGGTTCTATGGAGGACGTGGGGACGAACCCGCTCTTCGCAGGGGCCGCTGCGGCGAAGGCCGTCGCCGAGCCCACGCCCCTCCCGGCTGCGCTCGATCCGGGTGGCGTCGATCCCTTCAAGGATGACGCGGCGAAGGCAAAGGCCCTCGTGGCCGAGATGGCGCCCGCGCCCGTGGCCGACAAGCAAGCTTCGTCCAGGCCGCCGCAGCGGCGAACGCCCGTCTCGGCGGCCCCGGCGGCGCACAAGCCCACAGCCTCCGTCCGTCCGGGCGCGGGGCGCGCGGTGCAGGTATCCGAAGCCCCGCCTCCGCCGAAGAAGGGCCTGTCCGGTCTCGTCGTGACGCTGGTCGTCGTGGCGGCTGCAGGGGCAGGAGTGATGGTGTTCCGCGACACGCTGTTCGGCAGCGGTCACGAAGCGCCTGTCGTGACGCCTCCGCCAGCGCCCGCACCGACGGTGTCGCCCTCGGCAGAAGCTTCGAATAGCGCGGCTCCGGCGATGTCGGCGAGTGCCGCGACGTCGGCGAGTGCTTCGGGAAGTGCGAGCGCAACCGGCTCCGCAACGCCCGCCGTGACGACCACAGGCTCGACGCCGACCTCGACCGGGACCGCGACCGGGACCGCGACCGCGACCACGACCGCGACCGCGACCACGACCGCGACCACGACCACGACCACGACCTCCACCTCGACGAAGTGGGCTCCTCCTCCGAAGCCCACGCCCGTCGCGACGGCAGCACCGCCTCCGGCGGCGACGACTACGGCCGCTCCCGCTTCGCCCGCCCCCAAGCCGAAGCCCAAGCCGAAGGTCGACGACAATCCCTACTAATCCGCGGTCAGCGCGCGGACGATCGTTGCGAAGCCGCGAACAATCGCGGCGGTGGCTCCCCAAACGAGCTCTCCATCAACGGTCCATCCGCGCCAGGGGAGGATTCCGGTCGCGGGCTGGAGAAACGAACGGAGGGGGACCGCGAACGCGCGTTCGACCTCGCTTGGGTTGGGCTGGACCTCGACGTGCGGGGCGAGCCATCCGACGCACGGGCTGATCGTGAAGCCCGTGATGGTCACGTAGTCGTCGAGGGAGCCGAGGACGTCGACGCTCGACCGGGCGATCCCGAGCTCTTCATGGGCCTCGCGAAGAGCCGTCTCCATCAGGGAGTCGTCGGCGGGATCACTCTTGCCGCCCGGAAAGGCCACTTGCCCGGCATGACTTCGCATGGACTTGGGGCGGCGCACGAGCCAGAGGTGCGTCTCTCCGTCCTTCTCGAAGAGGGAAACCAGGACCCCCGCCGCGGTGGTGCGCCCGACGGGCAACCTGCGCGGTTCGCGCGATGCGAGGACGTGGCGCAGAGGCTCGCGCAGCGCGGCCTCGTCGAGGGCTGGAACCACCATGAAGGTGTAGCACGCGCGACGCTGCCCCCTTCAGCGGTGCACGACGACGGTCGACCCCTGCGAAGTGCCCATTCCCGCCTCGACTCCGTGCCAGCCGGCGGGCAGCGGCGGGTCGGTCCATCCGAAGAGCCAGTGGGCATCGATCGGCGAGAGGTTCACGCATCCGTGACTGCGCGCGACACCGAAGACGTCATGCCAGTAGGCCGCGTGCAGGGCGAAGCCCGCCTCGAAGTACTGCACCCACGGTACGTCGCGGAGCTCGAACGTGCCTTGACCGCGGCGGACCGTCTTGCCCTCGCGAGGGGCGCGATCCTGCGAGTCCGCCGCCCCTGGTTCTAGCGTCTGCGCGGGTCCGGCCTCTTCGGCGCTCCGTCCGTTCGAGTCCATCGTCGTCGTGACGTGCTTGTCGCGTATGCGGAACGTCCCTCGGATCGTCGACTTGCTCGTCAGCGGGTCTCCCATTCCGTCCTGGCCCGTCGAGACGAGGGTGGCATAGAGGGGGGTCTTGCCTTGCCAGGCGACGAGCACCTGATTGTCGATCGAGATGTCCAGCCACTTCTCGCCGTCGCTCGCCGCCTTTGGCCATTCGCTCGGAACGAGCGCGGCGCCCACTTCCGTGCCCTTGAGCCACGTTCCGTCGGACGTCTCGCGGTATGTCGCGTCGTCGATCTTCCGCGCCTTGCCCGTCAGCTTGTGGGTCGTGCGTAGTGCGAGGACCGCCCCGGTGCTCGCGGATCTTGTCGCCGTCGAGTTTGTAGGCGTGCGCCTCCTTCGCGCGGACCCATGCGAAGGGAAGCTCGTCCATCGAGCGGATGGCGACGCCGTGGAACGGCGAGGCACGGTCGGGCTTCACCTTCGTCACGGGAACGAGGCGAAGGTCGGTCGTGATCGCGAAGCGTCGCGCGAGCGATTCATCGCCGGTCGGAAAGCTGCCGACGAAGGCGAGGCCCATGTGGCGGCGCACGCGGTCCGCGAACACCGCGTGTGCGGGGACGTTGAAGCCACTGACGTTGGGAATCTGCCGACCGTCCTTTAGCCAGAACGGTACCGGGTCGTCGTCCCCGGCGCCTCCGAAGAGCTCACCCTCGGTCATCGTCAGGGACGACTTCGTCCCGGGGGACGGAGGCGCCCCCTCGATTGCCGCGCCCGAGGCGTCGAGCGCGACGTCGTTGGCGCCCGTGGTCACGGTGTTGGACCTGGCTCCCTGACGCGACCACCAGGCGAGGTGTCGCTCGAGACCAAACTCGCTCGCGATCTGCTCCTCCTTGCTTGGCACTCTCAGGTAAAGCGGCGCTACGGCGCGGACGAACCCGTACGCGTACGGCAACGGTTTCGTCAGGTCCGGCCGCGCCGCTGCTGCGCGAACGATTGGCGCACCTTCATCGAGCGTCGCCTCGTCGCCGACGCACACGTATCCGCGCGGAGCGATCGCGTACCAGCCACCGGCGCAGCCGTCGTTCCCGGCGGCCTTGGCGTCGCGCGCGACCATGGCGCCGAGGCGCAGATAGCCGATCCTGGGCGAAGCGGGCCCGGGCGACTGGTGGACCCACACCTGCATTGCCGTGATACCGAGCTTCGACCTGCCCGGTGCCAGGGGCGGCGTACCGGAAGCGACGCCGGAAGCACTGGACGCGGTCGCGGCGTCACCGTCGATCCGCGAAGCGTCGTGGTGACAGGCGGCGCAGACGAGCCATGCCCCGAGCGCTCCTCGATAGCCGCGGGTCCGCGACGCCACGACGTGCCGTCAGAACGTGACGCCCACCTGCCCGTGCCACGTGAGCGCGCTGTCTATCGACGATTTGCCCGTCGTCGGATCTTGACCCCGGTCAGGAGCAGCGCGTTGACGTCTGCCCCGACAAACCACATTCCGAGAGACACCATCGCGGTGACTCCGGGCTCGAAATAAAGGTAGTTGTTCGTCGAGCTGGCGTTCACGCCCGCGCCGGGGACGGATCCCGCGCCGCTGCCGGTGATGCCGGCGTTGCCGACACCAAGCTGCGCTCGCAGCGTGAGGAGGCCAAGCAGCTTCATGCCGTATCCGGCTTCGATGCCGTAGAGGAGTGAATGCTCCGACACCGATAGGCCGTCCAGGCTCTGACTGCTCCCGAAGTAATAGACGAGGTTCACGCCACCGTAGAGCCCCAGAAAGGACACGCCGCCCCGTGCCCCCAGGCCGAGGCCGAGCGGGTTGGGGCCACCGTTGTTGTTGGAGGGGTTGGTGCCCATGCCGAGCTTTGCGCCGGCCTCGAGATCGACGGGGCCGAGCGCATGAGCGTCCCGGGCGGTAGAGAGAGTGCCCGCGCCGAGCGCGGCCGCGAGGAGTGCGATTGACGAGCGTCTCATCATGGGCGGCAGTCTAACACCGGGCGGTTTCGAGAAGAAAAATGTCCGCCCCTGCCCCCCTCGCGCGTCGTAGCGTCGGAGCACCTGCTCCAAGGAGGATCACCATGAGCGAATTCCTGTACCTGTACCGAGGCGGAGACCGCCAGCAGACCCCCGCGGGCATGCAGCAGCAGATGCAGAAGTGGATGACCTGGATGAAGGAGCTCGGCGAAAAGGGCCACATGAAGAACCCCGGCCATCCTCTCGACTGGACCGGGAAGGTCGTGAGCGGCAAGGCCAAGGCGGTCACGGACGGGCCCTTTGCCGAGAAGGACATGGTCGGCGGCTACACCCTGGTCGAAGCGTCCGATCTCGCCCAGGCGGTCGAGCTCTCGAAAGGTTGTCCGATCTTCGAGTTCGGCGGCGGGGTCGAGGTGCGGCCGGTGATGAAGATAGACATGTAATGTGCTCCCCGCCGACGAGCATCTCTTCCGCCGCGAGGCGGGGCGGTTGGTCGCCGCGCTGACGCGCGTCTTCGGGGTCCACAACCTCGCGCTGGCGGAGGACGTCGTGCAGGACGCCCTCTGCCGCGCACTAGAGGTCTGGAAGTTCCAGGGGGTACCCGACAATCCTGCCGCGTGGTTGATGGCGACCGCGAAGAACCGGGCGCTCGACGTCCTGCGGCGCGAGCGAACGGCGCGAGCCTTCGCTCCGGAGTTTGGACGTCTGCTCGAGAGTGAGTGGACCGTGGCGCCGGCACTCCACGAGTTGTTCGAGCCCGACGCGATCCGGGACGACCAGCTTCGCATGATGTTCTCGTGCTGCCATCCGCGCCTCGCCGAGCCGATTCAGGTCGCGCTCGTGCTCCACATGCTCTGCGGCTTCGGGACGGGAGAGATCGCGAGCGCTTTCCTGTGCGGGCAAGCGGCGACCGAGAAGCGCATCTCGCGCGGCAAGAAGGTGCTCGCCGGGTCGAAGACGCTCTTCGATCTCGCGTCGGCGGCGGATTTTCCCGGACGGCTCGGCGCGGTTCGGCGGGCCCTCTACCTCCTTTTCAACGAGGGCTATCAGGGGGCGAGCGAATCGGCCGTCCGCGTCGAGCTCTGCGACGAGGCGATGCGGCTGGCATCGCTTCTCGCCGAACACCCGCCCGCCGCGATGCCCGAGACGTACGCCCTTCTGGCCCTCATGTGTCTTCACGCGGCCCGACTCCCGGCGCGCGTGGACGGAGCGGGCGATATGGTCCCGCTCTTCGACCAAGATCGAACGCGCTGGGATCAGCGACTCATCGCGGAAGGACGGAGCCTTCTCGACCTTTCGGCCACGGGACCCGAGCTCACCGAGTACCACGTCGAGGCGGCGATCGCGTCGGTTCATGCGGACGCGCAGAGCGTGGCCGATACGCGGTGGGACGCGATCGTCTCGCTGTACGACACGCTGCTCGCCATTCGCCCCTCGCCGGTGGTCGCCCTGAATCGCGCGCTTGCGGTCGCGGAGCGCGACGGTCCTGCCCAGGGGCTCGAACGGATCCGCGCGATCACAGGCAGCGAACGCTTGTCCCGCTACCCGTTCTATTTTGCGGCCCTCGGCGAGCTCGAGCTTCGCTGCGGCAACCGCGAGGTCGCCGGCGCGCACTTCCGCGAGGCGCTTTCCGTGGCCAGGAACGGAATGGAAAGACGGTTCCTCTCGGGGCGCATCGAGGAGTGCCTTGGTCGCCGCCTTCGCGGCGCGCTCGGTGAATAGGACGAGGGTGCGTCGATGGCAAGCGCCCGCAGATGGGGTATCCGTCATCGGAGCACTTCTGAATGGCCAGGATCGACAGCCTCCTCGCGATCGTGAACCAGCAGGCCGCGAACGAACTGCGGATGGGGACCGATCGTGAGCCCAAGATGTTCGCGTACGGGAGTGCGAAGCGCCTCTCGATCCCGATGACACCGAGCGACACCTTGCGTGATCTGCTCGGAGAGATCCTGACGCCCGAGCGCGAGCAGGCCATGCGCGCAAAGGGGCGGCTCGAGGCCACCTACGACGGAGGCGTCCTCGGCGCGTTCCAGGTGACCCTGATCGCGCGCGAAGGGGGCTTCGACGTCACCTTCCTACGAAGCGCTCGCACGCGCGAGCGTCCGTCGGATGCGGCGTCCCCCGCTGTAGAGGCATCTCCCGCGGTCGCGCAGCCCCCGCCTGGCTCTGCCTCGAATCTCCCCATCGCTACACCCCCGGCCGTCGCCGCGCGCTTTGGGGACGAGGAAGAGCCTACCGGAGGCTCGCTCCTTGCGGCCTATGTCGTCACCGCCGCCTCGCTTCGCGCGAGCGATCTGCACCTTGCGGACGGGGAGCCGCCCTCCGTCCGGGTCGACGGCAGGCTGCACCGCCTCGACCTCGCCTCGGCAGTCGACGTGGCGACGACCCTCGGTCTGGGCGACGCCGAGCGCGCGTACCTCGCCCGTGGCGACTCGATCGACTCCGCGAGGGAGGTGGTCGGCGTCGGGCGCGTGAGGGTCCACGTCTTCCAGTCGTCCGCTGGGCTCGCGGCGGCCGTGCGTCTCTTGCCGCGGACGGCGCCGTCGCTCGCGTCTCTTCACCTTCCCCTTCCACTGGAGGACCTCGCGGAGCTGCCGCACGGGCTCGTGCTCGTCTGCGGCGCGAGCGGCTCGGGCAAGTCGACCACGCTCGCGGCGCTCGCGCAGGAAGCACTGCGCCGGCGGTCGATTGTCCTCACGACGCTCGAGGATCCGATTGAGTTTGCGCTTTCGCCGCCGGAAACGTCACTCGCTCGCCGCCGTCAGATCGGGCGCGACGTCCGGGATTTCGCGACAGGGCTGCGGGATGCACTGAGGGAAGACCCGGACGTTCTTCTGGTCGGCGAGATGCGCGACAAGGAGACGATCCGCCTTGCGCTCACGGCGGCGGAGACGGGGCACCTCGTCCTCTCCTCACTCCACAGTCGGTCGGCCGCCTCGGCGATCGAGCGGATCGTCGACGTCTTTCCGGCCGAAGGGCAGACGCAGGTCCGCACGCAGCTCGCCGACTCGCTCCGCGCGGTCGTCGTTCAGCGGCTTCTCCCGCGAGCGAGAGGGGAGGGGCGCATCCCCGTGGTCGAGGTGCTCCGCATGACCCACGCCGTGGGAGCGCTCATACGCGAAGGGAAGACGTCCCAGATCGCCTCTACCCTGCAGTCCGGGAAGCGCGAAGGGATGCTCTCACTGGAGCGCTGCCTCGCGGACCGCGTGCAGGCTGGGGAGATTCGCCTCGAGGACGCCCGCGCGGCCGCGAACGAGCCGTCATCGCTGACGTCGTACCTCGCGCGCTGAGTCGCCATTCATCTGCTCGTAGTCCTCCCGGTGCGAGCGGAGGTCGTCCCATCGCTCGGCCCTCGTGAAAAGCTCCTCGAGTATTGCGTAGGTCTCGCGGTCCGGCCCAAAACGCTGGAGGATCATCCGGTACGTCGCGATCGCCGCCGCCTCGTCCTTCAACTGCTTCAAGCGCACGTCAGCGGCGCGTACGAGCAATCTGCGCGCCTTCTCGGCGTCGTCCGTTTCGGTCGACTGCACGTCGAGAACGTGCGCGTACTTGTCGCTTTGACCGCTCCCCCGGTAGAGCTTCGCCAACTCCTCGAGTGCGAAAGGTCGCGCACTCGTCCTGAGCAGGCGCTCCCATGCTTCGATAGCCCGGGGAATATCGCGGAGCTTGGTGGCCACCGCGGCCAGACGCTCGTTGGTCTCGCGGCGCTTGTCGTCGTCTTGCTCGAGCATTGCGAGGCGATCGAGGACATCGCACAACGATGCTCTGTCGTACGCGCGCTCATGAATCTCGCGGAGGGCTCGGGCCGCACGGAGCTCTGCGTCGGCCGGAGGGCACCATGCCAGCACCTCCGTGAGCACCGTCTTGGCGCGCTTGACCTCGCCCTGGCCGAGCAACATCTCGCCGAGCTGCGTGCTCGCCCGCGCCTTGACTGCCGGGTCTCTCACAGTAGCAATGACGCGTTCCAGCACCTTCAGTGCGTCAGCGTGGCGGCCCAGACCGATCGCCACGTCGACGTAGCGGGCACGGAGATCGTTGTCGCCGGGGTCCAGTAGCAGGCCCTGATCATATGCCTCGAGTGCGCCCGCATGGTCGCCCAGCTGCTCCTGCCTCAACCTGCCCAGCCGCGCGAACAGTTGCACACGCCCCTGCCCGCGGGCGCCCTCGAGTTCGATCGATAGGCAGCGCGCGACTTGATCCGGAATGCCTTGCATCTCGAAGGCCTTCGCCAGCGCTGCGGCGGCGCGCCCAGCGAGCCCGTTGACGAGCAGCAATCTCTCGGCGACGCTATGCGCTCCCTCGTGCCCCGGGTCGAGCCAGAGCAGCTGCTCGACGTAGCCGATCGCGCGCTTGGGCTCGTCGAGTCGGTCCGCGTACAGTTCCACGATGCGCTCCAGGAGCGTTCGCTTCGAATACTCGTCGGGCGCGGGGTCGGCCGCGAGCGCCTGTTCGTTCAGGCGAACCGCGTCGCGGAAGCGCCCCGCCTTCGTGCAAAGCACTTCGAGGTGCGTGAGAGCCTCTCCGTCGCCTGGTTCGAGTCGAACGATCTGCTGCCACAGGTCGATCATTCTGTCGTCCACCGCAGGGCGATCGCGGTCGTCCTCACGCGGGTGCGCGAGCCATCCTGCCGCGCGACGCAGCATGAGCGCCTGCTGTCCGCGCGACCGGTGCGGGGCAGCGGTCACGTACAGCTCCGCGAGCAGGTCGAGCCGCTTCCTCTTTTCGAGGATCGCTTCCATCTTCGCGAAGGAGCCGGGATGCGCGGGCGCGAGCGCCAGGGTTCGCTCCAGGTACATGGCTGCCCCAAGGTCGTCGCCGAACACGTCGTCCGAGAACCGCGCCGCCTGAAAGAGGAATTCGGCTGCTACGGATGGCTGCACGCTCTTGATGCGCGGACCTTGCGAGACCGTCACGAACGCCGACGCGACCTCGTCGACGCGCCCGTCGCGGCGCGCTGCCATGTGAAGCTGTTCCCAAGAGTCGAAAGACAGCCGTCCGCGTGCAAGGGACGCCAGCATCGCGTCGACGATCGCTCCCGCGTCATCGATCTTGGCGTCGAGGGAGAAGGCCGGCGGGGGAAAGCTCGACCCCCCTGGCTGCCGCGGCGGCGGCCCGTGCATGGCAAACAGTGTACCCCCGCGCCCGACCGTCGGGACAATCGCCGGTCGCGTGAGCGATTTGGCGTTCTTTCTGGCGGAGGAGAAGGGATTCGAACCCCTGGAACCCTTACGAGTTCGGCGGTTTTCAAAGGCGATTTGTACGTTGCACCCGAACCGTCCGAGCCGACTCTCCAAACCCCACGGGAACAGGCAAAAAACCCGCCTGTTCGCGTGCTTGGGACAACCCCGTTGGGGTTTGGAGAGGACGCTCGAACGCGACAGACCGCGACCCGTGGCGACCCAGAACGACGTGATCCGTGTGAATGGGATGTGAATGGCTGAGGGGTCCCTCGGCGCGTCGCCGCCACCATCTCTTTCCCCGCGCCGACTCCATCACCGGCCCACCGCACCGGAATGGCCATCCCGAGGGCTTCATCTTCCCCCGAGCTCCGCCTCGAACTCCTCGACCGTTGGGAGGCCCCCCTTCAACTTGGCGGGCAGCTTCTCGAGAAACCGGTAGGCCGACACGCCGATGGGCTTCTTCATGTCGCGCAGCGCGCACGCGACGACGACTTGTTCTTCTCCTTGCCGCGTAACGATGGGTGGCTCATTCCGGACGTGCTGTGCGCGCAGACCGAACCGTTGATTCCGCCGGGCAAGCCGCATCCGCTGGGTGTCACAACCCGCGCGTGCCCGATCGGGACGCGATGACGGCGATTCTGTTCGTGCAGCGCACGGGCTGGCTGTGGAACGCGTTCAAGGCGACGGGCATTTGCTCCAGCTCCTCGGCGCATCGACGCTTCGTGGAGGGGACCGAGGCGGGCGTGTTCGTGGCGCTGGCTGTCGATGGACGGCGCAAGGAGCAAGGCGCCTCTCGGAGGGAAAAAAAACGGACGCAACCCCATCGACCGAGCGAAGCGAGGCCGTGCGGCCTACTGGGATAGGCTCTCAGTGAACACCCGGTCCCCAGTCTCCACAGAGGGGCCCACCGGCCGCCCCAAATGCGCACGTCAGACCCGTCTCGCATCCCCCTCCCGTGGGGCTGCAGCATGGTTGATCTGCCAGACCGCAAGCGCACGAGCTTCCTCCGCAATTGCAAACGCCGTTATCGCAAGACAAACCGCTTCCCGAACATGTCGTGCCATCGCAGCAGGCCTCGCCGTAATACCCGCACTGGCAAGCCGAGTCGCCGTTACATGTCA
Organism: uncultured delta proteobacterium; assembly: GCA_963847465.1. GTDB lineage: Bacteria > Myxococcota_A > Polyangia > Polyangiales > Polyangiaceae > Palsa-1150. Next base: position 34,780 of record CAWKAF010000004.1, on the reverse strand, counting down.
GGTTCGCGTTGCAGGTCCCCGTTCCATTGGATTCGCAGCAGTAGTCTCCGGCCAGTCCACAAGGCAAGCAGGTGGTGCCATCGTCGATGCATCCTCCAGGGGCGCCACAACCGGGGAGGCACGCCGGCCCGGTCGTGCACACCGGCCCCCCCGACACCCCGCATGTCGCGCAGAATGTCTCGACGCCACCGGTCGTCGAGGGCACCGCCTGGCAAGCGGAGCCTGTGGAGCAGTCGCTGGCAGACGTGCAGGTAGTCGTACACGCGGGCGTCTGGGCGTAGGAATACGAACTGCTCGTCGTCAGTTCGCACGCGTATGGCGCGCAGTCCGTTGACGTTCCTTGCATCGGGAAGACGACACTGGCGCCGACGCAGCACTCGTCAGGATTGCCGTCCCACCCCGTCGTGGTCACGCTCGGATTGCAACTCAGGCACGGGTTGGCGGGGTCGGTTGCTGCCGGCGCGTAGAAGGTGCCGCCAATCGAGCACCCCGCGACGCAGCTCCCGGCGTTGCAGACCTGAGCCTCAGGGCCCGTGATGCTCGGGTTCGAGCACACTCCTGAGGTCGGGTCGCAAGTTCCCGCAACGTGGCAAGCGTCGGACGCCATGCAGGTGACGGGGTTCGCTCCAAGGCAAGTCCCGGTTTGGCACGAGTCTGTCTGCGTACACGTGTTGCCGTCGTTGCAGGCTGTGCCGTCGGGCGCCGAGGGGTTGGAGCAAGCGCCGCTCGATGGGTCGCATGTGCCCACGGCGTGACATTGGTCGCTCGATGTGCAGAGGACCGGGTTCGATCCGGTGCAGGTCCCCGCCTGGCACGCGTAGGCCTGGAAGCAGCTATTGGCGCCCGCGCACGCCGTCCCGTCGGGCGCATCGAGCGCGGTCGTCAGCTGAATCTCGCTTCCGGTGGCGTCTGCCCCGTGATCTGCCGTCTGAATGTGCAGCACGAACGAGTCGGCACTCTCGATGCCACCGGCCGCCGCGCCGTCGTCGCACCCGCTCAAGGGGAAGCTCGGCCCGCCCCCATGCAAGTCATAGCTGCAGGTGACAGGCGCGCCGCCCTCCGCGCTGAACTGAAGCTGAGCTTGCCCGTCCTTGGTTCCACCGGTCGTGACGGGGATCGCGGCCGGAATTGCGAACGGTATCGGCTGCGCAAGAGATGCCGTCCCGTCAATGCGCTGGGTGCCGTGGAAGACGAGCGTCGCGACGAGTGTTACTCCGCATTGCTCGACGTCGCCGTCACCAACGCCGCCGACGGCCACGGCCGTAGCCTCCACGGACAGGGGGCCCGGGGCGGACACCTTCAGGCGCCCCGTCTCTTCCCCCGGATCATGGCCCCCGCATGCTGCGCTCCCGACGAGCGACATGCGCAGGCTCTACCCAGGTGCGTGGACGAGCCGGCAGCGCTCGTTCTTGGCTCGAATCTCGCTTCTGGCGCCGAGCGTCCTGCACCTGCCGCATACTTTGGCTGGTTTGCAGCGCACCCTTCGTCCGCACGAGGGACAAGCGCGGGAATTCGAACAAGGCGCCTGCGGGGTCCAGTGCATCAAGTCGTCATTGAAAATGTCGCCGGTATCCGCAGACATCGTCGCAAGGTAACCACGAAGCGTGGGCCGCGCGTCTCTAGTACGTATGGACCTTCCGTTCGCGAGCGAGGCTTACGCTGTCGTGGGGTCGTGCCGGTGCGGCACGAGATCCAACCGACGGACAGCGACAGGGACGGTGGAATGTTGGACAGCGGGGTAGCCATCGTGCCAGGACACGGACAATCGCGAGGCGAGCAGTGGCCAACGAGTCGGCGACCCTCGGCCGCCCGTCTACGTGTTGTCCCACTTGCGGCCCGCGAAACGCCGGCCGGTCGGCTTTTTGTGGAGCGTCCGTGCTCGAGGGTCGTGCAGTGGTAAACTTGACGCGAAAGGGGACCGGTGTTCGTGGGCTCTCCCGTCGGCGGCAGCCCGTTTCCCCCGTCGTTGGCGCCAGAGGATGGCGCCGACACGCCGCTGGCCTTCGGCGATGAGCGACCTTCCGAGTCGCGCCTGCATACTGTCGCGGCCACGGTGGCCGTTGTCGCGTCCGACCAGACGCTGCGCGACTGGTTGTCGGTCTTGATGCAGAGCACAGGCCGAGTGGTCGGAGGCGACGACCTCATTCCCATCGCCGCGGTGGTCATCACCGACGCAGGGGCTGGAGCGAAGTATGCCGTTGCGGGGCTCCGCGCCAGGACGAGGAGCGATGCCGCGATCATCGTGGTTCTTACAGACTCGGCATCCGCTACGGAGGTCGACGCCGCGTACGAGGCGGGCGCGGTGCTGTGCCTGCGGGCTCCCGTAGACGAACACCAGCTCCTGGCGACCATCGACTCCGCGATTGACCTGTACGCGGCGAAGGTTCACGCCGATGACCTCATCCGGAAGCTCGACGCGCACGAGCACTTGGCCTCACTCGGACGGGTCACCGCCGGCTTCACCCACGAAGTGAGCAACCCACTGGCGGTGCTCAACGCCGGCTTCGAGGCCGTCCGCGACAATGTGACGCGGCTTCTCCAGGCGCGCGATCTTCTTGCCGTCGCCATCGAGGAATGCGGGGCCTCTGCCACGACGAGGCTTGCGCGGGACTGCCTCCTGCGCATCTCCTCGGCGCGCGACGTACGCAGCGCGATGGACGACATGGGGACTGCTCTCGATCGCGTCAACGGGGTCCTCGCGACAGCCAAGGCGCTCGCCCGCGGGGGCATGAGCCGCCACATCGAGGACGTGAACCTCCCCTCGCTCGTGGGGGACGTTCGCCGCTGGGCGGCCTCCGAGCTGGACGGAGTGGAGGTCCAGGAGCTGATCGACGAGCCGATCGCGGCTCGTGCCGACCTGCTGCTGCTCCGCCAGATTGTCTTGAACCTCGTGACGAATGCAGCGCATGCGGTCCGTCAACTGCCCTCGCCGCGGGTTCGACTTCACGTCTACGGATTGAACGAAACCGCCGTCTTGTCGGTCCGTGACAACGGGCCCGGCATTGCGCCCGAGATCCGCGACCGAATCTTCGAGCCCTTCTTCACGACGCGCCGGGGCCAAGGCGGCACCGGACTCGGCCTCGCTCTTTGCCGAGAGTACGCCGCGCAGATGCAAGCGCATGTCACCCTCTGGACCGCTCCCGGTCGAGGGGCGTGCTTTCGCATCCACCTCCGACGTGCGGCGACGTAGCGGAAGAGGGCCGAAGTCATGACCGTGCGAGGCCCGACGGGACCCGCGCGCGCATAATCGGGTACCCGGCGCAGCTCGGAGCTCACCCCGGAGGAGCAAGCACGCGCCAGCGGCAAGCTGAAGCGTGGGTCATCGTCAAATCGGCTTGACCATCTCGGCTCTCGGTCCCTTCGGGCCTTGGCCTTCGGTGAACGACACGCGCTGGCCCTCCCGGAGATCCTCGAACCGGGCGCCATCGAGGGCGGAACGATGGAAGAAGAATCCTTCCCGCCCCCCCCGATGTCGATAAACCCGAAACCCCCGTCGTTCAGCCGCCTGATGACGCCTTCAGCCATTCGATCCGTCCCTGAAGAGGCAGCGCCTCCCCGTCGGCGAGCATAGCCCGAGCGTCGGGGGGCGTGCTCCTGCGAGAGAACGAGAAGCTGGAGCGATGGGCTCGTCTTCGTCACAGGTGCGACAGCTTGCATGAGGTGGGCCACGTTAGTCCTCGTCCGCGCGCGGAAGCACTCATCCTCGTCGTTGACGGGGCAGCAACGGGACAGATCAGACGCTCACGTGGTGTCGCACGCCTACGAACTGGCCTCGACGCCCTGCTATGGCACGAGCCGCGGCACATCGTTCGGACACTCGTCGCCAAGATCGAGGTCGACGACAGCGGACCACGATCGTGCACCCCCTGAGGGATCACCGAACTCCTCAGGGGGAAACACCCCACCTCATTGATCCGTTTGCCTCCGTCGGGTGCCCTTTACCGATGCGTCATGCCGAGGCAACCGCCAGTCTACGCGCCCAGCCCGGGCAACGAGCAATCGGAGCGCACAGATACGGAGGGGCCGCGGCGGACCGACTCCGGCACGCGCCCTCGCGTGCGCCCGCCCGCGAGCCAGGTGAGCGGAAAAATCCTCGAAGCCGGTATCGGCAAGCTTGATGATCGCACGATTGCGCGTGAGAGGAGGGAGGACATAGTCCCGCCGACTCGGACGCGCCTTCAGCCCCTCGGCGTGCGCGACCCGCTCCGCGGACGGGTCGTCGCTGGCAAGTACCGAGTGCTGGGTCTGGTCGCGCGCGGGGGCATGTCTCGGGTGTACCGCGCAGAGCAAGCACCGCTCGGGCGAATCTGCGCCCTCAAGATCCTCGATATGGGCGAGGCCCCCGACGCGGACGAGACGCGTGCGCGCGATCACGTTTTTCGCAAGCGGCTGCTTCTCGAGGCGAGCACGATGGCGAAGCTGCGTCATCCCAACACGGTGACCGTCTTCGATTTCGGCGAAGTCGACGGCACCGTCTGTTACATCGCGATGGAGTACCTGCAGGGCCAGACGCTCGCGTCCGCGATTCGTCAGGCGGGCTATTTCCCCGAGCACCGCGCGGTGCGGGTCGCGCGGCAGATTGCCCGCTCGCTGCGCCAGGCACACGCCGCGCACATCGTTCACCGCGATCTCAAGCCGGCGAACGTCTACCTCGTCGACGACCTGGACGAGCCGGATTTCGTCAAGGTGTTCGACTTCGGGCTCGTGAAAGACATTTCCGAACGCCGCCAGGAGGATCTCGACTCTCCCCGGGCTCTTCCTGGGCAGCCCGAAGTACATGCCGCCGGAGCAATTCCAGCGCCGCTCCGTGGACGTTCGCACCGATGTCTACGCGCTCGGTGTCGTGATGTACGAGATGGTCACGGGGCGCACGCCGTTCGAAGGCGCGACGATCCTGTCGGTGCTCCTCGCGCACGCCAACGAACCGGTGCCTGCGCTGCGTGAGACCAACCCGGAGGTGAGCGTGTCGGCGGGCCTGGAGGCCACGATCACGCGCGCGCTGGCGAAGGACCCGCGCGATCGATTCCGCTCCATGGGCGAGTTTCTCGCGGCGCTCGACAAGCTCGACGCGGGGCCGCCTGGCAGCCGCGGGGGCTCGGCGCGCCGAGCTGCGGCCGCTCGGCGGCAACGAGGCGCTTACCTCGCCTACCTGATGGCCCTCGTCGGCGTCGGGCTCGCGATCGCAACGTTCTTTGCGCTGCGCTGACCTCGTCGTGAGCGTGGGTGGACCGAGGCTCCGCCTCTTGGTCGCCTCACTTCAAGGCCTCGGGATCCTCGCACCCGTGACGACTACAAATCGGATCCGCGAGATTCGGTAAGGCTACGGAGCGCGCACGCCCCGGCGCGTGCGCTCGCCAATCAGGCCCGCGTCCGCGTTCGAGTTCGCGACCGTGCCTGTTCGAAGGGGCCGTCGCTGCGCTTGTGGAACGGGCGTCGGCCCCCCGGTTCCGAGGGGGCCGAACGTAGCGTTCAAGCACGGCGGGTCTGGCACGGGATCCGGGTAGAATAGCAGCTCATCGCCAGCGTCGACGCAGACCGCCGGGGATGATGCGCCGCTCGGACACGGCTCTGAGAACTGGATGGTCATCGAGGTCGCCGGCCGGTAGGTAGGCGTGCCTCGACGACACCTCCGCCTGGTACGAGGGGGGACAAATGCGACGTGCGCCGTGATCGGTGTTTCGTCGCGCAACCTCCCGCTCTGCATTCACCGCGACCCGGCATCCGTCACTGGGTGACGCCACTGCACGGGTTCGCGCACGTGGTGCTGGCCGCACACGTTTGCATGGCGCCTCCACTGCACCTGACCGTGCACGGCGCATCCTCCCCGCAAGCGACGGTGCAGCTTGAGGCCCCCGTGCAGTCGGCCGTGCATCCCCCCTTCGGGCAGTCGATCGAGCAGGTACTGTTACCGGCGCAGGCCACCGTGGACCCGGTGTCGACATTCACGTTGCACGTGCTGCCCCCGCCGCACGTGACGGTGCTGTTGATTCCGGTCGAGACTGTGCAACTGCTGGTGCCGTCGCATGTGGTCGTGCAATTGGCCATGCAGCTGCCCTGGCAGGTGGACTTCCCCGCGCACGACGTCGTGCAGCCCGTCCCGCAGATCGAGTTGCAGGTGTTCTTGGAAGCGCAGTTGTAGGTGACGCCGCTCGGTGGAGGCACGCCGCCCTCGGCCAACACACCGCCTCCGGCCGACGGTCCGAACGTGCAGGTCCCGCCGGTGTTGCAGGTGCATGTGGTGCCGGAGCAGTTGCAATCGCCCGAGCAGGCGGCCGCAAAGGTGGAAGGGCTGCTTCCGCCGCAGCTGAGGGGCAAGGTCACGGCCATGACGACCATCCAGGTCGCGCCCAAGGACAATGAAGAGACGGATTGCGACATGTTCAGCCCCTTTGGTCGTGCAAGCGGGAAAGGTCCCAGGCAGCCCCATCGCATGGAGGTCCCGCTTCAGTTACGAGCAACTCTCGTGCCTGCCAGAGCAGCCGCGCCTTCGTGCTGGATTGCAGAAGCCTGGCGAATCTACGGCCGGTGGGGAAACACACAACCTGGTCACCCTTGTTGCCAGATGCCGCTGATGACCACCCCGGCGAGTGGCGGTTTGCCGAAGCGGCGCGCTGGCAGGCGCGACCGACGCAACGCCGTGCTCTATGTTGGGCCGGTGCTTTTTGGTCTTTAAGGTCTGGGCGGGGCTTGTCCTCGTGGGCGGCGTGTCGCAGCGGGGGTGGGAGGGGTGGCCGCGGAATGGGCCATGACGCAAGGTGGATCTCGAGCGAGAGGCGCGACCCGACGGCAGGCAGCTTGTCCACCTGAACGAAGATTCCTCCCTCGCCCAGATCGAGCCCGCGGCCGCGCCCACGCTCGCCCGAGGCGCCCCTGCACGTCATGCGGGTTCCGTCGACACGAGTCCGAGGTCCTCGGCGCCGCTGGTCGGGCATGGCGCAAATCTACCTTCGTCCCGGACCGTGCGCCGGCGCGGGGCGCGCGTCGTCACGTACTCAGATTCATCCGTGGTGGTGGTCACGACGGTGACCAGGTGCTCAAGTCGTTCGCGCTCAAGGTCCTGCATCTGGTGAGCAATCCTGAAACAATCGCTCGCTTCGAGCGCTGGGCAGTCGCCTCCGACCAGCACGACCAGCCCATGCTTCTCCGGTTGACGCAGACAGCCTCATGGCCTGAAATCGCGGATCATCGGAAACCTGCCAGGGCGTGACCAAGAGTACCTCCCCTCGGACCCGATCGAATATGACATGTTCCCCACCTGGACGGCGGTCGTGCTGAGCCTCCCGACCGCCCCCCGCCCCTGAGCGCTGCATCGCCGTGGGCGCAGCCTCGACGACACACGCGATCTGCTCGCGAGGGATTGCGGGGATGACCCTCCTGGTGATGGCGTGCCCAAAGTCCAACGGACGGGCGACGCTGACGTCGGAAGGGACGACGTGGGCGGTGATCGATGGGACTTGGAAGGTCGAGGGCAACACGTTGATCGGCAGTGGGGGACACGTCCAAAGCACGGCCGAGTACAACGACGTGACGATCGAAATGGATGTCGAGCAGAACGCGGATTTCGGTGATCGCAACGTGGGGGTCGGTCTGCGCTACTCGTTCACGAACTACGATCCGAGCAAGACGAACGGATACGACGTCAATTGGAACTCGCGGAAGAGAATCAACGAGTTCGTCGGCGAGGCGAGCGTCTGGAAGCCGTTGCATCGAAACTGGTTGTTGTCACCGGCGCTGCAGCCCCTGAAGAATCACCTAGTCGTGCGAGCGAGGGGAGCCGTGTTCAGCGTCGAAGCGAACGGGGCGGTCATCGACACCTTCAGCGACGGGACGTATGTGCGCGGGCACGTGAGCCTCTGGGTCGAGTCAACCAGGCAGACGGTCCGCTTCGCGAACATCCGCCTCAGTCCCGGCTAAAAGGCGCGAGCGCCGTGCCGCGGCGGTAGCCTCGACACCGTCTTATCAGCGGTACGTACGCGCGCCCTGGCGCGCAGACGGCTCCGAGACATCTCGATGGTTCAGGCAGCGCGAACACGACGGTGCTTCGTCGCTTGTATGCGAGCTGCCTCTCGCCGCGCTTGTATCGCTGCGTCGTGGACACGTTCTCGCAGCCGAGCGCGGGCATCGCCCGGCCGCTCCGTGCTGGCTCTGCCGTGCCGGCCGTGAGCCAGACGTTGAAAATGACGGTGAGGCCGGTCCCGAGGATCGTCACGCCGCGTCGAACCGGCGGGACCGCGCCCGCCGGCTTCGATGTTACCCTACGGCCGCTCGATGTACTGGCCCCCCCCACGCGGCCGCACTGATCGCCGCACACGTTTTTGCGAGCCTCGCCTGGGTCGGCGCGCTGCTCGCCGAGACTGTGATCTTGGGGAGCACCAGGTGGCTGGCTGACCCTACGGTCGGGGGAGTTCTGGCGCGGCGGGTGCACACGAGGCTCGCGATCCCCGCTTGCCTTGCGAGCCTCGCGACCGGACTCGTACTGCTCGTGCCCGCGCGGCGCCTCTGGGTGGGCACGCCCTGGATGGGGGCGAAGGTCGGGTTCGCTGTCGCGCTCGTCGCGCTTCATCTCGTGATCGGCGCGCGCGCTCGACGTGTAGCGGACGGCAGGGCCGATGACGCAAGCGGCGCCTGGGCGCTGAGATGGCTCGTGCTGCTGGCATCGGGAGCCGCGGTGCTTCTCTCGATCGCCAAGTCGACGCCATAGAAGCGGAAGGAGCGGCGGACAAAGCTCGCCCTGGACGCGGGCGAGTGCGAGCGGGCGGCCGCGCTGCTCGACGTCGCGAAAGCGCGCGGCGAAGCCGGGGAGAGTAACGCCAGCGACCTTGCATGCGGGCGCGATCCGAAGCGATGATCCGAAGCGATAGAGTAGAAGAGTCCGGCCCATCGCGTGCGAGCGTCGCAGCGGCCTAAGGCCTGCGACGCGATGTCGAGCCGCCATCGATGTGCCGGGTCGTCGCAATGCCGAAGCTCGGCGGGCTCCGTCAACGCTACTCAGGGGCACGAGGTGAACGCGTTTTTCGCCACGACAAGTAGAGGCGCGCGCCCAGGCCGAAGCCGAAGTTCGGGTCGTACGAGAAGATCGGGACGCCCGCAACGTAACCGCCCTCGATCTCCTCGCGTAGTCCTCGTCCGAGAGGCGCTCCTTGGCCGCCGCAACACCCGCGGCGGGTGGCGTCACGGGGGCGGCACCTGGAGATGGGGACGCCGGCGCGGCGATCGGCTCGTCCGCGAGTGCGGTGGTGGGGATTGTGATCCCCGCGACGATCCCGAGCCGCAACGCGAAGGACCTGCCCGTCGCCCCAATGTTTGTCCTTCTATCCCGTCCCGTTGCGACGGCCCCCTTATGAGCCGCCGTCGTCCCCGCAGGCCGCGGAGACCGCGTCGCTCGCAGAGCGTGCGCGCGCGATGGCGTCGTTCTTCGCGTCGTCCTTCACATTCTTCAGGGCTTCCCGCGCCACCGCGCCCCCCTGCATGACCGCGTCACGCGCGGCCTGAGTCGTCCGGATTCCGGACATGGCGGCGTAGTAGCAGGCCTGCTTCCTCCTATCGCTCCAGATCTCGCCGCAGGCTGCTTCGGCGGCACTCGCGTTGACCCTTGCCTTCGCGAGGGCTTCCTGCCAGGCCTGGTATCCCGCGACCTTGGCAAGCGCGCAGGGCGCGGACCGATCATCGACGGAAACGGCGGCTGCGCTGGCAGCGGGAGAGCCTTTGAGCGGGGAAGGCGCTCCGCCCTCGTCGATTCCGAGAAGACCCTCCATGTGTGCGACCCGTCGCTCGAGGTCTTCGCTTCTGGCCCTTTGGCTGCATCCCCGCGCCGCGATGCCCATGAGGAGCGCTCCGGTCACACCGCACGCCGCGGCGATTGCCAGGAGCCGCGGCTGCACCCCCGCGCGCAACTGGCGGGTAGTCGAGAAGCCGTGCGGGGCCACGGCGGGCTGGGCGTCTCCTTGCCGTTCCTTCCAGATGCGGGTCCGCTCCGGGTCGATGACCGTCTCGTCCGCCAGGCGCTCCCACGCGGCCGGAGGCGTATCGGCAAACAGCTCTGCGAGCAGCGTGCTCAATGTCGAAGCGTCGACGGTGTAGCCTGCGCTGGTCAGGAAGGCGTCCAGGGCGTCACGGAACTGGGCCGCGGTCTGCCAGCGATCGTTCGGGTCGGGGGCCAGGGCACGCGAAATCGCATCGGCCAGGGCGCGCGGGTACCCGTCCAGCAGCGTCGTCGGATCAGGCACGTCGGCCTCGCGCACCCGACGGATCGTCTCGACGTCCGTTTCGTCGAAGAAGAGCCGCCGATCGAGCGACGTCTCCCAGAGCGTCACGCCCAAAGCGAAGATGTCCGAGCGCCGGTCAGCCGGCTTGCCGAGCGCCTGCTCGGGCGCCAGGTAGGCGAGCTTGCCCTTCACGACTCCGAAGGCGGTCGACGCAATGCGGTCACGAGCTTTTGCCAGTCCAAAGTCGATGAGCTTGGGGACACCCTCCCGGGTGAGAAGGATGTTGGCCGGGTTGACGTCGCGGTGCACGACGTGAAGCGCCTTCCCCGTCTCATCGACCAGTTCGTGGGCGTAGTGGAGCGCGTCCGCGACGCGCGCGCCGATCCACGCGACGACCTCCCAAGGCAGGCGCTTCCCACGGGCGTGGGCGGTCTTCCATACTTCGAGAAGCGAATGCCCCCGCAAGAGATCCATCACCAAGAAGTGCTGCTTGCCGTCGTGCCCCGCGCCGCGGACAGAGACGATGTTCGTGTGCGAGAGGCGCGAGGCGAGGCCAACCTCGTCCATGAACATCGCCACGAAGTCCTTGTTCCTGCCGTGCTCCGGCCGGATGACTTTCAGCGCGACGAGCTGCTCCGGGTGCGTGCTGGACCGCCCGAGCCAGACGCTCGCCATCCCCCCCTCCGAGATCGGCGCGACCACGTCGTAGTCGCCGAGGTGTTCGAACGGTAACTTGGCCTCGGGGATCGTGGTCACGACGTCCGATGATACAGTTGAATGTTGCGATGACGAACGCCGGAAAGCCGCGAGCGCCCGAGACGTCGTCTTCGCTGTCCGTCGGCGATGTCGTCGCCGACCGCTACCGCATCGACGCTGTTCTGGGCGAAGGCGGCATGGGAGTCGTCTACCGTGCCGAGCACCTGCACCTGCGCAAGGTCCATGCGCTCAAGGTGCTTCTCCCGGAGTGGTCGTCGATGCCTGAGGTCGTGGCTCGCTTCGAGCGCGAGGCCGTCGCCGCGGGCAACATCCAGAGCCCGCACGTGGTTGCGGCCACCGACTTCGGGCGTTTGCCCGGCGGCTCCTTCTTCCTCGTGATGGAGTATGTCAACGGTCGGACGCTGCGGACCGTCCTTGACCAAGGGGCCCTCGACGCCGCGTGCGCGCTTCATGTCCTGCACGGGATCGTCTCGGCGCTGCACGCGGCCCACACCATCGGCATCGTCCACCGAGACATGAAGCCCGAGAACATTATGCTGATGGAGCGGGACGGAGACCCCAACTTCGTGAAGGTCCTGGACTTCGGCATCGCCAAGGTCAATGGCTTCGGGGGCGGTCCTCGCGGGGATACCCCGCAGGCCCTGACCCAGGTGGGAGCCGTCATCGGAACACCCGAGTACATGTCGCCGGAGCAAGCGCTGGGGCAGGCGGTTGATGCTCGCACGGACCTTTACTCCGTGGGCGTCATCCTCTTCGAGATGTTGACAGGCCGGTGCCCCTTCGGTGGAGGAGCGGTCACCGTGTTGCGGCAGCACCTCGTGGGCGAGGTTCCGGCGCTTCCCCCCTCCGTCACGGAAGGCATCGACCCGCGAATCGGTGCGATTCTGCGCCGACTGCTGGCCAAGGTTCCCGAAGACCGGTTCGCGAGCGCGGCCGATTTGATGGCGGTCCTCGACGAGCGCTGGAACGAGCGCGTTCTGCCCGTACCCCGGGATCGGAGGCCGCCCTCCCCGAGATCGATCGCGGATGGGGTGACCGCCGCTGGGCGGAGAATCAGAAGGTTCGTGCTGCCGGGGGTCAAGGCTATCGAGGCCGTGACGCGACGCACACTCGCCGACCCCAAAGCCCTTCTCCGTCACCCGATGCGGCGCATGGTCGCTGTCGTGATCGCGGTTGTCGCGACAACGATCGCCACGCTGGTTGTCGCGGGCGGAACGCGCACGCCGACTTCGAGCACAGCACCCGTTTCGACCGAGTCCGCAGTCGTGGTCGTTCCGGTGAACAGCTCGTCGGGCCCACGCTCCACGGCGACTGAGAGCGTGGAGGTTGCGCCGGTTCCGATCCTGCCGGCACCTCCCGCTCCCTCCTCGACGGCTGCCGCGGGCGCACAACCATCCCCCTCGTCGGGAGGGCGCCCTGCGGCTTCGCATGGGCGGTCTCGGCAGACGGGCCCCGGGGGAATCTACATCCCGCCGCCCAGCCAATGGTTCAAGTGACGCGGCGCGCGGCGACAGGGTGCCGAGACGAGATTGAAGCGCCCTGTGGTGGTTGCGGCTACGGCGCGAGGCATGCGCAACTGAGCTCGTTGCCGCTGGCCGACTGGCAAGCGCAGGAGCAAGGGGAGTGCGCGCAGTCGCACGTGAGCGCCGCTCCGCACGCCGCGGGGCGCGGCGTGCACGTGTAGGACCGTCTCGATCGACTTCAGATGACCGACGGGATTCGGCCTGAAGAGCCCGGTGACGTGAGGACGAAATAGTGAAATGAAGAGGGACGCTAGGGGCACCAAGAACGAGCAGGCTACTAAACCTAGATTTCGCTCGGCGCGACAGGATGGGCCGGGCGGCGTGAGATCGGAGGCGCGGACGTGACCTCGGGGGGCAATGCCGACGATTTCACCGATCTCGCGACACACCTCCCCCTTTCCCCCTGATGCGTATTCGAGCTATGCGCAGCTCACGACAGCATCGGACGCGGCGCCAGCCGCAGCTCCCATCGCCCACCGGAGCGCAGGAGCCGCCCGGGCACATGGACGCAGACGCGGCGGATCCACGGCGTTCGCCACGAAGCGAAGACACGGTGGCGATGCTGCACCCAGCGGCGCAGCAGGTTGAAGGCGAGCACCTTGAGGAGGAACGCGGCTTCGTTGGCGTCGAAGCAGTGGGTGGAGACCTTGCCGATACCGAAGCCACCTTTCAGCTCGCCGATGAGCGGCTCGATGCCAGCGCGGTCATCGTAGCGGCGCGCCAGATCGTCGGCGTCGTGTACGGGATCGTTGGTCGCGTAGACGTGGACCGAGAAGTCCAGGTCCTCCCAGAGGCCCGACTGGCTGCCGCTGAGCCGCTCGTTGGTACGCATGGCGAAGACGCGCCACTTGCCCGGAGGCCAGCCCTCGCGCTCGAAGTCGATCTCGGCCACCTGCCGTGTAGGCTTGTCGAACGCGTCGCGCTCGACGGTGATCCAGCGCTGGGTGGCCCACACCGCGCCGACCAGGTTGGGCGTTTGCTTCATCTTGACCAGGAACCAGGCGCCCCTGTTGTCGATGGCTCGCAGCAGCGATGCGCAGTCGCCGCCGGCGTCGATGCGCATCGTGACGAGGGCGGCCGGTCCCGCTGCGGCTCGCGTCCGATCCAGCCACTGCTCGACGTCCTCGACGTCCAACTCGCCCAGGCCCCGGTCCCCTGGTCGCAGCCGCGCGCCGATGATCGTGCCGGTCTGTGCGATGCGCGCCAGGATCGGGTGGTAGCTGGGACGGCCGTGGTAGCGCGGGTTGGGACCGGGCAGCGCTCCCTCCTGCTCGCCGAACAGAGGCGTGACGGTGGTATCCAGATCCACGAACACCTCGCGCAAGCGGTTTGCGCGCAGCGAGGCGGCGCCGTGCTCGGCCAGAAGCTCTTCGAGGTCTTCGAGCGCGGGCCCGTCGAAGCGCCGCAGGTCGTCGTAGAGCACGTCGATGCTCGGGACGCTGCCGCCCGCCAGGTGAACGAAGAGCGGATCGGCCGCGAGCATCTCCAGGTCGAACACCCGCTGGCTGCCCGCCACCGACATGTCGAGGAGCAACTGCATCTGCGCGCCCATCGGGTAGACCACCCCTCGGCCCGTCTTGAGGTGGCCGAAGCGACGCGACAGCTCGCGATGCAGCCCCTGCTCGCGCGCGAATGCGTTGAACGACACCAGCCCGCCCACCGTCGTCAACTTCGCATCCGGCTCGCCGATACGCAGCTTGCGCACGTCCGCACGGCGAATCTTGCGACCTGCTCGTTGCAATTCCCAGCCTCGGGCGGGCTTGCCTCCGGCGCTTCTTCGTCGCACCTTGCGGGTGCGCGGCGTGTCAGTCGGTTTGGTCATCGCAAGTGCCCAAGGGATGGACACGCCGCGCGACTTTTCAAGCCCTCCGCGCACGATTCTGCGTCACGCCGTCACGCGCGCACACGTCGGGATGGAGCGAACTCCAGGCTGAGGAAGGGCGCGTGTGCTGCCCGGCTCTCCCCGCTGATGTCCAGTGCCAGTGCCGGGAAGGTCGGTGAACGGGCAAAGGGTGACGATGGTGGCCTGGATACCGCCTCAACTGTCTCCCCCGTCTCCGATGGTGCGGTATTTGCGCACCAGGCTGATTTCCGATTTCCGCGAAACCGGTCGCCTGTCGCTGCCGCGCGACGTTAGCAGCATCCGGCCGGATGCCAAGCAACAGTTTTCACCTGTCGTTGAAATTTCGGGGCCGATGGATTCTCGAAGGACTTGGCGCCCTTTCGAAAGCGCCTCTCGCATGCAACAGTCTCGGGGAGGTTCCGTGACCGAGGCCGAGGAACAGCAGCGGACAATCGCCTACATTCGTGAGCGAGCATCCCCCTGTTCACCGGGCAAGGTCGAGCAGCGTCGGGCGATCCATCGGTGGGCAAGGCGCACAAGGCAGCGAATCGCCGCTTGGCACGTCGAGGAAGATGGTCCATTCGACCTTGCTGACCGCCCGGTCATCATACGCGCTCTCTCTTCGCTCGCCGGCCCCGGTCGGAGAGCACTCTGCGTCGCACAACCGCAAGTACTGGACGACGCTCATTGGGTACAGGTCGTGATCGAGCACGTAGCGGTCCATGTAGGTGGAAGGGTCGTATATGCGTCGGCGGGGGTAGCGGTCGCTGATGGCCCCGCGGAGGTTGGCGTGGCTCTCGACGCGTACGAGCGCATCTTGCATCGACTTCGCGCGATGACCGTGGCGGAGCCCAAGCAGCCGCCGGGGCCAGTCTGGGGACGCAGCCCGTGGGGCTATCGCCTCTCGTCGGACGGGATGCGCCTTGAACCTTACGAGCCTGAGCAGGCCGCTCTCTTTGTCGTACGCGATCTACGCGTTCGTGGATTTAAGCTGCGTGAGATCGCCGAAGAGCTGAAAAAACTGGGGATCGTTGGCCGTACAGGGAAACCGCTGGGGCTCACGTCCATCTACTACCTGCTCGATGAGGGGGAAGGCAGCAAGCGAGTCGTGAGGCAAGAGAGCCGTGCGAGCGACGACGATACGCTGGACGATCAGCCCCCCGAGTCAGGCTTCGTCGAAAGGTACCCCGCTGGAGTGGCGCGCAAGGGACGGCGGGAGAAATCGTCGGGGACGTAGCTGTGCCGACGACGCTGAAGCCTTCGTCCGCGCGGCTCCCCGGCTCAAGTACGCCCTCATGTCTCGCAGCAGCCTCGTGGGGTTCGGCTGCGTCCGACAACCTGATCCCACCGGGAAGGTACCGATGGCCCCGCGCGCGCCACCTATTTTGCGAGGTTCCCTGCAGGGAACGTCACGAGAAAGCCGGGAGCGGGGGCCTGGCTCTTCTCTTGGCACACGGAGAGGCAATGCGTGTCGCTGCCGCAGTTGTCCGCGCACGGCGTGGAGCTGAAGTTCGGGCCGGTCGATTGCGAAGCACCACACCCGGACAAGGCGGCCAAGAGCTCCAACGTCGTCGCCGCTGAGCCAATGCGGTGAATCACTGCGGCTGGCAGCCCGCATTGCTGACAGCTAAGGAGCTTGCCGTTCGAGCCCGCACCTCTCGAGCCCGTCGCGACACCGACGACATCGAGGGCGCTCCGGTCTCCGCAACCAACGGCGAGCGTGCGGACCACGAGGACGACCGGAGGCAGCTTGTGGTGGTTCGATCGCGGCCCGCGGCTTCTCTTGTGCGCCGACAACCCCATCATACGGGGGGTTTGCCGCGTGCACGAAGAGCCAGAGCCGCACAAAGCGCCCAAAAACCTCGGAGAGAACCTCGATGGCGCGGTGCACCTCACGGTGCGCTCCCTCGCGCCGCTCCCGCTCGGCATCGATTGCCAGCGCGAGCCGTTCCAGTTGCGCGAGGACCTTGGCGCTATCCGCGGTGCCGTCGAGGTACTGCCGGATCGCCTCCTCGATGATGTCGCGCTCGGTGAGGCCCTTGCGGGCGCAATACTCGGTCAGGCGCTTTCGAACGTCGAGAGTCAGCCTGGGGTAGACGCGAACGCGCCGCAGTTTGGGTACGGCCTTGGCGGTGAGGATGGTCGAGTTCATGGTCCGGACCTCGGTCGGAGGAAGGGTGGAGTGTCGATTCGAGCAATGGTTCCGTGGATCGGAGCGGTCATCGTCCGAGGTCGTGATCGCGATCGCGCGGACAGAGGCCAACGAAGCGTCCCTGGGCATCGCGAGACACGTCGACGGTTTTGCCGGAGAGCGCCCGCGCTTCGGGCGACGACGGGATCAGGATGAACCGCACGCCGTCGGAGACCTCCAGGTACGGCGTAGCGGCGGGGCCCGGTTGGACCCAACCGCCGAAGTGCGCTGGGACCGTCTGTAAGAACGTCCGCCCGGTCTCGCGTGCGAGCGCCTCGCCGGCTGCCCGCCGGGCGAGCTCCTGGCGCTCGGCGGCGCGCGCGGGGCTGTCGGGAACGACCACAACGCGTCCGGAGGCGTCGCGCGACACGTCTACGATGCGCCCCACCGAGAAGCGCCCCTCGCGGGTGGCGGGCACCAGGACGAACTCCCGCCCGTCGGAGACGGCCAGGTAGGGAGCGTCCTGCGGCATCGGATGGAGCCTTCCGCGAAAGCCGCCCGGGATCGGCTCGACAAATGTCCAGCCGGTCGTCCGCTCTATCTCTTTTCCTACCGCCCGCTGTTCCAGAGTGCGGAGCTTGGCGACGCGCCGTGGGTCGTCAGGGGCGATGCCGAGCTCGTGGAGCGTCCGCTGACGGCGCTCCGCGGCGGCGAGCACCTCGGCACCGAAGCCCTGCCTGGTCAGGGTCCCCCGATCGACGGTGTCGAGCCAGACAGGTCCTGGGTGACGGACCTGGGCGTCCAGCGACAAGCGTTCCGGTTGCACCGACAGCCGGAAACGTGCCGGCTGCTCGCGATGCCGCGTCTCGAGCTGTTCAAGCAGGTCGGAGGGCACGTTCCACCCGTCGGGCGCTCGCGCGGTGACCATGCCGAGGCGCTCGAGCTCGCGAAGACGAGCGGTCGCCGCGTGTCGCTCGCCCTCTTGCCCCCCAACGCGGTCGAGCGCGTAGACGCCGTCTCGAGCGGCGACCTCGGCGATGTGCCGGTCAACGGGACGGACGGCCGCCTCGCGCTTCGTCCCGAAGGTGACGAGGTCCCCCGTACGGGTGATCTCCGCCTGTCGGGCGCTGAGGCGCACGTGGTACGCCGCGCCCGTCGGCGTCTCGAGCACGGCGTACCAGATGCCCTTGGATTCGTCCTCGAGTCCCTTGGCCGCCACGCGGCTCACCATCGCGTGCTCCTCGACGCCGCCGCGGCCATCCGGCCGTCCCTGGCCCGGTCGGACCGCGTGGAAGCGCGCCGGGTCGCCCCCGCGCATCGCGCGGTGCATCTGCTTCACGATGTCGCCTCGCTCGCCAAGATCGCGCAGGTGCTTCTGCCAGCCCGGGGTGACCTGCCAGCGTCCGGAGGACACCCGCTCGGCGACGCCCAGGCGCTCGAGGTGCTCGAGCCGGTCGAAGAGGTGCTGCGCTTCCCGGTCGTCGCGCGATCGCCCGCGCACCGCGTCGGTGTCGATCCGGTGGTCAGTCGCGCAGCGGTCGAGCTCGCGGTCGAGCGAAGTAAGCCGCTCCTGAATGACTTCCCGCTCGCGCGTGCGCTGGATCTCGGACTCGAGCCGCGGTCCCAGAAACTCGTTCGCGAGCTCCTGGGCCGTCCCGCGCATGCCGTGGGAGATGTACTGGCGGGACATGAGCACGCGGCGGCCTTCCATGTCGACACCGCGCACGACGACGTGCGCGTGCGGATGGTCGGTGTCCCAATGGTTGGCCGCCGCCCACTCGAGCGACCGTCCCAGTTCGCGCTCGACTCGCCGCATGAGCTGCCGGACGTACTTCTCGAGGTCGAGCGCGCTGCCGTCCTCGGGCGAGACCATAAACCGAAACTGATGGGTCTCGCCGATGCGTGGCTGCTCGAACCGCGCGCGGGGCACGGGCCCGTCCGGGCCGTAGAGGACCGCCGGCGAGCCGTCCTTCTCCGCCCCGTCGCGCTCGATGTAGGCCAGGTGTGCGGCTGCGGCCTTGGCACCGTGCGCCGTCATCCGCTGCACGTGCGCCTGAATGACGACGCGCCGCGCGTAACGACGAGCCCCGAGCGTGCCCACCTTGCCCAGGGCCGGGACGTGCCGGCCATGGCCGCGGAGCACCAGCCGAGCGATGCCGGGCGAAGCACTCGCAAGCCGCGCGCGTCGGCCCATCCTGGGCCGCAAGCGGCTCCGGTCATCTTCGGCTTCGCGCACCCTCGTCTGGGGCGGCGAGCCACGGGGATCGTCGTCGCCGTGGGGCATGATGGACCTCCGAAAGACACGGCCTTGGCGCAGACACCCGGCAAAGCGCCGTGTGAATTGGCCATATGGCCAGCCACCGAAAATGCCTTTGCAATACGCGCTCCAACCCAATTGAGGTGGCTCCTCTTTATCTTGCCCTCCGTCTTCGACTCCGGGTTCCGAGCTTCCCGATACTCGCGAAGTACTCGCGAAGGATGCGCGCGGATGCAAACCGAGGGCGTCGCGGTGATGCTCGGCGAACACGGCTGATACACGCGCGAGGATGATCCGAAGGTGATCGCGAAGGTGTTCGAGAAGGTGGTCCGAAGGCCGGTCCCGAAGGTGGCCGGTGAGCAATTCTTGACGGCCGCGGGGATACGCAAGTGAACGAAGCGTCGCAGCCGCATCGACGGTCTCGGAGATTTCCCAAAGGCGGACGGAAGACCATTCTCGATGGAATCGGACGATGTCGGGAAGGCATCCGATGAGCACGTCCACGAACGCCGTCAACGCACGCTGTGAACAAGTCGTTGCAACCTGGCGGCTCATCCGAAGGCAATTTTGAAGCAGGCGGCGGCGCGGCCCGCGAACACGTCTTCGACGCCCACCGAACGCGCGAGCCACACAGGTCAGTGCAGCCGCGCGGATGGTACGGAGGATGTCCTGTAGACGGCCAGTGAGCACGTCCTCGACGACCGCCAGCGGGCGCGGTGAACAAATCGTTGGAACACCGCGGATCATCCGGAGGATGTTTCGTTTGACGAACGTACGGCGTGAACGCGAATGGGAAGGCCCGACGACCACGACGGGATGCCGAGTGCATATCCCCGAGTGCGTTACAGGGCGTTACGCGAAGTGACTTGAAGGGACTTGGCGATGCACTTGGATGGATCCAATGAGGATCCACTGAATGCTCCGGAGCCTGAAAAAGAAGGGGGTTGAGTGACCGCACAGCATCCAGCCGACGCCTTCGTCGTCACGCGAAAGAGTGCCATCCAAAAATAAACCCTGGGACCGGGATTGACGACTACCGATTCGCGCCGTACCCAAAGGATCACTAGTCGGCGCTCGCGCTCTCACCCCATCCGGCTAGGGCCACGGCACCGCGCTCGTCGCGGCGTGTGCGGGGGGAGGCTGGCGCAGGCGGACGCACTGAGCGTCGGGAGCACGGCGGTGCCGCCTCCACCTTCTCGGGGACGACCGCAGCAAGGAGCCGAGCGCCCAGTGCAGCCAAAACACTCCGCCAAGATCCCACTTTCCGAAGTCGCCAAGCTCGAAGACCTGATCGAGCAAGAGCCCGCTCGCGCGCCGAGCGAGGTGAGCAAGCGGCAAGCCGTCGCGATGCTGGCCCCGAAGCTCTACGAGATGCGCCGCAAAGGCTATGCGTGGCGCGACGTCGCGGCGTGGTTGAGCGGCCACGGCCTGACCATGACCGCGGCCGCCCTGCAGCGGCACCTGCGCGGCGTCAAAGACGCGAGCGTGCGCGGCGGAGCGCGAGCGCGTGGTAAGGGTCCGGGCGACGGCAAGGCGGACGCTTCGCCGGCGCTTGCCGCGTCCACCCCAGCGGCGGCCGCCGCGACGGCCCCGCCGCCGAAGGTTTCTCCAGCACCTGGACTGCCGCCCGTCGAGCCGAAGGCGCGTGACTTCGAGTCACCGAAGGGCGCTTCGAGCTTCACCGTTCGACCGGACCGCAGAATCATATGACCGGTCGCGCGGCGACCGGTCATACACCTCCGCTGCCATCCGTGTCCGCCTCGCGAGGCGGGTTGCACGCCCGTGTACGCTTTCGCCAGCCTCCGGCGGACGGGCGCTCGCGCGTCACGGCGCTCTGCCGATGGACCGAGACTCGACAAGCGTGCCGGAGGTCACGCGGGCGCGCGCTGAGCCCGCGTCCGAGGGCATCGACGGGGACGCTCCCCCGATTGGTGACCGACGGCGCGAGCGCTTCCCGGGTGGATTCGGACGAACGCACGACTCTTCGAAGAACTGGAGAACCGATGCCTCCTACAGACCTCCTCTCGGTCCTGCTCAACCTCGTACGTGCCGCCGCACGTGAAGACAGTACGCAAGCGGTCAAACACCACGACGCGCCGCCAACCCGACCTGCGCCTCTTCTTGTAGACAAGCGGGCGCTCGCCCACGCGCTCGGCGTGTCGACGGCCACTGTCGATCGAATGGGCCGCGAGGGGCGCATCCCCTACGTCCACGTGAGTGACCTCCGGCTGTTCGACATCGAGACCGTCCGCGCGGCCCTTCGGGCGGCCGCGAGAATCTGCCTCGCGAGACGTCGCGGGGTCGGCGCCGTTGCGGATGGTGGAGACGCGACTGGTTGCCGAGGCGCGGCGGCCTCGGCGCCTCGGCATGGCCCCGTCTTGACCCGGCAGTTGAAGGGTGACGAAGCAAGCTCCGACCCGTTCGCCGGCGCGCTGAGCAAGCCGTTTCTCACGACGCGCGAGGCGACCGCCTACTGCGGCTTCAAGACGACCGGCGCCCTTCGCAAGGCCGCGCGCGAAGGCCGCATCAAGCCCGTAGGCCGTCGCGGAGGCTCGGGCACCTGGATGTGGGGACGCGAGGACCTGGACGCGTTTGTGTGCGGACGCTCGTCCGCTAACCTCTCGGGCGGACGCTCCGGTGCGCCTCCGAGTGGAGGTGCAAATGACCGAGCAGAAATGGGTGCAGAAGTGGAACTCATGGATCGCGCCGAAGCCCTCGAAGCCGGGCGTCTGGCGCAGGAAGGAAGGAGGATTCCTGGTCCGGGGACGAGCGGTCGATTCCCGCACCGGGAGGATGAAAGAAGTCCGGTTCAACGTGGAGGTGATCGACGCGCTCGAGGCGTTCACGCTCTTGCAGAACGAGCTCAAGAAGGTTCGTACGGGCGAGACAACCTCGTGCACACCGATGCCGATCTTCAGCGCATTCGCCGCGTCGCTCTTCGAGGACAAGGTGAAGGCAGGCGACATCCGGTCGGCCTCCGGCCGGGTGAAGTGGGCTCAAACGCTCGAGCATCATCTGCTCCCAGCGTTCGGGCCGATGCTTGTGGAGCGGATTCGTCATGCGGACGTCGCTCAGTGGCGCGTCCGGATGGCCGAGAGGATCCACGACGGGACGTACTCGCCTCACACGGTGAACACGTGGCTAAACGTGATGCGGGTGATCCTGAAGGCGGCGGTCATGCAGCTTGAGCTTGCCCGCAACCCGATGGACGGCATCAAGAACTTCGACACGAGCGAGCACGTCTACACGGAGGAGGAACCGAACAGCCTCACCGTGCAAGAGATGCCCGCCTTCTTGTCGAAGATGCGGGCGCTCTGCCCGCAGCACTTTGCGTTCGTGTGCTTGGGCTTTTTCTTGGGGCATCGCCCTTCGACGTTGCGACCGCTACGTCGATCGGGACCGACCCCTGACGTTCTGCTCGACGAGGGCGTTCTCCTCGTTCGGCAGTCGCATACGGAAGGCAACGAGGTGATGGCGACGACGAAGACCAAGATCCGGCAACGCATCACGTTGCCGCCCGTCCTGGTCGACATCCTTCGCTGGCACATCGACACGCAGCTCACGACCGACACCATGCGCCAGTCCGAGCTGCTCTTCCCCGCCGAGGACGGCGGCTTCCGGAGCCGTTCGGCTCTCAAGAAGCCGTTCGTCGCTGTCGCAGCCGCCATCGGCCTGACGAAGCACGTCTCGCCGAAGGCCATGCGTCGGACGTTCCAGGACCTCGCCCGTGCGGCCGAGGTCAAGGACATCGTGACCCGGGCCATCTCGGGGCACGCGACGGAAACGATGCAGCACCACTACTCGACGGTCGCGGCGGAGGAGAAGAAGCTTGCCATCGCCAAGGTCATCGAGCTGGCCGGGGTCCGCGGGGCCCTTGCCACGGGCCCGTCCCCCCGAGGTGGTATGCATAGTGGTATGCACGACCCGGAAAGCAAAAAAGCCGCGCGGCCCTGATCGCCGGCGGCCTTCTTTTTCCCTGCTTTTCTTGTAGGCGCGAGAGGTTTCGAACCTCCGACCCCTACCGTGTCAAGGCGATTTGGGGCGTGACAGCCCGTTTCTGAGCGTTACGCGATCGAGTCATTTCAATCAGTTCCCGTTACGAGGCGTTACCTGAGCGTTCCACTCGTTACGCCAAAGTGGGGAGGAAAGTGGGGAGGGTCTACAACCAAGTGGGGAGGGTACCGCGACGACGATCATGACGACCCCGGCACGAGGGGTTGCCGTCGCCGGCCCAGGGTACCACGGCCCCAGCCTTGGGTTCGCGGGCGAGGAGGCGCGGGTCGCCGAATGCGGTACCCTTGCCTTGACCCTGCACGGATGGAGCGACACATGGACTGGCGTTCGCGAATAAGCACCGATCCCACGATCTGCCATGGCCAGGCCTGCATTCGCGGAACGCGCATCCCAGTCTCGGTCGTCCTGGACAACCTCGCCGCGGGGCTCGCACCGCGGCAGATCGTCGAGAGCTATCCGACCGTGACGCTCGAAGACGTCTCGGCCGCGGTTGCTTACGGCGCCGAGCTCGCTCGCGAGCGCGTCATCGACCTGCGCGCGTCCGGCGGATGAAATTCAAGATCGACGAGAACCTCCCGACCCAGGTCGCCGTCGCATTGCGTGAGGCCGGACACGACGCCATGAGCGTCGTTGACCAGGGGCTCGGCGGGCGCGAAGACGCCGGCGTCGCAGAAGTGTGCAGGCGCGAGGGACGCTCGCTCGTTACGCTCGACGTCGACTTCGCCAACGTACAGGCCTACCCGCCGCGAGCGTATCCCGGACTGGTCGTGCTTCGACTCCAGCGCCAGGACAAGTCGCACGTGCTGTCCGTCGTCGCCACCGTCGTACCATTGCTCGGCGTTGAACCGCTGGAGCGCCGCTTGTGGATCGTGGACGAGAGCCGAGTCCGCATTCGCGAGTGAGGGCTCGGGCTCGGCGTTGAACGCTGACCGCCGTCCGGGGAGACAGAGAAGGTCTGGGCCGAGATGTTCGCCGCACCGGCACTCGCTCATGGCCGACAGCACCTCTTGAACTTCTTCCCGCTTCCGCACGCGCAGGGGTCGTTCGCCCCGGTCTTGGCCCCCTCGCGTCGAACGGTGTCCTGCTTCGGAAAGGCCGGTCGGAAGGTGGGATCATCGTGGAGCGCGGTGCGGATCTTCCGGTGGCCCGGATGCTCGGGATCGTCGACGACCTCCTTCCACGTGTCGTAGTGCCGATGAAGACGCTCGCAGTACTCCTGATCGGTGGCGAGCATGTTCTCGACGAGGTCGTGGAGCGCGTCGGAGAGATCGCTCTGAGGGTTAATCGGATCCAGGAAGAGCTGCCCCTCGTCGTCGAACGGAGGCTTGGGCGGCTCGAACGCGTAGTTCAGGGTCGCGACCTGACGTGGACGTTCGCCGTGCCAGATCTGGAGCAGCACGCGCCGGCAGTCGCAACCAGGCTCGACGCAGTACGCCTCGCGCAGCAGGTACGAGCCGGGAAGAAGACGGTCGTGCTCCATCACGGTGATCGAGCGCGATTCGCTGCGGGCAAGGTCGGGAAACAACTCATCGAACGGCGCCATCGTCATCGTTGGTCTCTTTGCGCGAGCGCGCGCTTGATGCGCGTGAGTGCCTTCTTCGTGCCTGCATCCTTCGCGTCTGACAGGTCGGCCACCACGGCGGTGACCTTGGTGCGGTGCGCGAATCGTCCGAGAACGGCGGCGCGCACGTCGTCGTCGCTCCGGATCCGGGCGATCTCCCCGAGCATCCGCTCCGCGGCATCGCGATCGTCGCGCGCACGTACGTTGACGACGACGAGGCCGGCGCCCTCCAGACCTCGATGCGTCGCCGCCAGCTCCCAGTGCGTGTGCGAGCTCCCGTTGGCGCCGAAGCTCTCCCCGTAGATCGCGGAGGCCCTTCCGATGGCCTCCCGCACTCGACTGCCGGCGAACGCCGCGATCGCGGAGCGGCCCCCGACTCCGAGAAGGAGCTCGAGCGCAGACGCCGCCACCGCCGGCGTGCGTCGCTTGCTCCGCCGGAGGAGCGCGCTGCCGGCAGGGAGCGGCGGCGCAACGAACACCTCGAGATTGACGTAGTCGATGGGGCAGTCGCCCTCGATGAGGACGGCCTTCGAGTAGTCGCTCATCACGCGGCTGCAGAAGAACCCGTCGCCGTCCTCTTCCCCGGCGGGAAAGTCGAAGCGCGCTGCGCCCGACGCGCCGGCTTCGCGATAGCGCCGGAGCTCTGCATCCCGCGCGGGCGCGGACTCTACAGAGTCGGCGAGCGCATCCCTGCGCCGGCAGCGAACGGTGATCGCGCGCCCGTCGAACGCGCCGAGGATCATCTCGACCAGGGTCGTCTTGCCCGAGCCGTTTGGCCCCGCCACATGGATGTACGCGCGCTCGATCACGACTTGTCCCCTCCGTCGCGCACCGCGATCGCGCCGACGCTGGCGGATAGCGTCGACCTGCGCGCTTGCTTCCTCGCCTTTCGCTCCGCGTTTTTCACGGCGGACATCATCGAGCTCGGCTCGCGCAAGGTCGTGCACGTCGCCGTGACCCGCCACCCGAGCACGACCTGGGTCGCCCAGCAGCTCCGGAACGCGACGCCGTTCGGCGACGGACCACGATTCGTCATCCGCGACAACGACGACAAGTTCGGTCCGGACTTCGACCGGGCCGCCAAGGGAGCGGGTGTCCGAGTCCTGCGTACCGCCCCGAGAGCGCCGCTCATGAATTCGTTCTGCGAGCGATTTCCTGGGTAGTGTGCGCCGCGAATGTCTGAACCACGTCGTCGTGCTCGGTGAGCGTCACCTGGAGCGCGTCCTGCGTGAATACTGTTTCTCGTATTTCAATCGCGCTCGGCCTCATCAGGGGATCGGTCAGCTCATTCCATTCGGATCGGCGACCTCGGCGAGCGGCGGCGGAGACGTCGTGGGCGTCCCCGTGCTCAGCGGTCTACACCACGATTATCGGCGAGCTGCGTGAGGAGCGCTGGATGCGACACCCGCCAACGGATGGGCGAAGTAGCCGGGACAACCCGCGTCGCGTCCTATGCTTTCCTCACATGACAACCGCCAAACGCGCCGCCGTATACCTACGCGTCTCGACGGGCGAGCAGCACACCGAGAACCAAGAGCCCGACATCTGTCGCCTCGTCACGGCTCGCGGCTTCGACCTCGGCGCGCGGATCGTCAACGGGAGCGAGAACGACCAATGATCGCGCACGACGGTCCTCGCTCACGGTCAGCCAGGGAACGACGTTGTCACCGGCGGTGCGGGGCGCAGTGCGCGGCCAGGCTTCTCATCGCGGAGCCGCGCTGGGGTCCACCACGTGCCCCACGAACAGGATTGCGTCGGTCAGCCGCTCGCGGATGACGTAGAGGAAGGGGTGGTCTGCGTAGAACGTGTGGACCTCCGTCGGCATAAAGACGGCAGACACCGTCACCGCGTGCACCGCGGTGACCGCGGCAGCTTCGGTCCCTTCTTGGTCGACCTTGACGAAGACTTTCTGGAGCACGTCCGAAATCTTGAGGTGCCCGCCACTGCTGATTCCCGCAAAGTCCGCGAAGTTCGTAAAGGCGAGTCGTACCCCGGCCGCTCGGATGGGCTTCACCAGGGACATCGCCGACGTCGCTTCCCAGCGAGGCAGCTTGACATCCACGACGTAAGAGGACGCCCGAAGGCCTGCTTTCTCAATCTGGACCGCGGGTCACATACCGACCGGTCCGACCGGCACGTGACAGGAAGCGATGGTATCTCGCGGCTTGGACCGCGAATGGGCCTACGACCCCGAGGCCGTAGTCCGCGTCCGCGGCGTGCCGGACGGTCTCGAGCACGACGCCGCTCCTGGCCATGTCGGCGGAGACGAGCGCCCCGCGCCTCGATGGAGCTACGTTCGGAAGAATGGCCGGGGGAGCGCGTTGAGACGACGCGGGGCTGTTCGACCCTGGTCCTGGTCGCCGTCGATTTGCGCGATCTCGCGAAGCGTGATGGGGCGTCGGTGCCGTTCGCGGCATCGTTCGAAGCGATGGGGACGAGGCAGCTGCGCCGCCGCGGGTTCTTCGATCGATGGAAGCGCGAGAGCGAACCGATGCGATGGTGGTCTAACGCGAAACTGCCAGGATGTCTTGCGGCGCGGCACCGCTGGTGGCGCCCTCGTTCGCGCGGTGCCATATTCTCTATGGGCAATCCGTCACGATGACTCAGGCGCAGCGGGTTCGGATCTTGGCCGCGAAGGGCGTGCCCGTGGAAACGATCTCCGCGCGGCTGGGTCTCCGGCCTGCGGCCGTCCGTCGGGTGCTAGGCCGGTCGGCGAAGCGCGGTGCCCCGCGCAAGCACCAGACGAGTGCAACTTTGTCGCTTACAACGACCCGAGAGGTGGCGGCCCAGATTCGGGGAGCCGCGGCGTCGCTCGGCGTTGCCGTCTCCACCGTACTCGAGGAGCTCGTCGTCAATGCGCTGCCGCGTCTTGGGCGAACGGGTCGATTGGAGGTGTTCCGTAGGCCGCCACGCACTGCGGCCGACGCCCCCCAAGCCGTCCGCAAGCTCCTGAAGAGCTACGACCCTGGACGGCTACGCTGGAGCGTTCAGGGGCATCGTCACGAGATCGTGGTCGCGATCCTAACGCGCGGCGGCGACGAAGCGAAGCAGTGGCTTTGGCACGTCCTGTCGCGAGAGTACGCGCGCGAGCTCGTACGGGCCCATCACGGGGCGGGGTGCGCCGAACCCGCGCGTGCCGTGCTTCGGCGCGAGCTCGGGCTAACCGAGGCCGATATTCCGCGACGTCCGTACCTCGGCATGGGACCAGACACGGAGACGGCGTGAACGTCCTCGATGCGGCCAAGCGGCGGGTCATGACCGCGCAGATCAAGGTCGTTCAGAAGGAGCAGTTCTTCCTCGCGGGGGGCACGGGGCTCGGGCTGCGGCTTGGTCATCGGGTGTCGCGCGACCTCGACTGGTTTACGGCGTCGGCGTTCGACGCCGAGACGCTGGCGCGGCGATTGAGGTCGATCACCGAGAAGCCCACCGAGGTCGTTGTGCAGGACCGTTACACGCTGCGCGCGTACTACGGATTGCTCGAGACGAGCTTCCTTCGGTACACGCAAGTGAGCGCCCGGCCGGAGCTGGTGGAGAGCGGAGGCCTGAAGGTGCCCGTGGCGGATCTTGAAACGCTGGCGCTGATGAAGGCCGCGGCAGTGCACGATTGGGGCACCCGCCGCGACTTCATCGACATCCACGCCATCTGCTCAAGTGCGGGTTGGTCCGTCGAGCGGTTCATCGAGCTCGCAACGACTCGGCTGCCGCTCGCGCCCGTTCAAATGCGGCTTGCGTTGACGTATTTCGCGGACGCCGACCGGCAGGACGCACCCATAGAGTACCAGCTGCCCTGGAAGCAGGTGAAGCGCGACTTGGAACGTGGGGTCCGCGAGTGGGAGCGGAGTCGAGGCCGCGGGTTGGGCCGGTGAGGTGGTGTCTCTCGCCTGGGCCCCGCCCTCCCCACTTTCCGGGGCGATGCATACCACTTTGCATACCACTCGGGCGTAACGGGGTGGACGCTCCAGTACGCCTCAGTAACGGATTCCTCGAGAAAAGTAGCTCCCAGTAACGTCTGGAAACGCCCCGCGTCTCTTGACACGGTAGGGGTCGGAGGTTCGAAACCTCTCGCGCCTATGGATTCGACGAGGGGGGAGTTGCACTGCCCCCCTCGAGCTCCCCCAGGCGGAGACGGTGCGGGGGTACCTTCGGGAAACGAGGCCCCAGCCTCAACGACCTCTCTGCGCGCGCGGAGACCCAGCAGTTGTGCGCCCGATGTCGGAGCCTGGTGAGGAACATTCAACGGGACTTGGGCCGCTAAACGGCCTCGCGCGTGGAAGCGCCTCGCAGCCGTTCCGGCGGTCCGGGACATCCAGTCACCCCGTCGGTTTCGCTACTCTCCGAAGTCTCGGCCGAGTCACTCCGGAAGTTCTGTCGCCCTTCAAGCTTCGCCGGGGCTCTGCCCGCCCAGCGCTCCTCGCGATGGCGGTAGCGACATCGGTTTTGCATCCTCGCGCCGCAATCGACGGGCGACCCCGTGGCCGAGAAGCGCTGCTAGGCACAGCCAGCCGACCCAGTCGCCGAACCGCGCCGCGAGCGGGAGCCCGGAGTGAAGGGCCACGTCGGCGACGAGTACAGTCACACTCCCTTGCGGCGTGATCGCGCTCGCCACGATGGCACCCGAACCATCGACGATGACGGAATCGCGCGAATACTCGGACTTCACCACAGCGGCACCCGTCTCGAGCGCGCGGAACACGGCATTCACATAGTGCGTCTGCGCGATCGCGGGCCAGTCCGCGGAAGGAACCGCGAGCAGCCGCGCGCCGCGACGTGCCATCTCCCTGGCGGTGTCGGTAAAGTCGATGTCCGCGCAAATGATGGCCCCCACCCTTCCGAAGGGCGTGTCGTACGTCGGGTACGTGCCACGCGAAACGCTCGTTCCCCCGAGGAACACGACCGGGTGGGCCTTGCCGTACATGCCCAGAAATACTCCATCGGGACCCACGGTCGCCACCTCGTTTCGCGTTCCGACGGGCGTATCAACGCGGTAACCGACGAACAGGTACGCTCCCGCCTCCCGCGCGAGGTTTGCGATCTCGTCGTGATATGCAAACCGCGGGTCCGCGCGCAGCACCGCCTCGGGCCACACGACCATGCGAGCCCCCTGCAAGGACGCGCGACGCGTCTGCTCCGCGAGGACCGCGATCCACGCGCGATCGCGCGCCTCTGGTGTAGAGCCGAACTGTCCGCGATTGCGCCCAGGCTGCAGCGCTGCAACGCGAACGGTCGGGCCGTCGTGCTGGCGCATCGCAATGCTCGAGGCCGACCAAGTCACGAGCGCTAGTATCGTAAAGCCGCACCAACGCGCCGCCACAGGCAGCGCGATGCCAGCGCCCTCGTCGACGACGTTGCGGCGATCGATCATGGCAATGACGAGCATGGCGATGGCGTAGTTGGTGAGGACGATGAGCACGTCGAGACCGAACATGCCCACGGCAGCAACCGGCTGGATGAACCAGGTCTGGCGGTACATGGCGTAGCCGACGAATCCCCATGTCCCCAGC
This sequence comes from uncultured delta proteobacterium, assembly GCA_963847465.1. Lineage (GTDB taxonomy): Bacteria > Myxococcota_A > Polyangia > Polyangiales > Polyangiaceae > Palsa-1150. The sequence goes on along the minus strand of CAWKAF010000004.1, from coordinate 5,028 downwards.
GCGGGAATGAACGAGCGAAGGAACTCGCCCGCCACCCATCCGATTGCCACCTGCAGCGGCCAGCCCGCATAACCCAAGCGTTCGCGCCGTGCGCGCCCACCCCAGCTCGACACCAAGACGATGCCGCCGACAAGCAGAGGCAATGCCTTCATGTACCAAGCCGCCCACTCGGGAAAGACGCCGCCGAAGCATCCCGCCACGTAGCCGCCGATGCCCAGCGCTGGGGCGAGTGCAGACAGACGGCTCGGAAGGATCCGCTCCTGCGCTACGGCCATGGGGACGAAGCCAACCCACATCAAGGGCCACGCGTTGTACGGGGCGAACGAAAGCGTGAGCAGCGTCGCGCTCAGGACGGAGAGCGCGCATCCCAGCGCGATTCGGATGATCGGAGCAGTGGGCGGTTTGAGCATCTTCAAGGAACACCTCAATGAGCTGGAGTCGGCGGTCGGCCGTTTGCGTGCCGCGGCGCGCTAGACCGTGTGCTTTTGCCCCCACACCTGGAGTGCGCGCAGCGCAGGGCCAAGCTCGCGGCCCTTTTGCGTCAGCACGTACTCGGCTCTCGGGGGGTGTACTTCGTATACACGACGCGTGACCATGTGGGTCCACATCCATCCACGGCGTGAATTGATCGCCTGACTGCAAAGCGCCCGGCGCGCGTCGGTCTTTGCTTGCAGCGCCGGTGGTTGGTCTGTGACAAGGCGAGCATGACGAACCGGGAAGATGTCGAGGGCATCGAGCGGCGCATGCTCGAACTGGGCGAGGAACTTGGGAGGTTGAAGGCGCACGAGGTGGACGTAGACGTGGTCGAGGGTCGGGTGCTGGAGATGGCCAAGGCGTGGGGTCGAGCGCAGATGGCCATCGCGATGAAACGCGCCGACGCGGACGCGCCCGAGGTGGACATCAACGGCGAGCGCTGGGGGAATCGTCGCGAGACGCCGCACGACTACGAGACGGTTTTCGGCACGGTATCGCTGGAGCGCGCGGTCTATCAGCAGTCGGGTCGCGGACGGGTCGCGGTGCCGCTCGATCTTCGGCTGGGGATGGTCGAGGGCACGTACACGCCTCGGCTCGCGCGCGTCGCGACGCGAGCGCTTGCGAGCATGCCCGAGCAGGAGGCGGCCGATCTGCTCGGCGAGGTGGGGACCGCGACGCTCAGCAACTCCACGATTGGCCGGTTGTCTCGCGCCATGGCGGCGCGCTACGAGCAAGGTCGCGAGGTCATCGCGACAGCGGTACGCGAGGCGCACGCCATTGCCGAGCAGGCGGTCACGGTGCAGGTGGGCATCGACGGCGTGATGGTGCCGCAGGACGGCGAGCATGCTCGTCCGCGTGGCAGAAAGACGCGCTCGCCGGAGCCTCCACGGCATGAGACACGTTACGGCGTGGTGTGCGATCCGGGCCCCGCGGCCCACGACGGCACGATGGGCCGCGCGTGGCACGAAGGGGCCGTCGGAACACTCGCCTTCTACGACGCGGACGGCGAGCGGCTGGACACGATCTACCTGGCGCGCATGCCCGAGCCCTACAAGAAGACGCTAGTGGAAGAGCTGGAGGCAGAGCTGCAAAGCGTGTTGCGCGAGCGCCCGACCCTGAACATCGTGTTTGCAAGCGACGGAGCCGATCCGCAGTGGCGAGCCCTCGAAGGTATCGAGAGTCGACTGCCGGCCAAGTGCAGCGGCGACCGCATGAAGCTCGTCGACGCGTTCCACATCGCCGAGTACGTGCAGAAGGCTGCCAACGCGATCTGGGGACCCGGAACCGGCGACGCTCAGGTCCAAGCGGCGACCTGGCGAGAGACGATCAAGAGCAAGCGCGACGGCCCTGTCGAGGTCCTTCGCTCGATGCGGGCCCGTCTCCGTACGCCATGCACCGCCAGCGGGCGCAAGGAACTGCGCGAGGCCATCGACTACATCGCTCGTCAGAACAGTCTCGGACGAATGAAGTACGTAGAGGCGCAACGTCGCGGATATCCAATCGGCACTGGCGTCACCGAAGCCGCGGCCAAGACCGTAGTCGGCTCTCGCATGAAGCGCGCCGGCGCCCGCTTCTCGCAACACGGCGGACAGACCGTCATGCTCTTCCGCACCTCGATCCTCAGCCAGCGCTTCGCGGCACTGCATCGCGAGCTTGGCGCCACCTACGAGGCGCGCGTGCAGCAGGCCGCGTGATCATGCCCGCGACGGATGTGGACCCTGACCATGTCGTGCTCTTCGAGATTCTTCAGCCGCGCCGAGAGGGTGTTGGGGCTGATTCCGTGGAGCGATGTCTCGAGGTCCTGAAAACGACGCGAGTCGTGCGTCAGCAGGTCGCGCAGGATCAGGATCGTCCAACGATCGCCGACGATGTCGAGCGTTCGCGCAACCGGGCAGGGCTCCCTGTCGCTCTTGCCGGGACTCACTATCGAAAATATAGTCACATCATCGGCGGCATGCAACGGCGGCGGGTAGGCGGTCGTAGGCCCATTTAGGGATCAAGGACGAGCTTCTCGCGCCTGAAGAGCACTAAACCTAGATTTCGCTCGGCGCGGCTGGATGGGCCGGGCGGCGTGAGATCGGAGGGGCGGACGTAACCTCGGAGGGCAATGCCGACGATTTCACGCGTCTCGCGAGACACCTCCCCCTTTCCCCCTGATGCGATTCGAGCTATGCGCGGCTCACGACAGCATCGGACGCGGCGCCAGCCGCAACTCCCGTCGCCCACCGGAGCGCAGGAGCCGCCCGGGCACATGGACGCAGACGCGGCGGATCCACGGCGTTCGCCAGGAAGCGAAGACGCGGTGGCGATTCTGCACCCAGCGGCGCAGCAGGTTGAAGGCGAGCACCTTGAGGAGGAACGCGGCTTCGTTGGCGTCGAAGCAGTCGGTGGAGACCTTGCCGATGCCAAAGCCGCCCTTCAGCTCGCCGATGAGCGGCTCGATGCCGACGCGATCGTCGTAGCGGCGCGCCAGCTCGTCGGCGTCGTGCACGGGATCGTTGGTCGCGTAGACGTGGACCGAGAAGTCCAGGTCCTCCCAGAGGCCCGCCTGACTGCCGCTGAGCCGCTCGTTGGTACGCATGGCGAAGACGCGCCACTTGCCCGGTGGCCAGCCCTCGCGCTCGAAGGCGATCTCGGCCACCTGCCGTATGGGCTTGTCGAACGCGTCGCGCTCGACCGTGATCCAGCGCTGGGCGGCCCACACCGCGCCGACCAGATTGGGCGTTTGCTTCATCTTGACCAGGAACCAGGCGCCTTTGTCGTCGATGGCTCGAAGCAGCGATGCGCAGTCGCCGCCGGCGTCGATGCGCATCGTGACGAGGGTCGCCGGTCCCGCTGCGGCTCGCGTCCGATCCAGCCACTGCTCGACGTCCTCGACGTCCAGCTCGCCCAGGCCTCGGTCCCCTGGTCGCAGCCGCGCGCCGATGATCGTCCCGGTCTGTGCGATGCGCGCGAGGATCGGGTGGTAGCTGGGGCGGCCGTGGTAGCGCGGGTTGGGGCCGGGCAGCGCCCCCTCTTGCTCGCCGAACAGCGGCGTGACGGTGGTATCGAGATCCACGAACACCTCGCGCAAGCGGTGTGCGCGCAGCGAGGCGGCGCCGTGCTCGGCCAGAAGCTCTTCGAGGTCTTCGAGCGCGGGCGCGTCGAAGCGCCGCAGGTCGTCGTAGAGGATGTCGATGCTCGGGACGCTGCCGCCCGCCAGGTGAACGAAGAGCGGGTCGGCCGCGAGCATCTCCAGGTCGAACACCCGCTGGCCGCCCGCCACCGACATGTCGAGCAAGAGCTGCATCTGCGCGCCCATCGGATAGACCACCCCGCGGCCCGTCTTGAGGTGGCCGAAGCGACGCGCCAGCTCGCGATGCAGCCCCTGCTCGCGCACGAACGCGTTGAACGACACCAGCCCGCCCACCGTCGTCAGCCTCGCGTCGGGCTCGCCGATACGCAGCTTGCGCACGTCCGCGCGGCGAACCTTGCGACCCGCTCGTTGCAATTCCCAGCCTCGGGCGGGCTTGCCTCCGGCGCTTCTTCGTCGCACCTTGCGGGTGCGCGGCGTGTCAGTTGGCTTGGTCATTGGAAGTGCCCAAGGGATGGACACGCCGCGCGACTTTTCAAGCCCTCCGCGCACGATTCTGCGTCACGCCGTCACGCGCGCACACGTCGGGATGGAGCGAAATCCAGGCTAAATGTCGGCGAAAGACTGAAGGTGCTTCCTCACCCCGGCGCGTCGGCGACCGCCTGCGGCTTGCGGCTGGACCTCGGGGGCTCGAGCTCGCGCGCGAGCTTTACTGCGGCCGGCAAGTCGTCGACGATCCGGACCCTTCCGTCGTACTTGCCGTCGAGCCCCGCGCGCTCGAAGATCGATCGTGGCCGCGGTAGAGGGCCCGCGAGGATCACCGTCTTCTTTTGCCGGATGAGGACCTCGATGGCGTTCTCGAGCGCGGCGAACCCCGTCGCGTCGATCACCGGCACCTTCCCGAGGTGGAGGATCAGCGCGTGGAAGGCGTCCGAGTGGCTGGAGTGCAGCGCCGCCATCGCGCTCTGGGCGGCCCCGAAGAAGAGCGGGCCGTTCACCTCGTAGAAGCTGACGCCGGGCGGCATGTCGATGCGCCGGTGCTCCTCGGTATTGTCCACCGAGAGCCTCGATTCCGTGATCTCCGCCATTCGCCGCATGAAGAGGATGGCGGCGAGGACGAAGCCGACCGAGACGGCGGCGACCATGTCGACGAAGACCGTCAGAAAGAAGCACGTCAGGAGCACGAAGACGTCGCTCCGGGGAGCGATCTTGATCAGGCCCACGAAGTGAGGGACCTCGGACATGTTCCACGCGACGAGCAGGAGCAGCGCCGCGAAGGACGCATCGGTACGAAGGCGACGAGCGGAGCCAGGACGAGGATCGCCAGCAAAACGACGATCGAATGCGTGGCGCAGGCGATGGGCGACCGAGCACCCGACCGGATGTTCGTTGCGGTGCGGGCGAGTGTGCCCTGTCGCGGCGATGCCTCCGAAGAGGGGGGCGACGAGGTTGCCGATGCCCAGGCCGACGAGCTCGGAGTT
>CAWKAF010000003.1:0-62082 GCA_963847465.1 uncultured delta proteobacterium | reverse complement strand
CTCGTCGATCACTACCGCTTCCTCGACGGCTTCGGCGACACCCTGAACGTGCTCGACGAGGCGGCGCCGCCGCCGGGTACGGCGGCCGGGCAGTTCTGGAACGCTTCCGGCGGCCACACGGTATACAGCAACGGCCTCGTCAAGCAGGTGGCCCAGCCCGTTGGATGGATTGGAAGTTCGTCCACGTTCCCGGCCGACGGCAACATCCAGGGGGAGTCCATCTCCGTGGCCCTCTCGCAATACGACGGGTTGGGGCGCGTGCAGCACAGTTCGGATTTCTCGGCAACGTCACCAAGGTGACGTACGCCCCGGCGACCCTGTCGGTGACGGTCCAAGACCCGGAGAGCTATTCGGTTCCCATGCCGGCTCGTATTCGACGCTCACCTACGACGGCCACGGGCGCGCGACGTCGCGGCTCGACCACCTGAACAGCACCGCGCAGGGGGCGGTCAACGTCACGACGACGACGACGTACCAAGCCACTGGCGAGCCGAAGGTCATCACACGGGGCTCGTACACGCGCTGGATGGACTACGACTCGCTCGGTCGCATGGTCTTCAACGCGGAGCCGAATTCCAGCACCAACTTCTCGTCCACCGTCGATTCGGCGGGTGTGCTCGGGTGGACCTACGTCTACAACGACAGCGGCGATCTTGTCGGGACGAGCGACGCTCGAGGCTGCGGCGAGAACATCTTCCACGACTCGCTCGGCCGAGTCGTCGCGGAAGACTACTCGCCTTGCCTTTCGGGTCAGGCCGGATACACGTCGCCCAACCTGACCACCGGCGACGGCACCGAGGCCTTCTACACGTTCGACGACTACAGCGAGCTTCAGTCCCTCGCGGATCGGGGGCAGGTGTCGAGCTTCACGCCGGACCAACGCGGGCGCGTCACGTTCATTCAGAAGCAGATTGCCTCTCCACCGACGTCGCAAAGCCAGTTTCTTGCAGCGCGGTACGCGCCCCACGTGTTCGGCAAGACCTTTGGCTACAGCGCGGCGAACCGCGTAACGTCCGCGACGACCGGCGCCGACGTCACGGCTCTGCTGGGTGCGGCCGGAAAATCAGAGGTCGACGTCTCGTACACCCCACAAGGCACGATCAGCTCCGCGACGAGCCCGTACGGGGTGCTTCTGGCAAGTCAGCAGGTGGCGCCGAGCGGGAGCGTGCTTCAGCAGACCTTCGGGGACGCCGCGCAGACAACAGGCAACATGGCGTACGACGCGAACGGTCGATTGGTCGCCTACGCACTGCAGCGTCCGGCCGGTCCCTGGACCACGTACGCGCGAGAACCACCCATTGGCCTGCTGTCGTCGAGCCCGAACGACACCCTGCAAGGCGTGGGGACGAGCCTGCGCTCTGCTACGACCGCGTCGGCAACCTCGTCTCCTCCGGCGAGATACCGAACGCGAGCTGCACTCCGTCGCCCACGATGGGGACCGCGTCGACCGCTACGGTTACGGCGAGCCAGTGGCCCGCCGGTGCCGAGCCCGCATCGCGCAACTACACCTACTGGGACGACTACCGCCTCGCGAAATCGACCACGACGTACCTGGACCCCTCGCACCGAACGACCTGTTCGTGTCTCCCTACGAGCCTGAGGCCCTGGAGGTGAATAATACCTACCCGCAGCCCGCTCCGACGTTGTTCCGGACTCCATCCAGACCTTCCAGTACGACCCGCTCGGCAACACGACGAGCACGACCGATGATGCGAGCGACTTCTACGACCGGTCGCTCGGGGCGATCACGAACACCACGGGGACCAATCAAGTCCAATCGGCAGCCTCGGCGAACGGCAACGGCAGCCTCGGCGTCCGGTACGACGCCGCCGGGAACGTCCTCACGGTCAACGTCTCGCACGTCCTCAGCCTCCAGCCGAACATGGTGTTCAACTACACCTGGGACGAGGTCGGCCGACTTGCGAGCGCCGAGCGCACAGACAACGGCGTTGAGGTCGTGTCCGACACCTTCACCTACGACGCGAGCGGCCAGCAGGTGACCAAGGGTCAGGAGACTTTCGGTCTGTTCGGCGAGACGTCCTACCGCGTGGACGTTTTCGATTCGCTGGCCCTCCAGAACGCGTTGTTCCCTGACGCCAACGGAGACTATGAGCGGCGCACGGCCACCGAGCGCCTATACCTGAACGCGGGCGGTGCCCTGTTGGGCCATGTGTTCTTCGACACCGGCAACCTGCCCGAGGCGTCGAACGGCTCGAAGATTCACGTCTTCATGCCGTTCGGCGACCCGCTGGGTCGACGTCGATTGTCATCGACCACGACACGGGCGAGCTGGTCGAGCGAGCGACTTACCAGGGCTATGGCGCGCCGGAGAGCGACTACCGTCAGGCGCGATGGGGCAACTTCCGCGACGATGTGCGCTACACCGGCCACGAGGACGACTCGGAGGTCGCGATGGTCAACTTCGGGGCTCGCTTTTACGCGCCGCAGCTCGGGCGCTTCATGAGCCCGGACCCGCTGACGGTTCATGGGCTCGCGGGGGACCTGAACCCGTACGCGCTGACGCGCGGATCACCGGTGGGAAATGTTGACCCGTTGGGGCTCGACGGCGACGATACCCCGGTCATCAACCTAGACCAGGCGGCGGGGCCGCAACCAAGCCGGATGCTTCTGAGGCTGGTTGCGGTGCTCCACCGTGTACAACTGTCATTGCTGCAGTCCCTACGGGAACAGATGACGCAGGCCCTTCCGCGCTCGCCGTATGGCAACAACTGAGTCTATTTGTGAGTCAAGGGTTCGGCGGCGATCCGGCGCAAACGTGGGTCAGTCCAATCACCGGAGAGGCCCGGTGGAACCCCTACGCCACGTCTCAGTTCCAGGCGATGGTTCTCGGCACTAGCCTTCTCGCGCCTACTCCTAGGCTAGATCAGTTCGCCGCAAACCTGACGGGATTTCTGTCGGGCGGTGTTGACCGGCTTAGGAGTTCCTTGTACGGACCTCCGGGCCTCACGGTCGGAATAATCCCCATTGTCCCCGCGCTTGGGCCGATTGCGGCCGCAGAGGGGGTGGAGGCCGCGACGGGCGCGGCGCAGGGTGCAAGTTTTACCTCGTTCGGGGCCTTCAAGAGCGCCGTCGGCGCTGCGGGCGAAGACGTGCAGTGGCACCACATCGTGGAGCAAACGCCCGGCAACTTGGCGCGCTTCGGGTTTGGGCCAATCCAGAACAAGGGAACCTCATCCGACTCGACACGGCCGTCCATCGACAGATCAGCGGCTTCTACTCGTCAATCCAGCCGTTCAGCGGCGGTGCGACCGTGCGCTCGTGGCTGAGCGCACAGCCCTTCGAGCTACAGCAGCAGTTTGGCCAAGACGCACTGATCAGATTTGGGGTGGGGTTCTAATGGCGGCCATCGAGGAAGAGGACATCGCCGTGCTCGTGAAACGGTACGCCGAGTCGGCTGCCGCTCACGGGCGAGCGAGCGAGACTGGGGACCACAAGGCGGCGAACGCGGCTCACGATGTATTGGCCGGTGTGTACCGCGAACTGCGTCGTCGAGGTGTGGATGCGCAGCAGGCGCTCCTCCCGTTGCTCGAGGATCCCGAACTTGGGGTCCGAGGGTGGGCTGGTGCTCATGCCCTTGAGTTGCCCCGACCGAGGGTGAGCGCGCGCTGTCGCAGATCGCGGAGATCCCGAAGAGCCTCGTGAGCTTCAGCGCCAAGATGACCCTTCGACAGTGGCGCGAGGGAAAGTTGCGGTTCCCGTGAACCGGGTGACGTGGTGGTGCTGCGTCGCAGGGCTCTTCCTTATCGTGGGGGTCGTCCTGTCGCCGCTGCGCGCGACGGCGGGGACGATCCCCATGCTCGCCGCTGCCGTTCCGGCGAGCGAGTAAGTGGTCGTAGAGGGTGCGAGCGAGCAAGGGGCGTGGCGCGCTCGTGTCCCGAAAGGGGACCCTTTTGGTGCGCCGGGGAAAACCGGCATGAGAAAGTAGGTGAGCGAGATGGAGAGGCAGCAAGCGAAAGTCGAGCAAGTCCTACCCCAGGAGGAGTCCACCCCTGGGAAGCCTATTTCTTGCGCAGTGCGGGGTGACCCGCGAGGCGAAGCGTAGGAGGGCGCGTGGGCGGGCCGGGTGATCGAGCCTCGAAACACCCTCTTTTGAGGGAGCCAACGCCGTCAAAAGGGGCGGATGGCCATGGCGGGATTCCGAACAACGTGGACGTGGAATCACCGCTCCCTCCGGGGTCTAAGAGTTCGGCAAGCCCACACACGTCTCATGCACGGGAACCGGGAGACCTCGGAGGGGCCAGCGCGCCGATGGTGGAGCGCGGGCACGGGCGGGAAGGCGAATGCCGCAATCCGCAGCAGTCCTCCGAGGAGTCGGACGCGCGCACAGTACCGACCTGCAAGAAGTCGACGAACTCGCGGGTAACGCCCGAGGAGTCGATGGAGGGAAGGCGGCGAGTAGCCCATCGTAGCCCTCTTCGTGCATCAAGGCGGGGTACGAGCCCCGGGGCTGACTCGCTACGAACGAAGTGCTTCAACCTGGCTGTACGCGCCGACCGATGTGGATAACTACTGGCGATGACGACCTCCGCAGCGACAGTGCCGCAACCGCTACCTTTTTTGACGGCAATGGAAAGCAGATTGGCATGCCGTGCCCTCTGAAGGGGAGCTCAGACGCCGACTGGGAACAAGGGTCGGTTCACGACGTTCTCTGCACCCTTCCTAATGCCCTACCGTCCAACGGCATCGGGCAGATTTCGGTGGCCCTGCAGGAGGGGAACGTCTGTAACCTCTGTATCCCGTTCACTAACGACTGTACGCCCACTTGCGCCGACAACTGGAACATCAGCGCATTGGAACTACGCCTACTTAATGGCGGTCATACCCCGGAAGTTTGCGATGTTGACGTATTCAGCGGCCCTAGCGCGAACAACATTGTACGACTCACGGATAGCAATCCGAACAGCTCTTGGAGCGTGCCGACGGGATGCCACACCGACCCGGGGCCGACGACAAGCGGCAAAGAACACATTGAATTCATCATAAGTACTGCGGGGGACAAAGGACAACTCAGCGATTGGGGCGACAATCTGCGCGGAGACAGCGCCCTGCAAGCGACCATTGTTTTTGCGGATATGACGAGCCAGCAGATCCAGATAAAGTCGTCGACGGACCCGCAGTTTGACGAGGACTCGGTCTTCGACCAGGCCTACGTGCTCGACCGCCCCGGAGGCCCAGGCGGCACGGCCATTTTCCAAATCGAATTTACCATGACCGAAAACGACTCGTGTACCCTTGATGTATGCCAGCAGGACGACAACTGGAACCTGGCTGGCTTGAACATCGTCACCTGGGTCGAGGGGCAGCCGTTGGAGCTATGCGAGTTCAACGACTATGCGGTTAACGAAAATACAGGCGAGCCGCAGGACCATTACTTCCTGCGGATGGGCACCGCCGGCACTGGCTGCTTCCCTACCACAGTATGTGAGGAGGCCGACGGGCTTCATGCCACATTTAATCACCAGAATGGATGTCAATAGATTCGCGCTCCTTGTGCTCGAATCCGCGCAGGTCGATCCCTTCGAGCACCAAGAGCAGGTCGGCGGCCTCGATGACGACGCGACCGTGGCTCGACTGTCCATGGGCAGGGCGTAGTGGCTTTTCTCGAGCCGCTTGGTAATCAGAACGTATCCATCGCGATCGTAATAGAGGAGGCGAACGCGGTCGGCTCGGCGCGAAAAGAACACGTACATCCTGCCCGAGAGCGGGTCCTCGAGAAACTGCGACCGCACCAGCGCCGCGAGCCCGTCGATGCCCTTCCTCCCGTCCACCCGACTGGTCGCGACGAAGACGCGGACGCCTGGAGGCAGAGTCAGCATTCACGACGCCGTCGCCCGAGCGCCTCCAACAGGCGAGCGACTCGGTCGACATCGAGATCCTCGCAGACGCGGACGGGTCAGGTCGCCGAAGACGATCTCGATCCGACGCTCCGTCGGCGCCACAGCCGAGAGCACCTCGACGCCGACGAACCTCGGGGGGCCAGACTCCGCGAGCTGCGTCCTCCAGTATCCCAGGCGCATCACCGAGAGGCCCCTGACGGCCGTGAATCTCACGAGGCTTAACCTTGATTGCGAAGCTCCTCGAGCGCGGAGCGCCCCTGCGCCTCTGTCCACTGCGTCCATCGGCGGCGTCCGTCCGACGTTTTCGACTCGTCCTCCTCCATCACGCGACCTCCGTCCTTCGCCCGTAGCCGAGCGCAGAACTGCCCGGAAGCACCTTCGGGACCGGGGTCACCGATGGGTTACGGAACATCACTCTGCCGCCCTGCTCGCACATTTTCCTGGCCGGGTGGTTAGCTTAGTACGAGAGCCACGCGGGTGCGGGACCTGGCCACTATTGCGGATGGATCGGCAACATGTATACCCAGAACGTGCCGTTGTTCACGGGGCCGGCCTCCGTCCTCACTAGGACGGAGGCCGTGCAGCATTGGCCACAGGTTTCCGAGGAGACTGAAATGACCTCGCTGGCCGTTTGGAACCCAGGGGCGGACGCCGTGATCGTATACGCTCCGATCGCGGCACCGAGTTCGATAGCGTAAAAGCAGGACGCATCGCCCTTCGCGGGCTCAGGTTGTAAGGGCTTGGCCGGGGCGGGGCCGGACAAGGAGACGGCAACGCCGCAGAGCGGCTGGCCGGAAGTGGCATCGAGTACGACCACGTTAACGAAGGGAGCCAATAAATCGACATTCGAAAGGCATTCGCCGCTCCGCTTCTGTGAGCACCCAGCTAACGCAGACGCGGCGATCAAAAGATGCTTGGCTGCACGAGCCATTGCTAGATGGTAACAGCGGGATGACGTGCACATCACAAAGTTTCGGACCGGCACGCTTCCAGTCAGGATGGAAGTGTGGAAATCGAGGAGGTCGAAGCTTGCTTGGTGGTGTGTTTGCCCTGAGACAGTCGCCCTGTGCGGAAGATGCAGGAAGGTGCTAGTACATCGACCGAGAAGCTGCCTAGCAGGGTGCTGAAAAAGGGCGGTCAGCGCGGCATGGAGAGGCCGATGACTATTCGCGCGCCGCGTCGATCGGACAACCGAAGGCGACGTTCTCGTCCACGCAGTCTCCTGTCGCAGGACCAGGACCCGCACGACATCCACCATCGGGTCCCACGTTGGGGACGATGATCGCGCTAAGGCCCCCGTCATCGAAGAGGTACCACACCGCCCCGTCCGGGCTCTCGACCTCCCAACCGCTGCCCTGGCCAGGGCAGCTCACGGGTCCGCCGTAGCCAGCGCCACCCCGCGCGGTGAGCCACTGGCAAAACGGTACCTTGCTCGCGGACGTGGGGCACTCGTTCGGCTGCGACGCGCAGTATTGGCCCACGGACTTGGCGCAGGGGTTGTCCACCGCCGTCGAGGTGCGCCCGCATCCCGTTGCGAGCAGGAGAAGGGTCAGGGCGATCGGCGCTACGCGCACAAGCCCAAGCCTCGCACCGCGAGGGGGTGCGTCGTCAAGCCGCACAGGCTCTCGCTCGGCGCCGGGAGCGTCGTGTGCCTAGCACCGACTGAAAAGTGCACGCCGGGGATCGACATCTGCCGCATGGAACTTACCTTGCGGTTCACGATGCGTGGAGAGAACACCAAACAGTCCTCGATGCTGATGCTGATGTCGCCGGAGACGCGGGTTCCGGCGACGCACCCGCTGCGTGCGATCAAGAAGCTGGCGGACGCGGCGCTCTCGAAGCTGTCGCCGGTGCGGATTCCGGGCATCGTGATCGCGTAGATCGGCGGATGGTGATCGCTCAGATCGGCCATCGTGATCGCCCAGTCGGAGCGAAGCGACGTAGCTCTTTGGTTGGCGTGTTCGAGTGTGGTCGTAGGCCTCCGGCTTTCTTCGGGACGGTCCCTTTAGCTTGATGCGGTGCGCATTATGCACGACGCGGTCGAGCAGCGCGTCGGCGATGGTCGGATCGGCAACGTAGTCGTGCCACTTTTCGACAGGCAACTGACTGGTGACGATTGTCGAGCGGGTGCCGTGGCGGTCGTCGAAAATCTCCAGCATGTCGCGTCGCTCTTGCTCGCGCAGCGGCGCGAGTCCCCAGTCGTCGAGCACCAACACGTCGATCTTCGCGAGACGACCCAGCAGGCGCGTGTACGTGCCGTCGGCGTGCGCGAGTGCCAGTTCCTCGAGGAGGCCGTGGCATGCGCCGGTACAGTGGCGCGGAAGCCGCGTACGGCACGCCTGTTGTGCCAGAGCGCACGCGACGTAGCGACTTGCCCGTGCCGGTCGCGCCTGTGATGATCACGTTCGCGTGCGTCCTGATCCACGCGCTCGTGCCGAGCTGGCGTAGCAGGGCGCGATCGAGCTCGCGCTTTGGCGTGTAGTCGATGTCCTCGATGCACGCGTTGGGGATCCTCAGCTTCGCCTCGCGCAGCGCCCGCGCGAGGCGCTTGTTGTCGCGCGAGAGGTGCTCGGCGTCGACGATCATCCCGAAGCGCGCGTCGAAGTGATCTCTTGGCTCTTCGGGTCTTCGCGCTGCGCCATCCACGCGGCGGCCATCGCGCCGAGGCGCAGCGCATGGAGTTTCTCGATCGTCGGTTCGGTCAGCATGTCTTCTCCTTTTTCAGTGGTAGTAATCGCGTCCGCGCACGTTCTCGTGCGTGAGCGAGAGACTCGTCTGCTCGTCCGTGCTCGCCGACGCGATCGAGGCCGTTCTTGAGGATCGATTCGACGTGCCGATACGAGCGTGCCCGCACGCGCAGGGCGCGGTTGCACGCCGCTTCCAGGCGCACCTCGCCGTAGCGCTTGCCTAGCCGCAAGATGCCCAGGCACGAGCGGAAGCCCTGCTCGGGATGCGGGCGATCGGCGAGGATCGCCTCGCACAGCTCACGCGTCGCCGCGCCGACCTTGCCCGCCCAGGCCAGGATGCGCGACGGCGTCCACTCCGCGTGCGCGCGATGCGCGCTCGGCATGTGCTCGGTCTCCGTCGTGAAACCTCCTTTCACGTAAGACCGGCGGTGCGCCGCCACACGCCCTCGGCCGTGGAGGATCTCCACGACGTCGGCGGCGACGCGCACCTCGACCTGCTCGTGCACGAGCCGATACGGCACCGAGTACAGGTGCCCTTCGACGGCCACGTGGTAGTCGATGTTGACCCGCGCCTTCACCCAGTCGGCGTATTCGAAGCGCGTCGCCGGCAGCGGACGCAGCGCCGCTCTCTCCATCTGCTCGAAGAGGTCGCGACGGCTCTTGCCGTAGCGGCGCATCATGCGTGCGTTCAGGTCGACGAGCAGCTCACGCAGGCGCGCGTTCAGCTCGCCCAGCGAGTGGAACACCTCGTCGCGGATGCGCGCGAGCAGCCACCGCTGCGCGATCTGCACCGCCACTTCCACCTTCGCCTTGTCGCGTGGATGCGCCGGGCGCGCCGGCAGCACCGTCGTCCCGTAGTGCTCCGCCAGCTCCTCGTAGGTGCGCTGCGCCTCCGGCTCGTACATGCACGAGCGCGTGACGCCCGACTTCAACTGGTCGGGCACCAGGGCCGCCGGCACCCCGCCGAAGTACTCCAGCGCGTGCACGTGACTCGCGATCCAGTCGGGCCCCGCTGCGTGTAGGTCGCCTCCGCGTACGTGAAGTTCGACGCGCCCAGCGCCGCGACGAAAAGCTCCACCTCGATCACCTCCCCCGTCGTCGCGTCGACGATCCGGGGCTTCTTCCCCGAGTAGTCGACGAAGGCCTTGTCGCCCGCCGTGTGCACCTGCCTCATCACCAGGCCGCGTCGACCCAGCCAGGCGCGGTAGCGATCGCAAAACGTCGTGTACCGCAGCCCGTTCGGGTGCCGCTCCAGGTACTCGTGGTGAAGCAGCTCCAGCGTCACGCTCGGCCGGTGCCGCTCGCGGTGGATCCACACGCAGTCCGGCTCCGGGCGCTCCGCCCCCGCTGCCGCGTGGGGGTACAGACGCCGCTCCAGCTCCGCGTCGTCGATCCCTTCCACCCCCTCCCACGTCAGTCCCGCCGCCGACGCACGCGCCAGCGCCAGGCTCACCGCTCCAAGGCTCACTCCGACCGACTCCGCGATCGCGCGGTGGGCGCGGCCAAGAAGCCACTTCTGACGAACGATCTCTCTGCTGTTGCGCATCGACAGTCTCTCCGTGGGCATGGCCCCGTCTACAGGGGCTGCTCCCGTGGCTGCGTGCGCTTCGCTCAGTGGCCGGCGACCTCCCCGGCCGCCGTGTTCACCGCTCCGATCCCGGCGTTCACGATGCCGATCCGGGCGTTCACCATCCCGATCTAAGCGTTCACGATGCGCCGATCTTGGCGTTCACCATCGTCCGATCTACGCGTTCACGATCGCCCGAAACCCGCAGCCGGTGTTCGACGAGATGTACGCGTCGACGGGGCGCCCTTCGATTCCGCCGGAGCGGCTGCTGAAGTCGATGCTGCTGATCGCGCTGTACACGGTGCGCAGCGAGAGGCAGTTCTGCGAGCAGCTCGACTACAACCTCATGTTTCGATGGTTTCTCGACATGGATATGGAGGAGCCAAGCTTCGACCCGACGGTCTTCACGAAGAATCGCGACCGGCTGGTCGTGAGCGACGCGGCAGGGGAATTCTTTCGGGCGGTGGTCATGCAGGCGAAGGGGGCGGGCCTGGTGAGCCGCGAGCACTTCAGCGTGGACGGGACGCTGATCGAGGCATGGGCGAGCCTCAAGAGCTTCAAGAAGAAGGACGCGTCGAAGAAGGACGAGCCCCCGCCGGACGCCCCGGGCAATCCAAGCGTGGACTTCCACGGCGAGAAGCGTGGCAACGAGACGCACGAGTCGACGACGGACCCGGACGCGAAGCTCGCGCGCAAGGGCATGGGCAAGGAAGCGAAGCTGTCGTATTCGGCGCACGCGCTCATCGAGAACCGCAACGGTCTGCTGATGGCCTTCCAGATGGACGAGGCCGACGGACGTGCCGAGCGCCGCAACGCCCTCGAGATGCTGGATGAGAGTGTGCCGGGCACCGGCCGCGTCACCGTTGGAGGCGACAAGGGCTACGACACGCGCGACTTCGTCGAGTCCTGCCGTGAGCGCAACGTCACGCCGCACGTCGCGCAGAACGCGCACAAGCGTCGTCGCTCGGCCATCGATGAACGAACGACGCGACAGCCCGGCTATGCGGTCAGCCAACGCTTCCGCAAGCGCATCGAGGAGGTCTTCGGCTGGATGAAGACGGTCGGCAACTTCCGAAAGACCCGCTTCCGAGGCTTCGGTGCCAACCAGATCGCCGCGTACATGGTCGGCGCCGCGTACAACCTACTGCGAGTAGCCAAGCTGCTCGCGGCGCCTGCGTGAGAGGGGCGTGGTCCCGGTCGCGGCTCGCCGTCGAGAACGAGAGCGAGAACGGGGCCGGGTCGGACGGAATCGAGGCGGACGCCCGGCTACCACCGGGAAGTGGGCTTTATCCGCAGCCTGCTAGTGCAGCGCCGTCGAGATGCGCTCAATCGCCTTCGGCGATGCCTCCCGCATTGCGGGAGGGCGCTGTCCTCGTTTTTTCCCTTGGGCTCCGCCCAAACCCGAACTCGGTCCCGCGAGTTTCCTAGTGCCCCGCCTCCCTGCGGACGTTGATTCCACTTCGACGGCGGTGCACTGGAGCTATTGGCAGACGTTGTCGGTCCGGCTCGTCGCGTAAAAACAGTTGTCGTGGTGATTGGGAGGGTTGGGGATACAGCAACCCCAGCCATCGGCGATATCGGGAAATTCCCGCGCGCAATCAGAAAAGAGTCCGGTGCACTGCTGCACGGGGCCGAGCTTCGGTCCGGCGTCGCAAGATGCCACGGGCCCGACGTTAAACGAGCAAAGGATCCCTGCGTCGGATGGCGCTGAGAACGTCGTCGAGGATTCGTCTACGATGCTCATGCTCGAATCGGCCGATCGCTTGTCGACGGTGAGGGTCGAGCGCGCACCGCACCCCTGGATAAGTAAAAGAAGCAGGACAAGGCGCACGCGCGGTGATCCTTCAAGAATCGCGGAGGGCGACCCTATTCGTAGAGATGAAAAAGAGCAAGCCGTCTCTGCGGTAAATTCATTGCGACCATGCGGCCCGTCGCGCGTAGCGGTGTCGGGTGGCGCTCTACTGACCAAGATCTCGTTCGCGTGCATCACGCTGCTCTCGCGTATGAATGATGGCCTCCGAGGCACGATAGCGCGCATGTGCGGTCGGTCTTCGTTGTGCTCCGTAGACCGATCTTCCAGAAGCGCCGCTCATGCGAGCACGACATAACCAATAAATGGGCAATTGCGCAACCGAGTGTGGCGACTCGTACGCGAGGTAGTAGTGGACGTGGGCAGCGGCGCAATCGTCCGATTGGAGCCGGTGCCCGGCGGCGACCCGGCGCGTCAGGTGGGGTTCGATATGGGCAAGAAAGCGGGGGGGAGCGCCTTCGGGCGCGCTGTCGAGCTGTCGTGGAATGGGGGTAAGCGTCCGGCGGACCCCACCCTCGCGAGCGCGGGGTGATGAGGGCATCGTATCTGCGGAGGATCGATGGGCCGCAGACGGGCGGGTGAGGCAGAGGCAGAGTGGCGAGCCCGGCTCGAGTCGTGGGATGCGAGCGGCTTGAGCCTTCGCGCATTCGCGATGCGCGAGGGTTTCAATCTGCACTCACTCTCGCGATGGAAGAAGCGACTGCGGGGAGTGGCGACGCCGGCGCCGGCCTTCGCGTCCATCGTTCTCAACGGGTCGTCGCCGACGCATCCGGAAGCGTTCGAGCTGGTGGTACGTGACGGGATGTCGCTGCGGATCCCGGCCGACTTCGACGAGGCCACGCTCGCGCGCCTGGTCACGCTGTTGGGTCGTACGTGACGTTCGCTCCGCGCACGGCCATCTATGCGGCAACTTCGCCCGTAGACCTGCGACGAGCGTTCGACGGCCTGGCTGCCGCAGCCCGCGAGCAGCTCGGGCATGATCCGAAGAGCGGCGCGCTCTTCCTTTTCGTCAATAAGGCGGGCGACCGCCTCAAGGCCCTCTGGTGGGACAAGACGGGCTATTGCTTGCTCTGCGGAAGAATTGGCTCTTCGCAGGCAGTGACGAAGGAGCCGAGAGGGCGTGCGTCCTCTACTCGCTCATCGCCTCCTGCAAGCCGCACGGCGTCAACCCCTTCGACTACCTCCGCGACGTGCTCGTCCGCGTCAGCGAGCACCCCGCCCGAGACGTCCTGGCCCTCAGCCCCAAACTCTGGAAAAAGCCACCCCAGGACCTCGACGCTCCGAAGAGCGTCGCCGCGGCGGGCTGAACGCGCACGACTCACGCGCCGGATCGTGCCCGACACCGAGGCTGCGCGGCAGGGTGGGCGTCACCGGACGGATACGAATGGGGTCTCCTGGTGCGCAAGCGCCCGAGCGCCGGGCGTTGCGGACGTTCAGGGTATCCGTTCGACGAAACGCGTCCTACGACGTTGGCGTAACAGAGGGGGTTGGCCGGGCACTCACTCGAACTTGCCCGGACGCCACTCTATGCACTCGTTGATGCCGGGGCACTCGCGGAGTAGCCGGTCGCGCTCCTCGCGATGCAGGCTGAGCCAGGCCTCCTCCTCATGCGAGATCGCGAACATCATGTCCTCACCGTTCTCCCTCAGAAAGGCCAGGTCCTCGGGCAGGCCCGCCTGCCACTCGTACAGACCATCGACCGCCGACTGGAGAGCGGTGATGACATCGGGGGAGGAGGTGAACTCCCGTACCAAGGCCGTTGAATTCAAAAGCTGCGTCCCAGGCCACCTGGATCGCTCCTCTTCGATCACACGTGATGGCAGGAGGCTCGAGAGAATGCGCTCTCCCTCGGGATTGAGTCCTCCAAGGATCGTGCCGTCATGAGTGTGCAGGATGCGCTCTACGAGCAGGACTCGATGAGCCCTGGCGCCCAGGGCGGCAACTAACGCCCTGTAGACGTCCTCCCGCGGCTCGCGGACGAAAGTTCCGTAGATCATGGGCCTCCGTTGTCGAGTGTGAGGCGCCGGAACGGATTGGCGTCGAGGAGCTGGCGGATCTCGTCGCAGTCGCGGATGGTGCTCCATGCGAGGGGCGAGAGCTCGAGGAGCCGGTGCTCTGGCCACCGAGGCAGCAGACAGAAGACGTCGCGCAGGTAGGCCCAGGGCTCGACGTCGCAGAGGCGGCAGCTCGCGAGCAGGGAGGTGAAGGCGGCGTTGACAGCGCCGCCGTCGTCGCTGCCGACGAAAAGCCAATTTTTTCTTCCGACCGCTTCGCGCCGCAGCGCGAGCTCGCTCATGTTGTTGTGGATAGGCAGGCGGCCGTCGTCGACGAAGCGCGACAGACCGACGCGCTGGTTGCGTGCGTAACGGATTCCGTCCGCGATCGGCGTGTCGTCGAGTACGGACGGAGCCTCGGCGTCGCACCACGAGAAGAAGGCATCGACGACGGGGCGTGAGCGTTTGGCGCGGATCTGCTCTTTCTTCTTGCGAGGCGAGTCGGCGAGCGTGCGTTCGATCCGGAACAGGGCTCCGATGAATCCGAGGGCGACGTTGGCGCGCTCGGGGTCAGAGGCGAGGGCTTTGAAGAAATAGCGTCGCGTGTGGGCCCAGCAGTTGACCTCGACCACGTTGCCGCTGGCGTATAGGTGGTCGTAGACGACATGGGCGTCGGCGACGAGGTGGCCCTGGTAACCGGCGAGCACATCGTCGACGGCGTCGCTCGAGTGATCACGCGTGAACTCGAAGAGCACGTGGCGGCTGGGTGCGACGAGCACCCAGAAGTGCCCCGTGCGGCATCGCTCCTTCTGTTGCACAAGCACGCCGGTAGCGTCGACGCAGAGGTAGGGCTGCTTGAAGGCGTCCTCGCGCATGGCGGCGAGGAGCGGTGCGACGACGTCGGCGAGGGCGGCGTGCCATCCGCACATCGTCGAGCGGGCCAGCTCGAGGCCGTCGCGAGCGTAGACATCCTCGAGGCGATGCAGCGGCAAGTGGTCCTGCCAGCGCTTGACGATCGAGTCGGCGAGCAGGCCCGGACCGGCCAGGCCACGCGGGATCGGTAGCTCGAGCGGCTCGGCGACCAGGACGTCGGTCTCGGCGCCGCGCTCGCGGTCCTTGCGCACGAACTTGGGTCGGATGATGCGGGCCACGACGAGAGAGGCGGGGCGGCGCTCGACGGTCTCGCACACGTCCTCGCCGATGCGCTCGAAGGCGTCGAGCCCCTCTTTCTCGACCTCGGGGGGCAGCACTTGGATCTCGACGCGCGGCAGCTGCTCGGGCAGCGGCTTGCGCCCGGTGGGCTTGCGGCGCGTGTGCGCCGGGATCGGCTGCTCGGCGTTGGCGGCGGCGAGCGCCGCCTCGAGCTCGGCGCGCTTGCGCTCGTCGAGCACCATCGACAGCACCTCGAGCGAGAGCTGCGGCCCCGGGTCGGGCAGGTGCTCGGACTTGGACGCGAGCAGGCCGAGCTCCAGCTTGCGGCATCGCTCCATCGTCTCGACGTAGAGTCGGCGGTATTCGTCGCGCTCGCGCTCGGTCGTGGTGACGCGCTTCTCCAGATCGTCGAGGCGCTGGGTGATCGCGGCGACGTCGGTCACGTTGCGAGTGATGATCGATGCGCGATCGTGGGTCAACGCGAATTGTGATGTTGAGATCCCTTTGCGACGCCGCGCAGGATCACTGCGAGCGTACGCGCGTCGATCGACGCGAGTGGGCAGTCCGCGGCGTCGGCGACGGGCAACTCGAAGAGCGCCCGGTGCAATCTCTTGTAGAGCAGGCAGTAGCCGTTGTGGTCGAACCAGAGGACCTTGAGCCGGTTGCCTCGCCGAGATGCGAACACAAAGAGTGCCCCGCTCTCGGGGTTGAGCGCGAGCCGCTCGCGCACGGCCAGGGCCAGCGCGTCGAACGACCGGCGCATGTCCTGGCGCTCGGTGCACACAAAGATACGGACCGCCGTGGGGATCACTGCCGTGCGACCAGCACGTCGAGCAAACGCCGCAGCGCTGTCGCGTCAAATCCGGATGGCACACGGACGCGAAGACTCGATGGCAGGACCACTTCGAGCGGCTCGGCAGAGGCCGCGGGTAGCTCCACGAATGTCAGCGGCGCCGCCGTGTCAGGCCTCCTCGCTTTGCGGGGCCTGCGGCCGCTCTCGCCCGGGGCCGAAGACAGGCGCCACTTCCACCACGACAGCGAATGCGCGTTGACCCCGAGCTCCGCCGCGTACTCCTTCGCCGTCAGACCGCTGTCCTTCCAGCGCTCCACCCGCTTCGCCCATGTCTCGCGTGACTCCCGGTCCATCTCGACCTCCGGGCCCAAGAGCTACGCGAGGAGGCGATGGACGTCAGGAACGCGACTCGGCGAACGGATACCGTTCAGGGTCAGCCCTTTGCCATTGCCACCGCGACCCCCGAGCCTGGCGCTTTTGCCACGGGCGTCTCTCACGCGCTCCGGCGCGCGCCACGGAGGCGTCAGGTCATCAGGCTGCCGCGCAGCGGCTTCGTCCAGTGCGCCCGGCATGGGCATCGACTTCGAGGTGAAAGTCGTTCCTGAAATTGGTCACAAGGACGGAAGCGAACCACAAGGGCGGAACCGTGAGGGACCGTCTGGAGGAAGTGGGGAGCGAAGCCGCGGGCCGACGTACAGAAACAGGATCAGAGGCGGAGTCGAGCAGGGCCGAGCGGGCTGGAACCCGCGAAGCTCTCGTGACCGAAACTCGACGACGTATATCCGGCGGTCGTGACGGGCACGGCGCGCCCGCTCTGCAGGCGTCGCCGCGACGGATTCGAGAAGCTTCCGGCCGCCTGCTCGTCGCGACGGTCACGGACTTCGGACACACCTAACCCCACCTAGGAACGTCCGAGTTGAGGCGGCATCTGTGCCCCGATTTCCCGGAAATAAATACGACGAGCCATATAGAAATGCGCCGCCCCGGACGACCCTGGATGAAGTACCTGTGAGATTGGCACAGTCCGCACACGGGTCTTGGTATCCGCTCGCATAAACGTCGAGATTCCATTCGAACAGCTCACCTGCGAGGTCAAGCTGGCCCCAGCGACCTACCCCAAGGGGAGCAGCCCCAACCGGTGCCATGTCCGCCACCGTCCCCGTGCAAAGGCCGCCAGGGCCGTAGTGGCAGCCGTATATCGCGTACATGTTGGAAGTGCCGGGCGGAGTTGATCCCCAAGGGTACTCCCGCTGCTCGCTCCCGCCCGCTGACGCATATTCCCATTCCGCCTCACTCGGAAGAAAACCACCGTCCCAGATACAGAAGGCGTAGGACTCAAACCAGTTTATACAATTGATCGGAAGATCTTCATTAGTTCCGGGGGCGTTTGTCCAAGTGGCATAGTTCGGATCGCACGCCAAGTTCGTGCCGGTCGGAGCGACAAGCGCGTTCCAGTCATACGCATCCCAGCCCGCCTCGTACGAGCCTGGATTGGTGCTGTCGGCCAGTCCCTCGCCACCATTGAGGTGAGTGTGCTTGCCAGACCCGGCCGCCGGCAACCACCCTGCTCCGCCGTCCGACGGGATGACCACGTCCACGAATTGACGGAAACGGCCGACGGTAACCAAGCATTTGTCGACCCGTAGTCCGGACACACTCGCAGGATCGCCGCTGCCGGTCGGCGCGCCCCCAGTGTTGTTGTAGGTCCGGTAGAAGGTTCCACCGGCAACAAGTAGGCTGGCGCAGCAACTTTCTCCTCGGCCACAGTCCGTCAGACCGGGGCCAGACGTATCCTCAGCGCTCTCGGCATCGCCCTCGTTGAGGTCGCCAGTATCGGGCCCCGGCACGGCGCTATCCATTGGTACGCCAGCGCTGCGGACGTCGATTCGCTCCGCGTTGCCGCAGCCCAGCACAGCTACGATCAGCGCGGTCAGCAGACACCACGAGGCGGGCACGGTCATCGTGAAGTGTACCCCTAAGCTGAGTCAGTTCCTACCTACCGTCACCCCTGCCGGACTATTGACAAGAAAAGATGGTCGTGAAGGTCACGGTACTGGGATCAGTCGCACCCAATTGGACCAAGTCCGGGCTCCCGACCAAATCTAGGATCGTGGCGGTAACGCTCGAGGATGAATTCGAAAGCTGCACGAAGACGCTGCCTACGTCCCAGAAGTCGCGCTGCGTGCCCCCTTGGCATGTGTCACCCGTCTGATACATAGTGATCTTGATCGAAGCAATGGTATTTCTCGCGATCGGGGCGGGCGAGGTGAGCGCGGTAGGTCCCACCGAATGGCTAGATCCAGCGTCCCAAGAACTCTGACCCTGCCCGTGAAGGGTAATGTCCTGCATGTCGTTGCCTGACGCATCCAGCAGGCTGGCAACGGCGATACTCGTGCACCGAAGGTTGTCGCCGTCCGTTCCAATCGTAAACATGATGTCGTTGTAGGTGTTGAAGGGCAACACCGACGACGTGCCGGACAAATCGGTGAGCAAACCGAGCCTCGGGCTCCCCCAGCCCGTTGCCAAATCATAGCCGGGGATCGCCTCGAAATGTGCGCTGTTGGTGCTACTCTCATTGTTTGTGCTGAAATCATCTATATCTCGGAAATCGGTGCGGTAGTTGGGTCCCTGACCAATCCGATAGAGCGCGAAGTTCGCGAGGCCAAGCCCAAAGCCCGGTCCTTGTTCATTGGCTAGGGCTGCGAAGCCGGCCCACATGGGCGCAGCGGCGCTGGTCCCGCCCGTACCAGACCCAAAGCCATTGTCCGCAACAGTGTAAATGTTATCGGCAAGGGCTGCTACGTCCGGAATGTTCCGATACTGATTCGAGGCATTGTTTCCACTCGCCCCAGAGGAGGCGAGCGCCGAAAACCAAAAGCCTGGACTAGTCACCCCCGCGCTTGCCGGGATGAAAACAATCACGCTGTTGACATTTGGTGAAAGGGCCGTCGCATTGGGCGAACAGATCCCACCACCGCCGGCTCCCGCCGGGTACTCGCTAGCATTATTCCACGTGCTCTCAACCAGACAGGCTGTGGTGGTACCCTGCCCCGTGACGGCCTGCGTCCCTCCGACCACAGTCATGAGGTTGACAGCGGGATCGTCGAACGGCGGTGGCGGTGACGCGATGGGATCGCCACTGACATATGCGCCTTCATCACCCGCTGAGATGAAAAATGACTGCCCCTGCATCATGAACTGTGTCAGAGCCGGGACGAGCTCCATACCATCCATGCCCGTGACTGAGCTGCTAATCTGAAATGACTTGGGAGCCCCGTTCGCAAATGTATCTGTGGCGATGGTGTTGAATACCGTCATTGCCTCCGTATCGAATGCGGCATGCTCTGCAGCCATCGTGTTACCGGGTGGGATAGTTGGACCCTGGTACACGAACACGTTGCTGAGTCCCGGGGCTATCGCAATTGCCATCTCTATGTCGAGGGCGACCTCCTCGTTGTTGAGGATTGTTTCCCCAGGTATCTGTTGCCCTGGTCCCCCCAACACAGGCACGCGTTGCAGGTTCACACCGGGTAGCGGCGGGGTCGAGGCTTGCTCATAAAGGCTGATGTCCGTGTCATAGAAGTCGGCGAACTCTACGAGGGCGACCGATTGACCAAAGCCCGTAAGCGACGTATCGGGTACGTAGAAGTTGCGAAAATCATATCCAACGAAGCTGCCGCTCGGGCCCGAGCCTAGGTTGTTGATGATTGGCGGGGGTGACACGAGCTTGGGCGCGTTCTGGGGTAGGTTGACGTTGTTGAGTCCGACCACCCAGGCGAGCGGGATGGGGGGGCTCAGACCTGGAACGCGGTCAGGGGCGAAGAACCGGCCGCCACCGGGACGCTGGTAGTAGTTCATGTTTGTGGAGAACGCGGTCTCGATGGCTGAGACAGTGCCGCTTACCTCGAAGAAGAGATTGTTCGAATAAGTCTGGGGTACATTCAAGCCCAGCGACTGCACGTACGAAACGACTTGTTGATACTCGGCGGTAGTTAGTCCGTAGCTCGCCGCAAACTGAGCGGGAGGAATGAATTGATGATACTGCGAACTTGTTGGATTGTAGAGTTCCTGGGCCAGCGAAGCGAGCAATGTCGAATTTTGGATTGGCACCTGGACCGCTAAACTGAGAACATTGCCCCCCGGGACTGGCCCGATGAGCGGAGCGGTAGCTTGAAGTGCCGGGAGGGCACTTGGAAAGCTTTGCTGGCCGATTTGTCCGGGCGCCGCTGGGGGAAAACCGCTTTGGAACTGCAGGGAGACGTTCGGGCCGGTGGCTATGTAGAAGCCAGCGAAGGCCCCCGTTGCTTGCACGTTGTTCCCGAGCGATAGAGTTCCGTGGGGCACGTTCAGCAAGGCGACGAGCTGCGTGCTCGCTCCGATGGAGGCCGCCGGCGGCGACCCATTGGTGCCATCGTTTCCGGCGACTGAGATGGTGAGGTTCCCGGCCGCCTGGCCGAGAGGGAAGACCTGCGATAAGGTCCCCGTAGTGAGGTTCCCTGCGATTGCGATGCTGGTGGAGCCTCCCTGGACCGCCACGAGCTGGGCGTTGTTCCCAAGCGAGACGCTGGAGAAGGTGTACGTCCCCGGTTGCAGGTTGAGGATCCCGTTGTCAGTGAGTGTGCCGTAGCTTCCAGGGCTCATCGTCTGGATCTGACCCTGGGCGACCGTGATGTTCGAGGTCGTCGGCGATCCCGCAAGCGCGAGTGGCATTAGGGGCATCGAGGTCGGGTAGGGCAGGTTCGCGGCAAACTGCCCGCCGTTGTTATTGAAGGTAGTCGCTTCGACGTCCCCCACCAAGGCGTTTGCGGCGAGGGACACCGACGGTGCGAACACGGTGTGCTGGGGGTCCAGAATATCCTGGCTTCCCACCGTCAACTGCGTTCCCACGCTCGCACCGATTGCCGCGACGCCCATATCGCCGCCCTGCGAGTGAACCCCGCTGCCGAGGGTCATACTGAGTTCGGCGTACGCGACGAACGTGCTGAGGCTCGGCGTCTGGATGGGGAAGCCGCCCTGGAAATTGAGCTGCACGTTGCTGCCCGCCGTGAAGTTCAGTCCCGCGAACGCGCCCGTCGCGAGGACGTTGTTGCCGAAGGAGAGCGAGCCGTTGGCCGCCGCGAGCAGTGCGATGATCTGAGAGTTCGCCCCGAGCGACACGGCCGCCGTCGTTCCGTCGCTTCCTGCGACCGAGATTGTCAGCTCGTTGGCCGGCTGTCCGAGGGGGAAGATCTGGGCGAAGGTCCCCGTCGAGAGCGTGCCCGCCACTTGAACGCTCGTCGAGTCGCCTTGGAGGGCCCTGAGCTGGGCGTTGTTCCCGAGGGTGACGCTCGTGAAGGAATACGTCCCCGGCTGCAGATTGAGGATGCCGTTGTCGGTCAAGGCCCCGTAGCTCGCCGGGCTCAGCGTCTGGGTCTGCCCCTGGGGGACGGTGACGTTCGTCGTGCCGGGCGTCGCCGAGAAAAGCGTCGGCAGCGGGGGCAGCGGGGACGGGTAGGTGCTCTGCGTGCCGACGTGGCCTCCGCTGTTCGTCAGCGAGTTCGTATCCACGGCACCTACGATCGCCTGATTGCCCACCGAGATCGCCGGGGAGAACAGAGTCCAGTTCAAGTCGAGCTGGTCCTGAGCGCCCACGACGAGCTGCGGGGTCGTTCCGTTGGACGTGGCGACCCCGATGTTGCCCCCGAGCGAGTGGTCCCCCGTCCCGAGCGTCACGTTGTTGGCCACGTAGACAACGAAGGTGTTGATGGTCGGCGCAGGTGCCGACGTCACCGCCTGGGCTGTCTTCGCGACTCGTTCGGGCGGCAGCGGCTGATCCATGCCGCACGCGATCGCGAGCAGGGGGACTGCGAGACCAAGAGCGAGCGTTCGGAATCTCTGCGGCAGGCGCATGGCAGTCCCCCCTCCTGAGGGTGTAGGGTTGCGCGCTTTCGGAGGCTCGCCGACCCCGACCATGCAGCCCAACGGATCGCCAGGACACCGTCAATAGTCATGGGTTCGGCGAATCCGAAGTTTCCTCGTACGCTCGCCTACATTCGCGCCGCAGTGGGCGCATCCGACCGCTTAGCACCACAGGGGGTTTGCACCATCGGACCGTTTTCGACCGCTAACGAATCCGGGCAGTTTTCAGGCTGACTGAAGGGAGCGCGGTTATGCCCGACTTCGGCCACGTGTCGCAAGCCCCTCCCCGTCGAATCAAGCCATCTGAAAGCGCGTCCGCTCGGACTGGTCGACGCAGCAGGTCGGCGCCGCGGGCGCATCAGGGCAGGTCGGCCTGGCTCCCCACGCTCTCGTCCAGTTCGCGCAAGCCCTTCGCCCCGGGGGAATGATCTGAGCATTGCTTACACGGACGCACTCTGTTTCCGCGGCGCCATAGACTGGCGAGTCGACCGACTCCATACTCACGCTCCGCCGTGGTCGAACCGGCGTAGTCCCGCTCTCTGCTGAAACTTGAAGGTGGCGGTTTCACCCGCCCCGAGACCATTCTCGGGGCCTCTGATGGGAGGAACCGCCGATGAAGGACACTGCCAGGAAGAAGGATTGAAGCCAAGGGACGCCGCACATCGGCCAGCTCGGCTGGCGGCGGTGTTCGACCGGGCAACGCTGTACGAGACCGTGGTCGGAAGGGACCACCCGTTTGCGCGGCGTTCCGATCGCGGCAGGGGCGATCGTGCGTGCTGCAAGAGAGCTAGCCTTTCCTCGACTTCGATGAGTGAGCCGCCGCGTTTCGCACGATCGCCGACCCGCGCATCCCGAGGATCGCTTTCAGGTCGAGGGCAGAACATCTCGACAAGCGGTGTCCTTCCACTTCCCAAGGAGGTCAGCGTCGGACTCGTGGATCATCCCCAGGCGATTCGCTACCCGGATCGAGGCAACATGGCCCCTCACGGACAGGGCGGCTGCCCGATGCCGTTGCAGTCCACACATGTCCCGCCCGAGCACAGCGTGCCGCTCTCGGTGCACGTTGCGTTCGCGCAGCAAGGCCCGCCCATCGAACCGCAGGAGGTGCAGCTCCCCGCGTGGCAGATCACTGCGGCGCCTCCGTCATCGGGGACGTCGCACTGTCCGCCCTCGGCGATGCAGACGCCGCCCCCGGGCTGGGTGTAGTGGCAGCATCCGCCTGCCGGGCACGGGTTCGGGTTCGGCATGCCGAAGGTTGGGCAGCACGGTTGCCCAGCCGCCCCGCACGCCCCGCACGTGCTTGCGACGCAGATGCTGTTGGTCGCCGTGCACGCCGAGCCGGAGCCGATGCAATGGTTCGACGTGGGGTCGCAGCACAGACTCGAGGTACACGCCGGCCCCGAGGTGCAGCACGGCAGCTGTTCGTACCCGCACGTGTGCATCGGCATCGCGGTCGTTGTGCCCGAGCAGCTCTGGTACGCCGCGATCTGCGGGGCGCAGTGGGCCTCGATGGCGGTCTGGGTGGCTGTGCCGTCGAGGGTTCCGTCAGTTGCGCATTGTTGCTGGGCGTAGGCGCAGTTGTAATAGGGTTGAAAGAGTTCTCCGCACTTGGGGTCGCCGACAAGGCTATCGCACTGCGTGATGTCACTCGGCGTCGGCGGCGTGTCGTTCGGGCAGAGGCCCTTCGCGGTGCAGCTCACGTTTCCACCGCCGCCGCTCGAGCAACCGAGTGCGATGCCGATCGAAGCCGCGACCACGGCCAACGTGGACTTGATGCTGGCGCGCGCTCGCATGCCCTCCATAGTTTGCCTCAAAAGCCCCAGAGATTTCCACGGTTGCGCGGTCACCGCCCAACGTGGTCCACCCTCTCGTGGCGTGGGGTCCGTCACCATCCCCGGGGCCGCGAGGGCTGGTTTCTCGCTGCGCAGGCGGTGGAGGACTGACCGGCGTCAGGGGCATTGTCCTCGTCGTCCTCCCGAACCGTCGCGAGCCCTTCTCGACGACGCTGGACCTGGCGCGCACTCCGATCGGTCCGACCCCTGGCCAAGTACCTGCGGGCGACGCGGACGGCGATGGGGTCGATGGCGGGCATGCTCGAGGGCCTCCACGAGAAGCGCGGGCATCGACAGATCCTCGCCGCTCAGAGACCGGGGCACCCCGTCGCGTCGAACGACCCGGACAGGGGCGTCAGGTTGGAAGTGTCAAACGCTGAGCCCACCAGCGCGGCCATCTGGACGCTGAAGTTGCCGGCGATGTGCCCGGGCGTAATCGTCGTGTACGTCACCGATCCCATCACGGCGCTCGCTACCGGGATCGCTCCCTCAGCGTCGGCCTCAGCATTGCGAACGTCGACCAGCGCCGTCAACGGTTCCGCCATGCAGACATCATCGTCGCTCAAGTTCTCGAAGTAGACCGGGTAAGTCCCGGGAGTGATCTGCTCCAACCCCGCGTCGAGGGACGTGGCGTTTCCGTAGCTAGGGCTCTTCGTCTGAATCACGACGACGGCTTTCCCGGCTGCTGGGTTTCCCACGGCGGCAGCGGCGTCGGCACACAAGGGCGAGAGGTCCGCATCGACAAGAATGACCTCGAAGGCCGCGTACCCGCCGCCCGGCAACAGGGCCGGATGTCCGCAGTCGCCCACCGCAGAGCCAGTGTCCACCAAGGCGGACTGCACAGGGAACGCATAGGTGCCTGAAAGCGAGTTGCCTCCGGTTCCCGTCGCGTCGGGACTGCCCGTCGAAGACCCAGGGGAAGAGGAGCTGCACGCCGCCGCGATGATCGCCAGCGTCAAGCCCGTCATCCCTTGTCTGCCTCGGAGCGCCACCGTCTCCACGTTCAACTCAACCCCACGGAAGGAGCAAGCAAGATCGTCGTGCGGTCATGCGCCTACCCGTGCAGCTTGGACAGATCGTCCTACCGTGACAGGAGAAGGCGACGAGCAGATCGTGGCCGCAGGTATCGCAGTGACACCGGGTGAAGCCCTCGCTGAACACCCCGCACTTAAGGTACGCACGGAACTCCTGCTCGACGTAGGCGGGTAGCCCGCGGTCGTAATGCTCGCGGGCGTGGGCCAAGAACGACTCGAGATGCTGGCGCACCAGACCGTAGACCACCGTCTCGGTCGGACGGCGGGGTGCGTAGGCGGGAGCGAGGGCAGCCACCAGCAGCGGCCAAGGCGGTTCGCGTGCCGCCGCTCGACCCCGACAAAACGCCGCTCGGGAGCCGATCGCATGACCGTCCGGGAGAGTTTCGGGGCTGTCCGCGGCCAGAGGAGGGGCTGTGCTGGGTCCCCTAGGAGGCCCGACGCTCGGTAGTCGATGAGAACGGTTGCCACAGGCCATCCCAGAGTCGCCGTCGCCTACCTTCGCGCTTCCACCGACGAGCAGCGCCTCTCCGCGCCGGCGCAGCGTGCGTGCATCCGGGCTTGGGCGGATCGCGAGCGCGTCTCGGTTGCTGGCTGGTACATCGACCGCAACGTCTGCAGTGTCACGCCAATCGAGGGGCGGCCCGCGCTCCGGGCGGCCCTTGCGGCGGTCCGTGTGCGCGGCGCCGGAGTGCTGGTCGTCGCCCGGCGTGACCGCATTGCCTGCGACGTCGTGCTGGCGGCCGAGATTGAGCGAGCCGCCACGCGAGCGGGCGCCCGCCTCGTGAGCGCGACGGGCGAAGGCAACGGCGACTCGCCGGCCGACACGTTCCTGCGAACGGTCATCGACGGGGCCGCGCAGTACGAGCGGGGAATGATCCGAGCCTGCACACGAGCGGCCCTCGCCGCGAAACGCGCTCGCCGAGAGCGGGTCGGCGCCGTCCCCTACGGCTTTGCACTCCGAGGCGACGGCGTGCATCTGGTGGCGGACCGGAAAGAGCAGACCACGATCGGCCGTGCGCGCGAGCTGCGAGCGGCCGGCCTATCGCTCCGTGCGGTAGCGGCCACACTGGCCGCGGAGGGACGCGTCAGTCGCCACGGGCGAATCTTTCTGCGAGTAGCCCATCGTAGCCCTCTTCGTGCATCAAGGCGGGGTACGAGCCCCGGGGCTGACTCGCTACGAACGAAGTGCTTCAACCTGGCTGTACGCGCCGACCGATGTGAGCTCACTGAGGTGCCTCGTTGACGCAAGAAAAGGCAGCTCACCTATTTTGGATATCCTATTGGCGCACATGGCGATGGCGCGCACGTCATGACCAAGTGGCACGGGGCGAACGGCCACAGGTGCTCTCCGCAGTCTCCCGTGCGACCGGTCTCGCAACAAGCAAGGCCGGGCGGGCAGTCGCCGCGTCTGCCTGGGGCGCACGGGCTTCCCCGATGCTTCGTTGAAGGCACGGGGAGTTCGGCGACCTGCGGACCGGTCGCGTCGGGCGTGGAGCTGTTCGCGCCTCCAGGCGACGGCCGGCTTGGGTCGGCGGATATTGCAGCGGACGCGGCATCGTCTTCTGTCGCGTCAACCGCTGTTGAAACCAGTTCGGTCGCGACGCTGCTTTGCTCTTGGGGTGGCGCGCGGTGCGGGCGGCAGGCCGTCGACAAGCCCAGTGCCAGAGCGGACGAGGCGGCACGCCGAATCAAAAATGCCAACCACGCGGGTCCGGTACGGACGGGACATCGCGATGCGCTCCGCGGCGGGGTTCGCTCTCGGGATTGCTGAACACGTCCGCTAACGCCGGCGACCGTTGCGACCGCCGCGAGGAATTGCGCCACCCCCTGATGATATCGAGGATTCGCACATCCAGAGGGTTCTTCACGAAAACCCGCTCTTTTGCCATCTTTTCCGTCTGTACGATAACGACGTCAGCACGCTACCTCGAGCTGACCTCTCGGTCCAGTGCTCAAGACCCGCGCTCGGTTGACGCGGCCCCAGCTTGCGCGGACCCCTCCCGCCCCGGCGCCCATCGCCGCGACGCCCGACCAGCAAGGCACGACGACCGCGTCTCGGAACTCACGCCGCAATCATCGAGCGATCAGCGCGCGCTCGCGAGATGTGAATTGTGTCCGAACTGTCACGAGAGGCTACCGTGGTTTTCGGGTTCCTTTGTCTAGTCTAGTTCTCGTCCGGGAACGGTAGCTGCGCGAAAACAAAGGGCCTTTGGTCCGCGCGTCATGGAAATAGGACCGAGGGTTCCGCTGTTTTATCGAGGAAAACGCCAATTCCCCTCGAAAAACCTCGGGCGAGTAGCCCATCGTAGCCCTCTTCGTGCATCAAGGCGGGGTACGAGCCCCGGGGCTGACTCGCTACGAACGAAGCGTTACGCCGTGGCTGTACGCGCCGACCGATGTGAGCCCATTCAAAGCGCACGGCTCCCGTCCCGCGGCGCGTCCGAGGCGAGGCAGGTGTGTGGCGGGGACGGCCCAGCGTTCGAGGCCGGCCCCTACGCGAAGCCGAGGCCGAGCTGGACCGCCGGCTCGACGTCGTCGGCCTCATCCGTGGGGTCTCTCGCCCGGGCGAGCGGAAGTGGCTCAGTCGGCAGGCCGAGGTGGCCCAGGATGCGCCGGACCGGCTCCTGCTCGGTGATGACCGAGAGCAGGCGAAGTCGGCCGTGGCACTTGGGGCATTCGAGCACGTCGACGTCGAAGCTCCGCCTCAAGAGAGAGGCCCAGTCCAGCCTCGGGGTGGCAGCGTAGAGCGCACCTTCGAGCAGCCGGCCCCAGTGACGCACCGAGAGGATGTTCGGCGCGAGCGCGATGACGTCTCCGGGACTGACGCCCGGCGCAGCGACGCGCTTGGCCACGGCGCCGCCGCTGCCCGAAGGACCGTCAGGCGTCCGGGGGCGCGGCGGACGGCCCTCGCTGCTCTTGCTCGGCTCGGCGGGTCGCTCGGGCGACCCAGAACCGGCAGACTTGCGCGCGGCACCCTCGCACGCGGGTCGAGGTTCACGCGGCTGGGGGACCACGTCCTTGCGCCAGGCGCTGCGCGGCCCGAGTACCCCCGCGTAGCGGACCAAGGGATAACGTGGGGGCGCCACGAGCGCCGCGAGCCTGGCCATGAATTCGAGCCCCGACATGATCCTGTGCTTGCCCCGGCCGAGGCGCACGTACTTCATGCGGTAGGCCACGCGCCCGCCGGGCAGTCGCCGCAACCGCTCGAGCGAGAGCGGGGGACGGGCGCCGTAGCGCATCAGTCGTTCGCGTCCCACGTCGTCTCCGCGCTCGATGCGCACGGCCGCGTGCAAGTTGAACCCGTCGAGCTCCACGGCGACGGCGGCCTTGCCGGCCACCGCCTCGTCATGGTCGCCCGCGGCCGCCTCGGCGTCCCGCAGCGTCGCCACTTGACCGCGTCCCATGGCGATGGCGGCGCACGCATCCAGGGCCGTCTGCTCCGGCAGCTCGTTGGAGCGCTCGTCGATGGGCCGCTCGTTGAGGTAGCCATGTCGGCGCAGCCACGCCGCTACGCGGTGCTGCACGCGCCGCACGATCGCGTCCAGCTCCTCGCGCGTGGGCGGAGCGGCGGGGTGAAACATCACGCCCCCGCGGGGATCGCGGACGAACACGCCATCGAGAAGCGCGACGTGAAGATGAACGTGCAGGTTCAAGCTGCCACCGAATCTCTGCACGAAGTTGACCGCGCCGCACTGGCCGTCCTCCACCCCGTGGCGGCTGGCGCGTGCTCGGTAGCTCGCGAAGATGGCATCGACGGCGATGCGGCCGATCGCCGTCAGCACGTCCGCCTTGAAGGCGGCGAGTCTGCGAAGCTCGTAGGGCAACGTCAGGACGTACTGCCGGACGGGCACGTCGGGGAGCATCCGGTCGACGATGGCCGACGCGGTGTTGGCCATGCGCCTTCCGGTGCAGCTCGGGCACACCGTACGCGACTTGCACGAGAAGGCGACGAGCAGGTCATGCCCGCACGTGTCGCAGTGGCAGCGAACGAAGCCCTCGCTGAACGAACCGCACTTGAGGTACGCCCGCAGCTCGTTCTCGACGTACCGCGGCAGGCCGCCTTCGTAGTGCTCGCGGGCGTAGGCGAGGAAGGACTCCAGGTGCTGGCGGACCAGACCATGGAGGACCGTCTCGGTCGGGCGCCGGGGGGCGTAGGCGGGCGCGAGGGCGGCCACGACACGCAGCGCCTCGCCGGGCGCGTGCCAGCAAGAGACGGAGAGATTCCGGCGGCTTGCACGCCGCGCTGCCCGTCCGGGACGTTACGGGGGGTGGCCGGTGGACACTGCCTGACACTGCCGCCCCCCCCCGACTCCTCGCTGATCCGGCCTGCGTCAGCAATCGACGACGACGAACGCCGGCTTTCCGTAGTCGCTCCCGACCACGTGCACCTCGATTGGCGCGGCGGCGGCGCGAACGACCGTGCCCCGCCGCCCGCAGTGCGTGTGCCCGCTGACCACTGTGCGCACTTTCTCGAAGCGCGCGACGGCCGCGCCGGTGGTGAGGTTGCCGAAGTACGCATTCGACACCTCCCACCGGTAGTTGCCCGGCTTGCGGGTCATCTGCTCCTCGAACAGCGGGACGTGCGTCGCGACGACGACCGCGCGAACCGAGGCGTCTTTCTCCAGGCGCGCGAGCCTCGCGATGAGGAGCTGGCGCAGCCGCCAGGCGAACTCCACGTCGCTCCAGGGCCAGTCGATCATCGCGGCGTCGTTGTTCAGCGAGCCCTTGATCCGGGCGAAGTGCTCCTCTGGGTAGCGCAAGTGCTCCGGCGCGGCCGAGTAGTCGTACCAAGCGAGCGAGCCGACGACAGCCACGTCGCCGACGCGCAGCTCGGCGTCTTCGAGCCACAGCGCGCCGGCCTCGCGCGTCGCGTCGGCGAGGCCGTGCTCCCACAGCGCCCGGCTGCCGAGGCCGACCTCATCGCGCCAGACGTCGTGGTTCCCCGCCAGTACCGCCACCGGAACGGACAGCGACCGGAACACGGCGAGGCAGCGGCGGAAGTTGTCGAGCGGATGACCGAGGTCGCCCGCGAGCACGACGGCCGCCGGCTCGGCCGCACGGATCTCTTCGACGAGCGCGGCAACCGTCGCGGGCGAGGTGAGATGGCCCGCAGCATCGAAGTGCAGATCGGAGGCGACGGCGACGCGGGTCATGGCCGATCCGTCGCACGTAGTCCCCCTCCCGCGTCAAGCGATCCGGCCGCCTGGTAGTGGCCGGATTTGAAGCGCGGCATGCGGCCGCCTGCCTTTGGAGGCAGCAGGCCGCGTTCGCGGGCACCTACGCAGCCTCATTATCCCTGATCTCCCTGTCGATCTCGGCCTTGTGGTCTGCCGCATAACGCCACGCCGCACGCAAATCGTGTGGACGCAGAGTCGGAAAGTTCTTCAGGAGTGCTCTTTCTGTCCAGCCAATACGGCGGTAATTCTCCAGCGTCCAGACCGGAATCCGCGTGCGAACGACGCATGCCGAGCCACCCGCAACCCCACGGGTCTTCTCAATCAAGGATTCGAGCTGGTCGGCCATGTCTCTAGGCTGCGAAGCCATCGGACACATTTTAGCGCGTGCTCATCAAATGTCCCGCAGCACACGCAATCTCAACCTCCGCGCCGTCCCCCGCCCGGTGCACCGTGAACCGCAGCGTCGGCAATTCCAGTACGCCGAAGGTCCCGCCGCCGGCCGCAGGCGCCGGCACGAACTTGCCGCTCTCGCGATCGAACAGCATCGCGCCATCTATGGGCTGAGCGGGATCACGGAGCAACGCACCGGGATTGCAGACGAGCCGCCGATCGACGAACCGCGCGAACGGAACGTGCGTATGGCCCACGACCAGCACGTCGGCCTCCGCCCGATCGAGCAGGGACGCCAGCTCGGTGGACGATGCGTCCGGGTAGATACCGGCCATGTCACTCCGGGGCCGCGCATGCCAGACAGCAACGCGCACGTCGTCGATCCTCCGCGTCCAGCTCGCGGGCAGCCCTTCGAGGAACGCCATGGCCCTCGGCGTCAGGTCCCAGCCGCTGGTGTCGTGACCCTCGGACACCGCCCAGCGGTCGTGATTGCCGCGGATCGTGGGGATGCGCCGCTCGCGTAGCTCTCGGATCGTCTCCTCCGGGAACAGACCCCAGTCCAAGATGTCGCCCGCGCACACGATCTCCTCGCAGCCGAGCCGCTCGATCTGCGCGAGCGCGTCGCGGAGCGCGTGCACGTCGGCGTGGACGTCGCTGATGATAGCGAGCTTCATGTTCGCTCCCTACGCCCCTCCCGCTTGCTCGCGCGCCCGGATGCGGTAGGCGACGGCCACGACGAGGTCATCGCGCTCGACCGGCACTCCGAACTGCTGGGCCATGCTCGCAAGGAGCGCGTCGTTCTGAGCCTTGATCGCCGGGTTTCCCGGATAGTGCCGCCACTCTCCCCCTCTACGCCTCAAACGATGAGGCCCCTCAAAAGATTCGAGGAAGTCTCTGATCTTCGACTCGTCGGTCGCGAGCGCGTCCGGATGCCCTAAGGCGTCGAGGACACGGTCGACGTAGGGCGCGAGGCTCGCATCGTGGACGGCGTTTTGATCGGCGAGCTCGAGGCGAGTGTCGCTGATGCTGGCGGCGGCGATCCGTTTCATGTGAGCACCCCAGCGAGTCTCGCGCGCCCATTCTCGTAGACCACGCGCTCGTCCTCGAGAATGGACTGCCTCCGGTGCGGATTCTTGCTGTTCTCGATCAGGGAACGCTTGATGAAGTCGACGCGGCGGCCGAACAGGTCCGCAAAAGCTTCGTTCGCTTCTGTGAGACTGCGTAGCGTTTCGTGATGACCCGCTTCGCGTTCGTACAGGATGTCGACGTCGCTCTGCGGTCCGAAGTCGTCACGCACAACGGACCCGAAGAGCGACAGTCGCTTGATGTGGTGCTGCTTGCAGATGCGCGCGAGGCGTCGCGGGTCGACATGTGGTTTTGGCGATCGGACGCCTAGTGCCCCCCTCAGACCGTTGATGGCGTGCACAAGCTGCGCGATCGGCT
This sequence comes from uncultured delta proteobacterium, assembly GCA_963847465.1. Lineage (GTDB taxonomy): Bacteria > Myxococcota_A > Polyangia > Polyangiales > Polyangiaceae > Palsa-1150. Next base: position 30,447 of record CAWKAF010000003.1, on the reverse strand, counting down.
CGGCTTTATCCTCGCTGGCGTTGTACGTCAGGCAGTCCGTGCCCGGGGCGGGCACCACGACGTCCACGCCGTCGGCGGTGCGCACCCGAATCCTCATGCGACCCCGCTTCACGGTGGCGCGCGGGAACCAGAGGCACGAGCCGTTGGTGAGCACGACGAGCACGGACGGGGCGACAGGTTGACGATCGGTACGCTTCTTCATGGCCGGGCTCCTTTCGGGTTTCATCGGGCAGCGACGCACCGTTGCGTAGTGTTCCCGCTCGCGAGGTCGAACGCGTGCACCGCAAATCTCCCGGCGCTGCACCCCCCGCCGCTGCGCACGATGACGGGGAGCAGCGGCAGCTTTCCGCGCGAGCGAGGCGCGTCGAGGATCGTCTGCACCGCCTTTCGCACCGAAGCGGGTAGCTTCACGCCGAGCACACGATCGAGCGCGACCACGAGCCAGTCCCAATCGGCACGCGTAGGGCATCGCGCCCTGGGCGATGAACACCACTTCGCGAGGGCCTGGCACGTGGCCGATCTGGACCACGTGCTGCAGGAGCGCGGCCTCGATGGCGGACATCCTCGCCACGCCGAACTTTCTCACCGCCTGCGCCGCCTTCTTCGCGAGCTGCCGGCGCGGCACGGCCCCCGAGCTAATCGCGTCCAGGAGGCCCTCGGCGGCTTTCAACTCGTCGAGGCACGCGCGAGGCGCTTGGTCGCCGCGTTCGCGAACGGCCCAGCGCGCGTGCTGCGCGGCGGCCCACGCTCCCACGAGCACGTCGAGCAGGTCATCGTCGCCGTCCGAGAGCAGGTACATCCACTTGGGCAGAGTTTCGCCCGTCTCGCGCGGTGTGCCTTTCCCCTGCTTGGTCGTCCGGCTCATGGCGTTCTCACGATGTCGACCTCGACGCCGTCCTTGGCCCGGAACACCCGCCACCGGCGCTCCGGCAGCTCCAGCACACCGAAGGTCCCGGTCGCGGGCGGGTTATCCGCGCCTGGAGCGGGATCGCGAAGCACCGCGCCAGGGTTCGCGATGAGCCGGTCGCCGAAGCGGAGCGCGAACGCGAGGTGGGTGTGGCCGACGATGAGCACGTCCGCGCCGCGCAGCAGCGCGCTGGCGTTGAGCTCCGGCCGCGGTACGTCGAGCTGCAGCGGATGCCGGGGCGCGGTCGGAGGAACGATGCCCTCCATGTCCGAGCCGGGACGGGCGTGCCAGACCTCGACCCGCGTCCCGTCGTACTCGACGCTCCACGAGCTGACTGTCGCGCGCAAAAAGCGCCGAGAGGCCCTGCTGAGGTCCGACGCGCTGCCGGACCGATGATCGCCGTCGCGCGCCCACCGGTCATGGTTCCCGCGCACCGTGGGGATCTTGCGCTCGGCGAGGAGTGCAAGGGTCTCGTTCGGGAAGAGCCCGTAGTCGACCGTGTCTCCCGCGCACACGATCGCGTCGCAGCCCATCGCGTCGATCATGCGGAGCGCGTCTCCGAGCGCGTGCACGTCGGCGTGCAGATCGCTGATGATGGCGAGCCGCATCAGTTGGCTCGTCGCTTGTCGCGCTCGTTTTTCCTGAGCGTCGCAAGCGCCAGGTGGAAGTACAGCTTGGCCTGGCGACGCGTATTTCCGACGCCTACGATGCCACGCACGTCCGGCGACCTCACCACGATGACGCCGTGCTCCTGCGTGATGATGAGTCTCACAAGTCCTCCTTGTGTGGTCCTGACAGCCGTAGCCGCGACGGCGGGAAGCCGAGGACGACCTCCCAGGCGGCGTCGATCTCGGCGCGGTGCTCTTCCTGCTGGCTCGCCAGCCACGCCAGTAGCTCCTTATTGTCGGTGGGCGGTTCGGCCTCGATGAGGCGCAGCGGGATCGCCGTGCCGTAGGACGGGTCGTCGTCCCAGTCGTACTCGGTGAATAGGTAGTGGTCGGTGAACTTCACGCGGTGGAGTCGGTACCCGATGCAGCCGTTCTTCTCGACGGCGACGCCCACGCCGCCGTTACGAGCGTGGATGACGTAGGCTCGGCCCAACACGATGCTGTCGTGCGGAACCCGACGCGCCAGGAGCGGCTTGTACCGGTCCTCCTGGCCGATCACGGCGGCGGACTCCTGCGCCGCAGCCGCTCGATGCATCTCCCCGATGCGCCGCTCGCCCACAATCCACGGCAGCATGCGCGCGATGTTCCGCGCGTCGTCGATGCCGCGATGGTGGGTGCCTTCGAGCGGCAGGCCGCAGAGCTTGAGCGCCTCGGCCATCCCCTGCTTCTTCTTCAGGCCCTGGACCTCCGAGAACCTCACCTTCAGGTTCACGTGCTCGGGCATGTTGTTCGGGATGCCGTGCAGCCCGCAGTCGCGCTCGAACTGGATGCGGTCGTAGCGCCCCCACGACGCCCACACGAGCGGGTGCCGATGGTCGATGAGGCTTGCGCGCGCAGCTCCGCGAACGCTTCGGGGAACAGCGGCGCGCCGTCGACCATCGCCTGCGTGATGCCCGTCAGCTTCGTCACGAACGGGTGGAGCCTCGGTCGGCGAACCGGGCGCACGAACGACTGGAACTCGTCGACGGGCGCGAGGGTCCGGGCGTCCGCGAGCACGGCGCCGATCTCGATGGTCTCCATCTGCTCGGGCGGCAGCGAGCCGTCGTCGGAGGTCGTCGCTTCGAGGTCGATCACGAGGTAAAGTTGGCGCGAGCCCGGCGGCGGATCGCCGACGGCCCACGTCGGATGAGGCTCTTATCCATGGCGCTCACCTTCGTTGGGCGTGCCCGGCCGCGTAGACCTCGGCGAGGGTGACGGGCTTGCTGAACACGGCGCGCGGTTCGGCGCCGAGCAGACCACGCAGGACGTCGGTCGCGTGGCCCGGCTCTAGCGCTGGCACCTCGATGCGGCGGCACAGGCGGCCGGGCCGCAGGATGGCCGAGTCCACCTCCGTCACCTTGGCGTTCGTCGTCGCCAGCACGCGGATGTCGAAGGCTGACCCGACGAGGCCGTCCGACAGGTTCAGAAGAGCCGCGATCTGCGACATGTTGTCGGTCCCGCGCGGCACCAGGCAATCGTCGGCGTCCTCGACGATGAGCACGATTGGGCGGCCCCTGGCCTCGTCCTCGACGAACTCCGCCAGCGCCCCGAGCGGCGACGCGTTGAGGAAGGACCGCAGGTCCCCGGGCTGCAGCACGACGAAGCGAGGTCGCTTCGCGCTGACGAGGATGGAGCGGATCAGGTGCGTCTTGCCCGTCCCGGCCGGCCCGGTCAGCAGCACGATGCGGCCGCAGGGATCGGCAGCCTCGATGTCTTGCGTGACGTGATCGATGTCACGGAGCACTGCCGCCGCGTAGTTCTCGCGACGAAGCGCCCTGCCTGCGGTGCCGATTTCCGCGAACCGGACGCCCTCGCGGCTCGCCTTGAGCATGTGGATCACCCCCGCGTCGTGGTCGAACGCCGGTCGCACCCACGTCTGCATGCGCCCGCGCAGCAGCTCGACGTGCTCTTCGTCGATCGAGAGCACGCGAATGGGACTGCCCACTGCGCGCGTCGACTTCGGCGTATCCGGATGGGTGGACGAGCGCGAACTGCGCCTCGGACCGCCCGTGCATCTCGTCGAACATGCTGAGTTTCGGCGACGCCGCGACGGTGGTGCTGGTGGACCGCAGCACGCGGTACCCGTGGGCTCGCAACTCGGCGAGCAGGTCGGTCACCGGCAGGGTAAGTTCACCAGCGGCCGAGAGGTGGTGGCAGGTCGCGCCGCGGGCGTTCGCCAGCAGCATCAGCTGCAACGACGCCAGATCGGCGAAGTGATGCGGGATGACCGGGCAGGTCGCCGGCAGCCACGCGCAGTGCGCGGCAGTCTTCGGCGGCCGACGGTCCGCAGGGCTCAGCGGTGGACACCTCCTTGTACTTGTCGATGCTCGGATCGATGGAAGTCATGGCAAGGGTGCCGCGAGCTCGTCGCGGCCTTGGGTAAGGGGTGATGCGCTGAGGTGGAATGCCCTGCGTGGCGTCATGCGAAGGGCGAATACGTAGCGCGCCCATGCCGGCGCGCAACACGAATCGGCGGTGACTTCACGGCGGCGGGCGGGCGGCTTCTTCTCCCACCAGGGCGCGCAGCAGCACCCGCCGTACCTCGTCGCCGATGCCCGGTGCCTTCGATTCGCGCGAGCCCGCGACGTTCAGGACGGCGATGGAGCTCTCGACGCACCAGCCGCGCACTCTTTCGGCGGCCGCCTCGCCGTCGAGCTTCGCCAGGTCGACGTGCAACACGGGCTTGCCGATCCTGCGCGCCGCCCTGAGCGTGAGCGCGCTGCCGCCGGTCGCGGCTCCGCGGGTGAAGACGACCGTGCCGTCCGAGTCGCGGACGTTGGCCTTCGTGCGCTCCGCGTACTCTGCGCTCGTCGTCTCGCGCAGCGCGTACACGCGAGGCACCTGGCCGTCTTCGGCGACGCGGCCTGCCGGGCACCAGCCGCCGTGCTCGATCCCGAGCGCGAGCGCGGCATCGAGACCGCCGCGATCGGCGCCGGTCTGCCCGCCACTCACGATGCGGACGACATGCGCGGCGGGCGTCATTTCGGCGCTTCCCTTCGCCCGAAGCCGCTCGATGCTCTCGATCGCGCGCTGCATGCGCTCGCGGCCGACGACGTTCGCCGAGTGGATGCGGATCGCTCGGCGGCACGAACCCTCGCGTCGCGACCGCCTCCTCGATCCAGCAGGCGACCTCGTAGCCGGTGCCGCACGTCGCCTCGTCGCCGAGGTCGTGGTCCAGGCTGATCTCGACGACGCCGCCGGCTTCGAGCAGCGCGATGGCTTCGCGCGCGGTCTACGCACGCGTCCAGCCGGCGGGCGCAGGGCGGACGTCGTCGAGCCAGACGCGGATCTCGGCGCCAGGTATCGCCACCGGCCCCTCCCGCCAGCGGCGCCTGCGCTCAGCGCGTTGCGCCTGCTGCGCGTTCGAGGCACGCGTCGCAGAGAGTCGCCCACCAGCCCTCGACCTTTCGCGTCGAGCAAGCCGCGCCGCAGTGCTCGCACGTGCGGCTGCTCTCCTCCATCGCGGCACCGATTGCCGCGTGCACGGCCTCGGAGATCGCGGCCGGAAGCTTGCGCGCGCCGTCCGCGCCCCTCACGTAGACACCGCAGCTCGCCGAACTTCTCCTTCACCTGGACCGCGCGCAGCCCGGTCTCGCGGGCGATCGGTTCGAGCTTCTCGGACAGGCGGCGGATGAGCGGCTCCCAGCCGTCGCCCGGGAAGCCGTCGCACATCCGCGTCTCACGCGTGTCGCCGTGGCGGTCGCGGTACAGGTGCGGGAAGTCGCGTACCAGGGCAGCGTCGAGTTCAGGGCGCATCTAGAGCCTCACCGAGAGCACGAGCGCTCCCCCGGCTCGACGCGTAGACGCGAACGACCGGTCCCCTGCTTCCAGGCGCGCGAGTTCCGCAGCCTGGCCGAGGTCCCACGCGGGGCGCAGTGTCGGCAGCTCCCGCTCGCCGGACGCGAACGTCGCGACCAGGAACGGAGCGGGTGCGTTCTTGAGGTTCATCGGAGCCGGAATGGCATGGTAGTACATCTAATCGCATCGTGCTACGAGTTTGGGCAGGAGATTACGATGCCGCGAGTGCCGCGCCCCAAATCCTCGAACGACACCCAACTCACCGTAAACCTGCCCGGCGGCTGGGTGGACGAGCTTGAGCGCGTGGCGGAAGTGCTCTCCCGGCCGGGACTGCCGCTGATCACGCGCACCGATGCGCTGCGGCTGGCCGTACGCCGGGGCTTGGACGCGCTCGCTGCAGAGACCAAACACAAGGCCACTGGCGAGCACCCCGAGAAGCGGCGGCGCGGAGGCTGAGCCATGAGAGCCTCCGCCCCGTCGTCACCGGCGCGCTCGTCCTCGCGAACCTTGCCGCCTACGCGTGCGAGCGCGGCGCGGTGGCCGGTGTCGCCTCGGCCGCGAGGGAGTTGCGCGCGAAGTGCGGCAGGGGGCCGCGGACGAACCCCCAGTCGAGCACCTCGTGCCCGCGGTCGCGCAGCATGTCCATCGACGCGATGAGCGACCCGACGAACTCGGGTTCCATCGAGTCGTAGCAAGGTGAGCCGAGGAAGATTTTCAGTCCCATCGTTTGTCTCTTGCGCGAATACGTTCCGACTAGCCGTTGGGTATTCGCATAGCTTGAGAGTGCTGGGTTGGGTTGGCAACCGCACTGTAACTGCAGGGGTGGAGCAGCACAGTGTCCCGATGAGCACGCGAGCGCACGTTGCAGATGCACCCACTGCCTGAGGAAGAGCCGAGACGAGCAGGACCCGCTCTCGACGACCCGCCGCTTGATGAGCCAGAAGACGACCCTACCGCCCGACGAGATGAAGAAGACGACCCCCCGTCTCGACGACCCGCCCCCATCGCTGTTCTCCGAACCGCTCTCGCTCGCCTCTTCGGACGCCGAACCAGCGTCGGCGCCGCCACTCGACGAGCCGGACGACGACCCACTTGATGATCCACCCGAGCTGGCGCCCCCTGTTGTAGCGTCAGGGCTCGGAGCATCGGCCGAGGCGCCGTCCGTGCCGGTTCCGCTGATCGTCCAGTCGCTCAGCAGCGCCGGGCAGCCCGCGAGCACGACGGGCAGCGCGAACACCACGGTGGCGACAGATGACGCGCGTCTCATTGGCAGCAGAAGGTCACGGGCTTGGCAGGTGTCGCTGTGCCTGTCGGCGGCGTCGACCGCGATGCAGGCCGACGCGAGGCGTGGTCGCGCTGCCGCCGCCAATCGCCCCGCGGTGCGCCGTAAAGCGTCACAACGAGCAAGCCCCGTTGGGGCTCGTGTAGGTCAGGATCACGAGGCCGCCGTTGCCGCCGCCACCGCCATAGAGGCCGCTGCCGGGTACGCCGCCGCCTGCGCCTGCTGCCGTGGGCAACGTAGTGGCCGACGACCAGGTGTTGGCTCCCGACCCACCGCCGTAGTAGGCGGACACGCCATTCGCCCCGCTCGTGCCACCCGCGCCGGACGGATAAGGTGAGCTTGCGCCGCCGCCGCCACCGCCCCCGCCGCCAAAGCCCCCGCCCCCGCCCCCCCCGCCGCCGCCGCCGGCACCACCCCAGCTGCCGCCGGCACCTCCGGTGGCGCCTGTGCCGCCGGAGCCACCTTGGTCGCCGTTGGAGTTTCCCCCGGTGCCGCCGGCCTGGTTGCTTCCGGTAGTAGCACCCCCTCCCCCTCCAGCGGCACCGCCGGTGTTGCTTCCACCACCACCACCACCGCCGCTGCTGACGGAGCCGCCGCCACCGCCGAAGTAGCCGCTTCCGCCGCCGCCACCGCCACCGTTGACGGTAATTCCGCCGCCGCCGCCGCCAGCGCCTGCATACGCGGTGACAGTGGCTCCGGCGGCGAGACTGAAGGAGCCGGAAGCGGTCGTGCCATTGGTTCCCCCTCCTCCTACTCCGGTCCCGCCTGCACCTCCGGCCGCGTAGCTCACGAGCATGCTGCCGGTGACGATTGCGCTGCTGCCGCCACCACCGCCACCACCGCCACCACCTCCGCCGCCTACCATGCTGTAGCTGACGTTGATCGACGCGGCATAAGGGCTCGTCTCACTGAGCGATGACGTGATCGCCTTCATGCAGACGAGGAGACACATCCCGCCTGAACATGTCTGGTTAGACCCGCACGTCTGCACTGGCGTGTCCGAGACGAGATCCGGTCCGCACTGCACGCCGGTCGTGGTGTTGCTGCATACGTCCTGACCGGGGCTCGCGTTTGTGCAGAGCGGGTCGACGGACTGGCATGTCCCCTGGTTCGAGCCCACCGCGCTGTCGCAAAGCTGCCCCGAGCCGCATGTCTGGCTGTACGTCCACACGCCGCTGCTACAGATGAGCGTGACCTTCTGCGCGTTGCCGTTGCACGCCAGCGCTCCAGCGCCCGAGCACGGGCAACCAAGTGTCCCGACCGCCCCGGTGCCGTTCGGTGCGCAGGCATCCTGATTTGCATCGCCACTGCCCGACGATCCGCTGTTCGATCCGCCGTCGTCGCCCCCGCTGGAGCTGCCGCCCGAGGACGACCCGCTGCTGCCCGAGGAGGACGCGGTACCTGAAGACGACGACCCCGTGCCCGTCTCCTCGGTGTCCGCGTCGTCGACCACCGGCGCCGCATCCTGCGGGCCAGGTCTGCCGCCGGCGTCACCGCCCGCGCCCGCCGATGCTCCAGTCACTGAGCAGTAGCGCGGGGCACGCCGTGAGCACGACGGGCAACACGAGCAGGGCCGGCAGCCAGGCGCGCATCAAAACCTCCCCGCGATCCCCGCCGACGCCGGGTCCGAGCCACACGTGCGCCGTGGTCGCTCGGAGCCTTCGGCGCCGTGAACCAGAGCACGCGCGCCCCCGCAACGCCGAGCGCGCCGACGACGTAGCCGATCGTCGAGACCGTCCGCCACGTGTGAAACGCGTCGAGGTCCCCGGCGTACTGGGGCGCGCACGTGCCCGCCGCGTTGTCGCACTCGCCCGCGAGCGTCGAGTGCTTCCCGCCGGCCACGAGACCCGCCGTGATTCCGAGCACCAGGCCGGCGCCACCAACGCCGAACGCGGCCCACGCCAGAATCGGCGGCCCGCTCGACCGGGACGACACCTCTTCTGCTCGACGGGGCTGACGCAGGGGTCGCCGCCTCCGGAGGCTTGGCACTGCCCAGGCGGATCACCTCGCGCCGCCCCTTGACGCCCTCGACGACGACGAACTTCTTCTCGACCTTCGCCAGGCCCGCCGCCTCGAAGACGAACGTGTGCTCGCCCGGGTCGAGTTCGACGGCAGCCCCCGCGTTGCCAGCGAGCGGCTGCCCGTCCATCGTGACCTTCACGTCTCCGACACGTCGTTGCCGGCTCGCGTCCTTCACGTCGAACACGATCGACGGTGTCGCCTTGGCGACTTCGTCGAGGCGCTGCGCGCAGTCCTCGCGGACCGGCCCTGGGCACGCCTCCGAGACGCAGAGCAGGAGCTTCTCGCGCGCTTCGCGGAGCTTGTGCGCCTCCCGGAGATACTGCACGGCCTCATTCGCCGCGATGCACTGCTCCTTCGTAGGTGGCGCGGCGAGCGCGGTCGCCGACGTGAGCATCGCCAAGAGCACGAGGAGTCCTGAAGCGCGGTTCACAAGCATTGGGCCTTCCAGTGGCGGTGACCGGTCGAGTCGACGGTGTACGGCGGTGAGCAGTCGGGCTTCGCCGGTGCCGCCGGCGGTTGCGGGCGGGGGAGCAGGCAGCCGGTGCGGGCGCGGGCCGCAGTCGCGGCGACCGGTTTGGGAGGGGCCGGTGCGGCGCTCGCTGCCACGGCCGTGGGCAGGTCGGTCGCGGCGATCGCCGGCAACGACGACTCGCTCGGGGCGGGCTCCGTGGTGGCCGTCGGCCGACCCGACTCGGGAGGCACCGGAGCCGCCGCTGCCTGCGTCGGCGAAGGTATCGAAGTCGACGACGAGGCTCCAGCCGATGCGCTGCCGTGGGAGGCAGACGCGACCCAGGCGATGCCCGACACGACGAGGCCAACGGCGACGACGCCCACTGCGGCGATGGCCACGGGCCGCCGGGAGGAAGCCAGGGACCGCAGCGCGCTGAGCGAGTTCGCGACCGGCCGTCCCGTCGTCGCGGGACGCGGGGAGAGCACGTCCGGTGCCGAGGACAGCGTCCGGTTCGGGACCGACTCGGGCACGGTCATCTTCGGCGCAGTCGTGATCGGCGCGTTGTGCCGGTCATGGTACGCGCGGCGCACCCCCTCCTGCATCCGCGTCGCGTCCAGCCAGCGCTTCTCCCTCTCGAAGGCGAGCGCGCGATCGACGACCTGCGCTACCGCCGGGCTCAGCTTGGGCAGCACGGACAGGATCGGCGGCGCCGGATTGGTCATCGCGCTGAGCAGCTCCTCGTTGGCCGTCCGACCCTCGTGCACGAGCTTCCCCGTGAGCGCTTGCCACATCGTCGCCCCCACCGACCAAACGTCGCTTCGACCGTCCACCTGGTCCCAGAGGCCCCGCGCCTGCTCCGGCGACATGAAGGCCGGCGTTCCCATCGCCGACCCGGACTTGCGTGGCGAGGCTGGCCGTCGACAGCTCGCGAAGGCGGGCGATGCCGAAGTCGAGCACCTTGAGCTGGCCCGAACGCGAGAGGAAGATGTTCGCGGGCTTGATGTCCCGGTGGATGACGCCCTTCGCGTGCGCGGCGGCGAGCACGTCGAGGAGCTGGTCGGCGACCGACAGCACGTCGTCTTCGCTGAGCTGTCCCCCGCTTCGTACCCGCCGGTCCTCGAGCGTCTCGCCGTCGAGCAGCTCGGTCACGAGGTAGAGCGACCCGTCCTCGGCGGTGTCGTCGTCGATCACCTTGACGGCACCGTCGTGGGCGACGGCGTTCGCCGCGTGGCCCTCGCGGGTGAAGCGGGCACGCACGTCGGCGCTGGTCGAAAGCTCGGTGTGCAGCATCTTGATGGCCACGCGAGTGCCGTTCCGGTGTGTCGCGGCGTAGACGGCGGCCATACCGCCCACGCCGAGAAGCACGTCCAGCCGCCACTTGCCACGGAGCGTCTGGCCGATGCGCTGGCGCGACCGCACGACGAGCGGGTCGAGAAGCTGGGTCAGGTCGTCGTCGTGCTCCGTCGCAGTCATGTCCCGTCCCCCAACGTGCGCTCAGAGAGAAGCGGCTCATCCTAGTGTAGGACTCATGAGTCCTGGGACGCAAAGGTCCCCTGCGGTCCTCTGCGACCGTGGCGGCTCCGAAACGGCCATCCCCCGGCGATCACGGGCGCTCGGAGGTGCGGGAGGATCCCGCGCTTACTCGAGCACTTGAGCGTGCGGAACGGTCTCTTGGCGCCCGCCTGCGGGGGCTGAGGCAAAAGGCTGGTTTGTCGCAGGAGGCCGCAGCGGAGCGCTCCAACCTGAGCCCCAAACACCTCCGGCGTTTAGAGCTGGGACAAGCCAACGCCACGATGGCGAGTCTGGTTGCGTGCGCACGGGCATACGGGGTCACGCTGGCAGACTTGTTTGTGGAGCCCCGGAAGTCGCGCTGAGTGCACTATGAGCGTCGTCGCCGCCGTGGGTTCGGCGCCCCCCGAGCCTTCCGACCCCGCGTCGAGGTCCGCTGCGGTGGTGCCGGCGTCGCGCGGCGTCGAAACGACGGCACGAGAAACTTCCGAACGGTGCACGCCAGGCACAGCACCTCGTCTCCAGACACGGTCTTTGCGTCCCCCTCGCAGCCCGTGATCATTCGATGGCAGGTCGTGCAGATCGACGCGTCCGCCATCACGTCGATCGTGATGGTCGAACCGCACGACGAGCAATTCGCGAGGTGCATGACCGATCCCTCACCGGTTTCCATCCACCCGACTTTTTTCAACGCACGAGCGTCCGCGTACTCGCTCCCGCATGCACAACGGATCGTCTCCACGCTCGGGGCCCGACGGACGCTACGGCACGTCGTCCGCTTTCCGAAAGGCCGGCGGCTCCCCGCCGCTCTCTCACGAAGCCGACAATGGGCCCTTGTACGTCGTGGGGGCCGAGCTGATAGCCTCGATGATCGCACGCAGTCGAGGGGGCAGACACGTCCGCGTCGGCGGCGGGGGAGGCAATCATGGCCATCGTGGAGTCCAGCTCGAGCTCGATAGGCGGCGCGGGTACCAGCAGCCCTTCGGTGGCTCCATCACCGGAGACGTGGACCGTCGGCACGCAAGTGCTCCACGACCTATTGCAGCAGAGCAACGGCGTCGTCAGCAGTCGCGGGCTTCGACATGCTCTCGAGCAGCGAAAGATACCCGACGCCCGGCGCCTGGTGGTGAGCCTGAAGTACTTCGACTTCGACGCGCCGCCAGAGGATGGGCGCCCGAAGCCTCCGTTCCGCTGGTACAGCCACGCGAGGAGCTTCTACACGGAGGAGCAGTTCGCGAAGCTGAAGAACGCGCAGGACCAACAGGCCACAACCGCCGAGCAGGCCGTGGCGGGACCGGTCGCTGAAGTCGAGACCGAAGACGAAGATCAGGATGTCCCGCCGAAGGAGCGACGTCGGAGTCGTCAAGAGGAGCGTCGGCTCGGAACCTATGTAGTTTCGGCACTGGAAAGCATCTACCAGTCGGACCACGCGCCCGAGGACGCGCCCTACGTGTTCGACGTCCACAACGAGCGAGCTGGAAGCGAGTTCGAGAACGTCGACGTGATGGCAGCCCACTGGCGCTCACAGAAGGTCGTCGACCTCGTGACCGTCGAGGTCAAGCTCGACTTCACTGCGCGCCTCGTTCAGCAGGCGCGAAACTACGGGCGATTCTCCGACCGCGTATGGATCGCGGTGCCCGTGTTGGCCGAAGCTGCCGATGCCGCGGGTGCTTTGCGCGAGTTCGACCCGTGCCTCTTCGAACACATCGTGGACGCCGGGCTCGGAGTGCTCGCGTGCCGTCGCCGTCCGGGACGGAGCTACGAGGTGCTGCCGGTCCACTGGCCGCGTCGATTGTTCCCGGATCCGGTCGAGAAGGAAGCGTTCCTGGAGAGGTACCGCCCCTCGTTCGAGGAAGCCGGCATCCTAGCGCCACGAGGCGGCCATCGGTATCCGGCGTTCCCGTAGACGCCGAATCACGCAGTCTACGCGCACGCCTGCACGACGGCGACCGCAAGGGCCAGGACCAGCCCAACGGGAAACGCGATGCGGCATCGCCGGTCGATGGCGATGGCGAGGTCCCCTTTCCCCGCTCGCGTGAGGTGGTTCGTGTAGAGCGCTTGGAGCACGGACAAGGCGATGGCGACGTAGCTCGTCGCGAACGCGCGATCGGCGATCGTGAGGTAGTTGACGTCAGGCAGCTCGCTCCCCTCGGCGAGCTGGAGCGCCACCGCCGCCAGCAGGCATGTGACCGCGACCGACATCTCCGATGAGAGATCCTCGGGATTGATCCAAAAGACTCCAAACGACACGATCACGATGAGCAGCAGGGGCAGAAAGTATCTGCCGAGGTGGTAGCTCGTGTGGCGCCGCACAGTGACCGAGAAGGTCGCGTAGTCGTAATCGGGGGCGCCGGGATCCCATCGAAACGCCTTCGTTGTCCGGACGTACTGGATGGCGGGCGCCACCTTCCAAGCCGCGAGCTGGTGAAGCGCGGCGTCATCCACACCCGCGATCGTTCGGTCTTCGTAGCGAACTTGGCGAGCCGGGAACTCGGCATCGGAGAGCTCCAAGGTGAGCGTCTGGACGTCGAACGGAAAGGTTCGCAGGTCGAAGGTCGTCCGCAGCGTCGAATGGAGACGCCGCGTTCGCATGCACCTGGGCTACTCGCCTGTGACGGTTACACTTATCTACCGCTGCAAAGAATGCAGATGTGCTCCAAAGCGCAACAGAACATTTCGGGGCACTGCGCCTGCGAATTGCAGCAGCCTCCTGGCGCGCTAGGCCCATCCGGTGTGCACGACGCATCAGCCGCCGCTGGCGTAGAGTCCGGCGTGCTGGCTCGGTCCTCCGTCGGGGCGTCGCGCACCGAAGCCTCCGTCACAGTGGTTACGTCCGTGGAGCTCGCCTGCGCTTCGATGCGTGACGTGTCTCCGACCTCCACGTCCGCCGCAGACGCGTCGTCGGCGACTACAGTATCCCCGCCGCAGCCCGCGTGCGACAAAGACAGCGCCACCGCAACGAGGACCGAACCGGAGCGACGTGTACGCGCTTTCGGGTAGAGGAAGCTCAGCTGCCGGAAGTCGGCGTCCTTCGACACGATCGCAAACCCGCCGGCCTTCGCGTACTCCCACACAGCTTGGTCGTCCCCGGCCGCGAGGCCTACGTCGCGCACGTGCTGGGAGGCGGGGAAGATATCGGCGAGCCGAGCCACGAGCCTCGGGGCCAGGTTCTGGTCGAACAGGAGCTTCAAGCCGCCGGGACGGACAACAGGCGCCGCTCGCGGTCCGCAGCGAACGCAAGGCAGGCGCGAATGTCATCGGAAGTGAGGTCCGGAAAGTCCGCGAGGATCTCCGCCTCGGACATGCCCGACGCGAGGTACTCGAGCACGTCGTACACCGTGATGCGCAGCCCGCGGATGCACGGCTTGCCGCCACGCTTTCCCGGCTCGATCGTCACTATCGAGCGATAGTCCACCCCTGAAACGTAGCGAAGCCACCAGAGGTTGCAACCTCGTGCCCCCCGGTCGCCCACATCTTCCAGGAGTTCGACGTCATGCCTTCCGGATGACCGACGGCAAAGCGCACTTCTCCCTTTGTGATGGGCAGGTTCAGGACCGGATGCCCTGACGGTGCGTCGTGCTGTCTTGCCATCCCGCTCACCTCGCCATCACGAAGCCTCGCGCCGGATCGCGTCGAGGAGCGGCCCGACCTCTTCCCACCGCTCGGCGACGTGTTCCCACTTGCCCGGGTTCGGCGCGCGCCAGGGCGCGAAGTCGCTCCGGGCGCCGATGTAGAGCCGGAGCGCGTCCGTCTGCTGCAGCGGCTCCCACACGTGCCGGTCGTCTGCGACGCGGCGCGCGCCGATGACGACCGCCACGGTCGCGGCCCGGACTTCCTCTGCCCAGATCTGCCGGACCTGCGTGATGCGTGCCGGCGACAGCAGGTGCTGCTAGTACCGTTCCACCTGACTCATGATGGGAAAGCGTCCGTCGGCGAATACATCCGTGCGGCTCCGCGCCAGTTCCGAGGGCAGGAACGCCCGGATGTCCACCTCGACGGCGGTGCCGGGCGAGCCGGTCATCGCCCGCAGCCGCCGATCGTCGCCGACGTCGGAGAGGAAATTGCACGAGCCGTGCAGCTTCGCGACCCGAACGGCCTCGGGATGCCGGGGAGGCGCCGGCTTGGCGTTGTGGTGGCGAAGAAGTCGTTTTGCGAGGCATTTCCGGAGGGGACGGGCCGAAAAGGCCGACGGCCAGTATACCGTGTCGGTCGTAGCGATTCTCCGGTGACAGAGCCCACCGACCGGCGCGACCCTCGCGGGGATGCTCATAGTGCTCAAGGCCGCACTTGGCGCGCTGCTCGCTGCGCTGCGGCCCCGGGCAAACCTGGTCGCCGAGAACCTCGTGCTCCGCCAGCAGCTTGCGATTCTCCGTCGCGCCACTCCTCGACCGCGGCTCCGGCCCATCGACCGTGCGTTCTGGGTCGTCGTCTGCCGCCTGTGGTCACGGTGGTCGGAGGCACTGGCGATCGTCCGGCCTGCGACGGTCATCGTGTGGCATCGGCGGGGCTTCGCCCGGTTCTGGGCGTGGAAGTCGCGGCGCGTGGGTCGGCCCACGCTCGCGCCGGAGCTCGTGCGCCTCATCGAGCGGATGTCGCGTGAGAATCCGCTTTGGAGCCGTCGGAGAATCGCCAACGAACTCGCGAAGCTCGGTCACTGCGTCGACAAGGACACGGTCGCCAAGTACTTGCCCAAACCACCGGGGCGACCGCGCCGACCGCCGTCGCAGACCTGGAAGACATTTCTTCGCAACCATCTCGTGGGCACGATCGCCATCGACTTTCTGACGGTGCCGACCGTGACGTTCGACATCGTCTATGTCTTCTTCGTCCTCTCGCTCGAGCGCCGCCGCGTGCTGCATGTCAACGTGACGGCGCATCCCTACGCCGCGTGGACGGCCCAACAGATTGTGGAGGCGATCGGCACGGATGTCGTACCGGCACGCCTGGTCCGCGATCGCGATGCCATCTTCGGTACCGTATTCGACGCCCGCGTGGAGAACCTCTGCATCCGGCAGTTGCGGATCGCGCCGCGGTCGCCTTGGCAGAAGGACGATATTTCACACTACACCTCCTTCGCTCGATTCGGAGAGACCTCGTTCAGCCGGCGCCGTTCGGAGAGCTTCCGGCCCTGCTGCTTGGTGGGAGCATCCGCGGCTGGTTTCGCGTAGAGCCATTCTCCCTTGTCGTTGTAAGGCAGTCCGCGCAGGAGCCCGCGGGTGCGCCAGATCTTGATGGTGCACGTGGAGACCCCGAGAGCGGAAGCGATCTCCGTCGTGGTGAGCATCCCTGCCTCCCGGAGCCGTCGCTCGCGACTCTTCAGGCCATACGCGTGACGCAGATGCTTGATGATCATGCTGGTGAATGGCGCGCCGTCGCCTGACTTCTGACCGCGTTCGTTCAGGGATTTCACGATCTCGCTGTCGGTATGAAACTCGAGCATCGCATCGATCTCACGGATGACGTCGGGCGGGGTCTGACGCAGTTCCCAAGCCGTCTTGGGCGGCGGCAGGGCGAGGCTGCGGGTCGCGCCCCCGCGGAAGCGCACGTGGGCATGGATCGCGTCGTGGCGCACGATCGTCACGTCTTCGATGAGCAGACGCACCATCCGCTTGCGGTCACGCATTGACGTCTTCGGATCGCGCCACAGCTTCGGGAAGTCCGTGGCGAGCGCGAGAACGCGAGCCTGCTGCTGCTCATCGACGATCATCGCGTCGGTGACCCGTTTTCGCTCATAGTCTTCCTGCGCGACCGTGAGCGCGCGCAGGCGCTCGTTCCACTCGGCTTCGAGCGAGTCGGCGACGAGGCGATTGTCAGGATCGACCTGCATGTATCGACGTCGAGCAAGGTCGGCGTCGTAGCGCGCGCGCTCGACCTGCTGCTTGCGCATCTTGTCGGCTTCGCCACTCCGCGAGACCAACTCGCGCTGGACGGTAAGCGCGACCTCGAGCGCGACTGGAGTCATCATGGCGACGAGCACATCGCCAACGGCCTCGTCGATGGTGGCGCCAGGGATAACCTCGCAGACCGGTGCCCCTCGATCGATCCGCTCGCGCTGGCAGACGTACGACGGGCGGAGTCCCACCGCGCGCTGGTGGTAGCGAACCGTCATCCGGTTTCCGCATGCGCCACAGAGCACGAGGCCCTGCAGCAGCGCGGGACCTTCGCGAGGAGGGCTGCGGCGCCGGTCTTTGCCATGCGCCTGTGCGTGCTCGCGAAGCCGGCGCTGATTGTCGTCGTACTCGTCCCAGGTGATGTAGCCCGGGTGGGCGCCCGGCAGCAGCGTGTGCCACTCGTCGCGTGGGAGGGCGTCAATCTTCACCTTGCCGTTGGCGAGCTTGCGGGTGCGAGAGCGCCCGAACACGAAGGCGCCCGCGTACCGCGGGTTGTGCAGCAGTTGCAGCGCACGCCAGTGAGTGGGGAGGTCCCAGATCAGATCACCGGTCCGCGGGCCAGTGCGAACGCGATGTGGCATTTGCACCTTCTCCTCGCGCAGCACCTTGATCGTCGCGGACGCTGTACCCGCGCGACGGTACGTCGCGAAGAAGAGGCGTATGCTCGCCTGTACCTGCGCGTCCGGGTCCAGCACGACGAGTCCGCGCGGATCATAGGCGAGGCCAATCGGCAAGCGCTGTTGCAACTCTCCGCGGCGCGCCTTGTTGAGGATGCCGCCGCGCAGGCGCGCGTGCAGCACGTGAAGCTCCGCCTCGCTCATCGTGCCTTTGAGCCCGAGCAGCAGGCGGTCGTTGAAGCTGCACGGGTCGTAGATGCCGTCCTCGTCGAGGATCAGCGTGCTCGACAGCGCACAGATCTCGAGTAGGCGATGCCAGTCGGTCGAGTTGCGCGCCAGGCGAGAGACCTCGAGACCGAGCACGATGCCGGCGCGCCCCATGCCGACATCCACGACGAGCCTCTGGAATCCCTCGCGGTCGACCGAGGAGGCGCCCGACTGACCGAGATCGCTATCGATGACGATCACGCGCTCGAGGGGCCACCCGAGAGCGACCGCGCGCTGGCGCAGCGCGTACTGACGCTTGGTGCTCTCTTGATTCTCGAAGACCTGGCGCACCGTCGACTGTCGGACGTAGAGGTACGCGTCTCGCTTGAGGTGGGTCGAAGAGATCTTCGCGTGCGCTTCGGTCATGACGGGTGCTCCTGCAGGGTAGCGAGGGCCATGGAGGCGAGAAGCGCGACGACCGCGCTGGGCTCGGCGAGCGCATCGAGGTCACAGGGCGGCGCGAAGTCGACCGTGTGGGTCGGCGGCACCGGCGAACACCAAGACCAAGCGGCCATCCACGCCGCCATCCCCTCGCGACGCATGAGGACGAGCCCGTGCCGCTCTTCGCTGGGGCGGTGGGCCAGGACGGCCGTACGGAGTGCCTCATAGCGCTCCGCAACCGGAACGCGCGACGCGGTATTCATCGGCTCGATGCCGTGGCGCGCCGTTTTTTTTCCCGCCGAGCGAGGGCGCGCTCGATGCTGCGCGGGTGCGCGTCCCGACCGAAGCGCTCCTTGACCATTCGCGCCAACTCGGTGGCGCGGGAGACTTCTCCCCGCGCGATCTGCTGCTCCAGGAAGTCGACGACCTCGTCGGACAGCTTGTGCGCCTGCCGAGGGCCTGGCCTGGCGGGCACGAGCCCCTGCACCCCCGCTCGCTCGAACGCGTTCTGCGCCTGGTAGAAGGACGGGCGCGAGAAACCGAAGGCCGCGGAGCTCGTGGCCACGGGGACGCCATCGATCCGAGAGCGACGGAGCATCTCGTACTTGACCTGGACGAGGTCGCGCGTGTCGAAGAACTCCTCGCTGACGAACACTGCGTCCGTAACGCGGTCGGGGCGTGGGTTGAGGCAGCCTTGCGCGCGCAGGGCGACGGTCTTCGGGTCGGGGAGCTTGCGACGAGCCATGGACCCTCTTCGGGGCGCGACAGAGTGTAAGTACAATTACGCCTATAACGCACCCATGTCAAGCAGCAGCGAGCCCGTATCTTCTGTCTTTCGCCACGATATATGCAACTCAATCCGTGAAAGGCCGCTTCCGAGCGCCTCGCGGTGCATGCCGTCTGGCACAATCTCCCTAACAGTTGCGGCGCAATTAGCCTGACACTCGCGGGCGGCATCGCGCAACGCCCCTGCGGTCCCGATCATCGTCCGGGCCCCTTGGTCAGCGCCGCCAGATCGAGTAGGTCGGCGAAGCGGAAGGGAGACCGCCCTGCTCCCAGCGCGACTATCGGATCCCCAGTGGCAACGCTCGTCCAAGCCGCCGGCATCGACCGGAGCTGCCCGTCATCGGCGTGATAGTAAACGCGGTCCTCTCCCCAGTTGCTTCGGTGCATGACGAGGTCCCACTCGCGACCGTGAAGTGGATGGAACACATGGGTTACCCGGAAACGTCGCAGCGCTCCGCTCGCATCGGGTGCATTTGACAGTGTGCTCCAACGGATTCGCCGAGCGATGGGTCGGCACCCTGCACCGCGAGCTGCTGGATCACGTGATCGTGCTTGGAGAGCGGCATCTGCTCCGCCTGGTCCGGCAGCACGTCGCCTACTACAACGAAGACCGACCCCATATGTCGCTGGGCGGCGACGCACCGACCGGGCGCGACCTCGAACCACCGAGCGCCGGCGACGTCGTCGCACTTCCGCGCGTCGGCGGGCTGCACCACCGGTACTCGAGGGCAGCTTGATCTTGTCGAACCAGTTTTCGTCACGACAGGCTTGCGCGGCGTGCCCCCGGGGTTTGCCCCTGTCGAGCGACGACATCGCCGCATGAAGTGTACGCCGGATTTACCGAAACATTGCCGCGAACGCAGTTGCATCGCTTCACCTCCAGGAGGTTCGACGCCGTAGCAGGGCTGCGCCGAGAGCTGCTGGATCACGTCATCGTGCTTGGCGAGCGACAGTGCTTCGATTGGTCCGCCAACACGTGGCCTACTACAACAAGGACCGACCCCACATGGCGCTCCGCGGCGACGCTCCGATCGCGCGAGCCGTCGAACCACCGAGTGCAAGAGAAGTCGTCGCACTTCCGCGAGTCGGCGGCCTGCACCACCGCTGTTCGAGGGCCGCGTGACCGTCGAGCGGGTATTTCGCCACCACAGGTTGTACTTGGGCGTCAGGGACAGATGTTCGCCAGCTGCGAGTTGGGACACTGGGAATCGTTGTTGACGCCGTTCTGCTGTGCCGTGCTGCAGCAGAAATCGAAGGTTCCCCCTTTGGGGTCCGTCATCGAAAACGGCACGCCGCTGAAGTTTCCGAAGCCGCCGTAGTAGAGATAGTTCTCCCAGTTGGTTCCACCGGGTGCGGGCGACTTGAAGCTGGTCGTGGGGTTGCTGGAGGGGTACTCGAGGAACGTGTAGCCCAGGCTCTGCGTCGTCAGCGAGACGGTCTGAGGGCCGCCGTTCGCCAAGCCGAAGCCGAGGGAGTAGCAGTTCATGTCCGTCGCGAAGGGAGGGTTCGAGAACGGAGGATACGCCATTCCAGAGTTAATCAATCCCGGACCCGCGCCGTCGTTCAGCGCCACGCCGATGTCGCGGTGATACGCCGCCGCCTTGAACCCTTCGACGGCGCCAATTCCACTACCCATCTCGACCACCGTCGGGTTGGGGGAGAGGTTCAACGCCTCCTGGTTGCCGCTCGTGATCTCGCCACCGGCCATGAAGATGGTCGCCTTCGTGGTCTGCAGCGGGGCTCCGGGCGTCGTCGTGATCGGCGAGGTACCGTTCGGCAGGTCGTAGAAGCTGCCCGTCCACGTGCCGAGCTCGAAGGCGGCCATGGCCTGACCGTTGATGTAGATGACCCAGCCGACGAAGTCGTCCCACACGGTCGTGAACTGAAGCTCGTGGGGTGTCGCGCCGAGCGTCGAGACGTCGCTCGTGAGCGGCATCCCCGGCATGAAGGGAGTATTCATAAATAGGATGATTGGGTTGGGGACTTGCCCCCCGTACTGGTTGCAAGGTGGGACCGAGCTCGTGGGGAGCTGATCGCCGGCGTTGAAGATGCACGCCTCGGTTGCGCACGGCTGCGTGTCGTAGCATCCCGTCGCCCAGTAGCCGTCCTGGGTCGAGAACGTGAACAGATGCGGATTGTTGTCACCGCCGTTGCTCGAGAACGGATCCACGGTCCAGCCCACCTCGATGGTCTGAAAGCACTGACCCGCCTGATCGGTGGACGTGCACGCGACGCCGGTCGCCACGCCGCCTTCGCAGGGATAGAACTGCGTACCCGAGGTCGTCCACGTCTGCGCCAGGCTATGCGGTTGCGCGGTAGCGCTCGCGCGCGTCCCCACACTGGGTGCGTAGACCGAAGCGATGCTCTGACCACCCCAGATGGTCCCCAGGTTGGACGAGTCGTATTGCGCGGTCACGTGCATGTAGCTGGGATCGTCCTGGGGAATCGGGCCGCCTTGAGGGGGAGGCGGGGCCGCCTTGCGCCCACCGTGGCGAAGATATACGTCGAGCCCGCCCGCTCTCTGAATCTGCTCGACCGTCGTCCGCATCATGGGAACGGTGTCACCGAGACACGCGCGCGGCCTGCCCTCCGGATCCGGTCGCCCGTCGAAGGCCGACGCGGAGGGAAGCGACATGGGCGTCTGGCTTAGTCGAGTCGACTTGTAGTCCTCGGGCCGGATGCGGTGCCCCAGCGCAATCGCCCGCCGTACCGAGGGTTGGGCGTCGAAGTGGATGCAGTCGACCTCTTCGCCGGGCGCCGCCTCGAACGAGGAGACGACGTCGGCGGGCGTATAGAGCGAGTCGATATACCGCTGAATTCGGTCCAGCTCGTTCTCGGCGCTTGGTGCGGGACGAGCCGCCAGCGTCGATGCCGCAGTAGAGGCAGGGACGCGAGCCTGCTCGAGCACGGGCTCGAGCTCGTGCTCCTCGGGCGCCGCGGGCTGCTTCGGCTGGGCCGCAGGCTCATTCTTGTGACCCGAAAGGACAAAGGCCGACAGCAGTCCCACGATGACTGTGCCCAGGAGCGCGTTGCGAGCCTTGCTGCGGTCGGACTGTATTCGCGAATTGCGCATGTAATACCCCGTGTTCTGGCGACAGATGCCGTCCCGGTTTCAGGTCCCCTTGCTTCGAATATCGAAAATGAGCTTTCGGGTATAGGCGGCGAGCTTTGGACTCACGGAAGGCAACAGACGCAGTTCGGATACGTTCCGAAAGGGTTCGGGGGCTCGCAGACGGGCACATCGTCGGTTGCGTCGAGGGAAGCGCTCCCATCCATTTCGTCGGTCGTCATGTCGGTCGAACCGTCGGTTGCCCCCAGACTCGCTTCCGCAACGGCATCGCCAGAGACAATCTGCGTCGAGCCGTCCTTCGGCAAAGGACCGCCTACGTCCCTCGTGTCGTCGGCGGCACCGTCGAGCGCTGCTGCGGTGTCGCCGGGCGTCGCGAGCGCCTTGCCCCCGCATGCGAGCACGCACGCGAACAGCGCTGAGAAGCCTGCGCGTCTCACCCTCATCAGTTAAATCTACCTCTAGTTGTAGTTGCAACCGTCGGTCAACGACCGATTGTCACATCTCATCGGCTCATCGGCCCCGCGACACCGACGCGACTCGGGTCCGTGGTCCTCGCGGTCCGAAGTTCCGTTGGCCGCGGAAAACTGCGGAGACCCGCGCTGATCGACACCGCACCAGGCGGAATGAGCTCCGTCGCGGGCGTCATTCGACGGCGAAAGAGGTCTGGCGAGTCGGACCCCTGCAGCTTTGGCGTCGGCGCGTGCTCGACGCAAGCGGTTCCGGGGATTACGGTCAAGGTGCGCCGATGGAGAACGCTCTCGGCAAATGGACCGGCATTTTTCTGGCCTGCATCGCGGCGTGCGGCGGCCGGGCCTCCACCGGCGGGGCGGCGAGCAACTCCGAGGCTCCGCCGGATACCACGGCGGGAGCGTCGGGCGGCTCCTCGAGCGGCGGCGGTCCCGAATCAGGAAGCAGTTCGGGCACCGGGACCTCTGCCGAGTCCGGCAGCGGCTCCGGCTCGAGCCGCAGCTCGGACGCGCAGGCGGATGTCAACGACGTCGACGGGTCGAGCGGCGTGGAGGCGGGTGCTCGCACTGGCGGTACGCTCGTTTCGCTTGCATCGCGGCTGTCCCGGCCCCTGGGCATTGCCGTCGACTCGACGAGCCTCTACTTGACTGCCTACGTTGCCGGCACGGTCGCGAGCGTGCCTCTCGCCGGGGGCAGCGTGAGCGTCCTCGCGGGCGGACAGACCGGCCCCGGTCAAATCGTCGTCGACGACGCGAACATCTACTGGACGACCGGCGTCGCCGTCGGTGGGAAGACGGCGGGCATCAGCGGCGCCGGCGTCGCCTGGGTCGCGAAGGACGGCGGCACACCAACCACGTGGTCGGCGAGCACGTCTGTAACCGCGATCGCGACCGATGCTGCGAACGTCTACTGGGCCGCAGTAAGCGCCACCGGCACAGGAGGTCAAAGCACGTTGTCGATCCTGAGCAAGGGAAGCGGCAGCGTCACGACCAGTCCTTTGCAGGCGAGCTGGCCGGGCGGGATCGCGGTGGACGGCTCGAGCCTGTACTGGACCGATTTGACCGGCTCGGTCGTCGCGAAGATGCCGATCGGCGGCGGCGCGGTGGTGACGCTGGCCACGGGGCAGGCATCACCCAAGGCGATTGTCTGCGACGCAGCAAACGTCTACTGGACGAACTACGGCGACGGCTCGGTCATGAAGGTCGGCATCGGCGGTGGTACGCCTGTCCAGCTCGCGCCCCCGATCGCGGGCCAGCCGAATGCGGTCCAGGCCTCGGCTATCGCCGTCGATGCAGCGAACGTGTACTGGACCAACCAGGGCCTCGGCACAGTGCAGAAAGTGCCCTTGGGCGGCGGCGCGGCGACCACGCTTATCACGGGCCTAACGAGCCCTGCGGCCATCGCGGTCGACGCCACCAGCGTGTACGTGGCCGACAGCGGCTGCCCGGTCGATGGCAGCGGCTGCATCGGTGGAGCGATCGTCAAGGTTACACCCAAGTAGATCCTCTGCGAGAGCTTCCAAATCTGTCCGCGATTCCAATCTAGTCCGCGACTTGTACCACTGGGTCCACATCCGTCGCGGGCATGATCACGCGGCCTGCTGCACGCGCGCCTCGTAGGTGGCGCCAAGCTCGCGATGCAGTGCCGCGAAGCGCTGGCTGAGGATCGAGGTGCGGAAGAGCATGACGGTCTGTCCGCCGTGTTGCGAGAAGCGGGCGCCGGCGCGCTTCATGCGAGAGCCGACTACGGTCTTGGCCGCGGCTTCGGTGACGCCAGTGCCGATTGGATATCGTCGGCCGCCGCTTCGGTCGACGACGAGGTGAGCACCGACTCCCCACGCGACGCCGCGTCCGGGAAGGCGATGCGTTGGTGCACGACGCCGGCGAGCTCGCCGCCAGACTTCCGCAGCTCGGCCTCGGCCTCGCGTGCGAGGCGCGTGTTCGTTCCAGCGCGGTTGATGACAAAGACACGTCGGATCGGGGCCCGCCCGAGTTGCTCGCGAATGCGGTCCGCCTGGTCGAGAGACTCCAGCGTCTCTGCGACCGCCCAGAAATCGAAGGGGCCCGGTTGGATGGGTAGCACCGCCACATCGGCGGCAACGGCGGCGCTCTGCGTGACGTCGCCGAGCCGCGGAGGCCCGTCGAGAAAGACGTAGTCGTACCCCCGCGTGATTTCGGCGAAGCGGGGAAGAGCGATTGCTCGGTCTGCCTTCACGACTGCGAGTCCGTCCAGCGGCGAGCCGTCTTGACGTGCCGCGCTCCAGTCGAACGCGCTCGCCTGGCGGTCCATGTCGACGACTAGCGCGCGATCGCCGTCGACGTGTGCCGCAGCCGCGAGGTTGATGGCGAGCGTGGTCTTTCCGCTTCCGCCCTTCTGTTGGAGCACGGCGATCGTCAGCATGGGTGTTCTCCGATCGGCAGGTACACGGGTACGCCGGTTCTTGTGTACCGAGGTCACGACGGGACCCCGGTCCGCGTGTTCTCCACGAGCCAATCGTCGACGGCGTCCGCGCCGTACTTCGAGGCGAGCACCAGGAAGCACAGCGCCTCCGCGGGGTACGCGTCGAGGCGCTCGAGAATGTCGGCAAGCGTGACGCCGCCGGACCCATTCCAGAACGCCCACGCGGCGAGCAGCATGACGCGCTCGCCGGACGAGAGCGGACCGCCGTCGGCCTCGAGCAGCTCCGTGGCTTCGGCGGTGGGGCCCTCGTCCGTCCACAGTCGCTCGAGCCTCACGGCGACGAGCAGGGTTCGGCACGCGAGCGCCATTTGCGGATCGTCGCGGAACATCACTCGGCCTTCCTTTCGAGCTCGCGGTAGCGGGCTGCCATCGCCTCCAGAGGGGCGCGAAACGGCGGAGCGGCACTCGCCGCGAGCTCCTCGAATTCGGCCCGCGCCTTCGCGAGTTCGTCGCGCGAGGGAGGGCACCCACGGGGCGCGGCGGCGCCCCTTCGCCGCGTCGTCGTCTGCCGGTCTTCCTCCGCGCGGCGCTCGGCGTCGCGCTCCTCGGCTCGCGCCCTTCGCTCGCCGCGCTCCCCGTGCTCAAGGAAATGCTCCAGCGTGCCCCAGATGAAGCGCGCTGTCGGCGGGCCATCCTTTGACGCCTGGAAGGCGCCGTCGATCGCGTCGCGGTGGGCGCGCAGCTTGGCCTCGCGGTCGCCCTCGATGGCCGCGGTGCATTCTGCGACCATCTCGACCTCGGCGCGGTCGAACCAGCGGGGAGGTGGCCGCTTCGGGCGCTTTCGCTTCATGCGCTCGGCGAGCGCGGTCCGGGCGATCTCTCGGTCCTCCTTCGTGACCCGCGGTTTTTCTTCTTCGGCGGGAGCGGGTGGGCTGTCTTGCTCACCGCTCGCGCAAGAAGAAGGTTCTAAATCTTGATCTCTTGGTTCCATGGAACTGGTTTCCGGTGGGGCACCGGAAGCCACTTCCGGTGGGGTGGGGGGGGCGGCGGAACTGGCTTCCGGTGGGTGGGCGGGTGTCGCTCGCACGGAACCGTTGGGAAAGCGCTCGACGAAGGCCGCGAGCGCCGTCAGCGTGACCGGGCCCGGCGCGTAGTAGATCCGTTCCGACCCGTTGGGTCGGCGCTCACGCCGCAGGCGCACGATGCCAACGCGTTCGAGTGCCTCGACGTAATCGCGTACCGATGCGGCACCTGAGAGAGATGTTTCGGCAGAAGTTCGTGCTCGGTCTCTGTCGCGGACTGAGAGGAAGCTGACACGCCTCGCAGAGGCGCTCACCCGCGTGGCCCTGCTCTTGGCTCGTGGGCGACTCCATCCGCGTCTCAGTGTAGCGCAGCAGCGCCAGGGCGCCCATGGGCGCGGGGGTCCGGCAGGGTCGCGTGGAGATCGACCGTGGATTGAGGACCCACTCCATCGCACACCTTCTTTGGCGGAGCGCGCCTCTGGTGGACGAGAGCCGGCCGAGGCTTCGCGCAGGTCTCCCACCCACGACGCCGGGGTTCGGCGCCCACGAGGAAGCCCTATAATCGACGGACGCGAGCGCCGCATCGACGGCGGTATCGCCGGTGGGTCGGCCGTGAATGGCAGTGAACGACGACACGAACCGCCGTTGGACCGGCGGTGCGACAGCGACGGGTCGCTGGTCGGGTCGCTAATCGGGTCGCTAATCGGGTCGCTCGTTGGGTCGCTCGTTGGGTCGCCGGTCGCGTCGCTCGTCGGGTCGGCCGACGGGCTGGTCGACCGGCAGGCGTCGCAACAGGCGGAACGGCAGCGGCTCCGCGCCACGCTCTCCTGCACAGGCTCGGGGCCCTTGGCTACGTCGAGAGGGTGGGCAAATTTTGGAAGGTCCGCAGGATCTCGGCAGGATCCCGCGGGTTGCCAGCCGGTCAACCTGCGGGTCAACCTGCAGGATTCTTCCCAAGTCACTCCCCAAGCGGCTCCCCAAGTCACTCCCCAGGTGACCCTGCAGGATCATCCCCAGGTGACCCAGCAGGATCACCCCCAGGTGCCCCGGCAGGTTACCCGGCAGAACGGGTGAGGCTCGTCCGACTGGTCGAGCTGGCGATCGATCTGGTGGATTCGGTCACCAGCGACAGCGCGCTGCCGTCGCCGTGAACGACCAGGGTTGCGCCGAGCGGTCGGCTCGCGGCGCCGCACCCCAGGCAGCGCGGGGGCCGAACCTCCGTGGTCGATGGCATCTTCGCTCGCCACGACTTGACGTCGAGCAAACTCCGGTAACCTCTCCTCGCTCCGCTTCTCCAATGCTGTCGGAGCACGACGCGAAGGATGGTCCGGTCAAAGATCCCTCCTTCGCGTCGCCCTTTTGTAGGGCCGGTATCGTCGCTGCGGCGCCAGGCCTGGTCGTAGTTTCAACTCGCGCGGGCTCCCGAGGGAGCCCGCGATTGCTGAAAGCCGACAACCCGTCCAGACCGTTTTGTTTCAACTCGCGCGGGCTCCCGAGGGAGCCCGCGATTCCCAGGAAGATCCCGGCTTCCAGGCCGCGAATCTTGGGTTTCAACTCGCGCGGGCTCCCGAGGGAGCCCGCGATCCCCCCGAGGGACGGCGGATCACTTTGTAGGGGTTGTTTCAACTCGCGCGGGCTCCCGAGGGAGCCCGCGATAGCCGCTCCGGCGAAGCCCTCACCCACGCACTTGGTTTCAACTCGCGCGGGCTCCCGAGGGAGCCCGCGATACGACGGTGTAGACCGTGTCTCCCGGATCGATCGGTTTCAACTCGCGCGGGCTCCCGAGGGAGCCCGCGATTCCGAGCATGGGGTCCTTGATGTTCGTGCGCTGCACGGTTTCAACTCGCGCGGGCTCCCGAGGGAGCCCGCGATGTCACGTTCCTTGCGATGCGTGGACTCCTCGGTGTTTCAACTCGCGCGGGCTCCCGAGGGAGCCCGCGATTTGATGATCCGCTTCATGTGCCGCCTCCGATGCGTTTCAACTCGCGCGGGCTCCCGAGGGAGCCCGCGATTTCTTTCCCTCGAATCGACCAGGAGGACCAGGGGGGTTTCAACTCGCGCGGGCTCCCGAGGGAGCCCGCGATGCTCGCGCAGCAGCATCTAGGCGCGGGCGTCTACGTTTCAACTCGCGCGGGCTCCCGAGGGAGCCCGCGATGGACGGTTGACCAATCTGGTTCTCTCTCCTTCGGAGTTTCAACTCGCGCGGGCTCCCGAGGGAGCCCGCGATTTCGGGCTCACCCGTTGCTCCATTCCGTATTCGAGGTTTCAACTCGCGCGGGCTCCCGAGGGAGCCCGCGATTCGTACGCCTCGCGCAAATCCTTGCGTGCGATGCTGTTTCAACTCGCGCGGGCTCCCGAGGGAGCCCGCGATCGTCTTCTATACCGTGATGATGCGGGTTTCGGACGATCGTGAACGCGTGATCGGACGATCGTGAACACGAAGATCGGCGCATCGTGAACGCCGATCGGGATCGTGAACGCCCGGATCGGCATCGTGAACGCCGGGATCGGAGCGGTGAACACGGCGGCGGGGAGGTCGCCGGCCGCGAGCGAAGCGCACGCAGCCACGGGGCAGCCCCTGTAGACGGGGCCATGCCCACGGAGAGACTGTCGATGCGCAACAGGAGAGAGATTGTTCGTCAGAAGTGGCTTCTTTGTCGCGCGCACCGCGCGATCGCGGAGCGGTGGGCGTGAGCATGGGCGCGGTGAGCGGCGCTGGCGCGAGCGTCGGCGGCGGGGCTGACTGGGAGGCGGTCGAAGGGCTCGACGACGAGGCGCTGGAGCAGCGGCTGTACGGGCCACGCGGCAGCGGGGGCGGAGCGCCCGGTGCCGGACTGCGTGTGGATCCACCGGGAGCGGCACCGGCCGGGCGTGACGCTGGAGCTGCTTCACCTGGAGTACCTGGAGCAGCACCCGAACGGTTGCGGTACACGACGTTTTGCGACGCTACCGCGCGTGGCTGGGTCGACGCGGCCTGGTGATGCGGCAGGTGCACACGGCGGGCGACAAGGCCTTCGTCGACTACTCGGGGAAGAAGCCGCACATCGTCGACGCGACGACGGGCGAGGTGATCGAGGTGGAGCTCTTCGTCGCGGTGCTCGGCGCGTCGAACTACACGTACGCGGAGGCGACCCACACGCAGCAGCGCCCGACTATCGCGAGTCACGTGCGCGCGCTCGACTACTTCGGCGGCGTGCCGGCGCGCTGGTGCCCGACCAGTTGAAGCCGGGCGTGACGCGCTCCTGCCTTACGAGCCGGAGATGCAGCGCACCTACGAGGAGCTGGCGGGGCACTACGGGACGGCGATCCTGCCGGCGCGCCCGGCGCACCGCGCGACAAGGCGAAGGTCGAGGTGGCGGTGCAGATCGCGCAGCGGTGGATCCTCGCGCGGCTGCGCAACCAGATCTTCTTCTCGCTGGACGAGCTCAACGCGCGCATGCGGAGCTGCTCGACGACCTGAACGCCCGCCTGATGCGACGCTACGGCAAGAGCCGCCGCGACGCTCTTCGAGCAGATCGACCGCGCGGCGCTGCGTCCGCTGCCGGCGACGCGCTTCGATACGCCGACTGGGTGAAGGCGCGGGTGAACATCGACTACCACGTGGAGGTCGACGGGCACCTCTACTCGGTGCCGTACGGCTCGTGCACGAGGAGGTCGAGGTGCGCGTCGCCGCCGACGCGTGGAGATCCTCCACGGCCGAGGCGGTGGCCGCGCACCGCCGGTCCTACGTGCAAGGCGGTTTCACGACGGAGACCGAGCACATGCCGAGCGCGCATCGGGAGCACGCGGAGTGGACGCCGTCGCGCATCCTGTCGTGGGCGGCAAGGTCGGCGCGGCGA
The DNA here is from genome assembly GCA_963847465.1 of uncultured delta proteobacterium. Taxonomy (GTDB): domain Bacteria; phylum Myxococcota_A; class Polyangia; order Polyangiales; family Polyangiaceae; genus Palsa-1150. The sequence goes on along the minus strand of CAWKAF010000003.1, from coordinate 1,090 downwards.
CGCGCGAGCTGTGCGAGGCGATCCTCGCCGACCGTCCGCATCCCGAGCAGGGCTTCCGCTCGTGCCTGGGCATCTTGCGGCTAGGCAAGCAGTACGGCGAGGCGCGCCTGGAAGCGGCGTGCGAGCGCGCGCTGCGCGTCGGGCGCGCTCGTACCGGCACGTCGAGTCGATCCTTAAGCACGGTCTCGATCGCGTGGCGACACGGACGAGCAGACGAGTCTCTCGCTCAGCACGAGAACTGCGCGGCCGCGACTACTACCACTGAAGAAGGAGAAGAACATGCTGACCGAACCACGATCGAGAAGCTCCAGCGCTGCATCTCGGCGCGATGGCCGCCGCCTGGATCGAGCAGCGCGAAGACCCGAAGAGCCAAGAGTCGACTTCGACGCGCGCTTCGGCTTGCTCGTCGACGCCGAGCGGCTCGAGCGCGACAACGAACGCCTCGCGCGGCGCTTCGCGAAGCGAAGCTCAGTCGCAAACGCGTGCATCGAGGACATCGACTTCGCGCCGAAGCGCGAGCTCGACGCGCGCTTTCGCCAGCTCGGCCGTGCGCCTGGATCAGGTCGCACGCGAACGTGTCGTCACCGGCGCGACCGGCACAGGCAAGTCCTACGTCGCCTGCGCCCTCGCGCAGCAGGCCTGCCGTAGGGGCTTCCGCGCCCTGTACCGGCGCGTCCCGCGGCTCTTCGAGGAGCTGACCCTGGCACACGCCGACGGCACCTACAGCCGCCTGCTGACTCGATTCGCGAATCGACGTCTTCATCCTCGACGACTGGGGTCTCGCGCCCCTGCGACCAAGAGCGGCGCGACCTGCTCGAGATTTTCGACGACCGCTACGGCAACCGCTCCACGATCATCACCAGCCACTCGCCTGTCGAAAAGTGGCACGACTACCTCGCCGATCCGACCATCGCCGACGCCCTGCTCGACCGCGTCCTGCATAATGCCCACCGCATCGTGCTAAAGGGATAGTCCCGAAGAAAGCCGGAGGCCTGAGCCACACTCGAACACGCCAACCACCAGTTACGTCGCTTCGCTCCGACTGGGCGATCACGATGGCCGATCTGAGCGATCACCATCCGCCGATCTA
>CAWKAF010000002.1:0-384842 GCA_963847465.1 uncultured delta proteobacterium | reverse complement strand
CTCCGACATCGCAGACCGCCCGGTGCTCACGCTCGCGGTGATGGGGCCCAACCGATCGCTTCGCGAGCCGGGGACGTTGACTCTCATCGAAACGATGGCGCGCGAACGTGGACAGGCGTCGCGCGTTTTCAGGAGCGGCGTTATCTGGAGCGTGGCCGAAGACACGAGCGCGCTCTTCGACGAGGCGCGCAGGCTGCTCGCGTGGCAGGACATCTACGACGACCGCAGCAACCTCAAGCTCGATGACCAGCAAGAGAAGTTGCTGAAGTCGAGCATCAAGCAGGCGGAGATGCACCTCCAAGAGGCGGTCTGGCAGTCGTACCGGAACCTCTTCCTGCTCAAGCAGGACAACGCGGCTCCGCGTCGCATCGACCTCGGGAAGATCCACTCCGGCGCGGCCGACTCAATCGTGGGGCTCATGCTTGGCCAGCTCCGCGAGGTCAATCTGCTCTCCGACGCAATCAGCCCCAACATCGTCATCCGCAACTGGCCGCCCGCGCTCACCGAGTGGAGCACCAAGTCGCTGCGGGACGCGTTTTACGCATCGCCGAGGTTCACGCGCATCACGAGCCACGACGTCGTTCGCAATACCATCGCTCGCGGCGTAACGGACGGCCAGCTCGCGTACGCGGGCAAGCGTGGCGACACGTACCAGCCCTCGATCTACAAGAAGCCTCTCTCGGCGTCGGACGTCGAGATCAGCGACGGCACGTTCGTCCTTCGTGGCGAGGATGCGGAGAAGGTCCAGGCCGCGATCGACGCCGGGAAGCCGGCCAAGTCCTCCTCCATCCCGCCCCCGGGCGTTCCAGACGAGCAGGGCGGTAAGCCCAAGACGCCCGAGCCCGCGCCGGTCTCAACGCGCTCCGTCCCGGGGTTCACTTGGGAGGGCGAGGTTCCTTGGCAGCGATGGAGCCAGGTCTACAACCGCGTGGTCTCACGCTTCTCGAACAAGGGGGGCATCAAGCTGCACGTGCGAATCGAGATCGTGCCGCCCAGTGGTGTCGGTGAGCAGGAGATCGAAGAGACGCGGAGTACGCTCAGGGAACTAGGTTTGCCCGACACGGTGACCATCAAGAAGAGCGAATGACGGTGGCTACTATCCACGTCGTCTCCGGCGACCCGCATCCTCCTGGTCCGGCAATATATGGGTGACACTACGATGTCGCTCTCAGGCGTTCGAGGCTGGAGGTACCGTCCGCGTCGCCCGCTCGACGTACCGGCACAGAGCGTTCGCGAGCTTCATCTGCTGGGGCGTCCTGCACTCGGGCTCGAACAGACGCGGGCTCGCGACGAGGATGCAGGCACACCGGGCGACAACGGGACGGCGGGGCAGTCCGCGACCCCGGTGTCGTATCCTGGATGCGTCAAGTCGCCCCCGTCGTGTACGTCGGGTCAAGCGATGTGCGAAGGAGCGCCTGGCGTCAACGGATGCGGCGGCAGTGCAGGTTTGGCGGGGACGGGCGGCGGGGGCGGCGGAAGTAGCATCGCGGTATTCGCCTACGACGCGACAGTGACCATCACCGCGGGTGTCCTGCAGGCCGGCAACGGCGGCAGCGGCGGTGCGGGCGGCGCGGGAAGCTTGGGGGCGACGGGAAGCGCGGGCGCGACCGGCCAGCAGACCATCTGCGCACAAAGCTCGTGCGCCAGCGCCAGCTCGTGCACCGTCAGCGGCAACACGACAATCGCACCCGGTGGCACGTCCGGAGGCACGGGCGGTCAGGGGAGCAACGGCGGCTCGGGCGGTGGCGGCGCCGGCGGTGACTCCTATGCCGTCCTGACCGGAGGCATGGCCACAGGACGCCTGATGCTCTCGTCTTCCACGCCGCCTCTCCTGGCGGCAGGCCAGCCGGGTGCGAGTGGCGCTCCCAATGGCCCGGTGGGCGCTGCTGCTCCCAGCGAGAGCGTTCCCTGAGCGGGACTAGGGCGTCAGCGTGGGCACCTTGTGGAGGTCTGAAGGCCGTTCGCTCGCCGCCGATTGTGTAGCATCTCAGGCCGCGTCACCGGGTGAGATCGCGGAGAGCCGGGACCGCAGGGGGTCAATGCTGCGGCTGGATCAGAACTTCAGGGTGCGGGGCCCGAGATGGCTCATCGATGCACTGGTCTCGCTTCGAGAAGCATCATGAGCACCGTCGACGACGAAGCCGATGCGGTGACCGAATTCTTGGACCCCTTGCGCTCGTCCTCGCTCGTCGTCGTCATCCTCGCGCTGCCCGTCGTGCTCGCGGGCTGCCCGGCTCTGCTCAGCGACTGGACGATCAGCGGGAACGGCACGGACGGCGCCTCGGCCGATGCTCCGAGCCCTGACGCTACTGGAGGGGGCGCCAGCTCGGGTCGATCATCAAGTGGGTCGTCGTCCGGCTCGTCGAGCGGTGGTTCCTCGTCGAACGGTGGCGATGCGAACGGAAGCAGCGGTGGCAGCGGGGGGAGTAGCGGCGCCGCCGTCTCCAGCTCAAGCAGCAGCTCCGGCGGCAGCTCCAGCGGAGTCGGCGGGTGTGGCACGACGACCTGCTCGGGGTGCTGCGACTCGACCAACGTGTGCCAGGGCGGCTCGGGTCCCACGGCGTGCGGGTCGGGCGGCGAGAAGTGCAGCGACTGCACGACGTTGCAGATGATCTGCAACGGTGGGAGCTGCACGGTGGCCAGCACGTCAAGCGGTTCGGGCAGCGACAGCGCCCCGTCGTGCCGGCCTTCCGGCGGCAACTGCACGACCGGTGCGCAGTGCTGCACGCATACCTGCGACCAGGCGAACTACGCCTGCAACTGAAGGTCTTCGAGGCGGCGGGTATAGCAAAGGAGGTTCTGACGATGCGTTTCGGAGTATTGGCCCTGTTCGCGCTACCCGTCGTGCTCACGGGCTGCCCGGCGCTGCTGAGCGACTGGACGGTCGGCGGCAACCGCGCGGTCGACGCCTCGGGTGACGGCCCGGCTCCCGACGCCGCCGGAGGTGGCTCCAGCTCGGGCGGATCATCAAGCGGGTTGTCGTCCGCCTCGTCGAGCGGGGGCGCCTCGTCCAGCGGCGGTTCCAGCTCGGGCAGCTCGGGCGGCAGCTCCAGCGGGGGCGACGACGGCGGTAGTGGAACGTGCACGCCGGGCACGACGCAGTGCACGAGCGACACGCAGGTCGAGACGTGCACCACGAGCGGTCAGTGGGGAGCCGCGACGACGTGCGCGAACGCGTGCACGGGCGGCGGTTGCGGCGGGATCTGCGTACCGGGTGCGACGCAGTGCTTGCACAGCGCGCAGGCGGCGCTTGTGGAGACGTGCAGCACGACCGGCCAGTGGAACACGACGACGTGTCCGTACGCATGCACGGGCGGAGCCTGCACGTGCGACCTTCAACCCTGTATGGCAATTCCTTGTCCGAATGGTCCCTGCTGCACCAGTTCGAGCGCGTGCGGCTGCTCCAACGCTACACAGACGCTGTGCTCCCCCCTTAAGAGGCCACAAACATGGGACTGAAAATCTTCCTCGGCTCCCCCTGCTACGACACGATGGAACCCGAGTTCGTCGGCTCGCTCATCGCGTCGATGGGCATGCTGCACGAGCGCGGACATGAGCTCTGCGATTGGGGGTACGTCAAGGGCGCGCTCCCGCACTTCGCGCGCAACGCGCTGGCGGCCGAGGCGATGAGCGAGGAAGCGGACGTCATGGTGCAGATCGACGCCGACCACCAGTGGAAGTCGGGCAACCTCGTCGAGGAAATCGAGTGCGTCGGGTCGGCGCCACCGGCCACCGCGATGGGCTCCCAGCGGTAGGCGGCGAGGTTCGCGAGGACGAGCGCGCCGGTGACGACGGGGGCGGAAGCTCTCATGCTCAGCCTCCGCGCCGCCGCTTCTCGGGATGCTCGCCAGGGGCCTTGTGCTTGGGCTCGGCGTCGAGCGCGTCCAGGCCCATGCGAAGGGCCATGCGGAGCACGTCGGCGCGCGTGATGACCATCCCTGGCCGAGACATGGCCCGCGCCAGCCGCTCGGCATCCTCTTTCCAGGACGGTGGCAGGTTGATCGAAACCTGATCGTCGTTCCCACTTTTCGGTCTCGGCACCGTGGCCATCGTACTGACCTCCCCCCGAACGTAGCACGAGACTAGCAGGACGTATTAGGATGTACTAAGATGACACTCATGCGCCCTGAACTCGACGCTGCCCTGGTACGCGACTTCCCGCACCTCTACCGCGAGCGCCACGGCGACACGCGCGAGACGCGGATGTGCGACGGATTCCCGGGGCGACGGCTGGGAGCCGCATCATCCGCCGCCTGTCCGAGAAGCTCGAACCGATCGCCCGCGAGACCGGGCTGCGCGCAGTCCAGGTCAAGGAGAAGTTCGGCGATCTGCGCGTCTACGTGAGGGGCGCGGACGGCGAGCGCGTGCTCCCAGACGCGATAGCCGAGACCGTGCACGCGGCGATTGGTGCCGCGATCAAAGAGGCCAGCCGCATCTGTCAGCAATGCGGCGCGGCTTGCCCGAGGCGAAAGGCCAGGAGCTGGGTAACGCTTTGCGACCCGTGCCGAGAACGCGCAGAGGCGCAACGCGCTGAGCGCAGGCGGCGCTGGCGGGAGGGGCCGGTGGCGATACCTGGCGCCGAGGTACGCGTCTGGCTCGACGACGTGCGCGACCGAGCCCGCCGGCTGGACGCGTGCGAAGACGGCACGGGAAGCCATCGCCCTGCTCGAAGCGCGGCGGAGTCGTCGAGATCAGCCTGGACCACGACCTCGGTGACGAGGCGACGTGCGGCACCGGCTACGAGGTCGCGTGCTGGATCGAGGAGCGCGTCGCGACGCGAAGGCTTCGAGCCGCCAGCGATGCGCATCCACTCGGCGAACGTCGTGGGGCGCGAGCGCATGCAGCGCGCGATCGAGAGCATCGAGCGACTTCGGAGGCGAGGAGCATGACGTTCCACCCCGCCGCCGTGAATCACCGCCTATTCGTGTTGCGCGCCGGCATCGGCGCGCTACGTATTCGCCCTTCGCATGACGCCACGCAGGACATTCAACCTCAGCGCATCACCCCTACCCGAGGCCGCGACGAGCTCGCGGCACCCTTGCCATGACTTCGATCGATCCGATCATCACAAAGGAGGTGTCCACCTCGACTGAGTTCACCGGCGCCCTGCCGGCGAAGAGGGCCGCGCACTGCGCCTGGCTCCCGAGGCGTTGCCGGAGTGTCCCCTCCCGTTTCGGCGACTTCGCCCTGTTCCAGCTCGTCCTGCTGGCCAATGTGCGCGGCACCACGTGCCACCAGCTCGCGCCGCGCGGCAAGCTGACCATCCCACTTGCGGACCTGGTGCAGGAGCTGCGCGGCGTCGGCTTCCGGCTTCTCCGTGTCGCTGACACGAGCGGCACGCCTCCCCCGGATCCGTTCGACAGGTACGGGGCTGGGCACATCGACCCGGACGTCGTGCTGGTGCATCCGTCCGGGTACGTCGAGATCGACCCGCGCAGGGAGCACCCGCTTCACGTCGTTTCCGTCGATGAGCGGCAGGTCAAGTGGCTTCGCGAGAAACTCGGCGCGTGGATCCGGCCAGCCTTCGATCGGGACGGGGGCGGGATCTACATGCTCAAGGCCGATCGCGGGGGCGTCCACTTCACGCAGATCGGCACCGCAGGCAGGGCACTGAGACGCGAGAACTACGCGGCGGAAACCCTGCGGGAAGTCGACCACGTCGCGCACGACATCGAGGCGGCGGAGCCCTGCGGGCGCCTGGCGCTGCTCACCGGTCCCACGGGAACGGGGAAGACCCACCTGATCCGGTCGATGATCGCGGTCGCCAAGCGTCCCCGCTTCGTCGTGCTCCAGCCGGGTGACCTGAGGACGATGCTCGAAGCCGGGCCGATCGGCGCGCTCGCCGAGTTCGCGAACGACGAGGCGGAAGGCCGTCCGATTGTTCTCATCGTCGAGGACGCCGACGACTGTCTTGTGCCGAGGGGCTCGGACAATATGTCGCTGATCGCGGTCCTGCTGAACCTCTCCGATGGCCTCATCGGGTCGACCTTCGACATCCGCGTGCTCGTGACGACGAACGCCCGGCACACCGAGATCGACCCTGCCATCCTGCGCCCGGGCCGCCTTTGCCGTCACGTCGCGGTGCCGGCTCTTCACCCCGACCATGCGACCGACCTGCTCCGGAGCCTTCTCGGAGCGGAGCCCAGGGCGCCGTTCCGCAAGCCCGTCACGCTCGCCGAGGTCTACGCGGCCGCACGTGAGCGCCCGAGGGAGGCGTGACATGCGTACCCGAATCCTCTCCGACCTTCACCTGGAGTTCATGACGGCCGAGGCGCGCAAGGCGTTCATCGAGTCCGTTCCGGTGGACTGCGACGTCCTTGTCCTCGCAGGGGACGTGGATGCCGGAGCGTCTCTCCTCGGCACGCTGGAGACGTTCGCGGCCCGCTTCCGGCACGTCGTCTACGTGCTCGGCAACCACGAATTCTACGGCACCTCAGTGACCGCTCGGCTCGACGCACTCCAGTCCTGGCGGCGACCCGAGAACTTCCACTGGCTGGAGAACAGCTCCGTCGTCATCGACGGTCAGCGATTCATCGGCTGCTCGCTCTGGTTCCCACACACGCCGGATGCGGACACGGGGGCCCTCAACGACTTCTTGCAGATCCGCGACTTCGTCCCGTGGGTGTACGAGCGAAACCGCGAGAGCGTCGCGTTCCTGGAGGCCAGCGTGCGTTTCAACGACGTGGTCGTCACCCACCATCTGCCGTCGAACCTGTGCGTCCACCGGAAGTACCGCGGCGATCCGCTCAACGCGTTCTTCGTCTGCGACGTCGAGCACGTCATGCGCGCGAAGATGCCCGCGGTGTGGATCCACGGGCACACGCACGAGACGGTGGACTTCGTCGTCGAGCAGACCCGGATCGTGTGCAACCCGTACGGGTACACGGGTCACGGGACCAACGGCCTGTTCGATCCGACGAAGACGATCGAGACACCCGACTGGCCTGAGCTGGAGGCCGAGCCGGAATGGAGCGGGGCGCTGAACAAGAGGCTGCCACCGGGCACCGTCCCCACCGTCTCGGCGCGCGCCAACTTCTACCTCGTCGTCGATCTCGAAGCGACGACCAGCGACGACGGCTCGTTGCCGCCCGAGCAGATGGAGACCATCGAGATCGGCGCCGTGCTCGCCGACGCGCGCACGCTCGCCGTCGTAGACGAGTTCCAGTCGTTTGTGCGCCCGGTTCGCCGTCCGAGGCTCCACCCGTTCGTGACGAAGCTGACGGGCATCACGCAGGCGATGGTCGATGACGCGCCGCTCTTCCCCGAAGCGTTCTCAAAACTGCGCGCCAAGCTCATCGACCACCGGCACCCGCTCGTCTTCGCGTCGTGGGGCCGCTACGACCGCATCCAGCTCGAACGGGACTGCGGCCTGCACGGCATCCAGAACAACATGCCCGAGCATGTGAACCTCAAGATGAGGTTCTCCGGAGGTCCAGGGCCTGAAGAAGAAGCACGGGATGGCCGAGGCCCTCAAGCTCTGTGGCCTGCCGCTCGAAGGCACCCACCATCGCGGCATCGACGACGCGCGCAACATCGCGCGCATGCTGCCGTGGATTGTGGGCGAGCGGCGCATCGGGGAGATGCATCGAGCGGCTGCGGCGCAGGAGTCCGCCGCCGTGATCGGCCAGGAGGACCGGTACAAGCCGCTCCTGGCGCGTCGGGTTCCGCGCGACAGCATCGTGTTGGGCCGAGCCTACGTCATCCACGCCCGTAACGGCGGCGTGGGCGTCGCCGTCGAGAAGAACGGCTGCATCGGGTACCGACTCCACCGCGTGAAGTTCACCGACCACTACCTATTCACCGAGTACGACTGGGACGACGACCCGTCCTACGGCACCGCGATCCCGCTGCGCCTCATCGAGGCCGAACCGCCCACCGACAATAAGGAGCTACTGGCGTGGCTGGCGAGCCAGCAGGAAGAGCACCGCGCCGAGATCGACGCCGCCTGGGAGGTCGTCCTCGGCTTCCCGCCGTCGCGGCTGCGGCTGTCAGGACCACACAAGGAGGACTTGTGAGACTCATCATCACGCAGGAGCACGGCGTCATCGTGGTGAGGTCGCCGGACGTGCGTGGCATCGTAGGCGTCGGAAATACGCGTCGCCAGGCCAAGCTGTACTTCCACCTGGCGCTCGCGACGCTCAGGAAAAACGAGCGCGACAAGCGACGAGCCAACTGATGCGGCTCGCCATCATCAGCGATCTGCACGCCGACGTGCACGCGCTCGGAGACGCGCTCCGCATGATCGACGCGATGGGCTGCGACGCGATCGTGTGCGCGGGAGACACGGTCGACTATGGGCTCTTCCCGAACGAGACCCTTGCACTCCTCGCCGAGGAGATCGCCGACGACCTGCGGTCGGCGCTGGAGCAGGTCGAGAGCGTGATGAGGGACCTACAACAGCGTGCCGCAGTCGCTCGCGGTGGTTGATGGCCGGTGCGCGCCCCCTGGGTACAGGCGGAGTTGCTCGCGGCGTACTCGGCGGCAGTCGGCTCGTCGGCATCCTCGGGCACGCTAACTGCGGCGGCGAACCTGCCATCGAAGACCGCGCCGTAGAGGGTCTTGGCGGACAAAAAGCTCCTCCGTCCCGAGCCCCGCGTCGTCGCCGACCATCGCCGCCGTGAACGTCCCGGGCCCGATGTGGTCGGTGCCGGGCCGCTGTCCTCGTTATTGTAGGGGATGACCGAGGTCAAGGTGAGGGTTCCAGGAGCCTTCGGGCAGCGGGATCATCGGATGCTGGCTGTCCCCCCAGTGATCGCCGAGAATGAGGCATGCTCAGGCGCGATCCCGTCAACGAGGTGCTGGAGGTGAAGTCCAGAGCGGGTCGCCGACCCTCGTCCTTTCTCGACGATCTGACAAGGCTCTGGCAGACGCGCCGGGAGCAATTCGTCTCGGAGCAGCTCGTCTCTGTCACCGATTTCTTCCCGATCCGCATCGTCACCCTCGTCGAGGTCTTTACGCAAAGGTGGGAGAAGGACCGGCCATTATGACGACGAAGGAAATCGTTCGCGAGCTCGTTCGCGAGCTGGAGCGACAATTCGTGGGGAGCGGAGCACCGCCCGCCGTCGCGGTCCTCGACACAAACGTCTACCTGGATATTCACTCCGTCCACGATCTGTTCGCGGAGTTCAAGCTTGCGTTGGGGCGGGGTGAAACGGCGGCAGCAGCAGTTGACAATGAAATGATGGTGTTCCGACGCGTTCAGGCCCGCGAGTCGTTGCTGCTCGCGCTCTACCTGAACTCGATCGGGGGCGTCACCTACAGCATGGGCCCCGAGGCGCTCTTGAAGCTCACAGAACTGGTGCCTCGCGAAGTGGAGACGGAAGAACAGATGATGGCTCTGAAGTACACGCACCTGGCCATCTGGTATGTGAAGCCGCTCCTTTTGCCGGCCTGGCGATTGTTAGGGGTATCCCCGGACCCGGGCTGGCAGACGCATCTATCCCGACCTCCCGCCGACAGTAGCAAGTGGCTGGAGCCAACCGGGAACGCGGCGGACTCGTTCCTGATCTCCTGTGCGAAGCGAACTGGCCTTCCCCTGATCACCAACGAGGGGTTCAGCCCCAAGGGGTATGGGGTCAATGGGGCCAGCAAAATCGCCAAACGCGCCACACGCGAGGGGGTGCGTGTCCTCTTTCCGGGGGACTTCTACGCTGGGATGCTCGAGGACGCGGAGATCGACAACTTCTTGCACCGATTCGAGGAGCACGCGCCCGCGTATGTCCGTGGAAGACCCAGACGAAGCCGCGCTTGGCGCGGTCCTGCAGGCGCATGGACGTCTCGTCGGCGAGCACGACGTCGAGAGCGGCCACGCGCTCGGCGAGTCGGGCGACCAGCGGCCTTACGGTCTCGGCAGCGACGTGCACGAGGTCATTCATGGTGCTGCGCGAGATTGGGATGCCGAGCCGACCGAAGCGCTTCTCGATGCGGTGGATGGGGATCGAATCGGCGCATTTCTCCACGATGAGGAAGGCCACGAAGCCGAAGCCGTACTGGCTTCCGGGCAAGAGCTTTGGCGGCGCCGGCGCGGTCACGATGTACTGTCCGCAGGCGCATGCCTGCTTCTCACGCCTGTGGATGCGGCGCACGAAGTGCCCCGGGACGTACTCGTAGGTGGTGCTGGTCTCGTGGTCGAGCGGTCGGAAGTGGGTGCCGCCGCACTTGGGGCACTTCTTCATGGCGTCGGGCACGGGGTGGTCGACCTCTTCGGTGTCCATCGAGGCGTTCTTGGCGATCGCGTTTTCGCGCCGCTTGCGGGCGATCTCCTCGCGGCGCCGCGCGCGCTCTTCGTCAGTCATCTCCTCGTCGCCGCGCATCTCGCGGTCGATGGGCGGGACCTTGACCTTTTCGGTCTTGGGGCCGAGCAGCTCGCGCTCGAGGCGCTCGATCTCCGCCTGAAGGCGCGCCGAGCGCGCGGCTTGCTCGGCGTCCTGCTCGACAAGTCGACGTTGCAGATCTGCGATCAGGGCCTGCTGCGCCGCGATCAGCGTCTGCTGCTGGGCGATGATCTCGCCGAACCGGCGCTCGCGCTCCTGGCTGGCGGCAAGGTCCGCCTCGAGCTTCGCGATGCGTGCGTCGCGCGCGTCGGCCACGTCTGTCTCTCTGCCTGAACACGCCGCGGATGGAAAGGGCGTCGACGCATTGCCCGCGACGATTCGGAGGACAAAGTGGACAATGGACTCACCCGCTCGCGCGCGAGGAGGCCGACGGCGGCTCCCAGAGCGTCGGCCGTCGCACGTACCTCACGTCGATCCCGTCGAGCAGCATCGCCAGGGCCGTACCGTCGAGCGTCGCGGTGCGGGTGCCCGGTTGCACCTTGGGGATCTTGAACTTCCCGCGCTCCAAACGCTTGTACAGAAGAAGAAAACCGCCCGTGTGCAGCACCAAGATCTTGATCCGGTCGGCGCGCTTGCCGACGAACGCAAAGAGATGACCGCTGTACGGGTCGAGTCCCCAGCTCTTGATGATCGCGAACAGCCCGTCGTGCCCGCAGCGCATGTCGACGGGCTGCGACGCCAGGTACACGCGCACCTGCGGCGGGAAGGCGAACACGCCTTAGTCCCGCAACGCACGCACCAGCGAGGCGACGTACGCGACGTCGGCACCCGACCGGTACCGAACGATCACGTCCCCCACGGCGATCTCGATCGCCCCTGCGACCGCCGCCGCTTCCACCGCGATCTCAATCGGCTCAGCCCCCGACGAGCCGTGCGTATGCACGGTACCGCGTTGCAGCTCGCTCGACCACCAGCGAAGCGTCCGAACCTGCAGATTCTCACCCGTCGCGAACTGCTCCGCCGTCAGGCCGCTGCTCTTCCACCTCGCGACCGTATCCGCCCACCAACCTCTCGAACGACGCTCTCTTGCCATGAGCCCGATCGCAGCGCCCATTCCACCGGCCCCGCAAGTGCGTGCCCGGTCGGACGGTTACCCAACGCGCACGGGCAAGCGCCGGGCGTCCGACGAGATTGGGACGCTGAGCGAGCGTCTCTATGAGGCAGTGAGCCGGGCGCCCGGCGAGACGATGACGGTGCTCGCGCCGGTTGTCGGGAGGACGGCGCGCGAGCTGCATCGGCCGATGAGTAAGCCCTCCGCGAACGGCGTCTTGATCGCGCAGGCCAGCCGTGGTCGAGGACGAGACCACGGGTCATGGACGAGGCGACGCTACAGGACAAGCTGCGCAAGATCGAAGGTTGCGACCAGGCCCTGCTGGTCAGAAAGGAGCGAGAGATGACCTCGTGAAATTCTGAAAAGTCGTCCAGCGGGTGCGAAACCCGCCCGGCCAGGGCCGAGCCCAGCCAGGTCGGTAGCGAGCCTTGCGACGGCTGCGGCAACGGAGTCGGCGATGCGTAGGCACGCGAGCGTGTGGGCCGTGGATGAAGCAGCCGCGAAATCGTTAGGATTCTGGGTGCCGAGGGGTTCTTCGACCCCGAAGGCCATGGCGGCGTCACCCGCAGTCGGGCGAGGGAGGCGACGCACCCGGCGGGGTGGAAGACCACGGCACGCAGCGAAGAGGACGGCCCAGTAACCTGGGAGGCCCTCGTCTCTTCTCGAGAGAATCCGGAACGACGGGGAGCCGGTGACCAGTCCCCGAGCACGGCGCGCGCCGCGGATGCGCGCGCGCGCCGTGGCCGAGCCGTGCAGTGGGCCCCGCGAAGAAAGAGCGTCCGCACTCGAGGTAGGCCGAAGGCAAGGGGAGACCGGAGCCGAGGCCGATGGGAACGGGGGAGTCGGAGGGCCGCATACGAGCGACGAAGCCGGGTAACGGGTGGCACCGGAGCCGGCCGAGCAAAGGCGGCCCGTGTCGAGAGCGAGCTTCAGGAGGGAACCATGACCGCTACCACGATGGCCGGCACCATGTCACCGCAACTGCTGGAGGTAAGGGAGAGAGCGAAACGCGACCCGCGGAGGCGGTTCATCTCGCTGGCGCACCTCATCGATGAGGCAGCGCTCAAGCGCGCCTATCGACGCATCCGCAAGGATGCGGCCGTCGGTGTGGATGGCGTCACCAAGGAGCAGTACGGGCAGGACCTGGAGCGCAACGCTCGCGACCTGCATGAGCGGCTGCGAAGCAAGACGCTACCGGCACCAGCCGCTCCGACGTGTGCACATCCCGAAGGACAAGGGCAAAACGCGACCGATTGGCATCTCGTCCGTCGAGGACAAGGTGGTCCAGGGGGCCGTTCGCGAAGTGCTGGAGGCCGTCTACGAGCCGGTCTTTCTCGACGTGCTCGTACGGTTTCCGGCCCGGCCGCAGCGCGCATCGACGCGCTGCGTGCCCTGCACCGGGTGCTGTATCAAGGCGAGGTGAACTGGATTCTGGAGGCCGACATCGTCGTCCTTCTTCGACAGCGTTGACCGCAACGAAGCTGATGGAGATGCTCCGAGAGCGGGTGGCCGACGGGTCGCTGTTGCGGCTCATCGGCAAATGCTTGCATGTGGGCACCTTCGACTTCCTCGGGTTTACGCTGCACTGGCAGCGGGCCCGCAGTGGTCGATTGGGGGATGATGTGCAAGACAAGGAGTGCGCGCCTACGACGGTCCGTTCAGGCCGTCGCCGATTGGTGTCGTCGCCATCGACACCTACCGGTCACGGTGCAGCACGCCGCGCTCACGAGGCGCATCCAGGGTCACTTCAACTACTTCGGCATCAGCGGCAACTTTCGAAGTCTGCTTCTGTTTGTCGAAGAGGCGAGGCGGGCTTGGTACAAGTGGCTTCGCCGCCGAAGCCAGCGACGGCACCTCACCTGGGAGAGCTTCGGCGCGCTGGTGCGGCGCCTTCCTCTCCCCCGTCCCCGCATCACGGTCCGAATCTGGGGGACGTAGTCACGAGCCAGCTCAGCGGAAGAGCCGGATGGTGGAAATCTCCTTGTCCGGATCCGGCGAGGGCCCTGGGGGAGCAATCCCCTGGGGCTACTCGACAGCGGGTGCGAGCGAGCAAGGGGCGTTGCGCGCTCGCGTCCCGAAAGGGGACCCTTTTGAACCGTCCAGTCACACTGGAACGCGGACCAATTTGGCTCACATTCCTACGAAACCACACGGTCTGGGCCTGCGATTTCTTGCAGACCTACGACATCTGGTTCCGTCCCATCTTCGCGTTCTTCATCGTCGACGTGAACGCGAAGCGCGTCGTGCATGTCGCGGTCACGCGCGCTCCAACGCAGACGTGGGCCGCGCAGCAGCTGCGCAACGCGACGCCGTTCGGGCAAGGGCCGCAGTTCATCATCCGCGACCGCGATGACAAGTTCGGTGCGGCGTTCGACCGTGTTGCCAAAGGCGCCGGTGTTCGCATTCTGCGCACCGCGGTCCAGGCGCCGCTCATGAACGCGGTGTGCGAGCGCTTTCTGGGGAGCGTCCGGCGCGAGTGCCTCGATCACATCGTCATCCTGTCCGAGGCGCACCTCCGGCACGTCCTTGCTGAATATGCGATGAGCTACTTCAACACGGCTCGGCCTCACCAGGGGATCGGCCAGCGGATTCCGGTACCCGGTGAAAGCACGCCGGCCCGGCTCCCGGCCTCGATCGCCGCGACCCCGGTGCTCGGCGGGCTGCACCACGACTACAGAACCGCGGCCTGACGACGGCCGACGACGCAAGGAGCCAGGACAGAGGGTTGCGACACGAGATCCGGCATTCTTGGACGTCCATAATCATTTTTTCAGCGTGGGCTGAGTGCTCTGCAAGACTCACATCGCCCTCTGATTCTCACGGCCGGGGAACGATGGTTCTTGCCTCTCAGCTCGGCCGTGCGAGCCTCGCATCCTGGGTTTTCTGGCGCGTGCATCGGTGCGCGCGTCGAGAAGGTTCATTTATAAGGAGGGGCGGGATGCGGATGAGAACGCGATTCGGCTTGTTCTGGGCCAGTGCGGCTACGTTGGTGCTTGCGGCATCCTGCACCGATTTCTCACATCGAGAACTCGGCCCCGAACGCACCGGCACGACGGCCGCCGCGCTAAGCGCGCCGCCCTCGCCCACGATCAACACCTTCGTGGTCTACGCAGCCAACAACGTGACGCTCGGCACGGGCGACCACTCTCTAGGCGGCGACATCGGCGTGGCCACTTCGAACGGGTCAAGCCCTCAACTCACGGTGGGCGGCCAGGACCAGCTCGACATCAATCATACGCTCTTCGCGCCGTCTATCTCCATCGGGAACCTGGCCCAGGTGGGCGCCGTCGACACCAACTCGCTGACGAATAACGGCGGGCAGGTCGGTACCCAGAGAGCTTACCCCGCGTCGATGCCTTCGCTCCCAGCGATCTTCGCTGCGACGCCGGGGACCGCGAACGTCACGGTTGCTCAGGGTCATCAGCAGACCTTGAGCCCAGGAAGCTTCGGGGCGCTCACCGACAACGGCATCGTCCTCCTCAATCCAGGAGCGTACTCGTTCGCGAGCGTCACGCTCGGCAATAACGCTCAGCTCCTGGCCCAACAGGGCGGGTCAACAAGCGTCCTCGTCGCGGGTGCATTCGCGGCGGGCACCCAAGCGCAAATCCTCCCCGTGGGACAGCCGGCCAACGAACTCACCATCTCGGTGTCGGGGAGCGACGGAACGAACGGCTCGCCGCCAGCGGTCTCCATCGGCGCGAACAGCCAGATCGTGTCGCTCCTTGCGGCCCCGAACGGCACCGTCTCGTTGGGCAACAACGCGCAGGCCACAGGGGCTTATGCCGGCTTGAACTGCACGGCCGGCAGCAACGTCGTCCTGAACTTCCAGAGCGGATTTGCAAACTCGACACCCAGCTTCAGCACATTCGTCGCCTATGCGGAATTGAGCATGACGCTTGGGGTCGGAGACCACACGATTGGGGGCGACATCGGAGTCGCGGCCCTCGGTGCGTCGAGCGTCGGAACCCAGTTGACCATCGGCAGCCAAGACGTGCTCGATCCCATTGATACCGTGTACTCGCCCTCGGTCTCGATCGGAAGCCAAGCGGCAATCGGTGACGTGGACACGAACACCCTGACCAACAGCGGGGGCTCTTTCGGCGCGCAAGCGCCATACCCGGCCTCGGCGATGCCCCTCCTGCCGCTCGCACTTGCGAGCACCCCGAACACCACGAACGTCACGGTTCCTCAGGGTCACCAGCAGACCTTGAGCCCAGGAAGCTTCGGGGCACTGACCGACAACGGAATCGTCTTCCTCAACCCAGGCACGTACTCGTTCGCGAGCGTCACGCTCGGCAATAACGCTCAACTCCAGGCGCTTCAAGGCGGTTCCACGACCGTTCTCGTAGCGGGGAACCTGTCGACCGGCACCTTCGCGCAGATCTTCCCGGCGGGTCAGCCGGCGGGCAACCTAACCATCTCAGTGGCGGGAAATGATGGCGCGGGCGGCGCGCCGCCTGCCGCTTCGATCGGCGCCAACACGCAGCTCATTGCTCTACTAAACGTGCCACACGGAACCCTCTCTCTGGGCGGCAGCGTACAGGCAACCGGTGCCTTTGCCGGGTTCTCCCTAACAGCGGGGACGAACGTAACGCTAACTTTCCAGAGCGGCTTCTTGTCAACCGCACCGGGGCAGCGCGGGCAGCAGCAATTGAGCGGCTATATAACGCCAGCAATGGCCGCAGCACCCCTTGTCGCTTCGATTCCCGGAACCACGCAAGTGCAGCTGGCGATAGGGCTACCTCTGAGGAATCCGCAGCTACTTCAAGACACGATTATGAACTTATACACCCCAACAAGCCCACAATATCATAAATATCTATCCCCCAGCGACTTTGCCGCGAACTTCGGTCCCCTTCCCGGAGTCACGCAGCCATTGCAAACCTTTCTTAATGCCAATGCCTTGCTGGTGACGCAGACGTACACCAGCAATCAGCTCATCGATGTAACCGGATCCGCCGAAGCAATCGAGACCACCTTTTTTATGAACTTGAATCAATATCAACGTTCGGACGGGGCGCTCTTTTACGGACCCGACAGAGAGCCGTCGTTGCAACTGAGTGGGTCGACTGCAACAATATTGCGCATCGACGGGTTCGACAATTTCAATCGTCCACAGCCGCTAGGTGGATCCGGCCCTATCCCCACAACTGCTACTGAAGGTCTTGGCTTCATGTCGACGGGGGTGCCGCTTTACATGGATCTTGACTTCCGACATGCATACGTTCCCGGCACTACGCTGACAGGCACGGGGCAGACGATCGCCTTGGTGGAAATGGACGGCTTCCTTCTCTCGGATATTGCCAGTTACGCAACAGCAACAAGTGCGGCGTTGCCTACGCATGTAATGCAAACTGTCCAGCCGGTTGTCTTGCCTGGCTCCGTCAATTTTACGGGTGCGCCACTCACGGAAGCGGGCCAATCGGAAGCAGAACTCGACATCGACATGGCTCTCTCTATGGCGCCGGGCGTCGATGCGGTATTTGTCTATATGGAAGCCACCCCCACGTTTGGGAGTGGGACCCCGCCGCTCAGCTATCAGCAAGCTGTAGACGACGTATTTGCAGCCATAGCTAATCCAGGGGTGATGGGGAATCCTCTCTCTTACCAGATCGGCTGCTCGTGGGTTCAATTCGAAGGAGCCAATACCGCCGCGCTGGTCGAACAGTTTGCCGTTCAGGGTCAGTCGTTCTTCATTTCATCCGGAGATGGCGGCGAAGTTTACGCCAGCAATCCGCCGCCTATTCCTTTGTCGGACAGCCTCGGGGAGGTTTCGCTTATGACGGTGGTTGGCGGGACTCAGTTGACGACGGGCTCGGGCGCGATGCCGTGGATAAGTGAGACGACTTGGAACGATAACCTCAAGCAACGCGGGCTGGCTGGGGTGGATCCCTTCAAGTCAACAACATCGGGAGGTGTCATTCAGGGCGTTCCCATCCCCTGGTATCAATCCGCCATACCGGAGAGTCAAATTCTCGCGGCCAACGGTGATCCGACTCAGCGCAATATCCCGGACGTCGCCTTGATCGCGACGGATATTGGGGTGTACACCGCATATGTGGAACCGCCTGCCATCGGGTCGACACCGCCTCCCGGGATCTATTTCGCGGCTGGCACAAGTGCAGCAGCGCCTCTATGGGCGGGGATGGCGGCGCTTGTTAACCAGCAGGCGACCTCAGTCGACGGCCTTGGTCCGCTGGGATTCGCGAACCCTGCTATATACAATATTGGCCAAGGAGCGAGATACCAATCGGATTTTCATGACATCAATGACATGAGTACCAATATGCTTAATGACACCTCACCGAGTGCGCCGAGTTATCCTGCGATTCCAGGGTACGATCTATGTACCGGATGGGGCACCCCTGCGGGCCAAAATCTGATCTATGATCTTGCGGGGTCCGCCCCACCTGTGCTGACGCAAGTGAGCGTAGGATACAACAGCGCGTGCGCCATTAACGCGGGTGGCGTAGTGTACTGTTGGGGCTTCAATCCGAGCGGCCAGCTGGGGAACGGTGGCCCGGTGACGGAGACCACGTCAGCGGACAGCTCGACCCCAGTTCGGGTGCAAGGCCAAACAATCAGCGCAACCGCGGTGTCCGTGTCTCAGCAGGGCGATTTTGCGTGTGGCATTTTCGGCGGCGAGGTGGATTGCTGGGGGGACGATTTGATCGGCCAGCTGGGCAACGACCCACAATTCCTCTCGTCTCCGGGCAGCACGGTTCCCGTGCCCGTTCCGGGGCTTGGGGGTGGCGTCACGGCGGTCTCGGCTGGCGGTACCTTCGCCTGCGCGGTGACCGCAGGCCAGCATGTCATGTGCTGGGGGGCCTACAATGATGCCTTCCCGCCGTTTCCAGAGGATGTAGATCAGTTGGGGAATGGTTCGTCGGTAAGCGGCCCATACGATCAGGATGCGGCGGTGCCGAACATTGCGGGTCCTGTGGAGGTTACCGGCCCCAGCGGCCCACTTAGCGGTGTTGCGGCGGTGTCCGCGGGGAACGACTATGCGTGTGCCCTTCTCGCGACTGGCACCGTAGCGTGCTGGGGGTACAATGGCGACGGCGAACTCGGGGATGGCATGACGACCGACAGTCTGGCGCCCGTGCGGGTGACCGGTCTCAGCGGCGTGACTTCGTTGTCTGCGGGATATTCTTCAGCCTGCGTTACTACCAGCGATGGCGCCGTGTGGTGCTGGGGCTTTGGCTTTGGGAGCACTCCGAGCGAGATTATCAGCGGTGGCTCTTCCGGGACTGTCGCGAGCGCTGTTTCGGTCGGCGCAGGAGTCGCCTGCGCGATCGTTGGCAGTGGGCCTGCGGGTGGCGCGGTCGAGTGCTGGGGCGACGCGGTGGACGTCTCTAGCCCGACCCCGATGACGATCACCGGGCTTTCGAGGGGCGTAACTGCCGTATCGATTGGAACCGACTCCGCTTGCGCAATCATGGCGAGTGGCGTCGCTTCGTGCTGGGGCGACGATAGCTACGGAGAGCTTGGGGACGGCGCGCCCCTGGTCGACGGCATTTGCCTGGGCTGCGGTAGCAGCGTCCCCGTTCCCGTTGTAGGCTTTCCGTAAGGAGTCGAGGGGCGCAAGGCCGGTTTCTTGGCTGACAAGCTGACAAGGTGAGCGTTTTGAACCGAAAATCGGCGAACATCATCGGCCTTTCGTCCTTGGTCGCCCTCGCCTGTGGGAGCTCCAGCGCGACTGAAGGCGGCCAGCGGGACGGTGGCTCCGTCGATTCCACCCCGTCATCGGCGGAAGGAGCCGCAGATGCGTCGTCTAGGAACGGTTCGGATTCCTCGTTGAGTGGCGGCTCGGATTCGTCATCCGGTAGCGCAGTAGCCGTCTCCGTCGGCGAGGAGTGGGCTTGCGCGCTGTTGTTGGGTGGCCACATGCAATGTTGGGGGGACAACACCTTCGGCGAGCTTGGCAACAGTACGACTACCAGCTCCACGACGCCCGTCGCCGTCGACGGGCTGGCTGGGGCGACGGCCGTCTCAGGTGCGGGCGGATCCGCCTGCGCGCTGCTTTCCGGAGGCCGAGTCCAGTGTTGGGGAGGAAACCAAGAAGGTCAGCTTGGTAATGGTTCATCCACCGGTCCGGATACGTGCGTTTTCAACGGTGCCGTCGGCTTCCCCCAAAATGAAGCATGTTCGACGGCTCCCGTTTCGGTCATCGGGCTCGCGGGTGTGGCGGCCGTCTCGGCCGGCGGGGACTCCGCCTGCGCGCTACTATCGGGAGGCAGCGTGCAATGCTGGGGGGATAACACGTACGGCGAGCTTGGCAACGGTACAACGACAAGTTCGGCAACGCCCGTTTCGGTCACCGGCATAGCCGGAGCGACGGGTGTTTCGGTCGGCGGTGGTTCAGCCTGCGCGCTGGTGTCCGGAGGCAGCGTGCAATGCTGGGGGCTCAACAACGACGGCCAACTTGGCATCGGCACGGCGATGGGCACTGACACCTGTGGCAGCGAATCGTGCTCGACAGAGCCTGTTGCGGTCACAGGGCTGACTGGCGCGACATCCATCTCGGTAGGCGGCGGCTTCGCCTGCGCGCTGGTGTCCGGAGGCAGCGTGCAATGCTGGGGAGACAATACGCACGGCGAGCTTGGCAACGGCACCGCAACGGGTCCTGACACCTGCGGCAGCCAATCGTGCTCAACAAAGCCTGTTCCGGTCGCGGGGCTGACCGGTGCGACCGCCATCTCGGCTGGCGAGGAGTCGGCCTGCGCACTGTTGTCGGGAGGCAGCGTTCAGTGTTGGGGGAGCAGCGGCGACGGCGAGCTTGGCAATGGCGCCACAATGGGTCCCGACACTTGCGACCTCCTACCGTGTTCGACGGCGCCGGTTGTGGTCAGAGGGCTGACCGGAGCGACGGCCGTCTCAGTAGGAGATTCAGTCGGCTTGCGCGCTGTTGTCGCAAGGTACCGTCCAGTGTTGGGGCATCAGCGCGCTTGGCAACGGCACGACGGGCGGCTCCGCGACGCCCGTCACGGTCCAGTAGGTTGGCCACCATGTTCGGTAGCGCCGTCTTGCGAATGAGCGCAACAAGAGGCGATTCCTGCTCGAGACGTCGACGGACGGGCCTTTCCGACGAGGGCTCGCAACGCCACACAAACGGTACGGACCGGGTACACCGGTAACAGTTTAGACGTACCCGTTCAGGGGGTGGGTTGAGCGTGTGCGCCGGGTCGTGGGAATTGGTCGTGCATGACGAACGTACCCGTCCGGCCTGGCCCGCGGTTGACGGAATAGGCCGAGCGTGATCAGGGGGCGGGTCCGAGGGGCTGCCATCGATCGGGCAGCAGCGCATCGAGCTGTTCGGGCGTGGTCGCGTCACGTACCTCGACCAAAATCCCGGCCACAGCGCTGCCCTGGACGACATGCGCGGCACGCTCCACCACGTCCTTCTCGGTCATACGGCAGGTCGAGCCGCTCCCGCACGAGTGCGGATATGACCGGCGGCCTGGGTCGGATGCCGACGCCGGCTCGCCGTCATGTTGGGCATGGATCTGGACCACCCTGGACTCAAGAAGAGGCGGGGCTGGATTAGAAGGGCTTGAACTGGCGCGGTCGCGCGAGGCAGTACGCTCGGAAGAGCGAATCCTTGAACCGGTAGTACCGCTCGCGAACGTTCACGAGTTCTGCTCCATAGACGTCGCTCACGAGATTGCCGACGTACTGACTCGCGTTCTCGACGTGGTCCTGCGCTTGCGCGATCCCGTAGGCATCAGTTGTCCACACCTCGCCGTCGTCCTTCGTCGCCGTCGCCATCGCGCGAAGAACACTCTCGCGTTGCGGGGATGACGCAACGGCTTTCTTGTAGCGCCCCTCGAGGATGGGATCCGCCTGCGTTTCGGCGATGATCCTCAAGGTCTCCGCGATGTCGGCGCGGCTGATGATCTCCTTGCTTCCGACGAACGCGGCCCGCAGAGCGTACTTGCCGATCAGGTGGACCATGTACGGGTGCCCTTGAGCGAGATCGGCGAGATACGCCTTTGCTTCAACGTGAAAGACAATCGCCTCATTGATGTACTGCTCTGCGAACGACACGATCTCGATCAGCTCGGCCTTCGACATGGGCGGCAAGTGAATGATCCCGCCCGCGAAGAGTCGATCCGCGGACGCGTGCTGCTTCATCAGCTCCTGCAAGTCGTGACCGACGCCTACGATGCAGAATCGGACCGAGGGCGCGTTGGTTGCCAAGGACTTCAGGAACGAGGCGAACCCATCGCGTGTGCGCGAGCTGATCGAACTCGTCGACGACGATCAGCACCCCATTCTTGGCGAGGTTCTGCTTGGCGATGGCGTTCACCACGTTGGTGAATACGGTCTGAAGGTCATGCTGCGTGACGGCCGCCTTCGCCTCGCTCGTGACATTGGCGGTCACGTCCACCTTGACGAAGCCGAGGTTGAGCTTGGGCGAGGCTTCGATCTCCTTCATCGCTTGCGGCACGTAGTACGCCCAGCGGCTCAGGCACTCGTCGTTGGTCAAGAGCTGCTGAAGAAGGTGGTCGAGCGACTGCGTCTGGCTCCCACACGCAAAGTAGACCGTAAGAAAATCGTGCTTGTCGTCGTACTTGAGGCCCAGCCGGTCCAGCAGCTCCGTCTTCCCGGACGCCATGGCAACGAGCTGACGCGCGAGCGATGACTTTCCGATCCCGCGGTTCCCAACGATGGCGATGTTCGTACCCTGGGCCATCAGTGCCTGGTGCACGGTCTGGACCTGTTGATTGCGGCCGGCGAACCTCGTCGCATCGTCAATCTCGCGCGCAGGAAGGAACGCGTTTTCGATCTGCGCCTGCTTCGGTCGCGTCGCCATGAAGGGGAGCAGAGTAGCCCCACCCAGGCCGGCCCGGAAGTAGGCTACCGAGCCGGCCCCTGCTGAGCGTCGCCCACGCCAGATGAGCGGAGACCAGGAAGGCGTGCGCGTCCGCACTTCTGGTCAGGGAGTCCGTGATGCTCGACTGCGAAGGGGGACACGAAAGGCGTTCGTACGCGAGTTCTGCGGCGAACTCAGCCCGACAGATCATCAGGAGGTTGCCTATGACGATGGTTATTCGCTCGCGCTCCTGATTCTGCGCCCCTCCGAAGGCCAAGCTGGAGGGGCAGCCAGCCAGCGGCATCGAGCCAGTCACAAGGGTGGTCACTCACGCGAACAGCATCCCGTGGCTCCACCGGATGTTCAACGGGGTACGAGCGCACGTGCCACGGTCGAGCGGGGGACGCGCATGGCGATGGCGATTGCCCGAACGCTGCGCCCCTCTGCCCGCATCGCCTCGGCACGCTCGATCTCGGCGCGCCCCATGCGCGAGGGCCGGCCCCACCTCCCGCCCTCGCCCTCGATCCTCTCCGCGGTCGCCAGCCGCTCCACCTTCGCCGCCCACGCCAATGACGGCGATGATCACCCTCGGCGTGCCCCGTCGGCGCCGCTTGACCTGCGGAGCCGGTCAGCTTTAGCTCACGCTGTCATGAGTCCGATCTACCTCGCCGTCGGCGGTATGGTCCTCAACGCGGTCTCGGTGGTCGCAGGAGCCTTTGCCCGCGACGACAGGCGCTGGCTCAAGTACCTCGCAGGAGGCTTTGGTGTGACGGGGATCGCGTCGATGGGCCTCTATACGAGCGCCTCCTACGGGTGGAGCACTGGGGGCAGTAACTACCTCTACGTCGGCCCTGGGTACAGTGTCGTCCCCGGGAAAAGTCCCCACGCGTTGACCCCCATCCTTCACAATGATGGAGACTTCCCCATCTATGACGTCACGCTCTTCGAGCAAGACGATCAGGCAGCGGAGCAAGCCATGCAGCAGCAAGCAAAGGGGGCTCTGTCATTCCGGCAACAACAGGAGCGCCTTTGGCACATGGAGCCGATGGGGAACGTCAACCCTCATTCCAACCGTATGCTCGACAATCTAACTTGGGACATCGCCTCCGGACCCGATCATCGGTCCTTCACGTTCCGCTGCATCGCCCGTAATGGGTATGTGCGTGAGCGCATGGGCTGGCGTCGACTCTCGGAAGGCAAGTACGTCATCGCCTACCGCGCGGTGCGCGAGACTATCGACGGAGAGCAACTCGAGGTACTCAAGGAATCGGCCGACGACGGCTACCCAAGAGACGCCCAAGGCGAACCCGTATGGTGAGCGCAAGGACCTGTGCTTCGGGCTCGCCCTGCCATCTAGGTCCGCGGGTCCAGTACGGGCGTAAATTCGCGTAGCGCACCGCACCGTGGGTGGCAGGAACGGGTTCGCGCGGGCTTCTTGGGCTTCCTGCACGCCCGGCATCGTCACGACGACGGTCGATGGTGCATTGTGCGCCACAATCGACCAAAAGTGACGCGGCACGGGTGCCCTTGCGCGGCCCCGTGAATCACGCGGCCCCGGTGCCGGGCGACGAACGCGTTTCTGGCGCACCCGCCGACACCCGAACGGTAGCCATCGACAAGAATCGGCAGGGTGGCGTAGTGGCATCGGCCTTGACGGCGGATCGGGAACGGCGCGAGCCTCTCGGGCCATGGCCCAGCCGCCGAACGTCGTCCCGCCTCCTCCTCTCCCTAACCCCCACGTTCCGCCTCGTAGGGAGACCATTCAGATCCTTGAGGCGATGCTCAGGACCCCGCAACCGATCCTAGCCGCTATCGCAGCCGAACGCGCCGCTGGTACGGCTGATCATCTAATTCGCGTGGTGGTGAGTTTCAACCAACAGGGCGCGATGACCGTCAACCGCTACAGGAGGGGAACCCCCGCCCATAGTGCCGTGATCGTCGCGAACATGGCCCCACACGATCAACTTCCGACGTCGCCCCTTCTCGTTGTGGACTCCCCCATCGTCGGCGCGGCCCCGTGGGACGTGCTCGGCGTGGAGCGCCGCAACTTGGTCCAGCCATTCGGACTTGAACCGACCTAGGACGGTTCGCAGGCGCTCTCGCCAACGCCGCTCGCAGCGTCGGATCCGACCTCCCGAGCCGCGTGTGGACCGCCCGGCGCGACACACGGTGGCGCGGTGGTGCCCTAAGCCGCAGCGAACAAAAGGGGGTCTCTGTTTGACGCCCGGAAACCCCGCCCATGCGGGCTTTTTGTGACGGTGGGACTTATGTTACGCGTGGGCATGAAGGCGCTCCCGTATCGTGCGCTGATCAGCTCATCCCGCGCCCAGAGGAGTGTTGCCACGCGTACCTTCGGCAACTCGCACGTGCGCCCGGCCGCCGAGCGAATACCTCCCCGCATGAACCGTACGATGGATTCAGGGAGAAATTGCAGCGAACGCAATTGCGTCGCGCCGCCGCCCGAATGCCCAACGCAGCAGCACCGCAAAGAGATGCCCGGGATGCTCAGCGTCCATCCCCTGGGCGTTCTTGGCGGCTCTCTTTCCTAGCGGTGGCCGCCGCCATGGCCGCCGCCACCACCATGGCCGCCTCCGACATGCGCGTACCCGCCACCGCCATGGCCGTACCCGACGTGGCCGTAGCCGGCTTGTCCGTAGCCGTAGCCGACGTGCC
The DNA here is from genome assembly GCA_963847465.1 of uncultured delta proteobacterium. Lineage (GTDB taxonomy): Bacteria > Myxococcota_A > Polyangia > Polyangiales > Polyangiaceae > Palsa-1150. The sequence goes on along the minus strand of CAWKAF010000002.1, from coordinate 359,968 downwards.
CGTACCCGCGGACCGGAGCGCCGCGCCAACCGGCGCCGCGCCATGCCCACGGATGCCCGACCCACGCGCCGTAGCGGTACCCGCCCCAGCCCCACGGCGAGGCGGCCCAGCGCCAGCCGAAGCCTGGCGAATAAAGATACGCGTAGGGAGCACCCCCGATGGCGACCGAGGCGGTCCCCGCCGGGACCCAGACCGACCCGTTACCCGCCGTGTTGACCCACTGCCCCGTGGGATAGGAGTAGACCCCCTGAGCCGGAGCCTGACCAGGGGGTGGAGCCATCTGATCCGGCATGGCGCCCGGCTGACCCGGCTGCACCTGAGGCGCATCCTGCGGGGGAGGTGCAACTTCTTCCTGGGCAAATGCGCCGGTGCTCAAGGAGAGACCAAGGACCAAGGAACCGAGTCCAGCGAACATCGTTTTCATGACGCTAAACCTCCGTGCTTCGAGAGGTACGCATGGCCCGTGCCCGTTCAATTCCCGGGTCATTTCCAGGGGGGGAGCCGCCAACTGGGGCGCCCGGGAGGGAGGGAACTATTGCACCGACCCGTCTCGTCCCATCCCGCCCGGTCCCACGGCGTCTGGTCCCACCGCGTGGCTAGCTGTCGAATCGTCTCCTGGGTGAAGTCATGCCGACCGTCGGCCATCGTGTTGGATCAGGCGAGGGCCCCGACGATCTCCTCGGCCTTCACGACGGTCCCCCCGCCGAGCGCCAGGACGATCGCGGCGGGCGCAAACCGTTCATTAGTGGCCCACCGGGGCTGCGGGGGTCGAACCTGCGACGGTTTCGGGGGGCTCCGACGCGACACCGTTTTGGCCCGCCTGGCCCTCCAAGGCCCGGCGCACCGTCCGCCGGGGGAGCTTCAGCGCGACGGCGATCTGCCGTGACGACTGACCACTCGCGGCCAGGCCGCGTTCTCGAGCTAGCGTGGTCTCGTCGAGGCGGCGGGGCCGACCGATAGGCCGACCCGACTTGCTGCCGTGCGACCGAACGCGGGCGAGACCGGCCTTCGTCCGCTCGCTGCGTCGCAGCCGTTCCTGTTCCGCGATCCACGAGAAGATGGAGAGCAGGAGCCCGCGCACGGGGCTCTTCTGATCGGTGTCGAGCCAGGGCTCGGCGAAGGACATAACGCGAATGCCGAGCCGCTCCAGCTCCAGCACATCGCGCACGTTTCCCTCCAGCGAGCGCCCGAAGCGGTCGATCGCCCAAACGAGCAGCGCGTCGAACTGGCGGCGCCGCGCGTCGGCCATCATCGCATCGAACGTGGCTCGTCGCTTCGAGGTGCTCTCATGGGTCGCGTACTCGCGCACGATCGCGAGGTCGTGCAGCTCTGCCAGGCGCACGAGATCGGGCCGTTGATTGTCGACGCTCTGCTCGTGCTTCGGTAGCTCGTGGTTGCCCGACTTGCTCCGCTTCGGCGTCGAGACGCGAAGGTAAAACGCGCATCGCCTCGGGGTGCTCACCGCTCGAATCTTGCCCTAGAACCGCAGCGCGAGCGAGCGGTGACGCACGCGCGCGTCGCGGCGGCGCTCGTGCACGCTCGCCAGTGCTACGGTTTGGCGATGTGGCGCACCTGGCCCGCCTTCGCCATGCTGACGGCCGGCTTGGGCGCCTGCACCTCTGGGGGTGGCGGCTCGAAGGATGTCACGAAGGTCAATCCGAACCTCCCAGTCCAGGAAATGGAAACCGGGTATGCCGATAGCCCCGCCCTCTTGGTCCAAGACACCGACGCCGGCTGCGCCAGTTGCCCAGTGCAGATCGACCTTACGAACACAGAGTGCGCGGACGCCGGCGGCCAGTGTCTGATTGGGAGCGCGATCTGCGCCGTACCCGGTCCGCAGAGTTGCGGTCCAATCACTCCCGCTGGTCTGTACTGTTGCTTGTCGGAAGTTGCGGACTGCGGTCAACCCGACGCGATCACGTACGTTTGCCCCGCGTCCTCGGATGGTGGAGCCACGTGCGTGGGGACCCCGTTCGCACCTCCTGGCGCCCCCAACTACCAAGCATTGGAAGCGACCGCCGCCGGCGACGACGCTTCGCATCCTCTGGGCTGCACGACGATCTTCCCCGCGTGCAACAACGGGCAGGTCGTGCACTGCACTTGTATCTCGCAGCTCTTGGAGCCGTCGGCGGCGTGGGAATGCTTCTACTGAATTGACCTCGCGCGAGAACACGCATCCCTGCGGGTCAATCGGGGCGTCGACCATGGCGGGGTGCATGGGCTTGCACCTCACCGCATCCACTCCCGCGGGTTGCTGTTTCTGACGCACCTTAGAGGGCTCTTCTCCCCTAATCGCCCCCGCCTGCGACTGATGCCGCGGGACAGCAAACGCCGATCATTGTGGCGGGCAGCGCGCAATATTCAAGGCGAACGCAGGTGGGCGCCGCGTCGGGCAACGCGTCGCTCGCAATGCACGCCCCTCCGGCCTCGGCGCAAACGTCTGCGTCAACCACCCTTGCGGAGCATCCGTCCACAGAGCATTGCGCGTCGTGACAGCACGGGTTGGCGAGCTCCACACACCCGCACGGCGGCCCGGCGTAAACCTTCGCACCCGAGTTCGCGATGGTCGCCTGGTAGGCAGGGAGTGCGCGCTTGTTGATCGCCACGATGGGGCAATTCAGACAGGACTCGCACACGTTGCCCTCGCCAACGCCCACGCAATCGAAGTCTGAGACACACGACTGATCAAACGTCGCCGCGACGATCGATGGGCACGAGCCTGAGGCGCCTGGGCTCCCGGCCCCGTTACTGGTGCAATCGAAGGACGTCGGGGCAAGCAGCAAGCCGAGGGCGAAAGGACGAATCGAGGCCACGTTCGCTCAGCCCAGCATCCCACGTGCCACCGCTCAAGAGAAAGATCGCTCGGGTCGGACCGTAAGGAGGCGGGCCACCGTGTGCCACCGCAGCCTCGGCGCCAAATGCGTCGGGGCATCCCGCATCGGCGTAAATTCGCGTAGCGCACCGAACTGCGCGTGAGAGCAAGGGAGCTCTCGGCGCCGCTTGACGAGCGGAGGGGGGCTTCGACGTCCTACACTCGACGCCGAGGATCGTGATCGATGAGCCACGCCCGGCAGTCACACCCGGCGCGCCACGAAGAGAACCCCCCAGTCGCGGGTCACGACGCCCTCTGGCTCCCTCCGGGCGTCGAACGTCGATGCCAGCTCCGAGCGCAGCGCGGGCCGAAGCTCCTCCGGAACGATGCGGAAGACGTTGCCGAAGGAGCTCGCGTCGAGGAAGTCGACGAGCGCGGCGCCGCTCGCGTGAGCCCGAACGCGCCGCGTGACGTGCAGCTCGGCCAGCTCCATCCCGCTCTCGAGGACCAGCGTCACGAGGTCGGTCGTCGTATAACCGCGCCTCGCGAAGGTCAGGACCGACAGGTCCACGTGCCCCGCGTAGGGGAGGCGCTGCAGCATGGGCTGGAGGACGAGGGCGATCGTCCCCGCGCTCCTCAGCTCGTTCGGGAAGGTCGTCACTCCGAGGCGTCCCCCGGACCGGAGGACCCGACGGACCTCGGCGAGGGCCTTCGTCTTGTCCGAGATCCAGTGGAAGACGGACGACATGCAGACCGCGTCGAAGGTCGCGTCCTCGAAGGCGCCCAGGTCCTCCGCCTGCCCCACCTCGAACCGTACGGCGCCGCCGCTCGAGCGCGCGATGTCGATGCGCTCCGCTAGCGGGTCGATGCCGACCACGCTGCCTCGTGGTCCGAGCCGCTGCGCGATCCACCGAGCCAGCCTCCCCGTCCCGCACCCCACGTCGAGGACGCGTGCACCGTCCTCGAGCCCGAGACGCTCGAAGAGGCGCTTGCCTCCCTCGAACTGGCTGTCGCTCACCCGATTGTACGTCTCCGCCAGATGCCGGCTGTCGTGGGCGAAGGAGGTGGTCATGCTCGTGCGCTCGCTCCCGGGGGTCAGCCGCCGGGCTTCTTGACCAGGGGGGCTCGTCGCGTACTTCGACGCGCAGTCTACCCGCGAGCCCGCCTGCTGGGCAGTGCGGCCGGCGCGGACCGGTACGCGCTCCGGCTCACTCCCGTCCAGCGCTTGAAGACGCGGGTTGCTCACGCTCGCGCACGTCGCGCGCGTCGCGGCGGCGCTCGGCATCTCGTGACCGTGACCGTTGCGTGGGCGCATTCGCCGGACGGCGAGAAAGTTGAAGGCAGGCAACGACACTCGTGCGCGTCTCCGAGCGCGCGCGTACGCTCGCCCGCTGGGAGGCGCAACCACACCTTCGCGAAGTGGCGACAACTCAAGTCACTGGCGCCGACCAGGGTGCGGATGCTGTCGATCGTGAACGAGAACACTCTGGCTCTCCTTCGCGGCGCGGATCGCCTCGCGCGCCCTGCGCTCGTCCTGGAAGATGTTCGCCGGGGCGGCCAGTTGCAAGTTGCCGAGTGCCACCGCGACTCCCGTAAAGGTCGGGGGCACCCCGTACCGATAGGTCCCTAGCAACATGGACTGAAATTGGGCGATGCTCGTCGCGTACACCCCCGCCATGTTCGCGCGAATGTGAAGATTGCTAAAGTTCACGAGGAGGTACGGCTTGCTTGAGCGTGGCCGAATCCACTCGGTCATCACCTCATCGAAGAACGCGCGGATCGCTTCCTCGTCGGCCAGTTCAACGCGGCGCGGGAACCATAGGTGCAGAATGTTCTCGGCCGATTCGTACTCGCCAGCCACGAGCTTGTCGGTCGTCATGGTCCGGTGACCTGGGATCGTCGCATCAGCCCGACCGTCCGGCCAGTGGCCCGGACCCACATGGGGCAGATAGTCCCACGATGCACCGGTGCGGTCGCCGTCCTTCTTCCATTCCCATCGGATAGGCGAGCGCGGCCGCTCCTGAGCCGCACGCGTCCGGATGAGTGGTAAATCCCCGCGCATGGACAAGCCGGCCAAGTGCCCTGCCCGAAGTGCTTGCGCATGGTCCGCGTTCGCCCCGAGGACACCGCGCGCGGCTGCGCCCTGTGCGGGCGCTGGCAGTTTCTCTACCAAGCCACCTTCGTGGCGTTCCACGAGGCGGTCCACCAACACCTCGCGTGCGTCGTTTGCGGCCAGAGCGCCTGGTGCCGGGACATGGTCGAGGCGATCGGAGACGCGACCTCGTGCGCTCGCGAGGCGCACGTGCACCCGCCCGGACCGTGCAGCGGGCCGAAACCAGGCGAGCTCCTTTCGAGGAGGCCATAGGAAGCGGGCAGCCACGCTCCCTCTCGAGACGGTCGGGGGCACCACCGGCCGATGAGGCCGCGCTGGCCGAGCGGGTCATCGTCGCCGAGAGCGCGCGCGATGAAGCCGTCGCCGCGCTCGCTCGCATGAACAGCGAGCTGTCGGCCCTGCGAGCGATGGTAAGAGGGGCTCGCTTGAAGGACGAGGCCGCCGACAGCAGGAGAGCTACGCTCGCCTTCACCGTAGAGTGCCGTGTCGGCCGCGTCGTCGAGGCGCGGCTGATGACGCTGCGCGACGCAGACGACGTTTACTCAATTCGGGATGACCATGCGTGCGGCGTTCATGCGAGTTCGACGCAAATGCGTGATCTGCGCCGACGTGCCGGCCATCACGCTCCTCTCATCTCGACGACCGCATGGGAGGAGGTCGTCAGGGATCGCGTGCGGCCAGAGCCCAGGGATCACCTGGCCCTCAATTCAGCGACGTTTTGGCCCTTTCGAGTTCCTGCACGTCCGCGAAGATCGACGCCTGGACAGCCTTCGCGGGCGAGTCCACGGTAGGCACCCTGAGCACCGCGAGGAACCGGCGCTTGGTGCCGGTCGTCGCCTCGCTCCAGGCGTAGACGATCGTCGCGCTCGGGTGTCCCACGATCCCGAACACCTCCACGTCGCCCTCCCATACCGTCTTGCCCTCATGCGTCTCGTGGACGTGGACCGTCTCGAGGTGCCGCGATTCGCAGCCGTGCATACGCTTGATGGCTTTTTGAAGGGCGTGGATAACGGGGGAGTGGCTCATTAGCGGCAACCTAGCCACACCGCGTGCCAACGTCACCTGCGCGTCAGTCCGGTTCAATCCGGCCACTACCCGGGGGGCAACTCGCAGGGCTCGTGCGCTCGTGACCCGGCGCATCCTGTTCGGCGGAGCAGCCCGCTGAACGCCACGGGTCGCGTGCGTCGCGACGATGTGAACTCTCTGTGACGTGCCAGCTCGAGAACGGTCCCCCGTGCCAAGCTCGAGGCACTCCGATGGTTGCCGTACAGAAACACCCCGTCAACATCCGGGCGGCGCGGCCGCTGGACGTACCTCGTCTCGTCGAGATGAATCACGCGGCTTACCCCGAGCTCGTCGAAGCGAACGTCGTCTGGAACGAAGACCAGCTCCGGGGGCACATCGAGCGATTCCCCGGGGACAGCTCGTCGCCGAATGGTGCGGGGTGCCCATGGGCGCGATCTCGACTTTCATCGTCGCACGCGACCGCGACCCTCTCGCTCAGCACACCTGGCTCGACATCACCGACGAGGGTACGTTCGCCCGCCACGATCCCGGCGGCGACACTCTTTATCTTGCGGACATTTACGTTGACCCCTCCGGCTGGGGGAAGGGCGTGGCCCAGGACCTCTACGGGGCGCTCCGCGGGCTCTGCGGCTCGCTCGGTCTACGCCGCGTCGTCGCAGGAGGTCGCCTCTGGCGGTACCACGAGCACGCCGCGCGCCTGACGCCCGAAGAGTACGTCGGCCGTTGCTTGAAGGGGCAGCTTCGCGACCGCGTCCTCGGCTCGCAAATCAAGGCGGGCTTCGTCGTGCGGGGCATCCTCGTCGAGTACCTGCGCGACCCGCGGAGCTGCGACTACGCCACCCTGCTCGAGTGGGTGCGGAGCTAGAGGGCAGCAGGCACCCGCAGAAGAAAAGAAAATGATCCGCTCAGGTTTCATGCAGATGGATGCGGCGGAAGTGTCTTCTACGTCTGCGATGACTAGAGCTATGTGCGCAGCGGGGGTGGCTTGCAGCCGAAGCTTGCGACGAGGCGCTGCCCAGGTAGGGATGGCCGGAACTCGGCTGTGGGCTACTTCTAGCGTCTGCCCGGATGGCCCCCGAAGGGCGCTGGCAGTTTTTGTATCAGGCCCCCTTCGTGACCTTCCTCGGCGCGGTTCTCCTTTGCGCGGCGAGATCATCGAGGTCGTCGACGATCACGGGCAGGACCGGGCGGGTGCCGGACACCACCTGGGCGCTTCTCGTCGAGCGCACACCGACGAACAGATCGCGCTCGTGCGGCGGATGCGCGCCGAGGGCGTCGGCTGGAGGCGCATTCGCCCGTGCGGTCAGCGAGGCGCGCGGGGCATTCCAAGATCGCCGACCCCAAGAGGCAGAGAGAGCGAGCGGTCACCCACGCGCATGTCGCGCGTGTCGCGGCGGCGCTCGGTATCTCGTGACCATTCTGGCCGCGACCATCGTCGAGAGCGCTGAGACGCTATGAGCACCCTTGACGCCCCGACCTTCGTACGCTCGACCTTCGATCATGAGCGGAGGCAGGTGGATCGCCCAGTATCCGGGCGGGGGAGTACGAATCTCTCTCAACGAAGAGCAGCACCGGCACGAGGTACAGGTCAGCCTCTCGGAGCTCAGGCGACACGTCGACGAGAGGATCGTGGCCAACCTGTGCCGGGCCTTCGCTGGCTGCGACAGGCTCACGTCGCTTGCGCATCTCTCGCTCCTGAACGGAACCCTACCGGAGGGGTCCCTCGCGAGGGCGCGCAACGTCATGACCATCACGACGTACCTCTTCGGCACGATGCGCGAGACGGCAAAGGCGTTGAGCGATCTTCGCGGAGCGGGCATCGAGGGAGCGCTCCAGGACACGGCGCCGTGGATTCGCCTCGACGAGATACGTCGGCGATGGGTGGCGAACGCCTCTATTCGCTGGCGGGACCGGATCGCTTTCCACCTCTGCTATTCCACCAAGGACGCGATAAAGGGCCTGGACGTGCTCCAGGACCGCTCGGACCGCGTGACATTCAGCGAGATCGAGACCCCAAGCGACAACGCGAAGTTGCTGGATATTCGGTACCCGATTGGAGACGAAGTTCTCTTTGCTGCTGCCGATCTCGATGACGACGAGATCAAGGCAGTTGTGAGCGGAGCGCCGCGAGACAGCGCGCAAATGACGCTCGCCTTGCAGGAGATCATGCGCGACCTGCTCCGACAGTGCGGCGCGAAAGTGTAGCGTCCGGCCGCGCAGGCGGGCCTCTCCCTCTTTCACCGCTGCGCGGGACGTGGTGAGGTCGGCAGAGGAGGCCACACCATGAGCGATTGGGAACCTGAGGAACACAGCGCCGACCCGATGGTAAACGCGGTGCTGAACGTCGCCGCTGCGATCGATCGATTGGCGAGTGCGACCAACGGTCTGTTGTACGGACTCAAATACAGCAAGGACCAGGGCATGAGCCTCGCCGAGGCCATCGAGGTCAGTACCGCGAAGGCGGCCGATACGATTGCGTCGGCGATCAGCGAAGTCGCGAACAGGGACGCCCCATGAGCGCCGGTAGAGTAGCCACCCTTACCCCTACCCCAACCCTTCGGCGAACGTGTCCGTTCCGTACGCGACCTCCGGGCGGATCTCCGCCGTCGAGCTGGCGAAAGAGGCTGGAGCCGACGCTCGCGTTTCTGACGACGTTGCGTGTCCGACCGTCGTTCTGTCCGTGAGGAAACTCGTCGCAACCAGGTGGCCCACGTGTATGCGGTTGGAGGCCGCGAGCTCGATGAGCTGCTTGCACCCACCAATGAGCAATAGAACCGGCGACTCCACATTCAATCATACCGAGCTTGTTCGCGCCCTGGAGCGGTTGACGTCCCTGATGAACGAAGACCCTCCCGCTGCCCTAGAGGCTGCTCGTGAGATTCGAGACAAGGGTGCCAACTGGCTCCAACTTCGCGCGACGATTCTTTGCGATGCGGGGGCCGCAGCGCGTGATGTGGCCTCCGTCGCAGAGGCAACTGACGTCTTCTCTCGGCTTCATGGGCGCTTTCCGGACAACGGCGGATTGGCCTACAACCTCGCCAACGCGCTTGTCGTCCAGGCGAAGCTGGACGGGACCCCGACTCCCGACTGGTATCTCCATACGGCGGACCGCCGCAGTCGAGCACGCGTGCTTTATGGGCAGGCGGCGAATTGCCTCGGACATGACGATCCGGCGCTCGCCTCCCAAGCGATGACGAACCTCGGCAACAGCCTGGACGGCGCCCATCGCTGGATCGAAGCCTTCGAAGCCTACCAGGAGGCTCTCAAGATTTATCCGCAGAATGGCGTCGCGTCGGGTTGCGCCGCCCGGGTGCTGTTCCGAGTCTCCTCGACCGCGATTCTCGGGCACAAGCCGCATTTGATCGACGTCGCGCTCCGATTGGCGCATCACGCGAAGAGCAACCGCGAGACCGTCGTCAGGTTCGCCGGCACTCAGGCGGCCCGAAGGTTCGAGCGGCTCCGAAGCAAAGCGGGCGGAATCGCGAGGCAGGAGCTCGGCAAGAGGCCCTCGGCCTACGAACGCTTCGTCGCCGAGAACAGGCTCCTGCTCTCGCCGATCATGGAGGGCCTCGGGCACGATCGGCGGCGGTGGGATGACGCCCACATCAGGGGCATTACCGAAGAGACCTCCGCCGGCGCGCAGGTCCCGCCGCTCTTCGCGATGTTCAACGTGATGAAGGCCGACTACCTCGTCGCCCGAGAACTCCTCTTTCAGGGACTGTCCAAAGCGAGGGGCGCGCCGCCGGACACGGGGTTGTACTTCGATACGTTGGATTACGCGGTCTATGGGGCAGCGCCATCTCGGCTCGTGCTCGCCCAGAGAGCGGCTCTCGACCTGCTCGACAAGATCGCGGTGGCCCTCAACGATCTCCTTTCGGTGGGAGAGAAGCCGCCAGATGTCAGCTTCCGCCGGTTCTGGCGCGAGAAGCCCAAGCAACCGCGCTGGAGGCCCGCGCTGGCGAAGGCCATTCATGGCGGAAACCCCGCACTGATTGCGCTCGCCGAAATCGCCACCGACCTCTCGACCGGGTCGCAGGAGGGCTCGTTGCCGGGGCTCCTACACGCCGAGGCGCGCGCGCGAAACGCGGGCACGCATCGGTTCATCGTCCTGCACGACATCGCGCCGGGCGACCCTCGGCCGAGCGCGGCAATCGAGCACCACAGGCTGGAAGTCTTCCGAGGAACCGGCATCCGAACAGTCCGTCTCGCACGAGCCGCGCTGCTGCACTTCCTAGAGGTTGTCGCATATGTGGAACGGTCGCGTCCCCAGGGGGGGCCCATCGAATCCATGCCCGTTCTTCAGCCTCATCACGTCGTTCGCGGCCACGACTGACTGGCAATGCTTCGCGGGCGTCCGTTCGGGAGCCCGACGGACGCCGGGTCCGCCCCCAGCTCCACCGCGACGGCGGCGCCCGCGATGCGCTTCGTCACGCCTCCCTGCAACCTGCAACTGGCCCCTCGCGTGGGCGGTGCGAGCACGCCTGCCGCGACGAGCCGCTCACGCGTGAGGCGAACGCCCAATCCAGTCACCACGAGGAGGGACGGGCACCAGCGGCCGGAGGCGCAGGCCCTTACCGCGCTGACTCGCGTGCAACAGCGCTACCTCGCCGAGTCGCGCCGTGAGAGGATCGCCCGGCCACACCACGCTCAGTCCTCCTCTTCGTCTTCGGGTTCGAGCAGGTCGTCAATCTCGTCCAGGTCATCGACCGCGATCAGATTGTTCTCGAGTCCCAGCTCATCGACGATGGCCTCGACGCTCTCCTCGTCCGTGCCAAGCAGTTGCGCAACTTCTGAATTTGTCATGGCGAGTGTCTCCTCCGCCGATCACGATGGCGCTTGAACGCGCGCCTGGGAAGACGGTCTCCCTCTGTTGGTGCAGCACCGGCACTCGTCGGTGCTGCACCGGCGGAGCAGGACGCTGTATGCGAGCCCGTACCCGCGCACGTCGCCGGCGATGACGGCGCCGAGTTGAACTTAGAGACTCCGAGACGCAGGCGAGCCGCGCGACCCATCCACTGAGAGACGCTTATGTGCTCGGCTGCCGCCGCAGCCTCGATCTGTTCGAGGATCGACTTCGTGACGGTGACCGACATGCGGGGCAGGCGTGTGGGCATCGAGCGTCAACCCGTTCTCTTCCTCGACGTGCCGTGCGGCGCAGCACCCCGCTTGGTCGCTCGCGTCACCCGCTCGCGCAGCGTGGCCACCACCTCTCGCCGGACCGGCGGCTGGGTGCGGAAGTCGAGACGCACGAATCCGTTCGCGCGGCGACCTTTCGCTCGTCGAGCGGCTCGAAGGCGGGCGCTGCGGCGCGGCGGCTGAGTGCGCGCTGGACCCACTTGCTCACCGGGAGCCCCGCTGCCGTCGCTGCGGCGCGGATTCGCTGCTTTCGCACCAGCGACAATCGAATGCATACGCGCGCCAAACGGCTGGGCATCGTTCGGGTGCCAACCTAACGCCGACATCCAGACATGGACAGGCCCCCGCGCCCGCGAGCCGATGGACACGGCGGCGCCCAAGCAAGAAGCGGGCGACGTGGCAAAAACCGATGCTGGTGGGCGCCGCCGCTGGCGGGGGAGCAGCGCGGCCCGGCGCAGGGGCCCGCTGGTGTCAGCCGGTGCGGACCGGCGTGGCGAAGACGACGCGTGCAGCTCGGTGAACTTAGACTTGCTGCCCCATGGCTAGGCGACCTCCTCGAACTCGATGGCGATGTACGGGCTGCGCAGGGTGTGTCTAAGCACGACGAGGCCCAGCTCGCTGCTGCGCAGTCTGCCCGGGGGGGTATGTTAGTGTGCCAGCTTGTGAGTGTGGACTTCGCAAGATCAAGGGGATCAAGGGATCATCAAGGGATCATCAAGGGGACACTTCAAGGGTCCCTTGATACTCTAATGAGTTTCAAGCATTTGGGACCACAGATCACGTCAAGGGGACCAAGGGGACAAGAAAATATTAGGTGTATTTATATAGGGAAATATCGTTTGATCCGTATGGTCCTGTCGGAGTCGAAGAAGGAGTGGTACGAACAAGCAATCACCACGTGGGGCCGGCATAGGCACTCCCCGCCACTCCCCGCATGCGCAGCGTAAGATAGCGGACTCATTGATCCCGCTTGCGGGGAGTGGTTCTCATGGTCGACTGCGGTGTCTGGCATCCCGAACGCTTGCGCGCGTCCTCAAGATGCACCAGGTCGGTGGCTCGTGTAGTTAGTTTGCGCCCATTCTTCCGAACATGGTGGTCATCAACAGAACGGATCTTCTTCGATTGCAACGGCCACGCTGGACGCAGCGGGACCGCCAACCGACACGCTCTCTACCCGCCAGCGCTGAAGCTTCTCGTGGTCGTCGAATCGTGCCATCAGACGTAGGCCGCCCTCGACAACACGCTCCCGGTAGCGTTCTAGCGCCTTGCCGAAGCGAAGCGGGTGGACTCGATCCGTGCCTTGCGGCGGCGGCGACAACTCTTCCATGGCAGCGACAAGTCGCCCGAAGCGAACCCGCGTAGCCTGGTCGCGGTCGAATATCCGCGCACCGTCGTACGCGATGTCGACGATCTCGCGAGAGAGAAGCTCCTTTGCGCCGAACGATGTTCGCCACTCGTGGATGAGGCGGATCAGTGCGCTCGTCTGCGGGCTCGCCGACTGCACGACTCGTGCGCCGGTCACGTCGACGCCGCTGCACCACGCGAGCGACGATGCGATGAGAGCCGTCCACGCGTCGAACGAGCCCCAATGATTCACTTTTTGCTTGGGTCGGCCAGCTAGGACGTATGCGTAGGGGATGGTCAGCGCGTCGATCACGAGTTGTGCCCGATTCGCGCGCACGTAGTCGAGCAGGTTCGGCTGAACACGGAATTTCGCGGGGTCGCGTCAATCCGGCGCCTCCTCTTTTGGGACAATCCGGCCATGTAGCCAGCGGCGGGCCGCTCCGTCGTCCGAGAAGCTAGGGTTGTTGACTGTCCCCATCACGACCGAGATCCATCGATACGTCTCGTTGCGCTTGGATTGTCCGAGCTGGCGGAACTGCACCAACCGCGCAGTCATCGCCTTGTCCAGCGGGCCGCCGCCGATGGGCGTGGTGGGGGGGATGTTGTCGAAGGAGAAGTACCCCACCCCTGCAGCCGCGTAGCCGGTGAGCAGCTTCACCATTTCTGTGTCGTTGGTCGCCCCGTGGTCAACGGGGTAGCTCGACCGAGGGCACTCCCGCCCGCTGCACTGAATCGAGACCGCGTCGGTGATGAGGCTCTTGCCGGCGCCAGGCATCGGCGCGTCGTAAAGAAACCCCGGCACGTGGCCGACGATCGCGGGACGGCACAAGATGGTCATCGTGTTCGCGATCGGGACGAGTCGCTGAGCTTCGTTCTCGAACGGGAAGTCCACGTAGGGGAAAGCTAGTCGCGCGAGCGCGGCCTGCGCGTCGTTTAGCGTTGGCGCGACAGGCATCGACGGAAAGACACACGACGGCGCGTAGAGCAGGCCGGTCGCCACATGGTAACCCTGCGTCTGTAGGATGCTCCCATCGCGCAGCATGATCGGCGCCTCAACGATGCCGAGCAGGGGGCGCAGTCTCGCCCACTCGCCGAGCGCGCACACCGTGCGGGCGACGTGCTCCGGCGGCATACACGGTTGAAAACTTTTCTTGTTGAGCCGCAAGAACCGCGCGTACTGCGAGAGGTGGAGTTGCACAATCTCGCACGGCATGTCCCGAATGATCGGCGTGCCGGCCTTCAGTCCGCCCTCCTCCTCATCGAAAGAGATGGGGACAACGTGCACGAGCTTCCCCGCGCGAACGTACAAGTCGACGTCTTCTCGGAGCGCCTCGACTGCCTCCTTGACGACCACGTGGATGTCCGGCGCGACAATGATTACGGGCCGCCTGTCGCTCTGATCGGTTCCAGTGCCTTCGATGCGAAGAAGAGACGACCCCCAGGGCACCTCATCCTTCGTGAAGGCGTCATCCACCTTGTGGCGCAGCTCGGCTTCGCTCCACGGTGGCTGGCAGCGGTCGTTGTACCCCTCAAGAAGCAGTTTCAGACCGAGGTCAGCACCGAGGGCAAAACGTCGAACAACTTCGATCGCTGCACCGAACGTCCTCTTGTGGCCCGACTGCCCGCTGATCGCTGGTTGGTAGTTCGCGATCCAGGCGCGGGCAAGTGTGTACCGAACCTCTATGGCGATCGCTTTGAGCCGAGGCGCCTCCTCCTCCGGCCCTCCCCCGTCGAGTTCCGTGCTGTCTTCGTCTCGCGAAGCGTTGCGCGTCGCAGAGCGCCGAAGGGCAGGAAGGCCAAGCCACTCACGAACCTTGTCGACGATCTTCGTCCGACGCTTGTCGTCAATGGATAAAATGTCGCCGAGGCGACCCCATGCGGTGGGATCGGCCGTCACATCTTCCGACAGGGAGCTGCCCCACTCCCATGCCGTTGCGATCGGCGTTACGAACTCCCGCACGCGGTCGATGGGCCAGCCATCCGAGAGCAGCCCCGCAGCGAGGGCGTTCGTCCCGTCCTGTTCGTCGAGGCATCCGGGCGAATAGCGAAGCAGCAGCGCCGCCGCTGCAAGCTTGCCGACGTCCTGCTCAAGCACCACACGGGGCTGTGCGGCGACCGCTGCCCCAGGCACGTCATCCTCGATTGGCTCGCCGCATTCGTGGACCGAGCCCGGGAAGATTGTCTGTCCGCCGGTCGATCGCAGCTCGACCATGCACTTCTTTGTCACAGGGTCGGAGAACTTCCTGGTGCGTTGGTCCCCAAGATCCGGCGCTCGGTAGATCCAGTGCGATTGTGGCTTCGTCGCTCTGCCGAACGTTCTTGTTGGGGGCAAGTAGTGAGGTGCAAGAGACATGGTCTCCGCACAATCGAGGTCGATGTCCTGGAGGTTGCCGGACGGCGTTCCCAACTTCGCACCGATGTTCATCGACGGGCCGTCGAAGTATTCGGGCGCGTTCTCGACGGTGATGACGATGTTCGGCCAATCCGCGATGACAGGCGCCTTGCTGCGGAAGGGGACCGGGATGACGGCGATCCCTTCTTGGAGGTAGCGGAGCGCAACATCCAAGATGGTGTCGGCGGCGGGGGGACCAGCGACCGGGACGGTCGTCATCGCGCGACTCTCTCGGCGGGGCGCGCGGTGGCGCAGCCAGCCTGTCGGCGTGGTGGCCCTGCTGGGCTATTTGTCGGCTCCGCCCTCGACGCGGTCGGGCCGGCGACTCGGGAGGCGCAGCGGGGGGCGCGGAGGCGGCGGGGCAGGCGGGCGGCGGAGGCGCACACGCGTCGCACGGGCGCGGTGTCCAGTCGAGGCGGCGGCGAGCTGGCGAACACCGGCAGCGGCGTGAGCTCTGGTCGGCGCCAGGGGTGCGCCTCGACCCACCGCATCGTCATCTCGAGCTCCGCGGCGCTTGCGCGGCGGCGTACCGAGGTGACGACGGTCGGATTGATTCTGGCCGACAGGGGCTCTACGCGGTACTTTTGTCCAACGGTCCATGGAGAGTGCGCTCCTGGGACCAGCTCGTGCGCGGGCACCCGGCGGCTTGGACCTGTGAGAGGGGTCCAGGCCGTTCGAGTTGCCGCAGTGAGAGGAGCTAGTCACAGAGCAGGAGTTTGCGCGGACCACCCGCCGCGCGCAACGCGATCAGCCGACGCCCTTGCCCCCCGGCAGCACCCGGATCGCGTTCGCACCCTGTTGCTTGGCGAGCAGATCGAGTTGCCTCGCCAGTGCGGCAACAATGGCCCATTCGCCCGCCTCTGCCGCGAGCTTCACGGCGCGTGCTAGATCAGCCCCCGGCCCATGCGAATCCTCGCCAATCCCCGCGGCGGGGCTCTTCGTTTGATTGGTTTCGTGGGGTTGCGCGGGAATTTGAGTGTTTTCGGCCCCCTCTGACGGCGATTCAAGTCCTGCTGCGCCCACAAAGCCGCGTTGCGGCCGACGCAGGCCACTGCCGACAGCGCCGCCTCATTGGGAGGACGGAAGAGTGGCGCCGTGGTCGGCCGAGCGAGGCTGCGTTCGCCGGTATTCGGCCGGCGTGATGCCCGTCCACCGCTGGAAGGCGCGTTCGAAGTTGGTCACGTTCGAGTAGCCGACTTGCGTCGCGATCTCGGCCAGCGACCGGTCGGCCGACCTGAGGAGGTACATCGCGCGCTCGCACAACGCTCGGTCGCGCAGTGCCGAGAAGCTGGCCCCCTCGGCGCCGAGCTGTCGCTTGAGGGTGCGCACGGACCGGTGCATGGCCGCTGCGACCTCCTCGAGACCACGAAAGCCGCCCCCGGGTTTCGAGACGAGAGCGCGCACACGTTCGGTCAACCCTGCATTGAGGCCCAGGGAGTCGAGCTCTCGCTGGCACTGCTCGCTTGCAAGCTGCAGGGCCAGAGGGTCGGGCATGGTGTACGGGAGGTCGAGACTCCGGGAGTCGAACGTGAGGCGATGCACAGGCCGCCCGAAGCGCATCCTCAGCCCGGCAACCACGAGCCGGGGGCTGTAGCTTGGTTCCGGCAGCGCGAACTCGGCGGTGGTGGTCGTCAGCTCTCGCGCCGTGAGCGAGCGGCTGATTTGCCAGAGTGAGACGAGGGTCGACAGGATCACGATGTCGCGGGCACTGCCGAAATCGGCGTGCTCGTCGACGATCAAAGACGCGACGCGCCTCTCCTCGCGGAAGCGAACGGTGAGCGCGGTCGTCACGATGGGACCGAAGCGAATCGAAACTTCGATGGCTTCTCGTATGGTCCCGGCGCTCATCACCGCGAATCCCAGATGACCGTAGAGAGTCGCCCGGGTGTGGAGGCCGGTATAGAGGCCTATCGCGGGTTCGCCAGTCAGACGTCGAGCACGCTCGAGCAGGTCCATCAGAGTCGGCACGGGCAGTTGACCGCGCGGCTCGGCGAGCGCCTCGCGGCTCAGGCCGCTGCCCTCGAGGAGCTCGTCGCCGCTCACGTTCCAGAGCTTGACGACCTCCATGAGGTGCAGCGCGTGCGCGACGCGAAAGGTGTGCTGGCCGTGGTTTCTCGTAGGCGTCATGGATTGATGACCCCGTCCGGAGGATTATGTCCCATCCGTGTCGCCTCGGCAGGCAAGACTGAGTCTCAAGCACCTCTCGGGGCCGGGCACGGCTCCGAGTCGCGTCGCGTCCCTCGTCTTGGTCGCAGCCGCCACGGGCAGCTCGGCATGCAGCCCGACGATCGCGGCCACGAACTGGACATGCGATTTCGACGCGAGCGAGTCGCGTCCCCTCTCCGATCCGGACGCCGCGGCCGGTCCGGACGGCGCATTGCCCGCAGCCGTCTGCCAGAACACATGCGGCACTCCCGCGACCTCGTGCACGTTGACGATCCTGGACGGCGGCGAGCCCGGCGCCGTGTGCCCCGTGTGCACGTTCTGACCCCTCGTGCCGCCGACGAGACGCGTCGACGGGCGGCGCCCTGTGCTAGGCCCTACGTTCGCGCGGGGATAACGACAACCAACGCACGACGGAGACCATCATGGCGGAAATGAACATCACGGGACCCGCAGACCTCGGCAAGGCCGTGGAGGGCAGGTCCGACGACGAGATCAACAAGGCGCTCGAAGGCAAGTACGAGGCAACCTGTCAGCAGGTGTTCGACGGCATGAGGGACGCGTTCCTCCCCGAGAAGGCCGGTTCGGAGTCCGTCGTCATCCAGTACGACGTGAAGGCCCCCGACGCGGTTCACACCTTTCAGCTCAAGGTGGCCGGTGGCAAATGCGAGGTCGTCAAGGGCGCCGGGGGTCCGGCTCGTGTGACGCTAGCGCTCGCGTTCCCTGACTTTCTACGCCTCGTCTCGAACAAGCTGGACGGGATGCAGGCGTTCTTCAGCGGCAAGCTGAAGCTGACGGGAGACATGATGTTCGCGCAGACGATGCAGGGGTGGTTCAAGCGCGTGTGACCGAGGGTCCGGCGACGCGGGCGTTCGCGCTTTCGCCGTCGAGGCGGGAACGAACGAACGCCGCCATCTCCTCGATCGTCCGCTGGGCGCGAGGAAAGGCGCTCGCGAAGAGGGGCCAGGCGTGGATCATGTCGGGCTCGATCTCGAGCCTGACGTCCACGCCGGCTTCGCGCGCCCTGGCCGCGATACGCCGCGCGTCATCGAGTAGCGTCTCGGCTTCTCCTGCGAGTACGAGCAGCGGTGGCAGCCCGCGGAGATCGGCGTGGATGGGGGCGGCCAGGGGGTTACGCGTGTCTCCGGTCGGCACGAAGTAGCGCGCGTACCGGCGAAGCACCTGTCGAGTCACGTAATCGAACCGTGCGTTCGTCTCCATCGACTGGCCCGTGACCTCGAGGTCGACCCACGGGGAAACGCACACGGCACCGGCGGGCAGGGGGGCCCCGGAGTCGCGCAGCGCCACGAGAAGCGACAGCACGAGTCCGGCCCCCGCCGATTCTCCGGCGAGGACGATGCGCGACGGCTGAACGCCGCGGTCGAGGAGCCATCGGTAACTCGCAAGGGCGTCGTCGAGCTGCGCAGGGAACGGGTGCTCCGGCGCGAGCCGGTAATCCGGGACGAAGCCGCGCACCTTCGCAGCCGTACACAGCCGCCCGATCGGGTCTCGATGCGAGTCGATGGATCCGAGGCAGTACCCGCCCCCGTGCAGGTACATGAGAACGTGCGACGGGTCGCAGCCCGCCGGATCGAACCACTCGCACCGGACGCCTTGGGCGTCGACGCGCTCGTAACGAACCTCCGGGGCATCTCGCCCGGGCATCACCCCGCTCATGGCGCGGCGTTGCACCGACAACGGCAGGAGGAGGGAGCGCTTCGCGTAGTGGTGCAACAGCGTCGCCCAGGTCTCGAAGCGGTCGTCCCACGAGGGGCGCATGGGACCGTGGATCCTGCGTCGTCGCCGGACGATGGCGTGCACCAGGCGGAGGGTGAGCGGAATGACCATGTGGCTGGTTCAAAGGGGCGAGCAGACGAGGACGTTGCCGCAGGCCTGGATTGTGACCGTGGTGCCGCCGAACGCGCAACTCTGGAGGACGCATGACTCGCTGCCGCACTCCGTGTTCCCCTTGCACAGTTGCACCGCGGGCGATCCCGCGCACGGCGCGGGGCCGCAGGCCGAGCCTGCCGTCGTGGGGGCGAAGCAACACACCTGGGGACCGGCGTCGCTCGTGCAGTCCGCCGCCGAGAGGCACTCGAGCGCCGGGTTCCCGCACGAGGCGCCTCCTTCGCACGCGCCCCCGTCGCTTCCGGTGTTCGAGAGCGTGTATCCGTCCGTGCTGCCCGTGACGACGAGGCAGCTCCCGAGCGCGGCCGGGACGGCAAGGATGGCCGGGGTTCCGAACGGCCGCATCAGAACGCGCTCCGGAGCCCGAGGCCCATGCCCGTGCCGACGGGGTCCACTGCGACGTCGACGCGTGCCCCGTTGTCCCCGGGGTGACTCCAGAGAAGGTAGCCGCCGACCCCGAGGCCCGCCGACGCCACGATCCACGCGGCCGCGTTCCATCCCCCCAGCTGGGCAAGCGACGAGTTGGCGCTGACACCGGCCAGCGAGCACACCTTTTGAGCATCGCAGTTGCCATCACGCACGCTTTGCTCGTGCAGCATCATCACCGATGTGATGGCGGTCAGCACGGCCGCCTCGGCGCCGACCGAGATGGAGACCCACCCGTAGGTCCGAGCCGTGCGATCGGCAGAGCGGTTGGACGATGGAGTGGCGGTGCTCGCAGCCCCGGGCGATTGCGGCGGAGGCGACGTCCGGGTGCATCCGGTGCCGGCTGCCACGCCGAAGACCGCGACGGCTGCGGCGATGGGCCGAGTGAGATCGCGACGTCCGCTCGAGAAGGACATGGCCCGGGGAAGGTACCGGTGTGTGCGTTGCAGCGCCAGAACGCTTCAGCGATACTGGGCCACTTGCAGCTGGCAGCTGGCAGGGAGGCGACGATGCGGAATGCGGGCGTGTGCGCGGCCATCTTGGCGACGATGATTGGCGCGTGCGGTGGTTCACCGGGGACCACCATCGGCGGGTCGAACGGCGGCAGCAGCGGCGGTGGCGGTAGCGGTGGAGGGAGTAACGGCGGAGGGGGCAGCGGCGGGGCGAGTGGCGGCGGGAGTAACGGTGGGGGCTCCGGCGACGAGGGCGGATCCTCGGACGACGGAGGGTCGTCGAGCGGCGGTTCCAGTCTTTTCGACGGTGCCGACTGGGAATGTGCGGAGTCGGTGGTCCTCGGAGGCTATTCCGCGACGTGCGTGAGCTGCATCCAGATGATGTGCGGCTCGCAGCTCGCCATGTGCGCGAACAGCAGCTGCACGACGTGCGAGGATCCCGTGTTCAACTGCGAAGGGCAGAAGTGCTCGTCCGATTGTGGCGGTGGGGGTAGCAGCAGCGGCACGATGACCGGCGAAGGCGGGACAGCGAGCGGCGGCAGCTGCGCGGGCCTGATGACATGCTGCAGCCTGATCGCGAGTGTCGATCCCACCGAGGCCGCGTCATGCACGACGATTGCCGAGAACAACGATCAGTCGAGCTGCCAGGCGGTCCTCGCGATGCTTCCGTCCGAGCTGGTCTCTGCCTGCCAGTGAGGCGATTGTCGCGTCAATCGCTGGCGGGTGTGAAGGAGCCGGCGTCGCCCGTTCGAACGACGACGCTCCTCGCGCGCGCGGCGTCACCGGTCGCCCGCGTCTTCCACTGCTCGGCCACGTGACGCTGGTCGTCGGAGGTGACGAAGACCACACGGTGCGTCGGCCCATCGGCCGCCTCGAGGGAGGCCCACTTGTCGAGTAGGTCACCGTAGGCGATCTGCTTCGGGTCGAACACGACCCGGATGGCGTCCGTCCGGTCGGCCTTGCCCGCTTCCGCTTCGAGCACACCGGCGACCTGTGCGAGCGCCGCTTTCGTACGGCGACTGCCGCCGAGAAGGGCCGTGTCGAGGGTCGCCTCGCAACCGGGCGGCTCGCCGGGCTTCGGGGCGGCGCACGCGTTGACGGTCGCCGCAGGCGGCGGAGACGCCGACGCACCGGCAAACCGCTGCGCATACGCGGCATATCCCTCGGTCGCGAGTCGATCGACGGGGATGAAGCGCAGAGAAGCAGAGTTGATGCAATAGCGGAGGCCGGTCGGCGCGGGCCCGTCGTCGAAGACATGCCCCAGATGGGAATCGCCGGTGCTCGAGCGGACCTCCGTCCGCGCCATTCCGAACGTCCTGTCCGTCTTCGAGACCACGTGCCCGTCCTCGATCGGGCGCACGAAGCTCGGCCAGCCCGTTCCCGACTCGAACTTGTCGAGCGAGCTGAAAAGCGGTTCACCCGTGGCGATGTCGACGTAGATGCCCGCCGCGTGATTGTCCCAGAACTCGTTGTGGAAGGGCGGCTCCGTGGCGTCGTTCTGCGTCACCTCGTACTGGATAGGGGTGAGCTTGCGCTTGAGCTCCGGCGGAGAAGGCTTGGTGTACGCGTTTCGACTCACGGGCGTGGATTCCTTTGTGTTCGCTGCGCCGGCCGGGAGAGCTGAGCTCGCGGGGCCGCCACCGCTCGGAGGATCGACCCGCGCCGCTTGCGGATCAAGCGGGGCCGTCGGCAACGCCGAGGATGGCCGGCATGCTGCCCCGGAAAGCCCTAGAAGCACCATCATCGCACCACGGAAACAGTATCGGGAGCCTCGCACGGTCGTCCTCCGTCAGAGGATGATACGCCTTCCGCTCCCCTCGGTTACGCGTCCTCTAGGCGCGCATCTCTCGTAGGCGCCGAGGGCTTCGGAGCCTCGCGGGCGAGCGCAAACAAACGCTCACCTTCGTACACGTGGACTCCCCCCGGGTCGCGGCTGGCCGCGGCGTGCATGGCGCGAGCTACGTCGAGCGCGTCTATCGCTCGGTACCGCGCGAGCGGTCCCGCAAAGAGCGGGCGGGTGGCGCGCATCAGCAACGCGGCTGCGTGCTCACCGCGGCGCGCTTCGGTCCGCTCGCCCAGAAGCAGCGATGGGTGAAAGAGCTTCAGGCCGCGCGGGAATTCGAGCGCGCGCAACGCGTCTTCCGCTTCCCCCTTGACCCGGTTGTAGAAGACCCGACTCCGCGCGTCCGACCCCACGGCCGTCACGATGAGGTACTGCCCGGCGCCGGCGGTGCGGCTCTCGCGTGCGACGGCAACGGGGGCATCGAAGTCCACCTTGCGGAACGCTTCCTGTGACCCCGCTGCTTTGATGGTCGTTCCGAGACAGCAGAAGACGTCATCGACTCCGGCGAGATGGGCGCGGTAGGTCTCGGGCCGATCGAAGTCGACCAGCATTTCGTGCACGGTGCCGCGCGACAGCTCGAGCGGACGTCGGGTGAAGGCCTTGATCGCCGAGTAGGCGGGGTCGCTCGCAAGCAGCCGCAGAAGGTGGCCGCCCACGAGGCCGCTCGCGCCGAGAAGGATTGCGGATCGGGTCGTCATGGTGGCTCCAGGGAGAGGCTCGTAGCACGTGGGGCACATTCGCCCGCCAACGAGCTAGAATCCGACCTCTAGCCCCCCGGTCATGCGAGTCGCCCTCCTCTATCCGCCCCCGTGGAAGGTCCCCGCGCGCGACGAACTCGCCGACATGAACGGGGAGGGGCCGCCGGCCGAGTACGCCGAGGGCGATCTGGACGGGGACTTTTTCCAGACGCCGTACGGGCTCTTCGCGCTCGGGGCGCAGGCCCTTCGGGCGGGACATCAGGTGAAGGTGTTCAACCTGTCCGGCTTCTCGTGGACGAGAGTGACCGAAGTCCTTCGCGATCTCGACGCCGAGGTCTACGGCCTGTCGTGCTGGACCGCGAACAGACGGGGAGTCGCCCTCGTTGCGCGCGAGATCAAGCGCCTGCGCCCGAAGGCGCACGTCGTCGTAGGCGGCCCGCACGCGACGCCCTTCGCGCGCGAGATGCTGACGCACCACCCGGACATCGACACGGTGGCGGTCGGTGAGAGCGAGCAGACCTTCCTGGACCTCCTCGAACGGCTCGCCCGGGGGGAGGCGACCGCCGGCATCGCGGGAACGGCCTACCGCGTCCCGGGCGGCGTGGAGATGGGCCCCGAGCGATCCGCGATCGAGGACCTCGACGCCCTCGCGTCACCCCACGATTACTTCGATACGCACATTGTGATGACCTCGCGTGGTTGCCCCTGGCGGTGCACGTTCTGCGGCGCCGAAGCCAGCTGGGGTCGTAGCTACCGCGCCCAGTCGGTGACGTACGTGCTCGATGCGCTCGAGAAGGCCATCGCGCGCGTTCCCGTCAAGATGATCCAGATCAAGGACGACACGTTCACGACCAACCGCAAGCGGGTGATCGCCCTCTGCCAGGGGATGCGCGAACGCGATCTCGGCTTCCTGTGGAGCTGCGACACGCGCGTGGACGTCTTGAGCGAGGAGCTACTCCGCGAAATGCGTCTCGCCGGCTGCCAGCGGCTCAGTCTTGGCGTCGAGTCCGGCTCTCAGAAGATCCTGGATGCCATCGACAAGAAGATCACCGTCGACGAGATCGTGGCGTCGACCGAGCTCGCCAAGAAGTACGGCATCAAACTTCGCTACTACATGATGCTCGGAAATCGGGGCGACACTCGCGAGACGTTCGAAGAGACGCTGCGCTTTCTCGAGCGCGCGAAGCCGCATCAGTACATCTTCTCCTGCCTGTCGGTGTACCCCGGGACCCGGGATTACGACGAGGCCGTGAAGGCGGGGTGGCTCGACGCTGAGTTCTACTTCGAGCGGGACTTTCAGGAGCTCAAGACCACCTTCGACGCCAGCGACGAGGATACGGAGCTCTTCCGAGAGTGGTTTTTGCGCAACAAGGGCCTGCGCGATGGATTTCACGAGGGAGTCGATGAGTACCGGGCGATCCTCGACCGCCTCGGGGACCATCACGCCGCGCACATGGACCTCGGCGGCGCCTACTACCGCGACGGCGTCCTCGACCAGGCCGAGCACCACGTGAGGCGCGCGCTCGACCTCCGGTACCCGGCGCCCGGCCTCGCGCTCAACTACCTCGCGTGCATCGCAGCCCGGCGAGGCGACTTCGGCAAGATGAAGGAGCGCTTCGAGGAGGCCATGCGTCGCGATCCGCAGCACGGCGTCCTGACGCGAAACGTCCAGACCGTACGAACGTGGCTGGCTGGGGGCGGCGCCGCGGGTGGTGGGCCGCCCGATCTCGTCGCGGAGCACGACTTCCAGCTCCTCGAGCGCACGGCGCAGCCCACCCTTCCCGGGCCGCTTCCCGCAGAATTCGCGACGTGGGGCCCCCCGCTGCCGCCACCCGCCCGACCCATCGGCGGCGCGCGGCCCGGCGCGGCACGCAAGCTCCGCGTCCTGACCGCGTGACGCGGGGGCGAAGGGGTCAGTGGTGCGGCGTGTAGCTCTGCGCCAGCATGGCGAAGAGTCCGCCGAACACGACGATGAAGAAAAACGTGACGACGACGAAGAGACGCCGCCGTCGTCGGCGCCCGTCGAGAGCGGGGTCGACGTCCACCTGGACGGAGCGCTCGATCGCGGCCAGATCAAGTACGGGCGCCGGTGCCTCGACGCGCACCTGGGAGCCCGCGGAGGGCCCGTAGGCCTGAGCCCAGTTGGACGACGCGGCCGCGGGTGTGCCGTGGGCGATCGCCGTCGTCCCGGCGGGGCGCCGCTCTAGTTCCTCGATGCGGTGCTCCAGCTGCCGGATCAGGCGCTGGGTCTCGGCGAGGACCGCTCCGACGGCCTCCGCGACGGCCGTGCGTACGACGGCCTGGACCTGGTCGCTCGACCCGACGGCGGGCCCGGGCGGAGTGTCGGCCCCCTCGCCGATGCCCGGGGCGGTGGCCAGACGTGGACGCACGCCCTCGCGCGGAGCGACGGGGGGCGCCGGCGGCGATGCGGCCGGGGGTCCGGCCTTCGGGGGCGACGCGCCCGGCGAAGCAGCCTTCGGCGGCGCCGCGACGGGCGCAGCCTTCGGGGACGTGGGAGGGGACGCAGCCTTCGCGGGTGCGGGCGGCGCCTTGGGTGCGTTTGCGGGCCCTCGGGGACCGGCCTGGCTCATACCTCCCACGCTTGCACGATTCTCGGACGGCGCGCTAGTCGCGCGGGTCAGGCCCCCTGGGCTCTCGCAGCGAGCCTCTGGCTGGTGGCCGTGACCTGACGGTCGATGGCTTCCCGCGGCAACTGCAGCGCGTCGCAGGCCCGCTCGAGGAGCGCACGTTCGCGGTTGTCGATGCGCCCGTCGGCCAGAGCCGCGGCCACCAGCCCGGCGAGAAACCACTCTGGCGACTGAACGCCCATGGGCCCCGCGTAGTCGCCCTGCGGCGGGTTCGCGAGCACTTGCTCCACCTGGTCGGACGGGATGCTCCACCTCGACGCGCACATCTCGAGGAGCCTGCGTTCCTTGCGCTCGATGACACCGTCGGACGCCATGAGCTGCGCCATCCTCGCGAAGAGCATGCGCCGCTCGCGGGGGTCGGCGACGTCGGGCACGAGCGAGGCGAGCGCCCCATCGCCATCCGCCCGCGGTCCCGCCGAGCGTTGCCCGAGCACCACCTCTTCGGGAAGTTGCACCGCGTCCAGCACCCAGGCGCTCTGGCCTGAGGCCAGCTCCACGCCGCAGTGGTCGCACTTGGTCGAATCGCTCTCCACCAGCGGCGCGCCGCACGCCGTGCACACCAGCGCCGTCATCGACAGCTTGGAGGTGACGCCCGAGCGGCGCGCGATGCGCAGCACCGTCTTCACGGGCGTGTAGGCCTTGCTGCCGTTGAAACGCCCGGACCAAAAGACCTCGACGTACGCGCGATCGAAGCCATCGTCCCCGTCGAGCTCGCAGGCGACCAGGTCGGCGCCTCCCACGGCCACGTCGCTGACGCTGCGGACCCACTCGAGGCGCGCGCCGCTCTGCAGAAGCGTGGCCGCCGCGCACTTGCGCAGCGGAGCGAATCCGCCTGCCCGTCCGGCCTCGATCCATTTCCAAAAGAGGTACGACGCCCTGTCCTCGAGGACCTCCCGTGCGACACCCGCGTCTCGCGCGCGGAGCTCCGCCAGACCACGTGGCTGGGCAGCCGTCGGATGCCACTCTTCGACCTGGGTGATCTCCGCGAGCACCCAGTCGTGCTCTCCCGAGCAGGCGAGGGCGCCGCAGTAGCGGCACTTCATCGTTTCCCCTTCCGCGAGGGGAGCACCGCAGGACGGGCACGCGCGGCCTACCTGGAATCCGTCGGGCTTGCTCTGGGCCCCGGTCCTGCGCACGAGAGACCAGAATCTCGGCGTACGGTTCGACGCGCGCGTGGGCGAGTGCGGCGCGGACCTGCTCGTCGGTCGCGTTCGTCGGGACTTCGGTGTCGCGCGCCTCGGCGACCAGACGCACGTGCACCACGTCGAGTGGATTGGCGCTCTCGACCGCCACGATGGCCATCTCCCGGATGCGAGCGTCAGCCATGACGTTGCGACGGTTCTCCTGTTGCATCAGGCGGAGCTGCACCTGAAACCGGCTGAAGACTCCATCGCTGACGAACGCCCGCGCGGGGCGCACGTCGCCGGCACACCACGCGCCCCGGAGCATGTCCGACATCTGGCCTGCGTGATCGACGATGCTCTGTTCGGTAAGGGCGGGGTCTCTCGCGCGCAATGGGTCGATGGACGCCGAGCCGAGAACCTCCGCGGTCTCGTCGTTCTGAGCGCTGCTCAGCGCGTCGCGCGCCCCGTTGTCGGTCGCGCGCCGTCGAGCCTGGGCCAGTACCAGCCAGACGACGACGACCAACAGTACGAAGAACAACTCGGCTCCGAGGCTGCCGCCCGACACGCCCACGCCCGGCGAACCGAAGCCGAAGCCGCCTCCGCCGCCGAAGCCGCCCCCGCCGTGGCTCCCGCCACCGCCGCCTCCTCCTCCGCCGTGGTAGCTGCCGCCGCCACCGGGTCGCGCGAGCGCCTCGCTGGCCCGGAAGGCAGCCAGCGCAACGCCGAAAGCGACGCCCTGAAGGTGGGGCCATGCACGCATGACGACCGACTGTATCATCCGCCGCATGAACTCCCGTGCCACGGAGGAGCACCGCCGCCTGCAGGAAACCCAAGAGGGAAAGAAGTGGCGCCGGTGGGGGATGTACCTCTCCGAGCGGCAGTGGGGGACCGTGCGCGAGGATTACTCGGCCGACGGCGAAGCGTGGGACTATTTGCCGTTCGAGCACGCCGCGATGCGGGCGTACCGCTGGGGCGAGGACGGGCTGC
Organism: uncultured delta proteobacterium; assembly: GCA_963847465.1. Lineage (GTDB taxonomy): Bacteria > Myxococcota_A > Polyangia > Polyangiales > Polyangiaceae > Palsa-1150. The sequence continues at coordinate 332,896 of CAWKAF010000002.1, read as the reverse complement.
TCGGCCTCTGCGACAACCGGGGCCTCGTGTGCTTCTCGGTCGCGCTCTGGAACGGCGCGGATCGCATTCTCAAGGAGCGCCTCTTCGGGGTCTCGGGCAAGCAGGGCAACCACGGCGAGGACGTCAAGGAGCTCTACTGGTACCTCGACGCGACGCCGACGAGCAGCTACGCGCGGGCGCTCTACAAGTATCCGCAGACCGCGTTCCCCTACGCGGAGCTCGTCGAGCGGGCCCGCGCCGCGGGGAAGGGCGACCCGGAGCCCGAGATCCTCGACACGAAGGCGTTCGACGACTCGCGCTACTTCGACGTCGTCGTCGAGTACGCCAAGGAGGACGCGAACGATCTTCTCGTCCGGATCACCGTCACCAATCACGGGCCGGTTGCCGCGCCCCTCGTCGTCCTGCCGCAGCTATGGTTCCGAAACACCTGGACGTGGGCGCCGGAGAAGCCGCGCCCGGAAATGTTCGCGCTCGAGCCCGCGGGCGACCTGATGGCGGTCGAGACCGTTCAGGAGCATCTCGGTCATTTCTGGCTCTACCTCGACGCCGCTCAGGAGCTCCTCTTCACCGAGAACGAATCCAACGGAGCGCGGCTCTGGGGTATCGAGAACCGGACGCCCTACGTGAAGGACGCCTTTCACGACGCGGTGGTGCAGCGGAAGCGAGACGCCACGAACCCTGCGATGCGCGGAACCAAGGTGGCCGGCCGATACTCGCTGCTCCTCGAGCCCGGTCAGAGGGCGACTCTTCGCTTACGGTACACGGACCGCGCACTCGTTCGCCCGTTCGAGAATCACGACCGTGTCTTCGAAGCCCGACTCCGGGAGGCCGACGAGTTCTACGACGCCATCAGCCCGGCCGCGCTCGGCGAAGACGAGCGGAGGGTGTTCCGGCAATCGATCGCCGGCCTCCTCTGGAGCAAGCAGTACTACGCGTACGACGTCGAGCGCTGGCTGCGAGGCGATCCCGGTCAGCCGGCGCCGCCGCGGGAGCGACGCAGCGGGCGGAACCACGAGTGGGGCCACCTTTACAACAGCGAAGTCCTGTCGATGCCCGACAAGTGGGAGTACCCCTGGTACGCCGCGTGGGACCTCGCGTTTCACTGCATCCCGCTCGCGCTGGTCGACCCGGAGTTCGCCAAGCAGCAGCTGACGCTCCTCGTGCGCGAGTGGTACATGCACCCGAACGGGCAGTTGCCCGCGTACGAGTGGCAGCTGGGCGACGTGAACCCGCCCGTGCACGCCTGGGCCGCGTACCGCGTCTACCAGATCGAGCGGCGTACGACCGGGTACGCCGACCGCGAGTTCCTCGAGTCCATCTTCCTCAAGCTGATGCTCAACTTCACCTGGTGGGTGAACCGCAAGGACGCGGCCGGGCGCAACGTCTTCGAGGGCGGCTTCCTGGGTCTCGACAACATCGGCGTCTTCGATCGGTCGAAGCCACTCCCGGGCGGCGGCATCCTCGAGCAAGCCGACGCGACGAGCTGGATGGGGATGTATTGCCTCAACATGCTCGACATCGCGCTCGAGCTCGCGCGTGAAAGCCCGAGCTACCAGGACGTCGCGAACAAGTTCTTCGAGCACTTCCTGCTCATCGCGCACGCGATGAACCACATCGCGGGCGCGGACGTGAGCCTCTGGGACGACGCGGACGGCTTCTACTACGACGTCATGCGCCGCGCGTCGGGCGACAGCTTTCCGATGCGCGTCCGCTCGATGGTCGGCCTCAGTCCGCTCTTCGCCATCTCGACGCTCGAGCCGGACACGGTGGACCTTTTCCCTGCCTTCTGGCGTCGCGCGCGCTGGTTTCTCGAGAACCGTCCCGAGCTCGCTCAGCATTGCCCCATGATGGATGTGCCGGGACGGAGCGAGCGGCGGCTGCTTTCGCTCGTCTCGCGCGACAAGCTGTCGCGGCTCCTGGCGCGGATGCTCTCCGAGGACGAGTTTCTGTCGCCGCACGGCGTGCGTTCGCTCTCGCGCGCGCACCGGGACGCTCCCTACGAGGTGACGATCGACGGCCAAGTGTACCGCGTCGACTACGAGCCGGCTGAGTCACGCACGGGCCTCTTTGGCGGGAACTCGAACTGGCGCGGTCCCGTATGGTTCCCCGTCAATTACCTCGTCATCGAGTCGCTGCAGCGCCTCGCTCACTACTATGGCGAGTCGCTACGCGTCGAGTGTCCCACGGGTTCCGGCAAGCAGATGACGCTGTCGGAGGTCTCGATCGAGCTCTCGAGGCGGCTCATCGGGCTCTTCCTCGTCGGACCGGACGGCCGGCGCCCGGCCCACGGACCGCGCGAAATCGTCCAGCACGATCCGCGGTTCCGGGATCTCGTCACCTTCTACGAGTACTTCCACGGCGACACGGGCGAAGGGCTCGGCGCTCGCACGCAGACCGGATGGACCGCGCTCGTCGCCAAGTTGCTCGAACAGAGCCGCCTCTGGAAGTAGGTCACTCCTTCCTTCTCAGGAGCCGGACGAGCGGGACCCCGAAAGCGCGCGCTGCGCTGACCAGGATCGCCAGCGAAGGGTTCGCGGACCCACGTTCCAGGCGCCGGAGGACCAGCGGACCTATCCCGATGCGTGCCGCCGCTGCGCGCTGCGTCAATCCACGCTCGTCGCGAAGCCGGCGCAGGCGTTTCCCCAATACCCCCGCGAGACGTTGCAGATCGGCCTTCCTCGGCCCGACGCGGGCCACCTGTGCTCCCATGGTCGTTCTCCCCGACACAGAAGGACGGACGGTCGCCCCTTAATCTTTAGGCCCCCCGCCACGACCCGCCGACGCCGCCGCTTGCCGCCTTGGGCCTTCGCATTTATTGCAAGGGAGGCGAACGCGTGCAACGTCTCTCCGGGATCCTGAAGGGTCTGCGCAGGTCCCCGCGCGCGTCCCCGGTCGACGTCGACGCCGTCGAGGCGGCCCTCCGCGCCCGCATCGCGCGTCCGTCCGAACGCGCGTCGCAGCGGCAGGCACGCTTCGTCTTCGACGCGGGCCCTGCCGGGGCGTGGACGGTCGATATCGACGAGGGCCGGGTGACGCTCGAGCGGGGACGGGGAGCGCGGCCCACCGCCACCGTCTTCAGCGACCCCGCAACCCTCGCGGACGTGCTCCACGGGCGTCTCGCCGGCGTGCAGGCCTTCCTCGAGGGGCGGCTCCTCCTGCGCGGCAATATCTCGGTCACCCTGGAGCTCGACGATCTGCTGAGGCCCGCGGAGCGTGACCCGCGTTCGCCACGGTGCCATCGGGTGACGGCCGCCGGCGTGGACTCCTTCTACCTTGAGGCGGGACGGCGGGGCGCGCCGCCGGTGGTCCTTCTTCACGGCCTTGGCGCCACGAGTTCGTCGTTCCTGCCGGTCCTCTGGGACCTTGCGCGCGATCACCACGTCATCGCAGTGGACTTGCCCGGCTTCGGGGAATCCGACAAGCCGCTGCGCCGCCTCCGCCCCGCGTACCTCGCACGATGGCTGGTCGCGTTCCTCGACGCGGTCGCACTCCCCCGCGCGAACCTCGTGGGCAACTCGATGGGTGGCCGCGTCGCGCTCGAGGTCGGGCTGCGCACACCGGACCGGGTGGACCGGCTGGTCCTTCTCGCGCCTTCGATGGCGTGGCGACGGTACCGGGCCGCGGCCGGCCTCGTGCAAGTCCTTCGCCCCGAGCTCGCGGCCGTTCCTCTCCCTGTGCTCCACCGTTTCGTCGTCCGCTTCGTGCGGTCGCTCTTCGCCCACCCTTCCCGGGTCCCGGTGCCCGCGATGAACGCCGCGGCCGACGAGTTCGTCCGCATCTTCGCCACCGCGCGAGGCCGCATCGCCTTCTTCCACGCGGCGCGCGAGATCTACCTCGAGAGCCCGCACGGCACCCACGGGTTCTGGGACCGGCTGACCGGCCTTCGGCCACCCGCGCTCTTCATCTTCGGCGACAAGGACTGGCTCGTGCCGCGCGCGTTCCTCCGCCACGTACGCCAGGCGCTGCCGTCGGCCACATGTGAGACATTCCATGACTGCGGCCACATCCCGCAGTTCGAGTTCCCGGAGCGGACGAGCGCGCGTATACGTGCCTTCTTTGCGTCACGAGACAGCTCGAAGCCTTGACAGTGTCCAATCTGCGCGTTTGGCTGACCCGCATGCGGGTTTCCGTCCTTGGCGCGAGCCTTTTCTTCTGTGGTGCCTTCGCGGTCGCCGGCGCGCTTGCTGCCTGTGCCTCGGGGAACAGCGACGAGGGGCCTTCCACCGGGAGCGGCAGCAGCAGCGGCAGCATCGGCAACGGCAACGGCAGCGGCAGCAGCAGCGGCGGCGACGGCTACGACGCCAGCATGCAGTCCTACGACGACTCGCCGACCAGTAGCTACGGTGAGGCGGGCACGGGTTACGACGCGCCGGTGACAACGGACGACGGGGGCGTCGACGCCGGAGAGGTAGCAGAGGCAGGAGAGGAGGCCTCTGCCGCCGGCCCGACGTGCACGGCAGGACAGACCTGTGTGGACATCGTGCCGTCCGGGTGGACGGGCTACGTGCAGCTCGTGTTGCAAAATGGTGGGGACGCGGGCGCAACCTGCGCGGCGCCCTACGCGACGCCACAGCCGCAGCTGACGGGCGTGACCGACGTGGACGGAGGACCGGCAACGTGCGCGCCGTGCACCTGCGGCGTCCCCGAGGCGGGCCCCATCACGTGCGCGGTCAATCTCGGCGGAGGGTCGTGCCCGGGCACCTCGAACGCAACGGTCGTCGCGCAGGGCGCGTGCGTCGCCAACCCGTTCTTCTTCGCGGCGAACGGTTTGGTGGAGGCTCCCACCGTCACGTCCCACACGGGGGCGTGCCCCCCGGCTCAGGGCGGTGACCAGGTGGCTCCTCCGCCCCCTGCCGCTTCGACCCTTGCGACGGTCTGTGCGACCGCGTCCGACGCCGGGACCGGCGCGAGCGAGGCGGGTGCCGCGATGACCTGCCAGACGACGCAGGCCTGCGCTGCGTTCCCGGCTCAGGCCGACGGGGGCGCGCCGTCCGGCGTGTGCATCTATCAGTCGGGAGTCCAGGACTGCCCGACGGGCGTGATCTTCACCGCCCAGTACGTGGTCGGACCCATCTCCGACACCCGCGCCTGCTCGTGCAGCTGCAGCGCGGCGTGCCCCGGCGACGGGTACGTCGAGCTCTACTCGAGCTCGAGCTGCTCGGGCTCCCCGACCGGTTCGATCGACGTGAACACGCCCTGCCCGAGCAGCACCCCGACGGCGACCGCCTTCAAGTACTTCCCGACCACGGGCACCTGGACCGGGGCCTGCCAGGCCGTCGACGCGGGCCCGACGGGTAGCGTGGGCATCGACGGCGGCGCCGCGACGACGTTCTGCTGCGTGCCGTAGCAACCACGCGCTCGCGCCGTCCGACAGGGAGGGCGTGAGAGGAGCAGCGTCGCTCGCGGTCGAACTGGTTGCAGCGGTACTCGCGCCGCCGCGGTGCGCGGCGTGCGATGCCCGCGTGTCGATGCTCGCGGCGTTCTGCGGTACCTGCGCGTCGACCGTGCAGCGGGCGCCGGCGCAGGGACCGGGGGGCGCCTCGGCTGCCGCGGCCTTCGTCTACGGCGGGGCGGTCGCCCGGGCGATCGTGCGACTCAAGTACGAACAGCGGCCCGATCTCGCGCGCCCGCTCGGCGACCTCCTGTGCCGGGCCCTCGAGCCCCGCGCCGCGGCCCTCGCGGGGGTCGTCGTCGTCCCGGTGCCGCTGCACCCGTCCCGGCTCGCCGACCGGGGCTTCAACCAGGCCGCGCTCCTCGCGTCGCGCGTGGCCCGTCACCTGGGGGCGCCCCTCCGGGCGCTCGCGCTCGCCCGCGTGCGCGACACACCGAAGCAGGCCGCCCTCGACCGGCAGGCCCGTCTCGCCAACCTCGCCGGGGCATTCGTTGCGCGTCGTCCCGGTCAGACCGTCGAGCGCGACATCCTCCTCGTCGACGACGTTCGCACGACGGGCGCAACCCTGGACGCCTGCGCGCACGCCCTGCTGGCGGCCGGCGCCCGCTCGGTCTCTTCTGCGGCCGTCGCCGGGGCCTTCTAGCGGCGGCGCCTCCGGCGGATCATCGCTGCGCCAAGTCCTGCGAGCGCCAGGGCCGCGAAGCCGTCGCCCGCGCCGTCCTGCATGACGCGGCATCCGCAACCACCGGAGCTGCCCGTGTGCCCGCCCGCCGCGCCCCCACCGTCGCCTCCACCCGGCATGTTTTGACCCTCGTCGGCGCCGACCGGCTCCTCGGCGTCGCTCGGGCTGGCTCCGCCATCGCCCTCGGGCGGCGTGGCCGCGTCGCCCACCGTCGCGTCGACCGCGCCGGCGTCGGCCGACCCCGCGTCCGGCGCGACCGCGACGCCTCCGTCCGAGCCGTACGGGCCGATGCCTGGGCCGGTCGTGGTGTGCTCGAAGGCGCCCAGGTCCAGCGCGCTCGCGCGCACGCGGTACATGCGCGTGACGGTCTCGTTCTCGTAGTACTCGTCCACAGGCAGGTTGCCCACGGCCGTATCCGCGACCCCGATGCACGGGCTCCCCGCCGCGAGCGAGAAGTCGTACGTCGCGGCGTTCGTGAAGCCCGCGGCGGCCCCGAAGATCGACCCGGTCACGCCCGACAGCCCCGTGAGGCTCGCGCCAGTCTGCAGCCAGTTGTTCTTGCCGGTGACCGTGGCCGCCGTCGAGTCCTCGACGAGGATGGGCTGGCTCGTGCCGGAGATGATGTTGTCGTCGGCCTCGGCGGTCATCTGCGTGCCGTCGGCGTTCGACACGTGGATGAAGGCGCCGTGGCCGCCGTCGCTGACGACGGTGTTGTAGAGCGCCGTGATCGAGAAGCTGACGGGCGACCCCGACGCCTCGTCGTTGTAGACGGCCCAGATCTGGCTCTGGTTGGACTGAGCGGCGGTCTCGATGATGACGTTGCCGCGCAGGATCATCGTCTGCGCGAGCGACCCCACGGGGTTGTTCGCGTAGTCGTCGCTGGTCATCAGGTCGCCCTCGTAGACCTTGGCGCGATCGAACCAGTTGTATTCGATGGTCGAGCTCACGGCGCGGCAGTGCAGGTTCTCGGCCTGCAATGGATCGTGGAGGTACGAGTAGCGCATCGCGAACGTGCCGCCGTAGATGTAGACATTGTGCGTCGGGGACGACGTGGACGCGCCCAGGTTGCCGTTCTGCGAGAACTCGGAGAACTCCACCGTGGCGTCGCTGCTCTCCGTGCCGCCGGTCAGGCCGTTGTCGTTGTCCTGGAAGAGGCAGTTCGTGATGAGAAGGCCCGTCGTCCCGCTGTAGTACCGCAGGCCCGCGGAGTCGTAGTCGCCCGCGTGGCAGTTCTCGAAGACGATGCCGTCGATGTGGTAGTTCGTTCCTCCGGACACCTGCCAGCATCCGCGGTTCTTGTCCGGCGCCGTGTAGCTCCCGGGCGCGTCCTCGACGAGCGTGCCCGAGAGATCCCAGACGGGCGGATTCGAGGGGTCCTGCGCGTGGATGTAAATCGGTTGGCTCGCGGTCCCCTGTGCCTGCAGATAGACGCGGAAGGCGTACGTGCCGGGGGCGATGACGACCTCGTCGCCAGCCACGGCGCCTTCGATCTTGGTGTAGGCCGTGTTGCCGTCGGCGGGAGATACCTGGATGACGGCCGCGGAGGCGGGGAGGGAAGTCAGCACGGCCACGGCGCCGGCGAGCGAAGCGATTCGCGCGCGGCGATTCACGGCACCACCACCACGCCCCACGGCCTCGACCCGACTTTCACGCGTGCCGTCTCCTTGCGCGCCGTCGCGTCGACGATCGAGACGTCGTCGGAGGGGCCGTTCGCCACGTAGAGCGTGCGGCCGTCGGGCGTGATCGCGACTCCCCACGGCCGTTCGCCGACCGGGATCGATCCGACGATCTCGTCTTTGGCGGTGTCGACGACGACCACGGTCGCCCCGCGACCCGTGCTCACGTACGCCGTCTTGCCGTCCGGCGCGATGACGATGCCCATCGGGCGCCCGTCGATCTTGATCACCTTTGCGATCGCGTGCGCCGGCAGGCCGACGACCGTCACCGTGCCCCCCGTCTCCGACGTGACGTACGCCTTCGACATGTCCGGCAGGAACGCGGCGGCGCGCGGGCGACCACCGACGTTCAGCTCCTTGTCGACCTTCTCCGTGGCCACGTTCACGACCTCCACCGCGCCCGTCCCCTCGCAGGTCACGTACACCCAGCGGCCGTCGGGGCTCGCCGCCACGCCCTCCGGCTCTTCGCCGACCTTGAGGGTGGCCTCGATGTGCCGGCTGGCGATGTCGAGCACCGACGCGGTCGCGGCGTCCTCGTTGGCGACGTAGAGCTTCGTGCCGTCCTTGCCGAGCGCGAACTGTTCCGGGTCGGACCCTGCGGCGAGGCGGTCGACGACTGCCAGCTTGGCCGTGTCGATCACGCCGATTCCGTGCGCCGCCATGTCGGCGGGCGGGGGAGCCCCGGTCGCGCCGGGACCCTGGGCGACGCTTCCGCTCAGCGCGACGTAGACCCGCGAGCCGTCAGGAGATCGCTGGATGCCGCGCGGGCGCTTGCCGACGGGGAAGGTCGCGATGGCCTTGCCCGATGCGATGTCGATGACCGTGACGTCGCCCGAGCCTTCGTTGCTGACGTACACGCGCGGACCCTTCGGGAGCGAGCCGACGGCCACGGGTGCGGGGGCGACGGGCGCCGCCGCGCTGGTGGGGGGAGGGGGGGCAGGCGCGTCGCTCCGCTTGCTGCAGCCAACGAGGAAGACGAGAGAGCACGCGACGAGGATCCGTTTCGGCATCAGGGCGCTAGGGTGCCGAGAAGAGGTAGATCTGTCCATTGACGGCGACCGCGATGCGCCCCTTGCCGATCGCGATCGGAGTGTTCCACGTCTGGATCGTGGCCCCCATCTCCGTGTTGCCGTCCGTGAAGAGCTTCGCGCCCGTGTCCCCGTCGTAGCCCCAGAGGTGGTTGCTGGCGTCCCAGACGATGGCGTCGGACGTGCCGTCGGTCGTCGTCACGATGGGCGAGGCCAGGTTGCTGTCGCTCGAGATCGAGCACCAGGCGACGGTCGCCGTGGGCTTGCCCGTGCCGCCGGTGATCTTGATGGCAACGAGGTTACCCCCCTGCGCGGCGGGGCAACCCGTTGCCGCTTCCCCCCTCGACGTGGAACGCCACGTACGTCCCCTTGGTCGTCGTGTACGCGACGGGCGAGCCCTTGAACTGGTTGGTCGCCATCGTCTCATTGAACAGCGCTGCATCCGCTGCTTGCGTTGCCGCCGCGCCGCCGAGGTTGTCGCGGTCGAGAAGGTAGAGGTGGCCATCCTTGCCGCCCGCGGCGACGAGGTGAGGCGTGGACGTGCCGGGCATGTCGAAGAGAACCTCGCTCGCCCCACCGAGATCCGTGTCGCCGTTGTCGAGGTCCTGCCAGTTGTACGGAGCGTAGTAGTCCGCCGTTTTGTCCGAGAACGTGCCGGCCCCGCGGTCAGGCGGATGACGGCCTCGCCGCCGCCCCACACGTTGTTCGCGCCGGTGGTATTGCCCGTGACCGGGAAGACCGATGTCCCGTCCGTCGGCAGCGCACCCGGCCCCCATATCCCGCCCTTGTACGCGCTCGTGTGCCAGCCCGTCGGGGTTTGCGGGGTGCTCACCGGGAACCCGATGACCCACCCGTAGTACGTCGGAGTGGTGTACGGGCAGTCACCGTCGAGCCCACCGTACGGAACGTAGAGGACGCCGTTGACGAGCTGCAGGGCGCCGCGCTGGTTCTGCCACCCGGACGTGAAGCCGTTCACCTTGGCGGTCACGTCGACCGGCCAGTTGGGCAGCACGGTGCCGTCCGAGAGCTTCACGGCATAGACCATGTGCTTGAACGTGCCCGTGGCCGGCATCGTCATCGCGTCGAAGTAGATGACGCCGTTGCCGCCGTTGACGGGAGACGCGGGATCGATGAACGGCGTGCCCGTGATCCCGAGCGGGTTGATGTCGCCGCAAGGCAGGCCACCCGTGGCCTGGGGGGCGTACGTCGGTGGGGCCCTGGTCCCAGAGCGTGGCACCCGTCGTCGCGTTGATGGCCGTCACGTGGTTGCCCTCGGTGGCGACGATGAAGGTCTCCGCGCCGCCGACGCCCTTCTCGACGTAGAGCGGCTGCGCGTAGGTGGCCGTGGTCATCGTCCCCATGAACCCGGAGAGCACGTGCATCGTGGCGGCGTTGCCCGTGGTTCCCGACGTCAGGACGGGATCGATGTAGACGCCGTTGCGCGTTCCGTTCTTGTGGTGCTGATAAACCGACGGGTCGTACGCGCCGGCGTCCGCTTGCGCACCGCCGTCGGCCGTTGGTGACGAGCCATCCCCACCGCCGGAGCTGCTCGCGCCGCCGGAGCTCGCACCGCTGGAAGCGCCGCCGCTCGAGCCGCTGCTCGCTCCACCGCTCGATGCCCCGCTCCCGTCTTCTCCGGAGCCCCCGGTCGTGCCGTCGCCACCGAGGCCACCGTCCGCGGACGAGTGATCGTTGCTGCCGCAGCCGATGAGGCTCGCCACCACGAAGTGGACGCCCACGATGAAGCTATGACGAGACATGGCAAGCGCCTCCGAAGTCCGAGAGATCCTACCACCCTGCGGCGAGGGAACAGCCAGAAGCCGCCACGCACTCGCGTGTCCAGGCCTCCTTCAACATGCCAATCCCACGGGCACGCGCTCGCACATCCACTGACGATTGGAATGGCGGACGAGGCCGCAAGAGGGCACTTCGATGCCGTCATGAGACAGTCACGAGCAATGGGCGTCCACTAACGCTGGGGCCGTTCAATGCGCATCATCTCGCCAGCGTCGCCCCGGAGCTTTCCACCGGAGCCCCGGGAGTCCATTTGTCATCGATCGTCGCGGCGCCCCTGCGGCGCTTCACCGCGATCGAGCACGTGTCAAACGTGCTCTTCGTGGTCATTCACGTCTCTCTCCTCTTCGTCTTCTTCGTGCCCATTTCGTGGAAGGTCGCCGCGCTCGCGGTCGGCGGGTACGGGCTCCGGATGTGGGCTGTCACCGCCGGCTATCATCGCTATTTCGCGCACCGCGCATTCAAGACGAGTCGGGCCTTCCAGCTGGTGCTCGCGGTCCTTGGCGCGACCACCATGCAGAACGGGCCCATCTGGTGGGCGAGCTGCCATCGGCGGCACCACAAGGACTCCGACGGCCCGGGCGACCTTCACTCGCCGGTCGAGCACGGCTTCCTGTACGCGCACGTCGGCTGGGTCTTCGATCGCACGGTGCCGCGGCCGCGCGACGAGTCGAACGTGACGGACCTTTTGGGCTATCCGGAGCTCCGCTGGGTGGACAGCCACGACTGGCTACCCCTCACCGCGTACGCGCTGGCCTGCTACGCCATCGGCGGTGTGTCGGGGCTGGTCTGGGGCTTCGTCGTCAGTACGCTCGCGGTCTTTCACGCGACGATGCTCATCAACTCGCTCGCGCACATGTGGGGGTCACGCCGGTACGCGACTCGGGATCGCGCGCGCAACAACGCCCTCCTCGCCATCGTGACCTTCGGCGAGGGCTGGCACAATAACCACCACCACTACATGAGCTCCGCGAGGCAGGGCTTCTTCTGGTGGGAGGTCGACATCACGTATTACGTCCTCCGCGCGCTCGCGCGCCTTCGCGTGGTCTGGGCCGTGCGCGAGCCCCCCGCGACGGTCACGGGCATTGCGCCGTGGCGCCCCCGGCACGACTCGAACGTGCGGCCACTCGTTTAGGAAACGAGTGCTCTATCCACTGAGCTACGGGGGCCCCCCTCCGGGAATCGAGAGGGGCGGCAAGATGCCACGCCCGACCGCCGTGGCAAAGCGAAGCCTCTACCGCCGCTTTACGCCGAGCCCGGGGACGTCCGGCATCGTGTAGCGAGGGCCCGCGGACAGGCAACATACCCTTTACAACTTCCGGCGCCGGGGACTGTAGGATCGCGAGCTCCGGTGCGAAGCGCCCCGCTCGTTTCAGCGTTCGTCCTCTCCCTCGTGCCGGCAGTAGCGCGCGCGCAGGCCGTCCGCACGTGGGGGGACGCGACGGACGTGCCGCCCGCCGCGCCGTCGGTCTCCAGCCCGCCGCCCGAGCCGCCGCCGGTCACGATCGGTACCCCCGCGCCCGGGTCCACCTCCGCGCCGCACGAGCCGGCGACCGTCCAGGCGGTCTCGGCCAGCGACGCCCCGAGGGGCGTCGCGCTCTCCGGCACGGGCGTCGTCCGGACCGCCGGCGCGATCGCCGTGAAGTACACGCTCGAAGGGATCGAGGTGCGCGGCAACAAGGCGACGCGCGCGCGCGTTGTCCTGCGCTACGTGCCGATGCACGCGGGCGACATCCTCGACGTCGACGATCCGGAGCTGACGCTGACGCGCTTCCGCCTGCTCGGTACGGGCTTCTTCCGCGACGTGCAGCTCTCTCTCCGGCGGGGAACGCAGCGGGGATACGTCGTTCTGGTCATCGATCTGGTCGAGCGCAACACGCTCGTCGTCGACAACGTCTGGCTCGGCATCTCCGAGGACGTGAACTCGAACGGCTTCGCGCGCCCGCTCACCGCGTACGGCGGCGCGGCGGTGACCGAGACGAACCTCGCCGGTACGGGCATCGCTCTCGGCGGCGCCTTCGCCGTGGCCGACCAGCAGTTCGCGCTTCGCGCTCGCCTCGCCGATCCGCAGTTCTTGCGCACGAACTGGATCGCCGACACCGAGCTGCTCTACAACGCCGCGCGCGACTTCTTCGGCAACGGCGACGTCCTCGTCTACGACCCGACGCAATCGACCGCGCAGGACTTCGCCGTCGCGCAGTACCAGAGGTTCGGCGGCAGCGTCGGGCTGGGGCACGACCTCGGAGTCTCGTCGCAGGTCTTCTTCGACTACCGCCTCGAGAAGATCGACGCCTCGTTTCCGCTCGCGGCGAGCGATCACTACGGGCTCGACGTCGAGCCCATCGACTTCATGCTCCTGCCCGGCTCGAGCTTCCTGTCGACGCTTCGCACGACGCTGGTTCACGACACCCGCGACGAGCCGTTCTTGCCCACGGTCGGGCACTACGCCAGCGCGACGGTCGAAGCGGCGCTCACGCCCCTCGGAAGCGACTACCCGTACGCGAAGCTCGGCCCTCCACGGATCGCAGTGGTTCACGCTCCCGTGGGGCCACGTCCTGCACCTCGAGGGCTTCGCCGGAGGGGTCTTCGGCAACGCGCCGCTCTTCGAGCGTTTCTACGTCGGCGACTTCAGCGATCTGTTGCCCGACCGCGTCCTCGACCTCAACTTCGACCGCCGCCCGGCGCCGAACCTCCTCAGCACCGACATCGTCGAGGTCCGCTACGGCAACTACGCCGCGAAGCTCGACGCCGAGTACCGCGTCCCGGTCTACCGCGGCAGGCGCTCGATCTACGGCGTCGACGTCTTCGCCAGCTTCGGGCTCTACGGCGTCCTCAACGAAGAGGATATCGTCGATCGCCCGCGCGGCTACCAGGGCCTCGCGACGGTCCCGGTCGACCTGACGTTCAACGCAGGACTGCGGATCGACACCCAGGCCGGCGCCTTCGTGCTCGGCATCGCGAACCTCGTCGGGTTCGTGCCGTTTCGCGGAGCCGAGGGAGGAGCGGCGCGCCCATGACGCGGGTCCGCCGGCTCAATCTGGCCTTCGCCTTCGCGACGGTGCTCGTCGCATTCATGCCGCTCCTGGCGCACGCGCAGGTGCCCGCTCCGCTGCAACCCGCGCATCCGGGCGCCCTGCCCCCGCGAAGGGCCAACTACTCCTGGGATCGATCGAGCGCCGACCCTCGCCCCGAGAACGACCTGCTCCGCGTGAGCGTGCGCTACCGCGACGTCCTCGACGATCCCGCGCTCGTCAAGAAGCTGTCGAGCGGCCTCCCGATGGTCATCGCGATGCGAGCGTACGTCTACCGCGAGGGCGAGGCGTCTCCGGTGGCGCTCGCCACACGCGTGTGCCGAGTCGTCTACGACCTCTGGGACGACGTGTACGCCGTTCACCTGAGCGAACCGGAGCGCGACCTCAACCGGTCGGTCGTGCTCGAGGGTGTGCTGCGCTACTGCGCGGAGGCCCAAGACCTCCCCGTGGTTCGGCGCGGTCTGCTCACGGCAGGGGTGCCGTACTTTCTGGGCGTCGTCGTCGAGGTCAACCCGGTCTCGCCCGAGATGGTCGACCAGATGCGTCACTGGCTGTCCCGTCCGACCGGAAGCACCGGCATCGGCCCCACCGACGCTCTCTTCGGGAGCTTCGTCCAGCTCTTCGCCCGTCAGATTGCGACGAGCGACGCCACGCTCACCTTCCGCACCGACGACGTCGTGCCCTAGCATTTGACGTGGCCGCCGTGCGGCGCCTACCTATTCATGAGCGGCTCCATGCGACCTACCGACCAGCTCGACGGGCTTCTCGCGAAGCACTTCGCGTGGAGCTTCACGCGGCCGGGCGATACGGCCGACCTCGCCGGCCCCCTCCGTGCCGCCGAGGAAGAGGGCGCCGAGCGGGTCGACGTCACGCTGCCTCCCGTTCCCGACGAGGCAGAGTCCGAGCGCGCCCTAGAGCGATTGCGCAAGGCGTGCCGGCCGCTCGCGCTGGCAGTGGACGAGGCGTGGGCGCTGAAGGACGACGACGCGAGCGCCCGTGCGGCGAAGCGCCTGCTCACGAAGGCCGATAGGCTGGGCACGACGCTCGTGGGGATGGACGCGTACCCGCTGGAGGCGGTCCGGCTGCTCCGCTTGCTCGTGCGCCACGGGCAGAGGATGACCCGGCGCCAGCGCGAGCGCGCGGCCTACGCGGCCTCGATCCTCCCGCTCGACCACCCCGAGACGGCCGAGTTGCTCGTCGAGATCGCGCACGCCGCCGATCGCGAGGTGGCGGTGGCGCTCCGGTCGGACGAGGACTGGACGCCCGAGGTCGACGACGTGGACGCGCTCGTCGCGCGGCTGGCCGACGTGGTCGACGCCGGACCGACGCACGCTTCGCGCGCGGTCGCGGTGGACCTTTTGACCCTCTTCGACCGCCGCGCCGCCGCCGCGCCGGCCCTTCGTCGCGCCCTCCGGCTCCCGAGCTTCGCCGTCCGCGCCCGCGCCCTCTACGCGCTGGCCACGGCCGAGCCGTGCGCGGTACTCGAAGCCGACCTCGTGCACGTGCTCCGCGACCTGGTGGCGCACGCTCCTCCCGACTGGCTCCGCGACGAGGAGCAGGAGGACGACGAGCGGACGCTGGCCGACGCCGTGGTGATGGCGCTCGCGCACGTGCGGCCGGAGGAGGCCGAAGAGGCGCTGCTCGACCTCATCGACGCCGAGCACGACACGATGTGGCTCGACGCGGGGTGGGCCACCGAGGCGCTCTCGGTCGCGTTCCCTGCGACCGCCGCGGTGATGGTCGACCACTGGCTCAAGTGCGCCAGGGTGCACGAGAGGACGCGCGCGCTGGCGGCCCTCGCGCGCCTTCCGGACGATCTCGCCGAGCCTCGCCTTCGTCTGGCCGCCAGCGATCCGGCGCTCGCCGTACGCGACTCGGCGCGACGCCAGTGGCTCGACAGGTTCCAGAGCGCGTGCCCCGTCGGGCCGGCCGACATGCTGGGCGCGTCGCTGCTAGAGGCTCCCCCGAGCGACCGCTTCGTCGCACGGCTCGCCGTGATGCAGGGGAGGGTGGCCGCCGCACGCCAGGCGATGTCCCGCGCGCTCCTCGCCGAGGCGCCCGACCGCGAGGCCCTCGTGCTGCTCCTGCAGCTCATCGGGGACGACGCCGAATCGGGCGAGCCCAGCTTCAGCTCGCGCGAGGGCGACAGCGGGTGGTCGGCGACCATCGTCGAGCGCTTCGGCGAGCTCGGCATCGAGGGGCTGTGCCTCGTGGCGACGCGCTTTTCGGAGCCCGAGAGCTTCGGCTGGATGCGCCGGCTCGGCGATCTGGTCGAGCGTGGCGCCGTCTCGCGCGAGCACTCGGCGTCGCTGCGCGCGCTCGCCGCGCGGCACGTGACCTCGGACGACGCCGGTCGGGTGGACGACTCGCTCCGCGTCCTTTCGCTCGTCGGCGCCCCGCCCGAGCTTCTCGATCGCGTGCTCGCCGTGGCCCTCGACGACGATCTCGGCGCGCCGGAGGCCCGCGGGCTGGTGGTCGCCTGGCGAGACCGCGCGGTCGACGCGCGGCTGGCGTCGGAGATGGCGCTCGCGCTCGCCGACCATGACTGGACGCGCCTGCACAACGCGGCGGCGATGGGACTGGCGCGCGGAGGGCACGCGGCCCGGGTCATCGCGCAGCGCGTCCTCGAGGTCGCCGAGCGCGACGAAGGCGCGGTGGACGCCGCGGTCGAGTGCGCGCGCCACCTGCGGGACACCGGCGCGCTCCCCGACTCGTGGGCCGTCGAGGCCATCGCGCGGCCGGAGTCACCGCTCTTCTCGGCCGCGGCGCGCGTGTGGCGGCGCAGCGACGCCGTGCGCGTGGGGCTCGAGGCGGCGCTGGCGTCGTCGTCGCGGGGGAACGCGTCAGCGGTCGAGGCCGCGGTAGCCCTTTTGCAGGCCGACCCTCCGATGAGCCCGAGGGACCGGCGAGTCCTGAGCCTGCTCGAGCGCGCCGGCGCACCCCAGCGGGCCGAGCTTCTCTACGCCATGTCCGTACGCGGCGCCCCCATCACGCTCATCGCGCCGTACCTCGAAGAGCTCCTCGTCTCGCCGGACCCCACCGTCACCGGCGCCCTCGCAGGCATCGCCGCCTGGCTCCGGTCCTCGCGCGCCCGCGCGTTCCTCCGCTCCGTCCTCCCCCGCGTCATCGACGCCGAACTGAGCGCCGATATCGAAGACGCGCTAGGGGCCCCGAGTGTTCCGTTTTGGGAGGGGGTCTAGGGTTAGGGGTCTTGGGTGGTTACGTGGGTCACCCTGAAGCATCGTCGCTCAACCGTCGTGTCGTGTGCCCTCCCGGCTGGGGTGCTCGAGGAGGAGCGGCCGCCGCTCCCCTCGACGTGACGTCCGTGACCGGGTGCCGCAGCGGAGCCGAGCGAGCGCGAGCGAGTCGAGGCGGAGCGAGGCTCAGGGTGACCCTCGTGACTAACTAGAAAACCTACCTGGAAAAGACACCGTCGCCGGCGGTCGTGAGGACGACGTCGCCGTCGCGTTCGGTGGCGAAGAGGCGGTCGCTGGTGGGGACGGGGAGCCATTCGGCGGCGCGGGCAGAGTCGCAGCGGTCGCCGTCGAAGGCGGGGAGGGTTTTGGCGCCGGGGCCGCCGAGAAGGCGGGTCAGTCGCTGCACGATGAGGGCGCGCGGGTGGCAGTACTCGCGGTTGAGGCCCTCGCCGGGCTTGCCGGCGGAGATGACCGCGTAGCGGGGCCGCACCCTCGAAAGGAAGCCGGGCGTCGTGGACGTGTCGCTCCCGTGGTGCGCGACCTGAAGCAACGCGGCGGGTCCGTGCGTGTCGAGCGTCGCTTCTTCCGCGTGCTCGGCGTCGCCCGTCAGTAGCACCGACGACGCGCAGAAATCGATGCGCAGGGCGATGGAGCACTCGTTCGCGTCGCGGGCGCACGCCGGCAGCCACGCGGCCGGGACGACGGGCGTCAGCGTCACGTCGCGCGAGATCGGGCCAGGCCAGCCCGGGTGCTCGGGATCGACGACCTGTATCGGCACCGCGCGGGTCTGCGCCACGCGCCGGGCACGCGCCACCTCGGCCCTTCGGAGATCGCGACCGTTGTCGACGTACAGACCCACCGGGAACGCGTCGAGCACGTCGGCCGCCGCGCCGACGTGGTCCGAGTGCGGATGGGTAATCCACAGCACGTCGATGCCGCTCCCGTGCAGATCCGCGCGCAGCCGTTCGAGCAGGTGCCTCTCCGCCGCCTCGCACGAGTCGCCGCACCCCGGCCGGCGGGCGCTGTCGCCCGTGTCGACCAGCAGGTGGCGCCCGTCCGGCAGGTCGACCAGGAGCGCGAGCCCCTGTCCCACGTCGTAAAAGTGAAGCGTCATGCGCCGCGAGCCACCGCACGGGTCGGCCGGCGGAGGCTGAGCCGATGCGGGAGGTGGGGCGGCGTCTCCGGTGCGGGGCGTGGTGAAAGGCGCGGCGAGCAGGCCCAGGATCGCGACGAGCTGCCGAACGGTCACTGCGCGTCCCTCGTCACTCTTCCCTCGTCACTCTACTATCTTGTCGCCCGTGCTCCCCGACGTCGTCGTCCAGAAGCTCGACGCCCTGCCCGCCCCAGCCGGGCGTCTACCTCTTCAAGGACAAGAAGGGCACGGTCGTCTACGTCGGCAAGGCCAAGAGCCTGCGCTCGCGCGTCCGGAGCTACTTCCAGGACGCGCAGGGGCGACGAGCGCGCGTTCATCCCGATCCTCCAGGCGACCATCGGCGACCTCGACACGATCGTCACGGCCAACGAGAAGGAAGCGACGATCCTCGAGAACAACCTCATCAAGGAGCACCGGCCCCGCTACAACGTCAAGCTCCGCGACGACAAGGACTTCATCACGCTCCGCCTCGGCCGCATGACCGAAGGCGTGTGGCCGCGCCTCGAGGTCGTCCGCCGCCCCGCGCCCGACGGCGCCCGCTACTTCGGGCCCTACCACTCGGCGACCGCCGCGCGGCGCACGCTGCACCTCGTCAACAAGCACTTCCAGCTCCGCACGTGCAGCGACGTCGAGTTCGCGAGCCGCAAGCGGCCGTGCCTGCAGCACCAGATCAAGCGCTGCCCGGCCCCGTGCGTCCTCGAGGTCGACCGCGGCTGGTACGCCGAGCAGGTCGACGCCGTCGCGAAGTTCCTCGAGGGCCGTCACGACGAGCTGTCGCGCGAGCTCGACGTGAAGATGAAGGAGGCCGCGCGCGAGATGCGCTTCGAGCTCGCCGCGGTCTACCGGGACCAGCTGCGCGCGATCGAGAAGGTGCGCGAAGAGCAGCGCGTCGTCACGATCGACGACATCGACCGCGACGTCCTCGGCTTCTACCGCGAGGGCGATCTCGTCGAGCTCGCGCTCCTCCACGTGCGCGCGGGCAAGCTGCAGGACGTCGCCACGTACTCGATCAAGCAGGCCGAGATCCCCGACGAGGAGATCGTCGCGGCGTTCCTCGCGCAGCACTACGGCGCGCTCGCTCGCGAAGACGCCGACGGAAGCCGAGCGACGCTGCGCTCGTCCTCGTGCCCGACGAGATCATCCTGCCGTGCGAGCCCGAGGGCATCGAGGGCATCGCCGAGTGGCTCGCCGAGCGCGCGGGCCACAAGGTCGCGCTCGCGGTCCCCCGGCGCGGCCACCGGGTCGACCTGCTCGCGATGGCCAACGACAACGCGCGCCACGCGCTTCGCCGAGAAGCGCCGCCAGAGCGACGACGTGCAGGAGCGGCTGCGCGACCTGCAGGAGCGCCTGCGCTTGCCGGTCGTCCCGCGCCGCATCGAGTGCTGCGACATCTCGCACCTCGGCGGCGGCGACACCGTCGGCGCGGTCGTCGCGATGAAGGACGGGGAGCTCGACAAGAAGCGCTACCGCACGTTCAACGTGCGCGGCGACGGCCGTCCGCGACCAGGGCGGGCAGATCAACGACGACTACGGGTCGATGTACGAGGTGCTCGCGCGGCGGTTCCGGCAGGGCGCTCAAGGCGGAGGCGGCGCCGCGACGTGCCGCCGGGCGAGGGCGGAGGCGAGCGGCGAGCCGTCCGAGCGGGACGCCGCCTGGGATGCGCCGGACCTCTTCGTCGTCGACGGCGGGCGCGGGCAGCTCGGCGTGGCGCTCGCCGCCGCGCACGACCTCGGGCTCCACGACCTGCCCATCGTCGGCCTCGCGAAGGAGCGCGAGAACGCCGCTCGGCGAGAACGCTCGTGGACCGCGTCTACCTGCCCGGGCAGAAGAACCCCATCCCGCTCAAGAGCACGCACGACGTCGCTCTTCCTCCTCGCGCGCCTGCGCGACGAGGCGCACCGCTTCTCGAACCGCGCCCGGATGCGCCTCGGCAAGAAGCGCCGCTTCCGTTCGCCGCTCGACGACGTGAAGGGCCTCGGGCCGCCGACCAAGAAGGCCCTGCTCCGGCAACGTCGGCAACCTCGCCGCGATCCGCGCAGCCGACGACGCGACCCTCCTCGCCGTCCCGGGCGTCACGGCCCGCCACGTGAAGGCCCTGCGGGCGGCGTTCGGCCCCACCGAGAAGGCGCCCCACGACGTCGTCATCCTGAGCGCCAGCGAAGGACCCTCCAGTCCCCGCTTGGAAGAGAGCAACCTACATCCCACCCCGCCAACGTCAGAGACCGAACGCCAACGCAGTTGACGTACGCCGCGGCGCGTCGGGCGGTTTTCCCCGGTACTTCGTAACTCCCGCTTGCGGCACGGGCCGTGCTCTACGTAATTTCGGGGTCGAGGGCGTCAGTCGTGGTAAATCCCAGTCGCCGTCGCGAGTTCAGAGGAGCAGCGATCATGAACCGAAGAATCAAGCAGGGGGCCCTCGTGGCCGCGGTCGTCGCCGGGCTCGCCGTCATGGGTGCAGGCTGCCTCACGCGCCCCGTCGAGAGCGCGAACCCCAACCTGAAGACGAACTTCACCGACGTCGTTCACAACAGCGTCATCGACAAGATCGACCTGCTCTTCGACATCGATAACTCGGCGTCGATGGGTGACAAGCAGCAGTACCTCGAGGCGGCGATTCCCGACCTCATCAACGGTCTCATCAACCCCAACTGCGTCGACCCCACCACGAACGCCGCGATGGGTACGTCGACGAACGGGTCGTGCGCCGCCTATCCGGGGACGCAGGTCGAGTTTCCCGCCGTGCACGACATGCACATCGGCATCGTGAGCTCCGCGCTCGGCCAGCGCCTCGGCGACGCGTGTCTTCCGGGGGCCATGGCGCTCGCGCCGTTCAACAACCTGTTGGCCAACAACGACGACCAGGCGCACCTCCTGAACCGGAGCCTGACCTACGCGGCTGACCTGAGCTCGGCCACCCAGGGGATGGTCGCCGATGCCTCGCAGGGCTTCCTCTACTGGTTCCCAATGGTCGCGGCGAACAACGGGGCGCCCCAGGGCACGCCGGTGACCGTTGCCGCGACACTCAACAGCGACTTCACGCAGATGGTCGGAGGCGTCGGCGTCTTCGGGTGCGGGATCGAGTCGCAGCTC
This sequence comes from uncultured delta proteobacterium, assembly GCA_963847465.1. Lineage (GTDB taxonomy): Bacteria > Myxococcota_A > Polyangia > Polyangiales > Polyangiaceae > Palsa-1150. The sequence goes on along the minus strand of CAWKAF010000002.1, from coordinate 311,851 downwards.
GAGACCTGGTACCGCTTTCTCGTCCAGCCAGACCCGTACGACAGCCTGACGAACACCGGGGGCAAGGCGAACTGGTCCGGCGTCGACCAGGTGATCCTCCAGCAACGCCACGATTTCCTCCGCCCCGATTCGCTGGTCACGATCATCGTCCTCAGCGACGAGAACGACTCCGAGATCGACGTGCGCTCGCTCGGCCAGCAGGGCTTCAACTGGATGTCCTCGGGCTTCTCGCCTCCCAGGGGGACGTCGGCTTGCGGCAACGACGGCGTCGGCGGCAACCCGGGGGACCCGAGCTGCGAGTCGTGCGCGCAGCTGAGCGGGTCGGCCAAGACGTCCGACCCCAACTGCAACCCGAGCAGCGCGAACGCGGGGGTCTACTCGACCACCGATGTGAACGACTGGGGGTATGACCTCAACCTCCGCCACGTGCACACGAAGGCGAAGTACGGCCTCGATCCGCAGTTCCCCATCCAGCGCTACCTGAACGGGCTCACGTCGCCCACGGTCCCGGATCGCAACGGCGAGTACCCGGCCAACTCCATGGGCCAGATCACGTCCTCGGGCTACATGGGAATCAACGACTGCACCAACCCGCTCTTCGCGGGCGCACTCCCCACCGGCGGGACGGACTCGAAGACCCTTTGCCAGCTTCCCCCCGGCACGCGAACCAAGGACCTCATTTTCTACGCCCACATCGGTGGCGTCCCGCACGAGCTCCTGCACTTCACTCCGGGCAACTCGATGGCGAGCGCGCTGACCGACGCCGACTGGGTGAAGATCCTCGGCAACAACTCGATTCCCCCGAACTACGACTACACGGGCATCGACTCGCACATGATCGAGTCGTTCCAGGCGCGCTCGGGCATCCCCGTGTGTCCCGCAGCCCCGGATGGCGACGGGGTCTGCGACTGGGTCACCAACTCGGGCGCGGGGCACATCCTGAACGTCGACCGCGAGTATGCCTGCACCTTCCCGCTGGTCGGCACAAACGGACAGCCCACCACCCGCGACTGCACGCTGGCGCAGAACCAGAACTTCTGCGATTGCCCGCACATGGCGGGTACGGTGAGCCCGGCGCAGCTTCCTCCCATCTGCGATCAGACTACGATCACCAACCAGGTCGGCGCCAAGGCGTACCCGACGATTCGCGAGCTCGAGCTGGCGCATCTCATGGGCAATCAGGGCATCGTCTCGTCGATCTGCCCGATAGACGTCGCGGACAACGCGGCGGGGGATGACCCGCTCTACGGGTACCGGCCGGCCGTCGCGGTCATCATCGATCGCCTGAAGACCGCGCTCACCAACACGTGTCTGCCCGAGCAGCTGACAGTCGGTTCGGACGGCTCGGTGCCGTGCCTGATTCTCGTGCAGCTGCCGGCGTCGGTCGGGGGCACGTGCAAGGCCCCGAACTGCCAGATGGCAGGTCTCGCCGGACCGGGCCAACCTATCGCAGGATCCGGAACGACCACGACCACATTCGATCCAACCGTCCTCGATGCCTTCTGCGATGCGGAGGAGGCCGCGTACCAGCAGCAGGTGCAGGCCGCCGGTGGGAGCAGTACCGGGATTCAGGATCCGGCGCAGCAATCGGTCTGCGCGCTGTTCCAGCTCACGCAGACCGCGAACAATGCCGACTTTCAGGGCGGCTCGTGCAAGGGGTCCGGTCAGCCTGGTTGGTGTTACGTCACGGGAGTGGCGGCCGGTACATGCCCTCAGGCCATTCTCTTCACGGGGAGCGAGCCGCCAAGCGGCGCCACGGTCAACCTGCAGTGCCTCGAGCAGAGCGTCGGCGTCCTCGACTCCGGTACGGCGGCAGCAATGGCCACCGCTCCGAGCAGCAGCGGCAGCACCGGCGGCGGGAGCACGAGCAGCAGCGGGAGTGCAAGCAGCAGCGGCGGTGACGACGCTAGCGGGGTCACGACCGGCGGCGACTGATTCGATTCCGAGATGCCGCCGGCCAAGAAGACCATCCTGGTCGTCGACGACGAGCCTCACATCGTCCTCGGGTTGCGGGACGCCCTCGAATTCGAGGGCTTCCGCGTTATCGCTGCGGGCAAGGGGCAAGAGGGCATCGCGCTGGCGCGCACCGAAGCGCCGGACGCGATCGTCCTCGACCTGATGCTCCCCGACATGAACGGCTACGCCGTGTGCGAATCGATCCGCCGCATCGACCCTCGCGTCCCGATCGTGATGCTCACCGCGCGCTCGCAGGAGACCGACAAAGTGCGCGGCCTCGACTCCGGCGCCGACGACTACGTGACGAAGCCCTTCGGCGTGAACGAGCTCATCGCGCGGATGCGCGCGCTCTTCCGCCGCGCCGCCCGCGGGGGAGGGGGAGTCCCGGAGACGCTGGCGCTCGGCGAGGCCGCGGTGAACTTCACGGCGCAGTCCGTCACCGCGCGCGGGCGCCAGCACATGCTGTCGTTCTACGAGGTGGAGCTCCTGCGCATGCTCGCCGAGCGCGCGGGGCAGCCGGTGAGCCGCGACGAGATCCTTACGAAGATCTGGGGCCTCGAGTCGTCGTCGACGAACCGCACCGTGGACAACTTCATCGTGAAGCTGCGGCGCAAGATCGAGAAGAGCCCCGACAAGCCGCAGCACATCCTCACGGTGTACGGGTTCGGGTACAAGCTGGCGATGTGAAAGGGCGTCGGACCTCGGACCAAGCCCGTGGCCGCGCGGACAAGGCCCGAGGTAGCTCGGTGAAAGCCCGTTCGAGGCCCGGCCACGGCTTCCGTTGCTCGTACTACGGCCTTCGCAAGCCGGTGAACGCCCGTGTCGCCGCGGTGAAAGCCCGTGGCTGCGCGAGCCACGTCCTTTCCCGGGCGGACGAAGGCCGCTCCTGCGCCTGCGACGCCCTTCGTCCGCGCGATGACGGCCTTGGCCCGACCTCTGAAGGCCGTTGTCCGAGCCACGACGGCCGTAGGCCGAAGGCTGACGCCCGTCGCCCGCGCAACCCCGCCCGACACCCGCCCGCGCCCCGCGCTCACCGCCCCGGCGGCACGAACACCACCTCGACCCGCTCATTCCGCCCCCGCCCCTTCGCGTCCCCCGGGTCCACCACCGGCAGCCGCGCCCCCGCGAGCTCCGCGTGCACCCGCGCCCCGTCCGCGCCCCCCGCGACCAGCGCCTTCACCATCGCTTCCGCCCGCTTCGCGTCTCCCTCGTCCCGCGCCCCCGGCGCCGCCACGTCGTGCACGACGACCTGGACCCCGAACCCCGGATGCGCGCCCGCCACTCGACCGAGCTCCTTCACCTTCGCCGCCGCCCCCTCCGTCAGCTCGACCCCGCGAAACACGCCCCGCAGCGTCACCACCACCCCGCGCTCGTCGCGCGACGGCTCCCATCCCCCGGCCGCCGACAGCTCCGCGAGCAGCACGTCGGCGCGCCCCTCTTCGCCGACGAGGACCCTCCGCCCTCGCGTCAGCACCTCGAGGCACTGCGCCCGCACTCGCGTCGCGTCGTCGACCGGCGCGGGGTGGGCCTTCTTCTCGACCTGCGCTTCGACCTTGCCCACGGCGTCTTCCGCGTCCTTGAGGCCCGCCGTGTCCGGTGCGACGAGCCGCGCGGCGCCGCAGAGGAGATGCGCCTCCAGCGCGATCGACCGCGTCGCGACGAGCCGCGCGGCCTCCCGGTCGCCCGACGCGCTCGCGCTCAGCGCCGGCAGCAGCCTCTCGCGCTCGACCTGGGCGCGCTGCTCGAGCGTCGCCGCGTCCGCGTCGAGCGTGGCCCTGGAGACCTCGATCGCCTGCCGCTGCGCGGTGGCGTCGTCCAGCGTCTTCTGCGCGTCGGCGAGCTCGGTCGCCGCCCGCGTGAGCCGCGCCAGGACGAGGGCGTGCTGGTACGCGGCGATCGCCCTCTCCGCGTACAGGCGTGCGCCGACGTCGTCCCTCGCGGCATGCGCGCGCTGGGCCATGTCGCGCTCTTGCTCGGCGTGCGCGAACGCCTCGGGGGCGATCTCGGCTCCCTCCCTCGCGCCCGCGGTCACCCGCACGCGCTCCATGTCGTCGAGCGCCGCGATCCGCAGCGGCGAGTTACCGCACGCCGACACCGCAGCCGCCAGCACCACGCTCCATCCCGCGGTGCCCCTCACGGCGCTCCGCCCGTCGCACCCGCCTTCGCCGGCGCCGCCGCTTTCTTCGTCGCCTTCTTCGGCGGCTTCGCGTCGCCCTCGTGCGTCTCGACCGCGTGCCGGTCTTGCTTCGAGTCGCCGGCCGCTTTCTTCGCTTCGTCGAGCTCCGCCTTGAGCCGCCCGATCCTCGCGATCCCCTCGTCGACGAGGGCCCGCGTCCGCTCGAGCTGCACCTGCTCGTCGAGCGCCTTGCGCCGCACCTCGGCCGCTTTCGTCTCGGCGTCCGCCGCGCGCACGAGATCGCGCGCGACCTCCGCCCACTCCCGCGCGAGCCCGTCGGCCTCCCTCGCGTGAGGCTCGTCCCCCAGCGAATGCAGCCTCACGCCACGCTCGAGCGCCAGCCGCGCCAGCCCCACGGGCTCTGCCGTGAGCGTCTGATGCGCGGCGTCCTTCGCGAGCTCGTCCACGATCGCCTGCGCCGCCTCGCGATCGCCGCCCTCGGCTGCCGCGCCCGCCGCCGCGAGCCATCCGGCCACGGCGACGACCCCCGACAGCCACGGACGCATGCGACGAGCAATGCCGTGCGCGCCACGCCTTTGTCAATCTCGTTCTGGTGCTACCGTCCCCGACCACATGCGAGTGCGCGCTTCCTGGGACGAGTACTTCATGAACATCGCGCGCGAGGTGTCGACGCGCTCCACCTGCGACCGCAAGTTCGTCGGCGCCGTCATCGTGCGCGACAAGAGCATCCTCGCGACCGGCTACAACGGCAGCATCCGCGGCCTGCCGCACTGCGACGAGGACGGGCACCTCATGGAGGACGGGCACTGCGTGCGCACCGTCCACGCCGAGGCGAACGCCATCGTCCAGGCCGCCCGCAACGGCGTGCGCATCGAGGGCGCGTCGATCTACGTCACGGCGAGCCCCTGCTGGGGGTGCTTCCGCCTCGTCGCCAACGCCGGCATCGCGCGCATCTGCTTCGGCGAGTTCTACCGCGATCCGCGGATCTTCGACGTGGCCGGCAAGCTGGGGATCGAGCTCGTGGACATGTCGGCGGCCGCCAAAGAGAAGACGTGAGCGGCCCGAAGCGCCTGTCGGTCGCCGTCGTCCAGGGGGGCCCATCGACGGAGGCCGAGGTCAGCCGCGCGTCGGCGGCGGGGGTCGCGAAGGCGCTCGCCGAGGCGGGGCACACGGTCGTGCGGCTCGAGCTCGACGGGTTTCTCGCCGAGTCGCTGCGGACGGGCGGCTACGACGTGGTCTTCCCCGCGGTGCACGGCGCGGTCGGCGAGGACGGCGCGCTCCAGGGGCTGCTCGAGGTCCTCGGGTTGCCGTACGTCGGGTCGGACGTCGTCGCGAGCGCGCTCGCGATGCACAAGCGGATCGCGCGCGTCCTCTTCGAGCGGGCGGGGCTCCCGGTCGCGAAGGGGACGGACGTTCCGCGCGGGGACGCGCACGCCGCGGCCGAGCGCGTGCGCCGCGACATCGGCGCGCGGCTCGTCGTGAAGCCCTCGGCCCACGGGTCGGCCATCGGCGTGGCGCGGCTCGAGGGCGACGCGGGCACGGGCGAGGTCGCTCGCGCGCTCGAGGCGGTGTGGGCCATCGACGACTTCGCGATCGTCGAGCACTTCGCGCGCGGTCGCGAGGTGACCTGCGGCGTGCTCGACGTCGGGCGCGCCGAAGCCCTCCCGCTCACCGAGGTCGTCTCGCCGCACGACGCCTTCTATACCTACGAGGCGCGCTACGCGCCGGGACGCAGCAAGCACGCATGCCCGGCCGACCTTCCGCCGGAGGTGACCGCCCGCGTGCAAGAGGTGACCGTTCTCGCCCACGCCGCGCTCGGGTGCCGGGACCTCTCCCGCGTCGATTTCGTCGTCGGCGACGAAGGGGCTCCCCATCGGGTAACGCTGCTCGAGGTAAACACCCTCCCCGGGATGACCGCGACGAGCCTCTACCCGGAGGCCGCCGCCGCCCGAGGCATACCCATGCCCCACCTGTGCGCTTCGCTCGCCCTCCACGCCCACGCCCGCGGTCCCACCCGCCGCTTCGAGGCGAGGCCGCTTCCGCGGTGACTGGAAAACCGGCCCCCTCCTGGACAGGACGCTCCGCGAGACGCACTGTTGAGTAGAGGTTCACACATGGGCCGTGACTCGCTGTTCGGCGAGCGCATCGTTTGGGAGGGCCGTAGCCGCGCGCAGGCCGTTCCCTTTGCCCAGAAGGTGATGGCTCTCGTCGCGGTCGTCGCCGCGGCGGTGACCCTCTGCTACGCGGTCGTCGTCGCCGAGTCGCTCGACGTGCCGGTCGGCGGGATGGTCCTCTTCGCGGGGTGGTGCGCGACGATCGCGCTCGCCGCGTGGCGCGCGCCGCTCTGGTGGCGCTCGCAGGTCGAGTACGCCGTGACCGAGCGGCACGTCATCTGGCGCCGCGGGAGGATCCGCCGGTCGATCCGAGATCTCGCAGATAAGCTACGCGCTCGTGCGGTGGAACCCCGGCGATCCGTCGGTGGGTGACCTCGTCCTCGTGCGCGCGGTCCCCACGGGGGCGCTGCGGCGCACGCTCTCGCTCTCGCTCCACGACGTCGAAGCGCCCGACCGGCTGTGGGCTCTCGTGCGCGGCATCGAGCCGAGCCCCTCGCTGGGCAGCGGCGACCGTCCGCTCGCGCAGCGGCTCGACCCCGGCGAGCGCGTGCTCTGGTCGTCGTCGCCTCTCGCGTCGCCCTGGACGCTGCGGCGCGCGGTGACGGCCGGCGCGGGCGTCGTGCTCGCGATCACGTTCGCGCGGGCGCTGGCGCGATCGGTGCCGACGCTCGCGCGCGTCCTGCGCCTCCACGCCCTTCCCCCCGTGCTCGCGGTGCTGCTCGTCGGCGGCGTCGCGCTCGGGATGCTCCTGCTCCTCGCGGTGGCCGTGGGGGTCGGGTACGCGGCGCTGCTCCGGCCTTCGCGGCTGGCACGCGTGACGCGCTACTTCGTGACCAACGCGCGGGTCCTCATCCGCCGCGGGAGCGAGGAGCTGTCGCTCGACCGGACCCGCATCGCGTACGTGATCGACGCGCCGGCGAAGAAGCTCCACGACGTCTTTCTCGTGCTCGACGGGCCCCAGGCGCGGGCCATGGCCCCGAGCGGTGCGTTCGGCGAAGGCAGCGACGACGCCCTCCGTCCCGTGTTCGCCTCGATCGACGACGCCGAGACCGTGGGCCAAATCCTGCGCGCGAGCGAGCTCGAGAAGGCCGCTTGAGGGTGCACGGCGCGCGCCGGGCTGTTAACCTGAATGGCATGAGGCGAGCTTTCGGTTTCGGGCTTATGGGGGCGGTGGCGATCGCGTGCGGCGGGTCGTCGTTCACGACGGACCTCGGCGACGGCGGGGGCCGTACGGGCAGCAGCGGAGGCAGCGCATCCGGCGCGGGCAGCGGCTCGGGCGGAACCAGCAGCGGAAGCGGCAGCAGCGGCGCCAGCAGCAGCGGCACGTCCAGCAGCAGCGGGACCAGTAGCAGCAGCAGCGGCGCCGGCAGCAGCGGAAGCGGCAGCGGGAGCAGCAGCGGCATGACGAGCAGCGGCAGCAGCGGCGTGAGCAGCAGCAGTAGCGGCGGCAGTAGCAGCAGCAGCGGCGGATGCCTCACCTGCAACGACGGCGGCCCCGCTCCTGTGTGCCCCCCTCCCCCGGCACCCACTCAGGGAGGCCCGTGCACTTCGCCCGGCCTCGCGTGCGAATACGGCGTGAGCACGGTGCAAAGCTGCGACACGGTCGTGACGTGCAGCACCAAAATGGCCTGGGTCCTCACGGCCCCTTCCGGGACGGACTGCGGCGCGATCCGTCCCACCACCTGTCCGGCCACGTTCGCCGGCGCGGCGCTGGGCGGCGCATGCACCACGAGCGGCACCCTGTGCGACTATGTGCAGGGGCGATGCGACTGCGTCCCGAGTGGTCTCCTGGGCGCTGACCCAATCATGCTCGTCGATGCGACCGTGCCCTCCGACCACTGGGCCTGCCAGGACCCGGACAACGCGAACTGCCCGACGCCGCGTCCGCCCCTCGGTAGCTTCTGCAGTCAGCCGAGCCTGGTCTGCGACTACGGCTCCTGCTCCGTCGACGGCGGAACGAGCGAAGTCTGCCAAGGCGGCGTCTGGCAGACGGCGGTCGTCGAGTGCCCGGGGTAGCCTAGGCCGGACGGGCCGGCCATCGGCTACACTCGCACCGCGGCATGATCACCATTGGCTCGGTCGTCGGGGGCAAGTACCGGTTGGTCCGGCTGCTGGGCGACGGGGGGATGGGCTCGGTCTACGAGGCGCTCCACACGGGGCTCGGCAGCCGCGTCGCCGTCAAGGTGCTTCACCCCGAGCTCGGCCGCCGGGCGGGCCTCATCGAGCGCTTCCTCCAGGAGGCGCGCGTCGCCGCGCAGATCCGCAGCCCCCACGTCGTGCACGTCACCGACGTCGACCGGACGCCCGAGGGCGACGCCTACATCGTGATGGACCTGCTCGAGGGGGAGCCGCTCTCGAGCGTGCTCGATCGGCAGCGCAAGCTCCCGCCCCCCGTCGCGTGCGAGTACGCCGTGCAGATCCTCGAAGCGCTCGAGGCGGCCCACGCGCTCGGCGTCATTCACCGGGACCTCAAGCCGGAGAACGTCTTCGTGACGTTCGCGAGCGGCAAGCCGGTCCTGAAGCTCATCGACTTCGGGATCGCGAAGGCGCGCCGCACCGACGAGCAGAAGAACCTGACGGTGGCCGGGGTCGTGATGGGAACCGCCGAGTACATGGCGCCCGAGCAGGCTCGGAGCGCGGACAAGGTGGACGCGCGCGCGGACGTCTACGCGGTCGGCGTGATGCTCTACGAGATGATCGCGGGGTCGCGCCCCGTGACGGGCGAGGACGCGCGGGTCGTCGCGTTCAAGGTGGAGCGGGGGGAGGCGGTGCCGCTGCTCCGCGCCGCGCCGGAGGCCCCCCGCGAGCTCGCGGGTCTCGTTCACCGGGCGATGGCGGCGCGGCCGGAGCTCCGGTTCGCGAGCGCGACGGAGATGCGCCTCGCGGTCGAGGAGGTCATGGCGGGCAAGCGCGCCGGGGCCGCGGGGATGGCCGCCGCACAGGCCGCGCCGAGGTCGGTCCGGATGGCGACGCCCGTTGCCCCCGAGGTCGAGCCGCCCGTGAACACGGTGCGCGCTCCGCCGATTGCCACGGCGATCCTCGCGCCGGGCCTCGGCGCTCCCCTCGTGCCGGGCGGCCCGGGGGCGGGCGGCGCACGAGCGCGTCGAAGCCGCGGGAAGATCGCGGCCCTGGTGGCCCTGCCGGTGCTCGTCGGCGCCGCCGCCGTGGGCATCGTGGTGGCGACCGGTCACTGGGGATCGGCGACGGAGCCTCCCTCGTCCACGGCTCAGCCCACGGCGGAGACGACGCCCACGGTCGCGCCGCAGGCCGTCCCGACGACGACGGACACGCGCGGGAACGAAGTCCCCGCGCTCATTCCCGCGAGGCCTGCGCCCGCCGCGCCTCGTCCGCTGCCTTCGGCGCGCGCCTCCGCGGAGGCCGACGCCGCTCCCCCCGGGGTCGCCGACGCAGCAGCACCACCTCCTTCTCCGCTCGGGCTGCCGACCAGCTTTCCGAGCACGCTGCCTCCGTTCCCGAGCGGGCTGCCGTTCCCCGCGGGGTTTCCGACGAGCTTCCCCGGGCTGCCGAGCGCCTTTCCGGGATGGCCGCCCCCCGCTCAGCCGGCTCCGGCGCCGACGCGAGCGCCACCGGCGAAGGGCACCGGCGGCACAGGCGGCGCGGCCATCTGATGGCTGGGGCCGCTCGCCGTGCGCCTTGCTAGGCTTCGCGCCGTGCCGCGATCACCCCTCATCGAGCCTCTCGACCGGCTCGCCGACACGTGGCACGCGGCCACGCGTTCGTCGCGGCGGCGAGCGGCGATCGCGCTCGTCGCGCTCGCGTGGGTCGCCGCGGTCCTCGTCGCCCGTCACGGGACGACGTGGGCCCGCGCGGGAGCGTTCGCCATCGTGGTCGCGAGCGCGGTGGCCGCCACCGCATGGCGTCTTCTGGCGAGGCGGCGGCTGAGAGAGCCGGAGCACGTGCTGCGCGCCCTCGCCGCGCGGGTGGATCGCGAGCGAGCGCTCAAGGCCCTCCGCGCGCTGTCGCTGCTCGGCGCAGACGGCGCTGTCCGCGCGGTCGGCACGTCGGCGGCGCTCGCCGAGCTGCACGTCTCGCGCGCGCTGGCCGACGTTCCCCGCGACCGCATCGTCGCCCGGGCGTCGCGGATCGCGGCGCGCGTGGGAGCGGCGGCCGTCTTGGGCGGGGTCTGCGTGGTGGCCGTGGCGCTGGCCAACGCGTGGTCCGTGCTCGAGGGCGCGGACGTGCTTCTCGCGCGGCGCGGCGTGGCGCCCGTCGCGATGCGCTGGCTCGAGGGGGTCGAGCTCACCGCGCGGCCGCCCGAGTACCTGCGGCAGGAAGAGATCCACGAGTTCATGCCGGGCGCGCTTGTCCTCCCCGCGGGGACGCTCGTCACGTTGCGCGGCGTGCCCGTGCACCCCGGCCGCCTCCTCCGGCTCAGCGACGGGACGACCGACGTGCCGTTCGTGGAAGACGGATCCGGCGCCGTCGTCGCGCGCTGGAGCCTCGTCCGCGACGCGGCGCTGAGCGTCGTCGTTCGCTTCGGCGACGTCGTCGTGAAGGAGCCGTCGGGCTTCGACATCAAGGCTGTCCCCGACCTCTCGCCCGTCGTCACGCTCGAGGGCGCGCCGCGGCACCTCTTGCTCGTGGACCAGAACCAGGACATCCCCCTCAAGTACGTCGCGACCGACGATCACGGGCTGCGCGAGGTGCACCTGGTGCTCCGCTCCGGCGTCCGGGAAGAGCGGCGCGTCGTCGCCCGGCTGGACGGCCAGCTGCGCAGCGAGGGCGGGCAGGTTCTGAGGCTGGGCGATCCGTTCGTGAAGAGGAGCCACGTGCCCGTCGAGGTCACCGTGGAGGCGAAGGACAACGATCCGCTGACGGGGCCCAAATGGGGCGCGAGCGCCGCCATCGTGATCGTCCCGCCCGAGGTGGGCGAGCCGGAGGCGCGGCGCCTCGATGCCCTTCGCGGGCTGCGCGACGCCCTGGTCGACGCCCTCGCGTGGCGGCTCCGCAACGACGTGCCCGCGGCGCCGGCGGACCGCAAGGCGTTCGCGGTCTCCGAGAGGATCCAGGTCGACGCCATCGAGAGGAACTTCGTCGACGCGCTGAGCGCGACCTACGGCGGGCTGCGTGTCCCGTCGCGCAGCCGCTCGATGCTCGTGGCGCAGGAGCAGAAGGCGCGATCGGCGGTCAACGCCGAGATTCGCGCGCCGTCGGCGGCCAGCCACGCGAGCGCGGTGAAGGCGACCGAGCGATTCGTCCTCGTCACGGACGCCGTCGTGCGCGGGCTCGGCCTGCGCGACTCGCGCGACTCGGCGAAGCGGCTCGCGGACGTCGCCGAGGACCTCGCCTCGGGCGCCGCGCAGACGCAGAACGAGGCCGAGGACACGCGCTCGCGCGGCGTCTCGCGGATGGACGCGGCGACGGCCGTCCTCTCGGGGGGCGCGACGATGATGATGCGCCTGGGCGCGCTCGGGCGAGACATCGGCGAGATCGTCCAGGCCTACCTGCCGCGGGTGAAGCGCGCGCGAGACGCGCAGGATTTGCCGCACGCGGAGCTCGCCGCGAGGGATTCTGGCCGCCCGCTTGAGCGTGCCCGACCCTTCGTTCGGTTCGGGCTCCGTCCGCCGGGGCGGCGGCGAGTCCGGCGGCGCGCGGGGTGCGCCGGGCGACGACGACGACGAAGAGTCTCCCGGCGACGACGTCGAACAGGCGTTCAAGGAGGCGGCGCAGGACCTCGAGCAGCTCGCGCAGGACCACGCCGGAGAGATCGGCAAGATGGAGCAGGCCCTCGCCGGCGCTACGAGCCACGAGGAGATTCAATCGAATGCGCGAGGAGGCGCGGCGGCACGCCGAGGCGATCCGGCAGGCCGCGCGCGACCTTCCCGCGGTGGGTGCGGGGAGCGACTCGTGGACGAGCAAGGGAGCGGCCGCGCGCGAGCTCGCGGAGCAGATGGCGCACGCGCTGGAGGACGGCCGCGTCGACGAGGCGGCGGAGAGCGGCCGCAGCGCGACGGGGGCGCTCGACGAGGGGAAGAAGATGCTCGAGAAGGGTCGCTGGCTGGAAGACCCGACCGGCGAGCAGCTCAAGCGACTCGACGACGTGCGCCGCAAGATCCAGGCAGAAGAGAAGTGGGCGGAGGCGCAGCTGGAGCTCTTGGGCCGGCATGCGGCGGAGCGCGCGAGCAAGCAGCTCGAGGCCGGTGGAGACGAGGAGAGCAAGCTCGGCGATCGCGCCCGCGACCTCGCGGACCGCGGACGCGACCGCGGGTCTCTCCCCCAGAAGGCCATCGAGTCCATCGACGACGCGGAGCGGGCCGCCCACGCCGCGGCGGAGGCGCTCCGGCGCGGCGATGCCGACAAGGGGCTCGAGCGCCAGCACGAAGCTCAGCGCGACCTCGAGGAAGCGGCGGGCGATCTTCGCGACGACGACGACCCGGGCAACGACCCGAACGGAGATCGTGAGGGTGTCCCGTCGGGGGGCAACGTCGATATCCCCAAGGGGGAAGAGCCACAAGGGGCCGGAGGACTTCCGCCGTCGCGTGGTGCAGGGCCTCGCGCAGCCGGGGACGACTGCGTCTCAAGGACGCCGTGCGCCGCTACGCGGAGGGGCTTGCTCCGATGAGCGCGCGCCGCCTCCTGCTCGCGCTGGCGTTTCTGGCCGCTGATCGGCGCCGGCGTCCGTCCGTCCCGCGCGGGCGGGGACAGCGCGCGCATCGCCCAGACGCTCATCGCGGGGCTCGAGTACGACGCGGCGCGCAGCGAGCTCGCCGGCGCCGACGCGGACGATCCGGCGATCGCGCTCGAGCGGGCGCGGCTGGCCATCTACCAGCTCGACTGCGACGGGGCGGCGGCGATCCTCGCCCGGCCCGAGGTGCAAGCCGTCCCGGGCGGCGACCAGCTCGCCGACATCGCGCGCGGGTGCCAGCGGGTGACGGCGGCCCTCGTGGAGGACCGCGACGAGGCGCGCGGCATCGAGGTGCACTGGCAAGACGAGCACGACCGGGCGCTCGCGCCGCTGCTCCTCGACACCGTGGCCGCGGCGCGCGAGGTCCTCACCGCCGAGCTGGGCATCGACTGGCCTCTCCCCACGCGCATCGTCGTCGTGCGCGACCTGCTCTCGCTCTCGGCCATGACGGGGCTGCCGTACGCGAGCGCGCAGACCACCGGGACGGTGGCGGTGGCGAAGTGGGGGAGGGTGACCCTGCTCAGCCCACGCGCCAGTCCGCACGGGTACCCTTGGCGGGACACGCTGGCCCACGAGCTCACCCACCTCGCGGTGACGCGCGCGACGCGCGACCGCGCGCCGCTCTGGCTCCAGGAGGGCGTCGCGAAGCGCGAAGAGGTCCGCTGGCGAGAGCCTGGGCCGTTCGACGCCCGGCCGTCGCCCGATGCGGTGGTGACGCGCGGGCGAGAGCTGGGCGTCTCGTTCTCGCTCGACAAGCTCGGTCCGAGCATCGCGATGCTGCCGAACGCGGACGCGGCGATGATCGCGTTCGCGGAAGTGACGAGCTTCGTGCGCTTCTACGTCGACTCGGAGGGCGACGATGCGCTGCCCAAGCTCCTTCGAGCGCTGAAGGAGGGGGCGGAGCCCGACGCCGCGCTTGTCGTCCGTCAGCGGCGCGGATCTCAAGACATGGGACTCGCGCTGGCGGGCGCACGTTGCCGCGCTGCCGCGAACCCCGCTTCCCCCGCTCTACGGGCTCGGGGCTCCGCGAGAGCCGACCGCCAAGCTCCGGGATCTCCGCGATCGATCGCGCCTCGCGCAGCTGCTCCTCACGCGCGGTCATGCCGCGGAGGCGCTGACGGAGCTCGACCGGATGGAGCTCGGGGGCTCGCCCGTGTCCCCGGAAGGCTGGGCACGGACGATGAGCGATCCGAGCGCAAGGTGGTTGCGGGGCCGCGCCCTCGAGCTTTCGGGTCGTCGCGAAGAAGGGGAGCCGCTCGTCGCCGACCCGGCGGACGTGGCGTCGTCCTATGGCCCGTGGTGGGCCATGCGCGGGCGGTGGGCAAGGGCGGGAGGCGACGAGGGAAAGGCGGTCCGCTCGTTCTTCGAGGCGGTCGCGGCGGATCCGCTCCTTCCGGAGGGCGCCTGCGAGGCGGTCGACCCTCGTGGCCCCTCCGGTCCGTCCGGGCCGCCCCTCTGCGAGGCCGCCCGGGCGTACGCCTCCCCGCCGTTCGACGCCGATTGAGGCCGCGGAGCCCAAACCCGGAAAAAGACCCGAGATTGACCCGCTGCGAGCGCGACGGGTACCATTACCCAAAAGGGCGATTCATCCTATCGAGCCGCTGAGGATGACTGCCGTCGTGGCGGCTCTCCGCGCTCGCCCCGGCGGCTGGCGCCCCCCTTCCATGAGCGCCGTCACCTACGCCACCGCCCAGTTCTTGCGCGTCCTGCCCCGCGCGCGCATCGGTCGGGCATTGGGGAGGCTGGCCGATCGGCGATGGTCGCCCCCGGTGGAGCGCGCAGTCGTGGGCCTGTACTCGCACATGTACGACGTCTCCCTCGACGAGTGCGCCCACAAGGGTCCGTGGCCTGCGTTCGACGCCTTCTTCACGCGCCGGCTGCGCGACGGGGTCCGCGAGATGCCGCGCGACACCCGCTGCGTCGTCAGCCCGGCGGACGGGCGAATCGAGTCGATGGGCCCCGTCGACGCGGGACGGGACGTTCGTCGTGAAGGGCCGGCCCTACCGCGTCGACGAGCTCGTGGGTGACGCGGCCGAGGCCGAGCGGTTCGTCGGTGGCGCGGGGTTCGTCGTGTACCTCTCGCCGCGGGACTACCACCGGGTCCACGCGCCGGTCGGCGGCACCATCGCGCGGATCCGATCGATGCCGGGGGACTACTTCCCGGTCAACGTCGATCGGCACCCGGCACGTCCCCAACCTCTTCTGCCGCAACCGCCGCGTCGCCATCGAGATCGACTCGGTGGAGCGCCTCGGCAGGGTCACGGTCGTCATGGTGGCCGCGATGATCGTGGGGCGCATCACGACGATCGGCGTCGACGATCGGGACGTTCCGATGGGAGACCACGCCTTCGACCCGCCGCTACGCATCGAGCGCGGCGAAGAGATCGGCGTCTTTCACCTGGGCTCGACCGCCGTCGTCTTCGTCGAACAGCGCGCGGCCGGCGGGTGGCTGGTGGCCGAGGGGCCGGTGCGTTACGGGCAAGGGCTGCTGCGCGCGCAGCGCGGCGAGACGCGCAGAGCCGACTCAGACCGTCTGCAGGGGGAGGACCGATGAGCGAGGAGCGGCCGGCCGCTTCGGCGCCTGACCCGGCGGAGGCGGGGGCTCCGCCCGAGCTCGCCGCGCAACCAGCGCCCGAGATGGGCGGCAGCACGCCGCCGGAGCCGATGGACAGTGCGACCGGTCCACTCCGCCGTCGCGGCCGGACGCTGCGGATCCCGGACGACGACGTGGCCCGTCCGCGCGGGGAAAGACGACGCGCCGCCGGACGGAGAGCGCCGGACGTCCGATCGGCCGGCCGAGAATCGGTTTCCGAGCGAAGAGCCGGTCTCGATGCCGGTGATCCCCATGCGGATCATCACGATCAATCCCCCACCGGCTCCGGAGGTGGAGGTCGTCGCGCTCGAGCTCCCCGAGGACGTGCCGACGCCGCGATCGGACCACCTCCCCGTGCCCGAGGCGGGCTGGTCGACCCCATCGCTGCCGCAGGTGAGCGAAGACAGCGAACCGGACTCGGGCGCCGATACGCTCGAGTCCATCGAAGACGAGGATCCGTCGAGCCCTCGGGCCCTCGCCGTGGCCCCGGTCCGTGTGCCGGGCATCGAGCAAGGCGAAGAGGTGCGCTTCGAGGACGACGCGCCGACGCCGGCGCTGCCGCGCGTGGAGATGGCGGTCGACGAGGGGGAGCGCCGCTCCGAGCCGGGGGACGAGATCGCCATCGAGGACATGGTGGCCATCGAAGCGCCGCCGCGTCGCGGCAGCGCCCCCGCCGGCTCCGCCTCCCGCCAAGAGGCCGATTCCGATGCCTCCGATGCCTCCGAGGCAGCCGCTGGTGATCGTGCCGCCTCACGTCGGCAACGCTCGCACCCCAGTCCGGCGAGGGAATCGGGAGCCGTCGCAAGGGCCGCCTGTGGTGGGAGGAGCTCTTCAACGACGACTACCTCCGCGACCACGCGAGAAGATCACCGACGAGCAGATTGCCCGCGAGGTCGACTTCATCGAGGAGAGCCTGGGCATCGAGCGGGGGGGCGCGGTGCTCGACCTCGCGTGCGGGACGGGCCGCCACGCCGTCGAGCTTGGCGCGCGGCGGCTACGAGGTCGTCGGGCTTCGACCTCTCGCTCGCGATGCTCGCGCGCGCCGGAGACGACGCGCAGGACCGCGGCGTGAAGCTCAACTTCGTGCAGGGCGACATGCGCGAGATGACGTTCGACGAGCAGTTCGACGGCGTCTTCTGCTGGAACACGAGCTTCGGCTACTTCGAGGAAGAGAAGAACGCGCAGGTCATCGACCGCGTCCACCGCGCCCTCAAGGCCGGGGGGCTCTTCCTGCTCGACGTCGTCAACCGCGACTTCCTCATCCGCCAGTCGCCGTCGCTCGCCTGGTTCGAGGGCGACGGGTGCGTGTGCATGGACGAGATGATCGTCGACTTCATCACGAGCCGCATGCAGATCAAGCGCACGATGATGCTCGACGACGGGCGCTCGCGCGAGATCGAGTACTCGCTCCGCATCTACAGCCTGCACGAGCTCGGCAAGATCCTCCACGAGCACGGCTTCAAGGTGTGCGAGGTCAGCGGCCGGCCGGCCACGCCGGGCGTCTTCTTCGGCAACGAGTCGCCGCGCACGATCATCCTGGCCGAGAAGCGGTGAGGCGCGTCGCATGGCGCTGAGGAAGATAGCGACCATCGGGCATCCGGTCCTGCGCCAGCGGGCGCGCGAGATCACGAGGGAAGAGCTCGCGAGCCCTCCGGTCCAGCGGCTCATCGACGACATGGTCGACACGATGCGCGACGCCTCGGGCGCGGGCATCGCCGCGAATCAGGTGCACGAGCCGGTGCGCATCTGCGTCATCGAGGTGGCCGACAACCCCCGCTACCCGTACAAGCCCAACTGGCCGCTCACGATCCTCGTCAATCCCGTCGTCGAGGCGACGACCGACGAGACGTTCATGAACTCCGAGGGCTGCCTGAGCGTCCCGAACCTGCGCGGCGAAGTCCGCCGCTTCACGGGGGTGAGCGTGCGCGCGTGGGACCGGCGGGGCAAGGACCTGTCGTTCGAGGTGAAGGGGCTCACCGCGGGGACGTTCCAGCACGAGGTGGACCACGTGGACGGCAAGCTCTTCGTCGACGGCGTGGCCGACCCGCGGACGCTGTCGACCTGGGCCGAATTCGAGCGCTTCCACAAGGAAGCGTTCGTCACGCGCGCCAAGGCCCTCGTCGCCCGCTTCGGCTCGTGAGGGTGCTGCGTTTGGTCGAGGCGGCCCGTCACTCCGCTTGCGCGCAGCAGCGGAAGCCCGTCTCGGTGCCCTTGTAGAAGCGGTCGTGGCCGCCCTGGGCGTCGCGGCAGGCGTGCTTGCCGGGCTGCCACCAGTTGCCCTTCTGCACGACGAGCGACCCGTCGCCGAAGCCGTCGACCGAGACCCACTCGGCCACGTTGCCCGCCATGTCGAGCACGCCGAACGGGCTCGAGCACTCGGGGTGCGCGCCGGCGGGCTCGCGCTCGTCGCGCAGGCGCCAGGGTTGCCCGGGGACGAGCAGATCGAGGCGATCGGCGTTGCACTTGTTCGCCGCGCGCGACCAGCCGTACGGGTAGGGCCGCATCTCCACCCCCTCGCATGCGAACGTCCACTCGCTCTCGTTGCACACGCGAGCGCCCGCGCCCTCGCACGCGTGCTTCGCGTCGGTCCATGACTGGACGTTGAGAGGCATCCCCGTGTCGGCCTCGGTGCGCTCGCGCCGGTCGATGCAGAAGCGCTTGTGGACGCGCGGGGCAAGGCACTTGGCGGGGCTCGCGTACTCCGCGCAGCGGTACTCGTGGTACCGGCCGGGGGGGTCCATCCACCGGGCGCAGCGCTGCTCGACGCGCGGGCAATAGTCGCCGTCGACCAGCACCATCCCGTCGGCGCAGGCGCTCGCGCTCAGGGCGCAGGAGAGGGGGCCGCCGCCGCCCGACCCCTCCGCGATGGAGGGCGCCGGCGCCTGCGGTCCGTCCGCGCGCGCGACCAGGGTGCCGCCGGTGAGGGCCAGCACGGCGACGCCCGGAAGGGCCGCACGAGCCGCACGAGACAGGTTGCTGCGTGTACCCATGGCGACGACCCCGCTGCCCAAAGCGGAGCCTTCGCTAGTACCGCAGCCGCCCCGCGGCACCAAGCAAAAAGGGCCGCCGCACCTCTGCCCCAGCTCAAGCGGCTCAGTGGACGATCTCGCCGAGGGCGGCCTCGTCGCCTCGTTCCATCGCGGTCTCGGCCTCGAGGCTCACGAGGTCCCGTCCGATCGTGGCGATGGCGAGCGTCGCGTTGCCGCGGCGGAAGGCGACCGCGCAGTCGCGGGCACCGACGTCACCCGAGACGTCGACGCGATCCCACGTCTCGGCGTAACCGACGTACGAGATGGTGACGTCGTAGTGGACGCTCCAGAAGAACGGCACGGCGTCGAACGGCCGCCGGCGCCCGAGGATGTTCAACGCGGCGACCTGGCCCTGCCGCTCGGCGACGACCCAGTGTTCGACGCGGATCCTCTCGCCCGTCCGCGCGTAGGGCCAGCGGGCGATGTCGCCGGCGGCGAACACGTCGGGAGCGCTCGTCCGGAGGTACTCGTCGACCACCACGCCCCTGTCGGTCGCCACGCCCGAGGCCGCAGCGAGCGCCGTCACGGGACGTACGCCGATGCCGAGGACGACCAGATCGGCCGGGATCTTCGCGCCGCCGTCGAGGGTGACCTCCGCCGCGTCGATCGAGACCAGCTTCGCACCCAGGCGGAACACGACGCCGCGCTCCTCGTGAAGCTTGCGTATCGCCCCACCGATGGCGTCGCCGAGGACGCGGCCGAGGGGCACCGTCTCGGGCGCCACCACGGTGACGTCGATGCCGCGCGCGCGCAGCGAAGCCGCCACCTCGAGCCCGATGAAGCTCGCGCCGACCACGACCGCGCACTTCGCTCCCGCGCACTTCGCGATGAGGGCGCGAGAGTCCGCGAGCGTGCGCACGTAGTGCACATGCGGGAGATCGCTGCCGCGCATGGTCAGGCGGACGGGGTCCGCGCCCGTCGCGAGGAGGAGCGCGCCGTAGCCGAGGGTCGTGCCGTTCGCGAGCGCGACCTGCTTCGCGGCGGGGTCGATGCGATCGACGGCGACCCCCTGCACGAGCTCGATGCCCTTCTCGGCGTAGAACTCGGCGGGTCGCAGGGGGATCCATTCTTCCGGTGCGTTGCCGGCGAGGTAGTCCTTCGACAGGTTCGGCCGGTCGTAGGGGACCGACGGCTCGAGGCCGACCATCGTCACGCGCCCCGCGTATCCCTCGCGGCGCAGCATCTCCACGGCGGCGTTGCCCGCGGCTCCCGCTCCGACGACGACGACCGATTCGGGGCCCCCGGCGGGTGGGCGAACCGAGGCGGCCGCGCGCTCGCCGAGGACGAACACCTTGCCGGCGCGCTCTTCGACGGCGAAGCAGGGCACGGGGTTGAGCGCCGGCGCGCGGAGGGCCTCGCCGGTTCGAAGCGAGAAACATGCGTGATGCCAGGGGCACCGGACCGTGTCGTCGACGAGCAACCCTTCGGGGAGCGGCCCGCCGTAGTGGGTGCACTTCGCGCCGATGGCGAAGAGCTCGGCGCCGCGCCGGGCGACGAGCACGGGTTTGCCGTGCGCGTGTCCCGCGAGCAGGGCGCCGTCTTTCACGTCGCCCGCGTCGACGCCCGCGGCGAGATCGGGACCCGTGAGCTTCTCTTCGTCGGCGCTCATGACGTGACCTCCCTTCAGAGATTCAAAAGAACACGGGAAGACGGGAAGACTCTCCGGGAGGAGATTAGTAGCGAACGGCGAGGACGGTGAGCTCGACCTCTCCGCTGGGCTTGCGCAGAACGATAGTGTCTCCCTCGCGGCGCTTGAGCAAGGCACGGCCGAGCGGAGACCGCCAGGAGATGTGACCCTTGGCAAGGTCGATCTCGTCCTGCCCTACGATTCGATAGGTTGCCTTGGCGCCGTCTTCGTCCTCCACCTCGACGTGGGCGCCGAAGTAGACCGCGGTCGGTCCGTCCTTGCGCTGCTCGACGACCCTGGCGCTCTCGAGGCGCTTGGTCAGCGAATGGATGCGGCGGTCGATCTCGCGCAGCTTCTTTTTTCCATAGATGTACTCGGCGTTCTCGCTCCGGTCTCCCTGGGCGGCCGCCTCCGCGACGTCCTCTACCGTCTTCGGACGTTCCTTCCACAGGAGATCCGAGAGCTCTTCCTGGAGCCTCTTCGCGCCTTCGGGCGTGATGTAGTTGGGAGTGGCTTCGCTCATTCTGGGCCTAGCGGCACCGGGCCTCGACCTCGAGATAGTAGCTGACCAGATCCCGCTCCTTGTGGCCCATGGCCACGAAGCGCGCGGTGCGGGCGAACGGCCAGATGCGCGCGATCTCGTCCGGACGCGACACCGAGGGGACGACCATCGCCCAGCGCCGCGGGTCGACCGCGTCGAGGTCTGCCCAGCGCGCTCCGAGCCTGCGCGCCAGAAGCTCTCCGAGGAAGGCCCCGTGCCGCAGCACTTCGCGCTCGTCGACCCCCCGGGCCTGGGCGTCGATGGCCGCCTCGCGAAGGTAGCGCTGCGCGGTCTCCAGGCCGTCGAGATCGGATCGCAGCTCGATGCCGTGCCGGAGCCGCAGCTCGCGCCCCAGCTCGCGGGCGAGCAGCGTGCACGTGATGCGCGCTTCCTTCGGGGTGCGAGGCGGCTCGTTCGCGACGGGCGGCTGGTCTCCGTGCGCCCCGGGGGGCATGCCGAGCGTCTCCACGATCTCGGTCTCGACTGCGCGCGGCGGCGGCGCGGACCAGTGCCTGTCACCCAGTGGTTCGACCCGGTAGGGAGGGGAAGCCGTACCCATGTCGGTTCGCGAGGGCATCGTGCCCTTCGGGATGCGCGGCGCGGTCGGCATGGGAGGAATGGAGGGGCTTCGCTTGGAGCGGGCGTCCGCCACCGTGGTGGGCTCGGCGGGCGGGACGCTCCGTCGGATCGATGGGCTGCCGCCGGTCGCGAGGACTTCGTGGGCGCGAATACGAACCGAATCCGGCGCGGTCGCGTTCTCGAGGACGTCGCGGGCGAAGGCCGACGCGCGACGGGTATCGCCTGCGGCGGCCCAGGCCTCGGCCGCGAGGAGCTCGAGCTCGTGGAAGGTCGGCATCGACGTCGAGAGCGCGGAGACCCGCTCGGCGACCGCCCGTGGGTCTTCGCTGCGCCCGATGAGAGCTGCCCGCGCGCGGAGGTAGGCCGTCGCGGGAAGCCGCCCGCGCCGCTGCTCGAGGGCGTCGAGCTGCGCGGAAGCGTGGCTCGCGTCGCCCTGGCAGAGCTTCAGCTCGATGTTCCAGAGCTCGGGATCGGCGAGCGGGCCCGCGGTGGGGGCTTGCACGGCCGACAGCGCGGCTTCGACGGCAGCGACTTGATCGAGGGACCGCTGGCTCGCGTGCGGTCGCGCCCGCAATCGGTCCAGGATCTCCCGCCGCCCGGGCCCCTTGTCCGACCGCTGTCGCTCGGAGGTCGGCTTCAGCTCCGCGATGGCCCGGGCGAGCTGCCCGACGTTCCCGAGCGAGACGCGCTTGTGCGTCCGCTCTCCCGGGCGACGCAGCATCGTGACCTCGGCGGTCGACAGCACGAGAGGCTCGTCGTCGGGGCAGTCGGCCAGAAGCGCCGCCAGGTGCAGCGCCTGCATCGTCGCCGCGGCCTCCGGGACGTTCAGGTCGCTGGCCAGCGTGGGGAGCTCGAGCCACGTGCCCGTGTAGTGGCCGCTGGCGGGCTCGAACGTGCCTCCCTCGAAGAGCTCGGCCGCGCCGAGGTCGGCGACGATGCATCGCACCGCGGCGCCGCGCGCGTACTTCGCGGCGGGGACCCTGGCCGCGGCGGCGACCTCGTCGGCCAGCGCCTGATGGACGCCAAGGTCGGCGAGCCGGGCCCGCGCCTCTCCGGCAACGGTGGTGTAGCCCATCTCGCGGATCGTCCCGGGCTCGGTCGCCTGGAGCTGGATGTCGCCCACGTCGAAGAGCGCGTACTCCACGTCCGGCGTACCGCCGTCGACGACGAGGACGAGTTGCTCTCCGAGCCGTAGGGTGCTTCGAGACACAGGTGTACCCCACAGCATGGCGCGCCTCGGGGCATCTTTGCAAAAACGAGCGACCCTTCCGGGCGGTCAGATCGACCTAGAGCCGCTAAAGCGCGGCCGTCGGCTGCACCGGGACCGCATCGGCCAGGGGCGCCGGTGCCCCTTCGCCGACCGCTCGCTTGTACCCGCACGTCCTTGTTCGCGCAGGCGATCATCGGCTTCGCCCGCGTCCCGCCCATCACGAGGAACGGCGCGCCGCAGCTCGGGCAAGGCTCCGGGATGGGCTTCTGCCAGAGCTTGAAGTCGCACTTGATCGCCTCGTTCGGCGTAGTTCGAGCACCCGTAGAAGCGTCCGGCCTCCGCGCTTCTTCGGGCGGATCTCGATGAGGTCGCCGTCCGCACTTCGGGCACTTGACGCCCAGCGGGACGGGCTTCGCGTTCTTGCACTCGGGGTAGCCCGTGCACGAGAGAAACTCGCCGAAGCGCCCGCTCCGGATGACCATCGGCTTGCCGCACTTGTCGCAGACGATTCCGGTCTCGCGCGGCTGCGTGGGCGTGCCGTCGGCGCCGAGGTCGCGCGTGCTCTTGCACTCGGGGTAGTTCGCGCAGCCGAGAAACCAGCCGTTCTTCGACCAGCGCTTGAGCATCACGCCGCCGTCGAGCTCGCACTTCTCGTCGGTGGGCTCGGGCTCCGGGTTCCAGCGCTTGCCCTTCTTGCTCTTGTCGAGCTGCGTCCGGAAGCGCTTGTAGAAGCGCTTCAGGAGGTCGACGCGCTCTTCCTTGCCCGCCTCGACCTCGTCGAGCTCCTCCTCCATCTTCGAGGTGAAGGTCGGGTCCATGAAATCGAGCTCGCTCTCGCACCAGCCCGTCGACGACGAACTTGCCGAGCAGTCGTCGGGCGGAAGCGCGCGCCGTCGATCTTCTCGACGTAGTCGCGCGCCTGCACCTTGCTGATGATCTCGGCGTAGGTGCTCGGACGGCCGATGCCGCGCTCCTCGAGCTCGCGCACGAGCGAGCCTTCGCTGTAGCGCGGCGGCGGCTGCGTGAACTTCTGCTCGGTGACGACGCCCGGCGGCGTCACGAGGCGGAGCGCCTGCCCCTCTTCGAGCTCGGGGAGCGTCGCCTCCGCGTCGTCGGCGAGCAAGTCCTTCGCGTCTTTCTCGGCCCGCCCCGCACGGTCGGTCGGTTCGGCGGCGCCGTCGGTCCCGGCGCCCTCGGCGCCTTCGCTTTCGCCGGCGAGCGGCGCGGCTCGGCCTGGACGGTCTCGGCCTTTCCGTAGGCCTCGAGCCAGCCCGCTGAACTTGAGGATGCGGCCGCTGGCGCGGAGGCCGTACGTTGCCCCCGGCGGCCGTCGTCGCCTCGATGTCCACGCTCGTCTGGTCGTAGACGGCCGGCGTCATCTGGCACGCGATGAAGCGCTCCCAGATGAGCTTGTAGAGCTTGAACTGCTCGTCCTTCAGGTGCCGGCGCACGCTGTCGGGCGGGAGGTCGAGCGACGTCGGGCGGATCGCCTCGTGCGCGTCCTGCGCGTTCTTCTTCGACTTGAAGACGTTCGGCTGCGCCGGGACGCACTCCGCGCCGTACCGGCTCGCGATGAGCTCGCGCGCGGCCGCGACCGCGTCCGGCGAGAGGCGCGTCGAGTCGGTGCGCATGTACGTGATGAGGCCGACGGGGCCGCCGTCCTTGCCGAGGTCGACGCCCTCGTAGAGCCCCTGGGCGATCTGCATCGTGCGCTTCGCGCCGAAGCCCAGGCGGTTGACGGCGTCCTGCTGCAGCTTGCTCGTCGTGTAGGGCGCGGGCGGGTGGCGCTTGCGCTCGCTCTTGGTGACCTTGGCGACGACGTAGCGGGCGTCGCCGAGGTCGGCGCGGACGCGCGCCGCCTCGTCGCGCGTTCGTGACGGCGAGCTTCTCGCCGCCGCGCGACGCGAGGCGCGCGAGGAACGGGGGGTCTGCGGACCGTTGGAGGGCGTGAGCGCCGCGCCGCAGTTCCAGTACTCCTCGGGCACGAAGGCCTCGATCTCGCGCTCGCGGTCGACGATGAGCCGGAGCGCGACGCTCTGCACGCGCCCCGCGCACAGGCCGAAGGCGAGCTTGCTCCAGACGAGGGCCGAGACGTCGTAGCCGACGATGCGGTCGAGGACGCGGCGCGCGCGCTGCGCGTCGTAGAGGTTCTTGTCGAGCTCGCGCGGATGGGCTGACGCCGTACTCGACGCCCTTCTTGGTGATCTCGTGGAACTCGACCCGCTTGGTGACCTGCTTGCGCGCTCTTGAGCTCGTCGGCGATGTGCCAGGCGATGGCCTCGCCCTCGCGGTCGGGGTCGGTGGCCAGCAGCACCTCCTCGACGCCCCTGGCGGCCTGCTTCAGCTCCTGGAGGACCTTCTCCTTGCCGGGGACGACCTCGTAGGTCTCCTGGAACCCTTTTTCGATGTCGATCCCGAGCTTCTTGGGGAGGTCCTTGATGTGTCCCTTCGAGGCGAGCACCTCGTAGCTCGGCCCCGAGGTACTTCTTGATCGTCTTGGCCTTCGCAGGCGACTCGACGACGACGAGCGTCTTTCGCATCAGGTGGCTGTTCTTTCCGATAATCCAGCGATCTTCATGGGTTACTGGTCTAGCGCCGGCGAAAGAAGCCCGGTGGGCCTTCTACTACTACGTCCTCCAAGGCGAGCGTCAAGAGTGTGGCCGCCGTCACCTGGGCCGACAGGCGGGCCCGAGAGGCGATCGCATCGGCGTGCGAGGCCGACGGGGACAGCGCCGCCAGGACGGCCATGGCAGGCTGGGATAAGGCCACGGCGGGGAGAGCCAGAGCGCCGTCCGAAGGGGTGGTCGGCGAGCTTGGCCCCGCGACTCCGAGCGCGCGGAGCAGCGCGTCGGTCGAGACGAGCGGCCGGGCGCCCCCCTCGAGGAGCTGGCGGGAACCGACGAACCCGGTCATCCACGGGGCCGCAGGGACCACCCAGAGCGGCTTCCGCAGCTTCTTCGCCCACGACGCGGCGTGCAGAGCGCCGGACGGGAAGCCTGCCTGGACGACGACCACGGCGTCGGAGACGGCGACGAGGAAGCGGTTTCGGAGCAGAAAGCCCGGCCGACCCTGGTACGCGGGCGCGAACGGCCACACCATCGTGCCGGGTCCGGCGCCGATGGCTTCGAACAGAGGCCCGTGCGAGGGCGGAAAGCAGTGCTCGTGTCCCGTCCCGGCGATCGCCCACGTGCGCCCGCCGGCGCGAAGCGCTCCGTCGTGCGCCGCGCCGTCGACCCCTTCGGCCCCGCCCGAGACGACCACGACGCCCGCCCGCGCCAGTGCTCCGGCGAGATCCTTCGCGAAGTGAAGGGCCTCGGGGAGGGCGTCGCGCGAGCCCACGACGGCCACGGTGCGAGAGGCTTCGACCGGGCCTCCACGGACGGTGATGCGAGGCGGGGGGATCGGGCAGCGAGCGGAGGCGGGGAGGGTAGCGCGGGTCGAGAGGCGTCAAGTGGACGAGGCACGTCACCGCTCCCCATCGGCCTCCGCGCCGGTGGGGTTGCGCGGGCGGGCCCGCTTACTTCCCCTTGGAGTAGAGCTGCACCGCGATTTCGCCCGCTCCGTCGTCGGCGAAGATGTCGACCTTATAGGTGATCGCGGTGCTCGCGGCAGGGCACATCCAGTCGGGACCACGCCCGATGATGGGTTTGTTGTCGTCCGTCGTGTCCTGGCCCGAAAGAATCCCCGGCGGGAGGAAGAGGTGAAGATCGAGGTCTTTGATCTTCGGCGAGTAGCCGACCACCGCGTAGCACTTGCCGGGCTTGAGCGTCACGTCCGTCTGAAGGTGTCCCTTCTCCTTGAGGCTTCCCATCGCGAGGGGCCCGTCGGGATCCATTCCGGGCGCCGCTGCCTTGGCGTTGTCGCGCACGCCCTTGGCGAGGGGGTCGGTGCCCGTCGCTCCCCCGGCCTTGAGCGTGGCCGCGGGGGCCGTGTTCGCGGCGTCGAAGAGCTTCTGGACCGTGCCACTGTCGGTGATCAGCACCGAGGCCAGAGGCGAGGGGGCCGCGCTCGCGGCGCTCGAAGCGCCCGCCGAGCTGGTCGCCGACGAGTCCGCGGGGGAGGGCACGGCCCCCGATGCCGCGGGTGCCGCGCTCGCGTTGGCAGGCGCCTGGGGAGCCTCGGCAGGGCCGCCGCCGCACGCGACGGCGGTCACTGCCCCCGCACCGAAGAAGCCGGAGAGCACGAGAAGATTGGCCGTGGTCCTGTTCATGGGGGGCTAGCTTAGACCCTTACTTGTTCTTGGAATACAACTGGACGGCGACCTGCCCCGAACCCACCCGAGCAAAGACGTCGAGCTTGTACTGGAGGGGAAAGGCGATCACCGGGCACATGGGGCTCGGGGATGCGCCGATGACGGGGGTGTTGTTGTGCGTGAGATCCTGCCCCGCAAGCGTCAGGTAAAGCGGCGGCGTGAGCAGATTGAGGTCGACGTCCTTGACGCCTCCGAGGGGCGAGAAGCCCGCGATCGCGTAGCACTTGCCGGCCTGCAGCGTGACCATCATCACGGCGTGCTGGCCCTCAGTCAGGTTTTGCTTCAGCTCGGCGCCGTCGGGCTGCATCCCGGGCGCGACATGAGCGGCGTGAAGCTTGAGTCCGGCGTCGGTGAGATCGCTCGGCATCGAGCCGGGTGTGACCATTTGACCCTGCAGAGCGCCCTGGATGCCCTGGAGGATGGTCATGACGCTGCTCGGATCGGTCGGAGCGAGCGGCGTCGGTGCTTGCGATCCGCTCGGCGCCGGCGGGGCTCCCGTGGGCTGGGGCGGCGGTTGGACGGCGGGCGCGTAGGTCGGCGCGGGCCCCACGTAGCCCGGTTGCGCGGGGGGACCCGCATAGCCCGGCTGCGACGGGGGTGGCGCGTACCCTGGCGGGGGCGGTTGCGCCTGCGCGTAGCCTGGCTGCGGCGCGTAGACCGGCTGCTGCGGCGTGTAGCCGGGAGGTGCGCCCGGATAGCCCGCCGGATAGCCGGGGGGCGGCGGATTCACGGTCGCGGTTCCGTTCATCGCGGTGTTGGGCTGGTTGCCGGCGTTCGCGCCGCACGCGACGCCGATCGGAATGAGACATGCCGCGCCGAGCGCCAGCAGCGACCAGGTCCTGACCGTACGATTCTCGTCCATCGTGAAGAGCCTCCTCGGGCCGCTAAGGTACGCGCCGTTCTACTGGCGAACGAACTTGAACGAGAAGCCCGTCTTTTGCGAGCAGCCCATCGCCGGGAAGTGCCAGCCGCGCACGTCGTTCTCGATGCACTTCGCGACGGAGCCCTCGTCGCCGGAGGCCGCGACGCCCTGCGGCGATCCGTCCGTGCCGATGGTCATCGAGACGCTGACGTTGACCGTGGGCTTCGTCGTCGGGTCGCGCTCCCAGCAGGAGCGACGGATCGCGAGCTGATGCAGGGCGATGACCGACTGGACCTGCCCCTGCGAGAAGCACTGGCCCGGGGCCTTCGGTCCCTCGCCGGGGTCCTCGGCGGCCGGAGCCAGGTTGGAGTTCTGCGTGAGCGAATGGAGATCGAGCGATCGACCTCCGGCGGCGGGGGCCGTGGTGGAGGCGGTGGCGACCGCCCTCGGTCCACCCCCCATCGCGGCCGACGTCTTCGGGCCGGCCTGGGTGGTGCTCGTCGTGGGCTCGGGCGAGGCCGTGGCCGCCGTGGTGTTCGTCGCTGCGGCCGTCGCGACCGCGGTGGGTGCGGCGGCCGTGGGGGCCGGAGCCGGGGCGGGCGCACGATTCAGCCCCATCGTAACGCCGAGGGTCAGCCCGAAGGTGACGGTGCCGGCGACCATCGCGACGGCGAACCACGGAATTGGCTTCTTGGGCGCTGGCTCCGGCGCGATCGAAACCGACCCCGAGGCCGCGATGGCCGGGGCCGCCGACGGCGCGAAGGGGTCGGCCACGACCGCGGGGTGGATCTCGGGACCACGCGGCGGTGACGACGTGCGGCCCTCTGCGGGTGCCTCGTCGAGCCTCTCCGCCGTGGCCAGTCGCGACATGATGGGCACGACGTTGCTGCGCGCCGCAGCGGGGAGCGCCGAAGCGGGCGGCCGAGGCGAGCGCGGTGCGATGCCTCCCGGCGCCATCGGGCGGGTAGACGTCGTCTGAGCGCGCGGTGGCGGGGGCGTGCTGAGGCGACCGGCGGGAGGCGGAGGCGTCACCGACGTCCGGCCCGAGGACGCCGCTTCGCGCACGATCGCGGCGAGCTCCGGCAACGAACGAGCGGGACGCCACTCGTCGAGCCCCTCTTGCCAGACGAGCGAGTCTTCCGTGACGGCTCCGAGCGCGGCCTTCCTGCGCACCTCCGACATGCGGATCGGGCCGACGGGCACGCCGTTGATGGCGACGTACCAACCGTCGCCGGGCGAGAGCTCGGACATGTCGAAGGGAGCGGAGACCTCTTCCTCCCTCTGGACGTTGGTCTTGAAGGCGCCCGCGAGCGCACCGGCCCCGCGGTCGCCCTTGGGAGGCGGGGCCTTCGCGGCGGTCAAGCCGGTGGCCAGCGGCGCTGCGGCTCTCGGGGGCGGCGCCGCCGCGTGCGGTGATGTCCGGGGAGGGGGAGGCCGGGGAGGCGGAGGCGCCGCCTTGGCTGCCGGCTGGGCCGGCGGGGGCGGGGAGGACTCCGTGCTGACGCTCGACTCGGTGACCGCGGCGCGCACCTCGATCATGTGCCCGCACTTGCGGCACTTCATGCGCACCGTCCTGCCGACGACTTTCTCGTCGGCGATCTGGTACTTAGCCTTGCACTGTTCGCACAGAAACTTCACGTGAGAGGCCTACGTCCGCGTTCAGGAGAGATCCACGTTAGCAAGGAAGGGCGCACCCGTGCGAGCGGTCAGGTGAGCTTACGGAGATGGTCTTCGATCGAGCCCCGCGTCGCGTCGTCGGGCGCCAGGGCGGCGCAGCGCTCGCCACGTCTCGATGGCCTTGGCCTTCAAGCAAGCCTTCTCGTAGAGCACCGCAAGGTTCTTGAGGGCGGCGAAGTGCTTCGGGTTCAGCTCGATCGCGCGTTCGAGCTCCTGGATTCCCTCGTGGACCCGCCCCTTCTTGCCGTAGAGGAGCGCCAGGTGAAAGTGAAGTCGGTACGAGAGCGGGTCGATGCCGACGCCGCGCTTGAGCTGCTCGATGGCGCTGTCGATCTGTCCGGACTTGTACGCCGCGATGCCGCCGGCGAGGGCGCCTTCGGCTTCGGCGGATAGGTGCTCGGGGTCGTGCGGGGGCTCGGCCGGCCGCGGGTCTTCCCGTGCGAGCAGGCGCTGAACGGCCCCCATCAGCTCGGTCGATCCGGAAGGGCTTCTCGAAGTACTCCTCGACGCCGTAGTTCTGCTTCAAGTCGACGGCGATGCGCGGGCCGCGGTAGACGGCGCTCACCATGATGATGGGGATGTGCCCGTACTTCGCGCTGCCCTTGATGCGCCGCGCGATGTCGAAGCCGTGGAGCTCCGGCAGCATGGCGTCGAGGATGATGAGGTCCGGCGTGTGGTCCTTCACGAGGCGAAGGGCGAGGAGGCCGCGGTCGGCCTCGACGACGCGGTAGCCCTTCTGCGAGAGGAGGCGTAGGAGGAGCTTGCGGATCTCCTCCTCGTCGTCGACGACGAGGACCAGCTTGCCCGCCGCCCGCGGTGATGGCATTCGCCGCGTTGGTCGCGCGCACCCGGAGCTCGTCGGGCAGCTGGGCGATCGTGGAGACCTCTTGCCCCAGCGCACCGAAGTCGCTGGTCGACACCTCGGAGTCGCGAGCCGCCGTGGCCACGGCCTCGTCGACGATGATGGCCGGCCTCGACGGAGGCTCGCTCGCGCGCGTCGCCGCGAGGGGCGGAAGCGGCGGCGGCGCCTCGACCGAGTCCGCAGGGCCGGCCCCGGGCTCGGGCGCGGGAGGGGACGCCGGGACGGCCGGGTCGATTCCAAGGTGCCGCAGCGTCTCGGCGGGAACGCGCGGCCCGAGGTAGTGGCGCTCGCCTCGCTCCTTGGCGTCGTACGCGGCGGCGATCGCCTTGATCGAGCGTCGCCGTGCATCGCGATGTACGGGTAGACCTTCTTGCCGGTCACGAACTCCAGCTCGTCGATGACCCGCTTGTCGTGCGGGTCGGCCATCGCCAGGAAGATGCGGTCGGCGCGCACGAGCACGCGGAGGATGCGGTGCGTCTCGGCGATCTCGCGCGGCACGACGTCCAGGTGCTCGATGACGATCGCGATCTGGGTGAGGTCGATCCCCGGGACTCCGTGCTGCTCGGAGAGCGCGCGGAGCGCGTCCAGCTCGTCGACCGCGCCCTGGTCGACGAGCTGGGACGCGAGCGGAGCTGGGCTTACCGAGCGCTTCTGCGCGCGGAGGGCGGTGTCCAGCTCCTGCTGCGATACCAGCTTTCGCTGGAGCAGGATCTTGCCGAGCGGCCGCTTCTCGTCGCCCATGGTCGCGAGAGGCTCTCGGAAAGCGTATCACTCCTGGCTCGAGCGCCTCCAGCGTGCCGGCGTCGCCCACGCCGAATAGCGGCCTTCGCTCGATGGCCGTCGCGGGCGCCGAGCGTCAGCTCGCCGTAGAAGTGAAGGTTGTGCAGGGAGAGGAGGCGCAGACACGAGGATCTCGCCGGCGAGGTACAGGTGCCGAGGTACGCCGCGCGAATAGCCGCCGGCGCAGCACGCGCACGAGCACGCTTCGTCGATCGGCCGCGGGTCGTCGTGCCACCGCGCCTGCTTGATCGACGATCGGGCCGCCGCGCGTGAGCGCCTGGCCGTTTCGCGCGTTGCGGGTGGGGAGGACGCAGTCGAACATGTCGACGCCCGCGCCGATCGCGAGGACGCAGATCGCGCGGTGTGCCGACTCCCATCAGGTAGCGGGGCCGCTCCGGCGTCGAGCGCGGGGGCGATCTGCGACGAGCGTCTCGTGCATGCGGTCGATGGGCTCGCCGACCGAGAAGCCCCCGAGCGCGAGGCCGTCGAAGGGCATGGCGCCCAGCTCGTCGGCGTGAGCGCGGCGCAGATCCGCGAAGCACGCGCCCTGCACGATGCCGAAGAGCGCCTGCCGCTCGGGTCGTCGGCGTCGCGAGCGCGCGCCTCGCCCAGCGCGTGGTCCGCGCGACGGCCTGCTCGACGACGTCGCGACCGGCGTCGCCGGGCGGGCACACGTCGAGCTGCATCTGGACGTCCGCGCCGAGGAGACCCTGGACGCGGACGGCCTCTTCGGGAGTCAGCGTGTGCGTGGACCCGTCGAGGTGGGACTTGAACGTGAAGCCTTCCTCGGCGTCCGCCACCGAGGGGGACGTCGCTCGGGCGCCTCTGCCGCCGAGGGAGTAGGCCTGGAAGCCGCCCGAGTCCGTGAGCATCGCGTGCGGCCATCGCGTGAAGGCGTGGAGCCCTCCGAGCGCGAGCGATCGTCTCCGCGCCGGGGCGCAGCATGAGGTGGTACGTGTTGCCGAGGACCACGCGCGCGCCGGTGCGCCGCGACCTCGTCGGGCGACAGCGTCTTGACGCTGCCCTGCGTCCCCACGGGCATGAACGTCGGCGTCTCGATGGGACCGTGCGGCGTCTCGAAGACGGCGCGTCGGGCCTGGCCGTCCCGCGCCACGACGCGGAAGGCGAACCCGGGTGTCGGTGGAGTCACCCGCGCCTCCACAGCAACATCGCGTCGCCGTACGAGAAGAAGCGGTAGCGCTCGCGCACCGCGAGACGATACGCCGTCGAGGACGCGCTCGGTGCCGGCGAACGCGCAGACGAGCGCGAGGAGCGTCGAGCGGGGCAGGTGGAAGTTGGTGAAGCAGGCCGTCGACGACGCGCCAAGCGATAGCCCGGCTGGATGAGGAGCCGCGTCTCGTCGCTCGTCGCACGCACGTGCCCTGGCCGGGTCGGGTCGGCCGCGCTCTCGAGGGCACGCACGGTCGTCGTTCCGACCGCGACGACCGGCGCGCCTCGGGCGCGCGCGCTCGCGACGGCGTCGGCGGTCGACTGGGTGACGCGTGAGCCGCTCCGCGTGCATGGGGTGCTGGTCGAGGTCGTCGACCTGCACGGGCTGGAAGGTGCCGAGGCCGACGTGCAGCGTGACGCTCGCGATCTCGCACTCCGCGGACGGCCAGCCGGCCCAGCAGCGCGTTCGTGAGGTGCAGGCCCGCGGTCGGCGCGGCGACCGCGCCGTCGTGGCGCGCGTAGACCGTCTGGTAGCGCTCCGCGTCCTCGGCCTCGTCGTCCCGCTTGATGTACGGCGGAAGGGGAACGTGGCCGCAGGCGCGCACGGCGTCGTCGACCGCGTGGCCCGCTGGCGCCCAAAGCGCGACCTCGAGCAGCCCGTCGTCGGCCGCCCGGCCGAGCAGCCGCACGAAGAGGAGCGGCCCGCCCTCGCCGCGCCGCGAGCGAGGACCTCGACGTCGGCCCCGAACTTGAGCGGCTTGCTGGCCTTCCCGAGCGCACGCCAGACCTCCGCCGTGATCGCGCCGTCGCTCTCGGGCGCGTGTCTCGAGCTCGCAGGCTCCCGGCTCGGCGCACGAGCAAGATCTCCACGCGCCCCCCCGTGTCGCGCTTGCGGCCGAGCAGGCGCGCGGGGACGACGCGGGTGTCGTTGACGACGACCAGCGCGCCCCTGCGGGAGGAGGTCCGGCAGATCGGTAGACGCGGCGATGCTCCGGCGGTGCGTCTCCGGGCGGCAGCCACATCATGCGCGCGCCGTCACGCTCCCCGGCTGGACGCTGCGCGATGAGCTCCGGCGGGAGCTCGTAGTGGAAGGCGTCGACGCGCATCGCTCGGGCGGGCAAGGAGCTAGCACGCGGAAGCCGCGCTCGGCGCTCACCCGCGCGGTCCGCGTACGTCGCCGCGGACCGTCTCAGCCGTCTACGCCGCCGCCCCCGGCATCCCGAAAGGGCTGGGCACCTCCGACGGAGACAGCTTGCTCCGGAGAAACTGCGCGAGGTCGGTGAGATCGAACGGCTTGGGCACGAACCCGACGGCGCCACAGTCCGCGCGGATCGAGCTGCCGTTCGCTGAGGTGGTACGCGCTGGTCAGGACCACGCGCGTCGTCGGGTGCCGCTCCCGCAGCAGGCGCGCCAGCTGGATCCCGTTGGTCCCGGGCATCATCAGGTCGACGACCGCCAGGTCGAAGGCCCGTGAGGCCAGCAGGCCGAGCGCGCCGTCGGCGTCTTCGGCGGTCTCGACGTCGAACCCTTCGATTCGCAACCCGATCGCCGTCACACGTGCCTGGTTCGCGTCATCGTCCACGACGAGGATACGCGGCACGGTACTGGTCATGGGTTGTTCGAAGCTTTCGGCCGGAGCTGGGGGTCCCACTCGAGTGGCTCCCGCTCCGGGCCTTGCGGCGCTCAAGCAAACGATGTGCCGCTCGCCGGATCAGGGCGCACGACGCGCTTTGGCCGTCTTTTGAAGGGGTCCTGTCACCGCCGCCGTTTCGCCACGGCGACAGTGCTGTTGCACTCTTGCAAGCCTGGCTCTTCAGCGGTGAACGACGCGAGGCAGACTCAACCCCTCCCGTCGAAGGTGATCCCGAGGCGAGTCATCTTGCGCCACAGCGTCGTCGGCGAGATGCCGAGGACCTCGGCGGCGTGCTCGCGGCTGCCGTCGCTCTCGCGCAGCGCCACCTCGATCGCACCGCGCTCTGCCGCGTCGTCCACGACATCGGCCAGGGCGCGTCCGCCGCCGCCGAGTCGTCGGCAGGGCCGCGCTCGGCGGCGGGGAGCAGGTCGTCGGCCGTGATGACGCCGTTCTGCACGAGCGCGACGGCCTGCTCGATCATGTGCTCGAGCTCGCGGATGTTGCCCGGGAAGTCGTAGTGAATCAGCGCCTCGATGACGCGTCGTGGAGCTTCGGGCGGACGCCCATCTTGCGAGCGTACTTCTCGAGGAAGTACGTCGACGAGATCCGGCGATGTCCTCGCGCCGCTCGCGGAGCGGCGGCAGCTGGAAGCGGGCCACGTTGAGGCGGTAGTAGAGGTCCTGGCGGAAGCGCTTCTCGGCGACGGCGATGAGCAGATCCTGGTTCGTCGCCGCGATGACGCGCACGTTGACGCTGGATCGGCTTGTTCTCGCCGACGCGCCGGATCTCGTTCTCCTGGATCGCGCGCAGGAGCTTGGCCTGGAAGGTGATGGGAGTCTCGGCGATCTCGTCGAAGAAGAACGTGCCGCCGTCGGCCTCTTCGAAGAGCCCCTTGCGAGCGCTGACCGCGCCGGTGAACGATCCCTTGCGCGTGGCCGAACAGCTCGCTCTCGAGGAGCGTCTCGGTGATGGCGGCGCAGTTGACGGGGACGAACGGCCGGTCGGCGCGCTTGCTGTTGGCGTGGATGGCCTTCGCGACGAGCTCCTTGCCCGTCCCGCTCTCGCCGGTGATGAGCACGATCGCGTCGGTCGGGCGCGATGCGCACGATGCGCCCGAGCACCTCGCGCACGGCGCGCGAGCGCCCGATGATGTTCTCGAACTTGTAGCGGTCCTTGAACTCGCTCGCGAGGAACGTCACCTCGCCGGCGAGCCGTCGGTTGTCGAGCGCCTTGGCGACCTTGACGAGCAGCTCTTGCTCGGTGAACGGCTTCTGGATGTAGTCGAACGCGCCGAGGCGCATGGCCTCGACGGCGCTCTCGATGGTCCCGTAGGCCGTCATCACGATGACCTCGGTGAGCGGGTGGGCGTCTTTGGTCGACGCGCAGGACGTCGATGCCGTCCTTCGTTCCCATGCGCAGGTCGGTCAGCACGACGTCGTACGCGCCCGTGGCCCCTCGCTCCGCGCCCTGTTCGCCGTCGCGCCGCCTCGTCGACCTCGTAGCCGGCGCCTCGCAGCATCATGGCGAGCGTCGTGCGCATGTTGCGCTGGTCGTCGACGATGAGGATCTTCGCCATCCGCGGGGCCTTTGCCCGAGCGAGCGTTATAGCGCGCGATCGTCCGCGCGTCTGGCCGTCAGAAGACTACGCCGAGAAAGAGCCGAATCGTCTGAGCCGTAGACAGGCCCGCGCTCGGGAGGTTCGACGTCTCGCCCGGAAGGTAGTTGAGGCCCGCGAGCGGGAAGAAGACGCCGTACTGGAGCATCGCGAAGAAGCCACCGATCTTGGTCGGGTCGTCGTTCAGCGAGCCGTCCTTCGACTGGTAGTAGAGCTGAGCGTCGAGCTCGACGCCGAGGTCGCGCGCGTGCCCCGGCGTCTGGATGAACTGGCTCGCGCGGCTCCAGATGACCGCCGCGCCGCCGCCGAACTTCTCGCCGTTCGGCGTGCCGCAGGAAGTCGTAGTCGACGCTGGGGCGGAAGTAGTAGGCGCCCTCGATCTGCGTGCAGGATGTTGCGGAAGAAGATGAGGTCGACGTGGTAGTCCGGGTGGAAGCGGAACGTCGAGATGTCGGCCACCTGGTCATTGGTGTTCGGGTACTCGCCTTGCAGGCCTCGTCCTGACGGAGCGGATAGCGCTCCGGTCCCAACTGCTCCCGCAGTCGCTCCGGCTGTGGGTTATTGGCGTACGGGTCGCCGCTCGCCCAGCCGAAGCCGAACTGGAGGTCCAGCTTGTCCTCGACGGCGCGGAACTCGGTCTGCGTCACGAGGCCGTACTCGCGGATGCCCGTCGGGTTGAACAGATTCTGGCCGAGGGTCGGGTAGCTGCCGATCTGACCGTTGATCGTCGCCGCCTCGGCCTCGAAGCGGAACTTGCGCCAGAGCATCTGGACCCAGCAGGTCCGGGTGAAGGCCCACGCGCGCCGAGGCTCGAGGCCGTTGTCGAGGCGCGTTGGTCGAGTTGTCGTCGGTGTACGGCGTCTGCCCGGTGGCCACGTCGAGGTACTGCGAGCGGTACGTCGTGTAGACGCCGCCGTTGATGACGAGGTCGCCGCGAGCCAGCTTGAGCCTCTGGATCTCCGGGTTCGTGCGGTGCGCGACGAACGCCGCCCACTCGTTGACGTTGCAGAGGTTGCAGGTGTTGTACGGCTGGCCGCCGTACACGTCGTAGGCGGTCGCCGTTGGTCGGCCCGGTGGAGACGAAGTCCCACGCGCCGCCGAAGTACAGGTCCATCGACTTGATGCCCGGTGACGAACATGATGCGGTCGAGCGTCGTCTGGTAGTCGCTGTCGATGCCGTCGCCGCGCGTTCGTCGACCATGCCGAGACCCCAGTTGCCCGGCATGCGGCCGAAGCGGAGCTGGCCGAGGGGCGTCATGTACTCGGCCCACACGCGCTTCACGTTGATCGAGTTCGTCGTACCCGTTGACGCCGGCGGTGGGCGGCCCCTGCGTCGTCGAGAAGAAGCTGAGGGGCGCGTAGCGAGTTGTACCCCGCGGAGACGTAGCCCGTTCGAGTTCGCCCGCCATCGTCGTGCCGGCGGCCGCGGGCTGCATCGCGTACGCGTTGGGCGTCGAGCCGAGGACCAGGTTGTCGAGCGCGACGATCTCGGTCATGGATGCGCAGGTTGTCCGAGATGTCGATCTCGGGGTCGAGGCGCAGGCGCATGTTCGCGCCCGATTCGGTCTTGTCGTTGCAGTTGCCGTTGGGGATGCCGTTGGGTTGCGTGCCGGCCCCGCAGATCGCCGGGCCGGTCTGGGTCCCGGTGAGCTGCGTGTACGCTCTGGTCGAGCGGGATCGGCGCGAGGTTCTGCGGGTCGGTCCCCTGCAGGCTGCTGCCGTGGCGGCCGAGCGCGAGGTTCTGGAACAGCTGCGCGCGCGTCCGGAAGTAGCCGTGCAGCTCGATCACCGGCCGCGCCTTGCCCCACCAGTCTTCGCTGAAGACCTCTTGCGGGGCCGCGACCATCTCACCGCCGGACGGGTGAAGGGCCCCCTGGGCGGCGAGGTCCATCTGGTCGTGCGCCGGGTTGATGGCCGGCGTGGCCGGGGCGGGCGAAGGCGACGGCGACGCCGTGGCGGGGACGAGCGAAGAGCGCGCGGGGGTGATGGTCGGGGCGCTGCCCGTTCGGGGCGCCGGTGCTGGACGGGGCGGGGGGCGTCGCCGCTGTCCTGAGCGCGCGCCATCGGCGACGCGAGCAAAGCGGCGGCGAGCGCAGAAAGTAGCAGGCAGTGCGGTAAAAGACGCCGGGGCATGGGTCGGGGCGCGCGTTGTAACACTTCTTGGCTCGAGCGTGAGCGACAACCGCTCGGGCGCTTCGTTCGTGGGGCGAGCCCGTGCGGTCAGCTTCTCCGGGACCCCAGATCGGACAGGAACGCCTCGATCTCGCCGCGCATGGCGAGCAGGTGCTCGCGCGTCTTCGCCGTGCCGTCGACGACGACGTCGGGAGCGACCGGGTCCACGGCCTCGGGCCGCAAGAGCTTCTTCTTCGCCCCGGCGATCGTGAAGCCCTCTCGGTAGAGGAGCTCGCGCACGCGCATGAGGTTCTCGACGTCGCGGCGCGAGTAGACGCGCTGCCCTTTTGCGCTCTTCGTCGGCCGGATGGTTCGAAACTCGCGCTCCCAGTACCGGAGGACGTGAGGCTCGACGCCGACGAGCTCGGCGACCTCGCCGATCCGGAAGTACAGCTTCGAGGGGATGCCCTCGGGACGCGACTCGGCCATGCGCTGCCGACTAGTCCTTGGCGGCCGTCGTGCCGCTCGCAGCGCTGGCCGAGATGGCGGGCACGATCCCAGACCCATTGTGGGCCGCCGCGCCGCTGCGTGGCTGGTTCAACGTTTGCTTCAGGATCTGGCTCGCCTTGAAGGTGAGCACGCGGCGCTCGCTGATCTTGATCGGCTGGCCGGTCTGCGGGTTTCTTCCGGGACGCTGCCGCTTGTCGCGCAGGACGAAGTTGCCGAAGCCGCTGACCTTGATCTTCTCGCCCCGGCCGAGCGTCTCCTTCATCATCTCGAAGACGAGATCGACGAGCTCGGCGGACTCCTTGCGCGAGAAGCCCCCGACCTTGCTGTAAAGCGCCTGGACGATCTCCGCCTTCGTCATGATCGCCCCGAGACGGGTTTCAGCCGAAAAGGAGTCTAAGCGCGATTTTTGGCGAAGGCTACAGCGGACACAGGTACCCAGGCCGAGGGGCCCCCGGGGCGGCCCGCGCGGCAGGCGCGAACGGGCAACTAGGCCGCGAGCCCGGCCTCGGGGGACGCAGTGGCCTCGGAGCCTGCGGGGGGCGGAGTGGAGTCGCCCGCCGTGGCGAGCCCCGTCGCCTGCATCCCGTCGATCCCCGCGGGAGCACGCACGGACTGAGCGCTCTTCCGCGCGAGCTGTTCGGACGCGACGAAGAAGGCGACGTAGCCGTAGCCGGACGTGAAGAGCATCGCGAACGGCGTGGCGAACCAGTGGCCGGTCTCGATCGACGCCATCGTGCTCGCGGCGGACACGAGGCAGAGCGCAATCTCGGTCATCGGGCAGGTCGGCCGCCGCCCGGTAGCGGCCCTGGAGAGTGCCCTTCTTCGGCGTGCGGACGAACTCGCCCGCCATCGAGCGCAGGCCCTCCCAGACGGCCTTCGACAGGTGCGGAGCGAGGCCGGCGCCGAGCGCCAGCAGCGCGGGCAGCTGGCGGAGCGCCCCGAGCGCGCGTACGCCCCTGCGCCGACTCGGCCATCATGTAGAACGCGGCCAGCGACCCCGTCGTCCCCAGCACGAGGGGCAGGTCGATGAGCAGCATCGTCCGCGGATTGGTCGCCGGCATGAGGATGAGCGCGGGCAGGAGGAGAACGCTGAGGAAGACCATCAGCGGGTACGCGAAGTGGGGCGTCAGGTGGAAGAACGCCTCGAGCCGCTGCATGGGCGAAAGCTGGGAGCGCCAGCACGCGCGAGAGGAGCTTGCGCGCCGTCTGCACGGTGCCCTTCGCCCAGCGGAACTGCTGCGCGCGAAAGGCGCTGATGTCCTCGGGGAGCTCGGCCGGCGTCACGACGTTCTCGCGGTAGACGAAGCGCCAGCCCGCGAGCTGCGCGCGGTAGCTGAGGTCCAGGTCCTCGGTGAGCGTGTCGTGCTGCCAGCCGCCGCGCCGGCGATGGCCGCCTTGCGCCAGATGCCGCCGGTGCCGCTGAAGTTGAAGAGCCAGCCGGCGGCGGTCCGGGCGCGGTTCTCGACGAGGTGATGTCCGTCGAGCATCAGGGCCTGCGTCCGCGTCAGCATCGAGTGCTCGCGGTTCAGGTGCCCCCAGCGTGCCTGCACCATGCCGACGCGCGGGTCGGCGATGAAGTGCGGAACGACGGCGCGGAGGAAGTCCGGCTGCGGAAGGAAGTCGGCGTCGAAGATGGCGACGAGATCGCCCTTGGCGACCTTCAGGCCGTTGTCCAGCGCGCCGGCCTTGTAGCCCTTGCGATCGACGCGGTGGATGTAGGCGACGTCGAGCCCGCGCGCCCGCAGGTCCTCGACCTTCTGCGCGCACGAGCGCGCGCGTCTCGTCCGTCGAGTCGTCGAGCACCTGGATCTCGAGGCGGTCGCGCGGCCACTCGATGGCGGCGACGTGATCGAGGAGCCGGCCCGCGACCGTCGCCTCGTTGTAGAGCGGCAGCTGGATGGTCACCGTCGGCAGGTCGGCGAGCTCGCCGACTTCCTGCGCGGAGAGGGCCGGAATGCCCTCCTTGAGCTCGCGGAGGGTTCGACCGTGGCGAAGCACCGTGAACACGAGGTGCGACCGATGAAGCCCGTACATCGCGAGGACCAAGAGCACGGCGAAATACGCCGTGCAGAGGACGAAGTGCATGTCGCGGGAGCTTGCCCAACGGCCTGGCGACAATTGTCAGCGACTCGTATTTCGTTGCACGCGATTGTTGCGGGCGGTCAGAGGTCGGCATTGTAGAACACCGTGAGCCCCAGCGTGACGAAGCCGAACGTCTGGCTCGTGGGCGTCGTGGTCGTCGTGCCCGACGGCCCTGACGGCGGGCTGAAGGCCCCGAAGCCACCGGTGATCTTCGGGAGCGCACGCCAGGCTCCGCCGAACGGCAGCCAGACGCCCGCGCCGAGCGCGACCTCGCCCGCGAAGTAACCGTGCTCGGCGC
Organism: uncultured delta proteobacterium; assembly: GCA_963847465.1. Classification (GTDB taxonomy): domain Bacteria; phylum Myxococcota_A; class Polyangia; order Polyangiales; family Polyangiaceae; genus Palsa-1150. The sequence goes on along the minus strand of CAWKAF010000002.1, from coordinate 271,566 downwards.
TGCCACCTTCGCTGTACCCGAACCAGCGGCCGCCGACACCGAGCTCGGCGTACAGGCTGGGCCGGTCAGGATTGACGATGATCCCGAGGACCGCGGCCAGGAGCGAAGTGTTCGAGCTCGCTTTCTGCACCGGTTCGCCTTGCACGGTTGCGAGCTTCGACGGCGTTGCGCCGCCAAACTGCGCATGCTCGAGCGTCGCCCCGACGAACCAGGGGCCCGCGAACCGCAAGCCACCGTCGAGCCCGTACGCGAGCCCTCCGGCGCCGACCGTGCTTATGTCGATGGATTCGTTCGTACCTTCTCCGGCGGCGCCGGGCAGCTTGCCCGAGCCAATCTCGAAGCCCAGGTGGGCCCCGAGAAGCAGCGAGCTGCGCGAGCGCTTGAGCGCGGGTGGAACCGCGGCTTCTCCTCCCGCGCCGGTCGCGGCCGGAGGCGCTGCCGCCACCGGCGCGGTCGCCGCCGTGGCTCCGGCGGTCGCCGCGCCATCCGTTGCGGGCGCGACCGCGGCCCCCGGAATCGCCTTCAGCGAGAGCGAGACCGTCTTCGTCTGCTGCTCCTTGAGCTCCACCTGCTCCTCGGGAGCGCCGAAGCCCGCGGCGGAGACGAGGACCTTGTGCATGCCCGGATCCAGCGGAATGGGCTCGCCGATGAGCGCCGCGGGGACGCTCTGCCCGTCGATCTGGAGCTGCAGGTTGCCGGCGCCGGCGGGAGCCTGAACCTCGACGACCAGCTTCGGCACGCGAGGAGCCACCTGCTCGAGCTCCGCACGCGCCTGGTCGACGGCCGCCTGGAACGCAGGAGGAGCGGACCCTCCGGCCAGCGGAGTCCTGAGGACCGCGCGATACGTCTCCGCCGACTCGACGAGCCGTCCGATGGCCGCGTCGCACTCCGCGATCCGCAGCAGATTCGTGGGCGCCGCGTGAACCTGCTGCGCACGCTGGAACCTGTCGAGCGCCTCCACGAACTTGCTGGCCCGCTGCAGCTCGTCCCCTTGCCGGAACAGCTCGCGAGCCGCAGCCCGCTCCGCTTCGCTCACCTGCGCGCTGGTTTGCGTTGCCCACGCCGGCCCGGCCAATGCCGCGGCAAGAAGAAAGTGACTTTTCCGCATCAGTAACCGGGATCGGCGGAGGCGGGCGGAGGTTTCGCGGGCCGGGCAGGCGGCGTCGGCGGGCTGGCCGGTTTCGGAGGAGAGGCCTTCGGGAGAGGACGTGGAGAGGAGGGGAGTGCGGACGGGGTCGGGGTCGAGGTCGAGGTCGGGGTCGGGGTCGGGGTCGAGGTCGAGGTCGAGGTCGAGGTCGAGGTCGCAGCCTGAGTCGCCGCGTGCTTCGCCCCCGCGAACTGCAGCACCGCCGCGACACCGACCGACCCACCCACCAGCGTCGTCGCCAGTGCCATGAACAGCACCCCCCGCCGACTCGACTTCGCCTGCAGCGGCGACGTGGACAGGCCGCCCGGCGACGTCGCGCTGCCCAGAGAAGGCGGCGTCGCGGAAGTGGCCGCCACGTCCTGGCGCGCCGACCTCGGACCTCGGTTCGAGATCGACGCGGGCCCACGCCGCAAGCTCAGACCCGCGGCCATCGCCAGCGCCTCTCCGAGCTCGGACGCGTTCGCGAAGCGATCTGCGGGTTCGCGCGCGAGCGCCCGGAGAAACCATGCGTCGAACGCGGAGGGCAACTCGGGGACGGCCGTCGACGGCAGCGGTGGTTCCGAGGTGCAGATCTTCACGAGCAGATCGCCGACGCTCTCTCCCTCGAACGGCAGGTTCCCGGTCACGCAGCGGTAAGCGATGACGCCGAGCGACCAGAGGTCCGAGCGGTGATCGAGGTTCTTCAGGCCGCGCGCCTGCTCGGGCGACATGTAGTAGGGCGTTCCGAGCACGGCGCCCGTCTTCGTGCTGCTCGTGAGGCCCTCGCCGGGGGGCCCCATGATCTTGGCGATGCCGAAATCGAGCACCTTGGCCGTCTCGTCGTCGTCGTCCGGCGCGCGCACGAGGAAGATGTTCTCGGGCTTCAGGTCCCGGTGGATGATGCCTGCGTCGTGCGCGCGTTGCAGGGCGCGGCACACCTGGCTGAGGATGCGCGCGGTCTCCTGCAGAGTGACTTGCCCGAGCCGCTCGATGCGCTGGTCGAGGGGCTCGCCCACGAGCATCTCCATGACGATGTACGGGCGCCCCTCGTCGGTCATCCCGTGGTCGAAGATCCGGATGGCGTGCCTGGTCTCGATGGTCGCTGCGGCGCGCGCCTCGGTCACGAAGCGAGAGCGGGCCTCCTCGCTCTCCGCGTGCTCCTTGTCGATGAACTTGATGGCGACCTTCGTGCCCAGGCTGGCGTGCCGGCCTTCCCAGACCGAGCCCATGCCCCCGCGGCCGATGAGGCGCAGCGACCTCGTACTTACCGGCGACAAGGCCGCTGGGAGGCCGCTCGGGGTCGCTCATCGTGGGGGGGGCCCGCAATCTCTACCTTAGACGAGTCTCTCCCGTGCCGCTAACAAGGCCTTGGTCCTCGATGCCGCGCGAACCGCCCGCCTCGCCTCCGACCGGCAACGCGACGTCCCTCCCGGCGCCGGGCGCCGAGGACGCCTTCTATCTCGTGGACCTGTCGGGTTACGTGTTTCGCGCGTATCACGCGCTCCCGCCGCTCTCGAGCTCCCGCGGCGAGCCGACGCATGCCGTCCTCGGCACGGTCAACATGCTGCAGAAGGTCGTCGTCGAGCGCCGGCCGCACCTGCTCGCCTTCGCGATGGACTCGCAGGCTCCCACGTTCCGTCACGCGCTCGACGCCCGGTACAAGGCCACCCGCCCGCCGCCGCCGCCGGATCTCTCGCAGCAGATGTCGCGCGTCGAGCAGATCGTGCGGGCGTACGACGCGGCGTGCTTCCAGCGCGAAGGCTTCGAGGCGGACGACCTCATCGCCGCGGCCACCGAGCGCGCGCTAGCCGACGGCCGCCGCGTCGTCATCGTCAGCGCCGACAAGGACCTCATGCAGCTCGTCCGGGACGGCGACGACCGGGTCGTGCTCTGGGACTCGATGCGCGACAAGGTCTACGGCCCGGCCGAGGTGAAGGAGAAGCTGGGCGTCGTGCCGAGCCTGGTCCGCGACTACCTCGCCCTGACGGGAGACACGAGCGACAACGTGCCGGGCGTTCCGGGCGTGGGTCCGAAGACCGCCACGGATCTCCTGACCCAGTTCGGGTCGATGGAGGCCATCTACGCGGCGCTCGACAAGGTGGCGCGTCCCAAGCTCAGGGAGAGCCTCCGCGCGCACGAGGCGGACGCGCGCCTCTCGCAGACGCTCGTGACGCTCGACGCGAGTGTCCGTATCGAGTGGAGCCAGGACAGGCTCACCTGGGGCGGCGCCCACGTGCCGGAGCTGCGCCGTCTTTACACGGAGCTCGAGTTCAACCGTCAGCTCGACCAGCTCGACGCGCTCGCCGCTCCGGCCGAGCGATCTCCGGCCACCCCGGTGGAGGCGACGCCGCGCGTCTACGGGTGCCTTCTGGACGTAGAGTCGCTGGAGCGGATCGCCGGCGCGGCGCGCACGAGCGGCGTGCTCGGCGTGGCGCTCGCGACGACGGGGACGGACGCGATGCGCGTCGAGATCATCGGCATCTCGCTGGCGAGTGAGGAGGGTCACGGCCACTACCTGCCGCTTCGTCACCGGTACCTGGGCTGCCCGCCGCAGCTCGACTGGCCGAAGGCGCGCGAGGTTCTCGCGCCGCTCATGGCCGATCCGCGCGTCGCAAAGGTGGGGCACGACGTGAAGCAGATGGCGATCGTCCTGTCGCGCGCCGGGGCACCGCTCGGCGGTCCGGCGTTCGACACGCACGTGGCCGCGTACCTGCTCGACCCCGAGTCCCCCAACGGTCTCAAGGACCTCGCGCGGCGCGAGCTCGGCGTGAGCGTGCTCCGTTACGAGGAGACTCCGGCCAAGACCCGAGGGCCGCAGCCGCAGTTCGACGAGCTCGAGGTGAGCGCGGGCCGCGGAGTTCGCCGCTCCCGGCGCGGAGCTGGCCCTCGCGCTGCGCGGGCGCTTCGAGCCACGCCTCGCCGCCGAGGGCCTCGACCGGCTGATGCGCGACGTCGAGATGCCGCTGGCGCGCGTGCTCGCGGAGATGGAGATGCGCGGCGTGCTGGTGGACGTTGCGGCGCTCCAGACGCTCGGGCGCAGCGTGGAGCAGTCGCTTCGCGACATCGAGGCCGACTGCAAGCGCATCGCGGGGCGGGAACCTTCGTCCTGCGGTCGCGCGATCAGCTCGAGAAGATCCTCTTCGACGATCTGGGGCTGCCCGTCATCAAGCGCACGCCCGAAGGGCGGGCGCTCGACCGACGCCGACGTGCTCGAGGCGCTGGCCGATCGTCACCCGCTGCCCGCGCGCATCCTCGAGTTCCGCGAGCTCGACAAGCTCAAGGGGACGTACATCGACGCTCTCCCTCGCTGCGTCAACCCGGCCACCGGGACGCATCCACACCCGCTTCGACCAGGCCGTCGCGGCGACCGGGCGCCTCTCGTCGAGCGACCCCAACCTGCAGAACATCCCGATTCGCACCGACCTCGGGCGGTCCATCCGCGCGGCGTTCGTCGCGCCTCCCGGGCGCGTCATCCTGAGCGCGGACTACTCGCAGATCGAGCTCCGCGTGCTCGCGCACCTGTCGCAAGATCCCGAGCTCGTCGACGCCTTCGCGACCGGCGCCGACGTCCACGCGCGCACCGCCGCGCTCATCTTCGACAAGCCCCGCGACGAGGTCACCGCCGACGAGCGACGCGCCGCGAAGACCATCAACTTCGGCGTCATCTACGGGATGGGCGACAGCGCGCTCGCCAAGCAGCTGGGCATCCCGCGCGAGCAGGCGGCGCGTTTCATCGAGGCGTACTTCGCGCGTTACGCGGGCGTGGCGCGCTTCATGGAGACCACGGTCGAGTCCGCGCGCCAGGGCGAAGCGGTGCGCACGCTGCTCGGCCGGCGGCGCTTCCTGCCCAACCTGCACTCGGCCAACCGTGGCCTGCGCCTCGAGGCCGAGCGCGTCGCCAGGAACACGCCGATCCAGGGGACGGCGGCCGACATCCTCAAGCTCGCGATGATCGCGCTCGGGCGCGACGGCGCGGCGCCCGAGCGCGCACATGGTGCTGACGGTCCACGACGAGCTCGTCTTCGAGGTCGCCGAGAGCGACGCCGAAGGCGCCGCGGGAGTCATCCGGGAGAGCATGGCGAACGCCATGAAGCTCGCGGTGCCCCTCGTCGTGGACGTCGGGTGGGGCGCGAGCTGGTCCGCGGCGCATTGAGCGCGCAGGGGGTTGGAGAGCGAGGTGGCTACTTGGCGACTTCGAGGATCGTGCCGTTGCCCTGGTTGGCCCAGTAGACGTTCTTGTGGTCGATCGCCATGGACGCGGGGGTGTTCTGCCCCGCGGCGATCACGCTGATACCGCTGCCAGGCGCGCCGCCATCCACGGTGCCGGGGATCGGGGCACGGCTCACGGTGTTGTTGTCGAAGTCGGTCCAGAAGACGAACTGAGGGGGGTTCGGATACTGCGCGTTGGCGGGAGGATCGACGACGATGCCGTAGGGGGCGCCCTGGTTCTGTGCGATCTGGATCGCGTTGCCGCCGCCGATGGGCACCGCCTGGACCGAGCCGGGGTTGCTGCGGCATGTCCAGTACACGTACGTCGCGTCCACAGTGAGGCTCCATGGTTCGGTCTGGCCCATGGCGAGCTGGGTGACCGCGCCGTTGGCGACGCCGATCGTGGCCTTGTTGACCGAGCCGGTGCCCGCCGCCGTGCCGTAGTCGATCCAGTAGACGCTCGTGGAGTCCACGGCGATGGCCCAGGGGTAGCTGCGGAGCTTCGCGAGGGGAATGGGCGTATTGGTCGCGAAGGGCATCTGCATCTGGTTCACGGTGCCCGAGAGGGAATCCACCCAGTAAATGGTCGACGGGTTGGCCGGGTCGACGGTGATGGCGAGCGGCTCGTTCACCGGCGAGTCGGTCGGTGCGATGGGGGCCAAGAGATAGCTCGTAGAGCCGCCGATGAGGGGCACGCTCCCCACGGCGTCGGACCCAAAGTCGACCCAGTACGCGTAGTTCTGGTCGACGGCCAGGCCGCGTGGGTCGTCCTCGACGCTGTAAGGGTACGAGAGCTGCGTGGCGTTGCCTCCCGCGAAGGGCTTCGCGAAGACCCCTCCGTTCATTCCGCCGATGGTCCAGTAGACGTTCGTCCCCGACTGGTCGACGACGATGTCCTCGATGACGCCGCCGGGCGACGCGATGACCGACGGCACGCAAAGAGACGCCGTGCACGTGCTTCCCTGGCAGTTGTGCCCGCACGCGCCGCAGTTGCTCGGATCCGACGTCGTATCGGTGCAGGTGTTGTTGCTGGCGCAGACGACCTGGGGCGAGGGACAGGGGCTGCAGGCGCCGCCCGCACAGGACTGCCCGGTCGCGCAGAGGTGACCGCAGGCGCCGCAGTTGTTCGGGTCGGTGTTCGTATCGGTGCACGAGCCGTTGCAGAGGCTCACGCATGTCGACCCGTCGGAGGCATCGGGCGTCGACACCTCCTGCTGCGCCGGGGCGTCCGGGATCGCGGTCTCGGCGTCGGGCGTCTCCATCGTCGTGTCCTGAAAGACGCTGCCCTCCCGGTACTTGTTGGTCCCCCCCTCGTCGCCCCCGAGCGCGGGTGGGATGGCGGTCTCGCTGCTGCAGCTCGCCGAGAGCACGGGGACGCCGAAGCCAAGAAGCCCCGCCGCCGCCAGACTCCACTGGCCGCGAGAGGGCGGGCCGAAGACAAAAGCTCGCCTCATCCGCTCATCATCGCCCGGTGCGTGCGAGGCGTCCAGAGAACGCCCTAGAATGCGACCGATGCGCGCGCGGCTCATCGACAGACGTCTCGTCTTCGCCCTCGCGTACTTGGCCTGTCTCGCCTCCTGTACGCACGCCGAGAGCGTGCCGGCACCTCGCGAGCCCGCCCGGGAGACGCCCGCCCCTGTCTACGAGCCCCCGCCGCGCGTGCAGGTGCAGAGCGGATACGCAAGCTGGTACGGCGCGGCCCTCGCCGGGCACCGCACGGCGAATGGAGAGCGCTTCGACCCCGGGAAGATGACCGCCGCGCACCGCACGTTGCCGTTCGGGACGTGGGTCGAGGTCCGCCGCGCCGAGGGGGGGACGCCGTCCGCGTGCGCATCACGGACCGCGGGCCGTTCGGGCACGAGGACCGCGTCATCGACCTCTCGCGAGCCGCCGCGGTGAAGCTCGGAATGGTCAAGGCGGGCGTGGCGAGGGTCGAGCTGCGCGTCGTCGACGGGCCGTAGGGGCTACGGCAGGCGCTTGCACTTCGTGCGGAAGTCGCGCGCGTGCACGACATAAGCGGCGGCGGAGGCGCGGATCCACGCGAGGTCTTCGTCGCGGACGGGGCGGACCACCTTGGCGGGGCGGCCCATCACGAAGCTCCGGGGCGGGATGATCGTGTCTGGGCGTGACCAGCGAGCCCGCGGCGACGAAGGACTCGTCGCCGACGTTGGCGCCGTCGAGGACGACGCTGCCCATGCCGATGAGGCAACGGTTGCCGACCGTGCAGCCGTGGACGATCGCCGAGTGGCCGACCGTCACGTCGTCGCCGATCGTCGCCCCCGCGACTCCGGCCGTGATGTGGACGACGGCGTTGTCCTGGATGTTGGTGCGCGCCCCGACGCGGATGGGAAGATAGTCGCCGCGCAGGACGGCGCCGAACCAGACGCTGGCCTCGTCGCCGAGGTGCACGTCGCCGATGACGGTGGCGGTCTCGGCGACGAAGACGTCGCGGCCGACGCGTGGGCCGGACTCCGCTGAGCTCGTAGAGGGACATGGCGGATGCGCGTACCTCAGTGCGGTGACCAGCGGCAGCCGTCGCCGCGGCGGCGCGGCGGCGCCGCGGGACAATCGGCCTGCGTCGGGACGAGCGGCCAGCGAGTGCCTGTTCGCGCGCGTCACCTCCACGTCGACCACGCGCGCCGACGAGCGACCTCGCTCCCGGCGCGTCGATGTGCACGATCTCGCTCTGCTCGGTACGCCCCTGAACGCGGTCGTGCGACAGGTCGCCCTTCTCGCTCTTGCTCGGCCCCTTCGACGAGCACCTTCTGCCGCGTCCCCACGAGCGACCGCGAGGTGCGCCGCGCCCAAGCGCGTCGGCGACCTCGAAGAGCCGCGCGAGGCGCTCGCTCTTCACTTCTTCCGGGCACGTCGTCGGCGAGGCGAAGCGCCGGCGTGTGCGGGCGCGGCGAGTACTTGAACCCGAAGAGCGACACGAAGCCCACCTCGCGGACGAGCGACAGCGTCTGCACGAAGTCGTCCTCCGTCTCGCCCGGGAAGCCGACGATGACGTCGGTCGAGAGCGTGAGCCCGCGGCGGGCCGCGCGACAGGCGGCGCGGCGCGCGCGACGTACTCGGCGCGCGTGTAGCGGCGGATCATCCGGCGCAGGACCCGGTCGCTGCCCGACTGCACGGGCAGGTGCACGTGGCGCGCGAGGACGTCGAGCTCGGCGTGGGCGCGGGCGAGCGACGCGGTCGCGTGGCGCGGGTGCGGGCTCGTGTAGCGCAGGCGCGCGAGGCCGGGCGCTCGGGCGTCGCCGCGCGACGGCGCGCGAGCGAGGCGCGGGAACTGCGACGCTCTCGTCCGGCGGATGCGTCGGCGACCGGGTCGGCCTCGGGCGGCGGAAGGTCGGGGTCGCGGAAGCTGTCGACGGTCTGCCCGAGCAGGAGCGACCTCGCGCGACGCCCGCGTCGACGAAGCGCGTCACCTCGTCCACGATCGTCGCGCGCCGGGCGATAGCGCTCGGGGCCGCGCGTGTAGGGCACGACGCAGAAGCTGCAGCGCTCGTCGCAGCCCTTCATCGTCGTCACGAACGCGCACGACGGGCGCGCCGCCGGGCTGCGGGCGACGCCGTGAGGAAGCGCGGCGCGGCGACGTCGAACACCGTGCGCGCGACGGGGGGCGCGCCGGCCATCTGCTCGATGACGAGCGCCGGGAGCTCGGCGATGTTGTCCGGGCCGACGACGAGGTCGATGTGGCGCACGCGCGCGAGGAGCTTCTCGCCCTCCTGCTGCGCGACGCACCCCGCCACGGCGATGACGAGCCCGGGCCGCGGCGCTTGAGCGGCGCGAGCTTGCCCACCTCGCTGCGCAGCTTCTGCTCGGCCTTCTCCCGCACGCTGCACGTGTTGAAGACGACCAGGTCGGCGTCCTCGACCGCGCGCACCGGGGCGCCGCCCGGCGCGCGAAGCACCTCCTCCATCCGGTCGGAGTCGTGGACGTTCATCTGGCAGCCGAACGTCTGGACGACGTAGCGGAAGCGCCACGATGGGGCTTCGCTATAGCCATACGGAACCGCGGCTCCGCCCGTGCCCGGGCTTGCGCGGCGGCGGGGCTCTCGCCGCTGAACAGTCGAGCCATGCTCTTCCAGCCGCGTTCGAGACGCTGGTCGACATCTACCAGCACAGCCGTCGGCGACCTACCCGTCGCGCGAGCTCTTCGGCACCAAGAAGGACGGGACGTGGCGCTGGACGACGTACGCCGAGTTCGGGCCGATGGTGGACCGGCTGCGCGGCGGCCTCGCGTCGCTCGGCATCGCAGCGCGGCGACCGCGTCGCCATCATCGTCGAACAACCGCGTCGAGTGGGCCGTCGCGCGCGTACGCCTGCTACGGCGCTCGGCGCGGCGTTCGTGCCGATGTACGAGGCGCAGAGCTCGAAGGAGTGGGAGTTCATCGTCCGCGACTGCGAGGCCAAGGTGCTCGATCGTCAGCGACCGAGGCGATCCTCGACAAGGCCAAGCGCCTTCTCGGCAGCCATCCCCTCGCTCAAGCACATCGTCCTCATCGACGGACGGCCGAACGGCGGGGCCGGGGGCCGCGTGGTCACGTCTGCCTCGCTGCTCGACTCGGGCAAGACGGTGCGACGCGATCCATCCCGAGCCGACCGACGCCGCGGGCCTCATCTACACGAGCGGGACGACGGGCAACCCGAAGGGCGTCATCCTCACGCACGCCAACATCGCGTCGAACGTCAGCGCGATGCACGAGGTCTTCCCGATGGAGCTGGACCGACCGGTCGCTGTCGTTCCTGCCCTGGGCGCACTCGTTCGGGCAGACGCGCGGAGCTTCACGCGCTCCTCTCGACGGGGGCGTCGATGGCCCTCTGCGAGGCGTCGACAAGATCATCGACAACCTGGCCGAGGTGAAGCCCACGCTCCTCTTCAGCGTCCCGCGCATCTTCAACAAGATCTACACGGCGGTGCAGAAGCAGATCGCCGAGCAAGCCCCAGGCGGTGCAGATCGCTCGTCAAGCGCGGCGCTCAAAGTCACGGCCAAGGAGCGCGCGGGCAAGCGCCTCAAGCTCCACGAGCTGGCGCGTCCTCGAGCTGGCCGACAAGGTCGTCTTCGCGAAGGTCCGCGCGCGGTTCGGCGGGCGCCTCAAGTACGCGTTCAGCGGGCGGCGCGGCGCTCTCGCGCGAGGTCGCCGAGTTCATCGACTCCTCGGGCGTCATCGTCTACGAGGGCTACGGCCTGACCGAGACGAGCCCGATCGCGACCGCGAACTCCCCGGCGAGCGCAAGATCGGCAGCGTGGGCCGGCCCATCCCCGGCGTGCGCATCGAGATCGACCCCGCCACCGCCGAGCGGAAGCCCGCCGAGCAGGGAAAGCCCGCCCGGGCGAGGGCGAGATCGTCGTCTACGGGCACAACGTGATGAAGGGCTACCACAAGCGGCCCGAGGAGAACGCCGCGGTCTTCACGAAGGACGGCGGCTTCCGCACGGGCGACATGGGCTACATCGACGCGCAGGGGTATCTCTTCATCACGGGCGCATCAAGGAGCAGTACAAGCTCGAGAACGGCAAGTACGTCGTGCCGACGCCCCTCGAGGAGCAGCTCAAGCTGTGCCCGTACGTCGCTCAACGTGATGGTCTACGGCGACAACAGGCCGTTCAACGTGGCGCTCGTCGTCGCGAACGTGTCCGCCGTGAAGGACTGGGCGCGGGAGGGCCACGTCACGCTACCGGCGGACACCGAGGCCCTCCTCAAGGACGCGCGCGTGCGCGCGCTCTTCAAGAAGGAGATCGACAAGTACGGCGACGGAGTTCAAGGGGTTCGAGCGGCTCGGCGACTTCGCGCTCATCGTGGACGACTTCACCGACCGACAACGGCATGCTCACGCCGAGCCTGAAGCTGAAGCGCCGCAAGGTCGTCGAGACCTACACGACGCTCATCGACCAGCTCTACGCGCAGAAGAAGGGTGACGCGCGCGACGCGGCCCGACCGACGGCGTGAAGAATGGGGCCCTGCTCAGCGGAGGTGCGAGTCACCGAGGTTGAATCGCACTTCATCGATCGGTGGATCGGGAGTCACCGCGGCTGACTTGCACTCCATCGTCGGTGGATCGCGATCCACCGCGGCTGACCTGCACTTCATCGTCGGTGGATCGCGATCCACCGAGCCTGACTTGCACGTCATCGTCGATGGATCGCGATCCACCGCGGCTGACGTGCACTCCATCGTCGATGGATCGCGAGTCACCGAGGCTGACTTGCACTTCACCGTCGATGGATCGCGAGTCACCGCGGCTGACTTGCACTTCACCGTCGATGGATCGCGAGTCACCGAGGCTGACTTGCACTTCCGCCTCGATGAACCTGAGCCGCTCTAGAAGCAGGCGACGGTCATGTTGCACCATCCGGAGATGACAACATCCCATTCGCAACCAAAGTCGTAGGACGTGTGCGGGCTCACCGGAATGATCGACGAGGCGGAGCACTCGATGTAGCTAGCCGTGGTTGTCCAGCCGTTGGGCACAGCGCACCAGTTCCCGTCATTCCATGAGCCACTGCCGGTCGTCTCGTACGTTATGTACGTGATATACGCGCTGTTGTTGTTGGTAAGCGTTTCGCTGTCGACCACGTCCATGGTGACGAAGCAATTGCTCGCGCTGCCGGTGTTGAGAGTCAAACCTGAGGTTGGGGTACTGGCGGCTTCGGGGTACGCGCTTCCCGCCCCCATCACACCGCCCGGCCCCGCTGCGCCCGTCGGTCCCGTGGGGCCAATCGTTCCCGGCGTGCCGTCGTGTCCCGCTGCGCCCGGGGGTCCGGCCGCTCCCGCCGGCCCGGTCGGCCCGGTCGGCCCGGTCGGCCCGATGAGGCCCGTGCTGGCGCCGCCCCAGGTGCCGTCGGCGTTGATGACGGGGACGTTGTTCACCATGATCGAGTGGGGCGTGATATCGCCGAGGACGTTGTCCGCGACGAACGCATAGGGAACGGTGAGAAGCGGCTGGCGAGGCGTCAGCTCGGGGTCGCTGTTGACCTGGATGCCGAGATAGAGCGACTGGCCGCCGGACGCCGCGGTGGCGAACATGGCGGGGGTGAGCGGGTTGGTCGCACTCGCCGAGCCGATTTCCGCCGAGAAGTACCCGGAGTCGAGGGTGATGGGCCTCTGGGTCTCCGTCCAGATGGGCGTGCCCGCCGTGGCGGCGGAGTAAAGACTGAAAGTGAACGTGACCGAGCCGCTCACGGGGGTGGTCCCGGTGCTGTCGAAAAGGCGGCCTTGCTCGGTCAAGAGCAAGGGAACGCCGGGGGCCGGGGTGCTCGCGCCGAAGGAAGGCGCGTCGAAGACGCCGACCACTGTGACGGTGCCAAGTGCAATGAAAAGCCGTCGCCTAGACATTCTGCCTGCTCCTCCTGCCTTCGCCGTTGGTCACTGGGTGCCGGCGATGACGCCGCCCTTGAGCGTGTAGTTCATCGATGTCCCGACGATCATGTTGGCTGTCCCTGGTCCTTCGCCCACTGCACCGATGAGAAGGTAACTGGTGCTGGTGCTCGTGTTTCCACCGGCCGTGATGTCGAGGCCGGGCCGGTTGGGGATGGGGATCGCACTTTCCAGAGGCGCGTCCTCGGCCGTCGCGCCGTCGGACGCGGTCGAGCCGTCGCTGGCGTCGGAGAGGCCCCCGCTGCTGGCGCCGCCGCTGCTGCCCCTCGCGTCGGGGCCGATCGTCCCGGTGTCGCTCTCGCCGCTGCTTCCGCCCGCGGTGAAGTCACCCAGAAGGGATGAGCACCCGGCGGTCAGCAGCAGCAGAAGGGGCGCGAACGGCGCGACTCTCGAACAAGTCCCCATCAGAGAAAACTCTACGGTAACGCGCGAAGGATCACAACGAATGAGCGAGCCCCAAGCGAATCGGGGCTTCCCGCTTGCCCACATCAGCCACATCTCGAGCCCTCTCCATCGCGCTGGCACCTCGACTAGGTTAACGGGCGCTGCCGATGGGAGACGGAAAGGAGCTCCAGGGTCTGGCCCTCAGCGTCGCGGTGGGAGTCATCGGTGTCGCCGCGGCGCTCACGAGCAGGCGGTGGAGCGCGGGCGCGGCAAGCCCCGAGGACGCGGCCCTCGGCGCCGCCCGGAAGCAAAGCGAGAGCGGCGACCGCGAAGGCGCCCTGGCGACGGTCACCGCGTGCATGAAGCGAGACTCCCGCGCATGCCATTGCGTGGAGCAAGCGGCGGACCTCGCGATGGACCTTGCCCATTACGAGGACGCGAGGAAGACGTTGAAGTGGGAGCCCTTCTGTACCGCGCCGGCCGTCCGCGGCCTGCGCGCCGAGGCCCTCGTCGGAACGGGACGAACGGAAGAAGGCCTCGGTGCGGCGTCGAACCTCCTGCGCGAGAAGCCCGACGAGCCGCACGCCAGCTTCGCGAAGGCCTGGGCGCTCAGCATGTCGGGTTTCTCGCCGGAGGCGCTTACGCTCGGGGAGGCCGCGCTCCGAGGTCCGCGGAGCGTGCGAGCGCTCCTCCTGGTCGCCAAGCTCCGCGCCGGCGCCGGTGACTCGACCGGGGCGCGCGCCGCGATCGAGGAAGCGTCGCGACTGGAGCCGGCCGATCCGCGGGTCGCGTTCGACCTGGGCGTCCTAGAGCAGGGCGAGCGCCACTACCGTGAGGCCCGCGAGGCGTACCTGCGGGCGCTCTCGCTCGACCCGCGGATGGCCGACGCTCGCTATCAGCTCGCCGTCCTCACGCACTCCGTCCAGGCCGACGACGAGGCCCGCCACCACCTCGACGAACTGGCCGCCATCGCACCCAACGACCCGCGCATCCCTCCGCTGCGCGCCACGCTCCAGAACAAGTGACGACCGAGCCGCGCCTCTACGACGTCGTCATCTTCGACAGCGTCGGCATGCCCTACACGGGCTCGACGCTCCGGCACGCGGGGCTGGGCGGCTCGGAGTTCGAATTCATCCTCCTCGCCGAAGCGCTCGCCCGGGGCGGCCACTCGGTGCTCGTCCTGAACAACACGCTCCTGCCCGCGAGCGAGATGGGTGTCGACTACGTCAACCAGAGGGAGGCCCTCGCAGGGGCGTTCGCGTGCAGGGCGCTCGTCGTCGCGAGGTACTCCTTCGTTCCACCCGTGCGCTTCGACCGGCTGATCGTCGCCGCGTCCGACCTGCCCGGCCGAGCGTACGACCATCTCGCGCCGTACTTCGTCGGGGCGGCGAGGGCGACTCTCGTCGCGGTCTCGGCCTGGCAGAGGGCCCTCTTTCCGCCCCAGTGGAACGCGCTCGTCATTCCCAACATGCTCCCCGACAGCGTCTACTCGCACGAGGCGAAGGCCGACCCGGCACGATTCGTCTACGCCAGCGCGGCCATCAAGGGCCTGCGCGAGACGGTAGAGACCTGGCAAGAGGTCAAGCGCTCCGGGGCCCTCGCCGACGCCGAGCTTTTGGTGTGTACCCCCGGATACGATGCGGTAGACGAGGCGGCGCTACGGCAGGCGGGCGTGCGGTTCGCGGGGAGCCTGCCGTTCCATCAGGTCGTCGAACAGATCGCGGGCTCGGCGGGCCTCTTCTACGTGAACCGCCTCCCGGAGACGTTCTGCATCGTCGCGGCCCTCGCGGAGGCGCTCCGTCGTCGCGTGCACATCCTCTGTCTCGGCGAAGTCGGCGCCCTGCGCGAGACGGTGCGGAGCCCGCTCGTCACGTCGAACCGCGAGGACTTCATCCGATCGTTGGTCGAGGCGCACTCGTCGGCGGAGGATCCCCGCTGGTGCGCGTCCCCGAAGGACTACCGCGAAGGGACCGTCTTTCCGGCGTGGCTCGCCGTGCTCGGTCTCGATCGGACGGAGGCCCCCGGCGTCGCCCCGGCACGGGGCAAGGCCCCGACCGTGTGCTTGAACATGATCGTCAAGAACGAAGCACACGTCATCCGGCGCTGCCTCGAATCGGTCAGACCGTTCGTCTCCTACTGGGTCGTCGTCGATACGGGGTCGAGCGACGGGACCCAGGACATCGTGCGCGCGACCATGCAGGGAATCCCCGGTGAGCTGCACGAGCGACCCTGGAAGGACTTCGGGCACAACCGCACGGAGGCCATCGAGCTGGCCCGCGGGAAGGCCGACTACCTTCTGGTCGTCGACGCCGACGACGTGCTCGAACGTCGTGGCGAGTTCACCCCGGCGGCGCTGACTCTCGATGCTTACGAGGTGCGCGTCGAAGACGCGGGGAGCGCCTACTACCGGACCCACATCTTCCGTTCGGATCTCGACTATCGATACAAGGGCGTGCTCCACGAGTCGCTCGTGTCGTCCGGGCCCCGGACCGCCGGCCGGCTCGATTCGCTCCTCTACAGGCGGCTCGGAGGGGGAGGGCGGTCGCGTGACCCGGACAAGTTCCGCAAGGACGCGGCCGTGCTCGAGGAGGCGCTGCGGGTAGACCCTGGCGACGCTCGCTACGCGTTCTACCTCGCGCAGAGCTGGCGAGACGCCGGCGAGCTCGAGAAGGCCCTGGCCGCGTACGAGGTTCGGGCGGCGATGGGCGGATGGGCCGAGGAGGTGTGGGCGTCGCTCTTCGCGATCGCGCAGCTCTCGGAGCGGCTGGGCAAGAGCGACGCCGCGGTCGTCTCCGCATTCCTTCGAGCGCACGAATCGCGGCCACAGCGTGCCGAGGCGCTCTGTTGCCTCGCGAGGTTCCTTCGCCTGAAGAGCCGCTTCGCGCTCGCTCACGTTTTCGCCGCCGCCGCATCGCAGATTCAAAGGCCAGCGGCGGACATTCTCTGGGTGGACGAGTCGGCGTACACGTGGCGCTCGCTCGACGAGTATGCGATCTCGTCTTTCTACGTGGGCCGGCACCGCGAGGCGATCGCCGCCAACGAGAGGCTCCTCGCGAGCCCGCATCTGCCGGAGTCGGAGCGCGACCGCGTGCGAAAGAACATGGCGTTCAGCGCGGCGGTCATCGGCCCAGCCGCGGCGCCGAAGGCGTGAACCGTCACCGGACCGCGCGCGTCTCGTCCAGGGCGAGCAAGAGATCGCCCAGCATGCGGCCCCGGTCTTCGATCGCTTCCCGCGTCCCGACGACCGCGAGCGCACGGGCGATCGCGCTCCGGTACGTGTCGGAGGGCAAGAGGCGGGCAAGGCGGGCCAGGAGGCGCACGGCCATCACGTTGTCCTCGAAGGGCTTTCGGCGCACCGCGAAGACGCCCACCGCGTTCGTGTCGGGCGTCGAGGCGTAGAAGCCGCCGTCGGGGTCGGCGAGCTCACGGACGATGAAGTCCCCGATGCGCCTGGCCGCCTCGAGAGGCTGCGGGTCGCGCGTCGCCTCGTGAAGCCGCGCGAGGGCGAAGCCGAACGCCGCGTTGTCGGCCAGGTAGAGGACGCGCCCGTCGTCGCCGGCCGCGTGCGTGATGCCCCCGCGATCGCTCGCGTGCGTGGAGAGCACGCGAGCCGCCGCCCGCTTCGCGGTCTCGAGGACGGTCGCGTCGCCCGAGGCTTCCCACAGCGTCACGTAGGCGGCTATCGCGAGTCCGTTCTCGCGCCCGTACTCGTGAGTGTCGACGCGCGGGATCCCGAGCGCCCGCCTCTCCGCGTCGCTCCTGGCGTAGTACTCGTGGCCCGCGACGAACGGCTTGTCGGGCTCGTGCGAGTTCAGGTCGGCGTCCATCGTCGCGTAGAAGCCGCCTTCGGGTCCCCTGAGGAAGCCGTCCACGAATCCGCGCACGCCCTCTGCCGTCCGAAGCCACGCGGCATCGCGGGTCAGCGCATACGCGGTCGCGTAGTTGTCGATGGCGCCCGCCTCGTAGGTCATCAGCTTCTCGTAGTGGGGATGCCGCCAGTCGCCGTCCGTCGAGTACTGGCAGATGCCTCCCCAGACCGGGTCGACGATCCCGCGCTGGCGGTCGAGCGTGAAGAGCGCTCGCCGTCGGGCCTCGCCGTCTCCCGCGCGAGCGCGAGAGAGGCCCCAGGCATTGTCCCAGTAGAGGGGCACCTTCTGCGTGCGCCCCCAGCTGCCCTGCTCGGGGTCCCAGAAGGTCTCGAGCTGGCCCCGCGCCGTCGCCTCGACGGCGGCGACACCGGCCTCGTCCAGAGTCGCGGGCCTCCGCGCGCCGGCGCTGACGCCTCGACCGGCGGCCCCCTCGACTGGAGCCTCTGCAACGGCCGTCAGGATCTCGATGAACCGTTCGGGCGGAAGGTAGCCCTTGTATTTGCCGATCTCCTTGCCGTCGGGCGTCATCAGCACGGTGGCCGGCCATCCCCAGTCCTGGTAGCGCTCCTGGAAATCGGGGCGGGTGTCGACGTCGACCTTCACGGCGATGAACCGGGCGTCGAGGATCTTGCGGACGTCCGGGTCGTGGTAGCTCGTGGCCTCCATCACGTGGCACCAGTGGCACCACTCGGCGCTTCCGTCGATGACGAGAAAGCGCTTCTCGGTCCGAGCGCGAGCGAAGGTGGCCGCGTCGAGGTCGGCCCAGGCAAGGGGCGCAGCGGGCGCTCCGCGGTGCGCTTCGGGCTCTCGCTCGACGAGAGGTGCCTTGGCGGCCGTGGGTTGCCGCGACGACGCGCACGCCGTTGCGCATGCCAGAAGTGCCCAGCCGGCCCGCATCATGGGAGACCTACGAGCGGTCTTGCCGCCGGTTACGCGGGCGCCCGCCAGTTCACGAGGCGCACGCTCCGCTTCGCGGCGCGGTACTCGATCGACCGGCGCATTCCGCTGGCGTCGCCGCCGATCTGGAGCGGGAGCGGCCGGGAGAACGTCATGCGCACGTGGGTCGCCATCCAGTCGTGCATGCCCTCCATGGGATGAGCCCCGCGCCACAGCTGGGGAATCGAAAGGACCGCGCCGAAGGCCCCTCGTTGGTATGCGCGGACGCTGAAGAAGCCCGGCATGCGCTCCGCGAACGGGAAGGCCTTGAACCCGTAGCCGAAGGTGGTGCACGTGGCGACCGATGCAATCCCCGCTGGCGCGTCGTAGATGATGGTGCCGGGTCCGACCCCCTCCAGCCTGCGTGGCGTTCCCGAAGCGTCGAGCGTGAACACCTCGGGGCCGAGGTTCTCGATGACGAGGTGCGGGTTCCCGAAGAGGACGACCTTCGGCACGGTGCGCAGCATGGCGGCCGAGAAGTACCCGTAGACGCTCTTCGACAGCCGCCTCCCGGGTCCCTTGCTGGCCGCGAGCTGGCGCTTGTAATCCTCGAGGATCATCGCGTCCCAGCCCGAACCCGCGAAGTGAGCAAGCGTCCCTTCGACGTCGACCAGCGTCGCGTGGCGGAAGGGTAGCGCTCCGGGGGTGTGCGCGAGACGGTCCAGGCAGCGGTGCAGTTTGGGCGCGCCGAGAGCGTGCGCCCATCCGTTCCCCGTGCCGAGAGGAAGCACGCCTACGGTCGGCAGCGGTTCGTTTTCCGGCGTGACTCGCGCCAGCGCGTTCAGGAGAGCGACCGCCGTCCCATCGCCTCCGGCGGCGAAGAGGGCGCGGGGCGACGGCAAGACACGCAACCATGCGTCGATCTCCTTCGTCGACTTGGTCAGCCGCACGCTCGCGCCGGGCAAGGCGCGTCCAATCTGGACCGCGACCCTGCGACCTCCCCGCTTGGCGTTCGCGTTGACGAGGATTGCGAGCCCCGTGCCCGGTACGCCGTCGGCGCTCGGCTCGGGCCAGCGGGACGCCCTCACGGAAGCAGTCGTCAAAGGCCTGCCTCCAGCGCGGTCCTAACTCGGCTCATCAGGTCCGTGCGCCCCATCCTGCCGCGGGCGGCGTAGGGCCGAGGATCGATGCTCGGGTGAAACGTCACGCGCACGCGAGCCCCGCGGCGAGAGAGCACGCCGTGGGCGGGGAGGACGTCGCGTGTTCCGGAGAGCGTCACCGGCAAGATGGGAAGCTCCGACTCGAACGCGAGATGGAAGCCGCCCTTCTTGAAAGGCAGGAGCTGGCCCGTCACGCTCCGGGTCCCCTCGGGCGCGATCCAGACGTGCGTGCCGCTGGCTAGGAGAGAGCGGGCGCGCTCCAGGTTGCGGATGGCCGACTCCGTGTTTCCGCGATCGATGGCGATGAACCCGGCCGCGGCCAGCGCGTTGCCGAAGATGGGGACGCTGAACAGCTCCTTCTTGGCGATCATCCGGATGTTGGGCCCGAGGACGTGGAAGAGGACCGGGATGTCGTAGAGCGACTGATGGTTGCTCATCACGAGATACGTCACCCCCGGCGCGGCGTTGTCGCGGCCCACGAGGTCGAGCTCGATGTGAGCGTTCTCGACGACCTGGCGCGACCAACGGTCGAGGCGCTTGTCGCAGATCTGGCGTGTGACGCGTCCGCCGAACGCCTCCAGCATCGTGGGGAACGAGATGGCGAGCGTCTCGTAGATGTTGCGGACCGACAGGGCGAGCGAGGCGCTCATCGGCGGATCCCACGTAACACGAATGGCGGGGCTCGGCATCGGCAGAAGGCGCCGAGGTCCCCCTCTTTCGTGAGGCGCGCCGGACACCCTCGCCGACCCTTGCTATCGCGAAGTGCTCTCCGTAGCATGGCCCGGCCCGCGGCGGCGATTTCCTCACGCGATTTCGCGCGGTTTCGCTTTACTCGGACGAGGTGTCAGCTCCTGCGTGCCTACATGTGGACGAGAACTTCACAAGGTGATGGATGAGCGCGAAGACGATCAAGAGCGCCCTCGGGTTGTTGCAGGACGATCCGGACAACGAACCGGCGTGGACGCAGCTCCGCAGCGAACTCGGCGCCGACCCCGGGATGAGCGCTGCCGAGCTCGAAAAACTACTCGAGGCTGCCCGACGCGCACACGAGGCGCGCCGCGAGTACGAGGCCGTCGCCAGGTTCCTCGAGATCGAGGCGAGCGTCGCCGGCGGCGGGCGCGAGATAGACCTTCTCGCGGAGCTCGCGCGCGTTCTCGACGAAGACCTGTTGGATGACGAGGCGGCGCGGGCGGCTTACGAGAAGCTCGCCGCAGTGCGTCCGGACGACGCTCACGCGGCCGAGGCCCTGGAGAGGAGCGAGGCCAGGCGCGCGAAGTGGTCCGAGCTCGTCGACCGATACGTGCAGGAGGCCCAGGGTGCGGGAGACCCCGCCTTTCGCAGCTCCCTGCTCGTGAGCGCGGCCGAGGTGACGTACCGGTACGGCGGGCGCGGGGGCAAGCGGGACGTCGAGCGGCTCCTCGCGCTGCTTCGAGAGGGCCTCGAGCTGGACCCGAAGAACCGCAGGGCCGAGATACTCATCGAGCGCGTTCTGCGGGAAGAGCAGAGGTGGGACGAGCTCGCGCAGACGCTCGAGAGCTTTGCGAGCGAAGCCACCCAGAAGGACGAGAAGATCGCGGGATGGGTGCGTCTGGCGCGCGCGTTCGCGAAGAAGCTCAAGTCACCCGAGCGGGCGGCGGCGGCGTACGAGCGGGTCATCGACGTCGCCCCGGGCCACCCGGAGGCCACGAGCTTTCTTGCAGATCACTTCACTGCCAACGAGATGTGGGAGCACCTCGTCGCTCTCTACGAGGGGCAGCTCTCAGCCGGTGCGCTCCGCGGCAAGGAAGAGGAGTTCGGCGCCATCTTGCAGGTGGCGATGGTCCACTGGCGCATGCGCGGCAAGCCCGAGGCCGCCGAGCCGTGGTTCGAGCAGCTGCGGAAGCTTGAGCCCGCGAACCCGGGCATGCTCTCCTTCTTCCGCGAGCTGGTGCGCGGCGCGAGGCGAGAACGCGCGGCTCGACGACGATCCTGACGGAAGCGCAGCGCAGCCTTGCCGATGGGCCCGAGCGCACCGCCATCGGCGCGGAGATCGCCAAGCTCGCCGAGGAGGGCGCGAACGCCCAGAAGGCGATCGAGCAGTGGCGCGACGCTCCTGCGTCAGGACGCCGGCAACAAGGAGGCGCGCGACGCGCTCAAGCGGCTCTACCGGCAGACCGCCGGCTGGAACGCGCTGACGGACCTCTTGCGTCAGGAGCTCGAGAAGATTCCGCAAGGCGACGCGGCCGGCGCGGCTCGCGGTGCTGCGCGAGATCGCGGCCGTGTACCGCGATCACGTCGAAGAGCGACTCCGCGCTCGTCACGGTGCTCTCGCAGATCGTTCAGCTCGACGGGACCGATCTCGAGAGCGTCCGGGAGCTCGTCCGGGTCTACGAGGCCCTGCAGCGCTGGCGCGATTTGCTCACGATGCAGGCGCGCCAGGCCGAGCTCGAGCCAGAGCGCACGGTCAAGGCCGAGCTGTGGCGTGCGATCGCGCGGCGCTGGCTCGATCAGTTCTCCAACGTGCAGAACGCGGTCGACGGCTACGAGAAGCTCCACGCGATCGACCCGAAGGACCGCGAGGCCATCGACCGCCTGCGCGAGCTCTACGTCAAGCGGCGGGCCTACAAGCCCCTCTACGATCTGCTCGCGGCCGAAGCGGATGCGATGAAGGCCGGACCCGAGCGTCGCGAGCTCTGGATGGAGATGGCCAAGCTCGCGGCCGAGCGCCTCGACATGGGCGCGGAGGCCGTCGCGCTCTACAAGCGAGTCCTCGAAGAGGATCCCGTCGTCGACGGCTGCGCTCGACGCACTCGAGAAGCAGGCGGAGCGCGACAAGGACTTCGCGACCGTCGCCGAAGTGCTCGAGCGGCGCGCCGCCGTCGCGGCCGACGACGCGACCAAGCCTGACGGTGCTGCAGAAGCTCGGCAGCATCTACTCGGATCGGCTGCACGACCACGCGAAGGCGATGAGCGCCTGGCAGCGCGTCCTCGCGATTCAGCCGGGGCACGCGAAGGCTCTGCGCGTCCTTCGCGACAGCCACGTCGCCATCGGCGACTACGACGGGCTCACCGCCCTCTACGCCCAGAACGGGGACTGGGAGGGCCTCGTCGAGGTCCTCTCGGGCGCCGCCGACAAGGCGGGCGACGCGCAACTCAAGGTCGATCTGAGCTTCCGCTGCGCGACGGTGTTCGTCGAGAAACTGAACGCCCCGGATCGCGCTTTCCGCTCGTACGAGCGGGTCCTGTCGGTTCGGCCGGACGACGCGCGGGCAGCCTCGGCGCTCGTGCCGCTTTACGAGAAGGACGAGAAGTGGGGCCGGCTTCCGGCGCTGTACGAGATCCTCCTGGGTCACGCGGCCGCGGTGGAGGACCAGCTCGCGCTCATCGACAAGCTGGTAGCAGGTCACGGGGCACGAGCTCCAGGACCGGGCGTCGTCTTTCGCGTGGGCGCGCCGGGCGTACGAGCTCGCGCCGGAGCGGGATGGGGCTCTCGCGGAGTTCGAGAAGGCGGCGCGCGCGGCGGGGCAGTGGGCCGGGTTCGCCGAGACGGTGAACGCACGGCTCGCGGTGCTCGAGGCCTCCGCGCCCTCGCCGGGAGAGGGACCGAGAGGCCCGGCAAGAAGAAGAAGAAGAGGGACCGGGAGAGCGACTCGGGCGGGCGGCGCGAAGAGGTGCGCGTCCTGCGCGCGAAGCTCGCCGAGGTCTACGCGCGCGAGATGGGGCGGGTGGACGAAGCGGTGCAGACGTACCGTTCGCTCGTCGAGGAAGATGACGGCGACGAGCTCGCCATTCAGACCCTCGATCGGATCCTGCGCGAGGCGAACCGGCGCGACGACCTGCGCTGGCTCTTCGAGCTCCGAGTGGAGCGCTCGAACACGGCGGCGAAGCTCGATCTGATGTCCGAGTGGGCGATGCTCGAGGAGGAGGCGTTCGGCTCACCCGAACGGGCGGTCGAGATCTACAGGAGAATGCTGCAGGCGGTGCCTCATCACGGGGCTGCGCTGCGCGCCCTCGCTCGCCTGCTGCGCGCCCAGGGAGATGCCGCCGGGGCGGCGGAGGTCATCGCACTCGACCGCGACCAGCGAGAGGGAGCAGAGCGAGCCGCGCGCGAGATCGAGCTCGCGAAGCTCTACGTCGATCCGCTCAAGAGGTACGCGGAGGCTCTGGCGGCGTGTGAGCGGGCCCTCGAGCTCTTGCCCAACGACGCCGTGTCGTCGAGGTCGTCGAGCAGCTCCTCCCCGTGCCGGAGACGCGCGCTCGTGCGGCGGCGATCCTCGAACGCGGCTACGAGAAGCTCGGCGACGCGCGGCGACAGGCCGAAGTGCTCGAGGTCCTCATCGCGACGACCGCCGCGCGCGACGATCGCCTGGCGCTCTACGGCCGGCTCGCCGAAGTCCACGAGCGCAGCCTCGACGACGCGAATACTGCGTTCGACGTCGTCGCGCGTGCCGCGGGCGAGTTCCCCGCCGAGCTGCCGCTCTGGGATCGCCTCACCGCGCTCTCCGCGGCGACGGGGCACGCCCAAGCTCTCGTCGACGCCATCGCTGCGGTGGTCCCTCACGATGGGCCGACCGGGCTTCCCGAGCACGTCGAGCTCGATCTCGCCGAGCGCGCAGCGACGCTCTTCGACGAGAAGCTCGGCGACACGGATCGCGCGCGCCCGTACCTGGAGCGCATGCTCGCGCGGCAGCCCGGCAACGAGCGAGCGTTTCAACGCCTCAAGCAGATCCTGACGACGCGCGAGCAATGGAGCGAACTCGGCGCGCTCTACGAGCAGGTCCTCTCGGCCACGGCCGACGCCAGCCGCCGCGCGGAGCTCCTCGCGGAGGTCGCGCTAGTCGCCGAGGAGATCACGGGCGACCGGCCCAGGGCGATCGGCTACTACGAGCGAATCCTCGAGGTCGAGCCAGGGCACGAGCAGGCGATCCGTTCGCTCGACAGCCTGTATGCGAGCGAGAAGAGGTGGGACCGTCTCGCCCAGCTCCTCGAGCGTCGGCTGCAGGGGGCCGTCGGGGATGACAGGACTGGAGCTCGAGCAGCGGCTGGGCACGCTGCTGTTCATCCGCCTGGGCGACGCTTCGGGGGCCCTCACGTACCTGGAGCAGGTGCTTCGCGTCCGTCCGGGCGCAACCGAGGCCCGTCAGCTGGTCGAGAAGATTCTCGACGTGCCGGAGCTACGGTCGCGTGCGGCGATTGTCCTCGAAGCGGTCTACGCAGAGCGGGACGAGGTGCCGGAGCTCGTGCGCGTGCTCGAGATTCATCTCGAGTTCGCGAGCGGCGCCGACGAGAGACGCGATCTGCTTCGCCGCGTGGCGGAGCTGCGCGACGAGCGCCTGAGGGACGACGCCGGCGCGCTCGAGGCCTTCGCACGCTTGTTGCCGCTCGATCCCGACGACGCGCGCGCGCGCCAGCGGATGCTCGAGATCAGCAAGCGGACCGGGGCCAGCGATCGCGCGGCGGGGGTACTTGACGGCGACGGCGGCAGCCGCAGGGACGCCGCTGCCGCGCGCCGAGATCCTGATGGACGTGGCTCGCCTCTACGAGGACCAGCTCGACGACGTCGCCCGCGCCGAGCAGGTCTACCGCCAGGTCCTGGAGCTCGCACCGGACGACGCAGCCATCGCGCTTCCTGCGTGCCGTGCGCTCGAGAGCATCTACGCCCGCGGAGACAGCCGACGCCTCGCCGAGATCCTGAGCGTCGAGGTCAAGCTCGAAGACGACCCTGCCGCGCGGCGCGAGCTGCGGGGGCGTCTCGGCGAGCTGTGCGAGACCGTGCTCGACGACCCTCGCGGCGCGATCGAGGCTTGGCGCGCGCGGTTCGAGGACGATCCCGTCGACGCGCAAGCGCTCTCGGCGCTCGACCGTCTCTACGAGCGCACGCAGAGCTGGCGCGAGCTCGTCGACGTGCTCCGTGCGCGAGAGCGGATGACGGACGACAGGGGTGGACGGCGCCCGCTCCTCGTACGCATCGCGACGACGCTGGCCGACAAGCTGAGCGACGTCGACGAGGCCATCCTCGCGTACCGCGCGGTGGTCGACGACTTCGGCCCCGACCGGGCGTCGCTCGCTTCTCTCGCGTCGCTCTACGAGGTGGCCGATCGCTGGCAGGACCTCGCCGACACGCTCGAGGCTCGAGCTCGGGCTCGCGGACTCTCCAGTCGACAAGCTCGCCATCCTGGCCCGCCTCGGCGAGGTTCGACAGAGGAAGCTCGGCAATGTAGAGGCCGCGATCGACGCCTACCGCGAGGCCCTGGGCATCGATCCGTCCGACGGCCGATGCCGCGGAGCGCTCGAAGCGATGCTGGACGATGCACAGGCTCGCCGCGTCGCGGCGGGGATCCTGCGGCCGCTCTACGAGGCCGACGGCCTCAACGAGAAGCTCCTACGGGTGCTCGAGATCGAAGCCGAGCACGCCGACTCGGTCTCCGAGAAGCTCGCGACCATCGCGCAAGCGGTACGGGTGGCGGAGGGGCCTCTCGGGCGATCCGATCGCGAGCGCTGTCGTACGCGGCTCGCGGTCTTCGGGAAGCCGTTGCGGATCCCGAGTTGCCGGGGTGGATCGAGCGGGTCGAGCGGCTGGCCGCCCTTACGGGCCGGCACGCGGACCTCGTGAGTCTGCTTCGCGGCGCGGTGGTCGAGATCCTCGACGGGGAACTGCAGCTCGAGGTCACGCTGCGCATCGCCGAGATCGCGCGGTCGCCGCTCGGCGATCGCGCGCTCGCCAAGGAGTACTACGTCCGCGCGCTCGATCTGCGCGGCGACGATCGGCGAGCCCTCGTCGCGCTCGAGGTCCTGTACGAGGAGACCGGCGACTACCCGGCCCTGCTCGACGTGGTCAAGCGGCGCGCGGACGTCGCCGAGAGCGAGGCCGAGCGCAAGCAGTTGCTCTTCAAGCAGGCGCGCCTCTGCGACGAGAAGCTCGGCGACGGCCGAGCGGCGATCGCGGTTTACGAGCAGATCCTCGACATGGGGCTCGATCCGCAGGCCATCGCCGCGCTCGAGCGCCTCTACACGCAGGCCGAGCGGTGGGAAGACCTGGTGTCCCTGTACGAGCGGCAGATCGGGATGCCCGATGCTTCGAACGAGCGCAAAGCGGCGCTGCACCACGCGCTCGGCAACGTGCTCGAGAAGCGCACGGGCGACGTCGACCGCGCGTTCGACGAGTATGCCGCGGCGCTTTCGATCGACCCGAAGCACCCGCAGGCGGTGGCCTCGCTCGAGGCGCTCCTCGTGCAAAGAGACCACGCGGCGCGCGCCGCCGAGATGCTCGAGCCCGTGTACCTGGCGCGGCTCGACTGGCGACGAGTGATGACGACGCTCGAGGCCCGGCTCGACACGAGCGAAGACCCGGACGACAGGCGGCGTCCTTCTTCGCCGGCTCGCGAAGATGCACGAGGAGCAAGCCGAGGACTATCCGGCCGCCCTTGAGATGACGGCGAAGCTCCTCGCGGAGGACTCGACCGACGAAGGAACGTGGGCGGAGCTCGAGCGCCTCGCGCGCGTCGCCAACGCCGAGGCGCGGCTCGCCGAGGTCTACGCCGAGGAGCTCGGGAAGATCGCGGCCGACGAGCCGGCGACGGCGCGGCTGGCGAAGCGGACGGGCGAGCTCTTCGAGCAGCAGAAGAACGTCGAACGCGCGCTCGAGTTCTTCCGCCGGGCGTACGCGTTCGATCCGGAATCGGGCGACGGGAGCTTCGAGGCCATCGACCGCCTGCTCCGCGAGTCGGGTCGGCCGAGCGAGCGGGTGAAGCTCTACCGCGAGGCGCTCGACTTCAAGAACGAGCCTCAAGAGAGGCTAACGGTCCTTCACACGATCGCGTTGCTCGAGGAGGCAGAGCTGCACGACGAGGCAGCGGCCATCGACACGTACCGCGCGGCGCTCGACGTCGACGAGAGTGACGTTCATTCGCTGGAGGCGTTGTCTCGCTTGTACGGTCGCGCCGAAAGATGGCGAGACCTCGCCGATCTCACGCGCAGGCGCGCAGAGCAGAGCGAGCGTCCCGAGGACGAGGCCCGCTTCCGGATGGTCCTCGCCAATCTGCTGATCCACAGGCTCTCCGAGTCGGACGCGGGGATCGACGAACTGCAGGCGGTCGTCGAGCTGGCACCCCCTGGTGCGCCGGGCGCCGGCGCGGAGGCGGTCGCGCTTCTCGAGCAGCTGCTGCAAGGGTCCGAGCACAAGGGCGGGTGGTCGACATCCTGCGACCGATCTACGAGCGCGCCGACGACTGGCGGCACCTGACGTCGGTGAACGAGCAACGGCTGGCGCTTGCCACGGACGATGGCGATCGAATCGCTATCCTGCGCGAGAGCGCAAAGCTCTGGGAAGAGCGCGGCGGCGATCGGCGAAAGGCTTTCGACGCGATGCGCGACGCCTGGACGCTGGATCCGGACGACGGCGACGCGCGGGAGCACCTCGATCGCCTCGCGAGCGCCACGAAGCGCTGGGACGATCTCGCGGACGCCTACGAGACGGCGATCGCGAAGACCGAAGGGGTAACCCGGCGCGAGCTCGTCTCGGCCCTCGCGCAGCTCCACGACAAGCGTCGCGACGACCCGCGGCGAGCGCTGGATGCGTGGAATCGCCTCGTGTCCCTCGACGAGACCGACCTGCAGCCGCTCGAAGAGATGGACGCGCTGGCGACGCTGCTCAGCGACTGGGCGACGCTCGTCCGCGTTCTAACGAAGAAGGCCGACCTCGTTCCGGACGACGAGACACGCGCGTCCACGTGGCGGCGGATCGGCGAGGCGAAGCGCGACATGCTGGAGGATCCGGCGGGCGCGATCGACGCCTACGAGCGAGCGCTCGAGCTCGAGCCGGCGAGCACTTTCACGATCGACAACCTCGTCACGCTCTACGAGGAGAAGAACGACGCGAAGCGTCTCGTCGATCTCTACCGGCGTCGGGTGGAGCTTTGCGGGGAAGACGACGAGGCTCTGAAGTTCCAGCTTCTCGTGGACGCGGCGGCACGCTACGAGAAGGATCTCGGCGGACCGGCGCGAGGCCATCGAGTGTCTGGTGCAGGCGCTTTCGGTACGGCCGGGCGACGGGGGAGTGTTGAGTCGCCTCGACGCTCTCTATACGCAGGAGCGCATGTGGCCCGAGCTGCTCGACAACCTGAAGGCTCAGGTGGCGCAGGTGGCGGGCCTGGCGCGACAAGCAGCGCCTCACCAAGCGCATCGCGGCCCTGCACGCCGTCGAGCTGCAGGATCCTCAGTCGGCGCTCGAGGCCTATCGCGAGGTGCTCTCGGGCGGCTTCGACGAAGAGGCGGCGGCGGCGATCCGCAGTCTCGGCGAGTCGCATGACGAGCTGCGATCGGATGCGGCCGACGCGCTCGAGCCAGTCTTGCGCGCGGCGGGCAAGCACGCCGAACTCGCGTCCGTGCTCGAGCTTCGCCTGCGCGCTCAGACGGAGCCTGCAGACCGCGCGGTGACTCTGCGGGCCCTCGCGCAGGTGGCGGAGACGGCGCTTGCAGACGTGGACCGGGCGCAGTCCGCGCTGATGCGGGCGCTGGCGGAAGAGCCGCAGGATGCCTCGGTGCACGCCGAGATCGAGCGCCTGGCCGGCCGGATCGGAGCCGAAGGGTGGTTGCGGTACGCAGACGCCTTGCAAGAGCGAGTGTCCGCAATCTTCGACGCAAACATCGCGGCCGACTTGTGCGTGCGCTTGGGGAGGGTCGCCGAGGAGAAGCTGGACGACCCTTCGCGGGCGGCGAAGGCGTACGTCGCGGCGACAGAAAGGCTCGGCGACGACGCCGTGGTACTCCGCGCGCTCGACCGCCTGCTGGAGCGACTGGGTGACGGTAGGGGCCTTGCCGACGTCCTCGAGCGTCGCATCGCGGTCGAGGCCGACGCGAACGTGCAGGCGGAGCTCTTTCACCGACTGGCGACAATCCAGTTGCGGGAGTTTGGCGAGAAGGCGCGAGGGCTCGCGACTCTTCGGCAGGCTCTTGAGCGCGTGCCCGATCACACACCCAGCCGGCGGAGTCTCGAAGCGCTGCTCGACGACGACTCGCTCTTCGACGAAGCCTTCGAGGCGCTCGAGTTCGTCCACCGCTCGCTCGGCCGCAGCGAGGACCTCGCGAAGCTCTACGAGCGCCGAGTGGCCCGAGCCCAGTCGGCGAGCGACCGAACGCGGGCCCGACTCGAGCTCGCGCGCATCGTGGAGGAAATGGTCGGCGATCGCCCGCGCGCGCAGAGAGCCGTCGAGGAAGCGGTGGCCGAGGATCCGTCCGACGATGACGCCTTGACCGAACTCGAGCGCCTCGCGGTCGCCAACGGCGCGTGGGCTACTGCGGCGGACACCCTCGCGAAGGCTCTGGAATCCGTCGAAGACCTCGCTGCCACGACACGCGGCGAGCTCTGGATACGTGTCGCGGCCTGGCGTCGCGACAAACTCGGCGACCCTAGGCGCGCCGAAGAAGCCTTTGCCAAGGCGCTTGCGATTGACCCCGAGAATCTGGAGGTCCTGCGCGCTCTCGAGGAGATACGGAGAGCACCGGGGCGAGAGCGGGAGCTGGTGCACACCTTGCGCACTCGCGCGCGTCTCGAGACGGACATCGGGACGAAGCGCGCCCTACTTCGCGAGGCAAAGTCGTTGGCGGAAGCGCCAGTTGGGGATCGGGAGCTAGCCGAGGCGGTGCTCCGCGATTTGATCGCCGAGGATGAAGGCGACATGTGGGCGCTCGAGGAGCTGACCCGCCTGCGCGCCCTCGTGGGCGATGACTCCGAGGTCGTCGCGCTCCTCTTGAGGCGCGCAGAGCTCGTCGTCGACGGTGCACAGGCGTTGGCGCTCAAGCACGAGGCCGCGACCGTCGTGGTCGACAAGCTCCGAGACGCCGCTCGAGCCATCACGCTCTACGAAGAGATTCTCGATGCAGAGCCATCCGACGCCCAAGCCGCCACGGCGCTGCGGGCTCTCTACGCCGACGCCGGGCGCGACAAGGAGCTCGCGAGGCTCCTTTCTCGCCTGGTCGACGTTGCGATGAGCCAAGATGAACGCGCGCATCTGCGCCTCGAGCTTGCACGGCTTCAAGCGGACCGGTTCCGCGCGCCCGACGACGCGATCGAGACGCTGCGGGGTGTCCTCGACGAGGATGCGTCGCAGCCTCAGGCGGTGCTGATGCTCTCTCAACTCTTCGAGCAGACCGGGCGCGACGCGGAGCTCGCAGATCTCCTCAAATCGCAGCTCGACGCCGCGCAGAGCCGGAACGACGCGGCGGGGGAGCTCGCGCTTCTCGTGCGTCTGGGCGAGGTCCAGGAGAATCGCCTCGGCGACGTAGGCTCTGCGCTCGTGACATACGAGCAGGTGCTCGAGCGCGATGGGACCCGCCGCGACGCCCTCGAGGCTGTCGCGCGTATCGGCGAAAAGCGCGCAGAATGGGAAAG
Organism: uncultured delta proteobacterium; assembly: GCA_963847465.1. GTDB lineage: Bacteria > Myxococcota_A > Polyangia > Polyangiales > Polyangiaceae > Palsa-1150. The sequence continues at coordinate 241,196 of CAWKAF010000002.1, read as the reverse complement.
AGCAGCTGCGGCGTTGACGAAGCTGGTCGATCTCGCGACGGGCGTCGAAGGTGTCGCGTGGGCTCTGCGACTTGCCGAGGCGCGCGAAAAGACGGGCGACGCCGAAGCCGCCGAAGAGGCGTTGCGTCGCGGTCTCATGCTTGACCCCGCCAACGCGGGGCTGCGGGCCACTCTCCGCGCTCGATGGGAGAAGGCCGAGAAATGGAGCGAGCTCAGCGAGCTCCTCGTGGGCGACGCGGATCTCGATCGCGGCTGCCAACCCCGACGCGAAGGTCATCGTGCAGGAGGCTCCGGTCAAGGGGGCGTCCATCGTACCCGGGCGGCCAGGCGTAGCGACGACGCCCACGCCGCAGGCGACGGTGCCGCCCGCGATCGCCGAGCAGCTTCGTCTGCTGAAGGCCGCCGCAGAGATTCACCTTCTGCGTCGAAAGAGCCCCGACGAGGCCATCCCGATTCTCGAGCGAGCGGCGGCGCTCGTGCCGCACGATCGCGATCTCCTCCTCGTGCTTTGCGATGCCTACAGCAGCGCGCAGAGGGGGCGAGAGGCCGCGCAGGTGCTCGAGAAGGTCATCGCGTCGTTCGGCAATCGGCGGACCAAGGAGCTCGCCCTCTACCATCATCGGCTCGCCAGGGCGCTCACGCAGCTCGGAGACAAGGACGTCGCGCTCGCACAGCTCGACATGGCGTTCAAGATCGATCCCGGCTCGGTGAACGTCTTGCGAGACCTCGGCGTTCTGGCGTTCGAGACGAACGATCTCGATCGCGCTCAAAAGACGTTTCGCGCTCTTCTTCTGCAGCGTCTGGACCCGACCGTGGGAATATCGAAGGGCGAGGTCTTCTACTATCTCGGCGAGATCAGCGCGAAGCAGGGGGACACGGCCAAGGCCGTTCAGATGTTCGAGCGGGCCATCGAGAACGACCCGGCGCTCGAGCGGGCGCGCTCGAAGTTGTCGGAGATGAAGGGGTGAACGAGACTGGACGGGCGCTGACGGGCATTTTGCTCGGCCTCGTCGTCCGCGTATGGCTTGCGACGCTCCGGGTGCGCGTCGTCAGTCACCCGGGCCTCGCGGGTGCGCATGGCCGGCCGTGGGTGCTGGCCTTTTGGCACGGCAAACAGCTGCCCTTGCTCGCGTGGCGGCGGAGGCGCGCGACGGTCGTCCTGGTGAGCCTCTCGGGCGACGGCGCCATGCAAGCCCGTGCGCTCGCGTTGCAGGGGTTACGCGTCGTGCGAGGCTCCAGCTCGCGGGGCGGCGCGCGTGGCCTCGCCGCCGTGGTGCGCTCGATGAAGCGCGACAACACGGACGCGGCGTTCGCCGTCGATGGCCCGCGAGGTCCCCGAGGGGTCGCGAAGAGCGGCGTGGTCGTGGCCGCTCGAGCTACGGGAGGCGTCATCGTGCCCATGGCGAGCTCGATTCGTCATGGCGTAGTGATGCACAACACGTGGGACAGGTTTGCCCTGGCCTGGCCGTTCACGCGCGTCGACGTCGTGCTGGGTCCTCCGATCGATCCGCGAACGACCGTGGACGCTCGCGCGGCGGTGGAGCACGCGCTCGAGCGCCTCGATGCCGAGTTCGCCGCATGAGCGCTCGTGTCGTGATGATCGACGGCGCCATCGTCGCTGCCGGGGAGGCGAAGGTAAGCGTCTACGATCGAGGGTTTCTCTTCGGCGACGCGGTTTTTGAAGTTTTGCGTACCTATGGGGGTACGCCGTTCGCTCTCGATGAACACCTTCGACGGCTCCATCGGTCTGCGGACCGCGTGGCTCTCACGCTCCCCGTGGACGAGACGACGCTCGGCGGAGAGGTCGAAGGCGCCATCGTCGCGAGCGGAAACAAGGAGTCGTACGTCCGGATCGTGGTTACGCGGGGGTCAGGTCCTCTGTCCCTCGACCCCGACACGGCACGGGATCCCCTTCGAGTGGTGCTCGTGGAGCCCGTAGCGCCCCCGGGCAAGGACGCGTACGCGACCGGAATCGCGGCGGTCACCGTTCCAACCCGCCGCGAAGTGGACGACACGCCTGCCGCTGGCGCCAAGGTGACCAACTACCTCGCAAACCTTCTTGCCGTCCGGGAGGCGAAGTCGCGCGGTGGGCAGGAGGCGCTCATCGTGGATCGTCGCGGGAACGTGGTGGAAGGAGCATCGTCGAACGTGTTCGTCGTGCGAGCGGGTCGTATCAAGACGCCGCCAGAAAGCGCCGGGATCTTGCCGGGAATCACGAGGGCGCACGTTCTCGAGGCCGCGGCTCGACTGGGTCTCGCCGTCGACGAGGCCGAGCTCACGCCGGAGGAACTCTACGGGGCTGACGAAGTGTTCATCACGTCGAGCATCCGAGAGCTCTTGCCGGTGGTACGGGTCGACGACCACTCCGTCGGCGCCGGAGCCCCAGGTACCGTCAGCCGACGGCTCCATCGCGCCTTCCGAGTAGCCGTTGGCGTCGGTTCAGAGCCCATGCCCTGGGAGTAGAGCCCCCTCGGTTGGGGCCGGTATGACCGCGATCGCGTCAATCTCCACCTGGGCGCTCCGGGGCAGAGCCGACACCTCAACCGTCGCTCGTGCGGGAAACGGGGACCGAAAGGCGCGCCCGTAGACTTCGTTGACTGCGGCGAAGTGCGTGAGGTCCACGAGGTAGATCGTCGTCTTGACGACGTCCTCGAAGTCACACCCACAAGCCGCCAGCACCGCTCGGAGATTGTCCATGACCCGCTGCGTCTGCGCGGAGACGTCGCCGGATACGATTTCCCCGGTTGCGGGATCCAGCGGGATCTGTCCGCTCAGGAAGAGGAGCCCTCCCGCACGCACCGCCTGGGAGTAGGGTCCGATCGCACCGGGGGCGCTGCTCGTGGCAATGGCTTGCTTCATGGGCGCCAGGTTACAGCGCACGACGGCCCGCGAGCGCTCGACCCATCGTGATGGGATCCGCGAACTCCAGGTCGCCGCCGTGGGGAACCCCGCTCGCGATTCGGGTCATAGCCACGCCCAGCGGTGCGAGCTCCCGCTTGAGAAGCAGTGCGGTCGCCTCACCGTCGACGCTCGGCGGCGTCGCTACGATGACCTCGGTGACCCCTTCGTCCCGGATCCGCCCCAACAGCCGCCCGACGGGAAGATCTTCCGGGCCGATCCCTTCGAGCGGGGACAGGAGCTTGCCCAGCACGAAGTAGCGCCCCCGCATCGAACCAGCGCGCTCGATCGCGAGGAGGTCGTGCACGCGGGCGACGACGCAGAGTAGCTTCGCGTCGCGCTTGACGTCGGCGCAGATGTCGCAGACCGCGCGCCCATCGAGTAGGTCCGCGACGTTCCCGCAGCGGTCGCAGGGCCCGAGCTCGTCGCGCAGCGTCGAAAGCTCGCCGCCGAGGTCCCGGGCGAGCGAGTCGTCGGCCGTCAGTAGCCAGAGGACGTAGCGCTGCGCCGTCTTCTCGCCGACGCCCGGAAGGCGCGACAGCAGCTTGACGAGGCGACGGACCTTGGGCTCACGCGGCTCGACAGACCATCCCGGGGATCTTGACGCCGCCCGTGACCTTCTCGAGCTCGGCCTCCATCTGCTTGTCGGCCTGCTCGATGCCCTGGTTGATCGCCGCGCACACGCCGTCGAGCACGAGGTCGATGTCCTCGGTCTTCAGCGTCTCCTTGTCGATCTCGATGCGCTTCACGCTCCGGCCGAGCGTGACCACGACCTTCACCTTGCCGCCGAGGCCGTCGACGGTCAGCTCGCGCTCCTTGAGCTCGGCCTTGGCCTGGTCGATCTTGCGCTGCATGCGCGCCGCCTGGCGCATCAGCTCGTTCATCCCGCCGCGAAATTGCATGAGTGCTGTCTTAGCCTCATCCCTCGCCGGTCGGCAGCTTCGAACGTCGCGAAGCTGGGCGCCGAACAGACGGATGGCCTCCTGGACCAGGGGTGAGCCTTCGACGGCCGCGCGCGCCTTGGCGAGCTCCGCGGCGCGGTGGCTCGGCGTCGATCGCTGCGACCGTCAGCACGCCGTGCGGTGGATTTGCCGACGAGCGTCGAGCTCGACCTGTGTCGGCACGCCGAAGTGCGCGCGGACCTCGCGCGTCAAGAGCTCGAGCGCGTCGGGCTCGCTGGCACGAGCGGCGAGAAAGGCGGCGCTCGGGTCGAAACCGACGACGACGCGCTGTAGCGCCGATCTCGAGCGGCAGCGCGTGCTCGAGGACCGACGCGAGGGGCGGACGGGTCTCGCGCACGCGCTCGACGATCGCGCGCCAGGTATCGAGGTCCGTCGCCGGGCCGACGGCAATCGGAATCGGAACGACGACCGGCCCGTTGTCGACGCGGCGCTCGGGGACGGGGAGGGGCGGCTCCGGGGCGGCGATTCTCGGCGATTCCACGAGCGCCAGCGCGCCGCGAGTCCGCGGAATGCCTGGCTCCGTCGTGACCACCGCGGGGGAAATGCTCGAGGACGTGAGAGACGAGCCCGCCGCGACCGGGAGCCGCCACCCCCTGCCGCGGGGCAGACGGACCCGCGGGGGCGGCTGCCTCCGAGGCGCCGCTCGAGATCGGCCACACGCGACGAGCAGCTCGTCGAGAGGGAGAAGCGGAGGGCGCCGCGCCAGGCGCACGAGCGTCATCTCGAGCGCCATCCGTGGCTGGCCGCTCCGGACGATGTCGTCGAACGCACGCGAGAACCCCTGGAAGAGGCGCGACAGATCGTCGACCTCTGCGCGCGACGCGAGCTCGAGCACGTCGCGAACCTCCTCGTCGGCCAGGTCGAGGAGCTCCCGTAGCGAAGGCTCGACGGCGGCTGTGCCGGCAGACACTTTCGCGACGACGAGGTTGCGCAGGTGCCGCAAGCACGTCCCTCGTCACGTGCGCGAGGTCGAACCCCTGCTGCGCGAGCGCGCTCGACGACGTCCAGGCAGGCGGCTGCGTCGCCCGCCGACGAGCGCCGACGCCGAGCTCGTGAAGGATCTGCCGGTCCGCCACGCCGAGCACGCGCGTCACGTCGTCACCCGTGACGCTTCGTTCCGCTGAAAGCGATGACCTGATCGAGCAGGCTCATCGCGTCGCGCATCGAGCCGGCAGCTTCGCGCGCCAGCACCTGGACGGCCGGGGCGGTCGGCCTCGATGCTCTCTTGCGACAGCACCTGCTGCGAGCCGCTCGCGCGATTGTCTGCGTGGCGATCAGCTTGAAGTCGTAGCGCTGGCATCGCGACAGGATCGTGACCGGAACCTTGTGCACCTCGGTCGTCGCGAAGATGAACTTCACGTGCGGCGGAGGCTCCTCGAGCGTCTTCAAGAACGCGTTCCACGCCGCCGTCGAGAGCATGTGCACCTCGTCGACGATGTAGATCTTGAAGCGGTCGCGCGCGGGGCGGAACGCTCATGCCCTTCCTGCAGGCGTCGCACCTCGTCGACGCCGTTGTAGCTCGCGCCGTCGATCTCCTGGACGTCGAGGTCTTGCCCGGCCGTGATCTCGATGCACGGCGCGCACTCGTTGCAGGGCGTCGCGGTGGGTCCCTTCGCCTTGCCGTCCGGGCCGACGCAGTTCAGGCACTTGGCCAGAAGGCGCGCGCTCGTCGTCTTGCCGACGCCGCGAACGCCGGTGAAGAGGAACGCGTGGGCGACGCGACCGCCCGCGATGGCGTTCGCCAGCGTTCGAGCGACGTGGTCTTGTCCGACGAGATCCTCGAACGTCTGCGGGCGGTACTTGCGGGCGAGGACGAGGTAGCTCACGACAAAGCGCTTACAACGCGCGCGACCGAAATGCGAGAGTGCCCAGGAGGCCCGGCCGGACTCGGGCTCAGCTTTGCGCCTTCAGCTCCTTGACCAGCTCGGGCACGGCGACGAAGAGATCCTGCACGAGGCCGTAGTCGGCGATCTGGAAGATGGGGGCATCGGGATCCTTGTTGATCGCGACGATGACCTTCGAGCCCTTCATTCCGGCGATGTGCTGGATGGCGCCCGAGATGCCGATCGCCAGTAGAGCTGCGGTGCGACGGTGCGTCCCGTCTGACCTACCTGAAGCTCGGGCGGAGCATAACCGGCGTCGCACGCCGCGCGGCTGGCGCCGACGGCCGCGCCGAGGGCATCGGCCAGGGGCTCGAGCACCTGCTTGAACTGCTCCTTGAGCGAGCGTCCGCCCGAGACGACGACGCGGGCCTCGCCCGAGGTCCGGCCGCTCGCTCTTCCGGCCTCCAGCTTGACGAACTCCGACGCGCGCGGCAGCCGGCTCGTCGGGAGCGCGCGGACGGTCTCGATGGGGCTCGCGCCGCCCGACGGCTCCGCAGCGGGAACTCGGTCTGTCGCACGCTGACGACGTGCACCGGGGTCACGATCTCCAGCCAGCCGAACGCGTTGCCCGCGTACATCGGGCGTCGATACAGACGCTTGCCTCCGTCGATCTTCACGAGGTTGATGTCCGGGGCGTACCCGGCACCGAGCTTGGCGGCGACCCGTGGCGCGAGGTCCTTGCCGAAGGTGCTCGCTGTCGCCACGACGGTGTCCCATCCGCCGTCTGTCGCGACCTTCGCGACCGTCGGCGCAAAGCGCTCGCACACGTAGTCCTTGAGCTCTGAGTCGTCGACGACGATGACCTTTTGCGCCCCGAACCCGGCTAGCTCCTTCGCCGCCGCTGCCGCGCCGGCACCGATCGCCAGGATGGCGAACGGCGACCCGACCTGCTTCGCAAACGTGATCGCGCCGAGAGAGTCGACTTGCGAACCTTGCCGTCATGAAGCTCTGCGACGACGAGAGTGCCGGCCATCACACCACCTTCGCTTCCGTCTTGAGCTTGGTCACCAGCTCCGCCACGTCCTTCACCTTGACTCCCGCGGCGCGCTTCGGCGGCAGCTCCGCCGCCCCGTAGCGAACCTTGGGGGCCGGATCGGCACCGAGGTCTGCGAGCTTCATCTCGGCGAGCGGCTTCTTCTTGGCCGCCATGATCGCCATCAGCGCCGCGAACCGGACGCCGTCGGCGTACGTGTGCGTGGCGGGAGTGTGCTTGGACTGCACGCTCTTCGGGTGAACGATCTTGTCGAGGACGGTCACGACCGCGGGCAAGGTCACGCGAACGCGGGCTGTCGCGCCTTCGACCTCGCGGCCCACGAGAAGCGCCTTGTCGTCCTCGCTCTGGATGGATGCCGGCGAAGGTCGCCTGCGGCCACCCGAGGTGCTCCGCGAGCATCTGCCCCACCTCGTTCGATTCGTGCTCCGCTTGCTGATAGCCGAGGAGAACGAGGTCGGGCTTCTCCTTCTCCACCAAGCGCCTTGAGGCCACGGGCAACGACGTCGCCGTCGAGTGTCTCGTCGGTCGCGTCGACGCGGATGGCGCGGTCTGCTCCGGTCCCGAGCATCGCGCGCAGCATCTGCTCCGCCTCCTTGGGCCCGAATGTGACGACGACGACCTCGCCCAGCCGCGCTTGGGGTTGGTGCCGTTCTCCGTCAGGCGGAGTGCCGTCTCGAGCGCGTAGTCGTCGTACGGACTGGGCTTCGGCTCGAGGCCCGTTGCGTCGATCTTGCCTTGTGGAGAGAGCTTGATCTTGTTCAGGTTGTCGGGGTCAGCTGACCCGCTTCACGGCCACGAGGATCTTCACCGCGCTGCCTCCGGAGTGAATGGCGATTAAGTCGCGAGTCGATAGAGGGAGCTGGCGCCCGTGTCAACCGGTCAGGATCCGGGAAGGCTGGAGCGCAGGCCTGGCCTTCGGTGTAACGTGCCGGGCGATGCCCATCACAACCGACTATCTCGTCATCGGCAGCGGCGTCGCTGGCCTCTCGTTCGCGCTCGAGGCAGCCGCGAACGGCGACGTCCTGGTCGTCACCAAGCGCAGCGCGGACGAGTCGAACACCAAGTACGCGCAAGGCGGAATCGCGGCGGTCCTGAGCACGGCTGACTCGTTCGAGGCGCACATCGCCGACACGCTTCGGGCCGGCGCCGGCCTCTGCCACGAGCGCAGCCGTCGAGGTGTGCGTCAAGGAGGGGCCGGCGCAGAATCAAGATGCTTCGCGACGTGGGAGCCCGCTTCGACCTGGCAGAGGGAGCCGCCGACGACGCCGACCTCGACCTGCACCTCGAAGGAGGCCACAGCGCTCGCCGCGTCGCCCATGCGGCGGACATGACCGGACGCGAGGTCGAGCGAGCGCTCCTCGAGGCCGTGGCGAGATCGCCGCGAGTGCGCCTTCTCGAGGGGCACACGGCGGTCGACCTCATCACGCTGGCGAAGTACGGCGGCCCGGAGGTCTGCTCGGGCGCGTTCGTTCTCGACGAGGCGAGCGGCAAGGTGGTGACCGTCCTCGCGCGGGCGGTCGTGCTCGCGACCGGGCGGCGGCGGCAAGGTGTACCTCTACACGACCAATCCGGACGTGGCGACGGGCGACGGCGTCGCGATGGCGTACCGCGCGGGCGCCGAGATCGCGAACATGGAATTCTACCAGTTCCATCCGACGTGCCTCTTTCATCCACAGGCGCAGCGTTTTCTTCTCACTGAGGCGATGCGCGGCGAGGGGGCGGTCCTTCGTCTGCCCGACGGCGACGGCCTTCATGAAGAAGCACGACCCGCGCGGAGAGCTCGCACCGCGAGACGTCGTAGCGCGAGCCATCGACTTCGAGATGAAGAAAACAGGCGCGGAGCACGTCCTTCTCGACATCACCGACAAGAAGCCAAGCTTCGTCCGGGAGCGCTTCCCTGGCATCCACGAGGAGTGCCTGCGCTGGGGCATCGACATCACCCGCCAGCCCATCCCGGTCGTCCCAGCGGCGCACTACATGTGCGGTGGCATCACGACCAACCTCGAGGGCCGGACGACGATTCCCGGACTCTGGGCGATCGGCGAGTGCGCATGCACCGGTCTACACGGCGCGAATCGCCTCGCGGTCCAACTCACTCCTCGAGGGGCTGGTCTTCGCTCACCGGGCCGCGCAGGCCCTTGGGACGAACCTCGACCGAGACGCGAGGTGGCCAGACGTGCCGGAGTGGGAGGTAGGAAGCGCGGAACCGAGTGCCGAGGCCGTCGTCATCACGCAAAACTGGGATGAACTGAGGCGGCTGATGTGGAACTACGTCGGGATCGTGCGGTCTAACACGCGCCTGAGGCGAGCCGCGCGCCGCATCGCGCTCCTTCAGGAGGAGATCACGGAATACTACTGGAAGTACCACCTGACTCGTGACCTGCTCGAGCTCCGGAATATCGCCACGGTTGCGCAGCTTGCCGTCGAGTGTGCGTCGAGCCGCCACGAGAGCCGTGGATTGCATTTCACGACCGACTACCCGGACACGGATCCGAAGTTTGCGCGCGATACGGTGACGAAGCGCGGCGTGCCGGCGCACCTGCGTGGACGGTGAGGCTGGCGCGTTCAGCCGCCCCCCGTCGAACTGAAAAGCGGCTCGACGAGGGCAAACTTCAGGTTGGCCGCGAGTCTGTAGCGCGTCCGCCCGTACTCGCCGGCGTCCCGGACCCGCTCGATGGCGGAGGGATCGCCGAGAAGGTCCCGGACGCGTGAGATGAGCACGCGCACGCGGTGCTCGGCGTCCGCGCTCTCTGGGCCGGGCCCTCCCGCCGCACGGAGGATCTCGTCGGCGCTCAGCCCCTCGCGAGCCCGCCGCAGGAGCTGTACGACGAGAGGCTCGAGTGCGCGTCGGCGCTCTAGGGAAACTTCGCGATCGTGCACGCGTAGGGCGTGGGCGAGCGTATCGACGACCAGCGTAGCACCGTCGGTCGCCTTCGCGATCTCTGCGAGCGGAACGCGCGTGACTCCCTGCGGCGTCGTCACGTAGATGAGGGTCTCCCCCTCCATCGGTTCGGCAACTGAATCGAGCTCCTGCGAGGATGGCGGAATAGTCATCGACGTGGCTGACTGCCGTCCTGATAGGGGGGGCGCGATGGAGCCGCCCAGGGGCGCGTTGACGAGGTCGAGGATCCGCTCGGCGTACCGCACGACGCGACTGTCGCCGCACTTGAGCGCGAGCTGCCACAAGTCCAAGGACGATTGTCTGTCTGGGAACACCCAGCCATGCTTCTCGCCCGCCAGCGCAGCACGCTCGACCGCCATTCGGGCGATAGCTTCGTCTCCGAGGGCCAGGGCGCACCGACCCAGCACGAGGTTCAACGAGCCGGTGACGAAGGCCTCCGGCAGGTCCTCCGAGTGCCCGAGCGCGTGGTCCAGGGCCTCACGAATCAGACCACACGCCTCGAGTGTTCGTGCTCGGGTCGATTCGAGGTCCTGCTCGTCCGCGGAGTCGAGGATGAGGTCTGCTCGCGCCTTTTCCGCCTTGGCGAGCCACTGCTTTGCCGCAGATCCGCGGCCGAGCATTGCGAGCGCCCACGCGCGATGCGCCGCCAGCTGATAGCGGAGCATCGGATGGTCGGTCTCGCCGAGGACCACGAGTGCCTCATCGATCGCATGCAGGGCCTCGATCGGCCGATCCGCTGCAATTTCGACGATCGCAAGGACATCGTAGGCATCCGCATGCCTCCAGCCTGCCGCGAGGTCGCGCGCGACGGCGACCGCTTGCACGCCGTGCTGCCGGCCTTCGTCGAATCGTCCAATGCTGCTCAGCGCGATCGCGAGGTTGCCGTGGGCGCCCATCGCCGCGGCGCTGCGCGCGGGTGCGCGCGCGAGCGCGGCTGCGTAGTGCCTGGCCGCCGTCCGCGGATCGGAGAGGCGCATCGAGAGGTGCCCAAGGGTCATGGCCGCGGGGGCATGCCATGCGCCGTCCTCCAGGCGCTCGGCGACGTGCTCGGCGAGCCGAAGGGCCTGGGCTGCGTTGGGAAGGCGCGCGAGCCTGAGCTCGAGCTGCGCTTGAGTCAGGTGCAAATCGAGCTGTTCTCTCAGGCCGGTGCCCCTCGGTGCGGCGGTGAGGGCACGCGAAGCATTGCGCAGCTCTGCCTCGGCGTGGTCGCCGCGGCCGTCGAGGGTCGCAAGAATCGCCCGCTCGACAGCGAGGCGCGCCGCGTCGAGAGCGTTCCAGGAGTTCGGCGCGCTCGGCAGCGAGGCGGCCAGATCTCGAGCCCTGTCGATGCGACCGGTCTCTCGGTACGCGCGCAGCAGCCTCACCGCGAGCGTGGGGTCGGTACGCGTTCTCGCGGAGAGGACGTTCTCGAATCCAACCCGCGATGAACGGGCCTTCGTCCGCGGCGGCCAGGCGGTCGAGAAGCTGCGCGCACGCCGCGACGGACACGCCCTCCGCCCCGGAATGCGATGGCGGTGGTACCGATCGGCGCGCATCGGGGAGAGTGCCCGAGCCAGGGGGCGGCGGCGCGGATGCGCGTGGCGGGGGAACGACAGACGGCGGCGCGACGCTCGCGCGGAGACCCATCGATGACGGTGGCCTCATCGACGCTGGTGCCCCGCCCCCACGGGGCGTCGACTCCTCGCCAAAGGTAGGGGGCGGTACGAACGCGCGCCGCGCCATTCGGAAGGATGGTAGCGCGGAAATGCGACGGCGTCTTCCGGCAAACAGGGCGGGCATCTGTCGCTCCTCGCCAGGCTTTCGGGTAGGCTCCCGTCCCCCGCCCATGCAGCCGACCGCCTCGGAGCCGATGCCGCCGGTCAGCGCCCTTCGAGACGATGGCACAGCGGATCCTGCCCACGCCGCGACCCTCTCCGACGAGCTTGCAGTCTCTCTCTACGAGCACATGGCTCTCGCGCGAGAGCTCGACGAGCGTCTCGTGGGCCTGCAGCGCGAAGGACGCATAACGGAGCACGCCAGCGCAGTCGGCGAAGAGGCAGCCATCGTCGGCGCAGCGGCAGGCATGCTCGACGACGACTGGCTTTTTGTCGGCCAGCGCGAGCGCGCCGCGGCCCTTTGGAGGGGGATACCGCTCCCTGCGTTCGCGCATCGGGCGTTCGGCTCGGCGGAAGACGCCGGCAAGGGTCGCAACGCGCCGGGGTCGCCCTTCCGCAAGTCGGCGCGTCTCGCCAGCGCCAGTCCAATCGTGGGCTCGCAGATACCCCACGCGGTCGGGGTCGCGTGGGCGGCGCGTCTCCGGCACCAGGACGTCGCGGCGCTCGTATTTTTCGGAGATGGCGCGACGAGCAGCGGCGACTTCCACACGGGGTTGAACTTCGCGGGCGTCACGAAGGCACCCGTCGTCGCATTTTGCCGAAACAACGGCTGGGCAACGACGACGCCTGCTTCACGTCAGACGGCGAGCGCGGGCTTCGCGGCCAAGGCGGTCGCGTATGGCCTGCACGGGGCGTGTGTCGATGGCGGCGACGTCATCGCGGTCCTCAGCGTCGTGCGGGAGGCTCGCTCGCGGGCATCGTCTGGATTGGGGGGAACTCTGGTCGAGGCGCAGACCAGTCCGTTGCCGGTCGGCCGCTCGGCGGGCTCCCTCGATGGGGACCGAGGCTGGTCGGGGCTAGATCCGATCGAGCGAATGCGGCGGTACCTCGAGGTCCGGGCTCTCTGGAGCGATCAGCGGGAGCAAAGACTGCGCGCCGAGGTTCGCGCCGACGTTCAGCGCGCGCTCGCAGAGGCCCAGACGGCAGAGAAGCCGGTCGCGCAGACGCTCTTCGACGACGTCTACGAGCAGATGCCGTGGCATTTGCGCGAGCAGCGCGAAACGCTCCGAGCGGGAACCAACACGTGACCCAGTGGAACATGGTCCAGGCCATCAACGACGCGCTCCGCCACGAGATGCGGAGGGACGACCGCATCGTGGTTCTCGGCGAGGACGTCGGCAGGGTGGGCGGCGTTTTCCGAGTCACGCAAGGCTTGTGGGACGAGTTCGGTGACGAGCGGGTCGTCGACACGCCTCTTTCCGAGGGCGGGATCGTCGGGACGGCGATCGGCATGGCCCTCTACGGATTACTTCCCGTGCCGGAGATTCAGTTCGCCGACTTCATCTATCCGGCCTTCGATCAGATCGTCAGCGAGCTTGCGAAGCTGCGCTGGCGTTCGGGGGGCGAGTACCCTGCGAAGGTCGTCGTTCGAACCCCGGTGGGTGGCGGGATACGCGGAGGCCTCTATCATTCTCAATCACCGGAGTCGCACTTCATCCATACGCCGGGCCTCAAGGTCGTCTGTCCGTCCAACCCGTACGACGCGAAGGGCTTGCTTCTCGCGTCCCTTCGCGATCCGGACCCGGTACTCTTTCTCGAGCCGAAGCGCATCTACCGGGCCGCGAAGGGTGAAGTCCCCGAGGGCGACTACACTGTCCCTCTCGGCAAGGCGGCAGTGGTCCGCGAGGGGCACGACGTCACCATCCTTGCCTGGGGAGCCATGCTGTACGAGGCAATCGCTGCTTCGGAGGACGCCAAAAAGGAGGGCGTGGACTGCGAGGTGGTCGATCTTCGAACTCTTTGGCCGGTCGACGTCGAAGCCATTGCGGCGAGTGTGAGAAAAACCGGGCGAGTCGTCGTGGTGCACGAGGCACCGAAGACCTGCGGCTTCGGCGCGGAGCTCGTGGCGCTCGTCAACGAGCGGGTATTCGTCCACTTGGAAGCGCCACCTGCGCGAGTCTGTGGCTTCGATACCCCCTTCCCATACAGTCTCGAGATGGATTACCTGCCTCTCGCGAAGCGAATTTTGCCGGCGGTCGTCGAGGTCGCGAGGTTCTGAGGAGGCGAGTGCGAAATGGCGCGCTGGGAATTCACGCTTCCGGACATCGGCGAAGGCGTCACCGAAGGCGAAATCGTCACGTGGCTGGTTCAGCCCGGGGACCGGGTCACCGAGGACCAGCCCGTCGTTGAGGTCATGACCGACAAGGCGACAGTGACGATTACGGCACCAAAAGCAGGGTTGGTGACGGAGACGCGCGGTCGAGTCGGGCAGATCGTCGCCGTCCACTCGGTCCTCGTGGTCTTCCAGCTTGACGGTTCGTCACCTTCGCCGCCGAGGCCCGAAGGACACGCCAATGGTCGGTTTGCCGACGAGGGGCGAGCGGCCACTGCGGTGGGAGACATCCTGGAGACTCTCCCCGGCACGGGGAGGACTTCCCCGAAAGTGGCGGCCGAGTCCGAAGGCTCACGAGGTATCGCACCGGACGGATACTTCAACGAGAAGCCACTCGCGACGCCAGCAACTCGCAAGTTCGCGCGGGACATGCACGTCGACCTTCGTCACGTACCTCCTCAGGGCTCGCAGGGGCGGGTGAGCCGGCAGGACGTGGAGACGTTTCTCCGCGCCGCGACTCCGGCCCAAGGGAAGTCGTCAGCGACGGGTCACGCCGCCGGACAGAGTGCCGCTCCCCTGACGGTCGCCCCCCTCGAAGAGAGACTTCCGTTCGCCGGATTGCGCCGAAAGATTGCGCAGAAGATGTCGCAATCGAAGAGCAGCGCCGCGCACTTCACTTTCGTCGAAGAGTGCAACGCTTCCGATCTCAGGGGACTGCGTGATCGATTGCAGGGTCCAGCCGCGGCCGCGGGCGTCAAGCTCAACTTTCTGCCCTTCATCGTGAAGGCCGTCGTCTCGTCGCTCAAGAAGCACCCGATGCTGAACACGACCCTCGACGAGGCGAAAAGCGAGATAGTCCTCCGGAAATACTACAACATCGGCATTGCCACGGCGACGCCGGCGGGGCTCGTCGTCCCGGTCATCAAGGACGCGGATCGAAAAGGCCTGCTCGACATCGCGCGGGACCTCGACCGGTTGGCGAGCGACGCCCGCACAGGGGCGGCGAAGCTCGAAGACCTGCAGGGATCGACCTTCACCATCACGTCTCTCGGGGCGCAAGGCGGTTTGCTCGCGACACCCATCATCAACTTTCCCGAGGTCGCCATCCTCGGCGTGCATCAGATGAAGAGGAAGCCCGTGGTCAAGGACGGATCGATTGTGATTGGAGACGTGATGCTACTTTCCCTGTCGTTCGATCACCGGATCGTCGACGGCCATGTGGGTGCTGCGTTCGCCTACGAGGTCATCGGATACCTCGAGCGGCCCGAAACGCTGTTTTTGGAGATGGCTTGATCTTTGAGGTACGAGCTTGCAGCGAATCAAGGCGTGGTCGACGTGCGGCGCCCGCCCCGGCACGCTCATTCCGTGCGTCGCGCGGTTGCAGCGGTTCTCGCGCTGAGCGCACTTCTCCGGCCCCTCTCTGCGCGAGCGGACGACGCCGTGCATCAGGAACCAAACGGGCCGACCCTGGGTGCCGACCAGATCCAGTTCGCGGCCCACGAGCACGACCTTGGCTATCGCGCGTACCTCGCCAAGATGTACGACGATGCCGCTACGCATTTCGAGAACGCGTTCTTCGCGGCGCCCAATCCTGCGGAGCTACGTTATGCGATTCGCGCCCGCCGAGACGCCGCAGAGCCTGCTCGGGCTGCAACCCTCGCCGCCATCGGGCAGCGGAAGTTCGCGACGGATGCGAGCATGTCGAAGCTGGCGGACGAGGTCATCGCCGAAGCGCGGCCCACCGTGTACGAGGTTCGAATCATCTCCGAAGCGGATTGCAGCGTGGCCGTCGACGATAAAATCGTGGCGGTCGAGAAGGTCAAGACGTTCCGTTTTTTCGTGACCGCTGGCAAGCACGAGCTGCGCATCAGTTGGTCGGACGACCGGACCAAGACCGTTGCCATCGAAGCAAAGCCGGGCGCGAGCCAAACGCTCGAACTGGAGGCGCCGTCGCTTCCGAGCCCAACGCCGCCGCCGTTACCCCCCGTCGCGCCGGCGCCGATCGTCACCCCTCAGCCTCTTCTTCCGGCCCCGGATGTAACTCAAGCGTCTTCCTCATCAAGACCCCTCGGGCCGGCTGCTTTCGTCGCCGGGGCCGCGCTGACGGCGGTGGGGCTAGGTTTGACGGTCTGGTCGGGGATCGACGCGGAGAAGAATCCGGGTCAAGCTGCGGTCAAGAGTGACTGTGTGGGCCTTGGCGATGGGTGTGCCGAATACCAGCAAGGGCTCGCGGCTCAGCGGCGAACGAACATTCTGGTGGCGGGAACGAGCGGGGTGGCGGCCCTCACGGCGGTTATCGGGGTCTTCTTCACGCACTGGCACGGGGGGGGGAGCGCAGCCCGTCGCCGCGTGCCGACCACCAAGTCCTCATCGAACCTGCGTTCGGGCTCGGCCAGGCTGCTTTGAGAGCGACGTTTTGACCCTTCGGGGTATCATAAGGGGGTCATGAAAAGCGTGCCGGAGGCGGGCGCCTGAGTAGGCTCGTCGCCATCGAGAACGAAGCGCGGCAGCTCGATCGGTTCGAGCTGGTAGCGGAGCTCGCAACCGGGGGGATGGCAACGGTGTACCTCGCGCGCGTTTCCGGCGCCGGCGGCTTTCAGCGCTTCGTCGCGATAAAGCGTCTGCATCCGCATCTTGCGCGAGAGGAGGAGTTCATCGAGATGTTCCTCGATGAGGCTCGTCTGGCCGCGAGGATCCACCACCCGAACGTCGTATCGATCCTCGAGATCGGTACGAGTGAGCAGGGTTACTACATCGTGATGGAGTACGTCGAGGGCGATACTCTCGCGCATCTCCTCACGCACTGCACGAAACGCGGGCAGCGCCTGCCCATGAACGTTGCCCTCAGAATCATCATCGACGTTCTTGCCGGGCTCGACGCGGCGCACGAACTGAAGGACGACGATGGAAAGTCCCTCGAGATCGTGCATCGAGACGTTTCGCCGCAGAACGTGCTGGTTGGAGTGGACGGCAGCGCGAGGTTGAGCGACTTCGGCGTAGCCCGTGCGGCGACCAGGTTGACCATCACGCGCACCGGACAGGTCAAGGGCAAGGTTGCGTACATGGCGCCCGAGCAGGCGCGGGGCGAGAAGGATATCGACGGGCGGGCGGACGTATTCGCGGCCGGCATCGTGCTTTGGGAGGTGCTCACGTGCCGCCGCCTCTTCAAGGGCGAGGGTGACGCACATACGCTGAACAAGGTTCTGAGCGAGGCAATCCCGTCGCTAGAGAGTTTCTTGCCCGACGTTCCCAAGACTCTCCAACCCATCGTCGACAAGGCGCTCGAGCGTGATCGAAACGTCCGTTACGCGACAGCAGCGGAGTTTGCCGATGCCTTGGAGACCGCGGCCCGACAGGCCGGCGTCTTGGGGACGAACAAGGAGGTCGCGGCGTACCTCGAGGCGATGTTGGGACCCGAGATAAGTGAGCAGCGTGAGGCTGTCCGCGCCTGGGTGGTTCGCAGTGAGCCCGGTCGACGAAGTTGGTCGCAGCCGCCGCCCGCCGTGCGTCCCAGCGAGCCCCTCGTCACGCGCATCGACCGCAAGGAAGCCACGCCATCCAACGTCCCCAGCCTGGCGGGTCTGGGCAGCCTGCCCAGCGTTCCAAATCTTCTCACCCCGCCGAGGTCGGGGGGTGTGTCGAGCGCGGCCTCCCCGGTAGCGATGCGCGCGCCTGAGTCTTCGCCTGACGCCACGCAACCTCGTGCGGCCTCGAGGGCAACCCGAAGCGCCCCCGTGTGGCCATGGTTGCTGCTCGTCCTTGCCGCGGTGGCGGCCGGACTGGCCTTCATGGTGCGTGCCCGCTCGAACGGTTCGGTCTCGTCTCCGGCGGCTGCGATGACTTCGACCCCGTCGCCTTCGGTCACCGCCATCGCCCTTCCGGTGGAGGCCCGAACGGTGGCCCCGACCGTGGTCGTCCCGGCCGCTGTTCCCGCGCCCGCCGAATCGATCGCAGCTAGCCCGCGGACGGCTCCGCGAATACCGCGAGGGCCTGAGCCAACGGTAGCTCCTCCTGCCCTTTCGTCGGGCGGTGCGCCCGCACCGAAGGGCCCCGCCGCCGACGACATATCGCGAAACCCGTATCGTTAGCTCGATGCTCCGAGCCGCTCATCGCCCGGGAGTCGTTGTCTGTGTAGGGCTCCTGGCCTTCGTGGCATGTGCAGCCGCGCGTGGAACCGGAAGCGCGGTCCTCGATCCTCGATTCGTAGCCGTTCACAATACCCTGGCCGCGTTGGGGCTGGTGCAAGTCGGGCCGATCCAGGAGGGAATCCTCGCTGAGGCGCGAGAGGCCAGAGTCATGCTGGACTTGCCGGCGGGTTGCGTGACGGTCGTCGCGGTCGGCGGCGAAGGCATCCGCGACATCGATGCGACCCTGGTCGATCCACATGGCGCAGCGGTAGCCCACGACACGTCGGCGGGACCCCAGGCCGTGGTTCGGTCGTGCCTGGAGTCCGCCGACACGTACGCACTCGTCGTTCGAGTCGCAGCCGGCACGGGACCGTGGGCCGTGGCAACGTGGGTCGGGGGAGCGACGAACGGCGCGCCTTCGGGGAACACGACGGGTGGCCTCGCTGCGCCAGACGCAAAGGGAACGTGCGAGGCTCCCATACCGCTCGTTCCGGGAACGGTGACCGGTTCGACGAAGCACGGTGAGCACGAGAACGCAGGCTCTTGCAGTCCGAGTGACTCGCGCGAACTCGTCTATCAGCTGAACGTACCCGAGCGTCAACGCGTCGCGATTGAGGTCGAGGCTCACTTCGACTCGGTTCTCTACGTTCGCAAGGACGATTGCAGAGATCCAAACGCGGAAGTCGATTGCAACGACGACGCACCCGATCGCACGAGATCGCGCGTCGAGCGGGTGCTCGACCCGGGTAGATATTTCGTGTTCGTCGACGGCTACAGCGACGACTCTGGACCCTTCAAGATGACCGTAACGGCGACGGATGTACTCGCTCTCGTCGACGTATGCCGGCGAGCCTCGGTCCTTTCGACCGGTGCCCTGCAGGCCGCGAGCACCGAGGGCATGGCGGACAGCGCGCGGGCAACGTGTGGCGGCGGCGCGGAAGGCGCCGACGCGGCGTGGCGCGTCGACCTTCCCGCCCGGTCGCGGGTGCGGCTCATCGAGCATTCCGACGTCGTCACGCCGGTCCTGCACGCAAGGCGCGCCTGCGTCGACGAGCAGAGCGAGGTGGCTTGCGCGGAGTCCGGTTCGGCATCGGGCGACGCCGCAGTCACGGGAATCTGGGATGCCGGGGCGTATTCGGTCTTCGCAGACGGGCACGACCGCGACGCAACCGGTCAGTACACCTTGCTCCTCGAGACGTCGACGCCTGTCGGGTCTGGCACGAGGGGAGACGGGTGCGGCGACGCTACGCCTCTCGCTGCCGGGGCGAGGGGAAGCGTGCTGGGGGACACCTTCGATGCGCGGGATGATGTTGCCGGTAGTTGCGGGGGCGCGGGCTCTCCGGACGTCGTGTACCGGCTGGATGTTCCCCGCCGATCGCGCCTGGTGGCCTCACTCGAAGACGAGGAAGCTCCGCATCTAGTCATCGTATGGCGCCGGTGCGGCGAGCGATCCGCAGAGGTGGCATGCGGAAGGGCGGTCGACGAAGTGCTGACGCCGGGCACCTACTTCGTGGCGGCGGACGGTGCCTCGTCCGACGCATTCGGACGCTTCGCCCTAAAATGGGCACTTCGCGACCTCACCGGACAGGCTGCAGCTTGCAGCGCGGCCCCCGTACTCCTCAACGGCCGTGTCGTCGACGGCACGACGGTTGGCGCCGGCGACCGGTTCACTCCATCCTGCGCTGCCGCCGACACCGGTGCGAGCGGACCGGATCGAGTGTTCAAGTTCGTCCTCGCCGCGCACGCACAGGTTCGTCTGGTCGTCACCGCACCCGCGTTCGATGCCGCGGTTGCGCTGAAGCGGGCTTGTAGCGATGGCTCGAGTGGCCCGGCGATCCCCGAGCTCGGATGCGAAGCGGAGGCGGACGGCAATCACCGCGTCATCCTCGAGCGGGCGCTGGATGCAGGGACATATTGGGTCATCGTCGACGGTCGCTCCCCTGGTGATCAGGGGCCGTTCACGATCGAGTACGGCATCCGTGGTTGAGTCACCGGCGGGACAGCAGCCCTTCGCGCGTCAGCTGCTCGACCATGCAGATTGCGTCATCGAGCGAATCGCCTGTCTTCGAGCATATTTCGTCAAGTCGCGCTGAGCCATCGACGTGACGAAGCATGCGGCGCGCGAGTGGCGGCAGGTCGAACCATTCGAGGTCGTCCACGGCGATGGCTAGGGTGGGGATAGTGGTACCCTCGACGGGTTCGAGCGCGTCCATCGTGCCGCTCGAGATGCCGGGTGCGTAAGATGGCAGCCCGGGTGGTGGGGGCACGGTCGTGCGCTCGCTTTGCCGCGCGAACTCCTCCGGGTCGAACGGCGGGCGGACTGTCGTAGGCTCAACACTGGCCTTTCGCGATGCCGAAGGGCTGCGATTCACCTTCATCTGACGTCCGTTGAAGGGGTACCGTGATGCAAGAGATGCGCGGTGGCAAACTATAGCGCGCCCAACACCGACGACCAAAAAGGGCCCAGACTACGGGCGAGGCTTCTCGAGTGGTATGCGCGCGCCCGGCGCGACCTGCCGTGGCGAAGGACGCAGGACCCCTACGCCGTTTGGCTTAGCGAGACGATGCTTCAGCAGACCCGTGTCGAGACGGCGGTTCCGTACTACGAGCGCTTCCTTCGGGCGCTTCCGACCATTGCCGAGCTCGCGGAGGCGCCCGAGGAGCGCGTACTTAGCCTCTGGAGCGGCCTTGGATACTACCGGCGCGCCCGCATGATGCACGCTGCGGCCAAGCACGTGGCTCGCGCCCACGGAGGTCAACTTCCCAGCGATCCAGCCGCGCTGAGGCGCCTCGAGGGCATTGGCGCCTACACCGCAGGGGCGGTCGCGAGCATCGCATTTGGTCGTCGTGCGGCCGTCGTCGACGGAAACGTTGCACGGGTTCTCGCGCGCTTGTTCGCGATAGACGATGACGTGAAGAGTGCTAGCGGGAGCGCGCGCCTTTGGGCTCTCGCCGAGGGACTTGTACCGGACGGAGATGGAAGCCCGGGCGACTGGAACCAGGCGCTCATGGAGCTCGGTGCCACGGTGTGCGTGCCGCGAGAGCCAAAATGCGCCCATTGTCCCGTGAGCGCCCTGTGCGCCGGTCGGGCGGAGGGGCGTGCCAGGCAGCTCCCGCGGGTCGGACGCAAGACCAAGCCGACCGAGGTGCGACAAGTGGCCATCGTACTCGCGTCGGCGAAGGCCGTGTTGCTCGCGAGGAGGCGCCCGCAAGTGCTCTTCGGCGGCCTCTGGGAGCCTCCCAGTGCGACAGGCACGGTCCCAGCCCTCGCGGCTCGATTGGGCCTCGATCCGCGCAGGCTCGCCCACGTAGGCGACATCATTCACGTGCTCTCCCACCGCCGAATGCATGTTGAGGTCATGCGCGGTGCCCTCCCGCAACGCTCCCGCTGGGAGCTCCCCGGTCCCGAATACGACGCCGTCGAAGCGGTTGCCCGCGACGGTCTCCTGGCACGAGCGCACGGGGCGCTGACGGTCAAAGTACTCGCGGTGGCCAACGTGGTCGCACGCGATCTACCCTAGGAACCAAGTGACCGCCCCGGGACCCTCCCCCGTCGCTCTCAGCGCTGCCCCTCCCGCAATCACCTCGGAGACGGGCGCAGTTCACGTCCTCGTCGTCGATGACGAGGCCGCGCTCCGCAGGAGCTTGACGCGCGTGCTGGAGACGCGCGGGATGAAGGTTGGAGCGGCGGAGGATGGCGCGCAGGCGCTCGAATACATCGCCCGGACGCCTCCCGACGTAGCGCTGGTCGACATCATGATGCCTGGCATCGGGGGTCTCGAGCTCCTCACTCGTATCAGGGCGAGTGGCGTCGTCATGGAGGTCATCCTGATGACGGCATTCGCCGACGTAGAGTCGGCGGTCATGGCGATGAAGGCCGGGGCATACCACTTTCTTACCAAGCCATTTCATTCGAACGATGCGGTCGCCCATGCCGTGCTCAAGGCAGCCGAGCACAGGCGCCTGGTTGACCGGGCGCGGCGGCTCGAGCAGGTCCTGTTGTCGAAGGAGCGATTCGGCGAGATCATCGGCGACTCGCGCGGGATGCTCGACGTCTACCGGCGCATCGAAGGGGTCGCTCCTACGTCGTCGACCGTTCTCATCCTGGGCGAGAGCGGCACTGGCAAGGAGCTGGTGGCCCGAGCCATCCACCAGCAGAGTCCCCGCGCAAAAAGGCCGTTCGTTGCCGTCAACTGCGGTGCCATTCCGAAGGAGCTCGTCGAGTCGGAGCTCTTCGGTCACGTTCGCGGCGCCTTCACCGGAGCGCAGACCTCGCGCGCTGGGCTCTTCGAGACGGCGGACGGCGGGAGCATCCTGCTTGATGAGGTTGGGGACTTGCCGCTTGCGGCGCAGGTTAAGCTGCTGCGTGTTCTCCAAGAGGGCGAAATCAAACGCGTGGGAGCGGACGAACCTCGCACCGTGGACGTGCGCGTACTTGCAGCAACCAACGTTGACCTCATGAGCAGGATTCAAGGCGGGCAGTTTCGACGCGACCTCTACTATCGTCTGAACGTCATCGCCGTCGAGCTCCCGCCGCTACGCGCCCGCGGTGACGACGTCCTGCTTCTCGCAAGCCACTATCTGCAGAAGTTTGCGCGCAGCATGCAACGAGACCTCAAGCGGCTGGGACCGGACGCCATCTTGGCGCTCCGCGAGTACGACTGGCCCGGAAACGTCCGCGAGCTCGAGCACGCAATCGAGCACGCGGTGGTCCTCGCCCAGAGAGACGTAGTATCGGCGGCGGATCTGCCATTTTCGCGTCCGCCGCCGGCGCTTCGCGAGGCGACAGACATGCGGGGGCTCGAGCCTGTGGTTCTTCGACCCGGGAACGGGGCCGACCCGAATGCGGCCGCAGACGGCTCTGGATCGCCTCCGGTTGCGTTCGCCGAGCTAGCCGAGCTTCCATATGCGGAGGCCAAACGAAGGCTCGTAGCGTCTTTCGACGAAACATATACGGGCGAGCTTCTCCGTCGGGCGAGCGGCAACATGTCCGAGGCGTCTCGTCTCGCCGGGCTGGATCGGTCGAACTTTAGGCGGCTGCTCAAGAAACAGAAGGAAGAACCCTGACGTTGGCAGGATGGGCCGCCGCGTTATAAGGTCGGCCGCACGCGATGCTTCGGAAGTCGAGCTTCGGCTTTCTCGCCGCCGCCGCAATGACGGCGTCGGTCGTCTCGATCGCCCGCGCCGGCGACGAAGCTGCGGGCGACGCGTGGGGTATCGGAGCGAGCGCGCCGGCGACGCTGAGGCCGCACCAGTACACGCTGGCGGAGTGCCTGTCGCTCGCGGATCGTAACTTTCCGAACCTATGGGCGGCGCGGGCGCGTCTGGCACTGGCCCATGCACAGCTAGAGGAGGCCAAGTGGGCGCCATGGTTCCAGTGGTCAGCGCAGAGTTCGTTCGGAGTGATACCGCCGATCAACGGCACTGTCGTCTATCCGCAAAGCGGCGTTGAAGCGCGCAACATCACTGGGCTCGGCAACCTACAGCCGTTCTTCGGCTTCGGGGTCAGCGGCGTCGTGCCCCTTTACACGTTCGGCAAGATCGAAACGGCGCGAGACGCCGCCGAAGCCAACGTCCGAGTTTCCGAATGGGACATGGAAAAATGGCGCCAGACGATGAGGATGGATGTCCGCCGCGCCTTCTTCGGGCTGGAGCTCGCGCGGGACGCAAAATACGTCATAAACGACGCAATAGAGCGCCTGGACAAGGGCATCGACGGAGTTAGAGACAAGCTCGCAAAGGGTGACGTAAACGTGAGCGAGGTCGATCGCTTGCGGCTGGCGGCCTACAAGCAAGACGTCGTCGCTCAGTCGCTTCAGGCGCCCAAGGGAGAGGCGTATGCGCTCGGGGCACTCCGCTTTATCACCGGAATGCAGACTGCGTTCGACATCGTCGACGAACCGCTCAAGAGGCCGGACCGGCCGCTCGTCTCGATCGCTCAGTACCTTGCCGCGGCCCGTATCCTGCGCCCGGACGTGAATATGGCCCGGGCCGGCGTCGCCGCGCGGAGGGCCCTGGTCGGTTACAACCGCGCGAAGCTGTTCCCGGACTTCGGGTTGGCCCTGGGGGCCGACTACATGTCTACGCAGGGCGCGGTTCCCCAGGAGAACGCCTGGGCAAGCGATCCCTGGAATCACTTTTATTACTACGCCGCCCTCGGTCTAAGGTGGAGCCTCGACCTCTTGCCGCAGGCGGCACGTGAACAGCAAGCGGAATCTCAGCTGGAAGAAAACAGAGCGATGGAGCGATTGGCCCTTGGGAACGCGATGTACGAGGTCGAGAAAGCCTACGCCGACGCCTCGGAGGCCAAGGGGCGTGAGGAGGCTTGGGACAAGGCAGAGCACATCGCGAAAGAGTGGATCTCCACTCGTGCAAGACCACATCGATTTGGGCACCGCGGACGAGCGGGCACTCCTCGAGCCCTTGCGCTCGTACGGGTCGGCTCGCATGCAGCATCTCACGGCTCTCATGGACTACAACGTCGCGATGAGCAGTCTTGCCCTTGCGAGCGGCTGGGATAGCTCGGCCCCCGATTAGCCGACGAACGGGCATTCTTTGGAGTTCATGGAGGCTGCGACCTGGGCTAGCCAAGAGGCATGCGCAAGACATGGGTTCTCGTCGCCCTCCTCGCTCTCCCGGGCTTCGCTCAGGCACAACCGAATCCCCAAACGCCCCAGCCGGGCGCAGGGGCTCCGTCGGGAGCGCTGGCGCTACCAGCCCCTCCCTTGGTCGACGACCCGATGCTCATGCCGGTACCTCCGCCCAAGCGGGTGCTGGCATCCTGGTCCCAGGCGCTCCAGTACCTGCGGAGCCGTTCTACGGACCTCAAAATCGCTCTCGACCAAGTGCTACAGGCCGAGGCGCAGACGAGGATTGCCCTCGCGCAGTACCTACCTTGGATCAACGCGAACAACGCGGGCGGTGGCACCTACACGCATCAGCTCATTACCCGTTCCGTCGCCTCCGGGATCGGTATCAGCAGCAGTGGGCTCGTGACGACATCCCGCGTTCCGATTCCCGACACGTTCTCGGGGAGCGTCCAGGTGCAGCAGGCCCTCTTCAACGCGCCCGAGTTCGACCAGATCAGTATCAACGAACTGGCCGAAGACCAGAATCGCCTCTCAGTGGACGACAAGAAGCGCACGCTCGCCCTCAGCCTCGCCAACCAGATCGTGGCCGTCGTCACGGCGGAGCGCAGCGCCGAAATCAATCGTGTCGGGCTCAAGGTTGCGCTCGAACAGCAAGAGATCACGAAACGCAAACAGATGCTCGGAGCGGCCAACGGCCTCGATGTTGTCCGCGCACAGCAGAATGCCGCAAACGCACGGGCCGCCCTGGTAAGCGGCGACGAATCCTTGCGCGAGGCGAGAGAAGCACTCGGTTTGGCGATCGGCATCCCTGAGGAGACTGGCGTCGCGCCCGACCTGAACATCGACGGCCTCGCCAACAGCGCGCTCGAGTCGTGCCATTCGGTTGCCAGCATCGACGAGCGACCGGACGTGGCGTCCGCGGGGGTTCAGCTCGATGTCGCCAAACGAAACCTGCGCAACGTGTGGTACACGTTTCTGCCGACGGTCAGCGCCCTGAGCACCGTCGCAGCGATCTCGCCAGCGCCGGCTGGCTATCCGAATCCGGTGTGGAGCATTCAAGGAGTCCTCGAGGTACCCATCTGGGATGGTGGTACTCGATACGGAAACCTGAGGAACGCGAGAGCGGCCGAGGACATTGCCGCGCAGCAACTAGAGGCCCTGAAGAGACAGGCAATCGTCCAGGTAGCGCAAGCACAGCGTCAGCTGGTCGTGGCCCAAGCCTCGGATCGAGTCGCCCGCGAGCAGCGCGACCTGGCCGCGCAGAACGATCAGATGACGCAGACGGCGTATATGACCGGTCAGGGGACGAGCCTCGAACTCGTCACGGCGTCCGAGGCGCATCGTCAGGCGGAGCTGAACCTGGCCTTGACGGATTTCGGCGTCGTCAAGGCACGAATTCTCGCTGTTCTAGCGCTCGCAACCTGCCCGTGGTGACTACTTGGGCCTAGGGCCGATGCTGGCGTACCGCGCGTCGCCCGGCAAGAGGTCCAGATGAGCTCTCAGCTCACCGAAGCGGCCGCGAAGGCTCGCCACTCGCACGCGAAAGCAGGCCGCCACTTCGGACTGCGTCAACGGCACGTGATCGACGTAGACGATTGCGTATGCAATCGCTGCGGCGATTGCCTCCGGAGCACCACGAGCTGGCGCTCCGGTCCGCGTCCTTGCAAAGTACGCGGCGGCGGCTCGACCGAGTGACTTGGCGCGCGCGCGCTGTTTGGCGTCGAGGGGGAGACTCGAGAGGCCTCGCGCGAGTACGCTGTCTAGCTCGGCCGCGAACGGTGTTCGGAGCGCTCGCTTCGACGAGGAAGCGTCCTCGTCGCGCTTTCCGCGGTCTCGCGGCGCGGCGAAGAGCTGCGGCCCCGTCAGGGGATCGCGCCTCCTTACGGCGATGCCGTGGACCGGTGCGGGGCGCGGAAGGGAGTGATCTTTGTCTGCCGGTGCGCCCTGCTCGAGCCAACGGAGGAGGGCCGCGTGCTCCCGAGACGAGCCGCGCTTCATCGCCCGCGCGAGTACCCTGCGAGCCTCCGCGAGCCGGCCCGCTCGCGCTAGCGCGTGGGCGTAGCTCGCTGCGACCTCTCCACTGTAGGCCGCACTTTGGTACGCCCGCTTCAACCATCCTACGGCATCTGCCGCTCGCCCCAGCGCCACATCGAGGAGGTGGCCCAGGTTGTGTGCGTACCACGGGTTTCGTGGTGCGCCGGTCAGTGCGTGGCGGTACGCGCTGACGGCAAACTTGTAGTTGCCGAGCAGCGTCTGACATAGCGCGAGGATGGCCCAGCCTCGATCGTCGTCGGGACGGTGGGCCAGGACTCGGCGCGCGTACAGGGCTGCGCGCCAGGGGTCCCGCTCCGCCAGCAGCTCGGCAAGGTGCAAATTTGCGTAGAGGCTCTCGTCCGACCCGTCGTCTGCGAGACGAGTGAGCCGGTGCAGCATGGGCAGGACATCGCTTGGGTCGACTGCGCGCGATAGCGTCCACTCGATTTGACGGCGCAGCTCCTGCGCCTGCTGACGATGCGCGTCCATTCCCGCTTCTCAGGGTGTAGCTTCCAGAAAGTGGTCGCGCAACGCGCAAAATAGGCCATTTACTCGAGCGAAGCAGTTTTTGTTCGCCTTTCCCTCCTTTCCTTGCACTTCGCGTTTCTTGGCGTTAAGGGGGGCGGCGGGAGAGCAGACGCGGACCGGACGCAATCATTTGAATGCGACGATTTTTTGCTGCACCAACTCGTGAAGAATGCGGAGCGCATCGAGCTTAGGCATCCCCGACACGTCCAAGATGGTTTCGACCGACGAGGCACCGTCGATAAGTGACAGGACGAACCCTGCTCGATGGTCGATCGACAACCAGCGCATGTGCGTCGGCGCCACGACAGTTATCGGCGTCCGGTCCAGAGGAGCTAGGCGGGCCGCGTACATGCTCTCCAGCACGGTCCGGCAATTCTCTCCGCACTCGGCGGCCTCCAGGTTGCTGGGGTCCTCGGCCAGTATGAGCTCTGCCATCTCGAGCGCGCCGGTATAGTCGCCGAGTGAAAAGCGCTCGCGCATCTCGCCAATCGGGTCGTCGATGGTTCGCTCAGTGATTTCCGGGCCAGGAGACGCGGCAATGGCGCCCAAGACGGCCGCCTCGATGCTGGTGGGCGACAGAGCACGTTGAGCGGGGATGTTGGGGGCGCTTGGCGCGTGAGCATTGGCGATCGACAGTGCGCTCGGAGTGTTCGAGCGAGGTGGATCGGTTCGCCTTGCGGACTGCGACCGTGCTCGCTCCAGCTCTACTTCGTTGGTCAGCGTGATCTGTTCGCCGCGGACCTCTCGCTCGAAGGCAGGAGACGGGCCCGCTGGTGTACCGGAAGGTCGAGCCGCGGACGCCGGCGAAGTGGCGGCACGAGCGAACGCCTCGACGTCGAATGGCGGGCTCACTGTCGGCCGATCGTTGTCTTCGCCGGCTGCGGGCTTCCGCGGATGGACGCTCCGCTTTCTCTTTGGTGATTCGTCGGTCACGTCTGTCCCAGGGTCAATGCGTCTTGGCCACCACTCCTTTGAACATCCGGTGCGTACGCGAAAGACCCTCGATCTCGCTCTTCATGGCGGCCAGTCGCGCTTGGCGATCGCCTGGCGTGCCTTCGCGACGATCGCGCGGGCCTTCTCGATTGCGTCGCGGCCGAAGTCGCTGGCCGCGACGATCTGCTCGACTTGCGGGAAGAGCCGCTCGATCTCGCCGACGATTCGCTCGGCCTCCTGCCTGGCCGCCTCGAACTCCTCGGTCGAGCGACGCTCGACCATGTAGTCCTTGGCGTCGTCGATCATGTCCTTGATCTCGTCGCGCGTCAGGCCGCTCGACGCGGTGACCTCGATGGACTGCTCCTTGCTGGTCTCGAGGTCCTTCGCGTGGACGCTGACGATGCCGTCGGCGTTGATTTCGAAGGTCACCTCGATCTCGACGCTGCCCTTCGGCGGCGCGCCGCAGGCCCGTCAGGATGAACTCGCCGAGCAGCTCGTTCTCCTCGGCGCGCTCGCTCTCGCCCTGCATGACGACGATCTTCACCGCCGTCTGGTTGTCGCGGCTCGTCGTGAAGATCTTCGTTCGGTGGGTGGGGACGGTCGTGTTCTGCGGGATGAGCTCCTCGAAGTAGCCGCCCTGGGTCATGATGCCGAGCGCGTGCGGCGTGACGTCGAGCAGGACCATCTCGTGCTTGTCGTCGATCGAGCGCCGAGCCCTGGATGCCTGCGCCGAGCGCGACGCTCTCGTCGGGGTGCACGCCCTTGGACGGCTCGCGCTCGAAGAACTCCGCCACCGCCTGCTGGATCTTCGGCATGCGGGTCATGCCGCCGACGAGGATGACCTCCTCGATGTCGTCCTTCTCGAGGCGCGCGTCGGACAGCGTCTGCTGGCAGATGTCGATCGTCCGCTCGATGAGATCGCCGGAGAGCTCCTCGAGCGTCTTGCGCGTCGATCGTGCGCTGCAGGTGGAGCGCCTCGTTGCGCCCGCTCGAGATGATGAAGGGGAGGTTTACCTCCGTCTCGCGCACGCTCGAGAGCTCGCACTTGGCCTTCTCGGCAGCGTCCTTGAGGCGCTGCAGAGCCATCCGGTCCTGGCGGAGGTCGATCCCGTGCTCCTCCTTGAAGCCGTGCACGAGCCAGTCGATGATCCGAGCGTCGACGTCTTCGCCGCCGAGGAACGTGTCGCCCGCGGTGGCGATGACCTTGAAGACGCCGCTCGAGCCGATCTCGAGGATCGAGATGTCGAACGTGCCGCCGCCGAAATCGTAGACGGCGATGGTCTTCTCGACGTTCTTGCCGAAGCCGTACGACAGCGCCGCTGCGGTGGGCTCGTTGATGATGCGGATGACGTCGAGGCCGGCAATCTCGCCTGCGTCCTTGGTGGCCTGCCGCTGGTTGTCGTTGAAGTACGCGGGGACCGTGATGACCGCCTTGCTGATCGGTCTCGCCGAGGTAGTCCTCGGCGATGAGCTTCATCTCCTGGAGCACCATCGCGCTGACCTCGGAGACGCTGTACTCCTTGTCGCGCAGCACGATGCGCACGTCGTTGTGCGGTCCCTGCACGATGCGATAGCTCGAGGTGGCCACGGCGTTCTTGACCTGCGGCGAGTTCCACTTGCGGCCGATGAGTCGCTTGGCCGCGTAGACTGTGTTCTCGGCGTTCGTGATCGCCTGGCGCTTGGCGATGTGCCCCACGAGTCGCTTGCCGGCCTCCGTAATCGCCACCATCGACGGCGTCGTCTTGTAGCCGCCGCGGTTCGGAATGACCGTGGGGACACCGTTCTCGACGATCGCCACGCACGAGTTGGTCGTCCCGAGGTCGATGCCGATCACCTTCTCCATCCGCACGCGTCTCCCTTCAGGGGCAAGCAGGGGGGCAGTCGGGCAAGTCCAAGCTCGCGCGAGGTTGCCTGCCGAGTCAGACCCTCTTCAACATGATCCGGATGGTATCATCTTGCGGCGCAAGCTGTGCGGCCCTCTCTAACTCGCGGCGGGCGTTGAGCCCCAGTCCGGCGGCCTCGAAGACGCTTGCCAGGGTGACCCGGAAAGCCGCGTTGTTCGCGTCGAGCTCGCACGCTCGATTTGCCAAACGCGAGGCCTCGTGCAAGTCGCCTCCCGCCTTGACGATCGCGCTGGCCGCTCGATCGTGGGCCAAAGCGTCCCCCGGCCGCCCCTTGCACACGCGGCTCCATGAGCGAGCGGCCAGGTCCCACTGCTCGTTTTTTTCCTCGTATCGAGCCTGCCGCGTGTAGGTATCGCTGAGGAGCACGTCCGCCTTGATCTGCGTCTCCTGGGCGCGCCTCTCCAGATCCGCGTCCCCGGGTACCAGCTTGAGCGCGATACGGAACGCGTTGGAGGCCGCGACGGGATCGTTTGCAGCAAGGGCGGCTTCGGCGTTGGCCACGTATTTTCGCGCCTCGACACCCTTGGCCAGCAGGACGCGCTCCTCGTAGCGGCGCCGAAGGGTGGCCATCGCGTCGGTGGTCGTCAGCGGCGCGGGCGCGACCGACGCTGCGGAGCCGGCGGGCGGTGCGCTCGACACGGTGGGGGCACGGCCTCCTAGCAACCGACGTGCAAGAGCGTCGCGTCGGGCTGCGACGTCGACGTTTGGCACGGCGGTCGCTGGGGGTGGCTTGGCCGGAACCGCCCCGACGGGCAGTGAGGGCGTCGACGTAGGGGTGACCGAGCGCTCTTGCTCGCGCACCTGGCGTTCGACGTTGGCCTCGATTCGTCGGACTTCCTCGAGAGCGTCGGACATGAGCTCCTCAAGCCCGCGCGAACGCCGTCGCTCTTCGATGTACGCGTCGTACTCGACCCGCTTCTCCCTGTCCGACAGGGTGTCGTGAGAGAGGGTCACCCGGCTAAAAATGGCCTCCAGCCGCACTTTGAAGGAGCCAAGACTCTTCCGAAAGTATCGATTGGGGTGAAACCTCCCTGCGAGGTCGTAATAGGCGCGCTTGATTGCCTTTCTATCCGCGGTGCGATCGATGCCGAGCAACGCGTAGTGGTCGAGTCTATCGAGCTTGCGGTGCATGGTGATGACTTGCCGGCGCAGGTCCTCGTCCAGCTCGACGTCTTCCGTCAGGGCCGCCTCATCCTCAGGCGCGAGCGGAGTGTCCGTCGTGAAAGAGACCTGCGGCGGCGACGTCGCAACTGGAGTCGCGGCGTCCGGGGGTGCGGACGAAGCCGTAGGGCCGACCGGAGCTGAAGAGAAGGCGGATGGGCCGGGCGAAGAATGATTGGCCTTCGGGACCGAGGTGACGGTGCCGGAGCCAGTGGGCGCCGGTGGCCCCTGGCCGAAGGTGATAAGGCCGAAAGCCTCGAGCTTTGCGAGGGAAGTGCGGACGAGATCCTCGGACAGGCCCGTAGTGGCCGCGAGGTCTTGCTCGCTCAGCGTCCCGTCGATCCGCGAGAGCACGAACCCGTCCGTTGACGACAGCGAAAGGCCCGCCGCGCTTCGGCGGTCAGCCACCGGCCTGGGAGTGCGCATCTGCGCGTTCGACAAGATAGAGCCTCCTCGCCCGGTCCATCATAGCTCCGTTGGCGCCGTCCATCGCGGATGCATCCACACCCACGAAAGCGGAAGGGCCAGTATGCGCCGGGACAGCTCGTCGTTGATCCGGGTGGTCAGGGTGCGGGCGCCTGCCGGGTCCGGTCGCAGGTCATCCGTCGGTATCCGTGTCGCGGACACCTCCAGTCCACCGTGGGCGGCAGGCGCGGCCGTCGCCACGACGACCGGGGCGCGAGCCCTCAGCGCAATTCGAGCAGGACCAAGTGCGGTCGGAGCATCATGGCCGAGGAACGGCGCGTCGACCGAGGCGACGCGCGCCCGCAGGTCCATCGGCACACCCAGCAACTCCCCGTTCCTCAGGGTGCGGACAATCCGAGCCGTGGCGCCGGGTGCTCCGCGCCAGATGACACGCACACCACCCGCGGTCCGCAGCCGCTCGTAAATACGCGAGAAACGAGGGTCGTAACTCTCCCTGGCGAGGGCGACGAGCGGCAAGCCTGCGGCCACCAGCGAAGCCGCCACCCTCTCCCACGGGCCGAGGTGGGCCGAAGCCAAGACGACCCCCCTACCTTCGCCTCGCGCCTCGTCCAGGACTGCCTTGGCCTCGGCCGTGACGGTCAAGAGGGGTGGCCCGTCACCGCCGAACGCTGCGACGGTCTCGCCGAGGAGCTCCCCGAGCGTACCGAAGCACGCGCGAACCAGCGTGCGCCGAGCGCGCGAATCGAGGGCGGGAAGCACGAGCGCGACGTTCGCAAGCGCGGTGAGACGAGCGGGTCTGGCCAGCGCATACGCCGCAGCACCCAACCATCGGCCGAGCACGCGCAACGCGTGGAGCGGGAGGCCCCTTGTCATTGCGAGCGCCACTGAGGCGAGGGCCCATAGTGCGTCGTTCTTTGCGCTCTGCAACCTGGTCCACCTGCCCCCGTTCCTTAGATCGCGGCCGGCGAGCGCAGGGGCCATCGGGCGGTCTCAGGCCAGCTGGAAGATTCGGACGGGTGCTTCGCGGCCGCGCACGCGAAGTGGCTCCCTGGCTACGGGAGTGGCCCGCGTGCTCCCGCCGGCCTTCCATACCTCTTCGGTCACGAGCATGAGAGACCCGAGGTCCTTGTTTAGCGCTTCGACGCGCGACGCGAGGTTTACTACGTCGCCGATGACGGTGTATTCCTTGCGTCGCGCCGAGCCGATGTTCCCGACAATGGTGGGCCCCGCGTGAAGGCCGAGCCCGACGCGCGTGGGTGGAATGCGCCCGGCTCGTACGAGACGGTCGATGCGGTCGAGTACGTCAAGTCCGGCATCCACGGCAGCGGCGCACGGGTTTCCTTCGGCGATCGGCGCGCCAAAGACGGCCATGAACCCGTCCCCGAGGAACTTGTTCACGATTCCGTGCCGCTCGGTGACTGCTTCCACGGCGCTCTCGAAAATGGCGTTCAGGTACGCGACTACCTCCTCTGCACTTCGCTTCTCCGCGAAAGCCGTGAAGCCCCGGATGTCGAAGAACATCACGCAGACTTCCTTGAGCTCGCCCTTGGCGTCGGCCTGACCTCCAACGAGGTGCTCGACGACCTCCGGCGACACGTGCTGGCCGAATACGCCGAGGATCCGAGCACGCTCCTCGATGGATTCGATTGCTCGCGTGAAGCTCTTGCGCAACCGACGAGCAACAAAGCCTGCCGAGATCCCCGTGACGAGGAGAATGCACGCCTTGCCAAGGTGGTCAGGCAGCGACGATAGGGTGGGCTCGGCGACCGCGGTGTCGCCCGCGCCCCAGAAGAGAGCGACCGAAGCGTACTCGACAGCCGCGACGAAACCCGTGAAGGTGCAGAGCGCAAAGTCGAGCCGGAGCGTCGAGAGCAGGATGAAGACGAAGTAGACGAAGGCGCTGGGCATGAGAAGCGCCTGCACGGGCCCGATGATTGTCGCGTAGTAGAGGATGACCAGTGTCGGCAGGCTGGTCTCGACGAACGCATAGCCGTAGCGTCGCGCGGCGGACGTGGGCGAGCCTCGTGGAAGCATGTTTTCGGTTGCATAGAGGACGTGAAACTCGAAGCCGGCCACGGCGCAGAGGAAGAGACCCACGGGGAGGCGGTCGAACTTGCCGTGAAGGACCTCGGTCGTCGCGTCGGGGTACGCGCTGCTGACGGCCAGAAAGGCGAGCATGGCCACGGTCGGAATGACCGCGAGGAGCGTCGCGCGGAAGCGCTCGGCACCGAGTATCTCGGTCGCGAGACGTTGCTCGAAGATGTCGCGTGGGGTGTCCGACCGCGCGACGTGCGTGGCTCCGACCTCGCCCGTCGCCGGTGACGAGCTCGTGGCGAGCAAGACCGCGTTCGCTTCTTCGCCCACGACATCAACGTATCCCAGGAAGTCGAGAAGATATGAAGGGTGAAAGGCACCACGGGCTGCTAGTAGGCATGTCTCATGCGCCCTATCGGAATCGCCGCTCTCCCGCTTGCGGTGGCAGCTCTTCTCGCCGCGTCCTCATCTGCCAGCGGACGAGACCTGGACATTCCGTTCACCAGGACGAACCTCTCCAACGGGATGGTTGCAATCCTGAGCGTCGATCACGCGGTTCCGCAGGTGGTCGTCAACGTGTCATATGACGTTGGGTCGAGGATGGAGCTCGCGGGGCGCACGGGCTTCGCTCACCTCTTCGAACATCTCATGTTCATGGGTACACGACGCGCGCCCACCGGTACCTTCGACGGGTGGATGGAAGCGACGGGCGGACGAAACAACGCTTGGACGGCGGAGGACCGAACGGATTACTTCGACATCGCTCCGGCCAGTGCCCTACCGCTTCTCCTGTGGCTGGAAGCCGACCGAATGCGGGACCTGGGTCCGCTCATCGACCAGGAGAAGCTCGGCTTGCAACGCGACGTCGTCAGGAACGAGCGGCGGCAGAGCATCGAGAACCGGCCTTACGGCGTCGAAGAGCTGGAGCTGCCCAAGCTCCTTTGGCCGGAGGGTCACCCGTACCATCATCCGGTCATCGGATCCCACGAGGATCTCGAAGCCGCCAGCGTCGGCGATGTGAAGCAGTTCTTCGCGAAGTGGTACGACCCGTCGAACGCGTCTCTCGTGGTCGCGGGCGACTTCGACCCCGAAAAGATCCGTCCAACTCTCGAGACCTGGTTCGGGACCATCCCGAGCCACGGCAAACCGGCAGACCCTGGAGCCCCAGGCTTCAGCGACGAGAAGACGACGCTGAGGGGAATTGTCCGCGCGACCATCTCCGACAATGTGGAGCTGACGAAGGTGACGCTCGCATGGCAATCGCCCAAGCATTTCGCGCCGGGGGACGCTGAGCTCGACCTCATCGCGAGCGTGCTGGCGCACGGCAAGGAGAGCCGCCTCTACAAGACGCTCGTGTACGACCAGAAGATCGCGCAGGAGGTGTCCGCGGAGCAAGAGTCCCACGTCCTAGGGTCCGAATTCGTCGTAGATGCGTTGGTGCGGCCCGGGGTCGAGCCGAGCAAGGTCGAGAAGGCGCTGTTCGATCAGATCGCGAAGGTCCGCGAGCAAGAAGTCTCCAACGAAGAGATCGAGCGCGCCCGCAACGGATACGAGATGGAGTTCGTCGACCGGCTACAGGTGGTCTCCGAGCGAGCGTCGTTGCTCAATATGTACCAGGCCGAGCGTGGTGACCCTGGCTATGCGCAGCGTGATCTCGATCGATACCGGCACGCGACAGCAAACGAGATCCTGGCGTGTGCGAAGCGAGTGCTCCTGCCGGACGCCGTCGTGGTGCTGACCACGATCCCCCGAAAGGAAGGAGGGGCCCGATGAAGCCTGCCTTGCGGCTGTCGTTCTTCTACATGGGGATGGTTCTCGCGGCTTGTGGTGCGGAAGCCCCGGCGGCTCCCGCACCCTCCCTGGCGCCGCCCGCGGCGAGCGTTCCCTCGCCCGCCTCACCGACGTCCGACGTGCTCGGCCCGAAACCGCTGACTCCGCCCTCACCCCCCTTCCTCCCACCGTCGCCAACCGTGGATGTGGCGTCGGGAGGCATTACTCTCTGGCTGCTCGAACGACACGAGGTCCCGATCGTGTCCTGCGACATGACGGTGCCGACGGGCGCGTCGAGCGATCCCAAGGGCAAAGCGGGCCTGGCGTACGCGACGACCAGGATGCTCGAGGAGGGCGCTGGCGCGCGAGGTGCCATCGAGCTCGCCAGAGCGATCGACGACCTCGGAGCGCACCTCACGACGGACGCAAACGCGGACGCGAGCTTCGTGTCGGTGACGGTCCTCAAGCGCAACCTGGATCGGGCGTTTTCCATCTTCGGTGACGTGGTCACGAAGCCGCGTTTCGAACGAGCCGAGTACAAGCGGATGACGGACCTTTGGTTCAACGAGCTTCTCGAGCGGCAGAAGGACCCTGATGCGACCGCGCGCGTCGTCTATCGCGTCGCCCTCTTCGGGCCCGATCACCCGTACGGCCACCCATGGGATGGCACCGTGAAAAGCGCCAGGGCGCTGACGCTCGAGGACGTCCGGCGCTTCTACTCCGACGCCTGGCGCCCGGACCGCGCGATCCTTGTTTGCGCTGGCGATGTGACGAAAGAGGAGCTCATGCCGCTCGTGCAGGCGGCTTTCTCCACGTGGAAAGCGCCAGCCAGTGTGGCCCTTCCGCCCCTTGTACCGCCGGCGCCCAAGGGGCCCTGGCCAAAGGTCGTCTTCGTCGATCGCCCGGACGCCCCTCAATCGGTCATCGCCGCGCTGAGGCCGGGTCTGGCGGCGTCGGACCCCAGGGGTGCAGCGCTCTGGCGGGTCAACGACGCCATCGGCGGTAGCTTCACCTCGCGCCTCAATCAGGACTTGCGCGAGCGGCACGGGTACACCTACGGCGCGCGTTCTCGCTTCTCGGTTTCCCGTGGCCCCGGCCAGGTCGTCTCCTGGGCGAACGTGGTCACCGACAAGACGGGGGATGCGCTCGACGCGATGCTCGGGGACCTGCGAAAATTCGCGGACGAGGGGATGTCGGACGACGAAGTCGATTGCACGCGCTCGCAAGCGCGCGGCGAGCTCGTGAGCGTCTACGAATCGGTCGAAGGGATCGCCGGGCACCTCGCGGCCGACGCTTCTCTCGGCTTGCCCCCCGACTGGCAAGCGAAGGTGAGCGAGCGGCGCGAGGCGGCCCAAAGGACGGATCTCGACGCACTGGCCAAGGAGTTCTATGGGCCGGATGGGGCGATTATCGTAGTCGTGGGGCCGCGCTCGCGGGTTCAGCCCATGCTCGACAAACTCAAGATGCCCACGCCGGAGACAATGGACTCGGAGGGGAACGTTGTCAGGTCACCCTTGACGCAGGGCCGCATGCTGAGCCCATGATTGTGGGTCTTACGCCCATGCAGCCGGACGTGCATCTCGCCCCTGGCGCCGAAGAAAACGGTCTCGCCATGATGCTGGCCGACCTCGTGCGCCAGAACCTCGAGGCTAAACCGCACAAGAAAGACGACTTCGCCGCGTTGGCGGGGAGCATTTCGATCGTCGCCGACGACGCCGATGTCGCGTTGACGCTGAGATTCGAGAGAGGTGGCAAGTTGACGATCCACGACGGTATCGTCGGGATCCCCGACGTGACCATTCGCGGGTCGTCAGACGGCATCCTGGCCCTCTCGAACATGCCTCTTGCCACTCGCTTCGGCTTGCCGATCCCGAGGCTGAACGACCGCGAAGCGGTCAAGACGGTTCGAGCCATCTTCGGCCTCATGCGCGACGGAAAGCTTCACGTTTACGGCATGGCCTTGCACTTTTCGCTGGTCGTGAAATTGACCCGCGTCATGAGCATCAACGGTTGAGCCCACGCGTGTCGCGGCCAAACGCCTTGACGGGAGTGGCCTTGGCTCGTAGGTTTCCGCGCCCGGAAAAGAATGCAAGGTTTTAGCTGAATGGCCGTCCATATTCGTCTCTCTCGTGCAGGCGCGAAAAAGAAGCCTTTTTACCGCATCGTGGTGGCCGATCATCGGAGCGCCCGCGGAGGGCGGTTCCTCGAGAGCATCGGTACGTACGACCCGTTACGCGACCCCGTTCAGTTCGTCGTCGACCAGGATCGCCTTACCTACTGGCGCAGCAAGGGCGCCCTTCCGTCGGCGACCCTCGATCGGCTGCTCAAGCGCCGGGCCGTCGCCGTCGCTGCTGTGGAGGAGCCCAAGTGACCGCGCCGGGGGCGGAGAGTCGATGCCGCTTAAGGAGCTGATTCGTGCCATCGCCGTGGAGCTCGTCGACCATCCGGACCAGGTCGAGGTGACCGAGATCCCAGGTGAGCACAACAGCATCGTCGAACTCCGGGTGGCGAAGGACGACATCGGAAAGGTGATCGGCAAGGAAGGGCGCACCGCCCAGTCGATGCGCACGATCCTCACCGCCGTCTCGACGAAACTCGGGCGACGCGCTCACCTCGACATCGTCGATTGAGCTGGGAAGGGGGCGGCATGCCCGCGACCGTCTGGGTGCCGCTTGCAGAAGTCGCGCGCCCCCATGGGGTGCGTGGCGAAGTGCGGCTACGCCTCTTCAATCGAGACAGCGACCTTCTCCTCCGGCTCGACGAGGTGCTCGTTCGCTTTCCGGACGGTGAAGAACAGGAGGTCAGTGTCGACGCCGCGCGGCGGGCGAACGACGCGATCCTGATGAAGCTCTACTCGGTCGACGATCGTGGGCGCGCGGACGAACTTCGCGGTGCAAAGGTTTGCGGCCGCCGAGGAGACTTTCCACCCCTTGGACCGGGTGAATTCTACGCGTGCGACATCGAGGGCGCCCTCGTCGTGCTCGCAGCAACGGACGGGAAGACGCAGAACCTCGGCCGGGTGCGCGAGCTCCGAACGTACCCGACGACGAGCGCTCTCCTCGTGGAAGCCACGGAGGGCGGGTCAGCCTGGGAGGTGCCGCTCGTCGAGGGCGTCGTCCTGGACGTCGACGTCGACGCCGCTCTCGTGACCCTCGGCACGATGGACGGGGTAGAGAGGGTCTGACGAAGGAGCTCGCCCACGGTGCGCGTCGATATCGTGACCCTCTTCCCGGACATGTTTGCCGGGTTTCTCGCGACGAGCTTTGTCTCCCGCGCCATCGTCGGGGGAAGCTCTCCGTGCGGTTTCGGAGCCCGCGCGACTTTGGTCTCGGCAAACATCGCAGCGTCGACGACACGCCGTACGGTGGAGGAAGCGGAATGGTCATGCGCGTCGACGTCCTCGTCGCCGCGATCGAATCGTTCGACACCGATGCGCCGGATGGGCTCCGTGCACGCCGCGTGCTGCTGACGCCACAAGGGCAGAGACTCGACCAGACCAAGATGCTCACGCTGTCGACGGAGCGGGCGCTCATGCTCGTGTGCGGCCGCTACGAGGGCTTCGACGAACGGGTACGCTCCTTTGTGGACGAGGAAATCTCCCTTGGCGATTTCGTCATGACTGGCGGCGAGGTAGCCGCGATGGCCATCGTGGACGGATGCGCGCGCCTCCTGCCGGGCGTTCTCGGGAACGAGAGCTCGACGATCGAGGAGTCGCACAGCACGCAAGGCGGGGGCCTGCTCGAGTACCCGCAATACACGCGTCCCGTCGAGTTTCGCGGCGCTCGCGTCCCCGAGGTCCTTCAAGGAGGCAACCACGCTGAAATTGCCCGGTGGCGCAAGGACCAGGCTGCGGAAAGAACGCGAGAGCGTCGACCCGACATCTGGGAACGCTTGCTTCGTAGAGAGGAGAAACCGTGAGGCGCTGCGCCGTCGCGCTGATGCATCATCCGGTGCTCGACGGCCAAGGCTCTGTCGTGACATCGGCGGTGACCAACCTCGACGTGCACGACCTGGCCCGCACGGCGCGAACCTACGGCGCGAGCGACTATTTCGTTGTGCACCCCATCGCCGCCCAGCGGGAGCTCGTCGAACGAATCCGCCGGCACTGGACCGATGGTTCAAGCGGTCGCAGGATTCCAGACCGCCGCGAGGCCCTGAAATTGCTCAGGGTGGTCGATTCGCTCGAAGGGGCCCTCGGTGCGCTGGGGGGGCGCGAGCACGTCGAGGTGTGGGTCACGGCCGCGCGTGATCTCGGGCCGACGCTGTCGTTCGCTGACGCGCGAACACGTCTCGACGGGGGCGGGAAGGCGGTACTCCTCGTCTTCGGCACCGGCTGGGGTCTCGCTCCGTCGGTCGTTGGCGTCGCGGACGCACTCCTCGAGCCGATCCGCGCCGCGCGCGGCGAGTACAACCATCTCAGCGTACGCTCCGCGTGCGCGATCGCGCTGGACCGGTTGCTGGGGGCGAGGACTGCCTAGCCCATCAGGTCACGGCGTCATCAACGTCACTGGCGCGATCCACACGACCACGCCCTTCATATCGTCTCCGAGGAACATCCGGCCGTCGGGCGCGAACGCGACGGGGGCTGGGCGCCCCTCGTCCTGGCTTCCGTCATCCCATCCGGTCGCGAAATCGAGCATGTCGTTGGCGTTGGAGGAGCCGCCTGGCAGTTCGGAGGCCGGCAGCAGCAAGCCCGTGTTCGGGTCCTTGGCGACGCCCACGACGCGGGCCCCCTCCCACGTGCCCACGTCGCCGTGAAGGGTCACGAAGACCCGACCGGTCCACGGCGCTGGCCATTGCCCCGTTTCGAAGTCGATTCCGAACGGTGTATGGCCGATCTCGAACGAGACATTCTCTGCCGCGACGCTCGAGCAGTCGGGGGTCTGCCCGGTGTCCGAATACGTGATCCCAGTGTACGGCGTGCCCTGCGTCGCGCAGCACGGAAAGCCCCAGTTGTCGCCTTGCCTCACGGGCACGAGCTTCTCGCGCCCGCCGTTGGCGCCCGAGCCGTCAAGCGCGAGCTCTGCGACGAGACACACGTCATGGTCCTGCTCGCAACGCAAAGCGATCGGGTTGCGGAATCCCTCCGCGACTTCGCTCGTGGAGCCACCACCGTTCAGCTTGAAGACTGCCCCGAAGACGGGCTGGTAGCTTGGCGAGCTGCTCGACCAACATGTTTGCGCTTGAGTGCTGCCGTTCGTGATGTAGAGGGTCCCGTCCTGGGCGAAGTCCAGGACCTTCGGCCAGTGCTCGGTCGCCTGCGGAGCGGTGATGGTGGTCACCGCCGTGATCACGCCCGATGGTTTGCGGTCGCCGGGGTTGAAGGGCACCCGCCGGATCGTCAAATCGTCCTGGAAGTAGAAGTAGCCGCCGCCGAAGGCCAGCCCCTGCGTCGACGTGATGGTTTGCGAAGGCGTCGTCGATGCGGACAGAAAAGGAGTGAGGGAGTCCGCCACGCCGTCGTGATCATCGTCCGGCAAGACGAGGATCGAGCCGAGGCCGTTGGCGGCGCCTCCCGCGCACGGTGTGCTGGGGGAGGCGGCGAACAGATCGCCGCCCGGGGCGAACCGGAGCTGCCGCACTTCAGGGACCTGTGCGAAGAAGTGGACGCAGAACCCGGACGGCAC
The DNA here is from genome assembly GCA_963847465.1 of uncultured delta proteobacterium. Lineage (GTDB taxonomy): Bacteria > Myxococcota_A > Polyangia > Polyangiales > Polyangiaceae > Palsa-1150. Next base: position 200,496 of record CAWKAF010000002.1, on the reverse strand, counting down.
GTTCAGCCAGCGCAGCGTCATCGGGTCCGGGGCTTCGGCATCGCTCTCCCCTGGAACGATCATCAGTCCGCTCGCCGTAGAAACGATCGAGCCCGGCAGCGAGCAGAAGGTATTCGGCGGCGGCATGGAGGCCGCGTCGAACGGGATCACGGGGCGATCCTCGAGGGCGCTATCCATGTCGGGTATGCCTTGCTCGACGAACGTTGCGTCGGTGGTTCCAGATGAGCCGTCGTGCCGGGTGCCAGCTTCAGGATCGCTCGTGCAGGACGCGACCAGCATCGCGGCAAAGGTGCCCCAGGCGCACGCGCCTAGGTAGAATCCGGAAGGTCGAAGCATCCCGCGTTTCGTTGGGTAGGGTGATACCGAAGGGTGCCCTGCGCGCTCCCCCAGCGCAAAGGCTAAACTAGCCTCTGGCGAGCAGCGTCTCCATTTCGGGCGTGTAGCCCCGTGCGCCCCGCTCAACGAGCGGAGGCATCACGCAAAGGCCGCCGGGTCGTCCCGCGCGAGCTTCGACAAGTACCACGCGAGCCGGTGCGCCTGGTGTCCCGTGGACGAACCGCATCCGCTTCGCGTGCAGACCTTCGGCCGCGAGCCCCGCAAGTAGGACGCCGAGCTCCTGTGCCGGGTACACGAAGCACGCCCGCGCTCGGCGCCCCGTCAGCTGGCGGGCGGCTTCGATGAAGGTCGTCAGATTGCCACTTCGCGCCCGCGCTTGCGCTGCCGGCACCCGCCCGCGACCTGGCGCAATGTAGGGCGGATTGCACACGACCAGCGCAGCTTCGCCGCGTCGCGCCCGGGCAACGTCGTTCACATCGCCCCGCACGACTTCGCCGCGGTCGGTCCAGCCATTGGCGTCGAGGTTGCGGCGTGCCATCGCGGCGGACAGCTCATCGATCTCGACGAACACGACACGTCGGGCGGCGCCGAACCGCAAGAGGGCGAGCCCTACGGCGCCGACGCCGGCCCCGAGATCGAATGCGATCGGCGGCGGCCGTAGCGATATCCGCACGGCCGAACGAGACGAAGATGGCGGGGTGGCGGGCGTTGCCGCGAAGCCCGCAAGAAGGAGCGCGTCCACGTTGGTGCGGTATCCTGCTCCGCGACGAGGCTGGAACAGCACCACGCTTCCGCCGAAAAGAGCGTCCTGCGTCGCTTCGACGGCCGTTCCATCACCCAATGCGCCACCGCTCAGTGTTGCCATGACCGCCTACGAACCATAGTCGAATGGACGGACCCGATGGCGGACGAGCGCGTCTGATTTTCCGATCATGACCTTCGTGAGGACGAGCACGAGCGGATTCTGACCGCCCGCGTGAAGGGTGAAGCGCACAGGCTCGGCTTCGACGTCGTCGGGATCGCTCGCGCCGACGTGAGCCTCGATCGAGACATCGAGAGGTACGAGTCGTTCATCGCGGAAAAGAGGCACGGCGAGATGAGCTGGCTTGCGCGAAACGGGCACGTTCGCGCACGTCTGGACGGCGACGGTGTGCTTCGAGGGGCGAAAAGTGTCGTGTGTGTTGCGCGCAGGTATCAGCGAGCACCAGAAGAGGAGGCCGGCGATTCGGAGACGGTACGTGGCATCGCCCGCTACGCTCGCGGTCGCGATTATCATGGCTTTTTGCGGAGACGAGTCAGGCTCCTGGCGAGATTTGTGCGCGCTCTTGGGGCACCAGAAAGTCCGGTCCACGCTCGGCCCTTGTGCGACGACGCTCCAGTACTCGAGCGCGCGTGGGCAGCACGGGCCGGCCTCGGCTTCGTCGGCAAGAACGGGATGCTGATCGTACCCGGCGTCGGATCGATGGTGCTGCTCGGCGAAGTAGTGACGACGCTTCGGCTCGAGACGGGGTCGCCCATGGGCGACCGCTGCGGAGGATGCACGCGATGCCTCGACGCCTGCCCGACCGGGGCGTTCGTCGCGCCCTTCGTGCTGGACGCACGACGCTGCATCTCCTACCTGACGATTGAGCACCCCGCGGCCATTCCGGTCGAGCTTCGCGAGGCAACCGGAACGCATCTGTTCGGGTGTGACGACTGCCAGACGGTGTGCCCGTTCAACGCGGGGTCGGGGGCGCGCGCGCCACTCGCGGACGGCGACGGGGGGCCATTTGCGCCTCTCGAGCGATGGTCACGCGTGCGTCTCGAGGAGCTGCTCGTCATGGACGAAGAGGAGTGGCGGCTCCTCTCCGAGGGGAGTCCGCTCAAGCGGGCAGGACGGGCCGGGCTGGCGCGCAACGCGGCAATCGTTCTTGGCAATCGACGGGACCGCAACGCTCTCTCGGCTTTGCGCGCGGCGGCGGCGGCACACGATGACGAGACTGTGAGGGAGGCCGCCGCGTGGGGATGCGAACGGCTGCTGGCAGGGGGAGACCAGGTAGATCGCTAGCGGGCGGGGCGGCGCGCCCCTCCGTGGAGGACTTGCACAACTCGATGTTCGGTACGAAGGTACAAGGCGTGCGGCGGCCAACAGCGGATACCGGCGACGATTTTCCCGTTCTGCACGAGGACCCGTCGTGGCCCGAGGAGCGTGTTACGGCGCCCGGGCGTCGGCGGTTTGGCGCGTTCGTGGTGACCGTGATCATGCTTTCCGGGCTCGGTCTGCTCGGTTGGGCGGCCGAGGTCCGGTATCATTTGGTTGCGCGCTGGTCCGGCAAAATCGGCCCTCAGGCTGGAAGGGTCGACCCTCGAGCCGAGTCGTTTCTCGCCGATGGCGAGCGCGCGCTCCTTGAAGGCGACCTGGAGCGCGCCCAGGGGGACCTGGACAAGGCCAGTGTGCTGACGGAGAGAGACCCGCGGGTGCTCGTCGACGAAGCCCGTGTGACCGCCGCGAAGGCAGACGTTCCGTGGCTGAAGCTCCGCCTGTTGCCGACGGACGGGAGCGCGAGCGTCGAGGTGCGTACGGCAAACGCTCAGCTGGAGGAGCGAGCCGCCATTGCGCGGCGGGCGGCGAACGATGCCATTTCCGTGGCACCGAACGATGCGCAGGCTCTGCGGGCGGTCCTCGACGCGCTCCGTATCGCCGGCGAGGGCGACTCCGCGCGGGGATACGTCGTGGCGGTGTTCGCCACGGCGTCGCAGCCACAGACCGCCTACGCGCTGGCCGCGCTCGACCTGCTGCAGCCAAAGCCCCCGTGGGCTACGGTTATCGATTGGCTGAGAGTGGCGGCGGGGGCAGAGGGTGCTGCGGGGCGTGCGCGTGCCGCGCTCGTATACACCTTGGCCAAGTCGGGTGACCTGGACGGGGCGAAGGCTGAGCTCGCGAAGCTCGACGCGTCGCCGCGTCCCTATCCGCTCCAGCCGGAGCTCCACGCCTTCTTGGCTGCGATCCTTCCCCCGGTCGGAGCGTCTCCCTCGGCATCTGAATCGCCTTCGGCAACCCCGAAAGGCACGGGCGGCCCTCTAGCCACGGGCGCCGGTGGCGACGTCGGCCGGGAGAGCCCGCAAGGTGCGCTCGAATCGGCGGCAGAGGCCATCGCCCGCCACGACTTCGGTCGAGCTGAACAGATTTATCAAGCGATTCTCGCGGGTAACCCGAACGACTCCCAGGCCGTGGCGGGGCTTGGCGACGTCGCGCGCGTGCGTGGAGACTCTTCGGGCGCGATCTCCGCATACCGCCGAGCCATCGCGATCAATCCCTCGTATCTCCCTGCGTTGCTGGGTCTTGCCGACACCGAATGGGCCAGCGGAGATCACGCCGGCGCTGCCCGCGTCTACAAGGACATCGTGAATCGTTTTCCGGAGGGCAGCTATCCCGAGTACGCAGCCCGACGCGTTGGAGGCGGATAGTCTCTCAGATTACTGGGTCGGCGGGGGTGGCCCGGCCGCCATGCCCATGTTGTTCGACACGCAGGCCGACAGGTCGAAGAAGAGAAACTCGAGCGCCTTCTGCTGGTCGGACAGGGTCTTCTCCGTGCATCCGGCGGGGATGCTGGCGACCGTGCTCTCCAGGCTCCCGGCGGTGTGCAGGTCGGTGTACACCGCCTTGCCACAGTACTGAGTGCCAGATTCCCCTGCGTCGGGTGGCGGCGGCGCGCCACCTATCGGAGTACCGAACGACATGTACTTGACGTCGGGAGCTCCCTTCGAGGCGTAGATCCAACGGAGCGTCGGAGGATTGACGGAGACGACGCTGTCGGCCACGGGGTTGAGGAGGATGTCCGGCGGCGGCCCGCTGCTATTGAGGGCATTCACGACGCCGAGCCATTGGGCGAACACCGCTCCCTTCGGAAAGGAGGTGTCGACGTCGTAGGGGTTCCCGGCGCCAGCGGCAACTTGCGCCGTGTCGTTGTTCCCCGTGTTGCCCCAATTCGCGACGCTCTTGAAGTCGGCGTCCGGACTGTCTTCGAACCATGTGTAGTGGTAGTGGCTCGCGAAGACCTTGCCTCCTTCATCGAGCCAGTCGTGAAGGGCTTGTTGGCTCGCGGCGGGCTTGGTCTGACGGTTCTCGGCGCATTCGCAGGACAAGAGCACGATATCGTAGCTCTCAAAACTCCCCTTGCTCGCCCAGAGTGGGCACGAAGCGTTCGTGCAATTTCCGGCCGTGCCATTGGACAGCGAGGCGGCCTCTCCCGCCCCTCCGCCTCCACCCACAAACCCGCCCCCTCCGCCCATGCCCACGCCTTGGTAGACGTCCAGCCGGCCCCCGGCATGCGGGGCCGTGAATTCGCTCGAGTCGATGCCCATGCCCTTCATGAAGCAGCCGAGGTCATCGCAGCCGCCCGTGAGGACAGCCATCTGAGGCATGTCCCCCTCGCTCTGCTTGGCAGGGAGGCGGAGGGTGCCATCCGGCACGGCGGTCGTGGTGCAGCTCGAAGGAATATTCACGGCGACCGTGCGACGCCACTTGCCAATCTGGACGGTGACGGGCACGTTCGCGCCCGTAGGAACGCCGCCCAGAGTGAATTCGCCCGCGTAGTTGGTCGTAGTGGCGACGACGTAGTCCCCGATCGAGGTGTCGCACGTGTTGCAGGTATGCGTGCCTGGAGTGATTGCCGGCAGCGACGAAACCACCTTGGGGATGAAGACGACCACGTCGTAGAGCGGATTCAATCCTGCTGGGTCGAACACCTTGCCTGTTAGGGTCGTCGGCGAGGCGGTGGAGCACGAGGCATCCACCGCGCACTGCCAGCCGATCGTGCCCGCACATTGCGGTGTTGAGCCGGGCCCGTCGCCGGCGAAGGTTCCGTCGAAGCTTCCTCCTGTGAGACCACCGTAGTCCGGCGGGCCGCCGTCCACGTTGCCGAAGTGGGAGCCGTTCCCGCTGCCACAACCGCCTGATCCGAAAAAAACCGCCGCCAGCGCCACAGCGCAAGCTGCTATCAAGGGGTGTTTCGGCTGCGGCATCGGGTGACCTCCCTAGTCGTCGCGGCGCGTGCGGCGTCGCAGTACAAGTCTGCTGCACATGAGTACCCCTAGCCACGGAAATCAGGCATCGGCCAGCCGCGCCCGTTCAGGTGTACAATTGCACCTACAGTGGATGAATGAGCGGAGACGACCGTGGGCGTTCGTCACACTGGGTCTCTTGCCGATCGTGCTTGCGGGCTGCGTCGCTCACATCACGGAGACGCGGCTCTACGGTGCCGCGCGACCCGCGACGGACGCCCGTTCGGAAGTGATCGTCGAGCGCCATACAGGTCTCGACGGCGCGGTCGAGTGCAGGGACGTCACCGTGTATGGCCCGATGATCAGGGAGGTGGTGATCCGGCGCTCATTCGCGGACCACGCACAAGATCGGAACGCGGCGCTCGCGATGCTCCTCGGCGGAGGGATTGGCCTACTCGCCTACGGACAAGATGAAGTCCAGTGCCCCCAGCAGGGTGGGGGGTGCTCGGATCCCACCAATGCCGCGCTCGCTCTCCTCGGCCTTGCCGCCATCCCTGTTGGCTTCCTCGCGTACAATGCCGTGGCGGTCCAGGACAGTCGTGCCCTCGAGCCCGCGGAACCCGAAGCGAAGCTCGGGCAGTGGCACGCGTGCTCCGTTCAGATATTACAGCATTGACTTTGATATGTCTTTGCGTGTAATGTTAGGGAGATGGCGCCCACGGCAAAGAGCGTGATTCTCGAGCTTCTGGTGGCCATGCGAGGGGCGCCCCTCTCCGCTCGTGCCGCGATCGTGGCTTGCGCACTCTTCGAGATCAGCGAGAACAGCACGCGGGTGGCGCTTGTGCGCCTGTCGTCGGCCGGACGGATCGACGCAGTAGGTCGGGGGGCATATCGCCTGTCGGACGCCTCCGAGGATTTGGCGCGCGAAGTGGCGGGCTGGCGCAGTGCCGAGGGACGGCTGCGTCGATGGGGCGGTGGATACGTTGCAGTGCACGCGGGATCCCTTGGCCGGACCGACCGCGCGGAGCTTCGTCGTCGCGAGAGGGCACTGCAGATGCTTGGCCTCCGCGAGTTCGACCGAGGTCTCTACCTGCGCCCGGACAACCTCGCCGGCGGAGTCGAAGCGGTTCGCTCGAGGCTCTATGCGCTGGGTCTCGAGAGAGAGGCCATGATCTTTCATGCGAGCTCTCTCTCGGTCGACGTCGAGGGGCGCGTCCAGGGCCTCTGGGATGGCGAGGCGTTGACCGCCGCCTACGGCCGCTCTCGCGCGGAGATCGAGCGCTGGTTGAAGCTGTCTGCGCGTCTCGAGCCCAACGTCGCCGCACGCGAGGCATTTCTGCTGGGAGGCCGTGCCATCCGTCAGATCGTCTACGACCCGCTGCTGCCCGCGCCGCTCGTTGACGAAGGAGAGCGGCGCGCCTTTTTTGCGGCAGCGAAGCAGATCGACGATGCGGGCCGCGAAGTCTGGCGGCGCTTCTTCGAGTTCTACGATGCCGGCAATCCGAGCGAAGACCGTCTCGAGAGTCGCGTCCACTGATGCGAAGGAAGTGAACAGGCGATGAAAGCCCGTGACGTATTACGTTCTGACGAGATTCGGGCGCTGACGAAGTGCTCGGATGCAGCGGGTTTCTGGGCGATCGGTTCCACGTGGGCCGCCATCGGGGCGGTCTTCGCCGCGCTCGCGCGCTTTCCGCATCCGGCCGTGTTCGTGGCCGCGGTCGTGGTCCTGGGAGGGCGTCAGCTCGCCCTCGCCATTCTGATGCACGAGGCGGCGCACCGGACGCTTTTCAAGCGGCGCTCTCTGAACGACGTCTTCGCCGACTGGACGTGCGCGCGTCCGATGATGACCGACGTGGCGCGCTACCGGCGCCACCACCTACGGCACCATGCCCATACCAACACCGCTCTCGATCCGGACCTGAGCCTCGTGGATCCTTTCCCGACCACCCGCGCTTCGATCGCGCGCAAGTTCGCCCGAGATGTACTCGGAGCCACGGGGGTCAAGCGGGTCTTGGGACAAGTGCTCATCAACTTCGAGGTTCTCGAGTACACCGTCGCCAACGAGGCGAGGCGACGTCCGCGCGACGGCCGGCGGCTTGCGGACTATCTACGGGCCGGTGGGAAGAACACGTCCGGCTTCGTCGTGACCAACCTGGTCATTGCCGGCTTGCTTGCCGCGTCGGGTCACTTGTGGGTCTACTCCGCGTGGGTGGCCGCGAACCTAACGACCTTTAACCTCTTCGTTCGGATCCGCTCGTTCGCGGAGCACGCGTGCACCGAGCGCTCGTCCGATCCCCTCCGCAACACCCGGACGACCCGCGCCGGTGTCCTTGCACGTCTGACGGTCGCTCCGTGGCACGTCAACTACCACCTGGAGCACCATCTCATCACCGCTGTGCCGTACTTTCGCTTGCCGACGATGCACCGGTTGCTACGAGATCGTGGAGCCGTCCCGCAGCCACCTGGGTACCGAGCGGTCATCGCGCTTGTGTCGGGAGCGTCCGGGGCTCACCCGGGCGCCGTGTGAATCGCCTCAGCCCCCGGGGACGAGGGCGCGGTTGCGGATGATCGGCGGTGGCTCGATCGCACGCGGCTTTTGCCGTTCGTGCTCGTTCTCCTCACGTACGAGCTGGCCGAGGACAGCGCTCGCGATCTCGACGGCGCGCCGGGCGATGTCGGAGGGAGAGTCCTTCGTCTGGTATGCGGACCCCGAGAGCGCGTGAGCGATCAAGATCAAACGTTGGTCGTCCTTGGTCATGCTGGCGCTCGCTTCCCGAATGAACCATTACCATTGCGAGAGCGCCGGTCCAGCCGCGCGCGGCCGAAGCACTCTCAAAAGAACGTCGCGTAGCCCCCCGTCAGCTCGATGCCCAGGGTTGGACCCCACGTGCCCGAGAAGGATGGCTGTGCCGCTCGGGGGTTGGCCACGCCAATGTAGAGACGTAGCTCCGGAGAGGCGGTGTAGAGCGGGTAGGCTCCGTGCCCTCGCGACAAGGCGATGGCCGCCGCCTCGAGTTCCATCCCCCAGAGGACCGGGGTGGGATTCGTGACGAGCTCATGGACTCGCACTCCATTGAGAAAGAGGATGCCGCCCGCGTCGTGCCCCTTGGCGATGTCGAGCGGGAGCATGTACGACGTGAGAAGCTCCCACGCGATCGGCCACCGCAGCTCCTGGTCGAGCAGCGTGACATGTGGGTTGCCTCCGGCGGCACCCCGGCTGTCGTATTGAAGGGCCTCCGAGATCCCCACGTTGAGCTCCGCGACCGCCCGGTTCAGCCGGCCGGGCAGGTATGTTCCCCAGCGATACGACAGACCGGCGGACACGCCGATCGAGGGAGCAAAGAAGTCGACGGGGGAGTGAGGGGGGAAGAGCACGCCCGCGTTCGTGGCCGCGAGCAGCTGGGCGGCCCAGCCGAAGTCCTGCTTGGACTCGCCCTGGAGGGCCGATGCAGGTGCCTGGGACGAGGGCCACTCGGCGAGCATCGGTCGGAGCAAGCTCACACCCACGGTGCCGAGAGCGAGGGCAAGCCCTGCCCCGCAAGGGGCGACATCGGTTGTGTCGATCAGCGCCGGGTCGATGTCGTCGATGGGCTTGCAGGGCTCGAAGGCATCTGCGAGGACGTGGGCGTCGAAGACGCCCGGGATCGGAGGGCTACCCACTTCGACGACCCGCATCGTCGCCGCTCTTCGCAGCCGACCGATGGCGATGGCTGCACCTCGTACCAGCCTGAGGGTGCGCGATGCGCTGGCCCGGAGCTTCCGGCGTTCGCCCGCGCTCACCGTCCACCACGGCACGGGCTCAATCAGTTGGCCCAGGGCCAGTTGCTCCCGCTCGCCGAGGGCCTCCACCGCCGAGATGATCCGATCGGGGTCGACCGCGATAGCGAACTCGAGCTCCGCCTTCGTTGCGGCGCGTGCGGCGTGGAGGCGATCCGAGGCATCAGGCGAAGTGCCCAGGTAACCGTCGCCGCTCGTAACCCAGCATGGAGTCAAACCGGAGAGCTCGAGAGATTCGGTGCCCAGCAGCGGACACGGGTCGACGCTCATCGCCCGGCCCACACTCAGACCCTTGGCGTTGAAGAAGTCATGGCGGCGGCGCGCGTGCGAGTTGCCACGCCGCCACGTATCCTCCGTCATGACGAGGTGTCCGGCCGCGAAGGCATCCTCCAGAAAATGCATCGCGAACCCGTGCTCGAGGACGGCCTCTGCCACGTTGCCGTGGGCCGCTAGTCCGAGCGAACGCAAGTGATGCGCGATGAACTGCGCGAGTGAGTTGTCGAGCCTCCCCGTGGCAACGATGGCCCGCACCGACTCGTCGAGTCGACGTCCGCCGTCAACGAAGTGAGCCTGCGTCGCCTGCGCGCGGAGCTCGTAGCCAGGGTCGATGAAGTAGAAGTCCACGTCGAGCGCGTGCACGAACGACATGCGCTCGAGCGAGGCATTCGGGAGGCGGGCGAGGGCCTCCTCGAACCTGCCCCATTCATAGGCCGCGGCCGATGTGATCTCGAGGCCCTTTTGACTGGTAATGACGCGCTCGAGCTCAGCGGCGCCGTTCGAGTGATCTCCCGCTAGGGCCGGGAGCGCGGCATAAGGGACGCAATCGACGCCGACCGCCGAGTGAATCATACGGGTCTCGAGTGGCCTCTTTTGCGCGAAGTCCTCCAGCGGTAGGTCCATACGAGGGCATAACCGGAGCCCTGCGGCGCGTGCGCGTGAGACGGCTTCCTGAAGAACGTCCCGCACCTCCGGAGGTAGCTGCATGACGCCGTCGTGCGCGATGACCACGTGCTCCGGGAAGTACCAGGCACGCGCCTCGCCGGCCGTGACGATCCCGGTAGCAACGAGGCCCAAGCCGACGGCGAGCCGAGCAGTGCGAGAAGCGCATCTCGAGCTGGGGGCCGTCATCGTCGAACGGGATGAACGTACCATCCCGGCATCGCGCCCGAGCGGGCCACCAAGGTGGGTTTCGCCGGCAACGCTGGTAGGGTGGGTATCGTGTCCCCGCCCCTGTCAGGCTCGTCCGTCCGCGTGCAGGACGTCGATGTTCACTGGGTCGAGCTCGGGCAGGGGCGGCCCCTCGTCCTCCTGCACGGGCTCTGTGATTCGCACCGTACGTGGTCCACTGTGGCTCCGGGCCTTGCGCGCTCGCGACGCGTACTCATGCCTGACCTCGCTGGACACGGCGAGTCGTCGCGCCCCGACGCAACGTACGCGCTCGACTGGCACGTCGGCATCGTCGTCGGCTGGCTGGACGCGCTCGACCTCGACGAGGTGGACCTAGTCGGCCATTCCTACGGCGGAGGAGTTGCGCAATGGATGCTTCTCGCACATCGTAGGCGCATTCGCAGGCTGGGCCTTGTCGCATCTGGAGGACTTGGCCGGGAGGTCGGTCTCGCGCTGCGGTTCGCTTCGTTTCCGTTCGTCGTCGAGCGCTTCGGTCAGCCATTCATGGCCCGGGGGACGACGATGGCGCTCAACGCCGCGGGCGGCGCGTACTCGGCCGACGAGATTGCCGTGCTCTCGCGCATGAACGCGATCGCAGGGACGTCCCGAGCCTTTTCGCGCAGCGTGCGCGACGTCATCAACTGGAGGGGACAGCATCGCCATTTTCTCGACCGCGCGCGCGAAGTCCGTGACTTGCCACCGGTCGCTCTCTTCTGGGGCGAGGCCGACACACTCATTCCCGTGCAGCACGCCATCGACGCGGCGTTTCTCATGGAGGGCGTCACGTTGACTCGTTTCCTCGGGTGCGGACATTTCCCTCACCGGCAGGAGCCGGAGCGCTTTGTCGCGGCGCTCGAGGAGTTCCTCGACACACCCGGGCACGCGGGCGCGCACCTGCGTGAAGGCGACGCGACGACTCACCGAGTCGATGTGCGTCGGGTCTAGGACGCGCAGCGCCCTGGCGTTGGTTTCCACGCATCCGCTCACCATGCCAGGTGCTATTGCAGAGCACGTGCCCAGACGGATGGAGTCCCGGCGAGCATGACGATCGCGGGCAAATTCACGCTCGCGCTTCTTGCCTGCGTGGTCGTCGCGGTGACCGTGGTCGCGATCGACGCGGTACGCGAAGAACTTGCGCGATCCGAGACCGACATCGTGGAGCATGAGGCATCGACCGCTCACGCGCTTCGGCCGGCGATTCGTGACGTGTGGCTGCACGATGGCGAACGGCGCGCTTTGGAGCTCATCCAGGAGGCAAAACAGCGCCTTCGAAACGTGGACGTTCGGTTGGTGTCGCTGGGCGTCGGCGCTCCTTCGGAGACCCGCCCGCGCATGCCGGCCGGGAAGCTCACCGCCCTTCGGGACGGCGAGGACGTCGTCGTCGTGGATCGCGAGTACGAAGGCCGCGGTGCCATCTTCACCTACGTGCCTGTGCAGGTCCCTGCGGAGTCGCCGGTTGCGCTGGAAGTGTCGCGATCTCTCGCCAATCACGGCGCGGTGCGCCGCTCGGTCGTGCGGAGCACGGCGCTGACGGCGCTCCTGGTGGCCGTCGCGTCGGGATTCGTCACCTCTCTCCTGGGTCTGGTGGTGGTGGGCCGGCCGCTGGCGGAGCTCGTCTCGCAAGCGCGCCGCATTGGCGAGGGAGACCTGTCGTACCGCATCGACACCCGGCGCCGGGACGAAGTGGCGGTACTGGCCCGCGAGATGAACCGCATGTGCGATCGCCTGAGGGACTCTCGCGAGAACGAGCGAGCAGAGGCCGACGCCAAGACGCGCGCGCTCGCGCAGCTCCGGCACGCGGACCGTCTGGCGACGGTGGGGCGCCTGGCGGCGGGGCTGGCGCATGAGCTCGGGACGCCCCTCAACGTCGTCCTCGCGCGCGCAAAACAGATAACGGCCGGGCCCCTTGCGGCGGCCGATATGAGCGACAAAGCTCGCATCATCGTCGAGCAGGTCGACCGCATGACCAAGCTCATCCGCCAGCTTCTCGACTTCGCTCGCAAACGCGAGCTGCAACCTTCGAACGTCGATCTCCACGCGCTGGTCACACGCGCAACGATTCTGCTCGATCCGATCGCGCGAAAGGGAGGCGTCTCGCTCGCGGTGACGGGGGCCGGGGCAATCATGTCGCAGGTCGATCTGGAACAGATGACGCAGGTCGTGATGAACCTCGTGATGAACGCGGTGCACGCCAGCGCGTCCGGCGGGACGGTATCGATCGCCCTTGGGCGCGCCACGGCCGTTCCGCCCGCGGAGGACGGACGGGGAGCGCAGCCCTGCACGCGCATCGAGGTCAAAGACGACGGGACGGGTATCCCCCCGGTGTCGCTCCCCCACATCTTCGAGCCGTTCTTCACCACGAAAGACGTCGGCGAAGGCACCGGCCTCGGGTTGTCGGTCGCCTACGGAATCGTCAAGGATCACGGCGGGTGGATCGACGTGGTCAGTCGGCCGGGCGAAGGGAGCGCTTTTACGGTGTGGCTTCCGGATGGGGGGCGGGCGTGACCCGGGTCCTCATCGTCGACGACGAGCGCGCCATGGCCGAGGCCATGTCCGACCACCTCGCAGCCCGCGGGCTCGACACAGCGATCGCCGCGAGCGCCGACGAGGCCTCGTCGATTCTCGGCGAGAGCGACTTCGATGTCGTCGTGACCGACGTGAACATGCGTGGAACGAGCGGGATCGAGCTCTGCGAGCGTCTGGTCGAGAATCGCTCCGACGTTCCGGTGATCGTCGTCACGGCCTTCGGGAGCCTGGAAACGGCGGTCGCCACGCTGCGCGCGGGCGCTTTCGACTTCATCACCAAACCCTTTGACATGACAGAGCTCGTCATCGCGGTGGACCGCGCGACGCAACACCGGCTCCTGCGAGAAGAGGTCAAGCGCCTTCGTCGCGCGGTGGAAGAGTTGAAGGGTTTCGAAGAGCTCACGGGTTCCAGCCGTCCGATAAAGGCGGTCTACGCGCTCATCGATCGCGTCGCAGAGACCGACGCAACGGTCCTTATTTCAGGCGAGACCGGGACAGGCAAGGAGCTCGCCGCAAGGGCCTTGCACCGCCGCAGCCGCCGTGGCGACAAGCCGATGGTGACCGTCAACTGCGCCGCCGTGCCCGCCAACTTGCTCGAGAGCGAGCTCTTTGGCCACGTCCGCGGCGCTTTCACCGACGCTCACACCGACCGCAAAGGGCTCTTCCTGCAAGCCCACGGCGGCACGCTCTTCCTCGACGAGCTCGGCGAGATGCCGCTCGAGATGCAAGCCAAGTTACTGCGCGCTCTGGAGGTCCGCGCGGTGCGCCCGGTCGGAGGTCGCGAGGAGCTTCCGTTCGACGTCAGGCTGGTCGCCGCCACCCATCGGGATCTCGTCGCCAGCATCGAGGCCGGGACATTTCGGGAGGATCTCTACTACCGCATTCACGTGGTCGAGCTGACGATGCCGCCGCTCCGCGCGCGAAGTACGGACATTCTGCTCTTGGCACAGACCTTCCTCTCGGGCTTCGCTCACCAGAACGGAAAGCCCGTGCAGCGTCTCTCGTCGGCCGTGGCGGAGCGCCTGCTCGCGTATTCGTGGCCTGGCAACATTCGCGAGCTGAGAAACTGTATCGAGCGGGCAGTCGCGCTCGCGGAGTTCGACGAGCTAGTCGTCGACGACCTCCCAACCCAGGTGCGCGAGTACCGGTCGTCTCACGTTCTCTTGGCGGCGAGCGATCCGTCGGAGCTCGTCCCGCTGGCCGAGGTCGAGCGGCGATACATCGAGCGGGTCATGCAGGCCGTGGCCGGGAACAAGCGTCAGGCGGCACAGATCCTCGGTGTCGACCGGGCGACGCTGTACCGCAAGCTCGAACGCTGGTCCCAGACCGGCAAGGGCTAGATCGAGACGTCGCGGCGCGTTGCAGCTTGCGACAGCGTCTCCGGTCTGCCGTGTCGTGCGTGGTCACTCCGCGTGAGCTGCGCCCACTGCGTCTCCCCCCGTAGCGGGCACCGGGTGCTCGCATGTGGCTCCCCGGTGCGATAGCCGCTCGACCGCGACGAATAGCGCCGGGATGAAGAACACGCCGAGCAGCGTCGCCGCGAGCATCCCTGAGATGACCGCCGTCCCGAGCATGCGCCGCGCCGCTGCGCCGGCTCCTGTCGCGATCCACAGCGGAATGCACCCGAAGATGAACGCGAACGACGTCATCAAGATGGGACGCAGCCGGAGCTTGCGCCCCTTCGAGCGCCGCGTCGACGACGGACTTGCCCTGCCTCGAGCGCGTTCCTTCGCGAACTCGACGATGAGGATCGCGTTCTTCGCCGTCAGCCCGACGAGCATGACGAGGCCGATCTGCGCGTAGACGTTGTTGTCGAAGTGACGCGACACCAGGCCCGCAGATACGCGCCGAGCACGGCGACCGGCGTGCTCAGAAGGACGCTGAACGGCAAGCGACCAGCTCTCGTAGAGCGCGGCGAGGATGAGGAAGACGAAGACGAGCGACAGACCCGAGCACCCGCGCGGTTCCGCCGGACGCGACCTTCTCCTGGTAGGAGAGGCCGTTCCACGCGTAGCCCATGTCGGGCGGCAGCGTCTTCGCGGCGACGTCCTCGAGCGCGTCGAGCGCCTGGCCGGAGCTGTACCCCGGCGCGTGGCACGCCCTGGATCTCGACGGAGCGGTACAGGTTGAAGCGCACGGTGTACTCCGGGCCCGCTGGTCGAGCGCACGCTGACGAACGACGAGAGCGGCACCATGTCGCCCTTGCCGTTTCGCACGTAGAACTGGCCGACGTCTTCGGCCTTGGTCCGGTACGCAGGCTCGGCCTGCAAGAACACGCGCCACTGCCGCCCGAACCGCGTGAAGTCGTTGACGTAGGAGCCGCCGAGGAACGTCTGCAGCGCGTTGTAGATCGTCGCCGATCGGCGACGCCCTCCTTCATCGCCTTGTCCTTGTCGACGTCGGCGAAGAGCTGGGGCACCGCCGGCGAGAAGATCGGCCGCAGGCCTGCGAGCTCCGGCCGCTTGCGCGCCTCGGCGATGAAGCTGCCCCACGTTCTGCGCGAGGTACTCGTACGACTGCGCCGCTCGCGATCCTGCAGCATCATGCTGAAGCCGCCCGTGGAGCTGATGCCGGGGATGGCAGGGGGGCCGACGGCGAAGACCCGCGCCTCGGGGATGGCGGCGAACTTCGCGTTGAGGCTGCCCGACGATCGCGTTCGACGCAAGCTCCGGCGCCTTGCGCTCCTCCCACGGCATGAAGCCGATGAAGCCCGTCCCGAGGTAGCTGGCGGCCGTGCGCGTGAAGAAGCTGAATCCGGCGATGCCGTTGTAGGTGCGGATGCCGGGCTGCTTGGCGAGGATGTCCGTCGACCTTGTCGTAGACGGCCTTGGTGCGCTGCAGCGACGCGCCGTCGGGGAGCTGCACGCCGATGATCGCGTAGCCCTGGTCCTCGTCGGGAACGAAGCCGGACGGCATCTTGCGGCCGATGACGACCGAGACGCCACGACGCCGACGCCGGCGAGCAGCATGAGGGGGATGAAGAGCTTGCGAACGAGCATGCGGTTGATCGCCACGTAGCCGTCCGTCGTCTCGCCCGAACCACCGGTTGAAGCCGTGCGCCGAGCCCGCCGAAGACGCCTCGTGGCGCCTGACGCGGACGCAGCAGCAGGCGCTCAGCGCCGGGCTCAGCGTGAGCGCGTTGAACGCCGAGATGAGCACCGAGACCGCGATCGTGAGCGCGAACTGCTGATAGAGCCGCCCGGTGATGCCGCTCATGAACGCGACGGGAATGAAGACCGCGGCCAGGATGAGCGCGATCGCGATGACCGGGCCCTGCACCTCGCGACATCGCGCGGAAGCGTCGCCTCGCGCGGCGCCATCCCTTCCTCGATGTGGTGCTCGACCGCCTCGACGACGACGATCGCGTCGTCGACGACGAGGCCGATGGCGAGCACGAGGCCGAAGAGCGAGAGCGTGTTGACCGAGAACCCGAGCAGCGGAAAGACCGCGAACGCGCCGATGAGCGAGACGGGCACCGTGAGCAGCGGGATGAGCGTCGCCCGCCAGCTCTGGAGGAAGAGGAAGACGACGAGCACGACGAGCACGATTGCCTCGACCAGCGTCTCGACGATCTCGCGGATGCCGGCCTTCACCGGCGCCGTCGTGTCGAGCGAGATCTGGTACGCGATGCCCGGCGGGAAAGCGCTTGGCCAGCTCGGCCATCGTCTTGCGGATGCTGTCGGCGACTTCGAGCGCGTTCGATCCCGGGGATCTGGAACGCCGCGATGACGGCGGCGGGCTTGCCGTTGAACGTGCCGTACTGCTGGTAGTTGAGCGCTCCGAGCTCGATGCGCGCGACGTCCTTGAGGCGGACGTTCGATCCGTCCGGATTCTCGCGCACGATGACGTTGCCGAACTCCTCGGGCTCGACGAGGCGCCCCTGCGCGCGGACCGTGTACGTGAGCTGCTGCCCGGAGGGGGCCGGCTCGGCTCCGACCTGCCCGGCGGGGTTCACGACGTTCTGCGCGCGGACGCGCGTTCTGCACGTCGGTCACCGTGAGGCCGAGCCGCGCGAGCATGTCGGGTTGAGCCAGATCCGCATCGAGTAGTCGGACGCGCCGAGGTTGCGGATGTCGCCGACGCCCTTGATGCGCAGGAGCGCGTCGTTGATGTTGATGAGGGCGTAGTTCGCCAGAAACGTCGGGTCGTAGCGCCCGTCGGGCGAATAGAGCGAGACGACGATGAGCGGGAAGGCGAGCGACTTCTTGATCGTGACGCCGAAGTTCTTGACGTCCTGCGGGAGGAACGGCTGCGCCTGCGAGTAGCGGTTGTTGACGAGGACGTTGTCGACGTCGATGTCGGTGCCGACGTCGAACGTCACCGTCTGGTTCATCGAGCCGTCGTTCGCGTTGGTCGACTGGATGTAGAGCATCCGGTCGACGCCGTTCATCTGCTGCTCGATGGGCGTCGCGACCGACTGCTCGATCGTGAGCGCGTCGGCGCCCGTGTACGTCGTCGTCAGGTTGACCTGCGGCGGGAGGATCTGCGGAAACTGCGCGATCGGGAGCCCGAGGAGAGACACGATCCCGATGAGGACCGTGAGAATCGCGATGACCATCGCGACGATAGGGCGGCGGATGAAGAACGCGGACATCTTGGCGGCTCCCCCGTCTCAGTTCTTGGCGGCGGTGACAGGCGCGTTCGGCGACGAGCCGGAGGACGAGGCATCGGGGACCGGTTTGGGCACGACCTGCGCGCCGTCGGAGATCTTCTGGACCCCTTCGACGACGATGCGCTCGCCCTCGTTGACGCCCTTGTCGATCGACGCGCAACCCTGGACGCTCGGCCCGACCTCGACTCGGCGCAGCTGCACCTTGTCGTCCGGTCCGACAACGCCAACCGAATAGGTCCCTTGTACGGAGACGAGCGCCTTCTCGGGAACGACGAGCACGGCGCGGCCCGCCTCCGGCCTCTGTGATGCGCACCCGCCCGTACTGCCCCGGGCGCAGCGTTGCCGTCGGGATTGGGAACGAGGGCCTGGATCTGGATCGTGCCGGTGCTCGGGTCGATCTGGCGATTGGTCGTCACGATGACGCCGCGGTGCGGGTACGTGCTCCCGTCGGCGAGAACGATCTCGAGCCCCGGATCGCCAGTCTCGGTCGTCTTGCCTGCGTCGAGCAGCGCAAACTGTCTCTTCGCCCACGCGAGGTCGCGCGCGTCGAGGTGCTTGAAGCGGCTCGGGGTACTTCACGTAGTCGACCTCGCTCATCGGGAAGTTCACGCGGATGGGGTCGATCTGCGAGACGGTGGTCAGAAGCGTTGGTCCGTCCTGACCGACGAGGTTTCCGATGCGCACGAGCGCAAGCCCGGCGACGCCATCGAGGGGAGAGCGGATCTGCGTGTACGAGAGATTCAGGTCGGCCTGCTGGACCTGCGCCTGCGGCCGCTTGCACCTGACCGTCGGCGTCGGCGAAGTTGGCGCTGGCGTTGTCGACGTCCTGCTGGGACACCATGCCGGTCTTGAGGAGCCCCTGCTCGCGTTCGAGCTGCACGCGGTTGTGGGCCTGCGCGACGCGCGCGCGCGTGAGCGCGGCGCGCGCGGACGCTTTGTGCGGCCACGTACTCGGTCGCCTCGATCGTGAAGAGCACCTGACCGGCCTTCACCGACGAGCCGTCCTTGTAGCCCTGCGTGCGGAGAAACCCGCGCACGCGGGCGCGGATGTCGGCGTTGTCGTAGCCGTCGAGCGACGCGACGGCCTCGATGTAGAGCGGGACGTCGCGCCGCGCAACCGCGGCGACGTACACCGTCGGCGGCGGACGGAGGAGGCGCCTTCTTCGACTCGTCGCAAGCTTGCACGAGCAGCGAGAAGGAGAAAGAGGCTCGAGAGCTTCGGATTCAATAGACACACTCCGCGTTGGCGAGCACGGCGTTGGCGCGGGCCTGCCCGACCTGAAAGTCGAGGAGGGCGAGGTCGATTTCGGCTTGTCGCAGCGCCTCGCGGATGTCACGAGGTCGAGGCTCGTTCCCAGACCCTGAGCGTACCCCGTCGCGCGTGCGATGATCGATGCGGTCCGCGAGGTCACGCCGCCTCGCGGCCACGTCGCGCGAAGCCCGAACGACGCCCACCTCCCGCTCGGCCTGCGCAGCGGCGACGATAGCGGCGATGCGCGTCGTCACGAGCGCCTGGCGCGCCTGTTCGGCTGCCGCGCGCGCGTCGCGCATGGCACCGTACCGCGCGCCGCCGTCGTAGAACGGCACGACGATCGCGCCCTGCAACGACCACGTAGTGTTGGGCGCCAGGACGGTCTGCGTCGCGTAGTTGACCTGCGATCCTAGGTTTAGCGAGGGGGCCAGCTGCAGCTCTGCGTCCGTTACGCCTCGCTCTGCGACCTCGACTTGCAACCGCGCTGCCGCGCACGTCGGGCCTGTGCTCGATGTCGTCGTTTATGTGGCACGTGCGGGCTACCGCCGCCTCGAACTGGTCGAGGTTCAGATCTCCTGGCGGTGCGAGGGCGACCGGAGAGCCTAGCGCCGCGCCGAGTGCCTCGCGCGCCTCGCGCAGGGATTCGTCGCCGGTGATGATGAGCGCACGGGACGCCTCGACGTCCTGTTGGGCGCGGTCGACGTCGAGTGCCGTCCCCTGACCGAACTGCTGGCGCGTTTGTGTCAGCACGAGCCGCTCGAGGGCCGCCCGCAAGCTGACTCTGTTCAACTCGCTCACTCGCGAGGCCGCGAGCGTCGACAGCATGGCGCTGACCACGGCCTGGGCGATCGTGCGGCGGCGGTCTTCGAACGAAAGCCGCGCGACCTCGACGTTGCGCGACGCCGTTCCTTGCGCATAGATGCCGCGTGGGTTGACGACGGACCACGCGAGCGTCGCGCCGACGCTGAAGACGTTCGCAGGGGGCGTGGTGATCGGAATCGGAGGCATCGTGGGAATGACGATCGTCTCGTTCAGGAATTGATGGACGTAGGCGCCCTGCCCGTTGAGTACGGGAAGCAGTGCGGCGAGGGCGATGCGCTTCTGGGCCTCCGCGCGAAGGACGCTCTGGTAGCTCGAAAGGTAGTCCGGCGACTGCGCGCGAATGAGGTTCAGGGCCTCGTCCCACGACGCGATCCGGCGAATAGCCTCGGGTGGCGGGGCGAGCATCGCGTCGTCGGGGGTAGCGGGCCCGACGTGCGCCTGAGCCTGTGCCTGAGCGGGGGGCTCGCGCGCGGACTGACCGCTGGCTCGCTGAGCCAGCCCCAGCGTCAGGGTAAGGGCGGCGGCGAAGACGGCGCGTCGCGGGCGCCGGGGAAGATGCATCGTGGGGGCCATAGTGGATCGCTGCGTTAGCCTGCGATGCTTGCCGATGAAAGGGAGTTGCGCGTGGACCCTAGCAGTCCTCGGCTCTGTGGCGTCAAGTCGGAGCATGGCCCCACCCATCTCCCGGATGCGGCGTATCTTCTCGCTGAACGGAGCCTAGTCGTCACGATCGGCGACCGCACGCCAGATAGCCTCGATCTCGTCGATGACTAGCGTACAGGGCCTGTCGGCGTCGAAGTACGCCGCCGCGAAGGAGTTCTCGCCGGTCTCCAAGAGACTCAGCGACTTCGACGTGTTTAGGCCGAAGCCTTCGAGCATCCCCGTGGCGAGCACTTCGCGGACGCCGCCCTTCAGCGTGAGGCGTCCGTCCCCGCCGCGTGACCACGGCGTCGTTCCGCCTCCTTTCGTCCCGAGATTGAGAGGGCGGCCGGCGTCGTCGACCAGCTACGCGAGGAGAAAGCCGCGACCGTCGCCAGGTAAGGGTTGCAAACATCGAACTGATGCCCGTGGTAGCGGAGGGCAAGGGGGCGGGGGAGGTTCTCGGGAGGGGGATCGAATTTGGCAAAGTGCGACTTCCACTCTTCGGGTCCGAGCTCGCCGAGGCCAATTCGCACGGCCACTTCGCGTTACGAAAGCGGACGTCATGCTTCGGGAAGCGGGCCGGCGAGACCTTGTCGTAGAAGTCGTCGCCTAGCGAGCGGACTGAAACGCGTGGTCGGTACGAGCTGGGAAAGGGGCATGGTGCTTGACGACGGCTCGCCCGAGAGCGCATTGTAGTTGATTGCACATTAAGGCGGATTCGTATGGTCGACACATTCAAAGCTGGCGAGAAGGTAAAGAAGTCGGGAATCTATTCCGTGATTCACGATTGTAAGCACGCGGTATCCCACGACGTCACGTGCGTGGCAGGACGAGTGTTCCCGCCGTGCAGCGAGTGCGGAGAAGCCG
Source organism: uncultured delta proteobacterium (assembly GCA_963847465.1). Classification (GTDB taxonomy): domain Bacteria; phylum Myxococcota_A; class Polyangia; order Polyangiales; family Polyangiaceae; genus Palsa-1150. The sequence goes on along the minus strand of CAWKAF010000002.1, from coordinate 179,512 downwards.
TTCGCTTCCTACTCGTCCGGCACGCCAAGCACGTTGGCCACCACGAGCAGTTCAGACCATAGAAAGGAACGCGTCCCTGGGCGGGCGCCCGTTCTCTCTATTCGGCGTGAGCGGTACCGTTCGTCGCGACGAGGCGCTCACGCTCCGGGGCGCGGACCGCGCCAAGGGACGACCGGCCCATGAAGACGCGGCGGTCGAAACCGTCGAGGTTCTTGTGCGCCACGATCTGGAAGCACGCGGCGTTTCCTTGCATGCCGATGCGCCACGACCACGCGAGAAACAGGTGCCACAGGCGGTACCAGCGCTCGCCGTACGCACGGAGGATGGCGTCGTGGCTCTTTACCCAGTTGTCGTGCCAGCGCTTGATCGTCAGCGCGTAGTGGACGCTCACGTTCTCGGCGGAGTGGACGTCGAACCCCGCCTTCTCCATCGACTTGACCATCTCGCTCAGGGGCAGCGACGCGTCGGCGCCCGGGAAGATGTACTTGTTCATGAAAAGGCCCCAGATCATATCCTCGGGGCGCATCCCGATGGGCTTGACGCCCGTCGGGCCGCCGCGGCGTAGACCGGCAAACTGGAGGAGGAAGATCCCGTCGTCCTTGAGCAGATCGTAGACGAGGCCAAAGTACTTCGACAGGTTCTTGATTCCGACGTGCTCGACCATCTCCAGGCTGGAGATACGGTCGTACTTGCTGGCTGCGGATCTGGCGGTAGTCGAGGCACTCGATGTGCGCCTTGCCGACCAAGCCGTTCTTCGCGATGCGTGCGTTGCCGAACGCCGTCTGGTTCTCGCTGAGGGTGATCCCCGTCGTCTGCGCGCCGTAGTTCTTCGCCGCGTGCATGGCGAGCGTTCCCCAGCCGCAGCCGATGTCGAGCATCTCGTCGCCGGGGCGGACCAGCAACTTGCGGCAGACGAGGTCCATCTTGTTGTCCTGGCTCTGCTCAAGCGAGTCCTGCTCGTCGCGGAAAAACCCGGCCGTATAGACCATGCGCTCGCCGAGGAAGGCCTCGAAGAAATCGTCCCCCCGGTCGTAGTGCCCGCGAACGAGGCGCGTGTCCTGGGCTAGAGAGTGAATCGTCCACTCGGGGATCATCCGCGTGAAGAGCTGCTTCACGTGGTCCATCGTGAGGTCGTAGGTCACGAGGACGTTTCGCGATTCGATGAACGCGTCCATGTCCGGGATGTCGACGGTGCCGTCGAGGTACGCCTCGAACAGCGTGCTCATCGGGATTTTTCCGGCAGCATGCCGGGCGGCGAACTTGCGGTCGTTGAAAACAACGAGATCGGTCAGCTTTGTCACGGTATTCCCCTTCAGTTCGCCGCGCGCGCGTGGCAACTCGAAGGCCAGAAGGGACCACAAGGACGCCTCCGGTTCAACAGGCATGCGCCCAGCAGGCCATAAATATGCCGCCCTGTGCTAGGAAGTGCGAGAAACATTACGCAATGAGGGTCGTCTCCTTCGCAGCCGCCATCGCGCTCGGGCTCGCGGCGTCGCCGCCCGCGCGAGCCCAGGAGTCGCAGCTCGACGCTCTTCGTGCGGCAGCCCGGGCTGCGCCGCGGGGCCCCCTCGCCGCCCTCGCGCTCGGCACAGCGTTGCGGCGCGCCGACCGCCTTCCCGAAGCGCTCGGAGAGCTCCGGAGGGGAATCGCCATCGCGGGTACGCCTGACGCTCTCCGGCTGCTCGAGTGGGAGGTCGTGCGCGTCGAGGGAGACCGCCACGACTTCCTGCAGACGATGGCCTCATGCAAGCCCCTCAAGGCTGGCGCCGACGCTCATGCTTGCGCCGCATTCGCGCATTTGGTCCGGCAGCGGGCCACGGAGGCCCTCGAGGAGACGGCTCTTGCGCTCGCGAAGGACCCTCACTCCTACGAGGCGAAGGTAGAAGAGGGCCGCGCGTACGAGCTCGAGCTCGATACAGCGCACGCGGACAGATCGCTCCGCGAGGCCATCGCCGACCACGGCGATCGCGCCGAAGCCCACGAGGTGCTGGGTCGTGTCCTGCGGAAAGGGGGTCGGCTCGAGGTTGCGATAGCCGAGCTCCGTCAGGTCGTCGCGCTCGACCCCGCGGGTCCCGACGGACTCTACGAGCTCGCCGTTTCGATCCCGCCGGGTGACGAGAGCGTCCGCCTCCTCGAGCGCGCCACGCACGAGCGGCTGACGTTCGCCGAGGCGTGGCTGGTTCTCGGCACGCAGCAGCTGGCGGCGGGGCGCCTGGGCGAGGCGAAGAAGGCCGCCCAGGCGATCCTGCGGATCGATTCTCACAGCGCCGGCGCCCACGTGCTCGAAGGAAAGGTTGCGCTCGCCGAGGGCCGAACCGACGACGCGATCGCCGCGGGGAAGGCCGCGCTCGCGAACATGGCAAACAGCGCCGCGGCCAAGCTTCTCGTCGCCGACGGCAACGCGCGAAAGGGGGAGATCGACGCCGCGCTCGAGGCGTACCAGGCAGCGTGGGGTCTGGACCACGCCGACCCTACGCCACTCGTTCACGCGAGTGAGGCCTGTCATGCGCGAGGGCGAGACACGAGCGCGCGCGCCTTCGGAGTCAGGGCAACGCAAGAGTTCCCGAGATGGGCGCCGGGCTGGGTGGCGCTTGGCGACGCGCTTGCGGCGCAGGCGGAGGTGGCGGCCGCCCGGGACGCCTACCGCAAGGCGCTGACCCTCGATGGGCCCGTGGACCTGGACGCCGTCAAGCGCCAGCTGAGCGCATTGCATTGATCGAGGGCGCGTGAGCTCGATCGCCCCGCTCGTGCAGCGCGTCCTCGCGAACGAGCCTCGCGCCGTCGCGCGCGCGATGCGCATGGTCGACGATCGCCCGCCGGGCTACGCCGACCTATTGAAGGCACTCTGGCCGCACACGGGCAAGGCTTGGGTGCTGGGAGTGACGGGGAACCCCGGGGCAGGGAAGTCGACGCTTTGCGATCGACTCATCATCGCCTACCGGGCCCGCGGGCAGCGCGTCGGGGTCGTTGCCGTCGATCCGACCAGCCCCTACTCGGGCGGGGCGATTCTGGGCGACCGCATACGAATGTCGCGCCACGCGATGGACGAGGGGGTGTTCATCCGGTCGATAGCGACGCGCGGGCACCTCGGGGGTCTATCGCGCAGCGCGCGCGATGCGGTACGCGTCCTCGATGCGAGCTCGCACGACGTGGTGATCGTCGAGACGGTGGGGGTCGGTCAGGACGAGCTCGAGATCACGCGAACCGCGCATTCGACGCTTGTCGTCATGGCCCCGGGGATGGGCGACGAGGTGCAGGCCATCAAGGCCGGCATCCTCGAGTGCGCAGATGCCTTCGCGGTGAACAAGGCCGACCGGGAAGGGGCAGACTCGACGGTCAGGGATCTCGAATTGATGATCGCTCTGGGCAACGAGACGATCCGCGCTTTGTCGAAGACTCGCGGGCACGCGACCCACGGTGCCGCCGACGGTCATGTCGTCGTGGATACGCAAGGGAGTGCGTCGGCGCTCGAACGGTGGACGCCCCCCATCGTCAAGTGCGTCGCGACGAAGGGCGACGGGATCGACGGCCTGGTGACCGCACTGGACCGGCACCGCGTATGGCTCGAAGGGACGGAGGCGGGCAAGGCCCGACGACGCGAGCGGCTCGCCGAGGAAGTGCGCGACGCTCTCCGCGAGGCTCTTATCGACGCCGCCACGCACCATCTTGGTTCGAGCCTCGATGAGGCGGCGCGTGCCGTCGAAGAGCGCGCGACGGATCCGTACACTGCGATCGAACGTCTCGTCGAAGCGTTTCGAAGGAGGTATGGGGCGGACGGCGGGGAGGAATAGGGCCTCCCCCGGCGCCATGCGGCTCACGTCACCCGTAGCACCTCGTCGACGGTCGTCACGCCCTCCTGGATCTTCTTGATCCCGGCTCGCCGCAGCGTGGGAATCCTTCGCTTCGAGTAGACCTCGCGGTATTCGCGAGCGGGCGCCTTGGCCTTGACCAGTTCGCGCACGTCGTCATCCAGCTCGACGACTTCGAAGATCCCGGTGCGCCCCCGGTATCCGGTCCGCATGCATTTCTCGCAGCCCTTCGGACGCACGATGTTCGCGCCTGACGCGAGAATAAGCTCGTCACCGTCCCAGAGATCGCGCTCGAGCTTCGCAGGCCCCTTGCAGTGCGGGCAGATGACGCGGACGAGTCGCTGCGCGAGCACGGCGGAGAGAGCGTTGGCCACGATCCACGGCTCCACGCCGAGGTCGACCAGGCGCACGATTGTCTCGACGGTGTCGGAGGTGTGCAGCGTGGAGAGCACGAGGTGCCCGGTCAGCGCTGCCTGCATGGCGATCCCGGCGGTCTCAGAGTCGCGCATCTCGCCGACCAGGATGACGTCCGGGTCCTGGCGCAGAATGGCGCGCAGGCCGCTCGCGAACGTAAAGCCCGTGCGCACGTTGACCTGACCTTGCGTCACGCCGTAGAGCTCGACCTCGACCGGATCCTCGAGGGTGACGACGTTGACCGCGCGCGGATCGATGAGTTGCATCAACGCGTAGAGGGTAGACGTCTTGCCTGCTCCGGTCGGACCGCTCGTGACCACGAATCCCTGCGGCCGGCCGAGTACGTCACGAAGCGTCTTCTTCGCAGACTCCTCGAGCCCGAGCTGATCGAACGTGATGATCTGCTGGCTCGAAAGGATCCGCAGGACCACCTTTTCGCCCTGGGAGGCCGGGAACGTCGACGCGCGAAGGTGAACACGTTTGCCTTCGAATTCGAGCGCGATCTGGCCGTCCTGCGGGAGGCGTCTCTCCGCGATGTCCATCTTCGCCAGGACCTTGACGCGCGAGATGACGTTCGGCGCCACGGCGAGAGCCACGGGCTGCACGTCGACGAGTGTTCCGTCGATGCGTAACCGCACCTGGAGCTTGTCGTGCTTCGGCTCGAGGTGGATGTCGCTGGCGCGCTGTGCGACCGCAAGGCGAACGAGCTCGTTCACGAGAACGACGGCGTCGCCAGTGACCGGCTCGTGACCAGGGGTCGGCATCGATGCAATTGAAACAGGAAGCCGGGAAGAAAAAGAGCGCTCCTTCGCGATCCCGCGAAGGAATCGCGAAATCAGCGCCCGCGCTTTCCCTTCGATCCGTCCACCCTTGCCCGTTTCTTCTTCTTTCGGCCTACTTCTTCGGCGTCGAAGGCGCTCGGGCAGACGTCCGATACGCTGCACTCGCTGCACTGCGGCTTGCGAGCAAAGCAGCAGCGGCGGCCGTGAAAGATGAGGACGTGGCCGGCGTGATTCCACTCCGAACGCGGAAGGATCGCGCAAAGATCGGGCTCGATCTTGTCCGGCTCGGTCGCCTTCGACCAGCCGAGCCGCTGGCCCAACCTTATGACGTGTGTGTCGACGACGACTCCCTCGGGGGTGTTCCAGAGCACGCCGAGCACGACGTTTGCCGTCTTGCGCCCGACGCCCGGTAGCTCGATGAGCTCGTCGAGCGATCGCGGTACCTCGCCCTCGTGGCGCTCGACGAGGGCGCGCGCGAGACCGACGATCGATTTCGCCTTCGACCGGAAAAACCCCAAAGTGGCCACGTAAGGCTCGATCTCCGACGGCTCCGCCGCGGCCAGGGAGCGCGCGTTCGGAAATCGCGCGAAGAGCTTCGGCGTCGCCTTGTTCACGCCGACGTCGGTCGTCTGCGCGCTGAGGACGACGGATACGATGAGCTCGAATGGCGAGCGATGCTCGAGCTCGCAGTGGGCCGTCGGGTGCTGCCGCGCGAGACGCTCGAGGGTGCGGGGCGCGATGGCCGGTGCTCGCTTCGCGCGCTCGCGGCGCTCCTTGGCGGTAATCTTCGGAACGGAAGGCACGGCGCTCTGCAAGCCCTTGTGACTAGCACCGCTCATCGTCAGGGTCCACATCCATCCACGGCGTGAATTGATCGCCTGACTGCAAAGCGCCCGGCGCGCGTCGGTCTTTGCTTGCAGCGCCGGTGGTCGGTCTGTGACAAGGCGAGCATGACGAACCGGGAAGATGTCGAGGGCATCGAGCGGCGCATGCTCGAACTGGGCGAGGAACTTGGGAGGTTGAAGGCGCACGAGGTGGACGTAGACGTGGTCGAGGGTCGGGTGCTGGAGATGGCCAAGGCGTGGGGTCGAGCGCAGATGGCCATCGCGATGAAACGCGCCGACGCGGACGCGCCCGAGGTGGACATCAACGGCGAGCGCTGGGGGAATCGTCGCGAGACGCCGCACGACTACGAGACGGTTTTCGGCACGGTATCGCTGGAGCGCGCGGTCTATCAGCAGTCGGGTCGCGGACGGGTCGCGGTGCCGCTCGATCTTCGGCTGGGGATGGTCGAGGGCACGTACACGCCTCGGCTCGCGCGCGTCGCGACGCGAGCGCTTGCGAGCATGCCCGAGCAGGAGGCGGCCGATCTGCTCGGCGAGGTGGGGACCGCGACGCTCAGCAACTCCACGATTGGCCGGTTGTCTCGCGCCATGGCGGCGCGCTACGAGCAAGGTCGCGAGGTCATCGCGACAGCGGTACGCGAGGCGCACGCCATTGCCGAGCAGGCGGTCACGGTGCAGGTGGGCATCGACGGCGTGATGGTGCCGCAGGACGGCGAGCATGCTCGTCCGCGTGGCAGAAAGACGCGCTCGCCGGAGCCTCCACGGCATGAGACACGTTACGGCGTGGTGTGCGATCCGGGCCCCGCGGCCCACGACGGCACGATGGGCCGCGCGTGGCACGAAGGGGCCGTCGGAACACTCGCCTTCTACGACGCGGACGGCGAGCGGCTGGACACGATCTACCTGGCGCGCATGCCCGAGCCCTACAAGAAGACGCTAGTGGAAGAGCTGGAGGCAGAGCTGCAAAGCGTGTTGCGCGAGCGCCCGACCCTGAACATCGTGTTTGCAAGCGACGGAGCCGATCCGCAGTGGCGAGCCCTCGAAGGTATCGAGAGTCGACTGCCGGCCAAGTGCAGCGGCGACCGCATGAAGCTCGTCGACGCGTTCCACGTCGCCGAGTACGTGCAGAAGGCTGCCAACGCGATTTGGGGACCCGGAACCGGCGACGCTCAGGTCCAAGCGGCGACCTGGCGAGAGACGATCAAGAGCAAGCGCGACGGCCCTGTCGAGGTCCTTCGCTCGATGCGGGCCCGTCTCCGTACGCCACGCACCGCCAGCGGGCGCAAGGAACTGCGCGAGGCCATCGACTACATCGCTCGTCAGAACAGTCTCGGACGAATGAAGTACGTAGAGGCGCAACGTCGCGGATATCCAATCGGCACTGGCGTCACCGAAGCCGCGGCCAAGACCGTAGTCGGCTCTCGCATGAAGCGCGCCGGCGCCCGCTTCTCGCAACACGGCGGACAGACCGTCATGCTCTTCCGCACCTCGATCCTCAGCCAGCGCTTCGCGGCACTGCATCGCGAGCTTGGCGCCACCTACGAGGCGCGCGTGCAGCAGGCCGCGTGATCATGCCCGCGACGGATGTGGACCCCATCGTCACGCCTGGAGCCTCCGGGCGATCTCGCCCTTTGCGTCGCGGGACACAGGTCCGTTAAGCACGGCGGCGACCCCCTCGTCGTCGAGAACTTTTGCGCTCACGCTGCGACGCGCGGCCAACGTTCGCGCGCAGGCTTCCTCGCAGCGGGCCCGAAACGCGTCGGAGCGCTCGGCCTCCCGCACGAGCGCGTCGACCGCTCGCTCCTGCTTCTCGTCGCTCCAGCAAACCAGTAGCGCGTCGCAACCGGCTGAGACGGCTTGTACTGCGGCCTCCTCGATCGACCATCGCGCGGCGATGGCCTGCATCTCGAGGTCGTCGCTAACGAGCATCCCAGCGAAACCGATCTTCGCGCGCAGGCGGCTGCAGATGGCGTCCGAAAGTGTCGCAGGATGCTTCTCGTCGAGCGCGGGGTACATCACGTGGGCCGTCATCATCGAAGCGACGCCCGCGGCAACCGCCGCTCGGAAGGGGGCAAGCTCTACGGACTCGATGCTCGCGGCGGCCCTTTCGACCACCGGCATGTCGACATGCGAGTCTTTCGACGTGCCTCCGTGTCCAGGGAAGTGCTTGGCGCAGGCCAGCACGCCTGCGCTCTGGAGCCCGCGGATCCACGCGGTGCCGTAGCGTGCGCATGTGCCTGGATCGTCGCCGAACGCGCGATCGCCGATGACCGGATTCTCTGCGCAGGTATTCACGTCGAGAACCGGCGCGAAGTCGATCGTGAAGCCGAGCGCTCCGAGTTCGGCCCCCACCGCGTGTGCGATCCGCTCGGCGAGGCCGGCGTCTCCCCACGATGCGACGGTTCGCATGGGCGGCACCTCCAGGAGTGGGGCGCGCAATCGAGCGACCCGCCCTCCTTCCTGATCGACACCAACGAGCGGAGCGTCGGGGCTCGCCGCATGAACCTCCCGCGCCAGCGCCGCGACCTGCACCGGACCGCCTTCGACGTTGGGCCTGAAGAAGATCGCCCCACCTCGGCGGCGCTCCCGGAGGGCGCGTGCAAAGGATTGCGGCAGGGACGTCCCGGCGAAGCCGCCGATGACGAGCGAGCCGCACCTGGCGACGAGGTCCATGCCGATACGCATAGCGCCGTCGAGAGACCAGGAGGAAGAAGAGAAGCGGCCTTTCTTCTTGTTTTCTGTTTCTGCTGCTCAATCCTCTATGCGATGCAGTACCGATTCTGCGTCCTCGTTGCCGTCACGACCTGTGCGCCGAAGGGAGACCCGCCGGCGACCGCGAGTGGCCGCGCAAGGGCACCCACGCCCGCGGTCGCGCCGTCCGGGCGTGAAACCGCGGTGGTCGACCCCGCCGTCGAGCTGGCGCGAAAGCCGCTGAGCGTGGGCGAAGCTCGCCGCTTCATGCTCGTCCTCATCAATCGAGACCGCGCCTCCGAAGGTCTGGGACCCGTTGAACTCGACGAAGGGGCCTCGACGCGCGCGGGCCAGATTCACGCAGAAGATATGGCCGCTCACGGTTATCTCGGCCACTTCGGGACGGACGGATCGGTTCCCGAGCAGCGCTACACGGAGGCGGGCGGTGCCGACATGGTGCTCGAGAACGCCAGCTGCTTCGGCGACGAGCGCGAGCGAGCGCTCGATCGTACGCCCCGGATCGATGCGAACAACATCGAGCAGGCAGAGGGCATGTTCTTCCACGAGCGGCCTCCTCACGACGGACACCGAAAGAACATCCTGACGCCCTGGCACACGAAGGTGGGAATCGGCATCGCCCAGCCGGTGGGCACAGCAAGCGAGATCCCGGTGCCCTGTTTTGCGCAAGAGTTCATCGATTCCTACGGAACGTATGCGCCTGTCCCGCGCTCGCTCCACGTCGGGAGCACGCTGCACGTCGAGGGGACGATGCGCGCGCCCGCCGTGTTCTCGGGGGTCGGCATCGCACGAGTGGACACACCGAAGGCTCTTCCCGTCGCCGAGTTGAACCAACGACGGTCGTACGCGGTTCCCGCGCCTTACCAGACCTACTGGCCACCCGGATTCAAAACACCGATCCCCGTGACCGTGAACGGCAAGCACTTTCAGATCGACATCCCCGTGAGCGACCGAGACAGGCCGGGGATGTACGAGCTCACCGTCTGGGCCACCGTGCCGGGCTCATCCGAACTTGCGATGGTGGGCATGAGGACGCTGCAAGTCCGATAGGCGGTTCTCAACAGCCTGCCTGCACTCTCTATCTTTATGAGATCACTTATCATCCTCGAATTGGTGTGCGCTAAGCACACATCTTGTCCCCCTCATCGTACATCGTAAGGGCGTTGCACCGGGGGAGCTGGATGGATCCCGTCGGCTGTACGGGCATGAGGCAGCTTCTCGACAGCTACAAGCAAGTGACGGCCACCGCCGGTGACTACCAGGTCGACGGCGCACGGCTCTTTCAGACCCTGAACATCGGCGGCAGCGGTACCACCAGCGTCAGCTTCGTCGTAGGCCGCGCTTGATCGATCGAGCTCGCTCGACGGCGATCTACCCCGTCACGGCCACGCTGTAAGCTCGCGAGCGTGCGCGCGGCGAGCCTTCTTCCCACGGAACACGCGGTCGAACGGGTTGTCCCGTGGCTTGCGGCGCTTGCGTTGGGCTTGCCGGTGCTCGTCGGTCGTTACCCGCCGATGATCGATCTGCCCTGCCACGAAGAAATCGTGGCGGCCATGCGCCACTTCGGCGACGCGGCTCGCTACCCGCGAGGGCTGATGATGTGGAACCTGGGGCACCCCAACCAGCTTTTCTACCTTCTTGCTTGGGCCCTCGCGAGCGTCCTTCCCGTCAGCACGGCGTGCAAGCTCGTCGTAGCAGGGTCGGTCGCTGCCGTGCCGCTCGCAGCCGGTCGTCTGGCGGATCACCTGGGAGCCTCGAGGTGGACCGCCCTCGTGGTCGCACCGCTGGGGCTCGGATTTTTCTTCTACTTCGGCTTCGTCGGCAACCTTCTCGCTCTCGGATTGCTCATCGGGTCGATGCCGCTTCTCGATCGCTTTGCGACCAATCCCACCGCCAGAAGCGCCGGCGTCGCGACGTTGACGCTCCTCGTCCTCTACGAAGCCCACGACAGCGCCGTCGTCATCGGGGGTGTCGCCATCGTCGTTCTGTCCCTCGGCCTTCCTTTGCGCTGGCCGGCGACCGCTTGGCTCGCAACGCCGCTCGTCATCGGGGGCTGTGTGGCGGGTGTGGAGCAGGTCTACGCAATGGGGCACCTCGGATCGAATCTGCGCTCGCTGCCGCGCGTCATCGATCTTGCGACATGGCAGAAGCTCGACCAGGTCCCCCAAGCTCTCCTCGGCCTTCACGGCTCGACGACCACACGCCCCGCCTTCTGCCTGGTCGCTGTGCTCGTCGCCGGGCTCGCCGTGCAAAGGGTGCTGCAGCGCCGCACCGCTTCGTATCTTGCAGCGACTGTCCGAGAGTGGGTTCACGCGCACCGATTCGAGGTGCTTGGGACGATCCTCATCGCTCTTTACTTCGAGGTCCCATTTGCCTTCGCGGGAGCGATGTGGTTGCACGCGCGTTTCCTGACGCCTGGGGTCGCGTTACTGGCCGTCGCCCTGGCACCGCGCCGGCCGTTTCCGATGCCCTTCGCGCTGCGCGCAGGCTCGGTCCTTGCGGTCGTCGCCATCCTCGCGCTCGTAAGGCCAGAGATGGCCGCCACCGGCGCCGTTTACTCGGACCTGGACGCGATTCTCGGGCGTCTCGCGCCAGGCAGCGCGATCGCGACCCTCGACGTGGCGGGCGGCCCTCGTCGATGGCTCGTCTTCACCGTCGCAGGCGCGGCCGCTCGCGCCGCGTCCGAGCGCGGGGGCCGAATGGCGGCCTCCTTCACCGAGGGCTCGCCCATCCCGCCCGTGATCATCGCCCCTGACCACCGCTGGGAAGACTCTCTCTCTCGCATGGCCAGCGACTCGTTGTCGCTCGAGCCTGCGTTCGACCTCCGACGCTATCGCTACGTGCTCGCCTGGACGGTTCCGGACCAGGAGCAAGACGTGGTGAATGCGCTCCTCCCTGAGGCGCGACTGCTCGCGCGTTCGGGCGGCTGGCTGCTCTTCGAGTCGACTTTTGCCGTCGAGTCCGTGCTTGCGCGGGAGCCGACGTCGGATGGCGAGCAGTCGGTGCGAGCCCGGCTCGAGGCGCTAGCCCGGGCGAGAACCGAGAACGCCCGGAAGCCGTGACCTGCCCGCGTTCAGGGAGGTTGATCGGCGACCGCCGTTACCCAATCGCGCGCGCATGCTGCGTCGTCGTCGGCGGCTGGACCTGCGCAGCGCGCGGGGTCCGGCACGGGACCCAGCAAGAGATACATGCTCCTCGAGACCGACGGCATCTCGCGTTTCCACCGCGCGTCGACGGCTCGGGCCGCAGCGTCGGCGGCGTCCCGCATTGCCGTCACTTGAAGCGTGGCGAGCTTGCGCCCGATCGCCTCGTGCACGTCCATCATCGCGGGGTGCTCGGTGAAGGCGTACGCGTGCTCGAGGTAGCGGATAGCCTCTTGCGTGGCCCCTGCGTTCGTCAGCAGCGTGGCCGCAGACAGCGCGTTGTCGGCGTCCGCGCCGAGCTCCACGGCGTGCCCCATGGCGCTGGCGCCGTCCCGTCGCCACGCATCCGCGTCGGCGTGGTCTCGTAGAAACGAAGGAGCTATGAACGCGAGGAACTGGCCGTATCGCATCCACAAGCGCTGGTCCTCCGGGCGCTCGCGGGTGCCTTGCTCGAGGTAGCGACGCGCGAGACGGACGTCCTCGTCGGTCCCTTGCAGCGGACGGTAGGCGAGCAGCGTGTCCACGAAGCGGTAGACCGGAGCATAGGTCGGCTCGAGTTCCAGGATGGCGTCCACGTAGCGGGGAATGCCCTTGAAGTCCCTGTGCTCCGACCAGTGCGTGCCGTACGCCACAAGGAGCCCGGCCCAGAGCATGTCGACGACCGCCGAATCCCAGCCGAGCGTCGCGAGGTGGAGCTGCGGCGGAGGGGGGAGCGGGTAAACGTCTTCGCGGTCCCGGACATCGTGTGCCGTCGCCGCAAGCCTCGGCTGCGTGACCGCCACGCCCGAGGCGCAACCGAGGAAGAGAAGAACGGCGCCGATCGTCGACCGGGTCACTCGACCTCCGAGTCGACCAGCATCCCCGGGTCGAGCGTCGGTCCGCGGGGGTCGCCTTCCGAAGCCTGACCCGAAATCTGAAACGCGCTGGCGATCCCGTCGCCGTCGAGGTCGCCGTGGGCGTGAGCCTTGAACGTGCTCCTCACGGGTGCGAGAGAGCTGTCGAACGCGAAGGCAAAGCAGTGGGGTCGCCCGATGGGCACCGGGCGAAAGTCGAGGGCCAGCCAGGTCGGGTTGTCCCAGGCATCCGGGGCGTCGGCCTGGCACCGTCCGCGCGGCGGAACGGCGGGAGTCATTGGCGCGCTGGGCGGAAAGGCGTGCGCAACGGGCTGGACCCGGGCGTACGAGATTGCCGAGGCACCGATGCGCTGGAGGCCGTCGATGGGCTCCACGAGCCTCGAGGCATGCACCTCGCGGACGAACGACGGAATGGCCACCGCGAGCAGCGAGCCGACCAACGCGAACGCGATGGCGAGCTCGATGGCCGTCAAGCGTCTGGCTCGGGAGCGCGGCCGACTCGAGAGAAGCGTCATTGCACGAGTCCGGATTTTACCACGTGCGAGGCAGCGCCGCCGGCATGCGACTGCGCTATAAGGGCCCGCGATGGCGGGCCGATGGCGACGCGTTCTCTCGTGGGCGTTGGCGCTCGCTGCCCTCGCCTTCGTCGCATGGGCGGTGCCAGTGCGTGACCGCTGCTGGGATCCTCGCGCTCCGAAGTCGACCCGTGTCGCGGTCACGAGGGACACAGCGGGCTGTTTGCTGCACCTGGCGAGCGGCGACGTTCGCGTCGACGCGGCGGAGTGCTCGCAGCTCAGGTGCGAGCCAGGTGTGGTGTCGACCCTGGCGCGCGCGCGTCTAGGAGTGATCGTGGCCCTGCTCGGCGTCTACGCTCTTGGGACGCTCGCCTGGGCGGCCCGCTGGCGGGCCCTTCTCGGTTTCGCTGGCGTCGATCTACGCCTCACCGAAGTGTGGCGAATATCCATCGAGGCGCAGGCCGGGGGGGTCCTTCTGCCTGGCGGAATCGGCGGCGACGCGTTGCGGATCGCCTCCGTGGTCGCGCGTCCGACTCGCGCCGGTCAAGGTCGGTCGCCGGTGGCGATCGTCGTCGCATCCGTCCTGCTCGATCGCGGGCTTGGGCTGTCGTTCATCGCCGGGCTCGCTGCCGTCCTCGGATTCGCTTGGGGTGGCGCGAACGCCGGGTCGCTCGTGGTCGTGCTGGCGGGGATACCGGTCGGCTTCGTGGCGGCCTTGGTCCTCCTGAGGCACGCGCCACTTCGTCGCGTTCGCTCGCTGACCGAGGGTCGGGCGGGGCGTCTCATCGGCCCGGTTCTCGACTACGCGCGCGATCCTCGTGCGCCGGGCGCCATCGCTCGCGCCGCGGCGATGAGCGTGGTCGTGGCCGCGAGCCAGCTCTTCATCATCCGTGGCCTCATCGCGGCTCTCGGCGCGGTGCCGACCCAGGAAAAGTGGGTATACGTCGGCACGACGATGGCCTTCATCGTCTCGGCCGTGCCGGCTCTGCCGGGCGCGCTCGGTACCGCGGACGCGGCCTACGTGTACTTCTTCGGCCTCGCGGGGATCGCGGCGGGCGCGGCCCTCGGAGTGTGCCTCATGTTCCGGATCTTCTGGTACATTTCAGGAGTCGTCGGCGCGATCCTTTACGTCGCGCGCACACGCACGTCCGCGGGTCGTGCGGCGGCGAACCCCCCCTCGACCGAGCCATGAACGTCTCCATCGTCGTCCCGGCGTACAACGAAGCGGCGAACATCCGCCGGCTGCTCAACTCCCTCCTCGAACAGGAGACGAGGGTCGTCCGGATCGTAGAGATCGTGGTCGTCGCGAGCGGATGCACGGACGACACCGCGGACCTGGCCCGCGACGTGGGCCGCGGCCGACCGGGGGTGCACGTTCATGTCCAGGAGCGCAGGGCGGGCAAGGTCGCCGCCATCAACGCGTACCTGAAGATCCGCGATCCTCGGGCAGAGGTCACCGTGGTCTGCAGTGCCGATCTGGACATCGCACGGGACGTCATCGAGAAGATGGTCCTCTTCCTTCGCGACCACGCGGACGTAGGTATGGTGGGCGGTCGCCCGGTGCCGAACAACGACGGCGGTCGGCTCGTCGGGCGAATGGTCAAGCTCTTGTGGGAGATGCACCACCGCGTCTCGCTCGAAGTCCCGAAGATGGGCGAGATCGTCGCGTTCCGATCGCATCCTGGTCGAGTACGTCAGCGAGCTGTCCGTCGTCGACGAGGCCTCGATCGAGGACATCGTGCGGGCCAAAGGCTACAAGCTCGGCTACGTCCCCGACGCGCTCGTGACCAACCACGGTCCGGACACCATCGGCGAATACTTCGAGCAACGTCGCCGCATCGCGCGCGGCCACTACTGGCTCGAGTTCGCGTTCGGGTACGACGTGGCCACGCTCGATCGCGGTCTCCTCGGTAAGGCCGCCCTCGACACCGCGAGGAGCGAGGACCGCTTCGGCAGGCTGGCGCTGGCCGCGGCCATCGGCGTGGAGGTTGGCGCTCGCGCCCTCGGCTTCTGGGACGCGCGCGTCGTCGGCGGCAAGCACCGCACATGGCGGGTGCTCGAGTCCACCAAGGCCCTGGACACCAAGACGAACGGCGTCGTTCTCAAGGAGCGCAGGGGGCGCCTTTCGGCGCGCCCGGATCCGCCCGAGAGGCACCCATGAAGAAGGTTCCCCTGCTCGCGCGGCTGGCGGGATACAGGGCCGAGCACGCTACGGGACGGCGACCGCAGCTCCCGGTCAACCTCACGGTGTCCGTGACGTACTCGTGCCCGTCGCGGTGCGCGACGTGCGACATCTGGCAGAAGAAGGTGGACGATCTCTCCGTCGACGAGTACGGCCGCGTATTCCCGACGCTCCGCAAGGTCCCTGTATGGGTGACCCTTTCCGGTGGTGATCAGTTCGTCCGCGCGGATCTGGACGAGATCGTGCGCCTCGTGCGCGAGCAGATCGAGCCGAGCATCGTGAACATCCCGATGAACGGCGTCATCACCGAGCGGATCTTCCAGCTCCTCCCGAAAATCGCCCACCACACCGTCGGGTCGCAGCTCGTCCTCAACCTGTCCGTCGACGAGATCGGCAAGGCCCACGACGAAATCCGAGGGGCCGATCGCAATTTCGAGAAGCTCCTCCTCGTGAGCGAGCTGATCCACGATCTGAAGAAGACGTATTCCCACGTGGTCCTCGGCGTCCACACGGTCATCTCGAAGCTGAACGTCGAGCGAATCCCGGAGATCGAACGCGAAGCGCGAGCCATCTTTCGGCCGGACTCGTACATCGCCGAGGTTGCCGAGAATCGCGTCGAGCTCAAGACGATGCACAAGGACATCACGCCCGACCCTGCGGACTTCCGTCGCGCCGTGGCACACCTCAGCAACACCATCCGTGGCAATCGTTCGGGCCACCCGGTCGCGCGTCTGGTCGAGTCGCTTCGCCTCGAGTACTACGAGCTCGCCGCGCGAATCCTGGAGGAGAAGCGTCAGGTGATCGACTGCTATGCGGGCTGGGCGAGCGCCCATCTGGCGCCCGACGGGCACGTTTGGGGTTGCTGCGTGCGCGCCGAGTCGATGGGCAACGTCCGCGACCACGGATACGATTTCGGCGCCGTCTGGCTCGGGGCCCCCGCCGATGCGTTCCGCAAGAGCGTGCGCGCCCACGCTTGCGCCTGCCCGCTGGCGAACGCGAGTTACACGAACCTGCTGCTCGACCCCCGCTCGCTCGTCCGCGTGGGCGTCCACATGGCCGACGTCCGCCTCTCCGGCGATCGACAGGCGTGACGTGCGCCACGGTGAGACGAAGACACGCGAGCGCGAGGCCGTCACGTGGCTGGTGGAGCGAATCGCCACGGCATACGCCGTCGAGACGAGGCTCGAGATCAAGAAGGGCGCGCTCGACGGGCTGACCCCGTCGGACCTCGTGGTGTCCTTCGACGCCTCGTCGCAGGCCGTGAACCCGGATCGCCACTTGAGGTCGCTCGCGGGGCTCGCTCGCAAGGTCCTCATCGTCATCGTTCCCAACCCAGAGCGGATTGGGTCGCCGCGCACGGGGAGCGGCGGCCGGGAGACGCTCTCTCTGGCCCCCGTGCTCTGGGACGTCGGACGGGTTCGCGAGCACGAGTACCTCGTCATCCCGCGCGTCGTTGCGTCCATCGCTCGCTTGCGGGGCGACGCCGTCTCGTCGGCGGCCCTTCGCGGGCCCCTCGGCGCCTTGGTCCGCCGCGCGGCCCATTTGCATGCGTTCGTCGTCGATACCGCGCCCCGTACGCCCCAGGCTCGTCGTCGGCTTCGGACGGCAGAAGAGGGGAGCCCGCGGGAGATCGCACGACGTATAGTGGTCGGCCGATGAAGGACACGATCAAGGCGCTTTATCCGTATGCACTTGCCGAAGGAGAAGGGGTCGGCACCGCCTACGAGTACATCGCCAAGGCCGATTTCATCCGGCCCATCGTCTCGCGGCTCTCCGACCTCGCCCGTCAGGCGGGCAGCCAGGGCGCGCGGATGCTCGTCGCCGGCTTGCCCGAGAGGTACGGGACGAGCTTGGACTTCGCGATCCTCGCTCACCGCCATGGCGCCCGGCTCAATGTCGTCGATGATCGACCGGAGGCCATCCATCGTGCGGAGAGAGGAATCGAGGCGGTAAAGCGAGCGGGCCACCTGCAGGGTCTCCGAGTCGAATACCGTCGGCTGGAGTCCCTATCGGCGCTGTCCAGCGTCGAGCCGCACGATGTCGTCCTGTCGTGCGAGGTCCTCCAGCGGATTCCAGCGTCCGCGCAACCCGTGTTCGTGAGCGCGCTGCGCTCCCTCGGCCCCATCGGTGCCCTCTTCGTTCCCAACGCGGAGAACGCTTCTCACCTCGAGATAAGCGGTCTCGGGGGCTTCTCGAGACGCGAGCTCGAGGCGCTCTTCAAAGGCGCGCGCTTGGGGTACGTCGACATGCCTCCGTTCCCTCCGGGCATCGCGCGCAGCAAAGAGCAGCGCGCG
This sequence comes from uncultured delta proteobacterium, assembly GCA_963847465.1. Taxonomy (GTDB): domain Bacteria; phylum Myxococcota_A; class Polyangia; order Polyangiales; family Polyangiaceae; genus Palsa-1150. The sequence goes on along the minus strand of CAWKAF010000002.1, from coordinate 161,965 downwards.
CGCGCCTCATCGGGCGTGGCGGAAGCCGTCGCCATGCGGATCCTGGACGCCTATTGTTCGGGAGAGCGCTTCGTTCCATCCTTCGTGAAGCGACGTTTTGCGCACATCGTCGGCGCGATGTGGGGCGCATGAATGGACGTCGTCACCGGAGCGACCGGCTTCGTCGGGCCGCACCTCGTCGACGCCCTCGTCGCCCGGGGCCGCGCCGTCCGATGCCTCGTACGCGATCTCGGCCGCGCGTCCGCCCTCGAACGGGCGGGCGTGGAAGTACGATCGGGAAGCTTGCTGGACGAAAGGTTCGTCTCCGACGCCCTCGAGGGGGCTGAGCGAGTATTCCATCTCGCCGGCGGCGGGAAGGTCTCGACCGCCAGCCAGGAGGGGCTCGACCTGCTCCGCGCGGCGAACGTCGCCCCCCTGGAGACGGTGCTTCGAGGGGCGCGGGGCGCCCGCGTCCGGCGCGTCGTTCATTTCTCCAGCATCTCGTCGATGGGGGTGCAGCTCGACGTGCGGCTCGACGAGTCGTCGCCGTGCAGACCGGAGACGCCGCACGAAGTCGCCAAGTACGAGAGCGAGCGCGTCGCCATCGATGCCTACCGGCGCGACGGTACGCCAGTCGTCGTGCTGCGCCCTTCACAGATCTACGGGCCGGGAGACGTTCGCTCGGAGATTCCTCGGCTCGTCCGCCTTACGCGTCGCGGGCTCGTTCCGATGTTCGGCGGCGGCCACGGGCTGATGCCTTGGGTCTTCGTGTCGGACGTCGTCGATGCGGCGATGGCTGCGGCCGAGCATCCTCACGCGCCGGGGCAGACGTACATCGTCAGCGACTCCGATTCGTATCGTTTTGCGGACATCGTGGCGGCGATTGCGCAAGCCCTTGGGCGCAAACGTGGCGGCGTCACGATCCCGCGGGCGTTGGCGTGGCCCGCGATCGCCGCCGTCGAGACGGGCGCGAAGATTTTGGACGTGAGCCACCCTTCACACTTCATCGGCTCGCGTCGATGTGCGGCCGCCGCCTGCTCAGCATCGACCACGCAAGGCGCGATTTGGGGTACGTGCCGCGCGTAGGGCTCGACGAGGGAATGAGGCGCGCCGTCAGCTGGTGCGTCGCCCGGGGTCTCGCTTGAGCATTCGACGCTCGGTCGCATGGGTGGGGGCGGACGGCGCTCTAGGAGCCTCCCTCGCCCCGACGCTGGGGGCGCAGCCCTTCCCGCTGCGATGCCCCGACCTTTCGGACGACGACCCGATCCCCGAGCTTGCGGGCTTCGACGTCGTGATCGACGGTGCGGGCCCGCGTGTCCACCCCGGGCTGGCGTGGGGCGACTACCTCCGGGAACACGTCGGCACGGCCACGCGGGTGGCGCGTTCGATGCGCCCCGGCGGCCACCTCGTCTTCATCAGCAGCGCGGCCATCTACGGCGCGGGACGCGGGGAGGTCTCGGCGTCGACCGCGCCGCGGCCGGACACCTTCCCCGTTCCGCCTTATGCGTGGGCCAAGCTCGCGGCGGAGCACGCCGCCCGGGCCGTGAGCTCGGAGCGGGGGGTGGCGCTGACGGTCTTGCGTCCCTCCATCATCTACGGCCCTGGAGCTGGTGGGGTGCTCGTGACCTTACGGGATCTCGCCCGGCGTGGAGTGCGGGCCTCCCTTTCGCCGGGAGGTACTCGGCAGCACCTCTTGCACCTCGATCTCTTTCGGCGCGTACTCGAAGGGTTGATCGCCGCGCCGCCGCCGTCCGCGACGTCCGTCTTCGTGGTCGCCGATCCCTTCGTCCTGACGTCGGCCGAGCTCAACGCCGCGTACCTGGCGGCCGGTCCGAAGGCGGCGCCGCTGCCCGTTCCGATCGGACTCGTGGCACGCGCCACGCGTGGATGGCAGAGGCGCACGGGCCGGGAGCTCCCGGGCCGGGTGGCGGTCGCGGCGATGCTCGGCCTGGACAACGCGTACGACTGGCAGCCGTGCCTGGCGCACCTCGCCATCGATCCGGCCGCCTTCGGCCGAAGTATCTTCGACGCCTTTCTCGAGGCCTGAGCGGGCCGCTGCCGGTTACTCTTTCCCTATTTTGCTTCGACCGAGGGCCCTCTGGACCCGGCCGCGAAGAATCAGGCGATCGTAGAGCGAGGGACTCACGCGATCGACGAGATCGATGGCTCTCTCACGGGTCCCGAGCACCCGCAACCACGTGCGTCCCGCGAGCACGCGCAGGATGGCGTCGACCACGATGGCCGGATCGCTGCCCTCGGTGGGCGCAGGATCCGGCGATGCGCCGTACCAATCGGCCTTGGCGCGGAAGGCCGTGCGTAGCCGACCCGGATAGACGGACGTGAAACGCAGCCGCCCCTCCGGGTGCTCGAGCCCGAGAGCGTCGAGAAATCGGGCGCACGCCGCTTTGCTGGCGCAGTAGTGCGCCTCGAACGGGACCGCGCGCCGGGCCGAGATTGACGAGACGGATACGAACGTACCCACCCGTGGTTCGACCCAGAGCTGCTCCGCCGCGGTGGCGGCACGGACGGGGCCCCAATAGTTCGCCTCGAACAAATGCCGCGCGCGCGTCATCGGAATCGAGGACGCCCGGCCGAACGTCGCGTCGCCCGCGACATACACGATGGCGTCGATGGGCATGCCGACATGGCTCTCCGCGTCCGCGTACACTTCTGGCCAATCGAGGGAGGCAAGGTCGGCACAACGGCGGTGCCAGGCCTCGCCTCGCGGGGGAGCACTCCTCCCGACCGTCGACACGACGACGTCCTCTGCGCTGAGGGCACTGGTCAGAAGCTTGCCGACCCCCGAGCTTACGCCCACGACGACCGCATGGCGGACCCTCTGGCGAACGGAGGTCAACGGCGTCTCGGGTGCGTCATGGCGAGGCGTTCGCGGCAGACGCCGCGTGGTCGATCTCCTCTAGCTCCCGGGACGCGATGTCGAGCTTCCTCAGCAGCGTAGAAGGGTGGGGCGTTGGCAGCGGCGCGTCATCGGCGTCGATGGGGACGAGGGGCAACCTGGATTCGAACAAGTAGAGGTCACCCTCTACGCCGATGAGGACCGCATCGTTCCTGAGTGCCAGAGTCAAGGCGGCGCCGATCGTCTGCTTCGGCGTCGAGAGGAGGAGGTAGCGGAACCTCGTGAAGTCCCAGGCCGGGCGCATCTCGTAGGGGTGAGTCTCCATTCGGGTGATGGGCTCGACCCACTGTTTGTTCGGATACTGCGAGACCGGGGACACAGGAGACTGAGTGTAATCGAACAGGCTTCGCCCACCCAAGACGGCCACCACGTGTCCCATCATGACCATCGGGCCCCAGAGGCGATTCGACGGTTGGTCCAGGTTGAGCGCCATCACGGCGGAGCCCTGCTTCATGCGCGGCATGAGCACGTCGAGCTCGGAGTAAATGTGGTCGCTATCGGCGAAGGTCGGCCACCCGACGAGGAGCGACGCGACCGGCAATACGGCGCAAAGCGCGCGAGGAAACCTCCCGATCGTTCGAGTGTGGGTTGCCGCGGTGATCGCGAAGACAGCCCAGGCCGGTGGCAGGAAGCGATGGTAGACGAGGGTCGTGCTCCGGACAGTCGCCGGAGCCGCCAGATACAGACCGAGGAGGACGAGGGCGAGGAGATCGAACCTCCACGCATGCACGCGCTGCGCGAACGTGTGGACGTCTCTCTGGCGATGGCGGATTCGCTCGATGAGGAAGAACACCACCGGCAAGATGGCCAGCGCCATGATGAGGTGACGGATGTAGGCTTCGTAGCCGGCGAAGAGGACGCCGGGGATGGTAAGGAGCTTGTAGGACACTGCCGTCCACTCGAAGAGCGGCATGCCCTGGTGTCTGGGCCCGGCGAAATGCCATGCGTATCGCGTCGCGGCGTACACGAGCGCGCTGCTGAAAATGATGGGCGAGGCACGCATGGCCAGCTTCCTGTCGCCCATGGGCAAGCCGATGCTGCACAGGACGAGCGCCATGCACGCGACGATCTGCATCGCCTGATGCGCAAAGTGGAGCAAGACCATCGCCCCGCACATCGCCCAAACGCCGCGCCACGTTGGACGCGCGGCAAAGCGGTCGATCGCCGGGAGGAGCGCGAGAAGCGCCGCGAGGCCGACGATGTTCTGAATGAGGCCCCAGAAGAAGAGCCAGCCAAGCCCGACCGGCGCCACGAGCAGAGCCGTCCAGCGCGGCGCGCCCACATGATCGGCGAAGTGCGCCGCCGCGACGGAAAGGGCGACGATCGACGCCGCCACGACGACCTTGCTCGCCCACGCGATCGGCATGACGTAGGTGAGCGCCAGGACCAGGAGCGAAAAGAGCTGATTGGAATGGCCCAGATTGAGAAAGTAGATCGACCGTGGGGCGAACTGCGGGTCGCCCCAGTGACGCAGAAGGCCGACGCTGGCCTCGTGCAAAGGCAGGTCGGCCATCGGCGGATACTTCACAATCAGAATCGGGAAAACCAGGAGCAGGCCCCCGAGCCACGGGGCGAGCCGCTCGGCTCGGCTGACAGACGCAAGAGCAGTCATGGCAAGGGCCACAAACGCGCAAAGCGGCCGGCGCTGATGGCCGACCGCTTTGCCACGCGTGACAAGGTCACTCTTCTGGGTTGGTTTCCTGGATGTTCGGCGAGATCGCGACCGCGCCGCTGTAGGCGAGGCCGCTGATGGAGAACGTGGAGAGAACACCGTTCCCGTTCAGGTCGCCGTTGGCAACGGCGTTGAAGTTTCCGCTGGCCGCGTTGGTGGCGGTCGAGGTGTAGCCGTACATATAGTACTGCGGCTCTTCCAGCGAGAACTTGAGGCACTGCCAACCGGTGTCGCCTGCGCCCGCGTTCCAGTCCGAGATCTGCGACTGGTACTTCTGCGCCACGGGCACGCTGGTGGGCACGGTGGCCGTCGCCGAGGAGCAGAACGCCCGCATGATCGTCGACTGCGCGCCGACGGCGACGATCGCCGTGGAGCCCTTCTCGCGCTCGACCGCGGTCGCCGAGTCCTTGGCGATCTGACCAAGCGAGTTGCGCGCTTCGGCCGACTTGGCGTTCGCGATGTACTTGCGGACGCCGTAGATGGCGAGAACCGCCAGAACACCAATGATCGCGACGACGATCATCAGCTCGATCAGTGTGAATCCCCGTTTGGCCTTACGAATCCATCGACTCATGTTTCTGTCCTTTCCCTCGTGACATGTTCAGTTCTCGCTACAACCCCTCGTTGTAAACGAAGACTTGGTTGGTCCACGAAAACCCGCAGACGTCCGTGTGCGTGCTGGCCACCCCGTCGAGATCCGCCTCGGCGGCGATTCCGTACCAATCAGTCGCCGGCGTCGTCAGACTGGAGATGTTGCAGTTGTTGGGGATCGCCGTCCCCGAGGTGCCCGCGCTGCCCGCGATCGTCGCATAGCCGAAGAGGACAGGACCATCGACGTGTACAGGCAGCACCTGCGAGATGTCGTAGCCCGCGTTGCAGGCAGTGCAGGCCGCGCCCCACTGCGTCAACACGCCGTAGACGGATTGCTTCGGGTACCAGGACGTCGCCGATACCAGGTCAGCGGTGCAGTTGGCGTAGCTCTGCGTCTCCGCGTGATAAGCCTCCTGCGCGACTCGAATGTTGTTCACCATGCTGGTCGCTTCCGACACGTGGGCCGACTGAACGAGCTTGCGGTAGCCAAGCACCGAGAGGGTGGCGAGGATGCTCACGATGACGACCACGATCATCATTTCGACGAGCGTGAACCCACGTGAGCGATGAGCCACGAAGAGGGTCTTGTGCAGTCGTCGTGCCATGCAAATGCCTCCTTGCCCCGAGGGGCGCTCCCTGCAGAAAGTCGGGGAGTTTCGCGATTATCCTACGAAGGGGCAGCCCCGGCCAAAGGAGCCGATGACAATTTTCGTCACCTTGGGGTCAATCTCGACCGACGTTTCGCGGCCCCGCCGGGCCGCCGTCCCGCTCACTAAGTAGGCCCCGCGGGCCGGCTGGGCGGCCCGTCGGTCTCGGCTCCGTCGTCATCGCCCTCGCCGAGCGCGTGCTTCTGGAGCCGGTAGCGGAGGCTTCGCAGCGTCACCCCCAGGAGCTTCGCGGCCTGTGTGCGCACACCCCCCGACCTCTCCAGCGCCTGAAGCACCATCCTCCGCTCGACCTCGCCGAGTACGTCGTCCAGATTGCAGCCCTCGTCCGGCAGGCCCACGAGCGACGGCGTGGGCAATGAGGTCGCCCCCGAGACCTCGCGGGGCAGATCACCGAGACCGATGGTCGGGCCCGTCGCGAGCGCGACCGCGCGCTCGATGATGTTCTCCAGCTCGCGCACGTTGCCCGGGAAGGCGTATCGCTCCAGGGCGCGGAGCGCGTCTGGCGAAAGGACGCGGATGTCTTTGCCCTGCTCGGCCGCGCATCTCAAGAGAAAGTACTCGGCGAGGGGGCGGATGTCCTCGGTGCGCTCGCGGAGGGCAGGCACTTCGACGCGGATGACGTTGAGCCGGTAGTAGAGGTCCTGTCGAAAGCGCCCGTCGCGCACGTCGTCTTCGACGTTCCTGTTCGTCGCCGCGAGCACATGGACGTCCACGGGGACTTCGGTCGCCGAACCGACGCCGCGAACTTTTCTCTCCTGGAGGACGCGCAGCAGCTTGACCTGCAGCGCCAGCGGCAGCTCGGCGATCTCGTCGAGGACGAGGGTCCCGCCGTCCGCCTCGCGGAACAACCCGAGGCGATGGGATACCGCGCCGGTGAAGGCACCCTTCTCGTGTCCGAACAGCTCGGCGTCGATGAGAGTGTCCGGGATCGCCCCGCAGTTGACGACGAGGAATGGCTTGTCGCGGCGGTCGCTCGCCTCGTGGATCGCCCGCGCGACGCGTTCCTTTCCCGTGCCGCTCTCCCCGGTGATGAGCACCGTCGTGCGAGCGCCCGCAATCGCGCTGAACGACGTCGAGGACGCGCCGCATCGCCTCCGAGTGGCCAACGAGCTCGTGGCCCCGCTCGCGGAGGAGCTCGGCTCGAAGCTTCTCGTTCTCGGCGAGAAGCGAGCGCTTCTCGAGCGCCTTCTGGACCAGCGCGCGAATCTCGCCGGTCGCGAACGGCTTCGTCACGAAGTCGTAGGCGCCCCGCTTCATGGCCTCGACGGCGGTGTCCACGTCACCGTGGGCCGTCATCATGATCACCTCCGTGTGCGCCGTGCGGCGCTTCACTAGGGTGAGCAGATCGATCCCGCTACCGTCGGGCATCAAGAGGTCGGTGAGGACGATGGCGTACGGCTCCGGCGCGTGCGCCACCGCCTCTCGCGCCGTCGCAAACCCGGGGGCGAGCACGACGTCGAGCCCCTCGCGCCGGAAGAGTATCGCCAGCATGTCGCGCAGGCCGGGCTCGTCGTCGACGACGAGAATGCGGGAACCGGGTGCGGCTTTCAGCATTCTCCAATGCGAGGATACCAAAAGGGGTATCGCCGGTCCCGCTTGCCCACTCTAGGAGACCGCGCTCCGGGTCCGTTCGTGCTTCGCTCCCCACGCGAGGAGAGCCGCGGTGGCCACGAAGAGCACGCACCACGCGTAGACGGTCCCGCGCCCCCACGTCAGGCCGAGGGCGCGAAACACGCTGTCGGGGGTCATCTCGGCTCTCGAGAACGCGGGCCAGTACAGGTCCCGGAACGGATGCCGTGAACCTTCGATCCTGGGATTCGTCGCGACGGCGAGGAGGTTGCCAGCCAGTCCAAGCGACGCCAAACAGGCGAACGCCCGCCGCCAGCCCGCGGCGCAGCGTGCGAGCGCGCCCACTCCCTCGTAGAGGAGCACCATCACCACCGGTGTCAGGTGGCGCGGCCCGATGCACCATCCGCCGGCCCACATCCAGTACGACGCCACGAAGACGAAGTGGGCTCCCGTGAAGCCGGCGAGCAGCCAGCGTCGCCCTCGCGGCGCGGCGTTCACGTACGCGAGCGGCGCGAGGACGAGGAGCGCAGGCGCGTACCACAGCAGCCCTCGGTACTCGCTGACGAGAAGGTCGCGCGCGACCGCCACCGTGGAGAGATCGATCCGGAGCGGCGTCGGGTTGTAGAAGGTCGACGTGACGTGCGCGTACGCCCAGTCGAGCGGCGAGCCGGTGATGCACACGTTGTACGCCGTGAGCGCGAGCGCGCACGGCACCCCGCCGGCGACGTAATAGGCGGCGAGGCGCCTGCCGTTCGGGCGGGTCACCAGGAAGACGGCGAGCGACACGACGCCGATCCAGATCGTGAGCTCGGTCATCACGCCGAGCCCCGAAAGGACGCCCGCCACGACCGCCGACCGGCGGGGATCGCGCGCGCCGCCAGCGCCCGTCGCCGCGTGGTACGCGAAGACGAAGAGGGTCCCCGAGAGCATATGACCGAAGTAGGTGGATCCGTAGCTGAGAAGGGGAGTCCCGAACGCCGCCAGAAGCGCGACCCATACGGCTTCGCGCGCCGGAAGCCCCGCCGCGGCGCGTCGCTGGAGGAGGAGGACGAACATGCCGAAGGGAATCGCTGCGGCGACGACGTCACCGATGTAGACGACGACGTCGACGTCGCCGACCGTGAACGGTCCTCGGTCGAGGGTGCGCCACAGCCAATAGAAGGGCAGGACGACGAAGCTCGAAAGAGGTGGCTTGTCGCTGTAGGCGTGGCCGCCGATGATGGCCTTGTCGACGGTCAGATCGAACCAACGATCGGCGCGCAGGGACCCATCCTCCACGATGGCGAGCACGGTGAGCGCCCGCGAGACCGGGTTCGCGGACGCGCCGCCGCGGAAGACCAGGACGAGTGCCGCGGTGGTTAGGACGAATGCCGCGGGGAAGAGCACGCCAAAGGGGGGCCTCCGCCGTTCGCGCATCCCGGGAGCGCGACCCTAACATCCTTTGCGGGCGACGACGGCGCTCACCCCCCGCCGGACCACGTGTCGAGGAGGGCCGCGACGTCGTCATTTCCCCAGTGACGGAAGGTCGCGGCCGCTCGCCGAACGTCTTGGCTCATGGCCGACGGCCCGATTCTCAGCCGGAGTCGGTCGAGTCGAGCGCCGATCGGCTCGCGATCCCATCGCGTGGGGAACGCGTCGGCGGGCAGCGGCATCGGGTAGCGATCCAGGATCGCGTTCGCCACCGTGAGCTGCCACGCCGCGTCCTCGAGGCGGCCGGCATCGGCCAGGGCCTGCGCCAGGTTTCGACGGGAGCGAACGACGGTCGGTCGGGCGTCGATGGCCGAGGTGAATAGCGACACGTCGTCCCGCCAGCGCGGGGTGTCGAGCGCCGCGGCGAACGCCTGCGCACACGCGAAGGCCACCGACACGGCGCCCGCCAGCATCCGCCGTCGGACTCCCAGTCGCTGAACGGCGAGCGCCACCAGGGTCACGGCCCAGAACGAGGGGAAGAAGAAGAGGCGGTCGGCAATGGCGCTCGCCGGGACGATCGCGCTCGACACCACGACATACGACGCGGCAAAACCAATCGCAGCGTCGCTCAGGCCGGGCGGACGCTTCCAGTTCAGGAGTCCCACGGCGAACGCGAGCCCGGCGACGGCCACGCCGATCGCCGCGAGCACGGGCGCGTGGCCCGGGACGATCCCCGCGTAGCTGTAGTCGGGAGCGAGTCGAGCGGGCCAGACCAGGCGCTGCAGGTAGCCGACGAGCACCTCCGCGGCGCCCGCGAGGCGAACCCCGGGGCTGGCCGCCAGGAGCGAGTTCTCGGTCGCGCGCTCGGGGCCCAGGTCCCACCAGGGCATCCGGAGGACACGAAAGGCCACGATCCCGGCGAGGGCCAGGGTGTTCGCGGCCGCGAGGGCGACCATTGCGCTGCGGCGATCGGTACCGCGGGCCGCATGCCATCGATACGCGAGCAACGGCGAGAGTAGTGCCACCGGAAGAGCCGATTCCTTGGCCCCAGCGGCGAGAATGCAGGCCCCCGTGGTCAGCAAGACCTCGCGAACGCGCAACGGTCCGTGCTCTCGCAGGGGTGCAAGCAGCGCCAGGAGCCCGAACAACGCCGCCACGATCTCCGCACGCCCGGTCGCGCTCGGGACGACGTCGGCGTGGATGGCGAGAGCGCCGGCGGTGCCGACGGCGACGAGCCGCGAAACCTGGCCGAGCGCGTCTCCGAAGAAGCGCCGGAGGAAGAGCGCCTGCACGACGACGAGGGCCGCGTAGAGGCCGAGGTTGTGCAGGTGGAAGAGCCAAGGTTGGCCGCGGCCCAGGTGCCAGTCGACCCAGTAGCCGAGCGTGACCACGGGCCGCCAGCTGCCGATCGTGTTGACGTAGCTCCGTCCCCAGAAGTCACGGAGCAAGAGGTCGTCGACCGACAGAGGGCCGGCCACACCCCGGTGCCGGAGGATCGTGTTCGCGTCGTCGAACGTGAAACCGAACGCGACGGAGGAAGCGAAGGGCAGAGAGACCGCGACGACGATCGCGGCAAGGACGAGCGCCTCCGTGCGTCGCGTCACATGTCGATGCTAGTTGAGCTTCGTGACGGCGGGCTTCGTCTCCCCGGCGCCGACGGAGACGAAGATGGTCTTCGTCAGCCCGTCGTCGGAGTCGACGAACTTCACGGTGTGCGCACCCGGCTTGACCGATACGTGGACGCGGGGCGTGCTGCCGAGCGAACGTCCGTCGAGGAAGCACGTCGACGGCGGTATCGAGTTGATGTTGAGGAACGATTCACCGCCCTCGGCCGCGGGCGGGGGAGCCGGCGTCGGATTCGATCGGGGTGCTGCGGCCACGGGCCCGGGGCTGGGGTTGTAATACGGCGCGGGCGCGGCGGGGGGTGGGCTCCCGGCGCCCTTGGGCTCGAGCGTCACGGTGTACGCCTTCTCGGCCTGCCCGTCGTCGAAGCTGATGAGCTGGCGGTAATCCTCGTAACCCGGTTTGCTCGCCTCGAGGGACCACGACTTCGTCGTGTCGATGTCGACCGAGATCGGAAGCATCGGGAGCTCACGCCGGTCGGAGCCGCTCACGATGTAGACGCGGGCACCCCCGGTGCCGGGGGCGACGGTGACCTTGCCCTTGAGCACCTTGAGCGTGATGGTCCCGAGGTCTTCCACCCGGTCTCTCTCGACGGTGACGTGCTGCACGAGCGGCTGGTAGCGCTCGGACCCTGCGACACGGATCACGTGGTCGCCCGGGGAGAGATCGTGAATGTCTTGGGGCAGGGGCCCGAGCTCCTTGTCGTCCACGTAGAGCTTCACCCCGGCCTGCACGCCCGACACCTTGATGCCCGTGCCCCGCGACGAGCCGACCGTGAAGTTCGCGCTCGTCGGCCTGCGGGCCTCCACGACCACGGCCTGGACGGCCGGGGCGTCGTAGCCCTCGACGAGGACCTTTACCTCGTGGGACCCGGTGCCCTGATCGGGGATGGTGCAGGGAGCGGTGTCGCAGAAGGGCGTCTTCTTGCCGTCGACGAAGACGTCGAGCCGATTGACCGGCGACCCGTGCTGATCGCTTACGTTGATGACGATGCTTCCCTTGCTCGGCGCGACGACCAGGAAGATCGCCAGGGCCGCGAGCCCGATGGCTGCCCCGATGATGAGCCGCATGCCCACGGGGCTGACCCGCGGGGCGAGCATCTGCGTCGCTTCCATGTTGCGCGGAGGCGGCGTCGCGTACTCGGGGGTAGAGGCCTGCCGAGGAAGCGCGGGCATGCCCTGCATCGAGGGCATCGCAGGCGGAGGAGGAAGCGACGACCATGGCGCTGCCCCGGCGTGGCCGAGGCCCCTCTGCGTGGAGGACGGGGCAGGCCCCCCTGGATTGATCGTGGGAGGGAAAGAGAAGCCGCCGCTCGGTAGGCCCGGGCTGCGCGACACAGGAGGCGGAGGCGGCGTCGACCTGGCGGGCGGCCGCGACGGCGCCGGGAGACCCTGCGGCGCGGTCAACCCGAGGAGCGTCGCCTTCGGTCGTGAGGGCACCGGCGCTGGCATTCCGGCCGCGGGCATCGGAGCGCTCGGGATCGCCTTCGTCTTGTCGTCGTCGAGGACGTGCGTCGCGTCTTCGGCGAAGATGTGGGTGGCTTCCTCCGCGAAGACTTGAGTCGCCTCGTCGTCGTCGTCCCAGTCGACGTCGACGGAGTTCGCCGCCTTGACCGGTGACGGTGCCGGCGTGGCGGCGGACTTGGAGGGCGGCGCGACCACGGGCGGAAGCGAGCCGCGGCCGGGTGGCGGTGGAGGAAGCCTCGAAGGGCTGGACGGCGGGGGCGGAAACCCCGGCGCCGACGGCATCGCCGCCGGTGCGGTGACGCCGAGCAGCGTGCGCTTACCCACGTCGGTGCGAAGCGATGGCGGGGGCGGGGGAACGCTTCGCCCGGAGGACGGGCGCGGGGGAGCACCCTTCTTTGCGAGATCCTCGAAGATGTCGAGGTCCGCTCCCCCTTTTTCGTTTTGTGCCATCGAGCGCGTCTCCTGAAGCTACCGCAAACTCATCATAACCGGGGCCCTCGCGAGCTCCAAGATGCGGGGGTTATGTCTTTGCGCCATCGGCCCCCGCTTGCCAACGGCCTCGTGCCAACTGCGACGCGATTGAGAGCTTATCATGCGCGGTGGTGCGAGGCGCCCGCAGGCGCATGCGTCATGACTCATGGCGTCATGGAGCTGCCCTCTGGACTCGGAGGGGCGGCTGGAGAGGCGCTTGCGCTTGCGGCCGGCTTGTAAAAATACCGCACCCTCTTGGCTTGCAAGGGCTGCCACACCTGCGCAGAGACGATGGGAGTATCGGTGAATATGGGGTGTGCATCCGGGGCGCGACCGCGGACGAGACGCGAAGCGATCGGGGGCAGTGGGGCCAGCGGATTGGCAGCGGCATCGAGCGCCCCACCCAGGAGCGCGCGCGAGTCGCCCGGCAGCGTCATGCGTGCCGAACAGCCGAGCCGTTCGAGGAGCGCGTCCATCGCGGCCGCCGTCGACGCGTCGGCGCGGACCTCGGGCGCGAGCTCCACCCACGCGAGCATCCCGTCCTCGCCCTGGACGCCGGCTGCCGCGCGCGCGGTCGCCGCCGGTGCGTCGGACGCGGGGTAGCCGCGCGCGAGTACAGTGTCCTTCACCGAGGCGCTCGGCCCGATCTCGAACGCGCCGTTCGTCCAGCCGAGCGCCAGCGAGCCCTTCATCGGCGCGGCGAGCGCGAGCACCACCGGCGCATCGGCCGCCGCGGGCGTCGCCGGCGTCATCGTGCGCGGATCGGCGCGGACGACGCGCATCTTCACCGGGCCCCGCGCCTGCGCGTCCACCGCGACCCACGTCGTCGCGAGCGCGTACGGAAAGCCGTGTTGAGGCAAGCCCTTCGTGCGCCACTTGCCCTCGTCCGGCTCGGAGGGGGTGGCGCCCGATAGGGGCAAGCCAGGGAGAAGCGCCCGCGACGTCAGGTAGAAGAAGTCGCGCGCCTCGCGCTGGATGTAGCGAGGAAAGAGCATGTGACCCATGCCCCGGATCATGCGTCGCGATCGGAAGACGTACCCCGGAAGGCCCGAGACCTTCCCCTCGGCCTCCCAGTCGCTCTGAAGGGACCGCCCGAGAGGCGAAAGCCGCCCCTCGCGCGCCACGTCGTAGAACTCGAAGCCCGCGTGCCCCGGGTTCATGTCGAGGTGGATGCCGAACGAGCACCTTGCCGCGAGCATCCCCTGGGCGAGGTCCTCCGCCGAGATGCTCGTGCTGTAGAAGTAGCCGACGAAGCCCTCGGTCGTGAGGCAGATGGCGCTCCGGGCGCTGTGGATCTGATCGGGCCAGCCCGGCGGAGTGCCGCCCCACCAGATGCGTCCCCATGGGTTGTACCTGCCGTCCTCGACGAGCGCCGTCAGGTTCTGCCGGAGCGCGATGAAGTCGTCCGGAGCCACCCCCGACCCCGGCCACGCGCCGAAGCCGATGGAGCCGTCGCGGAGCTCGGCCACGGTGGCGGCGTACGGCTTGGGCGGGAGGTACTCGACGCCGTTGGCCTGCATCCCGAACTCGCCGTGCTGCGCCTGGAAGCCGCCGTTGAACGCGGCCACGACGTGCGTCATCACTTCCGGGGTGCGCGGGATCATGCCTGGCCCGTGCTCGCCGGTGGCGCTGATCGGCTCGACGGTGCCCGCCTCCATGTGCAGAGCGATCTGCCGCGCGTCCCAGAGGGTGACGTAGACGCGCGCGTCTTGCCGGTGGGCCACGGGACGGACGAACGACGTGACGATCGCAGGGGGCGAACCACTGACCGTGGGCGTGATGAAGGCGTCCTGGTCGAGCGCGATCCACTGCCCTTCGCCGGGCAAGGAAGGCGCGATGACCGGCTTGATGGGCGGGGGCGGCCAGCCGACGTCGGGATCGATGAACGCCGGGACGGCGGAGGGGGACGCCGCTTGCAGCCCGAGCTCGTCGCGCACGTCCTCGGCGGTTGTCGGGCTCACGAAGGTCGCGTGGGCCTTGTCGAGAACGGTGAACGCGACGGCCTTCACCCATTGCATCTTCTCGTCGCCGATCCACGGCACCGCCCGAACCCGGTCCACGCCCCAGGTGACCAGGTTGCCCGGGCGCGCGCGCTCGTCGGCGACCACCCGCACGAACCCCTCGCCCGACACCACGCGCGCGTGGAGAGGATCGATGACGATCATGTGGTCGTCCGCCTGCACTTCCATCGTGCCGTCTCGCCGCCAGGTCGTTATGACCCGCCGCGCCACCGGATCGAGCGCGAAGGTGTCGCGAACGACGCCGGCGACTCGCCCGGTCTGCTGCAGATTGGTCAGCGCGACCTGCGCTCGCTGCACCCGGGTGAAGTCCGTGTACGAGTCCGGCGAGCGCCCGGCGAGGTCGAGCACGTGCACCCCTCGGACGAGGTCGTCCGCGGAGGTCGTGTACACCGCGACCTGGCCCCGCAGCGACGGGCGCGACTCGTCCACGCCGGTCGTGGACGTGACGTTCCACGCGTCTCCGACGTCGATCACCGCGCCCGCAGGCGACAGGCCCACCTCGACCGCATAGAGATCGTTCGGTTCACCCGCTACACTCGCACGCACGAGGGCCAGAGCTTCCCCGGCGCCGGTCAGCGAGAAGCCGTGCGAGCGGTCGACCCAGGCCACGTCCGCCGCGCTGCAGACAAAGCCCCGCACCGTGAGCGCGCCCGCCAGCGCCGCTTCGGGAGTCGCGGCACGAGGGTCGACGTCCTTGCCCCGCCGCGCCGACAGCAACCACGCCAGTCCGAGCACGATAAGGAGCATTCGCGCTCGCGTCCGCCACCAGCCGTGCGCCCGACGGAGCGACGCGGAGCGATCGAACCGAGGCACCCTCCAGAAACGCTCCACCGAGTGCATTCAATCGCCTTTGGCGCGCTGGCTCACCTTCGCCGACTACCAGCAAGGAGAGGGGCGGTCCAATCTTCGTCCTCTAGTCACCTTGTGTGCTGGGAACGTCAACTGGGTTGGCCGTGCCCTGGGCAGCACACCATGTATTCCCTTGAAAAGCGGGTGGGCCCGAAATGTGCTACGAAAGCTGCAAATGTCTCGGCGCTGGCTCGCCGCCGCCACCTTTGTGGCCCTGGTGCTCGCGTGCGCCAGCCCGACGCTGCCCTTGCCGCCGCCCGAAGCGCCCTCGGTGGAGGTCGTGGACGCAGAGCACGTCACCCTCACGGCAGGGTGTGGCGGCGCTCTAGCCCTCGCGTACATCAGCATTTTGAACCAGGGCCCCAATGGCAACGGCGATCCCACCGACGGGGGCCAATATGGCTCGATCGCACAGGCGACGAGCTGCGGATCGTGGTCCATAACGGTCTTCGCGCGCGCGAACGACACCCTGGTAATAACGCAGTCGTCCGACAACGTAACCAGTCTGCCGACGGACGTCTTGGTGCAGTAACCCCTTCGCCCAGTCGTCCACTGCCAGCGCTTCTCGGCAAGGTCGTCGAGACCTACACGACGCTCGTCGATCAGCTCTACGAGCAGAAGAAGGGTGACGCGCGCGACGCGGCCCGACCGACTGCGTGAAGAATGGGGCCGTGCTCAGCGGAGGTGCGATCCACCGAGGCTGACTTGCACTTCATCGTCGGTGGATCGCGATCCACCGAGGCTGACTTGCACTTCACCGTCGGTGGATCGCGAGTCACCGAGGCTGACGTGCACTCCATCGTCGGTGGATCGCGAGTCACCGAGGCTGACTTGCACTCCATCGTCGGTGGATCGCGATCCACCGAGGCGGACCTGCACTCCATCGTCGGTGGATCGCGATCCACCGAGGCTGACTTGCACTCCACCGTCGGTGGATCGCGAGTCACCGAGGCTGACTTGCACTCCACCGTCGGTGGATCGCGAGTCACCGAGGCTGACTTGCACTTCATCGTCGATGGATCGCGATCCACCGAGTCTGACTTGCACTTTCGCCTCGATGACCTGAGCGGTCGGCGGAATGTTTTCAACGCCGCGCGGCGTCGGCGCGGAGGGCGACGTCGACCGTCGGGGCGCTGCATAGAGTCTGGTACACGACGCAGTACCGCTCGGTGAGCTGAAGCAACTTGTCGAGCTGCTCTTTCGTCGCGGTCGTCTCGACGTCGAACGACAGGCGAATCGAACGGAAGCCGACGGGCGCATCCTTCGCGACCCCGAGCGTGCCGCGAAAGTCGAGGTCTCCTTCGGCTGAAACAGTCGCGGACGCGATGGGGATCTCGAGAGCCGTTGCGACGGCCTTCAGGGTGACGCCCGCGCACGCGACGAGCGCCTCGAGCAGCATGTTGCCCGAGCACAGCTCGAGGCCGGACCCGCCGGTCGCGGGGTGGAGCCCGGCAACGGCGATCGCGCGGCCCGTCTCCACGTTGCACGCGACGTTCGTCGCATCGAGGCTCCCCTTCGCGCGGAGCGTGACCGCGGCCGCTTTTGGGTCTGCCTTGTACCTCTCCTTGAGCGGCGCCTGGAGCGCCCGTAGCGCCGCTGCATCCATGCGACCAAGGTAAGGGGACCGCCAACCGCTGTCACCTCCCTTGCCGCTTTGGACACTCGGCACGCGCAGCCCGGAGAATCCGTCGAGGGCGGCGAGTCCTCATTGCTTGCTCGTTTCGCCTTCGCGCTTGAGGTCGGCTGCGTACGCCTCGAAGACCGGACCGAAATCCGGCAGCGAGCCTTTGATCATAGGCAACATCACCCCGGAGAAGACCTCGCTCATCGCGAAATCGGTGGAGCCGTCGGGCTGCGGCGCAAGCGTGAAGGTCCGCACCCCCTTGAACATCGGCGCCATCCCGTCGCTCCAGACCATCGACTTGCCGGGCTCCGAGATGGTGACTCTGGGCCTGAACGTGCGGTCGGGCGCCGTCGGGACCTTCAGCTCCAGCCTTTGCCCGTCCGCAATCGTGCCGCCCACGCTCGAGACCGTGGAGTTCCAGCGCGCAAAGCCCGCCGCGTCGGTGAGGATCGCCCAGAGGCGTTCGGCTGGCGCACGGATGTTTACCGTAATCGCGCAAGCCATGCGGAAGGTGTGCTGAGTCTTCTGGGCCTTGGGTGTGGAGGGGGTCGAGGGGGTCATGGGGGTTTCCGATCGAGCTGCGAGCGGTGAGGCCAAAGGATGCGCAGAGCACCGTGAAGAGGGGATATAGGCAGAGCAAACGGGGCCCGTCGAGGGCGGCGAGTACTCGCCGGCCTCCACCCATCTGCTTGCTTGTCCTACCAACGCCGTGCGGCGGTGGTCGTACGGCGACTCACGGCGCGAACGTCATCGCGTTCGCGGAGATGTCGCTCTGCGCCTGGTCTCGCGTCGACAGCGCCGCGAGCGAGAAGCGCTTCTCGATGAGCTTCAGGATCGCCGTCGTGTCGTACATGGTCGAGTCGACGCCGCCCTTGGCGAACGGCGAGATGACGATCCCCGGAACGCGCGTGCCCGGCCCCCACTTGTCCGTCTTCGGCGGCGCGACGTGGTCCCACTCTCCGCCGTTCTCGTCGTACGTGATGATGATCGCGGACTCGCTCCACAGCGGGCCGTTGGCGACGGCGTTGATGAGATTGACGGTGTTCTGCTCGCTCTGCGTCTCGGTGGTGTAGTTGGGGTGCTCGTCGAAGAGCGGCTTGACGAACGAGACCGACGGCAACGTTCCGGCAGCCGCCGCCGCGAGGAAGTCCTCTTCGTCCTTCAGATTGTGGTTCGTCGCCCACTTGCCGTTCGGAACCGTGCCGACTCCCGCGACGCCGCCGTCGGCCGCCGCCGTGGCCGTACCGCCCCAGTTCTGGAAGTAGACGAACGGCTGGTGATGGTATTCGAAGAGGTCCAACACCTCCGGTGTCCCGCCCTCGATGGCCTCGGAGCCGGCGTCCGTGCCCACCGAGCCGATGCCCGCGTTGGCCAGCGCGGTGTTCCAGCCACCCGCGTACCAGGCCCACGTCACGTTCGCCGTATCGAGCTCGTCGGCGATGGTCGGGAAGGTCTGCTGAGGCAGGAGCTTCGTGGTGCTGCTCGCCCCGGTGTCGTACCCCGGGGGATGCGGCTCGTTCACGGAGTAGGTGGTGTTCACGGCGAACCCGTCCGGCGTGACCTGCCCGTCGACCGAACCGGAAGCGTACACCGCGTTGGGTGGCACGCTCGTCGTGTCGAGCGGCGCCACGAGCTGGCCGGCGTCGTTGGGCTGCGCGACGATGCTCGCGGGCGCACCCGGGAATGTCGGGCTCTGGGCGGCGATCGACCAGAAGTGATTCAGGAACGATCCACCGAAGGCCGCGTGGAAGAAGTGGTCGAGCAGCGTGACGGAGCTCGCGTGAGCCTGCATCCACGTCGGCATCGGGAGCGTGCTGGTCGGCCAGTAGCCATAGCTCTGCCCCGCGCTCTCGTCGTTCCAGAGCACGTACGAGTCCATCTTGCCGCCGTTGATCTGCATCTGCTCCTGATAGAACCGATGGAGCAAATCGTTCGTGAGCGCACCTTCCTGGAACATGCCGGTCGTCGTCAGATCGAAGGGAAGGTTGGGGATCGTGAGGCCGTCGAGCGACTCGACGCCCGTCGGGTCCGCGCTGTACTGGGGAAGCGTCCCGTACGGACCCCCATCGGGGCCGACCTGGGCAATCGCCACTCCGCCATCGGCCAGACCGGCCGCACCCGGCCAGCTGCCGAACAGATTGTCGAAGCTGTGGTTCTCCAGATAGATGACGACGAGGTGCTTGACCGAAAGGAGGCTCTGGGCGCCGCCGTCCCCTGCGTCCCCTCCCTCCGCCGTCCCGCCGTCCCCGGCGTCTCCCCCGCTGCTGCCGCTGCTGCTGCTACTCCCGCCGCTGCTGCCGCTACTGCTGCCGCCGCTACTGCTACTGCCGCCAGCCTCTGTCGTTCCGTCCGAGGTCTCGCCTCCATCGTTCTGCGGAGGCGACGAGTTGCTCGAGCCGCACCCAGTAACCAACAACGGAGCGGCGGCAAACGTTAAGCCCAGTCCCCAAAGCAGCCATGAGCGCATGATTCTCCTCCGGCACGGCTTTTTTACAGCCGGCCGCGGCGATGCTTCGCAACGATTTGACGACGTTTGCGCGAAGAGTGTCTTACGGAAGGGTGCGCTCCATGACGACCGCGTTGCCCACGCCGGTCGGTTCGCCCAGGGGCGCGACCGCATACACGTTTCGAGCAGGAGCGAGGACGGCGTCCCGTCCCTTGTCGAAGCTCTGAGCGCGGACGATGGCCTGGTAGGCGCGGTCGAGGTCGAGCGCGCGCTCCGGGCTCGGAAGGAGCAAGTGGGAGATGTCGCGATGCAAGTGCGCGATCTCGGCCGGCCGGAGGGCGTGACGATTGTCGAAGAAGCGCCGGGTGACCTCGGCGTTCTCGCGAAGCTCGTCGCCGGCTCCGGCCTCGGTCAAGTAGTACGTGTACTCGTACTTGCCGTCGGCGCGCTTCGGTTCGGCGATTCCGCGGAGGTCGTGCTGCGACCAGTGAAACCAGCCGCGGGCGAGAGCCGCTCCGCCGATCTTCCGCGCGAACGAGAACGTTCCGTCCGTCGTGACGCCGACGCCGGCGTGACACCCCTCGCAGAACGCCATCTCCTCGAAGGTCTGCGGGCGGAGCGCCCCGTCGCCACCTTCGATGAACCCCTGGAGCAACCAAGTGCGCGTGAACACGCCGCGTTCGTTTGCCCAGTGGATTTCGTGCGTTCCGTCGGGTGACTCGTCCTGGCTCTGCGCCTCGCGGAGCGCGCTGGCGCGGGCGACCTCGTAGCTAGCCCAGCGCACTTTCTTCGCGTAGCGCACCTCTTTCATTCGCGGCGCCATCGTGACGACGCCGTCCGCTCCGACGTCGAGGTACCGGACGGTGTGGAAGAACTCGGTCCCGGGCGGGAAGAGGCCCGGCGCGATCGGAAGCGAGCTCGTTTCGTTCTCGTGCGCCCGCCCGACGTAGTGCATGCGCGTACGTCCGCTCAGGTCCGGGGCGGCGTCGAAGGCGACCCGGGCCGCCGACCCGAGGCGCCCATCCAGGTCCAGGTCGACGCCGAGCGCGCTCTCGTCGGTGGGGTCGATGGCGATATCCGTCCTTCTGACGAGCGCCTCGACGATCGCGAGGTTCAGCTCGTAGATCGCCCGATCCTCGCGTCCGTCCTTGTCCTGCCGGAGGACGGGATCGAGACGAATCGCCACGTCGTCGATGGAGCCGTTCGTCGGAAAGAACGTGCCAAGGAAAGGGTAGTAGGCGAAGGCGCGCCAGCCTGACGGCGATCCGTCGGGCCGGTGGTCGAAGCCGCGATCGTCGAATCGGAACCATACGTCCGGAGTGAAGCCGTCCCACTTGCCGTTGGCGTTCGAGTCCCATGAAGAGGGAAGGGTGCCGAGCGTCTCGGCGAGCGCGATGCGCCCTCGATCGTCGAAGTAGTTGCCACGCCGGACGTACGCGAGAATCTCGGCGTCACTCGAGCGCACCGCGTGCACGACGGGCGGGTCGAAGAGATTGGTCCAGGGATTCTTCTTCGCGGGAAGTGGCAGCGAGAGCCGGAGCTGCAGGTCGCCGTCGTTCACGTAGTTCGGCGGCTCGGATCGCGTATGGCAGGCGTAGCAGGGGTTCTTCGCCACGTCGTCGCCCGCCGCGCGTGTCCTGGTGAAGCACTGCGGGGGGATGTACGCGACGCGGTTCGCGAGGCGAGGCGGACGATCGAGGGCGTGCGGCTCGGTCGCGGCGTACCTCCCGCCGTCGCCTGGAAGACTCCCGGCGTCGCTGCGTTCCCGACGCTGCGCGCAGCCGGTCACCCAGATGAGCGAGACGAGGGCGACCGGCGCAAGCGTGGGTGCCGAGCGTCGCATCGGGGGGACGAACCTATACCAATCGTTTCGCTCGACTGCGCCTACTTGGCGAGCTTCCAGATCGAACCGTTATTGCTCGTCGATCCGTTGTCGGTCCAGTAGATGGCGTCCTTGTCCGCCACGATCGCGACAGCGTACGTGTATCCGCTCCCGAGCAGCGCCGGAACGCAGGACGCGACGGTGCAGCCGACCACGGTGGCCGCGCCCGCGTCTTCGGTCGTGGCGATCCAGTACGCGTTCGTTCCGTCGGTCGCGATCGACCCGGGGTAGTACTGGCCGGCAGCGATCCCGACGGGCGCGAGAGAAGCCTTGGAGGCGAGGTCGATCGACCCGTCCGCCGGATCGGTCTCGGACCAGTAGACGCTCGCGTCGTCGACCGCGACCCCCCAGCTCCCCCCGGGGTTGGCTTGTCCGATGGCGAAGGGCGCGCTCCCGTCGACGGAGACGCCTCTCAGCAAGCCGTCGGTCGCGGTGAAGTACACGCGCTGCCCGTCGGTCGCCACGTTGTTCGTCCCGGCGTCCACCGCGGCGTCGGCCGCCCACAGAGACGTCGCCGACTGGTTGGTTCCGCTCCTGGATGCGGCCAGCACGAACCCGAACCCTTCCGTCCAGTAGACGTTGACCGCGTCGATGGCGACGCTCGCGACCGCAACGCTCATCTCGTTCGCGACGAACGCAGGGCCTGCCGCACAGCCGGCCCGGGGGCAGCTCCACACGCCGGTGGCGTCCCCCCAGAATATCCCCGCATCGTCGACGGCGATGCCCCTCGGAAAGTACGTCGTGCCCTTGTCGAGGATGAGCGTCGCGCCCGTGGTCTTGTCCGTCCGCTCGACGTTGTCGTTGTTGTCGTCGGTCCAGTAGAGAAACGAGTCGTCCTGCGCCAGCCCGAAGGGCGACACCCCCGAGTCGGCAGCGACGAGCGGGAAGGGTTGGCACGCGGACATCGAGCATGTTCCGCCGAGGCAGTCGTGACCGCACCGACCGCAGTTGTGCGCGCTCGTCACGGTGTCGCCGCAGGGGGACGCCTCCGGCGCCGGCGCGTCGAGACCGGCGTCCGAGGGCTCCGCCGCGTCCGTCGCCGGGCCCGCGTCCACCGTGGCATCGGACATGGCGCCGGACGCGTCGACGGGAGGGGTCGACGACGCATCCCCGCCTGCCGCACTCGCGTCCGCCGATTGGGGCACGTCCGTCAGACCCAGGAGAGCGCTGCATCCCCCGGCGGCGATCGCGAAGACGAGTGCGCCCGCGAAGGCGAGCGTCGTGCGGTTGGGGACATGGGAATGCCGCATCTCGCCGTCCAACCCCTACTTCGCAATCTTCCAGATTGCGCCCTTGGTGCTCGTCGCGCTGCTGTCCGTCCAGTAGATCGCCTGGCTGTCCACGACGATCGCCACGGCGGACGAGTACCCGCTGGCAAGCGTCGTCGGAGTGCATGACGCGAGGCTGCATCCGACGACCGCACCCACCGTTCCCGCGTCCGTGGTCGTGGCGAGCCAGTACACGTTCGTGCCGTCGGTGGCGATGGCCCCCGGGTAGTGTTGCTGGGAAGCGAGGCCCACGACGGCCAGCGACGCGGTGGAAGCCCTACTGATCTGTCCCTGCGAGGGATCGACCTCGGACCAGTAGACGTTCTCGCTGTCGAGCGCGACGCCGTAGCTGCCGCGCGGATTGTCCTGGCCGATGGCGAACGGCGCGCTCCCGTCGACGGCGACGCCTCGCAGGAGGCCGTCGCTGGCCGTGAAGTAGACGCGCTGGCCGTCGGTGGCCACCTCGTTGGTCGAGCCGGGGAAGGCCGCGTCGCCCCCGTTCCAAAGGGACCTCGCCGGACCGCTTCCGTCCTTGGCCGCGGACAGCACGGAGCCGAAGCCCTCCGTCCAGTACACGTTGACCCCGTCGAGGGCCAGGCTCACTGGCCCCCCGAGATTCATCGGCTCGGCGACGAGCGAGGGGTCCGCGCTGCAGCCGGCCTTGGGGCAACTCCACAAGCCGAGGGAGTCGCCCCAGTACATCCCCGCGTCGTCGACCGCGATCGGAATCGGGGAATAGGTCACAGTGGTGAGGATGTCCGTCTCGCCGTTGGCCTTGTTGGTCCGCTCGACGTTGCTGTTCTGGTTGTCCGTCCAGTAGAGAAACGTGTCGTCCTGCGCCAGCCCGTACGGCGACACGCCGGAATCCGGGGCGACGAGCGCCACGGGCTGGCACGCGGACATCGAGCACAGGCCGCCCCGGCAGTAGGCGCAGGGCGAGGCCTCGGGAGCGGCGGTATCGAAGGGAGCCGCCGTCGAGGCGTCCGAATCGACGGCGGCGCCCGCATCCAGGGTCGCGTCGGACGCGTCGTCGGGCGCTCCGGACGCATCGACTGCGGAGACGGGCGCCGAGTCGCTCGAGTCCGAGCTGGGCTCGGTCGGCTCGGGCACATCCGTCAAGCCAAGCAGCGCGCTGCAGCCGCTCGCGAAGAATGCGGCCGGCAGTCCCCAGGCGGCAGCGCGCGCCGCCGTTGCGCGGGCGGGCACGCTACCTCGCGATCTTCCAGACCGACCCATTGCCCCCACCCCCCCCGTAATAGAGAGATGTCGAGTCGGCCCAGTACACGGCGACGGCGTCGATGATGAGCTTGCCGGGGAAGGTGCCCTGCGCGATCGCGGTCGGACTGCAATTGGCGACGTCGCACACCATGATCTGGGCCGTCCCGCTGACCCAATACGCGAGGGTGCCATCGCTGGCGACGTCGCTCACACCCGGCGGAGTCACCCCGACAACGCCTGCGCGAAGCGACGCGGTGGGCGCGTCGCTGACGGTGCCTTGGGACCCATTGGTCGCGGACCAGTACACCTCGCCTTGGTACAGGGAGAGTCCGTACGTCGAGGCGTCGCCGAGAGTCGAGAGCGCGAACGGCCCCCCACCGTCCACGCCGATACCATGGAGGAAGCCGTCCGACGCGGTGAAGTAGACCCGCTGCCCGTCCGTTGCCACGGTGTTCGCCGACGCCGAGGCGTCGCTCTGCCAGAGAACCGACGGGGTCTCGCCGGTGCCGTATTTGTGCGCCGCGAAGACCTTGGTCGAATTCTCGTCCCAGTAGACACCCTGGTCGTCGATCGCGAGGCGGAACGCGATGCCACTGCCTGGGGAGGTCGCGGCGAGCGTCGGGGTCGAGCACGAGGTCTTCGAGCACCGCCAGATGCCCATGTCGTCGCCCCAGTAGAGGCCCGCGTCGTCGACCGCGACCCCGTCCACCGCGATGTCGCCTCCGAAGCGCTCGGGCGTCTGATACACGACCGTCGTCTCCCCCGTGGACTTGCTCGTCCTGTAGAGCGTCCCGTTTTCCAGGTCCGGCCAGTAGAGGAACGTGCCGTCCTGCGCCAGGTCGTAGGGGTTGGCGCCGGCGTCGGAGGCGAAGAGCGGGAAAGCCTGGCAAACGCCCATCATGCACTGGCCACCGAGGCAGTCGTGGCCGCAGTGTCCGCAGTTGTGCATGTCGCTCGTCGTTTCGCAGACGGTCGCAACATCCGGGGCCGACGCGTCGTCGGGCACCTGGGTGACGTCCTCGGGCGCATCGGTCGTGGCGTCGATCGTCGCTTCGGCCGCAGCGTCGGGCGGGTGCGTCTCTGTCGACACATGGCCGGCGTCGTGCGCCGTGGCGTCGCCCGGCCCGACGCCGCCGGCATCGAGAGAAGCGGGAACGTCGGTGATGCCGAGAACGGCATTGCAGGCGACGGCGCACGCCGCCACCACGCAGACGATCGCCAAAACGCGGGCACGTCTACGCATGCGTCACCATTGCACCGGCAGGGGGGCGGGGTTGTCGTTCGGGTCCGCCGCGGCGTTCGCGAGCTCGCCATCCCCGTTGAATCCCCAGCACTCCATGTCGCCGGTGGCGAGGAGCGCGCACGTATTCACCGTCCCGGTGGCGATCGCCACGATGTTCGTCAGGCCAGAGACAGCCAGCGGGGTGGCGGAAGACTCCGGGGCCGACGACCCGGCGCCGAGCTCGCCGTTGCCGTTTTGCCCCCAGCACACGCCCGTTCCGTTCGAGCGGACGGCGCAGACGCAGTTGGCCGTCGAACCGACGGAGAGCGCCACGGCGTCGGTGAGATTCGAGACGGCGACCGGGGTGAGCGACGCGTTCGTCGTCCCGTCACCGAGTTCGCCGTTGTCGTTGTCGCCCCAGCATTCGACACCGCCGCCCGAGAGGAGAGCGCACCCTCCCTCGTTGAGCGCGGTGATGGCGGTCACGTTGGTCAGACCGGACACCGGGCCGGGCGTTGCAATTCCGTAGGGTGACTGGGCCGTCGCGGTCCCGTTGCCGAGCTCCCCGTCCGAGTTGTACCCCCAGCACTCCACCGTCCCGCTCGCGAGGAGCGCGCAGGTGTGATCGGCGCCGTTTCCCGCGTCGTCTCCGACGGAGATTGCGGTGACGTTGCTCAAGCCGGACACCGGTGCCGGCGTCGCCGAGCACATGTCCGATCCGTTGCACAGCGCGGAGGTGTCGTTGCCGAGCTCACCGTGGTCGTTGGAGCCCCAACATTCGACCGTCCCCCCGGAAATCAACGCGCACGAGTGCACCGCGCCGACGGCGATGGCGACGACGTTGCCGAGACCTGCAACGGCGAGCGGAGTCAGCGAGTTCGTGATGGACGCGTCCGTCTCCGGGTCGGTCCCCAGCTGGCCCCAGCTGTTGTCGCCCCAGCATTCGACCGTGCCGTCCGACAGCAGCGCGCAGGCATGCCCGTCGCCTGCCGCCACCGACACGGTGGTGCTCGTGCTCGATACAGGCCCAGGCTTGGACGAGCCTTCCTCGTTCGTCCCGTTCCCGAGCTGACCGTCCCCTTCCGCCTCGTAGCCGCCCCAATTGTTACCCCAGGACTGGACCGATCCATTGGAGAGGACCGCGAGAGTGAAGTCGTAGCCCTCGGCCACAGCGACGGCCTTCGAGCAAGAGAACGCTCCGGCCGACATGGCACAGATCGGCGACGCGACGCACTGGACGCCGCAGCTACCGCAGTGAGCGGGCTGGCTCAGGTCACTTTCGCATCCGTCGCTTTCGTTGCTCGTGCAGTGCGCCCAGCCGGTGGCGCAGGTCAGGCCGGGGAACGTGCACTGTCCTGCGCTGCACGAAGGCGTGGACGTGGCGCGAAGGTTCGTGCAGTCGTTGCCGCAGCTGCCGCAGTTGACGAAGTCGTTCGGAACGCAGAGGCCGCCGCACCAGAGCTCCGACGGCGAGCACGGCCCCGAGTCAGTCGATGCCTCGGTCGGGATCGCAGCGTCGTCCCCGCCGGCGTCCGGCGCGCCCCCGTCGGCCGTCGCATCGGCCCTACCGGCGTCGCCCGACGCGTCGGCTCCGGCACCCATCTGGCCGCCGCCGTCGGCGGCGTCGCTGCCAGAGCCCCCCGGCGGAGCATCCGTCTCCGCGCGGCCATCCGACCCGAGGCCGCCGGCGTCGTACGCGCCGGAATCGTCGGAGCCCGACTCGTGGCTGCCGCGGCTCGAGCTGCAGGCCGCGATCAGGATCGCACCGGAGGCCAGAAGGGCCCACCCTTCGCGTCCGGTTCGCATCAGAACGCTCCGAGGACCGAGAGCGACACGCCACCCGGTCCGACGCCCGGGCTCACCTGCAGGCGGCTTCCCGTCGTCGCCGGCGCAGGCGATTCCTTCGGCGCCATGACCAGCAGCAAGACGCTCGTCGCCAGCGCCGCGCCTCCGACCACGAAGGCGACGGTCGAGACCGTCGCGTCGCTCGCGGCCGTATCGTGCTCGCTCACGGCCTGCGCGTGGTTGGGACAGTTGGCCGGTGACCCGCAGTCGCTCTTCGACGCCGACCACTTCGAGCTCGCCAGGAGGCCGAAGACCGATCCGGCCGCGATCCCCAGCACGCCGGCGCCTCCCACGACGAAGCCGACGGTCTTCTGTGTGCCTCCCGGGTGCTCCGTCGCGGTTCCACCCAGCGTGGCGGTCGTCGAGCCCGCCGGCCCGGCGGTGCTCGGCACCGGAGCCATGTCGACCCTCTCCTGCCGGTCCTTCGCGCCTTCCACGAGGACGAACGACCGCTCGACGGGTGGTTGCCCCGCGGCCTCGAACTTGAACGTGTGAGCGCCCGGATCGAGAGCGACGGGCCTGCCGTCGAGGGTCTCGCTGGTGGAGGCGCCGTCGATCGTCATCTTGACGCCGGCGACGTCGTTCCCGGATCCGTCCTTCGGCAAGAAGACGATGCTGGGCATCACCGAGTTGATGTCCGCGAGGCGCTTCTGGCAGACGCCGCTGATGTCGGCGCCGCAGGCCGGGGCCGCGCACGCGGCGAGCACCGGTCGGGCCTCGATGAGCTTCCCCTGCTTGCGCAGCTCGAGCCCCTTGTCGCTCGAGGCGATGCACTGAGCTGTCGGGTCGTCGGCGGCGATTGCACTGCGAACGGGCGCGCCGACGGTGACCAACCCGAGGACGGAGAAACCGAGGGCGAACGTCCACGATCGGGTCACGGGCACTCTTTCTTGAAGTGGGTCTCGCCGTCGGCATCGAAGTACTGCACGACATGGCAGCTGGGTGCGGTGGCGGGGGCGGGTGGCGCAGTCGTGGCGCCCTTGCCCGAAGAGACAGCGGGAGGCGGTGAGGACGCGGTGGCGTGCGTCCCAATCGGAGGACGGCGACCCGTCGCGGTCGAGGCCGGAGGTTCCAGCGTGGTTACCGGGTCGGGCGGACGGGGACCGGGAGACGAGGTTGCGGGCGTGACCGGAACCGCGACCGACGTGGTGGCCGGCACCGAGGGCGACGGAAGCTGCGCCGTGGATGCCGTCCTCGATGCAGGCGCCAGCCGCATCACGACGGCCGCGCCACCGACGCCCACAATGGCCACGAGAGCCCCGGCCACCACGAGCCGCCGTCCGCCGAGAGAGCGCGGCTCCTGCCTCAGGGCTTCCCCGTGATTGTTGGACACCGGCTGCGCGGTCGTTCCCCCCAGGCGAGGCGTCACCGGAGAGTTGCTCACCGCCGCCGTCGCGTCATGGGCGAAGTCCGCAGCCGGACCGGATGCTGCGAGGGGCGAAGGCGAGGGGGAGACCGCCGCCGGCCCTGTCAGAGCCCCGGCCGGGATCGCGTCGGGCACGGGGGCGACCTTCCGTGCCGCCCCGAGCACGTCCGAGATGCGCTCGACGCTCAGCACCGAGTGGCGCGGTCCGAACGGCGCGATCGCTGCGGCGAACTCGGCGACGTTCGAGTAGCGTCGCTCGCGCTCCTTCTCGAGCGATCGGGCGAGCGCCGATTCGAAGCCCGGCGCGAGACCCGGGGCAACCTCGCGCAGCGAGAGCGGGGGCTTCTGGAGTACGCCGGCGATCACCTCGGTCACCGAGGTCCCGCCGAACGGCACGCGACCGGTGACGAGCTCGAAGAGCGTGACCCCGAGCGACCAGATGTCGGCGCGTTCGTCGACGTGCTTGGCCGACGCCATCTGTTCCGGCGACATGTAAAGCGGCGATCCGAGGAAGGCCGACGATCCGGTCAGCGACATCTCGGGCTGCGTGGACGAAGCCCCCGCCACCTTCGAGACGCCGAAATCGAGCACCTTCACTACCGGCCTTCCGGAGGCGCGCTCGCACAGGAAGAAGTTCGAGGGCTTCAGGTCCCGGTGGACGATGCCCGCCGCGTGGGCTTCGGCGATCCCCTCGCACGCCTGCAGGATGTAGCCCACGGCCTCTTCGAGCGGGAGCGGCCCTCTCTGCTCCAGCAGGGCCGCCAGATCGCGGCCCTCCAGAAACTCCATCACCATGTAGGGCGTCCCGTCCTCCATCGTCGCTGCGTCGAGGACGCGGGCGACGTGCTCGCTCTGGATCCGAGCGGCGGCGCGCGCCTCCCGGAGGAAGCGGACGGTCGAGTCCGGGCCCGCGACGACGCCGGAGAGGAGAAACTTGATGGCGACGCGCTGCTGGAGCTGCAGGTGACTCGCGGCCACGACGATGCCCATGCCCCCCGCGCCGAGCACGCGCTCGACACGGTACTTGCCGGCGACGACGTCGCCCTCGCGAACCGGAGCGGTGCCAGCGCGGTCCGCGCTAGGCATTGGCTCCGCAAGACCGGACGAGGGGCATCGCGGACGAGCACGATAGCGCGCGATCGCTCACGCCCTCGATAGTCATTTTTACGGACGGCTCGACGAGCTCGGGTACGTCGAGTCGAGAACCCGCATGATAGCCAGCGTCGCCACACGGCTCCCCGGAACCTGCCCGTCACTTGAGCGGGTGTGCAGTGGTGGTGGGGCGGGTGCTCTGCGAACGTAGGTTGTGGGTGAACTTATGACGGTGGAGGCTATGCTGCGTCTTGGAGGTGGCCGATGGCTCAGAACCAAGAGGGCGAAGCCGGGGGATTCCGGCAAAGGGTGGCTCCTTGGCGTTCGCGCGCGTCTTCGGGGATGCAACTGAGCTTGTCGGCAGCGCCGCCGCTGCCCAGGCGCACACTCATCGGGGTCGAGGCTATCTCACTGGGCGGACGCCGATCCCCCCCTCCGCCGCCCGTAAGTGCGAACACAAGCGTCGACGCAGGCTGGGAAGACGAGAAGGAGGACGACGTTACGGACGTCGCCGACAAGTCGACGCTGATCTTCAGGAGGGTCGCGATCCCCGATGACGAGACGACCACGGAGCTCCCTGGGTACGCCGTCCGACGCGGGCCCGCGTCGCCATCTCCGCTCGCTGCAGCCGCCCCGCGAGGGTTGCCCGGCCCGGTGTCCTTGCCCCCTTGCGGCTTCGACGTGCCCTGGGCGTTTCTGCCAGCGGCGTCGCTCCCGTCGCGCGACTACACGGCGTCGCTCGGGCGCACGAACGAAGCTTGGACGCTTCCGCCGCGTCTCGGGGTCCCGCCCTGGCGCATGGCGGCGGCGCTGGCGGCCGTGGCCGTGCTGGCGCTAGTCGCCTTCGAGCGCAGGCCGGGTCAAGGGAAGATCGTCGTCAACGCGAGAGACTCGCGTGGGGGTCCCGTCGACCACCTCGAGGTCTTCGTCGACGGCGAAAGGACTCCCTGTACGACCGCGCCCTGTTACGTGCCGTCCGGGAATGGTTCGCACGAAGTCAAGGTCATCGCCGACGGCTTCGCGATCCCTCCTTCGCAGGCGGTGGCGGTCGCGTCGAGGCACTCGACGGCGGTCCATTTCATCGTGGGCTCGCCGAGCGAGTCGGGCATCAAGGTCAGCGGTTCGCAGGACGGTGTGACGCTCGCCGTGGACGGCAAGGAGACAGGACCCTTGCCGCAGGTTCTGCGCGACTTGGTACCCGGGGACCACACGATCCGCCTGGCCGGCTCGGAGCGATACGAGCCCATTCTGCGGCACGTCACCGTGGAGCGCGACAAGGTCGAAGACCTCGGCACGATCAACCTCAAGGTCGTCAAGGGCAACGTCGCCGTCAGGCTCGGCACCCCGGGCGCGCGCGTCTCCATCGTGAGCGGGTCGGATCGTCGGGAGCTGCCGCTTCTACCGATCTCGGTCGACATCGACACCTCGAAGACCTGGTTGCTCGAGGCGACCAAGGCCGGCTACCAGGACTACAGCCAGCCGCTCGGCTTCGACGACGGCATGGCCGCCAAGACGTACACGGTCACGCTGGAGCCGAAGTCGACCGCAACGCCGGTATCGGCCATGCCCACGCACGACCCGAGCGCGACACCCGGCCTTCGGGCCGACCCCGCGCCCGCGGCACCTGCGCCGAAGGCCGCACCGCCGTGGGGCGGGGGAGAGCCCCACGAGGGTTACCTGAATATCAACTCGATTCCAGCTTCGACGTGCTTCCTCGACGGCAAGTCGCTTGGCAGCACGCCGCGCCTGCGCGTCTCGGTGAGCGCCGGGTCGCACACCGTGAAGTTTCAACAGCCGGACCGCGGCTCGACCAAGTCCGTCGTCGTCAACGTTCGTGGGGGTGAGACCAGGCTCGCGGTGGCCAGGCTCAACTAGTCGGGACGACCACCGCCAGCGGCCCCTCCACGCCCTCGCCGTCGAGACCGGGCTCGGGTCGAGGTGCCGCTACAGCAGCGGCGCATGGAACACGCACACGAAGGCGAGGGTTTCGCTGCAGGCGGTGTCGTGCCACAGGCCGTCGGGGGTCATCGACGCACACGACGCCGAGCCCGGCGCGTCGCTGGCCCAATTGTAGAACATGCTGTTCTGCTGGCCTCCGTCCGGGCCGCCCGACCAAAGGAGCATGCCGCTGTTGGATGTCGTCGACGACCAGTACCACTGGCCGGGCGTCTGCAGGTCGTTCGCCCCGATCCATACGGGCGTCGTGACGAGCTGCGCGAGGTCGCGGTTGTCGGTGAGGCTGTAGATGCTTGCAAGCGTCATCCCCTTCGCCGCGCATGCGGCCTCGGCGGCTGTGCGCGTCGCTCCCGCGCCCTCGCCCCCGTCCTCCCAGACGCACCCCGGCCCCTCGGCGGCCGGCATCTTGCCGCCGCAGAGCCAGTACCCGATGTCGTCGTCCTCCGACTCGACATAGCGGCCTCCCGCGCACGGCGAGCACACGCCGCGATTGCCGCAGACGCCCGACCCGTTGCAGGAGGCATCGCCCTCTGCGCACGCCGTGTCGCTGCAGACGGTTCCTGCGGGGTCGAGAATGACGCTGTTCAAGCAGCCGCACTGGTTGTCGCCCTGGTTGTTGGGGTCGAGCGCGCAGCGATCGATGCAGTCGGCGACGCCGTCGCCGTCCGAGTCGGTGTCTGGAATTCCGCAGCCACACGTGCCGGGCTCGATCTTGTGCGGGTCGTACGGGCAGCCGTCGAGGCAATCGGGGACGCTGTCGTCGTCCGTGTCGGCAGACCAGTCACCGCACAGGGATCCGTCGGGTATGCCGCCGTCCCATCGCGGGATGATGGGCGGGGGACACGTGAGCGCTTGCACGGACGCGTCTCCCGAGTCTCCCGCCGCCGCGTCGTGGGCCGTGGAGGCGTCGGTGATGGACGCGGCCGGCGGACCGCTTTCAGGCGAGGCGCTGCCGCCACCCTCGGCAATCGACGCGTCCTGCCCTGGCGGGTGGGACGAAGAGGAGCCGCAGCCGAGCACGATGCAGCCGCACAGGGCGACCGTGGCAAACCGTCCCCGCTCCACCACGGACAACCATTACCCGCGCCGGGACCCGTGCACAACCATTGGGCCAGCGGCCGGGCCGCCATCACGGCGCGCGGCAAACTCCGCCGCCGCACGTGAGTCCCGACGTCGTGCAGTTCGCGCAGAGCGCTCCACCGGTGCCGCAGGTCGCGTCGAGCGCCCCCGAATTGCAGACGCCGTTTTCGTCGCAACAACCGGCGCACGTCGCGCAGCTTGGCCCGCAAACACCGGCGTCGAGTGCCGGCGTCTGCCCCACCCTGCACGTTTCTCCTGTCCTCGTGCAGTCCGTGCACGACGCGCCACGGATGCCGCAGGCGGTGTCGGCGCCCCCCATGTTGCAGATGTTGTTCGCGCAGCAGCCGGTGCACCATGTCGAGCAGCTTCCCGCGCCGCCACTCGAGCCCCCGCTGCTGCTCGAGCTCCCGCTGCTCGAGCCGCCGCCCATCGAGCCGCTGCTCGACCCTCCGCTCGACGTTGCGTTCCCCCCGCTCGATGCCCCGCCGCCGCTGCTCGAGCTGGCGTCGTCGCCCATCGGGCCGGCGCCGCCCGCGTCGTACGATGCGTCGGAGCCAACCTCGGGAACGGGCACCTTGCCTCCGCAGGCGGATGCCACGAGCACGACGAGAGCGAAAACCCACAACGGAGCTACGCGACAAAGGCCGTCCTCGCTGGGCCCCACGCTCGCGCCGGGATTCGGTCTCGCCATGGGACTCAGAATGCCTGTTCCGCCACGCGACCGCGAGCCTGGCTCGAAGACCGGCCGAGCAAACGCAATCCGTCGACGCCCGGCCCTACGGCGTCACCTTCGCAAGGGCGATCGACGTCGGGTTAGGGCCCGCGCGGAAGGGCGATCCGGCCGCGGGCGTGAGGGCGCCCGTCGAGGCGTCGATGCCAAACGCAGAGACGGTGCCGTCGCTCTCGTTGGCGACGTACAGAAAAGAACCCGTTGGATCGATGGCAACGGACTCGGGCGCCCCGCCGGTCGCGAAAGGCGAAGCGGCGATGGGCGCGAGTGCCCCCGTCGCCCCATCGATGGTGTACGCCGAGACGTTGTTGGAGGTCTGGTTGGCGACATAGGCGTGCTTGCCGGTGGAGTCGATGACCAC
Organism: uncultured delta proteobacterium; assembly: GCA_963847465.1. GTDB lineage: Bacteria > Myxococcota_A > Polyangia > Polyangiales > Polyangiaceae > Palsa-1150. The sequence goes on along the minus strand of CAWKAF010000002.1, from coordinate 128,639 downwards.
GGCGTAGGGGTTCATGCCCGCGGCGAAGGGTGATCCCGCGACGGGGCTGAGCGCGCCAGTCGCCGCATCGATCTCGAACCCGGTGACCGTGCCGCCCGTGAGGTTGGTCGCGTAGAGGTACTTCCCGCTGGGATGGACTGCGACCGCAAACGGAGGCGTGTACGTGGCGGATTCGGCGAACGGGGACCCCGAGATTTCGGAGAGAGCGCCGGTGGCGGCATCGATGGTGTACCCCCAGGTCCCCATCGTGTTGTCGATGGCGAGGTAAGCGAACTTGCCGCTGGGGTCGACGGCCAGAGAGCTCGGAACCCCGTCCGTCGTGAGCATGAAGGGAGACCCGGCCGCCGCGGTCCACACCCCCGTCGACTCATTCACCGCGAAGATAGAGATGGCGGAGGCGCCGTTGTCGACGACGTAGGCGAACGCCCCGTTCAGCGTGATCCACGAAGGACTGAGTCCGGCCGTGTAGGGTGAGCCGGCGAGGGGGGTCAACGCGCCGGTGCTCTGTGCGAGCGAGTACGCCGACACGGTCGTGCTCAGGTTGTTCGCCACGTAGACGTAGCTGCTGGACGGATCGACGGTCACGAAGACCGTCTGGGGGCCGGCGTCGAAGGGGGCACCCGCGACGGGAGAGAGAGCGCCGGTCGTCGTATCGACGCCGAAGGCCCAGACGTTGTTACTGAAATCCGTGACGAAGGCGTACTCCGTGGGGCCGGCGCTTCCCCCTTCGCCGCCGTCCGAACCGGGCGCATCGTGCGCTTCGGGAGCATCGCTCGAACCCGCGTCGAGCGTCGTGCACGAACACGTGACGGGATCCAGCGTCGCGCCCCGTGGGCACGTAGTGTTGGCGCAGCCGGCGTCCTCTGCGAACCCGGCGTCCGGCACGTGAACCTTCGTCGACGAAGGCGACGGGGACGAGCTCCCAAAACACCCTGCGAGGCACAGCGGCGCGACGCTCGCCAGCGTACGAAGGTGGGCTCCTCGTGAAATCGGCATGGGGCAGCGTACGTCGCACGCGAAACGACCGTCCACAGCAGCGTTCCAAGTAACAGGCGGGCCGTTCTCGCGTCACTGCCCGGCTACGGGCACAGCGCCTGTCCGCCCGCCGAGATGTACGCCTGCGTCTTCGACGCCAGGTTCCCGCCGTCCGTGTCGGGGGTCGTCTGGCCTCCGGCTCCCGCGCCGAACGCCACCCCGACGACGTGCGCCGTCGCGAGCTCGCTAAAGTGCGAGGGAACAGTCACGGCCGCAGCGCTCTCCACCTGCGACGCGCTGCCTCCGAAGAAGTAGTCGACGCGGTTGTCTTTGTAGCTGTTGTTCGTGTTGGTCCCGGACGAGTTGCCGAGCGGCGTCTGCCAGTAGAGCGCCGGGACCCCGAGCGCCTCGGTCAGCGCCTTGATCCACGTGAGGTCCTGCGCGTAGTCCGGCAGCGTCTTGTCGGTCGGGTCCCACCAGGTGTCTTGCATCTCGACGATCTGGTAGTAGCCCGCGTCGCGGTCGCTCGTCTCCACCACGACGAAGTCCCCCGTCGATTGGCCGCAGGCTGCGAGGACCGCGGCGACGGCCTTCGCGTCGACGGTGACGTCCACGCTCGCGGTGGTGTTGCCGGCGATGTTCCACGCCGACGCCTGGAGCCCGACCAGCGCGTTGGGTGCGTACTTCCGAACCATCGAGATCATGCACTGCCCCATGCCGGCGATGGTCGCCGGAAGCGTGTTGCAGTCGGTCGAGTTGGCCGAGCCGACGGCCGCGGCGAGGGTCGTGGGGTCGCCGGCCTGCCGGACGTAGCCCCAGAAGTCAGGCTCGATGTGGAGGATGGCCTTCGACTGCCCGATCGTCTGCAGCAGGAAGCGCCAGTCGTTGTAGTAGCGCGTCATGATCCCGACGTTCGTCGCCGCCTCCGTGACCTCGGCCGTCCCTTCCTGGAAGCCGCTGATGGTGGCCTCTGCCGTCTGCAGGATCTCGTAGTACGTGAACATCGGGATCTGCGGCGGGGACGCGCTCCCGGCCCCCTGGAGAAAATAGGTCGCGTACATCCCCGGGGGCGAGTCGTAGCAACCCCACCAGCTCGTCGAGCAGCCCGTGCAGGACGTGCACGGCGTCGTGCTCGTGAAGAGGCCGCCGGAGAGGTAGACGTAGCGGAGATCGTACGGCGCCGCGGCCTCGGCGGCGTTGGAGCCGGAGACCCCGACGAGAAGGCGGTCCTTGCCGAGCGCCTTGAGGAACGACGAGCCGAGGCAGCCGGCCGCCGCGCCGTCGCCCGCAGTGGCGTGGCCCGAGTCGCCCCCCGCGGTGCCACCTCCCGAATCCCCGCCGCCCGTGCTGGACCCGCCGCCCGTGCTGGACCCAACACCCGTGCTGGACGTCGATCCGTCGTCGCTTTGGCCGCCGCTGCTGCTCTGGCCAGGCTGGGACGCCGGCGCGCCGGTGCTCTTGCCGCTGCTGCTGCACGCGGCGATGAGGATCAGAGAAAGGACAGCGGACGCCGCGTGTCGACGAGCGCCGGAGGGGCCGCGCTGGGATCGTCTTGCTGGCATGGGGGATCCCCCCGAGCCTACTCCCGTCCCGCGCGCCCATCGTGCCATTGCGACGTCGTGCCCGAGGCGCTCGCGACGTGCGCGTTGGCGCCGTGCATCCAGGCGGCCGACGGCGGACCTATTCGGCCCCGCCTGCGTCCACGACGGGGCAGCACACGCCGAACTGGTCCACGGAGATGGGGCAATCCCCCAATCGAACGCAGGTGGGGGCCGCGTCGGGGAGGGAGTCGATCGCAATGCACGCCCCGCCAGCCTCGGCGCAGTCGCTCAACCCGAGAACGATGTCCGAGCATTGGTCGGTGCACTTCCCGTTGGCGCAACAGGGACTGCCGTACTCCGGACAGTTGGTGTCGCATTGCATGCTCGCCGTGGCGGGCGAGTTCGCGACGGCAGCCTGGTAGGTGGGCAAGGCTCGCTTGCTGATCGCCGCGAGGGGGCACTCGAGCCCGCACGCCTCGCACGCGTTGCCCTCGGCAACCCCCACGCAGTCGAAGTCCGAGACGCACGATTGATCGAACGACGAGGCGACAATCATGCGCGACGTACACGCCCCGGCCCCGCCGCTCGGGCTCACCGACCCATCTTGCGCGCTGGGATGCGGAGCCGCACCGCCGCTCGTGCAGCCGAAGCAGGTCAGCGCGAAGAACCAGCGGGGTGTTTCACGGAGACGGAGCATCTCGCTCAGGTCAGCACCCGCCATGCCACGGCGGCACGTGCGATTTGGCGAGCTTGGGAGCACGGGAGTGGGCCATCGTGTGCCGGGGCAGGATCGGGAGGGCGTTCAGGCTGCGCGGGTGCAGCAGTCCCGTTCGAGGCGCTACGTCCACAGGTCACGCCCACTGCATCTTGAACGCTGCCGACCCCTGCTCGCGCATCCCCCTAAGCTCCTGGAGAGCGTGTCTAGGGCGCGGTAGTGCACCATCGCAACCTCGATCGGAATCCACACGCCGGCCACCGTTTGCAGGATCAAGACGCGCTGGACGGGCGGAATCGCGTCGCAATACGCGTCGTAGTGGCCGTTTTCCTGCAGGCTGGATCGGACGGCGAGCAGCAGTGTGCTGCGGACGCTGCGTACCGGGGTCACGCGCTCGGGATAGGCAAGGATGATTTCCCCCGCAGTGACGCCCACCGGGCCACACTTGCACGTTTCGCTGAGGCTGTCATTCGGCCTCCGGAAAGGCGCGTCATTGCCCTTTCCGCACGACGTGGAAGTTGGCTCTCGCGATTCACAGATTGGGAGGCATTGGGCAATTGCCCGAAGGATCGCACTCTCCCAAAACCCCAGTACCAATGCATCCTGCGTCGTCGCAGCAGGGTAACCCCGGCACGCCGCAGGTCGTGCACCTCCCCGCGTCTTCGCCGCAAGCGCTCCCCGCGATGCACCCGGTCACAAGACCGCCGGGATAGGTCATGCAGATGCCGCCGTCGAGGCAGTCACGATCGATGCAGCAAGGCTGGCCGAGGTGATCGCAGTTCGCGCTGCAAATCCCGTCCGGACCGCAAACGAGCTTCCAGCTGGTGCAGAGCCCGCCCGCCACGTCTCCGCCGGGACAACACGGCTCCCCTGCCGCGCCGCAAGGCAGGCATCGACTCGTGCCCAACCCTGCGTCCGCGCACCCGGTATTCGGGTCGCTGCACGAAGGGCCGTTCCAATCGCCGGTATTTACGCAGAGTTGGTAGGCGAGATCGTGAGCGACGCAGCACGGCTCGTTCAACGCTCCGCACCCCCCGCAGCTCTGGTCGCTGCAGAGCCCGAGGTTTTCTGCACAGCGCTCGCCGGGGGAGACACAAAAGCCAGCGACGCAGCATCCGCCGTCAGGACAGGCATAACCTGGGTAACAGCCCATCGGGTTGGCGCAATCATCGGGGACTGCGACGTCCGACGCCCCGTCGTCGTCGGAAATAGACGGCCCGTCGCGCAGAGTGCCGTCGGGCGAACCTGCGTCCGAAAGGGAAGAAGTCTGCGTCGCCTCCCTGCACCCGAGCAAGATCACTTGCAGCCCAATAACGAGCAGGACGGAGGGCCGCATTCCGCACAGTATTCCCTATCCTATCGCGAAAGGCCGCAGCGCGAATGCCCCAATCAAGGAACAGTGCCTCGGAGGCGATCCTTGGCATGGAAGTACTTGTGCACGTAGGCAACGAGCTGCCCGTCTGTCGGGTGATCCACGGTCTCGACGCCGACGATCCTCGGCTCGAGGGCTGCGTTGCTCTTGTGCACATGTTTGATGAGCTCGAGCTTGGCGCTGCCGGGGCCCACGATGAGGATCTCCTCGACGTCAGCGAGGGCTTGCTCGACCGCCTGGAAGAAGTGGAGCGCGTCGGCGGGATGGGCGTGCTCGGCGGTCACCTTGGAGCGCCGCTTGACGTGATGGTGCGGCTGGATCCTGGTCGGGTCGAAGCCCTCGCTGTCGACGTGAAAGACCTTTGCCTCGTTGTGATCGATCCAAACAGCGGCGTGCTTCGTCATGCTGCCCTCCAGCCCCCGAATGAATAACCACGCTAGGCCACGAGCGCCGGCACGCACCCTTTTTTCTTCGCACGGCCAGCTCGCGCTCTCCGACTATCATAGGTGCGATGACTGAGGGCTCCGTGTCGGGCAGGAATCGACTCCGAACGCTGGCCCGACGAGCGATGCTCGCGCGAGGGCTGTTGCCCGACTTCTCTCCGAGGGCTCTCGCCGAGGCGAACGCCGTCACCGCCGCTGCCACAGCGCCGAGCGCTTCGCTACGCGACCTCCGCGAGCTGCTCTGGGCCTCCATCGACAACGACGACTCCCGCGATCTCGACCAGCTCTCGGTCGCGGAGCCCGCGACGGGGGGGGCGGTGAAGATCCTCGTGGCCATCGCCGATGTCGATGCGGCAGTGAAGCGAGGCTCGGCGCTCGATGAGCACGCACAGGCCAACACGACGTCGGTGTACACCGCCGCGGAGACCTTTCCGATGCTCCCCGAAAGGCTCTCGACCGATCTCACGTCGCTGGGCGACGGCCAAGAACGCCTGGCGATGGTCGTCGACATGCTGGTGACCCCCGAGGGCACGGTCGCGGAGTCCGAAATCTATCGCGCGGTGGTCCGCAATCACGCCAAGCTTGCCTACGACAGCGTCGCCGCATGGCTCGATGGCACGGCGGGCCCGCCCCCACGACTCGAGGCCGTGAAGGGGCTCGACGAGCAGCTCCGCATTCAGGACCGGGTGGCCCAGGCGATGAAGGCCGTGCGCAAGCAGAGCGGCTCGCTGACTCTCGAGACGGTCGAGACTCGCGCCGTGTTCGAGGGCGACGCGCTGTCGGAGCTCCGGCCGGACGAGAAGAACCGAGCCAAGGAGCTGATCGAAGACTTCATGCTCTCGGCGAACGGCGTCGTGGCCAGGTACCTGGACAAGAAGGGTGTCCCCTCGCTCCGCCGCGTTTTGCGTTCGCCCGAACGGTGGGGGCGGATCGTCGACCTCGCTCGCGGCCTTGGCGAGCGCCTTCCCCCCGAACCCAGCGCGCCCAGGCTCGCGGAGTTCCTCCTGCGCCGGCGAGAAGCAGACCCCCCGAGGTTTGGCGATCTCTCGCTCTCGGTCATCAAGCTTCTCGGCCGCGGCGAGTACGCGCTGGAGATTCCAGGCGAGGCCATACCGGGCCATTTCGGTCTCGCCGTGGCGAAGTACACACACTCGACCGCGCCGAATCGGCGCTTTCCCGACGTGGTCGAGCAGCGGGTGCTGAAGGCGGCCCTCTCGAACGCCGACAGGCCTTACGCTGTCGACGAGCTTCGCGCCCTGGCCGAGCACTGTACCGAGCAAGAAGCGAACGCGGACAGGGTCGAGCGCCAGGTGCGCAAGTCCGCGGCGGCCATGCTCCTCGAATCACGCATCGGCGAGCAGTTCGACGGCGTCGTGACGGGCGCCTCGGAAAAAGGCACGTGGGTTCGAATTGTTCACCCACCGGTCGAGGGCAAGGTCGAACGAGGGAGCAAGGGCCTCGACGTCGGTGATCGCGTCAAGGTCGAGCTCCTCCGCACCGACGTCGAGCGCGGGTACATCGACTTCGCGCGAGCGCGCGGATCATGAAGGAACCTGCGGAGACGCTCGGCTCGGGTCCTCATCCAACACCGACTCGAGCGGAGACCACCGTGTGGCCATCGTCGACCCCCGATGCCACGGAGCGCGAGCTTCTAAAGGGCCCGCACGCTCGGCGGCACGAGCTCAGGCAAGCCCTTCGCATCTTCACCGAGTGCATTCGGGGCTTTCGCGCGCTGCACTTCGTCGGTCCGTGCGTCACCGTCTTCGGATCGGCGCGCTTCGACTCGACCCATCGCTACTACGTTCTCGGCCAAGAGGTCGGCGCGGAGCTCGCCCGCATCGGGGTCACCGTCATGACGGGCGGGGGTCCTGGGCTCATGGAGGCGGCCAATCGCGGAGCGCGCAGCGCGGGAGGCCGATCGGTTGGCTGCAACATCAAGCTCCCGAAGGAGCAGAAGCCCAACCCCTACCTCGATCGCATGGTCGAATTTCGATACTTCTTCGTTCGCAAACTGATGCTCATCAAGTACTCGTACGCGTTCGTTGCCCTGCCGGGCGGCTTCGGAACGTTGGACGAGATCTTCGAGACCCTGGTGCTCATTCAGACGGGCAAGGTGAGAAGCTTCCCGATCATCCTGCTGGGCGTCGACTTCTGGACGCCACTCGTCGGGCTGCTCCGCGACCGGCTCCTCCCCGCGGGCACGATTGACTCGGTCGACGTCGACCGGCTCACCCTCATGGACTCACCCTCCGAAGCCGCCGCGTTGATCCGTGACATCGCGGTACGCGACTTCGGCCTCACCTATCGGGCGAGCCCGAGGCCTCGCTGGTATTTCGGCGAGAGGTGACCGCCGAGCTGGGAGCTACCCCGCGTCCAACGCGCACCAAGTAGGTACCGAGCTTCGGTCGGGGGATACCCGCGCTCACTTGCGCGGATCCGAGCGAAGGAAACCAGCGAGTGTCGCAGGGTGGGCGGCTACCTGACGAAGAAACCGGACTACCGAGCCAAGGTTGCGCGTTACCGAGGCCTGGTAACGCGTCACCAACCGGAGGTAAGGCGCAACCAGGCGGAGGTAGCACGGTACCTAGCGGAGGTAACGCCCGACCAGGCGGAGGTAGCGCGGTACCTAGCGGAGGTAACGCCCGACCAGGCGGAGGTAGCGCGGTACCTCGCGGAGGTAGCGCTCGAGTAGGCGGAGGTAACGCGGTACCTGGCGGAGGTAACGCACGACCTAGCGGAGGTGACGCGCCACCTCACGAGGGTAACCGGGGAGCGCGCCTCGCTTGTTCGCTACCCATCGAAGGTAGCCCGTGACCGCGCTTCGGTACCGCGGGCCCTCCTCGCACCGCCGTTGGAGAAAAGAACGACACCCCGCGTACGATTTTCGGGTCGAGGACGGCGAATCTCGATTCGGCGCCAGAGTGCCTCTTCAGGAGGGAGGCGAACAAAGGTAGGCGCCGCCCGTAGCATGGTGCTCCATGCGGTTCGCCCTGTCGGCGAGGTGCGCCCTCGAGAAAGGAGAAACAGCAGTCATGTCGACAACCACGTCCGCGAAGAACAAGGTGACCCCGTCTCCGGAGTGGGCATGGGGGGGGTTATAGGTGAAGGACAGTCCTCAGGAGGCCATCCACGAGCCCCATCGACCTGGGCGACAGCCGGCCGACGGACGCGGGCTCGAACCGGTCGAGCCGAGCGGCGGCGAGGAGGTGGACGAGCACGACGTGCGGCTGGCTCGTTCCTGCCTCCGCCGCGGAGACGCGAACGACGAGAGGGTCGTCTCGGTACATCGGCGCGTCGTCGTCGAGCGGCGCCACGATGACCGTGTCGACGCCCACTAGGAGATTGGACTGGGTCACGACGAAGCGCTCGCGCCGGCCGCTCGCGCCAAAGCCCAGCTTGCGGAGCGCGACGAGAACGTCTGCGCGCCTAGCCACGAAGGCGCTCGGTCGCAGCGGCGATTCTCGAGGTCGCGAGCGCGCCGTTCGGGGGTGCGGGACGCCTCGAGACGACGCCGGAAGGCCGCCCGCTCTTCCCGCTCGATGGCCTTGACGAGCAGGGAGCGCGCAAAGACCGCCTCCGGCTTGTTTGCCGCTCTCGCCAGGCTCCGTAGGCGCTCGCGTGCGAGAGCCGGAAGGTTCAGGTTCACGCGCTCGGTCCCGGCCATAGACCCTAATGTGAGACACGGGTTCAAGGATGTCAAACGAGGTCCTGGTCGATGGCGCGCCCCCTTCTGTCGCGCCTTCAGCCCTCCGCACGGGCAATGAAAGGACGCGCCAACAGCGCCGTGCCGACAAGGAGCAGCAGAAGCGCAATCTTGCCGTGCCAGGTCACCCAGCCGACGAGGCCCCCCAGCAGCCATATCGCAATGGCCAAGCGAAGCGCCCACCGCGACCCCCGCACAGTGAGCGCTGCCAAGCCGAAGAAAGCGAGGTCTTCCGGAATCTGCAAGAGCGAGAGCGCTTGAGCGCGGCTGCCCAGCGGGTAGTGCAGCAGCAGCCCGACCAGGTTGAGACCGAGACCCACGGCGGCGATCACGAACAAGAGCTGCCCGGCCGCGCCCAGCGAAGCGGCACTGCCCGGCAGGGGGACGCCACGGCGACGCAGATCGAAGCCCCCGAAGCTCCGGAAGCGAACAGTGAGGGGCGCGCCCTCGGGCATGGGAATGGTCGCACCCTTCCGGGTGGCCTCACGACTTGTGAAGGCGTGGACCGTGACGCCGTCGACGAAGACTTGCACGTGATCCAGCCGTTCCCACGAGAGTCTCACACGCAAGGGACCGCCCGGATCGAGAACGTATTCGAGCTCCACGCCGCGAGATTCTAGCGACTCGCCCCTCCGATGGTGAGTCCGCTGTCGGACAGCCGCGTTGCGGGGCTCGCGCGCCGGCACGATTGCCGCGCGTGTGGCGTTCTGGCCATGGTCGCGCGCCTTCCGCAACGCCTTCGGTCCAATCTCGGCGGCACGACGGTTGCGTCGGACGCCTGGCCACGGAGGCTGAGATGGCCGAGCGAGCCGACCCTTTCGAGATTGTCCAAACGAGACTTGGCGGCAAATACTACGTCGCGCGCGTCATCGGCGAGACGTCCCTCTCGGTCGTCTATCGCGCCGAGCACAGCGTGTGGAAGCGCAGCGTCGCCATCAAGGCCTTCAAGGGGGCAGGCGACCTCGACGACGACGCTCGGACGCGGCTGCTGGCCAGCTTCATCCAGGAGGGTGCGTTGCTTGCCGAGCTCTCCGAGCGGTCCACGGCGATCTGCCAGGCTCACGACGTGGGGTCATTCACGACCGCGTGGGGGCAGTGGGTGCCTTACATGGTCCTCGAGTGGATTGACGGGGAGGCCCTCGACGTCGTGATGGAGCGCGACCGAGCCCGCGGGGCCGCGCCGTTGACTGACAGCGACGCGCTCGCCCTGCTGTGTCCCGTCGCCGACGCACTGGCCCTCGCACACGCGCGAGGCATCGTTCACTGCGACGTAAAGCCGGGGAACGTACTGATTCTCCGCGACGCGGAGGACGCGAACATCCGTTCCAAGCTGCTCGACTTCGGGTTTGCCAAAGTGCTGCGCGCCACGCGCTCCCACACGGTCGTCGAGAGGTCATTCACCCCGTCGTACGGGGCACCGGAGCAGTGGTCGAGCGAGTATGGCGCTCGGGGGCCGGCGACCGATGTCTTCGCCCTCGCGCTCATCTTCGTCGAGCTCGTGACGGGGCGGGACGCGCTCCACGGCGACAAGCTCGCCGACCTCGGGATCCAGTGCACCGACCGTCTGCGCCGTCCTACCCCACGCACCTTGGGAGCCACGGTGAGCGATGAGGTCGAGCGCGTGCTCGCCCGCGCGCTCGCCGTGGATCCGGCAAACCGATTCGCGGACGCGCGGCAATTCAAGGAGGCGCTCGAGGCGGCCATCGCCGTTGAGCCGGAGAAGGACGAACACGCGGTGGAGGCCGAATGTGTGATCCCCTTGTCCCGGAGGCCCGCACGCCGCCGGTCCGCGGTGGCCACGGCGTTGGTCGCCTGCACCTGCGCCGTCGTCGGTTGGCAGTTGTCCTCGCAGTCCGTCGGACGCGCCGCGTCCTTCGAGTCCTTTCCGTCCGGCTTGTCGAGCCTGCCCACGGCGGGCGTGTGGACCGCCGCGCAGTCGGCGACCGCCTCGATGTACGCGTCCCTCGTCGCGACGGTTTGCGCCGTCGCGTGTGCGCTCTGCATCGGTACGCTCTTCTCGGTGAGCTGGCTGGGCGGTCGAGCGCGCATGATGGCCGACGGGCCGGAGATCGGGCGGCTCTCCATGCAGCTCTTTCGGAGATGGACCGTGCCATCCCTCATCGTGAGCCTCGCCACAGGGGCGGCCTGGTGCGCGTTCGTGGTGCAGGAGCACCACGAAATCCCCTGGGTGTTCGGCGTCGCGCTCGAGGGGCTCGCGCTCCTGGGCCTGAACGTGACGGTCGGTCAGCGGGTCAGCCGGCTGGCGCATGGCAACCTGGACGCCACGCGCGGCGACGGCGCTCGGCGATTCGCGCTCCTGATGTCGATCGTGGCGGCCATCGGCCTCGCCTCGTTCCAGCCGTCGCTCTTGCCGTGACCGTCGCGCGAGGGCCCGAACCGCCAACGTCGTTGCCCTGACCGTTACTGCCAGCGCTTCTCCGCGGCCCCCGCGATGACCTTGAGGGCGACGCGCTTCTTCGGCGCGCGCGCGTTCGACCCTCCGAGCAGCTCGCCCACGAGGTCCCAGTCGCTCGCCTGCGACGATGCGCACGCGGCGCATCTCGCCCGCGCGCGCCTCGCCCTCGCTGAGGTACACGCTGCCGTCGATCTCGGGCGCCTGCCCGGCGTGGCGCCCCTTCATCACGAGGTCGTGCTCTTCGCTCGGCCCCTCGACGAGGACGTCGAGCTCGCGCCCGATGAGCGCGCGGTTCTTCTCCCGGGCGATCGCGCGCTGCAGCGCCATGAGCTTGCGGGCGCGGTTGGCGGCGACGAGCGGTGGCACCTTGGCGTCCATCGCGTAGCGCGGCGCAGGTCTCCTCGTCCGAGTAGCGGAAGACGACGGCGTGCTCGAAGCGCGCCCACGAGACGAACGCGCAGAGCTCGTCGAAGTCGCGCCTGCGTCTCGCCCGGGTGACCGACGATGAACGCGGTGCGGAAGGTGAGGTGAGGGATGGCCCCGCGGAGGCGCTCGACGACGCGCCGCTGCCGGTCCTTGCCGTGACCGCGCCGCATCCGCTTGAGCATCGCGTCGGAGGCGTGCTGAAGGGGCATGTCGACGTAGGGGACGACGCGGGGGTGATGCGCGAGGAGCTCGACGAGCGCCGTCGTCGATCGTCTCGGGTAGAGGTAGAAGAGGCGCACCCAGCGCACGCCCTTCACGTCCGCCACGCGGCGGACCAGGTCCGCCAGCGGGCTCGCGCTCGCTCTTCGGCCAGGTCGCGCCCCCAGGCGACCGTGTCCTGCGAGACGAGGTTCAGCTCGATGGCGCCCCCGTCGACCAGCCGCTCGGCCTCGGCGACGACGTCGTCGGCCGTGCGCGAGCGCTGCTTGCCGCGGATCTGCGGGATGACGCAGAAGGCGCACGTGCGGTTGCACCCCTCGGCGATCTTCAGCCATGCGCTCGCGCGCGACTGCGTGACGACGCGCGGGTCGCTCGCCCGGACGACCCAGTCGGCCGGGTTGCCGACGAGCATCCGGTCGGCGTCGCCGGCGAGCACCCGGTCGAGCTTGAGCATGTCGCTCGAGCCGAGGAAGTGGTCCACCTCGGGCATCTGCTCGGCGAGCTCGCCGGGGTAACGCTGCGAGAGGCAGCCGGCGACGACGAGCTTCTTGCAGGCGCCGACGCGCTTGTACTCGGCGAGCTCGAAGATCGTGTCGATCGACTCCTTCTTCGCCTCGCCGATGAAGCCGCAGGTGTTGACGACGATGACCTCGGCCTCGTCGGGCTCGTCCACGACGCGCCAGCCGGCTGGCCGGCGCGACGCCGAGCATCACCTCGGTGTCGACGCGGTTCTTGACGCAGCCGAGGCTGACGAAGTGGACCTTGCGTGCCTTCATGGCGCGTCGGGGCGCATCGTCTGCACGAAGCGCTCGAACATGTAGAGCGAGTCGTGAGGGCCGGCGGCGGCCTCCGGGTGGTACTGCACGCTGAAGGCGCGGAGCGAAGCGACGGCGAGCCCCTCGGAGGTGCCGTCGTTCAGGTGGACGTGGGTCGATCGGGCGCCCTGAGGCAGCGTCGAGAGGTCGACGCAAAACCCATGATTCTGCGTCGTAATCTCGATGCGCCCTGTGGCCAGGTCCTTGACGGGCTGGTTGGCGCCGCGATGGCCGAACTTCAGCTTGTAAGTCCGGGCTCCCGAGCGCAAGCGCGAGGAGCTGGTGGCCGAGGCAGATGCCGAAGATGGGCTTCTTGCCGACGAGGCCGCGCAAGCTCTCGACCGCGTACCCGACGGCGGCAGGATCGCCAGGGCCGTTCGAGAGGAAGATGCCGTCGGGCTTGAGGGCGAGGACCTCGGCGGCGCTCGTGGCCGCGGGGACGACCGTCAGGCGGCACCCGGAGTCGACCAGACACCGGAGGATGTTTCGCTTGATGCCGTAGTCGAACACGACGACGTGGCGGTCTGCGGGGGCCGGCGCGGCCGTAGCCCACGACGCCGCGGCCTTCGGTCCAGGGGTACGGCTCCTTCGGCGTGACCTTGCTGACGAGGTCGAGGCCGTTCATGTCCGGCGCCGATCGCGCGCCCGACGCAGCAGCGCCTCCGGGCCCTCGGTCCCGATGGCGCCGTTCTGCGAGCCGACGTCGCGGAGGTGGCGGGTGAGCTTGCGGGTGTCGACGTCGGTGATTCCCACGATCGCCGTGCTGCGCGAGGTACGCGTCGAGCGACTCCTTGCGAACGCCAGTTCGACGGCGATCGGGCTCGCGTCGCGGACGACGAACCCGGCCACGCGCGGCGTGCCGTCGACGGCCTCGGTGTCCTCCGCGTTCACGCCCACGTTGCCGATCTCGCGGCGCCGTCATCGTGACGATCTGGCCGTAGTACGACGGGTCGGTCAGCACCTCCTGGTAGCCCGTCAGCGTGGTCGTGAAGACGGCCTCGCCGGTGGTCATCCCGCTGCGCGCCGAACGGGCGCCCCTCGAAGATGGTCCCGTCGGCGAGCACGAGCCACGCGCGATCGGTCTGTGTCGGGTCGCTCACGAGGCGGCCCCTCCGGCGTCGGCATGCACGACGCGGCCCTCGCACACGGTCATCTCGACGCGCCCTTCGACGGCGCGACCGGTGAACGGCGTGTTGCGGCTCTTGCTGCGGAAGCGCGCGGGATCGACGGTCCAACGCGCCGTGGGGTCGACGAGGACGAGGTCCGCGCGAGCCCCTTCGCGGAGGCGAGGCGCCCGAAGCCCGACGACCCGCGCGGGGGCAGCCGTCAGCGCGTCGACGAGCCGCGAGAGCGGCAGCGCGCCCTTGTGCACGAGGCCCAGAAGGAGCGGGAGGCACAGCTCGAGCCCGATCATGCCCGGCGCGGCCTCGGCGAACTCGCACGTGCTTCTCGAGCGACGCCGTGGGGCGCGTGGTCCGTGGCGATGCAGTCGATGGTGCCGTCGGCCAGCGCCGCGCCGGAGGGCCTCGACGTCCTCGGGCTCGCGCAGCGGAGGGTTCACCTTGCACGCGGTGTCGTAGCCGAGGAGCGCCTCGTGCGTGAGGAGGAGGTGATGCGGCGTCACCTCGGCCGTCACGGAGACGCCCCGCGCCTTGGCCTCGCGCAGGAGGCGCACGGCGCCGGCCGTCGACACGTGCGCGACGTGGTAACGGGCGCCCACGTACTCGGCGAGCAAGCACGTCGCGGGCGACGATGATGTCCTCGGCGACGCGCGGCCAGCCGCGAAGGCCGAGCTTCGTCGACACGTGCCCCTCGTGCATCTGCGCGCCCTCGGTGAGCGCGTGGTCCTCGGCGTGCTGGATGACAGGCAGGTCGAACGTCGCTCGCGTACTCGAGCGCGCGGCGCATCACGTGGCTGCTCGTCACGCACACGCCCGTCGTCGCTGACCGCGACGGCGCCGGCGTCCTTGAGGTCCGCCATCTCGGTGAGGCGCTCGCCCTTCTGGCCCATCGTGATCGCGGCGATCGGGTGGAGCCGCACGCTCGCCGAGCGCGCGCGCCTTGGCGACGAGCATCTCGGTCACGACGCGCGAGTCGTTGACGGGGCGCGTGTTCGGCATGCAGCACACGTCGACGAACCCGCCCGCGGCCGCGGCGCGCAGCCCGCTCGCCGACGTCTTCCTTGCCCTCGGCACCCGGCTCGCGCAGGTGCGCGTGGAGATCGACGAAACCCGGGAGGAGCCACGCACCGGGGCGTTCGACGACCCGGACGCGCTCACCGGCGACGAGATCCTTCGCGGCGTCCCGTCCGACGCGCGAGACGACGCCCTTCTCGACGACGACGTCCACCTCGGCATCGAGCGACGCTGCCGGGTCGATGGCGCGTACGCGGCGGAAGACGAGGGCTTCGCTCATGGCGCGGTGCACCGGCCTATAGCCAGCCGGGGGCACGGCGTCGACCGCAAGCGGAGCGAACGATTCAGAACGTGCCGAC
The DNA here is from genome assembly GCA_963847465.1 of uncultured delta proteobacterium. Classification (GTDB taxonomy): domain Bacteria; phylum Myxococcota_A; class Polyangia; order Polyangiales; family Polyangiaceae; genus Palsa-1150. Next base: position 113,520 of record CAWKAF010000002.1, on the reverse strand, counting down.
GGCGCCCACCGAGCCGAGGCCGATGGCGGGGGCGATCTGGAAGCCGGTCGCCGTCGCGGGCGTCGTCGACGGTTCCCCCTTCGGCTGCGTCACGAGGAGGACGACGCCTGCGGCAACTCCGACGCCGCCCACGATGAACCCGACGGTCGAGAGCGCGCCCATCGTGTGGTAGCTGCTGAGGTTACTGTCCTGCGACGGGGGGCAAGTGCCGTTCGTGCAGTGGTTCGCGAGCGTGGAGTGGTCGCCGACGGCCAGGAGCCCCGTGATGCCTCCGAAGATGAGGCCCGCCCCGCCGATGCCGAACGCGACCCAGGGGAGGGCGGAGTGCTTGCCCGATGGGGTCGCCTCGGGAGCGGTCGAGGAGCCGGTCAGCGATACGGGGCCAGCCGGTGCGGGGCCGGCGACCGGAGCCGGCCCGGCGGGCGCAGAGGTGTCCTTCTCGAGCGTGATGGGTTCGTCGACCGACCCGCCCTCGAGGACGGTGAAGCTCTTCTCGGCGGTCTTGAAGCCGTCGGCCGACGCTCTGAGGACGTGAGAGCCCGGGTCGATCGAGCGCCTCACGCCGAGCGACGCGGCGTTGATGGGGTGCTCGTCGAGGACGACCTTCGGGTCGGGGATGTCGCCGCCCGCAGCAGCCTTCACGGTGATCGTCACGCCGCTCACCTTGGGCGTCACCGCCTCCACTTCCTTCTTGGCCTCCTCGAGCGCGTGCTTGAAGACGTCGGGCGCTCCGGGCGGGAGGCCTTCGCGGACCATGCGGTTGTAGGTCTCCTGCGCCTCGACGTACTTGCCCTCGGCAGCCAGAGAACGCGCGAGGCCGAGCATCAAGGTGGGCGCGTGCACCAGCTTGTCGGCGCGCCGGTAACGGTCTTCGGCCGTGCGGTAATCCTTGGCGTCGAGCGCCTGCTGACCCTCCTGCCCCAGCGCGCGTGCGGTGGCCCGATCGTCGTCGGACTGCGCGTGTGCGGGCTCGGCAAGGGCCCCAAAGGCGACGGTTGCGGCGATGGCAAAGCAGGCAGCGGGTAGGCGCATGGCTGCATCATTATCTCCCGCCCGCTTCACGAGCACAACCTGTGCTTGACGACCGGCAAGCGAGCGAATACGTGAGCCTTTCCACGCGAACGTGGCGGAATTGGCAGACGCACCAGATTCAGGTTCTGGCGCCGTAACTGGCGTGAGGGTTCAAGTCCCTCCGTTCGCACTCCCCCTTGCTGTCGCGGGCCGGGGAAGGACGATGGTCATCTCGAAGCCGGACGGCAGCACGTGGTTTCTCGAAGAGGGGGTCGCGAAGCTCAAGCTCCGGGCTGCGCTGCCAGGAGCGCGCGTCTTCGATCTGGCGGCCGAATCTCTTCGCAAGGCGCGGGCGGCGGGCTTGCAGATTGTCGACCGGCTGCCGCTGGCGCTGCCGGCAAGCTGGTGCGTAAACAGCCCGGCGCCGTCGACCGTGCTCCGGCGATGGGCGCTTCCGCCGCAGCGAGAGGTGTGGGTGTCGTTGGTCGAGGTGCTCGAGGAGCCTTTTCTCGGTCCGCTCGACGCCGAGTCGAGGAAAGCCATGCTCGCGGGCATACGGGTTTTGGGACCGGAGGCCAACGGCGTCGAGGCCATCAGCAAGGTCCTCGCACTTCTCGTCCCGGACGCCGTGCCCCTGATGCCCGGTCCTGCGCGGAAGTTCGTGCTCGGGGAGTCGGCCCCCGAGGACGCGACGGCGTTCATCGCCATGATCGAGTGGTTCGGCGCGGCCGTGCAGCAGGGGACCGAGCTCGACTCGTGGGCCGCGGCTCACGAGGAGGTGCCGCTCACCGCGGCGCAGGTGCTCGACCGTCTCCTGTGGTTCGACTCCGAGGGTCACCGCCACTTCCCCCGCAAGGGTCCCTAGGGCAACCGGGCAACGCCGCCATGCGCGCGCCGATCGCAGCTCGGCGAGCATCGCAAGGCGCCCACCCTGGCACGCTCCTGTCCGGCGAGGGGCACCGCGACAACCGTGCCAACGAGACACCCCGGAAACGCACGCGTAACCCCCCAGGTTCATCGCCTGGACCACATTGCTCTTCAATGGTGCGTTCTTCGTCGTCGCCTCCCCGCCGGGGTCGTGCGCGGGAGTCTCACGGACAACGAGCACTCGACGCCCCCGCAGAATTTCGCGCGTCGATGCCTTCGCGATACCGGGATTCCTTCGACGGGGCGGCGATTCGCGAGCACGCGGCCATCGCCCTCCGGCGAGGCAGTGCGCCGGCGCACGTGGAAATCTGGCGTCGCCTCCCCAATGGCCGGGCCATCGCGTGCGTGGTGGCCGACGACCGCCCGGGCCTCCTGTCCTTGATCAGCGCCGCGCTCATCGTGCAATCGCTCGACGTCGTCTCGGCGCAGGCCTACACGCGCATCGTCCCGGACCACCAGGGAGCGGAGGCGGTCGACTTCCTGTGGCTACGGCGCGACGCCGACTTGGCGATGCCGATCCGGAGCGCCGATGCGGTGCAGCTCGGCGAGGTGCTGAGCGGACTGCTCACGGGCACGCTCACCATGGACTCCGTGCTTCGAAGGGCGAAGACGCGGGAGTCCGCGGCGCCCGGTGCGACGACCCGGGTCACGTTCAACGAAACATCGGACGCCGGGCTGTCGGTGTTGACGGTGGAGACCTTCGACCGGCCGGGGCTCCTTCTGGCCATCACCCTCGCGCTCTTCAAGGCCCGCGTGCAGATCGTCGGAACCGACGTTGGCACGAGCGCGGGCCGCGTCGTCGACCGTTTCACGATCGTCGAGCTCGATGGCGCACCAATCCTCCGCCATAGGCGAGGGGCCGTCCAGACCGCCGTACTGACGGCGATCGACTCCCTCGCCCACGGCAAGGTCACGGGGTGATCTGTAGAGTCTCGAGCGCTACTTCTTCGGCGGCGCGGGAGGCGCGGGAGGCGCGGGAGGAGCCGGGGGGATCTTCTCCGTCGCGCCCGAGGCTTCCACCTCGATCGCGGCGCCGCTGAACTCCGCCACGTGGAACTCCGTGCGGCGGTTTTGGGCCATGTGCTCGGGCGTGTCGTTCGGCGCGAGCGGGTGCTGAGAGCCGAAGCCCTTGACGACGAGGCGGCCGGCGTCGACTCCGTTCTTCGTCAGCCAGTCGGCCACGGCCTGGGCGCGCTCCGTCGAGAGCTTCACGTTGTCGAAGCCCTTAGCCTCGCCGGCGTTGTCGGTGTGCCCCTCGATCCGGAGCTTGGTCAGCTCGGGGTTGTCCTTGAGGAGGGTGAGGATCACGTTGAGCACCTTCTTCGACTTGTCGTTGAGGTTAATCTTCGCGCTGCCGCTCTGGTACTCGACGTCGCCGGGCATATCGATCTGCGTCGCGCTCTTCATCTGGACACCCTTGAGGGTGACCTTCTTCGGAGGAGCCGGCGGCGCGGGGGGTGCGACGGTCGCCGTCACCACGGGCGGCGCCGGGGGAGGCGGCGGCGGCGGGGGAGGGGGCGGCGGGGGCGTCGAGATCTGAGCCTCGGCATGGCAGCCAACGGCGAACGCGCCTGCGGTGCCCAGCGCCGTGACGGCGAGAAGCGGAAGAAACACCTTGCTGATTCTCATTGAATGCCTCCTTCAAAGGGAACGACTCTCTAGCGCGAGTGGGCGCGAGGGGGAGTAGGATGGGGGTTGCTGGATTCTTGCTCGTCCGGTCTAGATGAAAATCGGCGCCTTTGGGAAGCCCCCTTCCGACGCGGCAGTACGGGAGCCTCCGTCTGGGGTCGCCGAAGCGGCGGCCCTCCGTGAGCTGGTCGAGCGTCATCGCACCTCGCTGTCCGAGCGCCTGGCGGGTGGCGAAGACGGCATGGCGCTCGGTCAGGCGAACGCGCGGTTCCTCGACAAATGCGTGGCCGCGCGCTTCGAATCGGCCTCCACGCAGGCCCGCCAGGCATCGGCCGGAATGGCCCTCGCGGCTGCCGGGAGCTTCGGGCGGGGTGCCGTCGCGCTGCGCAGCGACGCCGACGTCGCCCTCATCGTCAACCCGAAGACGGTGAACGCAAAAAGCGCGGCGAGCTTCGCCGAGGCCCTGCTGTACCCGCTCTGGGACGCCACGTTCACCGTCGGCCACCAGGTGCTGAGCACGGCAGAGGCCATCCGCCTGGCCGAGCACGATCTGGCAACCGCCACGGTGCTGCTCGACCTCCGGCTCCTCGCGGGTAATGCGGCGGTGCTCGAGGAGCTCGTCACGCGGGCACAAGAGGCGCTCTTCGGCGAAGACGACCTCGGGACGTTCATCGATCGGCTCGACGCCGAGGCGGCCGCCCGTCACGAGCGGTTCGGTGGGTCGGTGTACCTGCTCGAGCCCGACGTCAAGAGCGGCGCGGGCGGGCTGCGCGACCTGGACGGGGCCCGGTGGGCGGCGCGGGCGCGGTACCGCGTCGGGGAAGGGGGAGGGGCGGGTGCGCTGGGGGTCTGGGGTGAACTCGTGCGCCTGGGCGTTGTCGTCGCGCGGGAGGCCCAGGAGATTGCGAGAGCCGAGGAGTTTCTCTGGCGGGTGCGCAACCGCCTCCACGCACGCGCCGGCAGGAAGAGCGACAGGCTCGGCTTCGAGGAGCAAGAAGCGCTGGCCGTCGCGATGGGGTACGGCGACGACCGGGCGCGCGCGGCCGAAAGGATGATGCAGGAGTATTACGTTCACGCGCGCGCGGTCACGCGGGCTCGCGCCGGCCTGCTCGAACGCCTGCGTCCGCCACGCCGGCGCCGCAAGGCCGTGGACGTGGACCTCGGCGGGGGCGTGCACTTATTCGACGGGTCGGTGACGATCGCCGGGGTCGCCGAGCTCCAGACGGAGCCGGCGCTCGCGATGCGCGTCTTCGAGGCGTGCGTGCGGCACAAGGCCCCCGTTCTCCCATTTGCCCGTGACGCCATCGCTCGGGCGGCCGACGACCCCGCGTGGTGCGAGAGTCTGAGGGCAAGCGCGAATGCCGCGGCGATCTTCGTCGACCTGGTTTGCACGGTGCCGGAGACGCGAACGCGCCGCGGGTCGATCGTCGGCGAGCTCCACGAGGTCGGCCTCTTGCTCGCGATGGTGCCGGAGTTTCTCCCCGTGACGGGGCGGGTGCACCACGACGTTTACCACGTGTACACGGTCGACGTTCATTCGGTGGCCGCGGTCGATCGGCTGCGCCAGCTGGCGCGCGGCGAGCTCGCCCAGCAGTTTCCCCTTGCGTCGCGCCTCGCGGCGGAGATCGCGCGTCCGCGTCCGCTGTTTCTCGCGACTCTCCTGCACGACGTCGGAAAGGGCTGGCCGGACGCGAGCGGCTCACGCAAGAACCATTCGAAGACGGGGGCCGACATGCTGCAGAACCATCCTGCCCCGCCTCGGTTTCAGCGCGGAGGAGATCGACGAGGCATGTCAGCTCGTGGTCGATCACCTCCTCATGTACCACGTCTCGACGCGCCGCGACCTCGACGACGTTTCCACCATCGAGGAGTTTTGCCGCAGCGTTCGCGGTCGCGAGGGCCTCCGCAATCTCTACCTTCTCACCGTCTCGGATCTCAGCACGACGTCTCCGACGGCGATGACCTCCTGGAAGGCTCGCATGCTCGACGAGCTTTACCTCGCGGCCGAGGCTCACCTCGCCGGTCAGCAACCGCGCGCCGACGCCGAGCGCGTGGCGAGGGTTCGCGAGGCGGTGCGTGCTGCATGGACGGGCCCCCGGGACATGCTCGAACCCATGATCGACTCCATGCCCGAGAGGTACTTGCTCGCGAACGCACCGGAATCCATCGTCGAGCACGCGCGCGTGTCCGCGCAACGCGGCGAGCGGCCGGTGCACGTGGCCCCCGTCCCTTCGCGGCACCCGGAGGCCGCGGAGCTGTGCGTCGTCGCCGACGACCGTCCGGGCCTCTTGGCGCGCATCGCCGCGACGATCACGGCCAGCAGGCTCGAGGTGCTGGGGGCGCAGGTGTATTCGCGCCCTGTCGGAGCGCGGTGGGAAGCGGTGGACGTGTTCTGGGTGCGCGATCGGGACGGTGGGACCGAGGGCGTGGAGGGCGCGCTCCCACGTCTGGCGCGGGATCTCGAGGACGTCTGCGCCGGCCGGGTCGAACCGGAGGACCTCCTTCGCATGCGGACGGGGTCCGCCTCCCCGTGGCGGGAGCGCCCGAGCCCGGCCGTGCCAACCGAGGTGATCATCGACGATCGCGCGTCGCCGCGGCACACGGTCGTCGAGGTGTACGCGAAGGACCGCCCGGGGCTTCTCTACACCCTCGCGCGGGCGATCCACGATCTCGGCCTATCCATCGCGCTGTCGAAGATCAACACCGAGGGGACGCGGGTGGCCGACGTCTTCTATGTCAGCGAGCTCGACGGATCCAAGATAAGGCCGGGGGCGCGTTACCAAGAGATACACCAGGCGCTCGTGCGCGCCGTCGAGAGCTGAAAGGGCGTGGAGCCAAGGGCGGCTTTACCCGCGTGCCCTGCTGATGGGAGTATCCGTGGTCATGAGACGTTCCGAAATCGCCCTCGGGTGTTGCCTCGCGCTGACGGTGGTTCGCTGCGGCGGATCTCCACCCGTCGCGCAAACCGCGGGGCAGCCACCGATGGAGTCCGCGGGGGCCGCCGCCGAGCCCATTCCCGGCCCCGAGCCTCCGGCGTCGCAGGAGCTCGCGGCGGGCGTCAAGGCTTTCGATGCCGCGAACTATGCGGACGCGCGAAGCGCGTTCGAAGCCGCGTCCAAGAAGAACCCCGGCAACTACCAGGCTCTCTATGACCTCGGCATGACGTGCGAGAAGCTCGGCGACAAGCCCGCCGCCGAGGCCGCCTACAAGGCCGCGCTGGCCGCCAAGCCCGACCTCGAGGCCGCGGCGGCGGGCCTCAGCGCGCTCTACGTGGACGAAGGCCGGCTCGACGAAGCCCTCGCGATCGCGCGCACGGCTCTTGCCAAGCATCCCGGCAGCGCGGCGCTGCACGAGAACATGGGCGTGGCTCTCGCGGCGCGCGGCGATCAGGACAACGCGCTGAAAGAGCTGTCCCAGGCTGTCCAGATCACGCCGACCGATGCCATGCTCCACCTTCAGGTGGCGCACTGGCTCAACGTCTGGAAGGTGCGCGGGGCCACGCCGCACCTCGACGCTGCGCGCGACCTCGTCAAAGACGACTACGGCATGATTGCGTCGATTGCGTACGAGTACCGGATGGCCAGTGAGTTCGACTCCTGCGTCAAGACGTACGATCGAGCCGTGGCCATCAAGGACGGAGGCGAGGTCCGCCTGGGGCGGGCGCTGTGCAAGCTGGGCCTGAAGGACGAGAAGGGCACGCTCGATGACCTGCAGGCGGCGGTCGCGAAGGAACCGAGCTACGCGCCCGCCCACTACTATCTGGGAGGCCGGCTCGCCCTCGCGAAACACTTCAAGGAGGCCGCCGCCGAGTACGGCAAGTACCTGCAGCTCGAGCCGAACGGATCGCTCGCCGCCAAGGCCACCGAGAAGCAGAAGCTGGCTCAGGACGCGATGAAGACCAAGGGTGGCAAGAAGTGAGTCTTCACGCAAACCCGCGCAAGATCCTGCCGCGTCCGTCGTCGTCGACCTCGCCGACCGCGACCAGCTCGCCATCGGGTGCGAACCAGGCCTGAGGTCCGCGGGTCTGCGTGACGATCGACACCGGTCGACCGTGGCGCGCGTCGGTGGCGCCGTCCTTGGTCAGCTGCGTGACGGGCAGGGCACGGGCGGCCACGCGGGCGAGGGGCTGGATGCTCGAGCGCAACACGTCGGGAGACGTCTCGAGCGAAAAAGCCTCGTCCGCGGTGAAGCATCCGGAGCGGACGCGGCGCAGGCTTGTCAGGTGACCTGCCGTGCCGAGAGCTTCGGCGAGATCGCGGGCAAGGGCTCGCACGTAGTAGCCCTTGTCGACGGTCAGCGACACGCAGAGGCTCGGCGGATCCGCAGCCCACCGGACGAGATCGAGACTTTGCACGCGGACCTCACGAGCCGCAAGGTCGAGCGTCTCGCCTCGCCGAGCCCGGTCGAAGGCGCGCTCACCGCCACTCCGGATGGCCGAGTAGGCCGGTGGCACCTGGCGCGTGCGCCCCCTCTCCTGTTCGAGGGCCACGTGAAGGAGCCCGGCGGGCTCGCCCTGACGGGCGAGCGCCCTTCGGAGCGCGTCGCCGGGATCGACCTGCCGCATGGCGCGACCGTCGGCGTCCAGCGTGTCGGTCTCGACCCCGAGAGCAATGGTGGCCTCGTAGCTCTTGGCGTGCGCCGTCAGCCAGGGCACGAGCTTGGTCGCCTCGCCGATCGCGACGACGAGCACTCCGGTGGCCATCGGGTCGAGCGTTCCCGCGTGTCCGACGCGCCTCGTGCGGAGGTACGCTCGAACGCGGGCCACGACGTCGTGACTGGTCGGCCCGCGCGGCTTGTCGATGACGAGGACGCCGCTCAGCGGGCGTTCGTCGCTCATCCGAACCAGACGGAGCGCCGCTCGGAGACGGCGCGGTCCAGTGTCGCCTGGATGGCGCCGCGCACCCGCTCGGTCAGCCGTCCGACCAGGACCTCGTCTTCTGCGGACTCTGCGCCGTAACCCTCGAGGTCGATGGGCTCTCCGAACATGATCTTCCACTTCGTGGGAGCCGGCAGAAGGCCGAGGGGGCCCAGGGCAGGGAAGGTCGGCGTCACGGGCAGGTAGGGGACGCCGAGCGCCCGGGTGAGGTATTCGACCCGAGCGAGCATCGGATTGGTCTCCTCGCCGCCGACGATGGCGACCGGCACGATGGGAGTGCGCGTGCGCAAGCACAGCTTCACGAACCCGCCGCGGCCGAAGCGCTGCAGCCTGTAGCGATCCTTGAAGAGTTTTCCGATGCCCTTCATCCCCTCTGGGAAGACCGCGACGAGAGCATCGTGGCGAAGCAGCCTCTCCCCGTTCTCCTGGCACGCGCGCACGGCTCCGACGCGCGAAGTGAAGCTGCCCAGAAACGGAAAGTGGAAGATCACGTCTTCGGCGAGCCAGCGCACGTCTCTATGGAGCGGGTGCTCGCGGCGCACGGCCAGGCGCAGCATGATCCCGTCGAACGGGATCGTCCCCGAATGGTTGGCGACGAGCAGGCACCGCCCCTCGCTCGGCACGTTGTCGAGACCGCGCACCTCCACGCGAAAGTATTTCTCGTAGAGAAACTCGAAGAAAGGGAGGACCCTCTGCTCGTACACGGGGTCGTGGCCGAAGTCGTCGACCTCCTGCGAGCGATTGCGCAACCCCATGCGCCCCCACTTCCGCAGATAGAAGTCGGCGGACAGAAGCTCGCGCGCGGTGTCGAGCACGCCGTCGGGAGGGAGCGCGGGGCGCGAAGGTGGCGGGGTCGGCCGAGGCACGGGAGGAGCGGAAGGCGCCTCGCCCTTTCCGCGATCGCGTGCGTGCGCGTCGATCATCCGGTCGAGGCGCGCCTCGAGCTCTTGCATGCGCGTGGTGACGTCCGGATCGTGGAATTGTTCCGACTCGCCCGGGGCCACGACCTCGGGGTCCGCAATCATGGGCACCACGACCGAATCCGCCACGGCCGCCGGGGTGCTCGTCGAGGTCGGAAGCGCCGTCTTGCGCCTTGGGGCCTTCGCCCTCCGCCGCTGCGCGGGGCTTCGTGTCTTTTTTTTCGGGGTCATGCGGTGGTCTCCGAGAGGAGCCGGTTGGCGCGCAGGCGATCGGCGCTGACGAAGTCGAGCAGAGCCTCACGAGACGTGTACGCGGGACGGAACCCCATGACCTCCCGCGCCTTCTTCGAATCCGCGACGCAGAGAAACCGCAGGTACTTGAGAAACGACGGGGGCGCGTCCGTAAGCTGCGCGATCCAGCCCAGGCCGACGAGAGTCTCCGCGATCGGATGCGGAATCGGAAGGGCGACGCGCCCGGCCAGCTTGATGACCGTCGAGAGCGGGAGCACCCCGTCTCCGACGATGTTGAAGGTTCCCGGGGCGTCGCGGAGGAGCGCGAGATGCAGCGCCGCGATGGCGTCGGCCTCGTGCAGGAACTGGACGAGCGGGTCGAATCCCATCATCGTCGGCACCAGCCTGTGCGCCAGGTAGCGGGTGAATACGTTGTTCACCATCGGCCCCAGAATGGGCGCCGTCCGGAGGATTGTGACGACGGTACCCGGCGAGCGTTGAGCGAGCTTCCGGGCTTGCTCCTCGGCCTCGATCTTGTCCGCAAAGTACGGCTCGCGCATCGGCGCGCGCAGGGGGTGCCGTTCGGTGAGGAAGTTCGGGTTCGACGGATGGGCTCCGTAGAGCCAGGTATGCGACCAGAGGACCAGCTTTCTCACCTGGGCCTGTCTCGCCGCGACAGCGACGTGCATCGTGCCCACGCTCTCGAGCTCGTGAGACCACGCGGTCGCGTGCGTCGGGGAGGACAGGAACGCCAGGTGGGCTATCGCGTCGACTCGCTCGGCCGTCAGTATCTCGGCGACGCGGGTCTCCGCCCCCGCGAGGGTGAGGTCGAGCTCGTACGAGCGCGTTTTCTTGCCCCCGCTATGGGGAGCCTTGATGTCGATCGCGACCACCCGACCGATGCGTTCGTCTTCCTCGAGCAGCCCGACGAGGTGGGTACCAAGAAAGCTTGCCGCGCCGGTCACCGCGACGACGCTCGCCTTGCCGCCCGTTCCGACGATCGAGGCTAGGCCTGAAGAGCGAGCCGCGTTGGCCATGCGTTCGCGAAACGTAGTCGGGCTGGCGGCTCCCGGCTACTTCGCTTCCCCGGGGGAGGCTCGGACCGCCGCGGAAGGTCTGGGCGCGGGCGGGCGATGCGCATGTTAAGCTTGGCTTAGCCGATGACGATCTCGACCATCCCGGCGCCCCTGCGCCTGGGGCCCTACGACCTGCTCCGGCGGATCGCGACGGGCGGCATGGCGGAGGTCTATCTCGCGCGTCGCGCCGGGCCGCACGGGTTTCAGAAGACCGTGGCCGTCAAGCGCATCCTTCCCCAGTACGCACGGGACGTGGACTTCGTGGCGATGTTCGTGGACGAGGCCCGCGTATGCGCCCGCCTTGGCCATCCGAACATCGTACAGGTGTTCGATTTCGGAGAGCAGGACGGCGAACTGTACATGGCGATGGAGTACGTGGACGGGACCACGGGCGCCCGCCTGATCCGCGCCGCGTCGGCCGAGGACGAGGAGATACCGCTCGACGTCTGCCTGCATATCGCCGTGTCGCTGCTGCGCGCGCTCGAGTACGCGCACAGCGCTCGCGATGAAGAAGGGAAACCGCTGTCGCTCGTTCACCGCGACGTCTCCCCGGGCAACGTGCTGATCGACGGCTCGGGGACGGTCAAGTTGACGGATTTCGGCATTGCGCGCGCGGCCGAGATCGAACGACGCACCGACGCCGGGCAGCTCAAGGGGAAGCTCGGATACATGTCGCCCGAGCAGGTGCTGGGCAAGGACCTCGACGCCCGCAGCGACATCTTCACGCTGGGTATCGTCCTCGCGGAGATGCTCATCTTGCGCCCCCTCTTCACGGGGGGCAAAGAGCTCGACGTCCTCCTTCGAATCCGCGACGCGGACGTCTCGGCGATCGATCGCTCCGGCGCTCGCGTTCCGGACGACGTCCGCGCGGTCCTCTTCCGAGCGCTGTCGCGGGATCCGATGCTTCGCTGGCCGGGGGCGGGTCCGTTCGCCGACGCCATCGAGGAGATCGTTCGTCGGCGTCGCCTCCAGGTCGGGCCCTCGCGTCTCGCGGCCTTCGTGGACAAGCTGGGCCTCCTGGCTGCCACCGAGGTCGACGACGGGGCCGAGACGGGTCCTACGTCGACCGCACCCATCGACGTCGACACGAGCACGCGTCGGGTCCTTCGCGACGGAGCGGACAGCTCGCGCCCAAGCGCTCCCGGAGGCGAACCGCATGTCTCACCGAGCATCTACCGCGTGAAGCGAGTCGACGGGACGGAGGTGGGCCCCATGGCCCTTCCACGTCTCATCGAGCTATTCGCCACCGGCGAGGTGGGCTCGACCTGCACGATCGGACAAGAGCACGGCCGATTCAAACCACCGGGCGACTATCCCGAGCTGTCGCGGTTTCTGTCCAGCCCGGCCCTCAGGTGGGACGCCGAGTTCCCCGCGGACGCGATCGACCGCGGGCAGCTCGATCCCGCGCGCCTGCCGACACGCCTTTTTCACATGGCCGTGCGAAGGGAAACGGGAGCCCTTGTCCTGCGCGACGGCACCCGGAAGAAGCGCGTCTTCTTCGTCGAGGGGTCGCCGGAGTGCGTGACGTCGACCGAGAAGAAGGAGCTCCTCGGTGAGTTTCTCATCGCGCGAGGGCAGGTGCTCCGCATGGAAGTCGAGATGGCGCTCGCCTTGCTCCCACGCTTCGGAGGCCGTCTCGGCGACGCCCTCGTGGGAATCGGCGTCCTCCGGCCCATCGAGCTCTTCCGCGCCGTTCACGACCAGACGCAGGAGCGCCTGCTGCAGGTGTTTCGCTTGAAGCGTGGCGAGATCGCCTTCGCGCGCGGCATCCGCTCGCAGGAAGAGACGTTCCCGCTCGGCCTCGACACCTATGAGCTCATCGGACGCGGTATACGACACGGATATGAATACGGAGAGCTCGAGGCGATGCTCGCGCCTTTGCGGGAGGAGGTCATCGAGCCGGTGGTCTCTCCGCCGGTGCGTCTCGAAATGTTCCGTCTGGCCGACAGCGAAGCCGCGGTCGTGGCGGCCGTGACCCAGAAGACGACGCTCTCGAAGCTCGTCGGAGAGATGACGAGCACCGGGACGGCCGACCCGGAAGAGGTCCTGCGGGCCGTCTTCCTCGGGCTGGCCTGCGAGCTCCTGCGAAGCCCCAAGTGGGTGGTGCCTCCCAGCTTCATGAAGGCGAAATGATGCGATCGCGGTCGCCGCGGTGGGGAGGGAGACCATGAAGCTTGGCGTCCGGACGAAGCTCTCCCTCATGGCACTCGCCCTGGTGGCGGCGGCTGCCGTGGCAATCGACGCGTCGTGGGCCTCCACCGCGGCGGGCAAGAGCGACGTACGGAGACTGATCTGGCTTGGCTGCGCGGTGGCGCTCGGCTTCGTCTTCCTCTCGTCGAGCGCACTCGCGAAGCGAATGTCGTCGGCCGTCGGAGAGCTGACGGTCGCTGCGCGAAGGATGAGTCAAGGCGACCTCTCGGTGCGAACGCGCCTGGACGGGCGCGACGAACTCGCCGAGCTCGGGTCACACCTCGATCGACTCGCCGGAACGCTCGCGCAGACGCTGGGTGGGCTTCGCTCGGAGCTGGACCTGCAGCGGAGGATCCTCGAAGCGATGCACGAAGGCGTCGTGGTCGTGGACCGCGACGGACGGATCGCGCTCGTCAACCCGGCGCTGCGAGCGATGCTGCTTCTCGGCGCCGACGCCGTGGGCAAGCTGCTCATGGAAACCGTGCGGCACGCACAGCTTCACACGATGCTCGAGGACGCGCGCGATGCGCTGGACGATCGACCCGTCGAGATCGAGCTCCCGGGGCTCAAGCCGCGCCGTGTCCTCGTGCAAGCAGCGCCGCTATCGGGGGACGACGAGGGGCTTCTCTTCGTCTTCGTCGACGTGACCGAGCTGCGTCGACTGGAGTCCCTGCGGCGCGATTTCGTGGCCAACGCTTCGCACGAGCTCAGGACGCCGATCGCCGCCGTGCGTTCGGCGACCGAGACCCTGCGGAACGGGGCGCTCTCGGACGAGGTCGCCGCCGCGCGCTTCCTCGACATCATCGAGCGCAACTCGGTCCGCTTGCAGAACCTCGTCGAAGACATGCTGGAGCTTTCCAAGCTCGAGTCGAACGAGTTCAAGCTGAAGCGCGAGCCCGTGGAGCTCGAGCGCGTCGTGCCGCTCGTCCTCGCGCTATTCCGCGAGCGCGCCGAGAAGAAGGGCGTTCGGCTTGCCGCGGAGATGTCGGTGCCTCTGCCGGAGATCGAGGGTGACGCCCGCGCGCTCGAGCACGTCCTCTCCAACCTGGTCGACAACGCCGTGAAGTACTGTCCCGCGGGCGCGAGCATCGTCGTCCGCGCCTCGGAGGTCGAGGGTCGCGTACGGTTGGTGGTCACCGACACGGGTCCGGGCATTGCCCCCGAGCACCTGCCTCGCGTCTTCGAGCGCTTCTACCGTGTGGATGCCGGTCGGTCTCGAGACCTCGGTGGCACCGGGCTGGGCCTCTCGATCGTAAAGCACATGGTCGAAGCGATGCGCGGCAAGGTCTCCGTCGAGAGCGGCGTCGGGAAGGGGTCGACTTTCACGGTGTCCTTGCCCCGCTGCGAGAGCTGACGTCACAAAGAGTTCACGCTCTTCCCCACGGTTCGTCACGCGGAGGGGTGAACCTATGAACCGTGACTCTCGCGCACCTCTCGGTCGCGATGTCGGCGGTTTCGCTGGCGCTGTATGCCACGATGATCGCGCTCTTCGCGCGGGCGATGGCGACTCGCCGGACGCGCGCGAGACCCGATCTCGATCGCGCGCCTCGAGTGACGATCTTCAAGCCGCTGGCAGGCTGCGATGACGACCTCGAGGACAACCTCGAGTCGTTCGCCCAGATCGACTACCCGTCGTTCGAGATCCTGTTCGGCGTGGCCGATGCTGCCGATCCTGCGTTCGCCCTGGCGCGGAGGTTCGTCGCGCGGCACCCGAAGCTCGACGTCCGGGTCGTCATCACCGACCCGGACGCGGCCATAAATCCGAAGGTGGCCCAGCTCGTCGGGCTGGAACGCGTCGCCACGGGCGACGTGTACGTGATCTCGGACTCGAACATCCGCGTGCCGCCGTCGTATCTGTGGTCGATCGTCGCCGAGTTTGCCGAGGAAGGGGTGGGCATGGTCACGAGCGTCTTTGCCGGCTCGGGAGAGCAGACGCTTGGAGCCGCTCTGGAGAACCTGCAGATCTGCGCATCGAGCATGCCGGGGGTGGTCGCGATGAACACCGTGAGCCGTCGTACGCTGACGGTGGGCAAGTCGATGGCCGTGCGGCGGCGGGACCTTGCTCGACTCGGCGGCTTCCTTCCCGTGGGGGGGGTGCTCGCGGAGGACTACGTCCTGGGCCGCCGTTTCCTGGACGCGGGCTTCACCGCGCGGACCTCGCTCGATGTCGTCGAGAACCGGAACGTCAACTGCTCGGTAGCGAGGACGATCGAGCGGCATACTCGCTGGGCGAAGATGCGACGGTCGCTCTTTCAGACCGGCTTCGCGATGGAGCCCATGCTGACCCCCATCGTGGTGGCTTCCGTAGGAGCTCTGGCGGTGCCGTCGAAGACGACGGTGGTCGCATTCGGGGTCGTCTGCGTGCTGCAGACCGCCTGCGCCCTCCTGGCCGTGAGGCTCGTGCGTGGTCGGCGCCTTTCGTGGAGGTACGCACCCCTCGAGGTCGCTCGATCGTACGTGACGCTGTTGTGCTGGCTGCGCGCATGGGGTGATCGGCGCATCGCGTGGCGCGGGCACCCCTTCGAGCTTGGACCGGGCAGCTCGATCGTGGCGGTGGCCGGCCACGAGGGGCGATCGAATGCCGGAGCGGGACTGCCGGCATGAGCCGGGATTGATGCCAGTCGGCGATTGAACGTCACACGAACGTCACATGGGCGACACCATAGGCGCGTCGGGCCGCGTCACTATCCCGCCCGTGGTCGCCGCGGCTACATTGCCCTCCGCAAGTAGCAGCAAGCTGAAGATGCGGGCCCGCGACCTTGCCGTGCGGTACGGCGAGAAGGTGGGCATCAAGGACGTCACCATCGACGTCCACGAGAAGGAAGTCCTCGCTCTGATAGGTCCGAGTGGCTGCGGGAAGAGCACGTTCCTCCGCGCGCTCAACCGGATGAACGACACGGTGCCCAACGTCTCGGTGGAGGGCCACGTCGAGCTCGATGGCGAGCCTATCTACGGTCCGGGCGTTGACCCCGTGCTCGTCCGGCGTCGCGTCGGCATGGTGTTTCAGCGGTCGAACCCCTTTCCGAAGTCGATCTTCGAGAACGTGGCCTATGGCTTGCGCATCGCAGGCGTGGGGGAGCGCTCGGTGCTGGCCGAGCGCGTCGAACGCGCCTTGCGACACGCTGCCCTGTGGGACGAGGTGAAGGATCGCCTCGAAGAGTCAGGGCTGGGCCTCTCGGGCGGCCAGCAGCAGCGCCTCTGCATCGCTCGCGCGCTCGCCGTTCAACCGGAAGTGGTCCTCATGGACGAGCCCGCGAGCGCCCTCGACCCCATCGCCACTGCGAAGATCGAGGACCTCGTGTCTCAGCTCCGCGGCGACCTTACGATTGTGATCGTCACCCACAACATGCAGCAAGCCGCGCGAGTATCGCAGCGGACCGGCTTCTTCTATATGGGCCGACTCGTGGAGGTCGGCGACACGACGACGATCTTCACGCGACCGAAGCAGCGAGAGACGGAAGACTACATCACGGGGAGGTTCGGTTGACGCACGGAGCCCATACCAGCCGGGACTTCGAATCAGAGCTGAGGGAGCTCCGGGCGCACTCGCTCGCGATGGGGGCACGCTGCGAGCGGGCGTTGCAGCTCGCCCTGAAGGCCTTCTGGGAGGGCTCCGGGCACCTCGCGGCAGAAGTCGAGGAGCTCGATTGGCACATCGACCGCGACGAGATGGACATCGACGCCCTCGTCTTGCGCATCCTTGCTCTCCGGCAACCCGTTGCCTACGACCTGCGCTTTCTCGCCGGGGCGCTGAGGCTGGTAACCGACCTCGAACGTATCGGCGACGAGGCGGTGAACATCGCGGAGCGGGCGAAAGAGGAGCACGGCACGGCCAAGGACAAGGTCCGAGGCGACCTCAAGACGATGGGAGAGCAGGCCCAAGAGATGTTGCGAGAGTCTCTCGACGCCTTCGTTCAAGGCGAGGCGACGCGGGCCGAGCAGGTGCTCGTGCGAGACGACGCCGTCGATGAGCTCTACGGGCGCCTGATCCGGTCGATGACGGAGTTCATGTCGCAGCATCCGAGTCTCGTCGCCGAGGCGATACGCGTCATCCACGTCGCCAAGTACCTCGAACGAGTGGCCGACCACGCGACGAACATCGCGGAGGAGGTGATTTTCATGGTGCGCGGCGAGGATGTCCGGCACGTGCGAACGCATCCACCGCCGAAGGTGAGTCGCGGCTGAATTTCGTTCGTTTGTCACCGAATCGCCACACGAGGCGAGCAGGGTGCCGCGAACGAAAGAGGCCGACCCCGTGACACAGACACTCACCACATCGCTTGCCGTCGTCTCGCTTCTGTTGGCGCTCCCGAGTGGGGCGTTCGCGCAACCCGCCGCGGCGCCAGTTCCCACGTCACCCCCGTCGGCCGGCTCCGCCGCGCCGGCCCCGTCGGCCGCGCCGCCCCCCGCCGCGGCGCCACCGTCCGCCCCGACCGTGGCACCCCCGCCGGCGCTGCCGCCGGCGCCGCCGCCCGCCCCCCCAGCCCCACTTCCGCCGGTCCAGCTCGCACCTCCGCCCGTTGCGCTGGGCGGCCCAGTGGAGTTCACGTCGCTCCGCCTGATGCGAGACAAGGGGGTCATCTCGCCGGCCGAGTACGAGAGTGCGGTGCACGATCTCGCGGAGACGTCCGGAATGCGCGCCCCCGATGAGGGGACTCTGGTCGTCGGCAAGTGGGCGACGACGCTCTACGGCTTCGTGGAAGGCGACAACATCTACG
The DNA here is from genome assembly GCA_963847465.1 of uncultured delta proteobacterium. GTDB lineage: Bacteria > Myxococcota_A > Polyangia > Polyangiales > Polyangiaceae > Palsa-1150. The sequence continues at coordinate 95,942 of CAWKAF010000002.1, read as the reverse complement.
ACACGACGCGGAGCTTCAACGACCTGGCGGGCAACGCGCTCGTCGCCCGCGCAAACACGCAGGCCGGCGAGAACGGGCGGTTTACCATGGGCGTGCGCAACTCGCGCATCGGCTTCCGGATGGCGGCGCCGGAGCTGTCGGGCGGCATCCGTACCAGCGCGATGCTCGAAATGGACTTCCTCGGCACGCAGCTACCCGTCGGGAGCGTGCAGCCGTATCAGGGCACCGAGGGGGCGTTCTTCACGAACCCGACCTTCCGCGTGCGCCACATGAACTTCAAAATCGAGACCCCGGTGGTCGACTTCCTCGTCGGGCAGTACTGGCAGCTCTTCGGGTGGCAGAGCGCATACCAGCCGAACACGGTCGAGATTCAGGGCGTGCCGGGAGAGCTCTATGCGCGGACGCCGCAGGTGCGCATCAGCAAGACGCTCAAGGCGAACCCCGTGACCGTCGAGATCGCAGTCGCCGCCATACGTCCGGTCCAGCGCGACTCTGCCATGCCGGACGGGGAAGGGGGGCTCCGATTGGCTCTCGACTCGTGGACGGGCGTGCAGACCGTAGGCTCCACCGGGACGCAGATCGCGCCGCTGTCGATCGCCGCGACGGGCCTCCTTCGGCACGTGGCCGTGGACAACTACGCGGCCAAGCCGACATACACGAACGATCTGGGGCTGAGCGCTTTTGCGGTCGACGGCTTCGTGCCGGTGATTCCGGGGACGAAGCACAAGAAAGACAACTCGCTGTCACTCAACGGGGAGTTCGCCACGGGCTACGGCTTCGCCGACATGTACACCGGGTTGACGGGCGGAATCACGTTTCCGGCTCTGCCGAATCCGATGGCTGCCGCAACCCCACCGACCTACACGCCCGATATCGACAACGGCATCGTCACGTACGACAGCAAGGGGGGGCTCCACGGGATCCAGTGGACGTCGTACCTGCTTGGCGCGCAGTACTACCTGCCGGCGGTCGACGGGAGAGTCTGGGTGTCCGGCAACTACTCGCACATGTCGTCCGCCAACTCGCACTTCTACGGCGCGGCGGCGGCGACGCTGTCGGTCGAGGACTGGTTCGACGTGAACCTGTTCTTTGCCCCGACGCCTGCCGTTCGAATCGGCGTCGAATACGCCAACTTCAATAATCAGTACGTGGACGGGCAGCACGCCATCAACCATCGCGGTCAGCTATCGGGCTTCTTCGTCTTCTAAAGACACACAAAAGTTTCTTCGCTGACCGCGGGATGACTTGTAAGTAGGCGATTCTTCGTACAAGGGGAGCGCCCAGGTGGCGCTCTCCAGTGGAAGGAGAGCCAACATGGAAGCGATGGGGATGACCCGCATCGCGCATCTCTCGGATGCGCATGTGCTGGATCCCAGGCCGAGCCGGACTCGGTCGGGGTGGTCGATGCGAACGCGGTTCTTGAGCTTCGGGCGGCCGCTCGACGCAGAAGGCAGGCGCCGCAAACTGGGGCGCGCTCTGGAGTGCGCGAAGCGGGTGGGGGCGAACCATGTGGTGGTCTCGGGGGATCTGACGGAGGTCGGCGCTCCCGGCGAGTACGAGACGCTGGCCGAGGTGCTCCACGATTCGGGCATTGCACCCGAGCGCTTCACCCTCGTACCTGGCAATCACGACCTTTACTCGACGCCCGACGGATGGCGCTGGGCCCTCGACGGTCCGCTCGCCGCCTTCGCCAGGACGAGCGCCGGTCAAGTCGGAAAGGTCATCGATATCGGTGGCGCGAGCCTGCTCCCGATCGACGCGACCTTCCACCAGCCCGTCACCCGGTCGGCCGGGCGGATTCCGGACGACGCTCTCGAGGCCCTGGAAAGGCGCAGCGTCGATCCCGCATTTTCGCGTCGCCCGCTGATCGCCATCCAGCATCACCCACCGTTCTTCCGGAAGACCAGCGCGCTGCACTGGCTCGACGGTCTCGTCGGTGCCGGGCGCATGATGGCGGTGCTCGGGGCCGTCAGGCACCTCTTCGTGCTGCACGGTCACCTGCACACGGCCATCGACCGCGCCCTCGGCGGCGGCGTCGCTCGCATCCTGGGCGCGACCGCCGTTGTCGACGACAGGGACGCGCCGAGGGTCCGGCTCTACGACGTCCGCGACGGGCAGCTTCAGTCCGCCGGTCTCGTCGTCGGCTGAAGGGCGCGTGCGGGTGAGCGAGCCTCCCACGCCGAGGCAACGGCGATCATCGTCGCTTCCTCGAGGGGACGGGCCATGATGTGAAGCCCGATGGGCAATCCCGCGTTGGACGGAGCGCAAGGAAGGCTCATCGCAGGGATGCCCGCGAGGCTAGCCGGAAGAGTGTAGACGTCGTTCAGGTACATCGACAGCGGTTCGTCCACCTTCTCGCCGAGGCGAAACGCCGTGGTCGGACACGTGGGGGAGCAAATGACGTCTACCTGGCCGAACGCTCGGTCGAAGTCTTCCCGGACCAGCGTGCGCACCTTCTGGGCCTGGAGGTAATAGGCGTCGTAGTAGCCCGCGGAAAGGACGAACGTGCCGAGAAGGATCCGCCTCTTCACTTCGGCGCCGAACCCAGCGTCGCGCGTCGCTCCGTACATCGCTCGCAAGTCCGAGGCGCCCGAGGGGGAGGACGTGGACAGGTTCGCCGGCGTCACGCGCAGGCCGTATCGCACGCCATCGAAGCGGGCGAGGTTGCTAGATGCCTCGGCGGTAGCCAGCACGTAATACGTCGCAAGGGCAAAAGTCGTGTGAGGTAGCGTGACCGGAGTCACCGTGCACCCATCGGCCTCGAGAGCGCGGATGGCTCCGCGCACGCTCGCGCTCACCTCGGCGTCGAGCCCATCGGCGAAGTATTCGTCGGGGACTCCGATGCGTAGTCCGCGGACGCCCCGGCTACACGCCGCCTCGAAGTCACCGCTGGGGAGTGCGAGGGACGTCGAGTCGTGGGAGTCGTGCCCGGCAATGACGGACAGGACTCGCGCCGCGCCGCGCACGTCGGTGGCAAAGGGTCCGATCTGGTCGAGGCTCGAGGCGAACGCGATGAGGCCGTATCGCGAAACGCGGCCATACGTCGGCTTGATTCCCACGGTTCCGGTGAGCGATGCCGGCTGGCGGATCGAGCCGCCGGTATCGCTGCCCAGAGCGCACGCAGTCATGCGGGCCGCGACGGCCGCGGCGCTTCCACCGGAGGAGCCTCCAGGCGTGCGTCTGGGATCCCACGGATTCTTGGCCGGGCCGAACGCACTATTTTCGGTGGACGAACCCATCGCAAACTCGTCCATGTTCGTCTTGCCCACGATGACCGCGTCGGCTTCGCGGAGGCGCTCGATGACGGTCGCGTCGTAGGGTGGGACGTAGTTCGCCAGAATCTTCGAGCCAGCGGTGGTGGGAAGGCCAGAGGTGCAGATCGCGTCCTTGATGGCCACCGGGACCCCGGCCATGACTCCCAGTCTGTCGCCCCGCGACCGCTTCCGGTCGATCTGGCGCGCCTGCTCGAGCGCCTCGGGGCCGGCGACATGAAGGAACGCGTGCAACCCTCCGTCGAGCGCGGCAATCCGAGCGAGCGTTTGCTCGACGATCAGCTCGGCGGAGAGCTCGCCGGAGTGCACCTTTTCGGCGATCTGGATCACCCCAAGGTCTTCGAGCATCCGCCTTCACTCCACGAACGTGGGCACGGCGAATCCGTCGGCCTCCACTCGGGGCGCCTGTGACAGCGCCTGCGCCGGCGACAGCCCGGGCCGGACGGTGTCCTCCCGCCAGGGGGCGGATTCGAGCTGGACCTGAGCGGTCGCGACGACGCCTCGGGTGTCGAGCGCATTCAGCTGCTCGACGTGAGCGACAATCCGTTCGAGCTCCGTGGCAAACCGGGCCACTTCTCCGTCCGACAGCGACAGCGACGCGAGCTTCGCGACGTGGAGCACGACCTCGGTGTCTATCTTGGGCCGCGCCATGTAGGGCGCGGAACGCTAGCACGGCGATTGCGCTCAGTTCAGGGCATTCTTGTCCGGGCTTTGGCCTTCCAGGAACACGGCCGTGACCTCGCGCTCGAGCGCCCCGGCGAGTTCCTGCTCCATCGCTTCGATGGCGCCCGCGGAGCGTTCGACGTTGCGCTGGTAGACGAAGACGCGGACCCGAGTCGGTGAGCCCTCTTCGGTCGGAGGCGTGTCGAGGACGAGCAGCGAGCGAGGATCGACGCCGTCGACGACGAGCTCGGCACCGGGCAGATCCACGATGTAGACCTCGGCCTCGCGTACGTACCTTGCCAAGACCAGGTCCAGCCTCTCTATCGCGGCCTTCACCACGGCCGCGAAAGCCTCCGGCGTCGGCGCCCAGTTCGCCGGCCCTCGCATCGCATCGAGGGCGCGAGACCGTAGTAGGGCCTCGGTCGCGGCGCGTGAGTCGCCCTGCTCGTCGCGCACCAAGCCAAGGTAGTAGTGGGCGTCCGCGCTCTGGGGGTCTGCCTTCGCTGCCTGCTCGATGAGAGGAGCCGCCTTGTCGATCTGCCCGAGCTCGTACCACGCTCGCCCGATCAGAAAGAGGTAGCTCGGTCCGTTGAAGGGTCCGTCCGGAAGCATCTTCATCGCTCGCTTCGCCTCCTCGTAGTCTGCCTTGGCCATGAGCGCGTCCACCTTCAGGAGGATGCAGTCGGCGACCTCTTCCTCCGTCTCGGCGTAGTCCAGCGCGTCTTCGATCTGTCCTATGGCACCGTCGTAGTCGGCTAGCGGCACGAGCATGACCTCCGCGGCGTTCAGCATGGCTTCGAAGTACGTTTCGTCGAGCGCGATCGCTTGCCGATAGTGCTCGAGGGCGTCGTCGGCCTCGCCGTCGAGGGCGGCGGCGAATCCCATCAGGTTGTGGACCTCGGGCGACTGTGGGTCGATCTCGAGCGCGCGCCTGGCGCATGCAGTTGCGCCGGCGGCGTCGCCTTTCTGGGCGAGGTCCCAGCCGCGGTCGAGATGGGCAGTGAGCTGGTCCTCCATGTTTGACGGCACCCACGCGCGGAGGCGTGCAGTCCCACGCTGTGCCGGAGGCGGAGGGTCCCGTCAAGCCGATCGCGGACACAGCCCGGTCACGGACATTGGGGAGCCTCGATCTTCGGACCTTTGCACGTACCCAAACCACGCTCGTGAACCACCACGCGCGTTCCCGGTTTTTCCTTCGTCGCAAAGACCGCGTGCCAGCCGTCCGGCAGCTGCGGGTCGGTCCAACCGAAGATGGCCTTCGCATCCCAAGGCGCGAGGTTCACGCATCCGTGGCTCTTCACGTGCCCGAACTCCGCGTGCCAAAAGGCGCCGTGCAGCGCGTAGCCGCCATTGAAGTACTCGATGTAGGGGACGTCCTCGATCGAGTACGGACCATCGGTGGCCGTGTCGGCGTCGCCATCCATCGTTGCCGCGATGTGCTTCTCGCGTATGCGAAATGACCCGGGCGGCGTCTCGTGCTCGTTGCGCCCGCTGGAGACGATCGTCACGAACACGGGCGTCGTCCCCTCGAAGGCTACGAGCGTCTGGCGCCGGAGATTCACGTCGATCCACTTGTCGTGCTCGCCGAGCTTGTCGGGCGGCGAACCGGGCTCGGTCTTGGTGCCGTCGACGGCACGCAGCCACCAGCCTTCGTCGGTCTCCCAATACTCGTTCCCGCCGGCGCTTGCGGTCTCACCAGTGAGCCCGACGGCATCGAAGCGGTCGAGCGCTCCGTCGGCAGCGGACGCATGCTTATGCCCGGCGTCGAGCGCCCATCGCTTCGCGTTTCGCATCAAGACGTAGGCGACGGGCAGTTTGTCGATGCGGCGGGCCACAACGTTCTTCGTTCCGAAGGTGGCCGCGTCCTTGTTGAGCCACACGCCGTGGAACTCGGTAACGGGCTTGGTGACCATGATCCGGTCTGCCGGGGCGACCAGGCCCGCCACGGTCTTCCACCACAACGTGCCCGAGGCGCCGAATTGATGGTCGAGCGACAGGAAGAATCCCTTGACCATCCGGCGCGAGATGGGCCCGCCGTTCTCCTGGAGATCCTCGAGCGTCACCGGGGGAGGTCCGCCGTCGGGTGCTTCCTTCTGCCACCACGGGACCTCGGACTTCGAGTCCCCAGAGCCTTCGCCGATGGCCTGAGGGTCTCCCGCGCCGGCGTCCGGCGCGACCGTCGACTGAGCATACGGGTTGTCGTCGTCGCCCTTGGCCTTTCTGGGCTTCGCTTGTAGCCAGGGCTCGAGCTTCGCGCGCTCTTCACGAGAGGGGACCTGACGGTAGAGCGGCGTGCCGTTGGCTGCGTTGACGCCGTACGTATAGGGGAGCGGGCCGTCGAGATCCGGCGGCTTCATGAGCTTGAAGCGCGGGTGGTCGAGGTCCAGGGTGGCGTACTTGCCGCAGACGAATCCGCCCGAATAGAGCTCGTACCACCCGTCCGTGCAGTTCGCCTTCTTGTGGGGTTCGCCGACGACCGGGGCTCTCTCGCCGTACCGGAGGTAGCCGAGGCGGGTGGATTTGATCTCCCGGTCGCTTTTCTTGTCGCTCGGCCATTCGGTCTCGCTCATGATCGGGGCCTGCAAGACGGTGGCTCCGATCCATGGCCCCGCGTAGGGAGCGGGCCCGGCATCGAGTGAAACGGCGGATGCGCCGGGAATGGCGCTCGCCAGGGGTTCGGGGTGGCCGGGGCTGGACGCCGACGGTGGCGGCGGTGCAGCGCCCGGCGGGGTACGCCCCTGTTCGCACGCAATGACGGCGGTCGCGAGTGCGACCGCCGCAGCCACGAGCGGCGCACGGCGAGAGCAGAGCATCGGGAGCTTCGCGGTATCTACTAACGTGGTGCCGCCCTGTCGAACCAGTTCTCGGGGACTCCGTGAACCTGAACGCTCTGGTTGGCCGAGAGAATTCCCAAGCAGTGCTACCACTCTTCTCGGTGAAGCTTCACGACAGAGAGCGGCGCTCGCGTGGATGAGCCGGGACGAAGGTGTCTTGGCGAAGGTGCGGCCCAGGCTGCTCCGACGGCCCCGCACGCGACTCCCCGTCGGCGGGCCGGCGGGCCACAGAGTGGCCCGGAGCGCTTCTGGGCCCGATGGCCGGTGCGCGTGGCGCTGGCACTGGCGCTGGTCGTCTCGGGCGCGGCCCACTGCTCAGTCGTGCCCTTCGACACGCCCCGTGGCTTCGAGCTGAACGACGTCGAGGGTGAGGCGGCCATTCCGGTGGACGTCGTGGAGCAGGAGGACGCACCGCCCCCGGCGCCTCCCGTCGAGCCGGCTCCGGAGGTCAAGGCTGGCGCGGAAAAGGCAAAGGACCCGGCCGTGGCCGCGGCCATTCGCGTGGACGCGGGCGCAGCACCGGACGCCGGGCTCCGCGACGGATCTCCGGACGCGCACGGAGACGCCTCTGTCGACGCGGAGGCAGAGCCCCTCTCGCAGCTCGACGGAGCGGTCGCCTTGGCCGAGGCGGGCTCCACCTCCGCCCCCCGCGATCCTCAGGCGATCGTGGGTGCGGCAGGTGCCGTTCAGGCCGATGTCGTACTCGTGATGCTGGTCGTCAACGCGGAGGTCATCCGAACCCACCCGGTCGGGGCCAGGATGGGATACCTGCTGCGCGGCATTCCCCAGTGGGACGACTTCATGAGCGGAACCGACATCGATCCGGTGCGGGACACGGACTGGGTGATGGTGAGCGGGCCGTCCCTGATCAACACGATGCGCGACGTCGTCTTGATCCATTACTCGGCTCCCGCGGCTGTCGTCGATCGGGCCGTCGAGGTGGTGAGCCGCAAGTACCCGCTAGGCGGTCCCGTCGACGCAGGCGTACCGGGCGTCAGGGCCTCGCGTGTGCATGCGGACCGCGCCGAGCGGATCATCCTGCGCGCACAACCGCACGTGCTCGCCGTCGTCCCGACCAACGTTGCCGAGAAGGTCGCCCGGCAGCTGGTGATGGCGCGTGTGCCGGCGCACATACGGCCGGGCGAGGCGGTGTACCTGCGCCTCGTCAACCCTCACCACCCGATGCCGGAGATTCCCGATTCGGTCACGGAGCTCCGTCTGAGGGTCGTACCCAGGACCGATGCCGGAGCGGACGTCTTCATCGACGGCGACACGAAGGACGCCGAGTCGGCGGCGGAGGCGGCCGACGTCGTCCGCCGCATCTTCCGGCGCCACGACGACGCGATCACTTCGCTCGTCACGCACGGCCTCCTGGACCACGTCGACGTCACCACCGAGGCCAACGTCGTCAAGGCCCACCTCGTCGCCACGCGCGAGCAGATCCAGACGCTGGTCACACTCGTCGGAGACTTTCTCGGCGTGGAGCCGCCGTCCCAAGCAACGTCACCTCCGGGCTCTCCATCCGCCGGGCGCCCATGATAGTTGTCTCCAAGATGCGTCGGCGCCGGAGCCTCTTCTTCGCATTGGCCGCTATCGCGCTCGCGTGCTCCAAGCCGGTCGACGAACCGACCAGCGACTTCAAGCCGGCGCCGGGGACGCCTCTTCCGCCGGGATCCACCAAGCTCGAGACGGTAGATTTGTCGGTCGGGGCGGGCCGCGAGGCCAAGACCGGCGATACCGTTCACGTGCAGTACACGGGCACCCTCCTGAACGGGACGAAGTTCGACAGTTCGTACGACCACGGGGGCGAGCCCTTCAAGTTCACTCTTGGCAAGGGCGAAGTCATCAAGGGGTGGGATTGGGGCGTCGTCGGCATGAAGGTCGGTGGAAAGCGCCGGTTGAGGATCCCCTCGGACCTCGGTTACGGGGCCAAGGGCAGCCCGCCGAACATCCCTCCCGCCGCTGGGCTTGTGTTCGAGGTCGAGCTCGTGGCCGTCGATTGAGCGGCACGTTCTGGCGACGTAGACGCCGTTGCCCTACCATCACCGGTTACCAATGCCTGATCCCCGCGTCGTCTACATCGTGACCGCCGTCGTGGTCCTGGCGCTCGTGGTGTGGGTAGTCATCGTTCTGGCTCGGCCCGACGCCGAGCCTCAGGCCGCGTCGGGTGCCGATGAGGCAAAGCCGGTGATCGCTCCGCCCTCCCAGGTAGAGAAGGTCCTAAGGAGTTCGAACGCCGAGGCCAAGGAAGCCTTGCTGCGGTCCAGACCGCGGCTCGACTCGCACCTCGAAATTCAGGACCAAGCCGATGGCGCCGACGGGGCCGACCGCAAGAGCTGACGGGTCAAAGCTTCGCTGCCCGGCCCACTCCGCGCATGACGTAGTCGAGGTAGGTCTCGTTTCCCTCGGCCCAGATGACGAGGGGTTCGGCCAGTGATCCATCGGCGTCGACGCCCCGAAGAAGCTCCACCGGGCCCATCGCCGGCAGCTCGTACAGGTGCGTGGTCCGGGGCGTCGCGGTTTCTTCGCGGAGCCGCGCCGCCGCGAACGCCGGCGCATCTCCGAAGGCCCCAATGCCACCGGCGTGTCGCGCCTCCTCCAGGCGCGAGAGGGGCAGAAGCTCCCAACCCGCGTCGACGAGCAGGGGGTGCATTCTCGCCTCGGCGGACTCGTCGAAGGGGGAGTGGTCCTCCAGCGGAAGGCCGTGGCGGGCAAGCAGCGACGCCAGGGCACTCCGTGTCGCAAGCGATCTCGCTCCGGGAGTCCAGAATCCGTCGAGGACCGCAACGAGTTCGGCATCGTTGGTGCGCCGCCAGAGGGCATCGTCGCGCGACGCGGGGTCGATGCGCCGATCGCCCAGCACGTGGGCAGCCCACGTAGCAGCCTCGGCGAGCGCGCCCTGCGCGTCGTCCGGCAAGGCGGCAAGGGCGAGTGCGTGGACGAGGTGCAGGCGACCGCCCACGTAGCGGTGCGTGCCCAGCGCGCGCACGACGCGGAGCGCCTCGTCGACTCGGGTCGCTCCGAGCTCAATCGCAATCATGCCGATCACACCATCGAGGTCCGAGTCAGCCCGAAGAACTCCTGGATCTTGTCGAGGATGCGGGTCTCCGCCGTGGCCATGCGGGCGAGGCGAGCCTCCTCGTCGAGTCCCTCCACGACCGTGGCCATCTCGACGTCGCGCTTCGCCAGGGTGCGCGACATCTGCTCCGCGATCTCCGGTCGCTCCGTCAGGATTCGCTGCAGGCCCTCTTTGTCGAGCCGGTAGCACTCCACGTCCGTCAGGGCGACGACGTCCGCACGTCGCGGGGCGCCGGTGAGCATCCCCATCTCGCCGAAGAAGCCGGGGGCCTCGATCGTCGCGACCGCTTTTGCGGTCGGCGACCCGTCGGTGTGACGGCGCACCTCGACCTTGCCGTCGCAAAGGATGTAGAGCCAATGCGCTACGGCGCCCTGCCTGGTCACGGTCTCGCCGGCGGTGAACGGCGCATACCGGAGGTGGTCGGCGACGAACTGTCTCTCATCGGTCGTGAGCGATCCGAGGAATTCGAGGTGCTCGAGGACGTGAACGCGGCTCTCTTTGTGCCGCTCCGCGCGCTGCCGGTCTTGTTCCTCCGGAGTGAGGAACACCGTTTGCGCGGGGCGGGCGAGGGGAATCCCCTCGCGCTTGAGTGAGGAATAAATCCTGGCCCGGACACGCGAGTTCGTCGGATCGTCGTTCGGAAGGTCCGTGAGCCAGTAGCGCGTGGCGTAGTAGGCGAAGCTGTCGCGCCCGTCCTTGGCGAAGTCGTAGCAAATGACGTTCGGCTTCGGGTCGTCGGCGACGCCTTCGATGGGCGCCGCCCAGAGCGCCTCACGGACGACGTCGATGACCTGCGAAGGGGGGAAGCGGAAGTCGACGTTGAAGTAGACCCACATGCGATGCTGCACGGGCTTGTCGGTGCGCTTTCCCAGGATGACGATGTTCTGGGTGAGGAGATTGGCGTTCGGGACGATCACGGTGTCCCAGTTTCGCGTCTCGATGACGGTATGGCGCCAGCGGATGGCCGTAACCCTGCCCTGCGTCCCGTCCGGGAGCTGCAGCCAGTCGCCGACGTGGAAGCTTCCGTCGAGCTGGAGAGCCACGCCGCCGACGATGTTGCCCAGCGTCGCCTGCATGCTGAGCGCAAGGACTCCGCTTACGACCGCCGACGTGGTCAAGACGGACGATGCCGTCACACCCGCGGTCCTGAGCACGCCGAACGCGGTGAAGACGTACGCGAACGCGACAACGACGTCGCTCGTGAGCCCGAGGATGGGGAACCGCAGAGCCGGCAGGAGGACGTCGAAGAGCGCCATCGTGGTCAGCTCGATGCAAGTGAATGCACCCAGAAGGCCCCCACGAGGTGCGAGTACTCGGCCCAGGATGCGAGAGAGGGCAGGGGAGCGTGCGCGAGGACCCGATCGACCCCGTTGAGGAGCAGAAAAAGCAGATAGAGGCCGAGGGCTGCCCGGATTCGACGGCGCTTGCGGGGCGCAAGCCTGTTGACCAGCAGTGCGACGAAGAGCAGGGCTAGGCCCAGCACCGCGAAGCCCCATGTGCTCAAAAACTCGAGCATCTACGCGCAGGGAGTCTACCCGACTCCGACGTACGGACCCGGAAAGCTGGCCTAGCCCTTTCGCGGCGTCGATGAGAAGGCCTCTTCGAGGAGCATCTGCTGCTCGAGGTCGTGGGCGGCCTTGCTTCCCGTCGCCGGGCTCGCGCTCTCCGGACGCGAGACCAGCGAGAGCGGGTAGGCGCTCGCCGATGAGCTTCGCGCCGGCGGGCGTTGAGGAAGTACCAGGCGCCCATGTTGCGCGGCTCCTCCTGCACCCAGACGACAGGCGTTCCGTCGCGATACCTGGCCAGGGCGGCCGCGAGGGCGTCGCTCAGCGGGTAGTACTGCTCGAGCCGGACGATGGCGACGTCGTCTCGCTTGCTCTTTCTGCGTTCGGCGGCGAGCTCGTAGTAGATCTTCCCGCTGCAGAGGAGGACGCGCGGTCGCCTGCGCGGGGTCGACGGCGTCGTCCGGGATGACGCGCTGGAAAGAGCCGGTCGCGATCTCGTCGAGCGTGCTCACGGCCTCCGGGTGTCGCAGGAGCGACTTTGGGGTGAAGACGACGAGCGGCTTGCGCCACGGGCGGATCACCTGCCGCCGGAGTGCGTGGAAGAACTGCGCGGGCGTCGTCAGGTTGCAGACCTGGATGTTGTCCTCGGCGGCCAGCTGCAGGAACCGCTCGATGCGTGCGCTCGAGTGCTCCGGGCCCTTGCCCTTCGAAGCCGTGGGGCAAGAGGAGCACGAGCCCGGACAGGCGCGACCACTTGTCCTCGGCCGAGACGATGAACTGATCGATGATGACCTGCGCCGCGTTCGCGAAGTCGCCGAACTGCGCCTCCCACACGACGAGCTTGTCCGGACGATCGAGCGAATAGCCGTACTCGAAGCCGAGGACCCCGGCCTCGCTGAGCGGCGAGTCGTAGATCTCGAAGCGCCCCATGCCGCCGTTCGCGGGATCGCCCGAGGTGGGCAAGGGGCGTGTAGGGCTCGCCCGTCTCGGTGTCGTAGAGGACCGCGTGGCGATGCGAGAACGTCCCGCGCCGAGCGTCCTGCCCGCTGATGCGGATGCCGTGCCCTTCGGAGAGGATCGACGCGAACGCGAGGTGCTCCCCGGTGCCCCAGTCGAGGGGCTGGCCCGCGACGGCGCGCTCGCGTCGCTGCTCGAGGATCTTGAGCGCCTTCGCGTTCGCGTGAAACCCGGGGGGCATGCTCGTCAGCTTGTCGAGCGCCGCGAGAAGCTTGTCCTTCGGATAGGCGGTCGAGACCTCGGGCACGCTCGCGTCGGGCCCGCCCTTGTACGGGCGCCCATACGCCACCCATCGGCGTCGGGCATCTGCAGGTAGTCGCCGCTGGCGGGCCTCTTCGAGCGCCCGCTCGAGCGTGGCCCGACGCTCCTGCGCGATCGGTGTCGGCCTCCTCGCGCGAGACCTGGCCCGCCTGCGACGAGACGCGAGACGTAGACCTCGCGCACCGTCGGCTTCTTGTCGATGAGCGCGTACATGAGCGGCTGCGTGAAGCGCGGCTCGTCGCCCTCGTTGTGGCCGTACCTTCGGTAGCAGTACATGTCGATGACGACGTCCTGCTTGAACCGCTGGCGGAACTCGATCGCCAGCCGCGTCACCTGGATGACCGCCTCGCGGGTCCTCGCCGTTCACGTGGAAGACGGGGACCCGGAGCATCCTGCGCGATGTCGGAGCAGTAGCGGGTCGACCGGGAGTCCTTCGGCACCGTGGTGAAGCCGATCTGGTTGTTGACGATGAGGTGGAGGGTGCCGCCGGTCGTGTACCCCTCGAGCTGCGCGAGATTCAGCGTCTCGGCAACGACGCCCTGCCCCATGAACGAAGCGTCGCCGTGGATGAGGAGCGGCATCGTGCTCTTCCGCTTGCGCGCGGTCGATCTTTGCGCGGACGCGCCCCTCGACGACGGGGTTCACGAACTCGAGGTGGCTCGGGTTGAACGCCATCGACAGGTGGACCTGCCGCCTGCCCTGCGTGACGACCTCGCTCGAGTAGCCGAGGTGGTACTTGACGTCGCCCCCGCCGATGAACCTCTCCGGCTTCTTGTCGTCGAACGCGGCGAAGATCTCGCGCACGTTCTTCCCCATGATGTTCACGAGGACGTTGAGGCGCCCGCGGTGAGCCATCCCGATGACGAGCTCTTCGATGCCGTGCTGACCGGCCGATTCGACGAGCAGGTCGATCATCGGGATCATGCTCTCGGCTCCCTCGAGCGAGAATCGCTTCGCCCCGAGGTAGTTCTTGTGGATGAACTGCTCGAGGATCTCGGCCTCGGTGAGCTTCGTCAGGATGCGGAGCAGCTCGGTGCGATCGAGCGACGCATGGTTGCGCGTCGACTCCATCTGCTGCTGTAGCCACAGCCGCGGCTCGGGCTCCTCGATGTGGGTGAACTCGACGCCGATGGAGGAGCAGTACGTCTCCGAGAGGTGAGCCACGATCTCACGCAGAGTTGCGCGCTCGGGCAGCCCGCTCATGCCTGCGGTCGAAAAGGTCTTGCCGAGGTCCGCATCCGTCAGGCCGAAGTTCGCGAGCTCGAGCTCTGGCGCGGCCGCGGAGGTGGTTTCGAGAGGATCGAGATGGGCGAAGAGATGGCCGCGGACCCGGTACGCGTTGACGAGCTGCGCGACGCGGCTTTGCAACTCGGTGGCCGCGATGACGGTCTCGCGGACGGCCTCCCGGTAAGCCACGGCCGTCGCGGGTGAGCGCGCCGACGCGGAGGGTGCCACTCCGTTGCGCTTGGACGTGAGGGCACTGCCGTTCGCGGAAGGCGCGACCACCGGGACCGCGACCGGTCCGTCCGTGCCGTTCTTGTCCTCGAAGAAGCGCTGCCACTTCTCTTCCACCGAGTGGGGGCTTTGCAGCCAGCGAGTGTGCAGTTCCTCGACGTACCCCGCGTTGATGCCGAACTCGTCGAACATGGGTCTCCCGGATCTGTGCCCGCGGCGGTAATTGTAGCCTTTAGCGCGACTTGGAGGGGACTTCCAGGATGGGAAACTCGATCACAGGCAGAAACGCGCTCTTCTCGGGCGAGCTCGGGCCCCTCCGGGCGGCTCGCCTCGACCGCGCGTGGTATGCCCGAGATGCCCTGGTCGTCGCGCGGGCACTCCTCGGCTGCGTGGTCGTCCACGAGCGAGCCGATGGCGGCCTTCGCGCCTCGCGGATCGTCGAGACCGAGGCCTACCGCGGACCGAAGGACCTCGCTTGCCATGCCCGGGTTGGATTGACTCGGCGCACGCGCTCGCTCCTCGGCGAGGAGGGGCACGCGTACGTGTTCCTCGTGTACGGCATGCACGACTGCTTCAACGTCACTTGCGCCGGTGTGGGCCGCGGCCACGCCGTCCTCGTCCGCGCGGGGGAGCCCACGCTGGGCTTCGGAGAGGATGAACGCCTCGACGGTCCCGGCCGCTTCGCCCGCGCCATGCGGATCTCACGACGACTCGATGCGTGTGATCTGACCGAGCCGCCCCTATACGTCTGCGCGCGTCGCGATCGGCCGCGCATTTCCGTTACTCCGCGGGTGGGCGTGGCGTACTCGGGCGACTGGGCAAACAAGCCCTGGCGCTTCTACGACGCTACGAGCATCCACGTATCGAACCCGCTCTGGAAGAATATCGGCTCTGGCGCTCTCACGGCGCCGCCCAAGCGACCCATCGCACGGGAGAGTTGGGTCCGTCGACCGTGACATTCAGCACCTCTCCTTTGCGGATGCAGACGGGCCCTCTTTCGCCGAGCAGGCCCTCGGCGGCCGCGGCGCCCGAGGTGGCGATAATCTTGTCGGTCCCGTCCACGAGCTTCGCTACGATGGGAGCGGCGGCCTCGAACGCCACCCGGACGCAAGTGTCGCCCTCGTCCGCTCGCACTAGCTCGATCTTGTCGCCCGCGCTCTCGCGACGCGCGACCAACCGCATCCCCGGAGCGATCGAGGGCCCAAGCCGCACGATCGATTCGAAGCGGTTCGGGGCGTCCGTTGCCGTCGGGGAGGGCGGTGCGGGAGCATCGGCGGGCTTTGCCTTTGCGGCCATGCCGCACGCGCACGCGAGCAGCACGAAGGCGGCGGCTTCACGCACGAGGCGTGTTCGACGCGACGGCCCCGGGCTTGGGTCGAACCTCTCCATCGATGGGGCCCATCCGGCAACTTCCCTCGAACTCGACGCCACGATCGATGAATAGGGACGGGGATTGAAGATTCCCGACCATCTTGGCCGGGGCGTGGATCTCGATAGCGGTTCTCGCGCGGATGTTCCCGTGGACCACGCCGCCGCGGACGATCACCGTCGCCACGTCGATCTCCGCGTGGACTTCCGCACCCTCTCCAATGACGAGCGTGTCTTCGCTCTTGATCTCGCCCTTGAAGATGCCGTCGATCCGGACGCGGCCCTCGAAGTGGAGCTTCCCTTCGAACTCCGTACCTCTCCCGAGGAGGGCCGTGATTTCCGTGGCGGGGAGCTGCTGTTCCATGAAGGGGGCCTATCAGGCAGCGGGGTGGGCAGGCAACTGGCGGTTCCTTTACACTCCCGGCGTGAGCCGCGCCGCCCTTTCGGCCATCGTCGCCTCGACCCTGGGGCTGGCAATGACCGCGGACGCCCGCGCCCAGTACGACCGGGGCCGGGATTCGAGCGCGCAGCAGACCGGCGACAAGTCGGAGGAGAAGGACCCCCTTCGCGGTTCGCTCTTCATATTCGACCAGAGCATCACCACACAGACGGCGGACTTCGGGCTGGAGACGCCGCAGTCGTACGTGCCGTTCTACGGCTGGTGGCTCTCGATCCGGCCTCGGTGGTGGTTCAACGACGAGCTCCGCGTCCAGGGACGCCTTGACTATTACAAGGAGTTCACGAACGCCGAGAACACGACCTACAAGGACGAAGACGTCTTCGGCGACGTCTGGACGGACCTCATCTACCAGCGTCCTTTTGCGCCGGTCGGCCCGTGGAAGAACACGAGGCTCTCCGCGGGCCTGCGCGCGCAGTGGCCGACATCGAAGACCAGCCAGGCCAACGGCGTGTACGTCACGGCCGGCGCCACAGCCGCGGTGCTGCAGAAGATTCCCATTCACGGCGAGTCGGCGCCATTCCTCGATTCAGCGCGGATCGGGCTCTCTTTCACGTACTGGCACCCGTTCGCGAACGCGACGACGCCCAACGACTACGGGACCTTCGCTTATCTCCGGCAGGATCTCGACGAGCATTCGTTCGTGAGCACGCAGATTACGGGGCAGACGCTGTCGAATCACACGCTGTGGGGTGCACTCGAGCTTGGGCTGCGGGTGACCCCCAAGCTCGATGTGAGCTTCTTCGAGATCGTCGTCAACCAGTGGCACTACGTCCCGTCGAACGCGGCGGTGACGACCGCCACCGGCCCCGCGGTCGTGTCGCACGCGAACGACCAGCAATTCACCCAGCTCTGCTGGACCCTCTTTGCGATCGATTACGAGCTCCTCGACGAGCTGTCGGTTGGGGTCGGTTACTACAACCTCGACAACGTCATTGCGTCCGACGGCACCGTCCGCACGGTCTTCGGCGGGGGAGAGGACAACCTGTTCTGGAGTCCGGATGCGCGCATCTTCGTGGACGTGACCGTCAGCTTGGACAAGGTCTTCGAGGACGCGAGCGGGAAGTACAAGTCGGTTCCCGGGCAAACGGCGTCCGCCGCACGGACCGCTCGTTCACAGCGAATCGCCGATGAGCTTCGCTAATTTGGAGCGACGCGGGGCGCCGTGCTCTACTTTCGCCATGCGGTATTTGGGGCGCGCGGCAACGGTCGTCGCGCTGTTGGAGCTGGCGCCGGCGGTTGCGGTCGCGCAGACGCCGACGGCGACCGCGACTGACGTAGCGCCCACACCGGCTGCCGCGCCTGCAGAGGCGGCTACGACCGCTTCGACGGAGACGCCTCCTCACGTCGTCGTCCCCGCAACGGGCTATGGCTGGTCCGATCCGAAGAAGAAAGGCGGACACGCACCGTCGGTCACGCGGGTCTCGCACAGGGCGAAGTCCGATGCGCCGGACGCGACGATGCCTGGCTTCGAGACGCTCGCGGACGGGTCGTCACGGCTGTTCGTCGAACTATCGAAGCCGGTGAAATACGAGACCAAGTCCGGCATCGGGACGATCACCTACGTACTCAAGGGGGCGCACGTAAGTCTTCGGAATAATTATAATCCCCTCGTGACTGTACACTTCAACACGCCCGTCGCGAGCGCGCGACTCGTTCCACACGGAAGCGACCTCTGGTTCGTCGTCTCGCTGCGTGGCAAGACGCAACCGACCGTGACCCTCGACGGGACAAAGGACGGCGGCTCGATGCTCCGGGTCGAGTTCCCGAAGGGGGACTACTTGCCGGCCACGCGCGCGGCAGACGCGACTCCCGCCGACACGAACGGCCACTGACGGCCTCGCGTTGCCGGAGTGGACACCGGGCGCCTCTCGACCGGTCTCGTACTCGGGGTGACCCTCGTTCTCACGGTAAGGTCGGCAGCTGCAGAGGACACGCCTCTGCCAGGCCCCCTTCCGGTGGCCTTCGGGGCGGACGAGGTAGGCCTCGACGCGAGGTCGCAAGCCCTTGCGGCACGGGGCAACGTGCACGTCGACGAGCCGCCCTTCCATCTGGAGAGCGACGCCCTGACGCTCAAGCGCGTCTGGGTCGGCGTCGAGATCGACGGGAAGGGAAAGCTCGAATTCTGCCCGTGTCTAGGGACCCCGCTCGCCATTCGCTTCGACGGCGCCACGCTCGCTCCGCCGCACGACGTCGTCCTGCATGACCCCGTGCTCGAGGTCTTCGGCGTGCCGATCGCCTGGGCTCCGGTGTTCTGGCTGCGGTCGCCCGGTCGCTTTGGCCTGCTCACCCCGGACCTCGAATGGCGCGGGGCGGACGGCTTCTTCGCGGGCGGGGGCATTCACATGCCATGGCAGCCCGGCGATCTGACGCGTGGAATCGACCTCCGGGCAGGCGGTTATGTCGACGGCGGCGTTGCGGTCGAGACGGCTGTCCGCACGATGACCACTACGACCCGCATCCGCTGGGACCGACTTCGCGGTGACGATGGCCTGACGCTGGAAGCCCGTGGTGCGACCGGCATCGCCGGTGAGGATCGCATCGATTCGGTGTCCTGGGATGTGAACGGTCTCCGCGGCGCGCGCGCGGTGATGGCGACGACGGACGTGGATGCAGCCGCGCGTCCGTTCGACCGGGCGCAGGTGCAGGCGCAGTGGCTGCCGTCCGGCTGGACGCTTGCCTCGGGGGTGCGGACGGTCGCCTTGCGGGGCGGCAATCTCATGGACCTCGGATCGGGGGGACCGGTTGCAGTGGCGCGTCGCGCAGATGCGATCGGGCAGGCGGGCGCGTTCGACGCGACCCTCGAGGGCGGACAGGTCGCCGGGGCCGGATTGGGAGCGACCAGCTTCGGTCGCGCCGAAGGCGGAGCACTCCTGGCTACGCGCCTGGGCGCGGCGGGCGCGTCGCTCGCGCTTCGCGGTCTCGGCGACGTAGCGAACGATGGCACCCGCTCCGGCTTCGACGGAGCATCGCAGGCCCGGGCCACCGTCTCGCTTCCACTCTTTAGGGGCTTCGCGTCTCGCGACGACGGCGATCCGTGGATACACACGACCGAGCCTCGCCTCGAGGTCGCCGGAATCGCCATGCACACGAGCGACGTCCTCGTCGTGCCCCCGGGACGCGGGACCGCGGTGCCCAGCGGCAGAGCATGGGTGGCCGCCGCAGGATGGTCGAACGCCGTGGGTCGCTGGGGGTCGCAGGCCGCTGCCGAAGCCGACCTGGTGGGAGGCGTGGTGGGGAGCGACGAGGGTGCCTTTCCGGCACTGCGAGCGCGGGCAGCCGCGGGCGGGACCTGGGCCGGTCTTCGGGTCGACTTCGCGCGGATCGTGGGCTCGACCGCTGACGGCGGGGCCTTTGTCGCCGGTGCGCGGATTGGGCCCGCCGCTGGGCTTCATCTCGCTGCGCACGTGGCGGAGCGAGACGGAATCGACCCCCTTATCGCGCGGGCCCTGGTCGACGCACCCTTGGAGCCAGCAAGTGGGTTTCTTGCCGGCCCGGGCTGGACCGGCGGGGCGCGTCTGGCCGTGCCCATCGGGTCCCGCATCACGACGCGGGGCGGGGCGGACGTCGATCTCGATGCGCAAGAACTGGTAGCGGCCGCCTTTTCGCTCGAGCTGCACGACCCCTGCAACTGCGTCGTCGTTCGAGCGACCGCTTCGCACCGCATTGGCAGAGGGGGGGTCGACGCGTGGCTGGCGGTCGACCTCCCTCTATCGGACCGGTGAATCGCTTGCGCCCCGACGCGGTCTGGTGTTCTGGTCATCCCCATGAAGGGCGACCCCCGAATCATCGACCTCTTGAACGACGTCCTGACCGGCGAGCTTACCGCCATCAGCCAGTACTTCCTCCACGCGAAGATGTGCTTGAACTGGGGGTATGACTACCTCGGCAAGAAGATCTACGAAGAGTCGATCGACGAGATGAAGCACGCCGACAAGCTGGTCGAGCGAATCTTGTTCCTCGATGGCCTGCCCAACATGCAAAAGCTCGGGAAGCTGTCGATCGGCCAGACGGTCGTCGAGATCCTGCGGAACGACGCCGCCTACGAGACGCAGACCATCCCCAAGTTCAACAAGGGCATCCAGCTTTGCCGCGACGTCGGCGACAACGGCAGCGAGGACCTCCTGACGCGGATCCTCGTCGACTCCGAGAGCCACGTCGACTGGCTCGAGTCGCAGCTCGAGCTCGTTCAGCAGGTCGGTGAGTCGAACTACCTTGCCCAGCAGATTCGGAAGCAATTGTAGGCCTTTGCTCGCTTCGGTCAGAGGTAGATCCTTGGCCCCTCCAGGGGCCGCTGGACTTTGATAACGGAATTCATTATCTTCAGGGGTGAGGTCTTCGGGATGTATGTCTGCGTTTGCCGCGCGGTGACGGACAGAGAGGTGAAGGCCGCGATCGAGGCGGGGGCGGACACCGTCGCGGCCGTGACGAGGGTCTGCTGCGCGGGAGACGACTGCGGCGCCTGCCACGGTGTCATCCGGGAGCTCATCGAGGAGCGGCTGGAAGCCGGGCGCGATTCCGTGCGCCGCCTTCGGGTGGTGCCCGGTCGCGCCGCCTGAGTGCAGGGCGGCCCCTCTACCGAGGCTCGCACATCCGGTCGACGAGGAACCGCGCCACGTCGCTCGGCGTCGTCCCAGTACCAAAGCCCGCGTCGAACCCTAGTTCCAGGGCCAGCGCGTGGTCCACTCGCGGGCCGCCGAAGAGGAGGATGACCTCGCGACGCCATCCGTCCCGCTCGATCTGCTCGACGAGGGCGCGGCCGTTCTCCTTGTGGCAGTTGCGCTGGGTGATGACCTGGCTGACGAGGATGGCGTCGGCTCCGAGCGCCCGCGCGCGTGCGGCGAGCTGCTCGTTTTCGACCTGGGCGCCCAGATTGTAGACCTCGAAGCCCTTGTAGCTCTCGAGCCCCTTGTCGCCCGCGTAGCCCTTGTAGTTGAGGATCGCGTCGATCCCGACCGTGTGAGCATCGCTGCCGGTGCAGGCACCGACGATCGACGATTTTCCGCCCGAGACGGGTCAGGATGCGGTGCTCGATCTCTTCGCGAGAGAGGGCTTCGGTCCGCACCTCTGGCACATCGATGGACGAGACCTCGACCTCGTGCTCGAGAGCGCCCGTAGACGACGAAGAACGAAAAGCCCTCGGCGCACTCTTCCATGGTCGCGACGATCGGCTCGGCGAGGCCGTGTGCTTCGGCGAAGCGCTTCGCCGCTTCACGCGCACGTCCGCTCGGCGGCAGCTCGAGCGTGAACGACAGCTGGACCATCCCGTCGCCATCGCGGTCGCCGTACGCGCGCCGCACCTTGGGACCCAAGGTCGGGTGCATCCTGACCAGGTAGCACGTTCACCCGGCTCCTTCGTCGAGGCCCCCCCCTCAAGCGCGGTCAGCAGCGGGTTCAGGTAGTCCTTACTCCGTTCGACCACACCCGCGTAGCCCTTTCCTCCCGTGCGTGCCCGCTTCACGTCGGCGAAGGCGCCCCTGCCGATCGCGTCCCAGATCGACTCGCGCTGCACCTCTTCGAGCAGCGCGAGCGCCTCGTCGAGCACGTGTCTCGCGCGGCGCGCGACGATGCCGTCGGCCTTGAAGTCGATCTCGTCGCCGAGGTGCTTGCAGGCGCCGAAGACGTACCGCGTCGCCTTGAGCGCGAGGTACCGGTCCATCAGGAGCGGGTTGTGGATCGCCTCGCTGAACATCCCGAGCAGCTCGATGCACTGCTTCGTCGTGATGCCGACCAGGTCGAACATCGCGTCGTGCACGTGAGCGAAGAAGATGTCGCCCGTCTTGTGCTTCGTCGGCGGCATCCACTTGATCGGGTGCCGGTCGAAGATCTGC
Organism: uncultured delta proteobacterium; assembly: GCA_963847465.1. GTDB lineage: Bacteria > Myxococcota_A > Polyangia > Polyangiales > Polyangiaceae > Palsa-1150. Next base: position 74,200 of record CAWKAF010000002.1, on the reverse strand, counting down.
CGGACGAGCTGCGCCTGGGCGATCTCCAGCAAGAACGAGTCCTCGAGCCAGGGGTCGATCTCGTAGGCGTGGCCGAGGCCCATCTGCTCTTCGCTGAGGCCGGCGCGCAGGGCGAACGCCTCGTTGATGAACTGGCTCGCCAGGACCGTGTGCGCCTTCTCCACGGCGTCGGCGGTCGTTAGGTAGTTGTCCTCGCCCGTGTTGATGACGATGCCGGACGCGCGCGATGAAGCGCCGCGACACGTACTGGTCGACGAAGGTGCGGCACATGTTGATGTCGCGGAAGAGGATCCCGTACATCGCGTCGTTGAGGAGCATGTCGAGCCGCTCGACGGCCGCCATCCAGGCGATCTCCGCCATGCAGAGCCCCGACGAGTAGTTCGTCTGCATCGACGTACCGGCCGTGGCTCTCGCTGGCCTCGTCGAGCGCGCGGCGGATGATTGCGAAGTTCTCCTGCGTAGCGAACGTGCCGCCGTAGCCCTCGGTCGTCGCGCCGTGGGGCACGTAGTCGAGGAGCGACTGCGCCGTCGCGCGAATGACGGCGACGATGTCTGCCCCGGCGTGCGCGGCGGCCTTGGCCTGAACGGCGTCGTCGTAGATGTTGCCCGTGGCGACGATCACGTACTTCAGCGGAGTGGGGCCGGGCGGGATGCGACTCTTCATGGCCTCTCGCTGGTCCTTCGCGCGGTCGATGCGCGTGAGCGCCGCGGCGGTGTGGATGCGCAGCGCCGCGCCGACCTGGTCGATGCCTGCCCCGCCAGTGCCGCCGTCGACCTGTGACGCGAACGCGAGGCGCTCGGCGGCGTCCTGCACGCTCCCGGCCCCATCGAGCAGGGCTCGGCCGAGGAAGAAGGCGATACCGCGCCCGAGCAGCCCTGCCTCTCGGTAGCGATCGACCGCCGTGTTGACGAGCGGGACGCCCTGGTCGTCCAGGCCGTCGGCTCCGTAGGCGCGCAGGATGGTGCGCTCCACGCCCACGGTGGTGTGCCCGTCGATGTATCGCTGAACGTCGTCGGCGATCTCCGCCGCGAGCACGCGGCATCGCGCGACCTTGGCGAGGTCCATCGGGACGGTGGCCACGTGCGTCCTCCGTACTCTCGATGTTACACGATCGCACCCGCCCGGTGCCGGTGCGCGGGCGCGGTTCGTGGAGTACGCTCCCCGCATGCACGTCGTCCTTCACCTCGCGGTTCTCGCGTTGACGATTCTCGTCCTCTCGTGGGTGCTTCCGAGCGTCCGCATTCGCAGTGCTGGGACGGCTGTGACGGTCGCGGTCGTCTTCAGCGTGCTCAACTTCTTCCTCGGGTGGCTCATCTGGGTGGCGCTCTTCGTGCCGGCTTTGATGACCCTGGGACTTCTCTTCTTCTTCGTCCCGTTCATCGTGAACGTCGTCATGCTCTGGCTGACTGACAAGCTTCTCGCGAACTTCGAGATCGGCGGCACCGGAGCGTTGCTCGCCTCCGCCGTCGTCATCACGCTCGTGAACGGCGCCTTCAACGCGCACCTCTTGAGGGCCGTCGCCGCGGGGCAGCCGCAGGGGTCGTACCTGCAGCCGGACTGGATCTGAAGGGGTGGATAGCCCCCTCCATCTCACGCTGACGGAACTGTCGGAGGCTTTGCTGGCGAAGCGCGTCTCGCCGGTCGAGGTGATGGAGGCCTCGCTCCGGCGGGCCGCGGCGACCCACGAGAGGCTCAATGCCATCGTGTCCCGGCGACCCGATGAAGACCTCATGGCCGACGCGAGGAGCGCGGCGGAGCGCATCGCGCGCGGTGAAGGGCGGCCCCTCGAGGGCATTCCCGTGGGCGTGAAGGACCTGGAGGACGTGGCGGGCATGATCACCTCGCACGGCTCGGTCCCGTTCCGGAGCTCCGTGGCGACTCACGACTCGATCCAGGTCGAGCGGCTGCGAACGGCGGGCGCGATCGTCTTGGGCAAGACGAACACGCCGGAGTTCGGGCACACCGCGATCACGAAGAATCTCCTCTTCGGGGTTACACGATCGCCCTGGGACGGTGCGCGGACGCCGGGTGGGTCAAGTGGAGGCTCGGCGGCGGCGCTCGCCGGGGAAGTGCTTCCGCTCGTAACGGCGAGCGATGGAGGTGGTTCGATCCGGATCCCCGCGAGTTTCACGGGCGCCTTCGGTCTGAAGCCAAGCTTCGGCCGAGTACCCAACGGCCCGGCCTTCCAATGGAGTCACGGGGCAACCGTGGTGCTCGGGCCGATCACCAAGACGGTCGAGGACGCCGCCCTCGTGCTCGACCAGATCGCGGGTCACGACCCTCGCGATCCCACAAGCTTGCCGCATCCCGGGTTTTCGTACCGCTCCGTACTAGCGAAGCCGCTCGCGCGAGGTCTTCGCCTGGGGTTCTCGGCCAATCTCGGGCGGGCCGTCGTGCAGTCGGACGTGGCGTCCGTCGTCGACGAGGCAGCACGGACGCTCGAACGCGTGGGGCACAAGCTCGTCATGGTGGGGGACGTGCCGCCGGATCTCTCCCGGTTCTGGGGCGAGCTGGGCTCGTGGGAGGCGGCCGCGCGCCTCGGGAGTCTCGCGGAGGACCGCGCCGCGGACGTCGGGAAGAGCTTTCTCGAAGGGATGCGCTCCGCCAGGGCCATCACGCCCACTTGGTGGGGTGAGATGGCTCGAGCCAGGAGCCAGGCCGTTGCTTTCTGCGCGCGGTTGTTCGATGAGTGCGACCTGCTCCTGACGCCGACGGTGCCTTACGATCCGCCACCCGAAAGGGGCCCGTTCCCGGCCGAGACCGAGGGCCGGACGCAGCCGTACGCCAGCGTGGCCGCTTTCACCATTCTCTTCAACATGTCGTGGAACCCCGCGGCCACGGTGCGGGCTGGGATGTCGCGGGCAGGCTTGCCGGTGGGTCTCCAGATCGTCGGCCCGATGCACCGTGAAGACCTGGTCCTTCAGGCGGCGCTCGCGTTCCAGCGCGAGCGGCCGTGGCATCCGCACTGGCCGATGCGGGGCGATGGCTGATCCTCAACGCAGAAGCTCGTAAGGCCCGCCTCTCGCGAGAGCGCGTTCGTACGCCGGGCGCGCGTGGATACGCTGGAGAAAGCCGAAGAGCTTCGGACGGCTCGCGTCGAGGCCTCCGCGCGAGGCAGCGCCCTCGACGGGGAAGCTCATCTGGATGTCCGCGGCAGTGAGCTCGTCGCCGGCGAACCACGTGGTCGTTCCGAGCGCGCTCTCCATGTAGTCGACGTGCAGCTTGATTTGAGGATCGACGAAGGCCTTCTCGACACCGTTCGCGATGCGCCGAACGAACGGGCGAACGAGACCGGGCATCGGCGCGCGCGGGATCTGCGTGAAGATGAGCTTGAGCACCAACGGCGGCATGGCAGAGCCCTCCGCGTAATGCAGCCAGTAGGTGTAGCGCAAGCGCTCTGGGGTCCCTTTGGGGGGCACGAGCCGCCCCTGACCGTAACGGTCCACCAGGTATTCGACGATCGCGCCCGACTCGGCGAAGGTCGCGTCTCCGTCGGTGATGATCGGCGACTTGCCCAGAGGGTGCACCGCACGGAGGGCTCTCGGTGCGAGCATCGTCTTCGCGTCGCGCTCATAGCGTTTGACCTCGTACTCGAGCCCAAGCTCTTCGAGGAGCCAGAGGACGCGCTGAGAGCGGGAGTTGTTGAGGTGGTGGACGGTGATCATCCCCCTCTCCTAACCTTCACGAGGCCGAAATGACGAATGGAAACGAGCTGCCGATGACGAACATGACTTCTTTCCAGGCGCTGATCTTCGACATGGACGGCTTGATGGTCGATTCCGAGCCTCTCTGGTTCGAGGTGCAGCGGGACTTCGCGCTCGCTCGCGGTGGGGAATGGACGTCGGCGCTGGCCGACAGGTGCGTCGGCAAAGGCCTCGCGAATACGATACGCGTCATGGAGCAAGCCCTCGGCTTCGCCGTCGATGTCGACCGCGACGCAGCGGCGATCGTGGACGCATTCATCGGACGTGTCGGCACACTCGCATTGAAGCGGGGCTGCGGGGACATCGTCGATGCGGTCGGACGGCACCCGACGCGTCTCCCTCGGGCGGTGGCCTCGTCGTCGGCGCGCAGACTCGTCGAGGCGACACTTGGCCGATTCGGACTGGTCGACCGATTCGACGCGCTCGTGTGTGGCGATTCAGTTGCCCGGCCGAAGCCGGCGCCGGACATCTTCCTTCTCGCTGCCTCCCGCCTCGGCGTGTCGCCCGCGGCGTGCGTCGTCCTGGAAGACTCGGTGGCGGGCGTCGAGGCGGCGCGCGCAGCGGGGATGCGCGTCGTCGCGGTGCCGGAGCGGCCCGACGAGCGCTTTGCCGTGGCCGACGCGGTCGTCGCCGACCTGCACGAGGCGCGAGAGCTGCTCGGGCTTCTCTGACCGGACGCCGCGGTTGTGCCCGTCACCGAGCGTTCATGACCATCACGATTGCGTAAGCCACGAACCCAGCGGCTAAAGCGCCTTGTGCCAGGCGAGCGCCTCGTCCCTCGTGACCTGCGATGAGGAGGCGACCAAGCCCCCCAATCATGGCAACGGCCGATGCGGCGAGGAGTGCGAGCCATCCGGCACCCGGGTTTGCGTCGTCCCGGAGGGCCGCGAGCATCGATTGGGTGGAGACCCGAGGGACCGAAGCATCCTTCGTAGACGCGGTCACGCGGGCCAGACCTTCCTCGGCGGCTGATCTCCAGAGTGTGTCCTTCGATCCGATGGGGCTCGTCTCGAGGGCAGCCGTGCGCATCGCACCGTAGGCGAGGAGAGCCGTAGGGTCGTCGCCTCGAGCCTCGGCGTCATGGCCGATGGTCGCCAGCCTGCGCAGCCCACGCTCCGGCCAGGGACTCCCGGGCACGAGGGCCTCGGCGGCAGCCCGCGCCCGCGCGATGGCCTCGGGCCAGTCCGACTTCGCCGCCGCCGCATCGGCCGCCGCGACGGCGTCACGACCGATGGACACCTGGCGTGCGGCCGCGATGCCGAGCACCGAAGCCACCGTCAACGCCGCGACGGCAATTGCCTGCCCGAACGAGGTCACGAGAAGTCGCGCTTGCGGAAGGCCAGGGCGCCCACCACGAGGAGCGCCGTCGCATAGAAGGCGGCTTGCGCAGCGGCGACCCCGACGTAGCGCCATACGCCCTGGCTGGCCACCTGTCCGAGGAGCAGCGGCCGCGCGGGCACGTAGACGTGCAGGTTGGGCACGACCCGCGCGAGGCCCGCAAAGCCGCGGGCGACCGTTTCGCCGAGCATCCTCTTCGGAAGGTGCGCCAGGGTGTCGGACGAGCGCCCGATGATGAACACCATCGCGGTGAACGTCGCCGTGAGAAACGGCGACGAGAACGAGGCGAAGAGCGTTGCTACCGCGGCGACGATGGCGACCTCGCATACGGACAGCACCGCAGCCGCGACGACCAGCTGCCGGTCTTCCAGCGCCGGCGCGGCGGCCGTCCACAGCACCGCGGCGAGGACGAACGACCACGGGATCATGACGAAGACACGCACGTGCCGCGCTCGGACGACGGCGATTCCGAGCACCGCCAGCATCCCGGCGAACGGCACGCCGACCTTGGCCAGCGCCTGCCCGGCCTCCAGGGCCAGGGTGGCGAGAACCGCAGCCGCGTCGGTCGCGACGAAGACCATCACCGTAAGCATCGTGCCCAGGTACTTGCCGAGCAGGTACTCCCAGCGCCGGATGGGGCGCGAGAGGATGGGGAAGACAGTCTTGTGCTCGAGCTCTCTATATAGCGACGTCGACCCGAGGACGATTACGATGAGGACCCCGTACAGGGACAGGGCGGCCGCGCCCAGGTCCGCTACGACGCGCACCTCGTTGTGGAGCGACAGGGAAGCGACGACCATCGCGTAGGCGCACGTCGCGAGAGCCAGCGCGAAGACCCCGAGAAGGAGTCGGGCGCGCACGGCCTCGCGGTACGTATTGAGCGCGATGACGAGAACCCGCGACAGCATCGTGGGTGCCAAGGCTAACCCAAGCTCGCGGACGAAAACGAGTTACCTCGAGGCGCGCTGACCGGCGGCGCTTCGCTCGACCATCAGACCGCGGATGCGATCGGGGAGCGTCAGGGCCGTCTCACGAACGCGGCTCTCGAAGAGATCACGCAAGAGGCCTGGGCCCATGTCGATGAGGACACCGTACGTGAGCAGCGTGCGCCCGCTGTCGAGCGGTTCTGCGCGCAGGAAGCCCCAGACGTCCTCGATGTCGTGTTTCCGCCGTGGCTCCAGGCGAAAGCGTGCACTGCGTGCATCACGGTGGACTCGCATCGTGTAGCCAACCTGGAGAAGCGCGTTGCCGTGAGTGACTTCGATGAGAGCGTCGTCCCCGGCCGTTCCCACGGCGCGCGCGGAACGAATCTCCGGCAGGACGCGCCGCCATGCGTCCACGCTATCGAAGAGCCGCGAGACGTCGTCGGCGTCCGCGTCGAGGAGGGCGTACGTGACGCCGCCCACGTAGCGGCGACCGCCGCGCTCGAGCGTCTGTGTGCGCGCCACGGTCTGGCCGCGGTAGAGCCTCTCGATCTCGGGAGCGGAGAGCGAGTCTGCACGCACCGACCCACCTGCGCAGACGAGGGCGGCAACGATGGCCAGCTGGAACACGAAGGGACGCACGAACGCTCGAGCGTAGGAACGGCCGCGTGCCTGCGCAACATTCCTCTTCCGGCCTGCGCGACCGAATGTGGCCCCGTGTGAGCCTTTACCTCACGACGACGAGCCGCACCCGCGGGCCGATCTCGACCGCCAGGTCGCCTCGGGCCTCGTGCAGATCCCCGTCGATCATGTAGCGCACCCGGCGGCCCGCACCCCGCAGGACCATTCGGCCGGTGACCGCCTCGTAGGCGCGGCCGGGTCGCATCGACTGCGCTCGGTGGATGCGCGGCAGCTCTTTCACGAGCGTCATGGCCGAGGAATGGACGCCGAGGGCGTGGAAGGAGTTCGGCCGCTCGTCGTAGCGGTTGAACGGTTTGAAGCTGAGTCCCATGTGGGCAATCGTGCCTGCGGCAACGGACAGATAGTCGCGCTCCGGCCAGCGCGCGCCGTCTTCGAGCTCGACGGACCCGCGAAACGGCTCGGCCATGCGCCGGATGGTCTCGCCACCGACGACAGCGCTGCCGATCCCGCGAGCGAGCGTCCTGGCGGCCACGAGAGGGGTGGGCTCGCCCGAGCGGTAGTATTCGGAGAGGAATCCGTGCATGACCCCGGTGCCGAAGAGAAACCCGTACTTCTGGGTTCCGGACTCGCAGGGCGCGATACGCATCACGTGGCGCTCGACATCCAGGAGGGGCTCGTTGGCTCGCTGCGCGTAGTCCCGGATGAGCCTCGCCAGGAGCCCCTCGGGCTTGCCGCGGCGAACGCCGACCGAATTGGCGACGGTGTTCATCGTCCCGCCGCGAAGGAGCGCAACCTGCGGCATCGTGGCCCCGCCGTAGACGTCGAGGAAGCCCGTGAGCGTCACGTGGTTGGTGCCGTCGCCGCCGCTGATGGCGAGCACGTCGATGTCGACGCGGCGGAAGTCCTCCGCGATGCGATAGAGCTCGTCCATCGAGCGCGCCGAGCGCACGACGCCGTGGTCGCCGAGGCGGCGGGCGAGGCGGAAAGCCGCGCCTGGGTCGCGCAGGTTGCGCCTGCTCCTGGGGTTGAGTACGACGCCGATGCCCGACATGCACGTTCTATCGCATAAGGCGCCTGAGCCTGACGACAAGTCAATGGTTATGCTTCTCGCCGGAAGCCGATGGACGTGAACGCGAAAAAGTGGCAGGTCGAGGCAGCCAGAGCCTCCGTGCTGGCGCTGCCGGCCCGGGACCTCGTGACGCTGGTCGTCACGGGCAAGGACCGGGTGAGCTGGCTCAACGGCCTTTTGACCTGCGATCTCGTGAAGCGACCCGAGGGGGAGGGCCGCTACGGCCTGGTGGTCCTGCGAAACGGGCGGGTCTTGTCCGACGCGACGGTCGTGATAGACGAGACGCGGGCCTTCGTGATCTTGCCCGCGCCTCTCGTGGAGACGGTGCGCGCACACCTCGATCACTACCTCGTCATGGAGGATGCCACGGTGGACCCCCGCACCGACGCCTTCGCGGCGTGGACTCTGCACGGCCCGCGGTCGGGCGAGGTGCTCGCGGCCGCGCGTGCCGCCGGCGGTACCGGTGCGATCGTCGACCGAACGGGACTCGGCGGCGCGGTCGTTCTCGTTCCCGACGCGCGCGCCACGAGGTACGCGAGGCGCTGGAGCGGGCCGTGGCGTCTCTCGGGGGCGTGACCGGTGACGAGGCTGGCTGGGAGGCCCTTCGCCTCGAGCGGGGGGTGGCCCGCTTCGGCGTCGACTTCGACGACAAGACGTACCCGCAGGAGGCATCGCTCGAGAAGGTCGCGGTGAGTTTCGACAAGGGCTGCTACCTCGGCCAGGAGGTCGTGTGCATGCTGCAGATGCGCGGCCACGTGAAGCGCAGGCTGGTGCCCATCGTGATCGACGGCGACACGCCGCCCGATCGTGGAGCCGCCGTGACGGACGAAGGGGGCGCGGCAGTCGGTGAAGTGACCAGCGCCGCCACGTCTCCGACGCTGGGTAAGGTCGTGGCTCTCGCGATGATAAAGCGCGCCCAGGCCGAGCGAGGTCAACAAGTCGTCGTGGGCGGCACGCGCGCAGAAGTGGTCGATCGGCCGGCGTGAGAGTATGAGGCTCGGGCGTGAGCCCCCTTCGCAACCTGGTCCTCCTTGCGGCGCTCGGCTCGTCCGCATGCGTGTCGAAGGTGACGTACGACCGGAGCGTGGCAGACGCCGTCAAGGCCAAGGCCGACGCCGACGCCAGGCAGAAGGAAGACGAGAGTCAGATCCTGGCCCTCCAGCAGCAGGTCACGGCCGCGGAGGGCGCGACGCAGGATCGCGACGCCAAACTGAGCGATCTCTCCACCGAAGCCCACAACGTACAGGCCCAGCTCGACGAGCAGACCGCGATCAACCAGCAGCTCCGCGGCGAGCTCCAGCGGCTCGGCAAGGACGTCGACAAGATCCTCGCGGAGCGCGGGACCCTCTCTAAGGCACTCGACGACGCGCGCACGAGGCTCGAGGAGCTGCGCAAGGCGCAGGCGTCGGCCGAGGCGCGTGTGGCGCTGTTTCGGGACTTCGAGCGGCGCTTCAAGCCGCTCGTGGACGCGGGGCAGCTTCGCATCGAGACGAAGCGGCGGGCAGCTCGTCATCGATCTCGCCGGCGATCTTCTCTTCGATCCGGGGCACGCCGAGCTGCGGACGGCCGGGAAGGGCGTGCTCATGGAGGTCGCTCGTGCACTCCAGGTGACGTCGTCACCGGTCACAGGACGCCGCTACCTGGTGACGGCGCACACGGACCCTCCGGATCCTGTGCCGCCGCCTGCCGCGCACGGCCGCGGCGAGTCGCGGTCTCACCACGTCAGGACGGCGTGGGAGCTCTCGGCCGCGAGGGCCGTCACCGTCGTCGAGTACTTCGTGTCGCTCGGCGTGCCGCCGGAGTCGCTGACGGCAGCGGGGGCCGGGTCGTTCGACCCACTCGTACCGAACGACGGGCCGGAGGCACGGGCGAAGAACCGGCGTGTGGAGATCGCCCTCTACCCGACGGCGGACGAGACGCTCCCCGTCGCCATGTCGAAGCCGGCCGGGTCACCCTGACGATGGCTTGGGCAACGCCTCCCACCTCAGCGACTCGCCCACTTCGCTCGAGATCTTCTTGGCGAGCCAGGGGCGCTGGATCGGCATGATGAAGAGGCCGGCGCCGGACTCGTCGCGACTGCTGGCGGACGGCGCCTGAGAGGCCTTGCGCTTGCCCGTCGAGAAGAAGGCGACGAGGCGACCGTCGGGGCTGCACGCCGCGTACATGTTCGCTCCCTCGTGCTGCGTGAGCCGGCGAATGCCCCCGCCGCCGGTGTCCGTTGCGATGATGTCGGTGCCCGAGCCCACGCCCACCGTGTAGATGAGGAGCAGCCCCTGGGGCGTGTCGCAGAAGACCGGCGCGCTTGCCATGAAGCCGGAAGGGGAGACGGGCTTGCCGTCGATGTACACGCGCTGGACCGGCGTGCCGGCGACGAAGGCGATCTTCCCGAGCGGACCGAAGACCGGGTGGTTCGCGAAGGGGGCCGTGGCCATCGGCTGCAGTTTCTCTCGCTCGCCGACCCAGACCTGGCTCTGCCCCTCGTTCATCACGGTGAGCGCCATCTTCGACCGATCGGAGCTGAACGCGAGGCCCATGATCGACCCGGGCACCGAAAGAGGAACGGGCGTCGCGCTCGGGCCGAAGGCCAGGCGGAACGGCGAGAAGTCCGAGGACAGCGCGTAGTAGATCTGACCACCTGGCCCGAACGCGGGAGAGAGGGCCGTTGCGTCCGACGGGCCCACGGCACGCAGGTCGAACCCGTCGGAGTCGATGGCGAAGATGCGTCGCCATCGCCCGACCTTCTCGGCGTACGTCATCTCGCTCGCGAACCCGCCGGGCCTGCCCGTCAGCGCACCGAGGAGCTGATCGACCAGGCGGTGCGACGCGGCCCGGACCTCCGTCGTGGCGGTGGGGACGAGCGCGCGGAACGCGGGCTTCGGGTCGGGCGCGGGCGTCCCGCGGGCCTTCTGCGCGGCGGCCTGGGCGGGCGTCGGGCGTGAGGTAGGCCTCGCCAACGAGCTCTGTCTTGGCCGAGTCGTTGGCGGCCGGCTGTGCGAAGACCCGCACCACGTATTCGGCGCCCGGTGTCGCGCCAGGCGGCGAGGTCGAGCGGCGTCGTGTGCGTGAACGGCCCCGAGGGAGACGCGTTCTCGTCGATCACCTCGAACTGCCCGCTCAGATCCATGTCGTGGACGCACGACCAGATGCACGATCGTGTCGGCCGTTCCCGTGGGCACCACGGGCACGACGCCCATCTTCGGCAGCGGCGGCAAGCCGCTGGCGGATCCGTTGACCTCGACCGTGCCGAGGATGCTCTCGTCGGGCTCGCTGCCGCCCGAGGCCGAAGCGGGAGGGGTGTCCGCGGACGCGATCGACGACGGTCCCATGGGCGACATGGCCCGCGAGGACGACGCCGGTCGACGCGACGAGGAGAGCGCGATGAAGCCTCATTCGCAGAGCTTCTGCACGCTGCACTGGAAGCCCACGGGGAGCGACTGTCCCAGCATGTCGGGGTACATCGGGGGCGGAGCTGGAAGCTCGGCCCCGCTGACTGGATCCGTGTCAAGGTCGCGCGCACCTCGGCATCGAACGTAGGGTCCCCGCTCGGCTTCACGACGGAGAAGCTACCCACCTTGCGGTCTCCCGTCACGGTCACGACGGCCGTGGCGTGCAGGGTCTTCAGTTTGTCGAACGGGATCTTGCCGCGGATTTGGAAATGTGACGCGAACCACGAGGCGAGCTGGGCGCGGTACATGTCTGCGGCCCGCCCCTTGAGCGGGTCGGTCTCGGTCCCCGTGGGGGAGCCTTGTTCGGACCCCTCGCTCGACGTCGGCGCAGTCGCGACGGCGCTGGCAGCCTCGGGTGCAGTCGGGTTCGTCGGCTCGGTCTTGCCGGCGTCGACGACGAGTGGGGCAAACGATGCGTCGGGAAGAGCGGGTTTCGGGATGGCCTCGGCCGTCTTCTCGGCCTGGGTCGACGGCGGTGGTTTCTCCGATTTGGCCGCGGCCGGCGGCCTTCGCATCCACTGGGAGGGGAGCTTGCCGGGCGTCTTGCTCCCGAGCTTCAACACGGGCGTGATCGAGACCGCGATCGGCCGAGAGTTCTGGTCCGAGATGTCGGCCTCGACGAGCGCCGGCGACGGCATCGAGAACGCCGCGACGAACACGAGCTGCGCGAGGAGGGCGACGGCGCACGCGATGACGACGTCCTGCGCGTCGAAGGTGCGCGGAACGGCTGCCGTCACGGCTTGAGCTCCTCCGGGTCGACCAGGAGGTTGAGCGACGTGACGCCCGCCACCCGGGCGGCGGCTACTGCCCGTGCCACGACGCCGTAGCGGGCATCTTTGTCGGCACGGATGTAGAGTTCGTGCTCCTTTTGCACCCGTGGGTTCGTGCCGAGTACATTTTCCAAGTCCTTGGTGACGTCGTCCTCGCCGAAGAGGATGTGCTCGTCCTTCGTGATCGATAGCACCAGCTTCGAGTCCTTCACCGGCGTGTTGGTGGCCTGGACTTCGGGCAGATCGATGTGAAGCCCGGAGGTCAGGAGAGGCGCCGTCACCATGAAGACGATGAGAAGCACGAGCATGACGTCGACGAGCGGCGTGACGTTGATCTCGCGGAAGGCGCCCCCGCTGCCGCGATTGCCCGTCGAGAGCGCCATGCCGTACCCCGCCTCCGGCTACGCCCTGGGGCGCGTGCTGCCCGGGCGCGACGGGACCAGCGAGATGGCCGCGTCGCTGTGCGGAGACTGTTCGGCGAGCATGGCAACCCATTCGGCGGCTCCGGCCTCGAGCTCCGAGACGAAGTCGCCGACGCGCTTGTCGATCCAGTTGTAGAAGAAGACTGCGGGGATGGCCGCGGCCAGGCCGATGGCCGTCGTGATGAGGGCCTCGCCGATGGCAGGAGCCACGACGGGGAGGCTCGCCGTCTTCGCCGCGCCGATGCGGATGAAGGCGTCCATGATCCCGTAGACCGTCCCGAAGAGGCCGATGAACGGGGCGCCGGACGCGATGAACGCGAGAAACCACATGAGGGCTCGCGCCCCCTGGCTCTCGGTCAAGATGGCCCTGTCCGCGAGCGCGCGCAACCGCTCGATCTGCGCCCCGGCCCCCCGCGAGTAGAGAGCGACGACGACCCGCGCACCCGGGGCACCGTGTACGCGCGCGGTCTCGAAGAGGTCGTTGAGCGAAGTGGCGCGACGAGCTCGCCTGTCGAACTCCTTCTCCATCGAGCGCAGCCTGGAGAGCTGCATGAGCTTGAGCACCGCGATGATCCACACGAGAAGAGAGCACCCGATGAGCATTCGCGATCGTAATTTTGATCGGCCAAGCCGCATGCTGGAAGAGGCCGACCAGATCGAGCTTGACCGTCGGCACCTCGGGGGGTGCGGTGGCGTCGGGAGCGATCTGCAGGAGGGTCATTGCGGGGCTCGGCAAATCACTGCCCGAGCATCACGTCGACCCGGCGGTCGCGGGCCCAGCTCGGCTCGTCGCCGCCGGTCGCGTCCATCGCGCCGCGCGATGTCGACTCCGTCTTGGCCTTGTCCATTCCCTTGCCGAGCATGTACTTGCCGACGGAGTCGGCACGCGACTGGCCGAGCGTCATATTGTAGTCGCTGCCGCCGCGCGGGTCGGCGTGGCCGACGAGCTTGAGCTGGCGTCCCTTGAGCGGGCCGGTCGTGAAGCAGACGGCCACCTGGTCGAGGACGCGGGTATCGTCGGGGCGCAGGTTCGCCGAGTCGAACGCGAAGTAGGCGTCGGGCGGGCTGATGCCGCACGCATGAACGATCTCGTCGGAGATGCGTACGGCGCTCGCCGTCGGCGAGTCGGGTGCCTTCTCGGGGAGCCGAGACGTCGCCTGCGGGGCTGCGCTGGCCGCCGGCTTGTCGTTGGCGGTCTTCGGCGGCGGGCTGTCCCCGCAGGCGAGGACGGAGGACATCGCGAGGGCGAGGGGAACGACGCATGCAAACGAGCTCTTCATCGGGTGCCTCCTGTCGACCGGAAAAAAGGTTCGAGACCGGCGTAATCTTTCCTCACACGAAGCGTCAAGCGAGGCGATGGGTCCGGGGCGCGTCAGATTCGCCTCTCCAGCTTGAATCGACGGGGCCGATCGTCCTCCTCGGACAGACGGGAGACGCGGAGCATTTCGAGAGCGATCTCGCGGATGCGCCCGTCTTTGTGGATCTTCAGATGCAGGCGGTCACCGTCGCTCTTGAGCACGTCACAGCGCCCGAACGCGAAGTGATCGACTACGTCGCCCGCCTCCGGCACCGGCGCGTCGAGATAGACCCCGATGGGGCGCGCAGGGCGCGTGGGCATCGGCACCGATTGTGTCTGGGGCGCCGAACGCGCACGCGGTGCCGGCATGCGGTCTGCCGTGGCGCTCGCCTCGAGGGCCGCGGACCACCCGGGGGCAGGCTGCACTGGAGCAGGGCGCCCCGACGCTGGCCTCGGTTGCGCTCCGCCGGACGAGGCGTCGAACATGAAGACCCCCGCGGCCTCGTCGAGGGATCGCCCGAGAGTGAGGTCATCGAACGCCGTCACCATGATCTCGAGAGCGATTGTGCGTGCGCTCAGGATCTCGCCCGCGAGCGTTTCCAGGCCCAGATCGGTTTCGCGCGCAAGCACGGCCCGTAGCGAGCACGAAGGCGCGCCGTCCGCCATGCCCACGGCCCCTTCGACCGCCAGCGCCTGCACGGGCCCGGCGATGACGTGAGGGCTGCCGAGGCCGGAGATCTCCGGACCGTAGGCGCGAAGTGCAACATCCGCGAGGACACCGCTCGCGCGCAGCCAACCACAGACGACCCCTTCCTGGCGCAGTACCTCCACCAGGCCATCGGGAAGTACTTCTCCCTCGGCCGCACGGAGCACGAGATGGCGGACCTTCTCGGTGCGATGGACGCGGAAAGTCATTGGCTGCCCTCCACGCTCGCAGTCGGAGCCCGTGCGACGCTTGCCTTGCCTTGGGGCGCCCAGCGCACGCCGAGGGTGAAGCGAAAGGCCGGCCTGGTGAGGACGTCGTCGCCGCCGATGGGGATGGCCCCGCCGCCGCCGAGCTGCACAGAAAGGTCGCCCCCGGGAAGGGGTGACGTACGGGCCGAGAGTTGCCACTCCGCTGGGACGATGTGGGACCCGTTCGGTACGGACGTGTACGCTCCTGTCGCGTTGGAGGCGGTGGCCTGCTCTACCAGCGTCGGCAGGGCCCAGCCCTCGAGGGCTGCGCTGAGCAGCTCGCGGGGCATCAGATCGACGCCGAGCCCAAACGCAGTCACGATCTGCGAGCCAATGCGCCCACCCAAAAGCTCGGTTGTCGGGCGCAGCCTCGCACCAACCTCGGCCCCCGCGAACCAGCGTCCGAGGCGGTAGTCTGCGGCGAGGCTCGGCACGTACACGCCCGTGCCTTCACCGGCGAACTCGCTGCGATCGCCCGTCGGCGCGCTCATCTCGAAGCGCGCCAGGAGACCCCACCCATCCGGTGTCGCATGCAAAGGCGCACGGTCTCGAGCTTGCGGCAAAAGGGCGTACGCGAGCCCGAAGCGAATGTCGCGCTGGGCGGTCGACTGCAGGGCCTGGCCGCCTGTGACGGGCATGAGCCCGGCACCGTCTTGAGCGAACGTGAGGGGGAGGGCGAGGTCGAGCTCTAGGCGGCTGTTGACCCCGTACGACCAGAGAAACGTACCGTTGGCCTGCTCGTTCACGACGTACTGGTTGCTCCCGGCGCCCCCGGGAGCCTTGACCTTGATCACGATCGGGCGCGACAAGTACGTCGACACGAGACCGAAGCCGAGCTGCCCCCCCGCGGTGGTCTCGGTGGAACCGACCGCAACGAAGTGAGCTGGCCCCGCGTGCGGCCAGAGGGTGTCGTCGTCGATACAAGTGCTGAGGATGCCCGAGCAGTCGGTCGCCGCGACGGGTCGGGCGCACAGCGCCATTGGGACGCCACAGGCGAAGGCGACAAGACCGATGCCGTGGCGCATCCGGGCGGGACGTTATCACCAATGTGGTAAGGAGCGCGCGTGGTGATCTCCGTCGCTGCGCCGCTGGTTCTCGGTAGCGCGTCGCCGCGCCGTCACGAGATGATCGCGATGCTGGACGTCCCGTTCTTCGTACGATCGGCTGACGTCGACGAATCGATGCGGGGTGGCGAATCGCCGCGGGCCTACCTCGAACGCGTGACCGGGGCCAAGCTCGACGCCGTACGTGCATACGACCTGGGGCCCGCCAGTGCGGTGCTTGTGGCCGACACCGTGGTCGTGGCGCCCGACGGGTCGGTGCTCGGAAAGCCTTTGGACCGTCGAGAGGCGCTGTCGATGATCCAGCGTCTTGCCGGGACGACACACGAAGTGAGCACACGCTTCGTGCTCGCGGCGTGCGAGGCCAAAGCCCGGCCGGCTCATGCCGAGACGGTGACCACTCGAGTCACGTTTCGCCCGGTGGCCGACGACGAGGCTCGCGCCTACGTGGCCACAGGCGAGGGGAACGACAAGGCCGGAGGCTACGCCGCGCAGGGGAGAGCCGCCGCGTTCGTGGAGCGTATCGAAGGCAGCTACACGAACGTGGTGGGGCTCCCCCTCTGCGAGGTCGTAGTGGCCCTGCGGGGCCTCGGGTGGCTTTCACCCGGGCCGCAGAGCATCACGGGGTGAGGAGCGGGATGCCGGCGTCGCCGAACGGATCGGGAAGGGTGGGGAACTGGATCTGCCCACTGAGCCCGAGCTCGACTCCCGGCAGCGTGACGCCGACGGAAACCGGCTTGCTCAGGTCGCCAAGGATGGTGTTCACGGGCTTGATCGGGTCAATGTTGATGCCCTGCGGCGGGAGAAGCTCGTCGATCGTACCGAGGGGATTGATCGTGATGCCGGCGTCGCCGATCGACACGCCGATGCTGGGCTCGGGGATGGGGATGCCGAGGATGCTCAGCTCCTGAGCGGTCTTGCCTGTGGCCTCGGTGCTGGGGTCTCCGTCCGGGGCACCGCCGCAAGCCTGCAGTGAGAGGCCGAGAGCGAACGCGGTGAACATGACCCGACTGCTGTTGATCTTCATGACTGATCCTCCGATGGGCGAGCGGGAGCCGTCCGGCCACCAAGGCCGGTCCATCCTGCGCGCTACGTTTCCGAGTCAACTGCGGTGATGCGACGAAATTCTTTCGAGCTATTCCAGAAGCTATGGAGTGAGCGCCTGCGCGACGCAGGCGTCGTGGTTGGCGCAGGTGGGGTCCTCGATGCATGTGGTGATCGCCTGGACGGTGGCGTCGCTGTACGGAAGAAACGAAGCCAGGCAGTCGGGCGTCACGTCCTGCGAGCACGTCGACGCCTCGAGCTTCTGGCAGAGAGTGACCACCGCAGCCGATGGCGAGAACGACGACGCAAGGGACGTCTGGCAGTCGTCCGCGGCCTTGTCGTTGAGTGTGTCGGCGCAATCCACGGCCACGATGCAGGACGTCAGAATCGGCCACGTAGTCGGCCCGGTAGAGAACGACGTCGCCGCCGTTTGGTGGGCCGGCTTCGTTCATCGTCGTGCAGTTCGAGACGCACGTGGCCATGCTCACCGAGCCGCCGTCGACCATCGTCGCGCAGGCGGTGGCACGGCTGCAGGCCTGCGTGCAGAACGTCACGACGCCCGGGTCACCTGCCGCGGCACCGCCCCCGGCGTCGGAGCCGGCGCCCGCCCCGCCGTCACCCGTCTTCGTCGGCCCTCCGTCGACCGAGCCACTGGGTGCGTCGCCCGCGGCCATGGAGGAGCCATCGGTACCCGTTCCCGGCTGCCCGCCGTCTACGCCAGGGATCGTCGTCGAGCCGTCGGTGCCCGTTTGGTCGCCGGCGTCATCGCCGCCGCCGGAACTGCCCGCACCGACGTCGTGCGTGCTCGAGGGGCTCGAGCTCGAACAGGCGGACGCTCCGAGAGCGAAGGCCACGACGAGGGTTGCGGTACGACCGAGCATCACGAGGACAGTAAGCACGGTCTATACCAACCCGGATATTGCGCTTTCACCGCCGTTTTCTCGTGGTCTCCGAACTAAGCGAAGACCGAGCGATGGGAGCGACCAGCGCGTTTCGATGCGCAAGCCGTGCGCACATGCGCGCGGCCGCTGCCGGCGTGTATGCTCGCGCGCGTGCGGGAACGCCGGGCCGACGCGGCATTCGTCCTGGTCGTGGCAGCGATCGTCCGGCTGGGAGTAGTCGTATGGGCCCGGGGCCGGTTTCCGGCCGTGGAAGACGGCCACTACTACGACGTCCTCGCGGGTCGCCTGGCGAGCGGTGCGGGGTACACGTGGCTCTGGCCCGACGGCGCGGTGACGTATGCGGCGCACTATCCCGTCGGGTATCCGGCGATGCTTGCGGTGGCCTACTTCATCGTGGGGCCGTCGGCGGGCGCAGCGATGGCCCTCAACGCGCTCGTAGGTGCCGCCGGTGCGTACGGAGCCCATCGCCTCGTAGACAGCCCGGGAGTCGCGCGGTGGCGGCCGATCGCCGGCGGTCTTGCCGTGGCTCTCCATCCGGCGCTCGTGCCTTACACGGCGGCCCTGATGACGGAAGGGGTCGCCGCGTCGCTGATCGTGGCCGCGTGGGCGACGGCGGGTGGCGCGCGAGGGGCAGGACGGGCGGCGCCCTGGGTGGTGGGGGCAGGGCTGATCATGGGGCTGGCGACGCTGGTGCGGCCGCAGTCGCTAGTCCTCGCCCCGGTACTCGGCACCCTGGCTGCCCGGGCGGAAATGGGATGGGGCCCGCGCTGGCGACGGGCGGCGGCGGTGACTGCCCTTGCGGTGGGATGCGTCGCGCCCTGGACCGTTCGCAACTGCGTGCACATGCATCGGTGCGCCCTCGTGAGCGTCAACGGTGGATGGAACCTGCTCATCGGTGCGGCCACGACCAGCGGCGGCTGGAAGCTGCTAGAGGCCCCGCCGCAGTGCGCGACTGAGTGGGACGAGGCGCGCAAGGACGCCTGCTTCGAACGCGTCGCGCGAGCCGACATCCTGCGCGCCCCCGGCGCATGGATCGCGCGCGTCCCGGCCAAGCTGGCCACGACGTTCGACTACTTCGGGGCGGCGCCGTGGTACCTGCACGCGAGCGCTCCCGATGCGTTCGCCGACCGTGCGAAGGTAGTCCTCGGCACGATCGAGACGGTGACGTCGCGCCTGCTCCTCATCGGCGCGCTCTTCGTGGCGGCGAGACTGGACGGGAGCCGCGGGATGGCGCGGAAGGTCATAGCGGCAATCGGGGCGGCGGCTGCGCTCACCGTGCATGGCTGGATCGGCTACGCGGCCCTCGCGGCGTGCCTGGTCCTCGCGGGATGGCGTACGGCCGTGCGGGCTCCCTTGGTGGTCCCGGCGACGGCCGCGGTCGTCATCGCGACGATGGGCATTCACGCAGCGTTCTTCGGCGCGGGCCGCTACGGGCTCGCCGTGGTGCCGTTCGTCGCGGCGCTGGCGTTCGCAGAAGGGCAAAGGATGGGTCCGGCGTGAGATCGAACCCCTTCTTTTGCCATCGCTGGATGGTGCGCCTGTCCCTGTCCGGGAGGACACCCAGCTCCTTCCGGGTGAGAGCCGAGGGCCATCCAGCAGTGAATGTCGCCCCGCTCGTCTCACGAGATCACATGGCTCGCGAGCCAAAAGCGACATTGTCTCTCGTGCATGTCGCCGGTCATGGGCACGAGAAACATCAGACAGGGCCCACCGAGGCGTTGCTCTCTAGGGCCTCTTCAATCGGATCACCCCTACGCCGGCGCTGGCCAGTGCGTCCTTCAGGAACTCGGCGAGGAGGGCCTCCTCTTCCTTCGGTGTGGCCCCCTTCAGTTGCTCCAGCGCCCCGACGCTGCCCGCTCGGGCGAGCGCCTTGTACTGGACGAAGCGCACGAGAGGGTCGTCGTCGAGCGAGACTTTCTCCGGCGCGGGCCAAGGCTCACCCGGACCGGCCGCCATCGCGACGACGTTCCATGCGCCTGCCCGCGTCGTTGCATCGTGCTCGTTGAGCGCTCGCATGGCGCCTTCCACGGCCGCTGGGTTCTCTTGAAGGGCGGCCGGGCCGTAAGGGGTGTCGTCGAGGCCGGCCTCCGCTCGCATCTGCCCCTCGTCCGCGAATACGCGGGCGCTCGGCTCGGCGACCAGCGCAAGCGCACGCAACGCGAAGTCGCTGGCCATCTCCCGTGCGACGTCGCTCGTAGCCCGATCGGCGAGCCGCTGCGTCGTGCTCGCATCGCTCCCGAGCACATTGGGCGCAGAGGCCGCGGCCCGACCGCGAATCTCTCCGCGCCACACGACGGCCCCGTCCTCGACGCGCTTCGCTTCGCAAGAGAGGTCCGCGTAGAGGACGAGCATCTCGTCCTGACCGATCATGCTCGTCTTTGCCCGCACCGCGAAGCGGTCGAGCGTGCACCGTGCGCGGTAGCCGCCCCGTTCGCCCCCGTGCAGCGCCCGTCCCTCGAGCTCGGCTTTCATTGCGGCCGTGAGGACCGCAGCTGGTCCGGGCGGGGCAATGTCCCCCTCGACCACTCCGGCCGCTGTGAGCACGAGAGGCTCGATCTCGACGGTCGTCGCCTCCCGTGCGGAACCCGGCGTGATGTTCGGGGCGTGAAGCGCGACGAGGCTCGAGGAGCAGCCGCAGAGGGCCGGTACCACGGCTCCGAGGAGCGCGAAGAGGGGGACCCGAGGTTGCGGTGGCCTCATCTTCTCAGTTTGCACCCATTGCGCCGAGCGCGTCCAAGGTGCAGATTGCTCCTCGTCGACGCCGCTCGGGTGATCGCCCGCTTTGCGCCACGGCGCGGCGGGAGGAAAGTCCGAGCTCCACAGAGCACGATGCCGGGTAACGCCCGGTGGCGGAAACGCCGAGGAGAGTGCCACAGAGAAGAAGACCGCCGCCCAGCCATCTCGGTGGCTCGTCGGTAAGGGTGAAAAGGCGGGGTAAGAGCCCACCGCGTCCGCGGTAACGCGGGCGGCACGGCAAACCCCATCGGGAGCAAGGCCGCGTAGGCAGGCGCGCCGCAGCACCGGTTCTCCGGCGCTGTCGGCGAAGGGTGGCTCGCCCGAGTCTGCGGGTAGGCCGCACGAGGCGGCGGGTGACCGCCGTCCCAGAGGAATGATTGCCTCCGCGTTCCGGGGTGACCCTGACGCGAGACAGAACTCGGCTTACAGAGCGACGTCGACCCACGCGCCCGAGCCTCGGCCCGGGCGCGCGGCTTTTTGTCGGTAGCCCCTCAGGCGCTGAAGGACGAGCCGCAGCCGCAGGAGCCCTTCGAGTTCGGATTGTTGAACTTGAAGCCGGCCCCGTGCAGGCCCTCGACGTAGTCGATCTCGGTGCCGTCGAGGTATTGATAGCTCATCGGGTCGATGTAGAGCTTCACCCCGTTCGACTCGAACTGCTCGTCCATCTCGCCGACGGCGTCCTCGAAGTAGAGGTCGTAGCTGAAGCCCGAGCAGCCGCCGCCGACGACGCGCAGCCGGAGCCCCTGGCCCGCCAGCGCCTCTGCGTCGGCGATCTCCTTGACCTTGACGGCTGCCTTCTCGGTGATCTTGATCATCGCTGGTCCTCACTGGTCTCGGCACTGAACGCCGACCATGTGTTCACTATAAGTGCTGAGGGCTCGATTCGCCACTCCACTGCGCACCGCTCACGGCGATCACGGTGCCCGAGCGGCACGTGGCGACGAAAGCCGCCTCGGAAAGGGGAGCCATGCCCGCCACGGGAGAGGCCCCCTTGGCCCCGGACGTCCCGAGCTGAAGCGGGCAAGGCGATGTCAAAAGGTCAACCGTACCGTCTCCGGTGGTCATTCGCGGGACGACGCCCACACGGCCGTCGGCCGTGGCGAATGCGAGGCTGCCGTCCGAGTCGGTGAGCGGAGGGGTGACGCCTCCTGAGAAGAGCGTCGCCGCGCCGGCATCTGCGGCGCCGGGGAGGTTGCGGGCGGAAAGGACGGTGCGCGCGAGCTCACGACCGGTCGAATCAAGGGCGATGGCGAGCTCGCTGCCGGGCGCCACCACCACGAGGGACGAGACCGGACCATTCATCGCCGGCGGCCCGCACCATGACGCACCCTGGGACACGGCGCGCGTCGACACTGTACCCAGAGCCAGGTCGACGGCCGTCAGATGAGTGCGGCCGGTCGTGACGGCAAGGAGGGTGTGGTCGTCCGCCAGGGCCGCGCTCCCGTCGATCGCCGATCCGAAACCGGCGGTTCGCGTGGGCTCCGTTCCGGGCGTCCATGTCCATACCGATCCGGACGCCGTGACGGCGACCACCCGACCCATAGCCGAGAGCAGGGGCGTGGTCACGGGCTCGGCGAGCGTCGCCCGCGCACGCTCGTGACCGTCGGCGTCGAGAACGGCGAGCTCGCCTGCGGTCGTAACGACGACGCCGCCGTCATCCAGAGCGAGTGGTGCCCCGGGGGCGGATGCGGCGCGTCCGAGGGGAGTCCTCCACTGAACGCGTCCATCGTGCACGCCAACCGCCGAGCCACCTCCTGCCGCAATCTCGACGAAGACGAGGGTGTCGTCCGACAGCAGGGCGGCCGGACCCGGTTGCATCCCTCCCGTGACGACACGCCACCTCTCTACGCCGTCACGCCCCAGCATCACCACCTCGCCGCGGGTCCCGACCACGTAGACGTTGCCCCGCGAGTCGACGAGCGGTGCCTGGTCGGTCGGCGCTCCTACGGAGGCTTCCCATTCGACGCGTAGACGCGAGGTGGGCAGCGTGGTGCGTGCGAGGCCTGTCCGCGCCCCGTTGACCCTGTCGACCCGCGATCCCCTCTCGGGCACGCCCACCACCAGTGTGTGCGGTCGCTCGACGTCGATCGCCTGTCCCCATGCCGCCGCAGCCGACGCGGTAAGGGCCGCGGATATCGCCCAAATGGCGGCCCGCTTCACCGCTTCGCTCGAAGGACGAAGTCGGCCTCCACTTCGGGCACCGACTGCCCGCTCGACGTCGTGAAGGCGCGTGCCACCTTGCCGTAGGCGCGTACCACCTCGCCATGCGCGAGGGACATGTCTCGGCCGACGATGACACGCGCAAGGCATGGCCCCCTCGCGCATCCGCGCCGATCGTCGATGAGCACCAGCGTGCGGTGGCCCGACCCCCTGGACTCGAAGACGTCACCGTAGACGACGATCGGCTGGCCGGCATTGCCCGAGAGGTCCTGCATCGCCGTGTCGTAGCCGATGGTCTTCTGCGCCTCGAAGGCCTTGGCCTCGTCCGCGAGGCTCGAGACGCGCTTGATGGTGACGTGGACCGTCCGGGGAGTCAGCACCGTGGTCCCGCCCCGCACCTCGACGGTGCGCTCGCCGAGCGCGTTCATCGGGACGGTGGCTTCGAACGATCCGTCCGCGGCCATGGGAACCGGGGACCCGTCGACCGTCACGTTTGCGTTCTTGGCCGCGCGTCCGGCGATGAGGATGTGGTCTTCGTCGGTGATGCCGCGCGTGCCGGGGGCGTCGACCCGCAGCGGCGCCACCACGACGCGGGCGCTCACCGTACCGGTCTGCGCCCCTCCACCCTTCGGGGTGACCACGTACGGTACGTCAAGGGACACGACTCGGGACTCGTCTGCCGGGCCCTCCGCCGTAGCGGTCTCGTCGAACGCGTAGGCACCGACTCCGTTCGCGTCGAGGGGCAGCGGCTTGCCGTCGACCCGGACCTCGCTGCCGGGGAGAGCCTCGGCATGCACGGTGATGCTCGGCCGAGGCGCGCTCATCGTGGACACGTCGGCGTGCACCCGGTAGGCGACAGGAACCACGAGCTTGACGATCTCGTCGCGCCCGAGCCCGGGTCGCATGACGTGCAAGGCCAGGGTGTTCTCGCCGATGCGGAGCGGCTGGGCAAGCGTGAGGTCGCTCTCGCCCGCCGTGAAGACCGATTTGACGCCGTCGAGCTCGACGGCCGTGCCGTCCTTGCAGTTGTTCGGATCGCACGTCAGGTGGAGCACGTCTTTTCCGTCGGGCGAAGCGTGGGGCTGGGCGGCAATCGGCTGCGCGCCTCGCCAGAGCAGAGCGATGGCCACCCCGCCGACCAGGACGAGCCCACCCGTGGCCAAGGCAACCGTCACGACGGGGATACCCCTCTTCTTCACGATCCGCGGGGGAGGAGGCGCGGGCATGTCGACGAGTGGCGCAGGCGCGGCCACGAGCGCGACGGTGGACATCAGGGCCGGTGGCCGCGGACGCGCCCGGTCGGACGCGGGGGCTGGGGCAGGCACGACCGCGGGAGGGGGCGGAGTCGCAGCGCTCGGGCTCACCGGTGCGATGCCCGGGAGTGCAACGCCAAGCATCGTCCGGTGGGCCGAGAGGGGTACCGACGGGGGGGAGGTTCGGGCTGCGGCGGCGCCATGGCGGGTGCGACCCCAGGTGGTCGTACGCCGGGCTGCGGCATGCTGGCGACGCCCAGCATCGTCCTGTTCATGGCCTGCGGGGGCGGAGCGGCCTGGGGAGGTGACATTGGAGCCGGCGCTGCGGGCGAGGGGGCAAAGCCCAGCATGGTAACGTTCTTGAGCGGTTGGCCTGCGCTTGGCGCCGCCGAGGAGGGGGGCGGCTGCGCCTGGACCGGGGCGGGCGACGTCTCGAGCATCGTCTGCGCACCGCCTCGGGCGGATGACGGCACGACCGGCGTGACAGCCCCGCACTGCCCGCAGAATTTCGCATTTTCGGGCAGCGGATGCCCGCACTGCATGCAAGTCCGCGTCGTCATCGGGCCATCGAGAAGGAGAGAGGTTGGCGGAATCATATACAGCGGCGCGCCAGCCCGCGCGCCTTCTCTGCATGGCAAACTGGTTTTCCTTCGACACGACCCTTGCGACTGGGCCAGGATAGCGGGCGGGTGCGGGTCTTCGTCCTGGGCAGTGGGTCGAGCGGGAACTGCCTGGTCGTCGAGGCGGAGGGTGAGCGCCTCCTCGTCGATGCCGGTCTCAATCCTACGCGGGCCACCGAGCGAATGCGTTCGCTCGGGGCCGACCTCGTGACGTCACGGTCTCCGCTTGGCCTCTTCGTGACGCACGATCACGCCGACCACGCGGCCCATGCCTTGCCGATCGCCCGGGCCCTCAGGGCGCCTCTCTTCGCCCACGATGGCGCGATCCTCGATCGGGTGAGGCGGCGCGTGGACGTCCGGCGTTACGTCCCTGGTCATCGAGTCGCCTTGGGGCCGTTCGTGGTCGAGGCGCTTTCGATCCCGCACGACGCGCCGCAGGTCGCGCTGCGAATCTCGGCGGGAGGCGCGCGCTTCGCCATCGCCACCGACGTGGGCCACGTGACGCGCGAGTTGCGCGCGCTTCTCGCGGGATGCGACTTGGCGTTCGTCGAAGCGAATCACTGCAGGCGCTTGCTTGAGACCGGGAACTACCCCCCGCACCTCAAGCGCCGGGTCGCTGGGTCGCTGGGGCACCTCGCGAACGAGCAGACGGCCGCGTTGGCCGAGTCGCTCGAAGACACCCGTCTCTCGAGGCTGGTACTCGTGCACCTTTCGCGCACCAACAACACGCCCGATCGGGCCGGGGAGGTCGTGGCTTCTCGCGTGAAGCGCCTGCCGGTCGAGGTCTTGCCCCACGCCGAGCCCAGGCGCTTCGACGTCCGCGAAGGCGCTCGCCACCTCATCCGGGCGGAGCAGCTGGCCTTCGGGTTCTGACCCTTCCCTGGCGTTCGCCCGTGTGTCCGACTAGAGAACGCGAACCATGCCGGAGCGCACCGTTCATTGCCGCCTCCTGAAAAAGGAGCTGCCGGGCCTCGACCGTCCCCCGTACAAGAACGACCTCGGGAAGCGCATCTTCGAAGAGGTCTCGAAGGAGGGGTGGCAACAGTGGCTGAAGGACTCCGTCCGCTTCATCAACACGTACCGGGTGGACCTGGCGACGTCCGACGGCCAGAAGTTCATGCTCAAGCAGTGCGCGGTCTACTTCGGTTTCGAGGACGGTGACCTCGCGCAGACGGCCTGGACGGCCCCCGCCGACAAGCCTGCCGGCGCCGAGAAAGAGTGAGAGAGTGTCTGCGACGTCTGCGCCAAAGCCGACCGTGACGACGAGAGTCGATGGGCACGCACCCGTCACCGGGAGCGAAGGGCCCACCATGCCCCTCGGCGTCGAGGGCTTCACCTACGCCGACCTCTACGACCCCGCCCGGTTGCACGACCTCCACGACAGGTTCGACAACTGGTTTTCGTCGGCTTCGCCGGGGGACCACGCACGCTTCGAGAAGTATCGCGCGTGCAAGGGCGAGGGGATGGGGAAGGTGGAGATAAGCGAGGCCTTGCTCGTGGCGGCGCCGTACGTCGGCCGCTTCGTCGGCAAGGTGTTCGGGCTGGAGCGGGAGCTCGAAGCCTTCCGCGAGAGCGTTCGTCAGGACGACCCCCTGTGGCGGTTCCGCAAGGACTTCCTGAAGAAGCGCGTCCTCCGTCCGGACGCCGGCAAAGGCTGGGCACGTGGTGCGACGGCTGCCGCGAGCATCGCCCGTACGGCCCTTCAGGCGATGACCGAGGCTCCCATTGGTGGCACGACGGACGAAGAGCTCACGATTGCGACGGCGGCGTTGCCGCTGCTCGAGGTCGACGAGGTCGCTCGGCGCGCCGCGAAGGCGGGGGGAGCGCAATGGACGCAAGTGCTGCGCGATCGGGCCCGCGACGTCCAGCGGGCCCTCCGGTCGCTGGGGCCGGACACCTGCGACGCGGGGGACGACGACGGGGCCCTCGGCAGGGCGGTGGGGGTTGCCCTCGACGCGCTCGAAGCGTGGCTCGCCGCGAGACGGTCCGACGAGGGTGACGCAATCTTGCGCTGGCCGAGCATGCGGGTGCCGAAGTCACTCGACTACGCGCACTTGGTCGAAATGGATCGGCCCGATCCCGCGTTCCCCGAGCTCTTCGTCGGTCCTCACGACGAGCGGCGCCAGCGCCTCGGTTTCTCGCTGACCGACGGGCGCATGTCGGCACGCAACGTCGAGCAAGAGATCGACTACTGCATGCTCTGCCACGATCGCGACAAGGACTCTTGCAGCAAGGGTCTCAAGGACCCCAAGACCGGGGCGCTGAAGAAGAACCCGCTCGGCGTGGCTCTCGCCGGCTGCCCGCTCGAGGAGAAGATCAGCGAGATGCACGCGATGCGGCAGGTGGGCGAGCTCGTCGCCGCGCTGTGCATCATCACGATCGACAACCCGATGTGTCCCGGGACGGGCCATCGCATCTGCAACGACTGCATGAAGGCGTGCATCTTCCAGAAGCAGGAGCCGGTGAACATCCCCGCAGGTCGAGACGCGCGTCCTCACCGAGGTCCTCGCGTTGCCCTGGGGCCTCGAAGTCTACCAGCTTCTGACGCGCTGGAACCCGCTGAACGTCCAGCGGCCCTACATGCGCCCTTACTGCGGGAAGAACGTCCTCGTGGTCGGGCTGGGGCCGGCTGGCTACACGCTCGTCCACCACCTGGCCTGCGAGGGATTCGGCGTCGTCGCGGTCGACGGGTTGAAGGTAGAGCCCGTGGATCCCTGGCTCCTCGAAACCGCGGCCCAGGGCCCGTCGCCCATCGAGAAGGCGTCGGTGCTCTTCGGAGACCTCGGCGAGCGAAGGCTGCTCGGCTTCGGCGGCGTCAGCGAGTACGGCATCACGGTTCGCTGGGACAAGAACTTCCTCACGGTCGTGCAGCTCACGCTGGCTCGCAACCGGCACGTGAGGTTCTACGGCGGGGTGCGCTTCGGCGGAACGATCACGCTCGACGACGCGTGGGCGCTCGGCTTCGACCACGTCGCCATCTCCGCCGGAGCGGGCCGCCCGACCATCATCGAGATGAAGAACAACCTGTCGCGCGGCATCCGCAAGGCGAGCGACTTCCTCATGGCGCTGCAGCTGACGGGTGCCTACAAGCACACGAGCATCGCGAACTTGCAGGTGAGCCTGCCCGCGGTCGTCATCGGCGGCGGCCTCACGGCGATCGACACCGCGACCGAGCTTCTCGCCTACTACCAGGTCCAGATCGAGAAGGAGCTCGAGCGTTACGAGCTTCTCCTGGGGAGCGGCATCTCCGAGGCCGAGCTTCGCGAGCGCTTCGACGACGAGGAGTGGAAGGCGCTCGAGGAGCACCTCGCGCACGGGCGAGAGCTTCGCGTCGAGAAGGCGCGCGCGAAAGCAGAGGGTGCGCGAGCCCCAGGTGCAGAGGCTTCTCGACTCATGGGGCGGCGTAACCCTCGTCTACAGAAAGGGGCTGGTCGACTCGCCGGCGTATCGGCTCGAACCACGAGGAGGTCGTCAAGAGCCTCGAAGAGGGCGTCCGATACGTCGAGCACATGTCGCCGCTCGAGGCACTCCTCGACGATCGCGGCGCACGTGCGAGGCGATCCGTTTCGTGCGGAGTGACGGCCAGACGATCGATCTGCCGGCGCGCACGGTCTGCGTCGCAGCCGGGACGAGCCCCAACGTCATCTACGAGAAGGAGTACCCGGGCACCTTCGAGCTCGACGACAAGAAGCAGTACTTCCGCCCCCACGGCGCGCAGGTCGACGAATCGGGGCGCGTGACTCTCGTCCGCGCGCCCGACGGGTTCTTCACGAGCTACGCGAGAGGCGGGCACACGGTCTCCTTCTACGGCGACAACCATCCCCACTACGCGGGAAGCGTCGTCCGAGCGATGGCCAGCGCGAAGGACGGCTACCCCCACGTCGTGGCGCTGTTCCCCGAAGCGCGCTCGCCCGACCCCGCGGCGCAGCCGGCCCGTGACGCCAAGCTGCGGGCTCTCTTCGCGAAGCTCGACGAGGAGCTCGTGGCGACGGTCAAGGAGGTGAATCGGCTGACTCCGACCATCGTCGAGATCGTGGTCCACGCCCCGATGGCGGCGCGCAAATTCCAGCCGGGGCAGTTCTACCGGCTGCAGAACTTCGAGACCTTCGCGCCCGTCGTCTCGTTGGATCGCCCGTCGAGAGATGCCGATGCTCACGACGTTCACGCAGAGGCGCGCCTCTCGATGGAAGGCCTGGCGCTGACGGGCGCGTGGGTCGACGTCGAAAAGGGGCTGCTCGGGACCATCGTTCTCGAGATGGGCGGAAGCTCGCGGCTGTGCGCCGCTCTGGCTCCGGGCGAGCCAATCGTCCTGATGGGGCCGACGGGACAGCCAACCGAGATCGCGAGAAAGGAGACGGTGCTCCTCTGCGGCGGCGGGCTCGGCAACGCCGTGCTCTTCTCGATCGCGCGCGCGTTCAAGGCGCTGGGCGGTCGTGTGCTCTACTTCGCCGGCTACCGTCGCGGCGAAGACCTCTTCAAGCGCGAAGACATCGAGCGCTGGACCGACCAGGTCATCTGGTGCACCGACACGGGCGCCACGATCGAGCCAGAGCGCCCGCAGGACCGGCACTTCCGCGGAAATATCGTGGCTGCCGATGCACGCCTACGCGAACGGGTGCCCTCGGCAGGGCCACCGGCGATTCCGCTCCGCGAGGTTGCGCGGATCATCGCGATCGGAAGCGACGGAATGATGAACGCGGTCCGCGAGGCGCGCCACGGCGTCCTCGCGCCGCTGCTCGATCCCCGCCACCTCGCGATCGGCAGCATCAACTCGCCGATGCAGTGCATGATGAAGGAGGTATGCGCGCAGTGCCTGCAGAAGCTGCGCGATCCCCGCACGGGGGAGGAGCGCGTCGTCTTCACCTGCTTCAACCAGGACCAGGAGCTCGACGCCGTCGACTTCGCCAACCTGCGCGAGCGCCTCCGCGCGAACTCGATGCAGGAAAAGCTCAGCTCGGCGTGGCTCGACGAGATCCTCAAGTCGGCCCCGGACGTCATCCGGGTCTAGCCTCCGAAGGGCTCCGCATGCGTGTGCTGTCGCTCGACGGGCCGCTGTGGCGTCGGCTCGCGCGCTGGGGGGCGGGAGGACCCGAATGGTTCACACGGGTAGCCCCGTCTCTCGTCGGCGTCGTCGTGTGTGCTCTCAGCCCCCGACGTCGCTTGGCAATCAAGCGCAACCTGCGCCGCGTTCGAGGTCCCCTCGGCCCCATCCGAGAGTCGGTGGACGTGGCGAGCACCTTCGTGAACTACGCAGCATGTCTCACCGAGGTTCTGGGAGCCCGGACCGGTCGTGGGCGAGTGCCTCGGGTGTCCGTTCAGGGGCTTTCGCATCTTCACGACGCATTATCCGACGGGCGCGGGGTCTTGTTCGTGACGGCACATACGGGCGGGTGGCAATCCGCCGGCGCGCTCCTCTCGCGCGACCTGGGACTGAGCGTGATGATCGTGGAGCGTGCGGAGCGAGATGCCGACGCGGGCGCCATTCAGGACCACGCCCGGGGTGGGCAAGGCTTGGTCGTGCTCCACGTCGGCGGTGATCCGTTGTCGGTACTCCCGCTCATCCGACACTTGCGCGAAGGAGGCGTGGTCGCGGTGCAGATCGACCGTGTTCCGGTCGGAGTGCGGTCGCGGGAAGTCACGATGTTCGGGGAGCGCTCACGTGTCCCCGACGGGCCGCTACGCCTCGCGGCGCTCACAGGCGCGCCTCTACTGTCCGTCTTCGCTTCACGTCACGGGCATCGCCGCTACGAGGTCGTCGTGGGAAGCCCGCTCCGCATGTCGCGCTCTGCGACCGAGGCCGACCTCGACGCCGCCGCTCAGCACCTTGCGGACGACCTCTGTACATTCGCGCGTTCGCGGCCGACCCAGTGGTTCCATTTCAGCGACGAGTGATGGGTCTGGCGCATTGTCCCAGGCCGTGCAACATGACGGCGCGATCGCCATGAGCACCCGCTGGCACATTGGCGCGAAGGAGCTGCGGGGGGCCATGGCCGCTTACGCGAAGCGCTTCGACTTGCTCGAGGTGCGGGTGCTCGTTCCCGAGGGTGCGGCCGAAGAGCGCGAAGGGCCGACCCCGTCTCTGGCGACGCTTCGCCGCTGGCGTAAATCCGTGCCCCCCATTTCGACTTTGCCGTCGTCGCGGGCCCGCATCTTTCGCGCATCAAGGCCGGCGATGCGGCGGACCGCGAGTTCGACGCTGCAAGGGCGGCGATCGACGCCCTGCAGGCGCGCTGCTTCGTCCTTCGCACGACGCCCGAGGTGACCCCTACGTCTCTGTGGCGGGACCGTATCGCGAAGGTCATGAGTCGCCTTCCCCGCGACGTGACCCATTTCGTCTGGGAGCCGAGCGGCGTATGGGAGATCGATGACGCGGCCGCGCAGGCCAGCGCGTGGGAGGTCGTCCTTGGCGTCGATCCCGCGCGGGAGGTGGTGCCTCCCGGTCCGATGGCCTATTTGCGCCTCCGAGCGCTCGGCGAGACGCGAGCCTTCGGGCCGGTTGCGCTCGAGAGGATCATCAAAGCCGTCGGGCCCCGGCGTGACGTCTTCGCGGTGATCGAGACGGACACCGCTCTGGTCGAGGCCAAGCGGCTAAGGCGTCTGCTACGCGACGTGCGATCGGCCGCAAAGGGAGGGACGGGAAAGCTCGTGCGTCCCCGTGGCGGTATCGTCGTTCGCGACGACGAGCAGGAGTGAAGGTTTGCGAAGGCGAGCTGCGCCC
Source organism: uncultured delta proteobacterium (assembly GCA_963847465.1). Taxonomy (GTDB): domain Bacteria; phylum Myxococcota_A; class Polyangia; order Polyangiales; family Polyangiaceae; genus Palsa-1150. The sequence goes on along the minus strand of CAWKAF010000002.1, from coordinate 43,140 downwards.
GTGCGTGCGGTCGCGACCCGCGGCGCGGCCGCCTCGCAAACGCACGTAGCCGAGGTGGCGCGCGGCGTCCTCGGGTACGGCAACGCGGTGGATGGTGTGCTCGCGGGAGTGCTCGTCGCCGCGGCAGAGTGCCCGAGCGTCCTGTTCGGACCCCTTCAGTTGCTCGTGGGAGGGGCCGGCGCGGGGCTCCTCGCGATCGACGGACGCGTGCGGCAGCCGGGTCTCGGTGTACCGAGGCCGAGAGGCTTCTTCGCCGCCGAGACTGTGCCGCTCAGTGCTCTCGTGGCTGTCCCCGCGCTGCCGGCGGCGATCGTCGCGGCTGGGGCGGTGCTCGGGTCCATCTCCGTCGCGCGCGCGGCCGGGCCGGCCATCGAGCTCGCCCGGGCGAGCTCGCCGGAGAGGGCAGCGCTCATCGAGAGGCTCGTTCGCCGGGGCGCCCAGGGACTCGCCGAGGAAGACGTCGCCGGCGAACTGATGGCTGCCGCCGGGCGTCCCGCGCGGGGGCTTCTTACCCGGGAAGACCTGTCCTCCGTGGTTCCCGCTGTGGTTCAGTGCCGCGAAAGCGATGCAAGCTCTGCGGGAGTCATCACCACCCCCTGGCGTGGAGACGCTCGAGGCGACTCGTCGTCGACGCAAGTCGTCGCGGCTTGTGACGGGCAGGGGCTCGCTGCGGTGGCCTGCTACGAGGCACCGGTGGAGGGGCTCTCGATACCAGCCCTTGGCATCGTCGCGCCACTGCTGGCAAGACCGGTGCTGCGGGGGTTCCCACGGGTTCGCCCGGGCGATCCGCGACCGGCGAGTAGCCCGATCGCCTTGAGGATCCGAGCGGGATGGATTGATCTGGCCATCGGGATCGCCGAGGCGCGAGATGCCGAGGAATTGCTGGACGAGATGGTCCGGCTGCTCGGAGAGACGCTCGCCCTTACCGGTGCCCCTCGGCCCGCGGGACAGGGGTGCCTGGTGGCCCTCGTGCGGACGAGGAATGCGGCCCGTGTGGTGGCTTCGGCGTGACCGTCACCGAATGAGCTGGCGGGCGACGAAAAGAGCGGCCGTCGCAACACCGGCGAACAGCACCGCGCTCCCACGTACCTCGTCGAGCCACGCATCGGTTGCCCCCCGAACGGCGACCGCGGCGACGCCGATAGCCCCGGCGGCCGCGGCTCCCGGGAGGAGGGACCACGAGACCTGGCCCGTGGTCGCTCCTACGATGACCGTTGCGATGGCGAGGGCGCCGACGCTCGCGACGAAGTGCCCCCACGATCTTGGGTCGCTGCGCCAACCCATCGCGCCTGCCCCCACGGCGATGCCGACGAAGGCGACGGCCACGGTATAGGCCACGGGGATCCCGACGCCCGACATCAGGGACGTCGCCATCGGTGACAGTGGCCAGTCTTCCGGCCAGGGATTGATCATCGCGAGCAACCCTGCCGCGAAGACCGCGCCCATGGCGACCACGACCGAAGCAATCGTGCGACGACCCGCCGAATCGGCGAGAACGGGGCGGATGGACTGGAAGCGAGCGACCCGGCGGGATGGCGGTTCGAACGCGAGCTCCAGCGGGACGGCTGGCTCGGCGTGATCATGGCCGCTCGAGGTCGGGATACGGTCCGCCGTCACCGCCTCTTGGCGTACGTGCCATGAGGATGGTGGAGCGGCACGTTCGGGTCGGGCATCGGCGGCGACGGCCCGAAGATCGGACAAGAGGGTGCCCGCGTCGGGGTATCGCTGCGCCGGGGAGCGGCGGAGGCACTTAGCCACGATGCGTGCCAACGCGCTCGGTGCGTGTGGCGCGGCAGTGGTGAGAGGCGTCGGATTGGCCGTTGCTACCTGGACGAAATGGTCGGCCACAGTCTCGCCCTTGAACGGCAGCTCGCCGGAGAGAACCTCGTGAATCAGGACGCCCAGGGCCCAAATGTCGGTTCGCACGTCGACATTGCGCACTCCTTTGATCTGCTCGGGCGCCATGTACGCCGGTGTTCCGAGGGCGACGCCGGTTGCTGTCATGCGGGCCGCGCCCTCGGCACGCACATGCGAGATGCCGAAGTCGAGCAGCTTCGGTACGACACCGCGCTCGGTCCGGGCCAGGAAGACATTCTCCGGCTTCAGGTCTCTGTGGACGACGCCCCTACCGTGGGCAAACGCGACCGCCTCGACGATGGGCAGCAGGATGGCCATCGCGTCGTCCATCGACAGCCCGTGGCCCACCTCGGAAAGATGGGCACCGAGGTCCTTTCCTTCGAGCAGCTCTTGGACGAGAAACGGACGACCGCCGTCCTCCCCAACGTCGATGACGTCGACGACGTTCTCGTGACGTACGAGGTTTGCCGCACGAGCTTCGCGCAGGAAGCGAGCCACGATCTCGGGCTCGGCCGTGTGCTCGGCGCGCAGCAGCTTGATGGCCACCGACCGTCCGAGCGCGAGGTTCCGGGCACGCCATACCTCGCCCATGGCCCCACCGCCGAGCAGCACCTCGAGCGTGTACTTGCCGCCGAGGACGAGCCCTTCTCGACCCTGGGCTCCACCCCGCAACCCGCCCACCATAGGAGCCAGTCTACAGCGAAAGCCATCGCCTTCGTGGGAACGGCGTTTCTCCTCGGCTAAGGGCGAATCGCATAGATGCCGAGATCCGTGCCGTCGAGCCATACGACGACCCCGCCGGCGGTGGCCACGGCGAGCGGCAGGTCGGCGCTCGCGTAGAGGTTCTTCAGCTGCGCGCCACCGCTGACCGGTACCGACGCCACGACCCCGACCCTCGTCGAGCCGGAATTCACGGCGCCCGACAGATAGAGGTTTGTCCCGTCGGTCGCGATGCCGGTGACCACGCCCCCCGTAGCGGCGATCACTGGTTTGGGAGGCGACGTCGGAGCCTTTTGCATGGTCCGGCTGACAGTGAACATGAGGTTCGGCCCCTGGCTGGCCCAGTAGACGAACGCCGAATCGACGGTCAGGAGAAACGGGTCGCCCTGACCCGTCTCGATTTGCGAGAAAGCTCCACTCGCTGCCTCATAGCGCCAGAGGACCCCGTTCGCGCTGTCGGTCACAAAGACGTTGTCGAAAGCGACCGCGACGTCGTTGCCGTTCGACGAAGACGGATCCGTGGCACCGAGGGCCGAGCACGCGTCCGCTCCGCCCAGGTTGCATCCCAGAAGGTTCGCGCCCTGGGTGCATTCGGAATTGAAATAGACTCCGGTTCCCGTGGCGTTGATGGCCAGGCCCCACCCGGTGCAGCCAACCATCCCCGTCACATTGGTGCTCGAACCCGATCCGGCCTGCCCTTCCAGCGCGGTCCATGTCTCCAGGCCGAGGGTCGGATCGGTCTCGGTCCAGGCAACGACACCGTTTGCCATTGCAATCTGTCCGAGCTGGGGTGTCGACGCGTTCAGCCCCGTCGTCGGGGGGCCGAGCACGATAGGCTCGCCATTCGGCGTGGCGGGGACGACGGGAACCTGGTTGACACCCTGGGCGGGATCGAGCCAGACGACGTTGACGCCATCGGTCGCAATAGTGACTCTCCCCAGGGACAAGACGCTCGTGTCCACCGTCGCGACGGCCCATCGCTGGCACTCGCCGTCCGAGCAGGCGCCCGGCGCGCAGACGTGACCGCAGGCTCCGCAGTTGTTCGCATCGCCGGTGAGGTCCGTGCAGGCGCCCCCGCAAAGAGCGAAGCTCGCCGCGCACGACAACGCGTCAGCGTCCACATCGGATGCAGCCAGCTCGCTCGTCGGGCCTGCTGCGTCAGGCTGGCCAGCGGCAGCGGAGGCAGTGGGGCTGGCTGCCGAAGCCTCCACGAGAGCGTCCTCCGGACCGGCGTCGTCACACGGGGCGCCGCATCCCCCGTCGCCGGTGGGGGCGGTTACCACGATTGGCTGGCTGTTGTCCGGGTGGCTGTCGTCAGCGGCGTCGGCCACGCCAACGGGAGCGGTGGGTACTTCGTGGGTGGAGTTGCACGCGGTCACGTTGGCTAGCGAGCAGGCGAAGGCGGCTCTGCGGATGGAACGAATGCAGATCAGGTGACGTGTCGTCATGGGACCCTCCCTCGGTGGCGGGCCAGCAGCGGCGCCCCTAACGGGAACCCTGCGGTGCCTGCCCATCTGCTGCCCTGTCGGACCAAACGCCGAAGAGTTGCGTGGTGAGGTGTCCAAAAACGAATCGGACCGCGATTCGACGCCTCGCAGAACCAAGCGCCACCGCTCCGTGCGCCTCGCGTCAGGCGGCGGGCCGTCACGCCCCTCGACGAGGGGCGCCAGGTCAGGGGAGCGTCAGAGCCCTCGGCGAGCCAGGTCGACGCCGTGTCTGCGCGCGTACTCGGTGATCCCGAGCTTGTCGATGCTGCGGATGTCGCGGGTGGTGACGTGCAGAGTTACGAAGCGCTTGAGCTCGGGCACCCAGATACGGCGGCGCTGCACGTTCACGTGCTGCCACCGGTTCGTCTTGATGTTCGAGTGCGAAACGTTGTGCGCCTTGAGTCTGCGCTTTCCTGTGATGTCGCTCCTGGCCATGGCGGGACGCGCAACGTGGCGGAGAGCCACGCGCCTGTCAAGCTGCTCGCGATTCAGCCGGAATCGAGCGATAGAGCCGACAGGCGCACCACGAGCCCCCGGCACCATTCACGAACGGCTCCGAAGCTTGGCAGCGGGCGCAGGGTTGTCTCGTTGAGGTAGAGGCGGCGCGCGAGCTCAACTTGCAGGACGTGAACGCGATCGGCCGGACGGCCATAATGCTGCGTCGTGAAGCCACCGGCGTAGGGGTCGTCGTGTCGCACAGACCACCCGCGGGCGACCGCGCAGGCCTCGGTCGCGTCGATGAAGCGCTCGCCGGCGCTCCGGCGTCCGCGAGTCCCGGGCACGACGTCGGCGCGACGCCGCGCGGAGTCGCGGGCGTCACGACCTGTGGCGGCGGGGCCCCTCTCGATGCTGGGCATCGAGTGCGCGGCGAGGATGATCGCGATCCCGAAACGTGCAAGCTTTCCTTCCACCAGCGACGTGAGTTCGCGATGGTAGGGGCGCCACACGAGTTCGAGCCGCTCTTCAAGCTCGTCGCGCGTCAGGCGGCGCGAGAGTGCGGCCTCGCCGTCGCTCGTCGTTCGCCACACGAGGCCGTGGTGTACACGGATGTCGCCGCGTCCGCCTTCGACGACCTCGCCGTCGACGTCCCCCTCGCTCCGGTTGACGTCGATGGCATAGCGAGAGGCGCGCGCGACGAGCAAGGTCGCGCCCTCGGCTGGAGCATCCGCGTAGAGTCGATCGACATAAAGGTCGGCATCGCGGGCAATCGCGCGTGCTGGCGCGACCAGCGGTTCGAGCAAGGCCGCCGGGATGTCGAGGCCGGCGTGGGGTACCTCGACGATGACCGGCGTCTCCGGGCCGGTCGGATCGATCCGGTCGAACGGCGGCCGCATGGCGCGCACAACCTAGCGCGCTTTCCCTTTACGCGCCTACGCCCTCGGATGGGATTTGGCATGGGCTGCCCGCACGTGGTCTTCGGCAACGTGGGTGTAGATCTCGGTCGTGCCGAGGTCGGCGTGTCCGAGCATGGCTTGAACGGCGCGAAGATCGGCCCCACCCCGAAGCAAGTGCGTGGCAAACGAGTGCCTTAGCTTGTGAGGGGAAGGTACGGGAGCAATCCCGGCGACGATGGCATACCGGCGGACCATCTTCAGGAAGCCTTCGCGCGAGAATCGCCCCCCCCTCGGCGAGACGAACAAGACGGCCTCGTCCGGAGACGCGTAACGACCCCGAACGCCGGCCAGGTAGCGGGTCGCGTGATCGAGGGCAACCTCACCTACGGGCACGATCCGCCGCTTCTTGCCCTTGCCGTTCGCCGTGACAAGCCCCCTCTGGAGGTCCAGGTCGGCGACTCGGAGAGCGCAGAGCTCACTGACCCGCAGACCGGACGCGTACATGAGGTGAAGCATCGCCGCGTGGAGGCAGCCGCGGTCGGTGGTCGCATCGGGCGCCGAGAGCAACCGCCCGACCTCCTCGAAAGACAGAACCCTCGGCAACCGTCGTGACAGCTTGGGGCGGTCGACGAGCGTGGTGGGGTCCTCGGGAATGACCCTTTCGCGGACAAGGAAGCGAAAGAACCCCCGCAACCCCGAGAGCTGCCTAGCGCTGGATCGGGCCCCAAATCCGCGGTGGACGTTAGACACCATCAGCGACGCTATCGCGTCGGCGTGGATGGCCGCCGGGTCCAGCGCCCCGCCGACGTGGCTGGCTAGAGCGTTGAGGTCGCGCGCGTACGCCTCGAGTGTGTTGCCGGCGAGCGCGCGCTCGACGCGAAGATGATCGGTGTAGGCGTCGATCCAGCCTTGGAGGTCCACGCGAAGTCGAGAGCGTACGGCGGGTTGCGTCCGGCGGCGAACTTCTGGGGGGTCGACATCCGTCTCAGCCGCGAGCAGCGGCGAGCATGTCACGGAGGAGTGGGCGCGGATCGTCGAGACGCATCAGGGCTTCTCCCACGAGGGCGGCGTCGGCGCGCCCCCGGGCTACCTCTCCGACAGCGGGAGCATTGCGCAAGCCGGACAGATGTATCGCTGCGACACCCGAGGGAATGGCGGCGAGCACGCGCGCGGTCCGGTCAGCATCCATCTCGAGCGTATCGAGATCACGGGCGTTGACCCCGACGACTCGCGCGCCGGCAGTCATCGCGACCGTGAGTTCACGCTCGTCGACGACCTCTACGACGGGCTCCAGGCGCTCGGCGCGTGCGGCGGCGGCCAGCGCGGCGAGGCGGGAAGGGGTCACGATGCGCGCGATGAGCAGCACGCCGTCCGCGCCGCGATCGCGCGCCTCTTCGACCTGGCGCTCGTCGAAGATGAACTCCTTTGCCATGAGAGGGACCGTACTGGCGGCCGCGTCGAGACGGTTGCGCGCTGCTCCGAGGTGTTCCCAGGCCCCATCGAAGAAGGGTCCGTCGCAGAGGACGCTCACCATCGCTGCTCCGGCCTCCGCGTATGCGAGGGCGCGGTCGGCCGGCGGGAGTGCTCGAGACAGGATCCCCGCGCTCGGACTGCGGAGTTTTACCTCCGCGATCAACCGGAGGGGTGCTCCTGCGGCTCGGCGAAGGGCATCAACGACGTCGATGACTTCACGGGTCGTCTTGGATCGAGGTCGCCGTCGAAGTGTGGCGACATCGCTCTCTTTCCTGGCCAGGATGTCTGCGAGCAAGCTCACGCGTCTCGCGCGCGCAGCGCCGCGCGCCTCCACCGCTCGAGCGTGGCCCTCGTCGCCCCTTCGTCGATCGCGCGTCGTGCCCTGTCGGCGCAGACTCTCGGACTGTCCCCGGTGGCGACACAGAGTGCCGCTGCCGCGTTGAGCACGACAGCGTCTCTCGCGGGATGAGCATCTGCCGCAAGGATTGACGTGAGAGCGCGCGCGTTGAACTCGGCGTCCCCGCCCGCGAGCGCGGACCTCGCCATGCGCTCGATGCCGAAGTCACCGGGGTTCAGGACCAACTCGCGGACCTGCCCGTTCGACGCGAGCTCGCTCACGTGGGTCGGCGCGCATGGGCTCACCTCGTCGAGGCCGTCCTCGCTTCGCACGATCCAGGCCTGCTTGGTCCCGAGATCTCCGAGCGCGCGGGCCAGGAGAGGGCGCAGCGTGTCGTCATAGACGCCTACGAGCTGATGGGTGGCACGGGCGGGATTCGCGAGGGGGCCGAGGACGTTGAAGATCGTCCGCGTTCCGAGCTCGCGCCTGGCTTGTCCCGCGTGTTTGAGCGCAGGGTGGTGCGAAGGGGCGAACAGGAACGCAATGCCGGCTTCGCCCAGAACGGCCTTCTGCCTGAGGGGAGGCACGTCGACGGGGATGCCCATTGCCTCGAAGACGTCCGCGCTCCCGCACCGGCTGGACGCCGACCGGTTGCCATGCTTGGCCACTGGCAGTCCACACGCTGCTACCACGACGGCCGCTCCGCTCGAAAGGTTCAACGATTGCGACCCGTCGCCTCCCGTCCCGCAGGTGTCGACCACTACGGGCAGGTCGTGGTCGACGGCGACCATGGCTGCCCGCATGGATTGCGTCGCTGCCACGATGGTCTCTGCGCTTTCACCGTGGGCTCGCAGGGCCACGGCGAATCCAGCCACCTGGACGGGGGTCCACGCGCCGCTCAGAATCGCGTCGAAAGCCGAGCGTACCTGTTCCGGCGACAGAGAGGCTCGCTCGAGAAGGCTGCCCAGGGTCTTCGAAAAGTCCGTGGTCATGACGCCGCCGCCTGCGAGCCCCGACGCGCTACTCGCGTCACCCAGTTTGCGACGAGACGCTTGCCCTCGGTCGTAAGCACGCTCTCGGGGTGAAACTGGACGCCCTCGACGTCGTGCTCCTTGTGCCTGAGCCCCATGATCTCGCCCTCTGCGGTCCAGGCGCTCACCTCGAGGCAAGCGGGCAGCGATGTGCGTTCGACGAGCAACGAATGATATCGCGTCGCGTCAAAAGGGGAGGGGAGCCCGGCAAAGACGCCTCGTCCGTCGTGCTCGATCGGGGAAGTCTTTCCGTGCATGAGTCGGGATGCGCGGACCACGCGTCCGCCGTAAGCCTGGCCGATGGCCTGGTGCCCCAGACAAACCCCGAGAATGGGCATGACGCCGCCGAGCTCGCGAAGCAGATCCAGCGAGACGCCCGCGTCGTTCGGAGTGCACGGTCCGGGCGATATGAGGACCCCCGCCGGCGCGGCAGCGCGAACGCCGGCAACGTCGATCCCGTCGTTCTTATAGACCTCCACGTTCGCACCCAGCTCGCCCAAGTATTGGACGAGGTTGAACGTGAAGGAGTCGTAGTTGTCGACGACGAGGACGCGCGGGGTCATGTGTTCGCCAAGTAGGCTAGAGCATGGTGGGGGCTCGAGAGTGGGTCAACCACAGCGGCAACTGCAAAGGTCCGGCGGGACCGGCTTGTCAGACATTGTGAACCGAGAAAAGGCCCCATGACGTCGACCTCGCGTTGACACGCTGGCGCCGGCACACGTAAGGTCGCGAGCTGTACGATGGCGGAAGAAAGAAAGCCGAAGATCGATCTCAAGTCACGGCTGCAGAAGATGGGCGGCCCTGCCGGTGCGACGCCTCCGCCCCCTGCCACAGGAAGCGTCCCGGCCCCTTCGATGGTGCCGGGCATGAACCGCGGTCCAGGGTTGACGCCTGCGCCGCCTTCCTCGGTGCCGCCTCCGCCCGGAATGTCCAGGCCGCCCGGAGCGATGCGTCCAGCCACGTTGGATCCGTCGAACCCGCTGGCTGCCGTCGCACAGCCTTTCAACCCATCGCGAGCGCCCGCGCCGCAGGCGCACGCACAGCCTCAGCGCATCGAGGTCGACGAGGATGCGGTACGACAAGCGCGGGGCAAGGCCTTCAAAGGGGGCCTCACCGCGGGCATCGTCGTCGCCGTGATGGCGGGCGTGGGAGCGTGGATGGGCGGCGTCGCATCCAGTCAAGGAGCGGCGCATTCCCAGAGCGTTCGGGACGCACACGACCTCGGCGGCGACCTGCTCAAGGCCAAGGATTCGCTCACCGCGGTTCAGCAAAAGGTGCAGGATGGCGGCAAGAGTCTCATCGGCGACCGCAAGTACCCGGCTGACCTGGCGAAACAACTCTCGGGCATGGTCGTGGACTTCGGAGGCGACAAGCTGTTCGGGCGGCGCTTCAGCGGCATACCGTCGGACACCACGCGGCAGCTTTTCGATTTCATCACGCGGGTACAAGCCCTGAACGACAAGAAGGACCTGATCATCGGGCTGCTTACGAAGCTGCAGAAGCCGGTCACCGAAGAGCTGAGTCGTCCGGCCGGTCAGTTACCCATCTCGTACGTCGTGATCCTCGACAAGGATACGTCCAACATGGGTGTGTTCCTCGCTCCATTGGCGACGCCCATCGCGCCCGACTCGAAGGACGGCGTTCCAAACGAATTGACCTTCGTGAATCCTCGCGGCTCGGGCAACGTGAAGCTCCCGAGGCTTCAGTCGGACAAGATTCCAAAGGACGGCGCGGTGGCCACGATCGTTCCCGAACACCTTCGAGAAAGTGTGCCCAGCGGCGACGCACGGTCAGATCGCGCAGCTGGTATCGTCTATGAACTCGCTCATCGACGACATCCAGGGCCAGAAGGGCCAGGAGGGTGGCGATGCCGTCACCGAGTCAAAGGCCGGGCTTGCTGAAGTGGCTGGGAAGCTCGCCGAGCAGCTGAGCAAAGTCAATTAGTCTCACGACGCGTGGCGTTGGCGACGCTCCCTTTTCAAGGACGAGCGTGCGAAAGAGTGGCTCGATGCAGGCGGGCCTGTTGGGGAGGGGAGCTCTGCGCCGGCATCGAGCCGAGACACACAATGGGGCGATGCAGCCTTTCGACCACGCCGTAACGGACGAGCGGCGTGGGGGCCCGGACGAGCCGTAATCCAACGGCTACGAGGGACTCGCCTACGGGGACCATCCCCACGCCAGGTCGGAAGCCGTGACTTCGTCGAGGCCGCCTCCAACGTCGACGTAGCCCCTTGCAAGGAGCGCCGTGCACCGCGACGCTCGCGTGACGCGTACGGTCCCTGCGCCCAAAAGACGGCCCCAAACTCCGGGCGCTCGAACCGCCAAGCCTAGCAATACGATGGGCGTCCTTGGCGGCAGGGAGGTCGCACGCGGGATCTGCGCGACGATCGAGCTGACGCTTTGCAGGTCTCCGTGCCGCGCGTCGAGCTGCACGGCGGTGGCGTGTGCCTCGGTGCTCCACCCGCGAAGGCCGAAGGGTGGTCGAGGTTGCTTCGACTGTGGCGTGGGGGTCGATAGCCGCAGCGCCGAGGGAAGGGGATGCATCATGAAGCGGAAGTGGCGGGTCTCGGGGCTCTTTCCGGGACAATCTCGACTTTCACGACGCGAGTCTTGTCGGCTTCGCGCACGATGAGTTTGAATCCGCCAACTTGCACCGTGGCACCGACGCTAGGCACCTTCCCGGCACGGCTTACGATGAAGCCCCCGAGGGATTCGGCGTCACCATCATCGGGGAGGGGTTTTCCGAGCGCATGAGCGACGTCAGCGAGAGGGACGGACGCGTCGGCAACGACGCGCCCGTCGCCCATTGCTTGAATGGGGGCCTCCGGGTCGTGCTCGTCGCGAATGTCGCCCACGATTTCCTCGATGACGTCTTCAATCGTCACGAGGCCGGCGGTTCCACCGAATTCGTCGCTCACGATCGCCATGTGAAGCTGTCGCGAGCGCATGTCCTGCAGAATCTTCGCGGCAGGCTCGTTCTCACTGACGAACATGACGGGTGTTCGCAGAATCTCGGCGAGCTTGGTGGTCTCGAGACGGCCATCGCGGACGACCGCGAAGAGGTCTTTCGCGCTGAGGAGGCCTACGATGTTGTCGAGGTTGTCCCGATAGACGGGGTAGCGGGAGTGCTTTTCGGAGGCGACCAGCGCCACGATTTCGGGCAACGGCGTGCCGACGTCGATGCCCAGAATGTGACGTCGGGGCACCATGACCTCTCTGGCCATAAGGTCCTTGAAGTCCAGTACCTTGCGGATCATCTCGGCGGGCTCGTTCGCGATGGATCCAGCCTTCTCGCCCTCGCTGACCGCCCATTGAACTTCCGTCTCGGTGATGCGCGCGTCGACCGTCCGCGATTTTGGAACCCGCCGGCCCACCGCCCGCCCAAGCACTGCGAGCGGATCAGCGAGGGGCGCGACGAGCCATTCGAGCGGGGCGAGAAACGCGAGCGCAAGCGCTGCGACGTCCTCGGGTCGACGTCGTGCAAAGGTCCCCGCCACTTCGGCGAACGTTCCATACGTCAACACCGTCCCGATGACGGCTGAAGGTAGGGCAAGTCCGTCTAGATGAAGGAGGCGCGCGGCGGCGTTGAGCAAGACGGCGGCGATACTCAACGCCACGACGCGACCGACGAGCCAACGGGAATGGACGCGAAGCGGATCTCGCGTGAACCGGCGGAAGGCGGCGCCCGTACCGCGGCTCGGAGCGCTGAGCGCCAGCATACGTCCCTCGGGGATCTCGCTCAGTGCCGCATCGCCGGCGGCGAACAGGGACCCTATGGCCGTCGATAGACCCGCCGCGGCGAGGTCGATTGCAAGTCCCCCTGGACCGGTGTTCACCTAGTCACCTTCGTTGCGCCGTCCCCGGGGGAGCGCTCGACGATCCCCAGGACCAGGGAACCTAGCCGACGGGGGGGCAGGGTCAACCCCCACCAGGAATGCCCTGCCCGTCGTCTACGCAACCTCGCGTGCCGCCGGTCGATGGGCAGTCATGAACAGACTCACCGCTCCCTCCGGTGTACCCCCCATCCATGCGCCGCCCCTTGGCATCGGCAAGCTCGCCCAAACAGTGCTTCCCCCGGCTGGTCCAGGCGGCCATATTGTCGTTGGGTCGCGGGCGTTTGGCGAGCAACTCGGCTCCGTTGGTAGGGCCGTTGCCAAGGGGCGGGCGCAACGTGATCCCGATCGCGACTTGCTTGACTGGGCAGCCCGGCACATCGCGCAGCTTGCGCCACCAACCCTGCCCATTTCCCCGAGTACGGTCGAGGGGCGGCAGCCCGGGCTGAATCCTACTTCAGTGGAAGAGCTTTGGCCCACGCTCGTCCGCAGGGCTGCCTGGTCCGGCGACGCACGTCGCGGCACCGTCCGCCTCGAGCTCGGTGCGGGTGCCCTGGCAGGCGCAGTCGTCATGGTCCACGCGGACAACGGCCGAGTTCGCGTCGAGCTCACCGCCCCCCCGGGAGTCGATCTCGACGCCTGGCGTGCGCGGATTTCCGCGCGCCTTGCGGCGCGTGGCTTCGATGTCGAGGCCGTCGACGTCGACTGAAGGTCAGGCCTCGGCGAGAACGCGCATGACGTTGCCGCGCAGGATCTTGCCGATGGTTCTTTCAGGAAAGCCGGCTTGGAGGAGCGCGTCGGTGAGAAGTGGGAGGCCGCGAGGATCGGACAGGTCCGGAGTGGGCACGATGAAGCCGTCCCAGTCGCTTCCAAGCGCGGGCGCGTCCTCGCCAAGCACGTTGAGAATGTGACGAAGGTGTCGCACCACGTGTTCGACGCCGTGGCCGCCGAGGTACCTGGGGCAGAAAATCACTCCTACTACACCGCCTTTGTCCGCGACGGCTCGCAGCTGGGCGTCGTCGATGTTGCGCCAGTGCTCGAAAGCCCCGAGGACGCCGGTATGGCTGACGATGGGGGGTCGCTTGGCGACCGAACAGGCGTCGAGAAATCCCTTGCGGTTGATGTGGGCGAGGTCGACGAGAACACGGGCGGCTTCGCATCGTCCTACGAGATCCAGGCCCCAGGCTGTGAGCCCACGATCGTCGTTCCGTCCGGGACCGTAAGCGGGCCAGCCCGCGTCGTTGGGGGTGAAGTGCAAAAGGCCGAGGTAGCGGACTCCTCGCTTCGCGAAGGCTTCGATGCGATCCAGATCGCCCTCGAGCGCGTGGGCACCTTCGATTCCAAGGAGGGCTGCGATTGTCCCGTCTCGCCTGCAGCCCTCCACTTCGCTTGCCGTCCTTGCAAGTCGCAGGTCGTCAGGTCGTCGCGCGATGGCCTCGGCGAGGAGGTCAATCTCGTCGTTGACGGCGCGGGCGAGCCCCCGCACTCGCTTGCCCATCGGCAGGGACACGAGGCTGAAGAACTGCGCCCCCATCCCGCCGTCCCGCATCCTGGGCACGTCGACGTGCCCGCCGAGTGCTGCGCGCCAGAGAGGCGGTTCGTGCCTGGTGTGCAGATCGTAGCCGAACCACCTAGACCACAAGAGTGTATCGGCATGGAGATCGATGGGCGGATACGCCTTGTGGAGCGCTCTCGCCTCGTTCGAGCCGTTCATTTCCATCCACGTTACGTCAAGCCACCTGCCTGCGCCCGGCGGCCGAGTGCGCGGGTCGCGACCTCGCATGCTAGAGAAAGGTCCCGCCCGGATGTCTCCGCTTCCGCCTTCGCCTCTCGTGCTCGCGGACGACGTACTCGACCTCGTCGGGGACACGCCCCTCGTTGGGATCCGCTCGCTCGGTGGTGTGGGCCCTCGAGCGGCGGTCTGGGCGAAGATGGAGCAGGCCAATCCAGGCGGCTCGGTCAAGGACCGCATCTGCCTCGCGATGGTCGTGGATGCCGAGCGCTCAGGGAAGCTCGGGCCGGGAGGGGTCGTCGTCGAGCCGACGAGCGGGAACACGGGCATCGGTCTCGCGCTCGTGTGCGCGGTCCGCGGCTACCGGTGCGTTCTGGCGATGCCCGAGAGCATGAGTCTCGAACGCCGGCAGCTTCTCGAGGCCTTCGGCGCCGAGGTCGTTCTCACGCCCGAAGCGGAGCAGATGGAGGGCGCCGTCGCCAAGGCGCGCGAGATCGCCGCGAAGACCCCCGGGGCGTTCATGCCGCAGCAGTTCGACAACCCCGCGAACCCTCGCGTGCACGCCGAAACGACGGCGCGCGAGATCATCGAGGCGATGAACGGCTTGTCGATTGACGCGTTCGTCGCAGGGGTTGGCACGGGCGGCACCATCAGCGGCGTGGGAGAGGTCCTGCGCCGCGAGTTCGCCGTCAGTGCGGATCGTCGCGGTCGAGCCCGACTCTTGCGCGACCATCTCGCGAGGCGAGCGAGGCCCGACGAAGATCCAGGGGCTCGCGGCGGGGTTCGTGCCGCGAAACTACCACGCAGGAGTCGTCGACGAGGTGCGCACGGTGACCGACGCCGACGCATGGCGGACCAAGATCGCTCTGGCCCGGCGTGAAGGTCTGCTCGTGGGCATCAGCGCGGGAGCCGCGGTCCACGTGGCGCTCGAGGTCGCGCGCGAGCTCGGAGCCGGGCAAGAACGTCGTCACCGTTCTTCCCGACACCGGCGAGCGCTACTTCAGCCTCGAAGAGTACTTCCCAGAGGGGACGCCGTGAAACGAGAGAGTGCACGCGTGCTCGTAGTCGGCGTTGGTGGCCTTGGCTGCGCTGCCGCGATGGCCCTCGCTCGCTCGGGCGTCGGCGCGATCGGCCTCTGCGACGACGACGACGTCGACCAGACCAACCTGCACCGACAGATCCTCTTCAGCGACGCGGACGTCGGGAGCGTCGAAGCTCGACGCTGCGGCTCGTGCGCTGAGGGCCCTCGGCCCTGGCGCCGACGCTGCATCTCCATCGCGAGCGGCTGCTCCCCGAGAACGCTCTTACTCTCGTCCGGCAGTACGATGTCGTGATGGAGGGCAGCGACAACTTCGCCACCAAGTTCCTGACGGCGGATGCATGCGCTCTCGCCGGCGTTCCGGTCGTGCATGCATCCGCTGTGCGCTGGATCGGGACGGCGCTGGCCGTAGGTGATGGCGGGCGTCCTTGCTACCGCTGCCTGTTCGAGGATCTCCCCGAGGGAGACGCCCCCAACTGCGCCGGAGCGGGCGTCATGGGGCCTGTGGTGGGTCTCATCGCAGCGGCTCAGGTCGATCTTGCCTTGGCGATGATCGATGGGTTGCGAGTAGAGGGCCAGTTGCTCACGTTCGACGGTCGCACGGACGTAGTGCGACGCCGAGAGCTTGCGGCGCGACCCGACTGCGCGCTTTGCGGCAGCGCGCCGAGCATTCATCGCATCGAACCCGAAGCGTATGTTTCCCCCGCGCTTGCGGGCTGAAAAAAGAGGAGATACCCGACCATGGAAACGATCGTCCGCATCCCGACGCCGCTTCGAACGCTCACCGGCGGAGCCGACGAGGTGACAGGCAACGGAAGCACGCTCGCCGAGGTGATCGAGGACCTGGAGCGCAAGCACCCCGGCATCCGCGAGCGCCTGCTGGACGAGAAGGGGGTGCGGCGCTTCGTGAACATCTACGTCGGAGAGGAGGACGTGCGGTTTCTCGACGGCCTGAAGACGGCGCTGAAGCCTGGGGATCAGATCAGCATCGTCCCGGCAATCGCTGGAGGATGACGGCAGGATGGTTCGACACGGGCGTCAGATCGCTCTGGCGGAGGTCGGCGTCGCGGGCCAGGCACGCATCGAGGCCACTCGCGTGAACCTTGCCCTCGAGGGTCTCGCGGCGCAGGTAGCCGTGCGCTACCTCGCCGGGGCAGGCGTCGGATGCTTGCGCGTACCAGACGAGCTTCTCGCCCAGGCCGCACGGTCGGTGGAGCCAAACGCGCGCGTCGAAATAGCCACTGCGCTCGTGGCCGATTCCGAACCAGAGCCTCTTTCTCTACGTGACCCTGTGGCACGCGATCTCGCGCGCGGAGCCCACTTTGCGCTCCGCGTGCTGCGTTCGGCGATCAGGACTACGTCATGACCTTCAGGCGAAGCCGCCGTCTCGAGTCGGTGATCGACGCGGTCGGAAACACGCCGCTCGTGCGGCTGCGCAAGGTAGCGCGGCACGTACCCGACGCCGAGGTGTGGGCGAAGCTCGAGTTCGCGAACCCAGGCGGAAGCGTCAAGGACAGGCCGGCGCTTCGAATGATGCAGGACGCGCTCGCCGACGGGCGCCTGACGCACGACAAGACGCTCATCGATTCGACGAGCGGCAACACCGGCGTCGCTTACTCGCTCTTCGGCGCTGCGCTGGGCATCCGTGTGCGGCTCGTCATGCCGTCGAACGTCAGCAAGGCGCGCAAGGACATCGCACGGAGCTTCGGCACCGAGATCGTCTTCAGCGATCCGATGGAGGGTTCCGACGGCGCCATCCGGCTGGCGCGCGAGCTCGTTGCCAAGGACCCCGACTTCTACTTCTACCCCGACCAGTACTCGAATCCATCCAACTGGCGCGCCCACTACGACGGCACGGGACGGGAAATCCTCGATGCGCTCGGCGACCGTCTGACGCACTTCGTGGCGGGGCTCGGGACGACGGGCACGATGATGGGTACGACCCGGCGCATCAAGGAGCATGGACGTCCGGTGGAATGCGTCGCGGTCGAGCCGGCCGAGGCGCTGCATGGTCTCGAGGGCCTGAAGCACATGGCGACGAGCCTCGTGCCGGCTATTTACGACCCCCGGGTTCCCGATCGAGTGATGCCCGTGGCTACGGAAGACGGATGGGACATGGCCGACCGCCTGGCTCGCGAGGAAGGGCTGCACGTGGGTCACTCCTCGGGGGCCAACGTCTTCGCCGCACTGGAGCTGGCCGAGGACGCCCGTCGAAGCGGACGAAACGCATGCATCGTTGCAATTATCTGCGACCGAGGCGATCGCTATTTCGCGCCGATGAGATGGGAGCGCCGGTACGTATGGTGAACCGGTCGTCTTGGGCGTGAGCACTCGAGGGTGATGCGATGCGTGACTTGATGAAGCACCCGTGGGCAAAAGGCAACTTGGTCGTTGGTCGAACAGTCATCAATCACGTAGATGAAGAGGCCCGTCGGGCCTACGCGAACGACGAGGAGAGCTGCGGCTTCCTGGTTGGCCCGGCGAGCGACGCGCGCAGGGTCGATGCCATTGTGCCGATGGTCAATCGCGCCAACGCCCTGCACCGCCTTGACCCCGAGAGCTACCCGCGCACGGGCCGCACGTACTTCGACATCGACTCCATGAAGTTCGAAGGGTCGATCCAGCGTGGCGAAGTCGAGGGACGGCCAGTCAAGGTCCTCTACCATTCCCATCTCGACGTAGGCGCGTACTTCTCCCCGACCGACGCGGAGGTTGCCAAGATGGGGCAAGGCGAACCTCCGTGGGACCTTGCCTATCTGGTGACGAGCGTGCGCGGGGGTGCAGTGGATGACCGGAAGTTGTTCGTCTGGGACCCTGGCACGCAAACGTTCGTCGAGAGCCCGCTCGAGGTGGAAGAAGGCTCCTGACCATGAGTGTTAGGAGGGCGGCAGTGCTGGCGTTCGCAGCCGCGGCGGCAGTGCTGGGAAAAGTGGACGCGGCTCGCGCCGACCTCCGAGAGTCGAGCGAGAGACTCGCCAGGGCGTGGCGTGCCTCGGGCGCCGTAGTCGTCTTGGACAGAACGCGCTTTCTCGACGAGGACGAGACCACATCCGTCACGCTCCCAAACCTGCCCGCCGCCGAGTGCACGACCGTGGTGTTTCTCGGGCCCCGCGGCCTGGGGTTTCACATCCGTGTGATCGAGGCCGGCGACGAAGAGGCTGGAAGAAAGCTGCCGAGCGAGGCAGGGGCCGTATCGCTCGAGCGCTGCGGCGATGGGCCGCCGGTCAGGATCCGCGTCTCCAGCGACTCAGGGCGTGGTGCCATTGAAACGATCCTTGCGCGGTCTGCGAAGCCGCTGGCTCCCTTACGTGTCATCCTCCCCGAGCGCACCGGAGGGGTCACCGTCCCCGGGCCCGATCCCGGGATATTGCCGACGCTAGCCTCCCCTGAGAATCGTGCCGAGATCGCCGAGGGTCGAGCGAGGCTCGACGGTGGCTTCATCGAGGCACGGAGGACATGGCAATCCGGACCCGACGGCTCCGGAACGAGCCACGAAACGCTGGAGCCGGGATGCCACCGATTGCGTCTCCTTGCCCTCGATCGCCCGTCGTGGCGGACGCGCGCGCGAGCCGGACTCGATCTCGACGCGGAGATGAGGGACGAGGCCGACGATCGTCTTCTTGCGAGAGACCGATCCGATGCGCCGGACGCCGAACTCTCCCTGTGCGTGGGGGAGACCACCCAGGTCGAGGTTGTGTTTGTAGGATCGCCACCCGACGCGCCTGTGCTCTTGGTCCACGCGTGGTGGTCGCTTCCGCAGTCTTTGCCCGCGATATGGGGCAGCGAAGCACGCGCACGGATGGCGAGGCTGTTGCTTGCACGCCAGGTCCGGTCGCTACCGCGTTGGCCGTTCATGCTTGCCCAGGGCGGCGCCGGTGGGACTCCAGTGCCTGTGTCGATTGAACCCGGGGGCTGCTATCTCGCTGTCGTGTCGCTGGTAGAGGGAACGGCGCGCGCCGTGGCCTTGCGAGTTCACTTGGGAGGCGAGGACGTCTTCGACGATCGCGGGATTGACGACCTTGGAGCCGCGGTGGCCTTCTGCGCGCACCAGCACGAACGCGCGGTCGCGCGCGTCGAGGTTCGAGGTGCGCCCCCCCTTGGCTGGGGGCTGGCCATCTACAGAATCGCGGACGGCGTCTGGCAGGGGTCGCGGTGAGGTGCGGGGTGGCGTGCGCCGCCGGCTGCGGTTTGGTCCTGGCAGCCTGCGGGGCGGTCGGAGGGACGGCTGGGGGCAACGGACGCTTGCAACGACCTCTTCCCGCGCCCGAGGTAACCAAAGGCGAGCTCGACGGGCGAGCTTTGGTAGCAGAGCTCTCGTTGAGGGCCGGGCGCCTAGGGGCAGGGGCCCCCTCGCTCGTGGCTGCAACCGAGGCCGTGGAAAACGGGTGGGTCGGGGGGTTTGTCGACCTCCCCGGAGACCAGTGCGTGCTCGCCTACGCAAGGGGGTCGTCGTCGATTGACGACGTCGATGTCGCGATCTACTCGGAAGACGGCACCTCCCTTGCGGTGGATGAGGGTCGAGACGTGCATCCCACGGTCCTTCTCTGCCCGCCGCACCCGGCTCGTGCTTACGTTGCGGCCCACGTCGTCGAGGGCGAGGGGCTGGTTGCCGTCGGCGCGCAGCTGGTGCCGCCAGACCGCGCTATCCTCGTTGCCAGGGCCCTCGGTGCTCGCGGCGGGGAGATGGAGGGGGCGCGGGCCGCAGGGGCTTGGCCCGGTCTCGAAGAGGCCGTACGCGTGCACCGCATGGAACTCGGGGGAAGGTGGGAGGAGTTCAGGCGCGTCGCGCTTCCGATTGACTCTCGGGTACCGACCATAGTTTCGCTGCCCGTCGGTCAGGACCAGTGCGTCGATGCGTTGATTGTTCCGGGCGACACGGTGGCATTGCTCGACGTCGAGGCCCTCGATGCCAACGGGCGGGTCGTCGCACGTTCGAGAGAGGGCACGAGCCGTCCGGCGCTCACGCTGTGCTCTTCGGTGGAGATGGCGGGAGCGCTATCCATCCGCCCGCACGTGGGGGTTGGCCTGGTCGCCGTCGTCTTGGCACGAGCCCCTGGAGATTTGGCTCGCGATTTGTCCACCCGTCCCGACGTCGCGTGGGTCGCACCCACTCAGCCCCTCGACGCGGCGAACAGGGCGCACGAGGCACTGTTGACGAAGGCCGGCTACGACGCGCCGGTCACGTCCGTCTCCGGCTCGCTTGTCCTCGGCCGGAGGGTCAGCCTCGCGTTGGACCTGAAGGCCCAGGGAGCCCCATGCAGTCGAATCGACGTCGTAGCCGGCGCGCCACTGGCTCTCGTCGACGCGCGGGTGGTCGACGACCACGGGCTCTTGCTCGCGTCTGGCGAGGCATCGTCCTCGGTGACGGTCTTCGCCTGCGTGCGCGGGAACGTCTACCTCGAGCTCGAGGCTCGCGGGCGGCCGGGGCCCTTCAAGGTCAGCGTGCGCCCGGAGCGATGGAAAGACACCACCATCGCCGCGCATCCACTCGCTGCCTCGCGGATGCTCTCTCGTGCGGCGACCGGTCCCGAAATGCTGCTGGAGGGAACCGAGACCGCGATCCGGGAGGCGTCGCTCGACGCGGATCACGTTCTGTCCTGGGTAGAGGACGTCCCGGCCGGAAGTTGCATGCGAACGACGGTGGGCGTCGAGGGCAGCGGGGCGGGCGTCGAGCTCCGTGTGTTCGAGGGCGTCGACGCCGAGATCGATCGATCCGAGGCTGTTTACGCGGTGGCCGTTCGTGCGTGCGCATCGGCTGATGCGCCGAAGCGCGTGCGGTTTGAGGCACATGCCTCCGCCGGCCGGGTGGATGCGATTCTGGGGGAGCGGCTGACGGGCAAGCACTGAGCCGGCGTCACGACTGCCTCAGGCGCGCCATGAGGGCGTCCGCTCTGGACACCTCGACCGCGCCGACGCAGAGCTTCGCGCCGTCGCGTGGTACGAATATCACCCGGCATGTCCCACTCGTACCCGGGGCCACTACGGACAGTACGAAGTCGATGGCCAGCCCGAGTGCCACGACGCTGAGCCCCGCGAGCAGCAAGGACGGCGAAGCAGCGCGGGCTCCGTCGATGCACGAGGAGACTCCCACGTAGCTGCCCGCCGCCAGGGCGAGAAGCCCCGCGTAGAAGGCGAGCCGTGGATAGCGAACCTCCCTTACAGCCCGCACGAGACCAGAGCGGGGGACGAGGACGTCGCGGTCTGCCAACCGGCGCCCGAGCATTTCGACGCGCCAGCGGATGCGCACCGATCCGTCGTCCGACACCGCTACTTCACCGGGCGTTCTGTACGCGAGCGCGAGCCGACCGAACAAGCGAGCGACGCGCAACACGAGCAGAAGGCCCGTGCACGCCAGGACGAGTGTGGCCACCCGTCCCCGCGGAGCCGTGGTCACCTCTCCGACGAGGGCGTCGAAAGGGCGGACGTCGACGTCGGCTCTCATCTCGCTCCAGCCGTCTTAGAGCAGTGACGCCTCGGGCGCCAGTCTGGCTCGCGCCCGATCAGGGCGGTAGCGCCAGGTCGCCCCCATGCTCTACGAGCTTGGCGAAGGAGGCGATACGGGCTCCCACCTGCGGTCGACTCGAGCTTATCAGTCGTGCTGGCCCTACGGCTTCTACGCAGAGGCTCCCAAGGGCCGACGCAAAGAACATCGCGCAGCGCATCGCGCTGGGCGAGAGCTCTCCGCGCGACGCGAGATAGCCCATGAGCCCTCCGGCGAACGAGTCGCCGGCCCCGGTTGGGTCGACGACGTCTTCGAGCGGATAAGCGGGGACGAAGAACGGACCCGCATCGTCGAAGAGAAGCGCGCCGTACTCGCCACGCTTGACGACGAGCATCCTGGGCCCGCGCTTGCGGATCTCTGCTGCCGCGCGGACGAGATTGTGAATGCCCGAGAGCTGCCGCGCCTCCTCGTCGTTGATCACGAGCAGATCGATCCGACGCAGAAGGTCGTCAAGAGCGGCTGGCTCGCGTTCGATCCAGAAGTTCATCGTGTCGGCGGCGACGAGCTTGGGGCGCTCCACTTGCTCGAGGACGTCCAGCTGCAGGGCCGGGTGGATGTTTCCGAGTAGAACGAACGGGCTCGCCCGCTGACTGGGCGGGATCTTGGGACGGAAGTCGGCGAACACGTTGAGCTGGGTGTCGAGCGTGGTGCGGCTAGCGAGGTCCTGTGAGTAGCGGCCGTGCCACCGGAACGTGCGACCGACCGCGCGCTCGACCCCAGAGGTGTCGATCCCTCGTGCCCGGAGCTCGTCCAGATGCGCCTCGGGAAAATCGTCGCCGACGACGCCGACGACGCGCACGGCGTCGCGAAGGAGAAGCGAAGCAGCAAGCGCCGAGTAGGTGGCAGCCCCGCCGAGCGACGTTGCGGTGCTCCCCGGAGGGCATGTCGAGGTCGTCGAACGCGATCGACCCGACGATCAGGAGATGGTTCGATGGTTTCACGGGCGTCCCTTTAGCGCTGGAAGTACTTACCGACGAGCCAGTCGAGGTGCGCGAGCGCCGCTGGCGGGATGCGATCGCGCGAGGTGATGAGCGCCGAAGCCAGTGCACCGAAGGCGCGGCTGCCGATGGGGTCGGGGAGCAGCTCCCGCCAGCTCGGCGAGTGCGCGTCGCGCGAGCGTAGCGTTCGCCTTCAAGACGGCCAGCACGGCCTCGACGCTGACGTCCTCCTCCGTCTCGTGCCAGCAGTCGTAGTCGGTCGCGAGCGCGAGCAGGGCGTAGGGCAGCTCCGCCTCGCGCGCGAGCTTCGCCTCGGGCATGCGCGGTCATCCCGATGACCGAGACTCCCCACGAGCGGTAGAGGAGGCTCTCGGCGCGCGTCGAGAACTGGGGCCCCTCGATGCACACGTACGTTCCGCCCTCGTGCACACGGGCGCCGGCGCGCCCAGCGGCGCTCGCGAGTGCTCCTGCGAGGTCGATCGCAGACCGGGTCGGCGAAGCCGACGTGCGCCGACGAGCCCATCCTCGAAGAATGTCGATGCGCGCCGCTTGGTCAGGTCGATGAACTGATCGACGACGACGAAATCGCCCGGCGGCGATCGCCTCCTTCATCGAGCCGACCGCGCTGATGCTCACGAGGTGCGTCGCGCCGAGCTTCTTCAGCGCGCAGACGTTGGCGCGGAACGTCGATCTCGTGCGGCGCGATGCCGTGACCGCGGCCGTGCCGCGGCAGAAAGAGGAGCGTCGTATCGTCCGAGGCGCCCTCGCACGACGACGTCGCTCGGTGGGCCGAAGGGAGTGTCGCACACGCGACCTCCTCGACGTCCGACGAGGCCCTCGATTTCGTAGAGGCCGCTGCCTCCGATGACGCCAAGAACGTGTTCGCGTCATCGGATCTTCGCCGCCTCTCAGGGCAGCCGCCCCGTACGCAGTAGCGACTCCGCCACGGGGCGCGCCGCCGCGCCTGCGCGCTCGCTCGGCCATCGACGATCGATCGCAGTTCGTCGAAGGCGCGCTGGACGTCGTCGTTGACCACGACGTAGTCGAAGAGGGCGTAGTGCTCGATCTCGCGCTGCGCCGATCGCGAAGCGCCGCGGCAGCGGACTCCTCGGTCTCGCTCGCGCGGCCGCGCAGCCTGCCGCTCGAGCTCCTCCATCGACGGCGGAAGGATGAAGACGCCGTGACGACGTCGGCCACCTTGCGCGGATCTGTCGCGCGCCCTGGTAGTCGATGTCGAAGATCATCCCGGCGCAGCCCGGGCGTGGCGCGCGCTCGCTCGATCTCGGCCGTCGAAGTGCCGTAGAGGTTGCCGTGCACCTCGGCCCACTCGAGGAAGGCGCCCCTCGTCGACGAGCTCCATGAAGCGCGCTCGGTCGACGAAGTGATAGTCGCCGGCCGTCGACCTCGTTCGCGCGCGGGGCGCGCGTCGTGTGCGAGACGCTGAAGCGCAGCTCCGGGCAGCGCTCGAGCAGCATGCGCGTGAGGGTCGTCTTTCCGGCGCCGCTGGGCGACGACAGGACGAGCGAGCGAGAAAGTCGTCGTACGGGTTCATTCGACGTTCTGCACCTGCTCGCGCATCCGCTCGATCTCGGCCTTCACCTCGACGATGGCGTGCGCAATCGGCGCGTCGGGGCTCTTGGCTCCCACGGTGTTGGCCTCTCGCGCCATCTCTTGCAAGCAGGAAATCGAGGCGCCGGCCCACGGCCTCGTCGCTCACCGAGCGAGTTCCGCGAACTGGGCGACAGTGACTCTCGAGCCGCGTCAGCTCCTCGCAGATGTCGCTGCGCTCGGCGAACATCGCGATTTCCTGCTCGAGACGCGGCGCTGTCGACGTCGATCTCCACGGGTCGCCCGGAGCCGGTCCGCGCGCTCTCGCAGCCGCTTGCGGTGAGTCTCGACGACCTCCGGAGCCCGCTGCGCGACGTCGCGCGCGAGCGCGCGGACGCGGTCGAGGCGCCGGACGAGGTCCTCCCGCAGAGCGCCGCCCCTTCGCGACGCCGCATCGCGTCGAGGCGACTGGCGGCCGCCGCGAAGGCCGCCCGCGCGGCGTTCGCGCAGCCGGTCGGTCTCGCGTTCGCCGACGAGACGAAGAGATCCGGGATTGCGGCGAGGACGCGACAGAGGCACCTCGCTCCCGGGGGCAAGCTCGTCGCGCAGCTCGCAAAGCGCCGCGAACGCGGCGCGCGCCCGTTCGCGGTCGAGGACGGGCGCGCCAAGCGACGTCGCCCTCGACCCGCATCGCCACCTCGTAGCGTCCACGCGTGAGCCTCTCGCGCGCCACCTGCTCGACGAAGCCGGCCAGGTCGGCCAGCTCACGCGGGACGCGAACGCGCACGTCGAGGAAGCGATGATTCACGCCCCGGATTTCGACCGCGAGCTTCCCCGCTCAGGGGCACCTCGCCGAGGCCGAAACCCGTCATGCTCCGCATGCGTTCCTTTGACGCTACGACGATTCGCGGCCAGGCAAAAGGCCGACGCCAGCTATCCCAGAGGGCCGCATCACAGCCCCTTGCGGCGCTTCACCTGCTCGAGGACGCTGGCGTACTCGATCTCCCAGTCGCGCGTCCCTTCGCGCACGTGCCGGAGCTGGGCGCGGACCTCGGCGTCGAGCGGTCGAGTCGACCGCCATGTGCTTCTTGAAGACGGGCGCCATCGTTCGGCGCAGGTCGACGTCCTCGACGAAGACCTCGTCGACGTTGTTCGAGTGCATGAGCATCTCGACGACCTGGTCGAGCAGGTAGTCGAGCGTCTCGTCGCCGACCTTGATGCCCTTCTCGTCGGCGACGAGCGCTCGGACGCGCTGGAACTCGGTCTGCGGCTTGCCGGTGCGCTCGAGGACGTCCTTGGCGCGCTCGTTCACGTCGCGCTCGTCGGCCAGGTACTGGTTGAGGACGGCGGCGACGTCGGCCTCGACTTCCTTCGGGCTTCTCGGCCTCGATCGTCCTTCGGGGCGAGCAGAGCGCGCGGACGACTTCGGTCGCGATGGCGGGCACCTTGCCGGCGTAGAGGCGCATGGGGTGCGCCTTTCTACCCCGTTACCTCTTCCTCCGCACGTCCGAAGCGATAGGTCGCCGACCTGAGCCTGCACCTCGCCCGTTCCGCCGAGCTGCAGGCGTCGCATGACGGCCTTTTTCTGCCGCTCCTTGTACTTGGCGTGCGACGCATCGCCGAGCTCGTTGTGCGTCTCGGTGTCCCGGTCGACGATCTGGAACTCGCAGATGACGAAGATCACGTTACCGAGCGGGACGGCCGCCGCGGGGGCGCGATCGAGGATGCGCTTGGGCAGGCGCACCGGCATGTCGACGACGAAGTGGATGATCCGGTACGACTCGGCCGAGAACTGGTTCTCGCTCGGGTGTGAGATCGTCGTCCGCTCGACCCGTGCAGCTGCATCTGCGCGAGCATGGGCTTGAGCGGCGTCTTTTCGACGTACGACCTGAATCCGAAGACCGAGTTGATGCTCTGCGCCAGGCACGACATAGTTGAAGGGAAAGAGCCGCTTCGCCAGGTATTGCAGCACCGGGAAGATGTCCTCCCGCGTGCGCGTCACGACGCGGAAACGCAGCTTGTCGAAGATCTGGGCGGCGATCGTCTCCTGCTTGGAGAGAAGCTTCGTGATGAGCGAGTCCTTGTTCTTGCGGCCCCCGACGAACTCGACGATGGGAAAGCCACCCGCCGAGCATGCCGCCGATGACGCGGTAGACCTTCTCCTCGACGATGTGGAAGACCTCCTGGTCCGACATCGGGAGGACGAAAAGCAGCTCGCGCCCGTCGAGGTGATGGATGATGTGCATGCACTTGAGGATTGTGCAGGCGCACATGGCCCGGTGGCCGCGACCGGCGGCGAGCATGAGCAGCTCGGGTACGGTCGCGCGCTCGACGGGGCGGGGAATGGGGTAGTCGAACTGCCGGCGCAGATAAGCGATCGACCTCGGACTTCACGTGGTCCATGCGGACCGGTCAGCTGGTCGTCGGGCGCCGAGCTCGTGGGATCGGAGGAACTCGACGGACCTCGTCCTCCGAACCGAAGTCGAGGCGACGCCAGTCGATGACCGAGTCGCCGCGCAGGATCAGGCGGATCGCCTCGAGGTCGGCGATCGTGAACTCGTCCAGCCGTTGGAGGCGATCGACCGCGCTACGGTTGACGTCGCTCATGGTCCCGGGGGGCGACCTTAGCAAAACGCTGGCGCACGGACCGCGCGCGGGGTTACTCCAGCCGCTCAGGAGTGGTCGACGTGATTGGAATCGAGCGCTGCGGGGCTCGCGGGGGCGCTGGAGTGCCGTCCCAGCGTGAGGGTCCCGACGAATATGCACAGCGTGACGGCCAAGACGGCGCACTGGCCCATGAACGCGCCCGAGCAGCCGGCTACGGCAATGGGGGCGATGGCGACGAGATACCAGGGGGTCAGCTTCATGCGTGATCTCCGCGAGGGATGCCGGCCACGAAGGGCCGCCTACCATGTAAGCTAAGCTACGACATCCAACAGCGGTGAGCCAAACTTCTACCGATCTCCGCTTCGCTTGCGCAAGGGAAACCGACCCGTGCACGAGCCGGCGTCGCATCCGAGTGGGTACATGTATGGTCGCGAAACAATTTCGAAAATAGGGGGGACGTCATCCCTCTAGTCATGCACGCCGGTTGCGACCGGCCCGGGCGCCGGTTTATCGTCTGCGAGTGGCCGCCTCGATGACGACGCGACGCGGCGTGGCGATCGCGTGGCTGGGGCCGCTCCTGAGCTGTGGCTGCACATCCATCAACCCGGGGCCGAATTTCGTAGTGCCGGACGAGACCTTCGATTCGGCGTACTTCTACTGCCACGTCGAACCGCAGTTCATCTTCTTCAACAACTGCGGCCCCGGTGACCCTTCGAAGGGAGATCCGGCGAACGGGTGTCACTTCAACCCCTCGGCGGTGAGCGGAATGGCCCTCATCAGTCATCCCCCGGTCGATTGCGGCGGTGGAGACCTACCCCTCGACACCACGCAAACCGGCACTGGAAGCCCGGCGGAGTTCAATCTGGAGTCCGTCTCGATCGAGATGAGCACCGACTACGTGACCGCGCCCCTTTTCGTACGCCCTAGCGGGCACGACCACCCCCGGGCGGTCTTCAGCGAAAGCGACCCTCAGGTGCAGATGCTGCTGAGCACGTGGGCCTCCAAATGAGGGGGGACAACCGCTGCTCGCCGCGGCCGGCGTCCTGGCGTTCGCGCTGGCGTCGGAGACCGTGTGGGCGGCGGACCAGGGCGAGCCGGAGGCCTTCGCCCGTGTCGTCATCGATTCCGCGGACCTTCGCACGGGACCCGGCGTGAGCTACCGCGTGATCTACTCGGCCCATCGCGGAGAGACCTTTGCCCTCGACGGCAGGCCCGGCACCGGCTTCTGGCTGCGCGTGATCCTGCCCGATGGGCGCGCGGCTTACGCACTGGGAGACGAGGTGCAACCGTTTGCCGTGAGCCCGGGCGACGAGGGCGCCCCGTCGCGCCCCGGACTTTTTGCGCCCCCGCCTCTCGAGGGGTCCCGAGCGGGACTGTCGCTCGTGGGAGGCGTGCTGAGCATCCCGGTCGCGTCCGGCGGAGTCGAGCGCTTCGGCTACGTGGAGGCCCGGCCGTCGCTGGTGCTGCACAAGACCATCAGCCTCGAAGGCTTCGTGGGCGACGGGCTGACCAGCGACGGAGCCCAGCTGATCTACGGCGGTGGCATAGGTATCTACCTCGCCCCTACCTGGCCCGTTTGCCCCTTCGTGGGGCTCTTCGCCGGGGGGCTGAGCGTCTTGCCGAACCCGGACTCGTTCGTCCTCAAGCGCCAGGATTTCTACCTGGCGCGAGCCGGAGGAGGCTTCCTGTTTGCTCTCAGGGGCCGCATCCTCGTCCGCATCGAAGCGACGAACCTCTCGGTCTTCACGCAGAGCTCGTACAAGAACGGGCAAACGTACGCCGCCGGCCTGGGCGTCTACTTCTAGGAAGAGGACACATGGCTTCGGATCCCCGGTTCGTCTTCCTCGGTCTCGTCCCCGCTCTCGCTCTCGCGGGCTGCGCCACGGTGGCGCCGCAACAGCGAGCGATCCTCGCCGATCCCACGATGCAGTTCGACGCGGAAGGCAAGCACGAGGCTCCGCTTCGCCACGCGATCGACAACCGGGAGGGGTCGATGGGCGGAACGGGTGTCTCCGGCGGAGGCTGCGGGTGCAACTAGCCGTCCTCTTGCTGGTCGAGCTCGCGCTGTTCGCTTGGTCCAGCCTAGCGGCCGCGCAGGTCGCCGAGTTCGATACGTCGCACTCGGTCTTCTACGAGGCGCCGACCCGCACGCACATGTTCGTGTATTCGCCGTCGGCAGACGTCCAGGCCTCGCCGTGGTCTTGGCTCGACGTTCGCGCGGGCTGGGAGGCGGACGTCGTCTCCGGAGCCAGCGTCGCGACGAAGGCCGGCGCGACGTACCAGGCCACCCACCCGGCGGCCGATGTCGTCACCACGGCAAGCGTGCACGA
Organism: uncultured delta proteobacterium; assembly: GCA_963847465.1. GTDB lineage: Bacteria > Myxococcota_A > Polyangia > Polyangiales > Polyangiaceae > Palsa-1150. The sequence continues at coordinate 14,372 of CAWKAF010000002.1, read as the reverse complement.
TCTTCGAAACCTCGGTCGGGGCGAAATCGAGCTGAAGGGGGAGACGACATCGCTCACGGGCGGATACGCCTACTCGACCGAGCACGACTACAGGTCGAACTCCATGCATGTCAATGCACGCACGGACATCCTTCAGCACAATACGCAATTCGAACTCTCTTATGCGCGCAATTTCGACAGCATCTGCAACCGCGTCCAGAGTTCGGCCGACGCGAGCCCGACACGATGGATCGCGCTCGAAGACTCGGTCGGTTGCTTCACCAGCGATCCGCTCCGCACGATGGACCCCATAGGCATTGACACCTACGAGGTCAGCTGGGGGCAATCGTGGACGCCCGTGCTCGAATCGCAGTTGACTTACACCGGCCAGGTCATCCAAGGGTTCCAGAGCGACCCTTACCGGAGCGTCGTCCTGGGAGAAGGGCTGAAAGCCCAGGAGAACGAGCCCACCGAACGGGCTCGCGAAGCGGTGACCGCGCGCCTCGCGTGGTACCTCCGGTCGATCAAGGCGGCCGTCCGGGTGTCGGTGAGGGGCTACTACGACACATGGGCCATCGAGAGCGGGACGGTCGAGGGCGAGTTCGAGAAGTCCGTCGGCGAGTCTCTCAGGATCATGGCACGAGGCCGCCTCTACAAACAGTCGGGGGCTGTCTTCTGGAGCGACGACTACACGGGCGGCCTGCCGCCCCTCGGGCCGAGAGGCCAGTACTGGACGGGGGATCGCGAGCTCTCGCCGTTCTGGAGCTGGCTCACCGGCGTTCGCTTCGTCTGGACGCTCACGCCGTCGAACGGGCGCCTCCTGGGGGTCCTGGAGAGCCTCAAGCTGGCCGGATCGGGCAGCATGTCCGGGTACACGTACGAGCAGTACACCCTCGGAGGGGTCCCGGTCTCGAACGCCCGGGCCATCATCGGAACGCTCAGCCTCGCGGCCGTGTTCTAGATCCCGTCACTCCTCTTCCGGGTCGGGGCCACGGAGGCCGTGCTTCTTGGCCATGTCGTGCAAGTGCTTCCGGTCCATCTTCGCGTCGCGAGCCGCCGCGCTCACGTTCCCGGCGTGGCGTGCGAGCAGCCATTTGACGTACCGGCGCTCGAATTCCCCTTCGTATCGGGCACGGGTCTCCCGGTAGCTTTTGCCGGGCTCGAAGTGCAGTACGTCGGCCGTGGCTCCGCTCGACGCGGGAAGGGAGACCAGGCTCAGCTCGGTACCTCCCGCGGCCCTCGCCAGGTAGATGGATCGCTCGAGCACGTTGCGGAGCTCGCGCACGTTGCCAGGCCAGTCGTGCGCTGCCAGCCCCTGCATGGTCTCGTCGCTGACGGTGAGCCCGGCACCGTTCGCCTTGAGGATGTGCTCGACGAGCGGAGCGATGTCCTCGCGCCGCGCCCGCAGAGGTGGCACCGTTACAGGGACGACGGCAAGGCGGAAGTAGAGATCCTCGCGGAACTTGCCCGCCTCGACCTCGCGCTGCAGGTTGCGCTTGGTAGCGACCAGGACGCGCACGTCCGTCTTCTGCACCCGGTTGCCGCCGACACGCCGGAGCTCCTTGGTCTCCAGCACACGCAGCAGCTTTGGCTGCACGTCGAGGGGGAGCTCGCCAATCTCGTCGAGGAACACAGTACCCCCGTCCGCGAGCTCGAAGGCACCCTGACGCGACGCGACGGCACCCGTGAACGCGCCTCGCTCGTGACCAAACAGCTCGCTCTCCAGGAGCGAGTAGCTCACCGAGCCGCAGTCGACGACGACGAACGGACCCTTCGCCCGCTTGCTCTCGCTCCAGATGGCTCGCGCGAGGACATCCTTTCCGGTCCCGGTCTCGCCCTCGAGGAGGACCGTCGCGTCGGTCGGCGCGATGCGCTCGAGCACGCCGAAGATGGTGCGCATGGCTAGGCTCTGCCCGATGGCGGTGCCGAAGCTCGCCTTGTCGCTCGGCAGGACCTCGACGCTCCGAGGCGCCACCCGGAGGACCACCTCGACCTCGCCGACCTTGAGCACAGTGCCCGGCTGCACGACGGCTTCGGTCACGCGCGCCCCCTGCACCTTCGTCCCGTTGGTGGAGTCGAGATCGCGCACGCGGATGCCATCGGACGTGCGCGTCAGCTCGCAGTGGTGCCGTGAGACCGTGTCGTCCGGGAGCACCAGATCGTTGTCCGCTGCCTTGCCGACACGCAGCTTCTCTCCGATGGGGCGCACGGTGCCCTTCGCGCTGCCCGAGAGGACCACGGCGTGCAGCCCCACGTTCGATCCACGCGCCTGAACGGCACGCGTCGCGATCTCCACGTACTCCTCGGGCGAGGGCGGGGCGCCGTCCGGGTCGGGCGTCATCGGTCAGCGCCTCCGTAGGGACCGTATCCGGGCCACCAAGCCCCGGAGGACGGCGTCGGGAAGATCGAACTTCGGCATGCGATTTCTACCGTTCCTGATGGTCGCGACCATCTCGGCGTCGGTCACCTTGGCCTGCCAGTCGTCGCGGCTCAGGTCCGGCGCCTGGACCATCGGCCCCATTTGGCCGTCGCCCTTGCCCGTGGAGCCGTGGCAGTTCGTGCATTGCTGTCGCCAGGCGATGTCCACGAGCTGTGCGTCGCCACTGCCCTTGGGCCCCATCCCCGGGACCTGCGCGCCCATCGCGAGCTTGTCGTCGTCCTGGGAGTGATGGTCGGTCGGCGTCCATTCCTGCAACGATTCGGGCCCCGGAGGACGCTCGCAGCCAACGAGAGAAAGCGCTCCCATGCACACGAGAGTACAAGCGAAAATCGGCACTATCGCCATCTTCTCCTGTCGGGTCGACCAGCGCACGAGGCCGGAAAGGTAGTGCGGGTGAGCGGACAAGGCCATCTTGCCGGACTGGGGCCACGGCGCTAGCTTCTGGTGGAGGCGTGGACCGGACGCGCGTGGAGGCCTCTGCCCCGCGACGCATTCCCGGCCACGACCGGAGGACTCATGTACAGCAACACGAACGGTCGCGGTGCGCCGACGCCCGGTGGTCCCGTCAGCAAGGTGACCGTCCCCGAGATCCGGGCAAGGAAGACGCGGGGGCCGGCCATCGCGGTAGCCACCGCATACGACTTCACGATGGCCCGGCTCGTGGACGAGGCCGGGGTCGACGTCATCCTGGTGGGCGACTCGCTCGGGATGGTCGTGCAGGGCCTCCCCAACACACTCCCGGTGACGCTCGACGAGACCTGCTACCACGGCCGCGCCGTGGCGCGCGCGGCGGCCCGAGCACACGTCGTCGGCGACATGCCGTTCATGAGCTATCAGGTCTCGCCCATGCAGGCGGTCGAGAGCGCAGGCCGGCTGGTCAAAGAGGGCGCCTTCGAGAGCGTAAAGCTCGAGGGCGGCGAGGACGTGGCCGAGCACGTTCGCCGCATCGTGCGCGCCGGGGTCCCGGTGATGGGGCACGTGGGGCTTCAGCCTCAGAGCGTTCACTCGCTCGGCGGATTCAAGGTCCAGGGCCGCGGGAGCGAGGGAGCGGCGAAGATCATGCGCGACGCCCTGGCGCTCGAGGAGGCCGGTGTCTACTCGATCGTCCTCGAAGCCGTGCCGCCCGACGTGGCGGAGCAGGTGACGGCTGCGGTGAGCGTTCCGACGATCGGCATCGGCGCGGGCGCCGCCTGCGACGGACAGGTGCTCGTGTGCACGGACCTGTTGGGCATGTCGCGGGGCCATGCTCCCAGGTTCGCCAAGCGGTACGCCGAGCTAGGCGACGCGATCGTCGACGCGATGCAGCGTTACGTGAGCGAGGTACGGTCGGGCGCCTTTCCGGCGGCCGAGCACGCCTACAAGCAGAACGGCCCCGACGAGAGCGGCCCGCGCGTGACGGAGGAAGTACGCGTCGTGGGTTTGCGGCACTGATCGCGGGAAGAGCGCTATACATCCCAGCGACCGATGCACGACGAGGCGCGTGACCGCTACGACCCCGCCGCGATCGAGCCCAAGTGGCAGAGGCACTGGGACGAGCACGGTACCTTCCGCGCCGAGCGCCGTGCCGGGCACCGCAAGCTCTACGTCCTCGACATGTTCCCGTACCCCTCGGGCGCGGGCCTCCACGTAGGCCATCCCGAGGGCTACACCGCGACGGACATCGTCGCGCGCTTCGCGCGGATGCGCGGCTTCGACGTGCTGCACCCGATGGGCTGGGACGCCTTCGGTCTCCCGGCCGAGCAGCACGCAATCGCGACGAACACCCATCCGCGCGACACGACGAAGAAGAACATCGCGACCTTCCGGCGCCAGCTCAAGATGCTGGGCTTCAGCTACGACTGGTCGCGCGAGATCGACACGACCGACCCTGGGTACGTCCGATGGACGCAGTGGATCTTCCTCAAGCTCTTCGAGCGGGGGCTCGCGTATCCAGGCGGAGATCCCCGTCAACTGGTGCCCGGCGCTAGGTACGGTGCTCGCGAACGAAGAGGTCGATCGACGGCAAGAGCGAGCGGGGTGGGCATCCCGATCGAGCGCGTCCCGCTGCGGCAGTGGATGCTCAAGATCACCGCGTACGCCGATCGGCTGGACGCGGATCTCGACGGATCTCGACTGGCCCGACACGAAGGCCAAGCAGCGCGACTGGATCGGACGGAGCGAAGGGGCCGAGATCGATTTCGATGTCGTCGGAACCGCTGGCCTCGCGATACGCGTCTTCACGACGCGCGCCGACACGCTCCCGGGTGTGACCTACGTCGTGCTCGCGCCCGGAGCATCCGCTCGTGGCGAAGCTCGTCACCGAGGAGCAGCGCGGCCGCCGTGAACGCGTACGTCGAGGCCACGCGGAGAAAGAGCGACCTCGATCGCACCGAGGCCAAGACCAAGACGGGCGTTCCGCTCGGCGCCACGCGTGCGCAACCCCGTCAACGGGCGACGCGGTTCCCCTCTGGGTGGCCGACTACGTCATCGCGCACCTACGGCACGGGCGCCGTGATGGCCGTGCCGGCGCACGACGAGCGCGACCACGCGTTCGCGCGGGCCTACGGGCTGCCCGATCGTCGCAGGTCATCGCTCCGGCCGACGGCTCGCGCCGTCGACGTGCCGAAGGCGGCGTTCACCGAAGACGGCGTGCGCACTATCCGGCGCGTCGAGGTCGACATCCCCGACGGCACGCCGAGCGCCGAGGCGCGGTCGCGCATCACGGCGTGGCTCGCAGCGAGAGGGCAAGGGGAGCGCGCAAGGTCACCTACCGCTGCGCGACTGGGTCTTCTCGCGCCAGCGCTACTGGGGCGAGCCCATCCCCATCTACTTCCCGGTGACGTGCGAGGGCGACCCGCGCAAGCCGGGCGCGAAGCCCGTCATCCACTACGACCAGCCGATCCCCGTCGCCGAGGCCGAGCTGCCGCTGCTAGCTCCCCGACCTCGAGGACTTCCGGCCCGGCAACGATCCGGCAGGCCCGCTGGCGCGCGCCGTCGACTGGCGCTTCTTCCAGAAGGACGGCCAGTGGTTCGCGCGCGAGACGAACACGATGCCGCAGTGGGCGGGCTCGTGCTGGTACTACCTGCGCTTCCTCGACCCGCACGACGATCGCGAGCCCTGGCGCCCGAGGCGCTACGCCGAGTGGATGCCGGTCGACCTCTACGTCGGCGGCGAGCGAGCACGCCGTCCTGCACCTGCTCTACGCGCGCTTCTGGCACAAGGCGCTCTTCGACCTCGGCGTCGTGACGGATCCGGAGCCGTTCATGAAGCTCGTCCACCAGGGCGTCATCCTCGGCGAGGACGGGCAGAAGATGAGCAAGTCCCGCGGCAACGTCGTCAACCCCGACGACGTCGTGGCGCGCGTACGGGGCCGACGCGCTGCGCGTGTACGAGATGTTCATGGGCCCGCTCGAGCAGGTGAAGCCCTGGCAGACGAGCGGCATCGAGGGCGTGCAGCGCTTCCTCGAGCGCGTGTGGAACGTCGTCACCGGGCCGCTGACGGCCGACCCTGCGGGCGTACGACGACGCCACGCGGCGGCTCGTCCACAAGACCATCCAGAAGGTGACGCTCGACATCGAGGCGCTGCGCTTCAACACCGCCATCAGCGCGATGATGATCCTCGTCAAGCACCTCGGGAGCCTGACGGCGGTGCCCCGCGACGCGGCCCGGGCGCTGGCGCTGCTCGTCTCGCCCTTCGCGCCGCACCTGGGCGAGGAGCTGTGGGAGCGGATGCACCCGGGACGGACCCGCCGGTCGCTGGCGCACGAGCCGTGGCCGGAGTTCGACCCGGCGCTCGTCAAGGACGACGTCGTCGAGATTGGCGTCCAGGTCAACGGCAAGCTGCGCGGCACCGTCACCCTCGCCGTGGACGCCGACGAGTCGACCGCCCGCGAAGCGGCGCTGGCGAGAACCCCGAATCCGCGCACACGTGGAGGGCAAGACCGTGAAGAAATTCATCTACGTGAAGGGCAAGATCGTAAACTTCATCGTGGGTTAGGGGTTGAAGACGAGCGATTCTCATGTTCTGTCTGCTCCCGTCCGCGTGCGGTTATCGCGCGATGTACGGCGGCGGTGTCGCCGAGAGGCTTCACGTGAAGCTTGTGAGGACGCTGGTGCCCGACGCCGTCGCAAGCGACGAGGTGGCGAGCGGTGCACGAGAAGAGCTCGCCAGGCAGGGCGCCCTCGACGCGGGAGACGGGTACCCGCGGGTAGAGATCGAGGTGCTCCGGGCGGACGAGGCGAGCGAGGGAATCGCGGCCGGTGTGGGCGCCGTTCCTGTGTCGCGGGCGACCGATGTCGGCGATCGTCGGCGCGTGCGCGGCTCATGCGGACGCCTGGGGCCCCGCCCGAGAGCGACTCGGGCGACATGCGGGCGGAAGAGGTCATCGCGGTCGACGTCACGGCGGGGGCTCTCGACCCGCGCGCGAGTGGGTTTCACTACGCCGACGCGCTTCGTGCGGCCGCACGCCGGCTCGGCAGGAAGCTCGCCCGCAGGGTGACGGGGCTGCCGGCCGCGAGCGAGGACGTGTCGGAAGGCCTGTGAACGGCGGGGGACGTGGTACGCTCGCGTGCCCCTTGCCATGATCACGATCGGCTGCGCCGGCTTTCCCGTCCCAGCGACGCGGTATTTCCGTGAGTTCCTCTTCGTCGAGGTGCAGGAGACCCACGTCGCCCAGCCGGGCACCGGCACCATCCGGCGCTGGCGTCGAGAGGCCCCTCCCGGGTTCGTGTTCGCGCTCCTGGCGCCCCGCGAGATCGGGCAGGAGAGCTTCCGCGAAGGCAAGGTCACCGAGACCGCGCTCCGCTCCTGATGAACGTAGCGAAGGAGCTCGACTCGCAGACCGCCGTCTTCGTCGCTCCGCCGGAGTTCGCGTCGACCCGGGCAAACAAGGGGATCGTGAAGGAGTTTCTCGCGAGCGTGAAGAAGAAGTACAAACGCGTCGTCTGGGAGCCCCCGCCCGCGTGGGACGCGGACGAGGCCCAGGAGCTCGCCGCCGAGAGCGGCGCTACGGCGGCGCGAGACCCTCTCGCGAGCGGGACGACCAGCGCCAGCTTCGGCTACTACCGGCTGCCGGGCCCTGCGGGCCACAAGAGCCGCTACGAAGACCCCGCCATCGAGAAGCTCGGCGAGATCGCGCGCACCGCGAAGAACGAGCACGCCACCTACGTCTTCACGAACGTCGACATGTTCGCGGACGCCAAGCGGCTGAAGCGGGCCATCAAGCAGTAGAAGGGCTCTGGCCCGCGGGCCGCCTGCGGAACGCGCCCGCGAACGCGGCGAACGAGACGAGCAGCCATGGCCAGTCGCCGAGCCGCTCGTAGAGCGTGTGCGCCCGCATCCAGTGGATGGGGGCGGAGATCCCCTCCGGACTGGAACGTCCCCGAGTGCGCGATGACGCGTCCGACGGGGTCGACCACGGCGCTCACGCCGCTGTTGGTGCCGCGGACGAGGTAGCGCCGGTGCTCGACGGCGCGCAGCTGGGCGAGCGCGAGGTGCTCCCAGGGCTCGGTCGTGTCGCCGAACCAGGCGTCGTTCGTCATGTTGACGAGGAGCTCCGGGTCGCCGTGACGGACGGCGTCGTTCGTGAAGCGCGGCAGGATGTCCTCGTAACAGATGAGGGCCGTCACCGGATGCTTCTGTCCCTTCACGTCGACGATGAGCGGCTCGAGCGACCGGCCGGGCGTGAAATGGCCGCTGTTGGGCGACCACCGGTAGAGGATCGGAAACGTCTCGCCGAAGGGCAGGTACTCGCCGAAGGTCAGCAGGTACTGCTTGTCGTACCGGCCGTCGATGACGCCCGCCTCGTCGCTCGAGACGGCGGCGTTGTAGAGGACGTAGCGCCGCTCGTCGCCAACGTGCTTGACGATGACGGCGCCGAAGATTGCCGGCGCGCCGATGCGACGCGCCACCCCGAAGAGGTCCTCCCGGTACGTCCTCGTCGTACGCGGGGCGCATCGCGGAGGTCTCGCTCCACACGAGGAAGTCGGCCCCGCGGGCCTCCAGGTCGTGGCTCAGGTTCAGGTGCCGCCGGAGCCCCTCGTCGTAGGCCGTGCGCTTCTCCATCAGACCCATGTTCGCCTGCACCACCCCCACGGTGGCCTCCGGGGCGGCCTGTGCCGTCGCGTCCACCGCCCCAACGCGAAGCGCCCCGTAGGAGCACGCGAAGGCCACGACCACCGCGCCCACTGCGACCGTGCTCACCGAGACCAGGCGGCGCTCGAGACGGGCGAGCAGGGGCTCCGCGAGGGCGAGGTTCCCCGCCACCAGCACGAGTCCCACGAGAATGGGCCCTCCGACCTCGGCGAGCTGCGAGAGGGCTGGCACCTGGTGGACGGTCGCGGCGAAGTACCAGGGGAAGAGAACCGGGTACAGGAGCTCGCTCGCAGCGAACGCAGCCGCGAAGACGGGAGCGGTCGGCCACCCGCGCGTCGTAGCTCGTCCGTACAGCCACCCCAGAAGCGCGATGCGCCCGCCCTGGTACCCGCAGACGACCAGGACAAAGAGAAAGCACACGGGGGCGGGGAAGCCGCTGAAGGTCTGGAGCATCCTCTGGAGCCAGAAGAACCCCGCGACGTTCATCGTCAGGCCCGCCGTCCACCCGAGGAGGGCCGTGCGCCGCGCCGTCTGCCCGCGCATGGCCACGATCAGCGGCACCCAGGCCACGAGGGCCAGCGGCCACATCTCCATGCCGGGGAACGCGAGCCAGTAAAGGAGCCCGGAGAGGACTGCACCGGCGTAGGCGAGGATTGGTCTAGCGCTCACCCATGTCTCCCGGCGAGGAAGCCTTGTAGTCGATCCCCGGAGGGCGCGTCTTGTTCGCGGTGCGCGCGCGTCTCGTGTTCTGTGCGTCTCCTGGCCACTCAACCCACGGTCTTCTCGACCTTGTCGAGGAGGTCCTTGATGCTGAATGGCTTCTGGATGTAGTGGCGAGCGCCGAGCTTGATGCCATGCACCACGTCCATCGGCGAAGTCCTCGCGGTCAGGAAGATGATGGGGAGCGCCCTGAGCTCGGCCCGGCCCTTGATGAGCCTCGCCAGGGAGAAGCCGTCGATAGTGGGCATCATCACGTCGCAGATGAGCAGATCGGGAAGCTCTGGCAGGCGGCCGATGAGTTCCGATGCCTGGAGGCCGTCGGCGGCTTCCCAGACCTTGTAGCCCTTGGCCTTCAGCGCCGTGACGATGAGCACGCGGACGTCCGTGTCGTCCTCGGCTACGAGCACGCTCTTCGCCATCAATCCTCAATCGTAGCGCGTGTACCCCGAAGCGCTTACCGCGGCGCGGCCGGGCCGGGCCGGAGACCCGCTCCACCCGGGGCCTGCTGCGTAATCCCCATGAGCTCGACCTCGAAGACGAGCGTCGAGTTCGGCGGGATCCCGGGCCGTCCCCGCGGCCCGTAGGCCAGGGAGGGCGGAATCACGAGCTTGCGCTTCTCGCCGACCTTCATCCCGGCGACACCCTGGTCCCAGCCCTTGATGACCTGGCCCCTGCCGAGCGTGAATTCGAACGGCTTGTCGCGATCGCGCGAGCTGTCGAACTTCTTGCCGTCGGTGAACGTCCCCACGTAGTGCACGCTGACCTTGTCGCCCTCTTTGGCCGTGACGGCGCCCTTGCCCGGGGTCAGAACCGTCGAGGTTATCTGCTCCGGAGGGCCGGGCGGCTGGGGTGCGGCGACCACGGAGGCGGACGGGCGAGCGGAGCCTGCGGGCGCAGCCGAAGCCGACGCGGAGGGTGCCGAGACGGCGGCGGTCTCGCTGGAGACCGGCTCGGCGACGGGAGGCTCGGTCAGGGCGGAACATCCAAAGGCCGAGGCAAGCGCCAGGCACGCGCCAGCGACGGCGGCGCCGAGCGGGCGACGGGCGTGATAGAACCGGGTGCGCATTACCCGGGGAGAGTTACTTCGGGGATATACTGAAAGTCAAAGGGCCTGGGTCGGATGCCGCGTGTTCTGCACATCGAGGACGACCCCAGGAACCGTCTCCTCGTGCGCAAACTGCTCGCGGCCGAGGGCTTCGAGGTCATCGACGCCATCGACGGCCTCGAGGGGGTTCGCAGCGCTCTGACGGCCAGGCCCGATCTGGTCCTCGTCGATCTCAACATCCCTGGCTTCGACGGCTACGAGGTCACGCTGCGGCTGCGGAGCGAGCCGTCGCTGAGCCGCGTTCCGATCGTCGCGATCACCGCCGAGGGGGAGCGCGACACGAGCTTCGCCGTGGGGTGCGACGGCTTCATCCAGAAGCCCATTGACGCGCGAAGCTTCGCGGCGCTGGTCGGCCAGTACCTCTCCGGGCATCGCGAACCCTACACGTCGAGCGCCGACGCCATGGGCGAGCGGCTACGGCAACAGAGCCATCGCATCGTGGCCCACCTCGAGCTGAAGGTGGCGGAGCTCTCGTCGGCGAACGAGCGCCTGCGCGAGATCGAGCGCCTCCGGACGGAGTTTTACCGGAACATCAGCCACGAGCTGGCCACGCCCATGACGCCCATCGTGGGATACATCCGCATGCTGCTCGACGAGGAGCTCGGACCGCTCAACAAGCCACAGACCAAGGCCGTGCGAGCGATGGACGATTGCGTGCGTCGCCTCCGTTCGACGCTCGACAATCTCATCGACGTTACCGGGCTCGAGACGGGCCGGATGCGCTTCTTCAACAGGGACTACGATTTTCTCGACACGGTCCGGAGAGCCGTCGCCGGGTACGCCGACGCCTTTGCCGAGCGGGAGCTCACGGTGCTCGAGGAGACTCCGCGGGGTCCCCTCGCAGGCTTACGGGGATCCCGATCGGCTCGGGAGGGCGATGAACCAGCTTCTCGACAACGCGTGCAAGTTCACCTCGCCGGGCGGTACGGTCGGCGTGTCCGTCCGCGTCCTCGAGGGTCACTACGAAGTCATCGTCGCGGACAACGGGCCGGGCGTGCCGCCGGAGCGGGCGGAGCGCGTGTTCGACCCCTTCTACCAGGTGGACGGCTCGACGACGCGCGAGCACGGGGGCGTCGGCGTGGGCCTCGCCATCGCGCGAAGCGTGGCACGTGGCCTCGGGGGCGACGTGAAGCTTGCGGGGGGTGCCGCCGTCGAGGGCTCGTACCTCACGGGCGCCGCCTTCTCTCTGACGGTGGCGAAGCGAGCTCCCACGGTGGTCGTCGAGGCCCGCCACTGACGCGCAATGCCGAGGCGGGTGTACCTGGACTGGAACGCGACGGCGCCGCCCCTGGCCGCGGCGATCGAGGCGATGGCCGAGGCCGCGCGGGAGGCCTGGGGCAATCCGTCGAGCGTGCACGCGTTCGGGCGCGCGGCCCGAAGGCGCGTGGAAGAGGCCCGTGAAGCCGTCGCGGTGCTGGCTCGGTGCGATCCGAGAGACGTGACCTTCACCTCCGGGGCCACCGAGGCCAACAATCTGGCGCTGCGGAGCGCGTTCGCGCGAGAGACCGGAGTGCTGGTCACGAGCCGTCTCGAGCACCCGTCGGTCACGCGTGTAGCGGAGGCGCTCGAGTGGGAGGGCCGCGCACGGGTGCGCTGGGTGCGGGTGCAACCGGAGGGGAGGATCGACCTCGAGGACCTTGCGCGCGCTCTCGCCGAGGGCGACGTCAGGCTCGTGGCGGTGCAGGCCGTCAATCCCGAGACGGGAGTCGTTCAGCCCGCACGCGAGGTCGTGGAGATGGCTAGGCAGGCGGGAGCGCGCGTTCACGTGGACGCCGTGCAGGCCTTCGGACGAAGCGATGAAGTTGCTGAGGGGGCCGATACGCGGAGCCTTGCGGGCCACAAGATGAGGGGGCCGAAGTCGATCGGAGCCCTGGTGTCGCGCCCGGGTGTGTCGATCCAGCCGGTGCTCTTGGGTGGGACCCAGGAGGAAGGCGTTCGGCCCGGAACGGTCGATCCGGTGTCCGCGGCCGGACTGGCGGTGGCGGCCCGGCATGCGCTGTCGTCGCACGAGCGATGGCGAGCGCTCGGGCCGTCGAGGGACGAGCTCGAGGACGGATTGCTCCGCCTCCTGCCCGGGGCTCGCGTGAATGGCATCGCTGCCGCACGGGCACCTCACGTGACGAGCGTCGCGTTCCCCGGATGGGCCTCGGCGGAGCTCGTGGCGGCGCTCGATCTCGAGGGAGTGGCCGCATCGGGCGGCAGCGCGTGCAGCGCCGGGACGGCGGAGCCGTCCAGTGTCCTCGAGTCGATGGGCGACATGGATGCGGCGACGAGCAGCGTGCGCTTCTCCCTCGGGGAGGACACGACACGGGATGACGTCGACGCCGCGCTCGACGCCGCCGCGCGGGTGCTCGCCCGACGACGGGAGGCTAGTTAGTTCTCGTCCGGAAAGGCCGGATGCGGGCATCCGCAGGCCGGTGGCGCTCCTCAGTGCGGTCGCGTTGGGTCGAATCTGCGCGTGACCGCCGTTCGAAGTTGGCGTCGTGCGGGAGGAGGCTGGACTGCGGACAAACGAGCACATCATCGGCGTAGATCGTCGACTGCGAGGATGGCGATCGCGATGCGATGGGTCAGGTCGACGCGGTTCGCGCGAGGAGGGTGCGCGCCATCGTCAACAAGTTGTGAGCTACGGTGGAGCACCAGCAGTACGCGCGAAAACGAATGAGCCCGGTCCACGTACATCTGGAGAGTCCAAATGAGCGCTTGAGAAACGAGATCGTGGCTTCGATGCCGGCGCGAAAGCTCTTCAGGATGCGACGCACGCGAGGCGTGGAAGTCTGCTCGTCGATCGGCACACCGGCGGGCTTCGAGAAACAGACTTCGCGCGTCCCGGACTGGCGAAGCGCTTCGAGATTCTTCTTCGCGGCGAAACCGCCATCGAAGGCCGCGCGCTCGGGAGCTTCGCCGAAGAGCGCAGCGTGTCGTTCGGCCGAGCGCACCGTCAGCGTGGAATCAGCGGGGTTGCCTTTCTCGATGACGAGGTCGAGGACGATGCCGCTACGCCCTGTCGAGAGCGTCACCTTGTGCCCATAATGAGTGTCTCGCCGATCTTTGACGATGATGTCGGTATGCGGCTCGAAGAGGCTGACGAGCTTCTCGGACGCCGGGACCGACTCGCCCCTCAGGACGCGTCGCTCGGTCTGGTCGATGATGCGTTTTACGAGCGGAAGAAAGTGCGAAAGCGTGGCGACGAAGCCGAGGGCCCCGCGGCGCGTGGAGATCCGCGAGCGCCGTCTCCGCCGCGCGCACGGTCTTGTGCGTGATCTTGAGCAGGTCCTTGTAGAGCGGAACACGCTTCGTCATGGTGCCCGCATGGAGAATCGCTATGGCGCGTCGCTTCGCCCGTCGTCGATGATTGCAGGTGACCGTGCCGTACTCCTCGTGCGCCCGCAGGAGCGTGCGCGAGAGCACGCGTACGCCGTCAAACAAGAGCGATGAGTCGAGGGGATGGTGGATGTTCGACTCGACCACGGTGGTGTCGGTGCGCATCCATCGGCCGTCCTCGAGCTTGCGTTCGCGCGCCCTCAACACGAGTGCCTTGTTCATCGCCTCCCACGTTTCGTGGCGAATCGACGCAATGTTCGCCTGCAACGCAGACTTCTTCGGCGGTGCCGCCGACGGCGAAAGGCGACAGAAGCCGCGAAGCACGAGCGAGTCACTGAGCTGAAAGGCAAGCTCCTCGTAGCTGGACCCAAACATCTGCTTCACCAGCGCCGCACGCACGACCTGCTCGGCCGTCATGCCCTCGCGTCCCCTCTTCGCGTCGGCCTTTCTTTGGCGAAGCAGGTCAGCCTGAACGCGTCGGAGCACCCCAACGCTCGCATCGAGCAAGGCGCTCATCTCGCAGAGTTCCGCCGCGCGGGGGTGCGGGTTCGCGGACGTCAAAGGTAGCTGCGCGTGGTAGGTTTTCCGCATCGAGGGCTCCGAGGTTTTTCGAGGGGAATTGGCGTTTTCCTCGATAAAACAGCGGAACCCTCGGTCCTATTTCCATGACGCGCGGACCAAAGGCCCTTTGTTTTCGCGCAGCTACCGTTCCCGGACGAGAACTAGTTA
>CAWKAF010000001.1:0-33106 GCA_963847465.1 uncultured delta proteobacterium | reverse complement strand
GACTTCAACGTGCTCGTCGTGTGGGCGCTCGATCGCTTTGGCCGTTCGATGGTAGGCAACCTGCAGGCGGTGCTCGAGCTCGATCGCCGCGGCGTGCAGGTCGTGAGCGTGCGTAAGTCCTGGCTCGACACGGGTGGCCCCGTGCGCCCGCTGCTGATCGCCATCTTCAGTTGGGTCGCGGAGCAGGAGCGCGCCAACCTCGTGGCGCGGACAAAGGCCGGCATCGCACGCGCACGGCGCAAGGGGATCCACATCGGCCGCCCGGAGCGGCCCGTCGACGTGCGACGCGCTCGCGCTCTGCGCGAGGAAGGGCTGTCGCTGCGCCAGGTCGCGAAGAAGCTCAGGGTGCCCGCGACCACCCTCCACCGGGCGCTCGGTCGTTCCAAAAGGGGGCGCCCGAAGGGGGGCCCTAACCCCGCGGAAAATTTCAGGCCCCCTGTGCGCTCCGCAACCGTTCGGTTGTGGTACACGCCGGCCGCATGGCCGGCGCCGACGATCGTTCGCACTTCGTCTTCACGCTCGATCCAAACGACGAGGAGCTGGCGCGCGACTGGACGCTCACGCCGGAGGATCTCGTCGAGGTGCGACGTTGCCGCGGAGGCGACAAGCGCCACAGCTTCGCGCTGCAACTCTGCGTGCTGCGTCGCTACGGGCGATTCCTCGGTGACGACTACTCGAAGGTTCCCGTGCGCATCGTCAACCACGTCGGCCGCCAGCTCCACCTGCGACCAGTCCTCATGCTCGCGCCGCCGTCGCGCGCCGCGACCGACGTCGAACACGAGCAGCGGATTCGCGACCACCTCGGCTTCCAGCCATACAACGACGCTGAACACGTCGTGCTCGAGACATGGCTACGCGAGCACGCCGCGAGAGGGATGCTCGCCGAGGAGCTGCTCGTCGGCGCCGAGGACTTCTTGCGCGCCCGGCGCGTCGTCGCTCCTGCTCGATACCGCATCGAGCGCACGATCGCGACGATCACGTCGCGATCTGAAGAGGTCACCCTCGCTCGCATCTCCGAGCGCCTTTCATCGACGTTACGGGAGGCCATCGACGGGATGCTCGACACCGATGGTCAGCACCGCTCCGCGTTCTTCCAGTTGAAGCAGTACCCGCCCGAGCCGAAGGCCGACGTGATCAAGGTCTACCTCGAACGCGCCGAGCTCCTGCGATCACTCGGTGCCGGTCGCATCGACTTATCCGGCGTGCGCCCGGAGGTCGCTCGTCACCTGGCTGATCTCGCCCTGCGCTACGATGTCGACGACCTGCGTCGCTTCGCGCCCGCGAAGAAGTACGCCCTCGTCGCGTGCTTCCTCGCGGAGCGGAACGGTTCGATCCTCAATCAGCTCGTCGAGATGCATCACGTGTTCCTCACCGGCCAGCACCGCCACGCGAAGCGCGCGTTCGAGAAGCGGTATCGGGCGTTGCGGTCCCGCCACAGCCGCGACTTGCGGCTCGTGCTCGATACCCTCGAGAAGTTGATCGATCCCGCCAGCAGCGTCGGCGCGATTTCGGAGGCGGTGGACCTCGCGGAGGTCCATGTCGCGATCACGGGCTGCCGCGAACTCCAGCACATCACCGATCGCGGCGTGTTCGACGCCCTCCGCGCGCGCCATCACCTTCTCAAGCGCTACTTGCCGCAATTTCTGCGACTGCCGTTCGAGGGCACCGAGGGAA
This sequence comes from uncultured delta proteobacterium, assembly GCA_963847465.1. Lineage (GTDB taxonomy): Bacteria > Myxococcota_A > Polyangia > Polyangiales > Polyangiaceae > Palsa-1150. The sequence goes on along the minus strand of CAWKAF010000001.1, from coordinate 31,432 downwards.
TGGAGCCCCTTCTCGGCGCCATCGCCTACGCGCGCCAACTCCACGCCGGCGAGCGCGAACTCGACGCCGAAGCTCCGACGGACTTCGCGACAGGCAGATGGCGACAGTCCCTCGCCGGCGGCGGCGTGCCCGATCTCCGCACGTGGGATCTCGCGCTCGCCGACGCGCTCCGCGAATCGCTCCGCTCCGGCGATCTGTACCTCGCCGAGAGCCGGCACCATCAATCGTTCTGGAGTCTCGTGCAGGGCACCCCCGAGGAGTGGATCGAACGTCGCGAGCAGGCTTACGTGGAACTGAAGCTCCCGACAGAGGCAGAGTGCGAGCTCGACCGACTACGCGCCAGCTTCGACGCCGCGGCGGACGCGTTCGCGAACGGGCTCGGAGAGAACCGCTTCGCGCGCATCGAGAACGACGCGATCAAGCTCTCGCGGCGTGGCGCCGTTGGCGAGCCCCCGGGCGTGAAGGATCTCCGGCGCGTCATCGAGGCTCACTTGCCTCGAATCCGCATCGAGGACCTGCTTGTCGAGGTCGACGGATGGTGCGGTTTTACGCGCGAGCTCGGGCCACCCATCGGCTACGTCCCCCGGGTCGCGACACCCCACGCGACGATCCTCGCGGCGCTCGTCGCGCACGGGACCAACCTCGGAATTGCGACGATGGCGCAAAGCACGAACTCGATCTCCATCGACATGCTCCAACACGCCTCGCGGTGGTTCTTGCGGGCCGAGACGCTCAAGGCGGCCGACCGCGCGATCGTCGACTACCACCACCGGCTCGAGCTTTCGGCCGTGTGGGGCGACACGTCGCGCGCGTCTTCGGATGGGAAGAGATGGGGCGTGCAGGAGAGCTCTTTGCTCGCCGGCTTCTACCCCCGATATTTCGGCTACTACGACCGCGCGTTCACCCTCTACTCGCACGTCTCCGACCAGTTCTCTGGCTTCGGTGCCCGCGCCATCTCCTGCTCGCCGCGCGAGGCGCTCTACGTCCTCGACGGCCTCCTCGAGAACGACACGATCCTGCGACCCCACGAGCACTACACGGACACGCACGGCGCCACCGAGCACCTCTTCGGCATGTGCCATCTTCTTGGCTTCTCGTTCATGCCGCGGCTCAAGGACTCGGCCTCCGTGCCGCTCTACACCATCGACCGCGCCCGGTCGTACGGCCGCCTCGATCCACTTTTCAGCGGCGCGATCGACGTCGAGATCGTGCGTGAGCAATGGGACTCGCTCGTTCGCGTCGCCTCATCGCTGAAGGACCGGAAGGAGCACGCTCACGTCCTGCTCGAGCGGCTCATCGCGAGCGAGCGCTCCGATCGGCTCGCCAAGGCGCTCGCGATGCTCGGTCGGATCGTGCGAACCACGTTCCTCCTTCGATACTTTCATGACGCCGACGTCCGCGACCGCATCCACCTCCAGCTCAATCGAGGCGAATTCCGGCATGCCCTCGCGCAGCGCCTCTTTTTCGCGAACCAGGGCCTATTCCGCAACGGCGACTACGCCGAGATCATGAACAAGGTGTCCGCGCTCAGCGTGCTCTCGAATGCCGTCCTCACGTGGAACACCGTGCGCATCGCGGAAATCATGAAGGGCCTCGAGAGCAGCACGGGGAAGCTCGTCGCGCGCGACGAGCTCGCGCGCGTCTCGCCGCTCCTCTTCGAGCACGTTATCCCAAGCGGGACCTACCACTTCGACCGCGTGGACGAACGCGAAGCCGCCGAGTAGGCGCTACGTCAGGCAGCGGCTGGCGGTCGTCGTTCCCGAAGTGCTCGATCGAGGATTTCGAGAAGAACCGTCCCAAAGTCCGGGCTCGCTTTCGCGAGGAAGTACGGCGTCCCCATGCGCTCGGCAACCGCGGGCAGGTCGCTCCTCCCCGAAAGGAGCAGGATTGGGATCCGTTCCTCCCCGGCGTCATGCAGGAGCATTTGATGGGCCATTCCAGGGCCGCTGAGAACCGGCATGTCCACGTCCAGTAGGACACAATCCGGAAGCGGTCCTTCACCCAGAGCCTTCAGCCCATCCTTGCCGTCATGTCCCGTTCGAATCCGGTGCCCGGCGGACTCCAGAAGCTCGGTAGTGGCTTCGACGGTATCCGAGTCGTCATCGACGATGAGAACGTTTGCCATCTGGGACACCGCCTCCGGGCTCGGGGCATGGCGCCCTGTGCACCGGCCTCAAGGAGAGCCTCACGCACTTTCCGTGCCCGTGAGGAACGCCTCGACGAAGAGCATGGCGTCGATGAGCGCCACCACGAAGCGGCGCTCGCTGAGGCGATAGTGCGCTCATTGAGGCGATCCGCGTGCGCGACGATGACGGGCGGCGCCCCCTCATCCTCGGCAACCGGCCCGTCGGCTGCTCGGGATGAAGCGGACCCGTGCGGGCGCGTCTTGTGTTCCATCGCGCGAGGTCTACGGTTCACGCATGCTGCGGGAGTTTGTGGACCTGAATCGCGCGGAGATCCTCGCGCGCGCCCGAGCGCGCGTCTCCACGAGAAGCGCCCCGCTCGCGACGGATGTGGAGCTGTCGCAGGGGCTTCCCCTGTTCCTGGAACAGCTCCTCGGAGCCTTGGACAGAGCGGCGTCGGACAAGAAGGTCGACCACGAAGACATCCAGTTGAGCGCCAGCCAGCACGGCCACGATCTGTTCAGCAAGGGAGTCACCGTCGCGCAGGTCGTCCACGACTACGGGGACCTATGCCAGGTCATCACAGGGCTCTCCGTCGAACAGAGGAAGTCCATCCCCGCCGAGGACTTCCAGACTCTCAACCTCTGCCTCGACGACGCCATCGCCGGCGCCGTGACGGCGCACGCACACCTGCGCGAGCGCGCGATCGCCGCCGAAGGAACCGAACGTCTCGGCTACCTCGCTCACGAGATGCGCAACGTATTGAACACCTCGATGATGGCGTTCGCGAGCATGAAGAAGGGCGCCGTCCCGCTCGCCGGCAGCACCGGCGCGCTCCTCGAGCGAAGCCATGCTCGGCTACAGGACCTCATCGATCGCTCGCTCGCGGACGTGCGCCTCGATGCCGGTTTGCAAAACCTGGAGCGCGTGCCCGTACGCGACCTCATCGAGGAAGTGGAGATAGGCGCGTCGATGGTCGCGCAAGCACGAGGGCTCCACGTGGTGACGATGGCGGTCGATCCATCGATCATCGTCGAGGCGGACCGACAGATTCTCGCCGCGGCCTTGGCCAATCTCGTACAGAACGGACTCAAGTTCACCCGCGCCGGGACCACGGTGTCGATCCGCGCGAGCACCACGACGGACCGCGTGCTCATCGAGGTCGAAGACGAGTGCGGCGGCCTACCTCCCGGGAAGGTCGAGGACCTGCTGCGACCATTCGTCCAGAAGGGTGCCGACCGAACAGGCTTGGGCCTCGGCCTCTCCATCTGCCGGAAGGCTGTGAAGGCGATCGCGGGCGACCTTCACATCCGTGATCTCCCCGGCAAGGGGTGCGTCTTCACGATTGATCTGCCCAAACAGCCCCCGCCTCCGACGTCCATCAGCTCCCGCAAACGAGAACCCAAAGGTGGTCCGGCAGGACCGACCGGCAAGAAGGCGGCGAGCGGTTAGAGGGCGGCGCGAGGGGCGAAGCAGCGGGCCGGACGTGACCTCCCGTCCCGGCGGGCGGCACCGGTTGACGGTGACGTGCCACTTCGACTGCGTCAACGAAACGCGATGCCGCCGAGCTACCGTAATGATTTACGTCGCTGGGGCCAGGACCCCGAGCATTCGAACCGACCAGCCGAGCGCCACGGAGGCGGCCATCACGGCGACCACCAATTTTACGACCAGGGGCCCGTCCATGCCGTAGCTTAGCCGCATCCCGTGCCGGAAATCTCGGGCGCCGCGCGTCAGCGCGCCTCAAAACCGGGTACCAAATCGACCGAATGCACGGGCCAGAATAAACGACATGACCAGGGTGCGCGCCCCAGGACGAGCACGAGGGTTTCTTGCGCCACGCGCGCCGACGGGCGGAGAACGCGGTGCAGATCCTGCCCGTCGTCCTCGCCGCCGCGGCGCTTGGCGAAGAAGCCCGGGGGGGTCGAAAGCATCGCGCAGATGGGTGGAGCCCATCGCCGCTCACGCTTCGAGGACACGAAGCTCCTTGCCCGAGGAAGCCAGTTCGAGGATCGCCGCGTCGCGCGTCACGAGAACGGCGTCGCTCGCGAGCGCCGTGGCGATGATCAAGCGATCGGCCGGATCGCCGTGGCAGCGGAGTCCCGCCGCAATGACGGCGATTTCAGGAGTGATCGCCGCGAGATTCCCCGAAACGGTCGCGAGCGCCGCGTCGAACCAGCGTTCGGGGCGTTCGCCTAGCTTCAGGCGCCCGTCCTGAGCCAAGCGGGCGATTTCCCAGAGCGAGATCGCCGGAATGAGGACGCCGCGCCCTGCCCCCGCAGCGCGCTCGATCGTCCCGCGTGCACGCTTGGACAGCGAAGCACCTGCCACGAACCTCACCCACACGTGCGAATCGAGCACAAGCACGCTACTCAACGGACCAGCCGTCCCCGGCCGATAAAAGGTCGTCCGACGCATCGACGATCGTTGTGACGCGCCGGAGCGCTCCGAAGCGGGAGGCCGGCGGCTCACCGACGGGTACGATGCGCGCTACGGGTTTGCCACGCTTGGTGACGAGAACCTCCGTTCGCGCGGACGCGACCGTATCGAGCACCCGAAGGCATTCCGCCCGGAATTTCGCGGCCGTCATGGTCCGTTTCGACATGTGCGCACATTATCATGCCCACGGCGAACACGCCCGTGAGGGCCGCGCCTCTGCGGGGGCGGCGGGCCGATCTTAGGTCGTCGTCACGCGCCCAGTTTCCGCGCCCTCGAGTTCGTTTGCTTCATCGCGCATCCGCCCGGGAACTCCAGGTCCTATCGACCCCCTTCGCAGGGGTCTGCGCTGCGAACCGCCGGCTTCGGGATGCTGCGATTCGACACGAACCTACAGATACCGCGGCACCCGCCCGCAATAGTTCGCGTACTCCGCACGGTAGCGTTGGGCGAGGTACGCTTCCTCGCGCCTGACCTGGCGATGGAACAGCCAGGTCGCGGCGGCGAGGTAGACCAGCAGCAGCCCGTTCGGGAACACCAGGAACTGGCCCAGGAGGATCACCCAGAACGCGACATACATCGGGTTGCGGCTCCATCAGACCATCCCGCGTGCGTGCGAAGTGAGCTCCTGGACTAGCTCGACGACGAGCGCGACATCGGCGTGCGAACGGGAGCCGACCACGTCCACCACCGCTTGCGTCGCCGACGCATACCGCGCTCGCAGGCGCGCCTCACGCTTTGCCGGGACCCTCAGAAGGGTCGCACGCCGGTCCCCGGGGTGAGCGGACCGTAGAATCCAACCGGAGGCCTCGAGCCGCGTGAGGATGCCCGTCATCGTCGCGGGGTGAAGGCCGAGCCGCCGCGTGAGCTTTGCAGGACTCGTCGGCCCTTCGCGCGAGATGACTTCCAGGCAGTCGAGGTCGACATCGTTGAGGCCGATCTCGATCGCGATGCGGTGGTTGAGCAGCGAGAGCTCGAGGCGCAGGTCCAGCAGCGCATTGAGTAGCCCCCGGGTGCGATCGGTCGTGGGTCCCATGTTTCCGTTTACTACGGAAATCATATAATATAGAAGCCGTAGATGTTGGAGGTCGGCGTGAAGATCGCAGTGTTCGGCGCGAACGGAGCCACGGGAAGAATCCTGGCGGAGGAGGCGCTGGCGCGTGGACACACCATCAACGTGGTCACGCGACACCCCTCCGACTTTCCGCTCAAGCACGAGCGCCTTCATGTCGTGCGCGCGGACGTGACAGATGGGACCAGTCTCATCAGCGCCATTGGCGGTTGCGACGCCGTTGCTTCGGTACTCGGGGCGTCTTACAGCCGCAAGCCCATTACGGTGTACTCGCGTGGCACGCGGGCGATCGTGGAAGCAATGGACGAGGCGCGGTGCAAGCGGATCGCCGTAGTTAGCTCCGGTCTGACGTACCCGCCTGGGCCCGGATATGGGTTTCTGTTCGACAAGATCATCCATCCGCTGCTGCACAACGTCATCGGGCGCACGCTATACGCCGATATGCGCGCGATGGAGGAGTTCCTGAGGAGCCGGCCGGACCTCGAATGGATCGTCCTGCGCCCCGGCCGCCTGGTGGATGGCGACACGGGCCAGCCGTACCGGAAGGAGCCCGAGACACCGAGCCGCCGCTTCACCACGCGAGGTGACCTCGCGAAATGCATCCTCGACGAGCTCGAGACGGGAGCCGATATCCGCAAGCCGACGGCCGTTACAAGCCGCTGAGACAACGCATGCGTGTTCGACCAAGGAAGGTCCGCCAAAGTGCTACTCGTCGGCTGGCTTGCCGGGATCGTGGGAGTCCGCCCCATCTCGCGAATTGACGTCGCACAACGAAGGCGAGGGACCTGGTGGCCCGGCTGGCATCCGCCAATCCCTTCGACGCGTCGGCGGGCGTTGTCGCGCCGAGGCACGACTGACGCCGACTCAGCTCAGCGTCCTCTTCGCCCTTTCGAGATCCTCCACATCCGCGAAGATTGAAGCCTGCACGGCCTTCGCGGGCGAATCCACGACCAGCCCGTGCAGCACGGCGAAGAGCCGGCGCTTGGTGCCCGTCGTCGCCTCGCGCCAGGCGTACGCACGGGCCGCCGTCGGGTGCCCGACGAGCTGGAAGACCTCGACGTCGCCTTCCCACACAGTCTTGCCCTCGTGCGTCTCGTGCAGCGGCACGGTGGTGACGTGGATCGCCTCGCAGCCATGCAGATGTCGGATGGCGTCTTGAAGCGCAGGGATACCGGCGGGGTCGGTCATGGGTCACCGCTTGCACAGTCGTGGCCTGGCGCAGCGCCGAGGTGTTTGAGAAGCTCATCGATCGCTTCGTGCCACAACCGCCAATACTCCTCGGCCTTGTCGTGCTCTCGACGCCGCAACGCCTCCCGCGCCAGCCTGGGGTACCCCGAACGGGATGCTGCGCTTCGACACGAGGCGCTCTTGCCTACAGATACCGCCGCACCCGCCCGCAATAGTCCCCGTACTCCGCGCCGTAGCGTTGGGCGAGGTACGCTTCCTCGCGCCTGACCTGGCGATGGAACAGCCAGGTCGCGGCGGCGAGGTAGACCAGCAGCAGCCCGTTCGGGAACACCAGGAACTGGCCCAGGAGGATCACCCAGAACGCGACATACATCGGGTTGCGGCTCCAGGCGAAGACGCCGCCCGCCACCAGCTTGTCCGGGGTCTCGTCGTCGATGCCAACGCGGAAGCTGCGGCCGAACGACACCAGGCTCCAGAAGAGGAGCAGCAATCCCGCGAGGCAGAACGCCACGCCGAGCCACCCGGCGGCGCCCGGGGCGAAGAATCTCTGCCGGCTGAGGGTCGGCCAGCCAAGGGCGTCGGCGAACACCAGATAGAAATAGAAGAAGGCGAAGGGCGGGATGAGGAAGTCCGTCTTGTCCTGCTTGCCGAAATTCATGGCCCGGACGCCCTGCCGGCGCAGCATCGCGACGCGCGTGAGCACAATGCCCAGCAACAGAACGATCGTCAGCGTGGCGAGGTAACGTTGCATCGGTTGCTGGAAGAGGTCGCGCGACCTAAAGGCGCATGACGAGGAGGGCAGCCGCGACGACCAGGATTCCGAAGACGGCGAGGAAGAGGTACGCTTTGAGGAGCGGTTTGCCCAGGCGCCTCTCGGCACTCGCCTTGATGACGGCCCACACGTCCGGCCATCCGACTGCAGCGCGTCGATGCATCCCGCCTCCCGAGAAAGGGCGTCAGCCCGGATGCTAGCTCGCCGCGATGGCGCCGAAGACCCTGTACTCGATCGGTTCATCGGCCGCGACGGCGGTGCCTGGCGGCTCGACGTGGCACCGACCTCGTGGACGCCCGAACTTCTTCGGCGGCGAATGGACGAGCGCGGAGATATCTTTCCCGTGGCGGCACCCGACCTCGCGGACCTGGACCGCGTGATGTGCAGTGCCGATGCGCCGTTCGACAGGCGACCGACAACCGACGGGGGCGTGGAGGTCCTCGCCCAAGGAAGGTCCGCCAAAGTACTGCTCCTCGGCTGGCTTGCGGGGATCGTGGGACGTCAGCAAGCTCGCGCTTCTCCACGGAGGCCGACCTGCAGCGCCTCGCGGGAGGGCCCGCTGAGATCCTAGCGGTGGCTCGCGACAGGCTCCTCCCGGGCATCCGCTGCGAGCAGCCCATGCAGCTCGGCGCGGTAGGTGCCGACGCAACGGTGAAGGTCGGCGGGCTCGAGGGTGCGCACGGCGACCGCGAACGTCTTGGCGGCCATGGACAGGGTGTCCGCGATGCGCCACGCGCGGGAGCCCCACGCGCAGGCGATGCGTGCACAGTCGGCGTAGCCGGCGCAATACCCGAGCGCGACCAGCAAGTCCTTGGTTGTCCCGGCGCGCTCGACGAGCTCCCAGGCGTCCGCGTGGCCGCAGTCGTAGAGGGGCGTGCGCGTGAGCTCGGTCGCGAAGCCCTGAATGCTTCGGATCATCGCGACTTGCAGGTGGCTCATGACTCCTCGGACAGCATCACGGTGACGACCGGCTCGGCGTCGTCGCCGGGACCGACCACAGCGCGGAGCGCCACGCGCGAGGGGCGTACGCTCGTGGTGACGCAGAGCAGCTCGAACGCGATGTCGGGGCCGCCGCGGCTGCGGCCCACGGCCCAGCGCATCACGAACAGGATGTCCCACAACCGTCCACGCTCATCGTTGCCGGCCCGCTTGGCGGGGGGGCTCAAGGCGACGCACAGCTCCCACGCCGCGCGTGTCAGGGCGACCGGGTAGAGAAAGCCGGCTTCGCGTGCGGTCTCGGTGACGTCGACGAGCAGGCCGTCCGCAAGAGCTTCGGCGCGACTGTAGGCGCTGATGAGGTCGGGGTCCGTCGCATCGTTCTGGGTCTTGTTGTCCATCGGTGGCTTCTCCTTGATGAGCCGCCTTTCGTCTCGGCTCGTTCGCCCCCAGGCGGGCCCCCGGAGCTCCTCGAGATGCCCGGCTGGCATTCCCCGAGGGCTCCCGCTCGCGGGATGCGGGGAAAGCAGAAGCCGGGCACCCCGAAGGGGCCGGGAGGTCTCGAGGCGCGACCCAGGGGGGGCCCGCGCGAACGAGCCGAGACGAAGGCGCTCGGACCGGGAGACGCCTGAACGACACGACACGGAAGAGCGAGAGCCGGAGAACGGCGCGTCGGGCTACGCGTCGAACCCGAGAGCCTTGAGCAAGGCGCGTCGAACCTCCGGCCATCCCTCCGCAGCGAGCCGACAGCTTCAGCGGCCGAGGTCGTGTTCGGGGCTGGGCCGGACGATCAGTCGACCCTTCGCGTCTCGCGTCAGGATGACGGTCTGGCTCTCTGCGGCCCGAAGAGCCTCGGTGGCACGCAGCACGACGAACCGCTCGCCATCCGAGACGACGGCGTACGCCTCCCTATACGGGCCCGCCTCGCCGACCTGCACGCGTCCGCGAAAGGCGTCCGGCGCGGTCGGAAGGAATGTCTGACGGGCGCGAGCGGCGACCTCGGCTCCGACCCGGCGCCGTTCGAGTTCGCGGACCTTCGCCCCGCGGTTCGGGTCGTCGGGCTCGACGCCGAGCCGGCGGAGCACTTCGCGGCGCTGGGCCACCGCACCCTGCACCTCGGCCCCCAGGCCGTGGGGGGCCAAGCCGTCCGTCTCGACCCGGTCGAGCCAAACCGGCCCCGGATGACGAACCTGCTCCCCGAGCGAGAGCGGCTGCTTGCGCAGAAGGACGCGGTGACGAATGGGCCGGCCGCTGTGCTGCGCGGCGAGGTCCTCGAGCAAGGTGGGCGAGATCCGCCAGCGCTGGGGCGCCTCCCGGGCGACGAGACCGAGTCGCTCGAGTTCGCGCAGACGTCGCTCGTGCGGATGCGCGGCGCCGCCCACGGCCGGCTCGAGCGCGTAGACGCCGCCGCGGGCCCGGGCGACCTCCGCGATCTGCCGGTCGACCGGACGCACGGGCCCCTCGGGCTGGGTCGTCAGCGACACGAGGTCGCCCGCGCGCACCACCTCGGCGCTGCGCGGGTCGAGCGGGACGTGGTACGCGTGCCCCGTCGGCGCCTCGACGACGGCGTAGAAGGCGCCCTTGAGCTCGTCGGAAAGTCCCTTGCTGGCGACGCGTCCGTAGACGACGTCCGACCCGCCGACGTGGTCCTTCTCCAAAGCCTGCCCCGCGCGAACGATCCGGTACCGTGTTCGGTCGCCAGCGACGGCGGCGTGGATCTGCGCGAGGATGTCGCCGCGCGAGCCGACCTCGCGCAAGTGGTCCTGCCAGCCCTCGCTCAGTTTCCACGACGTCGGAGACAGGCGCTCGGCGAGCCGGTGCCCTTCGAGGTGCTCGAGGCGGCCAACGAGCATCGACTCGTCGATGAGTCCGGATCGTCCCGAGCGGACCTCGAATCGGTTGTCCTTGGCGCGGCGCTCGAGCTCGCGATCGAGCGCGGTGAAGCGATCCTGCGCGACCTCGCGGGCGTGGGCGCGGCGCACGTCGACCTCTCGGCGCGGCCCGAGCTCGTCGGTCGCGAGCTCCTGGGCGCGCCATCGAAGGCCCCTCGAGATGTACGCCCGGTCGAGGCGCAGCTCCTGGCCGTCGCGGTCGACGCCCCGGACGACAACGTGCGCGTGCGGGTGGCCGGTATCGTAATGGTTCACGGCGGCCCATTCGATCCGTCGCCCGAGGTCGCGCTCGACCGTGGCCATCAGGCGCCTCACGTAAGCCGTGAGATCGAGCTCCGAGCCGTCCTCCGGGGAGACGATGAGACGGAACTGGTGCTTCTCGCCCGCGCGGGGCTGCTCGAACGTCTCCGCGCGCGCCGGTCCGTCGGCCGTGTAGAGCACGCCCTTCGAGCCGTCCTTCTCGACGCCGGCCCTCTCGATGTACCGCAGGTGAAGCGCGGCGGCCTTGGCCCCGCTGGGGCTCATGCGGACGACGTGCGCCTTGACGACGACGCGGCGCGCGTTCGCTTGACGGGCGCCCGCGCCGCCCCTCGGGGAGCGCCGGGCCGCCGCCGCTCCCCGGCGGAGTCGCGCGAGAAGCGTATTGCGGAAGGACCCCTCGCGCCCGGACGCCGCGGGGTGGCGGATCCCCATGCGGGGCCGAAAGACCGGCAAATCATCGAGGTCGGTCATTTTGGCGACGCTTTCTTGTAGGCATTTCGCGTTCTTTCATGTCGTCGGCCCCGATGACGATTTGTTTGGCGACTAAATTGGATTGTTCAATTACCCACTTAGAACACAAATGGCGCCGCGGCTTTATCTTGCCCTCCGTCTTCGACTCCGGGTTGAGAAATCACGTTGACCATCGAAGGCACGAATGTCAATCAAGGATTGCCTGGTCGAGAGTTGCTTTTGCGGAGGTGAAACCTTGACGGTGGCGGCGAAGAAGGTCCCGACGACAGCGATCGAAACCGTGCGGAAGGCAATCCAGATGGCGCCCGACTGCACGACGAAGGAGGTCACGAAGCTTCAGGCGATTCAGGCTCTCATCCCGGACATCGAGCAGATGCAGTCGAAGGGATACGACTGGAGGGCGATCGCGAGCCTGCTCTCGGAGCACGGGATCGCCATCAACGTGGTCACCCTCAAGAGCTACCTGCAGCGCTCGAAGGCAGGCGGCGCCAAAGCCCGTCGCAAGCGCAGAGGCACCCGCGATGCGGACAAGCGAACTCCCCGCGGGTCGGGCGAGGGCGCCCGCGAAGGCGCGGCAAAGGCACCGGCAGCGGCCACGAGAGGCCCGAAGGAGGACGCCGCAGCACCCGCTGCAGGACAGTCAAGCCGCATCCCCGAGGGCGCCGCAAAGGCACCGGCAGCGGCCACGAGAGGCGCGAAGGAGGATGCCGCGGCACCCGCCGCGGGACCGTCAAGCCGCATCCCCGAGGGCCCCGCGAAGGCGACCCCCGCTCTCGGCAACCACACAGCGTCGCGGCGGTCGGCGTTTGTCCCCGAGGAGGACACGGACGACCTCTGACGCGTGGACGAAAGCTCTCGGAAGGCGAAGCGAGGGCGGCCGAGGAGGCGACGAGTGGATGGGTCGAAGGCTGCGAAAAGGCATCGAGGAGACAACCGAAGAACAAAGGAGCACACGGGATGAACGCAGAAAACGGTACGGGGCGCATTTACTGGATCGGCGGCAGCAAGGGAGGCGTAGGCAAATCGATGATGACCCTGGCGACGATCGACTACCTGCTCGAACGCGGCGCGAAGGTGGTGCTCGTCGAGTGCGACACATCAAACCCGGACGTGTGGAAGGCGTACCGAGAGCAGACCGAGACCGAGCTCATTGACCTCGACGAAGCCGACGGATGGATCCACTTCGTCAACGTCTGCGACAAAAGCCGAGACAAGGTCGTCGTGGTGAACACCGCGGCGCGCAACAACCTCGCCGTGAAAAAGTACGGCCAGACGCTCGACGGAAGCCTGGAGGAACTCGGGAGTAGGCTCGTCGCACTCTGGGTGATCAACCGCCAGCGCGACAGCGTGGGCTTGCTGAAGCAATTCATGTCGGCCATCCCGCACGCCGAGGTGCACGTCGTGCGCAACGGGTACTTCGGCGACGAGAAGAAGTTCGAGCTCTACAACGCATCGAAGGTGCGCGAGACGGTGGAGGGTCGCGGAGGCAAATCGATCACCCTGCCGGATCTCGCCGATCGCGTCGCCGACGACCTCTACGTGAAACGGCTGTCGCTCGCCGCAGCGGCCAAGTCGCTTCCCATCGGAAACCGCGCGGAGCTCGGGCGGTGGCGCGGCGAAGTGCGCAGGGTGCTCGCCGAGGTGGTGGCGTGAGCCGCGTGCGCGGACGTGCCCGCGTACCCGCGGAGACTCCGCCGTGAGCGTCGAGGAGGCGTTCGCGAAGGTCGTCGGAAGGCAAGCGTCGGACGAGGAACGCACGCGTCTTTATCGGCTGCGCGATGCGCTCGGCCTTCGGGACAACGACGCCTTCTGGAGCATCGTGATGGCGCTCGAGCACTACGACTCGTTCTTCCGCGCATACCCCGAGAAGCTCGCCGAAGAGACCGCGCGCGCCATCGAGAACGCGCGTGCGGCGTTCGCGGTGGCCGCCGAGAAGGAAGCTGCGCAGGTCGAGCGCGTGCTCTTCGAGAAGGTGGCCGAGACGAGCGTGCAGATCGCGCGCAGGCTCGCGGAGAGGCCCGTGGGGATCCACCGGGTCACGACCGCGCTGGCCGCGGTGGTGGCCTTCGGAGCGCTGTGCGTGAGGTCCGGGTACAGCCTCGCCTCCGCCGAGAAGCCGTTTTGGGTGACGAAGGAAGCGGATCTCGGTGTGGTCGCGAAGGTGCTTTCGGTCGCGCTCGCCGTACCGGCCGGGTGGATGATCTTCGCGCTGCTCCTGCCAGCGGCGGTGCACGGTGCGAAGGCGGGCTGGAGGGTGGCCGCCGATGGCGCCGCCGAACGGTGGGAGCGGGCCATCGGCTGGTGCATCGTGGCAGCCTGCGTCCTCGGATGCGCGGCGTGCGCGGTGCTCCTCGTCAATGTCACCTAATGTCACGAGCATCGAATGAATTGTTTCGGATTGATGACGTATCGAGGACCGGCCGGTCGAAACGATTAAAACGGATGAGTCAGTTTTAAGTCGAATTGCATTTACCAATGCCTTAATGCGCTGGCGCACAGCGGGGTACATGTGGCAACGATCAGTCACCAGAAACGTTGCGGTGCGACTGGCCAGGAGGGAGGGCCATGGCGGTGAGCTCCATCAAATACACCATTGGCGAGCCCATGCCGGGGACCAAGTGGGTCGTGCGCGGCACGCTCGGCCAGGGAGGGATGGGCGTCGTCTTCGACGTCGTGAAGGCGAGCTTGATCGAGGGCGCGATGAAAGTCTTGCGCCCGCCCTTCGCGAAGCTGCCGGAGTTTGCGTCGCGGTTTCTCGGCGAAGTGGAGGTCACCGCGCGCCTTCAGCACCCGAACATCGTGCAGCTGCTCGATTTCGACAGGCTCAAGGACGGGACGCCGTTCATGGTGATGGAGCGGCTCCGCGGTCGAACGCTCCGAACGGCGCTTCGCGAGACGCGCCAGCGCGGCAAGCTGTGGACCGCGGCGAACACCTACGCGGTGGCGGCGCAGGTCGCCGAGGGCCTCTACCGTGCGCACTCGCACGTTCCGTCAATCGTCCATCGGGACATCAAGCCCGACAACCTCTACCTGCACCGCACCGCGTCGAACTTCGAGTCGGTCGTGAAGGTGATGGACTTCGGAGTCGCGGCGGTGGTCGGGGAGTGCGACGGGCGGGGCATCGGCACGGTGCGGTACATGGCTCCCGAGCAGGTCGCGGGCGACGCGGTGACTCCGCAGACCGATCAGTACGCGCTCGCGCTCGTCGTCTACGAGATGCTGACGGGGCGTCTTCCGTGGGACGTGAACCTGGGGGACGCCTCGGCGCTTGCGGACGCGCGCCTGCGAGTCGCGCCCATCCCCGCGTCGCGCTTCTGCGCCTGGCTGCCGTCGTCGATGGACGCCGCCCTGCTGAAGGCCCTGGCGAAGGCGCCCGCGGAGCGCCACGGCACCTTGCACGGGCTCATCTTCGAGCTGCGGGACCTGCAGTGGATTAGCGAGGCTGTGACAGCGGACACCAACCCGACCGAGCCGATGGCGGGGTTCTTCGGCGACGGCGGCGCGGTCGTTCGTGAGCAGGACGAGACGTTCGATCGCGCGTCGACTCCGGCGCCCGAGGGGCCGTCGGTCGAGGGGCCCGAGCTGGCCGCCGAGTCCGGGGTGAGCGTGCAGTTCTCCGCGCTTTTGCAGGGGCCTGGTGGGGTCGCCGCGTCCGCATCCCGCGAAGCCGGGCCCAAGGCGGGCCAAGAGCCTCACGGCCCGTCCTCGGAACCCCAGGCCGGTCGGGTTTCGCGGAGAACGATCTACGCGCTCGCCTTTGCGCTCGTCGGCTCGGGCGCTGTCGGGGCGGTGCTCGTGAGCGCCGGGATGGCCGGCTCTCCGGGCGAATCCGGCGCGAAGGGCGTGAAGCCGGTCACGAGCCAGGCCTGGAGTGCAAGCCTTGCGGCGAGCGATCCGGGGGCCGAGGCCCCGAGGCCGACCCTGGAAGCGATCGAGGCACGAAGCGCCCCCGTGGATTCGGTCGTGCCCCCGCCCTCTGGATCGACGACGCAACCGGTGGTCGCCAAGGTGTCGGGCACGCGCCCGGTCGGTGGACCGGGAGGCTTGGCAGTGCGCAAGGCCGCAGCCGCGCCGCCTCAGACGAAGCGCGGCGCAGCGGCGAAGGTCGCCGTCCCGGACGATGGCCGCGAATGGCTCTCCGTGCCGAAGGGCGCAGCCGCGCCTCCTCAGACGCTGCGCGGCGCATCGGCGAAGGTCGCCGTCCCGGACGACGGCCGCGAATTTCTCTACGTGCCGGGGGAGCGATGAAGGATCCGGAGGCCGACGACACCGAGCCGACAGGATGCCTCGACGCGGGTACGGAGGACACCGACCCGCAGGGGCACCCAGAAATGGCGACCGACGTTGGGGTCCCCGAAGGACTCGAGGCGGGTTCGAGCGAGGAGGACACGGACGATTTCCTGCGCTGGCTGCCTACGATGTCTCTCGGGCACAGGCGGCGCACCGAACTCGTCAAGCGTCCGTCGTCGGATGGCGCCGACTTCGCCGTGTATGCGTGCGAGGGCCGTCCCGCGGCGGCGTCCGAGCGTCCGCGGCCCGAGGCCGCCGTGCAGGTGCAAATAGCCCCGCCCCCGGCGTCGGGCGCTCTCGCACGCGGCGAGCGCGCGCGCGGCGCGAGCGCCGACGAGCGCGACGCGCCCACGGTCGTGACGCGGAGACGGACGGGATGGCGAGCGGTGCTCGTGGGGGCCGCGGGCGTGGTCGGCCTCGTCGCGGCAGGCGCCGCGATCGTCGGGCGGACCCTTCGGCCACCGGCCATCGCACAAACGTTGCTGCCTGCCGCCGCCTCCGAGACGCCGTCGGCGCCCATGGCCGATTGGACCGATCGCCCCGGCCCCGGCGACTCGACGCCCGCGCCTCCCGCAGCGCAAGAGCGCACGCAATCAGCCATGCCGAGCTTGGCGAGGACGCCGGCAGGCCCACGAGCCTCCGTGTCGAGCGCGTCCGCAAGGCCGGTGCACAAGAGAGACGCGGTCGAAGGACGCACGGGCATCGACGCGCCGGCAAAGATCCGACCGCCGCCTCTCGCCACGGCGTCGGCCGTGCCGCTCAAGGACCAGTACTTCGAGGAGCCATGAGGCTGGCCGCGAATCTGCGACGTGCAGGGCTTTGCGCAGGCGCCTGCGTCCTTCTTTGCTCGAAGAGCGCGCAAGCCGGCGAGGGAGATGCTCGGGAGCGCAGCGCCGCTCTCTTCAGGGAAGGCGTCACCGCGGGAAAGGCCGGCGATTACGGCCGCGCGGAGGTCGCCTTTCGAACCTCGTACCTGCTCGCGGCGAGCCCCTCGACGCTTCGCAACTGGGCGCTGACCGAGATGAAGCTCGGCAAGATGCTCGAAGCTCTCGGCCATTTGAAGCTGGCCATGAGGTCCAGCGGCTGGACGGCCGAGCAGCGCGCGATCGCCCAGCAGAATCTCGACGACGCGTACGCCGCGACCGGGCACCTCCGCATCACGACGACGGACGGGGCGCGCGTGGCCATCGACGGCGTGCCCGTCGAGGGCGCGGCCCCGTTCGATGCGCCCGTCGACGTGACCGCAGGCGCCCGACAGATCGAGGCGCGTCTCGGGTCCGAGACCGCGCACGCCGAGGTCGACGCGCCTGCCGGAAGGGTCGTCGAGATCAGCGTGCCGATCCCGACGACTCTCGAAGTGCCACCGCAGCCGCCGCCGGTTGCCCGAGGTCCCGCGACCGAGCAGGAGCATTCCAACCCGAGCGCGATGGCGGACCGGGAACCGCCGCGAACGGCGACCTGGTGGACGACGCCCCATACCGTGGCCGTCGGCCTCGGCGCGGCAGCCGTGGCGGGCGTGGGTCTCGGGCTCTCCTTCGATGCGGCCTCGCACGCCGCCGCATCCGACGCCAATGCGCTGCGCGCAGGCCTGACCGGACAGTGCGCGGGAGCCGCCATCGCTTCGGGGTGCTCGGCCTTGCGCGACAAGATCGGCACGGTTCATCAGGACGAAGCGGTTGAAGGCGTGGGCTTTGCCGTGGCAGCCGCGGCCGGCGTCGGCGCGGCGGTCCTCTTGGCGGTCGTCGGCCCTGGGGCCGCGGCTCGAACGGGCTCGGTGCACTGGGCGCCGATGGTCACGCCAGGGGCCGCCGGCGTCGCCGGGTGGTTCTAGAAGAGGGGAGAAGGACGATGGGATGGCGCGCATGGCTACTAGGGATGGGGGCAAGCGGACTTGCCGGATGCAACCCATCGCTCGCGGACTACTGCGCCCAAGGCACGCCGGAATGCAGCCCCGCCGACGCCGCGGCGCGCGACGGAGACGTGGCCGTCGGAAGTGAAGCGGCGGCGGATGCTTCCGCGTGCGATCCGACCAAGGCGCCGCACGACGCGTCGTGCGTCATCACCGAGGCGTACGGCGTCTTCGTTTCGCCTGCGGGTTCCGACTCGAACGTCGGAACGAGGGCCGCTCCCGCGCGCACCATCGGCCACGGCATGGACCTCGCCAAGGCCGCGGGCAAGCGGGTCTACGTCTGCGCGGGATCCTTCCAGGAGCAGCTCGTCGTCGCATCGACGCGCGACGGCGTGAGCGTCTACGGCGCGCTCGATTGCGCGACGTGGTCGTACGCCGCGGCGAACAAGGTGGTCGTGGCGCCCGCGGCGGCCGGGTACGCGCTGGAGCTCGAAGGTCTGCGGGCGGGGACGACCTTCGAAGATCTCGAATTCGACGCGCAGAATGCCGCTCCAGGGGTGGCGGGAGGATCGAGCGTTGCGGTGTTCGCGAGCAGCTCGCGGAACATCGCGTTGCAACGCGTCGTCATGGTGGCGGGCAACGCCACGGACGGCACCTCCGGCGCATCGCCCGGCGGAGCGGACGGTGGAGGAAGCGCCACCAATTGGTACGGCACCCCTCCCGGCTACGCGGAGCTCGACGGGAAGAGCGCTGGCGACGCCGGAGCGGCGCCCGCCACGACGTGCGTCTGTCCGGACCAGTCCAGCAGCACCGGGGGAGCGGGCGGAGGGCCGCTCAACACTCCGACTCCCACCGCCGGATTGCCTTCCTGGGGCGACGCCGGGGCGGGCGCGGGCGGAATGAACGCGGTCGTATGCGGGAACGGGGGAAGCCCCACCGCGAACGGAGCCGACGCCCCGATAAACGCGGCCGACACGCCGAGCAGCTCGCTCGGCGCCTGCTCCGCGAGCGGCTGGTCGCCGGGAGTCGGCGTGGCGGGCGCGGACGGCAAGCCGGGACAAGGAGGCGGTGGGGGAGGCAATGGTCGCCTCTCGAACGGCTCGGGCGGAGGCGGCGCGTGCGGGGGATGCGGCGGCGCGGGCGGCCAGCCCGGACAAGGAGGGGGCTCCTCGATCGCGCTGCTCTCATACCAGTCGAGCATCACGCTCGAGAGCTGCGTTCTGACGGCGAAGGCAGCCGGCAACGGCGGCGCAGGTGGAAGCGGCGAACCGGGAGAGGGAGGGGGCGGTGGCGGTTTTCCGGCCGCTGCCTCCGGGTGCGCAGGCGGCGGCGGCGGTGCTGGCGCGGGAGGCAACGGCGGACAAGGAGGGCCCGGCGGTTTGTCGTTGGGAGTCGGGCTATGCGGGCACCGCACCGACGATCAGCGGCGCCGTGGTTTCCCAAGCGGCGAGCTACCCGGGCATCACGTTGGGCACTGCGGGCGCGGGCGGTGCAAGCGGCTCGAGGGGAGCTGCGGCGGCCAACAGCACCGGAACGTCCGGCGTCGATGGCATTGCTGGACCGAGTGGCCTCGCGGCCGCCGTCGGGGCTCTGCCATGAGAGCGCGCGTCCTCGTAGTCGCGATCCTCGCGTGGGTATGGACGACGTCGGCTCTGGCCGCAGGATCGACCGCGGACGCGCTGGTCGATCAGGGCGCAGAGCTCTTCAGACGCAAGGAGTACGAGGGCGCCCGCGAGGCGTTTGCGCACGCCTACGGGCTCGAGCCCAAGGCGGCGACACTCTTCAATCTCGCCCTGTCGGAGCTCAACTCCGATCACCCCGTGGAGGCCGTCGCGCATCTGCGCGAATACCTGACGCACGCGGACGAGCCGCCGGCGAAGCTCGAGTCGGTCCGGACCAAGTTTCTGCCCCGGGCCGAGGCGCGCACGGCGCGCCTCGACGTCTTCGCGCCCGCCGGGGCAGAGCTCCTTGTCGACGGAGTCGTGCAAGAGCACGCGACCGTGACGCCTGGGCCGGGCGGCTCTCCCCTAACGACCCTCGCGATTGTGGCCGGAGACCACGAGGTCACCGCACGCCAGGGGACGGTCTTGGAATCGCAGCACGTGACGGCAAGAGGCGGGGAACTCGTCGAGGTGCATTTTCAGCGTGTGCGGGATGCGTCCATGCCGGCTTCCGCCATCGGATGGGCGGGCGGCGGAGATGCGCGGGAGCACGCCGAAGGCGCGGCGCCGCGTGGGAAATGGATCACGGTCATCGCGCTCGGGTCAGGAGCCGTCGTCGCCGCGGGCCTGGGCATCGCCTTCGGCGTGGCATCGCAGAACGAGGCCAACGAGGTGCAGAGCCTTCACAACCAGATTGCGCCGGGCTCGGCCTGGACCGGCATGCAATGCGCTGGGGCCAGCGGCAGCAGCCGCCTTTGCGCGCAGCTCAAGCCCGCCATCGACGCGAACCGAGAGGACTGGACGGTCTCGGCGGCGTCGTACGTCGCCGCGGGCGTCCTCGGGGCCGCGTCCCTGGCCACGTGGATGTTGTGGAAGCCGAAATCCGGAGCCGTCGTGGCGCGTCCGGCCGTTGGCGCACAGAGCGCCGGCCTCGTGCTCGCCGGACAGTGGTGATCGGGCGCGGGCTTGGAGATGAGCATGAGCACTGTCGACCCTCAGTACCCTCCGGATCTCGCCAAGGTCATCGGGCACGCCAAGCGCCTGATGAAGGTCCTGGCGAAGATGGAGCGCAGCCGCCGCGACGTGTGGTTTGTAGGCCGCGACACGGAGCTCCGCGGCATCGTTTCGCTGGCGCTTGCCGATTGGCGGTCGGGGACGACCGACACCGAGACCGCGGGCACGGCCATCGTCTCGTTCGTCGATACGCTCCATCGGGGCGCGTCGAAGAAGTTGCAGTCCGGAGTGGCGCTCGAGTGTTGCGAATTCGAGGATGTCATCACGGCGGTCGGGCCCGATGAATGGGGATCGATGGCGGGGCTCGACACCACAGGGACGGGGGCAACCCTGGTGACGAGCGGCCCGACGCGGCCGGCGGCATGGGAAGACAGCGCCGGGGTGCTGGCGCGCGTGGAGGGCGGGCTGCCTCTCGTGGAAATGCACGCGCGGCGGATCGCGCGCCGCCTGGGCGACCGGTGCTCAACGATGGATGACCTTCGAGCGTTCGGCCACCAGGGCTTGCTCGAAGCGGCGCGCGCCTTCGATGAAGGCCGCGGCGTGCCCTTTGATTGGTGGGCATCGCTGCGGGTTCGAAATGCCATGGTCGACGGGGTCCGACGCTTTGGCGCGGCCCTTCCCGGGCCGCAGCGCAGGCGGGAGGGAGTCGAGGCGGCGCACTCGGCGCCGAGTGCCGCCGACAGGCCGGAGCGGTCCGATGGGCACGGGAGGCGCGAATCCCTCGAAACTCCGGGGTTGGCGCGGCTTTCCGCGAGCCTGACCGGCGCCCCGATTGGCGTCGAGGTCGTCGCAGACGGCCTTGGAGGGAGCCCGGAAGAGCTGCTCGATTCGGGCTCGGTTCGTCCTCCTCGTGCGCGAAATCGTCGCCGAGCTTCCCGATCAGGAGCGCGCCCTCATCGAGCAGAACTACTTCAATGGCCTGTCGGTCGAGCAAGCAGGCGCATCGATTGGCGTCAGCCGATCCTGGGCTCACCGCATGCACGCGCGGGCGATTGAGACGCTGGACCGCAAGCTTCGCGGCCGCATCAACGCGGGAGGCAAGGCATGGAGAAAGAAAGGGTCGTAGCGGGCCCCGCTCGAAGGCCAACGGCATGAGCGAAGGAGACGCTCGGCAGCGTGCGATGCGCGGGAGCTCGCGTCGCCGGCTTCGGTGGGCAGCCGTGCTGGCGGCGGTCGCTGGTCGGGTCGGTTCGGTTGCGGGGGGCTTGTCGTGCGCCGGCCCGGTGGCCGACACATGCGAGGAGCTCGGGACGTGCACCTCCGCGGCTCGGGCCGACGCAAGCGCCGATGGGGCCGCGGACGCCGGGACGGCAGACGTCTCGGCGGAGGGGCTTTGCGATCCGACCGCGGACCCGAAGGACGAGCAATGCGTCTTGGACGATGCCTACGGCGTCTTTGTGGCCGCGCCGCTGGACGGCGATGGAGGCCGGACGGCGGCGAAGCGGGGACGCCGAGTGGCGACGGCACGATGTCGCAGCCGTACGCGACGATCGCGCAGGCGCTGGCGAATCTGGGCAGCAAGACGCGGATCTACGTCTGCAATGGCCTCTACAGCGAGCAGGTGAACATCACGGCGGCGGTGAGCCTCTTCGGCAGGCTGTCGTGTGCGGCCGGGTCTTCCGGCCCGGTCTGGACGTACGACGTCGGGGGAAGCGCGCAGGTCACTTCGCCATCGGCCGGGGTTGCCCTCTCGGTGACGGGAGTCTCGTCAGGGAGCGTCACGATCGAGGACCTGTCGTTCACGTCGCCGAGTGCGACGGCGCCCGGAGGCTCGAGCATCGCGGCGTGGATCGCGTCGTCGTCGGTGAGCCTCCAGCGAGTGACGCTGAGCGCGGGCAGCGGCGCGAACGGCGCCCCCGGCGCGGACGGCAGCACGGCCCGAACTACGCGGGCTTGGCTCCGACGGGAGGCCCCCAAGTGTGGAGCGATACCTCGGGGTTGTTTGGCGCGATTTCGGGAGGACCCGGAGCCAACAACCAGTGCCTGCTATCCGGCAGCTCGGCGGGTGGCCAAGGGGGCCTCGGTTGCAGCGCCGCGCCGGGCAGCCCGGGCTTGGGAACGGCGGGCACCGCAATCCCCGAGGCGCCGGTGACCGTGCCGGGACGCGACGGTCTGCCGATGGGAGCGGTGGCTGCGGTCGATGGCGGCGCCACGGTCACCGTCTCGGCCAACGATCCCGGAGCGGACGGCCTGGCGAGCGACGGCGGCGTGGCCGCCCTCGCACAAGCCTACGGCTCGCTGTCCATGAGCGGCTGGACCCCCAGTGCGGGCGGCGACGGAGCCAACGGCGACCCCGGCCAAGGCGGAGCCGGCGCCACCGATCCGCTCTACGGACGATGCGGCACTCCCGCGCAGAGCCTGGGTGGAGGCGGCGGTGGTGCGGGGGGCTGCGGAGGCTCGGGCGGCCAGGGCGGCGGCGGTGGCGGAGCGAGCATCGCGCTGGCGATCGTCGCCAGCACCGTCGACCTGAAGGCTTGCGTCCTCAGCACGGGAGCCGCGGGAACGGGCGGCGCCGGAGGTGCAGGGCAAGATGGCCAGGCGGGAGGCCCTGGAGGAGACGCGAGCTTCGGCTCGAACCCTCATGCCCCGGGAGCTTCCGGTGGCAATGGCGCGGGCGGTTCGGGCGGCGCCGGCGGTACGGGAGGCATCTCCGTGGGAATCCTTTCCACGGGATTGACGATCACGAGCGACATGGCGAGTCCAGAGCACGACGCTGGGGTCGTCGGGCGCGGGAGGAGCGCCAGGCGTCTCGGGAAGGCATCCGACGGGAGGGGCCCTGACGACCGGCATGGACGGCAATCCGGGCGCTGCGGGCAGCCCGGGAACCTCCGTGGCGGTTCTGAGCCTCATGTGAATGGGCGAACACAAGCCGGAGAGTGCGTTGCCACGCGCATCCCAGGACGAGCGGCGGTATTCACGAGAGTCCGCGGTCGACCGAAGTAGCAAACAAGGAATTCAAGGCAGGATTGGAACTTCCAAATGGCGGCGGAAACCCAGAAAGACGAACGTCGTTGTTGCGCCACCAGCCCGTGCTCGCAGCGGAGCCGCTCATGGAATGGACCGCACCCGATAGGGCGAGTCCTCGTCACGTGCATCGCAGACGCCCTGTGCGCGGGACTCGTGCTCGGTTGCTTCTCGCAAAGCAGCAATTCGTCGCCCGAAGCCGACGCGGCAGCCACGTGCTCGCTCTCGTGCCTCTACCAGTACCAGGACGTCATCGTCTGCAACGAATTGGGGCCGAATTCCCAACCCGGGCCCTGGGCGGAAAACTGCGTAGACCTTGCCTGCGACGCCGCGGACCTTATCCCCAGCTTTCCGAACGATCCGGTCGTCCCCTGCACGACGAGCAGGCAGCTCCGCTATGTGCAAACCCACCTCGGCGCGTGCGGAACGCAGAGCACGGGCCAGCCGTTTGGCGTGGGCGATGACGCGGGAAGCAAGTCGGGCAAGGGCGATGGCGCCGAATGCGTTTCAGGTAGCGATTGTCTCTCGGCGAAGTGCGTCTCCGCCGACGGCCAGACCTTCGTCTGCGCGGAGGCATGCGACGCGTCGAGCTGCCCCGAAGACTTCGGCTGCGTTGACGGCTATTGCTTGCCCTCGTGCATGCCATTCTGATTTGCGGTGCGAGCAAGCGCGCTCCATCGGAACGACGGCAGGACGCGCGATCGTCACGCGGTCGTCCGTCGCCGCGCAGTAGATTCCGCTGAGCGTCTACGCGGGCGATGATGACGCCGCGCCGGGGTGCACCGGCGCGACGCGCGACCGGCTCATTCATCGATGCTCGGGAGCGTCCCTCGCTCGAACATCGAGTGATAGCGGTCCTCGTGGCGGGTGACGATGATGTGGTCGAGAATCGGGAGGCACAGCACCTTCCCGGCCCGCATGATGTGGGCGGTCGTCGTGAGGTCCTCGTTGCTCGGGGTGGAATTCCCGGATGGATGATTGTGTCCGTTCTGTTGCCGAACGCGTTATGTGGCTCGACGCGAAATCGACACGGCAGTTTCGAGATCGTAGGGTTCGGGCCGGTCACATAACGCCGAAAGAGAACGAGACCCGGGCGAGGAACTTCCCGACTGACTGCCACTGCGCTGTTCGCGTGGGGGTACTGGTCAGCTTTCAGCCGATGACTGAGCCGATCACGGGCGGCCGGGACCTGAAGAGCCTGCGAGCCGCGCGGCCTTCTCCGTGGCTGCGTCAGAGGCCCTGTACGTCGCAACAGAAAGCACCGCTCGGCGCCGGGCCGCTATCGAGATAGGTCGGCGGACAATTGTGCGCGGGTTGGGGACGATAGGTCTACAGCGAAGAGAGCCAGGTGAGGAACTTCTCGTCCGAGCGCCACGCCTCTCTTCGCCTGAGATCAACGTCATCGGGCGCCGGCGGCTCGCAGGCTGCGAGGGCGGCCTCCTTGGCGCGCATATTGATCTCGGTGTACTGGCGCGTGGTCTCGATGCTCACGTGCCCGAGCCAGCCTCGGATCACGTTCATCTCGACGCCGGACTCGAGCATATGCATCGCCGTCGTGTGCCGAAACACGTGGGGCGTCACCTTGCCCGCACTCTCGCTGTCGAGCCAGGCCGCGTGACGGCGGACAATCTTGTAGATGCCGAAGCGGGTCAGCGCTCTTCCCTTGGCGTCTGCGAACACCGGCATGGGATCGACGCGGTTCGTCCGTGATTCTGTGATGGTCCGCAGGAGAGCGGCGGTGCTATCCCAGAGCGGACAGCTCCGCCACTTGTCTCCCTTGCCGTGCAGGCGAACGCGAGCGGGGGGGCCGAAGTCAATGTCGCCGATGCGGAGGTCGGCGACCTCCTGGGCGCGGGCACCGCTGTTGTAGAGAAATTGCACGAGCGCACGATCGCGCTGGGCTCGCGCACCCCTCGTTGGGAGGCGCGAGAGAAGCCGCGTCACATCGTCGCGCTCGATGAAACGAATCTCCCGCAGCGGTGTGCGCTTCGTCGGAATGGCCGCAATGCGCTGGCAGACGGCGAGCATTTCGGGCGATCGCGTGGCGACGTACTCGAAGAACGTGTGAAGCGCCGCCCTACGCTGATTGCGCGTCCGTACATGATTGTGACGCGATTCTTCCAGGTGCTGCAGGAACCCGAGAACGCGCTCGAAGGTGAGATCGGCAAGCGCGAGACTCGTAATCCTCGAACGTTTGTCGGCGGCGACGAACCCAAGGAACAAGCGCAGCGTATCCCGGTAGCTCGAGACCGTGGACCGGCGCAGTCCCTTCTGGACAACGAGATGGTCGACGAGGAAAGCGTGGAGCAAAGGTCCGAGCCCGGTCACGGCGACACCTGCGGATCCACCGCAGAGGCGGCAAAGCGCTGGAAGCGGTCGTTGGCTTGGGCGAGCAGGTCCGCCGTGACCGTCAGGTAGACGGCCGTGGACTGTGGACTCACGTGGCCGAGGAAGATGGACAGGTGATCGAGCCGATCGGCTGGCCGGATGCCGGATCGGTACCAGCGAAGCAGAGTGCCCACGGCAAATGAGTGACGCAGATCGTGGACCCGCGGGCTCGTCGTCCCCTCAGGCCGATCAAGGCCGAGCTGCGGCACCAGGTCCCGCTGGAAGACGTTCCGGATCGTATTGGTGCTGACGGGCATCCCGCTGCTGCCGAACGAGAACAGGGGTGAGCTGGTCGAGCGTCCGGCTGTCGCACCGAACTTCTTGTCAACGTACGAACGCAACGTCGCAGCCATCTGGGGCCCGAAGGGGACGAGGCGAGTCTTCCCGAACTTGGCCGCTCGAATAGTCAGGACATTGCGCTTGAGATCGAGATCGCCGACGGTGAGATGAGCGGCCTCGCTCACGCGTAGGCCGAGGCCGTAGAGGAGCGCAAAGATGGCGTGGTACGTCGGCCCTCGCAGCTTCGTGGCCGACTTGTCGGGAAGGTGTGAAGCCGCGTCGAGCAATCGTTTCGCCTGCCGGGCATCGAAGATGAACGCAAGGCGGCCGTGAACTTGACGCCGCGTTCGGGCCCGAACGGGCGAGCTGCTGAGCAGCTTTCTCGAAACGAGCCATGCGAAGAGCCGGCAGACGACTCCGAGCAGGGCGTTGTACGAGCGGGGCTCGGTGCGAGGACGCGACGCCATGAAGGCATCGACTACCTCGGTCGTGATCTCTCGGACGGAGGTGATGCCGCGATCGACGAGGAACTGGTCCAGCAACCGCAGGCTGCGGTCGTCGGTCTCGTACTTGCGACCGAGGGCCCGCTTCGCGGCGAGGAAGGCGTTGATTCCATCGGCCAGCGGGCTCCTGAACCCCGACCAGCGGGGCTTTCGCGACGGCTTCATCGCAGCACGTCCTCGCCGTCGCCCAACGCGACCTCACGCAGCGTCTCGACGGCTACCTTGCCGTAGACGCGAGTCGACTTGGGGGACCGATGCCCGACGTAGTCGCCGATAGCAGGGAGCGGCATCCCCACGTCGACCAGTCGCTGCACGCAGGTGTGCCGGAACGTGTGCGAGCCGGGCCGCCGCACGGAGACTCCAGCCGCCCGGAGATACCGCTTGGCGCACTGGTAGACGACGCTGATCGTTGCCGGCGGGAACGGGGGCTGCGTGCCGAGAAATACCTGTCGATGGTTGGTGCTTGGTCGGCCGTCCTTGAGGTACGCGGCAACCGCGTCACCGACCGCGTCGGAGATCGGATACGAGGTCGAGTTTCCCGCCTTACGCTCAAGGATCCGCACCCTTCCCTGGCGCCAGTCGATGTTGTCGAGCGTCAGGTGCGAGATCTCATTGGCACGAAGGCCGTACGAGACCAGAAGCATCAGGATCGCGTAGTCCCGCTTGCCGATGGCGGTGCGGCGATCGACCGCGGCAAGGACACGGCGAACCTCCGCCCAGGTGATCGAGCGGGGCAGCTTGGCATCCTGGTAGATCAGGGGCCGCTCCACCGTGGCGCTCAGGTCGGCGTCGATCATGCCCTCGCGATGAATGAAGCGGAGCAGCGTGCGCAACGTGGTGACGAGGTTCCCCATGCTGTACGGTGCGAGGGTCTTCGCGCTCTCGGTCACAAATCCCGTGAGGACGAGAGGGGTGAGATCGGCCAGGCTGGTGAGTCCGATCCTTGCGAGATAACGCTCAAACGAGCGGAGGTAATGGGCATAGTGCCGCACGGAACCCGGGCGCAGCCCCCGCTCATCGTGAAGGAACGGGAAAAAACCAGGCACCTCCCGCAACAGAGGCAAGGGAATATTCTCACGCCGCGTCCGCGAAACCCGGCACCGTCGAGCCGGAGCATTTGCTCCACCGGGATCTGGGTGGCGTGACGGAGCCTGCGTCGAGCTTGCCTTGCTTGGGTGGCGCCCGCCTCTTTCTCGGATGCGATGCTTCACGAACGGATCGACGTATCGGGGCAAGTCACTCCATGTGGATGCGCCGGCGCCTTGGCGAATTGGCTCCAAACGCTTCGAGCACCGGGACGCGGTAGCAGATGGTCCTTTGCGCGCTGTGTCGCTCCTCGAGCCATTCGACATATTTTTCGATCGCGGGGCCTATCCAAGATCCACGAATACGATCCCAAGTCCTCGGTCGCGCAAAATAGCGCTCCAGCATCGGACAACCATCCTTATGCCGTTGAACGAGAGGCCAAGGGCACCCTCGTCGTTATGTGGCACCGCTCAAGGACAAACCGGCGGGTGAGTTGATTCCGACAGCGCCCTCAAAAATGGACGGAACATTTTCGGCGCGGCAACAGAAGGGGCATTCTGTGCCCGGGAACAGAATGCCCCAGTACCAGGGCGCTGGCGCAGGCGGCCAGGGCCGCGCGGAAGATGGCCCGCACGTCGATGCTGGCGATCGCGTGCTGCGCGCCGATGGCCACGATGTGCGCGCCGGTCACCTGGTGGTTGCCGTTCACGAAGAGGGCCGCGAAGTGCTCGCGGTCGGTGAGCGCGATGAGCGCGTGCAGCGCCCGGGCGCTCGTGCGGGAGTCCGTCAGGATCGTCTCGGCGAGGCGAAGGGGACGACGGGACTGCACGAGGCGTACTTCGTAGACGGGGATCTTCTGGAGCGATGTCTTGGTCGTGTTCACGGAGGGACCTGCCTTGCGGGGGAGCCGCTCTCTGTCGGCTCGTTCGTCCCCGCGCGGTCCGCGCGGCGCTCCTTGGCATGACGGGCTGCATTCCCCGAGGGGTTCCCGCTTGCGGGATACGGGGAAAGCAGAAGCCCGTCACCCGGAGGGCCGGAAGGTGGCAAGGCGCGCCGCTCTCGGCGGACCGCGAGAACGAGACGACGGAGAGTGGGTCCTCCGGGGGGCAAGGGACTCGGGAATGCGATGGCATAGGCTGGCGAACTTGAGCCCCTCGGGCCACTGGACGCTTGCGTAGATCGCCGTTGTTCCACTACTAAAGTGAGCATGACCGGGCGCAATCGCGCTTCGGAATGAGGGGGCAGGAGCAGTCGCTCGTGCGCGGCAAACCGCAGCTTGGCTCGCAAACGGCCCACGACTGGGCTGGCGGCGTTACCGTCCGGGCGGGAGAACGGGCGGTGCCGGAGAGATGCTGACCTACGGAGTGAACATGGACCAAGCCACGCATAACAAGATCGTCTCCTTCATCTGGGGCATCGCCGACGACGTCCTCCGCGACCTCTTCAAGCGCGGCAAATACCCGCGATGTCATCCTGCCGATGTGCGTCATCCGGCGCATGGACGCGGTGCTGGAGCCGACGAAGAAAGCGGTGCTCGACACCAAGAAGATGCTCGACGAGGCGGGCATCACCGAGCAGCGCGCCGCGCTCTGCGATGCCGCCGGCCAGGCCTTCTACAACACCTCGAAGTTCACGCCTGCGCGACCTCAAGTCGCGCGGCAGCCAGCAGCAACTGCTCGCCGATTTCGAGGACTACCTCGACGGCTTCTCGCCCAACGTCCAGGACATCCTCGACAACTTCAAGTTCCGCAACCAGCTCACGACGCCTCTCCAAGGCCGACGCGCTCGGCACCCTGATCGAACAAGTTTCTCGACCCGGACATCAACCTGAGCCCGAACCGGTGCTCAACGGCGACGGCTCGGTGAAGCATCGCATGGACAACCACTCCATGGGCACGGTGTTCGAGGAGCTGGTCCGCAAGTTCAACGAGGAGAACAACGAGGAAGCCGGCGAGCACTGGACGCCGCGCGACGCCGTGCGGCTGATGGCCAACCTCGTGTTCCTGCCCATCGCAGGCCGAGATCAAGTCCGGCACCTACCTGCTCTACGACGGCGCGTGCGGCACGGGCGGCATGCTCACCGTGGCGGAGGAAACGCTGCAGGCATTGGCCGCGAAGCGCGGCCAGCAAGTCAAGTCACGCACCTCTACGGCCAGGAGATCAACCCCGAGACCTACGCCATCTGCAAGGCGGACATGCTGCTCAAGGGCGAGGGCGAGAGCGCCGACCACATCGTCGGCGGCGCGGAATGGTCCACGCTTTCGCACGACGCTTTCCCGGCCCAGGAGTTCGACTTCATGCTCTCCAATCCGCCCTACGGGAAGAGCTGGAAGAAGGACCTTGAGGCGATGGGCGGCAAGGACGGGATGCGCGACCCGCGCTTCAAGGTCATGCACAAGGGCGAGGAGCTTTCGCTCGTCACGCGCTCCAGCGACGGCCAGATGCTCTTCCTCGCCAACATGGCGTCGAAGATGAACCACAAGTCCGCCCTCGGCAGCCGCATCGCCGAGGTTCACAACGGCTCGTCGCTCTTCACCGGCGACGCCGGCCAGGGCGAGAGCAACATCCGCCGCTGGCTCATCGAGAACGACTGGCTGGAAGCCATCGTCGCGCTGCCGCTCAACCTCTTCTACAACACCGGCATCGCCACCTACATCTGGGTGCTGTCCAACAGGAAGCCCGCGCACCGCAAGGGCCAGGTGCAGCTCATCGACGCCACGCCAGTGGTTCAAGCCGCTGCGCAAGAACCTCGGCAAGAAGAACTGCGAGCTCTCGCCGGACGACATCGAGCGCATCAGCCGCACCTTCCTCGACTTCAAGGAAACGCCCGAGTCGAAGATTTTCCCCAACGCCGCCTTCGGCTACTGGAAGGTCACGGTCGAGCGCCCGCTGCGCCTGCACAGCCAGCTCACGCTCAAGGCCATCGAGACGCTGCGCTTCGCCTCCGGTGACGAAGACCTGCGCGCCGCGCTCTACGAGGAGTTCGGCGACGACCTGTTCACCAACTTCGCCAAGGTCTCGCGCCGCGCTGGAGAAGCGCCTGGCCGACTGGGGCAGCGACGAAGACGAAGACGACGACGAAGAGGGCGACGAGCACCGAAGAAGGGTCTGCCCGAGAAGAAGAAGAAGAAGCTGCTCGACCCAAAGACCTGGGAGCGCGACGGCCGCCTTGTCGAAGTCGCCACGAAGCTGCGCGAGGCGCTCGGCGACGCGCTGTTCGAGGACCACAACGTCTTCCGCGATCGCGTGGATGCCGCGCTCAAGAAGGCTAGACATCAAGCTCGCCGCCGCCGACCTGAAGCACATCCTCAAGGCCGTGAGTTGGCGCGTCGAGACCGCGCCGCCCGTCATCGCCAAGGTTCACAAGCCCGGCAAGGCCAAGGCCGACCCGCTGCACGGCCTGTTCGAGGCGACGGTGGACGGCAAGCCCGCGATCGTCGAGTACGAGCCCGACTCCGATCTGCGCGACACCGAGCAGGTGCCGCTGCTGGAAGACGGCGGCATCGAGGCCTTCATCCGCCGCGAGGTGCTGCCCTACACGCCCGACGCGTGGATCAAGGAGGACGCCACCAAGATCGGCTACGAGGTCAGCTTCACGCGCCACTTCTACAAGCCGCAGCCGCTGCGCACGCTTGGAGAAATCAGCGCCGACATCCTCGCCATCGAGAAAGAAGCCGAGGGGCTGCTTGATGGTCTGCTTAAAGGGGAGCGGCATGATCGACGGCCTCAAGCCGTACTCCGAATACAAGGACTCGGGACTGCCTGGCTCGGACACATCCCCAGCATTGGGACGTCAAGCGCGCAAAGTCGTTGCTTTACGGCGTGGATGACGCTCAAAGGCCGGCAAAGAGGAACTCCTGACCGTTTCGTCCGCTCGCGGAGTCGTACACCGCAAATCGGCTACCGTCACGATGTTCAAGGCCAAGTCGTACACTGGCTACAAACTCTGCTGGCCGGGCGACCTTGTCATCAACAGCCTCTGGGCGTGGGCTGGCGGTCTGGGAGTCTCGAAGGATCACGGCATCATCAGTTCTGCCTACGGGGTGTATCGGGTGAGGTCAGACGCGCCTTTGCAGCCGGCCTTCGTTCACGAGGTGGTACGCTCATCAGCGTTTCACTGGAGCTTCAGGTTCGATCGAAAGGCGTCTGGATATCTAGACTGCAGCTCACGGATGTATCCTTTCTGACGCTCCGCTTCATCTTCCGCCACTTGACGAGCAAGCAGCGATCGTCAGATTCCTCGACCACGCCAACGGTCGCATCGATCGATACATCCGCGCAAAGCGGAAGCTGATTGCGCTCCTCAA